>NZ_JAPEPW010000001.1:2382500-4020000 GCF_026339955.1 Streptomyces sp. NBC_01549 | reverse complement strand
GGCCGATCGCGGTCGAGACGCTCAGCCACGGCCGTTCGCTGGGGAAGCTGGCCTTCGGGCTGCGGGTGGTGCGGGACGACGGGGGGCCGATCCGGTTCCGGCACGCGTTGGTGCGTGGTGCGATCGGTGTGGTCGAGTTTCTGATGACGTTCGGGATCATCGCCTGCATCGCGTCGCTCGTGTCGGCTCGGGGGCGGCGGCTCGGTGACGTCTTCGCGGGGACCCTGGTCGTGCGGGAGCGGATTCCGGTCGGACGTACAGCCTTCGTGCCCCCACCCCCGCCCTGGCTGGCGGGGCGGTTCTCCGGTCTTGATCTGTCGGCCGTGCCAGACGGGCTGTGGCTGGCCATTCGCCAGTACCTGACGCGGATGCAGCAGCTGGATCCTCAGGTCGGTGGTGCCATGGCGAAGCGGCTCGCGTCCGATCTAGCCGCCCGCACGGGGGCTCCGGCGCCGCAGGGTGTTCCGGCGGCCGCGTATCTGGCGGCCGTGGTGCAGGAACGACAGGCGCGCGACGCTCGGCGGGCCTTCGGCGGCGGGACCGCTCCGGCGGTGTACGGGGGCCCGGCTGGGCTCGTCGCCGGGATGCCCGGCGCGGGCGGTGGCCCGGTCGCGCGGCAACCGGGGGCTTACGCCTATCCATCGGCGGCTCCCTCGTCACCGGCAGCGGCGGGGGACTCGTATCCCTCGGTCTCCGCGGCCCCGGAGCGTCCGGCAGCGTCGGCGCAGCAGGCGCCGCGGGACGAGCCGGTCGAACGCCCCGCGACCGGGTTCGCACCGCCCGCCTGAACCTGCTCCGAACCGTGCCACGGCGTCGTCAGGCGAAGACCGACGGCGGGGATTCGAGGTGCTCGAGCTCTATGCCGGGCGCTGCCAGGACCACGTCTCCCGCGAGGTGCACCGCGTGCTGCTCCCCTGTGTCCAGGGCTGTGACCTGGTATTCGTCCACAGTCAGGGGGCCGTTGTCAGTAGCGTGTGTTTCTCTCGAGATCAAGGCCCAGGACTGGTCGACGGTGCGGGGGGCGAGGACCGGGTCGGTGAAGGCGACGAGGCGTACGCGGATCGCGGGGGCATCGGGGGTGAGGCGCAGGAGACGGGCGGTGGCGATGAGGAACGCGGGAGACGTGCCGGTGAAGGCGTGGGCGCGGACATTGCCTTCGGTGGCCTCGGTGCCGGTGGGATCGGTGCGGACCCAGGTGACGCCGTCGAGGGCGGCGCCGCGCACCTGCCAGCTCGCGGCGTGCAGTTCGAGACGGATGGGGCGGCCGAGCTCGTCGAGGGCCAGATCGACGGAGCCGGCGTGATCCCCGGAGGGGGTGGTCAGTTGGGAGACATAGCGCCAGCCGGAGGGGCCGGGCGCGCAGTGGAAGTGTTCTTCCGCGAGGGGGGTGTGATCGTGCGGATCATGGAGCGAATAACGACCGCGGGGCATGGGCGTTCAGGTCCTCATCGGGGACAGGCCCCCGCCACGGGGGCAGGGGCCTGCTGACATCCGTGTGCCGAGCGGTGGTACCGCTGCTCGGCGGGGTGCTCAGTAGCGGTAGTGGTCCGACTTGTACGGGCCCTCGACCTCTACGCCGATGTAGGCGGCCTGCTCCGGGCGGAGCGTGGTGAGCTTGACGCCGAGGGCGTCGAGGTGGAGACGGGCGACCTTCTCGTCGAGGTGCTTGGGCAGCACGTAGACGTCGATCGGGTACTCCTCGGGCTTGGTGTACAGCTCGATCTGGGCCAGGGTCTGGTCCGCGAACGAGTTGGACATCACGAACGAGGGGTGGCCGGTGGCGTTGCCCAGGTTCAGCAGGCGGCCCTCGGACAGGACGATGATCACCTTGCCGTCGGAAAACGTCCAGGTGTGGACCTGCGGCTTGACCTCGTCCTTGACGATGCCCGGGATCTGCGCGAGGCCGGCCATGTCGATCTCGTTGTCGAAGTGGCCGATGTTGCCCACGATCGCCTGGTGCTTCATCTTGGCCATGTCCGTGGCCATGATGATGTCCTTGTTGCCGGTCGTGGTGACGAAGATGTCGGCCTTGTCGATGACCTCGTCGAGGGTCGTGACCTGGTAGCCGTCCATCGCCGCCTGCAGCGCGCAGATCGGGTCGATCTCGGTGATGATCACCCGGGCGCCCTGGCCGCGCAGGGACTCCGCGCAGCCCTTGCCCACGTCGCCGTAGCCGCAGACGACGGCGGACTTGCCGCCGATCAGGACGTCGGTGGCGCGGTTGATGCCGTCGATCAGGGAGTGGCGGCAGCCGTACTTGTTGTCGAACTTCGACTTGGTGACGGCGTCGTTCACGTTGATCGCCGGGAACAGGAGGGTGCCGTCGCGGTGCATCTCGTACAGGCGGTGCACGCCCGTCGTGGTCTCCTCGGTCACGCCGCGGATCTCCGAGGCGAGCTGGGTCCACTTCTGCGAGCCGTCGGTGATGGTGCGGTTGAGGAGTTCGAGGACGACGCGGTGCTCCTCGTTCTCGGCGGTGTCGACCGAGGGGACCTTGCCGTCCTTCTCGTACTTGACGCCGTTGTGCACGAGGAGGGTGGCGTCACCGCCGTCGTCCAGGATCATGTTCGGGCCGCCGGTGGGGGTGTTCGGCCAGGTCAGAGCCTGCTCCGTGCACCACCAGTACTCCTCCAGGGTCTCGCCCTTCCAGGCGAAGACCGGGACGCCCTGCGGGTTGTCGGGCGTGCCGTTCGGGCCGACCGCGATGGCGGCGGCGGCGTGGTCCTGGGTGGAGAAGATGTTGCAGGAGGCCCAGCGGACCTCGGCGCCGAGGGCGACCAGGGTCTCGATGAGGACGGCGGTCTGCACCGTCATGTGCAGGGAGCCGGTGACGCGGGCGCCCGCGAGGGGCTGCGCGGCGGCGTACTCCTTGCGGATCGACATCAGGCCGGGCATCTCGTGCTCGGCGAGGGTGATCTCCTTGCGGCCGAACTCGGCCAGGGAGAGGTCGGCGACCTTGAAGTCCTGTCGGTTGTCGACAGTCGTCATTGCGAGCTGCTCCTCGTGGTCTGGATTGGGGCGAGGTGGATACGGCTGTCTGCGCGGCGCGGGCATACGCATGCCCGCGCAGGGCACGTACGTACCCCGCAACAGGGCACAGGCGTGCCTGATGCGCGCAGCGCAGTCCGTCGGAGGCCCTCTCTCCCTCGGCCGGTCCGCGGTGGGACCGCCCGACCGCCATCAGCAGCGACGTCTGGCTCAGTCACCAAGCTACACCGGTCGCCCCGGGCCGCCCCAGCCCGGCTCCGGCCAACGCGCGTTCCGGACAAGGTCGCGGACTGGCTCGAACGGCATCGAGGGGCGTTGGCCGGGGGTCGGGCCCGCTGTCCCTGGGAGAGGTGGGGGAGCTCGTCTTCGGGTGGATCAGTGCTCGGAAGGAGTCTGGGCGGGGCCCCCGGGGGTCGCCTCGGGGTCCGACCCCTTGGCCGCTTCCGCCTCGCTGTAGATGTCCGGTTCCAGGTAGATCACTCGGGCGATCGGGACGGCGACGCGGATGCGGGACTCGGCGGCGTTGATCGCGGTGGCGACCTCGGCGGCCGTGTCGTCGTGCTGGACGGCGATCTTCGCGGCGACCAGGAGCTCCTCCGGGCCGAGGTGGAGCGTGCGCATGTGGATGATGCCGGTGACCGTGTGGCCGTCGACGATCGAGGCCTCGATCTTCTTGACCTCTTCGACGCCCGCGGCCTCGCCCAGCAGGAGGGACTTGGTCTCCGCGGCGAGGACCAGCGCGATCAGGATGAGCAGGATGCCGATGCAGAGCGTGCCGATGCCGTCCCAGACGCCGTCGCCCGTGAGCAGGGCGAGGCCGACGCCGCCGAGGGCGAGGACCAGACCGATGAGCGCGCCGAAGTCCTCCAGGAGGACGACCGGCAGCTCAGGGGCCTTGGCGCGGCGGATGAACTGCGACCAGGAGTGCGCGCCGCGCAGTTCGTTGGACTCCTTGATGGCCGTACGGAAGGAGAAGCCCTCGGCGATGATCGCGAACACCAGGACACCCACCGGCCAGTACCAGTGTTCGATCTCGTGCGGGTGTTTGATCTTCTCGTAGCCCTCGTAGACGGCGAACATGCCGCCGACGGAGAAGAGGACGATCGAGACGAGGAAGGCGTAGATGTAGCGCTCGCGGCCGTAGCCGAAGGGGTGCTGGGGGGTCGCCTCGCGCTGGGCCTTCTTGCCGCCGATCAGGAGCAGGGCCTGGTTGCCGGAGTCGGCGAGCGAGTGGACGCCCTCGGCGAGCATCGAGGACGAGCCGCTGAAGGCGAACGCCACGAACTTCGATGCCGCGATCGCGAGATTGGCGCCGAGTGCCGCCACGATCGCTCTGGTGCCGCCTGAAGCGCTCATGTGCTCCTGCTGTCCCTTCGTACGCCGTCCGGGCCCCGTTCGTACCCTCGTACGCCGGTCCGGGCTTTGCCCGCCCTTTGCGGTGGGCCATTGTTGCAGCCCGGTCCGGCGGCGGTACGTCTGGCCGCCACAGCCGCCCCGTCAGGCCACCACTGTCGCACGGAAGATCGTGCCGGACCCGGACACCTCTGCCTTTTCGCCCGCCGGTACGAAGACCGACTCGCCGGGGGCGAGCGTGCTGCCGTCGGCGCGTACGGAACCCGCCGTGCAGAGCAGGATCTGCGGGGTCTCGCGCGTGAGGTCGTGCGGGGCGGCGCCTTCCGCGAGGGCGTATCGGGAGAGGCGGAACTCGTCGATGGGGGTCTCGTAGACCTCCTCGCCGTCGGGGGACGCCTCCGGGCGCAGGACGCCGGGGTCGCTCGCCTCGAAGCGGACGATGCGCAGGAGTTCGGGAACGTCGACGTGCTTGGGGGTCAGGCCGCAGCGCAGGACGTTGTCGCTGTTGGCCATGATTTCGACGCCGAGGCCGTTCAGATAGGCGTGCGGGACGCCGGCGCCGAGGAACAGGGCCTCGCCGGGCTGGAGTTGGACGTAGTTGAGGAGCATCGCGGCGATGACGCCGGGGTCGCCCGGGTAGTGGTGGGCGATGTCGGCGTAGGGGGCGTAGGCCCCGCCGAGGCGGTCGCAGGCGGCCGCGGCCTCGGTGACCGTGTGGGCCATGGCGTCGGGGTCCGCGCTCAGTATCGCCGTCAGGACCTCGCGCAGCGCCGCGTCCTCCGGGTGGGCGTGCAGCAGGTCGACGTAGGGCTTGAGGGAGTCGACGTCCAGGCCCGCGAGCAGTTCGGCGGCGTCGTCCGGGCTGCGGAAACCGCACAGACCGTCGAACTCGGTGAGGGCACAGATCAGTTCGGGCTTGTGGTTGGCGTCCTTGTAGTTGCGGTGCGAGGCGTCTATCGGGATGCCGCGGAGCTCCTCGTCCTCGTACCCCTCCTTCGCCTGTTCGAGGTTGGGGTGCACCTGGAGGGAGAGGGGCGCGCCCGCGGCGAGGATCTTGAGCAGGAACGGCAAGCGGGGGCCGAACTTGGCGACGGCCGCATGGCCGAGCTCCTTCTCGGGGTCCTCGCCGATGACCTCGTCGAGGGGACCGCGTGCCGTGCGGGAGGGTGCGCCCGGGTGGGCGCCCATCCACATCTCCGCCTGCGGTTCGCCGGTCGGCTCGACGCCGAGCAGCCGCGGGATGGCGGTGGTCGAGCCCCAGGCGTAGGGGCGGACGGTGTTGTCGAGGCGGTCCATGTGTGTCGTTCTCTCCGTACGTACGCTGCGCTGGTCAGGGGCCCGGGTCGGCAAAGGCTGCTCGGTTGCCTGGCTACAAGATCAGGCCCCTGAAGCGAGCGCCAGGTAAACGGCGGCGAAATCCGTGACGGCGATCAGTTCCGCGAGGGTCTCCAGTTCTCCGCCCTCCTCCGGTTCGAGCTCGCTGATCGCGGTGTCGTGGCTGAGGGCGAGCTCGCGGGCGGCCGGGGCGGCGGTGAGGCCGCCGGCCGGGCGGTCGCGCAGGAGCACCACGCGCGCGTGCAGGGCCTGGGCCTCTTCCACGCGGTCGCGGAAGAAGTCGTCGGGGTCGGCGCCGGCGGCGAGTGCGCCCGCGAGCAGCACGCTGTGGCAGGCGAGTGCCTCGGGGAGTTCGGCGGTGAGGGCGGGGCGGCCCGCCAGTTCCGCGAGCGCGGCGGTGAAGCGGCGGCCAGCGGGGCCGGCGGAGGTGCCCTCCGTCCAGATCACCGGGAGTGCCTCGGCGAGCTCGGCGGCGAGTGACTTGGCCGGGTTGCTGTAGGGCGCGATGGCCGGGCCGCAGCGCTCGGCGACGCGGTCGAGGCGGTCGGCGACTTTCTCCAGCGCCTCAGGCGGGGCGGAGACCAGACCGGTGCGGTCCAATAGCACGAGCAGCGGGGTGAGTAGGGCCCACAGGACGCCGGGGGCGGAGGCCGCGAGGGGTTCGGCCGGCTCGTACGGGGCGGTCGCCATCGGTACGAACAGGCCGTGCGTGCCCTGTACGGACTCCACGATCGGGGTGCCGGCGGGGGCCACCGCCACGACGGAGCAGCCGCGCCGGTACGCCTGCTCGACCAGGAGTTCGAGGCCTGGTTCGCTGCCGTCGGGGGTGGCGATCAGCAGGAGGTCCACCGGGCCCGCCCAGCCGGGCAGTTCCCAGCGGAGGGCGCCTGCTGCAGGGGCGACGCCAGTGGGGGTGAGCCGGGTGGTGGGGCAGCTCGCCCCGGCGAGTGTGCCGAGCAGTTCGGCGACGCCTGTGGCGGCCAGGCCGGGGCCGGCGATCAGGACGGCGCGTGGGCGGCCGTCCGGCTTCAGTTCCGCGATTCCGGCCTCCGTGGCGTGCCGGACCGCGGTACGCACACGGGCGCCGGCCTCGGCGGCGCCCCGGAGCAGCTCGCGACGGTCGGCGCGGGCGAGCGCCTCTGGGTCGTCGAGCAGCGATTCGTCGAGCATGGGTCGGCAGCCTCCCGATCGCCGGTGTGTTGCCTCTGTCGCCTGATTCGCCTGTGTGGTGGGGGTCGTCGGGTGTCGTCTGGGTGTCGTCGGGTGGGGTTTACGCCGGGCGGCGGGCCTCGTCGACGAGCAGTACGGGGATGCCGTCCCGGACGGGGTAGGCGAGGCCGCAGTCCTGGCCTGTGCAGAGCAGCTCGCTCTCCTGCTCCTTGAGCGGGGCGTGGCAGGCCGGGCAGGCGAGGATCTCCAGGAGGCCGGCTTCGAGCGGCATGGGGTGTCCTTTCGAACAGGGTGGATGCGGCCTGGTCAGCGTACCGCTGTGGGGGGTGGGGTGCCGGGGTGTGGGGGCGTGCGGATTTCGCCCCCGCCGCCCTTACCCGTCCCATCCCCAGGGGCTCCGCCCCTGCACCCCGCCAGGGGCGCCGCGCCCCCTGGACCCCCGCATCGCCCGAAGGGCTCGTCCTCAAACGCCGGACGGGCTGGATGGTGCGGGCCGGGGGTGGGTGGGGCATCGGCCTTCGACCTCGTCCTCGAACGCCGGACGGGCTGGAGACGCGGGCTGGCCCAGGGTGGGTGGAGCATCGGCCCCCAGCCTCGTCCTCACACGCCGGACGGGCTGAAGACGCGGGCCAGGTGGAGGTTTTCAGGGGCGCGGGGAACTGCGCGACCAGCCCCGTGTTCAGCCCCTGATGATTTCCAGTACCTCGTCTCGTACCTTCGCCATCGTCGCCTCGTCCCTCGCCTCCGTGTTCAGGCGGAGGAGGGGCTCCGTGTTGGAGGGGCGGACGTTGAACCATGAGTCGTCCGCGGTGACGGTCAGGCCGTCGAGCTCGTCGATGGTGACGCCCTCGCGGCCCTCGTACGCGGCCCTGATCGCGGCGAGGCGGGCCGTCTGGTCGTCGACCGTGGAGTTGATCTCGCCGGAGCCGACGTAGCGGTCGTACTCGGCGACGAGCTGGGAGAGCGGGCCGTCCTGGCCACCGAGGGTGGCCAGGACGTGCAGGGCGGCCAGCATGCCCGTGTCGGCGTTCCAGAAGTCGCGGAAGTAGTAGTGCGCGGAGTGCTCGCCGCCGAAGATCGCGCCGGTACGGGCCATTTCGGCCTTGATGAAGGAGTGGCCGACGCGGGTGCGGACCGGGGTGCCGCCATGCTCGCGGACGACCTCGGGCACCGACCAGGAGGTGATGAGGTTGTGGATGACCGTGCCGCCGCCGTGCTTGCCGAGTTCGCGGGCGGCGACCAGGGCGGTGATCGCGGACGGGGAGACCGGGTCGCCGTTCTCGTCGACGACGAAGCAGCGGTCCGCGTCGCCGTCGAAGGCGATGCCGATGTCGGCGCTCTCCTCGCGCACGCGCTGCTGGAGGTCGACGAGGTTCGCCGGGTCCAGCGGGTTCGCCTCGTGGTTCGGGAACGTGCCGTCCAGCTCGAAGTACATGGGCACGAGGTCGAGGGGGAGGCCCGCGAAGACGGTGGGCACCGTGTGCCCGCCCATGCCGTTGCCCGCGTCGACCACGACCTTCAGGGGGCGGATGCCGGTCAGGTCGACGAGCGAGCGGAGGTACGCCGAGTAGTCCTCCAACGTGTCCCGCTGCGTGATCGTTCCCGGCGTCGCGTCGGAGGCCGGGAGGCCCGAGTCGAGCCAGGACTCCACGAGTTCGCGGATCTCGGCCAGACCGGTGTCCTGACCGACCGGGGCGGCGCCCGCGCGGCACATCTTGATGCCGTTGTACTGGGCGGGGTTGTGCGAAGCCGTGAACATGGCGCCCGGCAGGTCGAACGCACCCGAGGCGTAGTAGAGCTGGTCGGTGGAGCACAGGCCGATTTCGGTCACGTCGACACCGCGTGCCGCCGCCCCGCGTGCGAAGGCGCGCGACAGGCCGGGCGACGAGGGCCGCATGTCGTGCCCGATCACGATGGCGTCCGCTCCGGTCACCTGGACGAAGGCCGCCCCGAACAGCTCGGCCATCGGCTCGTCCCACTGGTCCGGGACCACCCCGCGTACGTCGTACGCCTTCACGAGCTGCGACAGATCAGCAGTCACGGCCAACCTTCCAGAAGTCCACTTCGGTCGCCCCAAACTACCCGTACCGGCTGACAGCACGCCGTGAAGGGGCCGATCGGACGCTCACCCGTCATCTGGGAGCCCCAACCGTCACCCGGGGGTAACGTGCGAGGTGGAATCCGGCCGTCAGGGCAGCATCCAGTCGAGGACCGGCGAGCTCTGGCCCAGCACGATCAGGCACATGATCAGCAGCAGCCCGGCGCTCCACGGGAGCACTTTGCGCAACAGGTCGCCCTCGCGGCCCGCGAGCCCGACCGCCGCGCACGCGATGGTCAGGTTCTGCGGCGAGATCATCTTGCCGAGCACTCCGCCCGAACTGTTGGCGGCAGCGAGCAGTTCGGGTGACAGCCCCGACTCGTGGGCGGCGCTCACCTGGAGGGCGCCGAAAAGGGCGTTCGCCGAGGTGTCCGAGCCGGACACCGCCACGCCGAACCAGCCCAGAACGGGTGACAAGAAGGCGAGTCCCGCTCCGGCCGCCGCCACGAAGTGGCCGATCGTGGCCGCCTGTCCGGACAGGTTCATGACGTAGGCGAGGGCCAGCACGGACGTCACGGTCAGGATCGCGAACCTCAACTCGTGCACCGTCGCGGCCCATTCCTCGACCGCCACACGCGCGTGCACCCCGAGTACGACGGCCGTGCACAGCCCGGCGAGCAGGACGAGGGTCCCGCCGGTCGACACGAGGGGGAGGGTGAGGACATTGCCCCCGACCGGCTTGCCTTCGGAGGTGACGACGTCCAGGAAGGGCCAGTCGTACGTACGGGTCGCACGCGCCAGCCAGTCCTTGACCGGCGGGATCTGCGCGATCGAGAAGATGACGACGATCAGCGCGTACGGGGCGTAGGCGCGCACGACCTCGGGGCGCGGGTCCTCCTGGTCCAGGTCCTCGCTGCGTACGCCGGTCAGGACCGCGGCTCGTACGGGCTCGGCGGCGGGCCTGCGCGCGTGCGGTACGGCGACCAGGGCAGCGGCACCCGCCAAAGAGGCCCCGATGTCGACCAGTTGCGCGGAGACATAGTTCGAGGCGGCGAACTGGGCGGCGGCGAAGGCGACTCCGCACACCAGGGCGGGCACCCAGGTCTCGCGCAGCCCGCGCCGACCGTCGACCAGTCCGACGAGCACCAGGGGCACGACGAGGGCCAGCAGCGGGGTCTGACGACCCACCACGGAGGCGACGGAATCCAGTGGCAGGCCGGTGACTTGGGCGAGTGTGACCACCGGGGTACCCATCGCGCCGAAGGCGACCGGTGCGGTGTTGGCGACCAGCGCCACCATGGCCGCGCGCACCGGGTCGAAGCCGAGCGCGACCAGCATCACCGAGCAGATCGCGACGGGCGCGCCGAAACCCGCGAGGGCTTCCAGGAGCGCGCCGAAGCAGAAGGCGACGACGAGTGCCTGGATGCGCGGGTCGTCGGACAGTCGCCCGAACGAGCGGCGCAGGACGTCGAAGTGCCGGGTGCGGACGGTCATCCGGTACACCCACAGGGCGTTGACGACGATCCACAGGATGGGGAAGAGACCGAAGACGGCTCCCTGGGCGGCGCTGGAGAGCGTCTGGCCGACCGGCATGCCGTACGCGAGCCGGGCGACCAGCGAGGCCGCCAGGAGGCCGATGAGGCCGGCCCGGTGCGCCTTCATGCGGACGCCGCCGAGCAGGACGAGAACGATGGCGAGGGGCAGGGTCGCCACGAGGGCGGAGAAGCCGAGCGAGTCGGCCACGGGTTCCAGTTTCTGGATGTACACGGGCGCCTCCCCGGGTTCCGCCGCGCGGGAGATTCCGCGATGCGGAAAGCGTTTTCTCGCGAACGGGAAAATCGTCGTGTCCGCGACAAGCCCTCGTCAATGGGCGTGCACGACTCGATGGAGCCGAGGACGAAGCCGAGGGAGGAAGCTCAGTGGGGTCGACCCTGGGTACGGAGGGGGCGGAGGATACGGAGGGGGCGCTCAGTTGTCCGGCGAGCGCAGCACCCGCAGGTGGCCGCGGCGCGCGACCTCCATCGGGTCCGCCGAGCGGGCGCCGCCACCGGCCTCGGCGGTGCGCTGCTGCGGCCTGGCCGCCTCGCGTACCGCGTTGGCGAGCGCTTCCAGATCGTCACCGCTGGGGCGGGAGGGAGCGGAGGCGTCGGCGAGCCGGACGACCTCCCAGCCGCGCGGCGCGGTGAGGCGCTCGGAGTGCTCGGCGCACAGGTCGTAGCAGTGGGGTTCGGCGTAGGTGGCGAGCGGACCGAGGACCGCGGTCGAGTCGGCGTAGACGTACGTCAGCGTCGCAACGGCGGGACGGCCGCAAGCGGTTCGCGAACAGCGACGTACAGGGCTCACGACGTTGGACGGTACCGCACTCTTGAGCGGGCCGCGACGACTCTCCCCCAGGTCACCCCACCGTGTCGTACTGTGAGTCCGCCCACACAAGCCTTCGGACCGCCCGTCCTGACCTGGGACGACATCCCGTTGCGAGATCCCGAACGGACCTGAATCCGGTCACCACTTGGTGCAAACCATGTCAATTGCCATGTGAGCGACGGTCCTGGAGAGATACGGAATCGAGCCCAAGCTTGGCCGGAATGGTCATCCTGCGACATCCGGAACGTGCGGCGGGCTTCCCGGCCCGGGCCGCGGGCAGCCGCGTGGGCGCCGGGCACGCAGACCTCGTGGGGACTACTCTTCGTCAGTGATGGACACCCCTGTACCGCCCACCGCCGCCGCACCCGGGCCCCGCCGTCGTGATCGCCACGGAAGGGGCATGCGCGGCCCCGTCGCGCCGCCCCAGGTACCGCTCGCCGCGAGCCGCGCCGAGGTCTTCGCGGACCTGGTGCAGGACTCCGTGGAGCGGCTCGAGCGGCGCTGGCCCCAGCTCGCCGACATCGACTTCATGGTCCTGGAAGTGCCCCGTCTGGACGGCTCCGGCGAGGGCTGGAACGACGAGGCGGTGCCCCTGGGGGGCACGATCCCGGCGCACGAGGACCATCCCGCGCGCGTGGTCGTCTACCGTCGCCCGGTCGAGATTCGCACCAAGGGCCGCGACGAGCGCGCGGCGCTGGTGCACGAGGTCGTCGTGGAGCAGGTCGCGGAGCTGCTGGGGCTGACACCGGAGACGGTGGACCCGCGCTACGGCGAGGACTGAGACCCGCCGGACCACTACGGGGAGCACCCGCGGAGCGCCCACCAGGTCTCCCTTGAGGACCCGGTGGATCACCCGTACGGGATCACTTCTTCAGCAGCACCGACAGATCCTGGTCCGCCTCCGGCACCGCGACCGTCCCGCGGTCGTCCGGGAGGGTCTGGATCGTGAACCCGAGGACGCCCTCCTTGGCGGAGGCGAGGGTCCGGGAGGCGTAGACGGGGCCTCCGGAGACGGACTCGACCGTCAGGGCGTACGTCCCCTTGAGCCCGGCCGGGACCGGCGCGTCGACGTCCTGGGTCGTACCGCTCTTGATCGTGTACGTCTTCGTCGCCGCCGTACCGCCCTCGCTGCCGGCGGACGCGGTGACCTTGACCTGGGCGGTCTGACCGGGGGCGGACAGGGCGAGGGTAGTGCCCTTGGAGCTGTTGTCGGCGACCGTCGCGCGGGCGCCGACCGGGCCGGTGGCCGGGATGAACGCCATCTCCTGCTTGCCGCCCTTGCCGCGCACCACCTGCAGGGCGGCGACCACGGGCACCGAGGTGCCGGTGGAGGTGACCACCAGGGAGCCGGCCTCGCCGCGCGTGACGTCGCCGAGGTCGGCCGCGGCGGTCATGCCCGCCTTGACGTGCAGCGTCTCGTTGCCGGCCGGTGTGATCAGGCCCGAGGGCGAGGCGAGGCGGATCTTCAGGTCGGCGTCCTGGTCGCCGGGCGCGAAGGCGACCAGCCGCACGGCCGTGGCGTCCTTGGGAATGCCCGGCATGACGAGGCTGCCCGCCGGGTCGGTGGAGGCGGCCAGCCAGTCGCCGCCGATCTTGTCGTCCAGGGCCTGGACGGTGGCGCCGACGCGGCCGCTGCGGACGGTCACATGGGCGGTGAGGTCGCTCTGCTGCCCGCTCGCGAGCGTGCTCAGCAGGATGGGCTCGCTGGCGTGCGGCTGGACCGTGATGCCCTCGCCCACCGCGGACTTGAGGGTGCCGTCCTTGCCGTACAGCTCGATGTCGACGACGGCCGCCGAGTCGTCGGGGTTGGTCAAGTGCACATAGTCGGTACGGCCGGTGGCGGTGCTGACGCCCGGGAACCAGAAATCGGTGTCCGGTGCGGTGCAGTTGGTGCCGAGCAGACCGCGGCCGGTGCCCGCGGCGACCGCGGTGGTCTCCTGGACGGTCCAGCCGGGCGCGAACTTGCCCTCGGCGGTGCCGACGAGCGCGGACGGCTCGGATCCCGAGCCGTCACCGGTGGCCGGTTTGCCGGGCTCCGCCGGCTTCAGGGCGGGCTTCACGGTCTTCTTGCCGGTCTTCTTGCCGCTCGTGGAGTCCGCCGACTCCTGGGTCGCGGCCTGCAGTTCGGCCTTGCCGCTGTCGACGGCGCCCTGGGTGACGGGCGTGAACGACGTGTACGCCGTCTCCGCGATCTCGGAGGTGCTGGGCTGCGGGCAGAGCAGGCTGGTGCGCTCCACGGGCTGCTGGGCGACCGCCTTGGCGGTGTTGTCGCCGGAGGCGGCCGGCGCGTTGAGCGAGGCGAATCCGGTGACGGCGGCGAGCGCGGTCGCGCCGGCGATCAGGGACAGGGTGGTGCGGTTCACTGCTGGCTCCCGTCGGGGCGCTCACTGTCGGTGCCGTGCGGCGGCTGCGGGGACGTGCTCGGGTCGTAGCCCTGGCCGGTCCCGTCGTAGCCCTGGTACGTCTGCATCGGGTCGTACGGTGCCGTGCCCCCGTAGGCGTACGGGTCGTACTGCCCCGCCTGGTAGCCGTCCGCCTGGTAGGGCTGCTCGTAGGTGCCCGCCGGGTACTGCTGCTGGCCCTGGTGCTGCTCGCCGCCGTAGGTGCCGTACTCGGCGCCCGCGTAGGTCGATGAGTCCCACTCGTCGTACGCCTGCTGCTGTGGGACCGCCGCGGGCGCCTGCTCGGCCTCCTCCGGAGGAGGAAGGGCGCCCTCTTCCTGGAAGGCCTGGTCGGTCTGGGCGGACTGTTCCGCCTCCGCCTCGGCCTCGGCCTGCGCGCGCAGACGGCGGGCGCGGCGGCCCTCGCCCGTGACGTCCTGGGCGGGGACGACCGGCTCCTCGGGGAGATCGTCGTCGACGTCACGGCGCCGCCCGGGCAGGGCGAGGACCACGAGGACGACGGCGAGCGCGCCCTGGGCCCACAGCCAGCCGGTGTGGCTCATCGGGGCGTCGAAGGTGACGTCCAGCCTGCCGCCGCTCGCGGGCAGTTCGAAGCCCTGCGCCCAGCCGTCGACGGTGGTGCGGGTGAGCGGCTTGCCGTCCAGGGTCGCCGTCCAGCCCGCGTCCGCCGTGTCGGCGAGGCGCAGCACGCGGCCCTCTCCCCCGGAGGGGATGGTGGTGTGCAGTTCGACGGGTCCGGCGGCGATGGACAGGGCCTCGCCGGACTTGGGGACGATCGAGGCGCGCGAGACCTGGCTGTCCAGACGCCACAGGGCGCTGCCGTCCTGCTGGCTGAGCCGGGTCAGGCCCGGGGTGGCGTCCAGGACGCGGCTCATCTCGCGGGGCGCGCCCTTGCGGACCAGGACATAGCGCACGGCGAAACCGCCGAGCTGGTTCGCCTGGTCCGCGCCGGAGCCCGCGACGAGGTTGGCGACGACCTTGTTGAGCTTCGTGTTCTCACCGCCCGCCGCCGCGAGTTCGCCGTCGCCCATCCGGGCGCCGGAGCCACGGACGAGGGTGTAGCCGACGCGGGCGCGAGAGTCGCTGTCGAGGACGAGGGTGCGGGCCTGGTCGCGGGTGCCGGACTCCTCGGCGACGAACGCGGGCACCTGCACCGGGTCGCGGCGCTCCACGGGTCCGTCGGCGCCGCCGAGGACCCATCCTGCGGCCATCAGCAGCGGGCCGGCGGCCGAGGCGAACGCGATGAGCGCGGCGACCGGCTGGCGCCAGCCGAAGCTCTGCTCGGCCACACGCGCGCGTGCCCCGTCGGCGCCGAGCGTGGCGGCGGCGAGCAGTGCCAGGCCGTAGACGAGGGTGGCCGGTCCCGCCCAGGCCGACTTGTTGGACAGCACGGCGAAGACGAGTGCCACCAGGGCGACGACCCAGGCGGCCCACACCGCTCGCTGCCGCTCGCCGCGCATCAGGGCGGCCAGGGCCGCGAGCACGACGCCGATGAGCATCAGTCCGCTGACCGTTCCGGGGCCGCCGGGGCTCGCGCCGAGCAGGTCGAGCGCGGAGGCCGCGCTCGCGCCGTAGGGCATCCCGGCTTCCTTGAAGAAGCCGAACGGGAGCAGCGTCAGCGACCAGGGGGCGAGGACCAGCAGCGGGGTGCCGAGCTGGGCCAGGAAACGCGGCCCGTAGGCGGTGATCTCCCTTCGGCGCACTGCGAGGAGGGCGATTCCCAGGACCAGCGCGATGGGCCACACGATCGGCGTGAACGCCGTGGTGAACGTGAGGAGGAGGGCGTACGCCCAGGTCGCGCGCCAGCTTCCGCGCGCGCCAGAGGAGTGGGCCAGCCCGCTCGCGGCGATGCCCGCGCGCGCGATCAGCGGCAGCAGGATCGCCAGGAAGGCGGTACCGATGCGCCCGCCGGCGAGGGCGCCGGTGGCGGCGGGCAGGAAGGCGTACACCACGGACGCCCAGGCACGCAGCAGGCGCGACTCGACGAGGGGGCGCGAGGCGAAGTACGCGGCGAAGCCGGCCAGCGGAACGGAGGCCACCAGGAGCACGGTGACCGCGAGCCCGGTGGAGCCGAGGAGCAGGGAGGACAGCAGGGCGACGAGCGCAAGGTAGGGCGGCGCGGTCTCCGTGCCGCCGGCGCCCACCGGGTGCCAGCCGTCGGCGTAGCGCGACCACAGCTCGGAGGCGTCGGCGGGCGCGGGCAGCAGCGCGCCGCCGGCGAGCGACCCGCTGCCGAGCAGGCCGCGGCAGGCCAGGAGGGAGACGAAGAGCAGTACCAGGAAGAGCATCGGGCCGGGGTTGCGGGCGATGCGCTTGAGTCGGGCGAACTGCTCGATCTCCAGGAAGTCCGCGTCGTCGCCGCCGGGCCCGGACTCGACGGCGCTGCCGTGCCGTCCGGCTCCGGTGGTGGCCTCGGGGTCGTCGCGGCCCACGAGGTTGCCCGCGACCTGCTCGACGGTGGCCCGCACGGTCGCGCCGGGCGGCGGGAACAGCGGGCGCAGCTCGCCCTTGTCGACCTGGGGGCGACCGCGTCTGCGGCGGCCCGCGAGGATCCGCTCGGGGCGCAGCAGGGTGCCCAGCAGGCCGCGGATCTCGTCGACGGCCTGTCCGGGGACCTTGCCGACGAGGTAGGCGACGGTGCGCAGCAGGGTGCCGAGGACGAGCCGGATCAGGATCCAGGGCAGCTGTGCCGTACGCGCGTTGACGAGGAGGGTGTAGACGGCGCCCGCCTTGTCGACCTTGTGTGGGGAGGCGGCGGTGCGGCCCACGCAGTCGACGGTGCGGCGCTCGCGGGAGGCGGCCTCGGCGTGCCGGACGACCGCTTCGGGGGCGACGAGGACGCGGTGTCCGGCGGCCTGGGCGCGCCAGCACAGGTCGACGTCGTCACGCATCAGGGGCAGTCGGCGGTCGAAGCCGCCGAGTTCCTCGAAGACGTCTCGCCGGATCAGCATGCCGGCGGTGGACACGGCGAGCACGGGGTGGACGTGATCGTGCTGGCCCTGGTCCTGCTCGCGGCGGTCCAGGCCCGTCCAGCGGCGGCCGGAGTTGGCGATGGTGACGCCGACCTCCAGGAGCGCTCGCCGGTCGTACCAGCCGCGCAGCTTGGGGCCGACCACGGCGACATCCCTGCCGAACTCCTGTTCGCTCTCCACGACCCGGAGCATCTGGGCCAGGGCGTCGGGCTCGGGGGCGCTGTCGTCGTGCAGCAGCCAGAGCCACTGCTCGGGCTCGCCGTGCGGAAGCTCCGGCAGGTCGTAAGCGTCGTCGCGCCAGGTCCGGGTGACCGGATCCCAGCCGCTGGGGCGCTTCAAATAGGGCAGGTCGTCCGGGGTGAGCACGCCGGCGCCGCGGGTGGCCTCCTCGACGGCCTGGCCGAAGCCGGTGCGCCGGGCGAGGTGCACCACCCGGTCGGCGCCGAGTGCGTCGGTGAGCAGCAGGGCGGAGTCGTCCGCGCTGCCGGTGTCGGCCGCCACCGCGTTCTGCACCGGGCGCTCCTGGCCGAGCAGCCCGGCGAGCGCTTCGGGCAGCCAGCGGGCGCCGTCGTGGGAGACGAGGACCGCGGTCACCACGTGGCGCGGAAACTCAGGTGTGGCGGCGTCGTGTTGGACTGCCGAATGGCTGTGCACGGACATCGAGGTACGGGCCCCGGTTCGATGGACTGCGGTGGACGTCTGTGTCCGGCGGGGACAGCGGGACGTCTCGGACGAGGGCCCACACTAACGGCTGGGCAACACAGCGGCCCGCCGCCTGTGGATAACCCACCTGCGACGGGCCGTTCTTACCTGCCGGTATCGGTACGGAGGGGTGCGCTCCGTGCGGTCAGACGGCGGCCTTCTTCAGCCTTCGGCGCTCGCGCTCGGATAGACCGCCCCAGATGCCGAACCGCTCGTCGTTGGCGAGCGCGTATTCCAGGCACTCGGAGCGGACCTCACAGGCGAGACAGACCTTCTTGGCCTCGCGGGTGGAGCCGCCCTTCTCGGGGAAGAAGGACTCGGGGTCGGTCTGGGCGCACAGCGCGCGCTCCTGCCAGCCGAGTTCCTCGTCCGCGTCGTCGACCAGCAGTTGCTGCACCAGCTCGGTCATGTGCGCCCCTCGTCTGTCTTTCGCGTCCCCGTGATGCTGCCGTTACCGATTTCGGCTGAACGACACGAGTGAAATTACAAGTGTGCCGATCCGGGCCAGTCAAGCCGAGATCTGCTATTGGGCCCCTTATTCACTCTGCGGAACCAAGGCTATGCGGAAAGTGTTCAAATCGGCATAAACCCTGACACCCTCAAAGGCCCCGACCGGACTTCCGACCCGCTACTGGGAAGGACGCCCAGAAGTTCGATCTCGTTCCGACACGGACTCCGAAGCGAACCGGATCACATTTGGATCACGGGATCGCATCGAGGTTTGCGCGCCCGGTTGTGCGCCATGTGTCCGGGGTGACCCCAGAGCAAACCTTTCGCCATACAGCTGAACCGGATGAGGTGAAACATTTCCCACATAGCGGACATGAAGTTGACAGTCGAGGTGTGAACCGATGTCCTTGTGGGCATGCTCGCGAACTTGGCACTCACCTCGACCCGCACCGCCGGGTCCCACGGTGCTGCCCGCGCTCGCTGTAGCTGTTGTTGCTGTCCCAGCTGTTGAGCCGTACCGCGCTCCGGCTGCCTCGCCGCCACTGAGGCGAATCCCCGCCCCGCCCACGGGGCGATCGCCCGCACCAGGGCACCCTCCCCGTCCGTGACCCGGACGGCAACGGCCCCGCGACACCCCAGCTCTCCGCCGAGGAACCACCGCACCCATGAACAGCGACAGCGACCTCCAGATCGCCGGCGACATCCTCGAAGTACCGCACCTGCTCCAGCCGCCGCGCGAGCACCCCTCCACCGTGGCCGAGTTCGTCGGCCTGGCCCGCTCCATCGCCGCCGACCGCTCCCAGTGGGAGCACCTCGTCCAGTACGACGCGACCACCCGCTGGTACCACCGGCTGGGCACCGGGCCCGGCTACGAGGTGTGGCTGCTGTCCTGGGTACCCGGACAGGGCAGCGGACTCCACGACCACGGGCGCTCCTCCGGCGTACTCACCGTCCTGGAGGGCGCGTTGACGGAGCGCACGGAGCGCGACACACGCGCGTTGGGGGCAGGATCCCAGCGGGTGTTCGCGCCGGGGTACATCCACGAGGTCGTGAACGACTCCCTCGAACCGGCCGTGAGCCTGCACGTTTACTACCCGGGTCTCACCGAGATGCCGATGCACGCGGCGCGGTGCGCCGTGGCCGAGGTCCAGTAACCGCCTCACGCGTTGTCGTACCCGCCTGCCAGACTGAACCCATGCGCATTGTGGTTCTGGCAGGCGGTATCGGTGGTGCCCGGTTCCTGCGTGGTCTCCAGCGGGCCGTGCCGGACGCGGACATCACGGTCATCGGCAACACCGGCGACGACATCCATCTCTTCGGCCTGAAGGTCTGCCCGGACCTCGACACGGTGATGTACACGCTCGGCGGCGGCATCAACGAGGAACAGGGCTGGGGCCGGACCGACGAGACCTTCCACCTCAAGGAGGAGCTCGCGGCCTACGGGGTCGGGCCCGAGTGGTTCGGGCTCGGCGACCGCGACTTCGCGACACACATCGTGCGGACGCAGATGCTGAGCGCGGGCTATCCGCTCAGCGCGGTCACGGAAGCCCTGTGCGACCGCTGGAAACCGGGCGTCCGGCTGATCCCCATGTCCGACGACCGCGTGGAGACCCATGTCGCCGTCGAGATCGACGGGCAGCGCAAGGTGATCCACTTCCAGGAGTACTGGGTGCGGCTGCGGGCCTCCGTGCCGGCCGAGGCCGTGGTGCCGGTCGGCGCCGAACAGGCCAAGCCCGCGCCGGGTGTCCTGGAAGCCATCGCGGAGGCGGACGTCATCCTCTTCCCGCCGTCCAACCCGGTCGTGTCCATCGGCACGATCCTCGCCGTGCCCGGCATCCGGGAGGCCATCGCCGACGCGGGCGTGCCCGTGGTGGGCCTCTCCCCCATCGTCGGCGACGCGCCCGTGCGAGGCATGGCCGACAAAGTGCTGGCGGCGGTCGGCGTCGAGTCCACGGCCACGGCGGTCGCCGAGCACTACGGCTCCGGGCTCCTCGACGGCTGGCTCGTCGACACGGTGGACGCGTCCACCGTGGAGCGGGTCGAGGCGGCGGGGATCCGGTGCCGGGCCGTGCCGCTGATGATGTCCGACCTGGACGCCGCGGCGCAGATGGCGCGCGAGGCGCTGACGCTGGCGGAGGAGGTGCGGGCGTCTTGAGCGGACAGCCTTCTCCGGCTTCCCCCGAACAAGGGCGTGCGGATGACAAGGGGGCGGACGCCTCCGTCGCCTCTCCCGGTTACCGGGTCTGGGCGATGCCCGGGCTCCCCGAGGTCCGACAGGGCGACGACCTCGGCAAGTTGATCGCCGTCGCCGAGCCCGGGCTGGTCGACGGCGACGTTCTCCTCGTCACCTCGAAGATCGTGTCCAAGGCCGAGGGGCGCCTGGTCGAGGCCGCCGACCGGGAGTCCGCCATCGACGCCGAGACCGTACGGGTCGTGGCGCGCCGGGGGTTCCTGCGGATCGTCGAGAACCGGCAGGGGCTCGTGATGGCCGCCGCCGGGGTCGACGCCTCCAACACCCCCGCCGGCACCGTCCTGTTGCTGCCCGAGGACCCCGACGCGTCCGCGCGGGCCATCCGGGACGGGCTGCGCGACACCCTGGGGGTCGACGTCGGCGTCGTGATCACCGACACCTTCGGGCGGCCCTGGCGCACCGGACTCACCGATGTCGCCATCGGCGCCGCGGGCGTACGGGTGCTGGACGATCTGCGCGGCGGCACCGATACGCACGGCAATCCGCTGAGCGCCACCGTCGTCGCCACCGCCGACGAGCTCGCCGCCGCCGGTGACCTGGTCAAGGGCAAGGCCTCCGGGCTGCCCGTCGCCGTCGTGCGCGGGCTGCCCCATGTGGTCGCCGAGGACGACGGGGAGGGGACACGGGCGATGGTGCGGGGCGCGCGCGACGACATGTTCCGGCTCGGCACGTCGGAGGCCGTACGAGAGGCCGTGACCCAGCGGCGTACCGTACGGGCCTTCACCGACGAGCCGGTGGATCAGGGCGCCGTGCGGCGGGCCGTGGCCGCGGCGGTCACCGCTCCCGCGCCGCATCACACCACTCCCTGGCGGTTCGTGCTCCTGGAGTCCGAGGAGTCCAGGACCCGGCTGCTCGACGCCATGCGGGACGCGTGGATCGCGGATCTACGGCGGGACGGCAAGAGCGAGGAGTCAATCGCCAAGCGGGTGCGGCGCGGCGATGTGCTGCGCAACGCGCCGTACCTCGTGGTGCCGTGTCTCGTCATGGACGGTTCGCACACCTACGGCGATCCACGGCGGGACGGGGCCGAGCGGGAGATGTTCGTGGTCGCCGTCGGCGCGGGGGTGCAGAACTTCCTCGTCGCACTCGCCGGGGAGCGGCTGGGGTCCGCGTGGGTGTCGTCGACGATGTTCTGCCGGGATGTCGTACGGGACGTGCTGGAGCTGCCGGAGGGGTGGGATCCGATGGGGGCCGTGGCGGTCGGACACGCGGCGGAGGAGCCCAGGGCTCGGCCCGAGCGGGATGCCGGGGCATTTTTCGAGGTGCGGTGAGCGTGGTGTGCGTCGAGAGCCGAGTGTTCTCGGAGGCCGAGCGCCTACTCTCGTAGGGCACCCCGAGTTTCCCTAGGACTCTTTTCGTGGCTGGACGATTCGCTCCCCGGCCGACGCGTACGACTGTGCGCGGCGGGCATGTCGCCGTGCCCGCCGATGCCCCCGGCGGAGTGCCTCGGCAGGCGGTCGCACCTGGCCGTACGCGGACGTGGACACCGCCCTGGCCGCTCGATCTCGGGCTCGTGCTCGGGCCGCTGCGCCGGGGGCCCGGCGATCCGACCTTCCGCGCGACGCCGGACGGGGCCGTGTGGCGGACCAGTCGGACACCCGCCGGGGCCGGGACGCTGCGGGTCTCGGCGCGGGACGGGGTGGTACGGGGCGAGGCGTGGGGGCCGGGGAGCGCATGGCTTCTCGAACAGCTCCCCGAGATGCTCGGCGCGGCCGACGATCCCGATGTCTTCGAGCCCCGTCACCGGCTGGTCGCCATCGCGCGGCATCGGCGGCCGGGGTTGCGGCTGACGCGTACCGGGCTGGTGCTGGAGTCGCTCATTCCGTCCGTTCTGGAGCAGAAGGTCACGGCGGACGAGGCGTATCGGGCGTGGCGGTTGCTCGTACAGAAGTTCGGGGAGCCGGCGCCGGGGCCCGCGCCGGAGCGGATGTCCGTCATGCCGGAGCCGCGGACGTGGGCGCTGATTCCCTCCTGGGAGTGGCATCGGGCCGGGGTCGACAACAAGCGGGCGTCGACGATTCTGCGGGCCGTTCGGGTGGCGGGGAGGCTCGAGGAAGCGGTGGGGATGGAGCCGGGGGCTGCGCAGGCTCGGCTGGAGTTGGTGTCCGGGATCGGGCCGTGGACCTCGGCGGAGACCGTGCAGCGCAGTCACGGGGCGGCGGATTCGGTGACCGTGGGGGATCTTCATCTGCCGGGGATCGTGGGGTATGCGCTGGCGGGGGACCGGGATGCGGACGACTCCGTGATGCTTTCGCTGTTGGAGCCGTATGCCGGGCAGCGGCATCGGGCGGCTCGGTTGATTCTGTTGTCGGGGCGGACGCCTGCGCGGCGGGCGCCGCGGATGCCGCGAGGGGATATCGGGCGGTTGTAGTCGCCCCCGGGTGCGGCCGGGAGTCTCTCGCCCCCGCCGCCCCTACCCATCCCATCCCCAGGGGCTCCGCCCCTTCGACCCCGCCAGGGGCTCCGCCCCCGGACCCCCCGGACCCCCCGGACCCCCGCGGACCCCCGCCCCTGCACCCCGCCAGGGGCGCTGCGCCCCCTGGACCCCCGCCTCGCCCGAAGGGCTCGTCCTCAAACGCCGGACGGGCCGAAGACACGGGCTGGCGGGAGTGGATGGGGCCATCGGCCTTCGACCTCGTCCTCGAACCCCGGACGGGCTGGATGGTGCGGGCCGGGGGTGGGTGGGGCATCGGCCCCCAGCCTCGTCCTCACACGCCGGACGGGCTGAAGACGCGGGCTGCGGGGAACTGTGCGGCCAGCCCCCGCCCGCGCTTCTGTCTCTGCCGGCTCTACTGGTCCGACGAGAAGCGGAGCGCCCCCGCCGGGATTTTCGCCTCACACCAGACTCTTACGCCCTCGCGGAGCTCGTTGTCGGGGCCGACCACCGCGCCGTCGCCGATGACCGTGCCGGAGAGGACGGTGCGTTCGCCGATGTGGGCGCGGGCGCCGACGAGGGAGTCGGTGATGACGGCGCCGGGTTCGACGACCGCGCCCGACAGGATCGTGCTGCCGGTGATGCGGGCGCCCTCGCCGATGTGCGCGCCGTCGCCGACGACCGTGCCGCCGGTCAGTTTGGCGTCGGGGGCGACCCTGGCCGTGGGCAGGACGAGGCGGTCCCCGCAACGGCCCGGGACAGCCGGGGAGGGGGCGCGGCCCAGGACGAGGTCCGCGGAGCCTCGTACAAAGGCCTGGGGGGTGCCCAGGTCCAGCCAGTAGGTGGAATCCACCATGCCCTGGAGGTGGGCTCCGGTGGCGAGGAGGTCGGGGAAGGTCTCGCGTTCCACCGAGACCGGGCGGCCCTCGGGGATCGTGTCGATGACCGAGCGGCGGAAGACGTACGCCCCCGCGTTGATCTGGTCGGTGACGATTTCCTCGGGGGTCTGTGGCTTCTCCAGGAACGCCGTCACACGGCCCGTCCCGTCCGTGGGGACCAGGCCGTACGCCCTCGGGTCCTCGACACGGGTGAGGTGGAGGGAGACGTCCGCGCCGGTCGTCTCGTGGGTCGCCACCAGGGCCCGGATGTCCAGGCCCGTCAGGATGTCGCCGTTGAAGATCAGGACCGGCTCGTCGGGGCCGGAGTGGAGACGCGCCGCCACGTTGCGGATCGCGCCGCCCGTGCCGAGGGGCTCCTCCTCGGTGACGTACTCGATGTGGAGGCCCAGCGCGGAACCGTCGCCGAAGTACGGCTCGAACACCTCGGCCAGGTAGGAGGTCGCCAGGACGATGTGCTCGACGCCCGCCGCTCTCGCTCGCGCCAGCTGGTGCGTGAGGAACGGAACCCCGGCCGCCGGAACCATCGGCTTGGGGGTGTTCACCGTGAGCGGGCGCAGTCGGGTGCCTTTGCCGCCGACCAGGAGGATCGCTTCTGTCACCTGTCGTCTCTGCTTCCTGCCGGGACCGGCCGAAGGGTGATTCGGCCGGTCAGTTTATGCAGTCCGTAGTAAGAGGCCTTCGACGGCAGTGGGGTGTCCTCGATGGCTCCGCGCAGACCTCACCGGCCTTGGTAGCGGGCCGCGGCCGTTCTGGCCGAGCCGAGTTTGCCGTACAGGAGCCTGCCCGGGCACTCCGTGGCGAACCCGTCCCGATGGCCGGAGATCACATTCAGTCGTACGTTCTTACCTTTTCGGTAGAGATTGCCACCGCCGGACTTCAGGTATGTCTTGCCGCGAGGATCGGCTCCGTAGAGACCGAGCTTCCATGCCGTGAGCCGCGCGATGGCGGTCACCGCGGCGGCGGACGGCTTGGTGTTGTGGAAGCTGCCGAGGACCGCGATCCCCATGGTGTCGCTGTTGAAACCGAGGGTGTGGGCGCCCATGACGGGCTTCGCCACGCCCCCGGCACGGCCTTCGTAGATGTTTCCGCACTTGTCGACGAGGAAGTTGTAGCCGATGTCGCGCCAGCCGCTGCTCACTACGTGGTAGCGGTAGATACTGCGGATGACCGAAGGGGCTTGGGAGCAGCGGTAGTTGTTGCCCGAGGCCGTGTGGTGCACGAAGGCGGCATTCACCTTTTTGGTGTACACGAAACCGCCCTCGCGCAGGTTCTCGTCCGCCCCCCAGCCGCGCCGGGTGACGATGTGTGGGCGTTCGCCGATGTAGGGCTTGACGTTCGGGGCGCCCTGGCGGGCGGCCGGGACCTCGCGCTCGGTCTCGGCCCTGGACAGCGCCGGGAGCTCCGTCGCGCCGAACGGGGCGAGATCGGCGTTGGTGGCGTAGGTGGCGTAGGTCTCGGCGCTCTCCGCGCCCGCGAGCCCGTCGCCCGTCAGTGCGCCCCGGGGTGCGGGCCCCGCGCCGGGGTCGACGAGTTCGAGGTGCATGCCCCTGGGAAGCGGCGACTCGACGGCTGCCGTGGCTCTTTCGTCCACCTGCGCCTGGACGCGGACCTCGACCCCGTCCGAGTCGCCCACCCACAGCGGCGCGGTGGAGCCGCGTACCCGGCCCGAGCCGCCCTCGGCGGTGTCCGGGTCGGCCGCGTGCTCGCGGTTGTGGGTCTCGATGTCCTGCCAGCCGGACCATCGGCTGGCTCCGGTGGCGCGGGTACGTACCTGGACGCGACCGCGCAGTTCGGCGTCGGGGTCGTCCCAGACGACGCCGACCAGCGAGAACGACCGTACGCTCCGTCTGCCGAGGCCCTGTTCGGGCGCGGCGGGACCGAGCGAGCGGTCGCCGGAGAGCGGGACCAGAGGGAGGGACTGGGTGCTGCCCGGTACGGCGGGGTCGGTCCTCGCCGCCTGGGGTCGGGCCTGTGCCGGGGCGGACAGGGCCAGCGGAAGGGTGAGGGCGGCCGCGCAGGTGGCGCCGACCGAGGAAGCAAGGAATCCACGCATGCCCCCGATCGTGAACATAGTCATACATATCTGTCTATTGCGGATTTGACGGACCGTCGGGCCACACTCGGCCGAACCGGTGGCGCGGGTGTCGCGTCCCGCCGGATGCCCCCGCGTACGCTTGCGCGCGTGAACGCCACCGACCGCACCCCTGCCGACCTGCTGCGATCCGCGCTCGCCGCGGACCCCGCGCGCCCCCTGGTGACCTTCTACGACGACGCCACGGGTGAACGTGTCGAATTGTCCGTCGCCACCTTCGCCAATTGGGTGGCCAAGACCGCCAATCTCCTCCAGGGCGAGTTGTCCGCCGAGCCCGGCGACCGGGTGGCGCTGCTGCTGCCCGCGCACTGGCAGACAGCGGTGTGGCTGCTCGCGTGTTCCTCGGTGGGGGTCGTCGCGGATGTCCGGGGCGAGCCCGGTGCCGCCGACATCGTCGTCGCGGGGCCCGACGCGCTCGAGGCCGGGCTCGCCTGTTCCGGCGAGCGTGTCGCCCTCTCGCTCGCGCCGCTGGGGCGCCGCTTCCCGACGCCGCCCGCCGGGTACGCCGACTATGCCGTCGAGGTGCCGAGCCAGGGCGACCGCTTCCAGCCATACGCGCCGGTGGACCCGGAGGAGGCCGCGCTGATCGTCGCCGGGGCCGAGCACACGGGGGCCGAGGTCGTCGAGCGGGCCCGGGCGGAGGCGGCCTCGCTGGATCTGACGGGGCCCGGGGCGCGGATCCTGTCCGCGCTGCCGTACGACACCTGGGAGGGGCTGAGTGCGGGCTTGTACGCGCCGCTCGCCTCCGGAGGGTCCGTGGTGCTCTGCCGTCATCTGGAGCAACTGGGCGAGGACGCGCTGGCCAAGCGGATCGAGAGTGAGCGGGTGACCTCGACGGTTCGGTAGCCGCCGGCCGCCTGTCGGGGGCGGGGCCCTGGGGCCGGTCGCGCCCGCCGTCCCGCTGTGGAGCCCCCGGAAGCCGCGAGCACTAAAGCGGTTTAGTGTTCACGGCTTCCGGCGCACCTGTCAGAACCCTGCACCCCGCGCCCCGGACGGGGCCCGTCACCCGTTCGGCCCCTTATCTGCCGCCCTCGCCGACCCTCCGAGCCATGGTCGTAAGAGCACCGCACGCTCGCACGCCATGAGGGGTGGACTCCGACGTGACCGACAGCGCAGGGCCGGGAGCGGGGGCTTCGCCCACCGGTGCCGGGCTCACACGGCGACGACGACGCTGGGTGCGGTACTCGGCGCTCGGTGTCGCCTTCGCGGTCCTCGGTGCCGTCGGTGTCGGCTGGGCCGCGTACGAGAAGCTGAGCCGGAACATCACGTCGGACGAGGCCGCCGCCGCCGAGCTCGCCCGTTACGAGAAGGAGCGGCCCACCGCGCTGGTGCGCGACGCGCAGAACATCCTGCTGATCGGATCGGACTCGCGGTCGGGCGACGGGAACAAGAAGTACGGCCGCGACTCCGGGACCGAGCGCTCCGACACCACGATCCTGCTGCACCTGTCCGCGAACCGGCGCAGCGCCACCGCCGTCTCCCTGCCCCGCGACCTGATGGTGGACGTGCCGAGCTGCCGGCGTCCGGACGGCAGCCGCACCCAGCCGATGTTCGCGATGTTCAACTCCGCCTTCGAGGTGGGTGGTTCGGCGTGCACGATCCGGACCGTCGAGAAACTCACGAACATCCGGGTCGACCATCACGTGGTCGTCGACTTCCATGGGTTCAAGGACATGGTCGACGCCGTGGACGGCGTGGAGGTGTGCCTGAAGGAGGCCATCAACGACAAGGCTGCCAAGCTGAAGCTGCCCGCCGGCAAGGTCGTGCTCGACGGCGAACAGGCCCTCGGCTACGTCCGCGCCCGCAAGAGCATCGGCGACGGCAGCGACACCGACCGGATGGAACGCCAGCAGCGGTTCCTCGGCGCGCTCGTCAACAAGGTGCAGAGCAACGACGTCCTGCTCAATCCGGCACGGCTCTATCCCGTACTCGACGCGGCCACTTCGTCGCTCACCACGGACCCGGATCTGGCGAGCCTGCGCGGGCTGTACGACCTGGTCCGCGGGATGCGCGATATCCCTACGGAACGCGTCCAATTCCTGACGGTGCCCAGGACGTCGTACGCCTACAACGCCAATCGCGACCAGCTCGTGAAACCCGCGGCCGACAAACTCTTCGCCCTGCTGCGCGCGGACGGCCCGGTGACGGTCTCCAAGGACCTTCCGACGGACCCGCCGAGCGCCCTTCCGACGAGCCTTCCGACGGACCATCCGACGGATTCCCCCGCGAAACGCAAGAACTCGTACGAGGGTGGTCACGAAGGTACGTACGACCCGGCATTCGACTACGAAGAGGAGTCGGACGACAACGGGAAGTCGAGGGGAAAGCGGCTCGCCACTCCCCCACCCGCGCCGACTTTCCGGGGGAACACGGCGGCCGAGGACGCCTGCGGGTAAAGCGCACACCAAGGCGGGAGGTGCGAAGCTAAGAAGTCTCTGAGAAATAGGGCGGATTGCCCAGTTGTAGGGACGTGGAATTTGTCACCGTCGTCGCTCGACCCGGAACCGGCCGGATAGTGTGAGCGATCCGGTGCACCCGGCCACGAGGTCCATCCTGGGGGTCGCGCACTGCTTGACCGAGACCCGAGCGCTCTTTGAGGGGGAAGGGCGCCGCGTGGCCCCGACGGAGGATTCAGACAACCGTGGACGCGCAAGGCCGTGGGCGGGCGGACAATATCGATCCCGCAGACCAGTGGGTGCTCAACCCGAACACCGGCGAATACGAACTGCGACTGACCCCTTCCGCTCCGCAGTCGGGAGTCCCGAGACCGCGTCGGGGTACCCCCGCTAACGCGGGACCGGGAGCGGGGACACGCGCGCGTAGGGCGCCGGAACGAGAGAGTCCGGCGGCGCCCGGCCCCGAGGTGCCCGGGCCGCGCCGACGCCGTGGCGCGCCGGCCGAGCCGCCACCGGGCCGCCGCAAGGGGCGGACGAAGCCGAAGAAGTCGAAGGCGAAGAAGATATTGCTGTGGACCGGCGGCACGATGGCCTTCGTGCTGGTCGCCGTCTCGGCCGCGGGATATCTCTACCTCAAGCACCTCGAGGGCAACGTCAGTACGACGGACGTCGGCAGCGCGGGCAAGAAGGGCTTCAGCAAGGACGAGGCCTTCAACATCCTGATCATCGGCACCGACAAGCGCACCGGCAAGGGCAACGGGGGCTACGGCGACAAGGGCAGCGTCGGGCACGCCGACACCAACATCCTGCTGCATGTCTCCAAGGACCGTACGAACGCGACCGCGTTGAGCATTCCGCGTGACCTGATCGTCGACGTGCCGGACTGTCCGACGAAGCAGGCGGACGGCACCGAGAAGATCATCCCGGGCACGCAGAACGTCCGCTTCAACACGAGCCTCGGTCAGGACGGCCGCAACGCCGGCTGCACGATGCTCACCGTCAAGGCGGTCACCGGCATAGCGCCCGATCACTTCATGATGGCCGACTTCAACGCGGTGAAGACGCTGACCAGCGCGGTCGGCGGCGTCGACGTGTGTGTGGCGCACGCCGTCAACGACAAGGAGTCGCACCTCAAGCTGCCCAAGGGCACGTCCACGGTCGAGGGCGAGCAGGCCCTGGCGTTCGTACGAACCCGGCACAGCTTCGGCAACCAGGGCGACCTCGACCGCATCAAGGTGCAGCAGCAGTTCCTGGGTTCGCTGATGCGCAAGATGGCCTCCGGCGACACCCTCACCAGCCCCACCAAGCTGATCAGCCTGGCCGAGGCCGCCACGAAGGCGCTGACGGTGGACACGGGCCTGGGGAAGGTCAGCACGCTCAAGGACGTGGCCCTGGAGCTCAAGAGGGTGCCCCCGAAGAACATCACCTTCACCACGGTGCCGGTCCTCGACAACCCCGCCGAGAAGGTCAAGGCGACCGTCGTCGTGAACCAGGCGCAGGCCCCCGAGGTCTTCGACGCGATCAAGAGCGACGTCTCCTTCACCGCCGTGAAGCAGAAGGAGAAGAAGGAGAAGGCCGCGGTCGCCGCACGCCTCAAGGGCACCCGCTCCGCCGCCGCCGACATCCGCGTCGACATCTACAACGGCGGCGCCCCGGCCGGCAGCGCACAGGAGACTCTTAACTGGCTGCAGAATACTGAGGGCGTTACCAAGTCCAGCCAGCTCGGTAACGCCGACGCAACACTGAGCAAGACGACCCTGGAGTACTCTCCCGACCAGGCCGATCAGGCGCGCAAGCTGGCGGACCTCATGGGGCTGTCCGCCTCGGCGTTGAAGCCTGGCAAGAGCGAGAAGAACTCACAGGGTCTGCCCGCGATCGTGCTGACCCTGGGCAAGGACTTCAAGGGCGCCGGAGTGTCGCTGACCACTCCGACCAAGGCACCTGAGGTCGACAAGTCCACGGCGGACAAGACAGTGTGCGCCAGTTGATGACCTAACGGGTCCGTCAGACGTCTAACAGGACGCGGGGGCGTCCGGGCCGGACGCAAGGGGTGTCCGGCCAGACGTGCGCGTCCAGCCGGACGCGGGACGGACCCGTTTGTCAGGCGCAGGGTGGGGAGGGGCAGGGAGATGGTGCGAAGCGGTGTGCGTGGTGAGGGGGCTCGACCACGTGTCCGACAGGCCGACGATCTGGGCTGGAACGACAGCCTCTACGACAAGAACGGCGATCCCGCCGACGGAGGCGAAGCTTCCGGCGGCGGAGGTGGCGGCGCCACCGACAAGGACAGCGGCTCCACCGGCAGTCGCCACAGCGGTGGCGGCGGGCGTCGGCGCGGGGGCGGCGGGCACCCGCGGCGCAGACGCCGCATACTGCGCTGGTCGGCGTCGGTTCTGGCGGTTCTGATACTTGGCACCGCGGGTGCCGGTTACCTCTACTACCAGCACCTGAACGACAACATCAAGAAGGACGACCTGAACCTCGGCGACGAGAAGGACCGGGCGGCCAAGAGCAAGGCTAACGCGGCCGGGCAGACCCCCCTGAACATCCTTCTGATCGGCTCGGACGCCCGGGACACCAAGGAGAACCAGGCGCTCGGCGGCGCCAAGGACGACTTCAACGCGCCCCCGCTCGCGGACGTCCAGATGCTGCTGCACCTCTCCGCCGACCGCAGCAACATGTCGGTGATCAGCATGCCGCGCGACACGCTGCTGAAGATGCCCAAGTGCACGGACCCGGACACCAAGAAGGTCTACCCGGCGACGGTCGGGCTGGTGATGACCAACATCTCGCTCGGGCGCGGCGGTCCGGGCTGCACGGTGGCCACCTGGGAGAAGCTCACCAAGATCCACATCGACCACTTCATGAAGATCGACTTCTCGGGTGTGGTGGACATGGCGGACGCGATCGGCGGCGTCCCGGTCTGCGTGGACGCCAACATCTACTCCAAGGACAGCCAGGGCCACGGCTCCGGGCTGAAGCTGAAGAAGGGCACGACCTCCGTCAAGGGCACACAGGCCCTGGCCTGGCTGCGGACGCGCTACGGCTTCGAGGACAACACGGACATCTACCGGACCAGGGCCCAGCACCAGTACATGAACTCGATGGTCCGCCAGATGCGCGAGAACGCCACGATCAGCAACCCCGGCAAGCTGCGCAGCCTCGCGGAGACGGCCACCAAGGCGCTGACCGTCGACAAGGGCCTGGGCAGCGTGCTGAAGCTCTACAACCTCAGCAACGAGCTCAAGAAGGTCGAGCCGAAGCGCATCACGATGACCACGATGCCCTGGCAGTGGGCCGTGTCGGACAGCAACCGCGTGGAGCCCAAGCCGGTCGAGGCCGAGCAGCTGTTCCGTCTCGTGCGCGAGGACGTCGCGCTCGACGGCAAGGACAAGAAGAAGGCGACCGCGGTGAAGGCCTCCACGGACCCGGCCGCCGCGGACGACCAGATCGGCGTGACCGTGCAGAACGGCACGCGCACGGCCACGCTGGGCCCGGTCAGCGGACGCGCGCGCACGGTGTCCGAGCTGCTCGTGGGCAAGGGCTTCACCAAGGCCGAGGCGGACACCTCGGCGGCGACCGTCGAGGGGACGACGGTGATCCGCTACCCGAGCGCCGATCTGCAGGGCGACGCCCAGGCGGTCGCCAAGGCGCTGGGGGTCCCCCTGAGCGCGGTGAAGAAGTCGACGGACGTCTCGGGCGTCACGCTCGTGGTCGGCGCCGACTGGCGTGACGGTACGACGTACAAGGCCAAGGCGCAGGACAACACGACACCGGAGTCCGCGGACGTGCTCAACGGCGCCAAGGCCGACGCCTGCATGCACGTGAACAAGAACTACATCTGGTCGTAGACGACCACACCTGACCGTAGGCCGGTCGGCAGAAAGCGTGGGGCCCCTCCCGACACCGGGAAGGGCCCCATTGCTGTACGGCGAAATTGCTGTACGGCGAAATTGCTGTACGGCGAAATTGCTGTACGGCGAAGCTCAGTTGGCGGGCTCCGTGGAACCGAGCACCGCCGGCCGGCGGGAGGCGATGACCTTCTTCGCCAAGGCCTTCGGACTAGTGAGGAAGCCGAAGCCCCACGACATGTGCATGGTCGCGAGGGCGACGGGGATCTGCAGGCGGGCCTTCAACGGCAGCCCCTTGCCCGCGGGCAGCGAGCCCGCGACTATCGCCGCGAGATACCCGCCGGGGATCAGGAAGCCCCACGGCGTCAGCGCCACGCCCGCCACGACGCCGGCCGCGATCGCGCACACGGCGGTCGGCGGGGCGAGGTAGCGCAGGTTGATGGAGCCCTCGTGGTAGCGGGCGACGACATGGCGCCAACGCCCGTAGTCCTTGTACTGCTTGGCCAGGGCCCTCACGGACGGCCGCGGCCGGTACGACACCTTCAGCTCGGGCGAGAACCAGATGAGGCCGCCCGCCTCCCGGATCCGGAAGTTCAGCTCCCAGTCCTGGGCGCGGATGAACTCCTCGTTGTAGCCGCCCTGGCGTTCCAGCGCCTCGCGCCGGAAGACACCGAGGTACACGGTCTCGGCGGGAGCGGCCTCGCCTCCCGTGTGGAAGGCGGCGTTCCCGACCCCGATCTTCGAGGTCATCGCGGCGGCGACCGCGTGCTCCCAGTCGTTCTCGCCCTCGGCGTGCATGATGCCGCCGACGTTCTGCGCGCCGGTCTCCTCCAGGAGACGTACGGCCGTCGCGATGTAGTTCGGCGACAGGATGCCGTGCCCGTCGACGCGGACGACGACGGGGTGCCGGGACGCCTTGATCGCCGCGTTGAGGGCGGCGGGGGTGCGCCCCGTCGGGTTCGGGACGGTGTGGACGCGCGGGTCTTCGCGTACGAGCTCGGCGGCGATCTCCTCCGTACGGTCCGAGGACGGACCGATGGCGATCACCACCTCCATCTCGCCGTCGTACTCCTGCGCCAGGATCGCTTGGACGGCCCCGCGCAGATGCCGCTCCTCGTTGAGGACGGGCATGATCACAGAAACGGCGGGGGGCCGCACGTCAGGCTTCTCGCTCATTGGACGTCACGTTACCGCGAATGGGGGACACGGGCGCGCGCCGCCCTGTCCACGGGCCGGGCAGCAGATCGTATGGGCCTACGGTGCTCACGGATCCCCACGTTCACCCCCGCGGAGGTGTCCCCCCCTTGCCCACGCCGCCCCGCTCCCCCGCACGCCCGCAGCCCCGCCCGCGGAGTCGCCCGCAGCCGCCCCGCTCCCGGCGGCCTCCGGAGCGGTCCACCGTACGGCCCCCCGTACGGAGGAAGAAGCCGCGCTGGGCCATGCGGGTGGTCACCACGATCTCCGTGGTGGTCCTCGCCTCGGCGGGCATCGGACACGCGGTGGTCACCAGCCTGGGCGAGGGCATCGCCCGGGTCGACCCCTTCAAGGACATGAAGAACCGCCCCGCGGCGGGCCACGGCATGAACGTGCTGCTGGTCGGCACCGACGGCCGCGACAAGATCACGGAGGAGGAGCGGCAGAAGTACCGCCTGGGCGGCGCCCCCTGCCACTGCACCGACACGATGATGATCGTGCACATCGCGGCCGACAGGGACCGGGCCACCATCGTGAGCCTGCCGCGCGACTCGTACGCCGAGGTACCCGCGCACACCGACCAGACCACCGGCGCCGAGCATGGCTCCCACCCGATCAAGCTCAACGCGGCGTACGCGGAGGGGGGCCCGCAGCTGACCGTGCGCACCGTCGAGAACATGACCCACGTGAAGGTCGACCACTATCTGGAGGTCGATTTCACCAGTTTCATGCAGACGGTGGACGTGCTCGGCGGTGTGAACATCTGCACCGCGCAGCCCTTGAAGGACTCGTACACCGGACTCGACCTGACCGCCGGCACGCACACGCTGAACGGCGGGCAGGCACTCCAGTACGTACGTTCCCGGCATGTCGACGGCGCCTCCGACCTCGGCCGGATGCAGCGCCAGCAGCGGTTCCTGGCGGCGCTGATCGAGCGGGCCACGTCGTCGGGGGTGCTGCTGAACCCCATGAAGTTCCGTGACGTCACCCGGGCCGTGCTCGGCTCGGTCCGCGCGGACCAGGGGTTCGGCACGGACGAACTGCTGGACCTCGGCCGGGCGATGCGCAACTTCTCCCCCTCTTCTTCCGAGTTCACGACCGTGCCGATCGGGCAGATGGCCTATGCCGTCAAGGGCATCGGTTCCACGCTGAAGTGGGACGAGAACAAGGCCACCGCGCTCTTCCAGTCACTGCGCGACGACAAGCCGCTCGCCGCCCCGCACCAGGCGGCGCCCGCGAAGACCGTGCGCGTCGAGGTGGCCCCGCAGCAGATCCAGGTCCAGGTGGAGAACGGGACGCCCACGGACGGACTCGGCAAACGCATGGACAGCGCCCTGGCCGCCACCGGGTTCCACACGACGGGCCGGCCCGTCAACGCCCAGGACCGCACCACCCAGCACAGCGTCATCGTCTACGACCCGCGCTGGGACCGCTCCGCGAAGTCCCTCGCGGCCGCGCTCCCGGGCAGCGAGCTGCGCGAGGTCAAGGGGCGGGGACCGTTGCTGAAGGTGATCGCCGGGTCCGACTTCAAGCAGGTCACACGGGTCCGGGTGCAGGATCCCTACCAGGCCGAGGCCCGGGTGGTGACGGGGGATCAGGTGGTGTGTCCGTAGGTGACGCGCGCGTCACCCGGACATGCGAAGGGCCCCGCCGGTTCGTCCGGCGGGGCCCTTCGTGGTGGTGGAGGTCAGTTGCCCGACACCGTCACCGTCTGGTCGTTCGTCAGCTCGTCCACCAGCGTCTTGACCTTGGCCTTGTCCCAGACGAGGTTGCCGCCCGTGGAGCCGGAGATCGGCATGTTCATGGACTTGCCGTCGCCGCCGGTGACGCCCTTCATCGCCCAGAACATGCTGCCCAGGTCCCACAGGCTCATGTCCTTGTCGACCGTGAGGCTGTCGAGGCCCGAGCCCATGGTCGGGTAGAGCTTGAAGGGGTTCAGGACCGTCCCGGGGGTCGCGACCTGGTGGGCCAGCGCGGACAGGAACTTCTGCTGGTTCTTGGTGCGCTGGAGGTCGGAGGCCGCGAAGGCGTGGCGGGTACGGACGAAGGCCAGAGCCTGCTCGCCGTTGAGGGTCTGCTTGCCCGCCTTGAAGTCGGCGCCCGAGTACTTGTCCTTGAAGCCCTGATCGAGGTTCATCTCCACACCGCCGACCGCGTCGACGATGTTCGCGAACCCGGCGAAACCTATCTCCACGTAGTGGTCGATGTGCAGGCCGGTGTTGTACTCGATGGTGCGGACCAGCAACGTCGGCCCGTCCTCCGCGTACGCCGCGTTCAGCTTCACCTGACGGCCCGTGCCCTGGAAGGTCTTGCCGGACGCGGATCCCTTGTACGTGGGGATCGTCACGTTCGAGTCGCGGGGCAGGGAGACCAGCGTGTCGCCGTTGTCCCCGACGTGCAGGATCATCATCGAGTCCGTGCGCTTGCCCTCGGCGGACCCGGTGTGCAGCTTCTTCTTGTCCTCGGCCGACATGCCGGCGCGGCTGTCGGAACCGACGATCAGGTAGTTGGTGCCCTTGCCCGTCTCGGGCCGGTCTATGACCTTCGAGAGATCCACGTCACGGTGGAGCTTGGAGTCGGCCCAGAAGTACGTGCCCACGGAGACCACGACCAGCAGCGTGACCAGCGTGATCGCGGTCCACTTGATCCGCCGCCGCCAGTTCGGCGCGGGGCGCGGGCCCCGCATGTCCGCGCCGCCAGGTCCCTGCGGACCGCCGGGGCCGCCCGGTGAACCGTAGACCTGTCCGGTGTTGTAACCCGAGTCGTACCCGTTGTCAGGCGCGGCGCCGTACCCCTGGCCGCCGTCGTACGTCGGCTGCTGGGGCACCCCGCCGTACGGCGGGGCGGACGGGCGCGGACCGGGCGTTCCCGGGCCACGCTGAACCTGCCGCATGACGCGGGCGCCCTCAGGCTGAGCGCCTGCGCTGCCGCGTCCGTAACGGTCGCTGCGGTTGCTGTCGGACCACCCGTCGGGCCAATCGTTCATGCGGACCAGTGTGCAGGTCCGCACCGTATGCCTTACAAGAGAGCGGGGAGATCTGGGTCACGCCTGTTGCAGAGCTGATGCAAAGAGACCACCGCACGCCCCCGCATAGGGTGGACGGCATGACAGACCAGGCGCCCACGCCGGAATCCGATATTCCAGGCAAGCCGACCTCCGCGTCCCGGACCACCCTCAGCCACATCATGACCCACAACGACACCAACCTTCTGGGCACGGTGCACGGCGGAGTGATCATGAAGCTCGTCGACGACGCGGCGGGGGCGGTGGCCGGGCGGCACTCCGGCGGGCCGGCCGTCACCGCCTCCATGGACGAGATGGTCTTCCTGGAGCCGGTCCGTGTGGGCGACCTCGTTCATGTGAAGGCCCAGGTGAACTGGACGGGGCGGACGTCCATGGAGGTCGGCGTCCGTGTGCTGGCCGAGCGCTGGAACGAGTCGACGCCGCCCCAGCAGGTCGGTTCGGCCTATCTCGTCTTCGCCGCGGTCGACGGTGACGGCAAGCCGCGGCGCGTGCCGCCCGTCCTCCCCGAGACCGAGCGCGACGAGCGGCGCTATCAGGAGGCCCAGATCCGGCGCACCCACCGGCTGGCACGCCGCCGGGCGATCATGGAACTGCGGGAGAAGCGTGCGGCGAACGGGCTGGACTAGGACCTGTCCGGCAGGATCTGCCGGACAGAACCCATCGGCGCTTCGGGGCGGAGAGGCATCCCTGGCCGACGGCTTCCCGCGGCGGGATGCCAGGGTGAGGTCATGACCCTCTCCCCCGCGGCCCCGTCCGCTTCCGGCGGACACCCCTTCGACGCGGTGCTCTGTGACGTCGACAACGTGATCCGCGTCTACGAACCGGCCCACCTGTACGCCTTGGAGCGCGCCGCCGGGCTGGCCGAGGGCACCACCATGAAGGTGGCCTTCGCGCCGGACACGGTGCTGCCGCTGGTGCTGGGCCGGATCACACCGGACGAGTGGGCGGGGTCGATCCTGCGGGGCCTGAGCGGGCTGGTGGCCGACGGAACGGCGGCGGAGCTGAGCACGGCGCTCGTACGCTCCCCGTTCCACGCCGACGAGACGGTGGTGGCGCTGCTGCGCCGGGCTCGCGCCCAGGTGCCGCTGGTCCTCGTCACCAACACCTCGGTGCAGTTGGAGGAGGACCTGGAGGTCCTGGGGCTGACGGACCTCGCCGACCACGTGGTCAGCAGCGCGCGGGTGGGCATCGCCAAGCCCGACCGGCGCATCTACGACATCGCCGTCGAGCGGGCCGGCGTCCCGGCCGAGCGCTGCCTATTCGTGGACGACACCCTGGAGAACGTGGACGCGGCGGCCGCCCTCGGCATGCGAACCGTCCACTACCGCACACCGGAGGACCTACGGGGCGCGCTGAACGGCGTGTGAGGCCGCCCGCACCGGGCGTTGTCAGAGCCGGCTGGTATCCATGACCGCATGAACAACGATCACGCCACCCCGGAGGAACTCGCGGCGCTGCGCGGGGCGTTCGCCGTGGACGACGGCGGAGAGTCGGCGCTCGGCTGGGCGGCCGTGCACGCCTTCGAGGCGGAGCACGGCATCGTGCTGCCCGAGCCGTACCGGACGTTCTGCGCCGAGGTGACCGACGGTTCGTACTCCGGGCCGCCGGAGTACGGGCTGGTGTCCCTGGCCGAGCTGCCCAAGGACTGGGGCGACGACGGGCAGCGGCGCGACCTGAGCCGGCCGTTCCCGCTCACGGAGGCATGGCTGTGGGAGGACGACCCGAGGCCGGCCGAGGAGATCGATCCGGTCGTCGAGCAGGTCTTCGACCACGGGTCCGTCGTGCTCGGCACCGACGGGTGCGGAATGAATTGGCATCTCGTCGTCACGGGCCCGCACCGGGGGCACATCTGGCACATCACCGGGGAGGGCGCCGTTCCCTTCGGCGCCGAGTTCGGGTTCACGACCTCCGCACCGGGGTTCGCGGGCTGGGTCGGGCACTGGGCCGCGCAGAAGGAATGGTTCGACGCCGCGTAGGGACGCGTGAGTGGCCCGCCCGGGACAAGAACGAGGGGCACCCCCCGCCGGGGTGCCCCTCAAGTCCCTGGTGCCGGGGGTGGGTTACGGCAGGTTGCGTGCCATGACGATGCGCTGGACCTGGTTCGTGCCCTCGTAGATCTGGGTGATCTTGGCGTCGCGCATCATGCGCTCGACCGGGTAGTCGCGGGTGTAGCCGTAGCCGCCGAGGAGCTGGACGGCGTCCGTGGTGACCTCCATGGCGACGTCGGAGGCGAAGCACTTGGCCGCCGCGCCCTGGAAGGTGAGGTCCTTGTCGCCGCGCTCCGACTTCGCAGCGGCCGCGTACGTCAGCTGCCGGGCCGCCTCGATCTTCATGGCCATGTCGGCGAGCATGAACTGGATGCCCTGGAAGTCGGCGATCGGCTTGCCGAACTGCTTGCGCTCCTGGACATAGCCCTTGGCGTAGTCGAGGGCGCCCTGCGCGATGCCCAGCGCCTGCGCGGCGATCGTGATGCGGGTGTGGTCCAGGGTCTTCATGGCCGTGGCGAAGCCGGTGCCCTCCTCGCCGATCATGCGGTCGGCCGGGATGCGGACGTTGTCGAGGTAGACCTCGCGGGTCGGGCTGCCCTTGATGCCGAGCTTCTTCTCGGGGGCGCCGAAGGAGACGCCCTCGTCCGACTTCTCGACGACGAAGGCCGAGATGCCCTTCGAGCGCTTGGTGGGGTCGGTGACCGCCATCACCGTGTAGTACTCGGACTCGCCCGCGTTGGTGATCCAGCGCTTCACACCGTTGAGGACGTAGTCGTCGCCGTCACGGACGGCCTTCGTCTTCATGCCCGCCGCGTCCGAGCCAGCGTCCGGCTCGGAGAGGCAGTACGAGAACATCCCGTCGCCCTTGGCGAGGGGGGTCAGGTACTTGTGCTTCAGGGCCTCGGAACCGGAGAGGATCACCGGGAGCGAGCCCAGCTTGTTCACGGCCGGGATCAGGGAGGAGCTGGCACACACACGCGCCACCTCCTCGATCACGATCACCGTGGCGAGCGCGTCGGCACCCGCGCCGCCGTACGTCTCCGGTACGTGCACGGCGTGCAGATCGGAGGAGACCAGAGCGTCCAGGGCCTCCCGCGGGAAACGGGCTTCCTCGTCCACCACGGCCGCGTACGGCGCGATCTTCGCCTCGGCCAGCGAGCGGATCGCGTCACGGAGCATGTCGTGCTCCTCGGACGGGCGGTACAGGTCGAAATCAGCCGATCCGGCCAAGGTCTCTCACGCTCCAAAGACGCTAATTACCGTTAAGTAACCCAAATTTTAGGGGTCCGCCCACGGGAGGGATACGTGAGCTTGGCGACAGGAGGGAACCTGCCCGATGAGGGGCCCGAACATGCCCCGACTATGCTCGGGCAGCGCACTGAAGCCATTCACCCCAGGAGCACTCATGGCCCTCAAGATCACCGTGATCGGCACCGGCTATCTCGGCGCCACCCACGCCGCGGCCATGGCCGAGCTCGGGTTCGAGGTGCTGGGGCTCGATGTCGTCCCCGAGAAGATCGAGATGCTGCAGCGGGGCGAAGTCCCGATGTACGAGCCGGGACTCGAGGAACTGCTGCGCAAGCATGTGGCGGGCATCGAGGGATCCACCGGCCGACTGCGCTTCACCATGGACTGGGCCGAGGTCGGGGAGTTCGGCGACGTCCACTTCGTCTGCGTGAACACACCGCAGAAGCACGGGGAGTACGCGTGCGACATGTCCTACGTCGACGCCGCCTTCGAGACGCTCGCCCCGCATGTGAAGGGGCCCGCCCTCGTCGTCGGTAAGTCCACCGTGCCGGTGGGCTCCGCGGAGCGGCTGGCGCGCACGCTCGCCGAGCTCTCCCCCGCCGGTGAGGACGCCGAGCTCGCCTGGAACCCGGAGTTCCTGCGCGAGGGCTTCGCCGTCCAGGACACGCTGCACCCCGACCGTGTCGTGGCCGGCGTGCGCAGCGAGCGGGCCGAGAAGATCCTGCGTGAGGTGTATGCGACGCCCGTCGCCGAGGGCTCGCCCTTCGTCGTCACCGACTTCCCGACCGCCGAGCTGGTGAAGACCTCCGCGAACTCCTTCCTCGCGACCAAGATCTCCTTCATCAACGCCATGGCCGAGGTGTGCGAGGCGGCCGACGGCGATGTGGCCAAGCTGGCCGAGGCCATCGGGCACGACGAGCGGATCGGCAAGAAGTACCTGCGGGCCGGGATCGGGTTCGGCGGCGGATGCCTGCCGAAGGACATCCGCGCCTTCATGGCGCGCGCCGGTGAGCTCGGCGCGGACCAGGCGCTGACCTTCCTGCGCGAGATCGACTCCATCAACATGCGCCGTCGCGGCCAGATGGTGGAGATGGCCCGGGAGGCGCTGGGCGGCGGATCGTTCCTCGGCAAGCGGGTCGCCGTGCTCGGCGCGACCTTCAAGCCCGACTCGGACGACGTCCGGGACTCGCCCGCGCTGAACGTCGCCGGGCAGATCCACCTCCAGGGCGGCCAGGTCACCGTCTACGACCCGAAGGGCATGGCGAACGCCAAGCGGCTCTTCCCAACGCTCGGGTACGCCGACTCCGCGGTCGGGGCCGTACGCGGCGCCGATGTCGTCCTGCACCTGACCGAGTGGCAGGAGTTCCGCGAGCTGGACCCGGCGGTGCTGGGCGAGGCCGCCTCGGCCCGGGTGATCCTGGACGGCCGTAACGCGCTCGACCCCGAGACGTGGCGCCGGGCCGGATGGACGTACCGGGCGATGGGTCGCCCCACCGTCTGATGACGCTTCACAAGTGGCCTGGCAGCGCTTCGTGGGCGACCTGACAGCTCTTCGCAGGTGACGGCGGTCCGGCCGAGGCTCAGTCGGCCGGACCGCCGTCATCGCACATTCTCCATGCTCCAGGCCCCCGGCGTGGCCAGTTGTTCCACTTTGTATTAACGGACGGCCTACTTCGCGCGGTACCGGCGCATCTTCGCGCGCGCCCCGCAGACCGACATCGAGCACCAGCGGCCGCGGCCCGCCGGGGAGCGGTCGAAGTACGCCCAGTGGCAGGTCGGTGCCTCACAGGCCTTCAGCCGCAGCCAGGTGCCCTCCACGAGCGCCTCCGCGACGGCGGCCGCGACACGCGACGCGAGTGAGGCGGCCGCGGGGACGAGCCGCGCCCCGCCGTCGTGCTCGTCGACCGTCACGTGCAGCGGGGCCCGGGCCAGCAGCTCGCCGAGGGGGTCACCGCGCGGTGCGCCGGGTGGCCCGCGTGCGCCAGACAGGCCGCGCGCAACGCCTCACGCAGCTCGCGGGCCGCCTCGGCCTCGCCCTCCGCGAGGCCGAAGGGCGCCCGGCCCTCGGCGGTGTCCAGCGAGTCCGCGCCCGACTCGATGTCCAGGGTGTTCACCAGCGACTGGATCAGAGCCAGACCGCCGGGTGCGGGCGCACGGTCATTCATGGTTGCGACGTTACCTCCTATGAGGGAGCATGCAGTAACCGTTACCTCTTGAAGAGGTATAGAGGTAACTCGTCGGTGTCGTTGGTAACCCCTCGGAGGAAGTCATGGCTCTCGCCAAGCTGGGTGTCGTCGTCCTGGACTGTCCCGACCCGCGCGCCCTTGCCGGGTTCTACGCCGAGGTGCTCGGCGGCACGGTCGAGGGGGACGGGGACTGGGTCGACCTGAAGGTGTCCGAGGGGCCCTCGCTGGCCTTCCAGGCCGCCCCCGGCCACGTGCCGCCGCGGTGGCCCGCGCCCGACGGCTCGCAGCAGTTCCATCTGGACCTGACCGTCGACGACCTGGACGCTGCCGAGAAGGGCGTCCTGGCGCTCGGCGCACGGGCGCTCGACGCCGAGGACCGCTCACGCACCTGGCGTGTGTACGCCGACCCGGCGGGGCACCCGTTCTGCCTCTGCGCCTGCTGACCGCGCCTGCTGACCGAGGACGGGTCGTCCTGCGGGCCTCCCGAGCGGACGGCACGGGGCCGTCCGCCGCGGGGAGCCGGCCTCCCGGGACCGGACCACGCACAGGATGCGGGGCGGCGTCTCAGCCGTCCAGCTGTTCCAGCGTCGCGTTGGACGGGCCGCGGGTGGCCCGGAGGTCGCGGGCCACGTCCTCGGCCGCGCCCAGGACCCGTACCGCGTTCTGCCAGGTCAGCTTGGCGAGGTCGGTCTTCGACCAGCCGCGGTCCAGCAGCTCGGCGATCAGGTTCGGGTAACCGGACACGTCATCGAGGCCGTCGGGGGTGAACGCCGTGCCGTCGTAGTCGCCGCCGATGCCGAGGTGGTCGACGCCGGCGACCTCGCGCATGTGGTCGAGGTGGTCCGCCACCGTCGACACCGTGGCGACGGGGCGCGGGTGGGACTCCTCGAAGGCGCGGTGGACCTTCATGCCCTCGGGGGTGGTGTCGAGGTGGTGGAAGCCGTTCGCGCGCATGTTGTCGTCGGCCGCGGCCGTCCAGTCGACCGCCGCCTGAAGGACGAACTTCGGCACGAACGTCACCATCGCCACTCCCCCGTTGGCGGGCAGCCGCTCCAGGACGTCGTCCGGGATGTTGCGCGGGTGGTCGCACACCGCGCGCGAGGAGGAGTGGGAGAAGATCACCGGCGCGACGCTCGTGTCGAGCGCGTCCCGCATGGTCGTCGCCGCGACGTGCGAGAGGTCGACGAGCATGCCCTCGCGGTTCATCTCCCGCACGACCTCACGGCCGAAGGCCGACAGACCGCCGACGGCCGGCACGTCGGTCGCCGAGTCCGCCCAGGCGATGTTGTCGTTGTGGGTGAGGGTCATGTAGCGCACGCCCAGCGCATACAACCCCCGCAGCGCGGCGAGGGAGTTGTCGATGGAGTGGCCGCCCTCCGCGCCCATCAGGGAGGCGATACGGCCCTGCGTCCGCGCCGCCTCCATGTCGGCGGCCGTCAGCGCGGCCCGCAGGTCGGAGGGGTGGCGGTCGATCAACTGCCGTACGCAGTCGATCTGTTCCAGTGTCGCGGTGACCGCGCCGGGCAGGTCCGAGCGGACGTACACCGACCAGAACTGCGCGCCGACACCGCCCGCGCGCAGCCGCGCCAGGTCGGTGTGCAGGTGGGCGCTCTGGTCGGTGGCGATGTCGCGGGCACCGAGGTCGTAGCGGACCTGTTCGCGCAGCGCCCAGGGAAGGTCGTTGTGGCCGTCGACGACGGGGAAGTCGGCGAGCAGCGCGCAGGCCTCGCCGAGGGACGACGTGGACGTGGCGGACGACGTGGGGGAGGCCATGGGCGTCACTTCCCCGAGCCGAAGCCGAAGCCGCCGCCCGCGCCGTCGACCTTGGCGCGCAGCCGCTTGCCCTTCTCGGTGGCCTGGTCGTTCAGCTCCTGCTGGAACTCCCGCATCCGGGTGAGGAGTTCCTCGTCGTGCGCGGCGAGCATCCGGGCGGCCAGCAGGCCCGCGTTGCGCGCGCCGCCGACGGAGACGGTCGCGACCGGGACACCGGCCGGCATCTGCACGATCGACAGCAGCGAGTCCATGCCGTCGAGGTACTTCAGCGGGACCGGCACGCCGATGACGGGCAGCGGGGTCACCGACGCGAGCATGCCGGGCAGATGGGCGGCGCCGCCCGCGCCGGCGATGATCGCCTTGAGCCCGCGCTCCGCGGCCTGCTCGCCGTACGCGATCATCTCGCGGGGCATGCGGTGTGCGGAGACGACATCCACCTCGTAGGGGATCTCGAACTCGTCCAGCGCCTGCGCGGCCGCTTCCATGACGGGCCAGTCGGAGTCCGACCCCATGACAATGCCAATTACTGGGCTCATCTCAATCTCCTTGCGCACCTCTTCAGCTCCGGCCGAGAGGACTGGGTTGATGTCCCGCCCGCGGTGCGGGAGCGGTTCGTTTTCTTTGTTCCGCGCGGCAAGATTCCCAGACTGCCGGACGAGCTCACATCGAAAGCACTAGCGTGTGAGCCATGGGGGCCAAATGCGTGAAGCGGGCGTTCAAGTACCGCTTCTATCCGACCGCGCAGCAGGCAGCCGAACTGTCGCGCACCTTCGGCTGCGTACGCAGGGTCTACAACATGGCGCTTGACGCCCGCTCTCGGGCGTGGACGCTGGAACACCGCCGGGTCTCCTACGTGGAGACCTCGGCCATGCTCACGGAATGGAAGAAGACCGAGGAGCATGGCTTCTTGGGAGAGGTGTCGTCGGTGCCGTTGCAGCAGTCGCTTCGGCATCTGCAGACTGCGTACACGGCGTTCTTCGACAAGCGAGCCCGACACCCCCGATTCAAATCGAAGAAGAGGTCGAAAGACTCTGCCGAGTACACGCGCTCCGCCTTCCGGTTCTCGGGCGGAGAGCTCGTCCTGGCGAAGATGCGCGATCCGCTGGCGATCGTGTGGTCGCGTCCTCTCCCCGAAGAAGCCGAGCCATCCACGGTCACGGTGTCTCGGGACAGGGCAGGCCGCTGGTTCGTATCCCTCCTGGTCGAGGCCTCCGTCGCCCCTGCCCCCACCACGGACACGGTGGTGGGCCTCGACGCGGGCATTACCAGCCTGGTCACGCTGTCCACCGGGGAGAAGATCACCAATCCCAAGTTCGAGAGAAAGGACCGTGCCCGGCTCGGCAAGGCCCAGCGGGAACTCTCGCGCAAACGGCAGGGGTCGAGGAACTGGGAGAAGGCCCGCGTCAGGGTGGCGCGCATCCACGCGCGGATCGCCGATCGGCGCCGGGACTTTCTCCACAAGCTGACCACTCGACTCGTTCGCGAAAACCAAGCGATCGTGATCGAGGATCTGACCGTCCGCAGCCTGCTCGGCAACCGCACCCTCGCACGTGCGATCTCCGACGCCTCGTGGACGGAACTGCACTCCTAGCTGGAGTACAAGTGCGCCTGGTACGGACGCGAGATGATTGCGATCGACCGCTTCTTCCCGTCGAGCAAGACCTGCTCCACGTGCGGCCTGATCCGTGCCAAGCTGCCCCTGAACGTCAGGGCTTGGACATGTGAGGGCTGCGGCACCCGGCACGATCGGGACCACAACGCCGCGAAGACCATTCTGGCCGCCGGGCTGGCGGTGTCGGCCTGTGGAGCCGGTGTAAGACCCCAACGGAGCACCTCCGGGCGGGCAGTCGGCAGTGAAGCAGGAAACGTCAAGGCGCGAGCCGTGGCAGTCCCCTCCCCGCGGGGAGGGGACGAGGTCAATCGGTGATCGTGCCTCTCAGGTAACCGGCTGCGTGGCGGGCGCGCTCGATGACGTCGTCCAGGTCCTCGCCGTAGGTGTTGACGTGGCCGACCTTGCGGCCGGGCTTCACGTCCTTGCCGTACATGTGGATCTTCAGCTGGGGGTCGCGGGCCATGCAGTGCAGGTACGCGGAGTACATGTCCGGGTAGTCGCCGCCCAGGACGTTGACCATGACCGTCCACTTGGCGCGCGGGCGCGGGTCGCCCAGGGGCAGGTCCAGGACCGCGCGGACGTGGTTGGCGAACTGGGAGGTGATCGCGCCGTCCTGGGTCCAGTGGCCCGAGTTGTGCGGGCGCATGGCCAGTTCGTTGACGAGGATGCGTCCGTCGTGGGTCTCGAAGAGCTCGACGGCCAGGTGACCGACGACACCGAGTTCCTTGGCGATGCGCAGCGCGAGCTCCTCGGCCTGCAGGGCCAGCTCGTCCGCTATGCCGGGCGCGGGGGCGATCACCGTGTCGCAGACGCCGTTGACCTGCTGGGACTCGACCACGGGGTAGGCGACCGCCTGGCCGTGCGGGGAGCGGACGACGTTCGCGGCGAGCTCCCGTACGAAGTCGACCTTCTCCTCGGCGAGGACGGGCACGCCGGCCCGGAAGGGCTCGGCCGCCTCCTCGATCGACCGGACGAACCAGACGCCCTTGCCGTCGTAGCCGCCGCGGACCGTCTTGAGGATGATCGGGAAGCCGTCACCCTCGACCCCTTCGGCGAGGCCTTCCGCCGCGAACGCGGCCACGTCCTCGACGTCGGTCACGATCCGGTGCCGCGGGCACGGCACGCCGATCTCGTCGAGCTTCGCGCGCATCACGCCCTTGTCCTGGGCGTGCACGAGCGCGTCCGGGCCGGGGCGGACGGGGATGCCGTCCGCCTCCAGGGCACGCAGATGCTCGGTGGGTACGTGTTCGTGATCGAAGGTGATCACGTCGCAGCCCCGCGCGAACTCACGCAGCGTGTCGAGGTCGCGGTAGTCGCCGATGACGACATCGCCGACGACCTGCGCCGCGGAGTCCTGAGGGGTGTCACTGAGGAGCTTGAACTTGATGCCGAGCGGGATGCCCGCCTCGTGTGTCATACGAGCGAGCTGACCCCCGCCGACCATGCCGACTACCGGGAACGTCACGCCCCAAGGGTATCGGTCGCGCCATGCGGGCCGGTTTCCGCGCCTGGGATCCCGGCCGCGGTCCCGGCTGCGGCCCGCTTTTTCCTCGCTGTGACACGCTCTTTCCGGTCCCGTGAGGCCGTCCACAGGCACGAGGGCGGCCCGCTGGTTAGAGTGGCTGGGTTGAATTTTTCGACCGATGTCCGACCTACGGGGGCTGGCGACACCATGGGCAGTGCTTCTTCGGGGCTTCGCGTACGGCCCCGCAGCGCGGTTCGCCGCCGGTTCGACCAGTTGTTCCGGGAGATCGCGAAGTTCGGGGCGGTCGGCGGAGCGGGGCTTCTCGTCAACCTGGTGACGTTCAACCTGGTGCGTCACGTGACCGGGCTGCAGGTCGTACGGGCCAGTGTCATCGCCACGATCGTCGCAATCGTCTTCAACTACATCGGGTTCCGTTACTTCACGTACCGGGACCGCGACCGGGGCGGCCGCACCAGGGAGATGGGCCTCTTCGTGCTGTTCAGCGCGGTGGGGCTGGTCATCGAGAACGGTGTGCTGTACGTGGCGACGTACGGGTTCGGCTGGGACAGCTCGCTGCAGAGCAACGTCTTCAAGTTCCTCGGCATCGGCATCGCGACGCTGTTCCGGTTCTGGTCGTACCGCACCTGGGTGTTCCGTACGGTGCCGGACGAGGCGCGTGAGGTCGTGGTGAGCGCGGAGGCGCTCCTCGACGAGGAGCCAGAGCCCCGACGGTCCCGCGCACGGGCCCGGGCGAACTGAGCCGTCCAGGGCCGGTCCAGGGCTGCCTGACCGTCCAGGGCTATCTGACCTGACCGTCCACGGCTATCTGACCGTTCGCTCCTCGTCCTCCACCAGCGGTGGCCTCTTCAGCGGTGTGCGGGAGAGGAACAGGCCGAACACCGGCGGCTGCGCCTGGAGCATCTCCAGGCGGCCCCCGTCCGCCTCCGCGAGGTCGCGCGCGACCGCGAGGCCGATCCCCGTGGAGTTGCGGCCGCTGATCGTGCGCTCGAAGATGCGGGCGCCCAGGTCGGTGGGGACGCCCGGGCCCTCGTCCGTGACCTCCACGACGGCCTGGTTGCCCGTGACGCGGGTGCGCAGGGCGACCGTGCCGCCCCCGTGCATGAGCGAGTTCTCGATGAGCGCGGCCAGCACCTGGGCGACCGCGCCCGGAGTGCCGACGGCCTGCAGATGCCGCTTGCCCGAGCTGACGATGGCGCGGCCCGCGCTGCGATAGGCCGGGCGCCACTCCTCCAGCTGCTGCTTGATGACCTCGTCGAGGTAGAAGGAGACGGCGGAGCCGGTACGGGGGTCGCGGGCGTTGGTGAGCAGCCGCTCCACCACGTCCGTGAGGCGCTCGACCTGTGTCAGCGCGATCGTCGCCTCCTCCTTCACGTTGTCCAGGTCATCCGTGAGGGTGATTTCCTCCAGGCGCATGGAGAGGGCCGTGAGCGGCGTACGGAGCTGGTGGGAGGCGTCCGCGGCGAGCCGGCGCTCGGCGGTGAGCATCCGTGCGATCCGCTCCGCGCTGCTGTCCAGGACGTCCGCGACACGGTCCAGCTCCGGGACGCCGTAGCGCTTGTGGCGTGGGCGGGGGTCGCCGGAGCCGAGCCGCTCCGCGGTCTCCGCGAGGTCGGTGAGCGGGGAGGCGAGGCGGTTGGCCTGGCGTACGGCCAGCAGGACCGCGGCGACGATCGCGAGCAGCGCGACCGCGGCGATGATCAGGAGGGTGCGGCCGACCTCGCGCGTCACGGCCGAGCGGGGCTCCTGGACGGTGATCGTCTCGCCCTCCTCGCCCTTGGCCGTGGAGTGGATGACGTCACCGCTGGGCTGGATGCCGAGCTCGACGGGGGCCTGGCCGGGGATGCGGATCACGGCGTACCGGTCCTCCGCGACCTGGTTCTTGAGGATCTCCGCGTTGATGTGCTCGTCGCCGAGGATGCGGCTGTCGACGATGCTGGCCAGGCGCAGGGCCTCGGAGTCCACGCGTTCCTGGGCGCTGTTGCTGATCGTGCGGGTCTCGACGATCACGAGGGAGACGCCGAAGACGGCGATCACGACGAGCACGACGGCGAGCGTGGACTGGATGAGACGGCGACGCACGGGGTCCTCCGGGCGGGTGGCTGTACGTGGACCAGTGTGCCTTGACGCTGCGCTGGGCGGGGGCGGGCATTCGGGTGCCGCCGGGGTTCTTCAGCCGCGGGTGGGTGGGGTGCGGGTGGGGTCGTTACCCTGTCTGCGGGCCGGTGGGGGCTGGGCGCGCCCACGCGGCGGAGCCGCATATGTGACGGCCCCGCGCCCCTCAGGGCGGGGCTTCGCCCCGATCACCCGGCTGTCAGCCCCTGAAGACTCCCAGCCCCGCCACCTACCCCCGCGGGGCCTCAGCTCTTCTCGAAGCGGAAGCCGACTCCTCGTACCGTCGCGATGTAGCGGGGATTCGCCGCGTCGTCGCCGAGCTTCTTGCGGAGCCAGGAGATGTGCATGTCGAGGGTCTTGGTGGACGACCACCACGTGGTGTCCCAGACCTCGCGCATCAGCTGGTCACGCGTGACGACCCGGCCGGCGTCCCGGACGAGAACCCGCAGCAGGTCGAACTCCTTCGCCGTGAGCTGGAGTTCCTCGTCGCCCATCCACGCCCGGTGGGACTCGACGTCGATGCGCACCCCGTGCGTGGCGGGCGCCTGCTGCGGCTCCGCGGCGCCGCGCCGCAGGAGGGCCCGGACACGGGCGAGGAGTTCGGCAAGGCGGAAGGGCTTGGTGACGTAGTCGTCGGCGCCCGCGTCGAGACCGACGACGGTGTCCACCTCGTCGGCACGCGCGGTCAGGATGAGGATGGGGACGGTGTGGCCTTCGGCACGGAGTCGGCGGGCCACTTCGAGGCCGTCCATACCGGGCAGGCCCAGGTCCAGGACGACCAGGTCGACGCCGCCCTGCATTCCGGCGTCGAGTGCGGTGGGTCCGTCCTCGCGCACTTCGACCTCGTAACCCTCCCGGCGCAGGGCGCGGGCCAATGGCTCCGAGATGGACGCGTCGTCCTCGGCGAGCAGTACACGGGTCATGGGGTGATGGTAGTCCGCCTCGGACAGCGCCTGTGGTGTGATCGCCAACCGTAATTCTTACCTGGGGCTGTACCGTTGCTCGCCTGCGGCTGTGGGAAGCGATCTTGCCTGACGCCTTCGAATAGGTGTCCGTGGTTCCATTATTACCTGTGATTCATGTCTCAAGTCCTTCCATATGCCACATTGAGATGTCGTATGGTGACCAGACGCCTGTAGCACCAGTAGGGGACCTTTGGCGCGTACTTGACGCTGAAGGTCTCTTTCATGTGCGGGCTGGTGTTCTCCAGCCCCGAAAGGAATGACCTGTGGCCGGGCCCGAGCGCGTGATTGCGTGACGGGCGTGGATCCCGGTGGTCGCCGTCCACCGCTTCGCAACCCGGAGCGGACTCCCCGTGGGCGTGGGGAAGGACGGTCCAACCCCGCCGGTGCCGGCCGCCCCCCACCGGGCGCGTGACGCTCAAGCAGCGCGTCCCGACCAGCAAGGAACGACCATGGCGTCCAGCCTGACGAAGGACTCGGCGACTCCGGGCACCCCCGGTTCCGAGAGGACCTTCTTCGGCCACCCCCGCGGACTGGCCACCCTCTTCATGACCGAGATGTGGGAGCGATTCTCCTACTACGGCATGAAGGCTCTGCTCCCGCTGTACCTGGTGGCACCGGGCGGCCTGCACCTGAGCGCGGCGACCGCGACCGCGATCTACTCGGTGTACCTGTCGCTCGTGTACCTGCTCGCCCTGCCGGGCGGCTGGTTCGCCGACCGCGTCCTCGGCCCCCGCAAGACGGTCGCCGTCGCGGGCGTCATCATCATGCTGGGCCACCTCACGTTGGCCCTGCCGTCGTCCGGCACGTTCTACGGCGGCCTCGGGCTCGTCGCGATCGGTTCCGGTCTGCTGAAGGCCAACATCTCCACGATGGTCGGCCACCTCTACGACGGCCCGGACGACCCGCGCCGTGACGGTGGCTTCACACTCTTCTACATCGGCATCAACCTCGGTGCGTTCGCCGCTCCGCTGGTCATCGGCACCGTCGGTGAGAACGTCAACTGGCACCTGGGCTTCGCGCTCGCCGCGCTCGGCATGGCGCTGGGTCTGACCCAGTACCTGCTCGGCGGCCGTCACCTGAACCCGCGCTCGCACGAGATCCCCACGCCGCTGTCGGCCGAGGAGAAGGCCGCGACGCTGCGCAAGTCCGCGCTGTGGGCGGCCGTCGCGGTGGTCTTCTACTGCGTCGTCGGCTTCTCGGGTCACTACACCCTGAACTGGCTGCTGGTCCCGATCACCATCGCCGGTCTGATCATCCCGGTCCTGGTCATCGCCCGTATCAAGCGGGACAAGGACCTCGACCGCGCCGAGCAGTCGAAGATGTCCGCGTACATCTGGTTCTTCGTCGCCGCGGCCGTCTTCTGGATGATCTACGACCAGGGCGGCTCGACCATGTCGATCTTCGCCGACTCCTCCGCCGAGAACACGATCTTCGGCTGGGAGTTCCCGGTCTCCTGGTACCAGTCCGTCAACCCGGTCATGATCATGGCGCTCGCGCCGGTGTTCGCCTGGGCGTGGCTGGCGCTGAACAAGCGCGGCAAGGAGCCGAGCACGGCCACCAAGTTCGCGTCGGGTCTGATCCTGATCGGTGCGTCGTTCTTCCTGTTCCTGGCTCCGCTGACGATCGCCGAGGGCGGTCACAAGGCGGCCGCGATGTGGCTGGTCGCGATCTACTTCGTGCAGACCGTCGGTGAGCTGACGCTCTCCCCGGTCGGCCTCTCCGTCACCACGAAGATGGCTCCCGCGAAGTACGCCTCCCAGATGATGGGTGTCTGGTTCCTGGCCGTCACCGCCGGTGACGCCACGACGGGCCTGCTGTCCATCGCCAACGTCGACCTCAACAAGACGGGCATCGTCGCCCTGGAGGCCACGCTCGCCGTGATCGCCGGTGTCGCGGTGTGGATGTACCGCAAGAAGGTCAAGGTCCTGATGGGCGACGTCCACTGACGCACGCCGCCACGTAGGTACTGTTTTCCGTACCCCGAAGGGCCGCCGCACCAAGTGGTGCGACGGCCCTTCGGGTTTTCACCGACACCGCCGGTACTGGGGGAACGCCGGTGATCATCCTGCAAGCCCTGACCCGCCTCCGCCTCAGCGCAGGCGCTTGCGCGGCATGAACGTGAAGATCGCTCCGCCCAGCAGGATCACCGTCCCCGCGACCAGGCCCAGTGCCCTGAGCATGCCGTGGTCGGCGGCGCCCGTCTGAGCGAGGCCGCCGCTGGCGGACGTACCGCCCGAAGAACTGCCCGAGGAGCCGGAGCTGCCCGAGGAGTCGCCGCCCGACGCGCCGCCCGCCTGTTGTGTGGTGTCCAGGGTCAGGGAGACCTCGGACTTCGTCGGGGTGCAGGTCGTCGTCGTACCGAGCGCCTTGACCGTCAGCACGCCCGGGGAGAGCGTCGACTGACCGCTGGCGCCCGGCTTGTACGTGCCCGTGAGGTCGGGGATCTCGATCGGGTCGCCCGCCTTGAACGCCTTGGAGTTGGTCGGCCCCTCGACATGGACCGTGCCCTTGTCCGAGCCGCCCAGGACCACCTCCATCGACGGCTGGACCGAGTCCGCGGGGATGTCGACAGGGCTGTCCATCACGGACTTCTTGAACTGGACGGTGAGGTCGAAACTCCCGCCGTTCTTCTTGGCGTCGATCTGCACGGGAGAGGTGGCGCTCTTGTCCCCGATGGGCGTCTTGCACGCGTAGGGGACGGAGACTTCCTTGCCCGTGAACTCGGTCTGACCACTGTCACTGGGGCTTGCCGACGACGATCCGGTGGGCTGCGTCGACGGTGTGGTGGAGGGAGTGGTCGAAGGAGTCGTCGAGGGTGTGGTGGAAGGTGTCGTCGTCGAGGTGGGCGAAGGTGTCGTCGACGACTCCGTCACCTGGATCGTCGCCGCCGGCTCCACCGTCTGGGTTGGTGCGCACTTCGTGTCCGTGGAGAAGGCGTTGATGCTGTACGCGTCCGGCGTCAGCGTCACCTCACCCGCCGCTGTCAGCTTCAGCGTGCCCTTCATGTCGGAGAGCACCATCGCCCCGCCCTTGGGAATGGCCGGGTTCTCCCGGGGTCCCTGCATCGCGAGGTCGGCGGTCTGCGCACCGGCCGCCTTGAGGGTGCCGCTCGGCTGGACCGAGTCGGCCGGGAGGTCGATGAGGTCGGGGTTCTTCGAGGCGGCCTGGGTGAACTTCCAGACCACCGTGACCTCGTCGCCCACGCTCGCCGTCGCGGGCGCGGTGATCTCCACCTTGGTGGTGCCCTCGACCGGGTCCAGACCGGAGGCCGCGGGCGGAACGCATCTGGTCGCGTAGGACACCTCGGCGGCCTGGGCGGGGCCCGCGGCCACGCCCACCAGAATGCCCGCGCCGCCGAGCATCAGCGCGACCCCGGCCACGCTCGTTCTGCAGCCTCCGGGCACAACTCTCCGTCGCCTGTTCACGTGTTCCCCTTCGTCGTCGGACCGGTGTCTTGCGGTGCGGAGAGCTGACCGTTCGCCGCGGTCCCCGGAACGTTGTCCGGGGTGAACCACGGCAGGGTCGGGGTCGTAGCGGTCCCGGATGCCACGGGCGTGGAGGCGGACGCGCTCACTCCGGGCGCACGGGACGGGCTCGCCTTGGCCATACGGAACGGGGCCGGCCTGGGCACGCGGGAGGCGAGTTCGGGCAGGCGCAGGCTCCGGTGCCGGCCCGCGCGCCCCGCCGACCTGCGCGGACGCACCCGGTCCACCACGGCCATCCCGATCCGGAACACCGCGGCCGGCACCACCACGCCGAGCAGGATCCAGAAGAGGGTCACCCCCCAGGGGCGGCCCACCCCCCAGGGCTGCTCGGCGAGGACCTTCCCGCCGTACCGCAGCGAGACCGTGTAGTCGCCGTGCGCCCCGGCCGCGAGCTCGACCGGGAGCTCGATCCGCGCCTTCTTGCCGGGTGCGATCGTGCCGCGCCAGTCCTGGTCCTCCCACTGCGGCGCGAACACGCCGTGGGAGGTGCCGATCTGGAAGACGGGGTTCTTGACGGAGGCGGTGCCGACGTTGCCGACGGTGAAGACGAGCCGGCGGTCCGGCGGCGCGCCGAACCAGGTCAGCAGCCCGCTCGACCCGTCGAGACGGGTGTCGGTGAGCACCGAGAGCCGCCCGCCGCCCGCCTCCTTCGGCAGTGGTTCGACCGAGTGCCCGGCGACCATGAAGATCGCGTCGGCCTCCGCCTTCTCCCCCGTGACCGTGGCGACGTGCACCACGCACGGGCACGGCTTGGGCGGCTCGGTGACCGGCAGTTCCTTGCTGAAGTGGCCCTGCGCGTCGGTGGTGACGGCCCGGCCGTCGGCGTTGGCGCAGGAGTTGGTGCCGCCGATCACCCCGCGGGACGGCACGGCCTGCCCGCAGATCAGCATCATCAGCAGGGTTTTCGGCCGCCATCCGTTGCCGGTCACGGTGATCGAACCGCCCGTTCCCGCCTCGGACTTGGACAGGGTCACGCCGGGCTTCCCGGCCGCGGACGCCGAGGACACCGGGCCCACCAGCGGGGCCAGGACGAGCGCGAACGCCGCCACCAGCGCCGACATCCGCGCCTTGCCGCTCAGGACTGCGCTCACGACACCGCTCCCGTCCACTCGACTTCCGTACGCGGCCGTTCGCTCGCCCCGTCGTCCGGCGTACGACGCCTGTGCCGTCGTACGCCCCACAAGGCGCCCAGCGCCGCGAGCCCCGCCCCGGCGGCCGCCGCGAGCGCGCCCCACGGCACGAACCGCACCGACGCGGACGTCGTGTCGTGCGCCCCGCCCGCCGCCGTCACCGTCAGCCGTACGTCGACCGCGTCCAGCGCCGGGGGGTCGTGCCAGGGCTCGGTGAGCGTGACGCGGCGGCCGGGCAGCAGGTCGAGGGGCAGGGTGCGCGGAGCGCGGTCCAGGGCCCGGCCGAGGACGCCGTCGGCGCGTACCGCGAGCTTCGGGATGAGCACGGTGTTGCCACGGTTGACCAGCTCGTACGAGATGCGCCCGCCGTGCACGGCCACGTGCTCGACCGTGAGCGCCGACACCGCCGGACCGCCGACCCGCAGCTGGACCCGGACCGCCGAGGACCGGCCGCCGGCGCCCGCGACGATCGCGCCGGGGTGGTCGCCGGGCGTCGCGCCCGCCGGGACGCTCACGGTGAACGGCACGTCGGCCCGGGTGTGCGCGGGCACCCGCAGCGAGAGCGTGCGCACCGGGATCCGGCGGCCGCCCCGGTCCCCGGCGAACGCGATCCACGCGCCCGTGTCCGTGGACTTCCCGGTGGCGCGCACGGTGAGGCCGCCGTTCGCGGTGTTGTCGGCGTCCGCGCCGCGCAGCCGCACGGTCACGGGCCGCGCGCCCGGGTTGAGCAGGGACACGGAGTCCTGCAGGACCGTGCCGGGCGTGCCCTCCGCGTAGACGTACGGCCGCCCGTCCGGCGTGCTCGCGGACGGCGCGAGGGACCAGCCGTCGTCGGCCACGGCCACGGCCACCGGGGTGGCGGCGGCCGACAGCAGCACGGCGACGGCACAGCGGAGGACGGGGGCGTACGGCATCGGCGGCTCCTGCTGGTCGTACCGTCGTACGGAGGCGTGGCGCCCTCAGCGGCGGGTCGTCTGATGCCTGCGGGTCAGCCACAGCGTGCCCGCCGCGCCCGCGAGCAGCACCGTGCCGCCGAGCGTGCCGAGGGCGATCGCCGAGTCGGCGGGGCCGGTCTGCGGGAGCTGGCCGCCGGAGTCGGTGCCGGTCGAACCTGTCGAGCCCGTCGAACCGCCCGAGCTGCTGGATCCGCCCGAGCTGCTGGATCCGCTGGATCCCGAACCGTCGCTCGCCGCCGTGACGTCGAGGGTCAGCGACGGCCCGGGGTTGTTCGTGGGGGTGCACGTGGTCGTCGTGCCGAGCGCCTTGATCGTGAGCACGCCCGCGGTGAAGGTGACCTTGCCGGTCTTCTTCGGCGTGTACGTACCCGACAAGTCACTGATTTTGATGGGGGTGTTGGCGGGGATCGCGGCCGCGTTCGCGGGGCCGCTCACGGCCACCGTGCCACTGTCCGCGCCGCCCACCTTGATCACGGCACTCGGGCTCATCGCGCCCTTGCCAAGCTCCACCGGGCTGGAGGAGACGCCCTTCTGCCAGGACATGGTGAGCTTGTAGTCGCTGCCACTCTTGACGCTCTTGATGTCGATGGGCGAGACGGCGCTCTTGTCGCCGATCGGCGTCTTGCACTGGTAGTTGACGTTCACCACGTCGGCCTCGGCGACGGGGGCGGCCATCAGCACCGCCGAGCCGGCCAGGGCCGCGGCGAACGCGAGCGCGGCGGTTCGTTTCTGGTACGTCCGGTACGACACCTCGGGCCTCATTCCTGACGGAACATCAGATCGGCCGTCAAGGTACGCCCGGTCCCTCGTAGAGGGAAGACAAAGTGCGCGCCGGATCCGAGGAGATCCGGCGCGCGTTCGGCGACGTACGAAGGGGGGTTCGAACCGCGGGTAACCCAAGGTGGGAGTTGCACCCGGGGTCGGGTGGCCCTACGCGGGTGCCCCGAGTTCCGCCCACACCGTCTTGCCCGCGACCCCCGGAGTACGCGCGACTCCCCAGTCCAGGCACAGCCGCTGCACGATGAACATGCCGTGGCCACCGGGGCGGCCGGCGCGGTGCGGGGTGCGCGGGGCGGGCTGGCCCGCGCCACGGTCGGAGACCTCGACGCGCAGCACCTTGTTGTCGCAGGAGATCCGGAGCTCGTCCGGGCCCTCGGCATGCAGACAGGCGTTGGTGACGAGTTCGGAGACGACCAGCAGGACGTCCTCGGCGGCGGCCCGCTGGTCGGCGCTCGCGGCGGGCAGCCAGCCCCACGCGTGCAGCGCCTGGCGGGCGAAGTCGCGGGCGAGCGGCACGACGCCGCTCTCGCCGTCGAGGCTCAGTCTGCGGGCCTGACGCCCCCCGGACGGAGCGGCCAGGCCACCGCCCCCAGGTGCCCCGGAAGCGCCGCCGTCGCCCGACTCCGGGCCGCGGTCGCCCGGCGAGTAGGGCCGGGTGGTGCTCATCAGCGCTTCACCTCACCGATTCACCAGTTTTACGATTCAAGACTCAGTACTCAGCATGTGGTACGCGGGGCGGGTGCTTCCGCACTCAGGGCGTTCCAGACGAATATCCACGACGATTGCCTACGACGTTCCCACCGATTGTTGCCGACATAGTCAGGATGTCTCCTGCCCGACCGATCCGCCGGAACACCCCCTTTGTTCGACGGGGATGGTGTGACCCTGGCGACGCCGTGAACGCAGGGGGGACTCCGGGGCACGCCGAGGCCGGGCCCCGACCGCCCCGCCTAGTCGGCCAGGGCCGCATCGAGCGTCGAGTGCACGGTGAAGACGGCGTCCGCCCCGGTGATCTCGAAGACCCGGGCGACCACCGGCAGCATCCCCGCCAGATGGACTCCGCCGCCCGCGGCCTCGGCCTTCAGCCGGGCACCCAGCAGCACGTTCAGCCCGGTGGAGTCGCAGAACTCCAGTCGCGAGCAGTCCACGACCAGGCGGGAGTGCCCCTTGTCAAGGCAGTCCTCGAGTGGCTCGCGCAACAAATCAGCCGTGTGGTGATCCAACTCACCCGCGGGGGTCACGACGGCGCTTGAGCCCTCTTCCCGCACCTCGACTAGAAGCCGGCCCGACTGTGCGCTGCCGACCGTCTGGCGGTCCATGCCGTCTCTCTCCCGAGCGTCGCGACTGCTGATGTACGCACTCGAACACTACGCCTTCCACACGATCCCCAACACCCGAACAACCCCCCGAAAATGGACATTTCGCCACGCAACGCACTTGCGGGAGGCGCGCGAAAGCGGGTAGGGCTAGTAGAGACACCTATTCGACACGACCGGCTTCGGAGGCGCCGCACACCGCAGTGCACGCATTGGCATCGGCGGCCATATGCCGAGAACGATGGAGGACACCATGTCACCCCGGCTCGACGCATCGCAGACCCAGACGGCGACGTCGACACCTTCTCTGGAACGCCCGGAGCGTCTCGACGAAACCGGAACCAGCGGACTCGACGGGCTCGACGGACTTCCCGAGATCCCCCCGTACGACGAGGTGGGACCGGTGGACGCACGGGCCCTGTCCAAGACCCTCTTCGAGCGGCTGGAGTCCCTCGAAGAAGGCACCCACGACTACTCGTACGTGCGCAACACGCTGGTCGAGCTCAACCTCGCGCTGGTCAAGTTCGCCGCCTCCCGCTTCCGCTCCCGCAGCGAGCCGATGGAGGACATCATCCAGGTCGGCACGATCGGCCTGATCAAGGCGATCGACCGCTTCGAACTGAGCCGCGGCGTCGAATTCCCCACCTTCGCGATGCCGACCATCATCGGCGAGATCAAGCGCTTCTTCCGCGACACCTCCTGGTCCGTGCGCGTACCGCGCCGACTTCAGGAACTCCGTCTCGACCTGGCCAAGGCGGGCGACGAACTCGCCCAGCAGCTCGACCGGGCGCCCACGGTGGGCGAGTTGGCGCTGCGCCTGGGCATCACCAACGACGAGGTCGTCGAGGGCATGGCCGCCTCGAACGCCTACACGGCCAGTTCGCTGGACGCCCAGCCCGAGGAGGACGACTCCGAAGGCGCGCTCGCGGACCGCATCGGCTACGAGGACCACGGCCTCGAGGGCATCGAGTACGTGGAGTCCCTCAAGCCCCTGATCGCCGAACTCCCCTCGCGCGACCGGCAGATCCTCTCGCTGCGCTTCGTCGCCAACATGACGCAGTCCGAGATCGGTGACGAGCTCGGGATCTCGCAGATGCATGTGTCGCGGCTGCTGTCGCGGACGCTGGTGCGCCTGCGGAAGGGACTGACGGTCGAGGAGTGACGCTCCCCGCCTCCTACGGCACCTCTTTTCCAGCTGAGAGCGTTCCGGTTCTTCCGGCTGAGAGCGGTCCGGTTTTCCCTGCTGAGAGCGGTTCGGCGCCGATGGCGCCGGACCGCTTTTTCTCTCGACACCGTCCTCCCTCTTTCCTCAAAGGGCCATCCCCGTCACTATGAGCACTCCAAACTGGCTGGTATGTCAGGACGGGAGCGAGTGACCGCACGGGGTGCAAGGAGGCCGACACATGGCTCAGGTCGACGCGGGCGCGTCCGACGCGCGGCTCACCGAGCTGCTGGGCGCCGACACCCCCAGCGCGTATCCGGCCCTCCAGGAACTCCGCGAGCGGCACCGCCCGTCCGTCCTCGCCTACGCCCGCCTGTGCACCCGTAGCGAGTCGGCGGCGCGGCAGCTCGCGGCGCAGGCGTTCACCCTGGCGGCCCAGGAGACGGCGCGCGGCTCGGACCCGAGCGTTCCCTGGCGGCACCGACTCCTGCTGCTGGCGGGGCGGGTGGCCGCCTCGTGGGCCAGGGACGAACGGGCCGCCGGTCTCGACCCCGGTCTGCTCCTCGTGCTGAGCACGGCGGGCCCCGGCGGCCCGGTGCCGCCCATGCTCGCCCCGTTCCGGTCCCTCCCGTCCCGCACCCAGGGGCTGCTCTGGTACGGGGTCGTGGACGAGGAGCCCGCCGACCGGGCGGCCGTCCTGCTCGGCCTCACCCATGAGGACGTGACGTACGGCGTGCAGCCCGCGCTGCAGGCCCTGGGCCAGGCCTGCCTGAAGTCCCGGCTCGCCGCCTCCGACGACCCGCGCTGCGGGGACTTCCGGCGGCTGATCGAGGAGTCGCTGCGGCCGGACAACCCCCGTTCCAGCCCCGACCTGCACGCCCACATGGCGCACTGCGCGCACTGCACGACGGCGTACGAGGAGCTGTCCGCCCTGCGCGACCATCCGCGCGGCGCCCTGGCCGAGGGACTGCTGCCGTGGGCGGGCACGGCGTACGTCATGAGCGAGACGGGCGAGCCCCGGCCCGGCGTCCCCGCCTCGTCGGGGCCCTGGCCGCCGTCCCGCCGTCTCGTCGTGACCTCGGCGGCGGCCCTCGGTGTCGCTCTGGTACCGCTGCTGTTCGTCGTGCTGTCGTCGGGCCGCTCGCCGTCCCAGGACACGGCGGGCTCGGTCACCACCCCGTCGGTCGTGCCGCGGGTGACGGTGACGGCGACCGTCTCGGCGACCCCCTCGCCCCCGGCCCCGCGGCCCTCCGCGACCAGCGAGTCCCCTTCCCCGAATTCCCCGAAGCCGAGCCCCTCCCCGTCGAGATCGGCCAGTCCGAGGCCGTCCCCCACGCCCACCCCGACCTACCCGCCGGGCGGCAGCTACGCCCAGGTGGTGAACATCGCCTCGGGCCTGTGCCTGGACATCCGCGACGGCGATCTGACCCAGGGCACGGACGTCGTCACGGCCCCCTGCACCTCGGCCCGCACCCAGCGGTGGCGGGTCGACTCCGGGCGCGGCGTCCTGCAGTCGTACGCCGACTCCGACCTCTGTCTGGACAGTCGCGGCTCCGTGGACAACGGCGTCGGGATCTGGGACTGCGGCTCGATCGACGGCAGCCACGGCCAGAACCTGAGGTTCACCGTGGACGACGACGGTGTGATCCGCCCGTCCATCGCCGTCGAGACCGCGATCACGCCGAGCGGCGGGGACGGCCTGTCCCTGCTGCCGCTGAACGGGGGCGCGAGCCAGCGGTGGCGGGCCGGAGCCTCATAGGCCCCGGCATCGCGCTCCCGGCGTCCTGACCCCGGCGTCAGACCTCGCGTACGCCGCGCCGCCAGACGCCGGTGACCAGCGGTACGCCCGGCCGGTAGGCGAGGTGGACGTGGCTCGGCGCGTCCAGGAGGGTCAGGTCGGCGCGGGCGCCGACGGTGAGGTGGCCGATGTCCTCGCGGCGCAGGGCCGCCGCGCCGCCTGCCGTGGCCGACCAGACCGCCTCGTCCGGGGTCATGCCCATGTCCCGTACCGCGAGCGCGATACAGAACGGGACGGAGGAGGTGAAGGACGAGCCCGGGTTGCAGTCGGTGGAGAGGGCGACGGTCACGCCCGCGTCCAGGAGACGGCGGGCGTCCGGCCACTCGGCGCGGGTGGAGAACTCGGCGCCGGGGAGCAGCGTCGCGACCGTCCGGCCGTTCGCCAGGGCGTCGACGTCCGCGTCCGTGAGGTGGGTGCAGTGGTCGGCGCTCGCCGCGTCGAGTTCGACGGCGAGCTGGACGCCGGGGCCGTACGAGAGCTGGTTGGCGTGGACGCGCGGGTGCAGACCCTTGGCCTTGCCGGCCGTGAGGATCGCGCGGGCCTGGTCGCCGTCGAAGGCGCCCTTCTCGCAGAAGACGTCGACCCAACGGGCGTACGGGGCACAGGCGTCGAGCATCTCGCCGGTCACCAGGGCCACGTACGCGGCCGGGTCGTCGGCGTAGTCCGGGGAGACGATGTGCGCGCCGAGGTAGGTGACCTCGTCGGTGTGCGCCGCCGCGATGCGCAGCGCCCGGGCCTCGTCCCGCACGGTGAGGCCGTAGCCCGACTTGGTCTCGAAGGTGGTGGTGCCCTGGCGCAGGGCCTCGTGGAGGTAGTGCGTGAGGTTGCGCTCCAGGTCCTCGTCACTGGCGGCGCGGGTAGCGGCGACGGTGGTGCGGATGCCGCCCGCCGTGTAGCCGCGGCCCGACATGCGGGCGTTGAACTCCTGGGTGCGGTCGCCCGCGAAGACGAGGTGCGAGTGGGAGTCCACGAAGCCCGGGATCACCGCCCGGCCACCGGCGTCGACCCGGTTGTCAGTGGCGGGTGCTTCTCTTGAGTCACCGGTCCACGCGATGCGGTCGCCTTCGATGACGACGGCCGCGTCCTGGATCAGACCGAGGGGAGATCCTCCCCCACTCTCGAATTTGCTCGAGCGGGGGGACCCCCATCCGAGGGAGGGATCGTTGGTGACCAGGCTGGCGATGTTGGTGATGACGGTGGTCGTGCCGGTGGTGCTACTCATGGCGTCCTCGTGGGGGCGGAGTTCGGCGGTCGTCTCTAGGCGCGCAGGGCTTCGACTGCCTGCGCGAGGGCCTGCGGCACATCGGGAACAAGGGCGTGCGCTCCGTCTCGTACGACGTGCCGACCGCCCACGACCGTGTGGCGTACGTCGGCCGCCGTCGCCGCGAATACGGCCGTCTCACCGCCCAGGCGCGGCACCGGCCCCGCTGTTCTGACCGAGTCGAGGGCGATCGTCGTGAAGTCGGCGAGCGCGCCCGCTTCGAGGGTGCCCGCGTCCTCCCAGCCCAGGGCCGCGTGGCCGTCGGCGGAGGCGGCGCGCAGCAGGGCGGCCGCCGTCCAGTGACCGCGGGTGCGGGTGTGCAGCCGCTCGTTCAGCTCCATCGCGCGGGCCTCTTCGAGGAGGTCGATGACGGCGTGGCTGTCGGAGCCCAGGGAGAGGGGCGAGCCGGCGCGCTGGAGGGCGGCGGCGGGGCCTATGCCGTCCGCCAGGTCCCGTTCCGTCGTCGGGCACATGCAGGTGCCCGTCCGGGAGTGGCCCAGCAGCGCGATGTCCTCGTCCGTGAGGTGCGTGTTGTGGACGCCGGTCGTGCGGGGGCCGAGCACGCCGTGGTCGGCGAGGAGCTGCGTCGGGGTGCACCCGTGGGCGGCCTGGCAGGCGTCGTTCTCCGCCGTCTGCTCCGACAGATGCACATGCAGCGGGGCCCGCCGTTCCTCGGCCCAGCGCGCGACCGTCGCCAGCTGTCCGGCGGGCACGGCCCGCACGGAGTGGATGGCCGCACCGATCCGTGCGTGATCACGGTCCTTGAGAAGTGAAGAGCGTTCCGCCCAGGCCTCCGCGCTGCCGTCGGAGAAGCGGAGCTGGTGGTGGTTGGGCGGCTGTCCGAAGCCGGCGGACACATAGGCCGTGTCGAGGAGGGTGATCCGGATGCCGGCCTCGACCGCGGCCGCGATGAGCGCCTCGCCCATCGCGTTCGGGTCGGCGTACGGGGTGCCGCCGTGGGCGTGGTGCACGTAGTGGAACTCGCCGACGGCCGTGACGCCCGCGAGCGCCATCTCGGCGTACACGGCGCGGGCGAGCGCGTGGTGCGTGTCCGGGGTCAACTTGTCCGCGAAGGAGTACATGATCTCGCGCCAGGTCCAGAAGGTGCCTGAGCCGACCTGGACGGTGCCGCGCAGGGCGCGGTGGAAGGCGTGCGAGTGGGCGTTGGCGAGACCGGGGAGGGTGAGTCCGCGGAGGATCTCGGCGCCGGGGGGCGGGGTGTCGACACCCGTGCGGACGGCAGTGATGCGGCCGTCCGTCACGTCCAGGGCGACGCCCGGCTCGACGTAGGTGTCGAGCCAGGCGTGTTCAAGCCAGTACGTCTGCGTCACCTGCAGGCCAGCCCTTCGAGTACATCGGCGAGTGCGGTCACCCCAGCCTCGCAGTCGTCCTCGGCGGCGTACTCGGCCGGGGAGTGCGAGACACCCGTGGGGTTGCGTACGAACAGCATGGCGGTCGGGACGGTCCCGGAGAGAATTCCGGCGTCATGTCCGGCACCCGTACCCAGGACGGGAACCGTGAGTGCCGCGGCCCCTTCCCCGTCCTTGCCCAGGATGCGGGCGAGCTCGTCACGCAGGGCGTGCTCGAACTCGACGACGGGGGTGAACGACTCGCGGACGACGTCGAGTTCGACGCCCTGGGCCTCCGCGTACTCGCGGGCCGCCTTCTCGACGCCGGTGACGACCGTGTCGAGGGTCGCCTGGTCGGCGGCGCGGGAGTCGAGCCAGCCGCGCACGAGGGAGGGGATGGCGTTCACGCCGTTCGGCTCGACGGAGATCTTGCCGAAGGTGGCGACGGCACCGGCGAGCTGGGCTTCACGGCGGGCGGCGAGCACGGTCTCCGCGTAGGACAGCATCGGGTCGCGGCGGTCGACGAGCCGGGTGGTGCCCGCGTGGTTGGCCTCGCCCCGGAAGTCGAAGCGCCAGCGGCCGTGCGGCCAGATCGCGCTGGCGATGCCGACCTGGTCGCCGCTGAGGTCGAGGGCGCGGCCCTGCTCGACGTGCAGTTCGACGAAGGCGCCGACGCGGGAGAGGCGCTCGGGGTCGGGACCGATGGTGTCGGGGTCGTATCCGGCGCGCTCCATGGCCTGCGGGAGTGTGATGCCGTCGCCGTCGGTCAGCCGGTGCGCCTGCTCGACGGTGAGCTGTCCGGCGGCCAGCCGGGAGCCGACGCAGGCGAGCCCGAACCGGGCGCCCTCCTCGTCACCGAAGTTGACGATGGCGAGGGGCCGGGTGAACTCCACGTGTCGGGCGCGCAGTTCATCCAGGGCGGCGAAGGACGACACGACGCCGAGGGGCCCGTCGAAGGCTCCGCCGTCGGGCACGGAGTCCAGGTGGGACCCGGTGACCACGGCGTCGCCCTCGGCCGGGTCGCCGAGCCAGGCCCACTGGTTGCCGTTGCGGTCCAGCTCGTAGCGCAGCCCGCGGGACTCGGCCTGCGCCCGGAACCAGGCACGGCAGTCCGTGTCGGCCCCGGTCCAGGCGAAGCGGCGGTAGCCGCCGGAGGCGGAGCTGCGGCCGATCGGCAGCAGCTCCGCCCACATGCTGTGGAAGGTCACGCGGCGCCGCCCTCGTCGCCTTCGCGCATCGGGATGCGCACGCCGCGCTCCTGGGCGACGGACTCGGCGATGTCGTACCCGGCGTCGACGTGCCGGATGACGCCCATGCCGGGGTCGTTGGTGAGGACGCGGCGGATCTTCTCGCCGGCCAGCTTGGTGCCGTCGGCGACGGACACCTGGCCGGCGTGGATGGAGCGGCCCATGCCGACGCCGCCGCCGTGGTGGATGGAGACCCAGGAGGCGCCGGAGGCGACGTTCACCATGGCGTTGAGCAGCGGCCAGTCGGCGATCGCGTCGGAGCCGTCGAGCATGGCCTCGGTCTCGCGGTACGGGGACGCGACGGAGCCGCAGTCGAGGTGGTCGCGGCCGATGGCCAGGGGCGCGGCGAGCTCGCCGGACGCCACCATGTCGTTGAAGCGCTCGCCGGCCTTGTCGCGTTCGCCGTAGCCGAGCCAGCAGATGCGGGCGGGCAGGCCCTGGAAGTGGACGCGCTCACCGGCCAGCTTGATCCAGCGGTGCAGGGACTCGTTCTCGGGGAAGAGGTCGAGGATCGCCTTGTCGGTCTTGGCGATGTCCTGCGGGTCGCCGGAGAGGGCCGCCCAGCGGAAGGGGCCCTTGCCCTCGGAGAACAACGGGCGGATGTAAGCAGGCACAAACCCGGGGAAGGCGAACGCCCGCTCGTACCCGGCGAGCTGGGCCTCGCCGCGGATCGAGTTGCCGTAGTCGAAGACCTCGGCGCCGGCGTCCATGAAGCCGACCATGGCCTCGACGTGCTTGGCCATGGACTCACGGGCGCGGGTGGTGAAGCCCGCCGGGTCCTTGGCGGCCGCGTCGGCCATGTCGTCGAAGTCGATGCCGACGGGGAGGTAGGCCAGCGGGTCGTGGGCCGAGGTCTGGTCGGTCACGATGTCGATGGGGGCGCTCTCGGCGAGCATGCGGGGCAGCAGCTCGGCGGCGTTGCCCAGGAGGCCGATGGAGAGCGGCTTGCGCTGGTCGCGGGCCTCGACGGCGAGCTGGAGGGCGTGCTCCAGGGAGTCGGCCTTGACGTCCAGGTAGCGGTGCTCGATACGGCGCTCGATGGCGCGCGGGTCGACGTCGATACAGATCGCGACGCCGTCGTTCATCGTCACGGCGAGCGGCTGGGCGCCGCCCATGCCGCCGAGGCCGGCGGTCAGGGTGATGGTGCCCGCGAGCGTGCCGTTGAACTTCTTGGCGGCGACGGCGGCGAAGGTCTCGTAGGTGCCCTGGAGGATGCCCTGGGTGCCGATGTAGATCCAGGAGCCGGCGGTCATCTGGCCGTACATGGTGAGGCCGAGGGCCTCCAGACGGCGGAACTCCTCCCAGTTCGCCCAGTCGCCGACCAGGTTGGAGTTGGCGATGAGGACGCGGGGGGCCCACTCGTGGGTCTGCATGACGCCGACGGGGCGGCCGGACTGGACGAGCATCGTCTCGTCCTGCTTGAGGGTCCGCAGCGTGCGGACCATGGCGTCGAAGGAGCGCCAGTCACGGGCGGCCTTGCCGGTGCCGCCGTAGACGACGAGCTTGTCGGGGTGCTCGGCGACCTCGGGGTCAAGGTTGTTCTGCAGCATCCGCAGGGCGGCCTCTTGCTGCCATCCCAGGGCACTCAGTTCCGTACCGCGCGGCGCTCGGACGGGGCGGGGTCCTGACATGGTCTGCCTCCTAGCGGACTGTTGCAGTAGATATTCACATCCTGACTTCTTGAATAGAGCTAGTCAATAGGTGGATAGGCCAGCGGGGGCGCGGCGTGGATGTTTGGCTGGGATGTATGGGCGCAGACTGGGACACGACGGAGGATTCAGTGAGCGACGGGGCGGCAGGGACGGGGTCACCTCCGGCTGCCGGGGTTACTCCGGCGGGAGCCGGGGCGCCTCCGGCGGGAGCCGGGGTTGCTCCGGCGGGAGCCGGGGTTGCTCCGGCGGGAGCCACAGCACCCCCGACGGGAGCCGGGTCACCCCCGACGGGAGCCGCAGCGCCCTACACAGGGGCCGGGGCACACCCGGCGGGAGCCGCAGCGACCCCGGCCGGCCGGGGCGCACCCGGCTTCGGTCGCGGCGCGCGACGTGCCGCGGCCGTCCGGGCCGCTGTGGAGCAGGGACTGCTGGGGCCGGAGGTGCCCATCATCGCCCTCCTCGACGTTCCCGGCATCAAGGCCTCGGCGGCGGAGCTACGGGCCGCCTTCGACGCGGTGGCGGCGCCGGACACACCCGTACTGCACGCCTTCGCGGTGAAGGCGACCCCGCTGGTGCCCGTGCTGCGGCTGCTGCACGAGCACGGCATCGGCGCGGAGGTGGCGAGCCCCGGCGAGCTGGCCCTCGCACGGGCGGCCGGAGTACCGCCCCGCGACATCGTGCTCGACTCGCCCGCCAAGACGCTCGCCGAGCTGCGCGAGGCGCTGGCGCTGGGCATCGCCGTCAACGCGGACAATCCGCAGGAGCTGGACCGCATCGACGGCCTGGTCCGGGACCTGCCCGACGGACCGAGCGGCGGTCAGGCGGGTTCCTCACATCCCCGCTCACCCCTGGGAATCCGGGTGAACCCGCAGGTCGGCGGGGGTTCCATCGCGGCGTTGTCCACGGCGACGGCGACCTCGAAGTTCGGGGTCGGGCTGCGCGACGAAGGCGCCCGGAAGTGGATCGTCCAGGCGTACGCCGACCGGCCGTGGCTGACCCGGCTGCACGCACACACCGGGTCGCAGGGCATCCCGCTCTCACTGATGGCACGGGGGATCGCGGAGACGTACGCGCTGGCCGAGGAGATCAACCGGCGTGTCGGGCGGCAGCAGATCGACACGCTCGACATCGGCGGCGGACTGCCGGTCAACTTCGGCTCCGAGGTCACGACCCCGACGTACGCGCAGTACGCACGGCTGCTCGCCGAGGCGGTTCCGGGGCTCTTCGACGGGCGGTACGGGCTGGTCACCGAGTTCGGACGGTCGCTGCTGGCCAAGCACGGGACCGTGGTCGCCCGGGTCGAGTACGCGAAGTCCGCCGGGGGCCGGCCGGTCGCGGTCACGCACGCGGGGGTGCAGATCGCGACCCGCACGGTGTACGCGCCCGGGTCCTGGCCGCTGCGGATCGCCGCGTACGACGCGTCGGGCCACCCCAAGGCGGGGCCGGACGTCGTCCAGGACATCGCGGGGCCCGCCTGTTTCGCGGGCGACCTGCTCGCCGAGGGGCGCGCACTCCCGCTGCTCGAACAGGGCGACTACGCGGCGGCGTTGGACACGGGCGCGTACTACTTCGCCCACCACTACGCGTACAACTCCCTGGCCCGACCGGGTATTTACGGCTTCGCGGCGGCCGAGGGCACGGACGGCGGCAGTGACAGCAGCAGCGGCAGCCACGGGGGTACGGACGTGCGGTTCGCGGTCGTACGGGAGCCGCAGAGCGTCGAGGAGATCGTCGCGGAGTCGGGCGGCGCGCGACCGACGGCGCTCACGGCGCTGTAGCCGCGGTCCGGTCGAGGGGGTGGGGTCCGGTGGAGTGGTCACGGTTTGGTGGAGCGGCCCCGCTTCTCAGACTCGTCTCACCTTCGCTCGTTAGCGTGCGCGCCCAAAGACGCTGAAGACGCATGCACGGGAGGCGGAGAACGTGGCGCGCGGAGGGCAGGGCCTGGCTCGGGTGGCCGTCGTCGTGAGGGCCGGGGCGGCACCACTGTGGTGGTTCGGGGTGTTCGCGGCCGGTATCGGGGTGTTGTTGCCGGGGCTGACCGGACGTCGTATCGGCGTCCTGGCCGGGGCCGCGCTGTTCATCATCGCGGCCGTCGTGGTGGCGTACACCCGCAGGAAGCGCTACGCCGCGCTCGTCCGCTCGGCGGCACGCGCGAGCAAGCAGGACGTGCTCCAGGACCGGGCCGTGACGGTACGCAACTGGCGCCGGGGCCATCGCTGGTGGCTGCTGCTCGCCTTCGTGGCCGCGCTCGGCAGCTCCTTCGCGGTGCCTGCCGCCGGAGGCATGCTGCTCGCCGGTGCGGGTGTCGGGCTGTGGCTGAAGGCCGGCTGGCTAGGGCGCCGGGAGCGCGCCGAGGAGGCGCTGATCTGGGTGCGCGTCGACTGGCTCGGCCGACGCTCCGGTGCCCCCGCCGGAAAGCCGGTCAAGGCCTGCCGGGCCACCGGAGTGGCGGCCGGCGACGCCGCGCCCGGCGGAGCGCGACGCCGCTGACCCGAGGCGGCGACCGGTAGCCGCTACACCTCGAGGTCCGCCTCGATCCTCTTCAGCTGGTGCCGGGCCATCGCCAGGTTGGACCGCTTGGCGTCGAGCACCAGGTACAGGAAGAGCCCGTTGCCCCCGCGCCCCTTGATCAGCCGGATCAGGTGGTACTGGTCGGACAGCGTGATCAGGATGTCCTCGATCTCGCCCTTCAGCCCGAGGTGCTCCATGGTGCGAATCTTGGCGCGGACGACGTCGGTGTTGCCCGCCGCCGCCACGGTGAGGTCGAATCCCTTGCTGCCGCCGATCGTGCCCAGCGCCATTCCGCTGGTGTAATCGACGAGGGCGGCGCCGGTCGCGCCCTCGATGGAGGCCAGTGCTTCCTTCAGCGCGGTTTCGGTGTTGGTCATGGTGTGGTTCTTCCTTTCGGCTTTTCGGTCCGGCTTTCGGTCCGACTTTCGGACTCTCGGTCCGGCCTTTCGGTCAGCTTTCCGATGCGGTGGGGGTGGCGTTGGGGGTGGGGGTCGGGGGTGTACGGGGCGTGCCGCGCGCCGTACGGGTGCGCGTCGGCATGGGGGCGGCCCGCGCGGGAGCCCGCGCCGGGGCGACCGGTTCGCCGCGCGCCGTCGCGGTGTCCACGAGCTCACCGATCCGGGTGCCGGAACGGCGGCCCTCCAGGTGCAGCCGGCCGACGTTGACCCGGTCCTGGGCCAGCAGCGTCAGCACGGCGGAGCCGCCCGCCGCGTACGTCGCCACATAGCCGTCGACGCCGCGCACCAGCAGTTCGCGGAACTCGCCCTGCCCGGTGGCGTCCGCCATCCGCATGGCCACCCCCAGCGCGGCCGCGGTGAGTGCGGCCACGCCCTCGGGCTCCACTCCGGGCGTGTCGTGGGCGAGTACGAGTCCGTCGACGCTGGCCGCCAGCGCACCGGTCAGCTGGGGCACGCGGGCCCTCAACCGGTGCAGCTCGTCGAGGACTTCGGGTTCCGCCGACATCAGCAGTCTCCTCTCGGCACGCTGTCGCAGCGCGCGGATCACAGGGCCTCCAGCGCGTCTCGGAGTCGGCGCAACAACGCGACGTCGGGATCGGCGGAAGGCTGGGTGAGCTCACGGGGCAACGGCGCACGCTCCGGCGCGTTCGCCGCCGTGACGACCCCGGCCGCGGCCAGCCGGCGGACGTCGACGAGGGTGTGGAACGCGGGCCGCCCCAGGGCGAGTGAGATGTCCGACGCCGTCCGCAGACCGTCCACCCTGCCGAGCACGGCCCACTGACGCAGGGGGACCGACGGCTCGGCGGCGCGCCGGGCGCGTGCCAACGGGGCGGTGTCCGTGGCCGGGTCGGGCCAGACCCGGTGCAGCAACTGGCGGCGGCGCAGCGTCTCGCGCTCCACCGCGGCCACGGGCACGGGACGCACCGGGCCGAGCCAGTGCGCGGCCCCGTACCGGAACCGGGCCGGAGTACTGCTCGGCCCCAGCACGAAGTACGCCGCGTCGTACAGCGCCCCGAGATGGCACAGTTCCAGCGCGCCCTCGGCGATCCGGCCGCGCTCGACCAGGAACCGTCCGACCCGCCGCCGCGCCCCGGCCTCGGCGACCGCCTCCCGCCAGGACTCGGCCGCCAGCACTCCGCGTGCGGTGAGCAGTACGTCGAGCGAGGGGGTGGCGGGGCTCTCGGCGTGCACGACCTCGCCGTCACAGAGGTAGAGCACCCCGCGCTCGCGCACCAGCACGCCGGTGGCCCGTTCCGCGGCGAGCCGGCTGAGCATGGGCGAGAGCCCGACGGGGACTACCCCCTGTTCCCTTTCGAGATCTCTTTGGCGGTCCGGTTCGCGGTCCCGTTCGTGGTTTTCGGGGTCCCTGTCGTGGTCCGTGTCGCGGTCTGTGCCGCGTTCCTTGTCGCGCACGGCGAGTTCGAGTGCGGGGGGTGTTCTGACCGTCGTCATCCCAGCACCAGCCGTCCGGCCATCTCACCGAGCCGGATCCGGGCCAGCGCGAGATTGCCGTCCGCCCGGTCCAGCCACAGATGCAGGAACACACTGCTGTCGAACGTGGTCCTGACGAACCGCAGCAGGTGATAGCTGTCCCGGTTGCTGACGATCAGGTCCTCGACCGGGGTCTCCTGCTCGGACCAGTCGGACCCGTCGGACGGGGCGAACGCCTTGTGCTCGGCGGCGAGCCGTGCGAGCTCGGCCGCCTCCGCCGCGGTCGTCTCGTGGTCACCGCCCGGGGCGTCCCCGACCGTGCCCAGGGCCAGCCCGCTGGTCCAGTCGACCACCGCGGCGCCCCGGGCACCGGGCAGTCGCATGGCTTCCAGTAGGCACTCGTCGATTCCGGGCACCACGTATCCCCTCCCGCCAAAGGGTTCGGCCGAGTGACGCCGAAGTTACGCAACGTGCGCGTGACGGGTGAGGAATCTGGCATTTTCCTGTGGAACATGCGCGCGGTGACTAAGGTGGGTCAACTGACAATATTTTCGCTCCTCTTGTGGCTGTTCGGATGCTGGTGAGGGTGTTGCGAAGGCGCGCCAGGGGGCGCTCGCAGGTCCGCCGGGGTGTGCGGCGACTCCACGAGCGCCATGTTCGAAAACGGCCGCCGGACTGGCGGTCGCAGCCTGTGGAGCGCGGGTAGGACCAGGACTCGTCCCCGCACAGCGCGACGAAGCAGGAAGCCACGGATTCCCGCCCGAACCCCGTGCCGCGTAGCGGCACGGCAACGGACGAGAAGGCCAGAATCCTCGGGCTTCAGCCCGAGGAGCAAGTCAATCCACGAACAGTCCCCTGGCCGCCGCCCGCACGTCGAACTCCTCCAGCCGCGCCTGGGCGTCCGGGATGTCGTCGCACATCGCCTCCAACAGGACGCGCCCGAGGAGCATCGGGGAGCAGGCCGTGTCGAAGGCGAGGCCGGTGCCGACGGCGGCGGGCAGGAGGAGATCCGAGACCTTGGCGACCGGCGCGAAGGCGGAGTCCGCGACCGTCACCACCGTCAGCCCGGCTCCCTTGGCGTAGGCGAGCGAGTCCACGACCTCGCGCGGGTGGCGGGGCAGGGCGAAGCAGAGCAGCGCGGTGGCACCGGCGTGCACGGCCGCGTCGATGCGGTCGTGCAGCATGGTGCCGCCCTCGTGCAGCAGCCGTACGTCCGGGTGGACCTTGGCGGCGAAGTACGCGAAGCCGTACGCCTGGGAGGCGGCGGCCCGCAGCCCGAGCACCGGGAGCGGACGGGAGGCGGCGAGCAGCCGTCCCGCGCGCTGCACCGGGCGCGGGTCGGCGAGCACCTCGGCGAGGTGCTTCAGGTTCTCGATCTCGGCCTCGACGGCCTGCTGGTACTCGTTGTACGAGCCCGGGGTCCCCGCCTGTTCGCTGGGCGCGACCTCGCGCAGGTGCTTGCGCAGCGCCGGGTAGCCGTCGAAGCCGAGCGCGACCGCGAAGCGGGTGACGGAGGGCTGGCTGACCCCGGCGAGTTCGGCGAGTTCGACGCTCGACAGGAACGGCACGTCGGCGGCGCGCCGCACCATGCTGTGCGCGATGCGGCGCTGGGTCGGTGTCAGCCGGTGCCCCTCGAAGAGCGCCTGCAGGCGCCCGGCGGGACTGTCCACCACGTTCTCGTAGGCGTTCACATCGGTCTTCACGTCAGTCTTCACGTCGGTCTTCACGTCCGTTTTCACGTCGGTTTTCACCTCCGCGCTCACGTCCGTGCTCCTGTCCACGCTCATGACTCGATCCCCCTCCAGATGTCCGTGAACCGGTCGAGCAGCGCGGCCGCCGCCGTCACGTCGTCCGTCAGCGGCCGGTCGGCCTGGTCCAGGCCGAGCACGGACTCGGCCAGTTCCATCGCGCGTCCGACCGGCAGTTCCGGGTCGGGCCGCAGATCGCGCTGGCGCAGCGCCCGTACGGCGGAGACCAGTTCGCAGCCCACGACGAGACGGTAGGCACCGCACGCCCGCAGTGTCTGCCGTGCGGCGAGCGAGGCGAAGCTCGCCTGTTCCTCGACGCCCCGGGAGAGTACAGCGTGCCCGAGCGAGGCGGGCGCGGAGAAGGCGCGCAGGTCGCCGAGGGCGGCTGCGGCGGCGTACTCCAGGATCATCACGCCGGAGGACGCGGGCTCATGGTCGGCGAGGAAGGGACGCAGGCGGGTGTAGGCGGGTTCGTTGAGGGTGGAGAGCCGGGAGGTCGACAGCCGCGCCACCTGCGTGACGGCGAGCCTGAAGTGGTCAAGCGCGAGGGCGAGTTGGGCCTGGTAGAAGCCGCCGTGGTGGTACGCGGCCATGTCCTCGGGCGAGATGAGGGGGTTCTCGGCGGCGGCGTTGATCTCGACGACCAGGACCCCTTCGAGGGCGTCCGCGGCGTCCTGCGCGGGCCCGTGGATCTGCGGGACGCACCGGAAGCCGTACGGGTCCTGGATCCGCCCGAGCGGCGGGGTGGGACGGTCCGCCGCTCCGATCAACTCCCGCATCCGCCGGGCGACTTCGACAGAGCCCTTGTGCGGGCGTGCGGCGTGCACGGGCGCCGCGTACGCCTCGTGCGAGCCGTCGACGGCCAGCAGCGACAGCGCGGCTACGACCTGGGTGGCCTCGATGAGCCTGCGCAGCTCGTCCAGCGCGAGGGCGGCCTGCCCGAGGGTGAGGGCGTTGCTGCTGATGAGGGCGAGGGCGTCGTTGTTGTCGAGGGCCTGGGGTGCGGGGGGCAGGCCCTGCCCGAGGGACGACACCTCCTCCCCGAAGGACGTCACCCTCTCCTCGAGACCGAGCGACGACGGGCCCTGGGCCGACGAGGACTGCCCCTGGGGCGGCACGCCCTGCTCCGGGGACCGCGGCGCGGACGGGGCCGGCGGCACGGACGGAACCGGCGGCACGGACGGCGCCCATGAGGCGTCCGGCCCCCTCCACGGATGCTCCCCCACCAGCGCCAGCCCCACCTGGGCCAGCGCCGCGATGTCCCCCGTCCCCACCGACCCGAACTCGTTCACGACCGGGTACGCGCCGGTCTCCAGGGCCTCGCACAGGGCCGTGACGACGGTGGGCCGCAGGCCGGCTCCGCCCGCCAGGAGCTGGTTGGCGCGGACGGCGAGCATGGCCCTGACCTGGCGGGCGGGGAGCTCCTCACCGATGGCGCCGGCGTGGCTGCGCAGCAGGCGCAGCCCGTGCTCGGCGGCGGCCTCGGTCGGCACGTCCTCGTTCCGGTTGGCCCCGACGCCGGTGGAGCGCCCGTAGACGCGACCGGTGGCGGCGATCTGCCGGGCGGCGTCCCAGGACTCCTCGACGCGCTTCATCGCCTCGGTGCCGGGAACGGGCCGTGCGGCCCCGTCGGCGAGCCGCACGATGTCGGTGACACCGGTGCCGCACCCGTCGAGCACCACGAGGCCGACTGTGAGACCGGTCGCGTCCGCACTCGACATGTCCGCATTCCGAGACGACATAGAGCCCACACTCCCCTCAATCCGGACATTGGATCTTGCCTGGCGGTCATAAGTAACCAGCGATTAACACCGGACCGTTGACAACCTATTCAGGTACAGAGAACTCTGCATGACGATATGCAGACCGGGCAAGGGACACCTCATGATCCAGTTCGACACGGTCCACAAGCGCTTCCCCAACGGCACCACCGCAGTCCACGACCTCTCCCTGGAGATGCCGGAAGGCGGCGTGACCGTCCTCGTCGGATCTTCCGGTTGCGGTAAGACCACCACCCTCCGGATGATCAACCGGATGGTCGATCCGACCTCCGGCACCATCCGCGTCGGCGGCAAGGACGTACTCGAGCAGGACGCGGCCGAACTGCGCCGCTCCATCGGTTACGTCATCCAGCAGGCCGGCCTCTTCCCGCACCGCACGGTGCTCGACAACATCGCCACCGTGCCGCTGCTGCTGGGCTGGGGCCGCAAGAAGGCCAGGGCGCGGGCGGCCGAGCTCCTGGAGACCGTCGGTCTCGCCGCCGACGCGGGCAAGCGCTACCCGCACCAGCTCTCCGGCGGCCAGCAGCAACGCGTCGGCGTGGCCCGCGCGCTCGCCGCCGACCCGCCCGTCCTGCTCATGGACGAGCCCTTCGGCGCGGTCGACCCGGTCGTCCGCACCCAGCTCCAGGACGAGCTGCTGCGCCTCCAGAAGGAGCTCAGCAAGACCATCGTCTTCGTCACCCACGACATCGACGAGGCCGTCCGGCTCGGCGACCAGATCGCGATCTTCCGCACCGGCGGCCATCTGGTGCAGTGCGCGACCCCGGCCGACCTGCTCGCCCGCCCCGCGGACGACTTCGTCGCCGACTTCCTCGGCGCCGAGCGCGGCCTGAAGCTCCTCTCGCTCCACCACCTCGCCGACGTGCCGCAGGGCCCGGCCCCCGAGGGCGGCGCCTGGACCCTCGTACTCGACGAGGCCCGCAAACCGCGGCACTGGCGTTCGGCGACGGACGACGCCGAACTCCCCGTACGACCGCTCAAGGACACCGACTCCCTCCTGGCGGCGCTCAACGAGTCGATCGCCTCGCCCACCGGCCTGGTGGCACGCGTGGACGCCGCCGGCGTGCTCACGGGCGTCACCTCCCGCGACGAGATCCACGAGCACGCGAGCAAGGCGCACGGCGGCCAGGACGCCCACGGCACCGCGAGTGTGGCCATATGACCGTCGACTGGTCCTGGATAGGCGACCACACCCACGACCTCACCACCCTCACCCTCTCCCACCTCCAGACCGCGCTGCTGGCCGTCTTCTTCGGCCTGCTGATCTCCCTCCCGCTGGCCGTGATCGCACACCGGATCCGCCCCCTGCGGGGCGTGCTCCTCGGGCTCTCCAACGTCCTGTTCACGATCCCGTCGATCGCGATCTTCGTTCTCCTGCTGCCGATCAGCGGCCTGACCCGCACCACCACGGTCATCGGCCTGACGGTCTACAGCCTGGTCGTCCTGCTCCGGAACACGGTCGAGGGCCTCGACTCGGTCCCCGCGAAGACGAAGGAGGCCGCCAAGGCGATGGGCACGCGCCCGCTGCGCACCCTGTTCACCGTCGAACTCCCGCTCGCCCTTCCCGTGATCATGGCGGGCGTGCGGATCGCGACGGTCATGTCGATCTCCCTGGTCTCCGTCGCCACCTACATCGGCGACGGCGGACTCGGCCAGCTCTTCACGGACGGCTTCCAGCGCAACTTCCCGACGCCGGTGATCGTCGGTGTCGTCCTGACCCTGCTGCTGGCGCTGGTCGCGGACGCGCTGCTGGTCGCGATCCAGTACGTACTCACTCCGTGGACGAGGCGGCGAGCCTGACATGTACGAACTCTTCAAGAACCTCGCCAAGTGGCTGGTCAGCGGCGACCAGTGGGTCGGCACCGACGGCATCGCGCACCGCCTCGTCGAGCATCTGGAGTACTCGCTCCTCGCCACCCTCATCGCGGCCGCGATCGCGCTCCCGATCGGCCTGCTGATCGGTCACACCGGCAAGGGCGCCTTCCTCGCCATCAACCTGTCCTCCTTCGGTCGCGCGCTGCCCACCGTGGGCCTGGTCGTCCTCGTCTTCCTTGTCAGCGGCCTGTCCCTCTGGTCGGTGTACGTGGCTCTGGTCGTCCTCGCGGTCCCGGCCATCGTCACCAACACCTACGCGGGCATGAACGCCGTCGACCCGGAGGTCAAGGACGCGGCGCGCGGGCAGGGGATGCGCGGCCACCAGGTCCTGTTCCAGGTCGAGATCCCGCTCGCCCTCCCCTTGATCATGACGGGCCTGCGGCTGTCTCTGATCCAGGTCGTGTCCACCGCCACGATCGCCGCGTACGTCAGCTTCGGCGGCCTCGGCCGGTACGTCTTCGACGGACTGGCGCAGCGCGACCTCGTCCAGGTCCTCGGCGGGGCGGCGCTGGTCGCGATCGTCGCCGTCGTGCTCGACCTCGCGCTGGCCGGACTCCAGCGCTACCTGTTCCGTCACCGCCGTACCGCCGCCCACTGAGGAGCCGAAGAACCATGAACCGTAGGACTCTGCTCGGCGGCCTCTTCGCCGCGGCCTCCGTCCCCGTCCTGGCCGCCTGCAGCAGCGGCGTCACGTCGCTCGACAGTTCCAGCGGCGGCAGCGGCGGCGGGTCCGGATCCAGCGCCGGCGGCCTGACCATCGGCACCGCCAACTTCACCGAGAACCAGATCCTCGGCTACCTGTACGCGGGTGTCCTGGGAGCCGCGGGCGTCAAGACGAAGGTCCGCCCCAACCTGGGCTCGCGCGAGATCGTCGTGCCCGCGCTGGAGGGCGGCGACATCGATCTCCTGCCCGAGTACCAGGGCAGCCTGCTCCTCTACCTGGACGAGAAGGCCACGGCCACCGACGCCGGCGCGATGCAGAACGCTCTGACGACCGTGCTCCCCAGCGGCCTGGAAGTCCTCCCGTACGCGGCGGCCGAGGACCGCGACAGCTTCGCCGTCACCAAGGAGACCGCCGCCAAGTACGGCCTGACCTCGCTCGCCGACCTGCGCAAGGCCAACGGCAAGCTGATCCTCGGCGCCGCGGCCGAGATGAAGAAGCGGGTCGTCGGCGTGGTGGGTCTCAAGGACCGCTACGGGGTGGAGTTCAAGGAGTTCAAGTCCCTCGACTCCTCCGGGCCGCTCGTCAAGGGCGCCCTGAAGAAGGGTGACATCGACGTCGCCAACGTCTTCACCACGGACGTGGACATCATCGAGAACGGCTGGGTCGTGCTCACCGACCCCCTGAACCTGATCCCCTCCCAGCACATCGTTCCCCTCATCGCCTCCCGCAAGGCCGACGCGAAGGTCCGCAAGGCGCTGGCCACCCTCGGAAACGTCCTCACCTCGGAGGAGCTGACCAAGCTCAACCGGCTCGTGGACAAGGAGAGGAAGGACCCGGACGAGGTCGCCGACGCGTGGCTGAAGAGCAAGAAGCTGGTGTGAGGGGTCGGGTGCCGTCGGGGCCGGGGGCACTTCCTCGCCCCCGCCGCCCCTACCCGTCCCATCCCTGGGGGCTGCCGCCCCCAGACCCCCGCTTCGGCCTGAACGGCCTCGTCCTCAAACGCCGGACGGGCTGAAGATGCGCGCCAGCGCCCTCAAGGGGCGCGGGGAACTGCGCGACCAGCCCCCACCCGCCCGCAGTCGAAGAACCCACCGGGGGTCTGGGGGCGGAGCCCTCAGGTTGAGGATGGGACGGGTAGGGGCGGCGGGGGCGAGGCCCCCGGCTACACCCGGACCGCCGAGCCCCGCTCACTCATCCTCGGCGCGCACAGGATCCGCTTCTTCCGGACCCGTTTCCCCTCGATCGCCGCAACGGTCAGACGTGCCGCCTCCGCGGCGATCTCCGGGAGGCCCCAGTCGACCGTGGTCAGCGGTGGGGTAAGGACCCGGGACACCGGGTGGTCATCGAAGCCGACCACCGAGAGGTCCCGGCCGACGGCCAGCGACGCCTCGGCAGCGGCGGCGTACACCCCGTACGCCAATGAGTCGGAGAAGCAGAAGACGGCGGTCGCGGGCCGGGGACCGTCCAGGAGGCGGCGGGCGACGACCGTCGCCTCGCCCAACTCCTGCGGGCACGGCACCAGTTCGGCGCTCAGCCCGAGCCGTTCGGCGGCCTCGCGGACGTACACGTCGGCGGGCCGGTCGGGTGTGCTCGGCCGGGTCGGGGTCAGCACGGTCACCCGGCGATGGCCGAGCCCGTACAGATACTCCAGGACGGAGTCGATACCGGCCCGGTTGTCGAAGATGACCTGTCCGGCGGTACGGGCCGTGCTGAGCGAGTCCCCGACGGCCACCACCGGCAGCGCCTCGGCGATGGCCGCCCACCCCTCGGCCGAGGGGTTCACCGGCGACACCAGCAGCGCGTCGACACGCTGGTCGCGCAGCTGCTTGGCGAGCTTCAGCTCACGGTCGGGGTCGCCGCCCGCGTCGAGGATCAGCGCGTAGCGGTCGCCGGCCAGCAGCTCCCGGCCGATGGCGGCCATCAGCTGCTGCTGCCAGAGGTCCTGGAGGTCGCCCGCGAGGACGCCGACCATGCTGGTGCGGCCGCTGGCGAGGGCGCGGGCGATGGGATCGGCCTCGTAGCCGAGCTCGGCGGCGGCCTTGCGCACCCGCTCCTCGGTCTCCTTGGAGACGTGCTTGCCGCGCAGGGCGTAGGAGACGGCGGCGGTGGAGAGGCCCGTGGCCTCGGCCACCTCCCGGAGGGTGGTGCGCTTATTGGGCCTGGCCATGCCCGGAAGCCTACCGGGACGCGTCCGCATTGTGGGCGCACGGCCCGGCCGACCCCGGCCAGACCCGCTCCCACACCCCGGCCGCACGCTTGACGCCCCCTTGGTTAACCGCTTAAGTTAATCGCATCACTGAAGCGCTTAACCTCAGTCCACACCGCAAGGACCGCCGCGTGTCCACCGACGTCCACCAGCACATCTGGCCGCCCGCCTTCATCGAGCTGCTGCGCACCCGCACCGCGCCGCCGTACCTCGACGGCTGGACCCTGCACCTGGCGGGCGAGCCGCCCTACGAGGTCGACCCCGCCGACCACGACGTCACGGCCCGCACCGCACTCGCCCACGCCGACGGTCTGGACCTCGCCCTGGTCTCCCTCTCCAGCCCGCTCGGCATCGAACACCTGCCGCCCGCCGAGGCCGCCCCGCTGCTCGCCGCCTTCCACGACGGCGCCCTCGCACTCCCGGCCCCCTTCGGCGTCTGGGCCTCGCCCTGCCTGTCGGCACCGGACACAGCCCCGGAAGCCGTCGAGCGCGAACTCCGACGCGGCTGCGTGGGACTCCAACTCCCCGCCACCGCCCTGCTGGACGCGGCCGGCTGGGACTTCTGCGCACCCCTCCTCGACGTCCTCACCCGCCACGACAAGCCGCTCTTCGTCCACCCGGGCACGGCCCCGCCCACCCCCGGCACCCTGCCCTGGTGGCCCGCGCTGGTCCCCTACGTCCACCAGATGCACGCGTCCTGGTTCGCCTTCCGCGCCTTCGGCCGTGCCCGTCACCCCCGTCTGCGCGTCTGTTTCGCCGCTCTCGCGGGCCTCGCCCCGCTGCACGGCGAACGGCTCGCGGCCCGTGGCGGCGGGCGCGGAGAGGTCGACTTCGACGCCTTCTACGAGACCTCGTCGTACGGGACGCGCGCCGTGGACGCGCTCGTCCGGGCCGTCGGTATCGACGTGGTCGTCACCGGCAGCGACCGCCCCTACGCCGCACCCACCGTCCCCGACCTCGGCGCGGCCGCCGCCACCCACGCCCTGCGCACCACCAATCCCGCCCGCCTGCTGAAGGGACCCACCCCATGACGTACGAGGCCCTGCCGGACCGCACGCTCGACAAGCGCGAGCTCCAGGCCCTCGTCGACGACCTCGCCACCCGCCCCGAACTCTGGCGCGAACAGGTCGCGTTCTCCGACGAGGAGCGGCACTACGCGTCGCTGTACCGCGACGAGTACGTCGATGTCTGGCTGCTGTGCTGGACCCGGCGCAATGACACCGGCTGGCACGACCACGACATCTCCTCCGGCGCGGTCGGCGTCGTACAGGGCGCGCTGACCGAGTCCAACCCGCGCATCTGCGGCAGCCATCCGTCCGTCACCGTCGGCGCGGGCGAGTCCTTCTGCTTCGGCCCCGAGCACATCCACCGCCTCACCGGCGCCACCGACGACGCGGTGTCGATCCACGCGTACTCGCCGCCGCTGTGGCGCCTGGGCCAGTACGACATCACCGAGGACGGCCTGATGCGCCGGATATCCGTCTCGTACGCGGACGAGCTGCGGCCCCTGGACCTTCCCGCGGACAGCTCCGCCGCCCGATCAAGGGGCGGTATCGCGGCAGCGATGATCTGACGACGAATCAACCAAGGGTCATTAAATCGACACTCAGGGTGAGTGTGCATGTGCGTACGGTGAGGGTGCGCTACAAGCACAACTCCTGAGGGAGCGTCATGCCCTCGAACCGCAGGGCCTTTCTGGCGGCGACCACCGCCTCCGTACTCACCACCACCGCGTCGGCTCCGGCCGTCGCCGCACCCCGCTCCCGGCCGGCGACCGCCGGCGCGGCGCTCGACGAACTCCTCGCGGGCAACCGGCGGTACGCCGCCGGACGGCCTCGTCACCCGCACGAGGAGCGCGCCCGGCGGCATGTCCTCGCCGCCGGGCAGCACCCCTTCGCGGTAGTCGTCGGCTGCGTCGACTCCCGCGTCCCGCCCGAGCTGGTCTTCGACCAGGGGATCGGGGACCTGCTCTGCATAAGGACCGCCGGGCAGGTGCTGGACGAGGCGGTCCTCGGATCCATCCAGTACGGGGTGGAGGAGTTGGGCGTTCCCCTCGTGCTGGTGCTGGGGCACGAGCGCTGCGGGGCGGTCGCCGCGACGCTCGAACACCTCCGTACGGGGGCGCCCGTGCCCGGACATCTCGGTCTCCTGGTGGACGAGATCACGCCCGCGGCGCTCCGTACCCGGGCGGTGCCCGGGGACTGGGCCGACCACACCGTACGGGCGCACGCGGCCTGGGTCCGCGACGCGATCCGCGCGGACCCGGCCTTCACCCCGGCGCATGTGGCCGCCGCACGGTTCGACCTCGACACCGGCCTGGTCGCCCTGCTCCCCTAGGCCCTGTCGTACGGACGGAGTCGCTCGGGGTACTGGCCCCGGATGTGCCCCCCGGGGGTGCGGCCCAGCCCGAACAGGGGGGCTAACCCCAGTGCCACGGAAGCCGTGGCTCCCTAACGTGAACACCATGACCGGTAGGGAAGCGGGCGGCGACGCCGAACTGAAGAAGGAACTCGACGCCACTCTGCACGCGCGCAGGGAGTTGGGCGAGGAGTACGAGTCCGCGCTCGTCGACTCGTTCCTCGAGAAGGTCGAACAGCGGGTCGACGGCGCGGTGGACCGCCGGGTGCGGCGGCAGCTGGCCGAGCATCAGATGGTGGTGGCCCGCGGTACGCGTTCCCCGGAGGGGTCGACGGATTCATGGGGGGAGCGCTTCGGTTTCGGGATCGTGTCGCTGGTGCTGGCGGTGCCCCTGTCCGGGATCGGCGGTGGCGTCGCGCATCTGCCCGGCCTGCTGGTCACCTGGGCCGGCATCGTGGTCGTCAACGTCGTCCAGGCCGCGCGCGTCACCCCGAACTTCTTCGGCCGCCACAGGGGCAAGGACTCCGACTGGGACGAGTAATCCGTCATTGAAACGACGACGGCCGCGACCATCAATTGAGGAACCACGACGGCGACCAGCCAGGTCCGCGAGAGCGGCGCCGGTTTAGGCGCAAAGACGTGGAAGGGCCCGGCACCTGTGACAGGTGCCGGGCCCTTCCACGTGTTGCGCGGGGACCGCCGCACCCCCGTTACCGGGGGGCGGGACGACGGCGGTCCCCGCGAGGGACGCGGGCCGGGTCAGGGCCGGGCTTGCGCGTCCTTGGCGTCCATGGAGGTCCGGGAGCCGCTCCGGAGGTCCTTGGCGCCGTTTTGGTGTCGGCCGAGGCGGGGAGCCGCTCCCGCCCTGCCGACACCCACTAATGTGCCGGACCCGTGTTAAGCGGGTGCTGCGCGGACGTGACGCGCTCGTACCACTTCCGCGAAGTTCCCCGCCGAAAGGCCGGAAGATCCCTCTCAGGAGGGGAACTTCGGGAAATATCCTCCTGTCACCTGCGGAAATCCCCCGCCCGGCGCCTTCTTGCCCACGAGCCGCCCGCCGGCGCCTTCTTGACCCCGGCCCGCCCGTCGGCGCCTACTGCTTGGCGCCGCCCTTGGCGAGGAAGGACAGCAGGTCCTGGCGGCTGACGACACCGGTGGGCTTGCCCTCAACGAGGACGATCGCCGCGTCGGCGCTGCCGAGCACCGACATCAGGTCGCCGACCGGTTCGCCGGAGCCGACCTGCGGCAGCGGCGCCGACATGTGCTTCTCCAGCGGGTCCTGCAGCGAGGCGCGCTGGGTGAACAGAGCGTCGAGCAGCTCCCGTTCGACGACGGACCCGACGACCTCGGCGGCCATCACGTCCGGGTGACCGGCGCCCGGCTTGACGATCGGCATCTGCGAGACGCCGTACTCGCGCAGCACCTCGATGGCCTCGCCGACCGTCTCGTCCGGGTGCATGTGGACGAGGGAGGGGATGGCGCCGGACACCTTGTCGTTGAGCACGTCCGCGACGCGCGCGCTCGGGCCGGAGTCCTCCAGGAACCCGTAGTCGGCCATCCACTCGTCGTTGAAGATCTTGCTGAGGTAACCGCGCCCGCTGTCGGGCAGGAGTACGACCACGACGTCGTCGGGTCCGAGCCGCTCGGCCACCCGCAGCGCGGCGACCACGGCCATCCCGCAGGAACCGCCGACGAGCAGGCCCTCCTCCTTCGCGAGCCGACGCGTCATCTGGAAGGAGTCCTTGTCGGACACGGCCACGATCTCGTCCGCGACGGTCCGGTCGTACGCCGTCGGCCAGAAGTCCTCACCGACACCCTCGACAAGGTACGGCCGCCCGGACCCGCCGGAGTACACGGACCCTTCCGGGTCGGCGCCGACGACCTTGACCTTGCCGTCGCTCGCGTCCTTCAGGTAGCGCCCGGTTCCGGAGATCGTGCCGCCGGTGCCGACGCCCGCCACGAAATGGGTGATCTTCCCCTCCGTCTGCTCCCACAGCTCGGGGCCGGTGGAGTGATAGTGCGAGAGGGGGTTGTTCGGGTTGGAGTACTGGTCCGGCTTCCAGGCGCCGGGCGTCTCACGGACCAGCCGGTCGGAGACGTTGTAGTACGAGTCCGGGTGCTCCGGGTCGACGGCCGTGGGGCAGACGACGACCTCGGCGCCGTACGCCCGCAGCACGTTGATCTTGTCGGTGCTCACCTTGTCGGGGCAGACGAAGATGCACTTGTAGCCCTTCTGCTGGGCCACGATGGCCAGCCCGACCCCGGTGTTTCCGCTGGTCGGCTCGACGATCGTGCCGCCGGGCTTGAGGGCGCCGCTCTCCTCCGCGGCCTCGATCATGCGCAGGGCGATGCGGTCCTTCACGGACCCGCCGGGGTTGAAGTACTCAACCTTCGCCAGGACGGTCGCCTGGATGCCTGCGGTCACGTTGTTGAGCCTCACCAGCGGGGTGTTGCCGACGAGACTGATCATCGAGTCGTGGAATTGCACCGTTGTCTCCGGAGCTGCGATTTAACAGGAATGGTCCCGTCAGCCTAAGGCCCTGGGTGACGGTTCACTCGCCGTTGAGATTGGCCGACCTGCCCCGCGGGGCAAGCAGTGGTTGTACGGCTACAAGGAGGTGGCGGCGACGTATGTCGAGCTTGTCGAGGGCGAGGGTGGCACGGCGGATCGCGGCGGGCGCGGCGTACGGCGGCGGCGGGATCGGGCTGGTGGGTGCCGCGGCGGTCGGGGTGGTGCTGGCCGAGGTACAGCTGGCGAAGCGCCATGTGGGCAACGGGCACGCGTCCGCGCCCCGCGCGGACGGTCTCTACGGATACGCGTACGCCGTGCAGGACGGGCCGCCGCTGCGGCTGACCATGCTCGGTGACTCGACGGCGGCCGGGCAGGGCGTGCACCGGGCCCGCCAGACGCCCGGCGCGCTGCTGGCGTCCGGGCTCGCCGCGGTCGCCGAGCGCCCGGTCGAGCTGTGCAACGTCGCCCTGCCCGGCGCCCAGTCCGACGACCTCGACCGGCAGGTGGCGCTCGCCCTCGCGGACATCTCGCGGGTGCCGGACATCTGCGTGATCATGGTCGGCGCCAACGACGTCACCCACCGGATGCCGCCGACGCGGTCGGTACGCCATCTGTCGGCCGCGGTGCGCCGCCTGCGTACGGCGGGAGCGGAGGTCGTCGTCGGGACCTGCCCCGACCTGGGCACGGTCGAGCAGGTCCAGCAGCCGCTGCGCTGGCTGGCCCGCCGCGCCTCGCGCCAGCTCGCCGCCGCGCAGACGATCGGCACGGTCGAGCAGGGCGGCCGTACGGTGTCGCTGGGCGACCTGCTGGGCCCCGAGTTCGAGGCGAACCCGCGCGAGCTGTTCGGCCCGGACAACTACCACCCCTCGGCGGAGGGGTACGCGACGGCGGCGATGGCCGTCCTCCCCACCGTCTGCGCGGCGCTGGGCCTGTGGCCGGCCGAGGAGGAACGCCCGGACGTCTCCCGTCGCGAGGGCTTCCTGCCGGTCGCGCGGGCCGCGGCGGAGGCGGCGTCCGAGCCGGGTACGGAGGTCACGGCCGCCATGCCCACGGGGCCGCGGGGTCCGTGGGCCCTACTCAAGCGCCGTCGGCGGCGGCGCGTCCCCGCGACGGATCCGGCGCCCGCGCCGACGCCGTACGCGTGAGGCGGCGCGAATCGCCTCCGGCGCCGGGGGTGTGTCCTGTCGCTGGGGGGGGCGCTGGCCGCGCGCCTCCCCGCGCCCCCAGGGCGGGGCTCCGCCCCGACACCCCGACCGCCCGAAGACCTTCGGCTACCGGCCGATGGGGGCCGTTCGCGCAGTTCCCCGCGCGCCCAAGCCGGGGCTCCGCCCCGGAGTCCGTGCCCCCGGAAGGCTCGGGTGGGCGGAGTGAGGAAAGCAAGCGCTTAGAAAAGTGCGGTCCTAGTCACACCGCCGGAGCGGTGACCCGGGCGGTACGGACGGGTAACTTCCCAAGCAGCCCCGCCGTCCACCCCATAGCGCCCATGGAGCCGTGATGCCCGAAGCCGTGATCGTCTCGACCGCCCGTTCCCCCATCGGCCGCGCTTTCAAGGGCTCCCTCAAGGACCTCCGCCCGGACGACCTCACCGCCACGATCATTCAGGCCGCCCTCGCCAAGGTCCCCGAGCTGGACCCCAAGGACATCGACGACCTGATGCTCGGCTGTGGCCTCCCCGGCGGTGAGCAGGGCAACAACCTCGGCCGTATCGTCGCCGTACAGATGGGCATGGACCACCTCCCGGGCTGCACGATCACCCGTTACTGTTCCTCGTCCCTGCAGACGAGCCGCATGGCCCTGCACGCCATCAAGGCCGGCGAGGGCGACGTCTTCATCTCGGCCGGCGTCGAGCTGGTCTCCCGCTTCACCAAGGGCAACTCCGACTCCCTCCCCGACACACGCAACCCGTTCTTCGCGGAGGCCGAGGCCCGCACCGAGGCCGTGGCCCAGTCCGAGGGCTCGACCTGGCACGACCCGCGCGAGGACGGCCTCGTCCCCGACGCGTACATCGCGATGGGCCAGACCGCCGAGAACCTCGCCCGCATCAAGGGCGTCACCCGCCAGGACATGGACGAGTTCGGCGTCCGCTCTCAGAACCTCGCCGAGGAAGCCATCAAGAACGGCTTCTGGGAGCGCGAGATCACCCCGGTCACCACCCCCGACGGCACGGTCGTCAGCAAGGACGACGGCCCGCGCGCGGGTGTGACGCTGGAGGGCGTCCAGGGCCTCAAGCCCGTCTTCCGCCCCGACGGCATGGTCACGGCCGGTAACTGCTGCCCCCTCAACGACGGCGCCGCCGCCCTCGTGATCATGTCCGACACGAAGGCCCGCGAGCTCGGCCTCACCCCGCTCGCCCGCATCGTCTCGACCGGCGTCACCGGCCTCTCCCCCGAGATCATGGGCCTCGGCCCGGTGGAGGCCAGCAAGCAGGCCCTCCAGCGCGCCGGCCTGACCGTCGACGACATCGACCTCTTCGAGATCAACGAGGCCTTCGCCGCCCAGGTGATCCCCTCCTACCGCGACCTGAACATCCCGCTGGAGAAGCTGAACGTGAACGGCGGCGCCATCGCCGTCGGCCACCCCTTCGGCATGACCGGCGCCCGCATCACCGGCACGCTCATCAACTCCCTCCAGTTCCACGACAAGCAGTTCGGCCTGGAGACGATGTGCGTGGGCGGCGGCCAGGGCATGGCGATGGTCATCGAGCGCCTCAGCTAGTCCTCAGCCAGTCCCCCATGGGTGACCACCACTGAGCCCAGCGTGACCGAATCGGCCCGGATCCCGGTAACCACCGGGACTCTGGGCCGATTTGTGATCCAATCCCCCCCAAGATGTGACCTATCTCCTCCCGGAGAGGGATTTACGCAGGTCGGAAGGGTTACGCGACTAAACACCCGGCCCAAAGTCCTGTCCTATTCGTGACGTTACGCACTGACAGCCTGGTGGTTTGCCCTTCAAGCTGATGTAGGAAGTCGGGGGTCGACTTGAACCAGGAGTACGTCAGTGAGCGCCATGCCGATTGCTTTGCTGCTCACCACCGCCGCGACCGCGGCCGTGGGCGTCGCCGTTCTGCGCACCCTGCTGGGTCTGCGCCGGCAGGTCGCGGCCCTGCACAACGAACTGGCCGCAAGCCGCGCCACGACGGCCACACACGGCCTCGTACCGGCGGCACGCTCGGCCGCTGACGCGGACGAGATACGCACTGCCGTCACCGAGGCGCTCGCCGAGGAGCGGGAGCGGGAACTCGCCGAGGCGCGGGCCTTCTGGGCCGCCCAGGAGGCACGTGACGCCTCGGACACGCCCTCGCTGCTCGGTCTGCCCGACAGCGAACTGTTCATGCCCCGCCCGTCGGACTTCGTGGGCCTGGAGCCCCTGGAGCCGGTCACCGAGGCGGGCCTCGACGCCGACGAGTACGCGGGCGACTCCCCCGAACTGGCCGCGGCCCGCCGTCGCCACCCCTCGCACCCGGACTTCGTCCCGGTCCAGTCACCCGTCGTGAACGACCACGAGCGCACGGTGTCCTGTCTGGAGGAGCTCGCCGAGTCCCGCACGGAGCTGACGGACGTCCGCCCCGGCCCGCTCGGCACCCTCGACGTCTACGTCTTCGCCGACGGTACGACCCTGTGCATGACCCCCGGCCACCGCGAGACCGCGGAACGGCTGGCCGCGGCCCTGCGCGCCGGCGAATCCCCGGTCCTCCTCGGCGGCTCCGGCGTCTCCGGCGCCTACGCCCTGACCTTCGCCTGCGGCGAGGAGAACATCTACATCCTGGCCGACAGGGTCATAGCGTCCCTGTGAGAAGCGCCCCGAAAGAGGCGCGGGGCCGTGACATGTGCGGCTCCGCCTCGTGGGCGCGACACGCCCCCACCGGCCCGCGGCCGGCGAACCAGCGTCACACCCCGGCTCTCTTCTGCGCCTCCTCCACCAGCAACACCGCCTCCGCCAGCTCCTTCTCGTCCCTCAGGACGACCGCCAAATCATGCACCGCGACGGTGATTTGATCAGCGACGGCGAACATCCCCGCGTCCGGCATCTCCAAGGGCTCAGCCGCGGGGTTCTCCAGACGCTGCGCCCACCGTGCCAACTCCCTGGCCAGCCCCAGCGCCTCCGCGGCGGCTCCCCGTTGCAGCCGGCTCTGCGGCGCGGCCCGCAACCGGTCGGCGAAGTGGTCCACGGCTCGGGTCAGCGGCGTCGTATCAAGCACGCCGCGAGACTACGCGCCGCGACGGGACTGTTGCCAACAACCGAACCCTCAGGCACCGTGGCGTGAAGGACCGGCTTACACCCCATTGCGTCCGGAGGCGCCGATGTCCCAAGTGTTCTCCCAGGAGACCCACCGCAATCTGCTCGCCCGCATTCCCCATTGCACCGGTCGTGAAGTCTCCGACTGGCTGCGCACCGTCGACGAAGGCCCCGCCCTCTTCCGCTTCGAGGAGAAGGTCAGCTGGCTCCGCGCCGAGCACAACCTCGCGTACGGCCACGCCAAGGCGATCATTCATGAGTACGACTTGAGGAGGGCCGCGCGCAAACTGCTCTGAGCGCGCACCACCAGGACCAGGCATCCCCCATGGCAAAGGGCCCGCGAACCGTCGGTTCGCGGGCCCTTCAGGTCGGTCACCCGCCCGTTCGGCCGGTGGGGCCGGCTAGTCGTCGCCGCTGAAGATGGCGACCAGCCGCAGCATCTCGATGTAGATCCACACGAGGGTCATGGTCAGGCCGAACGCGGCCAGCCAGGCCTCTTCCTTCGGCGCGCCGTACGCGATGCCGTCCTCGATCTGCTTGAAGTCGAGGGTCAGGAAGAACGCGCCGATCAGGATCGCCAGGATGCCGACGATCGCACCCAGCGGGCCCATGCTGCGCAGTCCTCCGTCGTTGGCCACACCGAGGACGACGAGCAGCAGGTTGACCGCCGTGACGACCACGAAGGCGATCGCGATGGTCATACCGATGCGTGCGTACCGCGCGGTCACACGGATCCAGCCCGCCTTGTAGACGAGAAGGGTCGCTCCGGATACCGCCATGGTGCCGAGCACGGCCTGGAAGGGAGCGCCGCTCCACCGGCTGTTGTACATCTCGCTGATGACCCCGAGGAAGACGCCCTCGAAGGCGGCGTAACCGAGGATCAGCGCGGGCGAGGCCGTGCGCTTGAAGGACTGCACCATCGCGAGGACGAAGGCGACGAGCGCGGCGCCGATGGCGAGCCCGTAGCTGGTGCTGGACACGGGAAGCAGTGCCCAGGCGAGGATCGCGCCCACGGTGACGGTGCCGAGCGTCATGGCCGAGCGCATGACGACGTCGTCCATCGTCATCCGGCCGGTGGAGACCGGTGCCTGCGGCGGGGCACCGTGCTGCAGGTCCTGCTGGGCGTAAGGATTCTGCGCGTAGGGGTTGCCACCCTGGGCGTACTGGTTGCCCTGGGCGTACGGGTTGGCCTGCGTGCCGACAGCGGGTCCCCCGGCCTGCGGCGCCGCGTTGAATCCCGCGTAGCCGTTGTCGCGGCTGAATCCCCGTCGCGAGAAGACCGGGTTGCTGCTCCTCATTTCACTCCTCCATGGCCACCGTGCGTGGCCTTGGCCTCAAGGGTAATGGGTAGGCAAAGGACTGACCCTACTGCTTGGGGAGGATCTTTCCCTCACGCTGCCAAGGTACGCGTGTGTCTCCCGGTCCGCGCGCACTGGTACCAAGCCGTGACAGGCCCCTTACGCCCTACTTGGCGGCGTCTCGGGGCTCCGCGGCGGTCAGTCCAGGGAGAACCCGGTGTACCCCTCCGCCAGGTCCGTCTCGGCCGCCCGCGAGGTGGCGATCCGGCGCAGCCGGGCCAGCTGGACGCGGTCCTCGAAGGGGGTCGCGCCCGGAGCACGGTGCAGGAGGGTCGTCATGTCGTACGAGAACCGCTCGGCCTGCCAGACGCGGCGCAGACAGGTCTCGGAGTACGCGTCGAGACGTTCCGCCGATCCGGTCTCCTCCAGGTGGACCAACGCGCGGGCGAACGTCACCACGTCACCGACGGCGAGGTTGAGCCCCTTGGCGCCGGTCGGCGGAACGATGTGGGCGGCGTCCCCGGCGAGGAAGAGCCGCCCGTGCCGCATGGGCTCGTGGACGTGACTGCGCATGGGGGTGACCGACTTGGAGGTGATGGGGCCGCGCTCCAGCCGCCACCCGTCGGCGGTCTCGAAGCGCCGCTCCAGCTCGTCCCAGATCTCCTCGTCCGCCCACGACCCGGCGTCCGTGCCCTCGGGCACCTGGAGGTAGAGCCGGGACACGGCGGGCGAGCGCATGCTGAGCAGGGCGAAGCCGCGGTCGTGGCGGGCGTAGACCAGTTCGTCGTGGGAGGGCGGCACGTCGGCGAGGATTCCCAGCCACCCGAAGGGGTACGTCCGTTCGAATACGCGGGAGCGGTCGGCGGGTATCGCCTGCCGGGCCACCCCCCAGAACCCGTCGCAGCCGACGACGTAATCGCACTCCAGCACCTCCTCGCGCCCCTCGTGTCCCTCGCGCCGGAAGCGGACCCGCGGTCGCTCGCTCTCCGCCCCCTCCACCACCAGCGCCTCGGCCCCGAAGAGCAGTGGGCCGCCCTCCTCGAGCTGGAGCGCTATGAGGTCCTTGCACACCTCCGTCTGGGCGTACACCATCACGGAGCTGCCGCCTGTCAGGGCGGGGAAGTCGACCCGGTGCCGCTCCCGCGCGAACCGCAGCTCGATCCCGTCGTGCCGCAGCCCTTCCCGGTCCATCCGGTCGCCGGCCCCGGCCGCCCGCAGCACGTCCACCGTCCCCTGCTCCAGGATCCCCGCGCGCTGCCGCCGCTCGACGTACGCCCGGTCGCGGCCCTCCAGCACGACGGAGTCGATCCCCGCGTTGTGCAGCAGCCGCGCCAGCAGCAGGCCGGCCGGCCCGGCTCCGATGATTCCGACGGTGGTACGCATCCGGCACGCCCCTTCGCGTTCCGCCCAGCCTGTTCGCCTGGTGAACATTACTTCACCATTTCCTGACGGGAGTCTGCGACGGCACGCGCTTGCTGTCAACGGTTCACGATGAAGTCACCGAAGACGCCCCTGAGGGACGTAAAGGAACAGAAGGGTCGGAGGTGCCCGGAACCGGACTTGAACCGGTACGCCCGCGAGGGGCAGCGAGGTTTAAGCTCGCCGTGTCTGCATTCCACCATCCGGGCAGGCCATGGGCTCCGCGTCGAGATTCCGAGCCTATCGGGACGCTTCCCTCGAACAGCGGGCGAGCGAACCGATGTTGTCTTATTTTATTGACGTCTGAGGGTGCATCAGCCCCCGGTACGGGCCATCCGCACTTGCCAATAGCCTTTCGGGCTACACAGACCCACGTATACGGAATGACGGAATTTCACCGTCCGAACGGACGCACCCACAGGGGTCGCACCCGGACGGCGCGCAAGAAAGCACTCGGGGCGCACTCGGGGCGCGCCCTCATCCCCAGGTATGACAAGACCGTCCGCGGTCCGACCCGAGGCTGTCCCCGGAACCGGAACAGCGGCTGACTCCACGGCGCCGAACGGCCGCGAGGATGGGACACGTCCCCAGAAACGACGTCGTCCCGACAGGAGCACCCTCCCGTGACCAGCACGCCCCTCGCCGACCGGGCCACCACGGTGGCCGCCCGCGCCACGGAACTGTCGAAGGTCTACGGACAGGGCGAGACCCAGGTGGTCGCCCTCGACCGGGTCTCCGTCGACTTCCGGCAGGCCGAGTTCACCGCGATCATGGGTCCCTCGGGGTCCGGCAAATCCACGCTGATGCACTGTGTGGCGGGCCTCGACACCTTCTCCTCCGGCTCCGTGCGCATCGGTGAGACCGAGCTCGGCTCCCTCAAGGACAAGCAGCTCACCAAGCTCCGCCGGGACAAGATCGGCTTCATCTTCCAGGCGTTCAACCTGCTGCCGACGCTGACGGCCCTGGAGAACATCACCCTCCCGATGGACATCGCGGGCCGCAAGCCCGACCGCGAGTGGCTGGACAAGGTCATCGCGATGATCGGCCTCTCCGACCGCCTCAGCCACCGGCCCTCCCAGCTGTCCGGTGGCCAGCAGCAGCGCGTCGCCGTCGCCCGCGCGCTCGCCTCCCGGCCCGACATCATCTTCGGCGACGAGCCGACCGGAAACCTCGACTCGCGCTCGGGCGCGGAGGTGCTGGGCTTCCTGCGCAACTCGGTACGGGAGTTGGGGCAGACCGTGGTGATGGTGACCCACGACCCGGTGGCGGCGGCGTACGCGGACCGGGTGGTCTTCCTCGCGGACGGACGGATCGTGGACGAGGTGTACGGGCCTACCGCGGACTCCGTCCTGGACCGCATGAAGCAGTTCGACGCCAAGGGCCGCACCAGCTGATCCGGAGGCATCTCGCCCCCGCCACCCCTACCCGTCCCATCCTCGAACGCCGGACGGGCTGAAAGACGCGCGCAGCGCGCCCATAAGGGGCGCGGAGAACTGCGCGCCCAGCCCCCACCGGACCGCAGCCTGCCGACCGCCTCACCCTCCTGGACTGAGAAACCCCATGTTCCGTACCGCCTTGCGCAACGTGCTCGCGCACAAGGCCAGGCTCCTGATGACCGTGCTCGCCGTAATGCTCGGCGTGGCGTTCGTATCGGGCACGCTGGTCTTCACCAACACCATCTCCGACGCCTACCAGAACAGCTCCGCCAAGGGCTTCGGCCAGGTCGACGTCGCCATCCAGCCCGAGACCCAGGACGACAAGGGCGACAAGGTCGGCAAGGAGCAGAAGCTCACACAGGCACTGCTCGAGAAGGCCGCCAAGGTCCCCGGCGCCGGCACCACCGTGGGCGTCGTGAGCGGCTTCACCGCGATAGCGGACAAGAACGGCAAGCTCGTCGGCAGCGGCTTCCAGTCGCAGGGCGGCAACTACTGGGGCACCAAGGACGCCCGCTACCCGCTGGCCGACGGTCACGCGCCGAAAAACAAGAACGAGGTCGCGCTCGACGCGGAGACCGCGAGGCGCACCGGCTACAAGGTCGGCGACACCATACGGCTGTCCGTCGACGGCCCCGTCCTCACCCCCACCGTCGCCGGCATCTTCACCACCGACGACGGCAACGTCGCGGCCGGCGGCAGCCTCGCCCTCTTCGACACGGCCACCGCGCAGCAGCTCTTCCACCGCGTCGGCGAGTACGACGAGATCGACGTGAAGGCCGCGTCCGGCACCAGCCAGACCGCCCTGCGCGGCGCCCTCGACCAGGTCGTCCCGAAGAACATCGCCTTCACCACGACCGGCCGGCAGCTCGCCGACGACCAGGCGAGCGCGATCTCCGCGGCGATGAGCGGCATGAAGACGGGCCTGCTGGTCTTCGCGGGCATCGCGCTGTTCGTCGGTACGTTCATCATCGCCAACACCTTCACCATGCTGGTCGCCCAGCGCACCAAGGAACTGGCCCTGCTGCGCGCCGTCGGCGCCTCCCGTCGCCAGGTCACCCGCTCCGTGCTCGTGGAGGCCTTCGTCGTCGGCGCGGTCGCCGCGGTGGCGGGGCTGCTCGCGGGCATCGGCATCGGAGCGGGCATGCGCTCGCTGATGGGCTCGCTCGGCGCGACCGTCCCGGACGGCCCGCTGGTGATCTCGCCCGGCACCATCGCCACGGCCCTGCTCGTCGGCATCCTCATCACCATGCTCGCCGCCTGGCTGCCCGGCCGGCGCGCCGCGAAGATCCCGCCGGTCGCCGCGATGAGCAGCGTGCACGCGCAGGCCACGACGAAGTCCCTGGTCGTACGGAACACGCTCGGCGCGCTGTTCGCCGCGGCCGGTATCGCCGTCGTCCTGTACGCGACGACCATGAGCGGCTCGGACGGCCAGGCCCCGATGGGTCTGGGCGCGGTTCTCCTCATCATCGGCGTCTTCGTCCTGACCCCGCTGCTCTCCCGCCCCCTGATCGCGGCCGCGGCCCCGGTGCTCCGTGTCTTCGGGGTCTCCGGCAAGCTGGCCCGGCAGAACTCGGTGCGCAACCCGCGCCGTACGGCCGCCACCGCCTCCGCCCTGATGATCGGCCTCACCCTGATCACCGGTATGACGGTGATGGCGGGCAGCCTGCAGAAGTCGATCGACAAGATGGCCAGCTCCGCGATCAAGGCCGACTACGTCGTGTCGATGGCGAACGGCATCCCGCTCTCCCCGGACGTCGCCAAGACCCTCGCCGGCCTCGACGGCGTCACCGACACCAGTCCCCTGCGCAACTCCCCCTCGCGCATCGACGGCACGACCGAGTACCTGACGGGCGTCAACGGCGAGTCCATCGCCGAGCTCACCGACCTCACGGTCGACGAGGGCGCCTTCAAGGTCGGCGGCACGCAGGTCGTCGTGGACGACGACCTCGCCAAGTCGCACGGCTGGAAGGCCGGTTCGGACGTCACGGTCTCCTACGAGGACGGCAAGAAGCAGCGGCTCACCGTCGCCGGGATCTACCAGGGCAACGTGATGATCCACGGCATCATGGTCGACAACGCGACGCTCTCCCCGCACCTGACGGACGCCTCCGACATGCAGGTCATGCTGAAGACGGTCGGCGGCACGTCCGAGGCGACCAAGAACAAGCTGGAGAAGGCCCTCGACAACAACCCGGCCATCCAGGTCCAGGACAAGAAGGACATCTCCAACGGCATCGCGCAGATGTTCACCCTGATCCTGAACATGCTCTACGGCCTGCTCGCCATGGCGGTCATCGTCGCCGTCCTCGGCGTCATCAACACCCTGGCCATGTCGGTCTTCGAGCGCTCCCAGGAGATCGGGATGCTCCGCGCCATCGGCCTCGACCGCAAGGGCATCAAGCGGATGGTCCGTCTGGAGTCCCTGGTCATCTCGCTCTTCGGCGGCGTGCTCGGCATCGGCCTGGGCGTGTTCTTCGGCTGGGCCGCCGGTGAGCTCGTCGGCAGCAGGATGTCGACGTACGAACTGGTCCTGCCCTGGGCCCGGATGGCCCTCTTCCTGCTCCTCGCGGGGACGGTCGGCGTGCTGGCCGCGCTGTGGCCGGCCCGCCGGGCGTCCCGACTGAACATGCTGACGGCGATCAAGTCGGAGTAGCGGAGGACCGGTGACGAGAGTCGGGGCCCCGTTCCGGATCGGAACGGGGCCCCGGCCGTCAGCGGGCGGGGTTCCAGGTTCTGGCCCGCAGAGGCATTCCGGAGGCGCCTGAGGGCTCGGGGGTCCTGATCGCGAGCACCTGGTTGACGCCGATGCGGTTTCGCTCGAAGGCGACCGCGGAGGCCGCCATGTACAGGCGCCAGACACGGGCGCGGCCCGGGCTGGTGAGGGCCACGGCCCGCGCCCACTGCGCCTCCAGGTTGGCGACCCAGCGGCGGAGCGTGAGGGCGTAGTGCTCGCGGATCGACTCGACGTCACGGACCTCGAACCCGGCGCGTTCGAGCTGGGTGACGGTCGTACCGATGGGCGCGAGCTCGCCGTCCGGGAAGACGTACGCGTCGATGAACTCGTCGACGTCGTACGCCGATTCGTCCCGCCGGGGCGGCCGTGCGATCTGGTGGTTGAGCAGCCGCCCGCCGGGCTTGAGCAGCCGGTACAGCACCTCGGCGTACTCCAGGTAGCGCTCGGCGCCCACGTGTTCGGCCATGCCGATGGAGGAGATGGCGTCGTACGGCCCGTCGGCGACGTCCCGGTAGTCCTGCACCCGGATCTCCACCCGGTCGGTCAGTCCCTCGTCCGCGACCCGCTTACGGGCGTACGCGGCCTGCTCCTGCGAGAGCGTGACCCCGACGACGCTCACGCCGTGCTCGCGGGCGGCGTGGATCGCCATCGAGCCCCAGCCGCAGCCGACGTCGAGGAGCCGCTGCCCCGGCCTCAGATCGAGCTTCCGCGAGATGAGTTCGAGCTTGTCCCGCTGGGCGTCCTCAAGGGCGCCGCCGTCCTCCCAGTAGGCGCACGAGTAGACCATCGAGGGCCCGAGGACGATCTCGTAGAAGTCGTTCCCGACGTCGTAGTGGTGGCTGATGGCGCGCTTGTCGCTGTGCTTGGTGTGGAGGTGGCCGCGGCGCCTGCGGACCTCTTCCTGGGGCGGGGTGGGCGGCAACGGGAGGCCGCCCATCTTCACCAGCCCGCGGACCGCGGCCCGCACCTCCGGGTCGCGCAGGGACTCCGCGACGCCTCGCGCGTCCTCGCCCCGGTCCCAGACGAGCCCGGACAGGAGGTCGAGCGCGGTGCAGAGGTCGCCCTCCACTCCCAGGTCCCCGGCGACCCAGGCCCGGGCGAGCCCCACCTCGCCCGGTTTCCACAGCAGCCTGCGCAGGGCGCGCCTGTTCCGTACGACGAGGGCGGGGGCGTCGGGAGGGCCCGCCTCCGAGCCGTCCCAGGCGCGGATGCGCATCGGGAGCGGGGCTCCCACCAGCTGTTCGACAAGGCTCTTGAGACGCGGCGCGGCGTCCTGCATGGCGTACACCTCCGAGACAACACTCCCGAACGCTCCAACACCACGTAAACACCAACTGGCCTCGCGCGCAGTCCCCCTTTTGCGTTACAGCTGGGCAAAATACTTGTACCCACCACGTTCTTTCGGGCCCCGGCGCCGGGACGTCACCCCAACGCCGAAGGGACCCCCCGCACCACGGATGGCGGGAGGTCCCTCAGGGACGAACAGGTGACCGGAGGTCAGGAGGCCTTGGCCTTCTCCTCGGTCTTGGCGGCGGCAGCCGGAGCCACGGCGGCAGCGGCCGGCGCCGGCTTGGCGGCCTCGTAGAACTCCTCACGAGGAGTCTCCATGGCACCGAGCGAGACGACCTCACGCTTGAGGAACATCGCGAGCGTCCAGTCGGCGAAGACCCGGATCTTACGGTTCCACGTCGGCATCGCCAGCCCGTGGTAGCCCCGGTGCATGTACCAGGCCAGGCGACCCTTGACCTTGATCTTCATCTTGCCCATGACGATCATGGCGACGCCCTTGTGCAGGCCGAGACCCGCGACAGCGCCCTTGTTGGCGTGCGAGTACTCCTTCTGCGGGAAGCCCCGCATACCGGAGACCACGTTGTCGCCGAGCACCTTGGCCTGACGGAGCGCGTGCTGCGCGTTCGGCGGGCACCAGGCGTTCTCGACACCGGCCTTGCGCGCGGCGACGTCCGGCACCTGGGCGTTGTCGCCGGCGGCCCAGATGTAGTCCGTGCCCTGCACCTGGAGGGTGGTCTGGGTGTCCACGTGACCACGCGGGCCGAGCGGCAGACCGAAGCGGGAGAGGACGGGGTTCGGCTTGACGCCGGCCGTCCACACGATGGTGTTGGAGTCGACCTCGAGGCCGTTCTTCAGCACGACGTGGCCGTCGACACAGGAGTCCATGGAGGTGGTGAGGTAGATCTCCACCCCACGGCTCTCCAGGTGCTCCTTGCCGTACTGGCCGAGCTTGGGGCCCACCTCGGGAAGGATCTTGTCCGCGGCGTCGACGAGGATGAAGCGCATGTCCTCGCGGGACACGTTGTTGTAGTACTTCGACGCGTCGCGGGCCATGTCCTCGACCTCGCCGATGGTCTCCGCACCCGCGAAGCCACCGCCCACGAAGACGAAGGTGAGCGCCTTGCGGCGGATGTCCTCGTCGGTGGTCGAGTCAGCCTTGTCGAGCTGCTCGAGGACGTGGTTGCGCAGGCCGATGGACTCCTCGATGCCCTTCATACCGATGCCCTGTTCGGCGAGGCCGGGGATCGGGAAGGTGCGGGAGACCGCGCCCATCGCGATGACGAGGTAGTCGAAAGGCAGCTCGTACGCCTCGCCCACGAGGGGGGCGATCGTGGCGACCTTCCGGTCCTGGTCGATGGTGGTGACCCGGCCGGTGAGAACCTCCGCCTTGGGCAGGACGCGTCGCAGCGGGACGACGACGTGCCGAGGGGAGATGCTGCCGGCGGCGGCTTCGGGGAGGAAGGGCTGGTAGGTCATGTACGACCGGGGGTCGACAACCGTGACGGTCGCCTCTCCGTAGCGCATCTTCTTGAGAATGCGCCGAGCTGCGTACAGGCCTACGTACCCACCGCCTACTACGAGGATCCTGGGACGCTCCGTGGTGCTCATGCCATCGAGTATCCACCCGCCTCCGGGGGGTCGCTCGTGCGCCCCTTCACAAGCTTCGGTGGGGGCTCTGCTACACTGCGCCGCCCACGTGACCCAGGTCATGGCGGCGAAGGGGAACCACCGTGTAGTGCGGACCGTTGTCAGCACCCCGTGAGCTGCCGCTCCGGGTCTCCGAACCGGTCGAACCACCCCTCCGCTTCACCCGCCGGAAACACTCCCGGAACGCTCCGTTGAGCACCCTCCCGAGCCTGGTGAGCCCCCTAGGAGCACCCGGGCGGCCCAATCATCCCCCGACAGGGCCGAATTCCTTGTGAAGAACTTCACGAACTTTTCCGGCGGCGTGTCGCCGAGAGGGTCCGAATGGCCTCCTGGGCGCGCTCATACGTTGTCCGACCTGCTCAGGAGAGGCTACCAGCGGGTAGTGAGGGGCCTCCGGGCCCCTGCCCAGGGGCCCCTTCCGGGCGGCTCAGGCGACGGACCACGCGATCCCGTCGAGGATGTCGTGCTCGCTCACCACGACCTCCGCCGCACCGATCCGCTCCATGATCGAGAGCAGTACGAGGGCGCCGGCGGCGATGACGTCGACGCGCCCCGCGTGCATGGAAGGGATCGCGGCACGCTCGGCGTGGGTGGAGGCCAGCAGCCACTCGGTGATCTCGCGGACCTTCTCGTACGGGATCCGGGAGTGGTGGATGGCGGTCGAATCGTAGGCGGGGAGCTCCAGCGCCATGGCCGCGACCGTGGTGACCGAACCCGCGAGGCCGACGAGCGTGCGGGCCTCGCGCAAGGGGACCGTCCGCTCGGCGAGGTCGAGGGCCGCCTCGATGTCGGCGCGGACGGCCTCGATCTGCGCGGGGGCCGGCGGGTCGCTGACGACTCCGTCGTGCACGAGGTGCCGCTCGGTCATCCGTACGCAGCCGATGTCCACGGAGCGGGCGGCGCGTACGTGGTCGTCGCCCACGACCAGTTCGGTGGACCCGCCGCCGATGTCCACGACCAGGTACGGCTTGGCCAGGTCGTCCCGGCCCGTCAGTTCCTTGGTCGCGCCACCGAAGGAGAACTCGGCCTCCTCGTCACCGGTGATGACCTCCGGTTCGACGCCCAGGATGTCCAGCACGCCGCGCACGAACTCGTCGCGGTTCTCCGCGTCGCGGGAGGCCGAGGTCGCCACGAAGCGCAGTCGCTCCGCGCCGTGCTCCTTGATGACCTCCGCGTACTCGCGGCAGGCCGCGAAGGTGCGCTGCAGAGCCTCGGGGGCGAGGCGTCCGGTGCGGTCGACCCCCTGGCCGAGCCGGACGATCGTCATCCGGCGGTCCAGATCGACGAGTTCTCCCGTCGCCGGGTTCGCGTCGGCGACGAGGAGGCGGATCGAATTCGTACCGCAGTCGATGGCGGCGACCCTGGTCATCGGTTGTTGTCTCCTGCTCGTGAATTCGGTTCGACGACGTACCACCGGGGCCGGGGCCCCGGGGAGATGCCCCGGCCCTTCAGAGGCGCGGGGAACTGCCCGCCCGTCCCCCACCGCCCCGCGGACAAAGCGCTCCGGGCGCAGGGGGATCCGGGGCGAAGCCCCGGCTTCCCAGGGGCGCGGGGAACTGCGCGCTCAACCCCCGCCGGCCCGCGGACAAAGCACTCGACGCAGGCGGGGTGTCGGGGCGAAGCCCCGCCTCGGGGGGCAGCCCCCTCACTCCTCCTCGGACGGCGGCTCCGCCGCCACCACGCACGCGCCCTTGCGCCACCACTCCGGCAGCATCGCGATCGCCTCGTCGCCCAGCGGATTCACCCCCGGCCCCGCGGCCAGCGAGTGCGCCACCAGCACATGCAGACACTTCACCCGGTCCGGCATGCCTCCGGCGCTCGGAAAGCCCACCAGCACCTCGATGGCGTCGCGCCGCGCGATGTAGTCCTCGTGGGCGGCCCGGTACGCGGCGGCCAGTTCGGGGTCGGTCGCCAGCCGGTCCGTCATCTCCTTCATGACGCCGTTGGCCTCCAGCGTGCCGATCGCGGAGGCCGCGCGCGGGCACGTCAGGTAGTACGTCGTCGGGAAGGGCGTACCGTCGGGCAGCCGGGGCGCCGTCTCCACCACGTCCGGCTGACCGCAGGGGCAGCGGTGCGCGATCGCCCGCAGCCCGCGCGGCGGCCGGCCGAGCTGTTGCTTGAATGCCTCGACGTCCGCGTCGGTCGGCTCGGTGCGCGGGGTGGGCGGCGGGGGCGTTTCCATGCCTGTGCTCAAGTCTCTTTCTTCTTCAATTCACCGGTCGGAACGGTCCGACTTGTCGACGCCGTCCCAGACGTTGGCGTACCAGGGACGGGCGGCCGCCCCCAGATTCGTACGCGACTGCTTCGCCGCGTCCGGGTCGATCACGACGTATCCGGTCTCGCCGGGCATCACATAGTGCAGCCGTTCTCGGATCTGCTGCTTCGCGTATGCGTCGTCCTGCCAGCGCGCCTTGAGGTCGCGCAGCTGTTCGACCCGGGCGCGGGCCTGCTCCTGCTGCCGCTCCAGATCTGCGATCTCGGCGCGCTGGGACACGTACTGCCTTATCGGGTACGCGAGGGCCACGATCAGTGAACAGAGTACGAGAGCCAGCAGCGCGGCGCGGCCGGTCAGGCGGGAGCGGCGGGCCTGGCGCTTGGTCTGCGAGCGGTAGACCCGGGCCGCCGTCTGCTCGCCGAGCAGCTTCAGCCTGGTCGCGGTGGAGAACCGGTCCCGGTCCTTCACGCCCATGTCCCGCCTCCCGTTCACACGCGCGTACGTCCCCGGACACGGTACGGGACCGGGTACGGGGACGTACGTACGACTGGCTAAGGCTTGACCCTCTGCGAGTGTCAGCCCTTGCTGTGCCTACTGGTTCGCAGAGCGAAACCGCGGGAAGGCGCTGCGGCCCGCGTACACCGCGGCGTCGTCGAGGATCTCCTCGATGCGCAGCAGCTGGTTGTACTTGGCGACGCGGTCCGAGCGGGCCGGGGCACCGGTCTTGATCTGGCCGCAGTTCACCGCGACGGCGAGGTCGGCGATGGTGACGTCCTCGGTCTCGCCGGAGCGGTGGGACATCATGCACTTGAAGCCGTTGCGCTGGGCCAGCTCGACGGCGTCCAGGGTCTCGGTCAGCGAGCCGATCTGGTTGACCTTGACGAGCAGGGCGTTCGCGGAGCCCTCCTCGATGCCACGGGCCAGACGCTCCGGGTTGGTGACGAAGAGGTCGTCGCCGACGATCTGGACCTTGTCGCCCAGCCTGTCGGTGATGACCTTCCAGCCGGCCCAGTCGTCCTCGTACAGCGGGTCCTCGATGGAGACCAGCGGGTACGCGGAGACGAGCTCCTCGTAGTACTCGGTCATCTCGGCGGCCGAGCGGGACTTGCCCTCGAACTCGTACTTGCCGTCCTTGTAGAACTCGGACGCGGCGACGTCGAGCGCGAGCGCGATCTGCTCGCCGGGGACATAACCGGCCTGCTTGATGGCCTCGACGATGAGGTCGAGGGCGGCGCGGTTGGACTCCAGGTTCGGGGCGAAGCCGCCCTCGTCGCCGAGGCCGGTGGACAGGCCCTTGGTCTTCAGCACCTTCTTGAGGGTGTGGTAGACCTCGGCGCCCCAGCGCAGGGCCTCGGAGAAGGACTCCGCGCCGATCGGGGCGATCATGAACTCCTGGATGTCCACGTTGGAGTCGGCGTGCGAGCCGCCGTTCAGGATGTTCATCATCGGAACGGGCAGCAGGTGCGCGTTCGGGCCGCCCAGGTAGCGGAAGAGCGGGAGGTCGGACGCCTCGGAGGCGGCGTGCGCGACGGCGAGCGACACGCCGAGGATGGCGTTGGCGCCGAGCGAGCCCTTGTTGTCGGTGGCGTCCAGGTCGAACATCGCCTGGTCGATCAGGCGCTGCTCGGTGGCGTCGTAGCCGACGAGCTCCGGGCCGATCTGTTCGATGACGGCGAGGACGGCCTTCTCGACACCCTTGCCGCCGTAACGGTTGGGGTCACCGTCACGGAGCTCGATGGCCTCGAAGGCGCCCGTGGAGGCGCCGGACGGGACGGCGGCACGACCGGTGCTGCCGTCGTCGAGGCCGACCTCGACCTCGACCGTGGGGTTGCCTCGGGAGTCCAGGATTTCCCGGGCTACGACGACGTCGATGGACGGCACGAGCATCTCCTTCTGGGATGTGACGCGGGTACGCGAAGCCTGTGATGACTTCGCGACATGAGCCTAACCGCCCCGGGGGGATCGGCCAGCCGATCGCCCACCCCTTGGGCAGAACTGAACGTACACATTGTTCCAGAACGGAACAAAAACGGGTACGAAAATCCGGGTGCGGGAATCCGGGTGCGGGAATCCGGGAACGAAAAGCCCCGCTCCGGTGCGTACGGGGGAACACGCACCGGAGCGGGGAGCCCGTGGGGAGGGGGGTGGGACCTCACGGAGGTCTCCAGTGTGGAGACCCCTTCTATGCGGGACCTGTCATTCAGCTGAGGTGAAGCTGCTGACCCGGGTAGATGAAGTCCGCGTCGTCGATGATGTCCTTGTTCAGCTTGAACAGCCGCTGCCAGCCGCCCTTGACCTTCTTCTTCTCGGCGATCGAGCTGAGGCTGTCACCCTTGACGACCTTGTACTCGCCGTCACCCTTCTTGACCTTCTTGCCGGTCGGGGTGGAGACGGTCTTCTCGGCGGCCGGGCGGGACGCCGAACGGGAGGCGGCGGTGTCCGTCGAGCGGGTGGTGGCGCTGGTGCTCGGCGAGCTGTTCGACGAGGAGCTGTTCGAGGACGACGAGGTCGACGGGGCGCTCGCACCACCGGTGTACGCGGCGCTCGACAGGCCCGTGCCACAGGTCGGCCAGGCACCCTTGCCCTGGGCGGCGAGGACCTTCTCGCCGATGGTGATCTGCTGCGACTTGGAGGCCTGGTTGGCGGTCGCGGCGTACGCGGTGCCGCCGTACGCGGCCCAGGTGGAGGCGGAGAACTGCAGGCCGCCGTAGTAGCCGTTGCCGGTGTTGATGGACCAGTTGCCGCCGGACTCGCACTGGGCGACGGCGTCCCACTCGGAGGTGGTGGCGGCGGAGGCGTTGCCGGCCGCCATCAGCGGAGCGGCGATGGCGACACCGGCGACACCGGCGAGCGTGGCCACACGGGTGGCCTTGGACGGACGGCGGCGCTTGCCCTTGCTGGAAAACAGCATGAGGAGATCCCCTCACCGACGCCTGCGAGGTGAGCTGTCGGGTTCGGGCGGGTGAGTGCCCGGCCGCGCGCTGTGAGCGCACGGCTTCACCCCGAGCCGCTCCCGGTCGACTACCGGGTGCGGCACATACCTTGGGTCCCCCGCTCCTGCCTACGGCGCTTACGCGTCGACTGTTCCCGTACGGCCGTTGGCAGGATTCGGCGTTGCGACCGTCGGGGCCCGCTGTGGCGAGCGGTGATGACCGTAAGCAGTCGATCGGTTGAATTCCAAAGACGATCAGGGCCTTTGAGATCCATCTCTCACTCGCGCCAAACCGGACATTACGCGGCGAACCGTGACGCGAACTGCCCCTACTTTTCACCCGATTCGACACCAACTGCAAGGCTCTGACCGGGAAGGATGAGGTCCGGGTCGACGCCGACCGTCTTCTTGTTCGCGTCGTAGAGCTCGGCCCATCCGCCGTCCAGGTCAAGGGCGTCGGCAATGGTCCAGAGATTGTCTCCGGCGCGCACGACGTACGAGCCGTCGACGACATCACGGGAGGCGCCGGTGCCGCGCGAGGCGTGCCGCCCGGAGAGGTCGTCGGTACGGCCGTCCACGGCGCTGTCGGTGGTGTTCTCGTCCGCGGTACCGCCACGGTGGCGCCCGGCGCCGGTCGTCGCGTTCTCGGACGCACCGGAAGAGCCGTCGTCCTGGCCGGAGTTGCCCGAACTGTCGCCCTTCGTCGCTTCCGTGTCGGAGCTGTCCGTTCCCTGAGTGCCGCCGGTGTCGGCCTTCGTCGTGTTCTTGGTCGCCTTCGAGGACGAACCGGACGAAGACGATCCAGACGAAGACGAATGGGACGTCGAGCCGGACGAGGCGGACGAACTGGACGAACTGGACGAACCGGATGACTTCGACGCGCCGGACGAGTCGTTCGCCACGCCGGTGTCGACCAGGACGTCGCCCGAGTTCCTGCTCAGCCCGGAGAGCGGTCCACAGGTCGGCCAGGGGGTGACGCCCTGGTCGTCGAGGAGCTGCTCGGCGATGGCTATCTGCTGCGAGCGGCTGGCCTCGTCGGCGCTCTGCGCGTAGTTGAGGCCGCCGTACTTCTCCCAGTCCGCCTGGCTGAGCTGGAGTCCGCCGTAATACCCGTTGCCGCTGTCGGCACTCCACTGGCCGGCGCTCTCGCACTCGGCGACCCGGTCCCACGTGGTGCCGTCGGCCGCACTCGCGCTGGTGGCACCGAGCAACGGGATCGCGATGGCGGATCCGGTCACTCCTGCCGCGACGATGAGGGCCGGGGCCTGACGGGGGCGACGATGGCGGCCGTTCCCGGAGAGCATGCGGAAGCCTTTCACGTGACAGCAGGTGACTACGCGACGTGTGAGTCGCGTTGACGAGTGAACGTATCCGCACTCGAACACTTGTCACAAGTCGATGCAGCGTAGATCACGTGAAGATCACAGAGTTGAGTACGTGTCAGGTTTGAACGCCCGCAGGTGTATGGTCGCCCGCTATCGCGAGACCGGTACCGGAGGTGTGAACTCCACTGGAAGCGTGCGCAATCCGCGCATAATGAGCCCGCCGCGCCAGCGCAAATCGGCTGAATCTCCCGCGAGTTGGAGATCGGGAAGGCGGGTGAGGAGGGTCGCGAGCGCGGTCTGACCCTCCAGGCGGGCGAGCGGGGCGCCGAGGCAGTAGTGGATGCCGTGGCCATAGCCGAGGTGTTGGTTGTCACGCCGGGAGAGGTCGAGCGTGTCCGGCCGCTCGAACCGCGCGGGGTCACGGTCCGCAGCCGCCAGGACGACGAGGACGGGGTCGCCGGGTGCGATGTCCTGACCGCCGATGCGAACGGCTTCGGTGGCGAACCGCCACGTGGCCAGTTCCACGGGCCCGTCGTAACGAAGCAGCTCCTCGACGCCGGTCTCGAGGAGTTCGCGTTCGTGGGCGGCGAGGGACTTCTGCAGGCGCGCCCGCTGCTCGGGGTGGGTGAGCAGGGCGTATGTGCCGTTGCCGATGAGGTTGACGGTCGTCTCGAACCCGGCGAAGAGCAGGATGAAGGCCATGGCGGCGGCCTCGTTCTCCGTGAGGTGCTCACCGTGGTCGGACGCGCGGATGAGCCCCGAAATGAGGTCCTCACCGGGCGCGGGCGTATCAGGAAGGACTTCCCGCTTCTTGTGAATGAGCTCGAGCAGATATCCGCGCATCTTCTTGACGGATCGCGCGACCCCTCCCCGCGGGCCGCCGCCGTGCCGGATCATCATCCCCGCCCAGTCGCGGAAGTCGTCCTGATCCTCGCGGGGTACGCCCAGCAGCTCGCAAATGGCGTAGATGGGGAGCGGAAACGCGAACTCGTGGATCAGATCCGCGGACCCCTTCTCCGCGAACCGGTCGATCAGTTGATCGGTGAGCTCCTGCACCCGCGGCGCGAACTCGGCCACCCGTCGTGGCGTGAACGCCTTCGAGACCAGCCGCCGCAGCCGGGTGTGGTCCGGCGGGTCGATGTTCAGCAGATGCGTCATCAGCTCGGCCTTGCGCTCCCCCGGGATACCCGTCTTCCCTTTGGCATGCGCGGGTTCGTCATGATGCGCCGGATTCTTGCTGAGCCGCGCGTCGGCGAGCGCCTGCTTGGCGTCCGCGTACCGGGTGACGAGCCAGGCCTCCACCCCACTGGGCAGCCGTGTCCTGTGCACAGGGGCGTGCTCCCGCAGCCAGGCATACGCGGGATAGGGATCGCTGGCGAACTCCCAGGTGAAGAGTTCGGGAGCGGGGCTGAACGGTGGCGGCTGATCGGTCACTCCCTGACGGTATCCGGAGGGAGGGGAGGGACGGGGAGGCGGAGGGGAGGCGGAGGGGAGGCGGAGGGGAGGCGGAGGGAGGGGCCCCTTGGGCGATGGGCCTGCGGCCCGTCGCCGGGCACGTCGCGGGGCACGCCGCGGGTCACGTCGCAGACCGTGTCCCCTTCGCCCCAGGCCATCCCTGAATCGTCTGCTGTTTGACTCCACGGCTCGCGACCTCCCTTAATTCGCGCCGTGGACCCCGAAATACTCAGATCCAGCTTCGCGGTCGTCGAGAGACGGGCCGAGTTCGCGGTCAAGTACTTCTACTCGCATCTCTTCCGGCACAACCCGGACGTCCGCGGGCTCTTCCCCCTGGACTTCCCGGAGGACATGGAGCGACAGCGGGACCGGTTGTTCGCGGCACTCACGTATGTGATGGAGCGGCTGGAGGATCCGACGCTGCCGGGATACCTGCGGGAGCTGGGACGGGACCACCGGAAGTACCTGGCCGAGCCGGAGCACTACGCCGCCGTGGGGGCGAGCCTCATCGCCGCGTTCGCCGTCGTCGCGGGGTCGGCGTGGAACGCGGAGGCCGAGAAGGCCTGGGGCGAGGCGTACGGGGCGATCGCGAACGTCATGCTCCAGGGCGCGTGGGAGGCACAGCACGAGGGTGAACCGCCCTGGTGGGACGCCGAGGTCGTGTCCCGAACCCCGTATGGCGACGACCTCGTCGTACTGACCCTCCGCCCGCACCACCGGCTCCGCTACTCCCCCGGCCAGTACGTCAGCGTCAACGTCCCCTACCTGCCGGGCATCTGGCGCCCGTACTCGCTCGGCAACGCTCCCCGCGTCGACCACACCGTCGACCTGCATGTCAGCCGCGTCGAGGGCGGGGTACTGTCCACCGCCCTGGTCCGACAGACCCGGAAAGGTGACGTTCTGCGGCTCGGCGCACCCGGCGGCGGTCTGACCCTGCGGACGCCGGTGGAACGGCCGCTGACCTTCGTCGCGGCCGGCACCGGGTGGGCCCCGGTCAAGGCACTGCTCCAGCGACTCGACGCCACGCACGAGGCCCGGCTGTTCCTCGTGGCCCGCGACACCTCGTACCTCTACGACCGGTCGGCCGTGGAACGTCTCCAGTCCCAATTACCCCGTCTCGCCGTCACGTTCATCACCCCCGCCCCCGGCCGCCCCAAGGTCCAGGCCACCGAGCGGCTGCTGACCGCGCTGGGCAACCGCGCCGGCTGGGCCCGCCACGACGTCTATCTCGCCGGTCCGCCCCAGCTCGTCGAGGAGATCGCCGGGACCCTCCCCACCCTCGGCACCCCGCCCGAACGGATCTTCCACGACCTCCTCCCGCCCACGGACCCCGGCCGGACCCGCCCGCTGGGCCCCGCGGAGTGGCTCCTGGACCGCCCCCACCCCAACTGGCACAACCCGACAAGCCGCGCCCCGACCACATAACCCTGAGGTCCGTCCCCCCTCATCTGCTTCCCCCGCTCCCCCTACTCCCCGTACTTCCGCTGCTGCCGCTGCTTCAGCCCGTCTCCGTCGCCCGGATCGCATCCCGATAAGCTCGCGCGGCCGCACGCAGGGCCGCCTCCGGGTCCACTCCCTCGGCCTCCGCTCGGGCGGCGATGGCCAGCAGTTCGTAACCCACGCCTTCGCCGCGCGGCAGTTCGACCGCAAGTCCCGCCGTGCGCACACGCGATGCCAGCTTCGCCGCGAGGGCGAGGCCCGGCTGACCCAGTGGTACTCCCTCTGTCACGGACGTCCGCCGCTTCTCCTCGGCCTTGGTGCGCAGCCAGTGCTCCTTGACCTCCTCGGGGGTCGTGGCCGTCTCGTCGCCGAACACGTGCGGGTGGCGGTGGATCAGCTTGGTGACGATGCCGCCCGCCACGTCGTCGATGGAGAAGGGGGTCTCCGCGTCCTCCTCCGCGATCCTGGCGTGGAAGACGACCTGGAGCAGAACGTCGCCGAGCTCCTCCCTGAGCTCGTCCCGGTCGCCCTCCTCGATCGCCTCGACGAGCTCGTACGCCTCCTCGATCCCGTACTTCGCGAGGCCCTTGTGGGTCTGCTGGGACGACCAGGGGCACTCGACGCGGATACGGTCCATGACCTGGACGAGGTCGAGCAGGCGGGCGCCCGGCAGGTCGTACGAGGCGGGGAGCAGCTCCAGGTCCGGCATCTGTATGCGGCCGGAGCCGGCGAGGCGGGCCAGGCCGTCGGTGAGGCGCGGCTCGCCCTCGCCGGTGGCGACGACGACCACCACGCGGCCGCCGGCGCAGGCGTCCACCAGGTCCTGGGCAGCGGGGGACGCCTCGTCGACGCTTATGCCGGCCTCGCGCAGATACGGCAGCTGCGGATGCGCACCGTCCGCGCACAGCACCTGATCGGCGGCGCGCAGCGCCTGCCAGGCGGGCCAGGACAGCAGTCCGGGGGCGACGCGGTGGCTGGTGGTGAGCAGGACGATACGGCCGGGGTCGGGGACCTGGGCGGCGGCGTCGGAGCTGGTTGCGTTCACCCCACGAACGTAACCCACGCCACCGACGCCCCCGGAAGTTATCCACAGGCAGGGCTTCTACAGGGCTGCTACAAAACTTCTGCAGGCCTTCTGACCTGCTACGCCGTCTGCTGAGTCCCGTTCGGCGTGACCTCCCGCAGCCACGGAGTCTTCACATCGACGTTGCTCTTCTGGACGTCCCAGGCGCCGTAGCGCGGGTTCAGGTCGACGTTCAGCTTCTTGGACGCGTCGGACATGGCCTTCCAGAACGCGGCCTTGCCGTCGGTGGTGTTCATGTCGGCACCGAGCGCGGCGGCGAGTTTCCGCGCCTCGATCTCGGTACGGAGGTTGTCGTCGAGACGCCGGGGCGCCACCCCGTACTGCTGCAGCCAGGCCGTCTCCAGCGCCTTCGCACCGCCCGCCTGCCGCTCCAGCTCCGCCCGCATCTGCTGGGTGTCCGCGCGGGTGACGCTCACGCCCGCGTCCTTGGCGGCCTGGTCGAGGACCTGGTCGAGGACCATGGTGTGCAGGGTGTCGCGGGTGAGACTGCCGGTCTTGGCGATGGCCTGCTCGTACTGGGTCTCGTCCTTGATGGCGGCACGCTGCGCCGAGCGCACCTCGTTCACCCGGCTCTCCAACTGCGCGACCGTGATCCGCTGACCACCGACGACGGCCGCGGCGCCTGGGTGCGCCTCGCCGCCGCACGCCGTGAGAAGGGGGGCCGCGGCGACGATCGCGGCGGAGAGGACGAACGCGGTGCGACGGCGGCGGTGCAAGGAAACCTCCCGAGGAGATTGTGCGACGGTGCACAAAGTCTTGCGGTGATCGATGTTAGGCAGTGGTCCGGCTCTCGGCCAGCCATTCGACCAACGATTCGCGGAGACTTCAGATACCGCCGCGGCCTCCGTGACACGTGGGACGGCCACCGTCCGCTCGTACGACCGTTCACATCCACCGACGCGGCCGATCGCGTCCTGTCGTACCGGCCCGGCTAACCGCGTGCCTCGACCTCGCGCTCGACGACCCCGGCGACCTCCGCGCGCAGTCCGTCGCCGACGCGCGCCACGGTGATGTTCTTGGAGCTCGTGGCGTCGGTCCCGGCGTCCCCCACCAGCACGAAGTCGACCTTCTGGTGCTGCGGGGCGGTCTGCGTGGCGGCCGTGACCTCCGGTTTCCCGGTCACGAGGACCACGTCGCAGGGCCGCTGGAGCAAGCCGTCGAGGTAGGCCCGTGCGTGGGCCGCGGACTGCTCACCGGTCACCGGCACGTGGCTCACGCGCGCGTGCGTCGTGCGGGACGCGTCCCGCATGCCCTGCCAGACCTCGGCCGCGGTGGTCCCGGTCGTGATCCCGTCCTTGCCGGTCAGCAGGCAGGCGTCGACGTCCTCGTAGTGGCGGGCCCGGGTGTCGGGCGGCTTCGGCTTGGTGTCGGTGCGGGAGAGGAAGTACCCGGTGACCGCGACCGCGACCGCGACGATCACGGCAGCGGCCACCATCGCGACCCCCTGGGCGCCCAGTACATGCGGCCACTGGAGTACCGCCCGCACACCGGCGGCGAGCCGCGACTCCTGCGTGGCGTCACGCGCCGCCTTCGCGCGCCGTGTCTGCGGCACCTTCGGATGTCAGCCTGTGATGGCGACCGGCGCGTCCCAGGCGTCGCGGTCCACGGTGATCGTGTAACCGCCGATGGTCTCCTTGCTGTTGACCATGTACTGGTGGGCGCGGCTGTGGCCGGTGAACTGGGTGGAGCCCCACGGCCAGTCCGAGGTCGTGGTGTTGGCCTTGTCCCACAGCGCGTACCAGAGGTTGCCCGGCAGGTCCGTCTTGTCGGTCGCGGTCGCGATGGCCTTGGCGCTGGAGCTGGTGAAGCCGTAGAACCCGGTCCGGTACGTCTTGGCGTGCAGCGCCTTGTCGAAGGCGCGTACGTACGTCAGCGTGGCCTTGTTGCACGCCGCGTTCGTGATGTCGTACGACTCCATGTCCAGGTAGATCGGGCTGCCCGCCTTCATGCCCAGCGCGGACGCCTTGGCCACCGCGTCCGCGGCGTCGGTGGCGCCGAGCGAGGCGGCGTTGGTCGCGGTGAGCTTCTCCGGGTTGGAGCCGGTCTGGCAGGACGGCTGGGCGCCGACGTACAGCGGGATGAGCTTCCAGCCCAGCGTGCTGACCGACTTCACCCAGGACGCGGTGAGGTTGGGCTGGCCGCAGCCGCGGTTCTTGCCGCCGATGTACACCGCGGCCGCTCCGTAGAAGCCGGTGTGCCAGGCCTTCATCGCGGTCAGCGACGGTGCGGCACAGGTGTCGAAGGCGCGGCCCGTGAACGTCCGCTGGGCGGGCCAGGTGGTCGCCGCCATCGACGTCTGCGCCGCGATCCCGGCCCCGGCGACCACGGCCGCTCCCGCCGTCGCCCAAGCGATGTAACGGCCCTTCTTAGACATCCGATGGCTGGACATCCCCACCCCATTCATGACACGCGCACGTCACGGCGCACGAAACGCGCAGGACATGCGGACACATAGAACAAACCAAGACAGTTCACGACACTTGAGCCCCGTCGGCGCCCATCCCCGGCTCGCCGACAAGAGCGGGCGACCGGCCCCCGGCGCGCGGGGCGGATCGCACCGTAACCGACACCGCTCCCTCGATCGGGAAACCCCGCATCTCAATCGCCACAAGAATCCCTCAAGGCACGGCAAAACATGCGGAGTCCACGGAACCCCGGGCCGATCGACTCCCTCTTTTAGTGATCTTTGACGCATGCATGCCTGTGGACGGCCTGTGCACCCATAGAGTCCGCTCGGCTCAACAGCACCACTTCTCGAAGAAGGACTCAGACATCCCGATGCGTCACCCCTCCCGCGCGGCCAAGGCGCTGCTCGCCGCAGCCGTGCTCCCGCTGGCCCTGGCGGCCTGCTCCTCCGGAACCACCGCCCAGCCCTCGTCCGCCAAGACGAAGCCGGCCAAGGACCCCAACGCCGGTCTGCTGACGGGCGCGCAGCTCAAGAAGGCGCTGGCGCCCGCGTCCTTCTTCGCCGCCGGTTTCGCGGTCGACCCGAGCGGCGCGCGTGACTCCGGCACCACGTACGCCCCGCCGAGCTCCTCCCCCGCGCCGAAGCCGGACTGCTCCCTGCTCGGCGGCACCAGCTGGATAACGATCACCGGCGACTCGGGGGTGTCCTTCGCCCAGAACGACTACGTCAGCAAGAACACTTCCGAGGACATCGCCCAGGAGGTCGACACCTACCGCGGCACGACCTCGACGACCGTGCTGACGAACCTGGAGAAGACCGCGACCACGTGCGCGACCTTCACCGACTCCCAGACGCACAGCAAGGTGAAGGCCACCGGCGTCACCACGCCCGGCCTGGGCGACGCCGCGTACACCATCACCCTGACCGACAGCGCCTGGGAGAACGGCACGACCCTGATCGCCGTGCGCGCGGGCACCGACGTCGTCAGCGTCATGTCCACGGACGGGCACGACAACGGCGCCGCCACGGCCAAGAAGCTGGCGGCCCAGATCGTGACGTCCCTGAAGGGCGAACACCAGCACGCATGACCCACCGGGTGGGAACATGACACCCCGAGATGTTTCTCGGAGCCCGGGAAACATCTCGGGGGGGGGCTCGTAGGGCGCTGGTGAGTGCTCGGGGGGTGTGATGGGCATGGGCAAGCGCTTGGAAGCCGGCTGGGCGCAGCGGCTCGCGTGGTCGGTTCTGGTGATCGTGTCGCTGGGGCTGCTGGTGTGGGTGCCGTTCCTGTATGTGGCGATCCGCCGCGGCCGGGGCTCGGACTGGTGCGCCTTCACCGCGTTCGCGCTGTACGAGCTGGTGACGCTGTCGTGGACGACCATCGAGTCGGACACGGGCGATCTCATCTTCGGCGCGGTCGTCATCTTCACTCTGGCGATGGCGGTCTGGCTGCTGCTGTTCGCGCTGTTCGACAAGCGCACGCCGAAGTACGCCACGGCGAACGCGGGTCTGGTGCCGGGGCCCTTGCCGGGTCCGGCGCCGGGCAACCCGTATCTGCGCTGAGGTCACCCGGAGACCCCCGTCCACGTACAGGGTCGAGGCGCCCGGCGGTTCACCCCCGCCGGGTGCCTCGCACCACCCTGACGGCCGGCCAGGCCAGCAGTGCCCCGACGCCCCAGAGGAAGACGGCGAGAGCGGCCCATTCCCCGGTGCTGGTCTCCGGGTCCGAGAAGCCGAAGACGGTGTACGAGAGGGCCAGGAGGGACCACAGCCCCGCGAGCACCCCGAAGATGACGAGCATCGCCGTCTGCCCGCCGGTACGCCGCGCCACTGTCTTCTGCTGAACCGCACCGGCGGATCCCCTGGCATCCCCCGCAGCGGCACCCGCCGACTGCCGCTGCCGCTGCTGCCGGGGCGGCAGGTGCACCACCGCACTCGGATGCACCGCCGCGTCGATGGTCGCCATGGTGTGCGCGTCGATCCCGTACTCCCCCGGCTCCACCTCCACGGACAGCCCGTCGGTGCCGATGAGCCGGCGCCCGCCGTCGGGCCAGCTGAGCAGGGCGGCGCACGCGCGGTAGAGCACGGTGGCCGCCTCGCCGCCCGCTGTCAGGCTGACACCCTCGCCCCCGACGACCATGGCCGGGCCGCCCTTGCGTACGGCCTCGAACCGCGTGCCGGTGACGGCGTACGACGAAGTGGTCGGGGCCGCCGTGTATCCGGCCCAGTCGGCCTTGTGCCCCGAGGGAGCCTGCAGCAGCGCCGTCCCGGCGGCCTCCAGCGCCACCGCGTGCACATGCTGCGGCGTCACCGCCCACAGCTCGGCGCGCAGTTCGTCGAGTCCGCGCGGCGGACGGTGGGCGAGCAGATCCTCCGCCGCGCCCGGCAGCCGCCGTACGGCCGCGTCGGGCGCGGTCAGCGTGGCGTCGCTGCGGCCTCGTACGGCCTCCAGGTCGGCCTGCGCGATCCGGCCGACCTGTAGCCCCGCGAGCACGTCGACGAACCCGCCGAGGACCGCGTCCTGTTTGGCGGGCAGGGCGTCCGCGAAGGCGGTGACGGTCGCGAAACCGTCCCGGCGGGAGGCGTAGTCGCCGGCCGCCGTATAGGAGTAGCCGCCCTCCTGGCGCAGGGAGCGGGAGAGTTCGCGTTCCAGGACACCGGCGTAGAGCCGGGCGGCGGTGGTGTCGGTGACGACGGCGTCGAGCAGGACGCCGCCCTTGCCGTCGGAGAAGTAGGCGGGAGCGGTGGGGAGGGCGGAGGTGACGGCGGGCATGGGGTGCCGCCGGCCGCCGGGCAGCTTGAGCGAGAGCCCGGCCGGCAGCCGCTCCCCCGCGATCCACAGCACGGCGTTGTCCCGGGTGAACCAGGTCCCCGCCCACGCCCGTACGTCGTCCGCCCGCAGCCCCCGAACGCCCCACTCCGGGTAGCTGACCAGCCCGTACCCCTGTGCCCCGTACCGCCACAGCGGCAGCTGTCCGGGCTCCCGGCCCGCCTCCTCGGTGCGCAGGATCTCCTTCTCGGTCTCCAGCCGCTCCATGGGCAGGTCGAGGAGGGAGGTGCACACGCCGTCTAGGTAGGCGACGACTTCATGCTCCGCGCCCTCCACGTGGAAGTGGGTGAACGCGGCCTTGGTCGCGCCGTTGAAGTGGTAGTCGGCCAGGCCCTGGCGATGCAGCGCCAGGTGCTCGACGAGGTGGGTGATCCCGGCCCCGGCGAGCGTCTCGTCGGCGACGCCGACGCGGAAGACCAGTCCGGCACGCATGGGCCCGGTGGCGTACGCGAAGAGGGTGGGTATGCCGTCCACCTCGGTGTGATGGATACCCTGGCTCATCGCCTGCCTCCGCCTGTCTTGTTCGGCATCCGCTCAGCCTCTTCCGAGGGCGACGGAACGGTGTTTGACGTACGCGTCCGCGGGCTTGCCGAGGTAGCTCCACGGGTACTCGGAGGCCAGGTTCCCCAGGGCGCGGAAGTGTGCGGCGGCGCGTGCGGTGTCCCCGGTCAGCGAGAAGAGCGCGGCGAAGACACCCTGGATGGTGACCCACCCGTACGCGGGTCGGTAGTACGGGTGCAGGACGGACCGTTCGGCGGCCTCGACGAGTTCGGCGTGGACGTGGGCCTGGCGCAGATAGTCGGTCCGCTCACTCCCCGCGGAGGGCAGATCGAGCCAGCGCTCCAGGTGCGCCTCCGCCACCAGACCACCGCTGAGCGACCCTTCGGGCGAGTTGAGCAGGCACTCGCGGGCGAACCCGTGTGCCGCCTCCCAGCTCCCGCTCCACTTGGGACACAGCTGCTGGAGCAGCCGGGCCTGCCCGGTCAAGTGGTGCGGGTGGTACGCGGCCAGTCGGTCGTACCTGCGCCGCGCCTCGTTCTGACCGAGTTGCAGTCCCATCGCCGTGGTCAGGCGCGCGGCCCAGGCCGCGTCGTGGGAGGGGTCGAGGGCGGTGGCCCGGATGAGCAGTTGCTCGGCCTGCCGTAGGTGCTCGTGCAGCTGCCGGAACTGCTCCCGGCTGACGTGCTCGGCCCGCGCGCTGCTCCGGATCTCCCAGCCGATCTCGATCTCGCGGGTCCCGAGCGTCGTGAGAGCCAGCACGTCGTCGGGGGCGGCGGCCACGACTTCCCGCAGGAAGTGCTCGACGCCGGGCACCTCGGCGACGACCCGGACGAGGAACGCCCGGTCGGTGCCCTGCGGCAGCCCGTCGGCGTACCGCCTGATCCCCGCCCAGTCCCGCGCGGCGGTCGCCTGCCGCAACCAGCCGACCTCCGGGAAGGCGGAGGCGAGCTCGAAGTCGGGGGGTGGGAGGGATGCGTCGGTCGGCATGGAGCGGATGGTAAGTGGGTGGTTGGAGACGGTTTTTGGTCAGGTGTGGGAAGACTGTGGGAACACACCGCCCAAACAGTGCATACGGGCGTCGACTTGACCCTTCGATGACCGACCTTGACCGGTCCATGACTCGAACTTGAGTTCGCCTTGTGGAGGGTGGCCTCCCACCTTTCCCGTGGCTTGAAACAATCCATCCCATCGTTGTCACCGTCACCTCACCGTCACCAGGAGCCCCACCCGTGGCACTCAACGCCCGTCGCGCCAGACAACTGCTGGAGATCTCGGCCCCCTTGCTGCTCCAGGGCGAGCAGGTCGAACTCACGAGCGTGGCCGGCATCGGGACGGTCTCGGTGCGCAAGCAGGCCCTCACCGCGGCGGTGGTCGGCATCCTCAGCGCGGGAACGGTGATGGCGACGGTCACCCCGCGCCCCATGTACATCGTCCTGACGAACCAGCGGATCCTGTTCTTCGACGGCAACCGCGGCGGCAAGCCCGGCAAGTTGCTGATGAACCTCCCCCGCCCGTACGTCACCGCGAGCGCGGCCAAGAAGACCTTCCTGGGCCTCAAGGTGGTGACCTACCTGACCGTCGAAGGCCAGGAGGGCGCCCTCAAGGTCGACTTCCCGGTCCAGACCCGCGCCGACGGCCATCGATTCGCCGCGGCGCTGCCGGTGACCCGCTGACCTTCCCCCTCTCCCGGTCACGCTGGGCATAGACCCTGTTCGCCCGGGCCCTCCCGAAAGCGGGCATCGCCTTACCCGAACCCACCACGATCCAGCTCCTGGACACCGATCTCACCGAGATCAAACTCATGGCGCGCCGCGTGGACACCCTGATGCGCGTCGACACGGCGGACAGCGGAAGCCATCTGCTCACCGTTGAGGCGCAAGGTAGACCGGATCCGGACAAGCTCAACAGCTGGACGTACTACCTGGCGTATCTCTACGCCGAATACAAGCTGCCGCCCGTCCTGCTCGTCGTCTGCCAGGACAAGCCCACCGCGTCCTGGGCCGCGCAGCCCCTCCGCATCGGCCTGCCCGCCCACACCAGCATCGCGGTCTTCCCACTGGTCCTGGGCCCCGAGAACCTCCCCACGATCATCGACCCGGACGGGGCGGCCGAAGACCTGGCACTCGCCGTCTCCTCCGCGCTCGCCCACGCCAACGACCCCGCCCTCCCTGCGATACTGGAGGCACTGGCGACGGCGCTCGCCAACATCGGAGGCGAGACCGCGCAGGACTGGGCGGAATACACCGAGATCGGCCTGGGTGACACCCACAGCCGCGCATTCTGGAGGCACCTGATGACCTTCCGTCCCAGCCGCTTCCCCGGCAGCGGCACCCTCATCGAGGAAACCCGAACCAAGGGTCGCGCCGAGGACATCCTCCGCGTCCTCGATCTCCGCGCCATCGACAACCCCGAGTCCGCCCGCGAGCACGTCAACGGCTGCACCGACCTGGAGCTGCTGGGGACCTGGTTCGACCGGGCCCTCACGGTCACCACCGCGGAAGAGTTGTTCGCCGCGGAGGCGTAACAGACCCGGAGGTCACAGACGCCGGCGCATGCAGACCCGCAGCCAGCGCTCCAGGCCGTGGGCGGCCTCGCGTCGGCGGATGTCCTGGAGCCCGGGGCCGAGCACGCCGTCGTCCAGGAACTGGAAGCCGCAGCGCACGTAGTAGGGCGCGTTCCAGGGGACGTCGGCAAAGGTGGTGAGGGTCAGGGCGGGTATCCCCTCAGCTGCGGCCCGGTGGCCGGCATGGTCCAGCAGCGACCGTCCGATACCGCGCCGCGCACTGTCCGGGTGTACCGACACCTGCTCGATGTGCAGGTTGCCGTCGACGTGTTCCGCGATGAGGTACGCCACCGGCCTGTCGGCCGCGTCGGCCGCGACCCAGGCCAGATCGGCCCGCTGATAGTGAGCGAGGTCGGTGAGCGGGAGGGGCTCGTCGTCGGCGATCTCCGGCATGCCGATGTCGGCGAAGCATCGCCCGGCGGCCCGCTCGATGTCCTGAAGGAGGGGCAGTTCGTCGATGTGGACCGCTCGGATGCGCATTGATGCATTGTCGCCGCGGGAACCGGTCGAGCACCCTTCCCCGCGACATCCCCACCTGTGGATGTCGCCCGTCTTGTCAGTACCCGCCGTTAGTGTCACAGCCCATGAGTGATCAACGGCATGCGGTGATCGTCCGCAGGGCCGAACCGGCCGACGAAGGGCTTGTCGCGTGCAGCGGCGCGCTGTTCGCCGAGGACGCCGGTACCCGGGATCCAAGCATCGACATCAACTGGCCGCACGAGCACGGACCACAGCGTTTCGCGTCCGGTCTGACGGACCCGAACCGACTGCTCCTGGTCGCCGATCGCGGCGGCGAAGTGGTGGGGCATCTCACGAGCACGCTGGTGGAGCCGTCCGCGATGAGACCGGTGAAGGCCGCGACGCTGGCGAGCATGTATGTGCAACCCGTATATCGGCGCGACCGGATCGGCAGGCGCATGGTGGACGAATTCCTGGCCTGGGCGAAGGAGTCGGGCGCCGGATCGGCACAGGTGACGGCCTATTCGAGCAACGCCGAGGCCATCCGTTTCTACGAGCGCAACGGCTTCGCCACCCAGTCGGTGACCTTGGAAGCGGCTCTGTAGCCGTCTTCTACGTCGGCTGCCTGGGACGGCGGGGGTCGGCGGCTCGGCGCGCCACCCATCACTGACACCGCCCACCCGCCCCGCCTCACTCCAGAGCTTCGGGCAGCGTCACAGAAACGCTCGAACACAGCACGCCACAAGGGAACACCGCGTCACAGCTCCGCTACACGGACACACCACGCCTCCGTGAACGTCAGCATCTCCAGCATGCACCGAACCTTCACAACCGCGTCCGTCGCCGCCCTCCTAGTCTCCCTGACCGCGTGCGGCGGCAACTCCCCCTCGAACTCGACGGCCGACGCACACGAACCCACCAGATCCGGCACGCTCGCGAACGAGCCGCTCACCGCCCGCGCCGCGTTCGAGAAGATGTCCACGACGGTGCGCACGGCGAACCTCACCGGCACCGTGACCACGCAGAACGACCCGAACCACCTGCTCGGCCGCCCCAACGAATACACGTCAAAAGTCACGTTCTCGGACAGCTGGGTACCAGCCGTCCAGGTCACCGGCGCGGACCCCGGCGCCGTCGAACGCGGCGGCGCCATCGAGGCGTTCGCCAACCCGGCGGATGCCCAGGCACGCGCGGCGTACATCCGCGGCGTGACCAAGTCCCTCCCTGCCCTGGCCGAGTACGACTACGTCCACGGCTGGGTACTCGTACGCGTCTCCCGCTACCTCACCCCGAAGCAGGCAGCACAGTACGAGTCAGCGGCGGCCGCACTCGGCTGAGGACCCCGAAGCCCGCCCGCCGTCCGCGGGCATCGGCTCCGGTCGCTGCGCGGCGCGCCAGGCGTCGGTGACGCAGGAGCGACATGAACCGGCGTCAGTTCGCGGTGAACCGCTTGGGTGCCTGGGTGGGGTTGCCGCCCGAGGGGAGCTTCTGGCCGGGGCACTCGGAGAGCGCCTTTTTCATCGCGGCCTTCTCCCCGCTGGTGACCCACAGCCCGTACTTCTTCTTCACGGCCACCTGCGCGGCCACATACGCGCAGCGGTACCCCTTGTTGGGCGGGAGCCAGGTCGCGGTGTCGCCGTCACCCTTGCTGCGGTTGGTGCTCGCGTCGACGGACAGCAGGTTGAGCGGGTCGTTGGCCAGGGCTATCCGCTTGCTCGCGTCCCAGTACTTGGCGCCTTTCTGCCAGGCGTCCGAGAGCGCGACGAGGTGGTCTATGTCCACCAGGCTGCGACCACGCTTGTACGTCACTTCCTTACCGGAGTACGGGTCCGGGTCGAGCGTCCCGGAGACCACCTTGCAGGTGCCGCCGGTGAACTTCACGTTCTTCAGGTCCCGCTTGAGGATGTCGTCGCGGGTGTCGCACTTGTTGGAGTCCGTGTCGGCCCATGCCGTGCCAAACCTCGCCCTGCTGTACCCCGTCTTGGGCGCGCGCCCCTTGACGGTCAGCGAGTCCACGGCGGTGAGCGCGGCGCCGCCGGCCGACGTACCCTGCGGGCCGGCGGAGCCCGTGGTGTCCTTCTTGCAGCCACTGACCCCCACGCCGACGACCAACACCACCAATGCGGCAGCCGCCGCCCCACCCCTCAGACGCACCACGACGCCCCTCCCCTTGCTCCCCAGGTCCGCCCTGCACAGGGCGCGTTTCCCTGGTGCCCACGGTAGCGGCGGGTATGCCCAGCCATACCCGCACTCAACGGGCAATAGGTGCACGCCGGGCGTATCGTCGGTGGTGACACACCTCCGGAAGGAGCTCCTGCATGGGCATCTTCGACAGATTCAAGGATCAGGCGAAGTCCAAGGGCAAGGACATGTCCGACGCCGGAGAACGGGAGATCAACGAGAAGACGGGCAACAAGTACACGGACCAGGTCGACGACGCCCAGCGGAAGATCGAGGGCGCGACGGGTATGGACCGCGAACCGACCGACCGGCCCGACCAGCCGTAGAGGCGGAGACGCGCGAGGCGCGACACACCCACCGATCGGCCGTGACACCGAGGCCGTCCGCGAGGCGCGACTCCCGCGGGCGGCTTCGCTCGCGCCCGGCGCCACGCACGCTCACACCTTCCCGATCCCCAGCGTGGACTCCGAAGGCAGCAGCCCCGAGCCCAGCACCGCGACCCAGAACTCGCCGAGCAGCTCGGCCAGTCGGCTTCGCTCGGCCGGGGTGATGGTGCGCCAGGGAGCGGCGGCCAGTTCGTCAGTGTGGCGTTCGACCTCGGCGCGCAGGTCGCGGCCCGCGGGCGTGGCGGTGCTGGATTCGGTGACGAGGCCGCGCGCGACGAGGCGTTCACGGGCGGCGCTCCACTCCGCCGGGCTCCAGCCGCGGCTCCCGAAGCGCTCGACCGAGGCCGCGCCGATCGCCGCGAAGGAGACGAGCGCTTCGACGGGGTCGAGCCCGGCGACGAGCAGCGCCGCGAGGTGACCGTCGCCGCGGTGCTCGCGCAGGATCGTCGCCGCATGCCACAACTGGAGGTGCGGGGCGGTCGGCCACGCCAACTCCGCGTTGGCCGCGGCCATGGGGCGGCCGGCGGTGTTCGCGGACTCGGCGACGCGGCGCAACAGCCCGGCGGCCTCGACGAGTTCGGGGCTCGCCGCGCGGTCCCCGAATATCGCCCGGTACGCCCGGTCCATGCCCTGCTCCCTCGCCTTCAGCACGTCCGCGGGGCTCGCGGTGAGCCACGCGAATTCCATGTGCGCGGCGACCATCCGCGGACTGAAGCTGTAGAAGGCGGAGGACACGCGCTCGCTCCCGACCGCACCCAACGGGGCGGCGCGGAGGGGGAAGTAGGTCGGCCAGCGCTCCCCCGTCCCGTAGCCGAGCGCGGCCGCTTCCTCGAAGACCTCCGGCGCGTAATAGAGCACCGCGTGCAGGGGCTCCAGCAGGTGCCACAGCCGGCGCACCTCGCCGAGCTCGACCCCGGTCTCCACACCGGCGGCCCCGTCCCCCTGAATCATCCCGCCGACCTCACTACCGTGCTCCGACATGACGAACCCCCTCTGGCCGAGCTCGCCGAGGCCACGGACCTGCGGGACGCGGGCGTCCACTACGTACGCTTCGCGCGTGAGCACCCCGCGCACTTCCAGGTGATGTTCACGCCTGAGCTGCTGCGCGAGAACGACCTGGAGCTGGCCACGGCCCGCGCCCTGACCGCGGACCGCCTGCGCCGGGCCGTCTCCGACCGGGTGCCCGAACCCGGCATCGACCCCCGCCTCGCCGGAGTCGCCGCCTGGTCCCTGGCCCACGGCTTCGCCACGCTGCTCCTCGGCCACAACCTGGACGGCGCGGTCGGCGACCAGGACCCCGAGGAGGTCTTCCGCACCCTGACGGGAATGCTGTTCCCGTCACCGTCGGCGTGACTTGACCCCGGCCTCCGCCACCAGCCACGCCGACCCATACGACCCGCGCGACCCCTACGACCCGAGAATCGTCGCCAGGAACTCCCCGGTCCACCCCAGCAACTCCCGCCCGACCAGCGGCTTTCCGCCCACCTTCGCCGTCTTCGGGCGGGGGACCAGAAGCTGGTGGGCGGCCGGCTTGATGACCGTGCCCGGGTAGAGCCGCTTGAGGCGCAGTTCCTGGGACTCGCGCAACTCCGCCGGCGCGAAGCGGATGTTGTTGCCCTGAAGCACCACCTCGCCGACACCGCACGCCCGCGCGAGCATCCGCAGGCCCGCCACCAGAAGCAGGTTCTCCACCGGCTCGGGCAGCTTGCCGTAGCGGTCGGTGAGTTCCTCGCGTACGGCCCTGACGTCCTCCTCCGTATTGGCGGAGGCGATGGCGCGGTAGGCCTGCAGACGCAGCCGCTCGCCCGGCGCGTAATCGTGCGGGACATGTGCGTCGACCGGCAGCTCGATCTTGACCTCCAGGGGCGGCTCCTCCTCGACTCCGCCTTCCAGGGAGGCCCGGTAGTCCGCCACCGCCTCGCCGACCATCCGTACGTACAGGTCGAAGCCGACGCCCGCGATGTGACCCGACTGCTCGCCGCCGAGCAGATTGCCCGCGCCGCGGATCTCCAGGTCCTTCATCGCCACGTACATGCCCGCGCCCATCTCCGTGTGCTGGGCGATGGTCGCGAGCCGCTCGTGCGCGGTCTCCGTCAGGGGCTTCTCCGGCGGGTACAGGAAGTAGGCGTAGCCGCGCTCACGGCCCCGGCCCACCCGGCCGCGCAGCTGGTGCAGCTGCGAGAGGCCGAAGTTGTCACCGCGCTCCACGATCAGCGTGTTGGCATTGGAGATGTCGATGCCGGATTCGACGATCGTGGTCGACACCAGCACGTCGAACCTCTTCTCCCAGAAGTCGACGACCACCTGCTCCAGAGCCTGCTCCCCCATCTGACCGTGCGCCGTCGCGATACGCGCCTCGGGGACGATCTCACGCAGCCGCGCCGCCGCCCGGTCGATCGACTCGACCCGGTTGTGGATGTAGAAGACCTGACCCTCGCGCAGCAGTTCGCGGCGGACGGCCGCGCCGATCTGCTTCTCCTCGTACGGGCCGACGAAGGTCAGCACCGGGTGCCGCTCCTCGGGCGGAGTCGTGATCGTGGACATCTCGCGGATGCCCGTCACCGCCATCTCCAGCGTGCGGGGGATCGGGGTCGCCGACATCGTCAGGACGTCGACGTTCGCGCGCAGCTTCTTCAGCTGCTCCTTGTGCTCGACGCCGAAACGCTGCTCCTCGTCGACGATGACCAGGCCCAGGTCCTTGAACTTCGTCTCGGCGGAGAACAGCCGGTGGGTGCCGATGACGACGTCCACCGCGCCGTCCCGCAGGCCCTCCAGGACGGCCTTCGCCTCCGTGTCGGTCTGGAAGCGGGACAGGGCGCGGACGTTCACCGGGAACTGGGAGTAGCGCTCGGAGAACGTCCCGAAGTGCTGCTGCACCAGCAGCGTCGTCGGCACCAGGACCGCGACCTGCTTGCCGTCCTGCACCGCCTTGAAGGCCGCGCGGACCGCGATCTCCGTCTTGCCGTAGCCCACGTCGCCGCAGATCAGGCGGTCCATCGGGACCGTCTTCTCCATGTCCTCCTTGACCTCGGCGATGGTCGTGAGCTGGTCGGGGGTCTCCGCGTACGGGAAGGCGTCCTCGAGTTCGCGCTGCCAAGGGGTGTCGGAACCGAAGGCATGCCCCGGGGCCGCCATCCGCGCGCTGTACAGCTTGATCAGGTCCGCCGCGATCTCCTTGACCGCCTTCTTGGCACGCGCCTTGGTCTTCGTCCAGTCGGCGCCGCCCAGGCGGTGCAGGGTGGGGGCCTCGCCGCCGACGTACTTGGTGATCTGTTCCAGCTGGTCGGTGGGGATGTAGAGGCGGTCGCCGGGCTGGCCGCGCTTGGCCGGGGCGTATTCCACCACCAGGTATTCGCGGGTCGCGCCCTGGACGGTCCGCTGCACCATCTCGATGTAGCGGCCGACACCGTGCTGCTCGTGCACGATGTAGTCGCCCGCTTCGAGGGTGAGCGGATCGATCGTCTTGCGGCGGCGGGCCGGCATGCGCGCGCCGTCCTTGCCGGCCGCCTTCTGGCCGGAGAGGTCGGTCTCCGTCAGGACCGCCAGCTTGAGCGCCGGGTCCACGAAGCCGAAGTCGATCGAACCGCACGCGACCTGCACCACGGCGGGCGTCAGCTCGGTCAGCTCCGCGTCGAGGCGGGCCGCGATGCCCTCGCCGCCGAGGACCTCGACGGTACGGGCGGCGGGGCCGTGCGCCTCGGTGACGTACACCGTGCGCCAGCCGTCCGCGAGCCAGCCCTTGGTGTCGGCGAGTGCCCTGGCCGTGTCGCCGCGGTAGGTCTCGGGGGCGTGCATGCCGAGCTTGAGGGTGTCCGCGTCCAGTTCCTCGTCGGCCGCGAACGGCGACACCGACCACCACATCATGTCCAGCTCGCGCGCCCGGTCGCGGACGTCCGCGATGGCCCACAGGGAGGCCGCGCCGACGTCGATGGGTGCCTCGCCGCCCCCGGCCGTCGCCGCCCAGGACGCCTGCAGGAACTCCTGCGAGGTCGCCACCAGGTCCGCGGCCCGCGTCCGTACCCGCTCCGGGTCGCAGACGACGGCCATCGAGCCCTTGGGCAGGACGTCGAGCAGCAGCTCCATGTCGTCGACGAGGACCGGGGCCAGCGACTCCATGCCCTCCACGGCGATGCCCTCGGCGATCTTGCCGAGCAGTTCGCCCAGCTCGGGGTGTTCCTCGGCGAGCCGGGCCGCCCGCTCGCGCACCTCGTCCGTCAGGAGCAGCTCGCGGCAGGGCGGCGCCCACAGGCCGTGGTCGGCGACCTCGAGGGAACGCTGGTCGGCGACCTTGAAGTAACGGATCTCCTCGACGTCGTCGCCCCAGAACTCCACCCGGAGGGGGTGCTCCTCGGTGGGCGGGAAGACGTCCAGGATGCCGCCGCGTACGGCGAACTCGCCGCGCTTCTCGACGAGCTCGACCCGGGCGTACGCGGCTGCCGCGAGCGCTTCGACGATCCCGCCCAGGTCGGCGCTCTGGCCCGTCCGCAGCGCGACCGGCTCCAGGTCTCCCAGGCCCTTGACCTGCGGCTGCAGCACCGAGCGGACCGGGGCGACGACGACCGACACCGGGCCGGTCTCTGGATCGTCGGGGCGCGGATGCGCCAGGCGGCGCAGCACGGCGAGACGGCGGCCGACCGTGTCCGACCGGGGGGAGAGCCGCTCGTGCGGGAGCGTCTCCCACGACGGGTACTCCACGACCGTGTCCGCCGGGAGGAGGGATCTGAGCGCGGCGGCCAGGTCCTCGGCCTCGCGTCCCGTGGCCGTCACGGCCAGTACGGTGCGGCCGGCGTCGCGGGCCAGGGCCGCCACCGCGAAGGGGCGGGCGGCGGGCGGGCCGACCAGGTCGATGTGCATCCGGTTGCCATCGGTGGCGGCCTTCACCGCTTCCACGAGGGCGGCGTCCTTGACGACGGCGTCGAGCAGACCGTGCAGGCTCATGAAGGGCTTCCATCCCGAAGAGAGGGCAACGCGAACCGCCCGACACGTCTCGACGGGCCGGGGTTGTCCAGCCTACGACGGCGCCGCGCTCCCTGTGAGACGCAAGAGGTGGACGGGTCCCGGCCGGGCGGGGAATCGGGGCGGGGCCCCGTCTCAGGGGCGCGGGGCCGTGTCTCCCGCTGAAAGTGAGCCGCACCACACCCTCAACCGTCAACCACTCCCCACGTCCCCCGCGTATACCCCGTGACACGTGATCACGTACCGGGAGCCGCATGAGCTCGAACCCGACCCCCGCCGACACAGCCACCGCCACCGCCGCCGCCACCGCCGCCGCCCCAAGGACCGACAGCGCCCCCATACCCCCGCCGGTCACGGCCGTTCCCGTCCGTGACCGGCGCCCCCGCGATCCCCAGATCCTGGCGGTCCTGCTCTTCGCCGCGTACGCGACCCTGTCGGTCTGCCGCTGGCGGCATCTGGCGACCCGTTCCTGGGACCTCGGCATCTTCGAGCAGGCCGTCCGCGCCTACGCCCACCTGCGCGCCCCCGTCGCCGATCTCAAGGGCCCGGGCACCGACGTCCTCGGCGACCACTTCAGCCCGGTCATCGCCCTGCTCGCACCCGTGTACCGCCTCTTCCCGACCCCGGTCACCCTCCTCGTCGCCCAGGCCGCACTGCTGGCGCTGTCCGTCGTGCCGGTCACCCGCGCCGCCGCCCGGCTCCTCGGCCGCTCGCGGGGACTCGCGCTGGGCCTCGCGTACGGGCTGTCGTGGGGGATCCAGCGCGCCGTCGACTTCGACTTCCACGAGATCTGCTTCGCCGTCCCGCTGATCGCCTTCGCCCTGGAAGCAGTCCTGGAGCGACGGTGGCGCGCGGCTCTCCTGTGGCCGCTCCCGTTGGTCCTCGTCAAGGAGGATCTCGGGCTCACCCTGGCCGCGATCGCCCTGGTCGTCGCCGGGCGGGCCCGGAAGGCCGCCCCGCGTACGGCCCTGTGCGCGCTCGGGGTCGCCGCCCTCGGAGTGCTGGCCGCGGTGCTCACCCTCATGGTGGTGATCCCGGCGTTCAGCACCGCGGACACCTACCCCTACTGGGACAAGGCCGGCGGTGATCCCCTCGACGGCCTGGGCACCAAACTCCGCACCCTCGCCTGGCTGCTGATCCCCACCACCGGTCTGCTGGCTCCGCGCTCCCCGCTCCTCCTGGTCGCCCTGCCGACCCTGGGCTGGCGTTTCCTCTCCTCCGACCCGCACTACTGGGGCACCGACTGGCACTACAGCGCCGTCCTGATGCCGGTCCTCTCCCTGGCCCTCGCCGACGCGCTCTTCCGGACCCGCCGGAGCCCGCGCCCGTGGCTGCGCTCGTACGCGTGGCACCTGCCCACGGCCGTCGTCGCGGCGGCGCTCGCGCTGACCACCTCGCTCCCGCTGTCCGTGCTGGGCGAGAGCGCCGCGTATCGCAAGCCCACGCGCGTGAGTGCCGTCGAACGGCTGCTGGCGCGTGTCCCGGACGGGGCGAGCGTCGAGGTGAACGTCGGCCCGAGCAGTCGGCTCGTCGCGCGCTGCCGGGTCCTGTGGATGGGCGACACCGGCGGTGTCACCCCGGACTTCATCGCCCTCGACGACTCCGACCACTCGATCGAGGACGTCCAGGCGTACGCCGGCCGGCTGCACCCGCGCGCCTCGTACGACGTCCTGGGCGCCGCCTACGGCTACGTACTCCTGGAGCGGCGCACCGGACACACCTGACGCACCGCGTACGACCGCGGGCCCGGCCCAGGAGGTGAGCTCCTCCTGGGCCGGGCCCGTCCCCCGCAACCCCCGTACACGGTGGCTTCGCGGCGGCTGCTGCTGCCGGCTAGTCGGTGGCGATGGCGTTCAGTACGTTCATCCGGCCCGCCCGGAACGCCGGGATCAGGGCGGCGAACAGGCCCACGAACGCCGAGCCGATGAAGACCCCGATGATGGTCGGCCAGGGGATCTCCAGGACCTTCAGGCCCTCCAGGGCGAGGAGCTTCTGGGCGGTGGCTCCCCAGCCCATGCCCAGGCCGAGGCCGAGCAGCGCGCCGAAGAGGGCGATGACGACCGACTCCAGGCGGATCATGCGGCGCAGCTGGCGGCGGGACATCCCGATGGCGCGCATCAGGCCGATCTCCCGCGTCCGCTCCACCACCGACAGGGCGAGGGTGTTGATCACGCCGAGGACGGCGACGACGATCGCGAGGCCGAGCAGGCCGTAGACCATGTTCAGGAGCTGGCCGATCTGGTCCTTGAGCTCCTGCTTGTAGTCGGTCTGGTCGCGGACCTGGTACTGCGGGTAGGGCTCCATGGACTTCTTCAGGGCCGCGTACGCCTGCTTCTCCTGGCCGTCCTTGGCGCTGGCGAACATGATCTGGTCCGGCGGGATCCGGTCGGCCGGGAGGTACTTGCGCATGGTCTCGGTGCTGAGGTACCGCGCGCCCTGGTCGATCACCACGTCGTCGTCGGTGACCGCGGCGACCTTGAGCTTCGCCGTGCTGCCGCCCTTGAAGGCGACGGTCAGGGTGTCGCCGAGCTTGACGTGGTGCTTGGTGGCGAACTCCGAACCGACGGACATGGAGTCCTTGCCGTAGGCGGCGGTCAGTTCACCGGCCGTCGTCTTGCGGTGCAGGTCCTGCGCGTAGGTGGGGTCGGCGGCCGTGACGCCGTCGCTGTCCGAGAAGCCGTCGGGGGTGGTGAGCCTGGCCTCGATGTCGCGGTAGTGCGTGACGCGGGACAGGCCGGGCGTCGTCTCGATGGCCTTCGCCGCCTGCGGGACGATCCGCTGGTTGCCCTGGATGATGAAGTCGGTGCCGACCGACTTGTCGAGCTCGTCGGTCGCGGAGGCGACCATGGACGAGCCGACCACCGACAGGCAGGCGACCAGGGCGAGGCCGATCATCAGGGCCGCGCCGGTGGCTCCGGTGCGGCGCGGGTTGCGCAGCGCGTTGCGCTCCGCCATCCGTCCGACGGGGCCGAAGAAGCGCAGCAGCACCGCGCTGATCACCCGGACCACACCGCCCGCGAGCAGCGGGCCGATGATGACGAACCCGATCAGGGTCAGGACGACCCCCGCGCCCAGCACCAGCGAACCGTCGCTCGCCTTGTCGGCATTGGCCGCCGTGAAGAGCGCGAAGGTTCCGGCGCCGGTGAGGACCAGGCCGATGATGCCGCGGACGAGACCGGCCTTGCCGTCCGCCGGCGTACCGGCGTCGCGCAGCGCGGCCATCGGGGAGACCTTGCCGGCCCGGCGGGCGGGCAGATAGGCGGCGAGGACGGTGACCACGACACCGAGCACGAGTCCGATGACCGGGGTCGTCGCCTTGACGGTCAGGTCGCGGGTGGACAGGTCCATGCCCGCCGCCGACATGAGCTTCATCAGGCCGACCGCGAGGCCGACGCCCGCGCCGACGCCGAGGATCGAGCCGAAGATGCCGAGCAGGGTCGCCTCGACCAGGACGGACCGGTTGACCTGCTTGCGGGACGAGCCGATCGCCCGCATCAGGCCGATCTCGCGGGTGCGCTGGGCGACCAGCATGGAGAAGGTGTTGATGATCAGGAAGATGCCGACCAGGAAGGCGATCCCGGCGAAGCCGAGCATGGCGTACTTGATGACGTCCATGAAGGAGCCGACGCCGGAGCGGTTCTCGTCGGAGTACTCCTTCTGTGTCTGCACCTTGTACGCGCCGGCGCCGATCGAGGCGATGACGTTCCGCTTGAGCGTGTCGTTGGTGACACCGGTGGCGGCGGAGAGGTTGATGTTGGTGAACCGGCCGGTGGCGCCGAGCAGTTCGCGCTGTGCGGTGGCGGTGTCGAAGTAGACGACGGCGGCACCGGGGTTGGTCACCTTGAAGGTGGCGATGCCGACGATCCTGGCCTTGAAGTCACCAGTGACGGCGATGGTGCGCAGTTCGTCGCCGAGCCCCAGGTGGTGCTTGTCGGCGGTGTCGGCGTCGACCATCGTCTCGGTCGGCCCGCGCGGGGCGCGACCGGAGGTGATCTCCATCGAACGCAGGTCGTTGCGCGTCCAGTTGCCGGCGATCGTCGGGGCCCCGGTGCTCGACCCCATGTTCTTGTTGGCGCTGTTGACGACGGTCACGTTCATCGAACTGACCGCGCCCTCGGCGTACTTGACGCCTTCCGCCTTCTTGGCCCGCTCCAGGACGGAGGCGGGCAGCGAGTCGGGCCTGCCGTTCTGCGGGGTGCTGTCGCTCTTGGCCGTCTTCGGCGAGACGGTGACGTCGGAGGAGGTGGCGGCGAACAGCTTGTCGAACGTCGTGTTCATGGTGTCGGTGAACACCAGCGTGCCGCAGACGAAGGCCACGGACAGCAGCACCGCGACCGCCGACAGCGCCATCCGCCCCTTGTGCGCGAAGAAGTTGCGCATCGAGGTCTTCAGGACGGTCATGACGTGCGCCCCCGGGCGTCGAAGTCCTTCATGCGGTCGAGGACCTGGTCGGCCGTCGGCTGGTACATCTCGTCGACGATCCGGCCGTCGGCGAGGTACAGCACGCGGTCCGAGTACGAGGCCGCCACCGGGTCGTGCGTCACGATCACGATGGTCTGGCCGAGTTCGTCCACCGAGCGGCGCAGGAAGCCCAGCACCTCGGCGCCCGCCCGGGAGTCGAGGTTTCCGGTCGGCTCGTCCCCGAAGATGATCTCGGGCCGCGCGGCGAGTGCCCGCGCCACCGCGACGCGCTGCTGCTGGCCGCCGGAGAGCTGGCCCGGCCGGTGCTTGAGACGGCCTGCGAGTCCGACGGTCTCCACGACCTGGTCGAGCCAGCCCTTGTCGGGCTTGCGGCCGGCGATGTCCATCGGCAGCGTGATGTTCTCTATCGCGTTCAGCGTCGGCAGTAGGTTGAACGCCTGGAAGATGAACCCGATCCGGTCCCGGCGCAGCTGCGTGAGCTTCTTGTCCTTGAGCCCGGTGATCTCGGTCTCGTCGAGGTGGATCTGGCCGCTCGTCACGGTGTCGAGTCCGGCGAGGCAGTGCATCAACGTGGACTTGCCGGACCCCGAGGGGCCCATGATCGCGGTGAACTGCCCCCGCGCGATGTCCACGTCGATGCCGTCCAGGGCGACGACCCGGGTCTCCCCTGACCCGTACGCCTTGACGACCTGCCGCGCCCGCGCGGCAACGGCCGTACGCCCTCCAGTGCCCCCGTGCCTGGGAATGGTCACAGCCGATGTCACGGTGTATCTCCTATGTCGGTCAGCGGTTGAAGTGCTCTTCGCTACGCCGGTAAGTCTGGTGGCGGGGGGTGGTCCGGCGCGCTGGTGCCCAGCGCAGTCTTTCCCTGGGGATAACCCCACCCCGGAACGTGCGGTCTGTAGGACCGCTCCCGCTCCCCCGCGGCATAAAGCCAGGTTAAGGACGGCCGCCGCCCCGTCTCGTCCTCCGTCGGTACGAACGCCCCCCGAGCCTTAGTGGGGAGAGACCCCTAAGGGCAGTCCACCCTTCGGTGGAGTCCCCCTCGGGGTTGCCTCCGCCCTCGGACCCAGCGAGCGTCCACCCTCCCGCTACGTGAAGGTCAAGTGAGAGGGTGGGGGACGGCGGATAGTTGCAGGGGGAACCGATCAGGGGGAGGCGCTCCAGTGGGCCAGGGGGACACCGGTATACGGGCCGCGGCGGCGGACCACTCATCGCCCTCGCGCAGCCGCAGGGGCGCCGTCGTCGCCGCCCTGATGCTCGCCATGGCGCTGGCCGCGCTCGACTCCACCATCGTCTCCACGGCCGTCCCGTAGATCGTCGGCGACCTCGGCGGCTTCTCCGTCTTCTCCTGGCTGTTCTCGGGCTATCTGCTCGCGGTGACGGTCACGCTGCCGGTGTACGGAAAGCTCTCCGACACCTTCGGCCGCAAGCCGGTCCTCGTCGCGGGCGCCGCCGTCTTCCTCCTCGGCTCGCTGCTGTGCGCCACGGCCTGGAACATGGCCGCGCTCATCGCCTTCCGGATCGTGCAGGGCCTGGGCGGCGGCGCGTTGCAGGGCACGGTGCAGACGCTCGCCGCCGATCTCTACCCGCTCAAGGAGCGCCCCAAGATCCAGGCCAAGCTGTCCACGGTGTGGGCGACCTCGGCGATCGCGGGCCCGGCCCTCGGCGGGGTCCTCGCCGCGTACGCCGACTGGCGCTGGATCTTCCTGATCAACCTGCCGATCGGCGCGCTCGCGCTGTGGCTGATCGTCCGCCATCTGCACGAGCCGGCACGGGAGTCCTCCGGCCGCCGCCCTCGGATCGACTGGGCGGGCGCGCTGGCCGTCTTCGCCTGCGGCGGTGTGCTGCTCACCGCGCTGGTGCAGGGCGGGGTCGCCTGGGACTGGCTGTCGGCCCCGTCCCTCGTCCTGTTCGGTACGGGACTCGCGCTGATCGGCGCCGTGGTCGTGATCGAGCGCCGGGCGGCCGAGCCGATCATCCCCGGGTGGGTGTGGCGGCGCCGCACGATCGCCGCGGTGAACCTGGCGCTCGGCGCCCTGGGGTTGCTGATGGTCGCCCCGACGGTGTTCCTGCCCACGTACGCGCAGGCGGTCCTCGGCCTCGCGCCCGTCGCCGCCGGATTCGTGCTCTCCGTGTGGACGTTGAGCTGGCCGGTGTCGGCGGCGTTCAGCCAGCACGTCTACGGCCGGATCGGCTTCCGCAACACCGCGATGCTCGGCATCGGCACCGCGACCCTGATCCTGATCGCCTTCCCCTTCCTGCCCTACCCCGGCCGGCCCTGGCAGCCGGCGCTGCTGATGCTCCTGCTGGGCGGCGCCCTGGGCCTGTTCCAACTGCCCCTGATCATCGGCGTCCAGTCGACGGTCGGCTGGGAGGAGCGCGGCACGACGACGGCGTCGGTCCTCTTCTGCCGCCAGACCGGCCAGACCATCGGCGCGACCCTGTTCGGCGCGATCGCCAACGGGGTGCTGGCCGCGCGGCTCGGCGGCGCGGGGGACCTGGACGCGGTGACGCGGGCGCTGGACTCGGGCGCACCGGCCGAGCATGTGCGCCGTGCGGTCGCCGACGCGGTCCACGCCGTCTACCTGGGCGCGGCGTGCGCCGCCGCACTCGCCTTCCTGGTCCTGCTGTTCGTGGCGCCGAGGCGCTTTCCGGTCATCACAAACCCCGGCGACTGAGGAGAGCCGGCCGTTCTGGGCGGCGGGCTCGGAGTGGAACTGTTGCTGAACTCCCGGTGTAAACGCGGGTAACACCCCGGGTCGCCGAAGTAAGCGCATACCGACCGCTCAGTTTGGTGAAAGCCTCACGCACACCGGCTACCTGCGAGTAGCGTGCGTGCCTCGCCCACCCCCCAACTCCCTGCGGTCCGCACCGGGCCCGAGCCACGCAAGGAGATCACGGGATGCAAGACGCGTTCTCGTCCCCCGAGTACCAGACGCGACACCCGTCGCCGTACGACCCGCCCCGCCCAGCGCCGTACTCGTCCCCGTCCCCCCACCACACGTCCCCCTCGCACCTCACCTATCCCTGGCAACCGCAACCCCAGCCACCCGAACCCGCGAGAAAGCGGCAACCCCGTCACCACGCACTCGGCCGGCACAGCGACATCCGCGTCCTGCGCGGCGCCTACCGCCGGCAGCGGCGGGTCGCGACGCTCACCGCACTCGGCTACTTCACCCTCTTCCTCCTCCTGTCGGCGTTCGCGCCGGGGCTGATGACGAGCGAAGTCTCCGGCGAACTGCCCACCGGACTGCTGCTCGGCCTGCTCCAAGTGCCGGTGACCTGCCTGGCGATCGGGCTGTACGAGTACACGGCGCGCCGGAGCGTCGACCCGATCGCCGACCGGATCCGCCGGCAGACCCAGCTGGACGCGAAGCGGGAGGCGGCCCGATGAGCCAGGTGACCGAGGCGACCGCCGTCACGAGCATGGTCGGGTTCAGCAGCTCCGCGCGGGCCATGTCACTGGTGGCGTTCACGGCCGTCGCCACGATCACGCTGCTGCTGTGCGTGATGACCGGACCGGACCGCGACGACCTCGACGAGTTCTACACGGGCTACGGCTCCCTGTCGCCGATGCGCAACGGCCTCGCCATCGCCGGGGACTACATCTCCGCGGCGACCGTCCTCGGCACCGGCGGGGTCATCGCACTCGCCGGGTACGACGGCGTCGTCCTCGCCCTCAGCACCGCCCTGTCACTGATGCTGCTGATGTTCCTGCTGGCCGAACCGCTGCGCAACGCGGGCCGGTTCACCATGGGCGACGCCCTCGCACGACGGATGCCGGGACGCGCCGTACGCATCACCGCGTGCGCCGCGACCCTCGTCGCCCTGCTGCCGCTGATGCTGGTCCAACTCGCCGGCGCGGGCGATCTGCTGGCCTTCATCCTCGGTTTCTCCAGCGACTCCCTCAAGACCGGCTGCGTCATCGGCCTCGGCACGCTGATGATCAGCTACGCGGCGATCGGCGGCATGAAGGGCACCGCCCTCATTCAGATCCTGAAGATCGTGATGCTGCTCGGCTCCGGCACCGTGGTCGCCGCCCTCATCCTGCAGCGCTTCGACTGGGACCCCGGCGCCCTCTTCGACACCGCCGCCCGCAACAGCGGCGTCGGCACCGCCTTCCTGCACTCCGGCCTGCAGTTCGCGGGCGGCCCCAGCCCCCGCCTCGACATGATCAGTTCGGAGCTGACCGTGGTCCTCGGCGGCGCCTGCCTGCCGCACATCACCATGCGCATGTACACCGCGGGCAGCGCCCGTCAGGTCCGCCGCTCGATGTCCTGGGCGGTGCCCTGCGTGGCCGTCTTCGTGCTGGTCATCACGGTCGTCGGATTCGGGGCCACGGCACTGGTCGGACGGACCGTCATCGCGGGCGCCGACCCGCAGGGCAACACGGCGTACCTGATGGGATCCAGGGCCGCGTTCGGACCGGACGTGTCGACGGCCGAGACCCTCCTCTTCACGACCGTGACGACGGCGATCTTCCTCACGCTCCTCGCCTCGGTCGCCGGGATGATCCTGGCCTGCGCCAACTCCCTCGCCCACGACGTGTTCGCCGGGCAGATACGGGAGCTGTCCCCGCGCCGCGAGATGACCCTCGCCCGGGTCTCCGCGCTCGCGGTCGGCGCACCGGCGATCCTGCTCGCCACCCTCGTCCAGCACCGCAGCCTGCAACCCCTGGTCACGCTGTCCTTCTGCCTGGGCGCCTCGGCCATAGCGCCCGCGCTGGTCTACGGCCTCTTCTGGCGCCGTTACACCCGCACGGGCCTCCTGTGCACCCTCATCGGCGGAACCCTGACCGTCCTGATCCTGATGACCGGCACCAACCTGGTCTCCGGCTCCCCCATCTCGGCCTTCCCCGAGGCCGACTTCAACTGGTTCCCGTTCACCACCACCGGCCTCGTGTCCATTCCCCTGGGCTTCGCCTACGGGTGGCTGGGGACGATGGTCTCCGGGCGCCGCAAGGCGGAGGAGCAGCGCAGGCAGTACGAGGCGGTGGAGGGGTGGATCCTCGCGGGGGCGGTACGGAGGGGAGGCTGACCCTCCCCGCGGCGCCCGCCTACTCCGCGGGCGCCCGCCCCGTCAGCGCGGTCAGACTGCTCCGCACATGATCCATCTGCGCCCGTACGTCGTCCCACCGCTCACCGTGCTCGCGCAGCACCCGCTCCGTCTCCCGCGCGATCCGCTCCTCCCTCACGCGCGCCTCGGCCAACACCTCGGCAGCCCGCGCCGCCGCGTCCTCCTGCCCGTGCCGGGCGAACTCCTCGGCCTCGGCCAGCGCACGCCTGGCCTCGACCAGCGCGTCCTCGGCGCGCACCTCCCGCTCCACGTGGTGCGCGTCGAGCGCGGCGGCCCGCTCCACCGCCGCCCGCTCCACCTCCTCCCAGCGCTCGGCGTGCTCCCTCTCCTGCTCGAGGAGGAGATCTTCGGTGCGCTGCCGCACCTCGCGCAGCGCCGCCAGCGCCTCCCCCCGGCCCTCCTTGATCCCGCGACGGGCGGCGATCCGCATCTCGTCGGCCTCGGCGCGGGCGGCGAGAAGGTGGTTCCGGGCGTGTCCCTCCGCCCCGCCGCGCACCTCGTCGGCGTACGCCTGCGCCGCCTCACGCACCCGCAGCCCCGCCGCCTCGGCCTCCTCGACGGCCAGCCGTGCCTCACGCCACGCGTTCTCGCGTACCGCCGCGGCCTCCTCCTCGCCGAGCTCGCGGATCCGGCAGGCCCGCTCGCCGAGCGTCTCGTACGTCTGCGGGGCCAGCCGCGCCACGGCCTCCCGCAGGCGCCGCGCCTCCGCGTCCATCTCCTTGGCCAGGACGGTCAGCCGCGCGGCCCGTTCCCAGGCGGTGTCGCGGTCGCGCGAGAGCGCCGCGAAGCACGCGTCGACCTGCTCGGGACGGTAACCGCGCCCCCGTACGGCCACGAAGCCGTGCGGCGACACCGATGCGCTGCTCATCCCTGGACCCCTCTCCACTATGCGACATACAACACGATATGGCGCACATCTTGGTGGATCAGGCGTAAGTGCTCATAACGCGACACTCCGCGCATTCGTACCGGTCAAGGTGGGTAAAAAACGGGTTGGACCCGGTCATACGACCGGATCCAACCCGTTTGGCTCCCTGACGGACACTCAGCGACGCGTCACAGCAGTCCGTCCCACATCTGCTCCAGCAACACCGACCACCAGCTCTCCGGAGAGCCGAGCGCCGCCGCGTCCAGCGAGGCGAGCTGCGCCTGGAAGTCGACGGTCCACCGGCCCGCCTGCTCCTGGTTGAGCCCGAACCGCAGCCGCCACATCCGGCCGAGCAGCGCCAGACAGCGCGCGAACTCGGGCAGCCCCGTGTTCACGAACTGCGGCGGCACCGAGGCACCGCCCGGCGCCTCCACCGGCACGGCCACGATGTTCGCCGTGCCGTACTGGACACAGATTGCCTTGCCGAAGTCACTGCCCATGACGAGGTACGAGCCCGCGTCCGCGGCCGGCTGCACCCCACGCTCCTGCGCCAGCTCGGCGAGCGTCGGCACCGGACGGCCCGGCTGCGCCTGCGCCCAGAAGAACGGACCCATGTCGACCGGCAGTCCGGCCACCACCAGCGTGTGCGCCACGATGTTCGGCACACCCTGCCGCGACACCGCGACCTGTTCGAACCGGAACAGACCCGGCCCGAACGCCGCCGCCAGCTCCTGCCCGATCGCCTCCGGCGGAACCGGCGGCGCGGGCTGCACCGGCGGAATCGGCGCCCGCACCGGCCCCGGGCGCGCCGGCCCGTCCGCCACCTGATGCAACTCGCCCTGGTGCGCGAGAAGCTGGTGCATACCCTGCTGACGACTCGCGTGATCCGTGCCGTACGGGGCGATGCTGGTGATCCGCGCCTGCGGCCAGCTCTCCCGGATCATCCGCGCACAGTACGCGCCCGGCAACTCGCACGACTCCAACTCCGTGTGCAGCTCCAGCACTTGCTGCGGCGGCACGTTCATGGCACGCAACTCGTGCAGGATCTGCCACTCCGGGTGCGGAGTCCCCGGCGCGGAACGCCGGATCACCTGCTGCTCGGAACCGTCGTGCGCGCGGTAGCGCAGTACCGCCTGATAGCCCGGCCCGACGGTCGGCTGACCGGCCTGCGGGTAGCCGTACGCCGGAGGCTGCTGCCCCGGAGGCACGGGCTGACCCGGCATCGGCTGACCGTGCACCGGGTGACCGGCCGTCGGCTGACCCGGCATGGGCTGACCCGGCATCGGCTGCGGCGCGCCCGGGGGCATGCCGGGCGCCTGCGGGGGCGGCGGGGCGCCGGGACCGCCGACCGGGGGCCGGCCGGAGGACCGGCCAGCATGGTGGCGGCGTGATGGACACCCGCGGGAGGCGTACCACCCGGAGGCTGCGGAGCACCCGGCGCACCCGGCGCACCAGGGGGCTGGGGCGCGGCAGGCGCGCCCGCACCCGCCGGACCCCCGGGCCCGTTCGGGCCGAGCTGCGAGACGAGCTGTGTCGGCACGTACCCGCCCGCCGGGGTGCCCGGAGCACCGGGACCGGACGACGGCGGAGGCGGAGGCGGAGGAGGAGGCGCACTCCCCGGCCGCACACCCGGCACACCCGGGGCGCTCGGCGGAGGCGGCGCGCTCACGCCACCACCCCGCGCACCCCTCGGCGGTCCCTGCGCCTTGCTGGTCGCGGCGTCGGCGATGTCACCGGCGTTCGGCGGCAGCGGCCGCGGCGGCGCGACGGGGGCCTGCCCCTGCGGGTACCCGTACCCGGGCGGCGGCCCAGAAGGAGACATGCCCTGCGGACCCCCCGGAGCCTGAACACCAGGAACCCGAACGCCAGGAGAGGGTGCACCCGGAACCGGTGCACCAGGAGCCGGTGCATGAGGAACCGGTGCATGAGGAACCGGTACACCCGGAGGCGGCGTGCCCGGCACACCCGGGCCCACCTGCGGATAGCCGTACGACGGCGGGGCCACAGGAGTGTCGACCACCGGCGCCTGCGCCGTGCGCGGGAGTTGGCTGCCGCCGGACATCAGAGCCGTCTTGGCATCCGGGGTCACACCGGGCGGCACACCCGGACCGACCTTGTCGTCGACATCGGTCAGCGGCGGCGCGAACACGGTCGCCGGCAACGGAACGGAACGGTCCTCACCCCCGTCCCCGGCAGTGTCCGTCCCCGCCCACGGAGTCGCCGAAACGGGCACGCCCGGCGCCACCACGGCGTCCTGCGGACCCGCGTCCCGCTCGTCACCGGCCGCGGCGGCGGGCCACGACGGCGGCGCGTCGGAAGGCGAAGGCGTCGAACCGCCGGCGCCGGAAACCCCGTTGGCACCCACGCCGGCGCCACCCGCCCCGCCGGACGTCGCACCCGCCCGCCGATCCGCGATACCCAGCTTGTCCGCCGCCTCCTGCAACCACTCCGGAGGACTCAACAAGAACGACGTCTGATTCAGATCGACCCGGGCCACAGGCGCCGGCGCCACTTCCGGGGACGCCTGCGGCACCCCGTACTCCTCCTCGTACCGGCGAATCACCTCACCGACCGGCAACCCGGGCCAGAGCGTCGCCTCCCCGCTGTCCCGCGCGATGACGAGCCGCTGCGCGCCCCCGTCGGAACGCGGACCGTCGACACGGTCCTCGGCCCACACCACGAACCCGAGTTCGAACTCCCGCACCCGCACCTCACGGTGCTGGTACCCGGGCACCTCGCCGTTGATCCACTCTTCCGCGCGCTCCTGCGCCTGCGCGAAGGTCACCATCGGACGTTCACTCCCCCAGGGAAGAGACGGGAACGGCACGCGCGAAGCCACCGTCCACCATCAGGTTCGCCACCGTCTCCAACTCCGGCGGATTGCCCGCGAGTCGGGACAGGAACTGGTCGAAGTCCGCACCGCAGGGCAGCAACAGCCGCTGCACACGCTCGGCGGGCGGCCAGGCATCCTGGTCGCGCGCGTCGTCGTACGCGCAGAACCACACCGACCCGATCGCGTCACCCTTCACCTTGACGGCGAGCAGACCACCCTGCACGAACCCGACACACAGATAATCCTTGGTCAGATGGTCGCGCAGACACTTGTTGATGTACACGAGGTCGTTCACGGCGGCCTCCTCGCGCACCGTGAAGAACGGCTGATCCACCAGCAGACCCAGCTCCGCGTCGAGCGCGGCACCGACCGGCGCACACCCACCCGCGGCCTTCAGGAACGACCGATACGCACCCGGCAGCCGATAGCCGAGATCCTCCTCGACCCCCAACACCTGCTGCTCGCTCACCGCGACCGACGACTTCGGCAACCCGAAGTGCGCGGGACGCGTGTCCTGCAACGGACGCGTCCCCCGCTTCCCCTGATCCACCGCCGCCGTCGCGATACCACCGTGATGCCGCAACAGCGCCTTGACCTCCACCGGAACGAGCTCCAGGCGCCGCGTGCCCCGCACGTGGTGCCACGTCCAGCCATGCGGAGTGGCCACGGACGGAATCGTGTCCCACAGGTCGTGCCCCGTGGCGGCGAGCGCGGCATTCGCCGACACATAGTCCGTCAAACGCAGTTCGTCCACACCGAAACCCTCCGGAGGCTCGGCGATCTCCGCGGCGGCACGCGCATACGCCGAGAAGTCGGGGTATCCGTGCGCGTCGACCCGTACACCCCTGGGATGGCGAGCGGCCCGCACCGGATCCGGGAAATGCACGACCTGCCCGGCGTAGGCCGCGTTCGGCGGCGCGGCTTGCTGCCCGAGCCGACCTGTCGTCATGGCGGTTGCCCCCTGCGGCGTTCTCAATAGCTGTATGGATCGCGGATGTCGACAGCCTATGCGGTTGGAAGACACCGGTCACCGGGCCTCCGGTTCCGTGACCTGCCGTCACCCCGCCGTGACGTTACGACGAAGCCCGGGCGTGTCGCGCGCCCCAGCTACCGCACCCGCCACGCCATTTGGCAGTCTGTAGCCGCATCGGGGGATGCACGGGAGGGAAGAACGATCATGAACGCAACACATACAGGCACGTCCGGGGACCCGCGCGTCGGCTGGAGCAGTACCGAGGCAGCCCACACACCCACCCTCCTGCACCGCCGCGACGGCATACTTCCCACCGTCGCCGCCGCCCTCTCCGTACGCGGCGCCACCCTCACCGGCACCGCCGCCCGCGGCGACCAGCCGCCCACCCTCCACCCGCTGGTCCAGGACTTCCTCGACACCCTCACCAGCGCACAACGCGACCGCTTCACCGGCCGCTGCGCCGAGGCGATCCTCATCTCCCGGCACATCGCCGCCATCGACGCCACCCGCACCAAACGCGCCGCCCGTAAACCGATGACCAACGGCGAGGCACGCAAGGCCCTCAGACAGGCCAAACTCACCGCCCGCCGCATCCGCGAGGACGGCGACCCGCTGCACGGCAGCTTCGCCGCACCCTGCCGCGCCTGCACAGCACTCAGCGACCACTTCGGCGTCCGCATCGTCGACCCGACGGTCACGACCAACGGCTCCTGAACTCCCCCGCCCCCACACACGTACGTACGACGGCGCCCCCGCCACCGCGCCCATGTCCCGACCCTCGACGAACGAAGGGCAGATGCACGCCGACCGCACCTCCACACGCTTCTCCGTACCCGTGGACGCCGCACTGCGCTCCGCGGGGTGGCAGCCCGGCCACTGGGACATAAAGCAGGCCGAGTACTGGGCCGACGCCCTGCGGGGACACGAGTCACCCGCCGGACACCGGCACGCCATGTTCCCCGCGGCCGTGGAGGCATGGGCGGAATTCGGCGGACTCCGCATCAGACCCACCGGCACCGGCCGCCAGCTCGCCCCCACCGCGATCCACCTCGACCCGCTGCACGGCCTCCACATGGCCCGCACCCTCGGCGACCTCGGCCGCGCCCTGGACGCCGAGGTCTGCCCCCTCGGCGAGGAGTCCGACTCCCGCGCCCTCCTCGCCATCGACTCCGAGGGCCGCGTCTACGCACTCGACCACACCGGCGACTGGTACCTGGGCCCCGAGATCGACACCGCCCTCACCACCCTCCTGTCAGGCATAGAACCGATCCGCCTGACAGCGGGCTGAGGGCCGGGGGCGCAGCCCCGGCCTTCAAGGGCGCGGGGCTGTGTAAATATGCGGCTCCGCCGCGGGGCGCGACAAGCCCCCACTCACCCGCACACTCACCCGCAGCCGACAACCGCGCCCCCCCGAAGGGCCTACGCCGGGATCACCGCCGACACCCGGAATCCACCCGAATCCGTCGGCCCGGACACAAACACTCCCCCCAGCGCGGCAACCCGCTCCTTCATCCCCAGCAGACCATTACCACCACTGGGCAGACCCACCGCCGACGCCGACCCCGGCTCCGGCGGACACTCGTTCTCGACCTGCATCGCGATCTCCGCATCACGATGAGCGAGCCGCACATGCGTCTTCGCCCCCGCCGCATGCTTGTGCACGTTGGTCAGAGCCTCCTGAACCACCCGATACGCCGTCTGCTCGACCCGCGCCGCGTACCCCCGGACAGCACCCTCCACCGAGAGCTCCACCACCATCCCCGCAGCCGCCGACTGCCCCACCAACTCATCCAGCTCGGCAAGACTCGGCCCCTCGGCCCCGTCATCCACCGCCCGCGAAGCCGCCGCCGCGGCCGCCACCCCCACAGCCGCCAACGGCACCGCCCGCACCCGCACGGACGACAACCCGTCCCCCGTACGCAACACACCCAACATCTCGCGCAACTCCGTCAACGCCTGCCGCCCCATGTCCCCCACCAGCGCGGCGTTCTTCACAGCCTTCTCGGGATCCTTCCGCGCCACCGCCTGCAACGCGGCCGCGTGCACCACCATCAACGACACCCGGTGCGCCACCACGTCGTGCATCTCCCGCGCGATCCGCGTCCGCTCCTCGTTGCGCGCCCACTCCGCCCGCTCCTCGGCCCGCTCGGCCAGCAGCTGCAACTCCCGCTCCAACGAGTCCGCCCGCTCCCGCAAACTCTCCATCAGCCGCCGCCGCGCCCCCACGTACAACCCGAGCAGGACAGGCGGCGCGGTCATCCCGATCGCGGTCGCGATCGAGACGAACGGAACGAACCAGTCCCCCATCGTCACGTCCCCACGCACCCCCATGCCCTGGTGCGCCCGTACGAACGTGACGATCAGCATCCCCGCGAAGGACATCCCCGCCAGCGCCCCGATGATCCGACGCGGCAGCTCGGACGCGGCGAGCGTGTACAACCCGACGAGCCCCATCAGGAAACCCATCTGGGCGGGCGTGATGGCGATCGACACCAGCACAACCGCGATCGGCCAGCGGCGCCGCAACAGCAGCACGGAGCCGGCGACCAGCCCGAACACCACACCCACCAAAACCGGCAGGCCCGCGTCGCGCGCGAACGGAATCCCCTCGATCGCACACTCCACCGCCGACGCCGACGCGAGGCTCGCGTCCAACACGGCACTACGCCATCTGACCCACCACCACGGCCCGGTACCGGCCGCGGTGTGCTCTTCCCCCGTCGTGGTCATGCCTCCAGCCTACGTTCGCACCCCGCCCCATTTCCGGCGACTTTCACCTCCTGGCCTCCACCACACCCCGCAATCGAACAGAAGCGAAACCCACCGATATCACTCGAACTGCTGATTCACTCACCCTTCATCCCCGGAAGATCACATTCCGCCCGGACGGCATGCCCATGGCACATTCACAGAACAAGTACGCGGATTTCGAGGGGCTACGGGAACGGGCGGTCACGCTGCGCCGGGCGGGACTCAGCCGCCGCCAGATCCGCGACCGCCTCCACGTCCACAACAACGACATCCTCAACCGCCTCCTGGAGGGCGAGCCGCCCCCGGAGTGGACCAAGCGCCCGAACGCCAAGGACGACCTCCGCGACAAGGCTCGCGAGCTGAGGCTCCAGGGCTGGACGTACGACCGCATCCAAGCTGAGCTGGGCTGCTCGAAGAGCTCGATCTCACTGTGGGTACGGGATCTCCCGAAGCCCGAACCGCGCTACACACCGAAGGAACAGCAAGCCCTCATGAACGAGGGACTCGCACATCTGCGCGCAGCCCAGGACCGAGAACGCGAAGCGACCAAACAGGCGGCAGCCGCGGAGATCGACCGACTGTCGGACCGGGAGCTGTTCATCGCCGGAGTCGCGCTCTACTGGGCCGAAGGCTCAAAGAGCAAGCCGTACGCCCGTCGCGAGCGCGTGATTTTCGTCAACAGCGACCCAGGAGTGATCCAGACCTACCTGGCCTGGCTCGACCTCCTCAAGGTCACTGGGGATCGGCTGCGGTACACGGTACTGATCCACGAATCCGCCGACGTGGATGCCGCACAGCACTACTGGGCCGACCTGGTCGGCGTCGACGTCTCGGCCTTTCAGAAGCCGACTCTGAAGAAGCACAATCCGAAGACCGTCCGCAAGAACACCGGCAGCGACTACCGTGGCTGCCTCGTCATCAGAGTCCTGCAGAGTGCCGAGTTGTACTGCCGTATCGAAGGCTGGTGGAAGGGGATTACCACCGACGCCGCGGCGCGGCTCAGGTAAGGTCTGACGCAGCAATCCGCCGTAGTGTAATTGGCAGCACGGCACCCTTTGGAGGTGTTCGGTCTAGGTTCGAGTCCTAGCGGCGGAGCTGCGCAGCTCGGGCCCTGACAGCACTGTCAGGGCCCGCTCTCATGTCCCCCCTGAAACACCCCGGTATCCTGCGGATGTCCACCCCACCCCATGAAGCCGAAGGGCATCCCCGTGAGCGCCAATCGCCCGGCAGCCGTCGTCGTTCTCGCAGCGGGTGAGGGCACCCGTATGAAGTCGGCCACACCCAAGGTCCTGCACGAACTGTGCGGCCGCTCCCTGGTGGGCCATGTGCTCGCGGCCGCGCGCGCGTTGGAGCCCGAGAACCTGGTCGCCGTAGTGGGTCACGCCCGCGAGAAGGTCACCACACACCTCGCCGAGATCGACCCCGGCGTACGGACGGCCGTGCAGGCGGAGCAGAACGGCACCGGCCACGCCGTACGCATGGGCCTGGAGGAGCTGGGCGGCGGCGTCGACGGCACCGTCGTCGTGGTCTGCGGCGACACCCCGCTGCTCAGCGGTGAGACGCTGCGGCAGCTCGCCGCCACCCACACCGCCGACGGCAACGCCGTCACCGTGCTCACCGCCGAGGTCCCCGACGCCACCGGCTACGGCCGCATCGTGCGGGACGGCGCCAGCGGCGCGGTGACCGCGATCGTCGAGCACAAGGACGCGAGCGAGTCGCAGCGGGCGATCCGTGAGATCAACTCCGGGGTCTTCGCCTTCGACGGGCAGCTCCTCGCGGACGCGCTCGGGAAGGTGCGGACGGACAACAGTCAGGGTGAGGAGTACCTGACCGACGTCCTGGGGATTCTGCGCGAGGCCGGGCACCGGGTCGGGGCGGCCGTCGCCGGCGACCACCGGGAGATCGCCGGCATCAACAACCGGGTCCAGCTCGCCGAGGCCCGCCGCATCCTCAACGACCGGCTGCTCACCGAGGCGATGCTCGCCGGGGCGACCGTCGTCGACCCCGCTTCGACCTGGATCGATGTGACCGTCACCTTCGGGCAGGACGCGATCGTCCACCCGGGGACGCAGCTCCAGGGCGCCACGCACCTCGCCGAGGGCGCTGAGGTCGGGCCCAACTGCCGTCTGAAGGACACGAGGGTCGGCTCCGGCGCCCGTGTCGACAACACCGTCGCCGACGGCGCCGAGGTCGGGCCGCAGGCGACCGTGGGCCCGTTCGCGTACCTGCGGCCGGGCACGCGCCTGGGGCTGAAGGCCAAGATCGGCACGTATGTGGAGACGAAGAACGCCACGATCGGCGAGGGCACCAAGGTCCCGCACCTGTCCTATGTGGGGGACGCGACGATCGGTGAGTACTCGAACATCGGGGCGGCGAGCGTCTTCGTGAACTACGACGGGCAGGAGAAGCACCACACCACCGTGGGCTCCCACTGCCGTACCGGTTCGGACAACATGTTTGTGGCTCCTGTCACGGTCGGGGACGGCGCGTACACCGCGGCGGGCTCGGTCATCACCAAGGACGTACCACCTGGTTCGTTGGCCGTGGCCCGGGGCCAGCAGCGGAATATCGAGGGTTGGGTGGCCCGCAAGCGTCCCGGGAGCGCGGCCGCGAAGGCGGCCGAGGTGGCCTCCCGGGAGCCGGATGGCGGAGCCTGACCGGAATCAGGTGCGTCTGACACGGCGTACCGTGATAAGTGCGCAGTCGTATAAATGCGCACCCGCACCCCCAGCTGAGAACGCTTCTCGCACTCCAGTTGAGAAGTTTTCTCATGCCCCAGCTGAGACACCTCTGAGGAGACAGTGCTGTGACCGGGTTCAAGACGACCGGCGAGAAGAAGATGATGTTCTTCTCCGGCCGCGCCCACCCCGAGCTTGCCGAGGAGGTCGCCCACAAGCTGGGTGTCGGGGTTGTCCCGACGAAGGCCTTCGACTTCGCCAACGGTGAGATCTACGTCCGCTACCAGGAGTCCGCGCGCGGCGCCGACTGCTTCCTGATGCAGAGCCACACGGCTCCCATCAACAAGTGGATCATGGAGCAGTTGATCATGATCGACGCTCTGAAGCGGGCCTCCGCCCGGAGCATCACCGTGATCGTGCCCTTCTACGGTTACGCGCGGCAGGACAAGAAGCACCGTGGACGTGAACCGATCTCGGCGCGTCTGGTCGCCGACCTGATGAAGACGGCGGGCGCGGACCGGATCCTCACGGTCGACCTGCACACCGACCAGATCCAGGGCTTCTTCGACGGCCCGGTCGACCACCTGTTCGCGCTGCCGATCCTGGCGGACTACGTGGGGGCGAAGGTCGACAAGTCCAAGCTGACGGTCGTCTCCCCGGACGCCGGCCGGGTGCGCGTCGCCGACCGCTGGTGCGACCGCCTGGACGCCCCGCTGGCGATCGTGCACAAGCGCCGCGACAAGGACGTCGCCAACCAGGTCACCGTCCACGAGGTGGTCGGTGACGTGAAGGGCCGCGTCTGTGTTCTCGTCGACGACATGATCGACACGGGTGGCACGATCTGTGCCGCCGCCGACGCCCTCTTCGCGCACGGTGCGGAGGACGTCATCGTCACCGCGACGCACGGTGTGCTCTCCGGTCCGGCGGCCGACCGTCTGAAGAACTCCAAGGTCAGCGAGTTCATCTTCACGGACACCCTGCCGACGCCTGGTGAGCTGGAGCTCGACAAGATCACGGTCCTGTCGATCGCGCCGACGATCGCCAACGCGGTCCGTGAGGTCTTCGAGGACGGCTCGGTGACGAGCCTGTTCGAGGAGCAGTAGGAGGACCGGCGCAGGGCCGGTGAACGGTCCTCGCCTAGATCGATTTCTGGTACGGCCTTCCCGCCCAGTAAGCTGTCACAGTTGCTCGGCGAGGGAGGCCGTACCGCTTGAGAAGGCGTGTGCGGCGGTCCGTTATCGACGCGCTCTTCGTAGCAGGCCGATGTTTTGGCCGGGTGACCACCTTCCCCAGATTTCTACGAGGAGTGCACATGTCCGAGGTCAAGCTCGCCGCCGAGACCCGTACCGAGTTCGGCAAGGGCGCCGCCCGCCGCATCCGCCGTGACAGCAAGGTTCCCGCCGTGGTCTACGGCCACGGTGCCGAGCCCGTCCACATCACGCTGCCGGGCCACGAGCTGCTGCTCGCCCTGCGTACCCCGAACGTCCTGCTCTCCCTGGACATCGAGGGCAAGACCCAGCTGGCGATCCCGAAGGCCGTCCAGCGCGACGCCATCAAGGGCTTCCTCGAGCACGTCGACCTGCTCCTCGTGAACCGCGGCGAGAAGGTCACCGTCGAGGTCTTCGTCCAGACCGAGGGCGAGCTCGCCCCGGGCAGCTTCCTGCTCGAGCACGTGCTGAACACCCTCACGGTCGAGGCCGAGGCCACCCACATCCCGGAGTCGGTCACCGTCTCCATCGCGGGCCTGGAGGCCGGCGCCTCCATCCTCGCCAAGGACATCCCGCTCCCCGCGGGCACCACGCTGGCGATCGACGAGGACGCGGTCGTCCTTCAGGTCCTGTCCGCCCAGGCGGAGGAGCCCGAGGGCGAGGCCGCGGGCGAAGCGGCCGCCGAGGCCTGATCGGCCTGATTCCCTCCGGAATCTTCATCTGTGTCAGCCGCCGCTCCTCCCAGGAGCGGCGGCTGCCGCGTATCAAGGACACATGGGAGACACCGACGTGACGACCGATGCGGGCGCCCCCTGGCTGATCGTGGGCCTCGGCAACCCCGGCCCCGAGTACGCCATGAACCGGCACAACGTGGGCTTCATGGTGGCCGACCTGCTGGCGGAGCGGATCGGCGGCAGGTTCAAGCGGGCCGGCAAGGCGCAGGCGCAGGTGATCGAGGGGCGTATCGGCCCGCCGGGTCCGGCGAACCGTCGGGTGATCCTGGCCAAGCCGATGTCGTACATGAACCTGTCCGGCGGCCCGGTGACCGCGCTGCGGGACTTCTACAAGGTGCCGACGGCGAACATCGTCGCGATCCATGACGAGCTGGACATCGACTACGGCGTCCTGCGTCTGAAGCTCGGCGGTGGCGACAACGGCCACAACGGGCTGAAGTCGATGACGAAGGCGATGGGCTCCGACTACCACCGGGTGCGCTTCGGCATCGGGCGTCCTCCGGGGCGGATGCAGGTCGCCGATTTCGTCCTGAAGGACTTCTCCTCGGCGGAGCGCAAGGAGCTCGACTACTTCGTGGACCGGGCCTCGGACGCCGTGGAGTGCCTCGTCATCGAGGGGCTGGAGCGGGCGCAGGGCACGTACAACTCCTGATCGGTTCTCGGGGGCGGTCGATGTACGCGTACAACTGCCGACTTGTCGCCCACCGGAGCCGACCGGAGTTGACCTGGTGTGCGGCCATGGCCAAGGATCGCCGCCATGCCTGCCGTCGCCGCACATCGAGGCTCCCGTCGGAGCGCACATCCGGCGCTGCGGTTCGGGCGGCTCGCGGCGATGGGTACGGTCGCGGCGCTGATCCTGATCGCGGGCGTCTGGGGTTCCTGGGGCACGGCTCAGCACGTGATGCTGAGCAAGGGCCGGGAGCAGGGGACGATGACCGTGACCAGGTGCTCAGGCGATGTCTGTACGGGGACGTACGTGCCGACCTCGACGGGGTCGCGGGCGCGGGCGCGGGTCACCATCGACGAGGCGTTGGCGGTGCGCAGGGGCCGGACGTACACGGTGACCGTGAAGCCCGGGAGCAGTGATGTCGTCCGTAGTGGTCCGGCGGGCCTTCTCTATGCCTGGGTGCCGCTGGGTGGCGCTCTGCTGCTGGCCTCGGTGGTGGTGTCGGGTGGCCTGCGGTCGCGGCGGGCGGCGTGGGTGCTGGCGGGGGCGGGGATCGCGCAGCTGACGGCCACGTTCCTGGTTCTGTGACCTGCTCTTGAGTTCTGTGACCTGCTCTTGAAATGACGGGTGCCCCCGCGTTCGTACGAACGCGGGGGCACCCGTCTGTCGCTCTTGGGGGGTCAGCCGGTGTTGCGCAGTCCGGCCGCCACGCCGTTGACCGTCAGGAGCAGGGCGCGCGAGAGCAGCGGGTCCGGCTCGGCGCCGGCCGCGGCCTCGTCGCGCTGGCGCTTGAGGAGCGCGACCTGGAGGTAGGAGATCGGGTCCAGGTAGGCGTCGCGGATGGAGAAGGTCTGCTGGAGGACCGGGTTGGTGTCCAGGAGCTTCGTGCCGCCGGTGACGCGCAGTACTTCGCGGACGGTCAGTTCGTGTTCGGCCTCGATGGTGGCGAACACGTGCTTGAGGTCGTCGGGGACGAGGGTGTCGACGTAGTGGCGGGCGATCCGCAGGTCGGTCTTCGCGAGGGTCATCTCGACGTTGGAGACGAAGTTCTGGAAGAAGTGCCACTGCTCGTGCATCTCGTCGAGCACGGTGTCCAGGCCCGCTTCGCGCAGGGCCTTGAGGCCGGAGCCGACGCCGAACCAGCCGGGCACGATCTGTCGGGACTGGGTCCAGCCGAAGACCCAGGGGATGGCCCTGAGGCCGTCGAGGCCGGCGCCGCTGTCGGGGCGGCGGGAGGGGCGTGAGCCGAGGTGCAGGTCGGCGAGCTGGTCGACGGGGGTGGCGGCGAAGAAGTAGGCCGGGAGGTCGGGGTCCTCGACGAGTCGTCGGTAGGCGTTGTGGGCGGCGTCGGAGACGACGTCCATGGCCGCGTCCCAGCGGGCCAGTGCCTCGTCGGACTGGCGGGGGGCGGTGTGCAGGGCGGAGGCCTGGAGGGTGGCGGCGACCGTGAGTTCCAGGTTCTCGCGGGCGAGTGAGGGCACGAGGTACTTGTCGGAGATGACCTCGCCCTGCTCGGTCACCTTGATCTCGCCCTCGAGGGTGCCCCAGGGCTGGGCGAGGATCGCGTCGTGGGAGGGGCCGCCGCCGCGGCCGACGGTGCCGCCGCGGCCGTGGAAGAGGCGCAGGCGTACGCCGTAGCGGTGGGCGACGTCGCGCAGGCGCCGCTGCGCCCGGTGGATCTCCCACTGACTGGTCGTGATGCCGCCGAACTTCGAGGAGTCGGAGTAGCCGAGCATGACCTCCTGGACGTCCCCGCGCAGCGCCACGAGGCGGCGGTAGGAGGGGTCGGAGAGCATGTCCTCGAGGATCGTGTCGGCGGCCTTCAGCTCGTCCGTCGTCTCCAGCAGGGGGACGATGCCGATCTTGGCCCAGCCGGCGTGCAGGTCGAGCAGGCCTGCTTCGCGGGCGAGTACGGCCGCGGCGAACACGTCGTCGGCGCCCTGGCACATCGAGATGATGTACGACTCGATGACCTCGGGCCCGAAGATCTCCAGGGCCTTCTTGACCGTCCCGAAGACACCGAGGGTCTTCGCACCGGCGGCGTCGAGGGGTGCGGGGGTCGGGGCGAGCGGGCGACGGGAGCGGAGTTCCTTGGCGAGGAGCTTGGCGCGGTAGTCGCGGGGCATGTCGACGTAGCGCCAGGATTCCTCGCCGAGGCGGTCGAAGAGCTGGCCGAGGGCGTGGTGGTGGGCGTCGGCGTGTTCGCGTACGTCCATGGTGGCGAGCTGGAGGCCGAAGGCGGCCAGGGTGCGGATGGTGCGGTTCATCCGGCCGTCGGCGAACAGCGCGCCGCGGTGCTCGCGCAGCGAGGTCTGGATGAGGGTGAGGTCGCGCAGGAGTTCGCCGGTGCCGAGGTAGTCGCGGCCGTCCTCGTGCGGGGTGCCCTTGGCGAGGCGCTGCTTGGTGTTCTCCAGCTTCTGCCGGATGCAGGTGGCCTTGAGCCGGTAGGGCTCCTCGGCGTTGAGGCGCTTGTAGCGGGGGCTGATCTCGGGGAGCCGCTCCAGGTCGGTCTGGAGGGATTCGAGGAGCTCTTCGGTGGCGCCGGTGTAGCGGATGGAGTTGGAGAGGAAGCCGCGGAGTTCGTCGATGACGTCCAGGGCGTCGTTGATGCCGTGTTCGTGCTGGAGGATCAGGACGTCCCAGGTGACGGCGGGGGTGACGTTCGGGTTGCCGTCGCGGTCGCCGCCGATCCAGGTGCCGAAGGTGAGCGGCCGGGTGTCGTCCGGGAGCTGTACGCCGACGCGCTCCAGTTCGGCGGTGAGGTCCTCGAGGACGTCTCCGACGGCGCCGGCGTGCAGTTCGTCCAGGTAGTAGATGGCGTTGCGGGCCTCGTCCGCGGGCTCCGGGCGGACCACGCGCAGTTCGTCCGTCTGCCACACGAGGTCGATGTTCTCGGCCAGCCGGGTGTCGTGGCGGCGGCGGTCGGCCTCGATGACGGGGGTCTCCAGGAGCGCGGCGATGCGGCGCAGCTTGTTGAGAACCGAACGGCGGGCGGCTTCGGTGGGGTGGGCGGTGAAGACCGGGCGAACGTTCAGGTTCTTGACGGTCTGCTTCAGGTGTTCGGGGTCGGCGTCCTTGAGCCGGTCCGCCGTTCGGGCGAGGAGTCCGCCCTCGGCTGCCCGCTTGGCGCGCAGTTCGCGGCCGCGGTGCACCTGCTCGGTGACATTCGCCAGATGGAAGTACGTGGAGAAGGCGCGGACCAGCTTGGCCGCGGTCTCCAGTTCGGTGCCGCGCAGCAGCTCGGCGGCTGCCTCGCCGTCCTCGCGGGTCAGGCGGCGGACCTTCTCGACCAGTTCCAGGAGCTCGGGGCCCTCCTGACGGACGAGGGTCTCACCGAGCAGGTCGCCCAAACGGCGGATGTCGGCGCGCAGCTCGCTGCTGGTCGTTGTGGTCTGGTCGTCGGCACTGCTCACAGGTGCGGCTCCTTGCAGTGTGGAAGCTCGGCTGAAGAGTGTGGAAGCTCGTCTGAAGCTCGTCAGGGAGGGAACCCGGGTGGTGGCCGCGCGGCGGGGTGCCGCTTAGCGACGTGGCATCCGGGAATAAATCAGAACGGACCGCGCTGTCCGACCGACTCCAAGGATAGGTGTCCATGCGGACGCGCAGGCTGTTGGGCTCTTGCCGCCTGGCTGCGCGCTGCCATACTTACGACACCGTAAGTTACGGACGCGTAGGGACTCCCGTCAGTTGGCGGGAGGACTCTCAGATCCCGTACGCGGCCACCTCCCCCGCCCTCGAACCCCACAGGGGATGCTCATGCCCACGAGTCCCGACGTGATCGACGACGCCCCGCGGCCGCACGACGACACCTCAGCCCCCGCCGCCACGCTGGGTGGCGAGCGGAAGGGGTCACTCGAACAGATCACGCTGCTTCTCTTCATCGTTGTTCCGTTCCTAGCCCTCGTGGCAGCGGTGCCGCTGGCCTGGGGGCGGGGGGTGAGCTGGCTGGACATCGGCCTGCTGGTCTTCTTCTACTATCTGGGTTGCCACGGCGTCACGATCGGCTACCACCGCTACTTCACGCACGGTTCCTTCAAGGCGAAGCGCCCGTTGCGGATCGGGCTGGCGATCGCTGGTTCGATGGCGGTCGAGGGGCCCCTGGTCCGCTGGGTCGCCGACCATCGCAAGCATCACAAGTTCTCCGACGCCGACGGTGACCCCCATTCGCCGTGGCGTTACGGGGAGACGGTGCCGGCTCTGATGAAGGGCCTGTGGTGGGCGCACATCGGCTGGATGTTCGATGAGGAGCGGACCTCGCAGGAGAAGTACGCGCCGGACCTGATCAAGGACCCGGCGATCCGCGCGATCTCGCGTCAGTTCATCTCGTGGACCGTGCTCTCGCTCGCGTTGCCGCCGCTGATCGGCGGTCTGGCGACGATGTCCTGGTGGGGCGCGTTCACGGGTTTCTTCTGGGGCTCGCTCGTCCGGGTGGCGCTGTTGCACCACGTCACCTGGTCGATCAACTCGATCTGTCACGCGGTGGGCAAGCGGCCCTTCAAGTCGCGGGACCGCTCCGGCAACGTGTGGTGGCTGGCCGTGCTCTCCTGCGGTGAGTCCTGGCACAACCTGCACCACGCCGATCCGACCTCGGCGCGGCACGGCGTACAGCGCGGCCAGGTCGACTCCTCGGCGCGGATCATTCGCTGGTGCGAGCAGCTCGGCTGGGCGTACGACGTGCGCTGGCCGTCACGCTCGCGTATCGATTCGAAGCGCAACACGGACGCCTCGGCCTCCCAGCGCAAGACGGAAGCCGCTGACGCGGCATGATTGACGGTGTGGCCACCGACTCCAGCAGCACCCCGAGCAGCAGTGAAAAGCCGCGGCGTGCGCGCCGCACCCGCATGACCGGTGCGGAGCGCCGTCAGCAGCTGCTGGAGATCGGTCGCACCCTGTTCGCGGCGAAGGGCTTCGAGGGGACGTCGGTGGAGGAGATCGCGGCGAAGGCCGGGGTCTCCAAGCCGGTGGTCTACGAGCACTTCGGCGGCAAGGAGGGGCTGTACGCGGTGGTGGTGGACCGCGAGATGCGCCGTCTGCTGGACATGGTGACCGGCTCTCTCACCGCCGGTCACCCTCGTGAGCTGTGCGAACAGGCGGCGTTCGCTCTTTTGGACTACATCGAGGAGTACACGGACGGCTTCCGGATCCTGGTCCGTGACTCGCCCATTCCCCAGTCGACGGGTTCCTTCGCGTCGCTGATCTCGGACATCGCCACCCAGGTGGAGGACATCCTGGGGCGTGAGTTCAAGCTGCGCGGCTTCGACCCGAAGCTGGCTCCCCTGTACGCCCAGGCGCTGGTGGGCATGGTCGCTCTGACGGGTCAGTGGTGGCTGGATGTCCGCAAGCCCCGCAAGGCGGAGGTGGCGGCCCATCTGGTGAACCTGGCCTGGCACGGCCTGGACGGCCTGGAGCCGAAGCCGCGGCTGATAGGGCATCGCAAGTCCTAGGACTCGAGCTGCTCCACGGATCCGAGCTGCTCCACGGATCCGAGTGGCTCCAGGAACTCCAGTCGGTTGCCGACGGGGTCCTCGGAGTAGAAGCGGCGGTGGCCGGGCAGGTCGTCGTCCCAGATAACCTCGGCATTGTGGGACTGGAGGCGGGCGGCGAACGCCTCGGCGCCGGTGACGCGCAAGCCGGGGTGGGCCTTCTTCGCGGGCCGGAAGTCCTTCTCGATCCCCATGTGCAGTCGCACGGTCCCCGCCTGGAACCAGCAGCCGCCGCGGGCGGCGAGGACGGGGGGCTTGCGGATCTCGGTCATACCGAGAATCCCGACGTAGTAGCCGCGCAGGAGGTCCTCCGAGCCGGGCGGGGCCGCGAGCTGGACGTGGTCGATGGCGGCGAGCATCCCCTCACGCTCCCTTGTGTGCCACGGCGAACAGGCGGCGGAAGGGCAGCACCGTGCCGTAGGGGGCTGTCGGATAGGCGTCGCGGAGCAGGTCGCGGTACTCGGTGACGAAGTCGTCCCGGGCCTCCGGGTCGTCGGCCAGGGCCGTCAGTACCGGGCGCAGACCCGTGCCCTTCACCCAGTCCAGGACCGGATCCTCACCCGTGAGGATCTGCTCGTACGTCGTCTCCCAGACGTCCACCGCGCAGCCGAGGCGGGCCAGCCGGTCCAGGTAGACCAGTGGGTCGTGGACGGAGTCCTCGTGCCGCAGGACGTCCGCGAGGCGCTCCTTCCAGCGGGCGGAGGCGGCGAGCTCGCGCATCAGGGCGTGCAGGGGCGCGTCGATGTTGTTGGGGACCTGGAAGGCGAAGGTGCCGCCGGGGGCAAGCGCGGCCACCCAGTCGCGGAACCGCTCCACGTGCCCCGGTACCCACTGCAGCGCCGCGTTGGACACGATCAGGTCATACGTCTGCGTCGGCGCCCAGGTCGTCGCGTCCGCGTGGGCGAAGTCGAGGCGTCCGCCGCCGGCCGTGGGGCCCGCGTACGGCTCGGTCCTGGCGAGCATCTCGGGTGAGTTGTCGTAGCCGGTGATGCGCGCGGTGCGCCAGCGGTCGGCGAGGAGGACGGTCACGTTGCCCGGGCCGCATCCGAGGTCGGCGATGCGGGGAGGGGTGCCGGGGAGGTCGGGGACCCGGGCGAGGAGGTCGGTGAACGGGCGGGCGCGGTGGCCGGCGTGGCGCAGGTACTGGGCGGGATCCCAGGTGGAAGTGGTCATGTCCGTTACTTTCCCCTCACGCTTATCTTGATGTCAAGAGACTTGATATCAAGAGACTTCATGTCGACACAACCACTACACTGATCGTCATGGAGGACGAGGTCGATCGGCTGGTCGCAGCGTGGCGCCGGGAGCGCCCTGACCTCGACGTGGAACCGCTCGAGGTACTCAGCCGGGTGAGCAGGCTCGCCCGGCACCTGGACCGCGCCCGACGGCTGGCGTTCTCCGAGCACAGCCTGGAGCCCTGGGAGTTCGACGTGCTGACCGCGCTGCGGCGCGCGGGCTCCCCCTACCAGCTCTCCCCCGGCCAGCTGCTCACGCAGACGCTCGTCACCTCCGGCACGATGACCAACCGCATCGACCGGTTGACGAAGAAGGGCCTGGTGGAGCGCCTCCCGGACCCGAGCGACCGCCGGGGCGTGCTCGTGCGCCTCACGGACGAGGGACGCGACCGGGCCGACCAGGCGCTCGCCGGACTCCTCGACCAGGAGCGCGCGATCCTGGCCGAACTCAGCAAGGCGCAGCGCGGTGAACTCGCGTCCCTGCTACGCCAGCTGACCGCCCCGTTCGACAACATCCCCGGCTAGGTCGACGGGCCCGACCCCGGCCCGGCGGGCGAGCGCGACCGCGGCGAGCGTCGAGTGGACGCCCAACTTCCCCAGCACGTTCTGCATATGGGTGCGCACGGTGTGCGGGGAGAGGAACAGCCTCTCCGCGACGGCCTTCCTCCCCAGCCCCGCGACCATGCACCGCAGCACCTCCCGCTCGCGCGGCGTGAGCGACTCGACCAGCCGCTCGCTCTCGGTGCGGTGCTTGCGCGCGGCGGTCAACTCCCGCAGGACGCCGGTGAGCAGGGCGGGCGGCAGATGCGTCTCGTCGCGCAGCACACCCCGTATGACGGTCAGGAGCCGCGACAGGGAACAGTCCTTGGCGACCCACCCCGAGGCGCCGGCCTGCAGCGCGAGGGCGGCCCGGCGCGGATCGTCCTTCTCCGCGAGCACGACGATGCGCACGCTCGGTTGCCCCGAACGAACGCCCGCGACCAGCGAGATGCCGTCGACGAGCCCGTCCTCGTTGCCCTCCTGGACCGGTACGGCGGGACGGGCGCCGGGCAGATTGCCGCCCAGATCGGCGTCGACGAGCAGCACGTCGAATCTGCGGCCCTCCGCGGACGCCCGCTCCAGGCAGCGCAGCGCGGCCGGGCCGCTGCCGGCGGCGGACACGTCGACGTCGGGCTCGGCGGCCAGGGCGGCGGCGAGCGACTCGGCGAAGATGCGGTGATCGTCGACGACCAGAACACGGATGCGAACCACTGAAACCCCCACTGGTCGGGGGACGGACCGGCGCAGGTACGACACCCGAAGTGATCCCGAGCCCGCTCGAACTCGGAAGACGGGGTGCCGCAGCCGCACGGCCGCCGCCGTGCTGAAACTGCTACCCCCACTTCGGGCGTCGTACCCGACTGTCTCGCCCCCTGATCAGCACCGGCCCCCACCGGCACTGTTCACAGGGTACGACCGGGGGCGGGCAGCGGAAGGCAATTTGCAGAACTGATTGGCCAGCGCGTTTATGGTGAGCCGTATGTTTCGTATGGAGACAGGAGACGACAAAGACCGGCGTGATCTGCTCCGCCGGCGGCTGCGCGACACCAACACGCAGGCGTCTCCGGTCCTCCGTGCCCTGCGCGGCACCCCTGCCGAACGGGAACTTCCGCTCCACGTCTGGGTCTTGGACGCCGACGGGGTGCTCGCGGGCGGGCTCGTCGGTCACACCTGGACGACGTGGCTGCATGTGACGTACCTGTGGGTGGACGACGTCCACCGCGGTGCGGGCCTCGGCGCCCGCCTCCTCGCCGAGGCCGAGCGTCTCGCTCACGAGGAGCGCGGCTGCCGCAACTCCCGCCTGGAGACCTGGGACTTCCAAGCACCCGAGTTCTACAAGAAACAGGGCTACACGGTGGTGTGCGTGATCCCCGACTATCCGCCGGGGGTCACGGAGTACACCTTGACGAAACGGTTGAGCTGACCGAGGGGTTCCTCGCGGGACGTCAGCTCAGGCGGCGGGCTCCTGCCGACGGCACCGCCGGGAAGACCCGAGGAGCCCGGTAACCGGCGGAGCCGAACGCCTCGGTCACCGCCTTCGTCACCGTGTCCACATCGGCGGACTCCACCAGCACGATCGCCGAGCCACCGAACCCGCCCCCCGTCATCCGCGCCCCCAGCGCCCCCGCGGCGTTCGCCGTGGCAACCACCAGGTCCAGCTCTTCGCAGGAGATCCGCAGGTCGTCCCGGAGCGAGGCGTGCCCGTCCGTGAGGACCGGCCCGATCGCCCGGACGTCCCCGGCGTCCAGCAGGGTGATGACCCGATCGACCCGGTGATCGTCCGAGACGACGTGGCGAACGTATCGGCGTACACGCTCGTCCGAGAGGCGCGCGAGCGCGGCGTCGAGCTCCTCGTACGCGACATCCCGCAGATGCGAGACCCCGAGCTGCCGCGCGCCCTCTTCGCATCCTTCACGCCGCTCGGCGTACGCCCCGTCGCCCAGCGCGTGCTTCACCCGCGTGTCGACGACCAGCAGCGCCAGCCCCTGAGAGGCCAGATCGAAGGGGACCTGACGGATGGACAGGTCACGGCAGTCGAGGTGCAGGGCGTGCCCCTCGGTGCAGCACGCGGACGCCGTCTGGTCCATGATCCCGCAGGGCACGCCGACGAAGTCGTTCTCGGCGCGCTGGGCGAGGCGGGCCAGTTCGGGCCCGGTGAGGCCGAGTTCGTACAGGTCGTTGAGGGCGAGCGCCGTCACGACCTCCAGAGCGGCGGAGGAGGACAGGCCCGCCCCCGTCGGCACGGTCGAGGCGAGGTGCACATCCGCGCCCGTCACCGCGTGCCCCGCCTCGCGCAGCGCCCACACCACGCCCGCCGGGTAGGCGGCCCAGCTGGTGTTGGTCAGCGGCACCAGCTCGTCGACGTGCAGTTCGACGACCGGACCCTCGATGTCGGCGGAGTGCAGTCGCAGCACCCCGTCCGTGCGTCGCGACACCGCCGCCACCGCCGTGTGCGGCAGGGCGAGCGGCATCACGAACCCCTCGTTGAAGTCCGTGTACTCGCCGATCAGGTTGACCCGCCCGGGCGCCGCCCAGACGCCTTCCGGTGCGGTCCCGTACAGCTCCTCGAACCCCTCGCGTACGCCCACCGAATTACCTACCGCTCCCTGTTCTGAGCGAACGCCCACGCGTCCGCGACGATCCCCGCGAGATCCGCGCGGGACGGGTTCCAGCCGAGCCGCTCGCGCGCGGTCGCCGCCGAGGCGACGAGCACGGCCGGGTCTCCGGCCCGGCGCGGGGCCATGACCTCGGGGATCGGGTGTCCCGTGACCTGGCGGACGGTCTCGATGACCTCGCGGACGGAGAAGCCGTTGCCGTTGCCGAGGTTGCAGATGAGGTGTTCACCGGCGGTGGCCGCCTCGACGGCCAGCAGATGCGCCTCCGCCAGGTCCGCCACATGGATGTAGTCGCGGACGCAGGTGCCGTCCGGCGTCGGGTAGTCGTCGCCGAAGACGGAGATCGCCTCCCGCCGTCCCTGCGCGACCTGGAGGACGAGCGGGATGAGGTGCGACTCGGGGTCGTGGCGCTCGCCCTGCGCCCCGTAGGCGCCGGCCACGTTGAAGTAGCGCAGCGACACCGCGCCCAGTCCGTGGGCCGCCGCCTCGCCGGTGATCATGTGGTCGACGGCGAGCTTGGAGGCGCCGTAGGGGTTGGTGGGCTTCGTCGGCGCGGACTCGACGATCGGGCTCTGCTCCGGCTCGCCGTACGTGGCCGCCGTGGAGGAGAAGACCAGCTTGCGCACGCCCGCCTCGCGCATCGCCGCGAGCAGCGCCATGCTGCCGCCGACGTTGTTGTCCCAGTACTTCTCGGGCTTCACGACGGACTCGCCGACCTGCGAGAACGCGGCGAAGTGGAGCACGGCGTCGTAGGAGGAGTCCAGCCACTTGGCGGCGTCGCGGATGTCGCCCTCGATGAAGGCGGCCCCGGCGGGCACGCCCTCGCGGAAGCCCGTCGACAGGTTGTCGAGGACCGTCACCTCGTGACCGGCCTCGATCAGGTGCTGCGCGACCACGCTGCCGACATAGCCCGCGCCACCCGTGACCAGGTACTTCCCACTCATGAACTCGCTACCTCTCGCAGTCGCTGGGCCGCGGATTCCGGCGGCACGTCGTTGATGAACACGTTCATGCCGGACTCGGAACCCGCGAGGAACTTCAGCTTGCCGGAAGTGCGGCGAATGGTGAAAAGCTCGAGGTGAAGCGCGAAGTCGTCCCTGCTCACGCCCTCGAACTCCTCCAGCGCGCCGAACGGCGCCTGGTGCCAGGCGGCGATGTACGGCGTCGGAGGCTCGCCCTCACCTTCTTTCCCACCACCCGGCCCATCGAAGATCCGGTCGAAGCGTCTCAAGAGTTCCAGATAGACCTGGGGGAACTCTGTGCGCGCCTCCTCGTCGAGCCCGAGCAGGTCGGGCACGCGCCGCTTGGGGTAGAGGTGGACCTCGTAGGGCCAGTGCGCGGCGTACGGCACGAAGGCGACCCACTGCTCGGTCTCCAGGACGATCCGGTCGCCCTCGGCGAGTTCGCGTGCGACGACGTCGTCGAAGAGGTTCTCGCCGCCGGTGGCCTCCTTGTGCGCGGCCAGCGAGCGCAGCATCAGGGCCGTACGCGGGGTGGTGAACGGGTAGCCGTAGATCTGCCCGTGCGGGTGGCCGAGGGTGACACCGATCTCGGCACCGCGGTTCTCGAAACAGAAGACCTGTTCGACGGAGGAGAGGTGGGACAGCTCCGCCGTGCGGTCCGTCCACGCCTCCAGGACGAGCCCCGCCTGCTCCTCGGTGAGGTCGGCGAAGGAGGAGTCGTGGTCGGAGGTGAAGCAGACGACCTCGCAGCGCCCGGAGTCGCCGGCGAGCGAGGGGAAACGATTCTCGAAGACGACGACGTCGTACGAGGAGTCCGGGATCTCGCTCAGCCGGTCGCCCTGCGAGGGGCACAGGGGGCACTCGTTCGCCGGGGGGTGGTAGGTGCGCCCCTGGCGGTGCGAGGCGATCGCGACCGAGTCGCCGAGCAGCGGGTCGCGGCGCACCTGGGAGCTGGTGACGGTGGGTTCCAGCGGGCGGCGGTCCACCGCGTCGCGCACCTTGTCGTCGCGCGCGTCGTAGTAGATCAGCTCACGACCGTCGGCGAGCCGGGTCGAGGTCTTCTTCACCGCTGGACTCCTCATCCACACCACACCCAACCATCAAACATAACCGAACACAACAAACCACAAAGCAACAGGAACGTCAATGCCTGCGGGGATTTGGGGGGTCTCGGTGAAGCTTGGGCAGCGTCGTGGGACTCATGGGGCAGGGATACCGGCATGCATGCCCCCACATACCTCGCCGCAGGGCTCCGGCTCCCCACGAACGGGCTCGACTACACGATCCTCGGCATCTACTTCGTGGTCGTGCTCGGCATCGGCTTCGCCGCCAAGGCCTCGGTCAAGACCAGCCTCGACTTCTTCCTCTCCGGCCGCTCACTGCCCGCCTGGATCACCGGCCTCGCCTTCATCTCCGCCAACCTCGGCGCGACCGAGATCCTGGGGATGGCCGCGAACAGCGCGCAGTACGGCGTCTACACCGTGCACTGGTACTGGATCGGCGCCATCCCCGCCATGGTGTTCCTGGGCCTGGTGATGATGCCGTTCTACTACGGCTCGAAGGTCCGCTCGGTCCCGGAGTTCCTGCTCCTGCGCTTCGACAAGGCCGCACACCTGCTGAGTTCGATCCTGTTCGCCTTCGCCGCGATCCTGATCGCGGGCGTCAACCTGTACTCACTGGCGATCGTGGTCGAGGCGCTGCTCGGCTGGCCGCAGTGGGTGGCGATCGTGATCGCCGGGTTCTTCGTCCTGGCGTACATCACGCTCGGCGGTCTGTCCTCGGCGATCTACAACGAGGTGCTGCAGTTCTTCGTGATCCTCGCGGCCCTGATCCCGATCGCCGCGCTCGGCCTGAAGCGGGTCGGCGGCTGGGACGGTCTGACCCACTCGCTCGACAAGACGCACGGCAGCGACTTCACCACCGCCTGGGGCGGTACGGGCATCGGGCATGTGAACCCGCTGGGCGCGAACTGGCTGACCATCGTCCTCGGCCTCGGCTTCGTCCTCTCCTTCGGCTACTGGACGACGAACTTCGCGGAGGTGCAGCGCGCGCTCTCGGCGAAGAACCTGTCGGCGGCCCAGCGCACCCCGCTCATCGCGGCGTTCCCCAAGATCTTCATCGTCTTCCTGGTGATGATCCCGGGCCTGGTGGCGGCCGTCCTGGTGCCCAGGATCGGCACGGGCGGCTCGAACCTCCAGTACAACGACGCGGTCCCATACCTGATGCAGGAACTGCTGCCCAACGGCGTGCTGGGCATCGCGGTGACCGGGCTCCTGGCGGCCTTCATGGCGGGCATGGCGGCCAACGTCTCGTCGTTCAACACGGTGTTCACGTCGGACATCTGGCGGAGGTACGTCGTGACCGACCGGGAGGACTCCTACTACGTCCGCTTCGGCCGTCTGATCACGGTGATCGGCGTGCTGGCGTCGATCGGCACGGCGTTCCTGGCGTCGTCCTTCTCCAACATCATGGCCTACCTGCAGACCCTCTTCTCCTTCTTCAACGTGCCGATGTTCGTGGCCTTCATCGTCGGCATGTTCTGGAAGCGCGCGTCCGCGAAGTCGGGCTTCTGGGGCCTGCTGGCAGGCACGACGGCAGCGATGGTCAACTACTTCGTCATCTACAAGCAGGGGATCATCGCCATCCCCTCCGACCAGGGCGCCAACTTCGTCTCGGCGATCGCGGGCTTCGTGGCCGGCGCGGTGGTGATGGTCGCGGTCTCCCTCTTCACGGCCCCCAAACCGGCGGAGGACCTCCAAGGCCTGGTCTACGGCACCGTCTCCCCCGGCATGGCCGAGCCGCCAGCCGCCGGCGACGACGCGTGGTACCGCAGGCCGGCGCTGCTGGGCTGGGGCGCGCTGATCCTGGCGGCGGCCTGCTACATCCCGTTCTCGTTCTGACGAAGGAGGCCTGAGCAACCATGTCCGACCACGACTCCGACCACTACTCCGATCGCGACGTCCAACGCGAGGTCACGGAGCTGGAGCACCAGTCCGCGACCGCGACCCGCCTCTTCGACATCCGCACCATCATCGGCGGCCTGTTCGTCGTCTACGGCGTCATCGTCACCCTCGCGGGCCTGACCGTCTCCGACGCCGAACTCGCCAAGGCCCAAGGCGTCAACATCAACCTCTGGACCGGCCTGGGCATGCTGGCCCTGGGCATTTTCTTCTTGCTGTGGCTGTGGCTACGGCCGCTGGCTCCGCCGGTGCCACTGCCGGAGGAGAAGCCTCCGTCGGAGTAGCTGGTGTGGGGCGGGGCTGGAGTGCGCGGGGGCCTCCGGCCCCATGCGGCTACGCGGGCCCTTCGGGGATGAAGAGGTCTCCTCAGACCCCGTCGTCATCGAACAGTTCGGTAGCTTCGGTCACGTGGATGGCTCGTTCCGACCAGGCCTTGAGCTGGTCCAGGTCGGAGCACGCACGCACGCGAAGCCGGACGGAGTCGGGAACTTCGATGTCTCGCCACTTCAAGATGTTCAAGATCACCTCGCTCCAATCCTCGACGCGCGTCTCCTCCCTCACCTTCTGCGCGACCGGGTTCTTGAAGAAGTAGTTCACCGGCATCATCAGCTCCTTCCAGATCTTCTTCGCCTGTGCATCGACCAGGCCTGACTCGACAAGCTCCGCGAGCACCACCGCGCTGTCGGGATCCACCGTCTCCAGAACCGTCGCGAGTGGCCCCAGTATCGCAGCGGCATTCGCCCCCTTACCATGCGTAATCGCCGAAAACACCGCCAGGGTGACGTCCCGCGCCGCCTCCGTCTCGTCCGCGATCACCGGCACGTTGTCGGGCCCGAGGACCAGCGGCCGCACGACCAGCGAGGACCACCCCGGCAGACCGAACCGGATGGGCTGGGCTGCCCACCGGGCGGTGGACCGGCTTTGGGTCATGACGATCAGCACCGGCTCACAGCGGTACTTCTCGTAGAGGTACGAGAGGTAGTACGGCCAGCTCCCGCGCTTCCTCTCGTCCTTCTTGCCCTGCGACTCCAGCACGAGCAGAAAGTCACCCTCATCGGTGTCCATCCGGACCAGACTGTCCACGCGGCGCTCGACCGGCTCGATCTCGGTTAAGTCCGTGTTGACCACGGCGATTGCGCGCGGCTCCGGAAACGGCACGTGCAACAGCCGCCGGAAGCTTCGGATCATCCCCTCCGTGTCCTTCTGGCAGATCTGATGCAGCGCCTCATGCGACGAGCTGACCATCGGCCCTCCTTTCTGTACGACGTGATCAACGAGCTACGCCGCGGCCAGGTCACACCACACGTACTTGCCGCGCCGCCCGTTCCTGGTCAGCGGCTGCCACGACCACTCGTCGGCGCAGGCCCGGACCAGGGCGAGGCCGCGGCCCTCCTCGGCGTCGGTGAGCCGGTCCAATGGCAGGGACGGCTCGGGAGGCTGCGGGTCCGCGTCCCAGGCTCCGATGCGCAGGGTCCCGGCCCGCCACTGCACCCGTAGCGCCGCCTGTCCCTTCGTATGCCGTACGGCGTTGGAGACCAGCTCGGCCGCGATCAGCTCGGCGACGTCGGTGAGGCGGATCAGGCCGTGCAGGGTGAGGATCAGGCGGACGGTACGGCGACTGACGGTGACGGCGCGGAGGTCGTGGGGGATGTACATCATGTACTCCCAGGGTTCGGCGACGGTTTCGGGCATGGGTGAACTCCGTTCGTGGGGAGGGGAGTTGAGAATGCCGGGCGGTGGCATTGACGCAGCCGTCATGGCGTGACGGAGCGGTGCGCTTCCGGCGCCCCGGGGTTTCGCAGTGTGTGCGTCGCGTCACTGACGGTAGGTCCCTAAATTAGGACCCCGCAAGTCGTTGCCGTAATCTTCCCCCTGAACGAGTCACTGCTTCCGAGCAGTTGGGGGCGAGGAGGAAGCGATGCCACGCCGACGGCAGCCCACCGCACGCCAGGTACGTCTGGGATCTGAACTGCGCAAACTGCGTGAAGCCGCGGGCTTGAAGGCCCGCGAGGCCGCCGCACTGCTCGGGGCCGACTCCGTCCAGATGAGCCAGATCGAGTCCGCCATCGCGGGTGTGAGCGAGACCCGCGTCCGTCGCCTTGCCGCGCACTACGCCTGCACGGACGAGGAGTTGATCACGGCACTGGTCGCCATGGCCACCGACCGGACGAGCGGCTGGTGGGAGGAGTACCGGGGCGTGCTTCCTGCCTCCTACCTGGACCTGTCCGAGTTGGAGCACCACGCCACGTTCCGTCACGATGTGGCGGTCACCCATGTACCAGGGCTCTTCCAGACCGAGGCCTACGCACGCGCCCTCTTCTCCTACATGAACCCCCAGTTCCCCGAGGGCGAGTTGGAGCATCGGGTGAGCCACAGGATGAAGCGGAAGGTCATCATCGAGGGCCCCGGCCCCATTCCGTACGAGACCGTGATCCACGAAGCGGCACTCCGCATCCGCGTGGCCGGCCGAGCGGCTTCACGGGCTCAACTGGCCCGCATCCTGGAGCTGTCCGCAGCGGAACATGTGACCGTACGGGTGATCCCCTTCGACCTCGACGACTTCCCCGGAGCCGGAAGCGCGATGGTGCACCTGGGCGGAGCCGTGTCCTGCCTGGACACCGTGGTGCGCGACGCTCCGCACGGCACGGCCTTCATCGACTCACAAGCCCAACTGGACCACTTCCGAAAGCTTTTCCGTAGGGTGAAGGAAGCGTCGCTCACCCCCGAGCAGTCACGTGACCTCATCCACCAGTTGGCCAAGGAAGTGTGAGGAACAGCCATGACCATCCCCACTCACTGGCAGAAGTCGTCCTTCTCCGGCGGCGGTGAAGGCAACGACTGCCTCGAACTCGCCACCACCTCCACCTGCACCCCCACCACCATCCACCTCCGCGAAAGCGACACCCCCGCCACCCACCTCACCACCACCCCCACTCCCCTCTCCCACCTCCTCCACCACATAAAGACCGGCAGGCTCGGCACGCCCCTCGTCTGATCGTCGGGCCGTCCGGTCGCCCGGGTTTCGATCCGCGCGGAGAATGAGGAGTCGGCGAGGTGGCGATGATGCCGACGTGGCGACTGCGGGACTTCCGCGACGACGATCTCGACCGTGCCATCCAGATCTGGGACCAGGACCGGCAGACGGACGACTCCCCTCCGGTGTTCCCCGTCTCCGAGGTCATGGCCGTGGCCCGGGCCGGCGGCCCCGCGGTGGTCGCGGTGGTCGGCGACGACCTGGTGGGCATGGCGGTGGCACAGGTCCAGGGTGAACGGGCCTGGATCACGCTGGTGGCGCTCGCGGGGAACTGGCGCAGCCGGGGCATCGGCAGCGCCCTGATCGCCGAGCTGGAGCGGCGCCTGCGCACGCAGGGGATCCGTCGGATCGGTGCGCTGCTCGCCCCCGGGGCCACCGGAACCGCGGCGCTGGAGAACTCCGGCTACCGGACCCGGGCCGGTCTGGTCTTCTACGAGAAGGTCGAGCACCTCGGCGCGAGCGACGCGGGTCTGCTCGCGGAGCTGGGCGGGCGGGTGCAGCCGGGCGGGCTGTGGGCCGCCCTCGCGGGGATGGAGCGGGAGAAGGAGACCATCGAGCGGCGGATCGTGCTGCCGCTGGCCGAGCCCGCGCTGGCCGACCGGTACGGGGTGACGCCGCCGAAGGCGGTCATCCTCTTCGGGCCGCCGGGCACCGGCAAGACCAGCTTCGCGAGGGCCGTCGCCTCCCGGCTGGAGTGGCCGTTCGTGGAGCTCTTCCCGTCCCGGCTCGCGGCGGGCTCCGCCGGGGGCCTGGCCGCCTCGCTCCGGGACACGTTCCACGAGCTGGCCGGGCTGGAGACGGTGCTCCTGTTCATCGACGAGGTCGAGGAGATCGCCGGCGTACGGTCCGGTGTGGCCGTCGACCCCGGCCACGGGGTCACCAACGAGCTGCTCAAGCTGATCCCCGGCTTCCGCGACCACGACGACCGTCTGCTGATCTGCGCCACCAACTCCGTCCGCTCCCTGGATCCGGCGTTCCTGCGCCCCGGCCGGTTCGACTACGTCATCCCGGTCGGCCCCCCCGACGAAGCCGCCCGGGAGGCGATCTGGCGGCGCTACCTGGGCCGCGCCGCCGACGGGGTCCGGCTGCACCGGCTGGTGGAGGCCAGCGAGATGTTCACCCCCGCGGACATCGAGTTCGCCGCCCGCAAGGGCGCCCAGGCCGCCTTCGAACGGGAGGTCACCGACCGCCGGGGCACCCCGGCCGACACCGAGGACTACCTCGCCGCCATCGCCGACACCCGTCCCTCACTCACCGAACAGGCGCTCACCGAGTTCAGGGAGGACATCGAGCGTCACGTGCGCATGTGATGCCGGGTACTCCCGAGCCCGGTCGGCGCCCGTGACGTCGCCGTCCGCCTCAGCCGGCGTCCTCCACGGCGCCCCCGTGAGGCGTCGGCACCGGCCCCGCCCGGTCCAGCAGCCCCGTACGCGCGGCCAGGGCGGCAGCCTCCAGCCGCGACCCCACCCCCAGCTTCATCAGCACCCGCTGGACATGGGTCCGGGCGGTCGACGGGGCTATCCCCATACCGGCCGCGATGAGCCTCGTGTCCTCCCCGTCGGCGACCCTCACCAGGACCTCCACCTCGCGCGGAGTGAGCATCTGCAGAAGCCGCTGGCCCTCGTCGTCCGGTTGGGCGGCGGGGTTCAACAACTCGCTGAAGGCCCCCTGGAGCAGGGCGGGGGCCACCGCGGCCTCGCCCGCCCTCGCCTTCATGATGGCGCGCTCGACTCCCTCTATGCGCTCGTCATGACGTACGTAGCCGGACGCGCCCGCGGCGAACGCGGCGGCGATGCCGCGCGGGTTCGGGACCGGGCCCAGAACCAGGACCGCCACCTGCGGACGCTCCCGTTTGATCCTTGTCACCGGGTCGAAGATTCCCGGCTCGGCGGGTGTCGCCGTGCCTATCAGGCACACCTCCGGTGCCCTGGTGATCACCAGCTCCGCCGCTCCCGCGGCGGGCGCCGCCGCGGCGAGCACCCGGTGCCCCCGCAGTTTCAACGCCGAGGCCAACGCCTCGGCGAGCAGTCGGTGGTCGTCGACCACCATGAGCCGCACTCCCATCGAGCAACCCCCCAGTCCCCCCAAGCATCCCCACTGGTTCCCCGTGGATTAGGAGCCCCCCGGCTCTCCATCCCCCGGAAGCTACACGCTTGTTCGACGTTGCGCTCCCCCTACAGGTGAGAAGTGCCCCGGAATATCGAAATTCCTCGCATTCGGGAGTGATGAGGGGTAAACGAACGGCCCCGTCCCTGAGCTGGGACAGGCCCATGGTCAACAGAAGTTGACCTACTGCGTGCCGAACCGACCTACTTCGGCGGTGGTGGGGGCGGCGGCTGGCTCATGGCGTGTCTACCTCGGATGCGGATGCGGATGCGTTAGGGACGGAGATGCGGGAGAAGGAGATGGCGAACGGGGCGAAGGTGGCGTGAGCGCGCGTCACTTGCCGTAGGCCAGCATCAACTTCTCCTTCGACTGGTCGTTGCCCGTCAGCCGGGTGGTGGAGAGGTAGAAGCGCCCGTCCACATAGTCGACCGCCTTCGAGAAGAAGCCGTTCTCGACCGACGCCGTGCCCTGTGGGTTCTGCAGCAGCTTGGTGGGCTTGTGGTCGCTTCCGGTGGTGGGGATCGACACGATCTGCCCACCGGCGTCATACGACGGCTCGACGTACGCGATCAGCCGCGTGCCGTCCATCTTCAGCGGCAGCATCGACTCGGCGGCCGGGGACTTGACGCGCCACTTCTCCTTGCCGGTCGACAGGTCGAAGGCGACGATCTCGTTGGCGCCGGTCTTCGCGTCGGTCGGCAGATACAGCGTGCTCGCGTCGGCGGCGGTGCCGAAACAGCCCGTCAGATCGCGGTCGAGGATGGCGAAACCGCACTCGGGACTGAAGGTGTCACTGCTCTTGAGCTGCGAGCGGACGGCACCGTTGTCCTTGAACGTGGTGACGTTGACCTTCTTCTCGTCCCTGTTGGTCATGTAGATGATGACGGGGTCGACGGAGTACGTGCGTTCGACCGTCCAGCCCTTGGGGATCTTCGTGGTCCACTTGGCCTTGCCGGTGGCCGGGTCCAGCTCCTGCACCTCGTCGTGCTCGGTGGTGGTCGCGGCACCGCAGGAGGCGACGGTCAGCAGCTTGGCGCCGCCCGCGAACGCGGTCGGGTAGCAGGCCTGGCCGTAGTTCTCCTTGTCCCAGAGCTTCTTGCCGCTGGTGATGTCGTACGCCGTGCCGGACTGCGAGCGGCCGACCATCAGCGTCTTGCCGGTGACCGACAGTTCGATGGTGAGCGTGCTGTCGAAGAGCGCGCCGTCGGCGACCTTGCCGCTCCAGCCCCTGGTACCGGCGTCGAGGTCTATCTGCTGGAGCTGGTTGCACTTGGCGTTGTCGCCTGCGCCGCTCTTGTACGCGACGACGACCTTGTCGTCGGACGTCTTCTGCGGGGTGACCGCACAGATCGGCTGCGGGAACGTGATCGGGGCCCAGGCGGGCTTGCCGTCTTTGACGTCGTACGCGAACACCTGCTTGTACGCGGCCTTCACCGCCGCCTTGTCGGTGATCCACAGGCCGGGGGCGTCGGCGCCGGAACCGGGCGCGTCGGGCGCCTGCTTGTACCAGAGCACCTTCGCCTCACCGGCCTGACGGCCCGCGTTGAGGTTCTCGGGGTCCCCGCCGCCGTTGCCGCTGCCGTCACCGGGGTTGACCGGGTCGGCGGAGGCCTTCCCGCCCTTGCTGTCCTGGGCGACCGGCTTCTTGCCGTCGCCGCCCTCGCCGCTGACGGCCCAGACGGCGGCGCCGACGACGAGCAGCGCGGCCACGGCGGCGCCGATGACCACGGCCGGGCGGCCCTTGAAGGGGTTCCTGGAACCGCCGGGAGGCGGTGGAGGGGTCCCCGGGCCGCCGGGGCCGCCCGGGTACTGCGCCTGGCCCGGATGGCCGTACCCGGAGCCGTATCCAGGCTGCTGACCGTACGGACCGGGCTGGGCATACGGACCGGGCTGCTGACCGTACGCAGGTTGCTGACCGTACGGACCGGGCTGGGCGTACGGACCGGGCTGCTGCGGATATCCGTAGCCGGGCGCCGGCGGACCCGCGGGCGGAGGGGGCGTGCCCTGAGACGTGTCGGGGGGTGCGCCGAACCCGCCCTGCGCCGGTGGCGCCGGTGGAACCGGTGGCGTCGACGGCGTCGGTGGCTGGTCCTGCGGCGCTCCGAAGCCGTCCTGCGGCGGCTCACTCGGCGGCTGACTCATCAGCGCGTTCCCCCTCGTTCACTGATGTGGCGCGCCACCGGCGGCGCGGTCGGCGGCGCCGATTTCGCGCCACACCGGTGGTTCTCAGACTGTTCTCAGACGGACCTTTCTATCACTCAGGAGACCTCGCACAAGGGGCCGGTTCTCCCCCTGTTCCCAAGGGAGGACCGGCCCGTGATGCCCTCGTTACGCGCCTTCCCGCCCCCTTCACGGGACGCGCGCGCCGCCCGCCGGAGGCTTACGCGTCTTCCGCGAGCTCCAGCCAGCGCAGCTCCAGTTCCTCGCGCTCACCGATCAACTGACGCAGTTCGGCGTCGAGTTTGGCGACCTTCTCGAAGTCCGTCGCGTTGTCGGCGATTTGGGCGTGGAGCTTGCTCTCCTTCTCGGAGACCTTGTCGAGCTGACGCTCGATCTTCTGCAGCTCCTTCTTCGCGGCGCGGGCGTCGGCGGCGGAGGCGGTCTTGGCGGACGGCGCGGGCGCGGCGGCGAGTACGGCGGCCGCGGCGACCTCCTCCATGCGCTTGCGCCGCTCCAGGTACTCGTCGATCCCGCGCGGCAGCATCCGCAGGGTGCGGTCGCCGAGAAGCGCGAACACGTTGTCCGTGGTGCGCTCGATGAAGAACCGGTCGTGGGAGATCACGACCATCGAGCCGGGCCAGCCGTCGAGCAGGTCCTCCAGCTGGGTCAGCGTCTCGATGTCGAGGTCGTTGGTGGGCTCGTCGAGGAAGAGGACGTTGGGCTCGTCCATGAGCAGCCGCAGCAACTGCAGCCGTCGCCGCTCACCACCGCTGAGGTCCCCGACGGGCGTCCACTGCTTCTCCTTGTTGAAGCCGAACGTCTCGCAGAGCTGCCCCGCGGTCAGCTCGCGCCCCGTGCCGAGGTCGACCCGGTCGCGGACGGCCTGCACGGCCTGCAGCACCCGCCAGGTCGGGTCGAGTTCGGCGACCTCCTGCGACAGATAGGCGAGCTTGACGGTCTTGCCGGTGCTGATCCGCCCGGCGACGGGCTGCGTCTCCCCCTCGCTGCGGGCGGCCTCGGCCATGGCCCGCAGAAGAGACGTCTTGCCGGCTCCGTTCACACCCACGAGCCCGACCCGGTCACCCGGCCCGAGCTGCCAGGTCAGGTGCTTGAGCAGGACCTTCGGGCCCGCCTGCACCGTCACGTCCTCGAGGTCGAAGACCGTCTTGCCGAGCCGCGAGCTGGCGAACTTCATCAGCTCGCTCTTGTCGCGGGGCGGCGGCACGTCCGCGATCAGTTCGTTGGCGGCCTCGACGCGGAAGCGCGGCTTGGAGGTGCGGGCGGGGGCGCCGCGCCGCAGCCAGGCCAGCTCCTTGCGCACGAGGTTCTGCCGCTTGACCTCTTCAGTGGCCGCGATGCGCTCACGCTCCGCGCGCGCGAAGACGTAGTCGGAGTACCCGCCCTCGTACTCGTACACCGAGCCCTTCTGCACGTCCCACATGCGGGTGCAGACCTGGTCGAGGAACCACCGGTCGTGGGTCACGCACACCAGCGCCGACCGTCGCTCCCGCAGGTGCTGGGCGAGCCAGGCGATGCCCTCCACGTCCAGATGGTTGGTGGGCTCGTCGAGGATGATCAGGTCCTGCTCCTCGATGAGCAGCTTGGCGAGCGCGATACGGCGGCGCTCACCGCCGGAGAGCGGCGCGATGACCGTGTCGAGCCCCTGCGGGAACCCCGGCAGGTCCAGCCCGCCGAACAGTCCCGTCAGTACGTCCCTGATCTTGGCGTTGCCCGCCCACTCGTGGTCGGCGAGGTCCCGGATGACCTCGTGCCGGACGGTGGCGGTCGGGTCGAGGGAGTCGTGCTGCGTCAGCACCCCCAGATGCAGGCCGCCGGAGTGCGTGACGCGGCCGGTGTCGGCCTCCTCCAGCTTGGCGAGCATGCGGATGAGGGTGGTCTTGCCGTCGCCGTTCCGCCCGACCACACCGATCCGGTCGCCCTCGCTGACGCCGAGGGAGACTCCGTCGAGCAGGGCACGGGTGCCGTACACCTTGCTGACGGACTCGACATTGACCAGGTTGACGGCCATTTCTCTCCTGAACAAGGGGGACGATCGACCCTCAAGGGTAGTCCGGCTCCATCACCCCCCGAGCCACACCTCCCGCCCCACCGGCTTCAGGCGTTCGTATGAGCTTCAGCTACTGGCACGACCGTCGCGCCGGGGGCGGGGCCGTCGGTGATCCGTACCGTGCGGCAGGTGCCGGAGGCGCGCAGCGCGTCGGCGACCGACCGCGCGGACTCGGCGTCCGCCGCGAGGAACGCCGTGGTCGGACCGGATCCGGAGACCAGGGCCGCGAGCGCACCGGCGTCCCGCCCCGCGGCGAGCGTGTCGGCGAGGGCCGGGAAGAGGGAGAGGGCGGCGGGCTGGAGGTCGTTGGAGACGGCGCGGGCGAGGGCTCCGGCGTCTCCCTTCGCCAGCGCGTCGAACAGTTCCTGCGAGGCGACCGGCTCCGGGATCCGTACGCCCTCGTTCATCCGGTCGAACTCCCGGAAGACCGCCGGGGTCGACAGCCCGCGCTCGGCGATCGCGAAGACCCAGTGGAAGGTCCCGCCGACCTCGAGCGTCCGCAACTGCTCGCCCCGTCCGACGCCCAGCGCCGCCCCGCCCACCAGGCTGAACGGCACGTCGCTGCCCAACTCGGCGCAGATGTCGAGGAGTTCCTCGCGGGAGGCGTTCGTCCCCCACAGGGCGTCGCAGGCGAGCAGCGCGCCGGCGCCGTCGGCGCTGCCGCCCGCCATGCCGCCCGCGACGGGGATGTCCTTGGCGATGTGGAGGTGGACCCTCGGTTCGATGCCGTGGCGGCGGGCGAGTTCGAGGGCCGCGCGGGCCGCCAGGTTCGTGGTGTCGAGGGGGACCTGGTCGGCGTCCGGGCCCTCGCAGGTGATGCGCAGCTCGTCCGCGGGCGTCACGGTGACCTCGTCGTACAGCCCTACTGCGAGGAAGACGTTGGCCAGGTCGTGGAAGCCGTCGGGGCGGGCGGCGCCGACGGCGAGCTGGACGTTGACCTTGGCGGGGACGCGAACGGTGACGGTGTCCTTCTTCGTCTTCGGCTCCGTCACGGCTGAGCGCTCTCCTTGTTCTCGGCCTTGTTCTCGGCCTTGTTCTCGGCGATTCGGGCGAACTCCTCCACCGTCAGCGACTCCCCGCGGGCCTGCGGCGAGACCCCGGCGGCGACGAGCGCCACCTCGGCGGCGGCCGCGGAACCGGCCCACCCGGCGAGGGCGGCGCGCAGCGTCTTGCGCCGCTGGGCGAAGGCGGCGTCGACGACCGCGAAGACCTCGCGCTTGGAGGCCGTGGTCTTGATGGGCTCCGCGCGCCTGACCAGCGACACGAGGCCACTGTCGACGTTCGGCGCGGGCCAGAAGACGTTCCGCCCGATGGAGCCGGCCCGCTTCACGTCGGCGTACCAGTTGGCCTTGACGCTCGGCACGCCGTACACCTTCGAGCCGGGGTCCGCGGCGAGCCGGTCGGCGACCTCGGCCTGCACCATCACCAGCGTGCGCTCGATGGTCGGGAAGGTGTCGAGCATGTGCAGCAGCACGGGTACGGCGACGTTGTACGGAAGGTTCGCGACGAGAGCGGTGGGGGCGGGGCCCGGAAGCTCGTCCACGTGCATGGCGTCGGAGTGCACGAGTGCGAAGCGGTCGGCGCGGGTCGGCATACGGGCGGCGATGGTCGCGGGGAGCGCCCCCGCGAGCACGTCGTCGATCTCCACCGCGACGACCCGGTCGGCCGCCTCCAGCAGCGCGAGGGTGAGCGAACCGAGGCCGGGGCCGACCTCGACAACCACGTCGTCGTCCCGTACGCCGGCGGTGCGCACGATGCGGCGCACGGTGTTGGCGTCGATCACAAAGTTCTGGCCGCGCTGCTTGGTGGGCCGCACACCGAGGGCACCCGCGAGCTCGCGGACGTCGGCGGGGCCCAGGAGGGCGTCGGGGGTGGGGCTGTTCACGCACCAAGACTACGGGGGTGCGGGCCGCGCCCCGCAGGGGCGCGGGGCGTTGCTGAATATGCGGCTTCGCCGCGTGGGCGCGAGCAACCCCCGCCGGCCCGCGGCCGACGTGCCCGTCAGTCGTGGAGGTGGGCTCCGCAGTGCGGCCAGGGGCTCGCGCCCCGTCGCATGTACAGCTTCTTCGCCCGGCGGGTCTGCTCCGCGGCCGACGCGTCCTGAGGCCGCCCGGTACCGCCGAGTGCGTGCCAGGTGTGCTTGTCGAACTGGTACAGGCCGCCATAGGTACCGGAGGGATCCACGGCATCGGCCCGACCGCCGGACTCACACGTCGCGAGCCCGGCCCAGTTCAGACGGTCCGCGCCCTGCGCGGAATCGGGCCGCGGCATCGTACCGACCCGCACCACCTGCTCCCGGGGCTCCCGCACCACCTCGTCCCCGAGCATCCGCGGCTTCTGCCCGACCCCGTTGACGGTCCGCAGCAGGTAGGTGACCCGCCGGGCCCCGGGCTCCCCGGCCCGGTCGACGACCTCGCTGCCACGGAACAGCAAGGGGTCGGTCACCCGTGTCGTCGGGAAGGGGATCAGCTCCTCGCGGACCTCCCTGGTACCGGTGATCCGCATGACGCTGACCGTCTGTCCGTCCCGGGGGAAGCTCTCGGGCGGGACGGACGTCGTGTCCTGGCCGTGGAGGGTGATCCCGGCCTCCTCGACGGCCTCGCCCACGGTCGCCGCGTTCGTCCGGATCGTCCGCGCCCGCCCGTCCACCATGATCGTCACCGTCCGCTCGGTGCGGACGTCGAGGGCGAGACCCTCCCGGCCGATGCGCCGGGAGCGTGAGGTCGACAGATACGCCCCCTCGGCGCGCACCCCGAGCTGCTGGAGTGCCCCGTCCACCGTGTGCGCCGTCGTCCACACCTCGTGCGGCTGTCCGTCGAGGGTGAGCCGCACGGGCCGCCCGTGGTGGACCGCGATCTCGTCGCCGCTGCTCAGCGCGGTGCCGGGGGCGGGCGCGACGACGTCGTGCTCGCCGACCCGTACGCCCTCCTCGGCGAGCAGTTCGGTCACGTCGTCGGCGAAGGTGTGCAGCGTGCGCGTCTTCCCGTCGACGCTGAGCTCGATGGCTTTGTCGCTGGCGACGAAGGCGGAGGCGCCACCGGCGAGGAAGGCGACGACCAGCGCCTGGGGCAGCAGCCGACGCAGCGGGTCGGGACGCTCGGCGGCGCGCCGACGCCGGGCGGCGCGCCGGGCAGCGGCCCGCCCGCCGGGCCGGGGCTCCCCCGCCGGATCCCCGAACACCCGCGTCTGCATCTGCGTCTGCACCAACGTCGGCGTCTGCCGGGGCAGTATCGGCTCGGTCGGCGCCTGGGATGCCGCCAGTGCCTCGTACGCAGGCCGGTAGGTGTCCATGTAGCCGCCGCGGTCCGGGCTTGGGGCACCGTACGGCGGCTGCTCGTGGCCCTCGAACGACGTTCCAGTCAGGCCATACATCTCGTACTGCGACTTGGGCGACTTGGGCGAGTTGCTCACGACGACATGCTCCTGGGGATCCAGATCGGGCGACCAGAACCTAGCGGAGCGGTCGTCACTCTCCCAAGCAACGCGGCTACGCTGTGTCGCGACACTGCCCTGAGGTGGGACCTCGGGAAATGGCCGGAAGCGTTATCCCTCAGTAACCGAAGGCGCGCGCCGTGTTCGCCGCGAGCGCCGTTGCCAGCGCGTCCTCGTCGATGCCCCGCACGGCCGCCATGGCGCGAACCGTGACCGGAATGAGATACGGCGCGTTAGGCCGTCCGCGGTACGGGGCGGGGGTCAGGAAGGGGGCGTCGGTCTCGACGAGGACGAGCTCCAGGGGGGCCACGGCCAGCGCGTCGCGCAGTGGCTGGGCGTTCTTGAAGGTCATGTTTCCGGCGAAGGACATGTAGTACCCGGCGTGGGCGCAGATTTCGGCCATCGCCGCGTCGCCGGAGTAGCAGTGGAAGACGGTCCGCTCGGGCGCGCCCTCCTCCTTCAGGACGCGCAGCACGTCGGCGTGGGCGTCGCGGTCGTGGATGACCAGGGCTTTTCCGTGCCGCTTGGCGATCTCTATGTGGGCGCGGAAGGAGCGCTCCTGGGCGGCCTTGCCTTCGGGGCCCGTACGGAAGTAGTCGAGCCCGGTCTCGCCGACGCCCTTGACCTGGGGAAGGGCGGCGAGGCGGTCGATCTCGGCCAGGGCCTCGTCCAGGGCGCCGTCGCCGCCGGGCTTCCGTGCGCCCTGGCGGGACCAGCCGTCGGGGTCGCCGTGCACGATACGGGGTGCCTCGTTGGGGTGCAGGGCGACGGTGGCGTGGACGGCCTCGTGCGCGGCGGCGGTCTCGGCCGCCCAGCGGGAGCCCTTCAGGTCGCAGCCGACCTGCACGACCGTGGTCACGCCGACCGAGGCGGCCTTGGCGAGGCCTTCGTCGACAGTGCCGGACTGCATGTCGAGGTGGGTGTGCGAGTCGGCGACGGGGACGCGCAGTGGATCGGGGAGCGGTGGCGCTTCGGTCTTGTCGGAGGGCATGCCCCGATCCTACGAAAGGAGGGCATGCCCCCGATCCCGCGAAGGGTGCGGGCCGGACCTCACCCGAGCGAGGTCACCGCGCTCCCGCTCCCGCGATCAGCCCGCCTTGCGGTGGTGGAAGGGGTGCAGCAGGTCCGAGAGGTGCCAGTGGTGGGGCTCCCCGGGCACGGCCGGCTGGCCGACGGCCTCGTCGTGGACCTGTTCGTCGCGGGCCTGCTCGGGGTGGGCGGCCACCGGGCGGTGCGCATGCTGGTGCATGGAGTTCTGCACGGAGGACACCTGTCCGGCACGCATGATGCGCACCACGTGTCCGTCGCAGTTCTGGCAGGAGGGCCGGCTCAGCGGCGACGGCACGACATGGCCGTCCGCCACGTACGTCACGAACTCGCCGCCCTCGGCGTCGCGGTGGTGCTCTATCTCGAACGACTGCTCCCAGCCGTGCCCGCAGCGCATGCAAGCGAAGGAATACGACTCGTTGACGACGGCGGTCGCCGCGCTGCGGTTGCCGGTCTGCCCTGCGATCTCACTCATGCCAGCTCCTGCTGTTCCGCTGGACAAGCGCCCCCGGTCGGCGGGGGCGAGGGACGGGTACGTCCCTTCAACCAGTGGACGCTTCTCCGCGCGGGAACGCATCAGGCCTGTCGACTATTGGAGTCGTTTTGGCCTTTCCTTGTCGGAATGCCTCAAAGACACGGCCTGAGCTTTGCTTTCCGTGCCGGCCCTTTGCTCTTCTATGGGGCGCTGTGCGCCGCGTTCTTTGCCGCGACCACCGCATCGAAGACATCGCGCTTGGGAATCCCCGCCTCGGCCGCGACCGCCGCGATAGCCTCCTTGCGGCGCTCTCCCGCCTCTTCGCGCACCCGCACCCTGCGCACCAGTTCGGCCGCGTCCAGTTCCTCGGCACCCTTGTCCGGCGCGCCCTCGACCACCACCGTGATCTCCCCGCGTACGCCCTCGGCGGCCCAGGCCGCCAGCTCGCCCAGCGGGCCGCGCTTGATCTCCTCGTACGTCTTGGTCAGCTCGCGGCAGACGGCGGCCCGCCGCCCGTCGCCGAAGACCTCGGCCATCGCGGCGAGGGTGTCGTCGAGGCGGTGGGGGGCCTCGAAGTAGACCATCGTGCGGCGCTCGCCCTCGACCTCCCGCAGCCGGGACAACCGCTCGCCCGCCTTCCTCGGCAGGAACCCCTCGAAGCAGAAGCGGTCGACGGGCAGCCCGGACAGCGCGAGCGCGGTGAGCACGGCGGACGGGCCGGGTACGGCGGTGACCTTGATGTCCTTCTCGACGGCCGCGGCGACCAGCCGGTACCCGGGGTCGGAGACGGACGGCATCCCGGCGTCGGTCACCAGCAGCACGCGCGCCCCGCCGGCCAGCGCCTCGACGAGTTCGGGCGTGCGGGCGGCCTCGTTCCCCTCGAAGTACGACACCACGCGCCCGGTGGGCTGAACGCCCAGCGCCTGGGTGAGCCGGCGCAGCCTGCGGGTGTCCTCGGCTGCGACGACGTCCGCGCCCGCCAGCTCCTGGGCGAGCCGGGGCGGGGCGTCGGCCACGTCGCCGATGGGGGTGCCGGCCAAAACAAGGGTTCCTGTCACACTTCCATCCTCGCAGGGGCATTCGGCGGCAGCCGCATCCACCCATTAGGCCCGTGCACGGGACTCCCACAGACCTGTTCCCTACGATGGCGCGGTGACCAGTACCGCGTCCTCCACGGACACCCGGCAGGGCCAGGCAGCCGAAGAACGGCGGCCGTCGTGGCAGCAGCGGCTGCGCCGCTTCGGATATACCGCGCCGCCCAGAAGCGATGTGCGTGATCGGCTCGTGCCGCCGTACGCCGAGCCCAGTCCCAGGATCTGGGCGGCGTTCGGGATGCGTCAGGAGGTCGCTGAGCGCATCACGCGCTGGTCGGGCTGGGGCGGCCCGCTGCTCGTGACCCTGATGGCGGGGCTGATGCGGTTCTGGAACCTGGGCAGCCCGAAGGCGGTGATATTCGACGAGACCTACTACGCCAAGGACGCCTGGGCGCTGATCCACCGCGGGTACGAGGTCAACTGGGACAAGAACGCCAACGACCTGATCCTGCAGAACAACGGGCACGTCGGCATCCCCTCCGACGCCGCCTACGTGGTGCATCCCCCGGTCGGCAAGTACGTCATCGGGCTCGGCGAATGGATGTTCGGCTTCAATCCGTTCGGCTGGCGTTTCATGACGGCGCTGCTCGGCACCCTGTCGGTGCTGCTGCTGTGCCGGATCGGGCGCCGGATGTTCCGCTCGACGTTCCTGGGCTGTCTGGCCGGCGCGCTGATGGCGGTGGACGGGCTGCACTTCGTGATGAGCCGCACCTCGCTGCTCGACGGTGTGCTGATGTTCTTCGTGCTGGCGGCCTTCGGCTGTCTGATCGTGGACCGCGACCGCGCGCGTGCCCGACTGGCGGCCGCCCTGCCCCCGGACGCGGACGGCGTCGTACGCCCCGACGCGCACGTCGCCGAGACCACCCGGCTCGGCTGGCGCCCCTGGCGCTGGACGGCCGGTCTGATGCTGGGCCTGGCCCTCGGCACCAAGTGGAGCGGCCTGTACATCCTCTTCGCGTTCTGTCTGATGGCGGTCCTGTGGGACGTCGGCGCGCGCCGGGTCGCGGGCGCCCGTCACCCGTATCTGGCGGCCCTCAAGCACGACACCGGCATCACGTTCCTCGCGACGGTCCCGGTGGCGATCGCCACGTACTTCATCTCCTGGACCGGCTGGATCCTCTCCCCCGCCAACGGCAAGGGCGGCTACTTCCGCAACTGGGCGGCGACCGACGGCAAGGGCGGCAGCTGGACCTTCCTGCCCGACTGGCTGCGCAGCCTGTGGCACTACGAGCACGAGGTGTACGAGTTCCACGTCGGCCTCTCGTCCCCGCACACCTACCAGTCGAACCCGTGGAGCTGGCTCGTCCTGGGCCGCCCGGTCTCGTACTTCTACGAGTCCCCGCTGCCCGGCAAGGACGGCTGCCCGGTCGACGCGGGCGGCAAGTGCGCCCGCGAGGTCCTGGCCCTGGGCACGCCCCTCCTCTGGTGGGCCGCCTGCTTCGCGATCGTCTACGTCCTGTGGCGCTGGGCGTTCCGCCGTGACTGGCGGGCGGGCGCGATCACCTGCGGCATCGCGGCCGGCTACCTGCCCTGGTTCATGTACCAGGAGCGGACGATCTTCTTCTTCTACGCGATCATCTTCGTCCCGTTCCTGTGCCTGGCGGTCGCCATGATGATCGGCGCGATCCTCGGCCCACCCGGCTCCACGGAACGCCGCCGCGTCATCGGCGCCGCGAGCGCGGGCGTCCTGGTCCTCCTGATCGCCTGGAACTTCATCTACTTCTGGCCCCTGTACACGGGCACGTCGATCCCGATAGAGCAATGGCGCTCCCGGATGTGGCTGGACACCTGGGTCTAGCGCGGCGGACGGACAACGACGGCGACGTCGGCGCGGCGGAAAGCCGCGCCGACGTCGCCGTCGCCGTTGTCGGTGGTCGTCGGGCGGTCAGCCCACCGGGTGGACGCCGTAGTCGCCGAGGAGGTCGGCGTAGACGTCGACAGAGGTGGAGCCCGCGTTGTACAGGTCGATCTCGCCGTCGGCGCCCACCTTGACCAGCGCGCGGTTGGCCACGGTGTGTCCGCTCGTGAAGTCGAGGGAGTGCACGCCGGGGCGGGAGGTGCCGTCGGCGTAGGCGACGAGGTAGCCGGTGCCGGACGGCGAGGGCACCGTGAGATTGAGATCGACGGCGCTCACCCCGCTCGCAGGGACCCCGTGCGCACCGGTGACCTTGAGCTTCAGCGTGGCGTGGGCACCGAGCTTGGCGATCTTTCCGCTTCCGGCGCCAGTGTGGGTGTTGAGGATCCGCACCGGGCTGACCGGCTGGAACTGCGAACCGCTCGCGGTGGGGCCGTACCAGCCGACGAGGTCCGCGACCAGGTTCGCCGACGACCTGCTGGTGTTGCGCAGGACGACCTTGCCGTCCATCAGCGGGAGCACGATCTGGGCGGAGGCGGTCTGCCCGGTGGTCCAGTACGGGCCCGTCACGCTGGAGCCGGAGTCGCCGTGGGTGGAGACGGTGAGGCTGCCGGACGCCTTGGTGGTGGTCGCCGCGACGTTGAGCACCACGGCGCTCACCCCGGCCGGGACGCCGTGGGTGCCGGCGGCCGTCAGCGTGACCGAGTGGCCACCGGCGACCGGGCCGGTGACGCCGCCGGTGCCGCCCCGTGTGTCAAGCAGCCGGACCGGCGTGGCCGGGTGGTAGGTGTCGGCGAACTGGGCGTGCGATTGAAGGCCGACGGTGGCTACGTTGACGGTCACCGCGCCGGAGCTGCCGTTGTAGATGTCGACCGAACGGGTCGGGGTGACCTTGACGGTCGCCTCATTGGTGGCCGGCCGGCCGGGCTCGAAGTTGATGCTGGAGGTGCCCGGGCGGGTGGTTCCGTCGGTGTAGAGGGTCAGGGAGCCGCTCGCCTTGGCCTCGCTGGTGACGATCTGCAGCTGAGCCGCGTCCACGCCGTCGGAGTCGGCCCGCACGGTGGCCGCCGAGAGCTTCAGGACGCCGTGCGCGGCGATCGTCTTCTCGGTGTCGAACTGCGGGGTCATGGCCACGAAGGCGTCCGCGGCGTGGAAGGTCGCCTTGGCGGTGGTGGTCCGGCCGAGCTGGTCCGTCTGCGTCAGCGTGGCGGTGTACGTGCCGGGTGCGGGGTACTGGTGCGGCACCTCCTGCGCCCCGTTGGCCAGGTTCTGCTCGCCGCCGTCGCCGAACGTCAGGGACCGGTACGCGACCTCCCACACGTCCGCCGGTTCCGGAACGGTGAACCGCGCGTACCCCGCGTTGACCTCCCCGTCGCTCGTGGTCTCCGCAACGCCGGACAGCGACGCGGCGGGCGGTGTGGCCGTAGCCGCTACGACCGGGACGAACTGCCCTGTCCGGCTCGACCCGTCGGTATCGGTCACCGTGATGCTCGGGGTGTACCTGCCCGGCGTGGTGTAGGTGTGGGTGACCGGGGCGCCCGCGGCGCCGGTGACCGGGGCGCCGCCGTCGCCGAAGTCGACCGAGTACGTGAATGCCTCGCCCCACGAACTGGTGGCGCCATCCGTCCTCAGCGAGGTGACGAACGGTGCGAGCCCGCTCGTCGGCGACGGCGTGTCGCCGACCCGGAGGTAGATGGTGTCCTGCCGCTCGATGGCGCCCCGGTCGGGGCGGGTGCTCGCGCTGATGCCGGTGTCGGTGACGAGCGGGTCGTCGACGCGCGAGGCGCCGTTGATGTCGGTGGTGAGCTCGCCGGGTGCGTCGGCGTCGGCCGAGTCGATGAGAACGGAGTGTTCGTACGGTGCCGTCAGGGACGGCGCGTTGAGCCCGTCGATGTCGTGGGCCCCCTGCCCGGTCGCGTCCCGCAGCGCCGCTGTGGTGGCGTAGGAAGCGCCCGCCCAGGAGTACTCGGGGCGCGGCCGGGTGGCACCGGGCGCACCGTTCGCCGCCACGTTGTAGTCACCGGTGACCTGGGCCGCCGAGTCGGCCGACACCGTGTAGAGCGGAGCGGTGGGTGCCGGGCACATGGCGCTCTGCTGCGCCGGCGTGGAGGCGACCACGTTGTTCTCCACCGTCCCGGAGCTCCCGCCGTCCAGCGAGATTCCGGGGGCGCAGGGCGCGATGACCGTATTGCTCGTCACGTTCGCGCCGGACGTCCCCGTCACCGCGATCCCGCCCAGCCGCGGGGTGGTCACCACGTTGGTCGTCGCGGTGACCCGCGCCGCTCCTGGCTCCACCCGTACGCCGTAGGCGTATCCGTCGCCGATCCAGTTCCGCGACACGGTCACGTCCGAGGACGCGCCGTCCACGGTCACCGCGGTCCCTGCGCCGAGAGCCCGCACCGCGGGGCGGGGGAACGACAGCCGGTCGAGGTCGACGCCTTCGGAGCCCGTCACCGCCACCCCGTCTCCGCCTCGATACCAGACCCCCAGGTATTCGACCCGTACGTCGTGCACCGCCTTGAGCGTCAGCGCCGGCGCGGAGCCGGTGGACGAGAGCTCCGCCCACGAGCCGCCCGCTCTGATGGGCGCCCCGGTGAACGTGATCGGGGCGTCCTTGGTGCCCGACCTGGTCAAGGTCACCGACTCCGAGTACGTCTGATCGTCCACCGACTCGATCCGGACCGTCTGCCCCGGTTCCACCACGTCCGCCGCCGCCTGCACGGTGCAGAAAGGCGCGCTCTGTGTGCCCGCGCCCGTGTCGCTGCACGCCACGTCGTGGTTCACGTACAACGTCCCGGCCGAACCCGGATCCGCCGACGCCCTGCCGGTACCCCCGCCGCTCATCACCCCCGCCACGATGAGCACGGCCACGGACACCCCGACAGCGGGGCGAGGTCTATGCATGAGGTCTCCACGAAGCGTTCGCGGTGAGGGCGGTGAGCCCCTGGGCGGCGAGCTGGGGGTGCAGTGCTGAGGTGCAGTGCTGAGTCGTCGACCGACGTCGACCGGCCGAGCGCGCGACGAGAATGTCGGTTGAGGGCGAACGGTCCCTGGAGGTCCACCAGTTGGCCGTCGCAGGTCGTTCACTACAGCGCTGACACGCAGCCGTCATCGTGTCAGCCCCACTCTCAAGAAACGGCCATGATCCACTCTTGCCTTGCCCAAGGACCGTCTGTCCAGGGCGCGTTGGGGCGGACCCGTTCATCCCGGTCACAGCGGGTCGGTCCCCGTGGCCCACCTCTCCGGCCACGAGCAGATCGCACCAGTCCGTCCTGGTCATTGACCGGCGTTCACGGATGCGACCGGGTATCCGGTCTAACGATTCGGAGAATCTCCGCCCCATGTGTCACTCCTCCCGCATACAGTGCCCTGCAGACCGGCTTTTCTGAACGCGTTCAGAAGTTCGGGGAGGGGTCCACGGGGAGGGTTTCGCGCGATGCGCAAGGGGGCAAAGGTCGCCGTCATCGGCAGTGTGTTCGCCGTGATGGTGGGGGGTGCCGGATACGGCGCTTTCAATGTGATGTCGGCGCTCGACGGGAGCGGCGGCTCGGGGACCGGCGGGCCCGCGGCCGTGAAGACCGGGCCGCCGAGCAGCGCGGAGGTCAAGGAGGCCTCGTCGAAGTTCTTCGCGGCCTGGGAGCAGGGAGATACCACCAAGGCCGCCGCGTACACCAACTTCGCCCAGAAGGCGCGGGAGTTGCTGGCCGGCTACCGCGACGACGCGCACGTCACCGGCGTGAAGATCACGCCGGGGACCGCGACGGGGGCCACCGTGCCGTTCTCCGTCAAGGCGACGGTGTCGTTCGAGGGGAAGTCCAAGCCCTTCGCGTACGACTCCCGGCTGACCGTCGTACGCGGGGAGACCACCGGAAAGGCGCTGGTCGACTGGAAGCCGTCCGTCGTGCATCCCGAGCTGCAGGACGGCGACACCCTGGTGACGGGCGCGTCGGCGAACCCGCCCATCGAGGCCGTGGACCGGAACAACGTTGTCCTGACGAAGGAGAAGTACCCCTCGCTGGGTCCGATCCTGGACGCGCTGCGGGAGAAGTACGGCGACACGGCGGGCGGTACGGCCGGGGTCGAGCTGGCGATCCACCACGCGGCCGAGGGCGCGGGGGACACCGCCCTGGTGACCCTCACCAAGGGCAAGGCCGGCAAGCTGCACACCACCCTCAGCGCGAGCGTGCAGGCGGCGGCGGAGAAGGCGGTCGCCCGGTACGCCGAGTCGTCCGTGGTGGCGGTGCAGCCGAGCAGCGGTGAGGTGCTGGCGGTCGCCAACCACCGTGTGGACGGATTCAACGCGGCCTTCCAGGGCACCCTGGCCCCCGGCTCCACCATGAAGATCATCACCTCGGCGATGCTCATCGACAACGGTGTGACCACCATGAACGGCTCGGCACCCTGCCCGCAGACCGCGACCTGGCAGAGCGAGACCTTCCACAACCTCACCGGCCTCGCGCCGAACGAGAAGGCGAGCCTCGCCAACAGCTTCATGCGGTCCTGCAACACGGCCTTCGTGAAACTGATCGACGAGAAGCCGCTCACGGACGAGTCCCTCACCACCGAGGCACAGACGCGGTTCGGCCTCGGCCAGAACAACTGGAAGACCGGCATCCCCTCCTTTGACGGCAGGGTCCCCGCCTCCGGCGGCCCGAACCGCGCGGCGAACGCGATCGGCCAGGGCCAGGTCCAGATGAGCCCGCTGAACATGGCGTCGGTCACGGCGACGGCGATGACGGGTACCTTCCGGCAGCCGGTCATCGTCTCACCCAAGCTCGACGACCGGGAGCTGGCGACGGCGAAGGGCCTGCCCAGCGGTACGTCCGCGCAGCTGCGCGCGATGATGAATCTCACCGCGACCAGCGGCACCGCCGCCCAGGTGATGGCGGGGCTCAGGGGCGACATCGGCGCCAAGACCGGCTCCGCCGAGGTCGACGCCCAGTCCAAGTCGAACAGCTGGTTCACCGGTTATCGGAACAACATCGCGGCCGCCGCGATGACCCAGCAAGGCGGTCACGGCGTGGACGCGGCCGGTCCGATCGTCGCAGCTGTGCTACGAACGGGCGGCTGAAGTCACCCTTGTCGGAGCGGGACCCTAGGGTGGGGGCTCTCGTTGAGGAGCATGAGGGTACCGGGGGACTTGGGGAACAGGCGGAGGATCAAGAGCTGTGGGGAACAGAAGGCGCGTCGCCGAGCGACGAAAGACGAAGCCCGCCGTGGTCGGCGGCCTGATCGCGGTGGTCGTGGGCGGCGGGGCGTTCGGCGCCTACAGCCTGTTCGGCGGCGGTGCGTCGGCCGAGGACCGGACGTCGGACACCGCCGCCCACAAGTCCGTGAAGACCGGTCCGCCGTCGGCCGCCGAGGTCACGGCGCTGTCCACCCGGTTCCTGACCGCCTGGCAGAGCGGTGACGTCACGAAGGCGGCCGCCGCCACCGACGACTCGGCGGCCGCGAAGACCTTGCTGACCGGCTACGGCAAGGACGCCCACATCACCGGCGTCAAGCTCACGCCGGGCACGGCGTCCGGAGCCTCCGTCCCGTTCTCCGTCAAGGCCACCGTCACCTACAAGGGCAAGAGCAAGCCCCTCGCCTACGCGTCGAAGCTGACCGTCGTGCGCCGCGCCAAGGACGGTGCGGCGCTGGTCGGCTGGAAGGCGTCGGTCGTACACCCCGACCTCCAGGACGGCGACCGGCTGCTCACCGGTCCGGCGGGCACACCCCCCATCACCGCCCTCGACCGCGACGGCGGCGAGATCACCACGGCCAAGTACCCGTCGCTGGGCACGGTGCTGGACGGGCTGCGCGAGAAGTACGGCAAGACCGCCGGCGGCAAGGCGGGCATCGAACTGCGGGTGGTCCGCAAGGCCGCCACCAAGGGCACCCAGAAGACCCCCGACAAGACGCTGGTGACCCTCAGCGAGGGCACCCCGGGGACCGTGAAGACCACGCTCAGCCCCACCCTCCAGGCGGACGCCGAGCAGCAGGTCGCCAAGAAGGACAAGGCGTCGGTGGTCCTGATGCGCCCCTCGACGGGTGAGATCCTCGCGGTCGCCAACACGAGCCACGGCTTCAACACGGCCTTCCAGGGTTCCCTGGCCCCCGGCTCCACCATGAAGATCATCACGTCGTCGCTGCTCATCGACAAGGGGCTCGCCTCGGCCGACAAGCAGCACCCCTGCCCCAAGACGGTGACGTACGGCGGCTGGAAGTTCCACAACGACGACGACTTCGAGATCAAGGGCGGCACGTTCAAGGCGAGCTTCGCGCGCTCCTGCAACACCGCCTTCATCAGCCAGGCCAAGAAGCTGTCGAACTCCGACCTGACGAACCAGGCCCAGCAGTACTTCGGCCTGTCCATGAACAACTGGGCCATCGGCGTCCCGACCTTCGACGGCTCGGTCCCGGTCCAGTCGGCGGCCCAGATGGCGGCCTCGCTGATCGGCCAGGGCGGGGTCCGCATGAACCCGCTGAACATGGCCTCGGTCGCCTCCACGGTCAAGTCGGGCGTCTTCCACCAGCCGTACCTGGTGTCTCCGACGGTCGACCACCGCAAGCTGGCGACGGCCTCCCACACCCTCCCCGCCGCCACCCTCTCCCAGCTCCGCGAACTCATGCGGTACACGGCGGCGTACGGCACCGCCGCCGAGGCGATGTCCGGCCTCGGCGGCGACTACGGCGCGAAGACCGGCTCCGCGGAGGTCGACGGCCAGAAGAAGCCCAACGGCTGGTTCACCGCGTGGAAGGGCGACCTGGCCGCGGCGGGCGTCGTCCAGCAGGGCGGCCACGGCGGCGACACGGCGGGCCCGATCGTGGCGGCACTGCTGAAGGCGGGAAGCTAGGGCCTGTCCGGGCCAGGAGCCAGAGCCTGTCCGGGCGGGGACCGGGCGGCCTCGCGTCCTCGGGCGTCGGCCCCTACGAGACCCCGCACCCGGCGCACCGCAACTCGCTCGCATGCCTTCTACACCGACCGATAGCGTGCCGCGTATGACGACCGACGCCACCGCCGAAGAGTCCGGAGCCCACCCCCGTTTCGCCGAGGCTCTGGAGGAGCTGGGTCTCGCTGATCTGCTGCCGCGCGTCCGCCGCTTCCCGGACGCGACCCGTACCGCCGCCGAGGCCGCCGCCGCGATCGGGTGCGAGCTGAGCCAGATCTGCAAGTCGTTGATCTTCGCGGCGGACGGGGTGCCGGTGCTGGTGCTGATGGACGGGGCGTCGCGCGTGGATGTAGAGCTCGTGCGGCAAGAGCTCGGGGTCGAGAAGGTGACGCGGGCCAAGACCGAGGTCGTACGGGAGACGACCGGGTACGCGATCGGCGGGGTGCCGCCCTTCGGTCACCGTACGAGGACGCGGGTGCTCGCGGACCGTTCGCTGCTCGACCACGACGTGGTGTGGGCCGCGGCCGGCACCCCGTACACCGTGTTCCCCATGGACCCCAAGACGCTGGTCGCGCACGCGGGCGGCACGCTGGTGGACGTGCGCGAGCAGCACCTGTGACCCCCCTGGTCACCACGGCGGTCCTGCTCGCCGCGGTCACCCACGCCTGCTGGAACGCGATCGCGCACCGCATCACCGACAAGCTCGTCGGGTTCGCGCTGATCGCGGGCGGCGGGATGCTGATCGGGCTGGCGCTGATGCCGTTCGTGGCGGTGCCGGCGGCCGGTGCGTGGCCGTATCTGCTCGTGTCGGCCGTGATCCATGTCCTGTACTACGGCCTGCTGATGCGCTCCTTCCGGCTGGGCGACTTCGGGCAGGCCTACCCGATCGCCCGCGGGAGCGCCCCGTTGGTCGTCACCGTGCTGGCGGCCGTGTTCGCGCACGAGGTGCCGGACGCGTGGGCGGCGGCGGGGGTCGCGGTGTCGTGCGCGGGGCTGATGGGGGTCGCCCTGTGGGGGATGCGCGGGCGGCGCCCCAACTGGGCCGCCATCGGCGCGGCGTTGGCCACCGGCCTGTCGATCGCCGCGTACACCGTCGTGGACGGGCTCGGCGTACGGGCCTCCGGTTCCTCCCTCGGGTACATCGCCTGGCTGATGGCGATACAGGGGGTCGTGATCCCGGCGTACGCCGCCCACCGCCTGCGTTCCCGGTTCGTCGCCGTCCTACGGCCCTTCGCCGCCCTGGGGCTGCTCGGTTCGGTGCTGTCCGTGGCGGCGTACGCGCTGGTGCTATGGGCCCAGACGCGCGCGGAACTGGCCCCCATCGCCGCGCTGCGCGAGTCCTCGGTCATCGTCGGCGCGGCGATCGGGGCGTTGTTCTTCAAGGAGAGGTTCGGGGCGCCCCGGATCGCGGCGGCGGGGCTGTTGGTGGTGGGGATCGGGCTGATGCTGCACGCGGGGTAGGCCGGTCGGCGGCTGGTCAGCGAGCCACCGGAGCCGCCGCCGTGTACGTACGGCGCAGGAAGCGGATCAGGGCCTTGGAGTCGAACTGGACGACCGCGACGCCGCCGTGGGCGGAGTGGAACTCCATGACCGCCTGCACGCGACCGCACGGCCACACGCTCACCTCTCCGCTGCTGACCGGGACCCGCAGCCCCTGCTCCAGCAGTTCGCGGGCGAAGGCCCACTCATGGTGGCCGGGCAGCGTGACGTGTACCTGGCGGGGGTCGTCCTCGGGGTCGTAGCGGAGGGCGACGGGGACGGCCTGGTGCTCGTCCTCCGGCGAATCGGCCGAGTCGGTGACGATGTGGGCGCGTGCGTACTGTTCGACGGCGGACATGAACCGGCTCCTCACGCTGCGTTACCTGTGCGGAATCTATGAAACCGTCACCTATCCAATGTCGCACATTCCGGAGATTTCGCCCGTGGACCTCGCCTGTCGATCGGGCTTCCAGACCTGTTGACCGGGTTCCCGGACCAGCCCGCACCATGCATCGGCGCCTCACCACCCTCAGCCGTCACCACCCCGCCGCCTTCGCCACTATTCAAGGGCACCTCGCTCTTGCAAGCCGTTCGCAACAAGGCACTATCATCGAACGGTGCATGTGCCTGACGGATTCATCAACGCCCCGGTCTCCGCGGCCACCGGAGTAGTCGCCGCCGGTGCCGTCGCCGTGAGCCTGCGCGGCGCCCGCCGCGAGCTCGACGAGAAGACCGCACCGCTCGCCGGCCTGGTCGCCGCCTTCATCTTCGCCGTGCAGATGCTGAACTTCCCGGTCGCGGCCGGGACCAGCGGACATCTGCTCGGCGGCGCGCTCGCGGCGATACTCGTCGGCCCCTTCACCGGGGTCCTCTGCGTCTCCGTGGTCCTGCTGATGCAGGGCATCCTCTTCGCCGACGGCGGCCTGACCGCACTCGGCGTGAACATCACGGACATGGCGATCGTCACGACGGTCGTCTCGTACGCCGTCTTCCGGGGCCTGCTGAAGGTCCTGCCGCGCAAGAAGCGCTCCGTCACCGTGGCGGCCTTCGTCTCCGCGCTCCTTTCCGTCCCGGGTGCCGCCGTCGCCTTCACCCTCATCTACGCCCTCGGCGGCACCACCGACGTCCCGATCAGCAAGGTCGCCACCGCAATGATCGGCGTGCACGTCCTCATCGGCATCGGCGAGGCCACGATCACCGCTCTCACGGTCGGCGCGGTCATCGCCGTACGACCGGACCTCGTCTACGGGGCGCGCGGTCTGCAGCAGCGGCTGAAGCTGCGCGTCGGCGGCGAACTGGTCGACGCGCCCGCACCCGCCGTTCCCGTGGCCGCCCGGACCTCCCGCCGCAAGGTGTGGGCGGTCGGCCTCGTGGCCTCTCTCGTCCTCGCGGGCTTCGTCAGCTTCTACGCGTCCGCGAGCCCCGACGGCCTGGAGAAGGTCGCCAAGGACCAGGGCATCGACAAGAACACCAAGAAGCACCACACCGAGGACTCCCCGCTCGCCGGGTACGGCGTCAAGGACATCTCCGACGCCCGGATCTCCGGCGGCCTCGCAGGTGTGATCGGCGTCGGGGTGACCGTCGTCGCGGGCACGGGGATCTTCTGGACGGTACGCAGGCGCCGCAGCGCCGACGTCTCCCCCTCGCAGGTGGCCTGAGGTGGGCGCGGGTCACGCACACCGGCTCTACCGGCACGGGCACTCCCCCGTGCACGCCCTGCCGCCGCACACCAAACTCGCCGCGGCCTTCGCCTTCGTCGTCGTGGTCGTCTCCACCCCGCGCGAGGCGATGTGGGCCTTCGCGCTGTACGCCGCGCTCCTGGCGACGGTGGCGTACCAGGCCCGGGTACCGGCCGGCTTCCTCCTCAAGCGGCTGCTGATCGAGATCCCGTTCGTCGCCTTCGCCGTGCTCATGCCGTTCGTGGCGGAGGGCGAACGGGTGGACGTCCTCGGTCTGTCGCTCAGCGTGAACGGCCTGTGGGGCGCCTGGAACGTCCTCGCCAAGGGCACCCTGGGCGTCGCCGCCTCCGTACTCCTCGCCTCGACGACCGAACTGCGCGAACTGCTGCTGGGACTCCAGCGGTTGAAGCTGCCCCCGCTCCTCGTGCAGATCGCCTCCTTCATGATCCGCTACGGCGATGTCATCACGGACGAGATGCGGCGGATGCGGATCGCGCGGGAGTCGCGGGGCTTCGAGGCCCGGGGTGTGCGGCACTGGGGCGTCCTCGCGAAGTCGGCGGGCGCCCTGTTCATCCGCTCCTACGAGCGCGGCGAGCGCGTCCATCTCGCCATGGTGAGCCGGGGGTACGCCGGTTCGATGCCGGTCATCGACGAGGTGACCGCGTCCCGGGCGCAGTGGTCGTACGCCCTCGCCCTCCCGTTCGCCGCCCTTGTCGTCTGCCTGCTGGGATGGACCCTGTGACCCCCTCTCTGGAAGTGGCCGGACTGGCCTTCGCCTACCCCGACGGGCACCAGGCCCTCTTCGGCGTGGACTTCACCATCGGCCGGGGCGAGCGCGTCGCGCTGCTCGGCCCGAACGGCGCCGGCAAGACCACCCTCGTCCTCCATCTCAACGGCATCCTGACCGGCGGCGCCGGAACCGTGACAGTGGCCGGACTCCCGGTCGGCAAGCGGCACATGGCGGAGATCCGGCGCAAGGTCGGCATCGTCTTCCAGGACCCGGACGACCAGCTCTTCATGCCGACCGTGCGCGAGGACGTGGCCTTCGGGCCCGCGGCCGCCGGACTGAAGGGCGCCGAGCTGGAGGAGCGCGTCCATGCGACCCTGGAGCGGGTCGGCATGGCGGACTTCGCCGACCGTCCCCCGCACCATCTGTCGTTCGGGCAGCGACGCCGGGTGGCCGTCGCGACCGTCCTCGCTATGGAGCCGGAGATCCTCGTCCTCGACGAGCCGTCCTCCAACCTCGACCCGGCCTCACGCCGCGAACTCGCCGACATCCTACGGTCGTTGGACGTCACCGTCCTCATGGTCACGCACGACCTGCCCTACGCCCTCGAACTGTGCCCCCGGGCGCTCATCCTGAGCGACGGCGCGATCGCCGCGGACGGGAGGACCGGCGAACTGCTCTCCGACGACGAGCTGATGCGCACCCACCGCCTGGAGCTGCCCTTCGGTTTCGACCCGCGCTCGACAGCTGCGCGTACTCCGTGACAATGGGCGCGTGACGAAACAAGGGGACCAAGAGGACTTCGGATCGGCCGGGTCGCTGTTCCTCGACGACCAGCTGTGCTTCGCGCTGTACGCGGCCCAGCGCGCGGTGACCGCCGCGTACCGGCCGCTGCTGGAGGAGCTCGGCGTCACCTACCCGCAGTACCTCGTCCTGCTGTTCCTCTGGGAGCGCGGCGAGACCACGGTCAAGGAGCTGGCGGGCGCGCTGCGGCTGGACTACGGCACGGTGTCGCCGCTGCTCAAGCGCCTGGAGTCGGCCGGTCTGGTCCGCCGTGAGCGCTCCGCGCGCGACGAACGGTCGGTGCTGGTGGCGGTCACCGGGCGCGGTGAGGCGCTGCGGGAGCGCGCGGCGGGCGTACCGCGGGCTCTGCGTGCGGCGACCGGGCTGAGCGAGGACGACGTGGCCAGGATGCGCCAGGAGCTGTGGGGGCTGGCCGAGCGGGCGGAGGGTGCGGCGGGGCGCGGGCACTGACCTGCCCACCCGGGGCGGGACGGGGCCCGCCGGGCGGGAAAGACCGGGAAAGACCGGGACAGGCCGGGGCGGGATCGGGGTTACCGACGGTTTCTACCCCCTGGTGATCAACCTCTCGTACTGGCGGGTACCTTGTGCACGATGTACTTGCACACTCCCGTGTTCTGTACGCGCGCGCTTCTCTGCGTTCCGTTCGTCTCCATAGTCCGTTCGCCCTGGGGGAGGTCCCGCCATGATCGATGGCACCGCTCTTGATGACACCGTCGTCGACACGCGCCCGACGAAGATCATGTACGTCGCCGAGGCCACCGCGCACGGCGGCCGGGACGGCTATGTCACCAGCCAGGACGGCCAGATCGAGCTGAAGGTCGCGATGCCGCCCGCGCTCGGCGGTGACGGCAACGGCACCAACCCCGAGCAGCTCTTCGCCGCCGGGTACAGCGCCTGCTTCCACAACGCGCTGGTGCTGGTGGGCCGCCGCGCCGGACTGGACCTGACCGGCTCCACCGTCGCCGCGAAGGTCGGCATCGGGCCCAACAAACAGCGCGGCTACGGTCTCGCGGTCGCCCTGAGCGTCTCGCTGCCCGTCCTCGACCAGGGCGTCGCGACCAAGCTCGTGGACGCGGCGCACGAGGTCTGCCCGTACTCGAACGCGACCCGGAACAACATCGAGGTCACGATCCTGCTCGGTTAGGAATCGAGCCTTCCGCGTGTGTGTTGCATCCACTGTTGACGGTGGCCGGGCGACAGGGAGTACGGACGTGAACGTGAACGGCACAGTCGCCGAGGGCTTCGAGCCGGTCAGGGAAGCGTTCGTACGCAACTTCGACGCACTCGGGGAACGGGGCGCGGCGGTCTCCGTGTACCGGCACGGGCGCAAGGTCGTCGACCTGTGGGGCGGCGCGCGGGACGTGGACGGTACGACGGACTCGGCGCCCTGGGAGCACGACACCGCCCACGTCATGCACTCCGCGACCAAGGGCGTCGGGGCCGCCGTACTCCTGATGCTGCACGAGCGCGGCAAGCTGGACCTGGACGCACCGGTCGGGCAGTACTGGCCCGAGTTCAAGGCCCGGGGCAAGGAGCGGCTCCTGGTGCGGCATGTGCTGTCGCACCAGGCGGGCGTGCCCGTGGTCGACGTGCCGCTGACCCCGGCCGAGGCCGCGGACCCGGACCGTACGGCCGCGTCGATCGCGGCGCAGACCCCCCTCTGGGAGCCGGGCACGGACCACGGCTACCACCCCCACACCTTCGGCTGGATGCTCTGCGAACTCGTCCGCCGTGTCACCGGCGGCCGGGGCGTGAGCGAGTTCATCGCGACGGAGATCTCCGCCCCGCTCGGCCTGGACCTCTGGGTCGGACTGCCGCAGGCCGAGGCCCACCGGGTGGGCCGCGCGGGCCGAGTCGATCCGCCCGAGCCCTCCAGCGCCCTGCGCACCCGCCCGAAGCGGTCGGTGGCCGAGGCCTACAAGGACCCGGACTCGACGACCGTCCGCGCCTTCGCCGCGATCACCCCGCCGCCCGACGACAACGACCCCGCCTACCGCGCGGCGGCCCTCCCCGCCTCCAACGGCATCGCCACGGCCGACGGCCTCGCCCGTTTCTACGCCGCCCTGATCGGCGAGCTGGACGGCACCCGCCTGTTCGCCCCGGCCACGGTCGAGCTGGCCCGCGCCGAGGAGTCAGCGGGACCGGACCGCACCCTGATCGTCAACACCCGTTTCAGCCTCGGCTACATGCTCCACGGCACCGCCTCCCCGCTGCTGGGCCCGGCCTCGTTCGGCCACCCCGGCCGCGGCGGCCCACTGGGCTTCGCGGACCCCGAGTCGGGCATCGCCTTCGGCTACGTCACGAACGGCTTCCGCAAGACGGTGACGGCCGATCCACGGGCGCAGGCGCTGGTGCGGGCGGTACGGGCGGCACTGCCGTCGTAACCGGTCCACGGACGGCCGGCCGTCGGTAGCCGGTCCACGCGTGGCACTGTCCTCGTAGCCGGTCCACGGGCGGCTGTCCTCGTAGCCGACCGGGCCGGGGCCGTGCCAGGACTCCCCCACGGTCCTGGCGCCGCCCCTTCCGGACCGCCCGTCCCTCGCCGCGCGGCGATCACCAGAATGCGGGGCCGACGTCCCGTCTGTCGTTGGCGGACAGTCCCCACTTACTTGGCGGAGAGTCCACGGCCTTCCGCGCGTGCCGCGCGGTCCTCTGCCGCCGCCCGCGCGCGCAGTTCGCTCGGCGGGACGCCATGGGCGGTGCGAAAGGCCCGCGTGAACTCGGCGGCGCGAGGGAAGCCCCAGCGGGCGGCGACGGTATGGACCGGCATCGCGCGCAGTGCCGGGTCGGCGAGATCGCGGCGGGCGTTCTCCAGCCGCTGATCGCGGATGTAGGAGGCCACGGTGAGGCCCTCGGCCTGGAAGAGGCGGTACAGATGGCTGCGCGAGATGTGGTGCGCGGCGGCGATCCGGGCGGGGGTCAGCTCCTGGTCGCCCAGATGCCGGCGGATGAACGCCTTGATGCGCAGGGTCAGCGTCCGGCCATGGGTCTCCGGCGGCAGCAGACGGTCGGCGTCCAGAGCGTGCGCGAAGACGGCCGTGACCAGATCGGTCAGGACCGTTCCCAGCCGGGGCGCGTCCGACGGCTGGTACGAACCGGTGTCCGAGGCCAACTGGACGAGGAACTGCGCCAGGAGCGCGCCGAGCCCCTCGCTGCCCGAGATCCGGCCGCCGATCACCTGGTCGGCCCGGTTCGCGGGCAGCGCCACCAGCGACCGCGGGATCTCGACTCCCACGAGGCTGACCGGGTCGGCGCCGGTGTGTATCTCGTACGACCGTGAGGAACAGTTGGTGTGGATGTCGTTGACCCGGTAGGCGGCCTGCTGTCTGTCCCAGGCGGCCGCTCCCTCTCCCCGCAGCAGGAGGGAGAGGTGGTACACCTCGGGATCGGACTGGCGGATCAGCTTCGGCGTCCGACGGAAGACCAGGTGGTCGAAGGTCGCCGGCCACACGGTGACCTCCCCCAGCCCGATCATGCGCTGGTGCGCGCGGTAGTCCGCCGCACGGTCGCTGGCCAGCTGCATCGGCGCGTGCGTACGGCCCATGCGCTGTGTCCACGCCTCGAACCGGTCGGCGACCGGCAGGTCCGCGGTTTTGAAGACCGACTCGTACAACACGGTCAGCGGTCGGACACGTGCGTCACGAATCGCCTCCACGTGGCGGGGGCGACAGCCGAAGTGCTCACAGCTCTCCCGGAATTGCTCGACGAAGGCCGACGACTCCCCAGGTGAGAGAGCCTGCGACCGGACAATCGCCTAGCGTAGTTCGAGATTCCGCAACTGTGTCAGGGCCGGGACCGGGTTCCCCGTGGACGGCGAGGGGCACCCCGCCGTGACGCGGGGTGCCCCTCTTCAGCCTCAGCAGGTCGAGAGACCTGGGCTCAGGCCCGGACTCAGACCTTGACCAGCTCCCGGTCCTCGTCCCGGCCCGCGTCACCGGGGCCCTGGCCCTTCTCCTCCGCCGAGCGCAGACCCTCGCCCTCGACGTCCACGTTGGGAAGCGCCCGGTCCAGCCACTTCGGCAGCCACCAGGCCTTCTTCCCGAGCAGGGCCAGCACCGCCGGGACGATCGCCATGCGGACCACGAACGCGTCGAAGAAGACCGCGATCGCGAGGCCGAAGCCGATCATCTTGATCATCGACTCGCTGGAGCCGATGAAGCCGGAGAACACGGCGATCATGATGACCGCGGCCGCCGTGACGACCCGCGCCCCGTGCCTGAAGCCGGTCACGATCGCCTGGTGGGGCTTCTCCCCGTGGACGTACGCCTCACGCATCCGGGTCACGAGGAACACCTCGTAGTCCATCGCGAGCCCGAAGACGACACCCACCATGAAGATCGGCATCATCGACATGATCGGGCCGGTCTCCTCGACGCCCAGGAGTCCGGACAGCCAGCCCCACTGGAAGACGGCGACGACCGCGCCGAGCGCCGCCATCACGCTCAGCAGGAAGCCGAGCGCCGCCTTCAGCGGGACCAGGACCGAGCGGAAGACCACGATCAGGAGGAGGAAGGCGAGGCCGACGACCAGCGCGAGATACGGGATCAGCGCGTCGTTGAGCTTCTGCGAGAAGTCGATGTTCATGGCCGTCGTGCCGGTGACCAGGACCTTCGCGTCGGTCGTCGTCGTGATGGTGCCGCCCGCGTCACGGATGGCGTGCACCAGGTCCTCGGTCTTGACGGAGGACGGCTTCGAGTCGGGGATGACCGTGATCGTCGCGGTGTCCCCGGCCTTGTTGAACGCCGCCGGGCTGACCGACACGACGTCCTTCATGTCCTTGACGGTGTTGGTGACCTTGGTCGCCGCGGCCTTGGGGTCGTCGCTGGACTTGCCGTCCACGACGAGCATGAGCGGGCCGTTGAAGCCGGGCCCGAAGCCGTCGGACAGCAGGTCGTACGCCCGGCGCTGGGTGGTCGACGTGGGCTGCGAACCGTCGTCGGGCAGGCCGAGTTCGAGCGAGGTCGCCGGGAGCGCGGCGGCGCCCAGGCCGAGCACACCGAGCACCAGCACGGCGAGCGGCCGGCGCACGACGAAGCTCGCCCAGCGGGTGCCCATGTTGGGCTTGCCCTCCTTCTTCGCGGCACGCCCGCCGCCGAGCAGCTTGCTCTTCTTGCCGGCGGGCTGGACCTTGCGGCCCGCGTAGCCCAGCAGGGCCGGAATCAGCGACAGCGCGATCAGTACGGCGATGGCGACCGTGCCCGCCGCCGCGACGCCCATCTTCGTCAGCATCGGGATGTTGACGACCGACAGGCCGACCAGCGCGATCACGACGGTCAGACCGGCGAAGACGACTGCCGAGCCCGCCGTGCCGACGGCCCGTCCGGCCGCCTCCTCGCGCTCCCGGCCCTCGGCCAGTTCGGCCCGGTAACGGGAGACGATGAAGAGGGCGTAGTCGATACCGACCGCGAGGCCGATCATCATCGCCAGGGTGGAGGTGGTGGTGCCCAGGTCCAGCGCGTTCGCCAGCGCCGTGATCGTCGAGACACCGATACCGACGCCGATCAGCGCGGTCAGCAGCGGCAGCCCGGCCGCGATCAGCGAGCCGAAGGTGATGACGAGGACGACCGCGGCGACCGCGATACCGATGACCTCGGTCGAGCCGGTCTCGGGCGTCGCCTGGAGCGCGTCACCGCCGACCTCGACGCTCAGCCCGGCGTCCCTCGCCTGCTGCGCGGCCTCCTCCAGGGCGGTCTTCGAGGAGTCCTTCAACTCCATGCCGGACACCTCGTACTTCACCGAGGCGTAGGCGACCGACCCGTTCTTGCTCACCGCGTGGGACTTGAAGGGATCGGAGACGGAGGTGACCTCGGAGCCGTCGCCGAGCGCCTTGACGGTCTTCTCGACGGTCGCCTTGTTGGTCTTGTCGCCCATCTTCTCGCCGGCGGGCGCCTTGAAGACCACGCGGGCGGTCGCGCCGTCGGCGCTCATCCCGGGGAAGCGCTGTTCCAGCAGGTCGAAAGCTTTCTGCGCTTCGGTGCCGGGGATCGAGAAAGAGGACGCGCCCGCAGTGGGCGCGGAGGCGGCGCCGACACCCGCCAGCGTCAGCAGGGCCACCCATATCAGGGCGACGAAATGGCGTCGCCTGAAGGCGAGTCGGCCGAGTTTGTAGAGGAATGTGGCCACGAGGGCGTACTCCCGGTCAGGTCGTTTGCTGGCAACTGGGCAGGGGAGATCAGCCCGACGACGTGAGCGGTCGCGTCAGGTGCAGGGCGTTGCTGAAGATCGGGGAGGGTCAGGCGCCGAGAGCGGGGAGGATCACGGCGTCCATGTACGAGGTGAGGAAGTCCTGGGTGGGTGGCAGCTCGTCGACGATGCCGCGCACCGCGAAGGCGCCGATCATCATGTGCAGCACGTAGTCCTGGGCGGGGTTGTCCGCCCGGATCTCGCCCCGGCCGACGGCGCGCCGCAGGATCTCGCGGAGCATCTCGGCCTCCGGCTCGATGATCCACTCGCGGAAGGCGCGCAGGAGATCGGGGTTCCCGTGCAGTGCCGTGGCCAGACCCCGCATCAGCGCGGAGTTCTGCTCCATGTGACAGTCGTCCTCACGCCTCACCATGGCGTGGAAGTCGCCCCGCAGGGATCCGGTGTCGATGTCGCTGGTGATCGGCTTCTCGTGCCGCAGCGCCTTCACGACGAGCTCGGCCTTGCCGCCCCACTGGCGGTAGAGCGTGGCCTTGCTGGACCGGGTGCGGGCAGCCACGGCGTCCATGGTCAGGGCGTCGTAGCCGACCTCCCGGAGCAGTTCGAGCACGGCCGCGTACAGCTCGGCCTCACGCTCGGGGGTGATCCGACTGCGACGCACCGTTGCGGCTTCAGTCATCCCACTCACCTTCTCTGCTCCGGACTACACGGTTTCGTACACCTATGAAGATACCCTGCGATTGAAAGAAACGAAACCGTTTCGTACGTGTGCTGGGTCACGCCCGCCCGAAAAGACACCTACCCACAAGTTGCCAGGGGCCTCCGGGAGTAAAAGCATGGGTAGGTGAGCGACGCGTATGAGAAGGCGACCACGGACCAGGCGCGCCCCGGGAACAACGCGAGCAACGGGGACAACGCACCCGGCTACCTCCGCTTCCCCCATCTCAACGGCGACCGTCTGTGCTTCGCGGCCGAGGACGACCTGTGGATGGCCCCCCTCGACGGGCCGGGCCGCGCCTGGCGGCTCACCGTCGACCGGACCAAGGTCGGCCACCCCCGCTTCTCCCCCGACGGCCGGTACATCGCGTACACGAGCTGGCGCAGCTTCGTGCCGGAGATCCATCTGGCCCCCGTGGACGGCGGTCCCTCCCGGCGGCTCACCTACTGGGGCAGCGCGGACACCCAGGTCTGCGGCTGGTCGCCGCCCGACAAGGACGGGCACAGCGACATCCTCGCCGTCGCCTCCCACGGCCAGCCCTTCTCCTACTTCACCTGGGCCTACAAGGTCCCCACCGACGGCGACCCCGGTGGCGCGCTCCCCTGGGGCCCGGTCGCCGCCATCCAGGTCGCCGACCTCGACGGCGAACACAAGACGCTCCTGCTCACCGGTACCCCGCCCCACGAGCCCGCCGCCTGGAAGCGCTACCGGGGCGGCGCCACCGGCCGGCTCTGGCTGCACGGACGACGGCTGCTCGCCGACCTCGACGGCCACCTCGACTCCCCCATGTTCGTCGGCTCCCGTATCGCCTTCCTCTCCGACCACGAAGGGATCGGGAACCTGTACTCGTGCGCGCACGACGGTTCCGACCTGCGCCGCCACACCGACCACGACGCCTTCTACGCCCGGCACGCCTCCAGCGACGGCACCCGGGTCGTCTACCAGTGCGCCGGGGACCTGTGGATCGTCGACGACCTGTCCCCGGGCTCGGTCCCGCGCCGCCTCGACGTCCGCCTCGGCGGTCCGCGCGCGGGACGGCGTACGTACCAGGTGCCCGCGGCGCAGCACGTGGACGGCATCTCGGTCGACGAGACGGGCCGCGCCGGCGCCGTCGTCGTACGCGGCAGCCTGCACTGGCTCACCCACCGCGACGGCCCCGCGCGCACCATCGCGGACACTCCCGGCGTACGCGTCCGGCTCCCCGAGATGCTCGGCTCCGGTGGCCGGATCGCCTACGTCACAGACGCGGACGGCGAGGACGCCGTCGAGATCGCCTTCCTCCCCCGGGCCTCCGGCCAGCGCGAGCCGCGCCGCCTTGCCTCCGGTGAACTCGGCCGCGTACTGGAGATGGTCTCCGACCCGCAGGGCGAACGCCTCGCGATCGCCTCGAACGACGGACGGCTGCTACTCCTGGACACGACGGAGGAGGCCGAGGAAACCTCCCCGGCGGAGGGGGCCGCGACGGAGGACTCCGGAGGCAGCCCCCCGACGGAGGAGGCCGGGGACACCTCCCCGACGGAGTCCGAGGCCGCCTCCCCGACAGAGCCCGAGGGCACCTCCCCCACGGAGTCCCGCGGAGGCGAGGTCACAGAGCTGATCACCTCGATCAACGGACCGGTGCGCGACCTCGCCTTCTCCCCGGACGGGGCCTGGCTGGCCTGGTCGCACCCGGGAATCGGCCGCTCCCTGCGCCAGATCAAGATCGCGCGCATAAAGGACCGGCTCATCGTCGACGTCACCAACGGCCGTTTCGAGGACGAGAACCCCGTCTTCACCCGCGACGGCCGCTACCTCGCCTTCCTCTCCTGGCGCGGCTTCGACCCGGTGTACGACGTCCACACCGGCGACCTCTCCTTCCCGCTCGGCTGCCGCCCCTACCTCGTCCCGCTGTCCTCCGCCACCCCCTCCCCCTTCGCCCTCAACCCCGACGGGCGGCCGGTCGCCGGGGGCCTGGACCCGATCGAGGACGAGGGCGCGGACGGCGCGGTGAGCGTCGAACTGGAAGGCCTGGAGAGCCGGGTGACCCCCTTCCCGGTCACCGCCTCCAAGTACTCGGCGCTGTACCCGGTCGCGGGCGGCGGTCTGGTCTGGCTGCGCTGGCCGATCTCCGGCGCACTCGGCGAGACCTTCGTCAACCCCGACGACACCTCCGGCCGGCCGACCCTGGAGTTCTTCAACATCAGCAAGGCGAAGAAGTCCGAACTCGTCCAGCACCTGGACTGGTTCGCGGTCAGCGGCGACGGCTCCCGGCTGGTCGTCGTGGACGAGGGCGATCTGCGGGCGGTCCCCTCGACCGAGGTCGGTGACTCCGACTCGACGGTCTGGATCGACCTGCGCCGCATCATCCACGAGGTGGACCCGCCCGCCGAGTGGCGCCAGGCCTACGAGGAGGCGGGCCGCCTCACCCGCGCCTACTTCTGGGAACCCCACATGTGCGGCATCGACTGGGACGGTGTGCTCGCCCAGTACCGTCCGCTCGTCGAACGGATCGCCTCCCCCGACGACTTCGCCGACCTCCTGCGCGAGGTCCTCGGCGAACTCGGCACCTCCCATGCGTACGTCGCCGCCGCCCGCCGCAACGAGGGCCCGGCCCACTACCAGCGCTGGCAGGGCCTGCTCGGCGCCAACTTCCTCCGTCGCAACGGCAGTTGGATACTGAAGCGGATCCTTCCCGGCGACTCCTCCGACTCCAAGGCCCGCTCCCCGCTCGCCGGCACCGGCATCCGGGAGGGCGCGGCCCTCACCCACGTCGACGGCCGCCCGGTCGACCCGGTCACCGGCCCCTACCCTCTGCTCGCGGGCGCGGGCGGCACGACGGTGGAGCTCACGTTCGCCCCGGCGACGGGCGAGGGCGCCTCGCGCCGGGTGGCCGTCATCCCCCTGATCGACGAGCGCCCCCTGCGCTACCAGGACTGGGTGGCCAAACGCCGCGAGGTCGTACGGGAGTTGAGCGGGGGCCGCTGCGGCTACCTCCACATCCCCGACATGGGCGGCTCGGGCTGGGCCCAGTTCAACCGCGACCTGCGCCTGGAGGTCTCACGCCCCGCACTGATCGTCGACGTACGCGGCAACGCGGGCGGCCACATCAGCGAACTCGTCGTGGAGAAGCTCACCCGCACGATCCTCGGCTGGGACCTGACACGCAACGCCCAGCCGGTGTCGTACGCCTCGAACGCCCCACGCGGCCCGATCGTGGCCCTCGCCGACGAAGCGACCGCCTCCGACGGCGACATGATCACCGCCGCGTTCAAGCTGTTGAAGCTCGGCCCGGTCGTCGGCCAGCGCACCTGGGGCGGGGTCGTCGGCATGACCGGCCGCCACCGCCTCGGCGACGGCACGGTGATCACGGTGCCGATGAACGCCGCCTGGTTCGACGCGTACGGCTGGTCCGTCGAGAACCAGGGCGTCCCCCCGGACCTGGCGGTCCTGCGCACCCCGCTGGACTGGGCCGAGGGCCACCACACCGAAATGGACACCGCCATCCAACTGGCCCTGGACCTCCTGACCACCCACCACGCGGCCTCCCCACCCGACTACTCGAACGCCCCCGACAGATCAAGACCAAAACTCCCCCCAAGATCTCAATAGAGGCCGGGGGAGAAGCGCACCTGCAAGGGGCGCGGGGAACTGCGCGACAAGCCCCCACCGCCCCGCACCCAACAACGCACCCCCGACGCCGACCAAAAGCGTGGGGCGCCCCCAACAAGCAGGGGCGCCCCACAACTCGGCCTAAGCCAGCCCAGCGAACCGTCAGACGTCGTAGTCCTGGTCGAACCGCTCCTTCGCCTCACGCTGCGTGCGCTCGGCCTCCGGAATCGACCGGTCACGCCCCTGCGGGGAGCGCTCGCCCGTCTGCGGGGTACGCGCACCCGGCTGCGGGGAGTGCTCGCCAGGACGGCCCTTCTCGTGGCCCATCTCCTGGCCCATCTTCTTCTTGCCCTGCTGCTTCATCTGCTCGGCCTTGTTCTGCATCTGGTCCTTCTTGCCCATGAGGTTTCACTCCCATTTGTGGGTGAGGGGGATCGGGCTCGACCAGACTTACACGCACGGACTACGCACGCATTTCGATCAGTCACTCACGGTGAGATCCCCTGCTGGCGCTGCTCGTCGGCCGCCCCACCGGCACCCACAAGCCCCTTACCCACGCCCTTGAGCCGCGGCTCGAACCGCCTCATCTCCCGCTGTCCTACCGCCCCGATGATCCCGGGGAGGTAGCCCCGGACACCCTGCATCCCGCGCAGCCACCACTGCGCGTACACATGGCCGGACCGCCGTTCGATCCCCGCGACGATACGGTCGACGGCCGGCCCCAGCGGATACGTCTTGTTGGACGGCCATGGCAGCCGCTGCCTCAACTCCCGCATCACCTCGTCCTGATCGGCCCCGCGCACCATGTCGGTGTCGGTCCAGGACAGGTAACCGACCCCGACCCGCACGCCCTTGTGGCCGACCTCGGCGCGCAGGCTGTGCGCGTACGCCTCCACGCCCGACTTGGACGCGCAGTACGCCGTCATCATCGGCGCCGGGGTGATGGCCGCGAGCGAGGCGATCTGGAGCAGGTACCCCCGGCTCTCCATCAGCACGGGCAGGAACGCCCGCGCGGTGACCGCCGATCCGATGAGGTTGACCTCGATGACCCGCCGCCAGGCGACGGGATCGGACTCCACGAAGGGGCCGCCGTTCGCCACACCGGCGTTGGCGACGACGATGTCGACCTTCCCGAACCGTTCCTTCACCTCGGCCGCGACCTGGGCCATCGCCTCGTGGTCGGTGACATCGGCGTACCAGAAGCCGCTTTCGCCGTGCAGCCGCTCCGAGACCTCCTTGAGCGCCTCCGGTTCCAGGCCGACCAGCGCGACCTTGGCGCCGCGCGCGGAGAGCTTGCGGGCGAGGAGTTCGCCGACGCCCCGCGCGGCCCCCGTGACGACCGCGACCTGCCCTTCCAGGCTCACCTTGGTCATGCGCTGCCCTCCTTGATCTCTGCGTAGGTGGAGACGAGTTCGCGTATGCGGGAGGTGACCAGCTCCGGCGCCTCCACCGGTGTCATGTGCCCGAGCCCGGCCAGTTCGGTGATGCCGACACAGTTCGGCAGGGTCGCGACCAGGGCGCGCGCGTGCACCACGGGCGTCAGCCGGTCCGCCGTACCCACCAGCACGGCCGTCGGCACCGCCAACTCCCGTACGCCGTGGTCGAGATCCAGCACATCGAGCACCTTCGACCAGGCATGCCGCACCGTGCGGGGACAGGCGTGCACGATCCGCGCGCACGCCTCCACCATGCCCGGCGACGAACCGGCGCCCATGGTCGCGTACTTGAGGATCCACCGGGCGACCGGCGTGACGGGCCCGAGCGGTGCGGCAGACCCGAGGATCCTCTTGGTCACCCGGGTCCGCAGCCGCCCGGCCGGCATCGGCACCACCCGCGCCTCGGCCACCAGCCGCGAACTGCCCGTGCTGCACAGCAGGGCCGCCACCGCGTGCTCCCGGAAACGCGGCCGCGCCGAGGCGGCCATCAGCGTCATCCCGCCCATGGAGTGCCCGACGAGCACGGCCTTCTCGCCCGGCGCGAGGGTGGCCGCGAGGACGGCTTCCAGGTCGTCGGCGAGCGCGTCCGTAGTGCACGCCCGGCTCGCGGGGCTGCGTCCGTGTCCACGCTGGTCGTAGGCGATCACCCGGTGGTCGACGGCGAGGTCCCGTACCTGCGCGGCCCAGAAGGCGGTCGAACAGGTCCAGCCGTGCGCGAGGACGACGGTGGGCGCGGCCGGATTGTCCGCGGGTCCGTGCACCTCCACGTGCAACCGGGCGCCGTCGGCGGAGACGGCGGTCAGTTCGCGCGCGGGCGCGGGCGGCGCGTACGGCCCGTGTTCGGCATGCGTCAGTCGACTCACGCTCCCGCCTCCACCCTCTTGGCGCCCTTTGTACCGGAGTTCTTGGTGCGCGACGCGGGTGTGCGCGGACCGGTTCCGCTCGGCCCGGGGGCGCGCAGCACCTCGTACTCTCCCAGGTCCACCCGCCGCGTGGCGCTACGGAACTCGGTCGTCGTACCCGGCCAGATGGTGGTGTTGCGGCCGCTCGCGTCGAGGTACCAACTGGTGCAGCCGCCGGTGTTCCACACCGTGCGCCGCATCCGCTCCTGGACCTTATCGTTCCAGTCCTCCACGGCGTCGGGGCGGGCGTCGAGGGCCGCCCGTCCACCCAGCACGTCCAACTGCCGCACATAGTCGGCCATGTAGTTCAGCTGGGACTCGATCACCAGGATCATGCTGGAGTTCCCGAGCCCGGTGTTCGGACCGATGATCGTCATCCAGTTGGGGAACCCGGCCGCGGTGGCCCCACGCAGCGACTTCATGCCGCCGCGCCACACCTCCGCGAGCGTCCTGCCCTCCGCTCCGACGACCCGGTCCGCGATCGGCATGTCGGTGACGTGGAAGCCCGTACCGAAGATGATCGCGTCGACCTCGGCCGTGCTGCCGTCGGCCGCGACGAGGGTGGAGCCGTCGATCTTGGCGAGCCCGGAGGCCACGACGTCGACATTGGCCCGGGTGAGCGCCGGATAGTAGGTGTTGGAGAGCAGGATCCGCTTGCACCCGATCCGGTAGTCGGGGGTCAGCTTGGCCCGCAGCACCGGATCCTTGACGGCCCGTGCCATGTTCCGCCCGGCCAGCCGCTCGACGAGGCCGAGTTCGCCTGGGCGCTTGGTGAACGCATGGACCTGCAACTCCCTGATCCCCCACAGCAGTCCGCGCCGGGCCTGGGTGGTGAAGGGCAACTGCTTGTGCAGCCACCGTTCGGCACCGGTGATGGCCCGGTCGACCCGGGGCATCACCCAGGGCGGAGTGCGCTGGAAGAGGGTCAGCCGGGCCACCTCCGGCTGGATGGCGGGCACGATCTGGATGGCCGAGGCGCCCGTGCCGATCATGGCTACGCGCTTGCCGCGCAGGTCGTAGTCGTGGTCCCAGCGGGCCGAGTGGAAGACCTTGCCGGGGAAGGAGTCGATCCCCGGTATGTCGGGGACCTTGGGATCGGAGAGCGGCCCGGTGGCGGACACGACCACATCGGCGGTGAGGAACCCACGGCTGGTCTCGATCCCCCACCGGAGCTTCTCCTTGTCCCACGCCATCCTCTTCACCTCGGAGTCGAAGCGCAGATGCGGGCGCAGCCCGAAGACGTCGGTGACGTGCTCCAGATAGGCCCGGATGTGCTCCTGCCCGGAGAAGGTGCGCGGCCAGTCGGGGTGGGGCGCGAAGGAGAACGAGTAAAGGTGCGAGGGCACATCACAGGCGCACCCGGGATAACTGTTGTCCCGCCACGTACCCCCGACGCTCCCGGCCCGTTCCAGGACGACGAAGTCGGTGATCCCTTCGCGGCGCAGCCGCACCGCGGCCCCCAGGCCGCCGAACCCGGACCCGATCACCGCGACGCGCACATGCTCGTGCTCGGTCATCCCGACCATCCCACGTCTCCCTAGCGCCCGACCCTGCCAGTGAACACTGGCACAATGGGAGACTAGAGCAGCTCCGTACTGATGGGTAGGGTCGCGACCACGAAAGTTACCGACGGTACGACGTAGGGTTTCGCACGTGGCGGAGAAGCGTGAGTACCGGATGGAGGAGCTGGCCGAGGAGGCCGGCATCACCGTGCGCACCCTGCGCTTCTACCGGGAGCGCAAGCTGATACCGCCACCCCGCCGCGAGGGCCGTATCGCCTGGTACGACCACACGCACCTGGCCCGTCTGCGCACGATCTCGGCGCTGCTCGAACGCGGCCACACCCTCAGCGGCATCGCGGAGCTGGCCGAGGCCTTCGACCACGGCCGTGACGTCGGTGAACTCCTCGGGCTGGGCGCGCCCACCGAGGAGACCCCCGTCCGCCTCTCCCCCGAGGAGCTCGCCGACGTCTTCGCCGGCCAGGCCACCCCGGAGAACCTCGCCGCGGCCCTCGACCTCGGCTATCTCGCCACCGACGGCGGCGAGATCGTCCACATCAGCCGCCGCCTGCTCGACGTCTCGGCGGCCCTGGTCCGCGAGGGCATCACCCTGGCCGACGTCCTCACCGCCGCCCGCCGCGTCCGCGACCACGCCGACGCCCTCGCCGACCTCTTCGCCGGCATCGTCCTCACGGAAAACCGCACGGCGGAAGACCTCAAACGCCTGCGCCCCCTGGCGAAGAGCGTGGTGGAGGCAGAGGTGTCGATGGCTCTGGACCGGCGACTGCGGGACTACAGCTCGTAGACGACCGTCACCGGCGCATGGTCGGACCAGCGCTCCCCGTGCGTCGCCGCCCGCTCCACGAACCCCTTCACGGCCTTGCCCGCGAGCCCCGGGGACGCGACGTGGTAGTCGATCCTCCACCCTGAATCATTGTCGAAGGCCCGCCCCCGGTACGACCACCACGAGTACGGCCCCTCAGCGTCCGGGTGCAGCGCCCGTACGACGTCGACGTACCCGCCGTCGTCCGCGTCCAGGACCCGTCCCAGCCACGCGCGCTCCTCGGGCAGGAAGCCGGAGTTCTTCTTGTTGGCGCGCCAGTTCTTGAGGTCGGCCTCCTGGTGGGCGATGTTCCAGTCGCCGCAGACCACGACCTCGCGCCCGTCGGCGGCGGCGCGCTCGCGCAGCTCCTTCAGGTGGGCGAGGAACTCGTCCATGAACCGGACCTTCTCGTCCTGCCGTTCGGTGCCGACCTCACCGGAGGGCAGGTAGAGGCTGGCAACGGTGACACCGGGCAGGTCGGCCTCGACATAGCGTCCACTGGAGTCGAACTCCTCGGACCCGAACCCGATCCCCACCCGGTCGGGCTCGCGCCGGGTGTACAGGGAGACGCCCGCGCGCCCCTTGGCGGCCGCGGGGGCGTGCACGACGTGCCACCCCTCCGGCGCCCGGACGTCCTCGGGCAGCTGCCCGGGCTCGGCCCGCACCTCCTGAAGGCACAGCACGTCCGCGGAGGTCTCCGCGAGCCACTCCACGAAGCCCTTCTTGGCGGCGGCCCGGAGCCCGTTCACATTCACCGAGGTAACAGTCAGCACCCGGGCACGATACTTAATCCATTCCACCCAGCGGGCGCATAGATGTACGATACTCCGCATGTATATCCGCCCGGTCCCGTACGACCACCCCGACGCCGTCAAGCTCAACGACCAGGTGCAGGCCGAATACGCCGAGCGCTACGGCGATGAGGGCGATGTCACACCGCTCGACGCGTCGATGTTCAAGCCGCCGCTCGGCCTGTACCTCCTCGCCTACGACGAGCGGGACCGCCCGATCGCTTCCGGCGGCTGGCGCGGCCAGGACAAGAACGAAGAGGGCTACTCGGACGGCGACGCCGAGCTCAAGCGCATGTACGTGACCCCACAGGCCCGCGGTCTCGGCCTCGCCCGACGGATCCTGGCCGCCCTGGAGGACGATGCCCGCGCGGCCGGCCGCACCCGCATGGTCCTGGAGACCGGCGCCAAGCAGCCCGAGGCGGTCGCCCTCTACCTCTCCAGCGGCTACGAGCCCTGCACCAAGTTCGGCTATTACCGCTTCCACGAACTGAGCCTCTGCTACGCCAAGCCGCTGACCACTCGGTGAACGAGAGAATGTGGCCGAACAGGCAAGAACCCCGCCGGACGAATCCGACGGGGTTCTGAATTGCAGTGGACCTGAGGGGATTTGAACCCCTGGCCCCCTCGATGCGAACGAGGTGCGCTACCGGACTGCGCCACAGGCCCTTGCAACGAGTGAAACTCTAGCATCCCCGTCGGGGTGCTTGGAAATCCGTTCCTGGCTGGTCAGCCGGGGCTCCCGAGCGCCTGGTCATTCGTTGGCGGCGCGCGGCCGTTCACCGTCCTCGTACTGGTCGAACAGCGGAGTGCGACCGCGCTCGCGGGCCCGCCGGGCGGACGCGGCGCGCCGGGCGTCGCTACGACCGTCGTCGGCGGCCTCGGCCGTCTCGGCGGCTTCGGGGCCCTCCTCGGCGGCGGGCTCCTCGTCACACGGCTCGACGGTGCTGGAGCGCGCGGAGCTCCACGCGTCCGGCGCTCCGAGGTCGACGCTGGACGTGGCCCGGGGCGCGACCGGCGCGGTCACGTACGTCGGCAGCGGAACCGGCACCGGGTCCCAGCTGTCGCCCCGGCCGGGGCCCTGCTGACGCTCACGCTGCTGGTCGACCCACTCGGCGTGGTCGGTCTGCTCGACGAGCGCGCGACGGTCGGCCGCGAGCGCGGACAGACCGGGGTCGGTCTCCGGCTCGGGGCTGTCGTCGGGCTCGTCGGCGCCGGGGTCGAGGGTGGGCCGCCGACGCGGCTGCCGCTCCCGCAACCGCTGCGCCGCGGCCTCGGCCCGGCGCCGGTCCATGGTGTACGTGAAGCGCCGGCGCTCCTGGGCACGCAGATACACGATGTACGAGCTCAGCATCACGGCGGGCACGCCGGGTGCCCACAGGAACGCGAGCCCCCCGACCGCCGCCACGATCGCGCCCAGCGTGAACGCGAGGAAGAGCATCACGGTCGTACGCCGTCGGCGCGCGAGAACCTTCGAGCGCCGGGCGCGCGCCGCGGCCTCCGCCGCGGAGACCCGCCGCGCGGCCGGAACCCTGGAGGCCTCGGAGTTGGCCGAATCCGATCCCGAGCCCGAGCCCGAAGCCGAACTCGACGTCGAACCCGACGACGGTGCCGACCCTGATCCCACCCCCGACCCTGCCCCCTGTCCCGACCCCGGTTCCGGCGCCGACGACTTCGGCGCGGGTGGGGCCGACTGCTGTGGCACCGCCCGGCCGGCCGCGGAGGAGCCCTGTGGGGCACCCTGGCGGGTGGCGGCCTGCGGCGCCTGCTGCGGTTCGGGCTGGGCGGACGGCGGGAGTTGGGCCTTGGTCTGCTGCCGGACCGGAGGCATGGCGAAGGCCCGGACGTCCACCGAGTCGGTGACCGCGTCCGGATCGGCGCTGGGCTCCCCCTCTTCGGCGGAGCGCGCCCGCAGGTCCCTGGCGTACCGACGCTCCATTCCCGCCCGTCCGGACAGCAGCCGGATGGCGGTGCTGAAGCGTTCCGTCGGACGGGCTTCGTTCAGCTCGTCCTGCCTACGGAGCCACATCGGCACCAAGTAGGCGGCCCAGGCCCCGACGATGACTGCGTAGATGAGGCCGCTGCTGCTCACGTCTCACACGGTAGAGGGGTTTGCGTGAGGCCATCTGCCAATTCGGCCGGTGTGTCGCACGATCCGGCTGATATTTCGAGCCTTTTTTGTGACCGATGCGATCAGCAGGCCACAGGGAGCGCGAATTTAATGCCCTCAGCCGATCGCGCAACGATCAATTTCGAACATACATTTCATTTACTGAGTACCGGGCTTGCTCTGGTTCTCCGAGCGGCCCCGCATCGATCGTGCCCGCCGCCAACGCCCCAGCAACCCCTCCGGCACCTCTTCCGCGGTGAGAGCGAAGACGAGATGGTCCCGCCAGGCCCCGTCGATGTGGAGATAACGCGGCCGGAGCCCTTCCTCGCGGAATCCGAGTTTCTCCACGACCCGGCGGCTCGGTCCGTTCTCCGGGCGAATGCAGACTTCGATGCGGTGCAGTCCGACCGTGCGGAAGCAGTGGTCGGTCACCAGCGCCACGGCCGTCGGCATCACTCCGCGCCCCGCCACCGACTGGTCCACCCAGTAGCCGATGTGCCCGGAGCACATCGATCCCCAGGTGATCCCGGCGACGGTCAGCTGCCCGACCAGACGGCCCTGGTACTCGATGACGAAGGGCAGCATCCGGCCCGCGTTGGCCTCGGCGCGCAGATGCCGGACCATCTGGCGGTAGGTCGGCCGGTGCGCTATCGGACCGCTGGGCGTGGGCGGCGGAATCGTCGCCTCCCAGGGCCGCAGCCAGTCCCGGTTGCGCCGGTTCACCTCGCGCCAGGCCCGCTGGTCACGCACCTTTATCGGCCGGAGGACGACATCGCCGTCCACCAGTTCGACGGGCCAGGATGGGCTGTTCAGCTCGCACCCCCACTGCCGCTGGGTCCGGGGTGGTCGCCGCCGCGGATCTGGTCGACGGCGTGGATCAGAAGGGGCTCCAGGACGGCCAGGCCGTCCTTCACCCCGCCGGTGGAACCCGGCAGGTTGACAATCAGCGTCCGTCCCGCGACTCCCGCGAGCCCCCGGGACAGCGCCGCCGTGGGCACCTTCTCTCTTCCGAACGCCCTGATGGCCTCGGGAATGCCCGGCACCTCGTGATCGAGCACGCGCCGGGTGGCCTCGGGCGTCCGGTCGGTGGGCGAGATCCCGGTCCCGCCGGTGGTCACGATCACGTCGTACCCGCCGTCGACACCCGCGCGCAGCGCCGCTTCCACCGGGTCGCCGTCCGGCACCACCCGGGGACCGTCGACCTCGAAGCCGCACGCCGTGAGCCCCTCGGCGATCAAGGGGCCGCCCCTGTCCTCGTAAACCCCCGCGGCGGCTCTGTTCGAGGCCGTGACGACGAGCGCGCGGTACGACGGTGCCGTCATGCCCGGCTCCAGTCGCCCGACTTTCCGCCCGTCTTCTCTTCCACCCGTACGTCCGTGATGACCGCCCCCTTGTCGACCGCCTTGACCATGTCGATCACGGTGAGGGCCGCCACGCTGACCGCGGTGAGGGCCTCCATCTCGACGCCCGTACGGTCGGTGGTCTTCACGGTGGCGAGGATCTCGACGGCGTCGTCCGCGACCGACAGATCAAGCTTGACACCCGACACCGACAACGGGTGACAGAGCGGGATCAGATCCGGGGTGCGCTTGGCGCCCATGATGCCCGCGATGCGCGCGGTGGCCAGGGCGTCGCCCTTGGGGACGCCCTCACCACGCAGCAGTTCGATCACACGGGGCGAGACCAGGACACGGCCGCTGGCGCGGGCGGTGCGCGCGGTCACGTCCTTCCCGGAGACGTCGACCATACGGGCGGCGCCCGCCTCGTCGATGTGGGTCAGTCGGTCCTGCGTACTCATGTCTGCGCGGCGCTCCCGGTCGGGCCTCTTGTGCGCGACACGGTACCGCCACTCGGGGCACTCAGCCGAGCAGGACCACTTCGACCTCGGTGCCGGACTCGACCGAGGTGACGTCCTCGGGGACGACGATCAGCGCGTCGGCCTGGGCGAGGGCCGCGACCAGGTGGGATCCGGCGCCGCCGACCGGGGTCACCCTGCCGTCGGCGTACCTCCCGCGCAGGAACTGCCGGCGGCCGTCGGGCGAGGTCAGCGCCTTGCCGGTCTCCAGGGTCGCCTTGGTGGTGGGGCGGTGGACGTCGTCCAGGCCCATCAGAGTGCGGATCGCGGGGCGGACGAACAGCTCGAAGGAGACGTACGACGAGACGGGGTTGCCCGGGAGCGCGAGCAGCGGGGTGTGCTCGGGGCCGATCGTGCCGAAGCCCTGGGGCTTGCCGGGCTGCATGGCGAGCTTGCGGAAGTCGATGCCGCTGCCCGCCTCGTCCTCGTCGCCCACCGAGGACAGGGCCTCCTTGACGACGTCGTACGCGCCGACGCTCACGCCGCCCGTGGTCACCACGAGGTCCGCGCGGATGAGCTGGTCCTCGATGGTGGCGCGGAGCGTCTCGGCGTCGTCGGCGACCGCGCCCACCCGGTAGGCGATGGCCCCGGCGTCGCGGGCGGCGGCGCACAGGGCGAAACTGTTGGAGTCGTAGATCTGGCCGGTGCCCAACGCCTCGTCGGGCTGGACGAGTTCGCTGCCGGTGGACAGGACGACCACGCGCGGGCGCGGGCGCACGCGTACGGTGCCGCGACCGATCGCGGCGAGCAGGCCGATCTGGGGCGGGCCGAGGATCGTGCCGGCCTCGAGCGCGCGGTCTCCCGCCTTCACGTCGCTGCCCTTCGCGCGCACGTGCGCGCGTGCCTCGGCCGGGCGGTGGACGTGCACCTGGCCGGAGGCGCCCTCGGGGGCGGCGCTGTGGGCCCGCATCCCGGAGACCGGACCCTCGCCCAGACCGCCGTCGGTCCACTCCACCGGGACGACGGCCTCAGCACCGGGCGGCAGCGGGGCGCCGGTCATGATGCGGGCTGCCTCACCGGGGCCCACATGGGGCTGCTCGCCCTGGCCTGCCGCGACATCGCCGACGACCGTGAGGACCGCCGGGTACTCCTCGCTCGCGCCCGTGACATCGGCGACCCGGACCGCGTACCCGTCCATCGAGCTGTTGTCGAACGGCGGCAGGGAGACCGCCACCGTGACGTCCTCGACCAGGACACAGCCCTGGGCGTCGAGGAGTTGCAGCTCGATGGGTTCGAGGGGACGAACGGTCGCGAGGATGTCCTCCAGGTGCTCGGTCACCGACCAGAGGTGGTCCTGGCCGGTGACACGGGTCGCGGCGCTGCTCAAATTCCTACATCTCCTCGGCTACGTAACTGCGAAGCCAGGTCCGGAAGTCCGGGCCCAGGTCCTCACGTTCGCACGCGAGCCTGACAATGGCACGCAGATAGTCGCCACGGTCGCCTGTGTCATAACGGCGCCCCTTGAAGACGACGCCGTGCACGGGGCCGCCGACCTTCTCGTCCTGCGCGAGCTGCTGGAGGGCGTCGGTGAGCTGGATCTCGCCGCCGCGGCCGGGCTCGGTCTTGCGGAGTATGTCGAAGATGTGCGGGTCGAGAACGTAGCGCCCGATGATCGCGTAGTTACTGGGCGCGTCCGCCGGGTCCGGCTTCTCGACCAGGCCCGTCACCTTGACGAGGTCGCCCTCGTCGGTGGTCTCGACGGCCGCGCACCCGTAGAGGTGGATCTGCTCGGGCGCGACCTCCATGAGCGCGATGACGCTGCCGCCGTGCTGCTCCTGGACCTCGACCATGCGGGCGAGGAGGGGGTCACGGGGGTCGATCAGGTCGTCGCCGAGGAGCACCGCGAAGGGCTCGTGACCGACGTGCGGAGCCGCGCACAGGACGGCGTGGCCGAGGCCCTTGGGGTCGCCCTGGCGCACGTAGTGCATGGTGGCCAGGTCGCTGGACTCCTGGACCTTGGCGAGCCGGTCGGCGTCGCCCTTCTTCTGAAGGGCGGACTCCAGCTCATAATTGCGGTCGAAGTGGTCCTCGAGAGGGCGCTTGTTGCGGCCGGTGATCATCAGGACGTCGTCGAGACCCGCCGACACGGCCTCTTCGACCACGTACTGGATCGCCGGCTTGTCGACGACCGGCAGCATCTCCTTGGGAGTGGCTTTGGTGGCCGGCAGGAACCGGGTGCCGAGGCCTGCTGCGGGGATGACAGCCTTGCTGATCCTGGGGTGCGACTCAGTCATGCCCGTAACCATATCCGGTGGCTATGAGCAGAATCTGATACTCCACCTTAATAACTCTCATATGAGCGCACAAGGAACGGTAAGGGAGCGATCCGTGAGCCACGCCGGACGTGAGGCAGAGCCTGACAAGCGAATGTTGCGGCGAGGATTCCTCGCGGTGAGGAGCAGGTTGACACCCTACGACCTGCGGGAAGCCGCCGGAACCCTGGCCCTGCGGGCGCTGGAGCTGCCGGAGCTGGCGCGGGCGCGCACGGTGGCGGCGTACGTCTCCGTGGGGAGCGAGCCGGGCACCCTCGCACTCCTGGACGCGCTCCACGCGCGCGGGGTGCGCGTGCTGCTGCCCGTCCTGATGGCGGACAACGACCTGGACTGGGGCGCGTACGCCGGAGAGGGCTCCCTGGAGCGTGTCCAACACAGCGGCAGGATGGCCCTCTTGGAGCCGGCGGGCGAGCGATTCGGCCCCGAGGCCGTCCAGGAGGCGGACACCGTCCTGCTGCCCGGCCTGGCCGTGGACCGGCGCGGGATGCGCCTGGGGCGCGGCGGCGGCTCGTACGACCGCGTGCTGGCCCGTCTGGAGCGCGCGGGGGCCGATCCCGCGCTGGTGGTGCTGCTGTACGACGCGGAGGTCGTCGAGCGCGTCCCGGCGGAAGCGCACGACCGTCCCGTCCACGCGGTGGTGACGCCTTCGGGGGTGCGCCGCTTCGGCTGACGGAGCCCGGGTGCTGAAAGGGCCCTCCACGCGTGCGTGGAGGGCCCTTTCAGCTGTCGCCGTCAGTGGCTCACGGTCGCCGTCGAAGGCTCACGGCTTGAGCACCAGGGTGTCGCTCGTGCTCTTGTCGACCGCCTTGCCCGAGAAGGACCACGGCAGCAGTTCACCCTTGGCCCACTTGTCCGTCTGGTCGGTGTAGTGGGCGCTGTAGGCGTGCCCTGAGGCGCCGGAGAGGTTGATCCACTTCGACTTGTCGAAGTCGTCGAGGTTGACCACCATCCGCATGGAGGGCACCCAGACCACTCCGTAGCCGCCCGCGGCGTTCCAGCCGGTCGCGTTGACCGTCGCCTCGCCGCCGCTGAGCTTCCAGGGGCCGCGGTTGAGCATGTACTGCAGGACGCCGGGACCGTCGGTGCCCAGGGTCTGGTTCTTCAGGAACAGGCGGTGCAGCCGGCCCCAGCTCCAGGTGTCCATGTCCTTGCCGAGCTTGGCGGTCAGCTCCCAGCGGGCGTCCTTCATGGCCCGCCCGAACAGCTCGTCGCGGTTGTCGGCCGCCTTGTCCAAGCGCGTCTTGGGCGCCTTCCACCAGTCGTCGTTCTGGTCGTCGATGATCTTGCGGACCACCTCGAACCAGCGGTCGCCACCGTCCGGCTGCGCCTGGTCCGCCTCGCGCTGACCGCACTCACGCACGGTCTGGTTCTCGTCCGCGGGGCCGGTGGTGTCGACCGGGGCGACGTTCAGGCACTGGCCCTTGACCCGCAGCTCCTTGGGCAGCTTGTTGCCGAAGGCCAGCTTGAGGATGTTGCGCCAGGTCGCGTTGAAGTACGCGGCCGCCGCGGAGTCGGCGTCCTGGGTGTAATCCCAGCCCTCCAGCAGCTTCTGCGCGTCACGGACGTTCTTGTCGGGGACGTCGATCTTGAGCAGCTTGGGCACGATCAGCTTGGCGATCTCGCTGCTGTCGTCGAGCTGCATCTGACGCATGTCGTCCGTCGAGATCTTGCCGCCGCCCTTGGTCTTCGCCTCGATGAGGTCGGTGATCCGCTGGCTGCGCGTTCCGTAGCCCCAGTCCGTGGTGAGCGTGTAGGGGTACTTGTCCTTGTCGACGACCGCCTGGTTGGCGGTGACGATGTAGCCGCGCTTCGGGTCGTACTCGTAGGGCAGCTCGGACTGCTTGATGTAGCCGGTCCACGTGTACTTGGGGTCCCAGCCGGGCGACGGGAGCGAGCCGTCGTCGCCCTTCGCCCGGGTCGGGATCTTGCCGGGCAGCTGGTAGCCGATGTGGTTGTCGGTGTCGGCGTAGATCAGGTTCTGCGAGGGCACGTCGAAGGACGCGGACGCCTTGCGGAACTCGGACCAGTTCGACGCCTTGTCCAGCTGGAAGACGGCGTCCATGGAGTTGCCCGGGTCCAGGGCGGTCCAGCGCAGCGCGATGGCGTAGCCGTCACCGCGGTCGGGCGCCCCGCTGTCGACGGTGGCCTTCTTGCCGACCTTGACCAGTTCGTCGTCGCGGTCGGAGAGCAGTGGCATGCCGTCCTTGGTCTCCCGGACGACGATCGTCTTGCTGGCGCCGCCCGCGACCTTGATCGTTTCCCTGCGGGTCGTGAAGGGCAGCACCTTGCCGTCGTACTCGTAGCCCTCGCCGGTGATCTTCTCCAGGTAGAGGTCGGTGACGTCGACCCCGGAGTTGGTCATGCCCCAGGCGATGTCCTGGTTGTGGCCGATGACCACGCCGGGCATGCCCGCGAAGGCGTAGCCGGAGACGTCGTACTGGCACTTGCTGGAGACGCTCGTGCAGTGCAGGCCCATCTGGTACCAGACCGAGGGCAGCGAGGCCGACAGGTGCGGGTCGTTGGCCAGCAGCGGCTTACCGGTGATGGTGTGCTCGCCTCCGACGACCCAGGAGTTCGAGCCGATGCCGTTGCCGTTCACGCCGACGGCGGTAGGCACGTTGTCGAGCACGTTGTAGAGCTTGGAGAGCTGGCTCTGCAGGCCGTTGGGTGCGGTGGCGTTCCCCGCGAGGCCGGTGCCCGACGTGGACTGCGTCCCGCCGCTCGTCGTCGTGCTGCTGCCCTGGACGTACGACCCGGTGACGCTGTCGTACTGGCCCTCCTGCGTGATCGTCTTGTTCCGGCTGTACGGGTACTCCGGGTACAGGTCGGCGATCTGCTTCGGGCCGAGACGGCTGGTCATCAGGGAGCGGTCGATCTCGTCCTGCATGTTGCCGCGCAGGTCCCAGGCCATCGCCTTCAGCCACGCGACCGAGTCGACCGGGGTCCACTCCTGGGGCTTGTAGTCGTTGGTGAAACCAAGGGCCGCGTACTCCAGGGAGATGTCCTTGCCGTCCTTGCCCTTCAGGTAGGCATTGACTCCCTTGGCGTACGCCTGGAGGTACTTCTTCGTGGAGGCCGACAGTTTCTTGTCGTACTCCTCCTTGGCGACCCGGTCCCAGCCCATCGTGCGCAGGAACTCGTCGTTCTTGACCTGGCTCGAGCCGAACATCTCGGAGAGCCGGCCCGAGGTCATGTGACGGCGGACGTCCATCTCGTAGAACCGGTCCTGCGCCTGGACGTAGCCCTGCGCCATGAACAGGTCCTCGTCGGACGAGGCATATATCTGTGGGATCCCGTTGCCGTCCCGCTTGACGTCCACGGGGCCTGACAGCCCCTCGAGCGTGAGGGAGCCCGTGGTCTGCGGGAAGGAGGCACGGACGGTACTGGCCCCCCAGTAGCCGCCATAGGCAACGCCTCCGAAGAGGGCCAGAACCAGGACGATCAGGAACAGTCGGGCCTTGCGCCCCTTCTTCCTGCCGGACTTGCCCGGCTTCTGGCCGGAAGAGGCGGTGGTGTTCGGGGGCATCGCTGTCCTTGCTGTCCTAACGCGAGCGGCAGGCGGTCCTGGAGTGCTGGAGCAACCATAGGCGCAGGGCCCGACGCGCCTTGACGCGGAGTCGGGTACCAGGGCGGACGAACGTTCGATCTCGACCCCTGGAGCGTCAAGAAAGCGTCAAGAGTTAGGTAAGGTAACGAAGTACTTGGACTCATGTACCGACTTCGGGTGTCCGGATCGACGTGCGCGGATCGACGCGATCGCCTCGATTCCACGTGTCGACATCGACGCGATCACATCGAATCGACGTGTTCACATCCACACGTTCGAATCCAGTGCCCGGATTGGCGAGAAGGGAACAGCCGCTGACTGTCCACCACCTCAACCAACTCCTGCTCGTCTGCTCGCTCGTTCTGCTCGTCGCGGTGGCAGCGGTTCGTATCTCTTCGCGCAGCGGGCTCCCCAGCCTGCTCGTCTACCTCGGCATCGGCATCGCCATGGGCCAGGACGGGGTCGGCAACGTCCACTTCAACAACGCCGAACTGACCCAGGTCATCGGGTACGCGGCCCTGGTCGTGATCCTCGCCGAGGGCGGTCTCGGCACGAAGTGGAAGGAAATCGAGCCGGCACTGCCCGCGGCCACCTCACTGGCACTGGTCGGCATCGCGGTGAGCGTCGGGGTGACGGCCACGGCCGCTCACTACCTGATCGGCCTGGAATGGCGGCAGGCGCTCATCATCGGCGCGGTGGTGTCCTCGACGGACGCGGCGGCCGTCTTCTCGGTGCTGCGGAAAGTACCCCTCCCCGCGCGCGTGACGGGCATCCTGGAGGCCGAGTCCGGCTTCAACGACGCCCCGGTGGTCATCCTCGTCGTCGCGTTCTGCACGGCGGGCCCCGTGGAGCACTGGTACGTGCTGCTGGGTGAGATAACCCTGGAGCTGGCCATCGGTGCGGCCATCGGCCTCGCGGTGGGCTGGCTCGGCTCCTGGGGGCTGCGGCACGTGGCACTGCCCGCCTCCGGCCTCTACCCGATCGCCGTGATGGCGATCGCGGTCACCGCGTACGCCGCGGGCGCGCTCGCGCAAGGCAGCGGCTTCCTCGCCGTCTACCTCGCGGCGATGATGCTCGGCAACGCCAAACTGCCGCACTGGCCCGCCACCCGAGGCTTCGCCGATGGGCTCGGCTGGATCGCCCAGATCGGCATGTTCGTCCTGCTCGGCCTGCTGGTCACCCCGCACGAGATGGGCGACGACATCGTGCCGGCCCTCGTCATCGGCCTGGTGCTCACCATGGTGGCGCGCCCGCTGAGCGTCGTGGTCAGCCTGCTGCCCTTCCGGATTCCGTGGCAGGAGCAGACGCTGCTGTCCTGGGCGGGCCTGCGCGGCGCCGTACCCATCATCCTGGCGACCATCCCGATGGTGAACGGCATCGCGGAGAGCCGCCGGATCTTCAACATCGTCTTCGTCCTGGTCGTCGCCTACACCCTCATCCAGGGCCCCACGCTGCCCTGGCTGGCCCGGACACTGCGCCTGGGCGAGTCCGAGGGCCCCGCCGACCTCGGGATCGAATCGGCGCCCCTGGAGCGACTGCGCGGCCATCTGCTGTCCGTCGCGATCCCGGAGGGCTCCCGCATGCACGGCGTGGAGGTGGCCGAACTGCGCATGCCCTCGGGGGCCGCCGTCACCCTCGTCGTGCGCGACGGAACGTCCTTCGTGCCGCTGCCCACGACCGTCCTGCGACGCGGTGACGAACTGCTCGTGGTGGCCACCGACCCGGTCCGGGACGCGGCCGAGCGACGGCTGCGCGCGGTGGGCCAGGGCGGCAAACTGGCGAGCTGGCTGGGCCTGCCGGGCAACGGCACCGGACCACACTCCCGACATTCCGGACAGTGAACGGGACACGAAGAGGCGATGTGCATTCACAGGCGAACACCGCCATGGTGCTCACTTTCACAGGCACCGCAGCGCTCACCCCTGTACGATGAAGGCACACCTTGATCGAACCAACTCTGCCTGAAGCAGAGCTGGCGCGACCGTATGGCGGTCGTGACGCCCTCGCAGTGGGCGGCGCGGCATCTACCGCAGTTCCGCGCAAGAGGACAGCTCTCGGCGCCCGCCCGGCATAAGGGGTCGCGCCACCAGGCGGCAGAAAGGCACGGGCCGTGGCATCCACGGTCACCTCCCGCCCCGGGTACGGACAGCTGCTGCGAACCCGCGGCGCCTGGACGTTCCTGCTTCCCGGCTTCGCCGCACGTCAGCCCTTCGCGATGCTGACTCTCTCCCTCGTACTCCTCGTCCAGCACACCACCGGCTCGTACGGGGCCGCCGGCGCCGTCGCCGCCGTCACCGGCGTCTCCATGGCACTGTTCGCGCCCTTCACCGGCCGTCTCGCCGACCGCCACGGACAGCGGGCCGTCCTGCTGCCCGGCGTCCTGGTGCACGCCCTGGCAGGCTTCTCCCTGACGGCGCTGGCGCTGTCGGACGCCCCCTTGTGGGCCCTTTTCGTCGCCGCCGTGCCGACCGGCGCCTCGGTGCCCCAGGTCGGGCCCATGGTGCGTGCCCGCTGGGGCGTGAAGCTCCAGGACTCGCCCCTGATGACCACCGCGGCGGCCTTCGAGTCCGTGACGGACGAGCTGACCTTCGTGTTCGGCCCGCTGCTCGCCACGGCGCTGTGCACCGCCGTGCACCCGGCCGCGGGCCTGCTGACCGAGGCCGGGCTGACCCTGATCGGCGGTCTCCTCTTCGCCGCGCAGAAGAGCACCCAGCCCGCTGTCGCGGCCGCCGGGCACACACGCGTGGAGCACGGTTCCGCGCTGCGGGTCCCCGGAGTGCGCGTGCTGATCGTGACCTTCCTGGGCATCGGCTCCGTCTTCGGCGGTATGCAGGTCTCGCTCGCCGCGTTCAGCGAGTCGATCGGCGAGCCCGGTCTGAACGGCGTCCTGTACGGCGTCTTCGCCGCGGGCAACATGCTCTCCGGCGTCGTCTGCGGCGCCGTCGCCTGGAAGGTGGCCCCGCGGCGGCGGCTCGTCATCGGCTACGCCGCCCTGACGCTCGCCGCGTCCGGACTGTGGACCGCGCACTCCGTGGTCGTGCTCGCCGGCATCGGCCTCCTGGTCGGCATGTGCATCGCTCCGTCCCTGATCACCGGCTACACGCTGGTCGAGGGCCTGGTCCCGGCGGGCGCCCGCACCGAGGCCTTCACCTGGCTGACCGGCGCCGTCGCGCTCGGCCAGGCGGCGGCCGTCACGGTCGCGGGACAGCTGGAGGACCACTTGTGGGACGGTGCCGGATTCCTGGTGCCGATGGCCGGTACGGCACTGGCGCTCGCGACCCTGCTGGCCCTGCGCTCACGGCTGACAACACGGCCCACCGAACGCACCGTCGCACGTGGCGTCGGTCACCGAGTGCCGGTGACAGTGGACTGATCTCGCGGAATACGTCAGTATGGACTGTCGTTAGCACTCACTGAGTGAGAGTGCCAGGAGGAAGACAAGTGCCGACCTACCAGTACCAGTGCACCGAGTGTGGCGAGGGCCTCGAGGCGGTGCAGAAGTTCACCGACGATGCCCTGACCGAGTGCCCCAACTGCGGTGGCCGCCTGAAGAAGGTGTTCTCGGCCGTCGGCATTGTCTTCAAGGGCTCCGGCTTCTACCGCAACGACAGCCGCGGCTCCTCGTCGAGCAGCTCGCCGGCGACCAAGCCGTCGACCCCTTCGACGTCGTCCTCGTCGTCGACGACCTCGTCGTCTTCGTCGGACTCGAAGTCGTCGAGCGCGAAGTCGTCGGGCAGCGGCTCGTCGAGCAGCAGCTCGGCCGCGTAGAACCCGAACAGCGGTCCGGCCGCGGCTCGGCCGCACAGGACTTTTCCCCGGGGACCCCGCCGTCGTACGACGGCGGGGTCCCCGGCGTTTTCGGAGGCAGTCCTTCGAAGCCAGCTACTGTGCTTGTCATGGCGAACGCAGAGATCGGTGTCATCGGTGGCTCGGGCTTCTACTCCTTCCTCGACGATGTGACCGAGATACAGGTCGATACCCCCTACGGGCCGCCGAGCGACTCCCTGTTCCTCGGCGAGATCGCCGGACGACGGGTCGCCTTCCTTCCCCGCCACGGCCGCGGCCACCATCTGCCGCCGCACCGCATCAACTACCGGGCCAACCTCTGGGCGCTGCGCTCCGTCGGCGCCCGGCAGGTCCTCGGGCCGTGCGCGGTGGGCGGGCTGCGGGCCCAGTACGGTCCGGGAACGCTGCTCGTGCCGGACCAGATGGTCGACCGTACGAAGACACGGACGCAGACGTTCTTCGACGGGCTGCCGCTGCCTGACGGCACCGTGCCGAACGTCGTGCACGTGTCCCTGGCCGACCCCTACTGCCCCGTCGGCCGCAAGGCCGCCCTCGAAGCGGCGCGCGGGCGCGACTGGGAGCCGGTGGACGGCGGCACGCTCGTGGTGGTCGAGGGGCCGCGGTTCTCCACCCGCGCCGAGTCGCTGTGGCACCAGGCGCAGGGCTGGTCCGTGGTGGGCATGACCGGCCACCCCGAGGCCGCGCTCGCCCGTGAACTCGAACTCTGCTACACCTCGTTGACCCTGGTCACCGACCTCGACGCGGGCGCGGAGGCCGGCGAGGGCGTCTCGCACGACGACGTGCTGAAGGTGTTCGCGGCGAACGTGGACCGGCTGCGGGACGTGCTGTACGACGTGGTGGCGGCACTGCCGGGGAACGGGACGCGGGACTGTCTGTGCACGAAGGCGCTGGGCGGCATGGATCCGGGGTTCGAGATGCCGTGACGGCGCCTGCCGACAGCTGCCGACTGGCGCCGACAGGCCCCGACGGGCGCCTCGGCGGGGCCTTCCCCCGTGTGGAACCTCCCGTTCGGGTGAGGGAGTTGTCCACAACCCGTCGGTAGTCCACCGGCGCCGACGGGTACCGTCGCGAGGCCTCATCGTGGGATCGCAAGCCGATCTCTCGTCGCAGGTGGTGGTCCCATGGCACAGCACGCTCCTCTTGTACGCCCGCTTGTACGCCCGCATGTACGCCCGCAGGACACGGATCTCGTACGGGCGCCGGGCATGGATCCTGTACGTCAGCGCGGCATGGATCCTGTAGGGCCGCCCGGCACGGATCCTGTGCGGCCGCCCGGCGTGGACACGCCTCCGATCTGCGAGGTGCCTCAGTTCGCCCCCGTGCACGTGCGCGGCGGACGGTACCGGCTGCGGCGCCTCACCCGGCACAAGCGGCGGGCCGTGGCCGCGGGGCTCGCCGTCACGGCGGCGGCCCTCGTGGCGGCGGGCCCAGGTGACGCCGGGCGGGCCCGGGGCCATCCGACGGGAGCTCCCCCGTCCACGTCCGCTTCCTCTCCTCTGTCCCCTTATCCCTCCCCCCTCCTCTCTCCTCGCTCTTCTTCCTCTTCCCTGCGGGGGCGGGGCGCGGTGGAGATGGTGGCGGCGCCGGTGCGGATCGCCGACGCGGCCACGGTGCGGCTGCTCAGGCCCGGCGACCGGGTCGACGTGATCGCGGCGGACGGTGGCAGCGAGGGACGCGTGGTCGCGGCCGGGGCACGGGTGGCCGAGGTCCCCGACTTCGCCGCCACCGAGACCGGAGCGCTGGTGGTGCTCTCCGTGCCCCGGGCGACGGCGGCGCGGCTCGCCGGCGCGGGCACCACCGCCCGGCTGGCGGTGACACTGTGCTGAGCGCCGCTCCGAACACAGTGCGGACTGCCGTCCTGGATATCGAATCGGTGTCAAGTCGCCAGATCGAGCCGCCTCGTTGGACAGGTCCGGCGTGCCCTGCCGTAGGTTGCGGAGCTGTTTGTTCCACAACTTGTGCAGAGGGGCCTCTTAGTCAGCGAGAAGAAGCAACCCGGTGTCCTGGAGGGCTTCAAGGCCTTTCTGATGCGGGGCAACGTCATCGACCTGGCGGTCGCGGTGGTCATCGGCGCGGCCTTCACCAACATCGTCAACTCGGTGGTGAAGGGCGTCATCAACCCGCTGGTGGGTGCGATCGGCACGCAGAACCTCGACAGTTACAGCTCCTGCATCAAGACCTGCACCGGCACTGGGGACACGGCTACAAGCGTCCGGATCCTGTGGGGCTCGGTGCTGGGCGCCACGCTCAGCTTCGTGATCACCGCGGCCGTCGTCTACTTCCTGATGGTCCTGCCGATGTCGAAGTTCCTGGCCCGGCACGCGGCCCGACAGAAGGCGAGGGAGGGCACCCAGGAGGTCATCGAGGTGTCCGAGCTGGAGGTGCTCAAGGAGATCCGCGACGCCCTTGTCGCCCAGCGCGCTTCGGGACGCAGCCAGTACTGACGACGGGGCCGACTCCGCAAGCTCGGGGTCGGCGTCGGGCGGCTCGGGCGGCGAGGCCCGGCGGTTCAGAGGTGGTGCGGCGGCTTCTCGTCGAGGAACCGCTTCAGGTCCGCCGCACTGTCACTCTCGCCGCCGGACTGTTCGCCCCATCCCCGGTCCGTGTCGTCCGAGGACTGCCGGTCCAGCGGGTCGTCAAAGATCAGCGCGGACTTCGGATCACGCGGTGCGGACGCGTCACGCGGTTCGGGGGTGGGGGCGGTACTCATGCGTCCCAGGGTACGCCGAGGGGCCTCCGGCCCATCCAGGCACGGCCGCGGACCCCAGCCGAGCAACCCGGACTCCTTTCTGCTGTGCTTGGCCCTATGACGTCCAGCACCACTCCCGAGCCCACCCCGACGCCCAGGACGGCCCGGCTCGGGCCCCTGCGCAGAATGACCGCCCGGAGCAGGGACGAGGAGCACCGCGTCGCATCGCCGCTGGAGCTCTTCTTCGACCTGTGCTTCGTCGTGGCCATCGCCCAGGCGGGCATGCAGCTGGTGCATGCCGTGGCGGCGGGACACGCGGGCGAGGGCATCCTCAACTACGCGATGATCTTCTTCTCGATCTGGTGGGCGTGGATGAACTTCACCTGGTTCTCCTCGGCCTACGACAACGACGACGCGCTCTACCGGGTCGTGACGCTGGTGCAGATCGCCGGTGTCCTGGTCCTCGCCGCCGGGGTGTCTCAGGCGTTCGAGCACCATGTGTACACGGCCGTCTGGCTCGGCTACGTGATCATGCGCTTCGCGTTGATCGCCCAGTGGCTGCGGGCGGCCCGCGGCGCTCAGGGCCCCGAGAAGACCATGGCGTTGCGGTACGCGGGCGGTGTGTTCCTGTGCCAGATCGGCTGGCTGGGGCTGCTGGTCCTGCCGCAGTCCGGGCGTCCCTGGGTGTTCCTGGTGATGGCGCTCGCCGAGATGTGCGTCCCGTTGTACGCGGAGAAGGACTTCGTCACCTCCTGGCATCCGCACCACGTCTCCGAGCGGTTCGGCCTGTTCACGATCATCGTGCTGGGCGAGACGATCGCCGCGTCGACGGTCGCCGTGAAGTCGGCGGTGGACGAGCACGACGCGCTGCGCGAGCTGTTGCCGATCGCCGCCGGCGGACTGCTGATCGTCTTCGCGGCCTGGTGGATCTACTTCGTGGTGCCCATCCACGGGCATCTGCGGTCCAACAGACAGTCGTTCCTGTGGGGCTACGGCCACTATCTGATCTTCTCGTCGGCGGCCGCGATCGGCGCGGGCCTGGAGGTCGCGGTCGAGGAGGCGGTGGGCAAGACACAGATCTCGACGCTCGCCGCGTCCGCCGCGGTGACACTGCCGACGGCGCTGTACTTCCTCACCGTGTGGCTGTTGCACGCGCGTCATTTCAAGGTGGGCATCGCACAGCAACTCGTCCTGCCGATGACGGCGTTGCTGGTGATCCTGTGCACCTTCCTGGGCAGCTGGGCGGTGCTCGCGGCGGGCATCGTGGCGGCGCTGTCGGTGGTGGTCGGGCTGGCCCTGACGGCACGGACGGGCACGGGAGAGGGGGCGGGGACCGCGGATCGGGAAACACTGGAGGCATGACAGTTGACGCTCTGACGGATGTCGCGGGGCTGCGCGTGGGACACGCGACGCGTACCGGCGACGGTTGGCTCACCGGCACCACGGTCGTGCTCGCCCCTGCGGGCGGCGCCGTCGCGGCCGTGGACGTACGCGGCGGCGGCCCCGGCACCAAGGAGACCGACGCGCTCGACCCGCGCAACCTGGTGCAGAAGGTGGAAGCGGTCGTACTGACCGGCGGCAGCGCGTACGGGCTGGACTCCGCGTCCGGGGTGATGGCCTGGTTGGAGGAGCGCGGCCGCGGGGTGCGGGTGGGCCCCGATCCGGCGCACGTGGTGCCGGTCGTGCCCGCCGCCTGCGTCTTCGACCTGGGCCGCGGCGGCGACTTCGGGGCGAGGCCGGACGCGGCCACGGGCCGGACCGCGGTCGAGGCGGCCGACGCGAGCGCGCCGGGCGCGCCGGTGCCGGAGGGGTGCGTGGGCGCCGGGACGGGGGCGACGGTCGGGCCGATCAAGGGCGGGGTCGGGACGGCGAGCGCCGTGCTCGACTCGGGGATCACGGTGGCCGCGCTGGTGGTGGCCAACGCGGCGGGTTCGGCGGTGGATCCGCAGACGGGGGTGTTGTACGGGGAGTTGCTGCGAGACGGCCGTACGGCGTATCCCTCCGCCGAGGTCCACGAGGCGGCGCGGAAACGGCTCGCCGAGGCCGCCGCGAAGAACGCGCCTCCGCCGCTGAACACCACGCTCGCCGTCGTCGCCACCGACGCCGACCTCACCCGCGCCCAGGCCCACAAGCTCGCCGGCACGGCACACGACGGCATCGCGCGCGCCGTCCGTCCGGTCCACCTCCTGAACGACGGCGACACGGTCTTCGCCCTGGCCACGGGTGCCCGTCCCCTCACCCCCGACAACCCCTTGGCCCTCAACGAGATCCTCGCGGCGGGCGCGGATCTGGTGACGCGGGCGATCGTCCGCGCGGTACGAGCGGCCGACCCGGTGGACGGACCTGGCGGGGTGTGGCCGTCGTACGGGGAGCTGTACGGGAGCGCCTAGTCCGTGACGGCGAGTGGCCTGCCGCCTCGGCCGACACCAAGTCGAGGCGGTGGAAAGGCGAGTTCGCCGGGGGACCGTCGGGGCATTGTCCCGGTTCTGTCACGCGATGGTGTTGGGCCGGGGACGGAGGGAACCCTTCGCGGCACCGCTCGCTCTTTTCCCACGCACTGGAGCGGATCACGCACATCACGAGAAACTGGAGCAGCCCGTGGCAACGCCGAACATGACAGCGCGGCGCGCACTGGGTGCCTGTGCCGCCCTGATGGTCGGCGCCCTCACCCTGACCGGCTGCGGTGGCAATGCCAACGCCGACACCGACACCAACAGTGGCAAGGGCGGCGGCAACTCGGCCAAGACGTCCACGGCGAAGATCGCCATCTCGGCCAAGGACGGCTCGACGGACGCGTCCATCAACGCGACCGGCGTGAAGGTCAGCGACGGCAAGCTGACGGACGTGAAGATGACGGTGTCGGGGTCCGAGACGGCGGTGCCGGGGGCGATCACCGCGGACGGGACCGGCTGGAAGCCGACGGCGCAGTTGGAGCGCGGGACGAAGTACCAGATCTCGGCGACCGCGAAGGACGCGAGCGGACGTACGGCCGCCGCCAACTCCATCTTCACGACGGTCTCCTCGAGCAACAGCTTCATCGGCACGTACACGCCCGACAACGGCACCACGGTCGGCGTCGGAATGCCGGTGTCGTTCAACTTCGACAAGGTGATCAGCAACCAGAAGGCCGTGCAGTCGCACATCACGGTCACCTCCAGCAGCGGGCAGCAGGTGGCCGGGCACTGGTTCGGGGCGCAGCGGCTCGACTTCCGGCCCGAGGAGTACTGGAAGGCCGGTTCCAAGGTCACGATGAAGATCGACCTGGACGGCGTCGAGGGCGCGAACGGCGTCTTCGGGGTGCAGAAGAAGACGGTCACCTTCACCATCGGCCGCTCCCAGGTCTCCACGGTCGACGTCGACACGCAGACCATGACGGTCGTGCGCGACGGCAAGACGTTCAAGACGGAGCCGATCTCGGCGGGTAGCCCGGAGCACACCACGTACAACGGGCAGATGGTGATCTCCGAGAAGTTCGTCCAGACGCGGATGAACGGCTCGACGGTGGGCTACGGCGGCGAGTACGACATCCCTGACGTGCCGCACGCGATGCGACTGACGTCCTCGGGGACGTTCATTCACGGCAACTACTGGTACAACCGCGGGAACCCGCCCTTCGGGCAGCAGGGCACCAGCCACGGCTGCGTCGGTCTTGCCGATGTGCAGGGCGCGCAGGGGGACACCAGCGCGAAGTGGTTCTACGACAACTCCCTGGTCGGAGATGTCATAGTGGTGAAGAACTCGCCCGACAAGACCGTCTCGCCGGACAACGGACTGAACGGCTGGAACATGTCCTGGAGTGCGTGGACCGCGGGAAGTACGGTCTGACCTGGGGCTGTCTACGTCTCGGCGGGCCGCGCGGGAACTCGCCGCGTGGCCCGCTCGTTTTCTGTCCGTACGTTTTCTCGGTTCACAAGAATGATGTCCGACCGAGGGGCTACGGTATGCACCCACAAGGTGACATGCAGCAACGCCGGGAGAAGCCTTGAGCGTTCCGTACGAGACAGCAGCGTACGAACCCCCCGAGTCGCCCGAGTCTCCGGAGGAGCACCTCGAGCGGCTCCTCGGCCGTGCCCTGAACTCCTTCGAGCTGCCCGACGAGACGATAAGGCGGCTCGACTGCGCGCTGGCGCAGGACAGTTCGTTGCACTCCGCGCACCACAGCGCGGGGCTGCACCGCGAAACGTATCGGCACACCTGGCTGCTCGCCGACGGCTCGGCGGTCACGTTGTGGGAGCTCGTGCACAACACGGCGCTCGGGAGTGAGCCGCAGCACGAGGTGTACGTCGACGAGGAGGAGCTGCGCGCCGCCACGGCCCGGCTGCCGCTGCCGCCGGACGCGCCGGATTTCGAACTGCCCGTGATGGTCCATCTGTCGCCGATCCCCGAGCCGCAGCACGTCTACCTGACCGACGACTCGGCGGATCACGCGCGGCGGTTGCTGCGGCGGGCGGAGAACACCGACCGGCCGGGCCCCGACATCACGACGCCGCTGCTGCGCACGGCGTTCGCGCACCAGATCACCCAGGCCTTCGGGCGCCCCTGCCGGGCGGGCCAGGTCGGGCTGTGCTTCTCGCTCTACGAGCACGCGTTCCTGCTCCGCGACGGCCAGAAGATCTCCCTGTGGGAGGTCGAGCACACGGCGACGCCGGACGGCCGGCACATGTGCGAGGTCTATCCGACGGAGCACGCCGCACGGGCCGCCATGGAACGCCGGGCGGCGCGGCTCGCCTAGGACCTGGCCGGTCAATCACGGCGGAGAGGCCGTGGAGCCCGACCTGTCGAACCGAGCCCCGCCCGTCAGGGGCGGCTGTCGCTGAACTGGCGTACCAGGCCGGCGAAGGCGGCGCGTTCCTCGGGGGTGAGTTCCACGGACTCCGCGACGGGGCCGGAGCGGCGCTGACGGGGCAGGGCGCGGAGCACCTGCCCGTGGTGGCGTACGGCGGCCCCGGCGCGGGCGCGGCGCAGGAGGCGGGACAGGCCGACGACCCAGATGACGGTCGCGAGGGTGAGGACGGCCACGCCCATCAGCTGGAGGATCGGCACATGCTCAGGCATACGCTCCAGTAGACACCACGGTCCGGGGCTTTGGCCCCGGACCGTGACGTATCTCGCAGATGCCCTAAAAGGGCGAGTAGTTGGCCGTTCAGGCCGCGACCGGCTCCTTGGGGTCGACCTTCGTCGCTGTCGCGGCGTCGGCGACCCCCGTACCGGCACCCTCGGGGGCCTGCTTGCGCATGCCCTTCAGGAGGACCACCAGGGCGGCGCTGACGCAGACACCGGCCGCGATGGCGATCAGGTAGAGGAAGGGGTTGCCGATCAGCGGGACCACGAAGATGCCGCCGTGCGGGGCCCGCAGTGTGGCGTCGAAGACCATCGACAGGGAGCCGGTGACCGCGCCGCCGACCATGGCGGACGGAATGACGCGCAGCGGGTCGGCAGCCGCGAACGGGATCGCGCCCTCCGAGATGAAGGAGGCGCCGAGCACCCAGGCCGCCTTGCCGTTCTCCCGCTCGGTCTGCGTGAAGAGCTTGCCGCGCACGGTCGTGGCGAGCGCCATGGCCAGCGGCGGAACCATGCCCGCCGCCATCACGGCCGCCATGATCTTCATCGCCGAGTCACTGGGGTTCGCGACCGCGATACCGGCCGTGGCGAAGGTGTAGGCGACCTTGTTGACCGGACCACCGAGGTCGAAGCACATCATCAGGCCGAGCAGCGCGCCGAGCAGGACGGCGTTGGTGCCGGTGAGGCCGTTGAGCCAGTCGGTCATGCCCTTCTGCGCGGAGGCGATGGGCTTGCCGATGACCACGAACATCAGGAATCCGACGATCGCCGCCGAGATCAGCGGGATCACCACCACCGGCATGATGCCGCGCAACGCCGCCGGGATCTTCACCTTCTGGATCCCGATCACCACACCACCGGCGATGAGACCGGCGGCCAGACCGCCGAGGAAGCCCGCGTTGATGGTGAGGGAGATCGCGCCGCCGACGAAGCCGGGCACGAGGCCTGGCCGGTCCGCCATGCCGTAGGCGATGTAGCCGGCCAGGACCGGGACGAGGAAGCCGAAGGAGACGACGCCGATCTGGAAGAACAGCGCGCCCCAGCTGTCCGCCTGGGTCCACATGAAGTGGTCCATGACCGACGGTGCCTTGTTGACCGTGTAGCCGCCGATCGCGAACCCGAGGGCGATCAGCAGACCGCCCGCGGCGACGAACGGGACCATGTAGCTGACGCCGGACATCAGCCACTTGCGGAGCTTGGTGCCGTATCCCTCGGCGGAGTCGCCGGAACGCTCCACCGGCGTACCGGGCGCGGAGCCCGCGCTGACCTCGCCGCGCGCGGCCTTGCCACGCACCTCGGTGATCAGCTCGGCGGGCTTGTTGATGCCCGCCTTCACACCGACGTCGATGGTGGGCTTGCCGGCGAACCGGTCCTTGTCCCGTACGGGCACGTCGTGCGCGAAGATCACACCGTCCGCGGCCGCGATGACCGCCGGGTCGAGCCGGGTGAAGCCGGCCGAGCCCTGCGTCTCGACGACGAGCTCGACGCCCGCCTCGCGGCCCGCGTTCTCCAGCGACTCGGCCGCCATGTAGGTGTGCGCGATGCCGGTGGGGCAGGAGGTGACGGCGACGATCCGGAACGGACGCTCACTCGTGGTGGTACCCGTGGCGGTGTCGGCGGAGGCCGCCGCCGACACCGCCACGGAGTTCTGGGAGCCCTCGGCGGGCTCGGAGCCCTCGGGCGCGGTCGAGGCCGCGGCCGCCGGGGACTTGTCCCCGCGGATGAGCGCGGCCGCGGCCGCCGCGTCGTCCACGGCCCGCAGCGCGGACGTGAACTCGGCGTTCATGAGCTGACGGGCCAGCGCCGACAGGATCGTCAGATGCGCGTCGTCGGCGCCCGCCGGGGCGGCGATCAGGAAGATCAGGTCGGCGGGGCCGTCCGGCGCGCCGAAGTCGATCCCGGCCGCGCTGCGCCCGAAGCCGAGCGTCGGCTCGGTGACGTGTTCGCTGCGGCAGTGCGGGATGCCGATCCCGCCGTCGAGGCCGGTGGGCATCTGGGCCTCGCGGGCGGCCACATCGGCGAGGAAGCCTTCGAGGTCGGTCACCCGCCCCAGGGTCACCATGCGCTCGGCGAGGGCGCGTGCCGCCGCCTCTTTGGTCTCGGCGGACAGGTCGAGATCGACCAGGTCCGCGGTGATCATCTCGCTCATCGCGGGCTCCTTCGCACGCGTATCGCCCGGGGGAAGTGGGCGGGGGTGGGGACGGGGGTGCCGCACTCGGGGAGGGCGGGGTCTATGGGAGTGGCGGAGGCGGGGCCGGGGAAACCCCGCCTCATCAGGGCCTGTTCAGGGGGTGCGGCCGCGGCGGCACCGGTCGTCAGGACAGCTGGGTTCGTCATGACACGGGCTCCGTGAGTACGCGGTCCGCGGGGACCTCCGACGTGACGGTCACGGCGGAGGGGTCTAGGTCGGCCGGGCCCGGCATCACACTGCCGGGCAGCTGTACGGCCGCGGCGCCGTGGGCGACGGCGGAGGCGAGGGCCTCCGGGCCGCGGCCGCCGGCGATCAGGAAACCGGCGAGGGAGGAGTCGCCGGCGCCCACGTTGCTGCGTACCGCATCCACCCGTGCGCTGCCGAACCAGGCGCCCGAGCCGTCCACGAGCAGCTGTCCGTCCGCGCCGAGGCTCGCGAGCACGGCGTCGGCGCCCATCTCACGCAGTTCCTCGGCGGCCTTGACCGCGTCACCGACGGTGGCAAGGGGGCGCCCGACGGCTTCGGCGAGCTCCTCGGCGTTGGGCTTCACCACGTCGGGCCGCTCGCGCAGCGCCGCGAGCAGCGCGGGGCCGGAGGTGTCGAGCGCGATCCGGGCGCCGGCCGCGTGGGCGCGGGCGACGAGGTCGGCGTACCAGGAAGGACCGAGTCCGCGCGGCAGGCTGCCGCAGCAGGTGATCCAGTCGGTGTCGCCGAAACGATACTGCTGACGCACCGTCTCGAGGAGCAGCTCCGCCTCGGCGGCGGTGAGCTCGGGCCCGGGGGCGTTGATCTTGGTGAGCGTGCCGTCCGGCTCGGCGACCGAGATGTTCGAACGGGTGGCTCCGGCGACCGGGACCGGCGCGACCTCGATGCCCTGCGCGTGGAGCAGCTCGGCGACGAGCGCGCCGGGCGCGCCGCCCAGCGGCAGTACGGCGACCGTACGCTGCCCCGCCGCCGCGACCGCGCGCGAGACGTTCACACCCTTGCCGCCCGGGTCCACGCGTTCGCCGGTGGCCCGGATGACCTCACCGCGGTCGAGCGACGGAACCTCGTACGTACGGTCGAGGGAGGGGTTGGGGGTGACGGTGAGGATCATGCGCGCACTACTTCCGTGCCACCGCGCTCGATGTCGGTGGCGTCTTCGGGGCTCAGCCCGCTGTCGGTGATCAGCAGGTCCACGTCGCTCAGGTCGCCGAAGCGGGCGAAGTGCTCCTGGCCGTGCTTGGAGGAGTCGGCGAGCAGCACCACGCGGCGCGCGGCACGGATGGCCGCGCGCTTCACGGCGGCCTCGGCGAGGTCGGGGGTGGTCAGTCCGTGCTGGGCGGAGAAGCCGTTGGCCGCGACGAACAGGACGTCGGCGCGGATCTCGGCGTACGCACGCAGCGCCCAGGCGTCCACGGCGGCGCGCGTACGGTGCCGGACGCGCCCTCCGACCAGGTGGAGCTGGATGCCTGGGTGGTCCGCGAGGCGTGCCGCGATCGGCAGGCTGTGCGTGACGACGGTGAGCGTCGCCTCCAGCGGAAGGTCCCCGGCGAGCCGGGCGATCGTACTGCCCGCGTCGAGGATCATCGTGCCCTCGTCCGGCAGCTCGGCGACCGCGGCCTGTGCGATGCGGTCCTTCTCGTCGGCCGCGGTGGACTCGCGCTCGGCGAGATCGGGCTCGAAGTCCAGCCGCCCGGCCGGTATGGCACCGCCGTGCACCCGCCGCAGGAGTCCCGCGCGGTCGAGGGCCTTCAGGTCGCGGCGGATGGTCTCCGCGGTGACCTGGAACTCCTCGGCCAGCGAGAGCACGTCCACCCGACCGCCGTCACGGGCGAGCCGGAGAATCTCCTGCTGCCGCTCCGGTGCGTACATGTCCGTTCGCCTCCGATTACTGTGCGGCCGATGCCCGAACTTGTGGTTTCAGTCGGGAGGCTACGCCCGGATTTCCGGAAAGTAAACAGGTTCGGGCCCCAGGTGGACACAAACGGGCATCGCGGTGAGCCTCTCCCCCGCTCGTTCCGGCCTCGCAGAAGCCCTGACGCCGTGTCATCGCGTCCGTATCCTGGACTGCGGGACACAACTTCTCGGGGGGTGTTGTGGACAGGGACGGTCTCCGTGCCCGCCCGGACCATGACTGGCAGCAAGCCGTGGTCCAGGCGCTGTGCGATTCCCCGGTCCTGGGCGACCGCGGCGTCCGCGCGATGCTGGCCGAGCTGATCAGCGACCGGCTGGGACGGCCGGTGGTCCTGCGGGAACAGGCGACCGCGCGGCTGCAGCTGCTCGAACTGGTGCGGTTCTGCGTCCGCGAGGAGATCGCGGCGAAGCACGGACTGTCCGCGCTGGCCGACGCGGTGTCACTGCTGGAGGGTCACAGCCGGACGGCCGACGCCGTCATCGAGCTCGTACGAGAGAAGGCACCACCCCGGGCCCCCTCGCGCACCGACCGCCCCGTTCACCTGTTCGTCTCCTACGTCGTCGCCGACCTGGCGTGGACCGCCTGGATCGCCTGGCACCTGGAGGAAGCGGGCATCGGCGTGCTCCTCGACGAGCCGGACCTCACGCCGGGCGACCGCGCACCGACCGGGCTGCTGGGCGGTCTGGAGCGGAGTGACCGCGCCCTCGCCGTGCTGTCCCCGGCCTACGTCGCCTCCGCACACGTCCATCAGGCCTGGCAGGCCTTGCACGACCGCAACCCCGAGGCCATGGCCGGGATGCTGGTGCCGGTCATGGTGGAGCCGTGCCGACCCCGTCGGCCGCTGTCCACGATCGCGTACACCGACCTCACGGGCCTCGGCGAGGACGAGGCCCGCACCCGGCTGCTGGCCGCCCTCGGCGTCACCCCCGCGGTCCCCACCCGGCACGCCGCACCTCCGCGCTTTCCCGACCCGGCGGGCCGACGTTGACGGGACAGGGCGGCGCGGGCCGCCACAACCCAGCGTTACGTATACGGGAGCGGATCGGCGAGGAGACGCTCGGCGCACTGCTCGGGGTCCCCGCGCTCCACGACCGCTACGCACGCGCCCTGCTGACCGACCTGGTGGGCGAGGCGGTGGGGCAACGGGCCGACCTGCGGGAACAGGCCACCGTGCCTCTGCAACTGCTAGAACTGTTCCGTTTCTGCACGCGGCACCAGGACGGACTGTCGGCGCTCGCACGGAAACTGCCGATGCTGGAGCCGGGCTGCCCACAGGGACCCGTCGTGCAGCGGCTCGCCGACGAATGGACGGCCGTGGACTCGCTCGACGGCCTGCCGGACGTCACCGGCTCCTGGCAGTTCCTCGGTGACACCCTGACCACGCTGACCATGTCGTACGCCATGCGCACGGCCCTCGTCCGGACGGCCACCGACGCCAGGGTCTGCGCACCGCCACCGCACGCCGACACCTGCTGGCACGACTTCCTGCACATGGCCGGGCAGGGGGCCGCGCGCGGTGGGCTGCCCCCCTGGATGGTCTACCTCGACCGCGTTGCCGACGCGATGGGCCACCCCGTCGCGGTCGAGCTGCTCGCACGCAACCGGCAGTGGGCCCTGAGCTGCGGCCTGGCCGAGCTGCTCGACCTCGACCGCGTCCGGACTCCGGCACCACCGCCGGCGGTCAGGCCGGGCCAGGAGTACCTGGCGATCCACATCGCGCCGGACCCGCTGGAGGACGGGCGCTACACGGTCTCGCACTCCCTCATGTCCGACGCCGGCGGCCCGAACTGGCAGCACGGCGACCCGATGCAGCGGGTGCCGACCGACGGGCTGCAGCACGCCGTGACCCGCGTCATCAAAGCGGTCGAAGGGGGTGGCGGCGACCGGCTGGCCCATGTGTGGCTGGAGTTCGTGCTCCCCTTCGAACTGCTCAACCTGCCCGTCGACTGGTGGCCCCGGGACACCGCCGAAGTACCGAACGTACCGCTCGCGGTGGACTACCCGGTGGTCGTGCGCAGCCTCGACCGGCTGCAGAACCGGGACTGGTACCGGTTCTGGCGTACCCGCTGGCAGCAGCTGGCACGCGACGAGCACCCGTCGGAGTCGGTGTACGTCAACGTCGCGCACAAGAACGGCAACCATCTGCGCGGCCTGGAGGCCCGCCTCGGGGACAACGAGCACTGCGTGGCCCTGGTGCTGAGCGAGCCGCCGCTGCCCGACCGGGGAAACGGCCGCCGGGAACTGCAAGCGGCCCTGCGCAGCGGGCTGCCCGTGGTGATCTGGCACCGCGCCGGCCGCTCCACCGAGGAGTTCCGGGGCGTCCTCGACGGACTCCTCACCGAGGGCCTGTCGCGGTTCCCCGCCAAGGTGGCCGCCTACCGCCGCCGCGCGGCGATCGACGCCGCCGACGACGAGGACGCCGCGCACATCGGCCGTCATCTCGCGGTCCTGTGGGACGACCCAGACCGCAAACCCGTACGTCCCGAGCCACCGTGACCACGGACCACGTGACCAGGGACCACGGGGCCACGGAGCCACGGACCAGCAGTGCGGACCGACACCACCGGTACGGACATCGCAGCTCAGGACATCGCAGCCCAGTCGTCGTACGGAGGGACTCCGCTCATGCCGCCGAACAGCCAGTCGTGGGGACTGTACCGAGGCACGGGGCTGCCCGGTGCGCCACCGGAGGAGTGGCCCGAGGCACCGGCCTGGCGCAGCTTCGGCGGCGGCCCCGAGCTTCCCCCGCCACCCGTCGACGACCCGTACGCCCGCGCGGTGCTGGGTGACATCGGACAGCCGCTGCCGGCTCCGCCGGACGAGGTGGCCCGGGTGAACGTGGCGCTGCACCTGCGTCGCCCCCTGCTCGTCACCGGCGAGCCCGGCACCGGCAAGTCGTCCCTCGCCTACCGCATCAGCGGGGAGCTCGGCCTCGGCCGCGTCCTGCGCTGGCAGATCACCTCCCTGAGCACACTCCGCGAGGGCCTGTACGACGGCCCGTACGAGGGCCGCGGCGACGGCGGACGCGAGGGTGAGCACGGCGGGGGGATCCGGCTCGGTCCGCTGGGTACCGCCTTCCTGCCCTACCGCAGGCCCCGTGTGCTGCTGATCGACCGGCTGGACCGGGCCGAGATCAGCCTGCCCGAGGACCTGTGCACGGTACTGACGGCCGGGGGGTTCGTCCTGCCCGGCGCCGGCTCCACCGCCCCGCGGGTGTCGTCCCACGACGATCCGTCGGCCGCGGTGCCCCTGCCCGACACAACGGTGCGCTGCCGTGCCTTTCCCGTCGTGGTCATCACCACCACAGGTGAGCGGGATCTGCCGCCGGATCTCGTACACCGCTGTGTGACCCTGCGGTCCCGGCGTCCCGAACCGGACCTGCTGCGCGCCATCGCCGCGAACCGGTTCCCGTCAAAGCCCGGACGTCCCGGCCCGGCGCCGGACGCGGTGGACGCCTTCGTCGAACGGGCCACCGCTGCCGAGGGACCGGTGGTGGAACGGTTCCTGGACGCACTCCGGCTGGCCGCCGACGGTGTTCTGGGTGCCGTGGCGGAGGCCGGCAACTGGCAGGAGGCCGTCGACACCCTCTGGCAGTGGACCGCGCCGGAGGAGCCATGACCGGGCCCGGCCCGTTTCCCTCGGCCCTCCCGCCGGGGCTCCCGCAGGCCATGCGGCGCGTCGGCTCCGCGCTCGGCAGGACCGGTGCCCGGGACGTGGCGGTGGTGGTCGACACAGGGCCGACGATGGGGATCTGGCAGCCGACGGTCCACGAGTTCGCCACGACGCTGCACCGGTGCGGCGCCTTCGGCCAGATCACCACGCACCGGCTGCCGTACGGGCACAGCGCCGATCCGGCGACGCTGCCGCGTCACCGCGCCGGCACCCGGCTGACCCTGCTCCTCACCGATGGCGCGGGCCCGCGCTGGCACACCCACGAGGTGGAACCGCTGCTGCGCCGCTGGGGCCAGTCCGGACCGCTCGCGCTGATCCATCTGCTGCCGCACCGGGTGTGGCACGCGACGGGGCTGCGTGGCTGGCAGGTGCTGCTGCGCTCGCCCGCCCCGGGCGCGGCCAACCACCGGATGCGGTGGCGGCCCCGCGGCCTGGGCCCCGATGTCCACGACCTGCCGCCCGCCCACCGTCCCGACGTGGCCATCCCGTTGTTCGAACTCACACCCCGGTGGCTGGAGGCCTGGTCCAGACTGCTGGGCGGAGCCCCGCCTTCCTGGCTGCCGATGACGGTGACGTTCCCACGCGCGCGCGTGCCCGCGGGTCCGGTGGCGGCAGAACCTGTTCCCACCTCGGCGGCGCGGGTGGCGTTCTTCCAGTCGTCCGTGCCCCGGAACGTGTTCACGCTCGCCACCATGCTTTCCGCGGTCCCCCTGACCGCCGCGCTGATCGAGGAAGTCAGAGGCGCGCTCGTGCCCGGCGCCTCCCTCACCGACTTCGCGCAACTGCTCGTGTACGACCTGGTCCGGCCGACGGACGCCGGGCACACCACCTTCGCGTTCGCCCCCGGGATCCGCGACGAGCTGCTGGCCACCGGACGGCGTACCGATGTGGTGCGGGTAGTCGAGTTGATCGGGGATCGCCGGGGATCCGGCGGGGAACACTTGTGGCGACTGCCCCGGTTGCTGCGCGGGGCCGCCGTGCACCGACTCCCGCCGGTCGACGCGGAGTCCGGGCCGTGGCTCATGGCCGAGAGCGCCGTGCTCCACGCCCTGTCCGGGCCGTTCCTGAAGCCGGCAAGGGAGGTCGACGAGGCCCTCGCGGCCGCCCCGGCCGACCGGAAACGCCCGCAGCGCGCACAGCAGCACGGCACCACCACACCCACAGCACGCGCAACACCCACAGCACCCAGCGATGCCGTCGCCCGACCCCCGGGCGACGCCGACCGTCGAACCGATCAGGGGAAGAGGAGGCCGGTGATGCCGCAGCAGGCCCCGGCGAGCACGGTGGGCAACGGACGTACCGGGAGCACGCCCACGGTCTGGGGAAACATCCCGCCCAGGAATCCGAACTTCACGGGCCGCGAGGAACTCCTCGACAAGCTGCGCGGGCGGCTGCTGCGGGAGAAGGCGACCGCCGTGCTGCCCCACACGCTGCACGGCATGGGCGGCGTCGGCAAGAGCCTGCTGGCCGTCGAGTACCTCTACCGCCGCATGGCGGACTACGACGTGGTCTGGTGGATCCCCGCGGAGCGCACCGCGCAGATCTCCCTGTCCCTGGTGGAACTGGCACCGCGCCTCGGCCTGCCGGCCGGGTCCGACGCCTCGTCGACCGTCGCCGCGGTGCTGGAGGCACTGCGCGTCGGCGTGCCCTACGCCAACTGGCTCCTGGTCTTCGACAACGCCGAAAGCCCCGAATCCGTGAAGCAGTTCTTCCCCGCCGGAGGACCTGGCAACATCCTCATCACCTCACGCAACCCCCAATGGGCCTCCCTCGCCCGGCCGTTGGAGGTCGACGTCTTCATGCGGGAGGAAAGCAAGCAGCTGCTGCGCATACGCGGCCCGGAGATCAGCGACACGGACGCCGACCGGCTCGCGGAGGCACTAGGTGACCTGCCGCTGGCCATCGAGCAGGCCGCCGCATGGCACGCGGAGACGGGCATGCCCGTGGACGAGTACCTGCACCTGCTCGACGAGAAGCGCGTGGACCTGCTGCGCGGCACCGCGCCCCTCGACAACCCGCATCCGGTGATAGCCGCCTGGAACATCTCCCTGGACCGGCTGGAGGCCAAGAACCCGGCCGCGTACCAACTGCTCCAGTTGTGCTCCTTCTACGCGCCCGAACCGATCGCGCGGAGCATGTTCATGCGAATGCCGCCCAGCTCCATCACCCCCGAACTGGACGCCGCCCTGGAGGATCCGATCCGGCTGGGTCAGGCCATCCGTGACATCGGCCGCTACTCCCTGGCCCGCTTCAGCCACCGCACCAACTCCCTGCAGATGCACCGGCTGGTGCAGGCGGCTCTGCAGTTCCGGATGACGGAGGAGGACCGGGCCACCATGCGGCACGGGGCTCACATGCTGCTGGTGGCCAGTGACCCCAACGACCCCAACAACGCCCTTCGCTGGGACCGGTACGGCGCCCTCTATCCCCACGTGGTCGTCTCCGGCACCGTGGAATCCGACGAGACCTGGGTACGTCGTCTGGTGGTGAACGAGGTCAAGTACCTGCGGCGCTGGGGCGACTACGAGTCCTGTCTGGAACTCGCCCGGTCCGCGTACGAGAACTGGTTCCACCGACTCGGTGAGGAGCACGCCCAGACCTTGGAGATCGCCCGCTCGCTGGGGTTCCTCCAGTTCAGCATGGGCCGCTACAAGGAGGCCGCCGAGCTCAACGCGACGACACTGGAGGCCTACCTCAGGTCGCTGGGACCGCACCACCAGGACACGTTCGCGGCGCTGGGCAACGTCGCCATAGACCACCGTGTGCGGGGCGCCTTCACGGAGGCCCTCGAACTCTCCGACTCCGTGTACCAGCAGTATGTGCAGCTCATCGGTCCGGACGACCCGGAGACGATGCGGGCCGCGCACAACCTCGGTGTAAGCCTGCGCCTGGTGGGCGAGTTCGCACGCGCCTACGAACTGGACCAGCAGACCTGGCGCAACCGGACAGAGGTCTTCGGCCAGGACCACATCGACTCCCTGCGCACCTGGCTCGGGATGATCGTGGACCTACGCGAACTCGGTGACTACGACACCGCCTTGACCTACCACCGGGAAATCACCGAGCAGGCCACCACACTGCTCGGTGGCAGCAACCCGTTCACCCTGTCCTGCATCCGCCTCCTGGCCGTCGCGCTGCGCAAGGCCGGCGAGCACGAGGAGGCCGCGACAACGGCGGAGCGCATCCGCGCCGAGCTCGTACGCCAGTACGGCGACCACAACCCCGATTCGATGGCGGCCACGCTCGAGCTGACCATCCACCTGCGGCACCGGCGAAACCTGGAGGAAGCGCTGCGCCTGGGCACCGAGATCTGCCGTCGGTACGAAGACACCTATGGCAAGCAGCATCCGCACGCCCTGTCCGCCGCCGTGAACCTCGCGGTCACCTACCGGCTGTTGGGCGACGCGCCCGCCGCCCAGTACATCGACGCCATGGCGCTGGAGCAGCTCACGGAGAGGCTGGGCGCGACGCACCCCTCGACGCTGGTGTGCCGCACCAATCTCGCCAGCGACCACTACGCACTCGGCGACCCGGCCGGCGCCCTGGCCCTCGACACCGAAACGGTACGCAGGTCCCGGCAGGTCTTCGACGCCGAACACCCCTCCACCCTGGCCTGTGCAGCGAACCTGGCGATGGACCTGCGGGCCGTGGGACGCGTCGAGGAGGCGGAGGCTCTGCACGGCGACACCCACGACCGTCTCCTGCGCACCTTGGGCAGCGGCCACCCGGCGGTCGCCCAGGCCTCCGACTGGGACCACCGAGCGGACTGCGACATCGACCCGATGCCACTGTGACGGACCCCGCACCGCACGCGTCGAGCCCGCCCACCGGCCCGGCCGGTGCCGGCTTCGCTAGTGTGCGAGCCAGTGGGCCAGGAGCACCGGATCCGGCGGGGTGGACAGCATCTGGCCGATGGCCAGGGCCAGTTCGGGGTGTTCGGTCAGGGCGTTCCCGGCGGCTCGCTCGCCGCACTCGGCCAGCGCCAGGCCGAGCCCGGCCCAGGCGGCGGGCCTGGCGCCCGGAGCGTCGAGCTCCTCGCTGTACAGCTTGACCGCGATCGCGGCGTCGCCGTCCACCAGCGCCAGATCGGCGGGGACGACACCGGGCACCTTCCTCGCGGGGTCCTCCGCCACGCGCAGGATGTCGAACTCGACGGGAGCGACGAGGCTGAGGCGCGCCAGCAGCGCGAGCGTGTCCAGACGGCAGGCCTGCGGGTCGGCCCGCAGCGCGGGCTCGGGGTGGCGTGTGACGACGTCCGCGGGCCGCCCCGCGCACCAGGCCTCCGCCAGTTCCTTCGCGTGTGCCGCGGGCACATGGAGATGGTGTGCGCGCCAGGTCGCACGGTGGTGGACCGCCGCGAGGTCCGCGAGGCGCTGTTCGCGTACTCCCACCGGTTCCCCATGCCAGCCTGCGGTCTGTTCGTCCAGGCTGTCGATCAGCATGTGCCCCAGCAGAGTGAGCGCACGGTGCTCGCGCAGAGTCCCCAGCACCGTGCGCACGGCGCTGCGCCACAGCGCGTACTCGAAGCCCGCGAGCCCCTCCACACCGCGCGTGCGCCAATAGCGCGCGACGCCGGAGAAGGCGTACGCCCCATGCACAAGCCCGCCGAGAGGGCGTGGGTCGTCGCGCCAGGGGGCGTAGAGCAGATCGTCGCACTCCTCGAACAGAGGGGTGAGAAAGATGAGGCCGTTGAGCAGGGTGTGCCGGAACTCGTGCAGGACGGCGATCCCGAGCTGGGCCGGGAGGACGTCCTCGTCCTCGTCCGGCTCCGACAGCAAAAGGCACCCGAACGCATCGCTGGACGAAGCCGCCCGTGCGCGCAGCCGCTCGCCCCGTGGCAGCGGAACGACGGAGCGCAACCCCGCGGTCAGGGCCCGGGCGCTGATCGGGTGATCGTCCACCAGCACCGTCCACATGCGGGCGAACCAGCTCTGCCAGGAAGCGAACTGAGCGGACGAGAGCCGTCCGGACGCCGTCAGCGCAGGGACCGGTGCGTAGGGTCCCAGGTCGTCGAGAGTGAGGGTCAGGGCCATTCCCGCGTGCTCCGCGCGCAGCCGCCGCTGCCCCTCCCATCCCAGGGCGTCGTTCTCCGAGTCGTCCGGCAACGTCACAGTCACGTCGCCCGCGGCGACCCGGACCGCACCGTCGTGCCCCCACACCTCGGCGGTGCCCCAGGGGCCGCCGCCGACCGTGGCCCGGCCGAGGCCCGGCAGGAACACGCGTCCGTCCCGCACCGGCACGCGCGTACGGAAGTCGGCACCGGCGGCGATGAACACGGCCGCCGCCAACTGCCCGAGGAAGCCCAGTTCCACACGCAGAGGAGGCTCACCCGAAGTCGCCGCCGGATCCGGACGGGACAGTCTGCGCAGCAGGCTCGCCGCCCACACACCCACCTGCGGGTCGAGGAGCACCGTACGGAAGGCCGCCGGGTCCGCCCGCTCGGCGGCTTCGAGCAGCGGCCAGGCCCGACGTACGTCGTCGGCGTCCGCTGCCGCGTCCCGGATCGCACGCAACAGCAACAGGCGTCGGCTCGACTCCGCGTCGAGCAGAAAGCCGACGGCTTCCTCGTCCTCGGTGACGGAGTTCAGCGCGTGCAGGACGGAATCGGAGAGGTGGTGAAGGCTCGTCGGCACGACGTTTCCTCGTTCACGGGGTCGTGACGTGTGGGGCGCTCCCCGGCGGCCCGCGCCCGAGGCGCTAATCGCCGTCGCTACCAGCGATCGTGGACATGGGACGGCCGACCCGATACATCAAGCGCTCGATCGAAGGCCGCAGAACGGTGTCATCAAGGGCCGCGACCTCCTCGAGCGACAGTGCCGACAAGGTGGGAAGCCAGGATTGCGGCGCCCCGGACCCCGCCGCTTCACGGGGGCTGGCGTGTTCCCTCGATGACATGGCGTCACCGTATATCAAGAAACGCTGAACCACCGCGACAGCGTCGTGTGGCCGCCCGCCGGAGCCGGTCGGCCCGAAAAGGCAAGGGCCGACCGAGATGATCGTTGGCGTCGGGTCGGCGGCATCGCGGTCCACCTCGGGGCCGACCGCTTCATGGGCACGGCACGCCTCCGGCAAGGTGTTCGGCAGCTCGTTCTTGCTGGAAAGACCTTGGCGTTGCCGAATGTCGGGGTGTGGCAAAGAGGATGCGGGCCCACCCGGGATGGGCCCACATCCGGAGTCAGTGGCGGGTCTCCCACCACAGGATGAGCAGGGTCACGGCGCCGCTGCCGAGCTTGTACGCCGCACCCTGCAGGAACTCGCTCGGGATGTTTCGCCCCTGTCGCCCGAACCATTTCCGCAGGCGGCGGACGGTTTCAGTATGTTGCCTGCCCCGCCGGGCGGAATGGTTGGGCCGACGGTTCGCGTTACGCTCCTCCATACGGAGTTCCTCTCGTTGATGGGCGTGCTGGAACACCGCGCAAGGAGCCCTCCCAACACCGTGGCCTGAGAAACCAGTTGGGGATACAGGGCTCCTTCTGCGTGTTGCGGCACCGTATATCAACGTGTGCTCTCAAGAAACGCTGAACCACTCCCCAGCGAGTGTGCCCGCCCTCCGACAGCGGAGGGCGGGCACACAACCAAAACGTCATCACCGAGACGTCAGCTCCAGGACGTCAGCCCATCAGCACCGGCTCACCGTCGGACACCGGGGCGCCCGCTGCCAGGTTCGTGCCCTCCCGGTCGCCGAGCGGGGTGTCCTCCCCCGCCCCCTCCACATGCTGCGCCGGCCGCTTCGGCAGGGCGAACATCAGCAGGAAGATCGCGACCATCACCGCCACGACCCAGCCCAGCGCGTGCTGGAAGCCGTCGACGAAGGCCGGGCCCACCTGGGCGCGGGTCAGGTGGTCGCCGATCTGGCCGAAGAAGACCACGGACACCAGGCCGAGTCCGAGCGCGTTGCCCATCTGCTGCACGGTGTTGATGAGCCCGGACGCCGAACCGGAGTGTTCGCGCGGGACCTCCGACAGCACCGCGTCGGTCAGCGGGGCCACGATGAAGCCCATGCCCGCGCCCATGACGACCAGCGGAAGCGCCATCTGCCAGGAGGCGATGGACAGGCCGTACCGCTCGGACTCCCAGATGTAGAGCAGTACCCCGACCGCCATGATCAGCGCGCCCGCCTGGAGCACCTTGCGCCCGAATCGCGGGACGAGCAGCTGCACCGACATGCCCGCCGCGGCCGAGACCGCGATCGAGAACGGGACCCCGGTCAGCCCCGCCCGCAGCGGACGCCAGCCCAGGCCGACCTGCATGTACAGCGTCCAGACCAGGAAGAAGATGCCGAGGCCGACCCCGAAGACGGTCTGAACGGCGATGCCCGCGGCGAAGCTCTTCACCTTGAACAGGGACAGCTCGACCAGCGGCGATCCGTCCCGCGCCGCCTTGCGCTTCTCGTACGCCACCAGCGCCGCGAAGACGAGAAGGGCGCCGCCCATCGACACGTACCCCCACAGCGGCCAGCCCAGCTCACGCCCGCGCGTCAGCGGGTAGAGCAGCATCAGCAGGCCCAGCGTCACGAGGGCCATGCCGACGAGGTCGAGCTTGAGGGCCTTGGGGGCCTTCGACTCGCTGATGAAGCGTCGTCCCAGGATCAGCGCGGCGATGCCCACCGGCAGGTTGATGAGGAAGATCGGCCGCCACTCCAGACCGAAGAGGTTCCACTCGGTGAGCAGCGCGCCGAGCAGCGGGCCGGACACGGCGCCCAGGCCGACGATCGCGCCGAAGAGCCCGAAGACCTTGCCCCGCTCGTGCGCCGGGAACGTCGCGTGCACGATCGACAGCACCTGCGGCACCATCAGCGCGGCCATCCCGCCCTGCAGGATGCGCGAGGCGACGAGCATCTCCGGGTTCGCGGCGAAGCCGCACAGCGCGGAGGCGATCGTGAAGCCGCCTATGCCGATCAGGAAGAGCCGCTTGCGTCCGTGGATGTCGCCGAGCCGCCCACCGGTGATGAGCCCGGCGGCGAAGGCGAGTGCGTAGCCGGCGGTGATCCACTGGATCTGGCCGACGGACGCGCCCTCGTCCCGCTGGATGGAGGGAATCGCGATGTTGACGATCGTGACGTCGACCAGGTCCATGAAGGCCGCGGTCATCACGATGGCGAGCGCGAGCCAGCGTCGCCGGTCGGCCCCGGCTGCCGGGCCCCGCGGCGGCTCGGCCGGGCTGCTGAGAGTGGTCTCGGTGGAGGTCATGGCTTGAAGGTAGGCCCCTATTAGGTCAGATCACGTCCTAGATGTGCGGCACTCTGGGAAACATGACGACGGACACCCCGGCCCGGCTCCTCCAGCTCCTCTCCCTCCTGCAGACGCCCCGCGAATGGCCCGGCGGCGAGCTCTCCGAGCGGCTGGGCGTGTCCCGGCGTACCGTCCGCCGCGACATCGACCGGCTTCGCGAGCTGGGCTATCCGGTGCAGGCGACGAAGGGGGCCGATGGCGGATACCGGCTGGTGGCGGGCAAGGCGATGCCGCCGCTCGTGCTCGACGACGAGGAGGCGGTGGCGATCGCGGTGGGGCTGCGGGCCGGTGCCGGGCACGCGGTCGAGGGCGTCGACGAGGCGTCCGTACGGGCCCTCGCCAAACTGGAGCAGGTCCTGCCGTCCCGGCTGCGCCACCGTGTGTCCACACTCCAGGCCGCGACCACCCCGCTGACCAGCGGGGACGGGGCGAGCATCGCACCCGAGACGCTGACCGTGATCGCCGCGTCGGTGGCCGGGCGGGAACGGCTGCGGTTCGCCTACCGCTCCGGGGACGGCACCCCGTCACGACGGCTGTCCGAGCCGTACCGCCTCGTCTCCACCGGCCGTCGCTGGTACCTCGTCGCCTATGACCTCGACCGCGACGACTGGCGCACCTTCCGCGTCGACCGGATCGCCGAGCCCTTCGCGACCGGCGTCCGTTTCACGCCACGCGAACTGCCGACGGGGAGCGCGGCCGAGTATCTGCGGCAATCGATGTACGGGCGCCAGGAGACGTACGACTTCGAGGTCGCCTTCGCCGCGCCCGCCGCGTTCGTCGCGGCCCGCCTGCCCAAGTGGCTCGGCGCGCCCGAGCCGATCGACGAGCACAGCTGTCTGCTGCGTTCCTCCGCCGGGGACTCCGTGGAGTGGCTCGCGGTACGGCTCGCGATGGTCGACTGCGAGTTCACGGTGCGGCGGCCGGCGGAACTGGTGGGGTGTGTACGGGAGTTGGGAGGGCGTCTGACTCGGGCGGCGGGTGGCTTCCAAGACGGGTCGGAGGGCGGGCCGGGAGACGGGCCAGAGGGCGGGCGCTCGGAAGGGCGCGGTGTCAGGGCCGGGTAAGTCCTGCGCGTGAGTCCTGCGCGTGAGTCCCGCACGTGAGTCCCGCACGCGAGTCCCGCACGCGAGTCCCGCACGCGAGTCCCGCACGCGAGTCCCGCACGCGAGTCCCGCACGCGAGTCCCGCACGCGAGTCCCGCACGCGAGTCCCGCACGGGCCCGACCGGTCCGCGGCGCGCTCACACGGCTCCCCACGGCGCGTTCACACGGCTCCCCACGGCGCGTTCACACGGCTCCCCAGGGGAAGTCGCTCAGGGCTTCCAGATGGCGTACCGCGAGCGCGACCGGCCCGGCCGGACCGTCGGCCGGCTCGTCCCCGGCGGCCCAGGCCTCCACCGCCACGCGAACGGCCGCACCGGCCACGGCGGCACCGAGCGGGAACTCCGCCCCGCCACCGGCCAAGGCACCCGCCCCGCCGCCCGCCGCGGAGGCCCTCGCCTCCAGCACCCGTGCCAACGTCCGCTCCGCCCCCTGACACGCCTCGCCTCACACCCTCAGCAGCGCCGGGCTCCCCTCGGCCAGTCGGAGCAGGGCACGGACCCAGTCCATGGACTCCGGCCGCACCCCAACGCCCGGGGTGAGGGTCTGGACGACGGCATGGCGAAGCGCCTCCGGCACGGACAGGTCGGCCGGGGCGTCGCGTACCGCCTCGGCCCACTTCTCGACGCCCGCGCGGAAGAGCGGGGCAAGGGACTCTTCCTTGCTGGAGAAGTAGCGGTAGAAGGTGCGGGGCGCGACACCGGCGGCGCGGGCGATGTCCTCGGCGCGGGTGGCGCGCAGACCGTGCCTCATGAAGAGCCCGGCCGCGGCCCGCGCGATCTCCATCCGGGTGGCAGCCTTGCGTCGCTCCGTGAGCGAGAGCCCGGGAGCGGCGGCCGTGCGGTCGGTACCGGTCACGGACGGCAGGTTATGCCCCTGTGGCACAATCTGCCATCCGGGTCACCCCGGGGTTCAGGTACGGGGTGGCCCGTCGGCCTGCCCGAAAACCACCGCTCCCCGGAACGCGAGTCCGGAACGAGTCTTCAACCACCCCCGACCACCCCCGACGAACCCTGAACAAAAAGGAGCCGAGCCCCGGCGCCAGGGGGGGGGAGGCGCCGAAGCTCGGCTCTGGAGAGTCCCGGCGCGGGGGGGGGAGTGCGTCGGGACTCGGTTCTGGGGGGTCTTGGGGCTGCGCCCCGGGACCCTGAACCCTGGGCCCTGAAGTCTTGTGCCCAGAGCCCAGCGAGTTAAGCGGCGTTACATGGCCATGTCCGATCGACTTATGGCCGAGCTCGAACCATCGGATCCGTCAGATCCGACAGATCCGTCTCGAACCCGTACGAACCATACGTGGCACACCGACCGTATGAACCACGCGAACCGCACGAACCGCGGACATTCTTAAGCCGCCGCGTCAAAACCGGTGTCGCGGGCCAGCTTCTTCAGCTCCAGCAGCGCGTGCTTCTCGATCTGGCGGATGCGCTCACGGGTGAGCCCGTGCTCCTTGCCGACCTCCGTGAGCGTGCGCTCCCGGCCGTCGTCGATGCCGTACCGCATCTTGATGATCGAGGCCGTGCGCTGGTCGAGGCGGCCGATCAGGTCGTCGAGCTCCTCGCTGCGCAACAGGGTGAGGACGGACTGCTCGGGCGAGACCGCGGAGGTGTCCTCGAGGAGGTCACCGAACTGGGTGTCACCGTCGTCGTCCACCGACATGTTCAGCGAGACCGGGTCGCGGGCCCAGTCCAGGACGTCCGTCACACGCTCCGGGGTCGAGCCCAGCTCGGCGGCGATCTCCGCGTGCTCGGGCTCCCGCCCGTTCTTGCGGTTGAACTCGCGCTGCACCCGGCGGATGCGGCCCAGCTCCTCGACCAGGTGCACGGGAAGGCGGATCGTGCGCGACTGGTCGGCGATGGAGCGGGTGATGGCCTGACGGATCCACCACGTGGCGTACGTCGAGAACTTGAAGCCCTTGCGGTAGTCGAACTTCTCGACGGCGCGCACCAGGCCCGCGTTGCCCTCCTGGATCAGGTCGAGCAGGGGAAGGCCGCTACGGGGATATCGCCGGGCCACGGCGACGACCAGCCGCAGGTTGGAGCGGATGAAGACGTCCTTGGCCCGCTCCCCCTCGGCGACCAGCGCCTCGAGCTCCTCGCGGGTCGCGTCCGCCTTGGGGGCATCCACCTCGTCGTCGAGGATCTGCCGCGCGAACACACCCGCCTCGATGATCTGGGAAAGCTCGACTTCCTTGGCGGCGTCGAGCAGCGGCGTACGCGCGATCTCGTCGAGGTACATGCCGACCAGGTCGCGGTCGGCGATTTCGCCGCCTACGGCGCGAACACTGCGTGCCGCGTCGGCGGTCTCGCCGGTGGCGGACTGACGACGGGCGACGGCACGGGTTGCCATGCGTGCTCCCTTGCGATGGTGGGCTTGCGGGTCCTAGTGGCGGCTCGGACACTCTTCCGAGTGCCCGGCATCCGAAGGAAACAACGACTGGAATCCGGACAGAATTCCCAACCCGCCCCCCTACTTTTCTGACCATGCAGTACCCTGTGCCGCCACAGTGGGAGGTCGGATGTCAACGGAACGTACAGAGGTGCAGGTCAGGCCAGGAGTCGAGGCCGACCTCGACGCCCTCACAGCCATCTACAACCACTATGTTCGCGAGACGCCCATCACATTCGACACTGCTGTCTTCATCTCGGAAGAGCGTCGTCCTTGGCTGCTCTCCCACCCTGAAGACGGCCCGCACCGCCTGATGGTTGCCACGGACACGGACTCACAGGGGACTCCCGGGAACGCACAGCGCATTCTGGGATACGCCACTTCCAGCGCCTTCCGCGCCAAGCCCGCCTACGCCACCTCCGTCGAGGTCACCATCTATCTCGCCCCGGACGCGGGCGGGCGCGGCGTCGGCACGTCGCTCTACAAGGCCCTGTTCGACGCGCTCGCCGAGGAGGACCTGCACCGCGCCTACGCCGGCATCGCCCAGCCCAACGAAGCGTCCGTGCGGCTGCACGAACGCTTCGGGTTCCGGCACGTCGGCACATACCGGGAGGTGGGCCGGAAGTTCGGCCGGTACTGGGATGTGGCCTGGTACGAGAAGGACCTCTAGGCCAGCCGAAGCGGAGACCTCCGGGCCAGGCGAAGCGGACCTCAGCCGAACTGCACCGACCGCTTGGCCAGCCCCAGCCAGAACCCGTCGATCACCGACCGCTGCTCGTCCAGCTCGCCCGTCGCCTCCGCCGCGCCCATCGTCACGAAGAGCGGGGCGAAGTGCTCGGTGCGGGGGTGGGCGAGCTGGCCCGCCGGGGACTTGCGGCCGAAGTCCAGCAGGGCGTCCCAGTCACGGGCGTCCAGGGTGCGGTGACCCCAGTCGTCGAACTCCACCGACCAGGAGGGGATGCCTCCCTGGCGCAACGCGGCCAGATTGTGAGTGAAGAAGCCGGAGCCCACGATCAGGACACCCTCGTCACGCAGCGGCGCCAGCTTGCGCCCGATCTCCATCAGCTTCACCGGATCGAGGGTCGGCATCGAGATCTGCAGGACAGGGATGTCGGCGTCGGGGAACATCTCGACGAGCGGGACGTACGCACCGTGGTCCAGGCCGCGGTCCGGGATGTCCTGTACGGGAATGCCGGGGGCGCGCAGCAGCTTCCTTACGGCTTCGGCGAGTTGAGGGGCGCCGGGAGCCGCGTACCGGACCTGGTAGTAGTGCTCGGGGAAGCCCCAGAAGTCGTAGACGAGCGGTACGGTCCGGACCGCTCCGAGGGCCAGCGGGGCCTCCTCCCAGTGGGCGGAGACCATCAGGATCGCCTTGGGACGGGGCAGCGCGGCGGACCAGGCCGCCAGTTCTCCGGGCCAGATCGGATCGTCGGCGAGCGGCGGGGCGCCATGGCTGAGATAGAGGGCGGGCATGCGCTCGTGCGGGGCATGCCCCTCGGCGACGGCAGACGTGGCGGCAGACACGGCGGCTACTCCCTCCGGGGGTCGATCGTAAGACCGATTGGGCATTTATTTGAAGTCTCAAGATCTCATGCAGAACCATACTCCCGATTTGTTTAATATTCAAGAAGGGGCTCGTACAGTGGAGTCCATGAACACGGCACCCGCTTCCGCTGAAGAGCCGCGCTGGCTCACCGACGAGGAACAGCGCACCTGGCGTGCGTACATGAACGCCGCCACCCTCCTCGAGGACCATCTCGACCGTCAGCTGCAGCGCGACGCGGGCATGCCGCACGTCTACTACGGCCTGCTCGTCCAGCTCGTCGAGGCGCCGCACAGAAGGCTGCGGATGACCGAGCTGGCCATGAGCGCGAAGATCACCCGCTCACGTCTCTCGCACGCGATCGCGCGCCTGGAGAAGAACGGGTGGGTGCGTCGCGAGAACTGCCCCTCCGACAAGCGGGGACAGTTCGCCGTCCTCACCGACGCCGGTTACGAGGTGCTGAGCAAGGCCGCGCCGGGCCATGTCCGCGCCGTGCGGCAGGCCTTCTTCGACCGGCTCACGCCCGAACAGCACAAAGCCCTCGGCGAGGCCATGCGGATCATCGCCGAGGGGTTGCAGCCGAAGGACGCGGGCGCGGACCTGCCTTGGTTGCGTTAACGGGGCTGACGGGGGGTGGACGCGGGTCCGCCCCGGCTCCGACGAACTCGGAACCGGGGCGGGCCCTGGGACTCGTACGGGCGAGGCGTCCCCACCCCGCGCCCGTACGCGAAGCACCTGAAGCACCGGAGGTACCAGCGGCGGTACCGGCGGTACGGGTGATCAGTGGGCGATCACCGGCACCTTGAGCTCGTCCTCGACGCCGTCGCCCCCACCGGCGGCCGCGGACATGTCCGGGCGGCCGGTGTTGACGAGGGTCGCGGCGATCGCGGCGGCGACCACCAGGATGCCGACGGCGAACCAGATGGCGTTGGTGTAGCCGTTCACCATGCCCTGCAGCTGGACGATCCGCTGCTGCGACTTGGAGGCGGCACCGGCGATGTGGTCCTTGATGTACGAGGTGGTCGCCGAGGCGGCGATCGTGTTCAGCAGGGCCGTACCGATCGCGCCGCCCACCTGCTGCGAGGTGTTGACCATCGCGGAGGCGACACCGGCGTCCTTCGGCTGGACACCGTACGTGGCCAGGGACATGGCGGGCATGAACGCCGTACCCATACCCAGGCCGAGCAGCAGCTGGGCCGGGAGCAGCAGACCCGCGTAGGAGGAGTCGATCTCCATCTGGGTCAGCAGCAGCATGCCCAGGGCGGCCAGCGCGAAGCCCGGCGCCATCAGCAGCCGCGGCGGGACGCGGGTCATCAGACGGGCGCCGATCTGGGTGGAGCCCGTGATCATGCCCGCGATCATCGGCAGGAAGGCGAAGCCGGTCTTGACCGGCGAGTAGCCCTTCACGATCTGCAGGTAGTAGGTCAGGAACAGGAACAGACCGAACATCGCGATGATCGCGAGGCCGAGCGAGAGGTAGACGCCGCCGCGGTTGCGCTCAGTGATGACGCGCAGGGGCAGCAGCGGGGCCTTGACCTTGGACTCGGTGAAGACGAAGGCCGCGAGCAGGACCACCGAGGCGACGAACAGGCCGATGGTCGTGGAGTCGCTCCAGCCGTTGGACTCGGCACGCGTGAAGCCGTAGACCAGGGAGACCAGGCCCAGGGTGGAGAGGACGACGCCGGGGATGTCGAGCGGCGAGCGGTTGCGGCCGCCGGCCGGCTCACGGATGACGAAGTACGCGCCCAGGGCGGCGATGATCGCGAACGGGATGTTCACGAAGAAGGTCCAGCGCCAGTTCAGGTACTCGGTCAGGAAGCCGCCGAGGATCAGGCCGACCGCGCCACCGCCACCGGCGATCGCACCGTAGATGCCGAACGCCTTGGCGCGCTCCTTGGCGTCGGTGAACATCACCGCGAGCAGCGAGAGCGCGGCGGGGGCCAGGAGGGCACCGAAGGCGCCCTGCAGGGCGCGGGCGCCGAGCAGCATCGCCTCGCTCTGCGCGGCGCCGCCGATGGCGGAGGCGCCCGCGAAGCCGATCAGACCGGTGACAAAGGTGCGCTTGCGGCCCCACAGGTCGGCGATACGGCCGCCGAAGAGCAGCAGACCGCCGAAGGCGAGGGCGTAGGCCGTGATGACCCACTGCCGGTTGCCGTCCGATATGCCCAGGTCCTGCTGGGCGGAGGGCAGCGCGATGTTCACGATGGTCGCGTCGAGGACGACCATCAGCTGGGCGAGCGCGATGAACGCGAGCGCTTTCCAGCGGTTGCTGTGTGCGTCGGCGAGTTCGGCCGCCGACTTCGCCGAGGCTGAGGTGCCTGTTTCAGACATGGGGATACCCACTCCGGTACTTCGCAGTGAAAAAGGTGAGGGAAAGTCACGGGAGCCGGCGGCTCGTCTCCGTAGACGGCCGCAAGCTTCCGGAAGCTGGTCGGACTTAGGACCGGCGCTGTCCCCCGATCTCATCGGTCGCGCTGGTCTGGCTGGTCTGGCTGCTGGTCAGGCTGTTCGCAGATCCTCCACGGTGACCGCCACCCCCAGCAGTACGGAGCGGGCCGGTGCCCGCAGACCGTCCAGGAACAGCTGCAGATGACGGTGTACGAAGCGGTCGATGCCCTGGCACGCGGTGCCGGGCAGCGGCCGGGTGAGCTGAGTGACGGCGATCATCAGGTCGCCGAATTCGACATCGGGCCGCAACTGCCCGGCCTCTCGGGCGCGCCTCGTCAGCGCCTCGACCAGGTCCACGGTCCGCTCGCGTGCGGCGAACAGATCCGGATGGTTCTGGTCGAAGGCTTCGGAGAGCATGGGGCACAGGGCGCCGATCCGCTCGTCCGCCGCGAAGTGCACGAAGTCGCTCAGCGCCTGGAAGGCGTCGCCGCCCTCGGCGAGAGCCGACTCGATCCACTCCGACGTGCGGTCCATGACCGAGCAGACGACCTCCCGCGCGAGCGCGTCGCGGTCCGGGAAGTTGCGGTACACCGTGGCGTTGCCGACACCGGCGCGGCGGGCGATCTCGTCGAACGGCACATCGGGGCCGAACTCGACGAACATCTCGCGCGCGGCGGCGACGATCCGCTCCCGGTTGCGCAGGGCATCGGCCCGGGGCCGGGGCACGCGACGCTTCACGGGGGTGGCGGTCTCCACGGCGTACTCCTCAGACGTAGGTGCAGGAAGACTGTGGCGCGATCCGGGGAATCCGTCCCCGTTTCGCTCGGACACATGGCTAAACGGGGAAACCGTCCCCGGTTATTTCCCGCATTCCGAGAGATGTGATGTGACCTGCGTCACTGAGCGTTGGGGGGTGGGGGAGCGGCGCGCGGCTGAGCGAGGGGGCGCGGCGCGCGGCTGAGCATCCGTGGCGGCACGCGGTGCGGTCGCGCATCCGGCGCGGCTCGCAGCTTCGCAGCCGCCCCGCCCTGCCCCGCCCCGCCCCCACCCGGGGCGGATGGTCAGCGCCCCCACCCGGGGCGGATGGTCAGCGCCCCCACCCGGGGCGGATGGTCAGCGCCCCCAACCGGGGCGGATGGTCAGCGCGGCCCGGCTCGTTGCTGACCATCCGCCCCGGCCCGAGGCCAAACCCCGCGACCAAACCCCCGCGGCCAAACCTCTGACGCCGCTCCCGTCACCCCTCCCCCGGCAAGAAACCCACGTTCGGGCTCTTCCAGCGCGCGGCCGCGCATCCCCCGCCACAGGGTGATCGCACAGGGTGCAGCCGGTGACCGGGCGGCTGCCGTGAGCGAAGGGCCCCTGTATGCAGCCGATGCAGGCCACCAGCCGCCGGATACGCTCGCGCCGCGTGGCCGCCCTCACCACGGTGACTCTTCTGACGCTGGCGGTCAGCACCTCCGCCGGCACCGGGCACCTCTCGGCGGGCTCCACGACGGCGGGCTCCATCGCGCTGGCCCGCTCCACGGCGCTCGGTCCCTGCATGATCAGCGGCGCGATGGGCGTACAGATGGGAGAGGGCATACCGACCCAACCCGGATACGCCCGCTCCACCGGCACCGTCCGAGCCCTCACCCTGATGGTCGACTTCTCCGACGCCCCCGGCCCGGGCAGCGCACTCGACCGGCTCGCCGAGTTCTTCCCGCAGACCCAGAACTGGTTTCGCACCAGTTCCTACGGCCGCCTCGACTACCGCCCCGAGACCCCCATCCACCACTGGCTGCGCATGCCCAAGCCCTTCAAGGCGTACGGCATAGAACGCGGCGCCCCCTTCGACCCCGGCTACCGCGACCTGGTCCAGGACATAGTGGCCACGGCCGACCCCGAGGTGGACTTCCACTCGTACGACCTCCTGAACGTGCTGGTGACGCCGAACGCCGGGCCCTCCGCCCTGGACACCGTCCTGTCCGTCACCTTCGCCGGCAACACCGAGGCGCCCATCGCCGACGGCGTCCCCGTCTCGAACGCGTCCTTCGTCTACAGCCGCCAGGACGACGGCTCCGGCTCCTACGCCGAGACCGGCTACCGGGTACTCCCCCACGAGAACGGCCACACCTTCGGCCTGCCCGACCTCTACACCCAGGAGGGCGGCGGCGCCGTCGGCCACTGGGACATCATGAGCGAGGACTGGGGGGCCGACAACGACCTCCTCGGCTGGCACAAGTGGAAGCTGGGCTGGCTCGACGAGTCGCAGGTCAGATGCGCCGCGTCGCCCGGGACGGCGGAGTACACCCTCACCCCGCTGTCCCGTCCCGGCGGCGAGAAACTGGTCTTCGTACCCACCGGCACCAAGACGGGGTACGCCTTCGAACTGCGCACCCGCGGCGGCAACGACTCCGCCGTCTGCCGCCCCGGCATCCTCATCTACAAGGTCGACGCGGGCGTGGACACCGGAAACGGCCCCATCACCGTCTACGACTCCAAGCGCCACAGCGGCGGCTGCACCCGCAGCCCCAACGTCCACGCGGAACTCTCCGACGCCCCCTTCGCCCCCGGCGAGTCCTTCAAGGACCCCAAGGCCGGCATCACGATCTCGGTCACGGCGGTGGATCCGAAGGGCGACTACCAGGTGTCCGTCACACGCAGCTGACCGGTCGCTTCCCCGCCGCCCCCGGTCTCCGACCTGCTGACCTGACCGTGCAAGGACTACGGTGTCTCTCCTGAGTCTCTTCAGAGATCCACAGCGGAGAGCCCATGCCATCGAACGTCGCGCCGCCCCCCGGGACCGGCACCAGCAGCGCCGAGGCCGCGGTGCCCGCCGAGGCCGTCACCCCCCTCATCCGCGGTATCGCCGTACTGCGGCGGCTGACCGACGCCGACGGAGTGTCCAGCCTCAGCGGTCTGGAGCGGTCCACCGGACTCGCGCGCTCCACCGTCGACCGGATCACCGCGACCCTGGCGCGCCGGGGGTACGTACGCCTCGACGGCCGCGACGCGGTCCTGGCCCCCCGTCTGATGGAACTCGGCAACGCCTACCTGGCCGCCCTGCGTCTGCCCCGCCTCCTCGACGCGCACGCCGACGCCCTCGCCGACGAACTCGACGAGTCCGTCTCGCTCGCGGTCGGCGACCAGGACGGCATCCGCTTCATCCACCAGGCGACCCGGCGCCGCGCCATGTCACTGAGCTTTCGCATCGGCGACCTGCTGCCCGCCGAACGCACCGCGCCCGGCCCCCTGTTCGCCACCGAATGGGACGAACGGGAGTGGGCACGGTGGCGCGAGCGGCGCACGGCCGATCCGGAGGACCGGGGGTTTCCGGCGGTCCCGGCCCGAAGCCGCCCGATCGAGTACGGCGAGGACGACCGCGACGCCGAAAGAGACAGACGCGCCACGACGAACGACACGACGAAGGAGCAGGACGTCGGCCGAGGCACACGTCGGCTGCCCACCCTCGGCGAAGACTTCGAGCAGCGTACGGCCGAGGCTCGCGAGGCCGGCTGGGCGCTGGACGACCAGTTGATCGAACCGGGGCTGGTCGCGATCTCCATGCCCGTACGCGAGGCGGGCCGCATCGCCTGTGTGGTGAGCGTGGTCAGCCACACCAGCCGGCACACCGCGGCCGATCTGCGCGACACCCTGCTGCCCCGGCTGCGCCAGTCCGTCGCCGCGATGGAACGGGAACTGCGCGAGACACAGCGCGCCGAATCCGCCGCGCCCCGTACCACCACCGCCCCCTCCGGCCTCGCCGTCTGGACCGGCGCCTCCAAACAGGAACTGGGCCGGGACTTCATCGAGTCGCTGGCCCGGGGCCTCACCGTGATCACCGCCTTCGGCGAGGACCGCGCCGAACTGAACCTCACCGAGGTCGCCCAGGCCACCGGGCTCGCCCGGGCGACCGCCCGCCGCGCCCTGATCACCCTGGAACACCTCGGATACGTCAGCACGCACGACCGCGTCTTCCGCCTCACCCCCCGTGTGCTGGGCCTCGGCTTCCCTCCCCTGTCGCGGACCTCGCTCGCCGAGATCGCCGCCCCGCACCTCACCGGACTCTCGCAGCGGCTGCACGACTCGGTGTCGCTGGCGATCCTGACCGGCGACGAGGTCCAGTACACGGGCCGCGTCTCCACCAGCCGCATCATGGGCGCCCACATCGCCATCGGCACCCGTCTGCCCGCGTACCCGACCGCGCTGGGCCGGGTGATGCTGGCGGACCTGCCCGAGCCCCCGCTCACCGAACTGCTCCCGTTGACCCCCCGCACGATCACGGATCCCGCTCGCCTGAAGGCCGTTCTGGAGCGCGTACGGCAAGAGGGATACGCCCTCGTCGACGAGGAGTTGGAGGTGGGGCTGCGCTCCATCGCGGTACCGGTGCGCGAGCGCGGTGGACGGGTCGTCGCCGCGGTCAATGTCGCGATGCACAGCAGCCGCCGTACGCCCGAGGAGTGCGTCACCGAGGTACTGCCGGAATTGCGGGCCACGGTGAGCCGGATGGAGGAGGACCTGTGGGTGGCGGGACGGTTTCGCCAGGTACCGCGGACATGACGCGTCAGCGCGTACCCCCTCCTGACGACCGTTCGCCCCGCCCACCAGGAAGCTCGCCGACATCGCGCTGGTGAAGGCGTCCCGGGCGAAGCCGGCGACAAGAATTTCCAGTACGGCCTGGACCGCGTCCTGGACGTCCTGAAAACCCGAACCGCCCACTGACCGAACGCCAGAACCCCCACCCCACCGAATCCGCTACGCTAGTCGCCGGGTCTCACCGAGATCCCCCCGCCTTCGTAGCTCAGGGGATAGAGCACCGCTCTCCTAAAGCGGGTGTCGCAGGTTCGAATCCTGCCGGGGGCACCAGTTCAGAAGGGGTCCACCTCCGAAATTTCGGAGGTGGACCCCTTTCTGACATCCAGATCTGACATCAACGGCGACGGGTCACTGACGACCGGGACGCCTCCTGAGCAGCCGGTCCATGTGGCTCATGGCCTCGCGCTGCGTGTCCTGCACGACGTGCGTGTACACGTTCATGGTGATGCTGATCTGTGAGTGACCGAGGATCTCCGTCACGACGCGGGGCGCGACTCCGGCCGCCGTGAGGAGGGGAGGCATGGTGGGCGGGGTCACCGGGCGGTCACACGTCCCGTGGTCGGCTTGCCGTGAGAGGCTGTTGACGGATTCGGCCGGGGGTTCAGGTCCCATGCCTCCACGGCGAAGTCGCTGCTGCCGGTGCCGGTCGTGCGGGCCTGCAGGCGCCAGGGCGCGTCGCCGAGCGGATAGAACCTGATCGTGAGGACCTGGCCGGTGGCGAGGTAGATCTCGGCGATCGAGCCGTCCACGATGACGCGGAGTTCGACGGGTGAGCCGGGGACCTTCGCGGCCGGGCAGGGGACGACGTAGGTGCCCGTCCGTGCGCGCGGGTCCCATGAGGCGTGGCTTCGGTCGACGGTGAGCTGACCGGCGGTGGGGTCGAGGCCGATGTCGAGGTATTCGGTGCCGTCCGCGGAGGTGACCAGGCGCAGACCACACAAGCCGGTGGGGTCGGGGATCAGTACGGCGGTGAGGTCGAAGGTGCGGCTGACCTGCCCCAGGTCGACCGGCCCGGATCGGGTGACGTGTCCGGTGCGGTGCAGGACGCGTTCGCCGCGCAGGGCGAGCAGCTCGCGGGCGGGGTGCTGGCCGACCGTGCCGTCGTCGGCCAAAGTCAGTTCGCGCGGGAGGGTGAGGACTCCCGCCCAGCCCGCTTCGTGCGCCCAGGTGTCGTCGCGGGCCTCCCACGCCCAGCCCCACAGCAGCCAACGGTCTTCTTCGGGGGCCTTGAGCAGGGCGGGGGCGTAGAAGTCCGGGCCGTGGTCCAGCCGTACAGGTGGCGCAGTTGCGGTGAAACGGGCTGACTCCTCCCGGCCGGTGTGCACCGTCACGTGGCTGGGGCCGCCCTCCGGCGTCCAGTCGCTGACGATCAGGACACCGCGGTCGCCGAAGGTCGCGTACTGGGGGCATTCCCAGCCCGCCGGGCCGTCGGCGGTGGTGGCTGGGCTGCTGGTGTGGAAGGGGGCGCGGTAATCCCAGTGCTCCAGGTCGTCCGATTCATAGAGCAGTGCCGCGCCGCGGCCGTCGGCGAGGGCCGCGCCGACGAGCATCCGCCAGTGGCCGTCCTGCCGCCAGACGTAGGGGTCCCGGTACATGGTGGTGTCGGCGGGCGGCTCCGGGATGAGGAGTTGGGGCCGCTTGGCCCAGGTGTGCCCGCCGTCGTGGGACTCGGCGGTGGTGACCGGCTGCCACCAGCGGCCCGTGCGGTTGGCGGAATAGAAGGCCACCAACCGGCCCTCGACGGAGATGGCGTTGCCGGAGTAGCAGCCGTCCGCGTCGTCACCACCGGGGGTGGGGGCGAGCGCGATCGGAAGCTCTTCCCAGGTGATCAGGTCCGGGCTGCGGAAGTGACCCCAGTGCATGTTCGCGTGCTGCGGACCGTACGGGTTGTACTGGCAGAACACGTGGTACTGGCCGTCGTGGAAGACCAGCCCGTTGGGATCGTTGATCCAGTTGCGGGGCGGTCGCAGGTGTACGGCGGGCAGGTGGGGATCGATGGGCGGCGTAGGCACACGAAGCCTTTCAAAGGGTGCGCTGAAGCACAGCGTGGGGGCAGAGAAGAGAGTGGGAGGACCGGCCGGGCAGGCGTGCGCCCCTGCGGTCAGCCTTGACTCCGCTGGAGGCGATGCTGTTGACGAAGGCCCGCTGGAACGCCACGAACAGCGTGAGCACCGGCACGGTGATCGAGGCGTAGGCCATGATCTGGCCCCAAGAGGGGTTGAGCTGGAAGAAGTACTGGGTGCCGACCATCACGGGCCGCAGGTTCTCGCTCTGGACGACCATCAGCGGCCACAGGTAGGAGTTCCAGGCCGGCAGTAAGGTCAGGATCGCCACCGTGGCGATCGCCGGACTCGACAGCGGCATGACGATGCGCCGGTAGATGCCGAACCAGCCGGCCCCGTCGATGATGGCTGCTTCGTCGAGCTCCTTGGGGATGCTCTGGAAGTACTGGTGGAACAGGAAGACGGAGAAGGCGTTGGCCACGAAGGGCAGGACCTGCACCCGGTAGGTGTCCAGCCAGCCTTCCGTCAGGGCGAGGTGGAAACCGTTCACCTGAAGCCAGGGCAGCTGGTTGACCCACCAGACCAACGGCAGCGCGAAGGTCTCGAACGGCACGATCAGCGTCGCGATGATCGCGGCGAGCACGACCTTCTTGCCGCGCCAACGCATCCGGGACAGGGCGAACGCCGCGAGGCTGTTGACGAAGATGCCCAGCACCACGGTCACCGCGGAGATCCCGATGGAGGTAATCAGGAACCGGGCGGCGGGAACCCGGTCGAATACCCCGGTGTAGTTGTCCAGGGACAGGTGGCCGACCGGCAGGAACGCCTTGATGCTGTCCAGGTCGCCGAAGATCTGCTGGTCCGGCTTGAGCGACGACACCAGCATGAACACGATCGGGAAGGCGAAGAACAGCGCGAGCACGATGCGCGCCGCCTGCAGGACGAGCGAGCGCAGCAACGGCATCCGGCGGCAGTCCGGGCGTGCGGGCGCGGAGGATGCGGAGGCCATGTCAGTCCTTCTCCCGGGTGAGGAAGCGCTGGATCAGGGAGACCGCCAGCACCAGAACGAAGAAGACAAGGGAGATCGCGGACGCGTACCCGGTCTGCTGCTGCCCGTATCCGGTCTGAACGGCCTGGTAGACAACCGTGGTGGTGGAGTCCAGCGGCCCGCCTTGCGTCATCACGTTGATCTGCGCGAACAGGCTGAACGCGGCGAGGGTGATGGTGATGAGCACGAAGTGCGCGTGGAGCGCAGGCCGGGCCAGGTCACGTAGCGGAAGCGGACCCAGCGGGTGGCGCCGCCGATGTCGGCGGCCTCGTACAGGTCCTGCGGGATGGTCTGCCGACATGCTCGATGGACACAGCAAGATCCGCGACGTGAGGTGCCAGTCGCTGCCGCAGGTCCTGGAACCGATCGGGCCAGCGGGGGTCGTAGTCACTGACCACGATCACGTGTGTCATGTCGGCAGTCTTGCAGGGTCACAAGGGCCTTTGGCAGTCATGGCGCGGGAACGGGCATGTGCGTTCAGACGCCGAACAGGAGCCGTTCGACGCCGGCCTTCAGCGCCGCTTCGTCCGCCCAGGGCGGGTTTGCGCCGGGGACGGAGCAGGTCTGGGCGGCGACGCAGGCAGCGAAGGCGCAGGCTTGGGTGACGTCTTCGAGGCTCAGCCCTTCGAGCCGGCCGCCGAGGTGGCCGAGGGCGGTGAGACGGTGCAGCAGACCTGCGGTGAAGGAGTCCCCGGCGCCGACAGTGTCGGCGACGTCGACGGCCGGGGCCGGGACGGTGACGCGGAGGCCGTCGAGGGAGGCGAGAGCGCCGCGTGAGCCGAGGGTGATGACGACGAGGCGCGCGCCGGCGGCGTGCCAGGTGTCGCACGCCTCTTCGGGGCCGACGCCGGGGAGGAGCAGGGCGAGGTCGTCCTCGCTGAGGCGGAGGATGTCGGCGAGGGCGCACCAGCGTGGGAGCCGTTCCCGGTAGGCGGAGGGCGGTACGAGCAGGGGGCGGACGTTGGGGTCGATGGACACGGTGACGTGTTCGCGTGCCTTGGCGAGGTGGTCCTCGATGCGGCTGCCGCCGGGTTGGCGTATCAGTGCCAGGGAGCCGGTGTGCAGGCAGACGGTGCCGTCGTGCGAGGTGCTGGCGAGTTCGTCGGCGGTCCACTGCCAGTCGGCGGCGCTGTCGGCGTAGAACGTGTAGGTGGCCTGGCCGGTCTCGTCGAGGGCGGCGACGGCGAGGGTGCTGGGCTCGGGGGCGGTCACGCTGCCGCTCAGGTCGACACCGGAGTCGCTGAGGCGGTTACGGAAGAGCGTGCCGAAGACGTCATGGGAGAGCCGCGCGAGGAAGCGGGTGGGGGTGCCGAGCCGGGCGAGGGCGACGGCGGTGTTGGCGGGGCCGCCTCCCGGCAGGACGCGCAGGGCGAATTCCCCCGGGCCGGACAGGGCGGGGGCGGTGAAGGCGTCCGCGACGCACTCACCGAGAACGGTGACACCGCTGGGTGACTCGAGTCGAGCCATGGTGACGGTCTGCCTCTCTGGGAAAGCGCGCGGAGCTGCCGCGATCCGCGCGTGGGTTTCGGCCGGTGCCCGGCGGGCCGGCGTACGTACGGGCGAAGGACACCGGGCGGTGGCCTGATGCAGCCCATGTCTAGGCATTGACATGCGGTGCGAAACGCCCGTAACTTCCTCGCAACCTAGCACTAACGCGCGTTATTAAAGCGCGAAACTGGAGGCAATGTCACGCCTCCGCTGGCCGAAGGGGACGGGAAGTGGCCACGGTAGGGACAAGCCGTGTGGCCATGAGCGAGGTGCGGGTGCCTTGCTGACCACGGTCTCCTTCGTCCTCAGAAAGGGACACCGAACATGGACTATCGCCATCTGGGCGGCAGCGGCATGCTGGTCAGCGCCATCGCCTACGGGAACTGGGTCACCCACGGCTCGCAGGACGAATTGGTCAGGCGCGTGGACAAGATCCTCGATCCGGTCGTCGAGCGGGACCCCGAGCGCATCGACGTGTTCGTCGAGCGGCCGTGAGCCCGCAGCCGCCGGGGACACGGCGGCGAGTCCACAGCCATGCCGTTGCCCTGCGGGCCGCCCTCCAGAGGCGTCACCCAGCCTCCAGCGACGGCACCGAGAAGGCGTCTCATTCCCATCCTTCTTCGTTACCCGGCGATGTATTGACATGGCGCATAAGGCGGCCGTAACTTCCCAGCAATGCAGTAGTAACGCGCGTTATTAAAGCGCGAAACCGGAGGGGTCTCGGCGCACCTCCACCGACCGAAGGGGACTGAAAGTGGCCACCAACAAGACGCAGCGCGTGACCATGAGCGATGTGGCTCGCCGCGCGAGTGTCTCGCGGACCACGGTCTCCTTCGTCCTCAACGACAAGCCCGGCGCAACCATCCCTGACGAGACCCGTCGGCGGATCCTGGACGCGATCGACGAGCTCGGCTACCGGCCCAACGCCGGGGCGCGGGCGCTGGCCGCCAACCGCAGCGGCTGGTTCGGTCTGATCACCGAGATCGTGACCGGCCCCTTCGCGGCGGAGGTGATCACGGGCGCGCAGAGCCGCGCCTGGGGTGACCGGAGGTTCCTGCTGATCGCCGCGAGCGAGGGCGATCCCGTGCAGGAGGCCGCCGCGCTCGACCAGATGCTGGAGCACCGCGTGGAAGGGCTGCTGTACGCCACGACCTGGCACCGGGCCGTCAGCCTGCCGAAGGCCGCCCGCGAGGTGCCGACGGTGCTCGTGAACTGCTACGACGCGGCAGGAGAGCTGCCGTGCATCCTGCCCGACGAGGAGTCGGGCGGATACAAGGCGACCCGCCGGCTCCTGGACGCCGGTCACACCCGCATCGGGTTCATCAACCTCGACCCGGCGATCCCGGCCGCCATCGGCAGGCGCGAAGGATACGAACGTGCCCTGCGCGAGGCCGGGATCACCCCCGACCCTGCCCTCGTCATCCCCGGCTGGGCCACAGCCGACGGCGCCTACACCGCCGCCTGCGAACTGCTGGACCGCCTGGCCGGCGACCGGCCGACCGCGCTGTTCTGCGGCAACGACCGGATGGCGATGGGCGCGTACGACGCGATCAAGGAACGTGGGCTGCGCATCCCGCACGACGTGGCCGTGGTGGGGTTCGACAACCAGGAACTCATCGCCGCCTATCTGCGGCCGAAGCTGACGACGCTCGCCCTGCCCTTCGAAGCCATGGGCACCAAGGGCGTCGACATGCTCGCCGCTCTCGCAGCGGGGCAGCCGCTCGACACCCACCGGGTGACGATCGACTGCCCGCTGCTCGAACGCTCGTCGGTCTGACTGCGAATCAGTCCGCCGAGTAATCCCATCCCGTCTTCGCCCTGTGTGTTGAAGAGAGGAAAAGAGTCTCCATTATGGCACCCTCCCGCATACCTTCACGGCGGCCCCGAGCCGTCCTGAGAGCGGTCACCGCGACCGCCGCCGCAGCCCTGGTCCTGTCCGCCTGTACGGGTGGCTCGGGCACCTCCGGCGCCGGTGACACCTCCGGCAACCAGCTGCTCACCATCCCGCGCGAGGATCTGGCGACGTTCACGCGCAACTTCAACCCGCTCTCCCCGCAGGCCGCCCCCATGACTATCCAGGCGGTCTACGAGCCGCTGGCGGTACACAGCATGGCCGACGCCAAGGACACGCCGTGGCTGGCCACCAAGTGGGAGCAGGCCAAGGACGGCAAGTCCCTCACCTTCACGCTGCGCGACGGCGTCAAGTGGTCGGACGGCCAGGCGCTCACCGCCGACGACGTCGTCTACACCTTCGAGCTCCAGAAGAAGGTGCTCGGTGGCTTCGACTACCTCGACAAGGTCACCGCGGTCGACGCCCACACGGTGAAGTTCTCCTTCAACAAGGCGTTCTCGACCGCCTTCTACGAGATCAGCGGCCACTACATCCTGCCGAAGCACATCTGGTCCAAGGTGAAGGACCCGGCGAAGTTCACCAACCCGAACCCGGTCGGCACCGGCCCGTACACCAAGATCGAGAAGTTCCAGAGCCAGTCGTACGAGCTGCGCAAGAACCCCGACTACTGGCAGCCGGACAAGCAGCAGATCGCCGGCATCCAGATGCTCGCCTTCTCCGGCAACGACAGCGCCAACATCGCCTTCACCAACGGCGAGGTGGACTGGACGCAGTCGTTCATCCCGGACATCGAGAAGTCCTTCGTCACCAAGGACAAGAAGCACAACCACTACTGGTTCCCGGCCACCGGCGCCATGATCAACTGGCAGCTGAACACCACCAAGGCGCCGTTCAACGACCCGGCCGCGCGCAAGGCGCTCAGCATGGCGGTAGACCGCGACCAGATCACCAAGGTCGCGATGAACGGCTACGCCGAACCCGCCGACTGCACGGGCCTGGCCCACACCTACGACAAGTGGCGTGACACGTCGCTGGCCGCCTCCTGCACCTGGACGAAGTACGACACCGACGCGGCAGCCAAGGCCCTGGATGCGGCCGGCTACAAGGAGAGCGGTGGCAAGCGGAAGCTGAAGAACGGCAAGGACTTCACCCTCGACATCTCCGTCGGCTCCGCCTCCTCCGACTGGATCTCGGTCGCCAACATCATCAAGCAGGACCTCGCGAAGGTCGGCATCACCGCCACCGTGAAGACGCCCGACTGGTCGGCGGTCTCGTCCTCGTACAACACCGGCACCTTCGACACCGGCATCGTGTGGAGCAACAACGGCGCCACCCCGTACGAGTACTACCGCGGCGTGATGTCGACCAAGATGGTGCAGCCGGTCGGCAAGCAGGCCACGGAGAACTACCACCGCTTCGGCGACAAGAAGGCCGACAAGCTCATCGACGCCTTCGCCGCCGCCACGGACGAGAAGACGCAGCGCGAGCAGACGAACGGCCTGCAGGAGCTGTACAACAAGGACGCGCCCGTCGTCCCGCTGTTCACCGGCCCCGAGTGGGGCGCGTACACGGACGCCCGCTTCACCGGCTGGCCCACCGAAGAGAACCCGTACGCCACCCTCGGCAACCGCAACGGCAGCACGATCCTCGTGCTCACCTCGCTGAAGCCCGTCAAGAGCTGACGCACGGATCGGCGGCCGTCCTCCTCCCCGGACGGCCGCTCCCCACCGCCCCCCTCCTCCTCCCCCCGCACCCCCTACGACAGGAGCACGACCCGTGCGTCTCATCCTGCGCAACCTGGGGTTCTATCTGCTCGCCTTCTGGGCCTCCCTCACCCTGAACTTCGTGCTCCCGCGCTTCATGCCGGGCGACCCGGTCTCCCGGATGTTCGCGCAGGCCCAGGGCACGATGCAGCCCGACCAGATAGCCCAGTTGCGGAAACTCTTCGGCCTCGACCACCGCCCCCTGTGGCAGCAGTACCTCAGCTACATCAAGAGCGTCTTCACCGGCGACCTCGGCATCTCCATCACCCGCTTCCCCACCCCGGTCACCGACGTGATCGGCTCGCAGATCGGCTGGACCCTGCTCCTCGGTGGCGTCGCGCTCGTCATCGCGGCCGTGCTCGGCAACCTGCTCGGCATCGTCGCCGCCTGGCGGCGCGGCGGCGTCCTCGACTCCGCCTTCCCGCCCCTGCTGATCTTCGTCGGCTCGTTCCCCTACTTCTGGCTGGCCATGGGCGCGCTGTACCTGTTCGGGGTGAGCCTCGGCTGGTTCCCCATGCGGCACGCCTACGACGTCGGACTGACCCCCGGCTTCAACGGCGAATTCCTCTCCAACGTCGCCACCCACCTGGTGCTGCCCGCGCTGACCATCGTGCTGGTCTCCATCGGCGGCTGGATGCTCGGCATGCGCAACACCATGATCGCGACCACGGCCGAGGACTACATCACGATGGCCGAGGCCAAGGGGCTCAGCCCCTCACGGATCATGTTCCGCTACGCCGCCCGCAACGCGCTGCTCCCCTCCGTCACCAACTTCGGCATGGCGCTCGGCTTCGTCGTCGGCGGCGCGCTGCTCACCGAGGTCGTGTTCGCCTACCCCGGCATCGGCTACCAGCTGCTGATGGCCGTCCAGGGCCTGGACTACCCGCTGATGCAGGGCATCTTCCTGACGATCACGGCGGCGGTGCTGATCGCGAACTTCCTCGTCGACCTCGTCTACGTCCGCCTCGACCCGCGCGTCCGCGTCCGCTGAAGGGGGCTGCCGACATGACCGCCATCGAGATCGCGACGGCCACCACGCCGACCACCCCCGCACGCACCTCCCGCCGACGCGGACTGGTGCGCCAGCTCATCGACAGCAAGAAGGCGTTGACCGGGCTGATCCTGCTCGCCGTCTTCGCGCTGCTGGCCCTGCTCGCACCCGTCCTCGCACCGGGCGACCCGTCGCTCATCAACTCCACGGGCAGCCAGGCCCCCTCGGCCGCACACTGGCTCGGTACGACCGCCAAGGGTCAGGATGTGCTCGCCCTCACCCTGTGGGGTGCGCGCAGTTCGCTCTTCGTCGGGTTCACCGTGGGACTCGTGGCGACGGGCGTCGCCATCGTCGTCGGCCTCGCCGCCGCGTACTTCGGCCGCATCGTGGACGACGCGCTGACCCTGGTCACCAACGTCTTCCTGCTGTTGCCCGGGCTGCCCCTGCTCATCATCCTGGCCGCGTTCCTGCCACCCGGGACCTCCACCGTGATCCTGGTGCTCGTCGTGACCGGCTGGGCGGGCTCGGCCCGGGTACTGCGCGCGCAGGCCAAGTCGATCCGGGGCAAGGACTTCGTGGCCGCGGCCGTCGTCACCGGGGAGCGCCCGCTGCGGATCATGTTCCGCGAGATCCTGCCCAACATGGCATCCGTGGTGATGACCACGCTCCTCGGCTGCGTGATCTTCGGCATCGGCGCCCAGGCCGGCCTGGAGTTCCTCGGACTCGGCGACAGCAGTGTCGTCAGCTGGGGCACCAACCTGTACTGGGCCAGCAACGACGGCGCGCTGATGACCGGCGCATGGTGGGCCTTCGTCCCCTCCGGACTGTGCATCGCGCTGGTCGCCTTCGCGCTCGCGCTGGTCAACTACGCGGTCGACGAGATCACCAACCCGAGGCTGCGCAACCGCCGTGCCCGCCGTGAGAGGAGGGGCTGAGCCATGGATCCCGTACTTGAGGTGAACGGCCTGCGCGTCGAATACCGCAGCGACGGACGCACCGTCGTGGGCGCCGACGACGTCTCCTTCTCCATCGGCGCCGGAGAGATCTTCGGCCTCGCCGGGGAGTCCGGCTGCGGCAAATCGACCATCGCCAACGCCGTGATGCGGCTGCTGAAGCCCCCGGCGGAGATCACCGCCGGCAGCATCCGCTTTCAGGGCAGGGACGTCCTCGCCCTGGACCCACGGGAGCTGCGCGCCTTCCGGTGGCGGGAGATCGCCATGGTCTTCCAGTCGGCGATGAACTCCCTCAACCCCGTCCTGACCATCGGCGAGCAGATCGTCGACATCTTCACCACCCACGAGAAGCTTAAGAAGCGGCTCGCGCGGGAGCGGGCCGGCGAGCTGCTTCAGCTGGTCGGCATCGACCCGGGAAGGCTGAAGGCGTACCCGCACCAGCTCTCCGGCGGCATGCGTCAGCGCGTGGTCATCGCCATGGCCGTCGCACTCCACCCCCGGCTGCTGATCATGGACGAGCCGACCACCGCGCTCGACGTGGTCGTGCAGCAGGAGATCATGGCGCAGATCCGCGACCTCCAGCGGGAGCTGGGCTTCTCCATCCTCTTCATCACCCACGACATGTCCCTGATGATCGAGCTGTCGGACCGCATGGGCGTGATGTACGGCGGACGGATCGTCGAACTCGCCGACGCCAAGGACCTGTTCGCGGGGCCGCTCCACCCCTACACCAAGGCGCTGATGAACGCCTTCCCGCCGCTGACAGGCCCGCGCCAAGAGCTCACCGGCCTCTTCGACGCCCCGCGCACCGCCGACAGCTGCGGCTTCCACGTCCGCTGTCCCGAGGACCGCTCGGACTGCTCCATGAACATCCCCGACCTGCGCGAGATCGCCCCCAGCCGGTGGGTGGCCCAGAGTGCCCAGGGAGCCCCCCGATGACCCAGCCCCTGCTGTCCGTACGCGGTCTGACCAAGGACTTCCAGGTCGGCACCGTCTTCTCCCGGAGCCGCGTCCGTGCCGTCAACGACGTGTCCTTCGACCTGCCGGCCGGCCGGATCACCGCCCTGGTCGGCGAGTCCGGCAGCGGCAAGTCCACCATCGCCCGCTGCCTCGCCCGCCTCGAACAGCCCTCCGCCGGACAGGTACTGCTCGACGGCCAGGACATCCTGCGCACCGAGCCGCGCCGGGCATCACGGGCGTACCGCCGCAAGGTCCAGATGGTCTTCCAGGACCCCTTCGGCTCACTCAACCCCGTCCACCGCATCGAGCACTTCCTCACCCGAGCCCTCGTCCTACACGGCCACTCCGCCACACCAGAGGCGCTGCGCGAGCTGATAAAAACGGTCGGCCTGACCGAGGACATGCTCCAGTCCTACCCGCACGAACTCTCCGGCGGCCAGCGTCAGCGCGTCTCCATCGCTCGCGCGTTGGCGGTGGACCCGCGCCTCATCCTGGCCGACGAACCGACGTCGATGCTGGACGTCTCCGTGCGCGTCGGCGTGCTCAACCTGATGCGGCGCCTGCGCGACGAGCGGAACATCGCCATGCTCTACATCACCCACGACCTGGGCTCCGCCCGCTACCTCGCGGACACCACCATGGTCATGTTCGCCGGCGAACTCGTCGAGGGCGGAGATGCGTTGGCGGTGATGGACGCCCCCGCCCACCCCTACACCCGCCTACTGCTGTCCGCCGTACCCGACCCCGAACGGGTCGGCAGCTACGACCCCGTCGAGCGCGCCAGGCTCCGCGAGGCGATCCTCAACCCCACGTCCTGCCCCTACGGCGACGACGGCGCGTGCAGCCGCACCGAGCCCGTCCGCCACATCGTCGGCGAAGACGACGGACAGCCCCACTGGGTGCGCTGCCATCTGCGCGCACCCGCCTCCGACATCGCCCGCCGCGTCCTGAAGGCCACCGACCGGCCGGACGGCGAGGCCACCGACGACACCGAGAAAGCGGAGACCACCGCCGCATGACCCACGACCTCACCCTCCCCTCCGGCAGCCACATCGCCGAGGGGCTGGCCGAACGCGCCCTGCGCGACCCCCACCGCCCCCGCTTCCACTTCACCTCGCCCGGCGGCTGGCTCAACGACCCCAACGGGCTGAGCCACTGGAACGGCGTCTACCACCTCTTCTACCAGTACAACCCGCTTGCCGCCGCCCACCACCGCATCCACTGGGGCCACGCCACCAGTACCGACCTCGTGCACTGGGCCGATGAGCCAGTCGCCCTAGTGCCAGGCTCGGACGGCCCGGACCGCGATGGCTGTTGGTCCGGTGTCCTGGTGGACGACGGGGGAGTGCCCACGCTCGTCTACTCGGGCAGGCACGGCGAGCATGAACTCCCGTGCGTGGCCAGGGGATCGGCGGATCTGAGGTACTGGACCAAGGACCCGGCCAACCCGGTCATCACCGCCCCGCCCGAGGGCGTCGACATCACGGCTTTCCGCGACCACTGCGTCTGGCGGGAGGGCCAGGTGTGGCGCCAGCTGGTGGGCTCGGGCATCCGGGGCGTCGGCGGAACGGCCTTCCTGTACGAATCCGACGACCTGCGCAGTTGGCGCTACGTCGGCCCCCTGCTGACCGGCGACGCCTCGCAGAACCAGGGCGAGCTCGACTGGACCGGCACGATGTGGGAGTGCGTCGACCTCTTCCGGCTCGGCGAGGACGAGGAGGACGGCAGCACCGACGTGCTGGTCTTCTCCGCCTGGGACGAGGGCACCACCCACCACCCCCTGTACTGGACCGGCCGCTACCAGGGCGACACCTTCAACCCGACCGCCCTCCACCGCCTCGACTACGGCGGACGCTACTTCTACGCCCCCCAGTCCACTCGCGACGAGCACGGCCGCCGCATCATGTTCGGCTGGCTCCAGGAGGGACGGACGGATGAGGCGAACGCGCAGGCCGGCTGGTGCGGCGTGATGTCCCTGCCGAGGGTCGTCACGCTCGCCACGGACGGCGGCCTGCATCAGGCCCCCGCGCCGGAGCTGACCGAGCTGCGGCGGGAGCGCGTAGAGGTGGCTCCGGGCCGGCAGGCCGACCGGTACACCAGGCTGCCCGCCGTGCGCGGGGACCAGCTGGACATCGAGACGACCCTGCGTCTCGCTCCCGGAGCGACCGCCCGGCTCGTGGTCCGCGAGACACCGGACGGCGCGGAACGCACGGTCGTGGAGGTGAGCAGGGCGCAGGACGGAACGGGCGGCACCCTCCGCCTGCACCGCGAGACCAGCAGCCTCGACCCGACGGTCGACACCGAACCCCGTTACGGCGAACTGCCGTTGGGCACTGACGGGCGGGTCGACCTGCGCGTCCTCGTCGACCACTCCGCACTGGAGGTCTTCGCCAACGGGCGTGCCCTCACCGCCCGCATCTACCCCACCCGCCCGGACGAGGCCGTCGGCGTCGGTATCGGCGCCGACGGCGACGTGGCCCTGGAGCGGTTCGACGCCTGGCAGATGGCGTCGGGCTTCACCAACGGACCCCGGCCGCTCTGGCCGTGACGGTCTTACACACGGCCACGGCCCGCGGGGTGGACGTCCCCCTGGGCCGTGGCCCACCCTCCCCTGCTCTCCTCAGGAGCTGCCATGAGCGTGTCCCGCCGTACCCTCCTGCTCGCCGGAGGAACCGCCGCCACCCTGCTGCCTCTCGGAGGCATCCTCCCCGCAGCACAGGCCGCCACCCCGAGCGCCGCCGGAGCGACCGCCGCCGCCACCCCGATTCCCGACCCCATCCCCGTCACCGGCACCTGGACCCTCACCTCCGACGGCGGCCAGAAGGCGACCGCCGGCCGTCGCGGGCCCGCCCTCGCCCTGTCCGAGCAGCAACTCGCGGCCAAGGGCACGTATGCGGCCCGCGTCACGCCCCAATCCTCTTCCGCCGTAGGCGCGTTGGTGTTCCGGGCAGCCCTGGACGGCTCGACCGGATACGCGGTCGCCATCGACCCCGGCCGCGCCCGCATACGGCTCTACGACCTGACCGGCGGCGACACACTCGCCACCGCTCCACTTCCGGGCGCGCGGACCGCAAGACCCTATGACCTCGAAGTGGCGGTCGACGGACCCGAGCTGACGGTGCATGTCGACGGCAAGCGGCTCCTCCACACCGAGGACCACCGCCACGACACCGGCTCGGTGGGCCTGCTCGCCCAGGGCGGCACCGTCACCTTCGGCCCGCCCTCCGTCTCCGCCGTCACCACCAACCTCACCGGCTGGACCACAAGCGGCGGCACCTGGACGGCGACCCCGCTGGGCTGGCGCGCGGACCCGTCCCAGGGAACCACCACCCGCGCCGTCACCACGACCCAGGCATACGACACCGCGCTGCAGGCCGACCTGCTCCTGCACGACACCTCCGCGGTCGCCGAACTGCTGGTGCGTACCGACGAGGCGGCCACCCGCGGCTACGGCGTCCAAGTAGACCCGGGTCACAGCAGGCTGAGGCTCTACCGCATCGACGGGAACGTCACCCTCGGCACGTACGCGACCGCCATCGAGGCCGACGCGGTCTACCGCCTGCGCGTCGAAGCCGAGGGCACCGAACTGCGCGTGCACTGGCAGACCAACTTCCTCTCTCCCGACGGCTACAGCCCCGTCATCACCGCCCAGGACTCGACCCACACGACGGGCCGACTCGCCGTCAGGGCATCGGCCGGCGCGGTGTCCTTCGAGAACATCGCCGCCGCGGACCTCGTCACCAGCGTCCAAGGCTGGACGGCCCGCTCCGGCACCTGGACCCCCGACCTGCGCGGCATCCGCGGCGAGAACGGCCTGCGGACGGCTCCCTTCACCGACGGCGACCTGGTGGCGAGAGCCGACATCACCCCGGCTGGCACCTCGTCCTCGGCCGGTCTCGTCCTGCGCGCGTCCGCGAACGGCTCCGGCGGCTACGAGGCCCGCCTGGAAGCCGGCCGGAACGCCGTCGTCCTGCTGGACCGCTCCTCCGGCGCCCGCCTCGCCTCCGCCTCCGGCCCGGTCCGGCGCATCGCGTCCGGCGGCACGTACCGCGTCGAGGCCCGCGCGACGGGCAGGACGATCGAGGTGTACGTGGACGGCGTACGGGCGCTGAAAACCCGCGTGTCCCGCACCACGGGCGCCACCGTCGGCACCACGGCCGCGCACGGGGCGTCGTACTTCCAGAACGTCGAGGTCCGCGGCACCGCCGACTACTTCACCGAGCCGTACCGCCCCACGTACCACTACTCCCAGCTCAGCGGCTCCACCAGCGACCCCAACGGCCTGGTCCACTACGACGGCGAATACCACCTCTTCCACCAGGACCAGGGCCGCTGGGCGCACGCGGTCAGCACCGACCTCGTCCACTGGCAGCCCCTGCCGATCGCCCTGCCCTGGAACGAGTACGGCAACTGCTGGTCGGGCTCGGCGATCGTCGACGCCGACGACACCTCCGGCCTCTTCGACGGCGGATCGGGCCTGATCGCGTACTACACCAGCTACCACCCGGACAAGCCGGGCGGAAACGCCAGCGTGCGCATCGCCTACAGCAAGGACAAGGGCCGCTCCTGGCAGTGGCACGGCGGATCGGCCCCGACCATTCAGAACCCGGGCGGCCCCGACGCCGGCTGGACGTTCCGCGACCCGAAGGTCATCCGCGACGAGGCCCACGACCAGTGGCTGATGGTGGTCTCCGGCGGCGACCACGTCCGCTTCTTCACCTCAACCGACCTGCTCACCTGGACCCAGGTCAGCTCCTTCGGTTACGGCGACTGGGTCACGCCGGGCGTCTGGGAGTGCCCCGACTTCTTCCCGCTCCGGGTCGACGGCGACGAGAACCGCGTCAAGTGGGTCCTCACCCTGAGCACGGGCGCCGTACGCGCCACGAACGGCTCGGCCGCCCAGTACTTCACCGGCGACTGGAACGGCACCAGCTTCCGCCCTGACCAGAGCGCCGGCGCGACCTTGCGCGCGGACTCCGGCCGCGACTACTACGCCGCCATGTCCTACTACGGCCTGGTCGACGGCCGCCGCGTCTGGCTCGGCTGGATGAGCAACTGGGACTACCCCTTCAGCGCCCCGACCGGCGCGTGGAACGGCCAGCTCAGCATCCCGCGGGAACTGACCCTCACGGACACCGCCGACGGCGTACGCCTGGCTCAGCGCCCGATTCCGGAGCTGTCCGCTCTGCGCACGTCCACCACGACCCGCAAGGACCTCTCCGTCAGCCCCGAATCCGCGAACCCGCTCGCGGGTGTGACGGGCATCGCCTACGAAATCGAGGCCGAGATCACCCTCGGCACCGCCACGGAGATCGGCTTCAAGCTCCGCGCCGACGACGACCAGCACACGACGGTCGGATACGACGCCGAGGCGAACCAACTCTTCGTGGACCGGTCGGAAGCGGGCCTGAGCGACTTCACCCAGTACTTCGCGGGCCGCACGACCGCAGCGATGAAGCCGGCCAGCGGCCGGGTGACCCTGCGCGTGTACGTCGATTCGTCATCGGTCGAGGCATTCGGCGCAGACGGCCAGGCCGCCGTGACAAGCCTGATCTTCCCCTCCCCGGCCGCCGACAGCATGGCCTTCTACACCAAGGGCGGCACCGCGCACATCGAGTCGCTCACGGTGCACCGGCTGGAGGGCACCTACCGCCTCGTGGACCAGGTGAAGCCGCTGGTGGCCACCCCGACCGGCGGTGAATTCCGCTCGGACCTCGGCAACTTGACGATCACCCCCGCCGGTCGCTGGTCGACGGACAGCGCAGGCCGCACCGGAACCTTCGACCAGGACTCCAACGCGATCTCAGCGCGCACGGCGACAGACCTGGACCTCACCACCCTGGTCCGGCTCGGCGGCCCCGCCCCGGACACAGGCGGCGCCCTCTCCCTCCTCTGGCGCGCCTCCTCCGACGGCACCAACGCCTACTGCCTCAACATCGACCCCGACCTACGGGTGATCCGCCTGGTCGCCAAGGCCAACGGCTTCTTCGACGACGGCGCCGCCCTCGCGCGCGTCCCGGCCCTGGTCCGCCGCGGCACCACGTATCCGGTCCGCATCCTGGCCCAAGGCGACCGCATCCAGGTGTTCCTCAACGGCGAGCAGATCATCAACGTGACGGACACGACGTACACCAACGGACACATCGGCCTCAACGTGTTCGGAGGGAGGGCGGCGTACCAGGACACGTACGCGAAGGAGCTCTGATCTCTGGTCAGGGCGACCAGCGACAATGACCGCGGAGGCTCCATCCCCGGTACCGGGCGTGGAGCCTCCGCGAGCTGGAAGGGCAATCCGCTGCGGGCATGCGGGCCCTCTCCCCGAGCTGCGAGATCGCCCTTCAATGCCCTACTTGATGGACTGAGTGGATGAAGATTCTGTCGCCTCGCGCGCTGCGGGCTCTTGAACAGTTCAATGCCGCCTACCCCTGGGATCACAACGCCCACTACCACCGCTGGATCCTGCGGCAGCTGCCGAGACGCTTCAACCGGGCCCTGGACATCGGCTCTGGAAGCGGTGACCTCGCAAGGCTTCTGGCCGGCCGTGCTGCCGCCGTGAAGGGAATCGATTCCGATCCGGCGATCACCGCTCAGGCCCAGAAGCTGACTCCAGCTGCGCTCGCAGTGACTTTCACCGTCGCGGATGCGATGGCCGAGTTCCCCGCCGACTCGTACGACGTCATCACGTGCGTCGCCACAATCCACCACCTGCCGTTCACACAGGCGCTCACCCGTTTCCGCCGCCATCTGGCGCCGGGAGGAACCTTGGTGATCGTCGGACTGTCCCACGCTCAGACCCCTGTAGACCACCTGCTCGGCGCGCTCGCCATCCCGGCCAACGCCGCCATGGGCTGGCTGAAGAACAAGGGCCGTCCCTCGCCCCGGCCCGTCTCCATGACGGCCCCTACTCGCCCAGCGGACATGACCTTCGACGACATCGTCCGTGAAACCAGAAACGTACTTCCCGGCGCACGGCTGCGACGACGGCTGTTCTGGCGCTACACGCTCGTATGGCATCACCGCTGAGCGGTCCGCACCGATTCAGAAGGCGGGCGGGCAACTGGACGCGGGTGAGGCCGATCAGCGCGACACTGCGGATGCCTTCGCATGCAGCTACGCCCTCTGGACAAGGGCTGCGTGCGTGCGCGATGCGTGAGCGGACTGTCCGGCACGGGCCGTCATACGCTGGATGAAGCGCGAAGCCGCATGGCGCTGACCAGGCGAAGCAGCACCACGAGGCAGTGTCGAGCAGCACCCGGCAGGGATTCGATCCCACTCCTAAAGCGGGTGTCGCAGGTTCGAATCCTGCCGGGGGCACAACGCATTAAGCCGCTGACCTGGGGTTTCTCCCCCAGGGAGGCGCTCTTTCCGGCCCCGGACTCCTCGTCCGGGGCCGTTTGCGTGAGCGACGGGGACTGCTCGGCCGGTAGCGGGTCTGTATGCGCAGGTCTGGACGTCGGGCCCCTTTCCGGTTCAGGCCAGACCGAACTTCTCGGCGTGCACCTGTCGCGCAGGACCCGCAGGCCTCGTAGGCCGGCGAGCACGGCCCTGGTCATGGCGGGCGGGCCGCAGACGTACACGTCGCATTCGGTAATGTCGGGGACCAGCCGGTGCCGAACGGCGCAGTGCCGCCCTCGCCGGTTCTGCCGGTGAGCAGGTGCAGCCGTCCGCCCCGGAGCGCGACCAGGTGGCGCACCTCGTTCAGTTGCACGGCGTCGACGTCGCTGCGCACCCGGTACAGCACGACGATGTCGCCGGTCGCCTGTTCCTCCAGCATGGCCCGCACGGGCGTGATCCCCACGCCGCCGGCGATCAGCAGGGTGCCGGGCCGGGTCCGGTGCAGCGAGGTGAACGCCCCGTACGGTCCCTCGACGAAGGCGCGGCTGCCGACCGGGGCGTTCCGCAGGCCGGCGCCGGTTCCTCACTTGTCGTGGGCTCGCTGGTCGGATGCTGGCCGACGGGGAGGGGTGCGAGCGAGATCAGCATGCCGGATGGACGGCAGACAGTACGCTGCATCCAGCGGGATCGGGCCCGCAGCACAGTGTCCGGGAGGTGCTTCATGACGGCCGAGATGATGGCCCCGGCGTGGATGCATGAGCAGATCACGGCGGAGGAGTACGAGTCCTGGTCCGAGGAGCAGTGCGCCGGTATCGAGATCGTGGACGGGATGGTCGTCGTGAGTCCGAGTGCGTCCAAGCGACACAACCGGCTGGCCCGGATTCTGGCGAACGCCCTGGATGCCGCCTCGGGCCCGGAGTGGAACGCCGACACGGACTTCGACGTCCGGCTTCAGGACGTCCCTCTCACCAATCGCCGCCCGGACGTCGTCGTGTACCGCGCAGACACGATCGACATCACCCCCACTCGCCCTGAGCACGTGCTGCTGGTCGCGGAGGTGGTGTCGCCAGGCTCGGAGACCACCGACCGGATCGTGAAGGTCGACCAGTACGCCAAGGCAGGCATCGGCTTCTACTGGAGGATCGAGCAGGCCGCGACAGGCGTTCCTCTCGTGTACACCTACGTTCTCGACCCCGCGACGAAGACCTACCGGGACGGAGACGTGTTCACCGGCGTCCTCAAGGTAGCGGCCCCCTTCCCGGTGGAGATCGACCTCGGCCAGATCTGACCCACGCGCTGCTCAGCAGCCGACAGCGCGTGAGCGATGCGTGAGCGGACATCCCAATACAGGGCGGCATGAGCCGGAGTCAAGTGGCTCGCCGTGCGGTTCTGACCAGGGGAAACAGCACCGCGCGGCAGCGCCAGGCACTCCCCGGCAAGGATTCGATCCCACTCCTAAAGCGAGTGTCGCAGGTTCGAATCCTGCCGGGGGGCACAGCAAGAAGGGCCAGCTCAGGAGGGGTTTCCTCCAGGGCTGGCCCTTGGCCGTTTCCGTGCCATGCCACTACGTCCGAGTGACGTCCTTGTTGTTGCTGTCCGAGGGGCCTCCCCCGCCGTCGCGAGTCATCGGGCCGAGGCGGTCGGCAATGGCCCGATCACGGTCGCTGGTCATGTGCTGATAGATCAGCGCGGCCCGCGAGCTGCTGTGGCCCATCCGCGTCATCAGCTCCCGGGTGCCGGCCCCGGCAGTGGAGGGCGGCGTATTGCCCGTGTCGCGATCGGTGAGGACATGGTCCGGGTCCGAGACGGTCTCGCCGACATCGAAACGTTCGTCGCACAGCGATCAAGGGCGTGTATGGCGACTCAGAGCCGGGTGGGCAATCGCTGCCACTTCCGCGGCATGTCGTACCCCAACGCCTACATGCCGACGCGTGGTTGAAGTTCGCCCCCCAGAACCAGGTGAAGAGATGATGACCTGCGGCGAATGCGGGGAGCCGACCCTCAGCATCGAGGTCGACATGCTGGACGACCCCAATAACTTGTACCTGTTCTGCTTGTCCTGCACCGCTCGGATCCCAGTCCCCACCCATATGGACGACTCCACCGTGCCGATGCCCAAGAGCAGCAGCTGAGAGGCACACCAGCCCAAGGTTGAGCATCCCGAGCGAGTTGCCTCGGGATGAAGAGGTCACGCCAGACGCATGCCAGGGAACTACGGGTATCCGAATCCGCTGCTATCCAAGGCGCCGACACCCATAAGATTCACCGGATCAAATTCTGATATGCACCTACAGGATTGACTCCGAGTGCGACCAATACGGTGAAAAATGCAGTCGGCGCGTTCGCTGGTTGTCTTCTTTTGGGGGCGTGTGCTGGAATGTCGGCGACATGCCCTTTCGGAGTGCATAGTAAATGGTCTGGGTCTCCTCATTTCGGCCCATGTCCGCTTTTGCTTGTACGCCGTGGTGATTGGAAAAGAGGTGGCGGCAATTTCCGCAGTGAAGCTTTCTTGGTGTACGCGCACTGCATCAGCGTCCCTGATGGCACTTGCGATCACGAGCGCTCTAGCGACCGCTCAAGCCCAGGCCCTGGGCAATCCGGCGGGTGTGGGCGCCCTTCGCGCATCCGGCACCCCGGGAGTCCCGCAGGCCCCGGTCACGGTGTTCGTCGAGAACTTCGAAAACAAAACAGGCGGCACCCCGACTTTCCTGGAGGACTACGTTGGGGCTCCACCGCTCAACGAGAGGTACACGGCCGACCCACCCTGGCTTGACCACGGACAGTGCAACGGCATCATCCTGAACCAGACCGGTGCTGATCAGCCTAACTGCCGGTGGCTGCAGTATTTGAAGGGCATGGCCAATGCGCTGGGGCAGGTCGGCGGGATGAATCCGCCGACCAACCACGCGGTGTCGGCGTACAGCGACACTGCGAACCCTGGCTCCGACCGGGTGGAGTTCCGGACCGAGCAGCCGATCCCGATCGCGAAGCCGAATCGCTACATCACCTTCGCGGTGGACGTAGCTGCAGATAATTGCGCACTCAAGAATCCACTGCTGAAATTCTATCTGACCGGCAGCGGGTCGGACATCCCGACCTTCACCACCCCCATCAATCCCTGCACCGACCCCAACTCCAAGCCCTACCCCGGAGGAATGAGAGGGCTCAAGGCCGGGTCGTTCGCCAGCGACAGAGCCGTACTGTTCAACGGCACTCAGTTGGGCATCAAGATGCTCAATGGGCAAGGAGAGTGGAACGGCAACGACCACGCCTTCGACAACATCCGGATCCTGGATGCGACTCCACAGCTGGACAAGTCGTTCAGTCCCGCCACCATTGACGAGGGTGGCACCTCGACGCTCACCATGACGGTGACCAACACCAGTGAACTGGCGGCGAAGAACGACTTCGGCTTCACCGACAGCCTGCCCGCGGGCGTGAGCGTGGCCCCGTCCCCCAACGCGTCGACGACCTGCGGCAGCGGCGCGGTCTCCGCGGCGGCGGGGGGCGCGTCCGTCGCTCTGGACGGCGGCGACCTGGCCGCCGGCGAGAAGTCCTGCACGGTCACGGTGAATGTCACCGCCGTCAAGGCGGGAACCTACGTCAACCGCCCCGAAGCGATCACTACGGTTGGCCTGAATCCCCCGGGCCCCGCGCCCCTGACCGTCAAGAAAAAGGGAGCGACAGCGGTGGGCACCGCGACGGGCTCGGGCGGTCTGCTGTCCGGCAACGTGGTGCAGGTACCGGTGGACATCCCGGTCAACGCTTGCGGCAACTCCGTGAACGTCATCGGACTGCTCAACCCGGCGGCGGGAAACGCCTGCGTCAACGGCTAGCAGACCAGGTCACTCGCCGCGCCGGGACCGGGCGGGTCCCGGCGGGCACAGATCGTCCGGCTGACATCACCAGTTGACACTAACGCCGCTGAATGAGGGCAGACAACGGCAACTCTGCCCGCAGTGGCAGACAGCCATAAGGGCCCGTTCCGTGAGGTCGCCCCACGCAGCGATCGAACTCCTAAAGCGGGTGTCGCAGGTTCGAATCCTGCCGGGGGCACGGAGAAACACCTGGTCAGAGGCCCTTCCGTCCGACGGACGGGAGGGCCTTCGTGCGCGCGGCACAGCGCCAGGGCGGGCCAGACCCACCTGGCTACCTTCCGGCGCGTTCTCCCCGGCGTTGGAGGGGCGGCATCTGCCAGACCCCCTTTCAGGGTGGGGGAGGCGGCGCACGGGTCGGGCAGCGGGACGGCGCGGCGGCGACGGCTCTTGGGACCGTCGCCGTACCGGACATCCCGACGCCGTCGGCCCCGGTGACGGACGTACAGGACCCGGCTCCCCGGGTCGGTGTCGGACCGGCGAAGCCCGCCGGTCCCACTCCGGCGTCGGCGGACGGCCTCGTGCAGCCGCCCACCGGCCGCCCCCTCCGCAGGGCGTTCGGACGTCGCTGCGCCGGCGCGGCACCCGCCCGGGACCCAGCTGTGCAGTGTGCCGGGATGAGGGCGCGTTCCTCGGTGATACCCGGCGGGTGCGCCACGTGCCGGGCGTCGGGCCGCGCTGCGCGTGCGATGCTGGAATCCTGGAGCACGCCGGGTCTTCGGGCCCCGCGTCCTCACCGGGCGTGACGGCCCCAGGGCGGCGATGCGTATGACCGGGCAGCAGTGCCAGGATCGTGAGAACAGCCGATACCAGAGTGTGCGGCAGGCCCCGCCCTGCCCGCAAAGCGGGGCCGGGTGAGCGTCTCCGCGCCGGCGCAGGAGTCCGTGCTCGCGCCCGGGGTGATGTCGGCGGCGGTCCTGCCGGGGGACGATGTGCTGCGTGAACTCGGTGTCGGCGCCGCCGAGGGTCTCGGCGGCGAGGAGGTCGTACGACGGCAGGTGCGGTTCGGCCCCAACGCGGTCGCCACACACCATGCCCGGGTGTTCCCTGTGCTGTGGCATCAGCTGCGCTCTCCTCTGCTCGGACTGCTGATGGCGGCCGCTGTCGCGTCTTTCCTGGTGGGCGAGCGAAGCGACGCGGTGATCATCGGGGTGATCGTGAGCGCGTCCGTCGGGCTGGGTTTCGTCAACGAGTACCGGGCCGAGCAGGCAGCCGAGGCGCTGCACTCCCAGATCCGCCACCAGGCCGTGGCGCTGCGCGACGGCCTGGCGACCCTGGTGGATGTCACGGCACTGGTCCCCGGTGACGTGGTGGAACTGCGTCTGGGCGACATCGTTCCGGCGGACCTGCGGCTGCTGCGGGTCACCGGTCTGGCGTGCGACGAGTCGGTGCTGACCGGCGAGTCGCTGCCGATGGACAAGAACCTCGCCGCGGTCGCGGCCGGGACCCCGTTGGCCGAGTTGTCCGGGTGCGCTCTCATGGGCACGGTCGTCCGGACCGGTTCCGCCCGCGGGGTAGTGGTGGCCACCGGGGCGCACACCGAGTTCGGGAAGATCGCCGCCGGGCTCGACACCCACCCGCTCGACACCGAGTTCCAGGTCGGCCTGCGGCGCTTCTCGCTGCTGTTGGTCTACGTCGCGGGCGCGCTGACCACCTCGATCTTCGTGATCAGCGTCGTCCTGCACAAGCCGGTCATCGACGCGCTGCTGTTCTCGCTCGCCATCGCGGTCGGTATCACCCCGCAGCTGCTGCCCGCGGTCGTCTCGACCAGCCTGGCCGCCGGGTCGCGCCGGATGAGCCGGCGCAAGGTGTTGGTGAAGCGGCTGGTCTGCATCGAGGACCTGGGCGACGTCGATGTCCTGTTCACCGACAAGACCGGCACGCTCACCATGGGCCGCATCGAGTACATGCGCGCCGTCCCCGCCGACGGCCACGGCTTTGAGGCGGTGGTGCGGTGGGGACTGCTCAGTACCGAGAACGCGGCGCGGGACGCGCAGGACGTCGGCGGGAACCCGTTGGACCAGGCCCTGTGGCGGTCTCCGGCCGCCGCGGGCGAGCGGGCCGCGCTGGACGGGTACACACAGGTCGCGGTGCTGCCCTTCGATCACGAACGGCGCATGGTATCGGTCCTCGTACGGGACGGGGGCGGGCGTTCGAGCCTGGTCACCAAGGGTGCTCCGGAGACCGTCCTGGACCGCTGCGTCGAGGTCCCGCCCGAAGCCCGTGCGGCGCTGGCGGCGGAGTTCGCCGCAGGGAACCGGGTGGTCGCCGTCGCCACCCGGCCCGTCGCTCCCGGAACGCAGACCGTCGAACCCGACAGCGAGCGGGAACTGAGCCTGGCCGGACTGCTGGTGTTCCTCGACCCGCCCAAGCCGGACGCCGCCACGGCGCTGCGCAGACTCTCCGGCCTCGGCATCGCGGTGAAGGTCGTCACCGGTGACAACGCCGCGGTCGCCGCCAAGGTCTGCCACGACCTGGGGCTCAACGACGCGGGCGCGATGACCGGAAGCGAGGTCGATGCCCTGGACGACGCACAGCTGGCCGAGGCGATCACCAGGACCACCGTCTTCGCACGGGTGAGTCCCGAGGCCAAGGCCCGCATCGTGCACGCACAACGGCTCAGCCGCGGCGGCGTGGCGTTCCTGGGCGACGGAGTCAACGACGCACTGGCCCTGCACGCCGCCGACGTGGGCATCTCCGTCGACTCGGCCACCGACGTCGCCAAGGACGCGGCCGACGTCATCCTGCTGGAGAAGGACCTCGACGTCCTCGCGGACGGTGTGGCCGAGGGCCGCAGGATCTTCGCCAACACCATCAAGTACGTACTGATGGGCACGTCCAGCAACTTCGGCAACATGGCCTCCGCGGCGGGCGCCTCGCTGTTCCTGTCCTTCCTGCCGATGCTCCCCTCACAGATCCTGCTGAACAACCTTCTCTACGACAGCAGTCAGCTCGCCATCCCCACCGACAACGTGGACGAGGAACAGCTGCGGAAGCCCTCGCACTGGGACATCGCCTTCATCCGCCGGTTCATGATCTCCTTCGGGCCGCTCAGCTCGGTGTTCGACTTCCTCACCTTCGGCGTCATGCTCTGGGTCTTCCACTCCGGGCCGGCCCAGTTCCGCTCCGGCTGGTTCGTCGAGTCGCTGGCCACCCAGACCCTGGTGATCTTCGCCATCCGTACCCGGCGCGTCCCGTTCTTCCGCAGTCACCCCAGCCTGCCGCTGACTCTCGCCGCGCTCGGCGTCGTCCTGGTCGGCGCGGTGCTGCCGGCCACCCCGCTCGCCCACGCCCTGGGCTTCCAGCCGCTTCCCGGGGCGTTCTTCACCGCGCTGGTCGGCATGATCCTCGCCTACCTGGTCCTCATCGAAATCGGCAAACGGCTGTTTTACGGCGCCGTGGCAGTGGCACCTCCGGTTCCCGGGCACTACGCCGACCGGCGTCACCTGCGGCGCCGTGCCGGCCGCTTCAGCACTGCCGCGCCCCGCCCCACGCCGGCCGACGGCCCGCCGTGATGCGGACCGTCGACCCAGCGGGGCGGGGCGCGGACAGGGAAGGAGACCCTGCGGTGACCCGGCAGGCGACATGCGCCGTGGGTCACCGCGGGCTCACGGCCACAGGGGCCCTCACCTGGTCTCGGTCGCCCCACTCGGTGCCGGCACGCGAGCGGAGTCGGTCAGGCCGAGGTCCGGTACGGGTGCGGGGGACGGCGGCACCGTGGCGGGAGCCCTGAGGGCCGGTACGGGTGCGGGAGCCGGCGGCACCGTGGCGGCGGCCGCGTTCGCTTCGCGGGCGAGGAAGGAGCCGAGTTCTCCGATGGTGCTCATCAGCGGTGCCGGGAAGACGACGGTGGTGTTCTTGTCCACGCCGATCTCGACCAGGCTCTGCAGGTTGCGCAGTTGCAGGGCGAGCGGGTGGGCCATCATCGTGTCGGAGGCGTCGCCCAGGGCGGCAGCGGCCAGGGACTCTCCCTCGGCGTTGATGATCTTGGACCGCTTCTCCCGCTCGGCCTCGGCCTGCCGGGCCATCGCGCGCTTCATGGACTCGGGCAGCTGGATGTCCTTCAGCTCCACCAGGGTGACCTCCACGCCCCATTCGGCGGTGGTGATGTCGAGGATCTGGCGGATGTCCAGGTTGATGCGGTCGGTCTCGGACAGGGTCTCGTCCAGGGTGTGCTGGCCGACGACCTTGCGCAGGGTGGTCTGGGCGATCTGGTCGATCGCGGAGTTCACGTTCTCGATCGCGATGACCGACTTGACGGCGTCGACCACGCGGAAGTAGGCCACGGCGGAGACGTCGACGCTGACGTTGTCCTTGGTGATGATGCCCTGGGACTGGATCGGCATGGTGACGACCCGCAGCGACACCCGGTGCAGGGCGTCGACGAACGGGATGATGAACCGCAGCCCCGGGGAGCGTGTTCCGACGAGTCGGCCGAAGCGGAACAGCACCCCTTTCTCGTACTGCTTGACGACCTTCACGGCCATGGCGAGCGCCACGAGGGCCAGAAGGCCGACCACGACGATGAGAACGATCAGGGCTTGCATGCAAGGCTCCTCGGGACGAGGACCGCGGCGTTCGCGCGTGGTCCTGGGAAATGGGTCGGCGGAGCACGTGACGCCAGGGGGCGAGCACTCTGTGAGTGCTCGTGTCCCGTCGCGAGGAGCGCGATTCACCGGCACCGGGCACCCGATGCCGTACGGGCCTCGGGACCGGCCGTGTGTCCAGCATCGCCCCACGCGCACGCACACCGCATGGGCCGAACGGTCCCCACCGTGACGGCCCCCGCACAGGCGAGAGGTCAGCCCTTGTCCGCGGGCAGGGGGACGGTCCAGTCGAGGGTGGTGCCGGTGGGCCGGTGCCAGCCGATGGTGAGGGTGCCACCGAGTTCCATGGCGCGGATGCGGAGGGCGGCCAGTCCGCTGCGACGGGTGCGAGCCGGGTCGACGCAGTGGCCGTTGTCGCAGACCCGCAGCCTCAGGTGCGTGGCGGTGGCCTCGACCGTGACGTCCACGGCGGTGGCGTGGGTGTGCCGGGCGGCGTTGACGAGGGCTTCGCGGAGCACGGCGAGCAACTGGTCGGCGATGTCGTCGGCGACGAGGGTGTCCAACAGGCCGGTCATGCGCAGGGCGGGAGTGGAACCCAGGGTCGCTGCGGCCTCGCCGGTCTCGGCGACCAGCCGCGTCCGCAGGCGGGTGTGCCCCGTGCTGTCACGCTGCCCCAAGGCGTAGATCGTCGACCGAATGATCCCGATGATGCCGTCGAGGTCGTCCACGACCCGTTGGACGGCCTCTGCGGTCTGCGGGCGGTCGGAGACCTGCGCGAGGACCGATTGCAGGGCCAGTCCTCCGGCGAACAGGCGCTGGATGGCCAGGTCGTGCAGGTCGAGGGCGATGCGGTCACGGTCGCCGAGGAGCAGGAGCTGTTCGGCGGCGCGGCGGTGCTCGGCGATCTCCAGGGCGAGTGCGGCGTGGTTGGCGAATCCGGCGATCATGGCGACGGTCGCGTCGGCGAAGGCGGAACGACCGGGGAGACCGCCGACCAGGAGAACGCCCCGCACGTGTTCGGGGGTGCCGAGCGGGACCAGGAAGACCGGCCCCAGCGGCATGAGGGCGGTGTCGTGTTCGGTTCGGGGGTCGGAATTCCCGTCGCCGACCGTAATCGTCTCGCCGGAGGTGTAGACCTTCGCGGCCAACGCGGTGCCCGGCAGGACCAGCCCGCGTACGCGGTCGGCGTCCTGGCCCGCGGCGGCTTCGACGACCAGGTCGCCGGTGCGGGGGACGGGCACGGCGAGGGCGACCAGATGGGCGTCGGCCATGTCCCGGACGGTGGCGGTGAAGGTGTCCAGGACCTCGGCCGGGGCGGTGCCGGACAGCAGGCTGCGGGTCAGTTCGCCGCTGGCCGCCAGCCAGCGTTCACGGCGCTGCGCCGTTTCGTACAGCCGGGCGTTGTCGATCGCCACCCCGGCCGCTGCGGCCAGCGTCACCAGCACCGCCTCGTCATCGGCGTCGAACTCGGCCCCACCGCGTTTGTCGGTCAGATACAGGTTGCCGAACACCGCTTCGCGCACCCGGAGGGGTACGCCCAGGAAAGTCCGCATCGGCGGATGCCCGGCCGGAAAACCGACGGCCTCCGGGTGCTCGTTGAGGTCGGCCAGCCGCAGCGGGCGCGGTTCACGGATCAGCAGCAGTCCGAGGATGCCCCGGCCTTCCGGAGGGTGCCCGATGGCGACGAGGGCCCTCTCGTCGATCCCGTCCGTGACGAACTCTTCGAGACCGCCTTCCTCGCCCAGTACGCCCAGCGCCCCGTACTCGGCGTCGACCAGGGTGACCGCGGACCGCACGATCTGCCGCAGCACCGTACCCAGGTCCAGATCGGTCCCGACGGCCAGGACCGCCTCCAGCAGTCCGTGCACCCGCTCCCGGGCAGAACGCACTCGCGTGATCTGCGCCTGCATTTCCTGCAGTTGTTCGTCCAACCGGAGCTGGGGCGGCGCCCCGCCCCTGGTGCCCTCTGTAGCGCTCGTGTCCTCGTCCACTCCGGCTCCCCTCGGGAGGAAGACTCCCTCCGGTCCCTCCAGCATGCATCCGGGATACCGCCGTCGACCCGTCGCGGACGGAACCACGTCTGAACCGTCGCATCGAGCGGGCAGACCGGCAACCGACGCGGTCGGCGCCCCACGGCCGGACACCCTCGGTCTCCGGCTCTGTCCCGGGAGTGGCGCTCGCAGAGACGACGCGCGTGCCGCACGAGCCGGGCCAGGGCTTGGGCGATCGCCCGTTCCGCCCCGGAAAACGTCAGATGCTCCGTCCGCCACGGCCGGGAGGAGCCTGAGCACCTACCGAGAGCATTTCGGACGCACGACGACGCCGTTCCCGGCAAGTGACTGACACAGGCATCTGAAAGCTGCCTGTGACGGGATCGCCCGATGGACACCATCGCAAGGCCCGCCGAAGATACGCCCCCGGTCACGCACACACCTACCGGATGCCCATGCCCCGGCTGAGCCTCACGCCGGACGTCATCCGGTCCTCGCGCCACGGGTGCCGGTGTCTCCGCAAGCGCCCGGCCCCGGCCGGCCCCGGCCGGAACGGATCCGGCACACATGAGGCCGGGAAACCTCGTGAACACACGAGAACCATGGAGGAGTGTCTTCCCGGGCCAGGCACCCAACTACCGACGTTTCCGCAGGTCACGAACCCGACCGGAGAAAACTCCTAAAGCGGGTGTCGCAGGTTCGAATCCTGCCGGGGGCACAAGGCCAAAGGCCCCGGACCGATCATGGTCCGGGGCCTTTGACATCCACTTTTGACATCAACGGGGGCTGTCAGCAGCCGAGCCATCCATGACACTCACGGCAAGAATCCGTCGTCGATGTCGGCACACCAGCAAGTCTCACGATCAGCGACCGCCAGGACGAACGGCACGTCGACGTCGTCACGCCACCCAAGCGCCACGAAGTGGTCTCGCAGGAAAGCGTCAGCTGCGGTCAGGGCCGCCCATGGACTGTCGTAGCTCTGCGCTGCCTGCTCGCCGGTGCCGTCGCAACCGTGCCCCGTCCACGTCCACGTCCACGAAGATCGCCCCTCCGGGACCGTGATGGACAGGATCTCCACCTCCTCGTTCGCGGTGAACATCACGTCGACCGTCATGAGCTTCGCACCAGTGGCCAGTTCACGGTGCTCCTTCGTCCCGGGCGACGTAGCGGATGACCTCAACCTCGTCAAGGATGACCATGCCTTCGCTCACGAGTTCGTCCAGTTGTGGGAGGAAGGCACGGATGACGTCTTCGGTGTCGACGATGATGACGGTCACCGGCAGGTGTTCGCTGACGGCCAGCAGCCGAGGGGTGTGGATCAGCGAGGAGGCTCCGTAGCCTTCGACGCCTCGGAAGACCGAGGCTCCGGCCAGCCCGGTGGCGCGGGCCCGGTGGACGATCTCGGTGAAGAGGGGCTTGTGGTGCCAGGTGTCGTTCTCGCTGATGAAGATCGTCACGCGCAATGCCGTACCAGTCAGTCTCATTGCTGCTGCCTCCACCTGTTGACGCGGTGGGTCGGTGTCGCCGCGATCCATACCGATGCCAGGGCGGCCGGCATCGTCCCGGCTGGACGGACGAGTCAGTTCTGGATGGCGACGGGAACTGGACTGCTCCGTTCCTCAGGGTCACAAAGCGGAACGCCACAGCGGGCCTCCCTGGTTGAATGCTCCCCGAATCACGATCACACAATGTCCTCGGAGCGGGTTACAGCCAGGTCAGGAGCACGTAGCCGGCGGCTGCGGCGGCGAGGCCGAGCAGGAGGCTGCCCAGGGCGTTGAGTCCGGCTTCGGCGAGGGAACCGTCCTCAAGGAGGCGGACGGTCTCGAAGGAGAAAGTGCTGAAGGTGGTCAGTCCGCCGCACAGGCCGGTGCCGAGCAGCAGCATCACGGACGATGGCAGGCCGTGGGCTGCCGCCGCTCCGGCCAGTGCACCGAGGATGAACGAGCCGACCGCGTTGACGGTAAGCGTTCCGACGGGAAAGACGCTGTCGTGGCGAGCCTGGACGGCCTTGTCGGTGAGATACCGCAGAGGGGCACCGATCATGCCGCCAAGGAAGACCATGAGGACGGGCATCAGCGCATCTCCCCCTCGGCGAGCGGACGAGGCACGCCGGTGAAGTGGGCGACCACCTGCACCGGGTCCAGGGTCACCAGGGCCTGGGGGACGACGTCGTGGACCTCCGAGAGGAAGGCACGCACACGGTCTTCCTCGTCGATGACCACGACGGTCAGGGGGAGGTCTTCGGCGAGGTCGAGCAGGCGGGTGGTGTGCACGAGAGAGGAGACGCCAAAGCCCTCGAAGCCACGGAAGACGCTGGCGCCGGCGAGCCCGGCGCGGTGCGCGCGGTGGACGATCTCGGTGTAGGCCGGATTGTGGTGGTACTGGTCCCACTCGCCGAGGTAGACGGTCATACGCAGGCCCGGGCCTTTGAGGGGCGCGCGTGGCGCGCGAGGGGGAAGGTCATCATCCACCTGGTGGCGCCGAGGAAAGTGCGGGTTCATCGCGAACTTCCTTTACGGGGCGGATCGCCGGGTGAGGCGGGTAGCCGTGCCGGCGGGGGCGCGGAGGGTGTCTGGTCGCGGCGGCTGGGTCCGCGTCGCACTGGTAGCCCGGCGGCCCGGCGGGCCACCGCGATGCCTATCCAGACCGCTACGAGTCCGGCGACAAGGCTGGTCAGCGCGTAGGCGTCGGCCATCGACCAGTGGGTGGTGGCGAGCAGGTGGCGCATCTCCACGGTGAAGGTGGAGAAAGTCGTGTAGCCGCCGAGGACGCCAACACCCAGGAACGGGCGCACGTAGCGGGAGGCCGGCCACACCTCCAGGACGTAGACCATGAGGAGTCCCAGCGCGAGACTTCCGGAGATGTTGGTGACGAACGTCGCCCATGGAAATCCCTGGTTCGGGGTCGGCCAGGCGTGGGCGATGCCGTAGCGGGCGACGCTGCCCAGTCCGCCGCCAAGCGCAATGACTGCTAGGACGTCCGCCTGCCGCGGCCGCCGGGTGCCGGGGGACGGCTCCTGGGGTGAAGCCTGCGGTTCGGCGCTCACGGCGACGTCAGGGTCGACCGGCAGGCTCTCAGCTGGGGGCAGGTCGTCGCGGGGCTGGGCCTCGGGGCCCTCTCCGCCGGACATGCGGCACTTCCTTGTGCGGGCTGGGCTAGGGGTCCCACGGTGGCCCGCGCGGCGCAGCAGGCCAGCCTCGTGGGTTGCACCGGCCGCTAGGGGTGGCCGCAGTTCCGTGCGGGCTCCCGGTATTACGTCCCTGTTGCGGCGGGGGGCTGGATGGCCGGGGCATGATCTTCTCCTACCTGTGGAGATGCCTGCGTGGCAGGTATCAGGTAGGGACTGTTGTCGACCCAGTCGTAGCGGTCGCGGTTTCGGCGAGCCCCACCGCCCTCTTGTTGCACTTCCCAGCGTACGACGCAAATCCGCCGATATGCGGCACGAAAACCCTTGGATCTGCACCAGCCACGTCCGCGCGCGGTGCCGGTGGCGGCGGACTTCCCGGATCGGAGCTCGCGGCGCCGACAGCCGAGGACCGCTGGACGCCCCGGGCACGCGGGAGCGCAAGCACGGGACGACGAACCGCGCCCGCCGGACGCCCGCCGGATCAGGGACTGGACAGACAACTGTTCACTACGCCTGGCTATCGCGGCCGGCCCCGGCGGGGTTATCGACGACCTCGACGGGCTGAAGAGTCGCCAGAAGGACCCCCTGCATACGGTCAAGCCGGGTCACGAACGCCTGCAGGACGACCAGGTCCTCGACGAGGACGATCTCGGCCGGAAGATGCTGAACAACCGGGAGCACACTCTCCCTGCGCACGGTGCCGGCATCGCCGAACCCCGCGATACCGCAGCGCACGCTCGCCCCCCGCAGCTTTCCTTCCAGCGCACGGAGCACAATCTCCGTGACCAGCGACCGGCGCCGCCACTGCCGCGCGGCACCGAGGTAGATCGTCAGGTCCCAGCCGGCCGATGAAGTCATGGCTCCCCCTTCTCTTCGGCAGGGCAGGAAACCCCTGTGGCTCACGGCGCGGTAGATGCCCAGTAAATGCCCCACTCTCAGGGTGCACCCGGTATGTCCCCAATGCCTTGCGGCGGGAGGAATCGCGCTGACTTCCTCCGTGCGCAACTGTCCCCCGCCCGGCTGGAGCTGCTGGGCCACACGCGTACTTTTGTCAATCGCTCACTTTGCGGTAATAGACATTCGCTGAGGCAACTGCATTTCATGTCGTTCGTCGTGCTCACGCAGCGTCCTCCCGCCCACCCGCGTCCAGCCAGCACGTGCTTCACCTGTCGGGGGCCCCTCAACCATCGCCCTCTCGGGTGGATCAGCCCAGTCAAGCGGGAGCGAGCACCCCCGGTGGGGACCTATGGTCTCGCGGGCAAGGTCTGCGGTCCGCCACAAGGGAGTCGACGGACCGGTGCCTGATGAGGGGCGACGATGGAAGCTTCAGTGAGTAAGGTTGCCTTGAGCAAGTTGCCGCTGGTCGGCGCAATGTTCTGGGCGACCAAGATCGTGGCCACAACGCTGGGCGAGTCGGCATCGAACTTCGTCACGATGGCGCCATTGAATCTCGGCTACGCCGTCGGCGCGATCATCTTTCTGGTGGCCTTCGCGCTCACCCTGGTGATGCAGCTCAAGGCCGACCGCTTCCGCCCGATGGTGTTCTGGTCGGTCATTCTGACCACCAGCATCGTGGGCACCTCGATGTCCGACTACATCAACCGCACCGCTGGGCTCGGTTACGCCGGCGGCTCGATTCTGCTGACCAGCCTGCTGGCGATCGTGCTGATCGGGTGGCGGATGACCGGACAGACCATGGATGTGGAGCGGATCGCCACGACTGAGGGCGTGGTCTTGTACTGGACCGCGACACTGGTGTCCAACACGCTGGGCACCTCCAGCGGTGACTTCCTTTCCGGCGGTCTGGGTCTCGGCTTCCGCGACAGTTCTCTGTTGCTGTGCGGAGCCATGCTCGTGATCCTTGCCGCGCACTATCTGACCCCGGTCTCGGGCACGGTGCTGTTCTGGGTGGCCTACGTGTTGACCCGCCCTCTGGGTGCGGTGGCGGAGAACGCGGTGGAAAAGCCCGTCGCGCAGGGCGGACTCGGAGTAGGAACCACGATCACCTCATCCGCTCTGCTCGCCGTCCTGGCAATTCTGGTGGGCTGGCAGATGCTCACCGACCGCCAACAAACCCACACGGTGGATACCGTCCTCGCACCCGATAGCCACCATCACCAGCCCGCTGGTCAATCAACAGAAGCTTCTGCGGATGACTACGCGGGCAAACCCGCCGACACGCCACGCGCACCAGAAGGAAGGCGACCGGGCTGATCATTCTGAGCTGAGTGGGGGCCGAGGCTGTCAACAGGAGGACTTCAGTCGAGGCGTTGTTCCTCGCCGTCGGGGCCACGGGGCCCAAAGCCCCATCCGAGTCGGCCGCGGTGGCTGTACAGCAGCGGGGTACAGCAACCAGCGCAACCACAGGTGGCCACCAACGGCTGTCGATGACCACACGACCAGTGCCCTGGACCGGAATGACCTTTCATCCGAGAGTTCGGGACGCAGGAGTCGTGCCAGACGCGTGCCAGGTTGTACGGGGAACCACGGGGAACACCGGGGAATCGAGCGGCGGCCCATGAGGGGCACCAGCGTCCTTGGCCGCAGGTCAGCAGGGCGACCGGGGCCAGGAGACACGAGCTTCCCAAGCTGATGGCTCAGGCATCGTGCTCACGGGCCGGCCGTCCTAGCTTCCTCTGGTCGACGAAACCTCGACAGCGTGGCTGAGGCCAGTGGGAGTGCAGCGAGGCACACGCGCGCTGGAGGGCCAGCTCAGGAGGGTTTCCCTCCCAGGCTGGCCCTTTGCTCTGTGTACACGCGTGCTACCGATGCCACGTGGATCGTGTGCTGATAGATCAGCGTGACCGCTAGCTGCTGTGTCCCGGGCGCGTCATCAGCCCCAGACCTGTTGCCTGTACCTCGGAAGGTCGTGGAGGTCCCCCGATTCGGCCGCGGCTACCTCAAGGCAGGCCGCATAGCCGAGGAACACGGGCAGTTCCGGGCCGCGCAGGCGATCGAGGGGCGCGAGGGCCGCGCATAACTCGTCACTGAGTCGGCTCATGGCGATGTCCCCGCGGAACGGATTCAGCACATATGAGCGCGGGAAACAACGTGAACACGCGAGAACTACGGAGGGGCGTTTCGCCAGGCCAGACGCACTGAGTCCCATGTTTCCGCAGGTCACAACCCTGCCCAGGGAAAACTCCTAAAGCAGGCGTCGCAGGTTCAAATCCTGCCGGGGCACCAGGCAAAACGGCCCGGACCGATCACGGTCCGGGCCGTTTTGAGGGCACCAATGACGGTCGCGGCTGTGTGGGTGTTCTGTATGCGGGTGACGAAGCGGCCGCAGACGCGGGGCTCGGCACGCGCGGTCAGCGTCTCCGCGAAGCCGAGGCAGTAGGCCCTCAGCATGTCTTCCGGGAGCCGGTTGGAGAGAACCATGGCGAGCCCTCCCTGCTGCTGTTCAAGTGAACCGGGTTACCCCGCCGGTCTGCTCGTAATGATCGCGCAGAGCCGTCGTGATGGGTGTACCGGACCGAATCTTCTCGGCCAGGAGAAGCCCTTCCGTGTCCTCAAGGAGGTCTCCGGGACTGGTGCGGAGCTGCGGCTTGAGTCGCGGGCGCGCGGGAGGCCGGAGCCGCTGCGGGCGAAGAATGACCAAGCTCGTTCGAATCCCGCCGGGGCACGGAGAGAAGTGCGCCTACGGATCGCCGTAGGCGCACTTTCGTATCCAGGTCTGACGACCGGTTCATCTGGTGGATACGACACGGGCGCCAGGGGCCCAGCGGATGCCGACCCGGGTCCGACTGTCTCGCCGACGTCGTGGAGGTACTGGCGACCATCGCCCCCGACCCTGGCCTCCATGCCGCGAAGGCCGCTTCCGGTCAAGGCGTCCCAGAATCACGACGACACCTCGCGGCCGATCCGGCCGATCCGGCCGGATCGGCCGGATCGCCGCAGACCGCGACAGGTCCCCCGAACAGAGGCCCCCCCTCGTTACTGAAGCCGTTGGGCCGTTCGAAGGAGTTGAGGCAGCGAGACAGCCAGGAGTGTCACGGACCGTCAGCTGCTCTTTTTCCTGCTCTCAGCGTGATTCCAAGCAACGACAAGGACGACACCCAGGCCCCTCCCCAGCGTCAATGGCCCATACAAGGGAGAGTTACGGATATATCTGCACTTTGTAACGCGAATCGTTTCCTTGGTCCGGTGTCGCCGTGGAGGACCACAGTGTGGGGCCTCGGCACCGAGCCGGGAATTACGGATTGCACGCCCGGCCCCGACCAGGGTCGGTGTGCACGAACGTGAGGTGACAGATTCATGTCTGTTTCTCGTACGACGTTCCGCTTGATCGCCACCTGTGTGGCTTCGGGCGTACTCGTCGGCGCGGCCGCCATGCCGGCCCTGGCCGCCGGAGCCGGCCACGACCACGACCACGACAACGGGAGGGGTTACTCGCACAGTCAAAGGAGCGACCACGACCACGACGGCCACTTCGGCGACCGGGACCGCGACCGGAGCTGGAACCGGGGCCACGACCACGACCGCGGCCGGGGTTGGGACCGTGGCTGGGGCTGGAACCGGGGCCACGACCGCGACCGCGACCGGGGCTGGGGCTGGGACCAGGGCCGGGGCGGGCACCACGGCTGGTACAACAACCGGCACCGCGATCAGGACCGCTACCTCGGCCACCACTAGCCCGCTTGGAAGCTGTGCTGTGACGCGGAGGCCCACACCCTCTGCCACCCGTCGTCATAGCCGGCACGGCCGCTTCACCCAGCCGGAGGGCCGAAGACTGCAAGGAACAGTCTTCGGCCCTCCGGCCACATGTCGCACCGTACGGCCGTTTCCCGGGTACCGCACCACCAACGTCCAGTAGCGGCCGGTCTCTCAGGGAAGCAGCGCGGCCCGCGAGGCACGTGCCAGGGAATGCGGAGGACACCGGGTTCCCGAATCCGCCGCTACCCAAGGAATCCACACTCGTAAGGTTTACCACGGCCCCGGCGTAGTTGATCTTTGATGGGTTTTGGGTCGTTTGCCCAGGGGGAGGGGTGCGAGTTGCCAGACGAGCGCGGCCTCTGATGATCTTTCAGGTTCCTACGCCAGAAGATCGTCTCAGGAGCCGCGCTCGTGTCCGCATCCTCCCTGATCAGCCCTGTCCTTGGCCAGCTCACCGATCTCGCGCTGTGGGAGGCCGAGCTCGCCGCCGACCCTGTGGCAGTGGAATCCGCGCTGGTCAGCAGGTTGCGGCAGGTCCCTGACCGGCGTGCGGAGCGTGGGCGGCGGCATCCCCTGGTGGTGATCCTGGTGCTGGCCGCGTGCGCGACGCTGGTGGTCGGTGGTGACTCCATGACCGCGATCTGGCAGTGGTCCGCCCGCGCCCCGCAGGTCAAACTGGCCCGCCTCGGCGCCCGGTACGACCCGCTGGCCGGCCAGTACCTTGTGCCCAGCGAGCGCACCTTCCGCCGCGTGCTCGCCGACCTGGATGCCGACGTGCTGGACGCGGCGACCTGCGCATACGTCACCGACGTCGCGACCGGAAAGGCACCGACGCCCGAGGTCCCGGACACCCCGGGGCCCATCGAGCGCGAACAGCGCCGCGCCGCCCAGCGGGCCGTGGAACACCCGGCGCCGGCCGGGCTGCTGCCCGCTGCGGCTCTCGACGGCAAGGCCCTGACCGGCGCCCGCACCGAATCGGGGCGGGTCTTCCTGGTCGGGGCGGTCGACCACGCCAGCGGCGCGGTCCTCGGCCAGAGGCAGGTTCCGGACAAGCGCGGCGAGGGCGAGGCGGCCCGCATGCTGCTGGCCCAACTCGCCTTGTCCGGCCGGGTGTTCACCCTGGACGCCCTGCACACCACGAAGAAGACCGCCCACCTGATCACGGACCGGCTCGACGCCCACTACGTCCTGATCCTGAAGGGGAACCAGCCGCTGGCCCGCGCCGCCGCCCAGGCGCTGCTGGCCGGTACCGACGCCGAGTGGACCGAGACCACCGAGGCCGAGGACGACCGTGGGCACGGGCGCACCGAGCGTCGCACGATCCGCACCGCCCAAGCCGACGACGCCCTCTTCCCCGGCGCGGGACAGGTCTTCCGCCTGCGCCGTGACACCGGCGGCCTCGACGGAACCTGGACCGGGAAGGAGATCGTCTTCGGCGTCACCAGCCTGCCCGCCCACCTCGCAGGCCCCGCTCACCTCAACCACTACGAGAGGGTCCACTGGTCCATAGAAAACAAGATCCACTGGGTGCGGGACGTCACCTTCCATGAGGACAACTCCCAGGTCAGGACCGGCACCGCACCCCGAGCACTGGCCAGCTTCCGCAACCTGGGCATCAGCACGCTCCGCCTGGCCGGACGAGCCAACATCGCCCACGCCCGCCGCGATCTCCTCAACCACAACGACGCCTTCGCCGTCTACGGCATCTGATCAACTACCACGAAGCCGGACACAACCGAACAACGCCGGGGCCGTGTAAGGTTTACCGGATCAAATTCCGATACGCACCCACAGGGTTGGCTCCGAGTGCGACCAATTCGGTGAAAGATGCAGTCGCCACGCTCGCCGGTCGTCTTCTCTTGAGGGCGCGTGCTGGAATGTCGGCGACCCGCCTGTCGAGGTGCATCGCTGATGGTCTGGGCTGCGCCATTTACGCCCATTCCCGCTGTTGCTTGTTCGTCGTGGTGATTGGAAAAGAGATGGTGGAGATTTCCGCAGTCAAGCCTTCCTGGCGCACGCGCGCCGCATCGGTGCCCCTCGTAGCACTTGCGATCGCGAGTGCCCCGCTGACCTCTCAAGCCCAGGCCCTGGTCATGTCGCCGGGTGTGAACGCCCTGCACGCACCTGGCACTCCGGGGGTCCCGCAGGCCCCGGCCACGGTGTTCGCCGAAGACTTCGAGAAGGCAGGCGAGACTCCGGTCTTCCTGGAGGACTACGTCGGCGCTCCACCCTTCAACGAGACATACACAGCCGACCCCTCATGGCTTGACCACGGACAGTGCAACGGAATCATCCTCGATCAGACCGGCGCCGATCAGCCCGACTGCCCGGCGGTATTGAAGGACATGGCCAATGCGCTGGGCCAGGTGGGCGGAACGAATCCGCCGACCAACCACGTGGTCGCGGCCTACACCAACTGGGTGTCACCTGGCACCGACCGGGTGGAGTTCCGGACCGAGCAGCCGATCCCGATCGCGAAGCCGAACCGCTACATCACCTTCGCAGTGGACGCGGCCGCCGTGAATTGCGACTCAGCGGCTCCTCCGCTGCTGAAGTTCTATCTGACCGGCAACGGGTCGGACATCCCTACCTTCACCACCCCCATCAATCCCTGCACCGATCCCAACTCCAAGCCCTATCCCGGAGGAAGCGGACTGAGGGCCGGGGCATTCGCCGGCAACAGAGCAGTGTTGTTCAACGACAGCCAGTTGGGCATCAAGATGGTCAATGGGCAAGGCGACTGGTTCGGTAATGACCACGCATTCGACAACATCCGGATCCTGGATGCGACTCCGCAACTGGACAAGGCGTTCAGCCCTGCCACCGTGGACAAGGGCGGCACGTCGACGCTCACCATGACGGTGACGAACACCGGTGAACTGGCGGCGAAGAACGACTTCAGCTTCGCCGACAACCTGCCCGCCGGAGTGAAGGTGGCCTCGAACGCGAACGCGTCGACGACCTGCGGCAACGGCACGGTGTCCGCGACGGCGGGGGGCGCGTCCGTCGCTCTGGACGGCGGCGACCTGGCCGCCGGCGAGAAGTCCTGCACGGTCACGGTGAACGTCACCGCCGTCAAGGCGGGAACCTACGTCAACCGCCCCGAAGCGATCACTACGGTTGGCCTGAATCCCCCGGACCCCGCGACCCTGACCGTCAAGAAAAAGGGAGCGACAGCGGTGGGCACCGCGACGGGCTCGGGCGGTCTGCTGTCCGGCAACGTGGTGCAGGTACCGGTGGATATCCCGGTCAACGCTTGCGGCAACTCCGTGAACGTCATCGGACTGCTCAACCCGGCGACGGGCAACGTCTGCGTCAACGGCTAGGCGGTGTTTTAGAAGAAGGGCCCGGCTCGGGAGGGTTTCCCTCCCAGGCCGGCCCTTCGCCGTTTCAGGCGCCGTGCCGCAACCGCACCGACGAACCAAGGACACCGCGTCCGCCGTCCCCTGTCTCGGAGTCAGTCACAGCTGCGGCGGGTGCGTCAGTTGGGTGGGCATCCGAACCAGTTCACCGCACCCTTGCTGGAGATATAGCCCATGCACCTGATGGTTTTGTTGTGCAGGGTCTTGGTCCCGTCGACCCCTCCGTCCAGAGTGTCCCTCTTGTAGTGGGTCCGTACGAGGGTGTCGATCTCGATGGTGTACCAGCGATGTTTGTTGCCCGGGATACTGCAGCGGTGGCCGGTCAGGTTGCGACTGGGCCCGCTGCTCCACATGTCCTGTTCGGCCCGGTCGCAGTGCACGCGGCCGGCGGCGTCGGCGGTGCCGACGCCGGTGCCGAGCAGGGCCGCCCCGCCCGTGGCCACCGCCGCGGTGACGCCGAGCAGGCGCTTCAGAGTCAGGTTCATCGATTGGTCCTCCTGCCAGGTGTGGTGACGGCTCGGAGTCGCCATGTCACCCCGGTGCGATAGTCGCACTTATCCGGCATATCCGGCCCGGCAGGCGACGGCGCAGTCCCCCAACCTGGTGACGCCGGTGACGCCAATGCAGCAGGCCGCGGTCACACCCCGGCCGGCCAGAACCGTCGGCCGACGTGGGTGGGTTGACGATCGCTTTCGGTACTTCGCCGGATCCCGCGGGGAACCACGGGAACCCGCTCTTGAGCTGCGTCCGCGGCTTGCCCGCGGGCTGGTCGTACAGCGTCACGAGACGGGAGTTGTACGTGGTTCCCAGGTGCGCGGTGACCTTGACGGTCGCACCGGAGTGGTACGACTTCGCGTCGGTCGTCAGGCTCACGCTCGGAGTGGCTCGGGACACCTGTACCTTCGCCGACGCGGTGACCGGAAGGTAGGACGTGCCACCGTCGTAGCTGAAGGCGTAGGTGTTCGCGCCCCCGACCTGCGGGGTGTCGTGGAAGGCGAAGCCGCCGTCGGCGGCGACGGGCACGGTGCCCAACGAGTATCCGGAGCCGTGCGCCAGGTCGGTCTTGACGACGTGCACCGCACCGGTCGTCACATGCGCGTGCGGCCAGGTGAGCCGTCCGGTGACGGTCAGCGGCGCGGCACGGCCCCTGGTGGACGGGGCGGTCAGCGCCATGGTGGGCGCGTACTTCGCGACAAGGAGCGCAAGTTAGCGCGGGGAGGGTCCGGCCCCGACAGGGGGCGGAGGTCAGGAGAAGGGGCCTCGCGTGTCGCTGCCTGACGGTGTGGGTCCGTCGCGGTTGTTCAGGGCCGGTAGACCATCCCCGGCTGGGGCTTGGCAGGGGCGAGCAGCTGCGACACCGTGACGATGCTGTAGCCGCGCTGCTTGAGCGCCTTGATGATGCCCGGGACGGCGGGCACGGTCCCTTTGTGCAGGTCGTGCAGCAGGATGATGCCGTCGCGGTGAGTCTGGTCGAGCACCCGCTTCGTGATCAGGGCCGAGTCGGTCGTCTCGTAGTCCTTGGCCGTGACACTCCACAGCACCTGCGCCAGCCCCAAGTCCTGGCAGATCTTGGCCACCTTGCGGTTGGTGCGGCCCTCCGGCGGACGCATCAGGATGGGCCTGGTGCCAGTGATCTTCTCGATGGCGTCCTGCGTCCGGGTCAGCTCCCGACGGGCGTCGTCCACGTCGATGTCCGTCAAAACCTCGTGATACCAGGTGTGGTTGCCGATTTCGTGCCCCTCGTCCGAGATACGGCGCAGGATCTTGGGGTACTTCGCGATGTGGCCCTTGCCCTGCACGAAGAACGTCGCGTGCAGATCATCCTGTTTCAGGATGTCCAGCAGCTTGGGGGTCGTCGGGCTGGGGCCGCCGTCGAAGGTGAGGGCCACACATTTCGCCTTGCGGCAGTCGACGCTCCCGGCCACCGATCCCGATGCCTTGTCGCGGGCGGCGCGCGGCGAGGTGTGATCGTAGGTCGTGACCGTCAGGGCCACGATCAGCGCGACGGCCACGGCGGCGGCCACGGCTGTCGCGACGGCGATGAGTAGGCGAGACCGTCGTATTCGCACCTTGAGGGGCATGCGAGACCTTTCCCTGGATCGGGTTGTTGCTGCGGTATTTGTTGAGTGGGGCCTGTCGGGCGGGTCGCTTCTGAGTGGTCTCGCCTCGCGCTACCGCGTGCGGGCGAGAGCCGGCTTCGCCGCGAGGTCCCGCAGACGCACGTCAAGTGTCAGGCGGTGCCTCAGGAAGCGTCCGAGCGGGCGCTCCACCCATAGGTGGATGAGCGCGGCCAGGCCCAGCATGCAGATGATGGACACCGCCATCGAAGGCAGCGGTCCCAGCCCCGGAACTGCCTTGATCAAGCCCTTGGCCAGGGGAATTCCGATGCTCTGGTGGACGAGGTAGAAGGGGTAGGTGAGCGCCCCGGCGGTGACCAGCCAACGCCATTGCAGTCCCGCCAACGGTCCGACACCGGCCAGTGCCAGCAGCCCGAGACAGAGTGTGATGACGGCCGCGCACACGGCCCAGGAGGGCCGGCCCTCGCCGGGGGACGTGGTGGCGTGGTCGGCCACCCGGAATTCGAGCACGGTGAGTTCGTAGCACCAGGCGAAACCCAGCAGAAGCCACAGCAGGAGGTTCTGTCCGAACCTTTGCATGAGGTAGAGCACGATCCCGGCGACGAAGAGGCCGGTGTACCGGGTCAGTACGAATTCGTTGAGCAGTGACGAGTGAAGTTCAAGGGCGATGACACCGGCCAGGAGCCAGGCTCCGCAGAAGGCCACCATCCGCTGATAGGACAGTCCGGAGATGAGCATCACGGCCATCAGCAGGTAGAAGCGAGCCTCCACCCAGAGTGTCCAGCTGACTCCGCTGACCAGGTTGAGCCCCAGTGGCCCCGGAACCATCGTCAGGTTTCCCAGGACTGTACGAGGATCGATGTGCGCGGCGGCAGGCCAATGGCCCATCCGTGCGACCAGGACAACCACGACGACCAGGAGGACCGCGCACCAGTAGGCCGGAAAGAGCCGTGATATCCGGGAGACGGTGAACTGTGCGGGAGTCCGCCCCCAGCAGCTCATGCAGATGACGAATCCGCTGATGATGAAGAAGAACTCGACGCCGAGCCAGCCGTAGCGGCTGGTCTCATGCAGGAACGGGGCGAAATCCCTGAGCTCGGTCTTTCCCCAGAAGTGCGGGGTGGGCGTCCCCAGAAAGTGATACGCGGCCACCATCACCGCTGCTACCAGGCGGAGCCCGTCTATCGCGGCCAGGCGCGCCGGCCCGCTTCGCGGTCCACTCGCGTCGATGGGCCCACTCGGCTCACCGTGTTCCTGGATCTGCCTTGCTGTTCCATGGAGCAGACTCATGCGACGCACCCCGTGTCCCGGGAGCGGCCGTCGCGCGGATTCTTCGGTGGCTTGGCGTCGGCGGGCATGGCGAAGTGACCTCCGTGCAAAGGGAACCCCGGGTGAGGGGGTGAAGGGGTGAAGGGGGTGACCGGTGCGGTGGCGCGCCGCGGTCAGACGCGGCGGCGCAGGAGCAGCACGGTGGCTGCGGTGAGCAGGAGGGCGAGGCCGCCGAGGACGGCGGTGTCGGTCCACTGGAAGGTCCAGTAGTCACCGGCCGGGTTGGCATCGTAGAAGCGGGCGACGTACCCGTGCTGGGCCATGCACTCCTTGAGCTCGGCGCCCGAGGGGAAGGGGCACTTCAGCACGTCGTCGTGGCGGCCGGAGGCGGTGACGAGGCCGTAGTGGCCGGTCGACCACTTCTCGCCCATGGGCGCCTTGGGAACGATGCCGGCGCTCACGTACGTGTGCGGCGAGACCAGCAGGCGCGTCCTATGTGCCCACTCCAGCAGGAGTGTCATCGCCCCGGTGACCAGGAGGGTCAGGGCCATCGCGGCCAGGACCCGGCGGGCCAGCAGACCCAGCAGCGTGCCGGCCGCCAGTCCGAAGAGGGCGGCTGCGACGACGCGCGGGCCCGAGCCGCTCAGGGCTGTGACGTCGTACCAGAACAGGCCGTAGCTGCGGTCGGCGGCGGGCCCCCGCCACCATGCGAACACTCCCGCGAGCAGGCCGGAGAGGGCCGCCGTGGTCGCCGCGGCGAAGGCGAACCGGGAGGCGAACCACTGTCCGCGGCTTATGCCCTGGGCGAGGACCATGCGGTGCGTGCCCAGTTCCCGGTCGCGGCCCAGCAGCGGGGCGCCCCAGAAGACTCCGATCAGGACGGGCAGGGCGATGTTCAACATCCCCAAGTACTTCAGCGGGGCGATGTCCAGCATCAGGGGCGGCAGGCTGGTGTCGGTGCGCAAGCAGGACAGCGGTCCGGTGCCGCAGTGGTCGAACAGCCCGCTGTGCAGGGCGTCCAGCATGCCCGAGCGGGAGTACACGGCGATCGCCGCGGCGCCGGCCAGGACGACCGCGCCGATGCCGACCAGCACTCGCTGCTGACGCCACGCGAGCCAGAGGGAACCGCTCCAGAGGGAACCGTCATGGGCGGGACCGGTACGGAGGGAACGGTTACGGAGGAGGGAGTCCTTCACGCCGCCACCTCCGTCCGCTCGGTGCCGGCCGGGCGCACCGTGTCGCCGGCGTGGAGGTAGCCGACCAGGATGTCCTCCAGGCTGGGCCGCTCGACGTGCCAGTCGCCGCGCAGCGGTCCGCGCTGCCGTACCAGGGCGGTCATCTGTCGGCCACCGGACCGGCGGTGCACGACGGTGTGCCCTGCGGCCAGCGCGTCGGCCTGGTCGGCGTGTCCGGTCAGTACGGCGTGGTTCTCGCGCAGTTCCTCGGCGTCCTCGCTCAGCTCGACGCGGCCGTCCCGCAGCAGCAGTACCCAGTCGCAGGTCTGCTCCAGTTCGGGCAGGACGTGTGAGGACAGCACGATGTTCGTGCCGCCCTCGGCGGCCTCGGTCATCAGCGCCCCCATGATCTCGCCTCGCGCCACGGGGTCGAGGTCGGCCATCGGCTCGTCGAGCAGCAGCAGTTCGGGCCGTTTGCCGAGCGCCAGGGCGAGTGCGACACGGGTGCGCTGCCCGGGCGACAGCTCGCCGACGCGGGCGGCGAGTGCGATGTCTCCCTCGCGGACGGTCCGCTCGGCGGCGGCCTGGTCCCACGAGGAGTTCAGCTTCTGCCCCATCCGCAGGGTGTCCGCCACGGTGAAGCGGGGGTAGAGCGGCTTGTCCTGGGTGAGCAGAGCGACCCGGGCGCGGGCCTCGGGAGTGCCCGGGGCGGTGTCCAGTACCCGTATCTCCCCGGTGCGGGGGCGCAGCAGGCCGCCGGCCAGGTGCAGCAGGGTGCTCTTGCCGGCGCCGTTGCGTCCGACGAGGGCGGTGATACGGCCCCCGGGCACAGTGAACTCGCAGTCCCGCAGGGCCCAGCCGCCCCGTGCCCGGTACCGGAATCCGACTCCCGTGGCGCGCAGCGCGGCCGGCATGTCAGGCCCGGTCATGCTTCCTCCTCTTCCGCTCCCGGTCGCCCGGGGTGTGGCTGTCCCGCTCGTTGTCGTAGGTGTCCAGGGTGGCGGTGACCAGGGCGAGGATGTCGGCCCGTTCGAGTCCCGCCGCCCGTGCCCGTGCCATCCAGTCGGTGAGCTCCGCACGCAGGGGCGAGTCGTCCTCCGCGCCGGGCCGCGCGAGCGACCGCGTCACGAAGGTCCCCAGCCCGCGGCGCAGTTCGACCAGACCGGCCTGCTCCATGTCGCGGTAGGCCCGCAGCACGGTGTTGGGGTTGATGGCGGTCGCCGCCACCACCTCCCTGGCCGTGGGCAGCTTGTCCCCGACCTTCAACGTGCCCATCCGGAGCGCCCGTTCGGTCTGCTCCACGATCTGTACGTAGGCCGGTACACCGCTGCCACGGTCGATCCGGTACTCGACCACATCACCTTCCATGACCACAGTGTGCCCAGTGTGCTTGTGTTAATGCATTAATACAAGCATGGTGGAGGCGCGGCAGGAATGTCAAGGCGGTCGATGGCGCGTCCTACGAGGCACGGCCGTAATTCGGGCGACGCCGACACGCGCCGTGCGTACGCTCCGCCTCCGGGAGGTGCGCCGTGGGGATGTCCCTGCTCTATCAGGTACTCGAGCCGTTGCCGGACGCCATGAGCGCGCTGCGGCGCGCCCGTGAGCTGCTGGGTGCTTACGCGGAGTGGGCCGACGACCCGTTCTCCCCCGAGGTCGGACCTGTCGTGACAGTGGAGCAGTTCCGCCACGCGCGCCACCACTTCTCGTGGGGCGCCTTCACCTGCCGTGACGACAGCCCCTTTTCGCCGGACGGACTGGTCGAGTTCTGGCGGGCGGTCGCCCGGACCGACGCGTTGCGCGGGGGCTACGCCCACCGCGTGGAAGTCGAGTTGCGCTCCGTGTTCGCCGAGGTGTGGCCCCTGATCGAGGAATGGGGACTGCAACTGGAACTGCCCGGCTGGAGCACTCCGCCGTTCACGGTGCGCGAGCACGACGAGAGCTGCACGGAGGCGGAGTTGGACCTCATGGTCCAGGCCGTGGGCCCGCTGGGATTCGACGTGTCCTGGGAGGGGGCCTTGCGGGGCCTGCCCTCGTCGAAGCTCTGCGGAGTGCAACTCTGCCTCAACAGCGTGTGGACCAAGCAGTGCACCGAACCCGCCCCCGGCACCCACGCGGTCTACCTCTCCATAGACACCCGCAACCGCGACGTCCAGGAGGAATGGCTCCACAAGACCGGACTCAGCCGCGGTCCCGCGGTCCTCGGCTGGTAGGCACCGCCTCTGCGGATACGCGGCCTGCGGCCCGCCGGATCGAGCGACCGAGCCCGTAGGGTTCCACCCATGGTGACTGCGATCGTCCGCGAGTGGAACGACGAGGAAGGGTGGGGCGTGCTCGACTCGCCCGAGACTCCCGGCGGCTGCTTCGGCCATTTCTCCGACGTCCGGACGGCCGGCTTCCGCACACTGTCGCCCGGACAGCAGGTCGACCTCACATGGGAAGCCCCCGGCTTCGAACAGGACGGCTACGACTACCGCGCGGTGAGCATCACGCCTCGGCCTGCCTGACATCCACACCCGACACCAATGACGGCGCACGCCCACGGTCATGGGCGCACGCTGCGCGGACTCCACGAGCCCGCGGACGGCCCGGGTACGGAACCCGGGCCGTCTCATGGCAGGCAGGTCTCAGGGAAGGAGCCCCGGGAAGCCCTGGTGCGGCGGCGTGGTGTCAGCCGCGGTGGGTCGCCCGGGCGAGGGCCGGAACGAAGCGCAGGGCGTCCACGGTGCCCACACCGGTGGCCATGTCGTAGCCGTCGACGGCCTTGTAGCCGGTGACGCCTTCGTACGAGTTGTCGGTGCCGTCGTTGACGTCGACGATGCCGGTGCTCTTGTCGTGGTGGGCTGAGCGCTTGGAGAGGTCGTACAGCGCCTCGTTGATGTTGCCCACCCGGTGGCCCGCCGCCTGGTCGGCGAGGGCGACGATGCCCGCGAAGAGCGGGCTGGCCTCGCTGGTGCCGCCGGTGACGTCCCAGCCGATGGCGGTCGGGTCGTAGCTGGAGTAGATCCAGGCGCCGCCGTTGACCGCTGCGGCCAGCGACACGTCCGGGGTGCCGCGGCGGGCGCCGACGACGTTCTTCACGCCGTTCTGGAAGGCCGGGCGAGTGAAGACGTGGGACTGGCCGCCGCCGCCCGAGCCGTAGTCGTTGTAGACGCTGTCGGGCTTGACCCGCTGACCCTTGTCGTTCAGGTGGAGCTGGGTGCCGCCGATGGAGGTGACCAACGGGTCCGAGGAGGGCCAGGAGTTGACGGGCTTGTCGTAGTAGGTCTTGCCGTCCGCCTTCAGGTCGGTGGCGCCGCCGTCGCCGGAGGAGGCGAGGACGGTCACGTGCTTGCGGTTCGCGTCCTGGAAGGCGTAGCGCAGCTTCTTGATGCTGGAGAAGTCGCCCTTGTCGAAACCGGGGAAGGTGTCCTCGGTGGCGCCGAAGCTCTGGGTGATGACATCGCCGACGCCGTGGTCGATCATGTGCTTCTCGGCGTCCATCATCTCCGGCAGACCGGTGACGCCCTCGGTCTCGGCGACCGCCGTCTCCACCAGGACTATCTTGGCGTCGGGCGCCACGGCGTGGGCCATCTCGACGTCCAGGGTGGTCTCGCCGGCCCAGCCGGTCATGTCCGAGTTCTTGGGGTCGAACACGGGGACCTTGCCCCACTTGACCACGTCGACCTTGGTGCTGCGCAGACCGAACTGCTTGCTGTAGACGTCGAGGTCGTGCTGGATCGTCGGGGAGCCGAACGAGTCGACGATGACGATGGTGCGCCCCTTGCCCGTGATGCCCTTGCGGTACAGCGCGTTGAGGTCGTACGCGGTGCGGTACTGGAGCGGGTTGTAGCAGGCGATGTGCCACTTGGCCTGGCACTGCTCACTGGAGAGCGGGCTGGCCACGCCATGGACCAAGGTGTGGCCGGCGGTGGCCGGGACCGCCTTGGTGTGCGGTACGGCGGCGGTGACGCCGGCCAGCGGGGCGGTCGCCAGCGCGGCGGCGGCGAGAGCGGCGGTGGCGGCCGTGGAAGCCGCGACGCTCCGTCGGGTACGGGCTATGTGCATGAATCCCCCTAGTGGTCCTGAGTGGTCCTGCGTCGCACGAAGTGGTCTCCGTGCATCTCATCGAGTGAGACATGCACAGGACAAGACCGTTGAACTGTCGATGCCGAACCCTTTGCCCAAACAGGACCTTCCAGCGCGAACATGCCTTCCTGGCAGGCACGTTCTTGACGCGAGGGCGCGGCCGACGCCCGTCGCAGCGGCGAACGGCGGTCACCGCCCGCCGTGCTCTCGTCCGGTCAGGAGCGCCGCGTCGGCGCCGGCAGTCCGAACGCGGCGGTGTGCAGCGAGCGCCGCATGGCCAGCGCGATCGGGCGCTCGACGAACCGGTGCACGAGATACGCCAGTACGACCAGAGCGCTCACCGTGACCGCGACCAGGACCGAGGGGTCGACCCGGTCGCCGTAGTGGTGCGCGACGGTCATTCCGATCGTGTCGTGCAGCAGGTAGAGCGGGAAGGTCATCGTGCCCGCGACAGTCAGTCCGCGCCAGCGGATCCGGCGGGTCCAGCCGAGTGCGATGGCGCCGACGAGCAGGAAGAACACCGTGGTCAGGAGGATCAGCCAGCCGCGCCAGGGCGACCAGGTGGCCCAGTTGTTGCGGCCGCCGTGGGGTGCCAGCAGGAAGTGCAGCGCCAGCAGCCACGACATGGCGACGATCCCCCACAGCAGCGGTGTCGGCCGATAGCGGTACATGAGGTGGAAGGCCATGCCCGCGATGAAGTACGGGGCGGACGTCGGGTTCACGATCAGCGTGAGCAGCGGGATGTGAGCGGCGGGCGCCAGCACCGCGGCGACTGTCCACAACCCGCAGAAGATCACCACCCGCTGGTGGGTGAGGCCCTTCCACACCACGACCGCGAACGTGAGGTAGAAGCAGAGTTCCGGCCAGAGCGTCCAGTAGACCGGGTCCAGGTTGGCCACACCGAGCGGGGTCTGCAACATCGTGAAGTTCGCGAAGAGCAGCCGTGGGTTGGGGTGCCCGAACGGGCTGTCGGCGAAGTAGACGAAACACACCGACACCACGATCGCGATCCAGTACATCGGGTACAGACGGGTCACGCGTGAGATGAAGAAGTCCCGCGGGGTGCGCCCCCACGCGCTCATGCAGATGACGAACCCGCTGATCAGGAAGAACAGGTCGACACCGAGCCGTCCGAAGGCGAAGTAGCCGTGCAGCTCGGGGAAGGTGCTCCGGTACGGGCGCCCCCAGACGACGATCATCGCACCGGGAGTCTGGCCGACGAAGTGGAAGAGCACCACCGACAGCGCCGCCAGGAATCGCAGCCCGTCCAACGCGGCGAGCCGGTCCTTCCGGGCGCCGGGCCCGGCCGCGATCACCCGCGTCACGGGGGCCGCCTGCGGCAATGGCGCTTCCTCGACGACCGTCCCTTCGTTCCTCCGTCTCGTGGCCACGCCGGCCGATCCCCTGCGATCCGCCTGGGTCATGCATGCCTCGTTCCAGGGTCGTCCTTCTACTGACAGGGCCTGGGAGCCCCCGATCACGTGCCCTACGGGCATGTGACAAGGTTGCCGGGTTTGTGCTCGTCTGGGCGGATGACGGCACCGTCCTGGCCCACGGATGGCCCGTACCCACAGACGGCCATGCGATTCGGGCCCACCAGAGTGAGGCATGCCGCACGCGGGAGGGACGCCGACTCTGGATCACCCCGACGTCGCGAGCAGACGGGAATTTGACGACAGGGCCTAGAGCAGGCCCAGGTCGCCGAGTTCCTTGTGGAGGTCGGCGCGGGGGTTGTCGGGGCGGGGCTGGAGGGCGCCGCGGGGGGTCGGGCCGGTGCCGCCGCCCGAGGGGGTGTCCTTGGCGGGCCGGGGGCGTCGGCCCCGGAAGAGCCGGGCCCCGACCAGGCCGCCGATCAGCCCTCCGAGGTGTCCCAGCCAGCTCACCCCCGGTGTCCCGGGCACGGCCACGGTGAGCATGTAGGCGAAGGAGGCGCCATGACGACACCGATCAGGGTGTCGATCAGGTGCCGGTCGAAGAGTCCGCGCACCACGACATAGCCGAAGTACCCGAAGATCAGGCCGCTGGCGCCGACCGTGTCCACGTTGCCCTGCTCGAGGAACCAGACCGTGAGGCCGCTGGTCACCGCGATGAGCAGGCTCAGCCCGAGGAAGCGGACCACCCCTCGGTAGGCGGCGAGGAATCCGAAGACGCGAGACGCTCGCCAGTCTCGCCTTCGAGATCGAGTCCCTGCTCGGCGAGGACCGCTGCGACGACGCCCTCGCGCTCGCGATGGCCACCCTCGACATGCTCAAGGACGTGGCGCCGCGCGCCGCGGAGATCGACCCGGAGGTCGGCGAGATGGGCGAGCTGCTGGAACACAGCCGGCAGGACCTCGTCGAGGTGTCCACCGGCGCCTGACGAGCCCGGTCGGATCCCAAGTCTCGCCGCCAGATTGTTGACGATTTTGTGTACCCATCCTACGGTCGGTAACCATCTCCAAGGAGAGCGGAGAGCTCGAGGAGGCCCGAGGCGCTCCAGGAGCTCGAGACCGAAGGAGTACGTACGTGTCCCCAGCTACCGGCAGTGCCAAAGGCAGCGGCGCCGCTGCCAAGGAGCAGGCCCTCGTCGCGCTGCGCAGGGCCATCCTCGCCGGTGACATGGTGCCAGGACAGCGCCTGGTCGAGGCCGAGTTGGCCGAACAGTTCGATGTCACGCGGGCCAGTGTGCGGGCCGCGCTCGTCGATCTCGCCGCCGACGGTCTCGTGGAGCGGATCCGCAACCGCGGGGCCCGGGTCCGGACCGTGTCCGTGAGCGAGGCGGTGGACATCTACGAGTGCCGCAGGGTGCTCGAGGGACTGTGCGCGGCCAAGGCCGCCGAGCGGGTCACCGATGCGCAGATCACGCAACTCCTCGCGCTCGGAGGGCAGTTGCGCGCCGCCGTGCAGGCGGCCGAGCCGCTGAAGTACTCCGAGCTCAACCGCCAACTGCACGACTTCGTCCGGGACATCTCCGGCCAGGACACCGCCGCCGAACTCCTCACCCGCCTGAACGCACAGATCGTGCGCCACCAGTTCCGGCTGGCGCTGCAGTCCGGGCGCCCCCAGGTCTCGCTGGGCGAACACCTCGCCCTCGTCGAGGCCATCGCCGCGCGTGATCCGGAGCGCGCCGAGGCGGCCGCCCGCGCTCATGTGGCCAGCGTCATCGAGGCCCTGCGGGCCGTCGAGGGGTCCGGGACGGGCAAGGCCTGACCTCACGGGGACGATCAGGCTCTCGGCCCTCAGGAGGCCGAGAGCCCGCCGGGACGCGTTCCTCACGCCCACCGGGCTGCCCCGCGAACGGATCAGTTCTGGTACGTCTTGTTGCGGCCGGGACCGCCGGACAGGAAGTCCTTGCCCGCACCTCCGTGCAGGACGTCGTTGCCGCTGTTGCCGTACAGCTTGTCGTCGCCCGCGCCGCCGTACAGGGTGTCGTCGCCCCGGCCGCCCTGAAGGAGGTCCCGGCCCGCGTTGCCGTACAGCTTGTCGTTGCCGTCGTCGCCGAAGAGCGAGTTGTCGCCGCTCGTACCCGACAGGCTGTCGTTGCCCGCGCCACCGTGACACTCGGCGCTGCAGTTGACGAGGGTGTCGTTGCCCGCGCCGCCGTTCGCGCCCTCGTCGTAGACCCCGCCACCGCCGGAGAGACGGTCGTTGCCGCCCTGGCCGTAGAGGACGTCGACGCCGTGGCCGGTCAGGGTGTCGTTGCCCGGCCCGCCGTAGATCCTCGTGTACCCGCCGCTGGCGTTGCCGGTCGTCGCGGTGTCGTTGCCGTCGCCGAGATCGACGATCAGGGAGTCGAGGTCGGACGCCGAGGTGTTGGGCTCGGTCACCGTGCAGACCGCCTTGGTGTCGTCGCCGCCGGCCGGGCGGACACAGCCCGCGCCGAGGGAGATCCTGACGGTGTCGTCGAAGGTGTAAATGAAGTCGCTCAGCTGGGAATCCGGGTCGAACGCGCCGAGCGCCCAGGAGATGGACAGGTGATTCGTCTGACCGGCGGCCGCCGTGTAGTACAGCTTCTGGCCGACGACGACCGCGGTCGCGCTCTTGGCGGGCGCGGCGTGTGCCGCGGGGGCGGCGACGGTCACGGCCACGGCGGCGGTGGCGAGCGCCAGCACCTTCGGCAGCGCGGTGATGCGGCGACTGAACATGGTTGGTTCTCCTCCACGGGGCCCGATGGGCCCAACGGGGCCCTGGGGGCCGATGAGGTCCGCGCGTGAGTCTGTGCGCGTGTGGTCATCCCGTTCGACCCCGTCCTTGGAGGGCGAGTTGCGGCTCCGATCGCACAACCTTTTGGGGTTCAGGGGGAGTTCACTTCCGGTTGCTTCTGTTGTGGTGTGGACACTTCCGGGCGTTGGCGGGGGCCCGAGATCAGCAGCGTCGCGACGAGCGACGTGATCGCCATCACCGTCATCGCCGTGGCGGGCGAGGTGAGTTGGGCGACCGTTCCGGCCAGCGCCGCGCTCACCCCCTGCATCGTGAGCATGCCCGAGGAGTGCAGTCCCAGGGCATGGCCGCTCAGCTCGTCGGGGGTCAGGGACATCAGGCGTTCCTGCTGGATCAGGCTCGCCCCGAAGCCGACCGAGGCGAGGGCGACCGCGCCCGCCGCCACCGCCACCCCCGGCCCCAGCGCGAACGGCAGATACGGCGTCGCCAGGAGCAGCAGGAACGGGATGCCCAGGCGTCCGCGGACCGTGGGCGGGATGAAACGGCCCGTCGTCACATCGCCCACGAACATGCCGAACGCCGCGAAGGCGAAGAGCAGGCCCGCCCGGTCCGGCGCGTAGGACACGTACAGGGACTCGCAGCCGACGATCAGACCGTTCGGGATCCAGAGGAGCAGGTACGTCGTCCGGCGCGGGGGCGAGGACCACAGCAGCGCGTTGGTGCGCCAGGTCTGCGCGATCGAGGCGCGGCCGGTGGCCCTCGGAGCCCGGCAGGTCATGCCGAGGCGGGTGACGAGGGCCGCGGCGAGATACAGGGCCGCCGCGCTCGCCAGAGTGATCCTCGGCGAGAGCACCGCCACCAGGACGCCGCCCGTCGCATAGCCGGTGATCTGCGCGAGACCGGCCACCATGTTCATGACCGAACGGCCCAGCAGAAAGCCGTCCTTGGACAGGATCTCGTTCAGCAGACCCCAGCGGACACCGCCGCCGAGGGACGAGACCAGACCCAGGACGAAGATCAGGAGGAACAGCCCCCAGACCGGCAGACCCGGCGTCGCCATCAGCGCCGTACCGACGGCGAAGGACAGGGCGATGCCCGTCAACGTGGCGCGCGGCGCCAGCCGGTCCGCCGCCGACAGCAGGGTGGTCGCGCCGACCACCTGGGCGAGCTGCGGGCCGAACATGCTCACCGCCGACAGCAGCGGCGAGTCCGTCGCCTTGTACACCAGCGTCCCGACGGCCAGGCCGCCGATCGTCGAGGCCGCCGAGTTGAGCGCGGAGGACAGGAAGAGAGGGGTGAACTCCCGGGTTCGGAAAAGGTCGGAGTAGCTGCGCATGGATGGAGTCTCGGGTGGCGCCCGGCGTGGTCGTTATTGTTTCGCGGAGACGCGAAACCACACGGGGCAACGGACAGCGAGAGAAGCGACGGGAGGGCGCGGATGGGCTGGTGGCAGATCAACGCCGACACTCTCGCCCGCACCCGTTTCGTGCTCTCACCACTCGCCGAGACCTTCGCCGGCGTCAAGCTGTTGCACGCGGGGACGGCCGCGCACCCCGGGGAGCGGGCGTGGCTCGACGCCCATCTGCCCGGGTACAGAAGGCGGTTGGCCGGTGACCCCGTCACCTCGCTGCTCATGCGGTCCGGACTCGGACGGAACTGGATCGCCGACTTCCTGACGCCGCCGCCGCGCGGCGAGGCCGACTTCGAGGAGGAGGTCGCGCGGGTACGGGAGGCGTCGGGCGCGGACGCCCGGGCCCACCTCACCGTCTCCCTGGCAGGGCCGCTGCCCGCCGCCCTGCGCCGCGACGACCTCCCGGAGCGCGCAGCCGACCTGCTCACCCACGTCTGGACCGAGGCCGTACGCCCCTACTGGAACCGGCGGCGGCGCGTCCTGGAGGCCGATGTCGTCGCTCGGACCGCGCAGTTGAGCCAGGGCGGCTGGGCGGCGGCCCTCGACGCGCTGCGACCGGGCACCCGCTGGCTCGGCGACAACCGGCTGCAGGTCAATCTCCACGAGTACCCGCCGCGCGAGATCTCCGGCGCCGAGCTGGTGTTCGTACCGGTCACACCTCGCAACCACGGCTGGGTGTCGTGGGAGGAGCCGGACCGGTACGCGGTCGTCTTCCCCTGCTCGGGCGCGCTCGCCGCCACGGGTCCCGACCTCGTGCCGGAAAGCCTGGGCGCACTGCTCGGCCCCGCCCGCGCCGGGGTCCTCGTCCTCCTCGACTCCCCCATGAGCACGACCCAGTTGGTGGCCGTGACCGGGCAGGGTCTCGGCTCGGTCGGACGCCATCTGAAGGTGCTGCTGGACGCCCGGCTGGTACGGAGGGGGCGGGCCGGGCGGTCGGTGCTGTACTCCCGCACGCCCGCCGGGGAGGTACTCGTGAAGGCTCAGGAAGGTTAGATGCGGGGCGCGCCGGTCACCGACATCATCAGCGAGTAGAGGGACGTGGACGCCGTGATGAAGAGGCGGTTGTTCCTGGGGCCGCCGAAGGTGATGTTGGAGACCCGCTCGGGGATCAGGAGCCGGCCGATGAGGGTGCCGTCGGGGTCGTAGCAGTGGACCCCGTCGTCGAGGGCGGCCGCCCACAGCCGGCCCTCGTCGTCGAAGCGGATGTTGTCGAAGTGGACACCCTTCTCCGCCTCCGCGAAGGTTCGCCCGTCCGTGAGGGTGCCGTCGTCGCGGACGTCGAAGACGCGGATGCGGGCGGCGCGGGAGTCGGAGACGTACAGCTGCCGTTCGTCGGGCGAGAAGACGACTCCGTTCGGCCCGTCGAAGCCGTCCGCGGCGAGCCGTACCTCGCCCGTGCCCGGGTCGAGGCGGTAGACGTGACACGCGCCGATCTCGGACTCGGCCCGGTGACCCTCGTAGTCGCTCAGGATCCCGAAGTCCGGGTCGGAGAACCAGACCGAACCGTCCGACCGTACGACCGCGTCGTTCGGGCTGTTGAGCCGCTTGCCGTCGTAGCGGTCGGCGAGGACGGTGACCGACCCGTCGTGCTCTGTCCGGGTCACCCGGCGGTTGCCCTGCTCGCAGCTGACCAGGCGGCCCTCTCGGTCCAGGGTGTTGCCGTTGCCGTAGCCCGCGGGGGTGCGCAGGACGCCGACCGTCCCGGTGGGCTCGTCCCAGCGCAGCATGCGGTCGTTGGGGATGTCGCTCCAGATCAGCTGGCGCCAGGCGGGCACGTACAGCGGGCCCTCGGCCCAGCGGCAGCCGTCGTGCAGGATCTCCAGCCTGCCGTCGCCGTTCGTGCAGCGGCCGGTGACGAAGCGGTCGTCGAGTACCTCGTAGATGCCCTTGATCGTGTTCGCTGTGGTCACGTTCGCGACCTTACCGAGCACACCGGGAACCGGCCGGGCGGCGGCCGGGGCGACATCAAGCGGAGTTAGCATCCGTTTATGACTACCGACAGTTCAAACAGTTCCGTACTCGACGTCCAGATCGATTCCCTTCAGGGTGGGTCCGCGGACCTCGGGCAGTACCGCGGCAAGACCGTGCTCATCGTGAACGTGGCCTCCAAGTGCGGGCTGACCCCGCAGTACGCGGGGCTGGAGCGGCTGCACGAGCGGTACGCCGGGCAGGGCTTCACCGTGCTCGGTGTGCCCTGCAACCAGTTCATGGGGCAGGAGCCCGGCACCTCCGAGGAGATCGCCGAGTTCTGCTCCGCGACCTATGGCGTCACCTTCCCGATGACCGAGAAGGTCGAGGTCAACGGGGACGCGCGGCACGAGCTGTACGAGCGGCTGGTGGACACCGCCGACGGCGAGGGCCACAGCGGTGACATCCGCTGGAACTTCGAGAAGTTCCTGATCGGGCCGGGCGGAGACGTGGTGGCGCGGTTCTCGCCGCAGACCGAGCCGGAGTCGACGGAGGTCGTGGCGGCGGTGGAGAAGCACCTGGCCGCCTGAACCGTTTGACCTTGCCCCAGGGGCAGGGAGCAGCGTCCTTGTCACCGGGCCGAAGGCGCCCGGTGACGGAGGATGGGCTCGTGCATCAGGAACTGCTCACGATCGGCGCGTTCGCCGCCCGCGCGCGGCTCTCGCCGAAGGCGCTTCGGCTGTACGACCGGCTCGGACTGCTCGCTCCGGCCCACGTCGACGAGGTCAGCGGATACCGCTACTACCGCGCCGACCAGGTCGAGCGCGCCCGCCTGGTCGCGCTTCTGCGGCAGCTCGACATGCCGCTCGCGCGGATCGCCGAGGTGGTGGAGGTCGAGGCGGCGCAGGGTGCGGCGCTCCTCGCCACGTACTGGGCGGATGCCGAGGCCCGGTTCGCTTCGCAGCGGACGCTCGCCGAATACCTCCGTGGAAGGCTGTCCGGGAGGAGTACCGACATGTACGGGAAGTTCGTGGTCGAGACGGTGGATGTGCCGGAGCGAGTGGTGCTGACGGAGAAGCGGCACACGCTGGCGGACGAGCTGCCGGTCTGGATTCCGGCCTCGCTGGGGCGACTGGAGGACGGGGCACGGGAGTGCGGCGGGACGACCGGCGCCCCCTTCGTCGTCTACTACTCCGAGGTCAGCATGGAGAGTGACGGGCCCGCCGAGTCGTGCGTGCCGGTCGCCGACGAGGCGGCCGCGCGGGCGTGGGCCGAGAAGCGGGGGCGGGTGTCGGGGATCGGGGTTCGGGTGGAGCCTGCGCGACGGCTCGCCTACGCACGGATCACCAAGGCGCAGGTCGCCCATCCGCAGATCGTGGCCGCGTTCGAGGCGGTCGAGGCGTGGATCGCGGAGCGGGGGCTGTCGTACGACGGTCCCTGTCGGGAGGTGTACTTCGCGGACTGGGACGCGGCGGGGCCGGAGGACGCGGTGTGTGACGTGGCGTTTCCGGTGAAGTGAGCGGCGGGGCGGGCACCGGGGGTTTCTCGCCCCCGCCGCCCCTACCCGTCCCATCCCCACTTGGGGGCTCCGCCCCCAAACCCCCGATCGGCCTGAACGGCCTCGTCCTCAAACGCCGGACGGGCTGAAAGATGCGCCCAGCGTCCGGTTCAGGTCACCGTAGTTCCTCGGGGCACGGGGTTCCCCTGGGGAGCTGGTACGGGGCCGCCAGGCGGTACGTGCCGGGCGCCGGGGCCAGGAGTTCCGTCCACTTGTCGCCGGAGGCGTTCTCCGCGGTTTCCATGAGGCAGCCGTTGAGGTTCTCGTACGTCTTCGGCGTGCCCTCCTCACGGTGCTTGGACTCCTTTGTCTCCTGCGGCGGCTTCACGCTCTTGCCCTTGGCGTCGACGAGCCCGAGCCACGGGGAGTACGGGATGCGGATGAGGACGCGGCCCGCCTTCTTCACCTCGATGGTCAGTTCGCCCTGCTCCGCCCGGTCGACGACCGCCGGCGGATCGGCCAGCGGCGTGGGGTCCGTGACCGAGAAGAGCTGCCAGTTCGCGTCGCCCCAGATCTGACGGAGGTAGGGCATACCGCGCTGGACCAGCTGGCGTTCACGTTGGCCGCCGTCCCCGTCCGGTTCGCCCTTGGGCAGCACCACGTAGTGGACGGCCCAGCGCTGAAGCCACTCGTGGTAGTTCGCGGAGTTGAGGGTGTCGTCGTAGAAGAGCGGATTGCGCTCCATGTCGGCCTGGCGGTTCCAGCCTCGGGCGAGGTTCACGTACGGCGCGAGCGCGGACGCCTCGCGGTGGGAGCGCGCGGGGACCACCTCCACGCGGCCCTTCTCGGCACCGACCACCTGGAGCTGGTTGACCAGCGGAGCGAGCTCGCGGGCCCAGGACGCCGCCGGTGTCGTGTGCAAGATGTCGTCGACCGACTTGAAGCCGATCCACCCGACGAATCCGGCGAAGGCGAGGACAGTCACGTACCACTTGCGTGACTTCGGCACGGTGAAGGGGAGCGCGGCGAGCAGCACGGCGCCCGCGAACAGCATCGCCAGGCGGGAGATGTTCGAGCCGATCTGGGAACTGATCAGCCACACGAGGAGCACGGCGAGGCCGTACACCGCCGCCGTGATCCGTACCGTCTTCCACTCCTTGGGGACGAGTGCGAAGACCAGCCCGGCGTAGAGCAGCGGCAGCGAGGCCGAGCCGAAGGACATCGGCTGGGTGCCGGAGAAGGGGAACAGCCATGCCGAGACCGCGACGACGATCGTCGGCGCGATGCCGAGCGCGTACGCGCCGGGCCGGCGCTTCTGGAGGAACAGGGCGGCCGCGACCAGGCCCACGAACAGTCCCGCCACCGGCGACGCGGCGGTCGCCAGCGCGGCGAGCGGCGCCGCGCACAGGGCCTTCGCCCAGCGCTTGTAGCGCCAGCGGTACGGCCAGCAGAAGACCACGGCCGCCGCGGCGAGCCCGAAAACCATGCCGAGGCCGTAGGTGACTCGCCCCGATATCGCGTTGCAGACGAGCGCGAAGACACCCGCGAGGGCGGGCGCGAGCGGCTTCCGTATCGCCCGGCTGCGGATGAGGATCATCATCAGCAGGCCCGCCGAGATCGTCCCGGCGATCATCAGCGTCGTACGGACGCCGAGGACCGACATCAGATACGGCGACACCACGCTGTACGACACCGGGTGCATACCGCCGTACCAGGCGAGGTTGTACGCCGAGTCCGGGTGCCGTCCGACGAACTCCGCCCACGCGTCCTGCGCGGCGAGGTCTCCGCCACTGTTCGCGAAAGTGAAGAACCAGATGACGTGCAGGAGGCCGGCCAGGACGGTGACGGAGGCGACGGGGTGCCGGCGGGCGAAGGCCTTGAGGCGGGTGCGTCGGTCCTGCGGCACGGACTCGGGCGTCGTGGACCCGGGCGGCATGGACTCCGGCGGAGCGTCATCCGTAGGGCGGTCATTCGTGGGGACGTCATTCGTGGAGACGGCGGTGGCGCGTGCGGGCTGCCGTATTCGCGAGCCCGCTCCGTGCTCCGGTCCAGGACGTGGTCCAGGATCGGCGTCGTCGGCGTGTGTCGGCTCCGCTGTCGCCACTGCAAGGCTCCCGTGTCCCGTTTTCTCGTGTCCGGCCCGGGACCCGCGGCCCGCAAACCTGCCCGGATCTCGCGACGCTAGCACGCACCCCGCCAGGGAGCTCCCGGGCGGGGCGCCCCGACGGGGTGCGGGTGCGTTCGCGCCGCGCTCACCGCGGGCTCACGGCGGGCTCACGGCGCGTTCACATGACGTTCGGGGCACTTCCGGCGTACGGGGGATACGCCCCCTGCCGGAAGCGCCCCCCACTCGTACGCCCGTACCCGTCCCCGTACGCCCGTACCCCCCTGCGTACGTCCGCTCAGCTCACGCGGGTCAGCTTGGCGCCGAAGCCCGGCTCGACGAGGTCCTTCTGGAGCTCGACGGGAACCTGCACGGCGCCGCTGCTGCCGCCGTCGCCCACGGTGAGCGTGCCCACCTTGGTGCCGGCCTTCGCGGAGTGCGGCACCTCCGAGGAGACGAAGGACAGCTTGACCTTGAGCCCGGCCCAGCCGACCGCCGTGACGTCCTTGGTGATCACGACCGGCGTACGGCCGCCGAGCCCGTCGTCGACGTAACCGACGACATCGCCCTTCTTCAGGATCGTCGCGGACTTCAGCGAAGCCTGCGCGGCGCGGATCAGCTTGTCGCCCGCGGCCAGGGCGCCGCCGAGGATGGTGTTGTCGGAGCCGCCGGGGCCCTGGCTGATCACCGCGCCGACGATGGTCCGCACCTCGCCTCCGACCTCCTTGGTCGCCGCGAAGACGAGGTTGCCGCCGGCCGCGGTGGTGGTGCCCGTCTTGATGCCGATGACGTTGTTGGAGCCGACGAGGTGGTTCCAGTTGCTGTGCTTGGTGCCCTTGTAGTCGGTGTACTCCATCATCCGGGCGACCTCGCGGAAGGAAGCGTCCTTCATCGCGGCCTTGGCCAGCTTCACCTGGTCCGCGGCCGTGCTCACGGTCGTCTTCGTCAGGCCGGACGGGTCGGTGTACGTCGTGTTCGCCATCCCGAGTTCCTTGGCGGCGGCGTTCATCTTGGCGACGAAGGCCGTCTCTGAACCGGCGTCCCAGCGCGCCAGCAAGCGGGCCACGTTGTTCGCCGAGGCGATCAGGACACCCTCCAGGGCCTCCTTCTGCGTGATGGTGTCGCCCGCGTGCACGTTGACCGTCGACTCGTCGCCGGCGTCCGACTGGTCCTCGGCCTTCTGGTCCACCTTGATCTTCGCTCCGTCACCGGACTTGATCGGGTGCTCGCGCAGGATCAGGTACGCCGTCATCACCTTGGCGACGCTCGCGATCGGCGCCGCCTTCTGCGCGCCGGACGTGCCGAACGAACCGATGCCCTGGACGTCGAGCGCGCCCTGACCGGAGGACGGCCACGGGATGGAGGCGTCGCCGCCGTCGAAGGTGTAGCTGGATTCGGCGGTGAGGTCGAGCGTGGGGGTCGGCAGCGGCCGCAGCGACTGTGCGACCGCAAAGACGACCGCGAGCAGCAGGGCCAGCGGCGTCCAGATCTTCACCCGGCGCGCGAGTGTCCGCACCGGGGTCTGCGGGGGCGGCGGCGTGTTCGTCAGCTCGGCCAGCAGGTCCAGCGGCGGCTTCGGCGGCAGCGGCTGCTGAGTGGTGCGCTCCGGGCCGACCTGCGGGAGGGCGGCGGTGGCGTCGGCGGGGGCGACCCCCGAGGGCGAGGAGGAAGCGGAGGGAACGGGCGGGGTCGCGGTCGTCTTCGGCTTCAGCCTCGACACGGGTTCGTCGAGAGGCTTGAGGGCCACGAACTTACTGGTGCGCTCGGACGGGGCCTCGGGCTTCGAGCGGTCCGCCTTGGGCTGGTCCGCCTTGGGCTGATCCGCCTTCGACCGGTCCGCGGGCTTGTCGGTGGCCGGCTTGGCGCCGCCCAGTTTGAGCATGGTGGTCGGCTGGTCCACCGCCGGGCGCTTCGGCGCCTTGAAGATGGCGGTGGGATGGTCGACGGGCTCGGCGGCGGCGTCGACGTCCGGGGCGTCCTTCGCTGACGGTGAGTCATCAGCGGACGGCGAGTCGTCGGCGGACGGCGAGTCGTCATCAGCGTCCTGCTGCGCCGCTGCGTCCTCGGAGTCCTCGACGTCCGAGGGGGCCTCGGGGGTCGCGGAATCTTCAGAACCTTCGGAGTCTTCGGAGGTCTCAGACGTCTCGGGCGCGTCCTCCGGAGAGTCCTTCGCCTCCGGCTTCGCGTCCTCGGTCCCGGTCTTGGTCTCGGACTCCGTCTCGGACTCCGTCTCGGACTCCGTCTCGGACTTGGCGTCCGACGTGGCCTTCGCGTCCGTCTCCGATTCGGCGTCGGCGTCACCCACCGCCGCGCTCTGGGCCTCAACTTCGGCCTCAGCCTCAGCCTCGGACTTGGCCTCAGCCTCGGACTTGGCGCCGGACTCCGAAGCCGACTCCTCGTCAGCTTCGCCCTCGACCCCCGCTTCGGCCCCGGCCTCAACGTCGGTCCCGGCGTCGGCCTCCGTCTCCGTCTCCGCCCCGGCGTCGTCCCCCTCCGCCGCCGTACCGGCCTTCTCCGCGCCCTTGGAGCCCTTGTTGGGGCCCTCCGGGTCCTCGGAGCCTTCCGGAACCCCGGACTCCCCCTCAGGGGCCTTCTCGTCCGCGCCTGACACCCAGGCGGCCACCGCCTCGCGCAGTCGCGCGTCCTCCACGGGGCCCTTCCCTCCGGACCCGGCGGAACCTTCCGCCAACGCCCGCGTCGAGAACACCGCCGTCGCCTGATCCACCCGCACCGTGGCGGCCCGTTCGCGAGCCACCGCCAGACGGGGATCGGCCGATGCCGCCGACGCGGCGGCCCGGCCCGGGCCCGGAACCGCGGCCGGGGTCCCCGGCGTCGCTTCTGCCGACGGCGCCGACGACTCGTGCCGCTTCGACCTGTCGGGGGACTCGCCCGCCACCGATGCCTCCTCCGTGCGCCCCCACCGGGCGCCCAACGAACCGTAAAACCCTTGCCCCGCCGCCCGGACATCGCTGTCCGAACCATGCACCAGTGTCCTGTGTGCGGGCTTAACCCCTGCGGTAGACGAGAACGACATACCTACTGGTTCCATCACGAACCGGTCAGGCACTCTCGACAGACCAATGTGAGAGGGGTCACCCTGTCATTCATCCACGCGGGGAGGCATGGATGGGCAGGAGCCGCAGAACACTTCCGGAAGAGCTTCTGCTGCTGGCGCTGGACCCGACCACGGGTACCACCGCACAGCCGCAGTCGCTCGACCTCGGTCTGGCCGGAGCACAGCTAGTAGAGCTGGCGCTGGCCGGACGGATAGCCCCAGACGGGGATCGTATCGCCGTGGTGCAGCCACGGCCGACTGGAGATCCAACACTGGACTGTGCGTTGGAACTGCTTCGCCGACGCGGAGCACCCGTACGCGCGGTCAACTGGATTGGCGGACCCCGGCTGGGGCTGCGCCAGACCTACCTCTCGCATCTGGAGAGGTGCGGCATGGTCCATGCCGTCGCCGGCCAGATGTGCGGGGTGCTTCCGACGACTCGCTACCAAGCGACGGACACGGAGATCAGCCGGGAGATCAGGTCCCGGCTGGACAGCGCGATCCGCACCGGCGTACCGCCGGACCCGCGGACCGCGGCGCTCGCCGCGCTGGCCCATGCGGTCGGTCTCGGCAAGCACCTGTACCCGGGCAACGAGGGACGCTCGTCCCGCTCCCGGCTACGGGACCTGATCAGGCATGACCCCATGGGCGGCCTCGTGGCCCACGCGGTCATGGACGTTCAGAACGGTGTGGGTGCACAGCCACGCCGCAACCCGGCACCGGCAGGCCGTCCAGCCACCGCCGGAGTCAGGTCCGCACCGGAACCCGCTCGCGGTGTTCCGATGCAACCGCGCCACGGTTCCATGGCGCGCGCCGTGGTCCACTGAGCCGCAGTCCCACGGCGCCACCAGGCACCGTACGCACCACCACGCACGACCACGCACCACTGAAGAGCACCGCCACGCACCGCAGGCACGACCCCAGCGCCGCACCGCAGTCCCCAAGACCCGGTTCGGGAGCCGCTGGCTCGCGCGGGACGGTGGGGCCGTACGTCCGGACGACGACACGGCTCCACCGCCCCGCGCGGCCGCATTTCCCGGCGCCGCGCATATGCGCGCGGTACGGGTGAAGACGACGTACGCGTACACGATCCGCGTGATATGTATGCCAGATCTCCGAACTGGCGTGTACCCAGCGCATATCCGGTGTTTTCCAGCGGTAGAACGCACCTTGGTGGCAGTCTGCTCAACAGCAGATACGCAAAGTAGAGGCCCGCAGCCGGAGGTGCACGTCCCGTGGCGTCCAATGTCAATCCCACCGTCCGGCGGCGCCGGCTGGGCCAGGAGCTGCGCCGGCTCCGCGAGCTCAAGGGCATGACGGCCGAAGAGGTCGCCGAGCGACTGCTGGTCTCGCAGTCGAAGATCAGCCGGCTGGAGAACGGGCGGCGCAGTATCAGCCAGCGCGACGTCCGCGATCTGTGCGGGGTCTACGAGGTCGAGGACCACCGGATCGTCGACTCCCTGATGCAGATGGCCAAGGACTCGCGCCAGCAGGGCTGGTGGCACTCCTTCGGAGACATCCCGTACAGCGTCTACATCGGGCTGGAAACCGACGCCGCGTCTCTGCGCGCCTACGAACCCCAGATCGTGCCCGGCCTGTTGCAGACCCGCCCTTACGCCGAGGCGCTCATCCAGGGTGCACTGCCGGAGACTTCGACGACCGACATCGAAAAACGCGTCCAGGTGCGCCTGCGGCGGCAGGAACGTGTCTCCACCGAGGACTCCCCTCTCCGCCTCTGGGCGGTGCTCGACGAGGCCGCCCTGCATCGGGTGGTCGGGAACCGGCAGGTGATGCGCGAGCAGTTGGAGCACCTCGCCGAGATGTCCCAGCTCCCGCACATCACCGTGCAGGTGCTGCCGTACGAGGTGGGGGCTCATCCCGGTCTCAATGGCCAGTACGCGATCCTGGAGTTCCCCGACGCGGCCGATTCGAGCGTCGTCTACATCGAGGGGGTCACCAGTGACCTCTATCTGGAGAAGGCCGCTGACGTGCAGAAGTACAGCGTCATGTACGAACACCTGCGGGCCCAGGCCCTGAACGTCGACCAGTCGCGCCAGTTCATCGTGGACATCGCGAAGGAGTTCGCGCGCTGAATTCGGGCGGACCAGCATCCGGGGGAACGATTCTCCGAGCTGCCGACCAGTAAGGCGCGGGTGCTACACCTTCGCCACCTCGGGACGGAAGACTCCACTGGAATATGCCACCCGGTCGAGTGAATGGCTGCTTCACCCGCCGATGTTGGCGAGTAGCGTCGATCACGCCATCACGTAACAACGTTGGCGCAATCCGCACCGCTGGTTCCGGCAGGGACCGGCAGTGCCGTGACAGCAACTCGACACTGGCTACCGGAGCAAAAATGGCAATTCTTCAGGGTGCTACGGAAACGTGGACGAAGTCCTCGTATTCGGCCGGCAACGGCGCATGCATCGAGGTCAAGTCCCCGCTTCTCGCGGCCCTGGCCGTACGGGACTCGAAGGTCCCCGACGGCCCCACGCTGGCGTTCCCCGCGAACTCGTGGAACGCCTTCGTGGCGGAGGTCAGCCGGGGAGCTTTCGACCTCGCCTGATGCATCGCCCTCAACCTCACCACCCACAACTGCACCGACCAACCGCATACGCACCACCGGTACCGCATGCACCACGTGCGGTACACGCACCACTGAAAGAGCCCTCTCGACTGGCCCGCCGTCCTGGCCGAGGGGGCTCGGTGCTTTCCCGCGCCAGACCCGCTACCTCAGCCGGTCCACATACGTATCGGTCCCCGGCACCGTCGGGACGAAGGGGGCCACCAGCTCCACCTTCCCCAACCCTCCTTCGGCCACCGCCTCCTCCAGTCCCCCGAAGTGGTCCTCCCAGCACTCCCTCGGGTCCGTCTCCAGGAACCACAGGAGGGTCAGCCGGGTGTCGACGCCCTCGACCTGCTTCACGTACGTCATACGGTCGCCGGGGAGCGGGGTGGGGCGGAAGACGGTCACCATCGCGGCCGGGGAGCCCGCCAGGCGCCGGGGGAGGTGGCGGGCGCGCAGCCACTCCAGCAGTTCGGCGCGCCCGGCGGCGGAGTCGGCGTCGACGACCTGGAGGACGAGGCCCGCGTAGGGGTGGTCCAGGGCGTGGAAGTCGCGGGGCCCCGCGGCGCCGTCGCGGTACACCGTGGCCTCGTGGTCCTGGAAGGCCGTGAAGACGTGCGTACGGTCCTGGTAGACCCGGCCGTCGCGGTTCAGCCGTTTGTTGATGCCGACGGTCCACCTCATGTGGTCGTCGTAGCGGCCCTCGGTGACCCAGTACGTCGAGAGGTAGCAGCCGGCGGTGACCGGCTGGGCGATCGCCGATTTCTCGGGGTAGCGCAGGAGTTGCAGGTCGCGGGTGGCCACCCAGCGTCGCCCCGCGTACATCCAGGGCATGGCCATCGCTCCCGCGATGAAATGATCATCCTCGTACCAGCGGTTGTACGCGTACTCGTGGCCGGGGTGCGGTTCGACCATGGTGATCAGGGCGTGGCCCGGGTGGACGCCGTACGGGCCGAGGGCGGCCAGTTCCGCGTACACCTCGCTACGAGTCTCCTCCGACATGACGATCCCCTTCCTCGCTCTTCCTTCCTCCGCCGGACGCCCATACTCTGACGCTCAGTCAGACAATGCGCCAGAGTCAAGCCAAGGCGAGTGAGCCGAAGGGGCGCGCCGGTGGCGAACCGAGCCGCAAAAAAAGGGGAGGCTTCCGATGTCACTGCTCGCGGGGAAGACGGTCGTCGTTTCGGGGGTCGGGGCCGGGCTCGGTCATCAGGTCGCGGCGGCCGTCGTACGGGACGGGGGCAACGCGGTGCTGGGGGCGCGCACGGAGGCCAATCTCGCCTCGTCCGCGGCCGAGCTCGACCCGGACGGCGCGCACACGGCGTACCGGGCCACGGACATCACGGACGAGAAGCAGTGCGAGGCGCTCGCGGAGCTGGCGACGGAGCGGTTCGGGCGGATCGACGCGGTGGTGCATGTGGCCGCCTGGGACAGCTACTTCGGCGGCCTGGAGGACGCGGATTTCACCACCTGGCAGTCGGTCATCGACGTGAATCTGCTGGGCACCCTGCGGATGACCCGGGCCTGTCTGCCCGCGCTGAAGGTGTGCGGCGGCTCGGTCGTCATCATCGGGACGCAGTCGTCGGTGGCCGCGCCGAGCCAGGTGCGGCAGGCCGCGTACGCGGCATCCAAGGGCGCGCTGACGAGCGCGATGTACTCGTTGGCGAGGGAGCTGGGCCCCCATCGCGTCCGCGTGAACACCGTGCTGCCCGGATGGATGTGGGGGCCGCCCGTCGAGGCGTACGTCCAGTTCACGGCGCACACCGAGGGCGTACCGGAGGCGGACGTCCTGAAGCGGCTCACCGAGCGGATGGCGCTGCCCGAGCTGGCCACGGACGGAGATGTGGCGGACGCCGCGGTGTTCCTGGCGTCCGACCGGGCACGGGCGATCACGGGGCAGTCGCTGCTCGTGAACGCCGGCGAACTCATGCGCTAGCGGTACCGATGGCGGAACCAGTCGGCCGTCCCTTCCCAGCCGTGCGGGACCCGCATCCCGTACGTCTGTCGACTCGTCGGTGTGACCTTGCCGTGTCGTCTGACGAAGTGCCCGCTCATGGTGTGGTCCACGTCACGAGCACGACAACAGCCGTACGGGTAAAGTGGAGGCAAAATCGTTCTGCTTTCTGATCTGCGTTCATATCTGTGACCGGGAAAGGTCTTGACCGCCCCCTCCGAACGGCGGTTCAATCCCCAAAGTCCCCGCTCCCGCACGGGGGCGCCGCCCATGTGCGTACTGGCGAAGTGCCGTCCGGTATCTGCAAGTTCACAAGGCGGACCCCTGGAGGGGGCACATGAACGGCTTCGACTGGGCCGTCCTGGTCGCGTACTTCGGTGTCATGACCGCGATCGGTGTCTGGTCCCACAAGCGTGTGGACGACGTCAGCGACTTCTTCACCGCGGGCGGCAAGATGCCCTGGTGGCTGTCCGGCATCTCGCACCACATGTCGGGCTACAGCGCGGTGATGTTCACCGGGTACGCCGGTATCGCGTACACGTACGGCATCACCTCGTACGTCACCTGGGCGCTGCCCATCGCCATCGGCGTGCTGCTCGGCGCGAAACTGTTCGCGCCCCGGCTCAACCGGCTCCGCTCCCGACTGCACGTCGCCTCACCCCTCGAATACCTCAAGGACCGCTACAACGTGCCGACACAGCAGGCACTCGCCTGGTCCGGCATCCTCCTGAAGATCGTGGACGTCGGTGCGAAATGGGCGGCGATCGCGACCCTGCTCAGCGTCTTCACCGGGGTCACGCTCACCCAGGGCATCCTCATCACCGGTGGCATCACGGCCGTGTACTGCACGATCGGCGGTCTGTGGGCGGACGCGCTGACCGAACTGGGCCAGTTCGTGATCCAGTTGCTGGCGGGTCTGTCCATGCTGATCATCGCGTTGAACAAGATCTCCGACCAGGGAGGTCTGTCCAAGGCGCTGGACTCGCCGAAGCTGCACGGTCACGCGAACGGCTTCGCGGGCCCGTACCTCACCGTCTTCTTCATCGCGTACCTGTTCATCAAGCTGTTCGAGTACAACGGCGGGATGTGGAACCAGGCCCAGCGCTACATGGCGACGGGCAGCGCCAAGCAGGCCACGAAGTCGGCCTTCCTGTCCGCCGCGCTCTGGTTCGTGTGGCCGGTGATCCTTTTCATCCCGATGTGGCTGTCGCCGCTCCTCGTCACGGCGAAGAAGCCGGACGGCTCGGACGCGTACGGTCTGATGACCGAACAGCTCCTGCCCCACGGGTTGCTGGGCCTGGTCGTGGTCGGCTTCTTCTCGCACACGATGGCCATGTGCTCGTCGGACGCCAACGCCATCGCCGCCGTCTTCACCCGGGACGTGGCCCCGGTCCTCTCCAAGGCCGCGCGCAGCTGGGACACCAGGGCCGGCCTCATCGCGGGGCGGGTCACGACCGTCGCCTTCCTCGGGTTCTCGATGGCGGTGGCGACGCAGGTCAACTCGCCCACCTTCAAGGACATCATCACGGTCGTCATCAAATGGGTGGCGGGACTCATGGGTCCGATCGCGATCCCGTTCATCCTGGGCCTGCTGCGACCGTTCCGTAAGTCCGGCCCGACGGCGGCGCTCACCAGCTGGGCCTGTGGTCTGCTCGCGTTCTTCTTCGTCAACTACCACCTGGACTTCTCCCAGCGCACGGATGTGAAGCTGGAGTACCAGGTCTCCCTCCCGATGGCCATCTCCCTCGTCCTGTACATCCTGATCGGCTTCCTCAAGCCCGAGGACACGCCGGAGCGGGACGCGATCATCGAGAAGATCAACACGGACGACGACGGGGACGGGGCCGCGGCCGCGGCGATCCCGGCGCCGGCGGAAGCCGCGGACGGGGCCGGCACCGCCAGCCCGTCCGGCGTCTGAGAACCTCCGCCGGCCGGCAGTCGTACGGCTGCCGGCCTGCGGGGTCCTCAAGCGGGGACGTCGTTCGGCTGCGGACCGGTGGGGGCTGGTCGCGCAGTTCCCCGCGCCCCTGAGGCGGGGCTTCGCCCCCGCCTCAGGCCCTCGGGTAACGGGCCAGCCAGCCCGGGGCGGAACCGCCCGGTCCGTGCAGGGCCGGGCCCTGCGTCATCTCCATGGCGAAGTCGTCCGCCAGGACCAGCATCGTGGGACGGCCCTCCAGCTCGGTCAGCCAGGCCGGCGGCAGGGCCGTCTCGCCGTGCAGGGCGCCGAGCAGCCCCCCGGTGAGCGCACCGGCCACCCCGGAGGGCCCACCCTGGTTCACCGCGAGGCACAGGCCGTGCCGGATGTCCTCCCCCACCAACGCGCAGTACACGGCGACCGCGAGCAACCCCTCCGCCGTACCGTCCCCGGCGAGCTCCTCCACCCGCCCCGGCGTCGGCATCCCCTGCCGCACGGCCCCCAGCGCATGCTGGAGCGCGTCCGCGACGGGCTGCTGCCCCGGCCGCACCGCGAGGATCGCCAGCGCCCGCTGCACCGCCCCGTCGAGGCTCTCGCCGCGAGCCAGCGCGTGCACGATGACGGCGTACGCGCCCGCCGCCAGGTACGCCGTGGGGTGCCCGTGCGTCTGCGCGGCGCACTCGACGGCGAGCTGCATCACGAGCTGCGGCTCCCAGCCGACGAGCAGTCCGAAGGGCGCGGAGCGGGCGGCGGCCTCGGGACCGGGCTCGCCGGGGTTCTTGGGCGCCTCCAGCGTGCCCATGACGTCGTCGCCGAAGCCGATCAGGCAGGAGCGGGCCGGGTCCCGGCGGGCGTACAGCCACTCCTCACGGGCCAGCCAGCCGTCGTCCTTGCGGCGCTCGTCGGGGCCCCAGTCGCTCTGGGTGGCCGCCCAGCGGCGGTAGGCCCGGTGAAGGTCGGTGGGCGGATGCCAGGCGCCGGTGTCACGGCGTACCTGGGCGCGTATCAGACCGTCGAGGGTGAAGAGGGTGAGCTGGGTGAGGTGGGTGACCGAGCCGCGCCGCCCGTGCCCGAAGGCGAGGTCGACAAGCCCCTCCGCGCCGTGGGCCTCCCGGATCTGCTCCAGGGTGAGCCCGTCGACCGGCGTCCCCAGGGCGTCCCCGACGGCCGCGCCCAGCAGCGTCCCGCGTACCCGGCTGCGGAAGTCCTGCTGCTCCGCACGGCCCCAGACGGTACCGGCTGTCGCACCCACCGAGAGACCTCCCCAGGCACCGACCGTACGTCCGCGAGTACAGCACTGTAATCGACCGGGAACGGTCCGTTCAGGGGCTCGATCGGTATACGGAGTGAGGGTCGAGTGAACTCACCTGGTCAGTACCAGTCGGTGACGAACGTAGACGGTCACGCGGAAGGCGCCACCCCGGTAGCGGAGCGACAGGTAGAAGTCGGGGGATTCGGTGAACTGACATGCAGCCGCAGTCAGTATGCCCGTCGACCAGTACAGCGATCCGTCCGACAACCTCCCCGGCAACCCCTTCGAGGACCGGCTCTCCGCCGCCCTTCACCAGGCCGGCGACACCTTCGGCACCGACCGGACCGCGCTCGCAGCCGGCGGCGCGGCCCGCGGACGGCGACGGCAGTTGCTGCGCCGGACCGCAAGTCGCCTACCTCGCGGGGCCTTTGAGGAGCCTCCGCATTGACAACGGGATCGGCCTGGACCAACTCGATGCGGGCAGCGGACAACCCGGCACTCCGCACGGATCGGCCTTCCACCAAGAGTCTTTACAATCGCGTAACCCGCGAAGTGACGCGCGTAGATAAGTATGAGATCACATTGCGCTGCCCGTAACGGACTTAAGAGGATCCTGCCGTGTCCCTCCGCCTTCTGCCCCTCACCGCTTCCCTGTTGACCGCGCTCGTCGTCACCGCCCCCTCCGCGCACGCCAACCCGAATGGCGAGCGCGGCGAGTACGGCTCGTCGCAGGATGCCGCCCACGCCTGCTCGCCGCGGGTAGCCATCGACGGGTTCTCCGACACGTTGGACAAGACCACGTTCGCCGGCGTGCCCGTCGCTGAATTGTCGGGGCTGACCCGCGACACCAACGGCCAGCTGCTCGCTGTGGCCGACGACTCGTATCTGTTCAGCCTCGACTCCCAGACGAAGAAGCCGGTCTCGGTCCTGCCGCTGACCGGGGCGGCCGGCCAGAAGGTGGACTCCGAGGCCGTAGTCGTGGACCGGGACGGCACCCGGCTGATCACCGACGAGACCCAGCCGTCCATCCTGCGCTTCACCCGCTCCGGCCACGTCGTCGACAGCCTGCCGGTGCCCGATGCCCTCAAGGTGGCGCCGGCCGGGCGGGCCACGCACAACCTGACCTTCGAGGGACTGGCGATGCTGCCAGGCGGCCACACGCTGGTCGCCTCCATGGAGGGGGCGCTCAGCGGCGACGGCGCCGATATCCGCCGCTTCCAGACCTGGCAGCGGATCGGTGACTCCGACTCCTTCCGGCTCGGCCCGCAGTACGCCTTCCAGAGCGACGCGGGCCTGGACATCTCCGACATCACCTCGACCGGAGACGGCCGACTGATCGTGCTGGAGCGCGGCTACACCCCCAACGTCGGCAACACCGTCCGCCTGTACCTGGCCGACCTGCGGCACGCCTCCGACGTCAGCCTCGTCGAGACGGTCACGGCCGGTCAGCCCGGCGTGCGCCTCGCCGCCAAGACGCTGCTGACCGACATCGGCTCCTGCCCGTCGCTGGGCGCCACCGCCAAGCAGGCCCAGCCGAACCCGCTGCTGGACAACATCGAGGGCGTCACCGTAACCGGGATTGACGACGCCGGGCGACTGGAGCTGCTGCTGGTCAGCGACGACAACCAGCGCGCGTCGCAGACCACCCGGCTGTACACCCTCACCGCGCGGCTGCCCCAGCGGTAGCCCCTCCCCCGCAGCCCGCCGCTCGCGACGCGAACGGCGGGCGAGGCGGGGGTATGTAGCCTTCGGCCCGGAAGCAGCTCCACGTCGGCACCAACCAGACCGGGCAGCGCGCGCCAGCCCACCCTCACCGAGGAATGGCGTCCACCGTCGCAGAATCCGGAGTTTTCGTCGGTCTCTTCCCTCCAGCCGGAGATGGACAGCCCATCCGAGCCGTACGCCGCCGCGCTCGCCCTCGGCAGGGTCGCCCACATCCGCGTACCGCCGCCCGGTTCCCGTGACTCGTCGAAACCCCACTCGCCGCCGCAGGCCCGGCAGACACAGGCGAGCACCCTCAGGGACGCTCGGCGCCGGGTGTCACGGGCCGTTGCCACGGCCCTGGAGTGGTTCAAGAGCAGCTACAGCAGCAACGACGGACCCGAGTGCGTCGAAGTCGCCATAGCCCCCGCCGCCGCCACCATCCACGTCCGCGACTCCAAGGACAAGCAGCGCGCCCAGCTGGCCTTCACCGGCGCCTCCTGGACGGAGTTCGTCAGTTCGGTCCGCCGCTGAGGCGGGCGCGCAGGGCGGCGGCCCACTCGTAGGAGGGGCGCAGCTCCAGCGCGCGGTCCAGGGCGGCGAGTGCCTCCTCACGGCGGCCCAGGTTGGCCAGCGCCGCGCCCCGGCTGGCGTGTGCGGAAACGTACTCGGGGTCGATGGCGAGCGCCTCGTCGTAGTCGGCGAGGGCCTCCTCGTCGCGGCCGGCCACCCGGAGGGCGTCGCCGCGTTCGCAGTGGCCCCAGCCCCAGTCGGGCCACAGGACGAGGGCCCGGTCGAGGTCGGCCAACTGGCGCTCGTGGTCGGCGAGTCCGCGCCAGACCCGGGCCCGGCGGCCCAGCGCCCAGGCGTAGTCCGGCTTGAGGTCGAGCGCGCGGCCGAAGTCGGCGAGGGCCGCGTCGAGGTCTCCGGCGCGCTCGTGGGTGGCGCCTCGGGAGGCCCGGGCGAAGGCGTTGGCCGGGTCGCGGCGTATGCCTTCGCTCAGGTCCCGGACCGCCTCGTCGTGATGGCGCAGGAGGCGGTGGTACTCGCCGCGCAGGATGATGTTGTTGGGGTTGTCCGGCTCCAGTTCCACGACGTGTTCGACGTCGGCGAGTGCCCCCTCGTGGTCGCCCAGGCCGCTACGGGTCAGGGCCCGCCCCCGGTGGGCCCGCACCAGGTCCGGGTCCAGGGCGAGGGCGCGGCCGTACTCCTCCAGGGCGCGTTCGTACGCACCGTCCCGCGCGAGGGTGTCGGCCAGCTCCGCCCGCGCCCGCGCCCGCCAGGGCTCGTCGCCCCGCGCCCGGCCCAGCAGCAGCCGGAGCACCTCGGGCTTGCCCCCCTCGTCGAGCGCCCGTGTCAGGTCGCTTCCGCAGGCCCGCACGGCCTGGGCGTCCGCGTCCTCTCCCGCGTCGGCCAGCAGCCGCACCCAGCGCCTCACCAGGTCGTCCGCCTGTCCGCAGGCATCCACGACGTCGGTGAGGACGGCGGGAAGCGCGGAGCGGGGTGCGGCACACAGCAGGTGGTAGGACTCCGCGAGGCGCAGCTCCCGCCAGTCCTCGTCGGCCCACCCGTAGCCGTCCTCCAGTCCGGCCTCGGTCTCCTCCCGCCACCCGGCGAAGGCCGCCGCGAGCCGCTCGTGCCGCTCGGCCCACCGCCTGGGCGAGCCCTTGCGCTGGAGGCGCAGCATCGGTGCCCGTACGACGTCGTGGTACTGCATCCGGTCGCCGCGTTCGTCGACGAACGGTCGTTCCCGCAACCAGCCGTACAGCGCGTCGAGTTCGGTGTCCGCGCAGTCCACCGCCACTCGGAACACGTCCGCGTCCAGCCGCCGCGGCAGCGCACACGCCAGGGCGACCGCGCGCCGCACCGGATCCGGCTCCCACTTCAGGAACCGCTCCACTGCCGTCGTGCTCGGGTCTCCCACGTCGTCCGGGTCGGCGGGCCGGGTCTGCGCGAGGGTCGACACCAGCACCGGCAGCCCGCCCGTGAGCCGCAGCACCTCATCGACCACCGGTTCGGCCACCACCCCTTTGCCGGCGAGCAGACCCCGTGCCTCCGCCTCCGTGAACGGCCCGAGCGGCACGTCCGTCATGAAGTCCGCGAAGCCGCCCCAGCGGGCGGTGTCGAAGGGGCGTTGGCCGGAGGTGACGACGACGACGTCGGCGGGCAGAGTGCCGTAACGGTCGGTGGTCATCACCTCGTGCAGCCAGCCGTCGAGGAACGGTCCGGTGCGTTCGTAGGTGTCGAAGAACAGGACGACCCACGGCGCCGCCGACGCCACCTCCGACAGTTCGCCCAGCAGCACCGGCGTCAGCACCCGTTCGGGTGTCAGGACCAGTTGCACGTCCTCTTGGCTGCGGAAGCGGGCGCTGAGGCTCGCCCGCAACCGGTCGGCGCTCTGGGCGAGTTGGCCGGCGTCCAGGGCGCCCGCGAGGGCGCCCACGCCCGGCACCATGCCAAGTCCGACCAGTCCGGCGCGTGCGACCACCAGGCCGGCCGCCGAGGGCTCTCCGGGTTCGGCGTCGACCACGGCGAGCGCCTCGGCCTCGTGGCGCCGCTCACGATGGACGGCGAGCAGCCGATCCAGTTCCTTGAACCTACGGCACTGTACGCCGAGTTGGCGACTGATCGTGCCCATCGCCTCGGGCACGCTACCGACGCCCTCGTCGACGTACGCCGTCAAGGCCCCGCAGTCCCGGGCTGTCTGCTCGAACTCCCTCACCAGAAAGGTCTTTCCGACTCCCGCGTTGCCGTGCACATGGAAGAGGAAGCGGTGGCGTTCGTCCTCGGGCCGCAGCTCCAGGTTCCGCCGGAACACGGCCCGTTCGTGGCTCCGCCCCACGAATCCCGCCCGTCTGCGCCGAGCGATCAGCTCCTGCATCGACGGTCGTCGCGCCTGCGCCATTTGTCCGCCCTCCCCCGAAAACCCGCCTTGCCCATTCTGGCTCAGGACCGGCGGGAGGAAGTGGCCAGGGCTGGGCAGGAACCAGCCATGCCCACCACTCCCAGCCCACGAGGCATGCTGATGCCGCTGTTCGGTGCCGGGTTCGTCGGCCGGTGCGCTACTTGACGACCGCGACCCTGGTGTTCGGCTCCGTAGCGAAGGTCCACAGCACCGCGCCGTCCGCCTTGGGCATGCGGACGCCGCTGGTCTGCTTGCCGGCCGCGGGGGGCGGCGAGGAGCCGTCGACCGCGTTGGAGAAGGCGACCGACAGGCCCGACTTGTTGGCGAAATAGACGATGTGCTCGATCTGCACGCCGTCGGATCCGGTGGTCGCCGCCAGGGTTTTGGAGATCACGTAAGTGCCGGAGTCGGGGCTCACCGTGCCCGGCCACACCGCGAAGGTGCGGCGGACGGCCTCGTCGGTGTCGACGAGCCAGACCCGCCGCTGGGCGAGCGAGTAGACGATCCGCCGGCCGGTGCCCGAGCCGTCGGGCACCGCGGCCGGCTCGGCCTTCTTGGGCGAGGCGGCGGGCCGCGGGCTCGCCGACGCGGACGGCTTCGCCCCGGCGGCGTGGGCGGCGGTCGGGTGCGCGCCCTGGTCGGCCTGCGCGGCGAGGGCGCCGACGCCCACGATCGCCGCCGCGGTCAGACCGGTGACCCAGATCCAGGAGGGAAGCCGTCGGGCAGGCACGGTCACGCAACTCCTCAGGCTCACAAGGCTTCTGGGCCCTCCACCGAGGGTCGGATCATCGTACTCCGACCCACCCGGGGCCACCGCACGCCTCGGCCGTCAATCCAGTACCGGCAGCAGCTCCGGCAGGTGCCCGTCCGACACCTCCGCCGCCCGCTGCCGCTCCTGCGAGACCTCCCCGTACAGCGTCGTCCGCGGCTTCGCCGGGCGCCCGGCCGCCTCCGCGACGGCGATGAGGTCCTTGACGGACTTGTACGAGCCGTAGGAGGAGCCCGCCATCCGGGAGATGGTCTCTTCCATGAGCGTGCCGCCGAGGTCGTTGGCGCCGGAGCGGAGCATCTCCGCCGCGCCCTCGGCGCCCAGCTTCACCCAGCTGGTCTGGATGTTGGGGATGTGCGGGTGGAGCAGCAGGCGGGCCATGGCCACCACGGCGCGGTTGTCGCGGGTGGTCGGGCCCGGGCGGGAGATGCCCGCCAGGTACACCGGCGCGTTGGTGTGGATGAACGGGAGCGTCACGAACTCGGTGAAGCCGCCGGTCCGCTGCTGGATGCGGGAGAGCGTGCGGAAGTGTCCGAGCCAGTGGCGGGGCTGGTCCACATGGCCGTACATCATCGTGGAGGAGGAGCGGATGCCGAGCTCGTGCGCGGTCGTGACGACCTCGATCCAGGTCGCCGTGGGCAGCTTGCCCTTCGTCAGGACCCAGCGGACCTCGTCGTCCAGGATCTCCGCCGCCGTGCCGGGGATGGTGTCGAGGCCCGCCTCCTTCGCCGCGGTCAGCCACTCACGGATGGACATCCCCGTACGTGTCGCGCCGTTGACGACCTCCATCGGGGAGAAGGCGTGTACGTGCATGCCGGGGACGCGCTCCTTCACCGCCTTCGCGATGTCGAAGTACGCCGTACCCGGCAGGTCCGGGTGGATGCCGCCCTGCATGCAGACCTCGACGGCCCCCAGGTCCCAGGCCTGCTGGGCGCGGTCGGCCACCTGGTCCAGCGACAGCGTGTACGCGTCGGCGTCCGTGCGGCGCTGGGCGAAGGCGCAGAAACGGCAGCCGGTGTAGCAGACGTTGGTGAAGTTGATGTTCCGGGTGACGATGTACGTGACGTCGTCGCCGACGGCGGACTTGCGCACGTCGTCCGCGATCCGGCAGAGGGCGTCGAGCGCCGGGCCGTCCGCGTGCAGCAGCGCGAGCGCCTCGTCGTCGGTGAGCTTCGTCGGGTCGTCAGCGGCGGTCGCGAGGGCCGCCCGTACGTCGGTGTCGATGCGGGAGGGCACCATCCCGGGCGCCGCCGCCTCCCGCAGCGCCTCCCAGTCGCCGTACACGAGGTCGAAGTCCTCCCGGCGGTCGCCGGTGCGCCCCTCGGTGTCGATGGTCTGGTGCAGATCGGTCCGCCCGGACGCGGTGAAGGCCTCCTCCGGCTCCTGCCAGGGGTGCCCCTCGACGACGGCGTCCTCGCGGGCGAGCCCCGTCTCGGGATCGGCGAGCGCCCGTACGTGCGGCAGCAGCCGCGGGTCGAGCCAGGGCTCCCCGCGTTGCACGAACTCGGGGTACACGCACAGCCGTTCGCGCAGTTCGAAGCCGACGGCGCGCGACTGCTCGGCCAGCTGCTCGATCTGCGGCCAGGGCCGCTCGGGGTTGACGTGGTCGATGGTGAGCGGCGAGACCCCGCCCCAGTCGTCGATCCCCGCGCCGATCAGCCGCCCGTACTCACTGTCCACCAGGTTCGGCGGGGCCTGGAGGCAGGCGGCCGGTCCCATGATGTGCCGGGCGACGGCCACCGTGGCGACCAGCTCGTCCAGTTCGGCGTCCGGCATTCCGCGCATCGCCGTGTCCGGCTTGGCGCGGAAGTTCTGGATGATCAGTTCCTGGATGCCGTGGTACGCCCGCGACACGCGCCGCAGCGCGAACAGCGACTCGGCGCGCTCCTCGTACGTCTCCCCGATCCCGATCAGCAGCCCGCTGGTGAAGGGAACGGACGACCGCCCCGCGTCCTCCAGGACCCGCAGCCGTACGGCGGGCTCCTTGTCCGGAGAGCCGTGGTGCGGACCGCCGGGCTCGCTCCACAACCGCGTCGCCGTCGTCTCCAGCATCATGCCCATGCTCGGCGCGACGGGCTTGAGCCGCTGGAAGTCGGTCCAGGACATCACCCCGGGATTGAGGTGAGGCAGCAGCCCCGTCTCCTCCAGGATGCGGATGGAGATGGCCCTGACGTACGCGATCGTGTCGTCGTACCCGTGCGCGTCCAGCCACTCCCGGGCCTCGGGCCAGCGGTCCTCGGGCTTGTCGCCGAGCGTGATGAGGGCTTCCTTGCAGCCGAGTTCCGCGCCGCGCCGGGCGACGTCGAGGACCTCGTCCGGCGACATGAACATCCCGTGCCCGGCACGGCGCAGCTTGCCCGGCACGGTGACGAAGGTGCAGTAGTGGCACTTGTCGCGGCAGAGACGGGTGAGGGGGATGAAGACGCTCTTGGAGTACGTGATCACGCCGGGGCGGCCGGCCGCCTCCAGCCCCGCGTCGCGCACCCGCGCCGCGGACGAGGCGAGGTCGTCCAGGGCCTCGCCGCGCGCCTGGAGCAGCACCGCCGCCTCGGTCACGTCGAGGGCGACGCCGTCCCGGGCGCGTTTGAGGGCGCGACGCATGGAGTTCTCGGTCGGGCCGGTTCCGGAGGTCGCGGAGGTCGTCATCCTTCGAGCATACGATCGCGGTGATCAGGCATTACAGGGCGTGGCCTTATTCCTCCGGGGCGGCGGGTCGTCACAGGTCGCCACCGGCACCCCGCGCGGGTCGGGCCCCGACAGGCGCGCCGCCTCCCCGAAAGCTGGCGATTTCCTTCCCTTGCCCCACAGTTCACAGCCGACTACCAGGGTTGTACGTGCCAACGTGCACCACCCATGTCACTCTCACGACACCCTGGGAGCAGCAGCATGTGCGAGGACGAGCACGGCATCGAGGGCAGCGACGGCATCGACGGCATCGGCAGACGCGCGCTGTTCGTGACGGGAGCGGCCGCCGCCCTTACGTTGGGAAGCGTGACCTTCGCGAACGGCGCCGACGCGGCCGACGCCTCCGGGACACCGGCGGGCGGTACCGAGACCCGTACCGTGTCCGGCACCCTGCCCACCGGTTCGCCGGACTTCGTGTACCTCCCGGTGGAGGTTCCGCGCGGCGTACGGGAGATCCACGTCGCGTACACGTACCAGAAGCCCTCCGTGCCGGCCGGCACCGCGGGCAACGCGCTCGACATCGGCCTCTTCGACGAGCGTGGCACGGCTCTGGGCGGGGAGGGCTTCCGCGGCTGGTCGGGCGGGGCGCGCACGGAGTTCTTCGTCCGCGCGGACGACGCGACGCCGGGCTACATCCCCGGACGCATCCGCCCCGGCACCTGGCACATCGCGCTCGGCCCGTACACGGTGGCGCCGCGGGGCCTGCCGTACGAGGTCACGATCACACTGACGTACGGCGAGCAGGACGCCACCCCGGCCCCGACGTACCCGCCCTCCCGTGCGAAGGGCCGGGGCCGCGCCTGGTACCGGGGCGACTGCCACCTCCACTCCTGGCACTCGGACGGCCGCCGCACCCCGGCGGAGATCGCCGCGCTGGCGCGCGCCGCGGGCCTGGACTTCATCAACACCTCTGACCACAACACGCACAGTTCGCACCCCCACTGGGCGGATCAGGCGGGCCCCCATCCCGACGGCGAGCTGCTGATCCTGCTGGGCGAGGAGGTCACGACCCGCAACGGTCACGTGGTCGCCCTCGGCACGGACCCCGGCACGTTCGTCGACTGGCGCTACCGGGCCCGCGACAACCGTTTCGGCCGTTTCGCCCGCCGGATCCGTCGCGCGGGCGGCCTCGTCGTCCCCGCCCACCCGCACGCCACCTGCGTCGGCTGTGGCTGGAAGTTCGGCTTCGGGGAGGCGGACGTGGTGGAGGTGTGGAACGGCCCGTACACCCCCGACGACGAGGTGACCCTCGCGGACTGGGACAACACGCTGGTGGCCGCGGTCCGTTCGGGCAGCCCCGACCGCTCCTGGCTCCCGGCGATGGGCAACAGCGACGCCCACCGTGACCCCGACCCGGTCGGCAGCCCGCAGACGGTCGTCCTCGCCGACGAACTGACCCGCGAGGCCATCCAGGAGGGCCTGCGCGCGGGCCGCTCCTACGTGGCGGAGTCGAAGTCGGTGTCGCTGATGTTCTCGGCGACCGGCCCGAAGGGCGAGCACGCGGGCATCGGCGGCCGCCTGCACGTGGCCCCCGACACCCCGGTCACCGTCCGCCTGGAGGCCACCGGCGCCCCCCGCTGCACGGTCCGCTTCGTCACCGACCAGGGCGTCCTCTTCACGAGCGACCCCTTGCCGGTCTCGGGTTCCGGGACGGTGGAGTGGAACACGACGGCCCAGTACGCTGCCTACGTACGGGCGGAGTTGCGCCACGAGACGGCGGCGGGGCCGGTACCGGGGGCGCTGGCGGCGTTCACGAACCCGATTTTCCTGGGGGCGTGAGAACCGGTCGAGGCGTTGGCCGCCTCCGCGGCGAGGACGGCTTCCGGGACTGCCGTCACGACTGCGGCCACAACGCCCGTACCGCGTCAGGCACCCCGGACACCACAGCCGGGTCGAACAGGGCGAGTTGGAGGATGTAGCCCGGGAGGACGGAGAGCATCGTCGAAGCGATCGCCTCGGCCGTCACACTCGTGGGCAAGTCGCCGTGGTCCTGCTGGTCACAGACCATGATGACCAGGTCGGCGCGCATGCGGCCCATGAGCTGATCGAGCTTGTGAGCCAGCGAGGGGTTGCGCATGGCCTCTCCCCAGACCAGAACCGCGAGCCCGGCCAGGTCTCCCCCGGCGGACTTGGCCCGGACCACGTCGAGAAGTTCCGCCATGACCGCCCCCATGGACCGGTCCTGCCGGTTCGCGGCGACGGCGACCGTGATGTCGAGGACCTCGCGCATGTTCTCCTCGGCGATCGCGAGGATCATCTCGTCCTTGCTGGTGAAGTGCCGGTACACCGCGCCCGCGGACAGTCCCGACTCCGTGAACAGGTCCTGCATGGACGTGGAGTGGAAGCCGTCACGCAGGAAACAGCGGCGTGCCGCGTCCAGGATCTGATCACGGCGGGCGTCCATGTACTGCTGGGTGACCTTGGGCATGAGGTCATTCTATCAAAAAAAACGAACATTCGTGTTGACGTTGCTCGTGCGGCAGGCCAGACTGCAGGAGGTTAAGAGAACGATCATTTCTTTTTTTAGGGAGGGCTGACCGTGAGTAGCCCGTTGTCAGGACGCTCGGCATGGCGGGAAGTAGCCATCGCCGCCGTGGCGTTGCCCATAGTGATCACCCTGGCGGTGATGGCGTTCGCCTGGCCGGCGGGGCGGATCGCGCCACGCGATGTCCCGGTCGGGATCGTGGGCACCGGGCCGGCCACCCAGAACGCGGTGGAGGGACTGACTCGTGCCAAGCCCGGCGCGTTCGACTTCCACCTCTATGCCGACCAGCAGGCCGCACGTTCGGCGATCGAGAACCGGGATGTCTACGGCGCCTTCGCCATCTCCGGCGACAGCGTCACCGTACTGAAGGCCTCCGCCGCCGGTCCCTCCGTGGCCCAGCTTCTGACTGAGGTCGGACAGCAACTGGCCGACAAGGCCACCCAGCAGATCGCCCAGCAGGCGGCCGCGCAGCAGAAGGCGGCCGCGCAGCAGAAGGCAGCCGCCGCTCATTCCTCGGCGAAGGCCCACAAGCAGGCGGCCGCCCAGCGGGGAGCCGCCCAGCAGGGGGCCGCCGCTGCTGATTCCCCGGTGAAGATCCTCGTGAAGGCGGTCGACGTGGTGCCCGTCGCCACAGAGGACCCCCGGGGTGTGGTGTTCAGCTCGTCGGTCTTCCCGCTCACGATCTGCGGCATCATCATCGGGGCGTTCGTCACGATGGCTCGCGGCCTGGCACGCCCGCGGCACCGAGTGCTGACACTTCTCGTCGCATGCGCCGTCGCGGCTTTCGGTATCTATGTCGTGGCCCAGGGTTTCCTCGGGGCGCTGCCCCACGATCACGTGGCCACGTGGGCGATCCTGTCGCTCGACCTGCTCTCCATCAGCGCCACCGCTGCCGGCGTGATCCGACTCTTCGGGCCGGCGGGCCTTGGGCTCAGCGCCGCGCTCATGGTCTTCATCGGGAACGCCTTCTCCGGCGCCACCTCCGCTCCGGAGATGCTCCCCAAGGGAGTGGAGGACATCGGCCAGTGGCTGCCACCCGGCGCCGGAGCCAGCCTGCTTCGCGACACCACGTACTTCGGCGGCAACGGCGGTGGCGGCCACCTTGCCGTCCTCATTCTGTGGAGCGTCATCGGGCTCACAGCAGTCCTGTTCGGCCACTGGGTCATGCGGGATTCCCGGGGGGCCCGCGACGCGAAGACCGACGCGAAGGCCGACGTGGTGGCCTCCGGAGAGTACCTCCCGGCCCTGCCGGGGTCCGGCGTCGCTTCGCCGGACCGGCGTCCCGCGCACGCGCACGCACACGCACACGCACACGCACACGCACGCCGCAACGACGGTGACGGCTGAGCAGCGGCACACCGAGGCCGCGGCCGTCCACATGAGCCGGCCTCGCGAAGGGTGCGGCCCCTTCCACGCGGGCCGCACCCCCACCTGAGGGGGTGCGGCCCGGCAGCCCCACCGGTCGACTCCCGAAACAGCCACGACTACGACGTACGGCGCGAGGCACTGCACCGTGACGCCTCGCGCCAGACCGGAGCGGACACACACGATGACCACCCCACGACGCGCTGAGCCGGCGCACCGGTCCGAACCCCCGCAGCCAGCCGGGCCCTCTCCGGCCCTCACGCGGGCCTTCGCCCTGCTGGGCAGACGCTGGAACGGCCTGATCCTCGCGGCCCTGGCCAAAGGCCCGGCCCCCTTCGCGCAGGTTCGCGAGCGCGTCCCCGGCATCAGCGACCGCATGCTCGCCCAGCGCCTCCAGGAACTGACCGCGGTCGACCTCGTCGCTCGAAACGTCCAGCCCGGCCCGTCGTCGCGAACCCATTACGCACTCTCTCCGCACGGCAACGCCCTCGTCCTCCCCCTGACCGCCTTGCTCGTGTGGGCGGAGGACCACCTTCCGGCGAGCGACTCACCGGCGTCGGATCGACCGGCCGCGCCAGACCGCTGACCTCACTTTCCGTGCCGGTACAAGCAGGTGCGCTTGACGATCTGCAGGTCAGTGCGTGCGGTGTCGCAGCCGGCGGCCGAGGAGGACGACCGCGGAGCCGGCGGCCACAGACGCGCCCGCGATGCCGCCGAGGGTGATCGCCTGCGCGCCGCGCCCCGGGGTGCCGGTGGTCGCGAGCGTCGGGTGAGCGGGATCGGTGGCGGCGGTGTTCGTCGCGGTGGCGGTGGTGGTGGCCGTGGCGGCCTGGAGGATCAGGTCGGCGACGGCGTCGGGGCGGGCGACGAGGGACACGTGGCAGGTGTCGATCTCCACGGTGTGGGAATGGGCGCGCTTGGCCTCGAAGCGTTCCTGTTCCGGGTTGATGGTCATGTCCTGCCGGCCGACGAGGGCCCAGGACGGGATGTCCTTCCACGCCGCGGCCTTGGCCTTCTCCGAGAACGCGGTGGTGGCCGCGGGCCGCTGGGTGACCGCCAGCAGGTTCGCCTCGCCGGCCGACAGACACGCGGCGAAGACCGGGTGCACCTTGTCGCGCTTGAGGTACAGGTCGGTTCCGCTGACACCGCCCGCCTGATACGGAACGGACGTCGTGGCGGTGCCGAGGGCGCTGGGGAACCGGGCGGACAACGACATGCCGCTCTCGCCCACGTCCGGCATCAGCGCCGAGACGTACACCAGGGACTTGACCTGGGGATTGCCGGCCGCGGCTGTGCTGATCACGGCTCCGCCGTAGGAGTGGCCGGCCAGCACGACGGGGCCCTTGACGGTCTTGAGCACGGAGGCGATGTAGGCGGAGTCGCTGTACAGCCCGCGCAGCGGATTGGCCGGGGCCATGACCGTGTAGCCCTTGCGTTCGAGCCGTTCGATCACCCCGTTCCAGCTGGAGCCGTCGGCGAAGGCGCCGTGCACCAGCACGATGGTGGGCTTCGCGCCGCCCCTGCCGCCGTCCGCGACTGCCGGGGCCGCCGTGACCACGCACAGGGCGGCGACGGCGCACCCCGCCGCCTCGACGCGGAGGCGCCGTGTGCGGCGTCGTATGCCAGGGACCGCAGATGCTGACGTCATGCCGTTCTCGCTTCCTCTTGAAGGCTTCGGCACATCAGCGTTCACACGTCGGTGCCCTCGAGCCCGCTCATCCGGTGCAATCGGGTGAAACCGGCGCGGCATCGGGGTGAAAGCGAGCACGCTCCACGTCCTCTTCGAAGTTGCGCTGATACGCGCCCGAGAGACGATGGGAGGGGGTCAGGGCTAGCTGTCATCAGCAGGTATCAGAGGCAGGAGACGTACTATGTCCACTTCCCCGTCTCTCTCCACCCCCGTCCTGGAACCCGCGGCCAAGGATCTGGCGGACGCCACCTCCCAGCACCCGCGCATCTACGAAGTCCCACCGGAGAACGGCCGCGAGATCCTCGACGATCTGCAGGCCGGGGAGGCTGTGGCCAAACCCGCGGTGGACGAGCAGTGGGTGAGCGTCGACGCGGGAGACTACGGCCAGGTCCGCGCCCGGATCATCCGCCCCAAGGGAGCGACGAAGACCCTCCCGGTGGTGTTGTACATCCACGGCGCCGGATGGGTGTTCGGCGACGAGAAAACCCACGACCGACTGGTCCGTGAACTGGCGGTCGGATCGGACGCCGCGGTGGTCTTCCCGGTCTATGACCTGGCTCCCGAGGCGAAGTACCCCACCCAGATCGAGCAGAACTACGCGGTCGGAAAGTGGATCACCCAGAACGGCGAGGAGCAGAACCTCGACGTCTCCCGGATCGCGGTCTGCGGCGATTCGGTCGGCGGCAACATGTCGGCCGTCTTCGCGCTGATGGCCAAGGAACGCGGCGATGTCGACCTCGCGGCCCAGGTGCTGCTCTACCCCGTCACCGATGCCAACTTCGACACCCCCTCGTACCAGCAGTTCGCCGACGGCTACTACCTCACTCGCGACGGGATGAAGTGGTTCTGGGACGCCTACACCACCGATCCCGAGCAGCGCGCCGAAATCTACGCCTCGCCCCTGCGAGCCGACATCGAGCAGTTGCGTGGTCTTCCCACCACCCTGGTCATCACCGATGAGGCCGACGTACTGCGTGACGAAGGCGAGGCGTACGCGGCCAAGCTGCGCGAGGCGGGAGTGGACGTCACCGCGGTGCGCGTACTGGGGATGGTCCATGACTTCCTGATGCTCGACGCCCTCCGCGACTCCAAGGCGTCAGTGGTCGCACGCACGCTGGCCGTCGAAGCGCTGCACCGAGCACTCCACTCCTAGCGTCGACTTCATGACTTCATGAAAGCGCGGAGCAACTGACCGGCGCCGCGGCGAGTTCGGGGGCCAGGCGCGGTATGCCCTGTTCGGCCGCGCGCTGGAGGCGCCGCTGAGTTCATGAGGCGGTAGAGGTTGGGGGTGCGGAGGGCGAACTCGGTGTGGGTGTCAGCCCAGAAACGCCGCGACAGTCGACGCGAACCGGTCGGCGTCGTCGAGCCACGGATAGTGACCCGCCCCGGACTGCACGACGAGCCGCGCATCGGGGAACAACCCCGCCAGCTCGGCCGTCGCCCCGGGAGGGCTGTTCAGGTCGAACTCCCCGGTGAGCAGCAGCGCGGGGGGCCCGCAGGCGGCGAGTGCGGCGCGGGTGGCCGGCGGATCGAAGGCGCCCTCGGCCGCGAAGAGGGCCACGGCTTCCGCGTTGCGCGGCCGGGCCGCCGCATGGTGCCGGCGTGCCGCGGCGTCCCAACGGCCCCAGAAGAAGGGGACGATGGCCTCCCAGTCGCTCCCCGTCCCCGCACCGATCGCCTCCAGCGCGGCGAACGCCGCCGGGAACCACGGCTCACCCTCCCGGAGCCGCGCGAGTGCGCGCCGCGTCTCCCCCGTGACCTCGATACCGACGGCTCGGGTGCCGGGGCCGATCAGGGCGAGCCTGCCGAGGCGCTCCGGGTACCGGGCCGCGTACTGCGTCGCGACGTTCGCGCCCGCGGAGTGACCCAGCAGGTCCAGCCGGGCCGGCCCGAGGTGCGCGCGCAGCGCCTCGACGTCGTCGACCAGGCGGTCGCAGCGGTAGCCGGCGGTGTCGTGCGGGAGCGCGGACCGGCCGGTACCGCGCAGGTCCAGGAGGGCCAGTCGGCGGTGCGCGGAGAGACCTCCGAGGTCACCGAGATAGCGGGAGTCCGTGGGGCCGCCTGGGACACAGAGGACCGGATCGCCGCCTCCGTCTCCGATCAGGCGGTAGGCGAGCCGGGTTCCGTCAGGTGCGGTGAAGGTGGGCATGGGGCGAACTCTGTCAGTCATAACCTGGTTATACAACCGAGTTATGGCGAGGATGAGGACTCGACCTCGGTATATAACCGAGCTATGGCAGCCGAAGAGGACACGCGTCGAACCCCCGAGCCCCTGACCGAGGAGCAGGCCGAGCGGATGTTCGCCGACATGAACGACGTCATCCGCGCAGGTGAGGAGATGCGCCGGCTGCGCGCCGAGATGATCAGACTCTTCGCCGGCCTCGGCTGGACCCAGGACAGGATCGCCCGCCTCACCGGCATGAGTCAGCCCGCCGTGTCCAAACAGCTCACCAGGCACAAGGGGGACGATCCGTCACCCCCGCCGCGCCTCTCCCTCGACCAGTACGACACCCCGTGGCTCGAGGGACGCCTCTGGGGCCTCGCCGAGGAGATCTCCGAGACCCTCCACGACGCCGCCCACTGCACGCGTCACGTCAACGCCGTCGCCCGGGGCAGGAAGCACTTCACACCCCAGAACGTCGACGAACTCCGGCGCCTGGTCGAGGCGGACCTGCGGCTGCACCGGGCCACTCTGCCCGGCGGCCACCGGCACGCCTACGACGAGATCAGCCGCGCCCTCGACATCCCCGCCCCCTCGGGAAGCACCACCGAATCGGCCTCCGTACGCCGCACCCTCGCCCGCCAGATCCAGCGCGATCACCTCCGGGGCGAGGCTTGAGCCCCCATCGAGGCCGGGGGTTCCCTCAACGTTCGTGGCCATGCTGGAGTACAAGGCGGTCAGGTACGGACGCGCCCTGGTGAAGATCGGCAGGTTCGAGCCGACCGGGCCCGGGCCCGGGCCCGGTCGCGGGACCATGCGCCCGCGCCCACCAGCACGGCCGCCCCGGTTCCGTACAGAGGCAGCCACCGGGTCGTCGTGGTTGCCAGGCAGTCGGCAACGGCCTCACGGCTCCGGGCCTCCTGTGCGTACGCCACGGCGGCGTCGTCGCGATCAGCCACGTTCGCCAGCGCGGCCGTCGACTGGATGACCTCGTACCTGCCCATCCACGCGCACCCGCTTCGGGTGCCCGACATCGGAAACAGCCAAGCCCAGCGCTGCATCATGGGGGCCAGTGCGATCGCCAAGCACAGGCCGACGACCAGCGAATACGCGACCAGAGCGCGCATGTACGCCGTTCGGATGCCGGGCGTCCACGGCGGCCGCCGCTGGAAGGCGAAGATCACGGCAAGAAGCGTCACCCCGATGAACGTGGAGAACCACTGCCAGGAACCCTGCGCGAGTGCGAACGCCAGCACGGCGGCGAGTCCGATGCCGATGACCCCGGCCTGGCCGGCGGGGTCGTCTCCTGCTCCGGCGGATGCCGGCTTCCGGGTTCCTTGCGGGCTGGGGTCGTTCACGGGCCTCTCCTGCCGGGTCGGAGTTCTCAGCATCCGCCCCGCGGCACCGCGGGCCCCGGCGCCATGCCGGACGGGTTCGACGCCCCCGCCCGGATGTTGCACCCTGCCGGTCCGCACAAGTCCTGGTTCCCCCACAAGTCCTAGTTCCCCGACGGCCACACGATCGCCTGCACCTCGCTGTACGCGTGCAGCGCGTACGACCCCACGTCCCGCCCCACCCCGCTCTTCTTGAAACCGCCGAACGGCGCCTCCATGTTGCGGCCGACGGTGTTGACGCCGACCCCGCCCGCACGCAGCGCGCGGGCGACGCGGAAGGCGCGGGCGACGTCGCCCGACCAGACGTAGTCGATCAGCCCGTAGTCGCTGTCGTTGGCGAGGGCGATGCCTTCCTCCTCGTCGTCGAAGGGGACGACCACCACGACGGGCCCGAAGATCTCCTCGCGGACCACCCGCATGTCGGGGGAGCAGTCCGCCAGGAGGGTCGGGGCGACGTAGAAACCACGGTCGGACGGGGGACGCGTGCCGCCCGTGACGATCCGCGCGCCCTCCTTCCGGCCGAGTTCGACGTACGCCTCCACCTGGTCCCGGTGCGCCGCCGAGATGACCGGCCCGACGACCGTCCCCGGCTCCCGCGGGTCCCCGACCGTCAACCGCCCAGCGTACGCGGCCAGTTGCTCGACCAGTCGGCCGTAGATCCCCTTCTGCGCGATCACCCTCGTCGGCGCCGTACAGATCTGCCCGCTGTAGAAGGAGAACGTCGTGCCGATGCCGGACACCGCCGACCCGATGTCCGCGTCGTCGAAGACGACCGCCGCGCCCTTCCCGCCCAGCTCCATCAGCTGGCGTTTCATCCCTCGCCCGCACACCTCGGCGATCCGCCGCCCCACCGCCGTCGAGCCGGTGAAGCTGACCATGTCCACGTCCTCGCAGTCCACGGCCGCCTCGCCGGCCTCCGCGCGCGAGCCGCTCACCACGTTCACGACGCCCGGCGGTACGCCCGCCGCCTCCAGGGCCTGAGCCATCCGGTACACGGAGAGCGGGTCCTGCGGGGCGGGCTTCACGACCACCGTGTTGCCCATGGCCAGGGCGGGGGCGATCTTGCCGGCCGGGTTGGCCCAGGGATTGTTGTAGGAAGTGATACAGGTGACGACGCCGACCGGCTGGCGTACGGCCAGGGCACCCATCACGGCGGCGGCCCCGAACGGCCCGGCCTCGTTGATCTGCGGCGGCAGCGGCTGCTCGACGGGCTCCACGCGCGCGTAGCGCCGGAAACGGGCCGCGCCCACCCCCACCTGCATCCCGCGCGCGGTCCCGGTGGTGGCACCGCTCTCGGCCTGGGCGAGTTCGGCGTAAGGGAGGAAGTTGCGCCGGATGATGTCCGCCGCCCGGCCGAGGAGCGCCGCGCGCTCCTCGGGCGGCGTCCGCGACCACGGGCCGAAGGCCTCCCGGGCCGCGGCGGCGGCCGCGTGCACCTGCTTCCGCGAGGCCTCCGGCGCCAGCCCGACGACGCCCTCCGTCGCCGGGTCGGTCACCTCGTAGTGCCCGTCGTCCGGCTCCACCCACGAGCCGCCGATGAACAGCCGCTGTTCGTCGCCCGCCCCCCGCGCATCGGTCACCGCGTGCTCACCGTCTGCGTGTCCCGCCCGGAGCGGAGCACCTTCCCGGGAACGGCGCCCGTCACCACGTCCCCGCGGATCGACTCGACCCCGTTGACCCACACCGCCGTGACGCCGATCGCCTTGGAGTCGAGCCGGGGGCTTTCTCCCGGCAGGTCGTGCACCAGGCTGGCCTTGCCGGCGTCGATCCGCTCCGGGTCGAACAGCACGAGGTCCGCATGGAAGCCCTCCGCGATGCGCCCTCGTTCCCTCAGTCCGAAGAGCCGCGCCGGGTCGTCCGTGAGCATCTTCACGGCCGCCTCCAGCGTCGTCAGCTTCCGCCCGCGCAGACAGTCCCCGAGGAACCGGGTCGTGTACGGGGCCCCGCACATGCGGTCCAGATGGGCGCCCGCGTCCGAGCCGCCGAGCATGACGTCCGGGTGCTGCCAGGTCTCGGCGCGCAGCGACCACGAGTCGGTGTCGTTGTCGGTGGGCATGGGCCACAGCACCGTCCGCAGGTCGTCGTGCGCGCAGATCTCGACCAGGCACTCGAAGGGCTCCTGGCGGCGCCGGGCCGCGATGTCCTTCACGACCTGCCCGGTGAGGCCGTCGTTCGCCGGGCTGTAGGTGTCCCCGATGACGTACCGGCCGAAGTTGGCGAGGCGGCGGAAGACGCCCGCCTCCTTGCTGTTCGCCCGGGCCAGCATCTCGGCCCGTACGGAGGGGTCCCGCAGCCGTGCGATGCGCTCCGGGACGGGCAGGGCGAGGATCGGGCCCCACCCGGGGATCAGGTTCAGCGCGCAGAACGTGCCCAGGGACATGTTCATGGGGGTGAGGATCGGCATGGTGAGGGCCACCACCCGGCCACCCGCCTTCCGCGCCCGTTCACTCGCCACCAGTTGCCTCGGTACGCGCTCGGGCACGGCGGCGTCGATGGTCAGCACGTTCCAGTTGAGCGGGCGGCCCGCCACCGCGCTCATCTCGACGAACAGGTCGATCTCGTCGTCGCTGAACTGGTCGAGGCAGCCGGCGACGATCGCCTCGATCTGGGTGCCCTCGTGCTCGCCGACGGCCCTGCTCAGGGCCAGCAACTCCGCAGGCTTCGCGTGCCGGGACGCGACCGGTTTCCCGTCGCCGTCGGAATGGGTGGAGGACTGGGTGGTGGACAGGCCCCAGGCTCCCGCCTCCATCGCCTCGTGGAAGAGGGTGAGCATCTGCTCCAGCTGCTCTCCGGTCGGCTGCCCGCCCACCGCGTCCGCGCCCATCACATACCGCCGCAGCGCGCAGTGCCCCACCATGAAGCCCGCGTTGACGGCGATCCGTCCCTCCAGGGCGTCGAGGTAGTCGCCGAAGCTGTGCCAGTTCCAGGGCGCCCCCTCCTCCAGGGCGACCAGCGACATCCCTTCGACCTTGGACATCATGCGGCGGGTGTAGTCGGCGTCCTCGGGCCGTGCCGGGTTCAGCGGGGCGAGGGTGAAGCCGCAGTTGCCGCCCGCGACCGTCGTCACCCCGTGGTTCAGGGACGGGGTGGCGTAGGGGTCCCAGAAGAGCTGGGCGTCGTAGTGCGTGTGCGGGTCGACGAACCCGGGGGCGAGGACCAGACCGGAGGCGTCCTCGCTGGTGCGGGACGCCTCCGTGACCGTGCCGATCGCGACGATACGGCCGTCGCGGACGCCGACGTCCGCGGTGTAGCCGGGCGCGCCCGTGCCGTCCACGACGGTCGCGCCCTTGATGACGTGGTCGAGCATGGCCGCACCCTCCTCAGGAAGCCTGGCGGAAACGGGTCGTCCGGTGCACCGGGTCCGTGTCGATCTTCGGGATCACGTGCTCGCCGATCAGCCGGATCGTCTGGAGGGTCTCCTCCTTCGGGACCCCGACCGGCAGCCCGAAGGAGAGCTGATCGGCGCCCGCCTGCTCCCACCTCTTGCACTGGGTGAGCACCTCGTCCGGGTCGCCGCAGATCAGCAGCTCCTCCTCGATGAGGAGTTCGACGAACTCCGCGTTGTACTCGGGGAGCGTCTCGGGCCAGACGGGGAAGCCCTCGGGGCGCGGGAAGGTGTCGTGGTAGCGGAAGACCAGGGAGGGCAGATAGTGCAGCTCGCCGGCGACCGCGATCCGTATCGCCTCGTCGTGCGTCGGCGCGCAGATGGCGGTGGTCGTCACCATCACGTTGTCGTTGACGAAGGCCCCGACGGGTTCGGCGTCCACGATGGCGGTCTTGTACTGCTGGAGCACCCACTCCATGTCGGAGACCTTCTGCACGCTGAAGCCGAGCACGCCCAGGCCCTTGCGGGCGGCCATGGCGTACGAGGGGGGCGACCCGGCGGCGTACCACATCGCGGGGTGCGCCTTCCCGTACGGCTTGGGGAGCACCTTGCGGGGCGGGAGCTGCCAGTGCTTGCCCTGGAACCCGGCGTACTCCTCCTGGAGCCACATCTTCGGGAACTCGGCGATGGTCTCTTCCCAGATCTCCTTGGTGTAGTTCATGTCGGTGATACCGGGGAGGAAGCCGAGGATCTCGTGGCTGCCCGCGCCGCGCCCGCTGCCGAACTCGAAGCGGTTCTGGCTGAGGTGGTCGAGCATGGCGACCTTCTCGGCGACCTTCACCGGGTGGTTGACCTGGGCGAGCGGGTTGAAGATGCCCGAGCCGAGGTGGATGCGGTCCGTGGCGTGGGCGAGATAGCCGAGGTAGACGTCGTTCGCCGAGAGGTGCGAGTACTCCTCCAGGAAGTGGTGCTCGGACGCCCAGGCGTACTTGAAGCCGGACTTGTCCGCCTGGATGACGTACTCGGTCTCCTCCATCAGCGCCTTGTGCTCTGCGAGCGGGTCGGTCTCGGCGCGCTTGCCCACGTATCCCTGTACAAAGAGCCCGAATTCCAAGGAGGTTCACCGTCCCCACATTCGTATCTGACGTTCCGTCAGATCTACTTGCCGCCGACTGTTGCACCGAGCCCGTGAAGCGTCAATACTTGACGAACCGTCAGCTGTAGCTGGTCCTACAGAACGCTGACCCCCGCCAGCCACCCCCCGTCGATCACGAACGGCTGCCCGGTGATGTACGAGGAGTCCTCGGAGGTCAGGAAGAGGGCGAGCCGCGCGACCTCCTCGGGCCTGCCCACCCGCCCGAGCGGCACGAGCTTGCTGTACAGCTCGTCCAGCGCCCTGGACATCTCCTCGGGGTCGGCCGTCGGGTCGAGCTGGGCCGGGTTCGACATGGGGGTGTCGACGGCGCCCGGGCAGATGGCGTTGACCCGTATCCGCTGATGCGCCAGCTCCAGGGCGGCGACGCGGGTGAGGCCGAGGATGGCGTGCTTGGTCGCCGTGTACGTGCCCACGGCCGCCATCCCGGTCATCGCGGTGTACGAGGCGGTGTTGACGATCGTGCCCCCGCCGGCCGCGGCGATCTCCCCCGCGACCGTCTTGATCCCCAGGAAGCAGCCGACCTGGTTGACCTGCACGACCTGCAGAAACTCGTCCAGCGGGGTGTCGACGAGGGCGTTGAAGCGCAGGATGCCCGCGTTGTTGACCAGCCCGTCGATCCGCCCGTAAGCGCCCTTCACGGCGGCGACGGCGGCCGCCCAGTCGTCCTCCCGCCCCACGTCGAGGTGGACGTAGAGCGCGTCCAGCTCCTTGGCCACGTCCTCGCCCCGGTCGTCGAGCACGTCCGCGACGACGACCCTGGCGCCCTCCGCCGCGAACAGCCGCGCCTCCTGCTCGCCCTGTCCACGCGCCGCCCCGGTGACGATGACGACGCGTCCGTCCAGCTTGCCCATACCCTGACTCCCTAGTTGAGGTGAGGCGCGATCCGGTTGAGGTGGGGTGCGATCTAGTCGAGGTGGGGCGCGACATCGGCGCCGAACGCCGTGATCTGGTCCACGAGTTCACTCAGCCCCCGTGCCCGGAACCGCACCTGAATCTGGTGCACCCCCATCGCCCGGTACGCCCGCAGCGACTCGGCGACCGCCTCCGGGGCCCCGCTCACGGTGCGCCGCCCGACGTGCCAGCCGGGCGTACCGACGTACAGGGGCTCGGTGATGGCCCCGACGACCAGAGGCGCGGAGATCCCCGCCTCCTCCCTGATCCGGCGCAGCCGCGCGATCTGCTCCGGCAGCCGCTCGCGCGGATCCCCCTGCGGCAGCCAGCCGTCGCCCCGCAGCGCGGCCCGGCGCACGGCGGCGGGCGAGGAGCCGCCCACCCACACGGGCACACGTTCCTGCGCGGGCCGGGGCCGCTGCCCGAGCCCCTCGAAGTCGTACAGCTTCCCGTGGTGCACGGGGAACTCGTCCACCCCGAGGGCGGCCCGCAGCGCGTCGATCGACTCGTCGAGCACCGCCCCCCGCCGCGCGAAGTCGGCGCCCACCGCGTCGAACTCCTCCTCCACATGCCCGGCACCGACTCCGAGGATCAGCCGCCCGCCGGAGAGGTGGTCGAGGGTCGCGTACTGCTTGGCCGTGACCAGCGGATGCCGCAGCCCGACGACCGCGACATGACTGAGCAGCCGTACGCGCTCGGTCACGCCCGCGAGGTAGGCGAGGGTCGCGACGGGGTCGTACCAGATCGTGCTCATGGCGCCCGCGAGGCGGCGCGGGACGGCGACATGGTCGCAGCTCGCCACGTACGCGAAGCCGGCACGGTCGGCGGCGCGGGCGATCGCGACGAGCTCGACGGGACCGGCGTCCGCCTCCCAGGCTTCGGCGTAGAGCGTGCTCTGGGACTGGATCGGGAGCTGCATCCCGTAGAGCAGGGGTGCGGGGTCCGGCGGCGCCGGATTCGACGGAGACTGCTTCGGCGCCGACTGATTCGGCGGGGACTGGTTCAACGGGGACCACCCGGCCCGGCCCACAACCCGTCCTCCGTCAGCCCCAGCAGGTCGATCGCGTTGCCCCGGACGATCCGCTCCACCACGTCCGCGTCCAGGTGCCCCATCTGGGCCTCGCCGACCTCGCGGGACTTGGGCCAGGTGGAGTCGGAGTGCGGGTAGTCGGTCTCGTACAGGACGTTCGGGACCCCGATGGCGTCGAGGTTCCTCAGGCCGAACGCGTCGTCGAAGAAGCAGCCGTAGACGTGGTCGGCGAAGAGTTCGGACGGCGGACGGTGGACCTTGTCGGCGACGCCGCCCCAGCCGCGGTTCTCCTCCCAGACCACGTCGGCGCGCTCCAGGATGTAGGGGATCCAGCCGATCTGGCCCTCCGCGTACATGACCTTGAGGTTCGGGAAGCGTTCGAACTTGCCGCTCATCAGCCAGTCGACCATCGAGAAGCAGCAGTTGGCGAAGGTGATGGTGGAGCCGACGGCGGGCGGTGCGTCGGCCGAGGTCGACGGCATCCTGCTGCTGGAGCCGATGTGCATGGCGACGACCGTGCCGGTCTCGTCGCAGGCGGCGAGGAAGGGGTCCCAGTCGTCGGTGTGGACGGAGGGGAGTCCGAGGTGGGGCGGGATCTCGGAGAAGGCGACCGCGCGGACGCCACGGGCGGCGTTGCGGCGTACCTCCGCGGCCGCGAGTTCCGGGTCCCAGAGGGGTACGAGGGTGAGCGGAATGAGCCGGCCGTGGGCCGCCGGGCCGCACCACTCCTCCACCATCCAGTCGTTGTAGGCCTTCACCCCGAGCAGGCCCAGCTCACGGTCCTTGGCCTCGGTGAAGGTCTGGCCGCAGAAGCGCGGGAAGGTGGGGAAGCAGAGGGCGGACTGGACGTGGTTGACGTCCATGTCGGCGAGGCGCTGGGGGACGTCGTACGAGCCGGGTCGCATCTGCTCGTACGTGATGATCTCCAGCCGTATCTCGTCCCTGTCGTAGCCGACGGCGGTGTCGAGGCGGGTCAGGGGCCGGTGCAGGTCCTCGTAGACCCACCAGTCGCCGATCGGCCCGTCGTCGCCGGGCCTGCCCATCACCGGGGCGAACCTGCCGCCGAGGAAGGTCATCTCCTTCAGCGGCGCGCGGACTATGCGGGGTCCGGTGTCCTGGTACTTCGCGGGGAGGCGGTCGCGCCAGACGCCGGGTGGCTCCACGGTGTGGTCGTCCACGGAGATGATCTTCGGGAACGGGGTCGTGGACGCCTGGGCGGCCTCAGTGGTCCTCGTGGTCTCCATACGGCTCACGGTAGCGCTGATCTGACGACCCGTCAGCTACCTGTCCGGTGCGGCTCCGCAGGGCCGCCGCACGCCTCCGGGACGGGCGACTCCGTGCGGAGATGTACGCAGAGGTTGTGAGAGCCCTGTGATCTCCCGTGCCTGTACCGTGTGCACGCCTGTGATCGCTGTCTCGCACGGCTGACGCATCCGCCATGAACAAGGCAAACTGGCCTCGTAGTACTGACGGTTCGGCAGGGGGACGGCGATGGACGGTGTACCGCGAGTGCCGGAGCAGCGACGTGCCGGGGAATCGGCGGCGTTGCGCTTCAGCGTGCTCGGCCCGGTGCGCGCCTGGCGCGGCGAGGATTCCTTGCCCACGGGGTCCCCGCAGCAACGCGCCCTGCTGGCCGCGCTGCTGCTGCGGGAGGGCCGGACCGCCACCTCCGGCGAGCTGATCGACGCCCTGTGGGGCGAGGAGTCGCCGCCCCAGGCCCTGGCCGCCGTACGGACGTACGCCTCCCGGCTCCGCAAGGCCCTGAACCCCGGCGTCCTGATCAGTGAGTCCGGCGGTTACGCGATCCGGCTGGCCGGCGGCGACAGCACCCTCGACCTCGCCGAGGCCCAGGAACTCGCCGCCGACGCCGAGAAGGCCAAGCACTCCGGAGACCTGTGCTCCGCCCGCGACCTGCTGAACCGGGCGCTGGGCCTGTGGGACGGGGAGCCGCTGGCGAGCGTGCCCGGGCCGTACGCGGAGACACAGCGCACCCGCCTGGAGGAGTGGCGCCTCCAACTCCTCGAATCCCGCCTCGACATGGACCTGGAGCAGGGCTGCCACGCGGAGGCGGTCTCCGAACTCACCGCCCTGACCGCGGCGCACCCCCTGCGCGAGCGGCTGCGCGAACTGCTGATGCTCGCCCTGTACCGCAGCGGGCGGCAGGCCGAGGCGCTCGCCGTGTACGCCGACACGCGCCGCCTCCTCGCCGACGAGCTCGGCGTGGACCCGCGCCCGGGCCTGAAGGAGCTCCAGCAGCGCATCCTCCAGGCCGACCCGGGCCTCGCGGAACCCTCGGCCCCGGCGGCCGAGCCCGCCGCGGCACCGGTCCGCCCCGCCCAACTCCCCGCCACGGTAACGGACTTCACGGGCCGCGCGTCCTTCGTCCAGGAGCTGAGCGACGTCCTGGCCTCCGCCTCCTCCGCCGAGGGCGAGGGCCAGGTCATGGCCGTCTCGGCGCTCGCGGGCATCGGCGGCGTCGGCAAGACGACCCTCGCCGTGCACGTGGCCCACCAGGCGCGCTCGGCGTTCCCCGACGGGCAGCTGTACGTCGACCTGCAAGGTGCGGGTCAGCGGGCGGCGGAGCCGGAGACGGTCCTCGGCGCGTTCCTGCGCGCCCTGGGCACGGCGGACTCCTCCATCCCCGACTCCCTGGAAGAGCGCTCGGCGCTCTACCGCTCGGTCCTGGACGGCCGCCGCGTCCTGGTCCTCCTGGACAACGCCCGCGACGCGGCCCAGGTCCGCCCCCTGCTGCCCGGCACGGAGGGCTGCGCCGCCCTCGTCACGTCCCGGGTGCGGATGGTGGATCTGGCGGGCGCCCACCTGGTCGACCTCGACGTGATGTCCCCGGAGGAGGCCCTCCAGCTCTTCACGAAGATCGTCGGTGAGGAGCGGGTGGCGTCGGAGCGCGAGGCGGCCCTCGACGTCGTCGCGGCCTGCGGCTTCCTCCCCCTCGCCATCCGCATCGCGGCCTCCCGGCTGGCCGCCCGCCGCACCTGGACCGTCTCGGTCCTGGCGGCGAAGCTCGGCGACGAGCGCCGCCGCCTCGACGAGCTCCAGGCTGGCGACCTCGCGGTCAAGGCCACCTTCGAACTCGGCTACGGCCAGCTGGAGCCGGCCCAGGCCCGCGCCTTCCGCCTGCTGGGCCTGGCCGACGGCCCCGACATCTCCCTCGCCGCCGCGGCCGCCGTCCTCGACCTCCCGATCGACGACACCGAGGACCTCCTCGAATCCCTCGTCGACACCTCCCTCCTGGAATCCGCCGCCCCCGGCCGCTACCGCTACCACGACCTCGTACGCCTCTACGCCCGCGCCTGCGCCGAACGCGACGAACAGCCCCCGAGCGAGCGGGACGCGGCGATGTCGCGCCTCCTGGACTTCTACCTGGCCACGGCGGCGGGGGTGTACGCGATCGAACGTCCCGGGGACCGGCTGGTGGACCATCTGGAGGCCACCGAGTACACCGGTCTGACGTTCGGCGACCGCCACCCGGCCCAGGACTGGCTGTACTCCGAGGCGATCTCGCTGCTGGCCTGCGTGCGTCAGTCCAGCGGCACGGACATGCTGCGGCGCGCCGTCGACCTTCTGTGGGCGTCGGTCGATCTCGCCGAGTCCGGTGCCAACTCCAAGGAGTACGAGGCGATCGCAGGGTCCGCCCGTGTCGCCTCGCAGAAAGCCGGTGATCCGCGCACCGAGGCGCGGGCCCTGACCACGCTGGCCTACGTGCACCACATCGCCGGCCGCTTCGACCTGGCCGCCCAGGAATCGGCCCGCGCGGTGGAACTGGCCTCCTCCGCCTCCGACCCCGTGACCGGCTACTGGTCCTCCAACATCGGCGGCGTCGTCGCGCTCTACCAGAATCGCCACGAGGACGGCGAGGAGCAACTGACCCGCGCCATCGAAGGCTTCCGCTCCTGCGACGACCGCCCCGGCGAGGCGAGCGCGCTGTGCAACCTCTCGCGTATCCACCTGGCCACCGAGCGCACCGCGAGCGCGGTCGCCCTGGCCCAGCAGGGCACGGACATGTACGACGACATGGGACACGCCCTGAAGGGCGCCAACGGCCGCTACGCCCTCGGGCTCGCGCTCACCCAGAGCGGGCAGCACCTCCAGGCCACCGAGCGCCTCCAGGAAGCCTTGGAGGTGTTCAGAGACAGCCGCCAGCGCCTGTGGGAAGGCATGACGCTCTTCCGTCTCGCCGAGGTCGACCTCGCCGCCCGACGGCCTGCGCAGGCGGCCCCGAACGCCGAGATGGCGCTGACCGTGCTGCGCGGCATCGGCGGCGAGTGGCGTCGCGGAAACGTCCTCACCGTGCTGGGGCGCGCCCTGAGCGGCATCGGCCAGAACGGCCGCGCCCAGGTCTGCTGGCGTGAATCCCTGGACATCTTCGAGGCGCTGGGCTCCCCGGAAGCCGATGCCGTACGCCTTCTCCTGAACCCTCTCGCCGTCGCCTGAGAGCGTGCGCCTGCGCGTTCATCATTCGTTTATCGCCGCCCGGCACTCTCAACGAGTCGATCCGTCGCGTCGGGGGGCAGACGGGATGACAGTCGGCCGCACCTCTAAGGTGAACCGGCCCAGAAGTGCCCGCCCGGCGGCCCTCGGGGGAGTTGCCGGGCGGGCGCTTTACGCCATACCGCCCTACCGCATCGAAGAACTGCAGGGGAGCCAGTCATGACCGACACCAACAGCACCGACAACGTCCACGCCACCGACGAGCCCACGGCCACCACGGACAACGTCCACGCGACCACCGAGCCTCTCACCGGCAAGAACCCGATCGCCCCGGCCGAGACCGGCGACGCCACCACGGACAACGTCCACGCCACGGGCGAGCCGGTCTAAGCCCCACCCCGGGGGGGGGGACACACGACTTACACCACACGGGGATCGGCCGCGGCGGCGCGGAGGGGGAGCCGCCGCGGCCGACGTGTGTCCGGTGCATGGTTCAGGTCAATCCGTGGCGGGAACCGATCGACCCTCTCGAACAACTCCCAGGCGACGGGCACTGGAGCGCTCCAGCCACCTCATACGGCCCACATAGATCCATGGATGACCGAGGAAGCGCAGTCCACGCCCTCCAGCGCCAGTACGAGGGCCAGGCGACGCTCGCCCTGGAGCCGGTGCTTCTCCGCCGCGAGGTAGTAGGGACGGGTGAGCGGAACGCCGGTGACGTCGACACGATGGTCCGCGGCGGCTTCGCGGGCGTAGGGACTGCGTGGCAGAGGAGGGCGAGGGGGCGGTAACACCTTGCCCGGCTGCCACCGCGAGGTCTCCCGGAGCGCTGGCTCCTCCACCGGCAGGAACAGCCGTCCGCCGGACCGCCTCCGGCTACCCGTCCCGAGGAAAAAGGGAGCGACGAGGTGCCACAGCGGGAGCAGCAGAGACCGGAACGACAGCACTACGCCTCCCCCAATTCACACCACACCGTCTTGCCCGCCGCCCCCTGCTCCACGCCCCAGCGCAGCGCCACCGCGTCGAGCAACGCCAGGCCGCGCCCGGACTCGTCGTCGCCCGTGGCGCGCAGGAGGACCGGCAGGGCGCGCGGGTCGGGGTCGGCGACCTCGACCCGCGTCCGGCCGCCGTCCGCACGTACCACCCGCACCCGGACGGGCGTGCCCTCCCCCAGATGCCGGATGACGTTGCCGACCAGCTCGGTGACGCACAGTTGGACATCGGCACAAGGCGCGTCCAGGTACTGGCGCACGGTGCGACGCAGGGCAGGGACGGACTTGGGGAGAGCCGGCAGGTAGAGCTCAAGCTGCGGCGACGCGTTCACTGTTCGGCCGCCTTCCGAAGCGCGACGGTGAGCTTGCGCGCGGTGGCGGTGTTGCAGTTGCCGAGTGCGACCAGCCCCGCCGGGGGCGGATACGTACCCGCGAAACTCGGCAGGTCCGCGTGCAGGGAGGGCAGCGCGATGCCATGGGCGGCGAGGGCGGCGCGGAGGTCGTCCACGCAGCGGTTTATGTCTTGGGCGGTGGGGGGTTGAGGGTCTTGCATGGGGTACGCCTTCCTGTGCATGCGTCCACACGTTCCGTGACGGATCAGTCACACGCTGACGTGAAAGGGCGTACCGTGAAAGGGCTTTGGGTTGCGCAGGGCAATTGGCAAATGGCGGTGGTGAGTTATGCCCTCCCGTAAGGATCCCGACGCGTCGGCGAACGTCCCGTCCTTCTACGGCGCCGAGCTGCGCTTCAAGAGGGAGCTGGCGGGCCTCACGCTCGAACAGTTGGCGGAGGGGAGCTTCCGTGGGATCCCGTTCCTGAGTCAGATCGAGCGGGGTGAGCGCCGTATGCCGCTGGATCTGGCCCGGCACGTCGACGAGGCGCTCGGCACGGACGGCTTTTTCGAACGCCGCTGTGAAGATGCGCGCAGGGCACGGCAGTCGGGGCACGCGGAGTACTTCGCGGACGTCGCGGAGATGGAGCGGCATGCGGAGACGATCGAGGACTGGGCCCCGATGATCGTGCCTGGGCTGCTGCAAACAGCGGCGTATGCGCGCGCGATCGTACGGGCAGCCATGCCCCGGGCCTCGGACCAAGATGTCGAGGAGAAGGTGAGCGCCCGGATGGCACGGGCGGAACTCTTCGACTCGGAGGGTCCCCCGAAGTTCTGGGCGATCCTGGACGTGTCGCTGATCCATCGCCCATCCCTCCCGGATCAGCAGATGGCGGAACTGTTGGAGCACATCGCGGAGGTGGTCACGACCACGCGCTCCATTTTGCAGATCATTCCGGAAACCGCCGCCACCCATCCGTTCATGATGGGCATGACCAGGATCATGACCTTCGCCGACGCTCCTCCGGTGGTGTACGCCGAGAGTCTGCACAGCGGCCAACTCATCGACTATCCGGCGCTCGTGAAGCAGTACCGGGAGTCGTACGATCTGCTCAGGGCCGTCGCACTATCGCCTGAGGCGTCCCTGGCCACGGTCGAGACAGCGGCAGAGGACTATCGAAATGGCAAGCTACGGCATTGACTTGAGCGCCGCGAAGTGGCGCAAGAGCAGCTACAGCAACGGCACCGGCGGCGAGTGCGTCGAGATCGCCGAAGCGTTTCCCGGCGCCGCCGTCTGGCGCAAGAGCTCGCACAGCAACGGCAGCGGCGTGGACTGTGTCGAGATCGCCACCGGCCTCCCTGGAGTCGTCCCCATCCGGGACTCAAAGCTCCACGACAGCCCCGTCCTACTGGTCCAAGCCACGTCCTGGTCCACCTTCATCGCAAATCTGAAGCCCTAACCCCGCCCCCCCACTGAGCGTTGGGCAGATTTGGGCCACCCACCCCGCCCGATCACCGCCAGACCACCTCACCGCAGCAGCCCCACGTTGGCCCAATTCCCCCAATCCACCCCACCTCAGCGACCACGCCCGCCTCGGTTGTCCACAGGAGGAGCGGGAGGGGCGTCGCTCCGGGATCCCCTGAGGTGTGGAGCTGAGGGGACTGGCCGAAGGGGGGTGTGTTGCTGACCTCGCGCGCCGGGAAGCCGGGTGGGCGCATCGGTCGCTTCTCCGGGTGCCCGGGAGGGACGGGTGGACCCGGGTTCAGGCCGGGGCCCGAGCCAGGGCGGGGCGGGACGCCGATCGACCCTCACGGCATCACCCACAGCATCAAGGAAAATACTCTGCGTCACCAGCGTGCTCTGCCGTACCGTGGACATGGCACGGTCTCACGGAAGGACCAGGATGACCGCACAGCACATCGAGCCCGGCGGCCCCCTCATCCCGCGGCCCGAGCGAACACCCGGCGCGCTGCGTGTGGCGTTGGCCCAGGTCGCTCCCCATCGGCTGGCCGAGATGGAGCGGCAGAAGGACGAGGCCATCTCCCTGGCGGCCCGCACCGGCAGCCTGGGCCCGATCATGCAGTTCCTCGAAACGTGGGCCGTCGCGGTCGAGATCGCAAGGATCCCGTCCTCGGCCGCGCGGCTGCGGACGGCCGAGTACACAGCACAGACCGTCGACCAAGGCGACCCCGCATGGCGGGGCGCAATGGACGAAATCCGTACTCTCCACTCCTCCGCCGGGGAGTCACTCACCCGTGAGTAGTTGGCGCTGGGAGTACGAACCGAACGAAACCCATGTCATCGGCGGCGACACCCCCGCGCCACCCGCCTTTGTCGCCGAGGTGGAGAAGCAAGCCGACGAGATTGCGCGTGCGGCGGAGTCCCTGCACCTCGACGGCAGCACATACCAAGGCACAGGCGAAGGCGTGCAAACCGCATATGTGCCCGGCGGGATGTTCCTCTACCTGACCATTGCCCGACACGAGTGCGTCTACGTTCTCCAGGTCACCGCATGGCCGGCGTGAACACTCACCCCTCCCGCAGCTCCCCCTTCACCACCTTCCCGCTCGCGTTCCGCGGCAGCTCCGCGACGAACTCCACCGCCCTCGGGACCTTGTAGTTCGCCATCTCGCGCCGCGACCAGGCGATGAGGTCGTCGGAGGTAAGGACGGAACCCTCCCGCCGTACGACATACGCCTTGCCGACCTCGCCCAGCCGGCCGTCCGGTACGCCTATGACCGCCACGTCCGCGATGTCCGGGTGGAGGCCGAGGAGCTGCTCTATCTCGGCGGGGTAGGCGTTGAAGCCGCCGACGATGAACATGTCCTTGATCCGGTCGGTGATGCGGAGGTTGCCCGCCGGGTCCAGGACGCCCACGTCGCCGGTGCGCAGCCAGCCGTCCGGGGTCAGGACGCGGGCGGTTTCCTCAGTGTCCTCGAAGTAGCCCCGCATCACGTTGAAGCCGCGGACCAGCACCTCGCCCGGGGTGCCTGTGGGTGCCTCGACGCGTACTTCCACGCCCGGGATGGCGCGGCCCGAGGTCGACGCGATCACGGACGGCGGGTCGCCCCGGCGGCACATCGTCACGAATCCGCTGGCCTCCGAGAGGCCGTACGCCGTCAGGACCGTCTCCACGCCCAGTTCGGTGCGCAGGCGTTCCACCAGGCGGAGGGGGACCACGGCCGCTCCCGTGACCACCAGCCGCAGCGTCGACAGGTCGTACGACGCCCGCGCCGGGTGGTCGAGGAGGGACTGGTGGAGGGTCGGCGGGCCCGGCAGGACCGTGACGCGCTCGGACGCGATGTTCGCCAGCACCGTGTCCACGTCGAACACCGGCTGCGGGATCATCGTCGCGCCCCGCATGAGACAGGCGAGCACCCCGGCCTTGTAGCCGAAGGTGTGGAAGAAGGGGTTCACGATCAGGTAGCGGTCCTCCCGGCGCAGACCGGCCAGCTCGCACCACACCTCGTACGCCCGCAGGCTCTGCGCGTGCGTGATCACCGCGCCTTTGGGCCGGCCCGTCGTGCCCGAGGTGAAGACGATGTCCGAAGGCGCCGATCCCGGCACGGCCGCCGCCCGTTCCCGCACCTGAGCCGCCCCGACGCCCTCCCCGTCCGCCAGGAAGTCCTTCCAGGTGCGGAAGTCGGCGGGGGCGTCGTCCGCCAGCACCACCACCTGTTCGAGGTGCGGCAGTCCGGGGAGGGGGCCGTTTCCGGCGCCTTCCCCCTCCTGCGACCCTTCCCCCGCCGCCCGTCGTAGTGACGCCACGTACGACGTCCCCAGGAACGTCCCCGTCACGAACAGCAGCCGCGCGCGGCTCCGGGACAGTACGTACGCCGCCTCGGTGCCCTTGAAGCGGGTGTTGAGCGGGACGAGCACCGCGCCCGCCGACACCGCGCCGAGGGCGGAGACGATCCAGTCCAGGGTGTTCGGCGCCCAGATGGCGACCCGGTCGCCGAGCCGTACGCCGTTCGCGAGGCAGGCGGCCGCCGCACGTTCGACGCGGGCTCCCAGTTCGGCGTAGGAGATCCGCGTACGGCCCTCGACGACGGCCTCGCGGTCCGCGAAGCGCGTCGCCGCCGAGCGCATCAGCCCCGGGACGCTGCCCCACTCCAGGTCTCCGCGCATCTCACGCCTCCGTAGGCACGAACCCACTAGCTGACTACCCGTCAGATTAGCTGTAGCCTGACAACCTGTCAGCAGTCGGGCCCTTCCGTGGAGGTGCACCCATGCCGGGGATCAAGGACGCCACCGCCGTCGTCGGCATCGGACAGACACCCTTCGCCCGGCAACTCCCGGAGTCCGAGAAGACCTTGGCCTGCCGCGCGATCCTCGCCGCACTCGACGACGCCGGAATAGCGCCCTCCGAAGTCGACGGACTCGCCTCCTACACCATGGAGGAGACCGACGAGGTGGAGGTCGCGAAGGCGGTCGGCCTCGGCGACCTCACCTTCTTCAGCAAGGTGGGCTACGGGGGCGGCGGCTCCTGCGCCACCGTCGCGCATCTCGCCGCCGCCGTCGCCACCGGCCAGGCGACGGTGGGCGTGGCCTGGCGATCACGCAAGCGCGGCAGCGGGCCGAGGCCGTGGAAGAACACCGCCGTCCAGCTCCCCACCCCCGCCCAGTGGACCCGCCCCTTCGGGCTGCTCAGACCGGCCGACGAGATAGGCATGCTGGCCCGTCGCTACATGTACGAGTACGGCGCCACCCGCGACCACCTCTTCAACGTCGCCCTCGCCTGCCGCAACCGCGCCAACCAGAACCCCGCCGCGATGATGTACGAGCGCCCGCTGACCCGCGAGATGTACATGACCTCCCGCTGGATCAGCGAACCCCTCTGCCTCTTCGACAACTGCCTGGAGACGGATGGCGCGTTGGCCTGCGTGATCGTGTCCGCCGAGCGGGCCCGGGACTGCCGGCAACGGCCCGTGTACGTCCACTCCGCCGCCCAGGGCCTGCCCGCCCAGCACCACGGCATGGTCAACTACTGGAACGACGACCCGCTCACAGGCCCCGCCTGGACCGCCGCCCGGCACCTGTGGAAACACGCCGACTTCACCCCGGACGACGTCGACGTGGCCCAGATCTACGACGCCTTCACCCCCCTCATCCCACTCTCCCTGGAGGGCTACGGCTTCTGCGGACGTGGCGAGGGCGCGGCCTACACGGAGGGCGGCGCCCTGGAGATCGGGGGCCGGCTGCCCCTCAACACCGGCGGGGGCGGACTCAGCGAGGCGTACGTCCACGGCTTCAACCTCATCAACGAGGGCGTGAAGCAGTTGCGGGGCACGAGTACCGCCCAGGTCCCCGGGGCCGCCACCTGCCTGGTCACGGCGGGGGAGGGCGTCCCCACCTCCGCGATCCTGCTGAGGAACTGAGGAGCCGACATGACCGAGCCCCTTCTCTCCCCTGTCCCCGACGACGACGGCGCGCCCTTCTGGGGGTACGCCGCCCAGGGCGAGCTACGGATCCAGGCCTGCGCCGACTGCGGCGAGTTGCGCTTCCCGCCCCGCCCCTGCTGTCCCCACTGCCAGTCCTTCGGCAGCGAATGGCGTCGGATGAGCGGCCACGGCCGCGTCTGGTCGTACGTCGTCCCGCACCCGCCGCTGCTCCCGGCGTACGCGGCCCTGGCCCCGTACAACGCGATCGTCGTCGAACTCGCCGAGGCCCCCCGCATCCGCCTGGTCGGCAACCTGGTCACGGCCCCCGGCGCCCCGCTCGACTCCTTCTCCCCGGAGCGGATCCGGATCGGAGCGCGGGTACGGGTCGTGTTCAGCGGGGAGAGGCTGCCGCAGTGGGTTCTGGAGGGCCGGTCGTGAGCGGCGGCGGGCTGCGGATCTCGACCGACAAGGACACGGGCGTCGCGGTCCTCACCCTGGACCGCCCGGAAAAACTGAACGCCATCGACGAGGCCCTGGCATCCGAACTGTCCGCCGCCTGGCGGGCGTTCCGCTTCGACGACTCCGTACGGGCCGTCGTCCTCACCGGGGCTGGCGAACGGGCCTTCTCCACCGGCCTCGACCGCTCCACGGAGACTCCGCAGCCCGCCTCCCCCTACATGGTGGACGACCCCCTCCTGCGCATCGGCCCCAAGGCCAACGACCTGTGGAAGCCGGTCGTCGCGGCCGTGCGGGGGATGGCGTGCGGAGGCGCCTTCTACCTCCTCGGGGAGGCGGAGTTCGTCGTCGCCGACGAGACCGCGACCTTCTTCGACCCGCACACGACGTACGGCATGGTCAGCGCGTACGAGTCCGTGTACGCGGCGCACCGGATGCCGTACGGGGAGGCGGCGCGTACGGCACTCATGGGGAGCGCCGAACGGATGTCCGCGCGGCGGGCGTACGACATCGGGCTGGTGTCCGAACTCACGCCGCCTGGTGGTGCGTTGGAGGCCGCCGTCCGCTGTGCGACGGTGATCGCCTCCTACCCCTCCGAGGGGGTGCAGGGCACCGTACGCGCCCTGTGGGCGGCGCACGAGGCGGCCCGCGCCCACGCCTTCGCGCAGGCGCCCCACCTCATCTCCCTGGGCAACCTGCCCCCGGCCCGACAGGAGGAGTTGTTCTCCGCACGCCAACCGAACGGGTTCCGGGTGCGGTGATGCGTCTGCGGCCGAGTGGGGGCCGGGGCGCAGCCCCGCCCCCAGGGGCGCGGGGAACTGCGCGACCAGCCACAGACGGCCCGCGGCCAAAGAACCCACCCGGGGGTCTGGGGGCGGAGCCCCCAGGCTGAGGATGGGACGGGTAGGGGCGGCGGGGGCGAGGAAAGGCCGGTCACCCTACGCCGTGCGCGCCGTCCCCGTTCCCTTCTCCGCGTCCAGCGCGTACACGCACCGGTCCTTGCTGCACGCGTACACCACCCCGTCCTTGACCACCGGCGCACCGGTGATCTCCCCACCCGTCGCCAGCTTCCAGCGGAGCCGGCCGTCGTCCGCCTTCAGGGTGTAGAGGAGATGGTCCGTCGAGCCGAAGTGGATACGGCCCTCGGCGACCGCGGGCGCGCCCACGAGGTCGCCCCCGGCCTGGAAGCGCCACTTCGGGGTGCCGGTGACCGCGTCGAGGGTGTACAGCCCCTTGCCGCTGCCGACGTGGACGTGGCCGGCGGCGACCAGGACGGGTTCGATCGAGGAGCGGGCCTCGGTCGCGATGCGCCAGCGGTCGCGGCCGTCCGTCGCGTCGAGGGCGTACACCGTGCCGAGGTAGTCGGCGAGGTAGACACCGCCCCCCGTGACCGCGGGCCCGGGTACGAAGGTCGGCGGGGAGAGGAAGACCGCGGGGGCCTCGAAGTGCCAGCGGACGTGCCCGTCGGCGACGTCGACGGCGAGGACGCGGGTGCCCGCGGAGATGTAGACGTAGCCGTCGGGGGCGGACGTGATCCGTACGGGTACGCCCCCGCAGGACGCCGCGTCACCGATCGGGTACGACCAGCGTTCCTCACCCGTACGGGCCTCCAGGGCACACAGCCGGGCGTCCTTCCAGACGTACACCGTGCCCTCGTGGACGGCGGGCCCGGCCTCCGGGGACTCGAAGTCGGTCTGGGCGCCGGTGATCTCCCACAGTTTCTGGCCGTTGGAGGCCTCCCAGGCCTGGACGCCGCCACCGCGCGTACCGGTGATGACGGTCCCGCGGTCGGCCTTCAGGGAGTACACCCAGGCGTCCGTGGACAGACGCCACAGGTCCGCGCCCTCCCGCGCGTTCAGGGCGAACAGGGTGGGGCCGTCGGAGGCGTGGATACGGCCGTCCGCGACCGCCATGGACCAGGCCACGTCCCGCGTCTTGAAACGGCGGCGGCCGGTCGCGACGTCCAGGGCGTGGACTTCGAAGGAGGTGACGTAGACGAGGTCGCCCGCGACCGAGGGCGTACCCCAGACGTCGTTGGACATGCGGAAGCGCCAGGGCCGCCAGCCGGACGGGGAGTCCGGGGCGGGCGGCGGAGCGACCGCCGGCGCGGGGTCGGCGCCGTTGACGCCGACGCGCGGGCGGGACCAGGAGGCGGCGAGGCCCGCCTCCGGAGGAGGTGCCTTCACGGCGGCGGCACGGGCGTCGGCGACGCGGGGTCCGGGGCCGATGGGCACCTGGCCGCCCGCGAGCCGTACGGGGCCGGCGTCGGGCGCCCCGACGGGCACGGGAGCGTGCGAGGGCGGCGGAGGAAGGGCGGGGCGTCCGCCACCGCTGCGACCGCCGGAGGACGGGGGCTTCAGCGCCGGCCGGCCCCCACGGCGCGTCTCGATCAGGCCCACCGCCCGCTCGGGCAGCCACGCCGACGCCGTACCGCTGTCGTCGGAGCCGGAGCCGAAGAGGTGGGGTGCCAGCTGGGCCTGGAGGTCGGCGGGGCCCGGGCGGCCGGTCGCCTCCATCTGCATGCAGGACTCGATGAGGGGGCGCAGCTCGTCCGGGAGGCCCTCCAGGTCGGGGCCCTCCCGCAGCAGCATGAAGACCGTCTCGACCGGGTTGGCGCCGTGGAAGGGCGCGTGTCCGGTGGCGGCGAAGACGAGCATCGAGCCGAGCGAGAAGACGTCGCTCGCGCCGGTGACGCTGCGCGAGTCCTTCGCCTGTTCGGGGGACATGTAGGCCGGGGTGCCGACGGCGACATTCGTCATCGTCAAACGGGTGTTCGAGACGCCGGAGGCGATACCGAAGTCGATGACCCGCGGCCCGTCCTCCACCACCAGCACGTTCGAGGGCTTCAGGTCCCGGTGGACGAGCCCGGCGCCGTGGATCGACTGCAGCGCCTCCGCGACGCCCGCCGCCAGCCAGCGCACCGCCTGGGCCGGCATCGGCCCGCACTCATTCACTATTTCCTCGAGGGAGGGCGCCGGAACGTACGCGGTGGCCAGCCACGGCACCGCGGCGCGCGGGTCGGCGTCGACCACGGCCGCCGTGTAGAAGCCGGAGACCGCTCGCGCGGCCTCCACCTCACGAGTGAAGCGGACCCGGAACAGCTGGTCCTCGGCGAGCTCGGTCCTGACCGTCTTGATCGCCACGCGCCGGCCCGAAGCCGAGCGCGCGAGATAGACCAGCCCCATGCCGCCGGCACCCAGCCGTCCCAGCACCTCGAACGGCCCGATCCGCCGCGGATCGTGCTGTGTCAGCTGATCCACCACTTGCCTGCCACCTCCCCGTACGAGCCACGTCATCCACGTATGAACGCGGCCCCGTGCAGCGTCTCACCACCGCACCGCCATGGCGGCACGCACCCCGATTCTTCCTGTCCGGGCCACAGGTTGCGAACCCGGGGGCGGAACGGGGTGTCTCAGGACATAATCACCGGCCCCGTACCTGGAGTACGGCGAACGACGCCCCTTGATTGTCCGCGACGACGGCCGCCCTTCCGTACGAAGTGTCAAAAGGGGGCGCCTGGACGCGTCCGCCCAGCCCGTTCACCGTACCGAGGACCGCGTCGACGTCCTCCACCCCGAAGTGGACGAGGAAGTGCGGCGGCATCACGGCCGGGAAGACACCGGAGACCGGTGCCCGGCCGAAGTCGGGCGAGGCGTCGGGGCCGAACAGGGCCTCGTGGAACAGGGCGCCGTAGAAACGGTCGACGGTCCCCGGGTCCCGCGCGTACAACTCGGCCCAGCAGAAGGAACCCGGCTCGTGCCGTTCGCCGAAACCGGGGTGGGTGCCCGCCTGCCACAGACCGAAGACCGCGCCCTCGGGGTCCGTCACGAGGGCGGTCGTACCGTAGGGGCCGACCTGGGTGGGCGCGGTGATCACCTGCCCGCCCGCCGCCTGGATCCGGGCCGCGAGCGCGGCGGCGTCCGGGGTCGCGAAGGACACCGTCCAGACGGTGGGCATACGGCCGTCACGCTTGGGGGCGAGGGCGGCGACGGGCTCCCCGTGATGGCGCGCCCACACGCCCTCCGCGTACGGTCCGAACCCCTCCCCGAAGGTCCAGCCGAACAGCTCACCGTAGAAACGTCTGCCCGCCTCCACATCGGGAAGCTGCGCGTCGACCCAGCAGGGGACGCCCTCTGGGCAGGCCTGCGTCGCGTCGGGTGCCCCGGATACGGCCATGCGACCAAGTTATCGGCCTTTCCTCCACTTCGCGCGACGGCCCGCACACCCTCAGACACCTCCCGCACCCCCCACTCGCCGCCCGCGCTCCCCCACGCACCCCATTTGCAGTCGGCCGAATCGCGCTCCGATCACCCCTCGGTAAGCTGACGGCATGACAGGACAAGTGCGTACCGTCGACGGCCGCGTGGCCGGACGGCGAGGGCAGGCGACCAGGCAGAAACTGCTCGACTGCCTCAGTGAAATGCTCAGCTCGTCGCCGTACCGGGACGTCAAAGTCATTGATGTCGCCCGGAAAGCGGGCACGTCTCCGGCGACTTTCTACCAGTACTTTCCGGACGTCGAAGGCGCCGTTCTGGAGATCGCCGAGCAAATGGCCGCGGAGGGCGCCGGGTTGACCGAGCTCCTCGAGGGGCGCTCCTGGGTCGGCAAGGCCGGCTGGGCGACCGCCCAGGAACTCGTGGACGGTTTCCTGGAGTTCTGGCGGAAGAACGAAGCGATTCTGCGCGTGGTCGATCTGGGCGCCGCCGAGGGCGACAAGCGCTTCTACAAGCTCCGTATGAAGATTCTCAACTCGGTGAACAACTCGCTCGCGGACTCGGTCTCCGAGCTCCAGTCCAAGGGCAAGGTCGACAAGGACGTGAACCCCGCGGCGATCGCCGGTTCGCTCGTCGCGATGCTCGCCGCGGTGGCCTCGCACCAGAAGGGCTTCCAGACCTGGGGCGTCAAGCAGGCCGAACTCAAGCCGAACCTGGCGCTGTTGGTGCACCTCGGGGTCACCGGGAAGAAGCCGACCAAGTAGCGCGACCGTACCTGCTGGGGTCCCCGTTCGGCCCACGTCCTGTCATGCGGGCGGCAGTTCACTCCGGACATCCCTCCGGTGGACTGCCGCCCGCTGCGCTATGCGGAGCGCCGCACGATCCTCAGCAGCCGGATCTCACGGTCGATCCGCGCCTGGTACGTGGCGTACGGCGGCCAGAACGCCAGCACCGCCTTCCAGGCCGCGTCCCGCTCCTCCCCCTCCAGCAGCCGGGCCGTCACGGGGATGTCCTCGCCCTGCCAGCTGATGACGGCGTCCGGATGGGCCAGGAGGTTGGCGGTCCAGGCCGGGTGATCGGCACGCCCGAAGTTGGACCCGACAAGGATCCAGCTGCCCGTCCCCGCTGCCCCCTTCTCCGGCCCTTCGGGCATACAGGCCAGTGGCGTACGCCGCTCCAGCCCGCTGCGTGCGCCCCGCACGGTCAGCACGATCCCGGGCAGCAGCTGCGCGCTGAGCAGCACCTTGCCCCGCGTCAGCCGGTGCACCGCGCGGTCCAGGGCCGGGATGAGGTGCGGGGCGACCCGGGCGAAGGCCCGCGTCGAGGACACCCTCTGCACACTGCGCACGACGGCTCGTGACCGGATTCCCGGCGCCATCAGACCGCCACCTCCACTCCGTCGAAGAGCCGCGCGGCGTCGGCGGCGTACGCCCGCAGCCGGTGCACGGGCCCGAAGAGCAGTTCGTCGCCGGCCGCGCGCTTGAAGTACAGCTGGGCCTCGTGCTCCCAGGTGAAGCCGATGCCGCCGTGCAGCTGGATCGCCTCGGCGGCGGCGGTCCGCAACGCCTCCAGGCCCTGGGCGAGCGCGAGCCCGCCGACCCGCTCGCCCCCGGCCCCCGCCGCCCAGGCGGCGTAGTACGCGGCGGACCGCGCCGCCTGCACCCGTACGTACACGTCCGCGAGCCGATGCTTCACCGCCTGGAAGGACCCGATCGCCCGCCCGAACTGCTCCCGCTGCCGCACATAGGCGACGGTCCGCTCCAGCGCCCGGACGGCGGCGCCGACGGCTTCGACGGCGAGCACGGCGGCGGCGCCGTCCCCGACGGAGGCGAGCGCGCCGAGCACGTCGCCGTCCTCCTCGCCCAGCAACTCGGCCCGCACCTGACGCAGTTGCACCCGTCCCTGCGCCCGTGTCTCATCCAGCGACGTCTGCCGCATCCGTACGAGCCCGCGGGCGTCCCCCGTCACGAGGAAGATCCGCGTCCGGGGCCGGGCGAACCCTCCGGTGTGCGCGGCGACCAGCAGGAGCTCCGCGCTGTGCCCGTCGAGGACCTGTTCCACCTCCCCGTAGAGGCGCCAGCCGCCTTCCCCGCCCCGCCGGGCCTGTACGCCCCCGGCCCGGCCGCCGCCCGCCCAGTCCCCGCCGTTGTCGCCGACCAGACCGAGCGCGGTGGGCAGCCCGGCGCCCGGCACCGCGAGGGCGGCGGTCAGCTCGCCCGCCGCGATTCTGGGCAGCAGCTCCGCGCGCTGGGCGTGGGTGCCGAGGGCGAGGATCAGCGGGGCCGCGAGGGCGGCCGTGGCGAGCAGCGGCGAGGGCGCGAGGGCCCGCCCCGACTCCTCGCAGGCGAGGGCGAGGTCGGCGAACGAACAGCCGACCCCGCCGTACGCCGTGGGGAGGGCGAGCCCCGGCAGCCCGAGCTGCTGCGCGAGCGCCTCCCAGAGCCCGGTGTCGTATCCGGCCCCGGTGCGCACGGCCGAGCGCACCTCCTCCGGGCCGCAGCGCTTGAGCAGGAGTTCCCGCAGGGTGCGGCGGATCTCGTCCTGTTCGGCGGTGAAACGGGCGTCCATGGTCAGGCCCCTTCTCCCGATCTGACGGTCCGTCACATTAGCGCCGGGGAGTGCGGATGCCCAGAGCCGCGACGACCTCCCGCGAGGCGCCGTATCTGATGTACCGTCAGATCCATGACTCCGGGGAAGCGCAAGGTCGCCGTCGTGGGTGTCTCCCTCTCGGACTGCGGTCGCGTGGACGACGCGACGCCCTACGCCCTGCACGCCCAGGCCGCCCGCCGCGCGCTGGCGGACGCGGGGATGGACCGCTCACTGGTCGACGGGTTCGCGTCGGCGGGCCTCGGCACCCTGCCGCCGGCCGAGGTGGCCGAGTACCTCGGCCTGCGCCCCACCTGGGTCGACTCCACCGCCGTCGGCGGCTCCACCTGGGAGGTCATGGCGGCGCACGCGACGGACGCGATCGCGGCGGGCCACGCCGAAGCCGTCCTCCTGGTCTACGGCTCGACCGCCCGCGCCGACATCAAGGCGGGCCGCCGCACCGGCGACCTCTCCTTCGGCGCCCTGGGCCCTCTCCAGTTCGAGGTCCCGTACGGCCACACACTCATCGCCAAGTACGCGATGGCCGCGCGCCGCCACATGCACGCGTACGGCACGACGCTCGAACAGCTCGCGTCGGTGGCCGTCCAGGCGCGGGCGAACGCGGCACTGAACCCGGACGCGATGTTCCGCACCCCGATCACCACCGACGACGTCCTGTCCGGCCCGATGATCGCCGACCCCTTCACGAAGCTGCACTGCTGCCTGCGCTCCGACGGCGGCGCGGCGGTGCTGCTGGCGGCCGAGGAGTACGTACGCGACTGCCGTACGGCCCCGGTGTGGATCCTCGGCACCGGCGAGCACGTCTCGCACACGACGATGTCCGAGTGGCCGGACTTCACCGTCTCCCCCGCGGCGGTCAGCGGACGCCTCGCCTTCGAGCGGGCGGGGGTGCGGCCCGACGAGATCGACGTGGCCGAGATCTACGACGCCTTCACCTACATGACCCTCGTGACCCTGGAGGACCTGGGCTTCTGTGCGAAGGGTGAGGGCGGGGAGTTCGTGCAGAAGGGGCGCTTGACGGTGGGCGGGGAACTGCCGGTGAACACGGACGGGGGCGGGCTCTCGGCCCAGCACCCGGGGATGCGCGGACTGTTCCTCCTGGTGGAGGCCGTACGGCAGCTGCGCGGGGAGGCCGGGCAGCGGCAGGTGAGGAAGGCGGGCGGACGCCTCCCGGAGCTGGCGGTGGCCTCCGGCACGGGCGGGTGGTTCTGCTCGTCGGGGACGGTGGTGCTGGGGCGGTAGGGGACGGGCGCCAGGGATACGGAAGGTCAGGGCAGAACGGTGACAGGAGCCGTGTCGTTGGCCGGGATCGGGTCGCGGCGGCCGGTGGACGGCTGGGTGTCCTGGAGGGCCACGGTGCCCTGCCCCGGCCCGTCGAGGCTCAGGGTGAACTCGAAGTCACGGGTCTCGCCGGGGTCGAGTTGGCCCACGAGGCAGCTGTACGCGGGGCCGTCGGAGTCGCAGTACGGCTCGTACGCGTCCTCGTCGATGGCCTCCATGGGTTCTTCCAGCACGGTGCCGGGCGGCGGCGTGAACAGCAGCTTCGTACCGCCGCCGGGGATGCCGGGCCCGTTGTTGCGGACCCTGAGCCGTAGCGAGCGCTTCGTGCCGGGGCTGCCCCGCAGTTCGACGCCGAAGACCTCGTAGTCGGCGTGGGTGTCCAGACGCACGTCGGTGTACACGTCTCCCTCGGCGAACGTGCCGCCGGTGCCTTCGCCGCCGTGCACGGCCTCGGCGGTCAGGGGCGGGCCGTCACCGGGGTCACCGCCCGGCGGCACCACGATGTACTGTCCGGGCCCCGAGTCCAGCGGCCAGGCCTCCTGACTGAAGGAGCCGTACATCCGCGTCTTCGACGCGCGCAGGCGCAGGGCCGGGTGCAGGACGACGGAACCGCCCGGCGGGACACGCAGGTCGGGAAACCGGCAGACGGCCGTGCGCCCGTGATGCTGAGGCGGGTAACGGCAGTTGGCGTACCGCTGCCGGAAGTCCAGGTCCCCGGAGCCGAGTTCGAGGGCGAGCCCCTTCACCGACACCTCGCCGTCATTGCGGACGACGACCGGTACGGTCACGTCGGCGCCCGGGCGCACGTCCTTGATGACCTTGAGAGTGCGCACCTTCACCACGGGCTCGCCGACCACGACCCGGGTACGGGTGGTGAGCGTCTTCCCGTCCTTCGTGGTGAACGTGAAGCGCACGATGCCGGTGTCGCCGGGCCTGCTGCCCTCGGCGGCGACCGGGTACACACGGTCCAGGTCCGACCAGCTGTCGTAGGCACCGCTGACGTCACAGACGGCACGCGCGGTGTCGTTGAGGCACCGGGTCCCGCCCTTGCGCAGGCCGACCGCCTTCAGCCGTACGACGCCCTCGGACCCGCGCACGTCGACGGTCAGCCGGTGATCCTGCGTGCCGTAGCGACTGGTCGCCTTGACGTCCTCGGCCTGCAGATGGAACGGCATCTTGGCCTTGGGCCCGGATTTGTCACCGACGGGGCGCAGATAGAAGACCTCGGGGGCGGAGATCCAGGACTCGGGGTCCTCCGCGAGGGGGCCGCAGGCGGCGAGGGGGAGCAGGAGGGCGCCGCTGAGAGCGACGCCCGCCAAGCGCCTCAACGGACGGTACGGAGGAAGGCCGTCCAGGTCGTGGGGGTGACGGCGAGGGTGGGGCCGGTGAGGTTCTTCGAGTCGCGGATGTGGACGGTGGTGGGGGCGGTGGCTATTTCGAGGCACTCGCCACCCTCGTTCGTGCTGTAGCTCGACTTGAACCAGGCGAGTTCGGTCGTGTTCACAGTTGCCCCGCTTTCTTTGCGATGAGTTCTGCGGACTCCCACGGCGTCAGGGCCTGGGCCCGCAGCATGCCGAACAGATCGAACAGTCCGTTGACTTGCTCGGGCTTGGAGATCAACGTACTGCCTGCCTGGGACTCGATGAAGACCAGATTGCGGCCGTCCTCCGTGCTCATCAACTGCATCGGCCCCTGCAACCCGGCGTGCGTGTGCCGCTTGTTCGGCATGACCTGCACCGTCAGATGGTTCAGCGTCCTCATGCACTCCAGCAGATGAAGTAACTGCTCCTTCAGTACCGTCGGACCACCGAACTCTCGCTCCAGAGCCGCCTCCTCGACGACGAAGCCGAGTCGGGGTGGCGGAGTACGACTCAGCACCACCTGCCGTTCGAGTCGAGCCTGGACATGGCGCTCGATCTCCTCCTCCGCGTAGGCAGGTACGCGGGACACGTACAAGGCTCGCGTGTACGCCTCTGTCTGGAACAACCCGGGGACGACCATCACCTCGTACCCGCTGATGATCTGAGCCAGCCGCTGAAGCCGCACCCAGTCCACATACTTCGGCGGGTACTTCTCCTCCTCGATCATCTCGATGCACGCGACGAGCGCACCCCGCGCATCCAGACCCTTGTCCGCGTCCTTGAGGAACTCGATCGGCGGGATCCGTTCGGCCCTCTCGTACGCACCGAAGATCGACTCGGAGACGAGCAGCAGCTCACCGGCCTCCTTCTGCGTAAGCCCCCGCACCCCCCGCTGAATGCGCAACAGCTCCCCCACCAACCTGCGCCCCACGGACGCCCCACCATTGGCCCCCACAACAACCACCATCCTCCCCACAACCGCCAATGTGGACCGTGTTCATCTGGTCACGCTACGCAACCGCCGCCAAGCTCATAGTCATGACGAACAAACTCACCCCGAATTGGGTCCCAAGGTCAGGGCTTCAACTACGCCTCGCCGGGGTCCACTTCGACGCCGTCCGCGTGTGCGGCGTACACGGGGAAGCCGTGCTGCACCACCTCGTCGAGCTCACCGACGGTCACCCCGGACCGGTCGTCAGGGAAACCAGCGGCTGCCGGTGGACGTACTTCCTGCTCGCGCCCGGGGAGGGCGCGGAGCACGACTGGCCGCCCGGCGCCCGCCGGTTCACCCGCTCGGCGCACGACGAGTACGTGGGCGTACCCGCGCCGGAGGGGAACACGTACCCCCTGAGCTGGGGGCACGGCGCACCGGAGGTGGGTGAGTTCGTGGACGCGGAGCTGCTGCACGGGGTGCTCATGGCGCAGCTTTGTCGGACCTCCGAGTGATACTTGGGGCATGGGAACGGATCTTCACGAGCTGCTCAGGTCACTGCGGGTGTGGGACGTAGAGCTGCCCTCCTTCGACCCGGCATCCACACCCGCCGAACCACTCCCCTTGTTCACGGAGTGGTTCGCGGACGCGGTCGCGGCGGGGCAGAGCGAACCGCACACGATGTCGCTGGCGACGGCGGACGAGGACGGGCTGCCCGACGTCCGGATCGTGATGCTGCACGGCGCGGACGCGGACGGCTGGGCCTTCGCGAGCCATGTCACCAGCCGCAAGGGCCGCCAGCTGGCCGCGCGCCCGTACGCGGCTCTGGGGTTCTACTGGCCCGCCCAGGGCCGTCAGATCCGGCTGCGGGGGCCGGTCGAGGTCGCCCTGGCCGAGGAGGGGCAGGCGGATCTGCACGCCCGTTCGACGGAGGCGCTGGCCGCCGCGCTCGTGGGCGGACAGAGTGAAGTGCTGGGTTCCGTAGCGGAGTTGGGGCGGGTCTCGGACGAGGCCTGGGACCGCGCTCAGCGCGAGCCCGACGCCCCGGCCCCGACGTGGACCCTCTACCGCCTCCGGCCGGAAGAGGTGGAGTTCTTCCAGGGTGACGCGAGGCGTCGGCACGTACGGCTCGTCTACCGCCGCACGGAACCTTCTCCGGAGGGCGGTGGCTGGCGCAAGGAGCTGCTCTGGCCCTGAGACTCGGGACCGGTCAGGTGGGCCTGGGCGCATTTGCGGAAGGCCGTCACGAGGCGGCTTCGGTCGTCGGCGCGGGTCGCGAGCACGACGTGGCTCGGTTCGACGCCGTGCAGGGGGACCGTGGTGAGGTCGGGGCGGACTCTGTCGACGCGCGGGTCGGCCGGGACGATGGCCACGGCCTGCCCGGAGGCGATGAATTCGAACTTGTCCTCCAGGGCCTCGATGAGCGGACCGTCGGGCGCCCGGCTGCCGTCGGGGCGGGGGTCGATGCGCCAGAACGCGTTCCAGGACGAGTCGGACACCCGGGGCAGGGGTTCGTCGGCGATGTCGTCGAGGGTGACGGATTCCTTGCCGGCCAGGCGGTGGTCGAAGGGGACGAGGAGCACGCGGGGCTCGTCGTAGAGGATCGTGACGTGGAGCTGGTCGGTCCGCATCGGGAGGCGGGTCACCGCCACGTCCACCCGGTGCTCGACCAGGGCCGCGTGGGCGTCGTTCCAGACGAGGTGCTGGGCGACCACCTCGGCGTCCGGGTGCAGCCGGCGCATCTCGCGCACCGCCGGGGTGACGATGAGGCCGGAGGTGTAGCCGATGGTGACACGGCTGGGCTGGGCGGCGGCCCGGGTGCGCGCCGCCGCCTGAGTGGCCGAGCGCAGCAGCGCCTTGGCCTGGGGCAGGAAGACCTCGCCGGCCTCGGTGAGCCGACTGCCCTGCGGGGTGCGGTCCAGCAGACGCGCGCCGAGCTGCTGTTCGAGGCGGCGGATCTGCCGGCTCAGGGACGGCTGGGCGATGCGCAGGACGGTGGCGGCACGGCCGAAGTGCCGGTGCTCGGCGACGACCGTGAAGTACCGCACGAGGCGCAGATCGAGGTCCACCGGAGGCGGCGACGAGTCGGACGTCATGCCTTCATGCTATCGCCCGCACTCATGGACTGACAGCACACTTCCGGCCTTGACCTGCCGTGATACCTGAAACGTATGCACCGTTTCGAAACAGGTCGCGCCCCGGTCGGCCCGGCCCTCGTCGAGGACTTCGAAGAGGGCCGCTACTTCACGAAATCGTAGACGGCGAAGTCGGCGACGGGGCGGTATCCGATGCGCTGGTAGAGGCCGTTGCTGGTCGGGTTGGCGAGGTCGGTGAAGAGGAGCACCTCGTCCGCTCCGGCGGCCAGCGCGGCCCTGCTGACCTCGGCTGTGGCTGCCCCCGCGTAGCCGCGTCCGCGCAGGGGCGCCGGGGTGTAGACGGGGGCGACCCGGATCTGCCCGGCGATCAGGGGGGTCGCTCCGGCCATGGCCACCGGCGTACCGTCCGGCGTCTCCCAGAGCGTGACACCGCCGTACGCGATGCGGCTCTCGGCCCAGCGGTCCTGGTCCTGCCTCTCGTTCTGCCCGAAGATCCCGGCGAACTCGGTGTACCAGCGCGCGACGAGCGCGTGGTCGCCCTCACCGGCCACGCGGGCGCGGCCGGGCGGGACGGGCGTCGGCGGCGTGAGCGTACCGAGCCGGTACAGCCGTTCGCTTCTCCTGAGCTGGGCCCGCGAGCCGGCGTGGCGTTCCCAGGCGGCGGCGAACTCCGCGGCCGTGTCCACCGGACCGCCGACGCCCGGGAACGAGTACCCCTCGCCCGCGAGCCGCCCGGCCAGCGCGTCGATGTCCTCCGCCGGGAGGTCGGTGAGGTTGAGCTGGTACGGCGGAGTGTGGAACAGCACGGCCGACACACCACCGACCCCGTCGACATGGCCGTCCACGTCCGCCAGCCGCCCGAAGAACGGCGCCTCCTGCCCGTACACGTCCGGCCCTCGTCTGCGCAGCGCGTCGGTCACGGACAGCGCCACGGTGTGCGCCGCGGGCCGCGAGCGCAGGAAATCCCCCGCGCTCGTGAGGAATTCGTCCAGATCGTGGGTGAACACCCAGCCGTGCGCGTCACGAGTCATGCAGGGCATGATCCCGCTCACGGCATGCCCGGCGCTCCGATTTTCCGGGCGTCCGGCGAGGCCTACAGTCTTACGCCCGGCAGCGTCGGCTCCGGGTCCGTCGCGATCCGTGCGTGCAGGTGGACGTCCCGGAACGCGTCGTGCCGCCCCGACTCGAACATCGCCTCGCGCAGCGTCCCCTCGTACGGGAACCCGCACCGCTCGGCGATCCGGCAGGAAGCGTCGTGGCCGAGGGCGTGGCCGAGTTCGATGCGGTGCAGACGGACGGCGCCGAAGGCGTAGCGGGCCGCCAGGGCGAGGGCGCGGGTGGCGACCTGGTGGCCGCGGGCCTCCGGAAGGACCCAGTAGCCGACGATGCCGACGCGTATGACGTGGTTGATGTCGTTGACGCCTATGTGACCGAGGATCGTGCCGGTGGCGGCGTCCGTGACGCAGAAGGCGACGGCGGTGCCGTCGGCGACGGCCTCGGCGCGCGAGCGGAGCGAGTCGCGGGCGCTGTCCAGATCCCGGACGACCTTGACGGGGGTGTTCCAGCGCTGGAACTCCGGGTCGGTCAGCCCGCGCAGCCAGGTCGCGACATCGGCCTCGGATTCCGGGTCCCAGGGGCGCAGCCGCAGACCGTGGCCCTCGATCACGGGGAAAGGGTGGGCGGGAGACTTCTCGTGAACGTCGGACATCCGGCCATTATTCACAGGGGCCGGAACACGGGCACCCCAGCCCGGAAAGCAACCTCAAGCCCCATCCCGATCCGCAGCGCGTCGCCCTCGCACTCCACCACCTCGGTCATCATCCGCGGCCCTTCCGCGAGGTCGACGACCGCGGCGACGTACGGCACCCGCTCGCCGAACGGCGGGAGGTCGTTGCGGTGCACGACGGACCAGGTGTAGAGCGTGGCGTGCCCGCTCGCGGGCCGCCAGCGCACGTCCTCGCTCCAGCAGTACGGACAGAACTCGCGGGGGTAGTGGTGGGCCCGGTCGCAGCCGGCGCAGTGGCGGATCAGCAGCCGCCCCTCCGCCGCCGCGTCCCAGTACGGCCGGGTGAAGGCGTCGACTTCGGGCACATCGAAACGCGCCGCGCCCGACGCACGCTCCCCGCTCACGAGAACAGCCCGATCGCGCTGTCCAGCGACCATGTCTGCCAACCCATCCCGAAGAAGGCGACGACCGAGATCAGCGCCATCATCGCGTTCTGCCCCTGCTCGGCCCAGTCGTGGATCATGAGCGTGAAGTACAGGATGTTGAGGAGCAGCCCGCCGACCAGCGCGATCGGCGTCAGGAACCCGGCCACCAGTCCCAGCCCGAGGGCCAGTTCCGCGTACACCACGACGTACGCCATCGTCCGCGGCCGGGGCGCGACCACGACGTCGAAGCCGGAACGCACCGCGGTCCACCGGTGCTTGCCCGCGACGTCCGCCGCCCACGCGATCCCGGTCCCCCGCTCGAACCAGCCCTTCTTGTCCTTGTGCCGCCAACTCTCCAGCCACCACAGCCCGAGCCCGATCCGCAGCACGGCCAGCCACTCCGCCCCGCCGAGCCAGATCGTGTCCATGGCAGTCCACGCCCCCTTCGATATCTGACGGTACGTCAGTTCAGCGCACGAAGAGCGCCCGCGCAAGAGGCGTACGCCACCCTCCCCTCCCGTTCGCCCCTCTTCACCCGTCCTCACCCCTCATCGCCCCTGACCGCTCATCACCACCCTTCGAACACAACCAAGTGACCTACGCCACCGGCCCCACCCACTCCTCCTACAGTCGTGATCAGTTCGCAACCGATTCCGGGCTTGACCGAGACCTATCAAGTGACGACGTGATTACGCTCGCGCTCATGGCCGACTCGACTGCTTCCCCGACACCCCGCCCGGTGCCGTCCCACACAGACCGCCCCGTGTACGTGATCGGCGGCGGTCCCGGAGGGCTCGCCGCGGCGTACGCGCTGCGCGCCCAGGGCGTACGGGCCGTCGTTCTGGAGAAGTCCGACCAGGTCGGAGCGTCCTGGCGGGGCCACTACGACCGGCTGCACCTGCACACGACCCGCCGGCTGTCCGGACTGCCCGGCCTCGCGATGCCGCGCTCCTTTGGGCGGTGGGTCTCGCGCGACAACGTGGTGCGCTACCTGGAGAAGTACGCCGAGCACCACCAGCTGGAGATCGTCACGGGCGTCGAGGTCTCCCGCGTCGAGCCCGCCCCGGGCGGCGAGGGCTGGCTGCTGCACGCCACCGGCGGCCGCGAGCTGACCGGCAGCGCCGTGGTCGTCGCCACCGGCCACAACCACACCCCGCGCCTGCCCGACTGGCCCGGCCGCGACGCGTACACCGGTGAGCTCCTGCACGCCGGGGACTACCGCAACCCCGCCCCCTACGCCGGCCGCGACGTCCTCGTCGTCGGCATCGGCAACACGGGCGCCGAGATCGCCGTGGACCTGGTCGAGGGCGGCGCCTCCCGGGTACGGCTCGCCGTGCGCACCGCGCCGCACATCGTGCGCCGCTCCACGGCCGGCTGGGCCGCCCAGTTCACCGGGATCCTCGTACGACGGCTGCCGGTGCGCCTCGTCGACGCCCTCGCCGGGCCGATGGCCAAGATCAGCGTGCCGGACCTGTCGGCGCAGGGGCTGCCCCGCCCCGAGACCGGCCTCTACTCCCGCGTCAACGAAGGTTCCATCCCCGTCCAGGACGTCGGCCTCATCAACGCCGTCCGCAAGGGACGGGTCGAGATCGTGGCCGCGGTGGAGGGTTTCGAGGAGGACAAGGTCGTCCTCGCCGACGGGAAGCGGATCGACCCGGACGTCGTGATCGCCGCGACGGGATACGTACGCGCCCTGGAGGGCATCGTCGGCCACCTCGCCGTCCTCGACGGGCGGGGCCGCCCGATCGTGCACGGTGCCCGCACCCCGAAGAAGGCACCCGACCTCTACTTCACCGGCTTCACCAACCCCATCAGCGGCATGTTCCGCGAACTCGCCCTCGACGCGGAGAAGATCGCGAAGGCGGTAGCGAGGACCGCGGCCAAGGCGGAGAGGGCGGCGGAGAAGGCGGCGCAGAAGGCCGCCTCGAAATCGGGGTCTAAGAAGGGGCCGAAAAGCGGGGCGAAGACGGAAGCGCGCGACACGGGAGCCACCCGCGCCGCGCGCTGAGTCACCATCACTGGGCGTTACTGGGCGTTACTGGGCCACCGTCAGTTGACGGCGAGCACTGCCGTGTTGTTCGTGGTGTCCGGGTCGAAGGCGAAGTCGCCGAACTCGGGATGGATGCTGACCTCACCGGTCGTGCCGGGCACCGCCGCGTCGATCCGCAGCTGGAAGGCGTAGGTGCGCTCGGTGCTCTCGGACACCCAGTAGGGCAGAGCGCAGTCGTAGCGCGGGGCGCCCGTCCGCTGCCCGTAGTACCCGCCTGTGAGGGTGTGCGGGACGCAGTCCGCGGGGACGCCGGTGACCGTCGTACCGGTCGGGACGATCAGCCTGACCTTGGCGGCCGGGTCGCCGGAGCCGAGGTTCGCGAACCAGGCCGGACCGTTGTTCTTGAAGGTGAGCGGGGCGGTCACCGTCTGGCCCGCCGTACCGGCGACCGCGGCGCCGGTCACCGAGAAGTCCGCAGTGTTGTCCGTGCCGATCTGCAGCGCCGCGTAGTTGTCGCGGCTCGCCAGGTCGGTCGCGCCGTCGGCCGGGTCGACACTGATGTCCAGCCGGTCGTTCAGCGCGTGCCGCGCGATCGCCAGCTCCAGCGGCGCGGGCAGCTCGAAGGAGTCCCCGGGGGCGAGCACCTGGTCGAACGTGCAGGTCGCGTCCGTCATCGGCGCGTAATCGTCACCGCCCGACCGCGTGTAGGTGCAGGCGTCGTACTTGTTCAAGAAGTCCAGCCCGTACGAGGCCGTCATCTTCACCTTGACGCCGTGCGCGCTCTCGTTGCCCTTGTTGATCAGCTCGAAGGGGATCGTTTCGGTGCCGCCCGGCTGCGCGTGCTCGACGTCGGCCATGGGGGTCAGGGAGAGGTCGGGACCCGAGGCGACCATGAAGTCGGTCTCGAAGCTGTCCTCGGGCGCGGTGAGCGTGCCGTCGGGGCCGCCGGTCGCCGTCGCCGCGTAGGTGATCCTGCCCTGCGCCCCGGTCTGCGCACCGTCGGCCGCGCGGATCCCGAGGTGGATCTGCCGGCTGTAGCCGGACCCGATCACGGGCACGTCCGGCACGCTGCACACCGCGGTCGCACCGCTTGGTGCGCAGTTGTCCGGCCAGGTCACCTCGCCGACCCCGGCCAGCCCGGAGGCGTCGACGGTCACATGCCGTCGGTCACCGTGAAGTGGTCGTTGTCGTGGTAGATCCCCACGTCGACCGTCCGGCTCTGCGGCGCGCCGCCGTCCGTGCCGAGCGGCAGGGTCTGCTCGGAGGGTGCGTCGACCCACAGCTGATCGGACTCGGTGTCGGCCAGCGCGGGGGCGGCGGTGAGCCCCACGGTGACGAGTCCGGCCGCGAGCGTCGTACAGGCTCCGAGCCGCAGCGCGCGGCCGAAGGAGACAGGTCTCATGACATCCCCAGGAGTGAGAAGAAAAGTGAGGAGAAGGAGAGAAGCGGTGGCTTGGCCGGCGTAAGCCGACAGGGCCATGTCATAGACGATCAAAGGGAGTTGATGGTTGTGCGGCACTCCCACGGGTTCCGGCCCCGCGTGCGGCGGGTACGATCCGGATCCCCGCCGCCCAGCCTTTTGCTTGCACGACGGTTCCTGACGCGGCGTCAGTTAAGTAATCTGACACTGCGTCAGTTAATTGGCTGTCACACAGGAGCGGGCGGACCGATGCTTGGATCAACCCACGGCACCCTCACCACCGACTCCCGCCGGGCCCGCGTCATCGCCTGCGGCGAGCAGCCCTCACCCGTCGTGCACGGCCGCCCGGCCGACGTCGACGACCTGGACGTCAGCGGCCGTCCGCTGTACGCCGACGTACCTGATCTGGACCGCTTCTTCCGTCCCGAGTCCGTGGCCGTCGTCGGCGCCTCGGACGCCGAGGGCCGGCCGAACACCGGCATCACCCGGCAGCTGATCGCCTGGGCCGAGCGGGTCGGGGCCCGACTGCACCCCGTGCACCCCACCCGTCGGTCCGTCTTCGGCATCCCCTGCTCCCCCTCCCTCGCCGACCTGCCCGAACAGGTCGATCTGGCCGTGCTCCTCGTCGGCGACCCGCTCCCCGTGATCGGGGAACTGGGCGAGGCCAAGGTGAAGTTCGCCGTCGCCTTCGCCTCCGGGTTCGCCGAGACCGGAGCCGAGGGCGCCGCCGCGCAGGCCCGGCTCGCCGCCGCCGTCCGCCGCTCCGGCCTCCGCCTCCTCGGGCCCAACACCAACCTCAACGCCTTCGAGAAGTTCCGCGACGATCTCGACGGTCCCGCGATCGCCCTCATCACCCAGTCCGGCCACCAGGGCCGCCCGGTGTTCGCGATGCAGGAGCTGGGCGTACGGCTCTCCCACTGGGCGCCCACTGGCAACGAGGCCGACCTCGAGACCGCCGACTTCATCTCCTACTTCTCCGAGCAGCCGCAGATCGGCGCGATCGCCTGCTACGTCGAGGGGCTGAAGGACGGCCGCTCCTTTCTGCTCGCCGCCGACCGCGCCGCCCGCCGCGGAGTGCCCGTCGTCGCCGTCAAGGTCGGCCGCACCGAGACCGGCGCCCGCACCGCCGCCTCACACACCGGCAAGCTGACCGGCGCCGACACGGTGGTGGACGCGGCGATGCGGCAGTACGGCGTGATCCGCGTCGACGGGCTCGACGAACTCCAGGACACCGCCGCCCTGCTGGCCCGCGCCGGCGCCCCACGGGCCGAAGGGGTCGTCGTCTATTCGATCTCGGGCGGCACGGGCGCGCACTTCGCCGACCTGGCGACGGCGGCGGGGCTGCCCCTGCCCGGTCTCTCCGCCGCCAAGCAGGCCGAGCTGCACCAGTGGATACCCGAGTACCTGAGCGTGACCAATCCCGTCGACAACGGCGGGCACCCGGTCGGCGACTGGCGCGGGCGGAAGATCATCGACGCGATCCTCGCCGACCCGGAGGTCGGGGTACTGATCTGTCCGATCACCGGGCCCTTTCCTCCCATGAGCGACAAGCTCGCGCAGGACCTGGTGGACGCGGCGGAACAGACGGACAAGCTGGTGTGCGTGGTGTGGGGCTCGCCGGTCGGCACCGAGGCCGCGTACCGCGAGACACTGCTCGGCTCGTCGAAGGTCGCCACCTTCCGGACCTTCTCCAACTGCATCACGGCCGTGCGCGCCTACCTGGACCACCACCGGTTCGTCGCCGCCTACCGCTCCCCCTTCGACGAGGCGCCCCGCACCCCCTCCCCGTCCTTCCGCAAGACGCAGGCCCTGATGCGGCCGGGGCAGCAGCTGAGCGAGCACGCGGCGAAGCAGCTGCTGCGCGCCTATGGGATCCGGGTGCCGCGCGAGCAGCTGGTGACCAGCGCGGCGGCGGCCGTGCGCGCGGCGAGCCTCGTCGGCTACCCCGTGGTCATGAAGGCGTCCGGAGCCCAGATCGCCCACAAGACCGAACTGGGCCTGGTGAAGATCGGACTGACCTCCGCCAGCCAGGTCAGGGACGCCTACCGCGAGCTCACCGACATCGCGCGCTACGAGGGGATCTCGCTCGACGGGGTGCTGGTGTGCCAGATGGTGGAGCGGGGCGTGGAAATGGTCGTGGGCGTCACGCACGACCAGCTCTTCGGGCCGACCGTGACCGTCGGGCTGGGCGGCGTGCTCGTCGAGGTGCTGCGGGACGCGGCCGTCCGCGTGCCGCCGTTCGGCGAGGACCAGGCGCGGGGCATGCTCGGCGAGCTGCGCGGGCGGGCCCTTCTGGAGGGTGTGCGCGGGGGACCGCCGGTGGATGTGGACGCGCTGGTCGAGGTCGTCCTGCGCGTACAGCGGATGGCGCTGGAACTCGGGGACGACATCGCCGAGCTCGACATCAACCCGCTGATGGTGCTGCCCAGGGGGCAGGGAGCGGTGGCGCTGGACGCGCTGGTCGTCTGCCGCTGAGTCCCGGCGCACCAGCGCCCGTGCCGTCGCCCGGCCCCGCCGCACCATCCCCCGTAAAAACCGGAGCATCCCCATGACGTCCTCCCCCGAAGACTCCGCCAATCCCGCCGAACCGGTCGAACCCGCCGGTCCGCTCGAACCCACAGGTCCGATCGAACCCGCCGATCCCGTTGACTCATTGGTACTGCACGCCACTGACAATCACGTCTCGTGGATCACCCTCAACCGCCCCGAAACCCTCAACGCCATCACCCCTGACCAGCGAGAACGCCTCATTCGGCACTTCTCCCACGCCTCCTTTGACCCGGACGTACGGGCCGTCGTGATCACGGCGACCGGACGTGGTTTCTGCACGGGCGCGGACCTGCGCGGAGGGCCGTCGGCCGGGGAGCCGTCGGCCGGGGAGCCACCGGCCGGGGAGCGAGTGGCCGGTGACGTGGCCCGCACGATCCGGCTCGGCGCCCAGCGCCTGATCGGCGCGGTCCTCGACTGCGAGAAACCCGTGATCGCGGCGGTCAACGGCACCGCGGCCGGCCTCGGCGCCCACCTCGCCCTCGCCTGCGACCTCGTACTCGCCGCCGATTCCGCCAAGTTCATCGAGGTGTTCGTGCGCCGCGGCCTGGTCCCCGACGGCGGCGGCGCGTATCTGCTGCCCCGTCTCATCGGCCCCCAGCGCGCCAAGGAGCTGATGTTCTTCGGCGACGCGCTGACGGCCGCGGAGGCGGCACGGCTCGGGCTGGTCAACAGGGTCGTACCGGCCGACGATCTGGAGAAGACCGCCCGCGACTGGGCCGAGCGGCTGGCCACCGGCCCGACCCGCGCCCTCGCCCTCACCAAACAGCTGGTCAACGCCTCCCTCGACACCGACCGCAGCACCGCCTTCGCCGCCGAAGCCGCCGCCCAGGAGATCAACATGACCACGGCCGACGCACAGGAGGGTGTCGCGAGCTTCGTCGAACGCCGCACCCCGCGCTACCGGGGCCGCTGAGTCAGTCCCGCGTCAGTCTGCGCAGATCCCCCGAGTCGGGGTCACCGAACAGGACGTACAGCTCGGGCTCGTCTTCGCTCCCCCCGATGGTCCAGAAGGTGGCGTCCCCGCACCCGGGGACGGTGACGACCACGCCGTCCCGCGCCCCCGGGCCGTTCTCGGAGTAGTGGTCGTGGACGCCGTCCGTGTCGAGGAACCAGGTGCCGGTCCCGCCGCACACCGCGAATTCCGTGGTGACCGGATCGTGGTCACCGGGTTCGGCCGCCACCTTGGTGAGACCGGCCCGCCCGCCGGTGCCGAGCCGCAGTACGGCCCCGTGGCCGCCCCGCCAGACTCCGGCGAGTTGACCGGAGGAGAGCTTCGGGGGCTCGTACTCCTTGATGAGGCCGGTGGACTGCGCCACCGTGCCCGCGACGACAACCACCACGCTCACGCCGATCGAGCCGAGCGCCGAGCCCAGCCAGATCCGTCGGCCGCGCGGTGCGCGCCCCGTCCTGCGCGTACGCCCTCGCACGTATGCGACGCCGAGCGCGGGCAGCACCCCGAACCCCACGATCCACAGGGCCCCGACGAGGAACAGCCAGCCGCCGAGCGCGGCACCGACCGCCGACCAGACCACTGCGAGCACACCGACGAACACCAGGTGCCAGACCCACTCCGGGCCGCCCGCGCGCCGCATCGTCAGGCGGGCGAGCGTCGCGGCCGGCATCGTGTGCACGGCCGCGTGCAGCCGGCCCAGGACCCAGAGGAGCAGCGGCGCGAAGAGGAGCAGGCAGGCCAGGCCGAAGGCACTGTCGTACCCCGCGCCGTACGGATCGTCGTCGTTCAGCGTCCCGAGCCAGGACAACGCAGCGACCACCGGGAGCTGCGCCGCACAGACCGCCACGGCGGCGTTCAGATCGGCGTCCGCCCACTTCAGCCCCGCGCGCCCCGGCTTGCGCGCCGCGTCCGCCCACCCCATGGGCGCGAAGATACGCGCAGGCCGGACCGGTAGTCCCCACCGGGCTCGTGCCGGCCCCCGCCCCTTCCCATCTGACACCCCGTCAGCTTCAATGGGTGATGTGATGGGACACGCAGGGATGGCGGCAGCCGCCGTCCGTTACCTCAGGTCGGCCGGGGCCTCCACCGTCGCGGGGCCCGTCGAGGCGCTGCCGCGGCCGGAGTTGCGCGCGGTGGGGGACGATGAGCGGGCGCCGGTCGATCAGACCGTGTTCCGGCGGGTGCTGGGGAACTTCGCGACGGGTGTCACCGTCATCACCGCACCGGGCGTCGACGGCGAGGCGGGGGTCGCGGGACCGGCCGGCTTCGCCTGCCAGTCGTTCGCGTCGCTCTCGCTCGACCCTCCCCTGATCTGCTTCATGGTGGGGCGTACGTCGACGACCTGGCCGCGGATCGCCCGCGCGGGCGTGTTCTGTGTGAACGTACTGGGGGCGCACCAGGGCGAGTTGTGCCGCGGGTTCGCCGTGAGCGGGGCGGACAAGTTCGCCGGGGTCGTGTACGACGCGGCGCCCGTTTCCGGTTCGCCGCGTCTCGCGGGCGCCGCGGCCTGGGTCGACTGCACGATCCACGCGGTGCACACCGGCGGGGACCATCTGATCGTGGTGGGCCGGGTGAACGCGCTCGGCGCAAACGACGGTGACGACGGCATCGCACCGCTGTTGTTCCACAAAGGGCGGTTCCTCTAGTAGGGCTTTGTTAGGTCCTGTGGTGGGGTTCGGGTGTGGGGGCGGGGTGGCCGCATATCGAGCAGGCGCCGGTCCAGGTGGCCAGGATCTTCTGTAACGCGCGCAGAACCGCGTAGAGGGTCAGGCCGGCGCAGGGACTTTTGGGTCGAGGCGGAGCATGGTGCAGAAGGCCTGGGCGAGGGCGGCCAGGGTCACGTGCCGGTGCCAGCCGAGGTAGCTGCGGCCTTCGAAGTGGTCCAGGCCGAGGCCGTCCTTGAGCTCACGGTAGTCGTGCTCGACCCGCCAGCGGATCTTGGCGATACGGACGAGTTCGCGTAGCGGGGTGCCGGCGGGCAGGGTGGAGAGCCAGTAGTCGGTGGGCTCGGCGGCGCCGGGTGGCCATTCGGCCAGCAGCCAGCACTCGGGCAGACTGCCGTCCAGGTCACGGGGGATGTCGCGGTTGGCCGGGCGCACGCGCATGGCCACGAAGCGCGAGCGCATGTCGGCCCGTGGGTTGCGCGGACCGCTCTTGGTGCCCTGGCGCCAGGTGACGGTGCGGGCGGCGCCCCGCCCGGCGGCCAGGACGAGGTCACGCAGGGTGCTGTGCGGCATCGGGTAGGCGGGCCGGGGCGGGCGGCCGCGGCCGCTGTAGGGCGGACGCTCGGGCAACGCCTCACCGGGGTAGGCGGTGGTGGTTCCTTTGACGGCGACCGCGTAGGCGAGACCGCGTTCGGTCAGGCCCAGGCGGAAGCCGGTGGCATCGCCGTAACCGGCATCGGCGACCACCGGCAGACCGGGCAGTTCCCACTGGCCGCGGACCTCGTCGAGCATCTCCAGCGCCTGGCGCCACTTCTCCTTGTGGCGGACCTGGTCGGGGATGCCCGCCCGCTGGCGGCGTCGGCGGATCGCCTCGGCCAGCAGCGGGTCGTCCCCGGATGCGGCGTCGTCCCAGCTGTCGGGGATGAACAGCCGCCAGTTGACGGCCGCTGAGGCGTGGTCGCTGACCAAGTTGACACTGACCGCTATCTGGCAGTTTCCGCGCTTGCCCAAGGCGCCGCAGTACATCCGGGCCACCCCAGGGGAGTCGTACCCGTCCTTTGGGAAGCCCGTGTCGTCGATCGCATACGCCTCCGGGGTGATGTGCGCCGCTGCCCACCGCGAGACCCGGCGCCGCACCTCGACGTAGTCCCAGGTGGAGGAGGAGATGAACTGCTGCAGCTGCTGGTGGTCCACGCCCAGACGCTCGGCCATCGGCTGCATCGACTTGCGCTTGCCGTCCAGCATCAGCCCACGCACGTACAGCTCGCCCTTGGCCCGCTGGTCCCGGCGTTTCACCGTGCCGAGCATCTCGGCTGCGAACGCCTCCAAGCGGGGGCGGATCTCGTCCATCTCCTCAGGTGTCACACCTGACAGGACATCACGAGACTACCTCGGAACGATCAACCAGGGTACGTAACAAAGCCCTACTAGTGCCGCGGCAGGCAACAATGCGTGGTCACCTCTGTGGTGGAGAAGCGTCTGGGCGCTCTACCTGTCGCTGCCGGGTTTCTGTGCGGGCTTGATGTGGCTTCGCGGGCATGTCGAGCAGATGGGCTCCAAAAAAGCCGGGGCAGTAGGCAGCCGGCGTGTGCGGACGGTGCGGGCGCGGCTTCGACGCGCTGGTAGAGGAGCGCAGTTGCCCTGTCGGCCTCGAACGGCGGGCGGCCGACCAGCAGCTGGCAGAGCACACAGCCCGGCCGAAGGGGCCGTGTGCCGTCGCGCTCGTGTCACCCGAGCCCGGTCCGCCGCAGCGCCGTCGCGGAGATTGCCTGGTGCGCCTCCATCGCCGCTTCGGCCCGCTCCGCCTCTCCCATCGCGGCCAGGGCGTTGGTGGCGGAGTTGAAGCGCTCCATGGAGGTGGGATGGTCGGGGCCCAGGACGTACTCCTTCAGGGTACGGCGGTCGAGGACCATCGGGTCGGTGTGCGGAGCGCGGACCGAGTCGAGGATCTCCGGGAGGCGGGTGCACTCGCGGTCGAGGAGGTAGGCGCCGCCCGCAGTGGTGTAGGCAGCCCGGAACTCGTGGTCGGGCAGGTCGCGCGCGTTGGTGAGGACGTACGGCTTGAGGCTGGCCACGAAGTCGGCGACCACCGATGAGACGTCGCTGATGAGGATGTCCGCCTGGTTGAAGCACTCGTAGAGGTTCGGCAGTTGATTGAGGATCACGTTGTGGCAGACAGCGCCCTGGCTCTCCCAGAAGATCCGGTGCCACTCGGCGCGCAGTTCCTGCCACTCGGCCGCCCCGGCGCGGTCGGGAACCCGGGCCTCGCGCATCTGCTCGGCGTCGTCGCCGCCGTGTCGGCCGGCCAGTTCGTCGAGGCGGGCCTGGATCTCCCGCAGCCGGGGCCGTACGGCGGCGACCGCGGCCTCCACCTCCGCGGGGTCGCGCCGCTCGTTGTCGGCACGCAGCAGCTCGCGGATCGCCTTGTCGGCGGCCGCCGCCTCGGCCGAGCGCTTGCCGGTGAGCGGGTGCGGCTTGTAGACGATCCGTACGTTCTCCGTCAGGAGCTTCTCGATGAGGGGCACGCCCATCGGGATCAGAGAGGTGTGGCAGTCGTCGTCGCTCCAGCCCTCCCAGGTGGGCGCGTAGAGGACGACGGGCAGAGGGCCGGGGACGTGCTCGGCGTGCAGGCGGATCGGGGACAGCTGCGGGCGGCCCACCTCCACGATCGCGCTGTCACTGATCGCGTGCCGCACCCGCTGGTAGCGGTCCCTGCCCGCGCGGCCGGCCACCCAGATCTCGTCGTACACCTTGCTGACCCGGTTGCTGCTGGCGAGCTTGTCGCTGTCGCCGTGCCCGATGAAGACGTGCTTGGCCTCGGCCACGCGGAGCATGTGAACGTTCTTGCCCGCGTTGCCGGGATACAACACGACCCGGACGCCGGACAGTTCGAGCTCGGCCAGGTCGTCGGCCTTCGGCACGCAGACCACCGGGATCCAGGTACGGCTCAGGTAGCGGAACGAGGCGCGCTCCCGAAGGATGATCACCGGGCGCAGGTCGAGCTGCTCGAGCGTCTCGATCCACATGTTGACCTGGTACATGAAGTCACGGGAGACGGCCGCGAAGCTGAAATAGAGCGCCACCTCCGGTCGATATCCCTCCAGTTGGCGGTTGACCTCGGCGAACACCTCGTCCCGTGCGGGCATCCGGCGCACCCTGCGGTACTGACCCAGCAGCGCGAGGACAGCCGCCACGGTCACACCGACGGTGAGCGCGAAGCCCGCGTAGGCCGGCTCCCAGGTGCCGGCGATGAGCGCGGCGAGGAGCCCGGCGTGGGCCGGCAGGTCCAGGTGGAGGAGCTTGCGCAAGTGGCGTCTGTACAGTACGGCGGGCGGCTGCTGCGGTATCGGCAGCTCGCTCAGGTCGAGGTTGCGCACCACCAGCGGCAGCACCCGGCGCCGGCGGATGGCGTGGTGCACCGCCGTGTACAGCATCATCATCGCGAAGTGACCGCTGAAGACGGCGAGGGCCGTGACCAGCACCACGCCCGGCGCGTCCATCTGGCTGGCCAGCGCGAGCAGCATCACCGTACGAACCGCGAACCGCATGGTGCGATCGAGATGCAGCGCCGCCAGCCGGCGCACGAAACTCGGAGCGCGTACATGCAGTACCTCGTCCACCACATACGTCACGGCCGCCGCCGCCGCGAAACCCCACGGGGACGGCAGCAGGGCGAAAACCGGCAGCGCGACGAAACCGACGCCGAGCAGGAGCACAAGGAGCAGGTCGATCACCCCGCGCACGCGTAGGACTCCACACAACCGACGGATCATCATGGGCAGGACTTCCTCTTCCGAGAAGTTCGCCCGGAGGGGCGACCTGGTGTACGCCAGTTCGACTCCGAAAGAAGGTGAAGAGTTGTACACCTGGCCCACAGGAAAAATTCATCTTCCGTTGGTGAATGCCTGGTCGCTGCTCCGCGCCATCGGCGGACGGCAACGGCATGCGGATCTCGTCGGGGAGGAAAACTTGAAGTGCCTCCGTGGAGAGACGAAGACCCCGAGCTCCCTTGAACGTCAGCACCGCCCTGGCCACCCCCCTCCCCCGCATCCTGCGTCGCCTTGTCGAAGTCCTCGATCGGGTAGGCATGGTCCGCGACCAGTGGACGCGCTCGGCGCGAACGACGGTGACGACGTCGCGCCGCCGCTGTTCCACAAGGGGCGGTTCCTTTAGCTCAGTGGGCCGCCGCTGGCTCAGTGGGCCGCCGCGGGAAGCGCGGGTGTGCCCGCCACGGGGCGCCGTCGGATCACCAGCGACATCAGGGCCGCCGCCGCGCACAGCGCGCCCGACGCGTACCAGACCATGTCGTACGAGCCGAACACGTCCCGCGCCACACCACCGAGGAAGGCGACGAGGGCGGCGCCGATCTGGTGGGAAGCGAGGACCCAGCCGAAGACGATGGCGCTGTCCTCCCCGTACTGCTCGCGGCACAGGGCGAGGGTGGGCGGGACCGTGGCGACCCAGTCGAGGCCGTAGAAGACGATGAAGAAGATCATCGGAGGGTGGACGGACGGGGCGAGGAGCATGGGGAGGAACAGGAGCGAGACGCCGCGCAGGGCGTAGTAGACGGCGAGCAGCCGACGCGGTTCGAAGCGGTCGGTGAACCAGCCGGAGGCGACCGTTCCGACCACGTCGAAGACCCCGATCACCGCGAGCAGCGAGGCCGCCGCCGTGATGGGCATCCCGTGGTCGTGGGCCGCGGGCACGAAGTGCGTCTGGACCAGGCCGTTCGTCGAGGCGCCGCAGATCGCGAAGGTGCCGGCCAGCAGCCAGAACGGGCCGGTGCGGACGGCGGAGAGCAGGACCGTCACCGCGCGCCGGGCGGCGCCCTGTACGGGCGCGGGCTTCGGTACGAACTCCGCCGACCCGTACGGCTTCACGCCCACGTCCGCCGGGTGGTCCCGCAGCAGCAGCCATACGAAGGGGACGACCGCGAGCGCCGCTAGGGCCACCGTCACCGCGGCCGGGCGCCAGCCGTGCTCCGTGACGATCCAGGACAGGAGCGGCAGGAAGATCAGCTGACCCGACGCCGAGGCCGCCGTCAGGATGCCCGTGACCAGGCCCTTGCGTGCCGTGAACCAGCGATTGGTGACCGTCGCCGCGAAGGCCAGCGCCATCGAACCGGATCCCAGGCCGACCAGCAGGCCCCAGCAGAGCAGCAGCTGCCAGGCCGCCGTCATCCACACGGTCAGGCCGGAACCGAGCGCGATCACCATCAGGGCGACCGCCACCACGCGCCGGATACCGAAGCGGTCCATCAGCGCCGCCGCGAACGGCGCCGTCAGCCCGTACAGCGCGAGGTTGAGGGACACCGCCGCGCCGATCGTGCCGCGCGACCAGTGGAACTCGTGGTAAAACTTTGGGGCACACAGCACGGTGAGCAGGAACAAGGGGGGCAGGACAGGTGGACGTCACCATCTACGTACGACTCAGCCTCGATCAGCACGGCGACGAGTTGGGCGTTCAGCGGCAGGAGGACGAGTGTCGGGCGTTCGCCGCAGCCCGTGGCTGGACCGTACGAGAGGTAATCGCGGACAACGACGTCAGCGCCACCTCGGGCAAGGTGCGACCGGGGTTCGAGCGGCTGTTGGCGTCCAAGCCGGACGCGATCCTCTGTTGGCACACTGACCGGCTCGTACGCAAGACGGAAGACCTGCTGCGAGTGATCGCACTCGGGATCAACGTCCATGCCATCCACGCCGGACACCTTGACCTCGCGACTCCGGCCGGTCGAGCCACGGCCAAGACGGTTACGGCGTGGGCGGAGTACGAAGGCGAGCAGAAGGCGCTACGGCAGAAGGCGTCGAATCTTCAGGCGGCGAAGAACGGCAAGCCGCACAAGGCGGGCTTGCGAACCTTCGGATACGCCGACGACTACGTGACCGTGGTCGAGGACGAGGCGGAAGCGATCCGCAAGGGCGCCGAGATGGTTCTTCAGGGCGAGACCCTGGCGGCTGTCGCCCGCTACTGGACCGGCCTCGGCCTGCTCGCTCCTCGCTCGTCGTCCGGCACTGCGAAGGGCGAAGCGAAGGGGTGGGGCGTAGGCGGGGTGAAGAAGGTCCTCATCTCCCCTCGGTACATCGCTCAGTCCACCTACCGGGGCGAGGTGATGGGCGAGGGCCGGTGGCCCGCGATCCTGGACGAGGCGACGCACTACGCCGTCGTGTCGGCACTGACGAATCCCAAGCGGTTCACGGGTGGCGCACGTACCGGCTCGGCCCCTCAGACCCTGCTCGCCGGACTGGCCACGTGCGGGCGTTGCGGGGAGACCGTGCGAGGCGGCATGTACCGAGGGACACCGGTCTACCGCTGCGGACAGAAGCACGTGCGCGTGCCCCGAGAGCTGGCCGACACGCGAGCTGGTAACGCTGTCCTGGCGCGGATCGTCTTCCCCGACTTCCTGCCTTGGGTCCTCGGCGCTCGACAGGAGCAGGGAGACGACTCGGCTCACCTTCACCAGGAAGCGCAGACCCTGCGGGAGCGGCTCGACGGGTTGGCTCTGGCCTACGCTTCGGGATCGATCACCCTGTCGCAGATGACGGCCGGTACCGAGGCGATCCGGGCCAGGCTGAACACGATCGACGAAAAGCTGTCCGGTGTTACCGGCCTCCCCCCGATCGATCCCGTGTCTGGCATCGCTGGCCTGATTCAGGACTGGCCGAACGCTCCACTCCCCGTACGTCGAGCGTGGGTCAAGTTCGTCACCACGATCACGATGCACTCGAACGGCTTCAAGAAGGCGGCGAAGATGACCGTGGACGACTACATGTCCGTGGACTGGAACCACACCGCCGACGACGACCCCGACGCGTAGCCTGCCTCGCTCGACTGGCCCCGCTCTCACGCGAGAGCGGGGCTTCGTCATGTCTGGCCAGCGAGGCGGGGGCTCGGCCGGCACAGTTGACGACCGAGCAAGCGGCCATGTAAGAAGATCCTCCCGCTCCTTCGAGGAGCGGACACCGTAGCTCCCGTCGTGTGACGCCGGTAGAGCTGGCCACTCCGTGAAGGGGCCGCCATCCCAAGGGGCTGGCAGGGGAAGCCGAGGGCACCCCGAAGCGCAGGACGGTACTGCGCGACTTCCACTCACCTGCCGAGGTACAGCCACGCGCTGCCCTCGGCCGCCGCCGGGAGGTCGTCCCCTTGACCAGCACTATCAGCTTCGGCCCTGGCCGCCCGTGGGGCGGTGTATCTCAGCGCGAGTACCAGCGCATGGCCCAAGACCTCCGACACCAGCTTGCCTACCGCATCCACTTCGCGGCCCTCGGTTGGGCCGACCGCCACGGACACGCAAGCTTCGGCCCCGGCAAGCTCGCCGCGCTGCTCGGCAAGGAGGGCAAGCCCCTGTCCGACCAGAGCACGAACAACGCCCTGGCCCGCGCCAAGGAACTGGAGCTTGTCTCGCCCCGATCGGGGGCCGCTTGCCTTGTCCTCCCCTCTCACGTCTTCCAGAAGAGGAAGGGCGCACCCGTGCCGTGCCGCTTGCACCTCGATCGGTGACTACATCTCTCGCGTGTAGCCAGCGCACGCCGCGCGTGTACCGAGACGGCATCTCACCTGCGGAAACGTTCGCGTCTTCTCTTGTCTTTTTGGCCTCACAGCGCGGCCCCGAAGGAGCCGTCAGAAAGAAGCCACGTACGTACTTACGTCACCGGCAAGGAGAAGTGGGGCGCGCAGCGCCCCCAGTCGCAAGGGCAGCGGCGAAGAGAACCAAGCAGCAGGCGCGGCCTCCGGCCGCACAACCGGATGACACTTCGCACGAGCGGCCCGGAGGGGCCGACATCAGGAAGACCAGGGAGTTGGTCAAGTGGGGGCGCTGCCGCGCCCCACTCCCAAGGCCCAAGGCAAGGCGCTCGGGCAAGGGGCCGCTACGCGGCCACAACGGGAGGCAGCAGACGGCAAGCCCCGAAAAGGCTTCACTCTTGTGCAGTCCCTGAGCGCCGGCCAAGCCGGGCGCAGCCCTCCTACCTGCATCTTCTTTGCCGTAGCCTCGCTCCGCCGCTGCCCTGACGGGGTCTGGAACCGTGGCAGGATTTGAGCTGCCAAGACGTGGCGGTCGGGCAAGGCCCCCTTCGGGGGTCATACCCCCACCCCTTGGGCCTTCGCATCCCACCGCCGTCGCCCTGCGATGCGGGCCATGATCAAGATGTCTTGGGCGCTGATAGGCGAGCACGCAGACGAGTGGACCGGGGCGGACACCCAAGAGGGTGCGGCGGTACTGGAAGCCCGGGTCAGGACAGCAGTCGGGACCAGCGGCATGACAGCCGAGACGGCGCAGTACTGGCACACCACGTTCCTCGCCCCCGTGGTCGAGGCTGTACGCACCGAGGGACAGGCGGCCGTCTCGCGCGGCGAGGCATGGAGCAAGGCGGTCGTGTCCCGTCTCGAAGGATCTGGTCCGGAGCCATGGTGCTGACCTGCGACGACCAGATCAATTGAGACGCCCGGCTGAGGCAAATCTCAGACGATCAGGTCCGCGAACGGACTTCACGGACACGGCGAACAGGTGTCCGCCGCATCTGACCTGCTCGTCTCAGGCGATCTGGTCCGCCACGAACGAATCGGACCAGATCCCTTGAGACGCGGACCAGATCGACGGAGACGGGACAGGTCGGTCCGATGCTCGTGTCTGTCTCACTCACCGGGGCCGTCTCGTAAACCTTCGTTTTCGGGACAGACGGACCAGGCTCGGGGCGTGTCCGTTTCGCCCACGCTCGGCTGTCTCGTAACCCGTCCCGAAAAACCGCCCTCATCGCTGACTTTCGGGACACGTTTGTGAGACGGTCTCGTCATGACCACGAACACCCCGGCCGCACAGGTCGAACGCCACGCCTGCCCGAAGTGCGAAGCCCCCGCCGGTAGCCCCTGCCGCACGACCACGGGCAAGGTGGCAGCGAACTACCACACGGGCCGCTTCGCCCTGGTGCCCGCGCTCAAGGCAGAACTGACCGTGAAGACTCCGGCCGACCGCAACCCCGGCAAGGCATGGACGGCAGGCGTTCCCGTTCCGCAGGTACCCGACGCGATACCGGGCGCAGCGATCCGACTGGGCTACGCCCGTTGCTCAACCGTTGGACAGGAACTCCAGTCCCAGTTGGACATGCTTGCCCGTGCCGACTGCACCCGAGTCTTCTCGGAGAAGATCAGCACCCGTGTGAAGGAGCGGCCGGAACTGGAGAAGGCGCTCACTCTGGCACGGGAGATCAAGGCAGCCGCGCCGAATCAGCCGGTCATCCTGACCGTGGTCGAAATGAAGCGGCTTGCCCGCAGTGCGGCAGAGCTGATGACTCTGTCTTCCACCCTTCAGGCGGACGGCATCCAACTGGAACTCCTGTCCGGTCCCCTTCAGGGTGTGTACGACCCGAACGGGGCGGGTGCCATCGTGTTCGCCGTGCTCGCCGTGAGTGCAGAGGTGGAGCGGGAGGGCATCCGGGAGAAGACGTTGGAAGGGTTGGAGGCTGCGGCCCGCAAGGGCAACGTCGGTGGGCGGCCGTCCGTCTTGGATGACGACAAGCTCGCCGTAGCCCGTGCCCGGCACGCCAAGGGAGACAGCGTCACAGCCATCGCCAAGGCTCTGGGAATCGGCCGCGCCACGTTGTACCGCCACCTGGGAGAGAGCGCCTGAGGCAGGCGCACAGGGACACAGGCAGGCCCCCGGCATCACGTCGGGGGCCGCTGTCATGCGCGGGCCTGTCAGGCGCTGACCTCTGAGTGAAGGGGAACCGGCGGCCGAACGCCCGTGAGTGACTCCGCCCGAGCGAGAAGGTGCGGGGCTAGGTCCGGGTACCAGCCACGGGCTACCGCTTGCAGCATCTCCGCCAGGGCCGCAAGCTCCCCAACTCGGCCGGCTGGGGTGTCCAGGACCGAAGCGAACTCCAGCCGGATGCGGTCCGCCACATCGGGAACGAGCAGGCTGTTCGCGTGAAGAAGACCCACGTCGTAGCCGTAGGGCACCAGGCCCCACCGCTCCCAGTCCAGCAGGGTCAGGGGCATGGTCGTGAGGTTGCCCCAGTGCAGGTCACCATGACCGGTCACCCGCTCCACCTTGGCCGGGGCAGGGATGCCGAGGAACTGGGGGAAGGCGCGTTCGATCCACCCGTCCCGGACGGTGACCTTTACTCCCTCCGCCTCAGCGAGCAGGGCCAGGGCTCGGCGCAGGTCGGCCCACCACTCGTCAGGCAAGCCGGGGTCGCGGTCCAGGTCGGCCCGCTCCGGGGACACGACGGGGTGCGTCACGTAGTCGAGGACTTCGGCCTCGAAGGCCCACTCCCCGTCAGTCCAGTCGTGCACCTCGTACAGGCTCGGGCGCGGGACCGCGTCAGGCACCAGCAGGGAGGCACCCACGATGCCCTCCCCCTGCTTCCTGCCTTCGTTCCTCCTGGCCGTCCGGCCCACCCGTAGCCACCGCTCCCCCGCCTGCCGACCGAGGGTCACCCCTTGGAACCCCCAGGCCAGCGGACCCGTACACGTGAGACCCAGAGCCTTCGCCGCCCTGTCGTGGGCAGCCTCCATCAGCGTCTGTACGTCCTCACTCGGCGGCGAGTTCATCGGTCACCCTCCTCAGTTCCTCGGCCGTCAGGGGCGCAGCCAGAGCCTTCGCCGCATCGTCCCAGTGTTCGCGGGTGCTCGCGGAAGTCAGGACGACATCGAGGCCGGGGCACGATCCGGCAGCCAGCAGGGCAGCGGCTGCGGCCGACAGGCCGGGACGGATGAAGTTCACCAGTTCAGGTGTCATGGCATCCAGCAGTTCGCCGCCGTGCAGAGGGGCGGAGCCGAACGTGATCAGCCCCGCGTCCTTCGCCTGCACCAGCGGTCCGCCGCCGTCGAGTGCCTGCCTGATCAGGTCATCCATGATCAGACTGACGGGCATCTGCAACCCTGTGAAGTGGTGCTCGGCGGAACCCGCCGCCTGTCGGGCGAGCCCAAGCAACTCGGGAACCGTGAACGCTTCGGAGGTCAGGCCCGTCCAGGTGGCGACGCCGTACCCGCCGATCCTGCCCGCATGGACGAACTCCTCCAACGCCGTGAAGGCTTCCCGCACACGCCAGTGCAGAGCGGCACGGTCAAGGCCGTGCCCGTGGTGCTCAGGGTTGTGCACGAACACCAGGTCGGCGCGGCCGAGTGCGCCCAACGAACGCTCCGTCTGCCAGCGAACGAAGCCCGGTTCAAGGCTGTGCCTACCGGCCGCCTCCTCCCGAGTAAGCGCGCCCTCAGCCAGCGCCGTGCGCCCCTGCTCCTCCGTGAAGAACCCTGTCTTCGTGGCCACCCGAACGGTGGGGTACTCGCCGAGAACCGGGCGCAGCGCCTCGTGTGCTCCACCGTGGGCGTAGTTGGGTGCTGTGTCCACCCAGGGGCTACCGGCAGCCAGGGCGGTGCGTGCCGCCTGACTGACGGCACGCACGCGGTATGTCCCCAGGGAGAGGGCGGCGGTCACAGCGCGGTCCCCACGACCGCGACGGCATGGCCCTCGATGAGGGCGGAGACCAGCTCGGCCACGTCCTTGATCTCCAGTCCGGCGGAGTCGGCCATCTCGCCGAGCGTGGTCGGCTGACCGGTCAGCAGCGTACCGAGGACGGGCGTGGCCGACTCGGCGAAGTCCCAGGCGGTACCGGCCGCCGAGAACGTGACCGTGCTGTGGGCGGGGTTCGCCGTCAGGCGGCCCCGAGGGGCGGTCAGCTTGACCGTGATCTCCGGACGTGCGGGCAGCCCGTCCACGTAGGGCAGAGAGGGAATCGCATGCCCCAGGTCGGTCGTGTCGATGGACTCCGCCCACCGCTCCACCAACCGGGGATCGGCCAGTTCGTTCAGCACCTCACCGCGTAGCGCGGCGATGAAGTCGGAGTGCTCACTCAGTGAGGCAAACCGGGGGATGTCCCTGCGCAGAGCGAGGGACGACCGGAGCTGATCCACGACCCAGAGCATGAGGTCCGCACCCGTGTGCGGGACCATGCCGAACGTCAGGTGAAGCGACTCCGTCCCCTGGTCAGCCGTGACCGCGTGCCACCAACCGCGTGGCAGGTAGAGCACGTCACCGGGGGCGAGAACGATGTCCGCCACGGGGTCGCCCTCGGGCCTGTCTGGCGACTCCACGTCCCGGAAGGTCGGAGCCTCGCGTGTGGAGCCGTACAAGCGCCACCGCTTCGAGCCGTGCACCTGCACCACCACGACATCGTGGTCGTCCCAGTGCAGGCCGAAGCCTTCGCGATCAGTCCAGGAGGCGTACGCGTTGGCCTGCACGGACGTGCCGAGGAACCGTTCAAGACCTTCGGCAGCCGCACCCACCACCGGGTGGATCTTCTCGACCGCATCGAGGACCAGCGACGCCCCGTCCTTGAGCTGGGCGTGGAAGTCGGCCGGCTGGATGCGAGACCAGGTGACCGCGCGGCGGTTCGTGGTTGGGATCGCGTAGCGGTGAAGGGGAACCATCTCGCCATCCATCGACAGGCGCAGCCGGGGTGGCTCCAGTCGTTGCGTGGCGATAATCCGGTTCAGGTCGTCCCAGGAGAACAGGCCCGCCGTGTCGGCGGTGCCGGGGAAGTGCGCGTAGGAGCGGTGGTACGTCTGGGCGAGGAACGTGTCCCCGCCCAGACGCCCCGCCCACGAGGCGGCATCAAGCATCGTGGGCAGCCCCGTCAGTCGTTGCCGTCAGAACGCCCGCTACTGACGTCCGACTCCTGCTCGGCACGCGTCCGCGCGGCCACGATCTTGCGCTTCGCGACGAGCAGGCCACCCCCCTCGGGGGCCACCGAACCGGTGTTCTCTTCCACCATCGGACTTACCTCTCTACTCGGAAACACCCGCCGGGAATCCGGCGGGAGGAACGGGAGGCAGCAGCCTTCGAGGCAGCTACCGCGTCGCAAGGGCTCCGGCGAGGAACACGGCCGAGCCGCCGAGGACCATGGCCAGGTAGAGCGGACCTGCGTACCGGCCGAAGCGGCGCAGCACCCAGTTCTGTAAGCCAGACCTCACGCCGTCCTCGGCTCGATGTCAGCCGGGCGGAGCGAAGTGGCGGACAGTGCGTTGTGGCCCGTGCATCGGGCACACCCGCAGGGCGGGTATCGGCCCGGATCGGACAGGATGACGAACGGGTCGCCCTCTCGGACGCTCGTGCTCTGCTGCCAGGTACGACCGGAATCACGGGACACGCGAAGCGTCATGAGAACGCGAGGGTCAGCTCCGAGGCCCCGGGCCTGAGAGGAACCGAGACCATCACGCGCCATGCCGTTCTGCGCTGCCATGTCCGCACCCTTCCGCAGGTTTCTTCCGTGTCCGCTTGCGACAACACCAAGGAAAGCGCGCGGAGTCTGAGCCCTCCACGGCATCAATGCGGCACTCTTGATGCACATCCGTGCACGGGAACGCCGTGGGTTCAGGTCACGGGAAGAGGGGCGTCATGGGGCTGGCGGGACGGCGCAAGACCCTGGGTTACAGTCAGGAGAAATTGGCCGAGTTACTTGGCGTGGACCGCACAACGGTCGGACGCTGGGAGAGCGGCAGGATCGAACCCCAGCCACCCCAACGACGGGGCTTGGCCAGTGCCCTCGAAGTCACTCTCATCGAGCTTGACGCCCTCCTGCCGCAGCCACGAGCCGCCAGCCAGGAGGCCACAGGGCAGCAGTCCAGTGACCACCCAGGCGCGGGAGACCCCGACGAAATGATCCGCCGCGAATTCCTCCGCATCCTCACTGTCAGTGGAGCCCTCGCAGCCCTGCCGCTGGATGAGGCCGAAGCCCTCACAGACGGGGTGCGCAGAGGCGCACCATCCGACTTCCTGCGGATGAACGGCCACCTGTGGCAGGTCTACCAACTGGCCCGCTCCAAGGGCTCTGTCTACCCCGTCGTCCGCGACCAGCTCGCCACGCTGAACGAAGCCCTGGCAGCGGACACCCGAGGCAACTCCAGGCCACTCCTGAACGCGGCAGCCGACCTCTTCCAGTTGGCTGGAGAAGTTGCCTTCGATGCCAACCGCTACACCGACGCGGCAGCCTCGTACTCCCTGGCGGCGTCCGTGAGTAAGGACGCCGGAGCCTACGACCTCTGGGCGTGCGCCCTCGTACGGCACGCCTACGTGGACATGTCCGAGCAGCGCTACCGTCAGGCGGCGCAGGTCCTTGTAGCGGCGGAAAGACTGGCGCAGCGAGGGGACAGCATCCTCGCCACCCGTCAGTGGGTCGCTGCGGTCCAAGCCGAGGCGTACGCCGGCCTGGGCGACCTGACCGAATGTGAGCGCGCATTGGGCAAGGCCGAGGAAGTAAGGGACCTGACCACGGGCAGCACCAACGGTGGCTGGTTGCGCTTCGATGGCACGCGGCTGGCCGAAGAACGGGGAGCGCGCTACGTACAGCTTGGCCGCCTCGACCTGGCGGAGGAGGCCTTGCAGAAGGCCCTGGCCCAGACCGCCCTTGCCTCCGGGCAGTCGTACCGGCGCAGGGGTGCTGTACTGACCGATCTTGCTGTCGTCGGTGCGAAGCGGCGTGATCCGGAACAAGTCATGACGTACGCACGGGAGGCCGTCCAGTTGGCCCAAGCATCATCATCCGGGTACATCGCCCGTAGACTCCAAGCCCTGTGCGATGAGTTGGGCCCCCTGAGCAAGGACCACCGCGTAGCGGAGCTGGGGGCGGAGATCGCCACGCTGAGCACGCCGTGACGAGAGGGGTTGGCATGTCGCAGATCGAAGGCGCACGAGTGTTCCGGGAAGCCTGGATCGAAGGAGTGCACCAGCACTTCCCAGGCGAGCCGAAGCCCGGCTACGTGACCCCGTGGGACGACACCCCCCAGTGGGAGCGCGAGGCCGCAGGCTCTGTCTACGAGCAGGTCCGCCAGTTCATCGAGATCAGCAGTGGCCACGCTGCCCGGTTGTCCCGAGAGCAGAAGGGCCGGTTCGTCGCCACCTGCTGGACCGCTCAGATGTTCAAGCACTTCGAGGACCCGAAGCCCGGCTACGTCGCCGACTGGCCCGACCTTCCGAAGTGGCAGCAGGAGACCGACGCCGACATCTTCGAGGCAATCGAGAAGGTGCTCAGCCACCGCTGATGAAGGCGGAGCCCCTCGGTCTCAGTCAGTTGCCCGGGGCCGAGGGACAGGCGGGCGAGTCGCAGCACCTCGGCGTGCCCACACAAGGCTCGTGCACGCATCCACCATCCAAGTGATGGTTCCCCCAAGCATCACCACGCGAAATCCTGGTGCAGCGGGTCGATCAGCAGACCCGGCAGCGAACGGAAGGCCGCCGCACCGATGATCGTCACGAAGGTGACGGCCGCGACGAACCAGGCGCGGTGGATGCGGACGCGGGGCGCATTAGAGCCGGTGCGGCCGGTCGCGTCGGTGGGGTGGGGGTCCTCTGCGGCTGCGGCGCCCCCCGGGGAGGCGGCTTCGGTTGTCTGGGTCACGACATAGAGCTTCGGGTCTGCGTCCGTCGCGAACGAGTGGCCCGAAGGACAGTATTCATTAGGATCGGGCCATGACCTCTCACGGTACGCACGCTCTCCACCGCGTCGTCGTCCTCGCCCTCGACGGGCTGCTGCCGTTCGAGCTCGGCATCCCGCAGCGCATCTTCGGCAAGGCACGCGACGCGGACGGGCGCCCGCTGTACAAGGTCGTCACCTGCTCGGTCCGGCCGCCCGGGCCGGTCGAGACGGACGCCGACTTCGCCGTCCTCGTCGCGAACGGACCGGAAATCCTCGCCACCGCCGACACCGTCGTCATCCCCGCCTCCTACGAACTCGGCCCCGTCCACGAGGAAGGCGTCCTCACCCCAGAACTGGTGGCCGCCCTCGCCCACATCCGCCCCGGCACCCGCCTCGTCTCCATCTGCACCGGCGGCTACGTCCTCGCCGCCGCCGGATACCTCGACGGCCGGCCGGCCACCACCCACTGGATGCACGCCGAGCACTTCCAGCGGCTCTTCCCGAAGATCAAGGTCGACGCCGAAGTGCTCTTCGTCGACGACGGCGACATCCTCACCTCCGCCGGTGTCGCCGCCGGAATCGACCTGTGCCTCCATCTCGTACGCCGTGACCACGGCACCGCCGTCGCCAACGACGTGGCCCGCCGCACCGTCGTACCCCCGCACCGCGACGGCGGGCAGGCGCAGTACATCCAGCGGCCGGTGCCGGAGCCGCAGGCAGCCACCACGACCGCCGCCCGCGCCTGGGCCCTGGCCCGCCTCGACGAGCCGATCCAGCTGCGCGACATGGCCGAACAGGAAGCCATGTCCGTACGCACCTTCACGCGCCGCTTCCGCGAGGAGGTCGGCGTCAGCCCCGGGCAGTGGCTCACCCAACAGCGCGTCGAACGGGCCCGGCACCTGCTGGAGACCAGCGACCTGTCCGTCGACCAGGTCGCGCGGGACGCCGGCTTCGGCACAGCCCAGTCGATGCGGCAGCACCTACAGGCGGTGCTCGGGGTCACCCCCACCGGGTATCGCCGAACCTTCCGGGCTCTCGGGGCCGTGCGTTGAGCGCGGGACGGGGACGGGGGCGCTCCCCCCTAAAACGTCAGCACCGCCCGCGCCACCCTCCCCCCCTCCGCGTCCTGCGCCGCCTTGTCGAAGTCCTCCACCGGGTAGGTCCGGGTGACCAGTTCGTCCAGGAGGAGGCGGCCTTCTCGGTAGAGGTCGGCGTACAGGGCGATGTCGCGCTGGGGGCGGGAGGACCCGTATCGGCAGCCCAGGATGGACTTGTCGAGGTACATGGACGAGACGAGGAAGGACGCCTCGGCCGTCGCCGGGGGTACGCCGAGGAGGACCGCCTGGCCGTGGCGGTCCAGCAGGTCGATGGCCTGGCGGATGAGTTCGACGCGACCGACGCACTCGAAGGCGTGGTCCGCGCCCGTGGGAAGGATGTCCTTCACGTCCTCCGTCGACGTCAGGAAGTGCGTCGCGCCGAACCGCCGGGCCACGGCCTCCTTCGCCGGGTTGGCGTCGACCGCGACGATCTTCAAGGCGCCCGCGATCCGCGCGCCCTGGAGAACGTTGAGCCCGATTCCGCCGGTGCCGATGACGAGGACGGTGTCCCCCCGGTCGACCCTCGCGCGGTTCAGGACCGCGCCCACTCCCGTCAGTACGCCGCATCCGATCAGCGCGGCGGACGGGAGGGGGATGTCCTTGGGGATGCGGACGGCCTGGACGGCCTTCACGACCGTCCGTTCCGCGAACGCGGAGTTGGACGCGAACTGGTACAGCGGCCGCCCGCCCCGCGCGAACGGCTGCCGCGGCATCCCGATCGCCTTGCGGCACATCGTGGGCCGCCCCCGGTCGCACTCCGCGCACGCCCCGCAGTTGGCGAGCGTGGAGAGCGCGACGTGGTCGCCGGGCCGGACATGGCCGACGCCCACGCCCACCGCCTCGACGACCCCCGCGCCCTCATGTCCCAGGACCACGGGGACGGGGAAGGGGATCGTCCCGTCCACGACCGACAGGTCGCTGTGGCAGAGTCCGGCCGCGGAGATCGCGACCCGCACCTCGCCGGGTCCCGGATCCCGTATCTCCAGGTCGTCCACGACCTCGGTCCGCTTGCCGTCGAAGATCACGCCTCGCATCGCGACTCCCTCAGCCCTTGGGTTCCCTCGGCAGGCCGAGCACGCGCTCGGCGATGATCGTGCGCTGGATCTCGTCCGAGCCGCCGTAGATGGTGTCGGCCCGGCTGAACAGGAACAGGTGCTGGAAGGGGTCGAGTTCGTACGGGGCCGCGGCCGACCAGTCCGCGGGGCCGGTCGCGGCCTGCGCGCCCCGTACCCGTACCGCCAGTTCACCGAGCCGCTGGTGCCAGCGGCCCCACAGCAGCTTGGCGACGCTGGGCGCGCCCGCGTCGCCCGAACCGCCCAGTGTCCGCAGCGCGTTCCAGCGCATCGTGCGCAGCTCCGCCCACTGGCGTACGAGGCGGTCGCGGACCACCGGGTCGGCCGCCGCGCCCGTGGCGACGGCCGTCTCGATCACTCGCCCCAACTCCTCGGCGAACCCGATCTGTTGAGCCAGGGTCGAGACCCCTCGTTCGAAACCGAGGAGGCTCATGGCGACCCGCCAGCCGTTGCCCGCTCCGCCGACCACGTGCTCGGCGCGCGCCACCGCCCCGTCGAAGAAGACCTCGTTGAACTCGCTGGTGCCGGTGAGCTGGCGGATCGGGCGGACCTCGACGCGGCCCGGCTGGTCCATCGGGACGAGAAGGAAGGACAGGCCGTGGTGGCGGGTCGACCCCGGTTCCGTACGGGCGAGGACGAAGCACCAGTCCGCCTCGTGGGCGAGCGAGGTCCAGATCTTCTGGCCCGTGATGCGGTACGTGTCGCCGTCCGGTGCCGCGACCGTACGTATCCCCGCCAGGTCCGAGCCCGCGCCCGGCTCGCTGTACCCCTGGCACCAGAGTTCCTCGCCACGGGCGACCGGGGGCAGGAAGCGGGCTTTCTGTTCCGGGGTCCCGTGGGCGATGAGGGTGGGGGCGAGGAGCTTCTCACCGATGTGGCCGGAGCGGGCCGGGGCCTTGGAGCGGGCGTACTCCTCGGCCCAGACGACCTGTTGGGTCAGGCTCGCCCGCCGGTTGCCGTAGCCGTCCTCCGCCCAGCCGAGGCCGATCCAGCCGCCCCGGCCCAGTTCCCGCTCCCAGTCCTGCCGGACGACCGGCTCCCCGACCGGATGGGCCGTCAGCCAGTCCCGCGCCGCGCGCCGGAAGGCCTCGTCCTCGGCGTCGAATCCGAACTCCATGTGTCCCCCTCGCCCACGGGCCCAACAGAACAACGGCACGCCACGCTTTCAGCCGCACCTCACGCGTTCGGCCGCGCCTTGCGCGCCGCCGCCCGCGCCATCGCCTCCACCTGCTCCAGCAGCGGCATGGGATCCACACCCACGGTCCCCGGCAGGAAGTCCGCTATCCGCTCCGGAGTCCAGGGGCCGCCGTCCGCGTACCCGGCGCGCAGCTCCCGCGGCTGTGCCCAGACCGCGATCTTCGGGCCGGCGATCGTGTAGACCTGCCCGGTGATGCGTTCCTCGCGGGCGCGGTCGGAGAGGAGGTAGACCACCAGCGCGGCCACGTCCTCCGGTTCGCCGATCTCCTTCAGCTCCATGGGGACATTGGCCGACATACGGGTACGGGCGACCGGTGCCACCGCGTTGGCCGTCACCCCGTACTTGTGCAGGCCCAGTGCCGCGCTGCGGACCAGCGAGATGATCCCGCCCTTCGCCGCGCTGTAGTTGGCCTGCGCGACCGAGCCCTGGTGGTTGCCGCTGGTGAAGCCGATCAGGGTACCCGTGCCCTGTTTGCGCATCACGGCCGAGGCGGCCCGGAAGACCGTGAACGTGCCCTTCAGGTGGGTGGCGACGACGGGGTCCCACTCCTCCTCGGACATGTTGAAGAGCATCCGTTCACGCAGGATGCCGGCCACGCACACCACTCCGTCGATGCGCCCGTACGAGGTCAGCGCCGCGTCGACGACCCGCCGGCCGCCCGCCATCGTGGAGATGTCGTCGGCCACCGCGACCGCTTCCCCACTCGCCGCCTCGACCTCCTTCACGACGGCGTCGGCGATCGAACTCGTCGGCTCGGCGCCCTCGATGGACACCCCGTAGTCATTGACGACGACCCGTGCGCCCTCGGCCGCCGCGGCGAGCGCGACAGCGCGGCCGATCCCGCGGCCCGCCCCCGTCACGGCGACGACCTTGCCTGCCAAGAAGTTCCCCATGTCCGGCCCCTTCCCGCAGTTTCTGACGATCCGTTAGATTCGGTCTCCTCGGATTCTACGACCCGTCAGATACCCGGAGACAAGCCCCGCGGAGGACTCATGTCACTTCCGGTCGAGTTCCACGACATCGCCAAGCGCGTGAAAAACTGGGGGCGTTGGGGCGCCGACGACGAGATCGGGACCCTGAACCTGATCACCGACGAGGTGGTGCGAGAGGCCGCCGCCTGCGTCCGCACGGGGCGGCGCGTTCCGCTCGCGCTCCCCCTCCAGCAGGACGGGGTGCAGACCGGGATGATCCCCGGGCGGGTCAATCCGCTGCACGTCATGGTGCAGATCAACCAGGAGATCTTCGGTCCGGGCACGGTCGCGTGCAGCGACGACGCCGTGACCCTGGGACTCCAGGCGGCGACCCACTGGGACGCGCTCACCCATGTCTCACACTCCGGGAAGCTCTACAACGGCCGCCCGGCCGGCACGATCACCCCGCACGGCGGCGCCGAGTTCAGCGGCATCGACAAGCCCCGGCACATCGTCTCGCGGGGTGTCCTGCTCGACATCCCGCGCGCGCGGGGCGTCGACCGCCTCGACGGCGGGCACGCCGTGACCCCCGAAGACCTCGACGCGGCGGAGGAGTTGGCGGGCACACGGGTGCGATCCGGCGACATCGTGCTCGTACGGACCGGGCAGATCCAGGCCTATCTGGCGGGCGACAAGCACGCGTACGGGTATCCGTCGCCCGGGCTGTCGATCCGTACGCCCGAGTGGTTCCACGCGCGCGATGTCGCGGCCGTCGCGAACGACACCCTCACCTTTGAGGTCTTTCCTCCCGAGATCGACGACCTGTGGCTGCCCGTGCACGCGCTCGACCTGGTCGAGATGGGGATGCTGCAGGGCCAGAACTGGAACCTCGAAGAGTTGTCCACAGCCTGTGGACAAGAAAATCGCTACGCCTTCCTGCTGTCCGCGATGCCGGAACCGTTCGTGGGCGGCACGGGGACCCCCGTGGCGCCGGTCGCCATCCTCTGAGGTGAGCCCCTGAAGTCCCCCGGAGTCCCCCCGAGCCCCCGGGGGAAAGGGTCGGCTGGCGGCGCGCCGCTGCGCGCCCCGAGCACGGCATCGCGCGCCGCCATCCGGTTCCGGCGTACCCGCCCTGCTCCCTCTGCCCCTGTAGGAGCCGACGCCGAATCACGACCCGCACTCGCCGAGGGCTCCCGTCACCGAAACCCTCGTCGTCCCCTCGCGGCGAATCGCTGAACACAAGCGTGATCAAACGGACACGTCACGTCAACACCCGTTCGGGGAATTATCACTTACGCACCCTTTGCGAAGGCGCGCACGGAAGCACACCCCGGCGCACTCGGCCCCGGCCGGGGCCGCGGAAACGGAACGCGTGCACAGATGCACGAACCGTGCCCCCGCACCAACGGCACGGAAGCGTGCGCGGGCGCGAACTGAACCCGCCCGCACGCCTCGCACGCGAACTGGAACGCCCGTACGCCTCACCCGCGAACCGGAACGCCCGTACGGTGCCCCGCGCGAACCGGACCGCCCACACGGCGTCGTACGCGGACTAGACCGCCTCGTACGCCTCGTACGCGAAGCCCTCATAAGAAGAAGTCGCATACGCGACCCCCGCCCTGGCGCCCTGCGTACAGCGGTCGACCTCGCACCAGATGCTCTTGCCGGCACCCTCGGGGTTCCATCCCCAGCGGTCCGCCAGACCGTCGACCAACTCCAGGCCGCGGCCGTTGGTCTCGTCGCCCTCGGCATGCCGGGGCACCGGGGGTCGGGCGCTGGAGTCGGCCACCTCCAGGCGGACGGTGCCGATGGACCCATCGAGGACGCCCGGCAGGGACAGCCGCAGCACGGCCGGACAGCCGGTGTGCACCACGGCGTTGGTCACGAGTTCGGAGACGAGCAGGATCAGCGTCTCGGCGAGCGGTTCATCGACACCTATCCCGGACCCCGCAAGCCGCGAACGGGCCCACCTCCGGGCTCGCCCCACCTCCGCGGGGTCGGGCCGGATCTCCAGCTGCACTTGAAGCACCTGCACCGCTCACACCATCCGAACCGGCGGACACATCGCCTCGCGCCTCACGAGGGCCACGATCGTGGCCATGACCTGCATGACCAGAACCATGATCACGGAACGTGATTCCCTTGAGAGACAGCATGGTTGACGTACAGTCACCCCAACAAGCGCTTCGGGCATATTCCAGCGCGAAGGAGTACGCGTGCGGCATACTGTGCGACGCTCGCCTTGGGGAGTCGAACAGGCAGTCGCGGGGGCCCGCACCGCCTTGCGAGCGGCGAGCATCGCCGGATCCGGCGCGGCCTCAGGGGCAACACCGGGATGGCTCGATCTCAGAACCACTCGCATCCCACACAAGGTACCGGAGCTCGCCGCCGACTCCAGGCCGTGACAAGTCACGCGTAGGACACAACCCGATATCAACGCTCCGTAATTCCGGTATGCCACGATCCGCGACATTCATGGCGGCCCGTACCGGACCGTGCCTGCACAGAGCCCTATCGACCCACTCCGGCCACCAGATCGGCCGCCAACAATTCCTCACTCTCCGTAGCGATCCCGGCACGTTGGGTCCGCGCCCAAGACCGCTTCAGATACAGATGGACGTCGGACTCCCAGGTGAAGCCCATGCCGCCGTGCACCTGGAGGCAGTCACGGGCGCCACGCACGGCGGCCTCGTCGGCGAGCAGACGGGCGGCCGCGATGTCCACGGGGTCGGCCGTGACGGCGGCGGCGTAGACCGCGGCGCGCGCCAGTTCCACCCGCACCAGCATCTGCGCACACAGGTGCTTGACCGCCTGGAAGGCCCCGATCGGCTGCCCGAACTGCTCGCGGGTCCGGGCGTGTTGCACCGCCGTCTCGCAGGTTCGCGCGGCGCCGCCGAGTTGTTCGGCCGCCGTGAGTAGCGAAGTCAGGTAAGCAGTCGGGAGTGCGCCGGTGGAACCCGTGGGGCGCACGCCGGTGAGACCGGACCCTTCGGGTACGGGTACCCGGTGCAGCGGTGTCAGTGGATCCACCGACCTCAGCGGCTCGGCGCCGGTGGCGTCCCCGCGTACGACGTCCGCCTCCGTCAGCCACTCCACCAGGCCGCCGCCGTCGACGGCCGTCACCACGGTCTCCCCGGTGGCGGCCCCGTCCACCACGCCCGCCGCGAGATGCGTGGCGATCAGCGGGCCGGGCAGCAGGACCCGCCCCGCCTCCTCGAAGGCGAGCACCGTCTCCGGGAGGCCGAGTCCGACGCCGCCGTCCGCCTCGGGCAGTCGCAGCGCGAAGAACCCGGCCTCGCCGAGCTCACGCCACAGGGCCCGGTCGAGTCGCGGCCCCTCGTCCACGGCGGCGCGCAGCCGTTCACGGCCGAACCGCGCGGCGAGCAGCTCGCGCACGCCCGCCTTCAAGGCTCGTTGATCATCAGTGAGTTGGAAGTCCACCGGGAAGTACTCACCGCCCCTTCGGCAGGCCCAGGATCCGTTCGGCCACGATGTTGTGCTGGATCTGCGAGGTGCCGGCCGCGATGGTGTACGACAGGGAGCTGAGCCGGTCGAGGGTCCACTCCCGGCCCAGGTCCAGCGCCTCGGGGCCGAGAACCTCGGCGGCGGCGTCATACAGCTCCTGCCGCGCGTGTGAGTACCTCAGTTTGAAAACCGAACCGCCGACCCCCGGCACTCCCCCGTTGCTCTGCGCCTCGCTCACGTTCCACTGCGTGAGCCGCCACAGCGCGCGGAACTCGGCGTTGAGCCCGCCCAGCCGCCGTCGTAGCGCCGGATCGTCCCAGCGGCCGTTCTTCCGGGCCTCGCGCGCGACCTCCCCCAGCACCCGTCGGCAGGCCACGACCTCGCCCACGAAGGCGGTACCGCGCTCGTACGACAGGGTGACCATGGTCACGCGCCAGCCGTCGTTCTCGGCGCCGACCCGGTGGGAGACGGGCACCCGTACCTCGTCGAGAAAGACCTCCGCGAACTCGGTCGAGCCCGCAAGGGTGCGCAGCGGCCGGACGGTGATCCCGGGCGCCTCCATGGGCATCGCGAGCCACGAGATCCCGCGGTGTTTCGGGGCCGCCGGATCCGTCCGGACCAGCAGCTCGCACCAGTCGGCGACCTCCGCGTGGGAGGTCCAGATCTTGGACCCGCTCACTACGTAGTCGTCGCCGTCCCGCCACGCGCGTGTGCGCAGAGCCGCGAGGTCCGAGCCGGCGTCCGGTTCGCTGAACCCCTGGCACCAGACCTCCTCGCCGCGCAGCACGGGCGGCAGCCAGCGCGCCCGCTGTGCGGGGGTCCCTTCGGAGGCGATGGTCGGCCCGGCGTGCAGCAGTCCGACGAAATTGGCCCCTACGTAGGGGGCGCCCGCCTTTTCCGTCTCCTCCAGGTAGATGAGGTGCTGGGTCGGCGTGGCGCCCCGGCCCCCGGCGTCGACGGGCCAGTGCAGCCCCGCGTACCCGGCGTCGTACAGCATCCGCTGCCACCCGAGGTCGTACGCCCGTCGGCCCGGCCAGTCGTCCGGGGACGGTTTCGGGGGCAGCGACGGGAGCACCCCGGCGAGCCACTCCCGCAGCCGGGCACGGAACTCCTCCTCCTCGGGGGTGTACGTGAGATCCATGGGCCGTCTACTTGTCGAGGTCCAGATCGAGCATGCGGATCGCGTTCCCGCGCATCAGCTTGTGGATCGTCTCGTCGTCGAGGCCCTTCACATGGTCGAGGGCGACCTCCTTGGTGTGCGGGAAGGTCGAGTCGACGTGCGGGTAGTCGGTCTCGAAGGTGGCGTTGTCCCGTCCCACGACGTCCAGCGAGGCGACGCCGTGCTTGTCGCGGAAGAAGCAGCAGAAGATCTGCCGGTAGTAGTACGTCGAGGGCGGATCCGGGATGAGGTCCCGGACGCCGCCCCAGGCGCGGTGCTCCTCCCAGACGTCGTCGGCACGCTCCAGGGCGTACGGGATCCAGCCCATCTGCCCTTCGGAGTAGGCGAGTTTGAGGCGCGGGAACTTCACCAGCACCCCGCTGAAGAGGAAGTCCATCATCGAGGCCATGGCGTTGTTGAAGGACAGCGAGGCCTGTACGGCCGGGGGCGCGTCCGGGGACGCGGCGGGCATCTGCGACGAGGAACCGATGTGCATGTTCACGACCGTCCCCGTCTCCTGGCAGACCGCGAAGAACGGGTCCCAGTAGCCGGAGTGGATGGAGGGCAGGCCGAGGTGGGTGGGGATCTCGGAGAAGGTCACCGCCTTCACTCCGCGCGCGGCGTTGCGCCGGATCTCCGCGACCGCCAGCTCGATGTCCCACAGCGGGATGAGGCACAGCGGGATCAGCCGGCCGCCACTGTCGCCGCACCACTCCTCGACCATCCAGTCGTTGTACGCGCGCACGCAGGCCAGGGCGACCTCCTTGTCGTGCGCCTCGGCGAAGGTCTGCCCGCAGAAGCGGGGGAACGTCGGGAAGCAGAGGCTTCCCTCGACGTGGTTGAGGTCCATGTCCTTGAGCCGCTCGACGGGGTCCCAGCAGCCGCGCCGCATCTCCGCGCGCGTGATGCCCTCCAGGGTCATCTCGTCGCGGTCGAAGCCGACGGCGGCGATGTTGCGCTTGTACGGGAACTTGAGGTCCTCGTAGATCCACCAGTCGGTGGGCGGGCCGTCCGGGTCCATGGTGATCTGGTACTTGCCGCCGACGTAGGCGAGTTCGCCGATTCCGGCCGTGAGGGGCTTGGGTCCCCGGTCCTGGTACTTCTTCGGCAGCCAGGTCTCGAAGAGGTGCGCGGGCTCGATCACGTGGTCGTCGACGCTGATGATGCGGGGCAGTTCGGTCATGGTTCCCCTCCGCCTGGCGTACATATCTGATGGGTCGTCAGATACTTGCTTCCCCAGCAGGCTAGTCCCGCACCCCTGGACCGACAAGGCGCCGAGCCCTACGCTCTGCCACGATCTGACTGTCCGTCAGCTGTATCACGGTCACAGGGGGCCGCCGCCGTGAACGACACCGCCCACGCACTGAGCGCATGCCGCACCCTCTGGGAACTGGTCGCCCGCCGGGCCGACCTCACCCCCGACCGCCCGGTCCTTCTCCAGGAGGACCGCACCCTGAGCTTCGGCGAGTTGCGCGACCGCGCCGAGCGGGTGGCGGCGGGCCTGTACGACATGGGCGTACGCCCCGGCACGGTGGTCGCCTGGCAGCTGCCCACCCGTATCGAGACCGCCCTGCTGTCCTTCGCCCTGGCCCGCCTGGGCGCCGTGCAGTCCCCGGTCATCCCCTTCTACCGCGACCGCGAGGTCGGCTTCGCGCTCAGGGAGTCCAAGGCCGAGTACTTCGCCGTACCGGGCGAGTGGCGGGGCTTCGACCACACGGCGATGGCGCGGCGGCTCGGCGCGAAGGGCGTCTTCGAGGCGTACGACGTGCTGCCGGACGGCGATCCCGCCGCGCTGCCCGCGCCACCCGCCGAGGGCACCTCGGTCCGCTGGATCTACTGGACCTCGGGGACGACGTCCGACCCCAAGGGCGTCCTCCACACGGACCGTTCGCTGATCGCGGGCGGGTCGTGTCTCGCCCACGCGCTGCGCCTGTCGGCCGACGACGTGGGCTCGATGGCCTTCCCGTACGCGCACATCGCCGGGCCCGACTACACGGTGATGCTGCTGCTGTACGGCTTCCCCGCGGTGATGTTCGAGCACTTCGCACTGCCGGCGGCGCTGGCGGAGTACCGGCGGCACGGGGTGACGGTGGCGGGCGGTTCGACGGCGTTCTACTCGATGTTCCTCGCCGAGCAGCGCAAACGGCCGTCCGAGCCGGTCATCCCCACGCTGCGGCTGCTGGCGGGCGGCGGCGCGCCGAAGCCGCCCGAGGTCTACCACTCCGTCGTACGGGAGATGGGCGTGCAGCTCACCCACGGGTACGGGATGACCGAGGTCCCGATGATCACGATGGGGGCGCCGGACGACACGGCCGAGAACCTCGCGACGACGGAGGGCCGGCCGCCGGAGAGCATGGAGATACGGATCGTGGACGGCGAGGTACGGCTGCGCGGGGAGGCCGTCTGCCAGGGCTATCTGGACCCGGCGCAGACCGCCGAGGCCTTCGACGAGGACGGGTACCTGATCACCGGCGACGTAGGTCATCTGACAAAGAGCGGGCATCTCGTCCTCACCGGGCGCCTGAAGGACGTCATCATCCGCAAGGGCGAGAACATCTCCGCGAAGGAGATCGAGGACCTGCTGCACCGGCACCCCGCCGTCGGCGACGTCGCGGTGATCGGCCTCCCGGACGCCGAACGCGGCGAGCGGGTCTGCGCGGTGGTCGAACAGCCCCCGGGCGCCGCCGAACTGACGCTCCCCGTCGTGATCTCGTACCTGCGCGAGGAGGGACTCTCCGTCCACAAACTCCCCGAGCAGCTGGAGGTGGTGGACGCCCTCCCCCGCAACGAAACGCTCCGAAAGGTACTGAAGTACAAGCTCAGGGAGCGGTTTTCGGGGGAGGGGTGAGGGTGGGGACCGGACGGCCAGGGGGAGTGCGGGTCCCGTAGGGGCTACTCCGGCACGGTGAAGTAGCGGGCGAACGAGGTGACGACCTCCGTTTCGCCGATCCGGCCGTCGGCGTCCGTGTCGAGCGCCGCGGCCGCCACGGCGGCGACGCCGTCCGGCACGCCCAGGGCCTTGAGTACGCGAACGGCCTCCTCGACCGTTGCCGTTCCGTCCCCGTCGGTGTCCGCGACGGCGAGGGCCGCGTGCAGGAAGGGACGGGCGATCTCCCCGAAGCGGTCGGGGCTGTCACGCAGCCGCTTCACGGCGCCGTTCACGAACTCCGCCCGGGTGATGCGCTGATCGCCGTCACGATCCGCTATCCCCGCCATGCCCTGCCAGAACGCCTCCGCGCCGACGTACAGGGCCTGGCCCTTGTCCGACCGCGCCGTCGTATCGAACTCGGCGAGAACCGACTTCGCCGCGGCGTTGAAGTCCTCCCGGTCGATGTAGCCGTTGCCGTCCTGGTCGAAGCCTGCGAAGCGGGCGGCAATCCTGCGCTCGTACTCGGTGCTGACCATGGTCTTCTCGGACCGCCTTACAACTCAGCCGGACTCTCAGCCGGACTGCGGTTTTCATCTGGCACGGAGCGTACGACGCCCAGGCCACCGGGGGTGGGGGAAAACGACGGTTGTGCCAAGACCGAGGGAATTCCCGGACAACTGTGTGGCGCGGGCTCACGCCGACAGCGGGCTCGATTCCTCGTCGACGGCCGAGCCGACGTCCGGATAGACATCGAAGAGGCGGCGCACGCCGAGGGCCCCGAGAACGCGGTTGACGTGGGAGACGTCGGACGCGCCCCGGGCCGGCAGGATCAGCCGCAGACGCCCCTGGCAGGAGCGGACCAGGCGGCGGGTCGCGATGAGGACCCCGACACCGCTGGAGTCGCAGAAGAGAACCTCGGAGAGGTCGAGGACCAGACTGCGGCGGCCCTCCGCCACCGCCTCGTGCACCCGCCGGCGCAGCACCGGAGACGTCACGAGATCCATCTCGCCCGACACCCGGAGCACGGCCCACTCGCCCCATTCGTCGTCGGTCACCTTGAGCGTCACCGCAACGCCTCCCGCTCGCCTCGCCCGCCGAAAAACGGAAGCACCTCTTACGCTTCCTGTCAGCGCGGTTGCCCCACCGTCGTTCCATGAAACACCGGTACGGGATCGATGAAACGTCGGTCTACAGTCGAAAACGCTGGACGACCGAGCTGTTTCGGTCGTTCAGTGGTCACATACGGTCTAGTTCGATCGGATCCAAGGGGGGAAGTGATGGGCTTCTACCATCCGCACCCCGTCCAGGGGCGCACATTGACGTAAAGGGGCGTGCGCTGTCGGACGTGCCGACTACATTCGAGACAGCGATGCACACAGGCTGGACGGGGACGCCGGCCGGTACGGACAGGGACGCAGGGACAGGCGCCGGGCAGGAGCAGAGTGAGGGGGCCGCATGGCGAGGAAGGACGCACCGCCCCGCTGGGACCGCAAGATGCAGCAGCGGCTCGCACGCGGGGAGGCGGCCGCGCTCGGTGAGCTCTACGACCGGTTCGCCTCGCTCGTACACGGCCTCGCGCACCGCGTGCTCGGCGACGAGCGGGCCGCCGACGGCATCACGCGCGAGGTGTTCGCCCACGTCTGGCAGAGCCCCGAGTCGTACGACCCCAAGCAGGGGCCCCTGCGCTCCTGGATCGCCACGCTGACCCACCGGCTCGCCGTGCAGCGGCTGCGCACCACCGAGACCGCCGCGCTCGCCCTGGACGGCGGCGGCACCACCGAGGAGTTGGAACGCAAAGTGCGCAGCGCCTCCGTCGCCGCCCGCGCTGACTACATCGTCACGTCCATGCCGACCCCGTTGCGGGCCGCCCTGGAGCTGGCGTACTTCCAGCGCCGCGACTACCGCCAGGCCGCCGCCGACCTCGGCGTCACCGAGGACGAGGCCCGCCGCCGGCTCCGCCTCGGCCTGCAACTGCTGTCCACCGCCCACGACGCCGGGCCCTCCGGTGTGCCGCCCGAATACGGAGGTGCGCGGTGAGTGGCGGAGCGGACCGGTTCGAGACCTTCGACGAGCCTTTCGACGAACACGACAAACACGAGGAGCACGACAAGCACGAGGAGGACGACAAGCGCGAGGAGCACGACAAGCGCGAGGAGCACGAGGCCAAGGACGGTGGCGTGGACAGCGGGGGCGATGACGGTGGGTTCCCCGGTTCCGCCGGTACCTCCGGTTCGGGACAGCCGCCGCGTATCCCCACGCCGCGTTCCTCCGTCGAGGACACCGGACTTCCGCTGCCCGAACCCACGCCGCTCGCCCTGGAACACCGGGTGCTGAAGTCACTGCTCGGCGCGTGGGCGCTGGCCGCCTGCTCGGCTCCGGAGACGGAGGCGGTCGAGGAGCACCTCGGGGAGTGCGGCTCGTGCGCGGACGAGGCGCTGCGGCTGCGTGAGGCGGTCGGGCTGCTGCACCCGCAGGAGAGCCTCGACATCGACCCGGCGCTGCGCACCCGGGTCCTGGAGAGCTGCCTGGACCGGCGCCCTGCGCGTATTCCGGTGCCCGAGTGGGCGGCTCCCTACGACGCGGAGACCGCGCGGCTCGACGCGCTGTTGCAGGACATAGGAGACGCGGAGTGGCACGCGCCGGTGCGGTTGCGCTGGTTCGAGGGCGACGCACCCCTGAGCCGGCGTACGACCGTGGCCGGGGTCATCGCGCATCTGCTCTCCGTGGACGGGCTGGTGGGGGTCGCGCTGGGCCTGGAGGACCCGCTCGGCGGAGCGACGAGCGCGAAGACCGAGGCGCCGGGGGCGGCTCCGGGTGCCACGACCCCTTCGGAGCGCACCGAGGCTTACTGGCGTGCCTCGCACTTCCCGCCCACCCGGGCCGTGCGCGGGCCCTGGCGGGAGCAGAGCCACCATCTCGTCCGTACGGTGGCGTTCGCGGGCGGGGGCTCCGGGCGGCTCGCCGTGTCGTACGGCGGTTTCGAACTGCCGCTCAGCGACTCGATGCTGGACCGCGCCTTCGAGTGCTGGGTGCACGCGGGGGACATCGCGGACGCCGTGGACTATCCGTACGAGCCGCCCGCGCCGCGTCATCTGCACCGGATGATCGATCTGGCGGCGCGGATGCTGCCCGTGTCGCTCGCCGAGCGGCGGCGGGCGGGGCTGTCGGCTCCGGCGCCGCGCCGGCTCGTCGCGGCGGGGGCGCCCGGGCGCAGCCTGCGTCTGGAGATCGAGGGCTTCGGTGGTGGCGAGTGGCTGATCCCGCTCGACTCTCCGGCGAGCGTGGCCTCCGCCGAGCACGAGGTCGCGCATGTCGCGCTGGACGGGGTGGAGTTCTGTCGGCTGGCGGCGGGGCATGTGTCGCCGGAGGAAGCGGCGGCGGGGCAGGTGGGTGATCGCGAGGCCATCAGGGACGTGCTCTTCGCCGCCGCGTCGCTGAGTCGGATGTGAGCCGACCCGCTTTCCTCGCCCCCGCCGCCCCTACCCGTCCCATCCTTATCTGGGGGCTCCGCCCCCAGACCCCCGCATCGGCCTGAACGGCCTCGTCCTCAAACGCCGGACGGGCTGAAGGACGCGGCCCCGGCCCTACGCGAACACCACCGTGCGGCGGCCGTTCAGGAGGATTCGGCGCTCGGCGTGCCACTTCACCGCGCGCGCCAGCGCCTGGCACTCCACGTCCCGCCCGATGGCGACCAGCCCGTCGGGCGTCACGTCGTGACGGACGCGCTCGACCTCCTGCTCGATGATCGGCCCCTCGTCGAGGTCGGCGGTGACATAGTGCGCCGTCGCGCCGATCAGCTTCACACCGCGCGCATGCGCCTGGTGGTAAGGCTTCGCGCCCTTGAAGCTCGGCAGGAAGGAGTGGTGGATGTTGATGATCCGGCCGCTGAGCTGCTTGCACAGGTCGTCCGAGAGCACCTGCATGTAGCGGGCCAGCACGACCAGTTCGACCCCTTCGGAGCGGACCAGTTCGAGCACCTGCGCCTCGGCCTGCGCCTTCGTGTCCTTCGTCACCGGAATGTGATGGAAGGGGATGTCGTACGAGGCCACGAGCTCGGCGAAGTCCGTGTGGTTGGAGACCACGGCCGCGATGTCGACGGGCAGCGCGCCGCTGCTCGCGCGGAAGAGCAGATCATTCAGACAGTGGCCGAACTTGCTGACCATCAGCACGACCCGCATCTTGTCCTCGGCCCGGTTGAGCTGCCAGTCCATGTGGAAGGAGTCACCGACCGCCGCGAAGCTCGCGCGCAGCTTGTCCACGGTCACCGGCTCCTCCGCCGAGAAGTGGACACGCATGAAGAACAGTCCCGTGTCGTGGTCGCCGAACTGCTGACTGTCCTCGATGTTGCAGCCGGTCATGAAGAGGTAGCTCGACACGGCGTGCACGATTCCCTGCTTGTCCGGGCAGGAGAGGGTCAGGACGTACTGTTCGGCGGGCGCGGCGGCGCGGACGGACTGATCGTTCATGCACCACAGGGTCCCATACGAGGTACCGCGCCGGACGACCGTCCCGCCACGCGGACGCCCACGGCGCCCGGTCGCTACGCCGACCGCGTCAGGATCCGCAGGACCTCCAGCGTCCGCGGGGGGATGTCGGGATCCTCGCCGTCGCTCACCGCGAGGCGTACGTGCGCGTCGCGCGCCGCCCGCAGCGCCTCCGGCCACGCCTGGTGGTCGAGGTACGCGGAGACGGGTGCGTCGGGCCCGACCTGGTGCATGATCCGCAGGACGCGAAGCACGGCGGTGTCTACCAGGGCCGCCTCCTGGGAGTCCCGGAAGATCGTGCCGACGTACTTCTCGGCGGACCAGTTGTCCAGCCAGGTGTCCTCGACCAGGCGGTACACGGCGTCGGTGACGTCCCCGTATCCGTCGATCCCGGCGAGCCAGACGTCACGTTGGAAGGCGGGGTCGGAGAGCATGTGCAGCGCGGAACGCACATTGCTGCGCCAGCGCCACCAGGGCATGTCGTTCAGTGGCATGCCGCCCATGGTGGAGGAGCGACGGCCGCGACGGGAAGAGTTCTCCGAACCTTGCACAGTCGACGATCGTACGTTCCTCGCAAAAATGCGATCAACGACCCCCGTAATTCACCTCTGCGTCACCTCACGTTGACCGCTGGTCACACGCGGGTTAGCGATGTGACGGAATCGTGTGCGTCCATGACCGGTAGGCGACGCACCAGCACCACCCCACCCGTCCACCCCCCACGCACCGGGACCAGACTCTCGACCAAGGTCAGGACCAGAGTGCTGTTCGCGGGCGCGGTGGCGGCGTGTGCGTCGATCGCCGTCGAGTGCGGGGCCATCCCCGGTGTCACGGGGGGCTCCGGGGACGACCCCATCACCGTCATGACCTGGGCGCCGCAGGACACCCCCGCGACCAACAAGCCCGGCATGCCCGCGATGGCCGAGGCCTACGCGCGCTGGGTCAACGCGAACGGTGGCATCAACGGCCACAAGCTCAGGGTCCTGACCTGCAACGACCACAACGACACCGTGTACGCCGCGAAGTGCGCCCGGCGTGCGGCCGACGAGAACGCGGTCGCGGTCGTCGGCTCCTACAGCCAGCACGGCCGCTCCTTCCTGGCCCCGCTGGAGGCCGCCGGCATCCCGTACATCGGCGGCTACGGCGTCACCGACGACGAGTTCTCCAGCCCGCTCTCCTACCCGATCAACGGCGGCGAGCCCGCCCTGCTGGCCGGTCTCGGGCAGCAGCTCGGCAGCAAGTGCGGCCCGGTCGCGCTCGTCCGCCCCGACACCGTCGCGGGCGACCAGCTCCCGGTGCTGCTCAACGCCGCCCTGAAGGGGCAGGGCCACGCGGCCGCCACCGACCAGCGGGCCGCCGAGGAGGCGACGGAGTATTCGGGGCAGACGAAGGTCGCGCTCGAGCACGCGACCTCGGACCCGTTGAAGCAGGGCTGTGTGGTGTCCGCGCTCGGGGACCGCACCGAGACCTTCATGGACTCCTTCCGGCGCGACCGCCAGGACTATCCGAAGGTGGGCACGGGCACGGTGCTGGGCAGCCTCGACCAGTCCCTGATCGACTCCACCGGCGGCCCGTCGAGCCCGTACGAGGGCGCGCACGTCACCGGCTGGTACCCGGTGGCGAGCGACGCGCGCTGGAACCCGATGCGCAAGGTGATCAAGGAGCAGGCCTTCGGGGACAACCGGATCGACCCCGCGGACGCCGGCGTGCAGACCACCTGGATCGCGTACAACGTGTTCAAGTCGGTCGTCGAGTCACTGGGCGACAGCAAGGTGACCTCGCTCGCGATCCGGCAGGCCCTCGACAACGGCCTCAAGGTGACCACGGGCCGCCTCACCCCGACCCTCAGCTGGCGTTACGAGGACCTGATCGCGGCCGTCGACTTCCCGCGCCTGGTCAACGCCCACGTCACCTTCCAGGTCGTGCGCAAGGGTCTACTGACCTCGGACCGCAACGGGTTCATCGACGTGTCGAAGACGCTGGAGAACGCGGACGCCAACCGAGACGCGGACGCGGACCGGGCGGTCACAGCTGGGTCGTCGTGCGCCGCGTCAGTCCGTACGTCGAGGCGATCGAGTTCCACAGCTTGGCGGCCTTCACCTTCTGCGCGGTCGCGGTGCCGCTGGCCTGGTTGGCCGCCGCGGTCTGGCCGGTGCTGCGGGCGTGGCCCTTCCTGCAGCCCTTCTTGCCCTTGACCTGGTCGGCCCAGGCCGCGTAGTGGTTGTCGGCCGACGCGGAGGCCTGCCAGGCGCTGTTGAGCGCGGCGGTCAGCTGGGCGTTGTTCGGGAGCTTGTCGACCGAGAGGCCGGAGAGCCTGGTCACCAGTTCGGACCGCTGCTTGGCCGCGTCGCGCAGATCACTGGCCGCCTGGTCCAGGTTGTTGCACGCCTTCACGTTCTCCACGGCGTTGATCACCGAGTCGCGGCTGTTGTTGCTGTCCGCGAGGAGCTTGTCCAGCGCGACGACCTGTGCCTTGGCCGGGTCGGCCACGGACGACGACGCGCCGTCCGTGGCCCCGGCCGTCGCCGACACGTTCTTGCTGCTGTCGTCCTTGCCGCTGTCACTGCCTCCGCCGCCGAGCAGGGCGCCGGCCCCGACACCGAGCACGACGATACCGATGCCGACGGCCGCGATCAGCGGGACGCGCGAGCCGCTCCGTCCACCCCGGCCGCCGTTGCCGTCGTCGGCCGCGCCACGCCGGGTGGCGGCCCGCCCGCCCGGCGCTCCGGGCATCCCCGGGGCCTGCGCGGCATACGGGGCGTGCGGGGCGTGCGCGTGGGGGGCCTCGAACCGCGGCAGCTGCTGCGTGGACGAGGGCCCCTCCGACGCACTCGGCGCGCCGGACGCACTGCGGAACAGGTTGTCGAACTCCGCGGGCGGCTGCCGGTCCTCCGGCCCGCCCGGACGTATCCCGTAGCCCGCCGCGCCCGGCTCGGCGGGCACGGGGGCGATGTACTGCGTGGCCTCGGCATCGGGGTGCGCGGCCGGGGGCAGCGGTCCCGAGGACACCTCGGGCGGCAGCGCACCCGGGCCCACCGGCGGGATGTACTGCGTGGCGCCCTCGTCGACGGCGGGCGGCAGGGCTCCCGGAACGGCGGGCGGCAGCGCGGCAGCGCCCTGCGGCTGGTGCGGGGGTACGGCACCGCCCTGATGACCGCCGTACCCGGAATCCTGCTGACCGCCGTACGAGGACGTCTCCTGACCCCCGTACGACGGCGGCTGCTGCTGATCCCCGTACGGTCTCTGCTCCCCGTACGACGGCGGCTGTGCGCCCTCGGCCGGCAGCGCGCCGGCGCCGGGGGCCTGCTGGGCCGGGAAGCCCTGCTGCTGGGCCGGGGCGGCGCCCCAGCCCAGCGCCGGCTGCTCGGGCGCGGCCCAGGTCTGGGTGGACGGATTGTGGCCGCCCCAGTCCGAAGCGGGGGCGCCGGCCGGGGACTGCTCGGAGCCACCCCAGGTCTGGGTGCCGTTCACGGGCGCCCCCCAGCCCTCGGCCGGCTGCGGGGCCGGTGCCGCCGACTGGTCCGGCCCCCAGGGCTGGTCCCAGGTCTGACCGCCCGCCGGGACCGCGGGAACGGCCCGGTCGCCCGTCATGCCCGGCAACAGCGGCTCGCCGCCGTCGGAGGGCAGCACGATGCCTTCGCGCGCCGTGCGCGCCGAGGGCTGCTCGCCCTGTCCACTCTGTGTCACCGGGACTCCTACTAATGGGGGACCTTCGGAATCGTCGGCTCACGCTACCGGGTCCCCACGCGCCCGTGCTACGCAGCACAGGCCGTTACCCCCGCCCCCTGTGACCGGGGTAACGAATACGCCCCGCCGGGCGCTGTATCTGCCTCCTCCCACTCCAAGCGCCTTGGTTCGCCCAGAGTTCACGACCGTGCACACCGCGTGTTCACCGGCGCGCACACGATCCCCTCATGCCGCCGCCTGCAACTCCATCCGCGCCCCGAACTCCCTTACCACCGCTTCATCCCGGTAGGGCTCCAGACGCTGCTGGAAGTCGTCCAGGTACTCGGCGCCCCGGTTGGAGCGGAGCGTGCCGAGGAGTTCGACCGCGCGCAGGCCCGTGTGGCACGCCTGCTCCACCTCGCGCTGCTGGACCTGTGCGGTGGCCAGCAGGACGTAACCGATGGCCCGGCGGCGGGCCCGCGACTCCGGGTGCCCGGCGAGGGACTCCTCGGCGCAGCGCGCGGCGGCCTCCGCCTGACCCAGGTCACGGTGGCAGTGCGCCAACTCGTCGGCGAGATAGGCCTCGTCGAAGTGCGCGATCCACGTCGGGTCGTCGCCGGAGGCTGCGTCGACGCCCTCCAGGGCGGTGATCGCACGCCCGGACGCCACCTGAGCGGCGCGCGCGTCGCCCATCAGGGCATGCCCGCGCGCCTCCGCGGCGTGGAACATCGACTCCGCGCGCGGCGTCACCCGCCCCCGCGCTCCCTCCTGCGCCGCGCGCGCCAACTGCGCGATCTCGCGCGGGTTTCCGAGCTGCGCCGCCAGGTGGCTCATGGACGCGGCCAGTACGTACCCGCCGTATCCCCGGTCCCCGGCCGCCTGGGCGAGCCGCAGCGCCTGGATGTAGTACCGCTGGGCGAGCCCTGGTTGACCGGTGTCGATGGCCATGTAGCCCGCGAGTTCCGTCAACCGCGAGACCGCCGAGAAGAGTTCGCGTCCGACGCCTTCCCGGTACGAGCCCGCGAGCAGCCCGGAGACCACGCTGTTGAGGTAGTGCACGACGACCGGGCGCACATGCCCGCTGCCGTACTGGTGGTCCAGGTCCGTGAGCGCCTGGGTCATCGCGCGGACCGCCGCCACGTCCGAGAGCCCGACCCGCGGGCCCGCCGCACGCGCCACCTGCGAGTCCGGCGCGGAGATCAGCCAGTCGCGGCTCGGCTCGACGAGCGCGGAGGCCGCGACGGACGAGCCGGACAGGAAGTCCCTGCGCCCCACGTCACTGCGCCACAGCTCACACACCTGCTCGATGGCGCCGAGGACGGTCGGCGAGAACTGCAACCCCACACCCGACGCGAGGTTCTTGCCGTTGGCCATGCCGATCTCGTCGATCGTGACCGTACGGCCCAGCTTGCGGCCGAGTGCCTCGGCGATGATCGCGGGAGCGCGTCCCCGCGGCTGCTGACCGCGCAGCCAGCGCGCCACCGACGTCTTGTCGTAGCGCAGATCGAGGCCGTGCTCGGCGCCGCACATGTTGACCCGGCGGGCCAGGCCGGCGTTGGAACAGCCCGCTTCCTGGATGAGCGCCTGCAGCCGTTCGTTCGGCTGCCTGGCGACGAGAGGCCTTGCGGCCATGGCGTACCCCCTGTGGCTGCGGTGCCTGCCCACGCACCGAGTTGACGTGTCCTCATCGGCCAACCACAGCGAAGGAAGCCGGCCATGAAGATCAATGCCCCGCCGATATACCGAAGATGCGAGACATGTGAGGATTGCCGGGGTAAAGGCGACTGCCCGACCCCACCCCTGGTTACCCACCACCCGCTGTCGTTCCCCGTGCGCGCCCCCACCCGTGCATCCATGCGCCCCACACGCGGAAACGATGCCCCTCCCCCGCGCACGCGCCTCCCGTAACTCTCGGTGGCCACTAGAGTTGTGTTCATCGTGGAAGAGACCATCGCGGGGCCCGAAGCCGTCCAAATCCCGAAGCAGCGCGGCGAATCATTGCTTGACACCGCCGTGCGATATGCCGAAGAGCGCCATTGGGACGTGTTCCCCGGCACCTGGCTGGAGGCTGTCGACGGGATGCAACGCTGCTCCTGCGGCGAGGCCACCTGCCCCGCGCCCGGCGCACACACGGCATGCGAGGACTGGGCGACGCAGGCGACGGGCAGCGCGACCGTCGCGCGCCGCATGTGGTCGAAGCAGCCGAACGCGTCGATCCTGCTGCCCACCGGGCGTACGTTCGACGCGATCGATGTGCCGGAGACGGCCGGATTCCTCGCGCTCGCCCGCATGGAGCGGATGGAGCTGACGCTGGGTCCGGTGACGTGCACGCCGGACCGGCGGATGCACTTCTTCGTCCTTCCCGGTGCGGCGGCGAAGGTCCCCGACCTGGTGCGGCGGCTGGGCTGGCCGCCCGCCTCCCTCGACCTGGTCACCCTGGGCGAGGGCTCGTACGTGGCGGCTCCGCCGACCCGGTTCGGGTCGCGGGGTGCGGTGCAGTGGGCCTGCCGGCCGACGCCCGCGAATCGATGGCTGCCGGATGCGGAGGAACTGATCTCGCCGCTCGCCTATGCGTGCGGCAGGGACCGGTAGGGCCGGTTGGGCGTCGTGTTTTCACCGCGGGTTCGTCGTGGCTGGTCGCGCGGTTCCTCGCGCCCCTGAAACCTTGCCCCTTAGGGTGCTCACATGGCCGAGCAAACAGGGGCAGGCGTTCCCGCCGTACGTGTGCGAGGGCTCTGGAAGCGGTTCGGGGAGCAGGTCGCCGTCGCCGGGATCGATCTGGAGTTGCCGGCGGGGCGGTTCATCGGGCTCGTAGGGCCCAACGGCGCGGGCAAGACGACCACCCTCTCGATGGTGACCGGGCTGCTGCGGCCCGACCAGGGCGGCGTCGAGGTCGTCGGCCATGACGTGTGGCGCGACCCGGCGGCGGTGAAGGCCCGGATCGGCATACTCCCCGAGGGCCTGCGACTCTTCGAACGGCTCTCCGGGCGTGAGCTTCTCGCCTACACCGGCCGACTGCGCGGGCTGCCCGGTGCCGAGGTCGACAAACGCACCACCCAGCTCCTCGACGTCCTCGACCTCGCGGGCGCCCAGCACAAACTCGTCGTCGACTACTCGACGGGCATGCGCAAGAAGATCGGCCTCGCCGCCGCTCTCCTCCACAACCCCGAGATCCTCTTCCTCGACGAGCCGTTCGAGGGCGTTGATCCCGTCTCCGCGCAGACCATCCGCGGTGTCCTGGAGCGCTACACGGCGTCGGGCGCCACGGTCGTCTTCTCCTCCCACGTCATGGAACTCGTCGAATCGCTGTGCGACTGGGTGGCCGTCATGGTCGCGGGGCGCATCCGCGCGCACGGCCCGCTCGCGGACGTCCGCGGCAGCGCGCCCTCCCTCCAACAGGCGTTCCTGGAACTGGTCGGCGCGCAGGCCCACGACCGCGGGTCCGACCTGGACTGGCTGGGCGGCGGGGCGACGCGATGAGCGCCGGCACGAACGCCTCCGGGGTCTCCTCAGAGGTCTCCTCCGAGGCCTCGATCACCCCCGTCGTCGTACGGCTGAAGCTGTCGCTGCTGCGCAACGGGTTGCGGCAGTCCGCCGGACGACGGGCCGCCTACATCACCTCGGTCGTCGTCGTCCTCCTCTTCGCCGCCCTCCAACTGCTCGGCCTGATCGCCCTGCGCGGCAACGCGCACGCCGTCTCCGTCACCGTCCTGCTGATCGCGGTCCTGGCGCTCGGCTGGGCCGTGATGCCGCTGTTCTTCCCCAGCGGCGACGAGACCCTCGACCCGACGCGCCTGGTCATGCTGCCGCTACGACCGCGCCCGCTGGTCCGGGCGCTGCTCGTGGCCTCGCTGGTCGGCATCGGACCGCTGTTCACCCTGTGCCTGCTGATCGGTTCCGTGATCTCCGTGGCGCACGGCACGGCGGCGTACGTCACCGGTGTCGTGGCCGTGCCGGTGGCCCTGCTCGTCTGTGTGGCCCTCGCACGTGCCGTCGCCGCCGCCAACATCCGGCTGCTGTCCAGCCGCAAGGGCCGCGACCTGGCCGTACTGAGCGGCCTCGTCGTCGCGATCGGCGCGCAGGTCGTCAACTTCGGCGCGCAGCGGCTCGGTTCGGCGGGCGGACTGTCCCGGCTCGACCCGGCGGCGGACGTGCTGCGCTGGGTACCGCCCGGGTCGGCGATCGGCGCGGTGGACTCGATGAGCAAGGGCTCGTACGGGGCCGGGGTCGTCCAACTCGCCCTGAGCGTGGCGGCGCTGGTGGGGCTGCTGGCGCTCTGGTCGAGGCATCTGACCCTGCTGATGACCTCGCCGGACGGATCGACGCTGCAGGCGGGCGAGACCGGGGCGCGGGAGCGGGTCCCGACGGGCGGACTGCGCCGGCTGCTGCCCTCGGGGCGCACCGGGACCGTCATGGAGCGCAGCCTGCGCTACGTGTGGCGCGACCCGAAGACGAAGGCCGCGTGGGTGACCTCGCTGGCGATCGGGCTGATCGTGCCCGTGTTCAACGCCCTGCAGGGCACCGGCTCGATCTACTTCGCGTGCTTCGCGGCCGGGATGCTCGGCATCCAGATGTACAACCAGTTCGGTCAGGACACCTCCGCGTTCTGGATGGTCGCGATGACCATCGCGTCCCCGCGCGACGCGTACGTCGAACTGCGCGGGCGTGCGCTGGCGCTCCTGGTGATCACCCTGCCGTACGCGACCCTCGTGACCGTGCTGACGACGGCGATGCTCGGTGACTGGCCCAAGCTGCCCGAGGTGCTCGGACTGTCCTTCGCGCTGCTCGGCGCGATGCTGGCCACCGGCGCGTGGTCCTCGGCCCGGTTCCCGTACTCGATCCCGCAGGAGGGCTACAAGAACGTGGCCCCCGGGCAGGCGGGCCTCGCCTGGATCGCCATCTTCGGCGGAATGGTCTCGGCGGCGCTGCTGACCGCCCCCGTCATCGCCCTCACGATCTGGCTGAACGTGACGGCGGACGGGCACCGGTGGAGCTGGCTGCTGCTGCCGCTGGGGGCGGGATACGGGGCGCTGCTCACGGTGTTCGGGCTGCGGATGGCGGCACCGCGGACGGCCCGGCGGCTGCCGGAGATCCTGGCGGCAGTCAGCAAGGGCTGAGCTGCGGCGGGGGTGCGCTGCGGGGGGCTGCGGAGGGGCTGCCCGGGGGGGGGGGGGAGGTGAGCTGCGGAGAAGGGCTGAGCCTTTGACGAAGGCCCGAGCCGCTAACGGTCCTGGCCGGTGAGCACGCTGTCGAGGAAGGGCTCGATCGCGGCGCGCCACGCCTCCGGCTGGTCGTAGTGCACGAGGTGACCGGCGTCGGCCACCTCCGCGTACTGGCCGTACGGCAGGACGCGGACCATCTCCTGGGACTCGGCCCGGCCTAGCTCGCCGTCGAGACCCCGCACGACCAACGCGGGGCACCGGACCTGGGCGAGCTCCTCCCAGTGGGCGTCGTACACCCAGGTCTGGCGGGACTTGAGCATCTGCTCGGGGTCGAAGACCGGGCGCCAGCCGTCGGCGGACTCGTGCATCACCTCGGCGTAGAACTCGCCGCGGGACGGGTTCGGGCGCTCCACCCAGGGGTCGTCCTCGCCGAACCACTTCCGTACGTCGGCGAGCGTGGCGAAAGGCACGGGCCAGGCCTTGAACCAGTCCTCCCACTCGCGCTGCGACGCGGCCCCTAACGCCGAGGCCCGCATGTCGCAGATGATCAGACCGCGGACGAGGTCGGGGCGCTTGGCGGCGAGCTGCCAGGCGGTCAGCGCGCCCATGGCGTGGCCGATGAGGACGGTCGGGGCGAGACCGAGCTGCTCGAGAGCGGCCTCGGCGTCCTCGACGTACGCCTCCCGGGTGTACTGCCCCTCCGGGGCCTTGTCGCTCTGGCCGTGGCCGCGCTGGTCGAGGGCGACCGCACGGTGCCGCTCGGAGAGCCAGCGGGCGGTGGACGCCCAGTGGGAGGCGCGGCCCATGAGGCCGTGCAGAAGCAGCACGCCGGGGGCGGGCGGGGTCCTGGGAGGGTCGGTCTTGGGAGGATCGGCGAACTCCCACGCAGCGAGGCGTAGACCGCCCGCGCCCGTCACGTCGATGCGCCGCACCATAGGTCTGGCACCCCCCTAGCTCGCTCGGACCGTTCGCTCCCGCTCGAGTCGGCCGGTCCACTCGTACCGCTTCCTACCGGTTCCTACCGCTGTCGTGTCGCTGCGTCCGCTGATGTGTTGTTCTACCTGTACCCGATTTGCCCGCGATACGCCGCTAGGTTATCGAATGGGCATTCGAAAATACTCCTCTCGGCGGCAACACCCCTCGTTCGAGTGACCATGTTCGGGGATTGACCGCCGCCGCCGAGGGGAGATCTTCAGCGGGAGGCGGACCACTCGGGGAAATCGGTCCGAAGGGGATGACCCTGGGAGCTCGGGGCTCCGGGTCAGCACAGGGGAGGACAGGCCCCGGCGCCGCAAGGTGCCGGGGCCCTCTCCACATCTACGGCACATCCTCCCCGCCCCCTCCCCAACCGTGCGACATCCCTCTTGGACACGGTCAAGAGCCCTCAGGTCATATGCCTCACGGGTCAGCCTCGCACGCAAATGGTCGCGCCGCTGCGATTCCGCACACTGAATCTTGGTTTCGGCCATGTAGAGAAAACGTCACAACTACCCCTGCTGTCACGGGAGTTGACATGACCGAGGTAAGTCGTCGGGAGCCGGGGAGGGGTGGATTGCCGGGTCACCGCAGGCGGACGACACGCTCCACGGCGGGCGCCCGGAGGCCGACCCGGGGTTCGGCGACCGCCGGACCCCGTGGCCCACCCCCGGGAGCGGCCCCTCGCGGGCTCAGGGCCGGGAAACCCGCACCCGGGGTGCGAGGCCTCCCACGATCAGCGGACGTCAGCGCTTGGCGACGAACACATGCGACGCGACGCCCGACTCCAGCTCCGCCGCCTCGCCGCCGCTGCCGACGAGCACGCCGCCCGCCGACTCCGTCACGCTCACCACGGAGCCAGGCTGCACGCCCGCGCGCCGCAGCGTGTACATCAGCTGCGCGTCCGTCTGGATGGGCTCGCCGATCCGGCGTACGACGACGGTCTTGCCGTCCAGGCCGGGGTCGAGCTCGGCCAGCGACACCATGCTCTCGTCCAGGAACGGGTCGGCGCCGTCCTTCTCCCCCAGCTCCTCCAGTCCGGGGATCGGGTTGCCGTACGGCGACTCGGTCGGGTGGCGCAGCAGCTCCAGCACGCGCCGCTCCACCGCCTCGCTCATCACGTGCTCCCAGCGACACGCCTCGGCGTGCACCTGCTCCCACTCCAGACCGATCACGTCGACGAGCAGGCACTCCGCGAGGCGGTGCTTGCGCATGACGCGGGTGGCCAGGCGTCGGCCCTCCGCGGTGAACTCCAGGTGCCGGTCGGTGGCGACCGCCACCAGACCGTCGCGCTCCATGCGTGCCACCGTCTGGCTGACCGTCGGACCGCTCTGGTCGAGCCGCTCCGCGATCCGGGCGCGCATGGGGACCACGCCTTCCTCCTCCAGCTCGAGGATGGTGCGGAGATACATCTCCGTGGTGTCGATCAGTCCGGACATACGTGCCCCTTGATTAGCTCTGCCGAAGGCTCGGTGGCTCACCGGCGTGTGCGCTGGCCCTGAACCCAATTCTGACGCATACCACTGACAAGCGTGCCTCGCCGTCGAAACCACGGGGTTACGACTGCCCGGGCGAACACCCCACCGGGTGCCTCCGCGGCCACCTCCGCAGGCCGTATTGACAGGGCGCTGGTCCAGACCGCAACGTGATCCGCGGCACGAAGCGTGACCCAGCGTCCACCCGACGCCGACGAGACTTCTAAGGGGCTTCGCCGATGAGCGACCGCAAGCTGGCCGGGCAGTTCTTCGACGCGGCGATCGGCCTGCTCCAGCGGGTGCGCGACGAGGACGCGGGAGACATCGACGCGGCCGGCACCCTGATCGCCGACACCGTCGTCGACGGCGGCCGGCTCTTCGCCTTCGGCGCCGGGCACTCCTCGCTCGCCGCGCAGGACGTCGTCTACCGCGCGGGCGGCCTCGCCCTGATGAACCTGCTCCCGGTCCCGGGTGTGGTCGGCGTCGACGTCATGCCGGCGACGCTGGGCTCGGCCCTGGAGCGGGTCGACGGCCTCGCGAGCGCGGTCCTGGAATCCAGCCCGCTCCGCTCCGGCGACGTACTCGTGATCATCTCCCTGTCCGGCCGCAACGCGCTCCCGGTCGAGATGGCCATGAGCGCGCGGGCCCTGGGCGTGAAGGTCATCGGCGTCACCTCGGTCGCCTACGCCTCGGAGACGACGTCCCGGCACGTCTCGGGGACCTATCTGAAGGACCACTGCGACATCGTCCTCGACTCGAAGATCGCGGTCGGCGACGCGGAACTGACCCTGGAGACGATCGAGGCGCCCTTCGCCCCCGCCTCCACGGTGGTCACGGCGGCCCTCCTCCAGGCCGTCATGGCCACGGCCGCGGGCGCGCTGGCCGACCGGGGCATCGAGCCGCCCCTGCTGCGCTCGGGCAACGTCGACGGCGGCCACGAGTGGAACGGCCGGGTGATGACGGAGTACGGCGACCGGATCTTCTACCGCCGCTGAGCCGACCTGGATCTTCCACGGCCGCCGAGCCCACCGAAATCCTCGGCCCCCGCTGGGCCGTTCGGGTGGGGATGGCGGCGGCTCTATGTCCGCCCCGCCAATCCCTCCAGATCCAGCGCCATGGCGATCCGTACCGCCACGTCCTCCGCGTACGTCGCGTCCGTGCGCTCGAACTGGCTGCGTCCCGACCCCCGCAGAAACGTCACGACGCCCAGCGTGCGCCCCCGGCTGCGCAGCACCGCGCACAGGGCGTGCACCGAGTCCGGCGGCCACTGGCGGGCGGTGGCCCACTCCCGCATCCGCTCGGGCGTGATCTCACCGGAGCTGGCCCGTACGGACCCGGCCCGCTCCACGCACTGGAGCGCGGGATGCCCCTCGGCGTACCGCACGGGCAGTCCGGCCTTCCCGGTGAGCAGGCTCGGCCCGGGCGCCCCGGCGGGCGTGGCCGCGGCGCGTACCAGCCGTACGGGCTCGTCGTCGTACCCCGCCGAACCGCCCGCGACCCGGTCGATCAGCGCGTGGTCGGCGAACCCGGCGAGCGCGAAGTCGAGGTGGACGGTGGCGGCCTCCCCGGGGTCCTCGCACTCGGCGGCCGCCCGTGCCGCCCGGTGCAGCTGGTTGGCCCTGAACCGCAGCAGAGCCGCCTCCTGCTCGATGTGCTTGGCCTCGGTGACGTCCTGGAAGAGCCACCCGACACCGAGCGGAACCGGTTCTTCCGCGAGCGGTGACGCAAGGCGCACGAACCCGCTGCGCCAGCACCGCCGCTTCTCGCCCTCGGCCGACCGCACGCTGACCCACATCTCGGCGGGCGCGGGCGGGGCGCCCTCGGCGAGCACATGCGTGAGCGCGCTCTCCAACTCCTCGACCCCTTGGGACAGCAGCTCTCCCAGCGGCCGTCCGAGCACCGCCGTACGCCCGATCCCCAGGGCCCGGGCCGCGTGCGCGTTGACGACGGCGGGCCGCAGGTCCGCGTCCACCAGGACCACACCCCAGCTGGCGTCCTCGAACAACGCCTCGCTCAGGGCGATGGACCGCTCCAGATCGATCTGCGCGTGCACCTCGCTGAAGGCGCAGTACACCCCGGCGGGCTTCCCGTCGGCTCCGCGCACGGCGGCGGACTGGGTCCGTACGAGCACGCGCCCGCCGTCCTTGGTCAGCAGCGCGAACTCGTGCACCTGGCGCCCGGGGGCCTCCATCGCGGACAGCAGCCGCGCCTCGACCTCCTCGGCGTCCGCGGTCCGCACGGCCCACCCGGCGAACCCGCGCCGCCCCACGGCCTCGGCCGCGGTCCAGCCGAGAATCCGCTCGGCCTCGCGGTTCCAATGGGTGACGACCCCATCGGCGTCGAACGCGCACAGTGCCGCGTCCATCCCGTCCAGCAGCGCGGCAAGCAGATCCGAACCAGCCGGCTCGGGCTGGTCCGGCCCCAGCTCGTCGGTGGTCCCACTACGCCGGGAAGCACTCACCTGGACCCCCTGCAGGCTGCGTCCGCACGTACGGCGAGACAGTTCGCTCACTCGCCTTCATTCAACTCGAACGTGACCCAGCCCACATCGTGTTCCCCAAAGATGGGAAGAAATCGTTGTACGCAGGGATTCGGCCCCGCCAGCCCCAGGAATCGCAGGGGTCGAAAAAAAGTGGTTGAGCTGACGCCGATCGGTTCCTAAGGTGTGGTCTACACGAGAAGGGAGGTGGTTCGGCACATGTACAAGAACCGGACGCGTGAGGTGGCTGCGGGCTAGCGGCCCGTCACCACATGAGTGCGGTGCCGGACCAGTACGTGAGATGAGCGTGCAGCCGGCCCCAATCCCAAGCAGTCACCCGACCCGCGAGCTCGCCGGTACGTCCGGCCGGCTCCTCCGCCGAGAGGCGGAGGGACCCGAGCTCGCGGGTCGTCTGCGTTTCGCAGGGCATGTGACGCAGGGCACATGCGTTTCGGGGGGTCCGCAGTACCCTTGGACCATGTTTCCGATGCTCGTTCGACGCCGACACGTGGACTTCGTGCGCGTCACGAGCATGGGCTGTCGGGCTTCTTCCTGACCTCGGCCCCTCTCCTCCCCCTTGGCACCCGTGGCCCCCGCCCCATCCCCGGCGGCCGCCCGGGCACCCGTACACCCTGCGGACGCACCTCATGACGACGAACACGTCTTCTGCCCAGCACCAGCAGCACCGGCTGTACCAGCAGCTTCCGATCATCGATCTCTCCGCGGCCGACCGCGGCCCCCAGGCCCGCGCCCTGCTGCACGCGCAGTTGCACAGCGCCGCCCACGACGTGGGCTTCTTCCAGCTCGTCGGGCACGGCGTGACCGAGGGCGAGACCGCCGCCCTGCTCGACGCCATGCACCGGTTCTTCGCCCTGCCCGAGGCCGAGCGGCTCGCCCTCGACAACGTCAACTCTCCACACTTCCGCGGGTACACGCGCACCGGCGACGAGCGCACCGGCGGCAGCCGGGACTGGCGGGACCAGCTCGACATAGGGGCCGAGCGGCCCGCGCGCACCCCCGGTCCGGGCAAGCCCGCCTACTGGTGGCTACAAGGGCCCAACCAGTGGCCGGCCGCACTGCCGGAGCTGCGGACCGCCGCGCTGGCGTGGATCGACCGGCTCAGCTCGGTCGCGGCGCGGCTGCTGCGCGAGCTGCTCACCGCGATCGGGGCCCCCGCCGACTTCTACGAGCCGGTCTTCGGGGAGCGGGCCCATCCGCATCTGAAGCTCGTGCGGTACCCGGGCAGCGCGGGCGACGGCGCCGACCAGGGCGTGGGCGCGCACAAGGACTACGGATTCCTGACGCTGCTGCTCCAGGACCAGGTCGGCGGCCTTCAGGTGCAGCGCGAGGACGGCCTCTTCCACGAGGTGCCGCCGCTGCCGGGGGCGTTCGTGGTCAACCTGGGCGAGCTGCTGGAAGTGGCCACCAACGGGTACCTCGTCGCCACCAACCACCGGGTCGTCAGCCCGCCCGGGGCCACCGAGCGGTTCTCCGTGCCCTTCTTCTACAACCCGCGACTGGACGCCCTCGTGGAGCCGCTGCCCTTCCCGCACGCCTCCGCCGCGCCCGGCGTCACCGACGACCCGGCGAACCCGCTGTTCGCGGAGTACGGCTTCAACGAGCTGAAGGGCAAGCTCCGGGCCCACCCACTGGTCGCGGCCCGTCATCACGCGGAGCTGCTCACCCCCGCGTGACGACCGGCCGCTCCTTGGCCCGACGGAGGCTCAGTGGGCGATGTCCTCGTAGCCCTTGATCTCCTGGGGGCTGCGCGGGCCGGGGCCCACATAGTGCGCGGACGGCCGTACGAGCCGTTCCGTGCGCTTCTGCTCGAGGATGTGCGCCGACCAGCCGGCCGTACGGGCGCAGGTGAACATCGACGTGAACATGTGCGCCGGGACCTCGGCGAAGTCGAGCATGATCGCGGCCCAGAACTCGACGTTCGTCGCCAGGACGCGGTCCGGACGGCGTGCGTGGAGCTCCTCCAGAGCCGCCTTCTCCAGCGCCTCGGCGATCTCGAAGCGGGGGGCGCCGAGCTCGCGGGCGGTGCGGCGCAGGACACGGGCGCGCGGGTCCTCGGCGCGGTAGACGCGGTGGCCGAAGCCCATCAGGCGTTCGCCCTTGTCCAGGGCCTTCTTGACGTAGGCCTCCGCGTCTCCCGTGCGCTCGATCTCCTCGATCATGCCGAGGACGCGGGAGGGCGCGCCGCCGTGCAGCGGCCCGGACATGGCCCCGACGGCGCCGGAGAGGGCGGCGGCGACATCCGCGCCCGTCGAGGCGATGACGCGGGCGGTGAAGGTGGACGCGTTCATGCCGTGCTCGGCGGCGGACGTCCAGTAGGCGTCCACGGCCGCGACGTGCTTGGGGTCGGGCTCGCCGCGCCAGCGGATCATGAAGCGCTCGACGACGGAGTGCGCTTTGTCGATCTCGCTCTGCGGAACCATGGGTCGGCCCTGGCCGCGGGCGGACTGGGCGACGTACGAGAGGGCCATGACGGCGGCGCGGGCGAGGTCCTCGCGGGCCTGGGCCTCATCGATGTCGAGGAGGGGTTTGAGGCCCCAGACGGGGGCGAGCATGGCGAGCGCGGACTGCACGTCGACGCGGATGTCGCCGGAGTGGACGGGGATGGGGAACGGCTCGGCGGGCGGCAGACCGGGGTTGAAGGCGCCGTCGACGAGGAGGCCCCAGACGTTCCCGAAGGAGACGTGGCCGACCAGATCCTCGATGTCGACGCCCCGGTACCGGAGTGCGCCGCCCTCCTTGTCCGGTTCGGCGATCTCCGTCTCGAACGCGACGACTCCTTCGAGTCCGGGTACGAAGTCGGACATCAGGCGGCTCCTCGTGATGTGTGCGACAGCGGATTTTGGGGGGTTTTATGCCTTTTCGTGCGCTTTTCGTGCGGTCGGCAAGCATGGCCGACGATGGGTGACGGGTCGACGTCCGGTTCCACGGTCGCTCGTGGACTCGCGGTCCGGTACGTCATCCCGGTGATGCCCCGTACGACCGGCGGTCACCCCAACGGGACGGCAGCAGCACGATATCCCCGGGTGTCACCTTTGGGGAGGGTGTGCGGCACTCAGTGCCACTCAGTGATGAAGCCCACCCCGCCGGGTGGGGGCCCGAATACGGCAAGATGACCGCGTGACCGACCGCTTCCCGGATGAATCCGCAGCCGAGCCCCTCGTCCAGCGCGCGGCACGGGCCGCCGCCGAAGAAGCGGCCGAGGGCGCCGGCGAAGAACTCGCCGCCGACCCCGCCGCGATGCGCGCCCACTACCGCGCCGAGGGGCTCGTCGAGGCCGATCTCGCCGCGCATCCCATGGACCAGTTCGCGCGCTGGTTCAAGCAGGCCGCACAGGCCTGCGTACAGGGCATGGTGTACGAGCCGAACGCGATGATCGTCTCCACGGCGGACGCGGAGGGGCGGCCCAGTTCACGCACGGTGCTGCTCAAGCAGTACGACGAGCAGGGCTTCGTCTTCTACACCAACTACGACTCCCGCAAGGCACGCGAGCTGTCCGAGAACCCGTACGTCTCGCTGCTCTTCCCCTGGCACCCGATGGCCCGCCAGGTCATCGTCACCGGAACGGCACGGCGCACCGGCCGCGACGAGACCGCCGCGTACTTCCGCACCCGCCCGCACGGCTCCCAGCTCGGCGCCTGGGCCAGCGCCCAGTCCTCGGTCATCCCCTCCCGGGACGAGCTCGACGTCGCCTACGAGGAGTTGAGCGCCCGCTACCCGGAGGGCGAGCAGGTCCCCGTGCCCCCGCACTGGGGCGGCTTCCGCATCGCTCCCCGGACCGTCGAGTTCTGGCAGGGCCGCGAGAACCGCCTCCACGACCGTCTGCGGTACGTGGCGGAGCCGGACGGCGGCTGGCGGGTGGAGCGCCTCAGCCCGTGACGCGGGCGGGAGCGGGAGCGCGGGCGGCGCTCAGCCCAACGCCTCGTCCAGCAGGAGACCCCACTGCGCCACTACTCGCTCCCGGCGCCCCCCGTCGTTGGTGAGGAGGTTGGCGAGGCCGAGGCCGCGGGACATGTCCAGGAGGCCCTGGACCGTTTCGCGTACGCCCGGGCGGGATTCGTCGGCGGCGAGAAGCTCCACGGCGATCCGGTGGGTCTCGCGGCCCACGCGGGCCTCCAGCTCGGTGACCCTCGGACGGAGTTGTTCCTCGTCGGAGGCGGCGACCCAGAGGTGGAGGGCGGCGCGGAAGAGGGGGCCGGTGTAGAGGTCGACCAGGGCCGCGACCACCTCGCGGCGGTCGGCGGCACCGTCCGGGAACAGGGCGCGCAGTGCGGTGGAGCGTTCCTCGGCGACGTACTCGACCGCCGCGGTGAACAGGTCCTCGCGGGTACGGAAGTGGTGCTGGGCGGCCCCCCGGGACACTCCCGCCCGTTCGGCGACGACGGAGACCGTGGAACCCGCCCAGCCGTGCTCGGCGAGACAGGCCACGGCGGCCGCGAGCAGCCGCTGCCTGGTGGCCCGGCTGCGGTCCTGCTTGGGAACGTGCGGAAGCCGGGAACCGCGAGGGGCTTGTTCGGCAGGCTCCGTCGCGTCCGTGGTCGCCTCTGTGGTCACGTCCGTGGGCTCCGCGTGCCCCGCGGCTTCCGTCGTGCTCACACCACCCATGCGGGATCCCGTCGTTCGAGGAAGGCCGTCATCCCCTCGCGGGCCTGCGCGGAGGAGAACAGTTCGGCCGAGAGCGCGGTCAGGGCGGCCGCGTCCCGGTCGAAGGCCTCCAGCACCCTAGCCGTGAGCAGCCGTTTCGTCTCGGCCAGGCCCTGGGGGGAGGCGCGGCGCAGGCCGTCCAGTACGGGTTCCAGGGTGACGTCGACGTCGTCGCCGGTCGCCGTCAGGAGTCCCGTCCGTACCGCCTCCGCCGCGTCGAAGCGTTCGCCCGTCAGGTAGTAGCGGGCGAGGGCGCGGGGGTCCGTACGAGGCAGGAGGGGAAGGGAGATCACGGCGGGCGCGACGCCGATGCGTACCTCCGTGAAGGCGAACGTGGCCTCCTTGGAGGCGATCGCCAGATCGCAGGCCCCGAGGAGCCCCAGTCCGCCCGCCCGCACATGGCCCGTCACGCGGGCCACCACCGGCTTGTGCAGCTCGACGATCTGCCGCAGCAGGGCGACGAGCGCGTCCGGGTGCGGCGGGTCGCGCAGGTCGGCGCCCGCGCAGAACGTGTTCCCCGTGTGGGCGAGGACGACCGCGCGGACGTCGCGGTCCTTGCCGCACCGGGTGAGCCCGTCCGCGAGCTCGCCCACGAGGGCTGCGGAGAGGGCGTTGCGGTTGGCGGGCGCGTCGAGGGTGAGGGTGGTGATGGCGCGGTCGTGCGCCACGCGGACAACCGGTTCAACGGTCATGACAGGCCCCGCAGTTCCCGGCGCAGGATCTTTCCGGAGGCCGCCCGTGGGACGGCGTCGATGAAGGTGACGCCGCGGACCCTCTTGTACGGGGCGACACGCTCGGCGACGTACATCATCACCTCTCCTTCGGAGAGGTCGGGGACGTCGGAGAGGTCCGCGGCCGGACCGGCCGGGCCGGCCGCGGACGGCTGGCGCACCACGAAGGCGTGCGGGACTTCGTTGTTGTCCTCGTTGTAGACCCCTATGACGGCCGCGTCCGCGATACCGGGGTGGGTGAGGAGGAGGGCCTCCAGTTCGGCGGGCGCGACCTGGAAGCCCTTGTACTTGATGAGCTCCTTGACGCGGTCGACGACGAACAGCCAGCCCTCGGCGTCCACGTGGCCGACGTCTCCGGTGTGCAGCCAGCCGTCCGGGTCGATCATCGCGGCGGTGGCGTCGGGCTGCCCCAGATAGCCCTTCATGACCTGGGGCCCGCGGATGACGATCTCGCCCGCCTCACCGACGCCCAGATCCTTGTCGGGGTCGTCGAGGGAGACGATGCGCATCTCGGTGCCCGCGACGAGCCTGCCGACCGTTCCTGGGGGCGCGTCCTGGGCGGCGTCCAGGGGGACCAGGTGCGTGCAGGGAGACAGTTCCGTCATCCCGTAGCCCTGGCCGATGGGCGGCAGCCCGAGCCGCTCGGCACAGGCCAGCGCGAGCTTGGCGTCCAGGGGCGCGGCGGAGGAGATGATGTATTTCAGGGACGACAGGTCGTACCGCGCGACGGCCGGGTGCTTGGCCAGGGCCAGCACGATCGGCGGCGCCACGAACAGGCCGCTGATGCGGTGCTTCTCGATGGCCGCGAGGAAGGTGTCGAGGTCGAAGCGGGGCAGTACGACGACGGTGGCGCCCTGCCTCAGGGGCGCGTTCATGAGGGCCGTCAGCCCGTAGATGTGGAAGAAGGGCAGCACCGCGAGGATGCGCTCGCCCTCGCCCATCGGCAAGAAGGGCACCAGTTGCGCCAGGTTGGTGGCGATGGACCGGTGGGTGAGCATCACCCCCTTGGGTATGCCGGTCGTCCCGGAGGAGTACGGCAGGGCCGCGACGTCCGTCACCGGGTCGATGTCGATCTCCGGTTCGGGCGCGGCCGAGCCGAGCAGGTCGATCAGCGAGCGATGCCCCGGCGCGCTGTCGCAGACGAAGATCTCCCGCACTCCGCCGGCGAGCTCGGCGGCCTGCCGCGCCGCCTCCAGGAGGGGCGACACGGTGACGATCCAGTTCGCGGCGCTGTCCCGCAGCTGCTTGGCGAACTCCTCGGGCGTGGCGAGCGGGTGCACGGTCGTGACCGACGCCCCCGCGCGCGTGGCGGCGTAGAACGCCGTCGGGAAGGCGACGGTGTTCGGGCTGTGCAGGGCGAGGACGTCACCCTTGCGGACGCCCGCGTCGGCGAACGCGGCGGCCAGCCGGCGGTGGAACCGGTCCAGTTGCCCGTAGGTGAGCGTGGTGCCGTCGACTCCGTCGATCAGCGCGGGCGCGTCGCCGCGCTCGGCGGCGCGGCCCAATACCGCCTCGTGGATGGGTTCCTCTACGGCCGGGACTTCGGCGTACTCGCTGCGGAACACGGTTCCTCCTGGAGCGGCTCGGGGAGCGGCGGGCTAGTACGACTTGGGCAGGCCCAGGGTCTGGTGGGAGACGTAGTTGAGAATCATCTCCCGGCTCACCGGAGCAATACGAGCCACGCGCGAGGCCGTTATCAACGAGGCGAGACCGAATTCTCGGGTGAGGCCGTTGCCGCCGAGCGTGTGCACCGACTGGTCGACCGCCTTCACGCAGGCCTCGCCCGCCGCGTACTTGGCCATGTTGGCGGCCTCACCGGCGGCGACGTCGTCCCCGGAGTCGTACAGGTACGCCGCCTTCTGCATCATCAGGCGGGCGAGTTCGAGATCGATGTGGGCCTGTGCGAGGGGGTGGGCGACGGCCTGGTGGGCGCCGATGGGCGCCTTCCAGACGGTGCGCTCACGGGCGTACTCGACGGCCCTGGAGAGCGCGTAGCGGCCCATGCCGATCGCGAACGCGGCCGTCATCACCCGCTCGGGGTTGAGCCCCGCGAAGAGCTGCAGCAGGCCCGCGTCCTCGTCGCCGACGAGCGCGTCGGCGGGCAGCCGCACGTCGTCGAGGGTCAGCTCGAACTGCTTCTCCGCGCTGTGGAGTTCCATGTCGATCCGGCGCCGCCCGAAGCCGTCGGCGTCGCGCGGGACGATGAACAGGCAGGGTTTGAGGCGGCCCGTCCGCGCGTCCTCCGTGCGCCCTACGATGAGGGTGGCGTCCGCGATGTCGACGCCGGAGATGAACACCTTGCGGCCGCTGAGGAGCCAGTCGGCGCCGTCCCGGCGGGCGGTGGTGGTGATGCGGTGCGAGTTGGAACCCGCGTCGGGTTCGGTGATGCCGAAGGCCATGGTGCGGGTGCCGTCCGCCAGGGCCGGGAGCCACTCCTGTTTCTGGGCGTCCGTGCCGAAGCGGGCGATCACCGTGCCGCAGATCGCCGGCGACACGACCATCATCAGGAGGGGGCAGCCCGCGGCCCCGAGTTCTTCCAGGACGATGGAGAGTTCGGCTATGCCGCCGCCCCCGCCACCGTATGCCTCCGGCAGGTTGACGCCGAGGTAGCCGAGCTTGGCCGCCTCCGACCAGAGGGTGTTGATGTCGTAGTCGCGCCCGTGACGTTTACCTAGGGCGGCCACGGCGGATCGGAGGGCCTTGTGTTCTTCGGTTTCTGTGGCGGGGCTCATGGGGGCTCCTGGGGCCGTCATCACGCTGCGGGTTGTTTGTGGCTGGTCGCGCCCACGCGGCGGAGCCGCATGATGTGACAGTGCCGCGCCCCTAATGGGGCGCTGTACTCACCGGTGTTGTCTCCACCACTGCCAACAAGGTCCCGACCTCCACCTGTTGGCCGGGGGTGGCGTGGAGGGCCGTGAGCGTGCCTGTCGTCGGTGCGGAGATCTTGTGTTCCATCTTCATCGCCTCCAGCCACAGGAGGGGCTCTCCGGCCCGTACGGCGGCTCCCGTGGCCAGGCCCTCGGCGACGCGGACGACGGTTCCGGGCATGGGGGCCAGGAGGGAGCCGGGGGCCTGCTGGGCGGTGGGGTCGGGGAAGCGGGGCAGGGCGGTGAGGACGGTGGCGTTCACGAACACCCGGTCGTCGTACCGCGTCACCTCGAACTTCCTTCGTACACCGTCCACTTCGAGTACGACGAGACGCGCGTCGGCGTGCACCACGCGCACCCCGTCGGCCGTCAGGCCCTCGCGGGTGTGGTGGTAGCGGACTTCGTGCTCGGTGCCGGCCAGGTCGTAGCGCTTGGTCTGGGACTGCGAGGGGAGGTTGCGCCAGCCGCCGAACCCGGAGCGGGACCGGCTCCGCGCGTCCGCCAGGGCCGCCGCCAGTGGCGTGTACGGGTCCGGGGTCGGCGTCGTGAGGGCGGCGAGGTGACGGTCGTAGAACCCGGTGTCCATGCGGGCCTCGGCGAACTCCGGGTGCCTCAAGGAGCGTACGAGCAGATCCCTGTTGGTCGTCGGGCCGTGGATGTCGGCCCGCTCCAGGGCGCCCGACAGCTTGCGCAGGGCCTGCGCGCGTGTGGACGCGTACGCGATCGCCTTCGCCAGCATCGGGTCGTAGTGGACGCCGATCGGGTCGCCGTCGGCGTAACCGGTGTCCAGGCGGACGCCCTCCGGGACGGCGAGGCGGTGCAGGGTGCCGGTCTGCGGGGCCCAGGCCCGCGCCGGGTCCTCGGCGTACAGGCGGGCCTCGATCGCGTGCCCACGCGCGCGTGGCGGGTCGTTCGCGAGGGCCGCGCCCTCCGCCACCTGGATCTGCAGCGCGACGAGGTCGACGCCGAAGACCGCCTCTGTCACCGGGTGTTCGACCTGGAGGCGGGTGTTCATCTCCAGGAAGTGGGCCTTGCCGTCGGCGACCAGGAACTCGACCGTCCCCGCGCCCACGTAGTCGACGGCCCGTGCGGCCCGCACGGACAGGTCGTGGAGGGTTTCCGTGAGGTCTCCGAGACCGGGCGCCGGGGCCTCCTCGATGACCTTCTGGTGGCGGCGCTGGAGGGAGCAGTCGCGGGTGCCGAGCGCCCAGACCGTGCCGTGCGCGTCGGCGAGGATCTGCACTTCCACATGCCGACCGCCCTCTACGTAGGGCTCGACGAAGACCTCGCCGTCGCCGAAGGCGCTGAGGGCCTCGGCGCGGGCGGCGGTCAGCTCGGCGTCGAGGGCCTCGAGCTCGCGTACGACGCGCATGCCGCGTCCGCCGCCGCCCGCGGCCGCCTTGACGAGCACCGGGAGATCGGCGGCGGTGACCGTCTCCAGTGGTTCGAGGCCCATCAGCTTCTTGGCGCGCGTCTTGGAGGCCATCGCCTCGATGGCCTCGGGCGGCGGACCGATCCAGACGAGGCCCGCGTCGAGGACGGCCCGTGCGAAGTCGGCGTTCTCGGAGAGGAAGCCGTACCCGGGGTGTACGGCGTCCGCGCCGGCGCTCAGGGCCGCCTTCACGATCAGGTCGCCGCGCAGGTACGTGTCCGAGGGCGCCGCCCCCGGCAGCCGTACCGCCTCGTCGGCCACACGCGCGTGGAGGGCGTTCTCGTCGGCGTCCGAGTACACGGCGACGGTCCGGATCCCCAACTCACCACAGGTGCGGAAGACCCGGCAGGCGATCTCGCCCCGATTGGCCACGAGGACAGAAGTAATCACTGGGACCTCACATCCGGAAGACGCCGAAGCCACCGCGCGCGCCCTCATAGGGGGCCGTGTGGATCGCGGACAGGCACAGGCCGAGGACGGTGCGGGTGTCGCGGGGGTCGATGACCCCGTCGTCGTACAGCCGCCCGGACAGGAACATCGGAAGGGACTCCGACTCGATCTGCTGCTCCACCATGGCGCGCAGGGCCGCGTCGGCGTCCTCGTCGTAGGGCTGCCCCTTCGCCGCGGCCGACTGCCGGGCGACGATCGAGAGGACGCCCGCGAGCTGCTGGGGGCCCATGACGGCGGACTTGGCGCTGGGCCAGGCGAACAGGAAGCGCGGGTCGTAGGCGCGCCCGCACATGCCGTAGTGGCCGGCCCCGTAGGAGGCGCCCATGAGGACGGACAGGTGGGGGACCTTCGAATTGGAGACGGCGTTGATCATCATCGCGCCGTGCTTGATGATGCCGCCCTGCTCGTACTCCTTGCCGACCATGTAGCCGGTGGTGTTGTGCAGGAAGAGGAGGGGGATGTCGCGCTGGTTGGCGAGCTGGATGAACTGGGCGGCCTTCTGGGACTCCGCGCTGAAGAGCACTCCCTGGGCGTTGGCCAGGATGCCGACGGGATAGCCGTGAAGGGTTGCCCAGCCGGTCGTGAGGCTCGTCCCGTAGAGGGGCTTGAACTCGTCGAAGTCGGAGCCGTCGACGACACGGGCGATGACCTCGCGCGGGTCGAAGGGGTGCCTCAGGTCGCCGGGGACGATCCCCAGGAGCTCGTCCTGGTCGTACTTGGGGGGCGCGGCCGGGCCGGGATCGCCGAACGCCTTGCGGTGGTTGAGCCGGGCGACGACGCGCCTGGCCTGCCGGAGGGCGTCCCGCTCGTCGACGGCGAAGTAGTCCGCGAGGCCCGACACACGCGCGTGCATCTCGGCGCCGCCCAGGGCCTCGTCGTCGCTCTCCTCGCCGGTCGCCATCTTCACCAGCGGCGGCCCGCCCAGGAAGACCTTCGCCCGCTCCTTGACCATGATCACGTGGTCGGACATGCCTGGGATGTACGCGCCTCCGGCGGTGGAGTTCCCGAAGACGACGGCGACGGTCGGAATGCCTGCCGCCGACAACCTGGTGAGGTCGCGGAAGATCGCGCCCCCGGGGATGAAGATCTCCTTCTGGGACGGCAGATCGGCACCGCCCGACTCGACCAGGCTGATGCAGGGCAGCCGGTTGGCGAGGGCGATGTCGTTGGCCCGCAGGGCCTTCTTCAGGCTCCAGGGGTTGCTGGCGCCGCCCCGCACCGTCGGGTCGTTCGCGGTGATCAGGCACTCCACACCCTCGACGACCCCGATCCCGGTCACCAGCGACGCGCCGACCGCGTACTCGCTCCCCCAGGCCGCGAGCGGCGACAGCTCCAGGAACGGTGTGTCGGGGTCCAGCAGCAGCTCGATGCGTTCACGGGCGAGCAGCTTGCCGCGCTTTTGGTGCCGGGCCACGTACTTCTCGCCGCCGCCCGCGAGCGCCTTGGCGTGCTCGGTGTCCAGCTCGGCGAGCTTGGCGAGCATGGCCTCGCGGTGGGCGGTGTAGTCGGGGGCGGTGGTGTCCAGGGCGGACGCCAGGACCGTCACAGCAGGGCCTCCGGGATGTCGAGGTGGCGGGAGCGGAGCCATTCGCCCAGGGCCTTGGCCTGGGGGTCGAAGCGGTGCTGGGAGGCGACGCCTTCGCCGAGGATTCCTTCGACGACGAAGTTGAGGGCGCGGAGGTTCGGCAGAGTGTGACGGACAACTTTCAGATGACGACTTTCAGATATCAGATTTTGAAATCTGTCAGCTGTCAGCTGATGAACCAACCAGCGCCAGGCGTCATCCGATCGCGCCCACACCCCGACATTCGCGTTCCCGCCCTTGTCCCCACTGCGCGCACCCGCGACCAGTCCAAGAGGAGCGCGTCTCGTCGACCCCGTGCGGAGCGGTTCGGGCAGGACGGGCTCGGGCACGGGTTCGAGTACGAGGGTGTCGAGGACCGGAGCCACCGGCACCCGGCGCCCGTCATGGAGGACCGCCACGTGCTCCACGGCGTCCTGGGGGACGTACACGTCCTCGAAGACCCCGTACGGGGAGCCCTTTCCCGGGGGCGCGATCACATGGAAGCCGGGGTAGCTGGCCAGGGCCACTTCGATGGCGGCGCCGCTGAGGGTGCGGCCCACCGCGTCCTGGTCAAAGTCGCGTACGACGAGGCGCAGGAGGGCGCTCGCGGTCTCCTCGGTGGGGGCGTCGGGGTGGTCGGTGCGGGCGAGGTCCCAGCGGACCTCCGCGGGGCGCGACTTGGCCGAGTCGAGGGCCGCTTCCATCTGGTCGCGGACGAGGGCGGCCTTCGCCTCGATGTCGAGGCCGGTGAGGACGAAGACGACTTCGTTGCGGTAGCCGCCGAGGCGGTTGAGGCCGACTTTGAGGGTGGGGGGCGGGGCCTCGCCGCGTACACCGGAGATGCGGACGCGGTCGGGGGCCTCCTGGGTGAGGTGGACCGAGTCGAGGCGGGCGGTGACGTCGGGGCCCGCGTACCGGGCACCGGAGGTCTCGTACAGGAGTTGCGCGGTGACCGTGCCGATGTCCACGAGGCCGCCGGTGCCGTCGTGCTTGGTGATGACGCTGGTGCCGTCCTCGTGGAGTTCGGCGAGGGGGAAGCCGGGGTGGCGCAGGCGCCCCGGGTCGTGGTCGGTGAGCTCTTTGAAGAACGCATAGTTGCCGCCGGTCGCCTGGGTGCCGCATTCCAAAACGTGACCGGCGACGACGGCGCCGGCGAGGCGGTCGTACGCGTCCGGCGCCCAGCCGAAGTGGGCGACGGCGGGCCCGGTGACCAGCGCCGCGTCCGTGACCCGCCCGGTCACCACGATGTCCGCGCCCGCGCGCAGACAGGCGGCGATCCCGGCGCCGCCGAGATAGGCGTGCGCGGCGAGGCTCCTGGGGTGGCCGGCGGTCAGGTCGTCGCCCTCCACGTGGGCGACGCGCACCGGTATGCCGAGGCGGCCAGCCAACTGTCTTACGGCGTCGGCGAGTCCGGCGGAGTTGAGGCCGCCCGCGTTCGCCACGATCCGTACGCCCCGCTCGTGCGCGAGGCCGAGGCACTCCTCCAACTGGCCCAGGAAGGTGCGGGCGTAGCCGCCGGAGGGGTTCTTGAGGCGGTCGCGGCCGAGGATGAGCATGGTCAGCTCGGCGAGGTAGTCGCCGGTGAGAACGTCCAGGGGACCGCCGGTGAGCATCTCGCGCATCGCGTCGAAGCGGTCGCCGTAGAAGCCGGAGGCGTTGCCTATGCGGAGGGGCGCGACGGTCACTTGGCCTCTCCCTTGGACTCGCGCCCCTGTCCCGGTGGCCCCGCGAAGGCCTGCGCGATGTCCAGCCAGCGGTCCGCGTCGGGACCCTCCGCCCGTACCGCGAGGTCGTCGCGGTGGGCCCGTTGGGTGACCAGAAGACAGAAGTCCAGGGCGGGGCCGGTGACGCGCTGGGGGGCCTCTTCGGGCCCGTACGTCCACAACTCGCCCTTGGGACCGGTCAGCTCGACGCGGAACTCGGAGGCGGGTGGCGTGAGCCCCCGTACATGGAAGGCGAAGTCCCGGGCCCGTACGCCGATGCGGGCCACATGGCGGAGGCGGTCGGTGGGAGTACGCGCCACGCCCAGCGCGTCCGCGACGTCCTGGCCGTGGGCCCAGGTCTCCATCAGGCGGCCGGTGGCCATGGAGGCGACCGACATGGGTGGGCCGTACCAGGGGAAACGGGTGCCCGCGGGGGCCGCGCGAAGGGCCTCCTCCAGCGCCGTTCGCCCCGCCCGCCAGTCGCCGAGCAGCGTGGCGGGCGGCAGCCCGGCCCCCTCCTCCGCGCCCTCGTCCACGAATCCGCCGGGCGAGGCGATGGCCTTCTCGACCTCCTTGGCGAAGGCCTCGGCGTCCGTCACGGCGAGCAGGGCGGAACGGTCCGTCCAGGCCAGGTGGGCGATCTGGTGAGCGATGGTCCAGCCGGCGGCGGGGGTGGCGCGCGCCCACTGTTCCGCCGTCAAGTCGCCGACCAGCAGGTCGAGTTCTTCGCTCTCCTGGTGCAGATCGTCGATCACTGACGACGGGTCGGACACGATGGAGCTCCCCTCGGGGCACGACGGTGTGCGGGGCCTTTCGCGATGCGTTCTGGAGCATGGCAGCGAGGGAAGAAACAAGCAAGCATGCTTGCATTAATTGATGTGCCGCACCGGCTCCAGGGAGACGTTCCGCGCGGGCTACAGGGAGCGGAAGATGCCGTCGGGCGCCGCCTCCGCCGCCTCGGCGAAATCGGCGAAGTCGAGATTGGCGATCATCAGGTTGGCGTGAATCTCGTGGATCCCGGCCGGGACGGTGCGGAACTCGCCGCCTTCGGCCTCGAACTCCTCGTCGCTCTCACACTCTTCCCTGGTCAGGGTGGACATCGCCAGCAGAGCTCCATGGCCGGCGTGCAGGGCGACGCCGTCCGCGAGGAAGACGACGGCCAGCTCTTCGTCGGCGGAGACCGCGGCGAGTACGTCGGCCGTGGTGAGCCCCGCCCAGGAGGGGCCGTCGACCACATGGACGTGTGGTTCGAAGTCCTCCGGCCCCCAGGGCAGGGACAGCGCGATTTTCAGCGCCGCCCATGCCCCGTCGTCGCGGAAGTCGGTTCTGATGACCACCGCCGCGAACTCATCGCGGTCCGCCGCCCATTGCCCGGCGCGATCCCTCATGACGCAGCCCCGCTCCCCCGCTCGGATCACCGCCTACGCACGCGGCACACACACTAGATGTTTGATTCCGATCCGCGTCTGCGCGTCCCGCGCCATGGGGGCCGGCCGCGGGGTCAGCGGACGGTGGCCCGGGCGGCTTGCTCGATCACACGGGTGACGGCGCCCGGGTGGGAGACCGAGACCGCGTGGGACGCCTTGATCTCGACGGTGTGGGAGTGGGCACGCTGGGCCATGAAGCGCTGCGCGGCCGGCGGGATGTTGTAGTCCTGGGTGGTGATGAGGTTCCAGGAGGGGATGGTCTTCCAGGCGGCCGTGGTGGCCTTCTCCTCCAGGGCCGAGGCGGCCACCGGGCGCTGGGTGGCGGCCATCAGGTCGGTGACCGACTTGGGCACGTCGGCGGCGAACTGGTGGTGGAACTTGTCGGCCTTGATGTACAGGTCGGCGCCGGTGCCGCCGCCGGGGAGCGGGAAGGGCACGGAGTTGAGGGTGGGACCGAGAGTGCTGCCGGGGAACTTGTTGGACAGTTCCAGCGCGCTCTCCCCCTTGGCGGGGGTGAAGGCGGCGACGTAGACCAGCGCCTTGACCTGCGGGTCGCCGACGGCGGCCGCGCTGATCACGGCGCCGCCGTAGGAGTGGCCGACGAGAACGACCGGCCCGTTCACACTCTTGAGCACGCTGTGGACGTACTCGGCGTCACTGGCCAGCCCGCGCAGCGGGTTGGCGGGAGCGATGACCGGATAGCCCTCACGCTGCAGGCGCTTGACCACCCCGTTCCAGCTGGAGGAGTCCGCGAAGGCGCCATGCACCAGGACGACGGTGGGCTTGTTCCCGGTCGGGCGGTGCTCGGCCTTGGCGGCGCTGGCCGGGGTGGTGGTCGTCAGGGTGAGGGCCGCCACTCCGGCGACGGCGCCCAGCAGGGCGGCGTGCTTGCGGGTGGGGCGGAAGGCGGCCTTGAGGTTCATAGTGGCTCTCCTGTGCGTGCGGGTATGTGTGGGTTGATGCCGGCCTGATGGCCGCCCCGGCGATCCCTCCCGGGGCGACAGGAGAAACCTAGCGTCCGATTCCCTCGTGCACAAGTTAAGTGTGTGCGAGACAATCGTTTGCATGGAAGATGCGACAATGACGCCAGGGCGACCACCCGACGACTGGCGACCACCCGACGGCCGAGGAAGGGAAGGACCGTGAGCGACGACGACAGCCGCACACCCGTACCGGGCGACCCCGGCGAGCCCTCACTGATCCTGGACGACCAGCTCTGCTTCACCCTGTACGCGGCCTCACGCGCCGTCACCGGCGTCTACCGGCCGCTGCTCGACGCGGTGGGCCTGACCTATCCCCAGTACCTGGTCATGCTCGCGCTCTGGCAACACGGCGTCACGCCCGTCAAGGACCTGGTGACCGCCCTGCAGCTGGACTACGGGACCCTGACACCGCTGATCAAGCGCCTGGAGACCAACGGCCTGCTCAAACGGCGGCGGCGCCCCGACGACGAGCGGGTGGTGGAGGTCGTGCTCACCCCGGACGGGGCCGCACTGCGCGAACGCATCCTCACCGTCCCGCCGGTGATCGGAGACGCCATGGGGCTGACCCCCGAGGAGATCCAGACCGTACAGAGCCTGCTCCGCCGGCTGAGCGCCAACGTGCTCCGCCACACCACCGGCACCGCGCCGACGCCGCCTTCCTCCTGAAGGATCCCTCCCAAGGGCCCGATCGGCCGCGCACCCCGCGTGTTCGAGTCGGCGGAGTGGACCAGTTCGAGGTGGGTGCCGAGGTCCTTGTCGAGGAAGGCGACGCTGCGGTCGTCGCCGCCGGCGTTGTAGACGAAGAGGCCGACCTCCAGGTTGGAGGTGGCGTGCGTCAGTTCCGACAGGGCGTCCGGGGCGCTGAGGTCGAGCGCGACCGTGCGGGTCTCGACGTCGTACTTCGCCCGGATCTCGGCTGCGGCCGGTGGCCCGGTCGCCGTCGACGACGATGTGCGGCACGGTCAGGACGTGGCCGCAGCCGTTGTGGATCACGCTCTGGTGACCGACGCCGTGAACCATCCCGAGGACGCCTTCCCGGCCCTCCATCCGCAGGTGCGGGACCGCGTCGAAGACACCGTCCTCGGTCCAGAGGTCCGCCGCGGCCTCGCCGGATCCACTGTCGACGGCGGGACACGAGCATCAACGAACGGGCTCTCGCGGCAGCGCGCGAACTGCTCGTCCAGCGCGGCTTCGACGCGACGACGATCCAGGCGGTCGCCGAACACTCGGGCGTGCACGCCTCCGCGATCTACCGCCGCTGGCCGTCCCGGATCGAGCTGATCGAGGAGGCCACGTTCCCCGAGCTCAGCCCGCTGAGCGTGCGGCCGACGGGGGATCTCCGCCACGATCTGGGCCGGTTCGTCCGCGCCTACTTGGCGGCCTTCAGCACTCCCGCAGCCCGCGCGGCCGCCGCCGGCCTGCTCGCGTACCACCAGACGTCGGACCGGACCGCCGGAGGTGTACGTGCGCATGTCGGCGCGACCGCAGTTCCTGGACATCCTGCGCGCCGCGCCACCCGGGACCACCGTCGACCCCGGCGTGGACCCGGACGACGTGTTCGACATGCTGCTGGGCGCCGTTCTGACCCGCATGCTGCTGTTCAGCGCCACGGCGCGAGCCCGCCCCGTCGAGCGGACGGTCGAGATGGTCCTCCGGCTGCTACGCCCGCTCGGCTGAACCGGCGTTCTTCGCCCTGCCCCGCCCCACCTGTGTCCGTACCGCCCCCATGCTCGCCGCGATGACCAGGGCGATCGCGAGGGCCTCGGTGGCGGAGAGGGCCTGGTCCAGGACGAGGAAGCCGGCGGTCGCGGCGACGGCCGGCTCCAGGCTCATCAGGATGGCGAAGGTGGCGGCGGGCAGGCGGCGCAGCGCGAGCAGTTCGAGGGTGTACGGCAGCACGGAGGACAGCACGGCGACCGTGCCGCCCAGGGCCACGGTCGTCGGGTTCAGCAGCCGGGTCCCGGCCTCGGCGATCCCCAGCGGCAGGAAGGCCACCGCCGCGACCACCATGGCGAGCGCGAGCCCGTCGGCCTGCGGGAAGCGTCGGCCCGTACGGGCGCTGAAGACGATGTACGCCGCCCACATCGCGCCCGCGGACACGGCGAAGGCGACGCCGACCGGGTCGAGGGAGCTGAAGCCTCCGCCGCCGAGCAGGAAGACGCCGCCGAGGGCCAGGCCCGCCCAGAGGAGGTTCAGGGCGCGGCGGGAGGAGAGGACCGAGAGGACGAGTGGACCGAGGACCTCGAGGGTGACGGCGGGGCCCAGTGGGATGCGGGCGACCGACTGGTAGAAGAGGCCGTTCATCGCGGCCATGGTGAGACCGAAGACGACGACCGTGCCCCAGTCCGCCCGCGAGTGCCCGCGCACCTTGGGCCGGCAGACGGCCATCAGCACGATCGCCGCCACCAGGAGCCGCAGGGTGACGACACCGAGCGCGCCCGTGCGCGGCATGAGGGTGACCGCCAGCGCGCCGCCGAACTGCACCGAGACGCCTCCGGCGAGGACCAGTCCCACGGGGCCGAGGGCACCCCAGCGGCTCGGGACGCCCTCGCCCGGGCCGGGCGAGGGCGCCATCGCCGGGGCGACCGAGGACGGAGACGCCGGGGAGGACGGGGCGGCGCTGGGCGTGTTCACGGGGCCTTCCAGGGGCTCGACTCGGAAGTCGTGCATCAAGGTGCACTTCTCAGTCCACAGTAATGGACCACGTCAGGCACGTGAACCCTTTATGCGCCTGTCCGGGGCGCCTAGTCGCGGAAGAGGGGCCGCCCGTCGGGGAGGTAGCCCTCGAGAGGGTCCCGCAGAGGGTCGGGGTCAGGGAGGGGATCAGGGAGACGGTCGGGAAGCGCACCGGGGTACCAGGCTCCCTCGGCCCCGTACTGCCCGCCGGTCCCGTACTGCCCGGCAGTCCCGTACTGCCCGGCAGTCCCGTACTGCCCGGCGGCCTCGTACTGCCCGGCGGCCCCGTAGTACGCGTACTGCGGAGCCGCTTCCGCCACGAAGCCTCCCGAGTAATCCATCGGCACTCCCACAGGCACCCCGGTCGGCACACCCGCCGGTACGTCCATCGACACCCCCGTCGGCACTCCCATCGGCACTCCCACCTGTACCGCACCGCCCATGGGAACCTCCGCCTCCGCGAACAGCGGCATCCGCAGTTCTCCGGTGTCCATCTGGGCGTTGTTCTGCGATCCGTGCAGGCGGGCGTACGCGCCGCCGCGGGCGAGGAGCTCGTCGTGGCGGCCGGTCTCGACCACGCGGCCGCGGTCGACGACAAGGATGCGGTCGGCGTCGGGCGCGAGGTTGAGGTCGTGGGTGATCATGATCGTCGTACGGCCCTGCATCAGGCGCCGCAGCGGCTTGATCACGCGGCGCGCGGCCATCGCGTCCAGGCCGGTCGTCGGCTCGTCGAGGACGAGGACCGGGGAGTCGCGCAGGATGGCGCGGGCGATGGCGAGCCGTTGGAGCTGGCCGCCGGAGAGGCGGGCCGAGTTGGGGTCGATCTTGGTGTCGTATCCGTCCGGCAGCTTCATGATGAAGTCGTGCGCGTCGGCGGCGCGCGCGGCCTCGACGAGCGCCTCGTCGCTGGCGCCGGGGCGCCCGCAGCCGATGTTGGCGCGGACGGTGTCGTGCAGGACCAGGGTCTCCTGCGGCAGCAGCGTGACGTACTCGCGCAGCCGGGCCAACGGGAAATCGCCCACCGGGACGCCGTCGAGGAGGACGGAACCGGAGTCCGGGTCGTAGAAGCGCAGGAGGAGCTTGGACACGGTGGATTTGCCCGCGCCGCTCGGACCGGTGACGATCACGAGCTCGCCGGGGCTGACCGTGAAGGACAGGCCGCGCAGCGCGTCGCTCTCCGCGCCGGGGTAGCGGAAGGTGGCGTCGCGGACCTCCACGGCGCCGTCGGGGCGGCCGAGCCGGCTCTCCGCCGAGCTCGTCTGGTCACCGACCGCGGGCCGCACATCGAGGATCTCGATCAGCCGTTCGGCACCGGCGGTGGCGGCGGCGACGGTGAGACCGAGCTGGGCCAGGCCGCGCACGGGCGGGTAGAGGTAGCCGAGGAACGCGGCGAAGGCGAGCAGTTGGCCGAGGGTCATCCGACCGCCGGAGATCTCCCACACGCCGAGGCCGACGACCGCGAGCACGCAGATCGTCTCGATGACCTGGACGAGCTGCTCGTACAGCTCGTTGAGGCGTCCGGAGCGCACGGACGCCTTGAACCAGGCGTTCGCCTCCTGGTTCAGCCGCCGCCGCTCGGCGTCGCGGCGGTCGTACGCCTGGGTGAGCACGATGTTGCCGAGGGACTCCTCGACGACGGAGGTGATCGCGCCGTCGGCGACCCGGCCGTCGCGCGAGACGGACTTGATGGAGCCGGAGAAGCGGCGGGCGGCGAGCCAGAACAGGGGCGCGAGCACGAAGGTCGCCGCGGCCAGGTCCCAGCGCAGCCAGAACGCGGCCGCCGCGTAGAACAGCGCGCTGAACGCCGCCGACGCCGCGCCCACGAGCCCGGACACCACCATCGTCTCGATCGACTCGACGTCGCTGGTCAGCCGGGACAGCAGGTCGCCCTGGCGGTGGCGTTGGAAGAAGTGCGGCGGCAACTGCTGTACGTGGTCGAAGACGTGCTCGCGCAGCCGCATCACAAAGCGCTCGGTGACCCAGGTGGCGAGGGAGTTGCCCGCGTAGGCGACGGCGGCGCCGAGCACGGCGACGGCCAGCCATTCGGCGGCCGGGACCCAGAACGCGGCCAGTGAGCCCTGTTGCAGCGCGTGGTCGGTCAGATCGCCGAAGAGGAGGATGGCGGCCGTCTCGGCGAGGGCGGCGAGCACCGTGCACAGCCAGATGGCCAGCAGCCAGCTCCGCAGCCCCTTCGTCAGCGGCCAGAAGCGCCGGAAGGCGGTACGGGCGGGGATGGTCGGCGTGTCGTAGCCGAGTTCGTCGTCATCCTCGTACTCGTCGTCCGCGTCCATGTCCGTGTCCGTGTGCGCGTGTTGCTCGTACCCCTGATTCTGCCTTTGCCGGGTCATGGCCCTCCTCATTTAAATTGCAGGCCGTGCCGTGGAATTTCCGTTCGCCACCGGAATCGTTTATGGGAAGCCCCACCAAAAGAGAGAGGCCGACGGCGCACCGTCGACCTCTCTACTACCGCCCGATCAGCGTTCGTCGTTGGGGAACGGCTTGGGGAGCGGCTTGTGCGCCCTCTTGCGCGGCTTCGGCGCCGGCGGGGGCGGGAGCTGCTTCGACTTGGGCTTGGGGGGCAGGGGGGCAAGCTTCTTGAAGCTCATGCCAACTCCTTGAGGTTCTGGCGACGCAATAGCGAGCGCAATAGTGCTGCGATGATGCGAGAATTCTCTACGGATACGGGCGGGAATTCCTGGTCGTCACCTCGGTTTTCCCTGCCGCCCGACATCAAGGAATCTACACGCCTCGCACCCCAAGGCACAGCAAAATGCAGCACATGACGACTGTGAATCCCCTTATGAAACCTGAGAGTTGCCTAAAAAACCTGGGTATTGCTTATCCACGCCGTCAGGCCGCACCTTGGTCGCCCCCCAGGCCCACCCCTTGGTCCAGCGCCTCCGCCAGCGCCTCTGCCAGGTGCCGCCCCTTGCGCCCCGCCAGTTGTTCCAGCTGGGTACGGCAGGAGAAACCGTCCGCGAGAAGCAGTGTGTCGGGTGTGGCGGCCCGCACGGCCGGGAGCAGTTGCTCCTCGGCGCAGGTCTTCGACACCTCGTAATGCCCCTTCTCGAAGCCGAAGTTGCCCGCGAGTCCGCAGCAGCCGCCCGCGAGGGAGCCGGTGAGACCCGCCGCCTCGCGCAGCCGGCGGTCGGCGGCGTCGCCGAGGACGGCGTGCTGGTGGCAGTGCGTCTGGCCGGCCACCGGACGGTCGAGGCGCGGGGGTGACCAGTCCGGGGCGAGTCGCTCCAGGGCCTCGGCGAACGTCAGCACCGCCGACGCCAGGCGCGCCGCGCGAGGGTCGTCGTGGAGGAGCTCCGGAAGGTCCGTGCGCAGGGCGGCGGCACAGCTCGGTTCCAGGACGACGACGGCGGGCGGGCGCGGGTGGACGTCCGGGTCCAAAAACACGCCCATCAGGTCGAGCGTGCGGCGCATCACCGCACGGGCGCGGTCGAGTTGACCCGTGGAGACGTACGTCAGTCCGCAGCAGACGTGGCCGCGCGCGCCCACCGACCAGGGGTGGTGAGAGAGCGGCACGCTCTCCCCGGCGCGCGGTGTCCGCTTCTGCATCACCACCGTCGGCGGGAGCATCACGTCCACCCCGGCCGCCTCCAGCACCCGTACGGCCGCCCGCCCCACGGACGGCGAGAGATGCTCCGTGAAGGTGTCCGGCCACAGGAACGCGGCCTCTCCCGGGGAGTCGGCGGCCTCCGTCTCAGGGCCGTACGCCTCCTCCCGGAGCATCCGTCGCACCCGCTCCTTGAAGCGTCGCCCCCACCAGCGGCTGAACGTCTCCGGCGCCAGGCGCGGGATCTCCCGCTCGGGTGCGATTCCGCCGAGTCGTTTGGCGAGCGCCGCCAACGGTCCTACGGAGGAGAGGGAGTTGAGCAGCGCGGCCGATCTCGTACGGTCGACCAGGCGCAGCCACACCGGCAGCCGGCCCATCGTGTAGTGCGCGACGGGGCGCCTCCTGCCTTCGTAGTGATGGTGCAGGAACTCCGCCTTGTACGTGGCCATGTCGACGCCCACCGGGCAGTCGGACCGGCAGCCCTTGCAGGACAGGCACAGGTCCAGTGCGTCCCGGACCTCGGTCGAGCGCCAGCCGTCGGTGACCACCTCGCCCGCGAGCATCTCGTGCAGCAGCCGGGCCCGCCCCCGCGTGGAGTGCTCCTCCTCCCCCGTCGCCCGGAACGACGGGCACATGACACCCGAGTCGGCGGCCGTCGTCGTACGGCACTTGGCAACCCCCACGCATCGGCGCACCGCCGCCGAGAAGTCCCCGCCGTCCGCCGGATATCCGAACGCCACGTCCACCGGCTCGCGCGGCAGCACCGCGAAGCGCAGGTTCTCGTCCAGTCGGTGCGGGCGTACCAGCATCCCGGGGTTGAGCAGGTCGTCCGGGTCCCACAGGTCCTTGGCCCGCTCGAAGAGACCGACCAGCTCCGTGCCGTACATCCTGGGCAGCAGTTCGGCCCGTGCCTGCCCGTCCCCGTGCTCGCCCGAGAGGGAGCCCCCGTGGGACACCACCAGCTCGGCCAGTTCCTCGGAGAAGCGGCGGAAGCGGGCCGTCCCGGCGCTCGTCAGCAGGTCGAAGTCGATGCGGACGTGGATGCAGCCGTCGCCGAAGTGCCCGTACGGGGTGCCGCGCAGGTCGTGGGCGCTCAGCAGGTGCCGGAAGTCGCGCAGATACGCGCCGAGCCGGGCGGGCGGCACCGCGCAGTCCTCCCAGCCCGGCCATGCCTCGCTCCCGTCCGGCATCCGGGTCGCCGTGCCGCTCGCGTCCTCGCGCAGCCGCCACAGGACGCGCTGCCCGGCCGGGTCGGTGACCACGAGGGAGTCGAGGACGTCGGCGGCCCGGACGATCGCGTCCGCACGCGCGCGGGCCTGTGCCGGATCCGCGCCCCCCGTCTCCACGAACAGCCACGCGCCGCCGCGCGGCAGCCCCGCGTCCGGGGGTACGAGGTCCGCGGCCATCCCCTCCACGGTGAGCGGCCCCAGCGGCAGCAGCCCGGCCGCCGCCTGAGCCGCCGCGCTCTCGTCCGCGTACGCCAGCACGGCCAGCGCCCGCGCCCGCGGTGCCTCGACCAGTCGTACGACCGCCTCCGTGAGCACCCCGAGCGTGCCCTCGGAGCCGCAGAAGGAGCGGGCGACGTCGGCGCCCTTCTCGGGGAGCAGCGCGTCGAGCGCGTAACCGGAGATACGGCGGGGCAGCTGTGGGAAGCCCGTGCGCAGGCGGGCCAGCTCGCCCTCGACCAGGGCCCGGAGGCCGTCCGGGGCGCCCTGCCAGTTCCGTCCCAGACGTACGACGGAGCCGTTCCCCTTGACCACCGACAGTTCGCGCACGCTGTCCGCCGTCGTGCCCCAGGCCACCGAGTGCGAGCCGCACGAGTTGTTCCCGATCATGCCGCCGAGGGTGCAGCGGCTGTGGGTGGAGGGGTCGGGGCCGAAGCGCAGTCCGTGCGGGGTCGCGGCCTCCTGGAGGCGGTCGAGGACGACACCGGGCTGGACGACGGCCGTGCGCGCCTCGGGGTCGAGCGCGACGATCCGGTTCATGTGACGGGTGAGGTCGAGGACGACTCCGGTGCCGGTCGCCTGTCCCGCGATCGACGTGCCGCCACCGCGTGGCACGACCGGCACCCCGTGGGCCCGGCACACGGACAGGGCGGCCGCCACGTCGTCGGCGTCGCGCGGGCGGACCACGCCGAGCGGGACCCTGCGGTAGTTGGACGCGTCCATGGTGGTCAGCGCCCGCGCCGTCACGTCGAAGGCGACCTCGCCGCGCATCTCCGCCGCGAGGGCGGCCCGCAGCCCGTCCACGTCGGGCGGGTCCGCCGCGCCGCTCGTGCCGTCCTTCGCGCCAAGATCCGTCATGTCTCCAGGATGACCCCGCACACCGACAACGGTCCGTAACCGTGACGCATCGATCACCGGGCGATCACTGGTCGACCGCCGGTCGATCACCTGCTGATCACCTGCCGATCGCCGGTCGATCGCGAGTCGATCACATGCCGCTCGCGGGCCGATCACCGACCGATCGCCGTCGGATTATGAGCTCGGCCCCAGAACCTTCCCAATACGATCACGAACTCTCATATAGTGACGTCGAATTAAGCAACCGGTGTCGCTTCTCGCCCAGGAACCTCGACCAGGAACTTCGCCCAGGACACGACCGAGGACACGATTCATGACCGCGCCCATCCCCTCCGGCGAACGACCCACCCTTCGCGCGACAGCCCCCGCGCCCCTGCTCACCGCCGCCCTGGCGGCGGTCGCGGTCGTCCTCGCCGTCTCCCTGGCACCTGACCCGGCACGCGTCGCCCTCGCCTGGGGCACGGGCACCGCCGCCGTGCTGCTGTGCGTAGCCGTCGCGGTCGCCACGCGCGCCACGCAGACCGCGAAACTCGCACGCCGCCGCCTCGACACCGTGGCCCAGGACGCCGGGCGGCTCCTGCAGGAACGCGCCCGCATGGCCGAGGAGTTCAACCAGGAGCGGTCCCGGGTCGCGGAGGAGTCCGCCCGCGACCGCGCGCGCCTGGCCGACGCCGACGCCCGCGAACGCGCCCTGCTCACCCAAGGGTTCGAGGAGGAGCGACACCGCCTCACCACCCGGATCGGCGAGGAGCAGCGGCGGTCCACGGAACTCGCCGAGGAGAACGCCCGGCTGACCGAGCGGGTGCGACAGGCGGGCAGGGACCGGGCCGCCGCGATCTCGGCCACCGCCAACGCCGCCGGGCGGATGCAGGCACTGTCCACCGGCATGCTCGCCGACCTGCGCGCCATGGAGGACAAGCACTCCGACGAGGACGTCCTCGCCGACCTTCTCCACCTCGACCACCGCACCGCTCAGGCGGGCCGCCTCGCCGACTCCGTCGCCGTCCTCGCGGGCGCCCGCTCCGGCCGGCGCTGGGCGCGCCCCATCGTCATGGAGTCGATCCTGCGCGGCGCCATGGGCCGCATCGGCGGCTACCAGCGGGTGCGCGTCCACTCCGCGAGCGACGCCGCCGTCGCCGGCCACGCCGCCGAGGGCGTGATGCACGCGCTCGCCGAACTCCTCGACAACGCCGCGAACTTCTCCCCGCCGACCGCCGAGGTCCACGTCTACGTCGAGGAGGTCCCGGCCGGTGTCATCGTCTCCGTCGAGGACAGCGGCCTCATCATGGGCGACGTCCAGCTGCGCCGCGCGGAACGCGCCGTCTCCGGGGACGCTGAGAACTCCACCGACCTCGGTGGCCTCAGCGGCACCCGGCTCGGCCTCGCGGTGGTCGGCAGGCTCGCCCGCAAGCACGGCCTGAAGGTGTCCTTCCGACCCTCCGCACGTGGCGGCACGGGCGTCCTGGTGCTCATCCCCCAGGACATCCTGAGCCAGCCCGCCGCTACCGCCCCGGCCACCCCGGCCGCGACGGAGCCCCAGGCCAAGCCCGCCGCGGCGACCCCGGCCGCCACCGAGGACCACTCCCTCGCCGAGCCGCGCCCCCAGGCGTCGTACGCCGCCGCCCGCGCCCCCGAGGACCTCGACCCGGACCCGGTCCCCACCCACGAGTCGCCCCGGCACGACACCGACACCCCGCCGAACGGCACCCCCACGATCGGCACCCCCACGACCGGCGGCCTCCCCAAGCGCCGCCGCGGCCGCACCCTCGCGCACGCCGAGCGCAGCCGCGCCCACCTCGCGAACCAGGCCGACTCCGAACCCCGTACGACCGACTCCAAGACCACCGCCGCCCGCTTCAGCAGCTTCCGCCAGGCCGTCCGGGGTACCGCGCCCGACCAGGCGGCGGTCCAGGGCACGGTGCCCGAGGACGAGGCCGTACGCGCCGCGGAAGACGCCGTACGCGCCGCCGAAGAAGCCGTACGGCGCGCGGCATCCGAAGACGCCGTAGCGGACGAATCCGAAAACGCCGCACGCGGCGAAGAAGCCGTACGGGACACCACCCCGGCGAATCCCTCGCACACCCCCTCGCATCCGGAAGGCGACCCCACTTCATGACCGGCACCACCACCGCCGACGAGAAGCTCTCCTGGCTCATCGAGGGCCTCCTCGAGCGCACCCCGGGCGCCCGGCACGCGCTCGTGCTCTCCCGGGACGGCCTGAAGCTGTGCCGCACTCCGGAGCTCACCGTCGACCGCGCCGACCAGCTCGCCGCGATCGCCGCCGGCATCCAGTCGCTGTCCCACGGCGCGTCCGTGGAGTTCGGCGACGGCACCGGGGGCGTGCGCTCGGCGATGACCGAGTTCTACGGCGGGGTCCTGTTCATCGTGGAGGCGGGCGACGGCGCCCACCTCGCCGTGGTCACCGCCGAGGACGCGGACGCCGGTCTGGTCGGGCACAACATGAGCGAGCTCGTGGAACAACTCGGCGAACACCTGAGCGCGCAGCCCCGGACGTCATGAGCCGTCCGGGCAGGGACGACGCGCCCGACCGGCTCTACACCCTCACCGGAGGGCGCAGCCGGTCCGCGCCCGACACCCCGTTCGACCTGGTGACACTCGTGGTCGCCGAGTGCGATCCGGCGGTGGGCATGCAGTCGGAGCACGCGGCGATCCTGCGGCTGTGCGAGCGGCCGACGGCGGTCGTGGAGATCGCCGCCGTGCTGAAGCTGCCGGTGTCCATCACCCGCATCCTGCTCTCCGACCTCCTCGCCGCGGGCCGCGTCAGCGCCCGTCACCCCCAGAAGGCCGCTCTTCCCGATCCCGACATCCTGGAGCAGGTGCTCGTTGGACTACGCAACCTCTGACGCGAGGACTCCCGCGGACGCTTCCGCGAACGCTTCGGCGAGCGCCGCCGCCAGGACTCCGCTGGACGCCACCGCCGACAACGGCCTGAAGATCGTGGTCGTCGGCGGATTCGGCGTGGGCAAGACGACCCTGGTCCGCTCGGTGAGCGAGATACGTCCGCTCAACACCGAGGAGACGATGACCCGGGCCGGCGAGGCCATCGACGACACCAGCGGGGTGCGCGGGAAGTCCGCGACCACCGTCGCCTTCGACTTCGGCCGCATCACGCTCGACGCCCGCAACGTGCTGTACCTGTTCGGCGCGCCCGGCCAGGAACGCTTCTGGTTCCTCTGGGACCGTCTCTTCTCCGGCACCCTCGGCGCGGTCGTCCTCGTCGACACCCGGCGCATCGACGACTCCTGGTACGCGATCGACCGCCTCGAACACCACGGCACCCCGTTCATCGTCGCCTGCAACGACTTCGGCGGCCCCACGCACACCCCCGACCAGATCCGCGAGGCCCTCGACCTCGACCCGCACGTCCCGCTCATCGACTGCGACGCCCGCTCCCGGGAGTCCAGCAAGCGGGTGCTGATCACGCTGGTCGAACATCTGAAGACCGTGTACGCCGCCCAGCGCGCCCAAAGCGTCCACCACCCCCACGGCACGCACGCCACTGTCAAATCAACGGAGTTGGCCCTGTGACCCCCGCCCCCGTGCCCCTTAACGGACCCCGGTTCCAGACCGAACCCGCCGAGCTGTACCGGGAGATGCGGCGCGACCACGGTGCCGTGACCCCCGTCGTCCTGGACGGCGACATCCCGGCGTGGCTGGTGCTCGGCTACCGCGAACTGCACCAGGTCACCGGCGACCCCGTGCTGTTCAGCCGCGACTCCGAGCTGTGGAACCAGTGGGACCGCATCCCCGACGACTGGCCACTGCTGCCGATGATCGGCCGCAGGCAGCCCTCGATCCTCTACACCGTCGGCGAACGCCACCGTGAGCGCGCCGCGATGATCAGTGACGCCCTCGAAGCCGTCGACCCCTCCGAACTGCGGGCCCAGGCGGAGAAGTTCGCCGACGAACTCATCGACGCGGCGTGCGCCAAGGGCGAGACGGACCTCATCGGGGACTACGCCGCCCTGCTGCCCGTCCGCGTCCTCGCCACGCTCTACGGCTTCGCCGAAGAACAGGGACCCGGTCTCGTCACCGCCCTCAACGACATGGTCAACGGCCGTGAGACCGCACTGGCCGGACAGCAGCACCTGGCCGGCTCCATGGCCCAGCTGATCGCCGACCGCAAGGCCGAGCCCGCGAACGACGTCGTGTCCCGCATGCTCGCGAACACGGCCGGCTTCACGGACGAGGAGATCATCCAGGATCTGATGGTCATGATGGCCGCCGGCCACCAGCCGACCGCGGACTGGATCGGCAACTCGCTGCGCCTGATGCTCACCGACGCACGCTTCGCCGCCTCCCTCTTCGGCGGCCGCAACAGTGTCGCCGAGGCCATGAACGAGGTCCTCTGGGAGGACACCCCCACCCAGAACGTGGCCGGCCGCTGGGCCTCCCGTGACACCCAGCTCGGCGGTCACCTCGTCCGCGCGGGCGATCTCCTGCTCCTCGGCCTCCAGGGCGCCAACTCCGACCCCCAGGTCCGCACGGACGGCTCCGCGCTCACCGGCGGCAACAACGCCCACTTCTCCTTCGGTCACGGGGAGCACCGCTGCCCGTTCCCGGCGCAGGAGGTCGCGGAGGTCATCGCGCGGACGGGGATCGAGGTCGTACTGGACCGCCTGCCGGACATCGACCTGGCGGTCCCGGCCGACTCCCTGACCCGGCGCCCCTCCCCGTGGCTGCGGGGTCTGACCGAACTTCCTGTGCGCTTCACCCCGACCCCGGCCCTCGGAGGCACCCCCGCATGACCAGTCGTATCGTCCTGGACCCGTTCGTGTCCGACCTGGACGGCGAAAGCGCTCGGCTCAGGGAGGCCGGCCCGCTGGCCGCCGTCGAACTGCCCGGCGGCGTACCGGTGTGGGCCGTCACCCACCACGCCGAGGCACGCGCCCTGCTCACCGACCCCCGGCTGGTCAAGGACATCAACGTCTGGGGCGCCTGGCAGCGCGGCGAGATAGCGCCCGACTGGCCGCTGATCGGGCTCGCCAACCCCGGCCGCTCCATGCTCACGGTGGACGGCGCGGACCACCGCCGGATGCGCACGCTGGTCGCGCAGGCGCTCACCCCGCGCCGGGTGGAACAGATGCGGGAGCGCATCACCAAACTGACGGAGGGTCTGCTCGACGGCCTGACGTCGGGCCCGGACGGCGTCGTCGACCTGAAAGCCGACTTCGCCTACCCCCTTCCCATGTACGTCATCGCCGACCTCATGGGCATCGAGGAGTCCCGGCTCCCCCGCCTCAAGGAACTCTTCGAGAAGTTCTTCTCGACGCAGACCCCGCCCGCGGAGGTCATCGCCACGCTGACGGAGTTGGCCGGCATCATGGCGGCGACGGTCGCCGCGAAACGCGCGGAGCCCGGCGACGACCTGACCTCCGCCCTGATCCTGGCCTCCGAGGACGGCGACCACCTAACCGACGAGGAGATCGTCTCCACGCTTCAGTTGATGGTCGCGGCCGGCCACGAGACGACGATCTCCCTGATCGTCAACGCGGTGGTCAACCTCTCCACCCACCCCGAGCAGCGCGCCCTCGTCCTCTCCGGCGAGGTGGACTGGTCGGCGGTCGTGGAGGAGACCCTCCGCTACGCGACCCCGACCTCGCACGTCCTGATCCGTTTCGCGACGGAGGACGTGCCCGTCGGCGACAAGGTGATCCCGGCGGGCGACGCCCTGATCGTCTCGTACGGCGCGATCGGCCGCGACGAGAACGCCCACGGTCCGTCCGCGGGGGACTTCGACATCACCCGCACCGTCGAGAACCGTCACATCTCCTTCGGCCACGGCCCGCACGTCTGCCCCGGTGCCGCCCTCTCCCGGCTGGAGGCGGGGGTCGCCCTCCCGGCCCTGTACGCCCGCTTCCCGGACCTGGACCTGGCGATCCCCGCGACGGAACTCCGCAACAAGCCGGTGGTAACCCAGAACGACCTGCACGAACTCCCCGTGCACCTGACCGTCGACTAGCCCCAGCCTTCCCTCGCCCCCGCCGCCCCTACCCGTCCCATCCCCAGGGGCTCCGCCCCTTCAACCCCACTGGGGGCTGCCGCCCCCAGACCCCCGCACCGGCCTGAACGGCCTCGCCCTCAAACGCCGGACGGGCTGAAGATGCGGGGCGAAGCCCCGCTTTCAGGGGCGCGGGGAACTGCGCGACCAGCCCCCACCCACCCGCAGCCGAAGAACGCACCCCGGGGATGGGTCGGGTAGGGGCGGCGGGGGCGGGGAAACGTGGCCGCCACCCCGTCTCACCCGCCGGACCACGTCTCCACCACGTTTCACATAACGGATACGCTCGCACCGTGGCTGATATCCAGATCCCCGCTGACATCAAGCCCGCCGACGGACGTTTCGGCGCGGGCCCCTCCAAGGTGCGCACGGAGGCGCTGGACGCGTTGGCCGCGACCGGTACCTCCCTGCTCGGCACCTCCCACCGCCAGGCCCCGGTCAAGAACCTGGTCGGCAAGGTCCGCGAAGGCGTGCGCGACCTGTTCTCGCTCCCCGACGGCTACGAGGTCGTCCTCGGCAACGGCGGCTCCACCGCCTTCTGGGACGTCGCGACCCACGGTCTGATCGACAACAAGTCCCAGCACCTCACCTTCGGCGAGTTCAGCTCCAAGTTCGCGAAGGCCGCCAAGCTCGCCCCGTGGCTCGCCGAGCCCACCGTCATCTCCTCCGACCCGGGCACGCACCCCGAGCCGACGGCCGAGGCGGGCGTGGACGTCTACGCCTACACCCACAACGAGACCTCCACCGGCGTCGCAGCCCCCCTCAAGCGCGTCAACGGCGCCGACGAGGGTTCCCTCGTTCTGGTGGACGCCACCTCCGGCGCCGGCGGCCTCCCCGTCGACATCGCCGAGACGGACGTCTACTACTTCGCCCCGCAGAAGTCCTTCGCCTCCGACGGCGGCCTGTGGATCGGCGTCTTCTCGCCCGCCGCCATCGAGCGCGCCGAGCGCGTCCACGCCTCCGGCCGTCACGTCCCGGAGTTCTTCAGCCTCCCCACGGCGATCGACAACTCCCGCAAGAACCAGACGTACAACACCCCGGCCCTCGCGACCCTCTTCCTGCTCAACGAGCAGCTGGAGTGGATCAACGGCCAGGGCGGTCTGGCATGGTCCACGGGCCGCACGAAGGACTCCTCGACCCGCCTCTACAGCTGGGCCGAGGAGAGCAAGTACGCGACCCCGTTCGTCGCCGACCCGACCAAGCGCTCGCAGGTCATCGGCACGATCGACTTCGCCGACGAGATCGACGCCGCCGCCGTCGCCAAGGTCCTGCGGGCCAACGGCATCGTCGACACCGAGCCCTACCGCAAGCTCGGCCGCAACCAGCTCCGTGTCGCGATGTTCCCGGCGATCGACCCGGCGGACGTCGAGGCGCTGACGAAGTGCATCGACTACGTGATCGAAAAGCTGTAGTCCTTACTCGCACGCACCTTCGCGTACACACTTTCGTACGCGGACGGGGGCGCCCGGCGCGGACAATCGCACCGGGCGCCCCTTTCTCATGCCGTACACGCACTCATGCCGTACGCGCGCTCACGTCGCCGTGCATGTCACTGTCGGCACGGACCCGCCCACCGCGAGGGCCCCGTTGTGATCGGCGCTCACGGCGGTGACGCTCGCCCCGGCGCAGTCTGGAGCCGCCTCGTCCGGACGAACAACAACGGCTGCGACTCCCATCAGGAGCATCTGCGGAAGTTCGGCGACTTCCAGAACACCCACAGTTCGGTCAACCTGCCGGCCGGACCGAAGCCGGCCCAGCACCTACTGATCCAGCCCGGCGGCACGCGGCTCGCGGGCCATGACTCGCGCGCTATGACTCGCGCGCTATGACTTGCGCAGCAGCCGCTTCATCCCGAAGAAGACCGCCAGGACGGCGGCGACGGCGAGCGCCCCCACCTTGGCGCCGGAGCTCATGCCCCCGCCACCGCCGCCGTCCGCCGACGAACCCCCTCCGTCGGAGGGGGACTTGGAGTCGGAGCCGCCGGGCGCCGAACCGGGCTGGACCGGACTGTCCTTGCCCTCGCTGCCGTACATGAGCTTGGACCCGTCGGCGGTGTACGTGATCGACTCCCCCTGCCCCTGAAGCGGCACGTTCAGCCGACCCTGCCGCTTCGGCTTCCCGTCGTTCCAGGCGTACGCGATCCCGCCGAAGTACCCGCGTACGGCGAGCTGTTTGCCGTCGGGCGAGAAGGCTCCGTCGGTGACCCAGAGGTCGATGGTGGCGACGGACCGGAAGATGTTGGTGCCCGACGTGGAGAGCCGGGCGGGGCCCTCGTACAGGTGGCCGCCGTCCTCGTTCTTGTCGGCGATGTAGACCCGTCCGGTCTTCGGATGGACCATCAGCGCCTCGGCGTTGCGGGGCCCGTCGGCGTACTTCACGACGTACTGCGTGGCCCGGATCGTCTGGTTCTTGAGCACCTTCGGCTCGGGCAGCTTGTAGATCCACACGTAGGACCACTTGCCGCCGAGGTTGTCGCCGATGTCGCCGACGTAGAGGTCGCCGTCGGGTCCGAGGGAGATGGCCTCGACGTCACGCGGCGCGCCCACCCCCTTCATGGTGATGGTGGCGACGGTCTCGCCGGTCCTGCTGTCGACGGCATAGAGGTACGGACCGTCGTCGCTGTCGTTGTGGGTCCAGTAGATGCCGGGGTGGAGGTGCGAGGCGGCGAGGCCGCTGGACTCGGTGATCCGGGGATCCTTGATCGTGAACCCCCCGTCCCCGCTGTCGGCGAGGGCGGGCGCCGGCAGCGCGAGGGCGAGGACGGCAGCGGCGGAGGCGGCTCCGGCGAGGAACGAGGGCGATCGGCGCATGGCCCAAGCCTCCCATCCCGGCGCCGCCGGAACCCGGATGCACCCACGAGGAACCGCCACCCCCGGCGTGTCCATCCTCACACCCCGCACCCCACACGACCCGTACTGATCACCCGCCCGATCATCCATGATGAGCGGATGCTCAGGTTCATGCCCGTCGGCGACTCCATGACGATCGGAAGCGCGGGCGAACACACGTGGCGTTACCGAATGTGGCAGCACCTGCGCGCGACGTACGCGGGCCCGTTCCGGATCGTCGGCCCGCGCGAGACGCTGTACGACAAGGCGACGGAGTCCCCCGACTCTTACGAGTACGCGGACCCGGACTTCCCGCGGGCCCACCTCGCGGGCTGGGGCGAGGGCTGGCAGCACATGGTGCCCCTGATCGGTGACGCGGTCCGCACCCACCGCGCGGACGTGCTCCTGGTCTCCCTCGGTCTGATCGACCTGGGCTTCTACACGAACGCCGTACAGACGGCGGCGAACGCCCGCGCCTTCGTCGCTGAGGCCCGCGCGGCGAACCCGCGTATCCACCTGGTCCTGCTCCCGGTGATACCGAACGTCCGCGCGGAGTCCGACGCCGCCTTCGCCGCCGAGGTCACCGCCTTCAACGAACTCCTGGCGAAGGTGGCGGCCGACCTGGACGAGCCCCGCTCCCCCGTCCTCCTCGCCTCCCCGCCCCCCGCCTACGACATCCACCACGACACGTACGACGGCACGCATCCGAACGCGACCGGCGAACACAAGATCGCGGAGGCCTTCGCGGAGGCGATGTACCAGGCCTGGGACCTGGGCGAGCCCTACTCGGCCTGATCGAGGTCGAGGTCGAGGTGAAGCATGCCCCGACGTAACCCGGTCACCGTGCGTATCGTTGTACCGCGCGGCTGCGCTCGACCGGGTTGCGGCCGGGGAGGAGCGCCACGATGACCGTCCTTGAAGACAGGATCGAGATGGCCGAGGAAAGCGGCGAACTGACTCTGGACGTCATGTTCGAGTGTCTCGAGAAGATGCCCATCCCCGAGGGAACGAAGGTCGAGATCGTCGGGGGGAACATCTTCATGTCACCGCAGCGGCAGCACCATTGGGAGATCATCCTCGACATCGTGGAGCAACTGCGTGGCAAGTACCCGCGCAAGCGACTGGCGTCGGACGTACGCATCGACTTCCCCGGAAACCTGAACGGTTTCGCCTGCGACGTGGCCGCGATGGCCGAGCGATCGGTGAAGGACAGCAAGGGCCGTTGGCGCTACCAGGACGTCGAGTTCGTGGCGGAGGTGATCTCCAAGGACACCGCCGCCAACGACTACGGCCCCAAGAAGCTCACCTACGCCCTCGCCGAGGTCCCCGTCTACCTCATCGCCGACCCCTACCAGGGCAGGTGTCACCTCTTCACCGAGCCCAAGCGCGGCGACTACACGGTCGAGACGAAGATCGTCTTCGGTGACCCCGTCGATCTCGCCACCACCGTGGTCGGCCTCACCCTCCAAACCGAAGAGTTCCCCCGCGACTGACCCGCCACGAGCGCATCTCCCTTGCCTAGAGCGCACTCCACGTCGTTGGCTAGGGACTCATGAAGTACACGCAGCTCGGACGCACGGGACTCAAGGTCAGCCGGCTCGTCCTCGGCACCATGAACTTCGGTCCGCAGACCGACGAAGCCGACAGCCACGCCATCATGGACGCGGCACTGGACGCGGGGATCAACTACTTCGACACCGCGAACGTGTATGGCTGGGGCGATAACAAGGGCCGTACCGAAGAGATCATCGGGAACTGGTTCGCGAAGGGCGGCGAGCGGCGCGACAAGGTCGTGCTCGCCACCAAGGTGTACGGGAACATGGCCGCCGACGGCGACGCCTGGCCCAACCACGACAAGCTGTCGGCCCTCAACATCCGACGGGCCGTGGACGCCTCCCTCAAGCGGCTCCAGACCGACTACATCGACGTCTACCAGTTCCACCACGTCGACCGCCGCACTCCCTTCGAGGAGATCTGGCAGGCCATCGACGTACTGGTGCAGCAGGGCAAGATCCTCTACGTGGGGTCCAGCAACTTCCCCGGGTACAAGATCGCCCAGGCCAACGAGATCGCCGCCCGGCGCGGCGGCACGATCGGTCTCGTCAGCGAACAGTGCCTCTACAACCTCGCCGAGCGGCGCGCGGAGATGGAGGTCATCCCGGCCGCGCAGGAGTACGGCCTCGGGGTCATCCCCTGGTCGCCGCTGCAGGGCGGACTGCTCGGCGGTGTCATCAAGAAGGAGGTCGAGGGCGGGCGCAGGGCGAGCGGCCGGGCCGCCGACTCCCTCGCCAACACCACCATCCGCGCGCAGATCCAGTCGTACGAGGATCTGCTCGACAAGCACGGGATCGAGCCCGGTGAGGCCGCCCTGGCCTGGCTGCTGACCCGTCCCGGCGTCACCGGCCCCATCGTCGGCCCGCGCACCGCCGAACAGCTCGACTCGGCCCTGCGCGCGGTCGAGCTGGAGCTGTCGGACGAGTTGCTGACCGGCTTGGACGAGATCTTCCCGGGGCCGGGCCCGTCCCCGGAGGCCTTCGCCTGGTAGGGCTCCCCAGGGGGCGCCCCACCGGGCGCCCCTCAAGGGGCACGCAGAACAGCGCGGCCGGCCACGCCCCGCCCGCAGACGGACAAGCGGCGCGGCATTCCGCTCACCCCGGCGGAGCGCTCCGGTCGGCTCTACTTGACCGCCGCCGCCAGCGCCACCACGACGAACATCAGCACGAGCACACCGGCCATGATTTGGTTTCGGGTCTTCGGGTTCACGCCCTTGAGGTTAACCGGCCGCCTCGAGGCGCCTTCAGCCGCCCGCCCCGTCCAGCGGCCAGCACGCCACCGTCTCGTAGCGCGGCTGCTCCCCCGGCACTCCTGACCTCGGCAGATTGCTGCGTACGAGACACAGTTCCCGGGCCGTCCAGTCCCGCCCGGCGAAGGCGTCCAGGGCCGTGACGTACGGGGCGAAGTCCACGGTGTCCCGGCTGCGGGCCAGCGTCAGATGCGGGCGGTAGCGACGGTGCTCCCCCATCTCGACGCCCACCTTCCGCGCCGCCGCCTCCGCCCGGTCGGCCAGCAGCCGCATCGTGGCGACGTCTCCCGACACCCCGGTCCACAGCGCCCGGCCGCCGAAGTGGCCGCCGCCGCGGAGGGCGAGGGGGATGGAGGGGGTGCGGTGGGCCGCGCGGGCCAGGCGGTCCGACAGGGGCTGGAGGAGTTCCTCCGCCACCTCGCCGTAGAAGGCGAGGGTGAAGTGCCAGCCGGGGCGGCCCGTCCAGCGCAGTCTGTCCGCGCCCGGCAGGCGGTGCAACTCGTCCACCACCACGCCGAGTTCATGGATCACGGCCTCCGGTGGCAGCACGGCCGCAAAGAGTCTCATGCACCTCACCCTTGCAGGGAATGGATCACCGGGCCACCTTCGCCCCCGATGAAGGACGGGGTTCCCTCGGCGCCCTCGTCACATCGCCGTGGCCAGTTGCTCCTTCTGCTTTCCCGCTTCCCTCGGTACGAAGCTGACCTGCGGGTGGCCCCGGTGCCAGCCCACCGACAGGCGCAGCCCGCCGACCCGGGCCAGGACCAGGCCGACGGTGGTCGCGGCGACGGCCGAGACCAGGCCGCCGAGGGCGAACCCGACCCGGGCGCCGTAGGCGTCGGTGACCCAGCCGACCAGCGGTGCTCCCAGGGGCGTACCGCCCATGAAGACCATCATGAACAGCGCCATCACCCGGCCGCGCATGGCCGGGTCGGTGCCCATCTGGACCGCGGTGTTCGCCGTGACGTTGACGGTGAGGCCGAAGGTTCCGATCGGGACCATGAGGAGGGCGAAGAGCCAGAAGGACGGGGCCAGGGCCGCCACCACCTCCAGGATGCCGAAGGCCATGGCCGCCGCGATCAGGACGCGCAGTCTCGCCGTGCCGCGGCGGGCGGCAAGCAGCGCGCCGGCCACCGAGCCGACCGCCATCAGCGTGTTGAAGAGGCTGTACCCGCCGGCGCCCGAGTGGAAGATGTCGTCCGCGTAGGCAGAGAGCCAGACCGGGAAGTTGAAGCCGAACGTGCCGATGAAGCCGACGAGGACGATCGGCCAGATCAGCTCCGGGTGGCCGGCGACATAGCGCAGGCCCTCGCGGAGCTGGCCCTTGCCGCGCGGCGCCCGCTCGACCGGGTGCAGCTCGCGGCCGCGCATCAGGAGCAGGCCGACGACGGGCGCCACGAAGGACAGGCCGTTGAAGAGGAACGCCCAGCCCGTGCCCACGCCGGTGATCAGGACGCCCGCGACGGCGGGGCCGACCAAGCGGGCGGACTGGAAGTTGGCGGAGTTGAGGCTGACCGCGTTCTGCAGCTGGCCCGGGCCGACCATCTCGGAGACGAAGGACTGGCGGGCCGGGTTGTCGACGACCGTGGCGAGGCCGACGGCGAAGGCCGCCAGATAGACGTGCCAGACCTGGACATGGCCGGAGAGGGTCAGGAAGGCGAGCACGAGGCCGGTGACGCCCATGGCGGTCTGGGTGGCCAGCAGGGTGGGGCGCTTGGGGAGGCGGTCGACGAGGACGCCGCCGTACAGCCCGAAGAGCAGCATCGGCAGGAACTGCAGCGCGGTGGTGATGCCGACCGCGGCGGAGGATCCGGTGAGGCTCAGGACCAGCCAGTCCTGGGCGATGCGCTGCATCCACGTGCCGGTGTTGGAGACGACCTGGCCGATGAAGAACAGCCGGTAGTTCCTGATCCTCAGCGAGCTGAACATCGAAGAGCGGGAGGGGCGGGGGGAGTTCTCGGGGGCGGGCGGGGAGTCGGGGGTGGCTGGTCCGGGGGCGGAAGGTATTCCGGATCCCGTACTCAAAGGGATTCGCCTCCTAGCGTTGGACGTCATCGCACGCGGGCGCGGCCGCGTCTGTCACGTGAGGTTCGGGCACGGCGGGGCGTGCGGGACAGTGCGCACGGCTGTCACGGCGTGCCCCTCGCGGTGCATGGGACACCGCGGTCGGCGCACACCCGGCGGCCTGCCGTGCGCGGCTGCGACCGCCGCGCGGCGCCCGCGCCGAAGTCGCGCCTGTCGCGCGTGCGCCCGGGCCGGGTGTGCGCCCCTGTCACAGTTGCGCGAGCTTCTCGAGGACGGGCGCGGCCTCGCGGACCTTCGCCCACTCGTCCTCGTCGAGGGCCTCGACCAGTCCGGCGAGGAACGCGTTCCGCTTGCGGCGGCTCTCCTCGAGCATCGCCTCGGCCTTGTCGGTCTGGGTGACGACCTTCTGGCGCCGGTCCTCGGGATGCGGCTCCAGCCTGACCAGTCCCTTGGCCTCCAGCAACGCGACGATGCGGGTCATCGACGGCGGCTGCACATGCTCCTTACGGGCAAGTTCGCCGGGCGTGGCGGTGCCACAGCGGGCGAGGGTGCCGAGCACCGACATCTCGGTGGGGCTCAGCGACTCGTCGACCCGCTGGTGCTTGAGTCGACGCGACAGCCGCATTACTGCGGAGCGCAGGGCGTTCACGGCGGCAGCGTCGTCGCCATGGGTGAGGTCAGCCATGTCTTTAGGGTAACTCATTACCCTCTCTAAAGAGCCACAGGATGCCCGTGACGCGGGCCACTGAACCTTTACGTCACCCATATGAGTGAGTCGCCTCCAGAAAGTGACCCATTCCCCGCCGGGCTCCCGCGACCCTCGACTCCATGGGGACCAGCGTGCTCAGCCTGCGGATAGACGGGGAGCTGCTCGACCGGCTCCGACACCACGCCGCCAAACGCGGAATGAGCGTCCAGGACTATGTCGTCCGGACGCTGATTCGCGATGACTTCGACGAGCGGTTCCAGACCGCCGTCGAGGAGACGGAGAAGTTCTACGGGGTGACGTCAGACCCCGCGGGGCCGCTCGCGTGAGCCCCGGTGGGGCCGCTTACGTCAGGCCCAGGGCCGGCATCAGGTAGTAGAAGCCGAACACCGCCGAGACGACGTACATCGCGACCGGGATCTCCCGGGCCCGGCCGGCGGCCAGGCGCAGCACGACGAAGGTGATGAAGCCCATGCCGATGCCGTTCGTGATCGAGTAGGTGAACGGCATCATCATCATCGTCACGAAGGCCGGGATGGCGATCGTGTAGTCCGCCCAGTCGATCTCCTTGACCGAGTGGGACATGATCAGGAAGCCGACCGCGATGAGCGCGGGCGTGGCGGCCTGGGACGGGACCATCGTGGCGACCGGGGTGAGGAACAGCGCCACGGCGAAGAGCGCACCGGTGACGACGTTCGCAAAGCCTGTGCGGGCGCCCTCGCCGACGCCCGCCGTGGACTCCACGAAGCAGGTGGTGGCGGAGGAGGAGGTCGCGCCGCCCGCGGCAACCGCGATGCCGTCGACGAAGAGGACCTTGTTGATGCCGGGCATGTTGCCCTGCGCGTCGGTCAGCTTGGCCTCGTCGCTGATGCCCATGATCGTGCCCATCGCGTCGAAGAAGGTCGACAGCAGCACGGTGAACACGAAGAGGGTGCCGGTCAGCACGCCGACCTTGTCGAAGCCACCGAAGAGACTGACCTTGCCGACGAGACCGAAGTCCGGGGTGGCGACCGGGTTGCCCGGCCACTTCGGGGTGGTCAGACCCCAGGACGGGATCTTGGCGACAGCGTTGATGATCACCGCGACGACCGTCATCGTGACGATCGAGATCAGGATCGCGCCGGGCACCTTGCGCACCATCAGCGCGAGGGTGAGCAGCGTGCCGAGGATGAAGACCAGGACGGGCCAGCCGTTGAGGTGGCCGTCGGCGCCGAGCTGGAGCGGCACGGTCGTCTGCGCGATGTCCGGGATGCGCGTGACGAAGCCGGAGTCGACCAGGCCGATCAGCATGATGAACAGGCCGATACCGATCGCGATGCCCTTGCGCAGGCCCAGCGGCACGGCGCTCATGACGCGCTCGCGCAGACCCGTGGCGACAAGGAGCATCACGATGAAACCGGCCAGTACGACCATGCCCATCGCGTCCGGCCAGGACATCCGCGGGGCGAGCTGGAGGGCGACGACCGTGTTCACACCGAGGCCCGCCGCCAGCGCGATCGGCACGTTGCCGATGACGCCCATGAGCAGCGTGGTGAAGGCCGCGGTGAGAGCGGTCGCGGTGACCAGCTGACCGTTGTCCAGGTGGTGCCCGTACATGTCCTTCGCGCTGCCCAGGATGATCGGGTTCAGCACGATGATGTAGGCCATCGCGAAGAAGGTGGCGAAACCGCCGCGGATCTCGCGGGGCAGCGAGCTGCCGCGCTCGGAGATCTTGAAGTAGCGGTCTAGCGCACCCTGCGCGGGGCCGGGCCCCGGCTGTTCCGGGGCGGGGGCCTTGGTGGTGGCCGAGGTGGACATGGATGACCTCATACGTGCGGGGCCTTGCGGGCCAGGACTGGCGCCGGGCGGGGACGGCGCCGGGCTGGGGGAAACATGATCGAGTCTGGCCGCCGCTCGATCACCAACAGGTTTCTCAGATGTTTCTGTTGGAGTTTCGTACGAACAGAAGGAGCCAGACTCAGACCGTTTCAGTATGAACATATGAGTCCGAAATCGCTATCTCCGCGCGTAGACCGTTGGTATACAAGGGGCCGCACGGGTCTGGCGAAGCCGGAGTGGACAGCCTCGTAAGCTGTGTCCATGGCGAAGTGGACCCCCAAGCACGAGGCGCCGGAGCCCCTGGAGGGCCCCGTCGTCGCCACCATCACGGGCGGCACGATCCTCTGGTTCGTCCTCTTCCTGGTGCAGCTGCCGTTCTACGGCTGGTTCGACGACCACGGGCACGTGTGGTGGCTGTGGACCTGCCTGGCCGGCGCGGGCCTCGGCCTGATCGGCATCTGGTACGTCCGCGGGCGCGACGCCGCCCTCAAAAAGGCCGCCGCCGAAGCGGAGCGGTCCTCGTCCGCCACGGCGGAGTAACCGCCCTCCGCTGCTGCGGAGCGACCAGCTCCCCCTACAACCACGGCATCACTCACCGCCGCCCCGGTCCTCCCCTGGTCGGATCTTTGGGGCACTCGGCGGGTGGAGCCGTATTTCCGCACGTACCGTCGAATGCATGACGCACATCGACGCGGGCGCCGAACTCGATCCTGTGCACCCCGTACCCCTGCCCGCCCCCAAACGGGCCCCGGGGCTGTCCGCCGCCGAAGTGGCCGAACGGGTCGCCCGCGGCGAGGTCAACGACGTCCCCGTGCGCAGCAGCCGCTCCATGGGCGAGATCGTCCGCGCCAACGTCTTCACCCGGTTCAACGCGATCATCGGTGTGCTCTGGCTGATCATGCTGTTCGTGGCGCCGTTCCAGGACAGCCTGTTCGGGTACGTGATCATCGCCAACACCGGGATCGGCGTCATCCAGGAGTGGCGGGCCAAGAAGACCCTGGACTCGCTCGCGGTGATCGGCGAGGCGAAGCCGACGGTCCGCAGGGACGGGGTCGCCGGCGAGGTCAGTACGTCGGAGATCGTGCTGGGCGACGTGATCGAGATCGGACCCGGGGACAAGATCGTCGTGGACGGCTCGTGCGTCGAGGCCGACGGTCTGGAGATCGACGAGTCACTGCTCACCGGTGAGGCGGACCCGGTGGTCAAGCACCCCGGCGACGAGGTGATGTCGGGCAGCTTCGTGGTCGCGGGCGGCGGCGCGTTCACCGCGACGAAGGTGGGCCGGGAGGCGTACGCGGCGCAGCTCGCCGAGGAGGCGTCCCGGTTCACCCTCGTCCACTCCGAGCTGCGCAGCGGTATCTCCACGATCCTCAAGTACGTGACGTGGATGATGATCCCGACCGCGATCGGTCTGGTCATCAGCCAGCTCGTGGTCAAGCAGCACGGCTTCAAGGACTCCATCGCCCGTACGGTCGGCGGGATCGTCCCGATGGTCCCCGAGGGCCTGGTCCTGCTCACCTCCGTGGCCTTCGCGATCGGCGTCATCCGGCTTGGCCGGAAACAGTGCCTCGTGCAGGAACTCCCCGCCATCGAGGGCCTCGCCCGCATCGACACCGTCTGCCTCGACAAGACCGGCACCCTCACCGAGGGCGGCATGGACGTCAGCGAGCTGCGGCTGCTCCAGGGCGCCGACGAGACGTACATACGCAAGGCCCTCGGGGCACTCGGCGAGTCCGATCCGCGGCCGAACGCCTCCCTCCAGGCGATCATCAACTCCTACCCGGACAGCGAGGACTGGCGCTGCACCGAGTCGCTGCCGTTCTCCTCGGCCCGCAAGTACAGCGGGGCCTCCTTCAGCGAGGGGAACGGGGAATCCAGCACGTGGCTCCTTGGCGCCCCGGACGTGCTGCTGCCCGACGGGGACCCGGCGCTCGCCGAGACCGAGCGGCTGAACGAGGACGGGCTGCGGGTGCTGCTGCTCACCAAGGCCTCGAAGGACCTCGACGACCCCGAGGTCACGCGGGCCGCGCGGCCCGCCGCCCTGGTGGTCCTGGAGCAGCGGCTGCGCCCGGACGCGGCCGACACCCTGCGCTACTTCGCCGAGCAGGACGTCAAGGCGAAGGTCATCTCCGGCGACAACGCGGTCTCGGTGGGCGCGGTGGCCGGGAAGCTCGGCCTGAGCGGTGCGGTCGTGGACGCGCGCCACCTTCCCGACGAGAAGGAGGAGATGGCGAAGTCGCTGGACAAGGGCACGGTGTTCGGGCGGGTCACCCCGCAGCAGAAGCGGGACATGGTGGGTGCGCTGCAGTCGCGCGGCCACACGGTCGCGATGACGGGCGACGGCGTGAACGACGTGCTCGCCCTGAAGGACGCCGACATCGGCGTGTCCATGGGCTCGGGCTCGGAGGCGACCCGGGCGGTGGCCCAGATCGTGCTGCTCAACAACAGCTTCTCGACACTGCCCTCGGTGGTCGCGGAGGGCCGACGGGTCATCGGCAACATCACCCGCGTCGCGACCCTCTTCCTCGTGAAGACGGTCTACTCGGTGCTGCTGGCCATCCTGGTGGTGTGCTGGCGGGTCGAGTACCCCTTCCTGCCCCGGCACCTGACCCTGCTGTCCACCCTGACGATCGGCATCCCGGCGTTCTTCCTCGCGCTCGCCCCCAACACGGAGCGGGCGAGACCGCACTTCGTACGGCGGGTCATGCGGTACTCGATCCCCGGGGGCGTGGTCGCGGCGGTCGCCACCTTCGTCACGTACCTGGTGGCCCGTCATCACTACACCGGTCCCGGCGAGTTGGACGCGGAGACCAGCGCCGCCACGCTGACGCTGTTCCTGATCTCGATGTGGGTGCTGGCGATCATCGCCCGCCCGTACACCTGGTGGCGCATCGCCCTGGTGGCCTCGATGGGCCTGGCGTTCCTCGTCGTACTGATCGTGCCGTGGCTCCAGCACTTCTTCGCGCTGAAGCTGGTGGGCGTCCAGATGCCGTGGATCGCGGTGGGCATCTCGGTGGTGGCGGCGGCCACCCTGGAGTTCCTGTGGAGATGGGTGGACCGCCGCTTCCCGGCGTGAGCCGTGCCGGCAGGTACGACGGGTACTACTTCACGTCGACGTAGTCACCCGTGGCGCTGACGGCCGGGGTGGTCGTGGTGCCCGCGAAGCTGAAGCGCCAGTAGCCGTCGTAGTTGGCGGTGGTGGTGGCCTTCAGGTTTCCGTACGAGTCCGAGTACACCGTCTTGATCGTGGTGTACGTGCTGGTGCCCGCCTTGCGGAACTGCAGCTTGACGGGCTGGTTGGTGAAGCCCTTGTAGGTGTTGGTCTCCCAGTTGGCGCGGGTCAGCTTGCCGGTGGCGGTCAGGGTCTTGCCCTTGTAGACCGGCTCCGGGGTCGCGTTGACGGTCAGCTTCGAGTAGCGCTGCACCTTCGTGGTGCCCAGGCCGCCCTGCTCGGCGTAGCCGACCTTGCTGAGGTCGAAGGTGGAGCTCTCCGGGTCCTGCCCGTTGTACGCGATGGCGAAGGCACCCGCCGACCAGGTGCCGGCGTCGGAGTTGAGCAGATCGCCGTCGGCCGGGTGGATGTCGACGTTGCCCTTGCAGCTGGCCGTGGTCGACGAGGTGACGGTGCAGGTCGCCGGGTTATCACCCAGGAGGAAGTTGTCCGGCGAGTCGTACGAGCCCTTGTAGATCTCGGGGCTGGAGAAGAAGTCACTCGCGGTGATGTCGACGTCGCTGCCGTGCGTGAGCGTGTACGTCACCGGGACGGCGACGTGGTTGGTGGTACCGACCTTGATCGCGCTGCCGATCTTCAGGTTGGAGAAGGTGACGTTCAGGGCGTACGGGGCGGCGTCCGCGGCAGTGGTGGCGGTGAACGCGGTCTTGCCGGAAGCGGACTGCGCGGACGCGGAGTGCGCGGCTTCCAGGACCTTGGCGACGTCCGCGCGGTAAGAGGCGGCGGAGTCGGCGGCGTGCGCGGCCGGCACGACGAACGCGGACAGGGCCAGGGCGCCGGAGACGGCGGCCACAGTGGCTCGAATGTGCATGCGATCCCCAAGTGGAGAAAGGGGCCCCGACAGTGTTCGTTCCTCACGGTTCGTCTTCACATGGGGCCCAAGTGATCATTGAGTCTGTTGACTCGGCTGATCAGATCCGTTACAGAGGTGAATGGTTGTACCAGTGATGAAAAGTTTGTACGCGCATGACCTAAGGCACAGCCCGCGGCGTGCCGGGTCCTCCCGGCGCGCCGCGGGACGGTGATGGACCGTCTTACTGCACGTCGACGTAGTCACCCGTGGCGTTGACCGCCGGGGTGGTCGAGGTTCCCGCGAAGGAGTAACGGAAGGTGCCGTCGACGGACGCCGTGACCGTCGTCTTCAGCGCACCGGTGGTGGACGTCTTGATCGTCTTGACCGTGGTGTAGGCGGTCGCGCCCTTCTTCTTGAACTGCAGCTTCACCGACTGAGTGCCGTAACCGGCGTACTTCCCGGTCTCCCAGTTCGCGCGCGTCAGGGCACCGGTGACCGTGATGGTCTTGCCCTTCTTCACCGGCTCCGGGGCCGCGTTGACCGTCAGCTTGGACAGACGCTGGAGGTAGAAGTTGGCGGCCGCCGGGTCCTTCACAGCGACACCGATCTTGGACGGGTCGGCCGGGGTGGTCTGGTTCTGCCCGTTGTACGCCACCGCGAACGCGGCCGATTTCCAGGTGCCGGCGTCCGAGTTGATGAGCTCCAGCGGGTCGATGGAGACGGTACCGGTGCAGGTGGCGGTGGTCGTCGTCTTGACGGTGCACGCGGCCTTGGTGCCGACGATGTCCCAGTCGTTGCTTTCGAACGACGCGCCCTTGTACAGGTCGATCGAGGTCACGAAGTCGCTGGCGGTGACATTGACGTCCGCGCCGTGGGTCAGGGTGTAGGAGAAGGGCACCTTGACGGTGTTGGTGGTGCCGACCACGATGCTCTTGCCGTTGTTGACCTTCACGGCCGAGAAGGTGGCGTTGAGGGCGTACGGGTCGCCGTCTACGGTCGCGGTGAACGCGGACTTGCCTGAGTGCTGCTGCGCCGCGGTCTGAGCGGCCTTCACGACGGAGTCGTGGTGGAACGAGGTACCCGCGGCGTGCGCGGCCGGCGCAACGAAGGCGGAGAGGGCCAGGGCGCCGGAAACGGCAGCCACGGTGGCGCGAATGCGCATGCGATCCCCAAGTGGAGAAAGGGGCCCCGGTGGTGAGTGGTCGTTCCTCACGGCTCGTCTTCCCTTGGGGCCCAAGTGAAGGTGGAGTCTCTTGACTCGAGTGATCAGATCCGTGACGCGAGCGAATGGTTGTACGAGTGATGAAAAATTTGTGCGTACACGGCCGAGATCACAGCCTGCGGCGCAGTCGGGTCCTCCCGGCCCGCGCCGCGTAACGGTGAGGGACCGTCTTACCGCACGTCGACGTAGTCACCCGTGGCGTTGACCGCCGGGATGGTCGTGGTCCCCGCGAAACTGTAGCGGCAGGCACCGTCGACGGACGCCGTGACCGCCGTTCCAACACACCGGCGGTGGACGTCTTGACCGTGCTGTACGCGGTCGCGCCCTTCTTCTGGAACTGCAGCTTCACCGACTGATTGCCGTAACTCGAGTACTTGCCGGCATCCCAGTCGGCACGGGCCAGCGCACCCGTCACTGTGATGGTCTTGCCCTTCTTCACCGGCTCCGGAGCGGCGTTGACCGTCAACTTCAAGTAGCGCTGGATCAGGGTGGTGCCGAGGCCCCCTGGTCGGCGTAGCTGATCTGGGAGAAATCCGGGTTGCTGCTGTTCTGCCGGCCGTTCCCGTCAATCGCCAGGGCGCCAGCGCTCCAGGAGACCGCGTCCGAGTTGAGCGGATCGCCGTCGGCCACCGCAGGCGGTGCACAACCCCGAACCGTGTCTGGCGGTTGGCCGGGACCGGTGCTCCGAACGCCCGCGGGCAGGTGATCGTGGACATCGATGGTGTGCTGATGCTGGCCCACTCCGATCGAAAACACGCCAACCCTACTCTTCGCCTCCTCGCCGCCCACATCGGTGAACCGCAAAAGAAACACAGGATTTCCAAGGGTGCAGAGAGGCTCTGTGCCCCGTGCAGCCGGTCGTCGATCACAGGTGACTTCACGCCATCTCCTGTCGGCGGGGAGGAAAGTCCTTGCTCAGGGCGCATGACACCTGCCTAAAGTGGCGCGCGCTTGACCGGATCTTGACCAAGCCGTCAGCGCTCAGTTCAAGCCAGCGACCAGGGGAACGACGTCGCCGCGCCACGGGGGGCACATCTCCATGCCGCCGTACCTGCGCGCCACGAGTCCGCCACGGCCGACCCGCGACTCCCTTCCCCCCGACAGGGGATACGCGCATGCGCCTCAAACCACCGAAACTCCTCAGACCCGGCCGACCACCGAAGTCGAAACGATCCGCCACCACCGCCCGCATCCTCCCGCCCGTCCTCGCTACCGCACTCCTCGCCGGCATGGCCGTCAGCTCGGGTCCAGTCGTCTCCACCACCGGACGGGACGCCGCCCCCGCGAGTGACAGCTACCCCTGGTACGAGGACACCGCCGCCGAGCAACTGCGGCAGGACCAGTGCCTGATGGCCGACGTCCTGCGGCTGGGCGGGACGTCCATGGCCACGACCGCGCAGGACGCGCTCAACCAGCCGCAGGCCACGCTGCACACCCTGGCCGACCGCGCCCACTGGCAGCAGACTCCGCTGGCGACGGCGTACGACAAGGACCGCGACCTGTCGACCGGGGAACTCACCGCCATCAACACCCTCCGGGACACCTGGAAGGTGCCCGTCGAAGGACTGACCACCCCGGCCGGATTCACCGAGACCGGCTTCCACTGGCCGCCCGGCACCAACAACGACGGCCAGCAGAGCTTCTACGGCCAGACCGGCCTGACCAAGTGGATCTCCGACCGGTTCTGGCAGAGCGAGGACGACTTCTACAAGGACTCCACACCCGCAGTCGACGAGGCGACCCTCAAGGCCGTCGACGCCGTGGGGACTCCGCGCTACACCTCCACCCCCGACCCCAGCCTGCCCAACGACGAATGGAACCGCGCGCTCGCCGAGCGGGACGCGTTCACCTGGATGCACGGGGGCCCGGGGCACGACACGGACGCGGACGACGCCCGGATCTTCCTGGAGTCCGGCGGCTTCCCCCGCACCGCTCCGGAACCGGACAGCGCCGAGTACCGGATCGCCGTGGAGAACCTCAAGGCCCGATTCGCGACCTGCGCTTGGCGTGACCCCCTCGACCCGGACAACGTGCTGGGCGACGCCACCGCCACCGCGGCCGCCGAGTGGCAGCAGGAGATCGCCTCCCAAGCCACCCAGCGCAACCAGATCCTGACCGCCAACAAGGACGCCGTCGCGGCCCTCGCCACCGGTTCCAAGGCGCTGGGCGACCTGCTGGGCCAGTCCTGGGCCGCCGACCGCCTCACCCGCTGGCAGGACTACTGGTCCGAGGGCGGGGCCGGCTGGGTCGGCAACGCTCCGACCGTGATCAAGGTGCACGCGGCCGTCGGCAAGTGTCTGGAGGCCCAGGGCGGCGCTAAGACAGACGGCACCCCCATCCAGTTGTACACGTGCAACGGCTCCGACGCGCAGAAGTGGGAGATCTACGGCGACGACAAGGGCCTGCACCTGCGGAACGTCAACTCCCTGAAGTGCGTCGACGTTTCGAACAACAACTCGGCCGACGGCACGAAGATCCAGCAGTGGACGTGCAACAGCTCGCCCGCGCAGACCTGGGAGTTCAACCTCCAGGCCACCTCGGCCCTGAAAAACACCGGCACCGGCAAGTGCCTGGACCTGCACGAGTACACCGAGGGCTACGACAGCTGGCTGTACACATGCAACAGCAGTGGTCCCCAGCAGTACGACGTCACACCGTCCGGCCACACTGGGACCATTCCGACGGTAGCCCAGTTCATCAAGGCCACGGCCAACCTCACGAAGGCACGGGCGGCGGCGGCGAACAAGCTCACCGCCATCAAGGACCAGCTCACCGCCGCGCAGAGGGCAGCCACCGCCTCCGACACTGCCGAGCAGGCCGCCTACACCATCGCGGACGGCAACGACGCGCCCAGGGGCCGCGGTCTGCTGGTCGGTCAACAAAAGGCGCAGGTTACCAAGGGCGCGGTCGCCGCGCTGGAGGCGATGGTGAAGGCCGGCGAGACCGCCGAGGCCGCCACCCGCGCCGCCGCCGCGGACAGCGCGACCATCACCCAGCGGGCTCTGGCACAGGCCGCGCAGGTAAAGGCCGAGTTCCGCAAGGAGGCCGCCGAGAAGGCTGAACTGCAGGCCAAGGCCGCCGCCGACGCCGCGAAGGTCCACCGCGACAATGCCAAGAAGGACAAGGAGACCGCGGAGGCCAAGCTCGCCGTCGCGGTGAAGGCCGAAGGTGACGCGAAGGCGGCCGCCGCCGACGCACACGCCAAGCGGCTGGCGGCGGAGGCCGAGGAGAAGACGGCCAAGGCGGAGAAGGAGACCGCGGCCGTCAAGCAGGCCGAGGCCGCCGAACACCGCCAGAACGCCGAGTCCGAGGCGACGAAGGCCAAGGACGCCAAGGACAAGGCCGAGGCCGCGGAGAAGACCGCCGAAAGCAGGCGCGACGACGCGGTCAACGCCAAGGACCACGCCAAGGAGATGCGCGACGACGCGTGGGACGCCGAGCAGAAGGCGGACGCGGCCCGCGCCAAGGCCGACGCGAAGGACGCCTACGCCGACTCCCTCGACTCCGGTGACGAGGCCGACGCGGCCCGTGCCGCGGCAAACGACGCGGACACGGCGGCCGACAATGCCGAAGCGGCGGCGGGCCGGGCCCGTTCTGAGGCGGACGCCGCCACGCAGGCCGCGGCCGACGCCGACGCCGCAGCCACCCGCGCGGAAGCAGCCGCGAAGCGGGCCCGCTCCGACGCGGACGCCGCGCAGGCGGCCAAGCTGAAGGCGGACTCGGCGGTACGGACCGCCACCAGCGCCGCGGCCGATGCGATCAAGGCGTCCCAGGACGCCGCGTCCGAGGCCAAGACGGCGGTCAAGCTGGCCGATGAAGCCGAGCAGCACGCCAAGGACGCCAAGACCCAGGCCGACGGAGCCAACAAGGAGGCCGGCAACGCGGTCGCGGCCGCGGCGAAGGCGGCCGGGTTCGCGCACGTCACCGCCCAGGCGGCCGTGCACGCGGGCGAAGCGGCCCAGCAGGTCGCCAACCCCGCCAACGACGCGATCCAGCTCGGCTCGCCTTACGTCGACTCCGACTCCGCGGCCGGGCTGGTGGTGCTGACGGGGCAGTCGTCGAAGACGATCGCGGAGCAGCAGCAGGCAGTCGCGGACGCGCACGCCAAGAACGCCGCCGCCGAGGCCGACGCGGCGAAGAACCTCGCCGACCAGGCCCAGGGCGACGCCAAGGAGGCCTACCAGCACGCGGCGAACGCGGCCAAGTACGCCGCCGACGCCCGCACCTACTCCAAGGAGGCCCTGGGCTACGCGGCTGACGCAGCCAAGGCTGCTGCGGCGGCGCAGGCGTCACTGGCTCGCAGCATCGAGTACGACCGGCAGGCCGCCGACGACGCTGCGGCCGCCGACAAGGCCGCCGGTCACGCCGAGGGCTACGCAAAGGACGCTCGCGACTTCGCCGACGCGGCCGAACTCGACGCCGAGGCGGCCCGCTCCGCGGCCGCCCAGGCCGAACAGGACGCCCAGGACGCCCGCGCCGCCGCTGACCGCGCCGACGCCGCCGCCACCGAGGCAGAACAAGCCGCCAAGGACGCCGACAAGTACGCCAAGGAAGCCCAGGACGCCGCTGACCGCACCGAACGGGAGGAGGCCAACAAGGAGGCATCCCAGGGGTCCGGTACGGGCATTCCCGGTGTGTTCGCCGTTCCGGACGAGTCCACCGTCGAGATCGTCAGCAGCAAGCAGATCGGCACCTGCCCGGGGATGCCGGAAGCGGCCTTCCAGGGCTGCAACGCGAAGTACGACCTGGTCGTCACCTACGAGGCCGACTTCTACCTGTGCACCGACGACCAGGCCCAGGCCACGGCCGACGGGTGCCCGAAGGCGGCGTGGCAGTTCCTCCAGCGGGCGACGCTGAAGAACATCAAGATCGACGGCTGGACGCACACGTTCTCCGGCAAGGACATCGTCCGCGCCGGATGGCAGAGCCTCTTCGGCGATGTGGCCGGATCGATCCTGTTCCAATTCTTCGCCGCAGACCTGATGGACTGCTGGCACGGCAGCAAGACCGCCTGCGCCTGGAGCCTCGCCACATACGTCCCGGTCGAAGGCCTGCTCGCCCCGATCTCACGCGCTGTCAAGGCGCTCGACGCCGCCGCCAGGACAGGCATCGACTTCGAAGACGCCTTCAAGGCACTACGCGCCCTCGACGGTCTGTCGCCGCTGGCAAAGGAAGGAATCGGCGCCAGGGCCCTCCAACAGCTGTACGAGACGTGCACGAAGCGCGGCAAGGCGGCATTCGCATTCTCTGCAGGCGGCGCGTGCGCGAAGATTATCCCGTACGCCAGTACGGACTTGGCCGTTGTTGCCTACAAGTTCCGGACAGGCAGCGGACTCAGGTACAAGTTCGGACGGAACGTCGCGGTTGCATGGGTTCCAGGATGGGCTGAGAAAACCGGCGCGAAGGATGACTTTGTCGCCTTTGCGAATATCCCCCTGGGGCTTCACTCCGAGGAATTGATCGTAAAAAAGCTGGAAGAAAAGGGATTCAACAAGAACCAGATCAAGGAACTCTACAGCGAACGCAGTCCCTGCCCGGACAAGTGCTCTCCTCTCGTGGAAGGCATCCCGGTAACCTACTCAACTCCAGACGGACCTGGATCAGCCCAAATGATCAAGTTCATGCTCGACACGTTCGAGCGTGGAAAGTTTGCACGCTCCACACAGCAAAATCTGTCTGAGTGACGCACGAAGGGGGGCGCCGGAGAGCTGAACTTTTGGCGCCCCCTTATGCGTACGGAAACGCATCGCTGTCGGCCAGAGAAGTAAGTTTCTGGCCAACCGGAGGAACTGCGGCTTCCAACATCCGTAACATCAGAGATGACCTCACACCAGGAGATGCCCAGTGACGTATATAGACCCCGAGAGTCGAGCCAAGGCTAAGGCGAACGGTCACCCGTATGCTTCGGAGGAAATCATCGCCGCTGGGTACGACCTGGCGGGCCGGGTCTGCCGAGAACTCCACCTCGCCGGTCTTCCCGCTTATGTCGAGCGTCCCGGAGTGCCGAAACAGCCCGGCGTCTGGGTGGAAGTCGACAGCCAGGGTGAGTACGCCGGAGGCCTCTACGTCCGCTGGAGCGCCCCAGAACTGGCAGAGGCCGGTATGCGGGCAGTGGCAGAACGGCAGGACCCGGCAGCGTCGGAGTGGAAGCGCTACGCCGAGGTCGTTCTACTCATGCAGACGGCATTGATCGGGATCCTGCAGCTGGCCGGATTCTCCGTCGTGCGGGCCGAGGAGGTCGACGACGTCGCCGAGGGTGATGTGTACGTTCACGCCGATACGCCCTCGTCTTCGTGAGCACCCTCGTGATCCAGAACACGCTCGCCGCCCCCGAACGGGCCGACGTCCATACCGACGCGGCGTGCGAGCGCTCGGGCTGACCAATGCCGGGAATTCCGTCCCGGCGGGGCCTTCCATATCCGCAATCTTGTGCTGTTTGTCACGGTAGCAGGAGGCTTGATCTGTCGAACTGGAAGAATCGACAGTCGGAATCCCCTTCGCTGCGCACGGCTCTCTCAGGGGAACCCTTGACATACATTGATCCTCAGAAACGCGCCAATGCCGAGAAGAACGGCTCTCCGCATGCTCCGGAAGAAGTCATCGCCGAGTGGCACGCGCTGGCGAATAAGGTATGCCGAGAGCTGCACCACGCGGGTCTCCCCGCTTACGTGCAGCACCCCGGCACCCTGGCTGACAGGCAGGCCGGCGCGTGCGTTCACGTAGACACCATCGAAGGTCCGGCAGGTGGCGTCCATGTCAGCTGGAACGCCGGTGAATCCCTGACCGAGGCTGTCTTCGAATTCATGCAGCCGGACCGGCTCGATCTCTCGGAACCGGTGATTGCGCACGGTACGCGGATCGTCTCACTCGTGGACGAGACGATCAGAAGCGTGCTCACGCTTGCCGGTTTCCGCACCCGTGACGCGGTCGAGCTCAACGACCTGGCCCCGGGAACCTATGTCGCGGGCAGGCAGCCGAGACAGTGGTTCATCGAGCACATCCTCACCGAGGGTGTGCTCGGTCTCATCGCCGCCATCCGCTCCTGCGATCCAAGCGGTGACGATTCCGGTGAGCCGGCCGGTATCAGCGCGGAGGGCAAGGCACGGCTCACCGGACGGGGCATCCGGACCGTGCAGGACGGTCTGCAGCGTCTGGCGGACGACGACCAGCAGGAATTCGCCCGCGTCTTCCGCAGGCTCGCCGGAGCGATGCACAGCCAGGACATGGCGTACAGGGGCTTCTGGAAGGCAGACCGGTCGCTGCTGGAACTTCCCGACGAACTCTGCCTCCTCGCGCAGAAACCGCCGGCCGTAGCCGGTACTTCGGTGCTCCGGTCCCAGGTGCTCGCGGCCGCGTACATGGCTTTGCTCGGCAGTATCGAGCTGGCTGACGAGGACACAGTCGACGACGATGAAGCCGTCAAGATCACCGAAGCGTGGACGGGAACCCTGTTGAGGCGGCTGGACCAGGCGCCCGACGAGGACCGGCAGGAGCTGATCCGCCTCTTCCGAGAAGCTGCCCGCGAGGAGACCGACCCCGAGCACAAGACGTTCGCTTCCGGATTCCCGGAGGCCGTCGGTGTGGTCGAAGAGAGCGAGGGAACGACGACCATCTGATCAGGAGATCCCGGCCATCGGCCACAAAGCGTGCTCCACCGGCTTCCATCCACTGGACGACGTCCATGAGGCGGTCGGCGAGCGTCTTGATCGACTCGTCGGGCGGCACGCACATGTTCTGTCACGACTATCAGTCCAAACGTGCGGTGCAAGTGCTGAAGTGGAAGTCTCCCGGAAACGAGTGCGTCGGTTGTCGAAGAAACGGTGACGTCCATCGACCCGGACCTCGGCTTCCGTTTCCTGCCGCACCTCGTATGACGTCGCGGTCACCGGGACCCAGTACCGCCGCCGGCACCTGATGCCGGGATCGATCGGCAAGGCGGCCCAGATGCTGGACATGGCCCTGGCGGTCTGACGCGACAACGAGTCCTGGCCGCTCGGGCGCCCAGGACTCAAGTGCGGAGGGCTCCGCCGTGTGCGCGACGTTGTCCACCAAGCGGTGCAGCGAGACGTGCCCCTGGATGGGTGCCATAGCCGCGCCGGTGTCGAGGATGATGACGCAACGTGCCCTCGGTGGAATCACCATAACCCCACCGTTATCGACCGGCAGCCCGTCTCACTCGAACGAGACGCCGCCGAACGCGTCCACGTTTTTGACCGCCCCCACGAATGGAACCCACGCCCCTGCGCCGATCACCAGCGCAGGGCCCTGCGGGGTCTTGCTGTCACGGACGGGCACGAGGCCGGGGTGGCCGTCGGCGACCTCGACGCAGTTGTTGGCTCCCCCGTCGCTGTAGCTCGACTTACGCCAGACAGCGCCGCTGAGATCGGGGGTGTGTTTCATGACCGGTGCTCCTCCAGAACGCCCCTGATGAACGCAAGTGAGTCCGACGGGGGCAGCGCCATGTCTCGAAGCCGATCGTAGGACAAGCGGTGCCGCAGAACATCCTCCGGATCGTCGATCAACTCCCCGCCACCGTTGCCCTCTTTGTAGGCAGCGGCACTTCCGTCCTTCTGCCAAAGCACAGTTAGTGATCCCTCTACGAGGTAGTGGACCCCCGCGGCGAAGGGGAGCACCTGGAGGACGACGTCGGGCCACATCGCGACAGCCTCGATATGAAGCAGCTGGTCGTCCCAGGTCTTCGCGGTGGCCGACGCACGCCGGAACGCATACTCGTCGATGATGAAGCGGACATGCGGCGCCGCGTCCATGCGCAGCAGCAGTTGCCGCCCCAAGCGCGCGGCCACCTGCTCCTCGATCGCCTCATCGGTCTCCGCCGTTGTCTGAGGCCCGGACAACACCTCACGCGCGAACTCCTCGGTCTGCAGCAGTCCGGGCACGCCGAGCGTGAACACGTCCATCGCCCGCGCCGTCGCCTCCAGCCGCATGAACTCCTTGTACCTGTTCTTGAAGGCGTCGTGCCGTGCCGCCTTCCAGAGCTGAACCAGCAGGTCACCAGACCCGTAGTAGCCGTCAAGGTCCTCCATGACTGCCATCTTTGAGAGCCGCTTACCCGCTTCCAGACGGCTCAGATAGCTCTTGTCGTAAGCGGTCTCCCCGGCCAACTGGCCCAGTGATTTCCCCGCCTTCTCCCGCAGATACCGAAGCGTCCGCCCCAGTGCGGCAAGCCCCGACTGCCCCTCCCGGTCAACCTGTTCGTCCATGTCACCCCTCACCGTTGCCTGGGCGTCAGACAACACCCACCCTCTTCCGCAGCGTATGACGAAGCAGTGACGATCGAGACACGAACGGTAATCACCGCTCGTCAGGACACACCCACGACAAACCCCCGCAGTCGATAGCAGGTCGACCCGGGGGGGGGCCGACGCTGCGCAAAGGAGCGCCGACATGACTGAACGTATCGCGGGATTCTGCGAGTTACTATTGCTCGCACTGGTGCACGCATTGCTTCCCGCGCGGGGCCGTCACCGAGCGGTTCCGGCCCACCTGCTGGACGTGGGCGGCAGGCCTCCGGCACCCTCCACCCCCGTACACCGCTACGTGGACGAATGGCCCTTCGAGTGGGACATCCACCTTGTACGTCCGTATCTCCTCACGGCGGAAGAACGCCGCGCGCGGCGATCGCAGCGGCAGCGCCGACGTGCCCTCTGGTTGGCGGTGCACGGAGTCGACGTCGGACCTCGCCGCATTCACGGAGTGGAGGTGTCCGCGTGAACAGCCCCACCGGAACACCCGAACCGCTGCGGTTACTGCCGTGGACGCCCCCCGAAGGCAAGCCCTGCTACCTGAGCACAGACAGCGACGGCAGCCGTCTCTCGCTGCTCGCCGACGACGTCGAAGCAGCCCAGCTGGACTCCGGCGAGCAGGTGCTGGCCGGAGCCAGGGCCGTACTCGCCGACCCCAAGGCCGGCGAGCGCGCGGTGCGTTTCGCGCTCACCAGGGCGACGGAGTCCCTGGCGGACGTACTACGCATCGCCATCAGCCGAGATGGACGCATCCAAGGGGACGAGCGGTGACCAGGACAGCCACACACCGTGACCTACCTCACGCCACCAACACCCGCATCCTCCAGCACTCAGCACCCTCGACCCTGGAGGTCCGGTCACCACACATCGCCCTTGCCGGAGAAGAGAAGCCGATCGTGGCTCATGAGGTGGATCCCCACCCCTGCGAAAGAACGCCCGAGGCGATCCGTACGGCCCTCCAGCCGCGTCCCGACTGGCTGCAGGCCTTCGAACAGGACTGGTTGAGCGCGGCGGCGGACTTCGATCACGCGGCGCTCGACGGCGTGATCGAAAAATGGTTTCCCTTCGCCTGCGCGACACCCGGCTACCTCGACGAAGTGGAGCAGACCGTCAAGCGCGTGACCGAGGGCGACACCAACGGCATGGTCTTCCGCGACGCGGACGGGAACGCCTACGACGCCGACAACCATCCTCTCGACGCGGGCAGGCGCCACCGACGGTTTCGCCTCCGTCCACGCCATGGGGCAGAACGGCACGTACGGCGGCCGGGACGGCAGGACCGTCACCCTGAAGACCCTCGCCGACCTGGAGAAGTAAGCGACCTCGGCCGACCCGTACGTCATCGTCGTCGCCGCGACGATCGCCATGGACCCGGTCGGCAAGGAGATCAAGGTCGCGAGCAACAAGACGATCATCGGCTCCGGGCCATTGGGGCAGGGGTCCTCACTCCCCGTGGCACGTTCCTGTTTCGTGAGGACAGCCGGGCCCACCTTCCCAATGGGATGGAGAACGATTCCGTTTTCGTCCCCGAGATCACCCGCGAAGCCCTTGAGGCCGTCGGGACCGGTACCGCCTAGCCGATCAAGAGGCCATGACCGGGCACGGCTGCGCTCCGCACTCTTCCTTCCGATGGGTGCGGACCGCAGTCGTTCCACAGTGGGCTTACGCTCCGTCCCACCTTGTCGCCAGCACGACGTGACCGACCCCGAGTTACCTTTCTCGTGGCCCCGAAACGGGGCACCTGGCCCCCAGGCCCTGTATGGCTGCCTACCCCTGTCGAAGTGATGACCCGGGGGGTGCCGCCGGGCCTCGGGGCACCGCTTGACCGCTGATGAGGGGCCTGACGACCGCCCGGCGCATGACCGACCGGCACGGCAAGGACGATAAGGGCCGGCGCGCCGGTTTTTTCGAATTCGGTTTTGGTCAGCGAATATGAGGAGTGGGGGGCGAGAAGACCGACCCGAGGTTCAGTCGAACCACCGGTCCCGGGCCAGTTCCTCCGTGCGGGTCGGATCCTCCAGCAGGGCCGCGACCTCGAAGCGGCGCGGCCACTGTCCGGCCGCCCAGGCGAGGCCCGCCGCCACGCCCTCCAGGGTGGCGGCGTGCAGTACCCCGTCCCGTGTGCGGCGCCAGTCCAATTCGGTGCCGTCGACGACGAGTTCCTCGTGTTCGACGTACGAGGTGGGGGTCGAGGGGCCCAGCAGGACGCGTACGGACTCAGGTACGTCGTGCTCGGTGCCCTCCGAGGTCACCTCGCCGGTCACCGACTCGCTGAGCCGCCGCACCTGGAACAGCTCGGCGAGATCGGCGGCGCGCGCGGGCCGTACGGGGAGCAGCGGCATGCCCGCGGTGAAGGGCAGCAGGTCGGGCGAGTCGACGACCACGGCGTCGGCGGCGTCCACGACGGTCACCTCGCCGTCCACCACGGCACGCAACTCGTCCGGCAGCGTCACCTGTTCGGGTTCGAGGTCGGCCAAGGCCCCGTAGAGGGCGTGAAGTTGGGCTCCGGAGATCTGGCGGTCGGGGTCGGCGAGCCGGTCGAGGAGTTCGGCCGCGCCGCCGGGTTCGTCGAGGAGGGCGGCCACGGACGTGCGGACGCCCAGAGCGCGCAGGACCTGCTCGTCGTCGAAACCGGTGGCGTCGGCGGCGTCGTACAGACCATGCAGAAGGGGGTCGCTGCCCGCCGCCCGCAGACCGGCCGGGCGGCGGCCGTCGAGGACGGGATGGCCACGCAGCCACCAGGCCGTATACGGCCGGACGATCTCGTGGGTGCCGTCCGGGAGGAGGATGCGCACCGGCTGGGTGAGCGCGTCCCGCAGGGGCGGCTGGGAGAGCAGGGCGAGTGCCTGCGGCCAGCGGTCGTCGTCGACCAGGTCCAGGTCCCGTACGGCGACGATCTCCGTGACGACCGGCGGCACCGGCGTGTCGGGCAGCCGGTCGAGGACGTCCTCGCACCACACGTCGACGGCGTCCAGCAGGCCCGCGTCGTCGGGTTCCGCGAAGTCCGAGTCGCGGGGCTCCAGTTCGTCCGGGTCGAGGACGACGTCGGTGGCGCGGACGAGGGTGAAGTTGGCGAGCACGCCACAGGCCGCGAGCGGCTGTTCGCCCCAACGGTCGGCCAGCTCGCCGTCCACGAAGGCGAGTTCGTCCTCGCGCATGACCTGCGCGAAGGGGCTGCCGGGCAGCACGAGTTCGCCGGCGGGCGTCGGCTCCCCCTCCTCGTCCGGGAGGGCGAGGGCGCCGAGCCAGGGCTCGTCACCGGGTTCGAGACCGGCGTCACGGACGAGCGCGAGGACGGTGTCCGCCAGTTCCTCCGCGTCCGGGGCGTCCTCGTCCCACGCCCCGCCCTCGTCGTCGAGCGAGGCGGCGACGGCGGCGCGCACCTGCGGGGTGGTGAGCACGGCGCGAGGCGTGGCCGGGAGGGCGCCCAGCTTCTCCAGGAGGGGGTGGGCGGCGTCCGGGTGGGCGACCTTGAGTCCGAGGCGGGCGAGGGCGTCGGAGGTGGCGGCCCAGGTGTCGTCGGGAGTGGGCCCTTCGGGCAGCGGCAGCAGGATCTGGCGGGGGCCGATGGTCGTACGGCCGTCGGCGAGCGGTACGGGCAGGCCGGAGAGCCGGTCCGGGTCGACGCCGGCGAGGCTGTCGTACAGCCGCCACCACCACCCCGGGTCCTTCTCGAGACCGGCCAGCCGGTCCACGGCCTCGGTGAGCGGGACGCGGGCGACACCCAACGTCCGCAGCTCCACCCGGCGTTCGAGCCCGGCGGGCAGCAGGCTGGGAATCACCTCGGCGAGGACGCGGACGGTGTCGGCCCCGGCGCCCTCGACGACCTCGGCGTCGCGCGGCCGGAGGGCGTCCGGGTTTCCCGCGATCCCCGCGAGCCCGATCCCGGCCCCGCCGTCGCTCTCGGGCCAGTCCGCCGAGGCGTCCTGGTCCTTGGCCGGCGGGGCGGCGGGCGGCAGGAAGGCGGTGCGCGGCAGCCGGTCCAGGATCGCCTGGCGCAGCGTGCCGTCCAGCTCACCCTTGCCGAGCGGGCCGGGCACCAGGTCGATGATCCCAGTGTCCACCGGGCGCCAGGCGGCGAGCAGTTCGGCATACGCGTCCGCCGCCCGCTCCACCAGGAAGTCGGTGAGCGGGCCGGCCGCGGCATGGCGCCGGGTCGTGTCGAGCGGGAGGGAGGCGATGAGGAGGGCCGGAACGCCGAGGGGTTCGTCGCTGGGTGTGGGCGCGTGCACGACGGGGCTGGTACGGGGCCGGGCGGGCGTGCCGTCCCCGTCCACCGGGACGGCCCAGGTCACGGACCAGTGCGGGCGCAGGCGCTCCTCGACCGGGCGGTCGGCGAGGAGGGCGGAGTCGAGGGGGCCGTGGTGGGAGACGGTGCGGTAGGGGGTGGTGCCGTGGCGGGAGTCCTCGATGGTGACGCCGTGCTCGTCGCCGCGGCGCCGCAGCGTGCGTACGTCCTCACCGCTCTCCCCGACCTCGACGATCACTTCCTCCAGGCCCGGGAGGGCGAGCAGGAGGGCGTCGTCGATGTTCTGCAGGAGACGCTCGGCGAGACCCTCGGCGGCGGGGTCGCGCAGCGGGAGGATCACGACGGTGTCGTACGGGTCCGGGGCGGTGCCCTCGGCCGCGAACGGCAGCCGGAGCAGTGGCACATGACCGTCGCGCCGACGGATCTCGTCCCCGAGGCCCGGGCTGTGGCGGGCGGTGTCCGCCGCCAGTTCACGGGCCTCGGCGAGGGACCAGCGCACGCCGCCGTGCCGGCCGACCACGGCGGGCTCGTCGGTCACCGCGAGGACGGCCGCGAAACCGACGCCGAAGCGGCCGACCGCGGTGTCGTGCGCGTCCCGCTTCGCGGAGGCGCGGAGGGTGGCGAGCGATTCGACGCCTGCCGCGTCGAGGGGGGCGCCGGTGTTGGCCGCGAGGAGCACGCCGTCGCGGAGGGTGAGGCGGAGACGGCCGGGGACGCCGGCGCGGGCTGCCGCGTCGGCGGCGTTCTGGGCGAGCTCGACGACGAGCCGGTCCCGGTAGCCGCCGAGGACGAGGTCCTCCTCGGCGTTGGCGTCCTCGCGGAACCGGGCCGGGCTGGTGGCCCAGGCGTCCAGCACGCCGCGGCGCAGGCGGGCCGTGCCGAACGGGTCCGCGCCCTCGGGTGCCGGCCGCACGAACTTGCTCACGGTTCACTCTCCCTCTCGCTTCTCGCGACCGCGAGCGCTGGGCTCGGTCGCGGCACGAAGGTACCGCGCTGCGGGGTGGGTTCCGGCCCGGCCCACGGTGCGTCTCGGCCTGCGGCCCTCTCACGCCGGGACCGGGGCCCCGGATTCCGGCCTGCCCCGATCCGCCCGGCCGCGGGCTGCCGGGCCCCCTGAACCGGGGCTACGCCCCGGATCCTCACCCACGGATCCCCTGTCTGCGGGTCCGGTGGGGGCTGGTCGCGCCCCGCGGCGGAGCCGCATATGCACACAGCCCCGCGCCCCTGAAGGGGCGCTGCGCGCATCTTCAGCCCGTCCGGCGTTTGAGGACGAGACCGTTCAGGCCGATCGCGGGGGCGAGGGGAATTACGAGTGGCCCAGTTCCGCCGAGGTTTCGTCCGGGGTGATCGAGACCGAACCGGAATCCGGAGAGGGGCGGAGGGGGAAGGGGTCGACCCGGGTCTCGTCGATGACCGGAGGGGCCGGGCGGGGAGGTGTGGGCATGACCGCGGCCTCGGAGTGGCCGCCGCAGCCGTAGGAGAGGGAGACGACACGCCCGTCCGCCGGGGAGAACTCGTTCGCACAGACACCGAACGCCTGTCCGAGCGAGCCCCCGATGGGGTTCAGGAAGCCGCAGCTGACGCAGGACGCGGGGGCCGCCTGGGCCATCGCCGTCTTGGGGCCGTACGACTCCTCCCAGCGGTCGGCCGCGACATGGAGGCCGTAGCGGGAGAGGACACGGGCCCGGCGCAGGCCGAGTTCCTCCGCGACGGCCGCGATCGAGCCGCGGCGCGGCGCGAAGGGCAGGTGCGCGGGGGTGCCGGCGGTGACCTCGGCGTCCTCCGCCTCGGCCAGTTCCGCCATGTCCTGGGAGACCGCGGAGTTCGGCGCAGGCTCGTCCTCGCCGGAGAAACCCGGCTCGAGACGGAGGTCCTCGGCGTCGGTGGGCAGCAGGTCACCCGGCCCCATGTCCCCGGGCCGCAGCCGCTCGCTCCACGGCACCCACTCGGGCGCGAGCAGGGCGTCGGACCCGGGCAGCAGCACCGTCTCGTCGAGGGTGACGAGCTTCGCGCGGGAGGCACGGGCGACGGTCACGGCCCAGCGCCAGCCGCGGTACCCGAACTCTTTGCACTCGAAGTAGTGCGTGACAACGCGGTCCCCCTCGGAGACCAGTCCCACATGCTCACCGACGACGCCGGGGGCGGCGGCCTCCTCGGCGGCGGCGCGCGCGAGGTCGACGGCCTCGGCGCACAGGCGGTCGGGGGTGCGGCTTCGCGTTGTCGCTGCGCTCACAGGTATCGCTTCTCTCCTACGCCGTCTCACGGGTGCGCCATTCCTCGGCGGGAGTGCGGACGGAGCGGACCGGTGGGCCGCGTCGACGTCCGCGCCCGATCGCACTCGGGCGCACCTACGTCATCCATTCTGCGGGATGACCGAGAGGCGCGCGGCCGAGAACAACCGCCGCAGGCGCGCTACGCACGCTACCTTCTCCTGAGCCCTGGGCCCACACCGGCGGGGCGCTTCCGCACTCCGCGCCGGGTCTCCGGGCCGCCACGATGCGGTGTTTTCCCACCCCACGCCCCCTCTCGTACGGATCGAAAAGAACCTCGCACAACCATCGCGGTCGGCCGGAAATCGCTCCTCGCCCCCGCCCCGGTCCGGTTCTCCACCCCGACACGCGACCCGCGTCGGGCCCGTCACCAGCCCACTCGGCCGCTATACGCGTGGTAACCGCACTACGTACGCACTTCTCGGGGCACTATTGCGGAGTGGCAGCCGCGAGGTCGCCCCAGGGAACCGCCGGGATCGGCGCTGCCAAGGGGGGCACCAGAAACAGCGGATCGGGCCGGATGACCGGTTCCGTCCGCGCGATGGGCCGCGCCCTGCACTTCCCGGTGACCGGAACGGCGCGCGGGATCCGCAAGGTGACGCACGCCCACGGGGCCGGCGAATCCGGGCTCGGGAAACTGATCGAGCTGCACGCGGTGAACGGCGCCGGCGATGTCATGATCACCGTCGCGCTCGCCTCGACGGTCTTCTTCTCGGTACCCACCGACGAGGCACGCGGACGTGTCGCTCTCTACCTCGCCATCACCATGGCGCCCTTCACCGTCCTCGCCCCGGTGATCGGCCCGCTGCTGGACCGTCTCCCGCACGGCCGCCGGGCCGCGATGGCGGGCGCGATGTTCGCCCGGGCCATGCTCGCGCTGCTGCTGTCGGGCGCGGTCGTGACCGGCAGCCTGGAGCTGTATCCCGCCGCGCTGGGGGTGCTGGTCGCGTCCAGGTCGTACGGGGTCGTGCGAAGTGCCGTGGTGCCACGGCTGCTGCCACCCCGGTTCTCCCTGGTGAAGGCGAACTCCCGGGTCACCCTGGGCGGACTCCTGGCCACCGGTGTCGCCGCGCCGATCGGGGCGGGGTTGCAGGCCCTCGGACCGCGCTATCCGCTCTACGGCGCCTTCGTCATCTTCCTCGCGGGAACATTCCTGTCGTTCACGCTGCCGCCCAAGGTCGACTCGGCCAAGGGCGAGGACCGGGCGCTGCTGGCCGCGGACGAGGAGCACCTGCACGGACCGCACCTCATCAAGGACAAGCTGCAGCGGCCGGGGCTGCGTACCGTCGGTACGGCCGTCACCCACGCTCTCGGCGCCAACGCCGCCCTGCGCTGTCTCTCCGGCTTCCTGATCTTCTTCCTCGCCTTCCTGCTCCGCGAGCACCCGCTCACCGGCGAGAGCGCGGCCGTCTCGCTGGGGATCGTGGGCGTCTCGGCGGGCGCGGGCAACGCGCTCGGCACGGCGGTCGGGGCCTGGCTGAAATCGCGTGCCCCGGAGATCATCATCGTGACGGTCGTCGCGTGTGTGCTGGGGGCCGCGATCACCGCCGCCCTCTTCTTCGGTGCCGTCCTGGTGGCCTGTCTGACGGCGGTCGCGGGGTTCTCGCAGGCGCTCGCCAAGCTCTCCCTGGACGCGCTGATCCAGCGGGACGTGCCGGAACTCGTCCGTACGTCGGCGTTCGCGCGCTCGGAGACGCTGTTGCAGGTGGCCTGGGTGTTCGGCGGCGCGATCGGCATCGTGCTGCCTCTCAACGGCACGCTCGGCCTGTCCGTCGCCGCCGCGATCGTCGCCGTCGGATGGCTGACGACCGTGCGGGGGCTGCTCGGCGCGGCGCGGCACGGGGGGCCGACGCGGCCACGCGTGGCCTGACGGCGGCACGCCGTACCCCACGTGGGGGGAGCGGTGGACGTGCCCGATAGCCTTCGGCCATGACCTCCCTGCCCCGCGGCAGAGCCGCCAATGGACATCGCCGTCGCGCCGTTGCCGCTCTCGGCGCCGTTTCCGCCGGACTTCTCGTCCTGTCCGCCTGTGACAAGCCGACGCCGCTGGCCACCATCACGGTCGGCAAGAACTCCGTGAGCTCCGAGACCGACTGCTACAACGACGGCAAGGAGGTGAAGACCGAGGACCTGGCCAAGTGCCTCAAGGGCACGGACATCAAGTCCATCAAGGTCGACCCCGACGAGACCGTCCGGTTCGGTGTGGACCCGAAGATCGCCGACAACGGCTGGACGATCCTGATGAACGGTCAGCCGCTCACCGAATCCAGCAAGAAGACGTACCGCACGATCCCGGGCAGCGTGTTCTTCAACGCGCAGTACGGCGCGAGCGGCAACTCCACGCTCGTCTCCATCAAGGAGGGCGACAAGACGGTGACCGGGCTGTGGTCCTTCAAGCTCAAGAAGGACGCCTGATCGCTGCCGCTGGGCTGAAGGTGCTGGTGGCCACCGCGGTTCCTGTCGAGAGGGACGCGGTGGCCGGGGCGTTCGCTGCCACCGGCCGTTCGCTACGGCTGCCCGGCGCGGCCCTGGAGCGGCTGTCCCCGGCCCCCTGCGGCAGCACCGCCGCCCGCGTGACCCTCGATCTGCTGGCCGCCGGGGTGGGGCCCGCTCCGGCAGCCTCGTCCACCGCGGGCGCGCTCACCGCTGCCGCCCTGGACGGCGCCCCCTACGACCTCGTCGTCTCCACCGGGATCGGGGGCGGTTTTCAGCCTCAGGCCCCGGTGGGATCCCTCGTCGTCGCCGACGAGATCACCGTGGCGGATCTGGGTGCCGAGACCGCGGACGGGTTCCTGCCGGTCACCGAACTCGGCTTCGGAACCGTCAGCCACCGTCCGCCGCGATCACTCGTACGAGAGGTCGTGTCGGCCACAGGCGGACGTGCCGGAACCGTACTGACCGTGTCCACCGTGACCGGCAGCGCCGAGCGCGCCGCCGAGCTGCGGGCCCGCCACCCCCACGCCCTCGCCGAGGCCATGGAGGGCTTCGGCGTGGCCGAGGCGGCCGCCGCGCACGGTGTGCCCGTACTGGAGATGCGCGCGGTCTCCAACCCCGTCGGCCCGCGCGACCGCGCCGCCTGGCGCATCGGCGAGGCCCTCGCGGCCCTCACCGAGGCGTTCGGGAAGCTCGCGCCCGTCCTGGAGAGTTGGAACCCACATGACCCAGACCACCAGCCCTGAGAAGACCCTGCAGATCGCGTACTCGCCCTGCCCGAACGACACCTTCGTCTTCGACGCCTGGGCCCACGGCCGTGTCCCGGGCGCACCCGCGCTCGACGTGACCTTCGCGGACATCGACATCACCAACGGCATGGCCGAGCGCGGCGAGTTCGACGTGCTGAAGGTGTCGTACGCCGTGCTGCCGTACGTCCTGGACGAGTACGCGCTGCTGCCGTGCGGGGGCGCGCTGGGCCGGGGCTGCGGGCCCCTGGTCCTCACCCGTGAACCGGACGCGGACCTGACCGGGCGCACGGTCGCCGTTCCGAGCGAGCGGTCGACCGCCTACCTGCTCTTCCGTCTGTGGGCCGCGGACACGGTTCCCGGCGGGGTCGGCGAGATCGTCGTCATGCCCTTCCACGAGATCATGCCGGCGGTGCGGGACGGGAAGGTCGACGCCGGACTCGTCATCCACGAGGCCCGTTTCACGTATCAGAACTACGGGCTGCACAAGCTCGCCGACATGGGCGGCCACTGGGAGCGCGCGACCGGACTGCCCATTCCGCTCGGCGCGATCATCGCCAAGCGCTCGCTGGGCGAGGAGCGTCTGAAGACTCTCGCCGACGCCACCCGCGCCTCGGTCCGCGCCGCCTGGGACGACCCGGAGGCCTCCCGCCCCTACGTCCTCGAACACGCCCAGGAGATGGACCCGACCGTCGCCGACCAGCACATCGGCCTGTACGTCAACGAGTTCACCGCCGACCTCGGAGAGGACGGCTACGCCGCGATCCGGGGCCTGCTCACCCGCGCCGCCGCCGAAGGACTGGTCCCCGCGCTCGGACCCGACGCCCTGTCATTCCCCTGACCCCGGCCGAGGGGCGGATGCCGTTGACGAATCCGCCGCGGGGACACCCTGCTCGGAAACCGAGGACACTAAGGGCCCAGGTGTCCTCGGTTCGGCTCCCCCATGGGGCTATACGTCGAGTTGGTCGGCGACCGCTCGCAGGAGGCCCGCGATCTTCTTGCCGGAGGCCTTGTCGGGGTAGCGGCCCTTCTCCAGCATCGGCGTGATGTTTTCGAGAAGGGTCGTCAGATCCTGCACGATGGAGGCCAGTTCGTCCGGCTTACGGCGCTGGGCGGCCGCGACGGAGGGCGTCGGGTCCAGGATGCTCACCGAAAGAGCCTGGTCACCGCGCTGGCCGGCGACGACACCGAACTCCACGCGCTGGCCGGGCTTGAGCACATCTACTCCGGCGGGCAGGACCGAGGAATGAACGAAGACGTCGCCGCCGTCGTCGCGGGAGAGAAAGCCGAAGCCCTTCTCGCTGTTGAACCACTTGACCTTGCCAGTCGGCAAAGCACACACCCACCTTCGCTACCCACCATGCACAATCCGACCAGCCTACCGGGGCTTTACCCGTGGATCACCTGAGAAAACGGGCAGAGCCCCTGCCAGTGAAAGCAAGGACTCAGAGGGGCTGCAGGGAGGTCCAGTGCTGTCGCCGTCTGCCAGGGCCCGAACGTTTCGCGGGGCAGATCTCTCCAGGGGATTCCGGTGCGGTCTCGGTGGACGATCCCTTCGATGATGCGACGGCGGTCGGCGAACGCGCGCCCTGCCTTCCCTGTGTTGCGGGGAAGGCAGGGCGCCAGCCGTGCTTACTGCTTGTTGGTCAGCGGGCGCATGCGCCCGCTCGTGGTCACCGAGGCTGGTAGGCGGTGGCCAGCACGGAGACGGTGACCTGGTCGGGCACGAGGCCGTCATCGTTCAGGTCTGCACGGCTCAAGTGGCGTGCGCTCGGCGTCATCGCCACCAGGTCCAGGGCCTCCGGCCTGACCAGGGCCGTGGGGTACTCCACCTGTTCGGTGACGGCGGCCTCGAAGAAGGGGTCCAGTGCCCGGTGCAGGCGCTGCTCCTTGGCCGGGTCGATCGTGACCATCGCAGGCACCCGGCCGCGCAGCTCGGCCAGGTGCCGCCCGGTAGGACGGACCACGATCAACCGACCGGTCGGGCGGAGCACTCGGTGGAACTCGGCCGGGTTGCGCGGGGCGAACACGTCCAACACGACGTCGGCCACCCTGCTGGCCAGTGGAAAAGGACGGAAGACGTCCCAGGCCGCCGCGGCGGCTCATTCATGGGCACGAGCCGCTGAGCGCAGCGCGCGCACCGGCGTGTCCAGCCCCAGACCACGGGCACCGGGCAGTTGGTCGAGTGCGCCGGCCAGGTAGTAGCCCGTGCCGCACCCAACGTCCACAACCGTGGCCTGCTCAGGCACGGAGTTGGCAGCCAGGCGGGCCACGACTCTGCGGATGGGCGCGTACGTGCCGGTGGACAGGAATCGGCTCCGGGCCTGGACCATGGCCACGTCGTCGCCGCTGGTGGCACGGGTGCCTGTCAGCAGGCCGACGTAGCCGTGGCGGGCCACATCGAAGGTGTGACCCGCCGGGCAGCGCAGTGCGCCGCGGTCGTGGTGCAGGCGGCGCGTGCGGCACATTGGGCAGCGCAGCAGGTCGAGGGACCGTTCGAGGGCAGGGGGAAGCAACACGGGCACGAGGCACTCCTGGCAAGGGTGAAAGGAAGAGACCGTGCCTGCATGCGCACCCAGAAAGTCACTGCCTCGGGAAGGAACGGGCAGCGCCGAGAACGTGGTTCACGCAGCAGACACACCAAGGAGGGCGACGCCGTCCGGCATCGCCCTCAACGTCTTCCGATCACAGGAAGCAGCAGTGCGGGGTGCTCATGAATGCCACGTCATGAGTCTACGAGCATCGGCGAAACCCCTGTCGGTACAAGCCGACTCGGGAGACTCCAAGAGCCTTGGCGATAGCCGTGTCACTCCGTCAGCGGGTCGTCGGCCCCGCCGGTACCAAGCTCACGTATTTCCTTAGGTATCCATGGTGATTCGTCCCCCGAGGTCAGGCCGTGCGTGCGGTGCTGGTGTCGTGTGTGAGTACGAGGATCGATTGTGTGACCTTTTCACACGGGTGTCGTTGATCGGATGACAGCATCATGCTTGGGGTTGGGGAGGGGCGCTGGTGAGTCGGAAGCTGCCGCTTGCCGGGGGCGAGACTGCCCGTACTGCCTGTGCCCGTGGTCTGCTGCGCACCGGCGTGGAGGAGAAGACGGGTGAAGTCCTGCCCGCCGGTGTACTGGTGGAGCGGGTGGGCTGGGCCGCTGATCTGGCGTCCGGAATGGTCGCCGCCCTGCTGACCGAGCACTGGAATGCCGCCGACGTGGACATGCTGGCCGGTGGCGAGGATGCCGGGGGCCGCAAGCTGCCGTCGAACGCCTGGATGGCCCTGCGCCGCCTGGGCTGGACCGCCAGTCCGGCCGAGGGTATCCGTGTCAACGACCGCGTCGTGCGGATGGCCCAGGAGACAGCAGGGCGCACGCTGCGCTCGGCGAAGTGGCGTGCCGATCTGACCTCCGGTGTGCTCGCGGCCTGGCCTGCCGACCCCGCCAGGCGCACCGCGCAGGAGTGGGATGCGGCGCGTGAGGCGGTGCCCGGCGGGCAGTTTCTGCCATCCAGCGTCATCAACTCCCGTACCCGGCAGATTGCCGCGTTCGCCACCAAGCACGGCCGGATGCCGGTTGATGTGTTCGAGGTGGAGGCCGCGCCCCGGACGGCGCGGATGCTGCTGCTGTCCGCCTGTGACGGGCAGCAGGCCACCATCGAACGCGCCGACGATCCGGGCCGCGCCCTGCTGCGCCTGCAACTGCCCACTCGCCCTGATCCGCAGTCCTACGCGGACTGGACGTGGGTGGCCTGTCCGATCAGTTTGCCGCCTACAATCCCCGCGAACGCGGTAGTTCATCTACCCACCCTGCGTATCCACCGGGGCAGGGTGCGGGCCGATCTCGCCTACAGCCACGTCGTCCCGAAGACGCGGCCGAGCGGGCACACGGTGGCGCTGGGTGTGGACTGGGGTCTGAACACCCTGCTGTCCGCCGGGGCCGCCCGGCTCCACGATGACGGCGCCATCACCGCCCTCGGCAGCGGTGGCATGTTCCGCGCGGCCGGGGTCCTCGCGAAACAGCACCGGCTGCGCCGCCTGTCCGAGCACCTGCACACCAAGGCCGACCACTACCAGCGGCTCACCGGCGGGACCGAACACCACCACCTGACCGGCAGGCATGCAGTCCTGGATGAGGAGATCCGGCACGTCTCCGATCGCCGGTCGAACCTCAACGACGCCTTGGCCTGGGCTGCCGCCCGCTGGGCGGTTGACCAGGCCATCACCGCCGGGGCAAGCGTCATCTACGTCGAAGACCTCCGCTCGATGGAAGCCCGCGGCATGGGCCGCACGATCAACACCCGCATGTCACAAGTCGTGCGCGGCCGGATCGTGGACCGCATGCGGCACCTCGCCGCCGAGGCAGGCATAGCCGTCGTCACCGTCCCGGCCCGGGGCACCTCGAAACACTGCCCACAGTGCCTGGCCCCGCTGCGGCACCGCAAGGCCCCCGACCGGCCCACCACACCGGGCTGGAAGTGGGCCCGGTGCGGCTCCTGCGGCTGGCAGGGCGACCGCGACCAGGGGGCGTGGCAGCGCATCGCCGCACGCGGCCTCGCCCACCAGACCAAGACCGTCGTGGACCGCGCCAGCGGCACCATGGTGGTCCGCGCGGTGGTGGACACGATGGAGGCCGACGCCGTCGTCGTGGCCACCCCGAAGACCAGCCGGACGGACCGGTCGAAGACCGGCCCCACCCGGCCGCGAACCAACCACCTCATGCCCAGGCGACGTGAGGTTCCCTCCCCGGTACGGCCTTCGGGCCGCGCCGGCCAGCGTCCGGAGGGACACGCACCAACGGACCGGCAGCGGCTGCCCCGCGCAGCCCACCGGCACCAGAGCGTGACCACGATCAGCACACCCACCACCGGCCACCGGCCACGCGGGGCAGCACTCGGCGCGGGATTCCATCTCCACGCTCATGCTGCCCCACCACGGTGGGCAGAACCCGTGTCAGACCTTACGGTTCGCATAGGTTCGCTTAGCTGATCAGAGACGCTAATGGTCCCGGGGCCGACCGGATTGTTCCTTCGCGCTGGGAACTACCCTGGTCCGGTGCGTGACAAAACCCAACCGAATTCCGCCGAACCAGGTGACCGGCTGATCCGTGCCGGTGCCATCGTGTTCTTCATCGGAGCCGTGGCCACACTCGTCACCGTGGCCCCACTACTCCTGCATACGAAGGCTTTTCCGACGTACATGTTCGGCTTGAGCATGCTCATGGGCGTCGGCTTCCTCGTCGCCGCGGCGGGGGTGCTGCGGTCCGTCGCCGCGGGACGCCGTCAGGCCCGCGCGATTCAGGCGCGTACGGCCTCCCGGTAGTCCCCGCGGTAGTCGCTCAGCCACGCCGGGAACTCCGTCAGGTCGGCCAGCACGACGTCCGCGCCCGCCGCGCGCAGCTCCGCCGCGTCGCAGGGGCCGGTGGCGACCGCGACGGAGTACGCGTCCGCGGTGCGCGCGCCACGGACGTCGCCGGTGTGGTCGCCGACGTACACGCTCGCGCCGTGTTCCCGCAGCGCCTGCGCCTTCTGCTCGGCCCACAGGTCGCCGACGACCGCGTCAGCGTCGATGCCCAGGTGCTCCAGATGCAGCTTGGCGTTGGGCTCCCACTTCGCGGTGACGACGACCGCGTGCCCGCCCGCGGCCCGCACCGCCGCGACGGCCTCGCGGGCGCCGGGCATCGCGAGCGTGCCGGTGATGGCGTGCACGGGGTACATCTCGCGGTAGAGGTCGGCGACCGCGGGCACCTCGTCCGCCGGGAACCAGTTGATCAGCTCCTCCGCCAGCGGCGGTCCGAGCCGCGTGATGGCCAGGTCGCAGTCGATGTACGTCCCCGTGCGCTCCGAGAGCGCCCGGTAGCAGGCGTGGATGCCGGGGCGGGAGTCGATCAGCGTCATGTCGAGGTCGAAGCCGACGGTCAGCGGGCGGGAAGTCCGGGGCGTCGTCGATGCGATAGGCATATGGACCATTGTGCCCATGCGCCCGGTGGCGGTCCGAGGCCGGTCGGCGGCACCCGTCAGCGGTGCCAGCCGGCCGCGTGGGTCAGCGGCGTCGCTGTGAGCGCCACACCAGGTACAGCGCCGAGGCCACGGCCGCGCCCCGCACCACCCACGGCCAGGTCTGCGCGACCGCCTCGTTCATGTGCCCCTTGACGATCGGATCGCCCCAGCGGCCGTCCGTACGGCCCCACAGCCAGACGACGCCCGCCGTCACGGCCAGCCCCGGCATGCCGAGCACGGCCCACTTCGACTCGACGGGGCTCAGCCGGCGGGAGGCCCAGGCGATGAGCCAGCCGAGACCGAGGGCGAACCAGTTGCCGAGGGCGGCGCCGACGACGAGGAGGACGGCGGCGAGCAGGAGGAGGGGGTTGGTCCAGTCGCCCGGGCGGGGAAGCCGGCGACGGGGCGCGACGGCGACGTCTGCCTCTTCGACGGGGGCGGCCTTCTCGGCCTTGGGCGCCTTCTCGGAGCCGTCGTCGTCCGCGTCCGCGTCCGCGTGCTTCGGTGGCGGCTTGAGCAGTTCGGGGATCTCCACGCCGCCGACGAACCCCGGCACGCTGTCCCCCAGCCCGAACGGGCTGCTGTCCTTGCGCCACCAGTCCGGATCCGCGGAGCTGTCGCCCAGTTCGTCCATGCTCGCGAGGTGGGGCGGGGAGGGGGCGCCGTCGGCCCCGGTGGGGCGGGGCGTGGGTTTCGGTTCCGCCGGGCGCGGCCTCGGGACGACTCGGCGCAGGCCCTTGGGGCGGTCGTCGCCCTCGCCCGCGCGCTGGGTGGGAACGGCGGCCCAGGCGTCGGTACCGGCCTCGGAGGCGCCCTCGCGGGCGGCGGCGACGATGTCGTCCGGGGTGCCGAGGCGGGTGAGGATGCGGCGGACGGCGGCCGGGCTGTCGACGGGGGCCTTCGCCCGGCGTCGGTCGATCTCGTTGCGCAGCTCCGACACGAGTCGCATGCGGGTGGCCGAGGGCAGCTGGCGCTGCTGGGCCAGGTCTCCGACGCGGCTCAGATAGTCGAATACGAGCTGGTCGCTCTCAATCCCCACGAAGTCCCCTCCGGGGCGCGCGCGTTGTAAACCCGGTGGCCACGACGGTATCGCGTTTAGGGGCGCGGGGAACCGCGCGACCGGCCCCCACCCACCCGCGGCCTCACAACACACCCGGGGTCCGGGGCGCAGCCCCGGGGGTGGGACGGGTAGGGGCGGCGGGGGCGAGAAACCACTACCGTTGAGCGGATGAGCACAGAGGAGCACCCCACGCCGGACCGATCCCCGGACCCCGCAGGGCAGGGCACCGCTCCGCGCTCCCTCGCGGAAGCCCTCCGCGCCCGCGACGACGCCTCCCTGTCGGCCCTCCTGCGCAGCCGCCCCGACCTCATCACCCCCGTCCCCACGGACCTCACCCAGCTCGCCACCCGCGCCGGCACCCGCGCCTCGGTGGTCCGCGCCCTGGAGCGCCTGGACCGGTTCGCGCTCCAGACCGCGGAGGCCCTCGCCGTCGCGTCGGACCCGGCGGCCTACGACGAACTGCTCGCACTGCTGGCGGGCGACGACAACGACCCGGCGGTCACGGCGGCGTTCCCGCGCGCTCTGGGGACGCTCCGCGAGCAGGCCCTCGTATGGGGCCCCGACGACCGTCTGCGCCTCGTACGGACGGCGCGCGAGCTGCTCGCACCGTCCCCCCAACACCCGTCGCCCACCGGCCTGGGGCCGACCGTCGCCGAGGCCACGGCCGGGATGTCCCCGGGTCGCATCCAGGAGATCGTGGCCGAGGCCGGACTGGCGACCACGCACGACTCCGTCTCCGCCGTCGCCTCGCTCACCGCGCTGTTCACCGACCGGGCGGCGATGTCGGCGCTCCTCGACACCGCCCCGGCCGAGGCGCTGAACGTGCTGTCCCGGCTGGTGTGGGGGCCGCCGTACGGCCAGGTGACCGCCGACCCGGCACGCCATCTGCGCTGGCTGATCGACCGCGGGCTGCTGCTGCCGACGGCGCCCGGCACGGTCGTACTGCCCCGGGAGGTCGCCCTGCATCTGCGGGCGGGCCGCGCGCACCGGGCGACGGAGCCGGTGGCCCCGGCGGTCGAGGCCGCGCGGACACACCGTCCACAGGTTGTGGACAGCGCGGCGGCGGGCCAGGCCTACACGGCGCTCGCCACCGTCGAGGAGCTGCTCAAGGACTGGCACGAGGGCGGGCCCGCCGTACTGCGCGCCGGTGGGCTCAGCGTGCGGGATCTGAAGCGAACGGCGGTGGCGCTCGACGTCGCGGAGCCGGTGGCCGCGTTCTGGGTCGAGCTCGCCTACGCGGCGGGGCTGCTGGCCTCGGACGGAGAGGCCGATGAACGGTACGCGGCCACCCCCGCCTACGACGAGTGGCTGGAGAGACCCGCAGCCGAGCGGTGGGCCACCCTCGCCTCGGCGTGGCTGGCCGCGACCCGTACGGCGGGTCTGATCGGCGGGCGGGACACGAAGGAACGTACGTTGTCGGCGCTGGGCCCCGGCCTTGACCGCTCGGCGGCCCCCGAGGTCCGCCACCGCGTCCTGGCCCTCCTCGCCACCCTGCCCGAGGGCGCCGCCGCCACCCCGGACTCGGTCCTCGCCCGCCTCCAGTGGGAGCGTCCGCTGCGCGGGGACCGGAGCACGGCCGAGGATCTGCGGGCCCGGCTCGCCCGGTGGACCCTGTCCGAGTCGGAGCAGCTCGGGATCACCGGCCGGGGCGCGCTCTCGGCGCAGGGGCGGGCGCTGCTGGGGCTGCCGGCGGCGAGCGCCCGGGAGAGCGGGACGCCCGCCCCGTCCGGTCCCGGCGACAAACTCCCCGCGCACAAACACCACCGCCCCGCGGGCGAGGCCCCCCTCTCCGAGACCCCGGCCTCCCCGGCCGAGCAGGCCGCTGCCGCCGCGCACGCCGCACGGCTCCTCGCCCCGCTGCTGCCCGAGCCCCTGGACCACGTCCTCCTCCAGGCCGATCTGACCGCCGTCGCTCCCGGCCCGCTGGAGCGCCCCCTCGCCGACGCGCTCGGCGTGCTCGCGGACGTCGAGTCGAAGGGCGGGGCGACGGTCTACCGCTTCACCCCGGGGTCGGTACGGCGGGCCCTGGACGCGGGCCGTTCGGCCTCGGACCTGCACGCGTTCCTCACGGCGCACTCCCGCACGCCCGTGCCGCAGCCCCTCGCCTATCTGATCGACGACGTGGCCCGTAGGCACGGCCATCTGCGGATCGGGGCGGCCTCGGCGTACGTCCGCTGCGACGACGACGCGCTGCTGAGCGAGATCCTCGCCGACAAGCGCTCGCAGGGGCTGCGGCTGCGCCGCCTCGCGCCCACCGTGCTCGCCGCCCAGGCCGACCCCGCGGCCCTGCTGGAGGGCCTGCGCTCCATGGGCTTCGCGCCCGCCGCGGAGTCCGCCGAGGGCGATGTGCTGATCACCCGAGCCCACGCCCACCGCACCCCGGCGCGCTCCGCCCCCGTGCCCGTGCCGGACGGCCCGCCGGTGCCCGACGCCACGCTCCTCGGTGCCGCGATCCGCGCCATCCGCGCCGGTGACCTGGCCTCCACGACCCCGCGCAAGGACGCGCAGGCACAGGCGCCGGGCAACGGCGAGCTGCCGCGCACCAGTTCCGCCGAGACCCTCGCCACCATGCAGGCCGCCGTCATGACCGGCGAGGCGGTGTGGATCGGGTACGTGAACGCCGAGGGCGCCGCCAGCCAGCGCGTGATCGCCCCGATCCGGGTGGAGGGCGGCTTCGTCACGGCGTACGACCACACCGCGGACGAAGTCCGCACGTATCCGTTGCACCGTGTGACCGGGGTCGCCGAGCTCGCCGACGACCAGCCGTGATCACCGCTCCTTGAGGCACACTGGACGTTTGGCCGGTCATCCGCGCGGGGTGACGGCACGCAGAAAGGGACGGGTGTGAACGGACCCCTCATCGTCCAGAGCGACAAGACCCTGCTCCTGGAAGTCGACCACGAGCAGGCCGACGCCTGCCGCCGGGCCATCGCGCCGTTCGCCGAGCTGGAGCGGGCGCCCGAGCACATCCACACCTACCGGCTGACGCCGCTCGGCCTGTGGAACGCGCGCGCCGCGGGCCACGACGCCGAGCAGGTCGTCGACGCGCTCGTCGAGTTCAGCCGCTACCCCGTGCCGCACGCGCTGCTCGTCGACATCGCCGAGACGATGGACCGTTACGGGCGCCTCACCCTCAGCAAGCACCCGGCCCACGGCCTGGTCCTGACCACCACCGACCGGCCCGTCCTGGAGGAGATCCTGCGGTCGAAGCGGATCATCCCGCTCGTCGGCAACCGGATCGACCCGGACACCGTGGCCGTGCACCCCTCCGAGCGCGGGCAGATCAAGCAGACCCTGCTGAGGCTGGGCTGGCCGGCCGAGGACCTCGCCGGATACGTCGACGGGGAGGCGCACCCGATCGAGCTGGCGGAGGACGGCTGGGCGCTGCGGCCCTACCAGAAGCAGGCCGTGGAGAACTTCTGGCACGGCGGGTCGGGCGTTGTCGTCCTGCCCTGTGGAGCAGGGAAGACGCTCGTCGGCGCCGGGTCCATGGCGCAGGCCAAGGCCACCACCCTCATCCTCGTCACCAACACCGTCTCCGCCCGGCAGTGGAAGCACGAGCTGGTGAAGCGCACCTCGCTGACCGAGGACGAGATCGGCGAGTACAGCGGGACGAAGAAGGAGATCCGCCCGGTCACCATCGCCACCTACCAAGTGCTGACGACCAGGCGGAAGGGCGTCTACCCCCACCTGGAACTCTTCGACTCCCGGGACTGGGGACTCATCGTCTACGACGAGGTGCACCTGCTGCCCGCGCCCGTCTTCAAGTTCACGGCCGATCTCCAGGCGCGGCGGCGGCTGGGCCTGACCGCGACCCTGGTCCGCGAGGACGGGCGCGAGTCGGACGTCTTCTCGCTCATCGGGCCCAAGCGGTTCGACGCGCCCTGGAAGGAGATCGAGGCGCAGGGGTACATCGCTCCCGCCGACTGTGTCGAGGTCCGTGTCAACCTCACCGACTCCGAGCGGCTCGCGTACGCGACCGCCGAGACCGAGGAGAAGTACCGCTTCTGCGCGACGACCGCCACCAAGCGGAAGGTCACCGAGGCGCTGGTGCGGAAGTTCGCGGGGCAGCAGATCCTCGTGATCGGCCAGTACATCGACCAACTCGACGAGCTGGGCGAGCATTTGAACGCGCCCGTCATCAAGGGCGAGACCAGCAACGCCCAGCGGGAGAAGCTGTTCGACGCCTTCCGGGAGGGCGAGATCAGCGTGCTCGTCGTGTCGAAGGTCGCCAACTTCTCCATCGACCTGCCGGAGGCGACCGTCGCCATCCAGGTGTCGGGCACCTTCGGCTCGCGCCAGGAGGAGGCCCAGCGGCTTGGCCGTGTGCTGCGCCCGAAGGCCGACGGCCACCAGGCGCACTTCTACTCCGTCGTCGCCCGCGACACCATCGACCAGGACTTCGCCGCGCATCGGCAGCGGTTCCTGGCGGAGCAGGGGTACGCCTACCGGATCGTCGACGCCGACGAGCTCCTGACCGACAACTGAACCAGCAGCGCCAGCCCCAGCAGGGGGTACGGCGAGGCGAACGGCTGCTGCCACCAGGGGAGAGCGAGGTCCAGATCACCCTGGTGCGGGACCAGCCAGAGGGTGCGGGCCGCGAAGACGAGGGCGGTGGCGGCGGCCGGGCGCGGGCCGTGTCCGGCGTACAGCACGGCGATCAGCGGAACGCACCACACCCAGTGGTGCGACCAGCTGATGGGTGAGATCAGCAGGGCCGTGAGGGCGGTGACGAGGACGCCCTCGCGGTCGGTGCGCGCGCGGCGGGCCAGCCACAGTCCCGCCGCCGCGACGGCCAGCGCGGGCACGGCCCACAGCGGACCCGGTGCCGGGTCCCCCAGCGCGCGGGCGATCAGCCCCTGGAGCGACTGGTTGTCGACGATCCACACCTTGCCGACGCGGCCGGTCTCGTAGAGCCGCCGGGTCCAGAAGTCGACGCTCGCGGCGGGAAGGACGAGCGCGCCCAGCAGTACGGTCCCTGCGAAGGCGGCCGACGCGGTCGCCGCTTCCCGTCGCCGGCCCTTGAGCAGCAGATACGCGACGAAGACGGCCGGGGTCAGTTTCACCCCGGCCGCGATGCCGAGGGCGATGCCCTTGCCCGGGGCGCCGGGCGGCCGGGTCAGGTCCCAGAGGATGAGGCAGGCGACGGCGAGGTTGATCTGGCCGAAGAGCACGGTCTGGAAGACGGGTTCGAGCCACAGGGCGAGCGCGGTGGCGGCACAGAGCGCGGGCAGGCGCGTCGGCAGGCCCGCGAGACGGCAGGAGAGCCGGACCAGTACGGCCAGCAGGGCCACGTTCCCGGCGACGCAGGCCGCCTTGAGGACGGACAGCGGGAGCCAGGCCAGCGGGACGAAGACAAGTGCCGCGAAGGGCGGGTACGTGGCGGGCAGATGCCACTCGGTGACGGTGAACCCGTAGAGATCCGTGCCGTGGACGACGGCCGCACCCTCGGCCCGGTAGACGAGCGCGTCGGCCATCGGGGTGCGCCGGAGGAGACACAGAGCGACGAACGCGGCGAGGGACGTCGCCAGCAGAAGGACGGGAAAAAGGAAGGCGGGGGAACGGGGGGAGGCGGAGAAACGGGGGACGGAGTACGGGGGGACTTCGTTGGGTGAGCGATCGGTCACGTTCCGGTGAAACACGGAGTGACCCTAGTGCCGGGACGGTTCACCCCGGCGAACGGCTCACCGTCGTCGTACGCCCGCCTCCTCCTCGTACTCACCGAGGAGCACCACGCCGAACGCCGCGCCCACGAAGACCTTGACGGCGCGCAGGGCGTCGCCGACACGGTGGTGGTGGTGAACGGGGGAGAAGGCGGTCGCGCCACGAGCGGCGGGACCGCGTTGGGAAGGGCCTGGGGTGAAGGTTGCTGCGCTCATGTATCCATCATGGATTCCGTGACCCCTGATGGCGTCGGCCTATGGACCGAACCTCGGCGGGCCCCTCGTACACCTGCGGGCCTCTGCGTGTACGCCTCACGACGGACGGCGCCCCCTAGGGATACGGGGGTCGCATCCCTGATGCCGCGCATGACGCCGCGAACGATGCCGCGAAAAAGAGTTGGCCTGGACCTCCTCCCCTGACCTAGAATCTCCGCTCTTGCCCGCCTCCCTCGACGGAGTGCCGCCGCCCGGCCGGAAACCGGACAGCATCCAACGGCTCGACCGCCGTACCCACTCACACGCAGCAGGTCTTCCGGAGGCTCCACGTTGTCCACCCCACCCGCCCACGACCCCCTCTCCCGCGAGCGCGCCCACCTCGGCGAGTCCCGTGCGGCACTGCGCGCGATGCGCGAGGACGTGGAGAACCTAGACATCAGCGACGTCGCCGCGAACTGGGTGAACGCCCAGATCCTCGCCCGCCAGATCGACGAACGCATCAAGTCCCTCGCCGACCTCAGCCACACCCCGCTGTTCTTCGGCCGCCTCGACTACCTGCACGCGCCCGGCGCCGACAAGGCTGAGGGCGCAGAAGGCGAGCGTTTCTACATCGGGCGCCGGCATGTGCACGATGCCGAAGGCGACCCGATGGTCATCGACTGGCGCGCGCCGGTGTCGCAGCCGTTCTACCGGGCCTCGAAGAAGGACCCGATGGACGTCGGACTGCGCCGCCGCTTCGGATACACCGGCGGCGACCTCACGGCGTACGAGGACGAGCACCTGTCCGACCCCTCCGAGGCCGCGGCCACCAGCAAGCTGCTCCAGCAGGAGATCGAGCGCCCGCGCGTCGGCCCGATGCGGGACATCGTGGCGACCATCCAGCCGGAGCAGGACGAGATCGTACGGTCGGGTCTCGCGGGCTCCGTGTGTGTGCAGGGCGGCCCCGGCACCGGGAAGACGGCCGTCGGCCTGCACCGCGTCGCCTACCTCCTCTACGCCCACCGGGAGCGCCTCGCCCGCACCGGCACCCTGGTCATCGGGCCGAACAAGTCCTTCCTGCACTACATCGAGCAGGTGCTGCCCGCGCTGGGCGAGCTGGAGGTCAAGCAGGCGACGGTCGACGACCTGGTCGCGCATGTGGAGGTACGCGGGACGGACGACGCGACCGCCGCCGTCGTCAAGGGCGACGCCCGGATGGCCGAGGTGCTGCGCCGGGCCGTCCGCTCGCACGTGACGCTCCCGACCGAGGGCGTCGTGGTCGTGCGCGGCTCGCGGCGCTGGCGTGTCCCGACGTACGAACTGGAGACGATCGTCCAGGAACTGCTGGACCGCGACATCCGGTACGGCGCCGCCCACGAAGCCCTTCCGCAGCGGATCGCGCACGCCGTGCTGGTCCAGATGGAGCGCTCGGGCGAGGCCCCGGACGACCGGGTGCAGGACGCCGTCGCCCGCAACACCGCGGTGAAGGCGGCCGTCAAGGCGATCTGGCCGCCGGTCGACCCCGCCAAACTGGTCCTGCGGCTGCTCACCGACGCCGACTTCCTCGCCGTCCACGCGGAGGGGCTCCTCGACGAGGACGAGCAGAAGAAGATCCTCTGGGCGAAGCCGGTGCGGTCGGTGAAGTCGGCCAAGTGGTCCGCCGCCGACGCCGTGCTGATCGACGAGGCCACCGATCTCGTCCGGCGCACGCACTCCCTCGGTCATGTCGTGCTCGACGAGGCGCAGGATCTGTCGCCGATGCAGTACCGGGCGGTGGGGCGGCGCTGCACGACGGGTTCGGCGACCGTGCTCGGCGATCTCGCGCAGGGCACGACCCCCTGGGCGACGCGGAGTTGGGACGAGGCGCTCGCCCACCTCGGCAAGGGCGAAGCGGTGATCGAGGAGCTGACCGCCGGTTTCCGCGTCCCCACCGACGTCATCACCTACGCCTCCCGGCTGCTGCCACACATCGCTCCGGGCCTCACCCCGGTGGCGTCGGTCCGCGAGAACCCCGGCTTCTTCGAGGTACGCCCGACGACCGCCGACGAGCAGGTCATCGGCGCCTGCGAGGAGTTGCTGCGCAACGAGGGCTCGATCGGGCTCATCGCCGCCGACGCCCGGATCCCGGCGCTCACCGAGGCGCTGACGACGGCGGGCCTGACATACCTGGGCCCCGGCGAGGAGACGACGGCGCAAACCCGCCTGGCCTTGGTTCCGGCCTCGCTCGCGAAAGGGCTGGAGTACGACTATGTCGTCTTGGACGAACCGCAAGCCGTGGTGGACGGCGAGCCGGACGAGCGGACCGGTCTGCGCCGCCTGTACGTGGCGCTGACCCGAGCGGTCTCGGGCCTGCTCGTCACCCACGCGGCCCCACTGCCGCAGCAACTGGCCTAGCGGGGCGGGCCCTTCGCCGGCGACGCCGCACGCGTGCGGCCGTGCTCGTCATGGCTCGTCATGTCGATGCCGGCCGCTGCGCGTCCAGGGCCTCCCGCCACTCCCGTACGACCTCCACCGCCACCGGGCCGTTCCACCCACCGGGCCGGGCCGCCCCACCGATGTGGAAGGCGTCGATCCCCGCGGCCCTCAGCCGAGGAACGTGATCGAGACGCAGCCCGCCGCCCACCATGATCCGGGGCTCGTAACCGGGTTCGGTGCGGCGGGTGGCCTCGGCGAGGAGGGTCGGGAAACCGTCGTCCACGCCGTCCGGGGAGCCAGCCGTGAGGTACGCGTCCAGGCCCGGCAGGTCCGCGAGCTGCTTGCGCAGGGAGTCGCGGTCGGTGGCGCGGTCGATCGCGCGGTGGAACGTCCAGGGGCAGCCGTCCAGTTCGGCGAGGATCCGTTCCACGACGGGCAGGTCGGGGCCGCCGTGCTCGTCGAGGAACCCGAGCACGAACTCGTCCGCTCCCGCGGCCCTCATCTCCCCCGCGACCCGTACCAGCGCGTCGACGTCCTCGGCGCCGCCCGCCGCGAAGCCGTCCGAGCGCCTCAGCATCACGCGCAGCGAGATGTCGACGGCGGCGCGGATCCCGGCGAAGGTCTCCACCGGCGGGGTGAGCCCGTCGGCGGCCATGTCGGTGACCAACTCCAGCCGGTCGGCGCCTCCGGCCTGGGCGGCGACCGCGTCCTCCACGCCGAGGGCGATCACCTCCAGGACTGCACGCTTGCGCTCGCTCATGGGACCTCTTCCTCTGGGGCGACTACAGGTCTAGTCCAATCCCAGCGTACGCCGCGGTCGCCGCCCACCGCGAGAAGGCCTCCCCCTTCGGCGAGGACGGACCGCCGGGGCTCCGCCCCGAATCCCCACAGGCCCTAGGGACAGCGGGGCCCAGGCGGGAGAATCGACGCATGCCCGACCTCGACGCGCTGCGCGCCCGCTGGACCCATGCCCTCGACGGCGCCCGCTCCCCCGGCGGCCCCGACCCGGCCCCGTACGCGGACAACCTCCTCACCCGCTGGCAGGAGCCGCAGCGCCGGTACCACACGGTCGCGCACCTCACCGCGGTCCTCGACCACATCGACGTACTGGAGGAGTACGCGGACGACCCCGCCCTCGTCCGCCTCGCCGCCTGGTTCCACGACGCCGTCTACCTTCCCGACCGCTCCGAGAACGAGGAACGCTCCGCCCGCCTCGCCGAACGCGCCCTCCCCGAGGCCGGGGTACGGGAGGACAGGACCGCGGAGGTCGGCCGTCTCGTCCGCCTCACCGTCACCCACGCCCCGACCGACGACGACCGCAACGGCCAGGTCCTGTGCGACGCCGACCTGGCGATCCTCGCCTCGCCCCCGGACACGTACGCCGCCTACACCGCCGCCGTCCGCGAGGAGTACGCCTTCGTCCCGGACGAGACGTTCCGGGCGGGCCGGGCGACCGTACTGAGCCAACTCCTCGAACTGCCCCGGCTGTTCAGAACGCCGTACGGAACACGGGAGTGGGAGGAGCGGGCCCGGGAGAACATCCGGCGCGAGCTCGCCCATCTCACCGCACCCGCCCCGGAGTCGGCGAACCCGCCCCGCAAGGACGCCAAGTGACCCGCTCCGGTCCGCCGCCCGGCCCTCGTATGCCCCTCGCCGTCTACATCCTCGCCCTCTCCGTCTTCGCCCTCGGGACCAGCGAGTTCATGCTCTCGGGGCTGCTGCCGGCCATCGCCGACGACATGGGGGTCACGATTCCGCGGGCGGGCCTGCTCATATCGGCGTTCGCCATAGGCATGGTCGTCGGGGCGCCACTGCTCGCCGTGGCCACCCTCCGTCTCCCCCGCCGTACCACCCTCGTCTCGCTCATCGCCCTCTTCGGGCTCGGCCAGATCGCCGGCGCGCTGGCGCCGACGTACGCCGTGCTCTTCGCCTCCCGGATCGTCAGCGCCCTCGCCTGCGCGGGCTTCTGGGCGGTGGGCGCGGCGGTGGCGATCGCGATGGTCCCGGTGACCGCCCGGGCCCGTGCGCTCGCGGTGATGATCGGCGGACTGTCGATCGCGAACGTGCTCGGGGTCCCGGCCGGTGCCTTCCTCGGCGGGCATCTCGGCTGGCGGTCCGCGTTCTGGGCCGTCGGCGCGGCCTCCGCGATCGCCCTGGTCGGGGTCGTCACCCTCATTCCTCGTATCCCGCTCCCCGACGAGAAGCCGCAACTCAGGCGGGAGATCACCATCTACCGTGACCCGCAGGTCCGGCTCACCGTCGCGCTCGTGATGCTCGCCGCGGGCGGGGTCTTCTGCACGTTCAGCTATCTCTCGCCGCTGCTCACCGATGTCGCCGGGCTCGACGACGGCTGGGTACCGAGCGTGCTCGCGCTCTTCGGGGTCGGGGCGCTGATCGGTACGACGATCGGCGGCCGGGTCGCCGACGCGCACCTCTTCACGGTGCTCCTCTCCGGCACCGCGGCCTCGACCACCGTCCTCGTGGCGCTCGCTCTCCTGGGGCAGTACGCGATCGCGGCCGTGGCTCTTTCCTTCCTCCTCGGCGTCACCTGCTTCTTCACCGCCCCGGCACTCAACGCCCGGCTGTTCAACGTCGCGGGCAGCGCCCCCACCCTGGCCGGGGCCACCACCACGGCCGCCTTCAACCTCGGTAACACCGGCGGCCCGTGGGTCGGCGGCGCGGTCATCGACGCGGGCCTCGGGTACGCGGCGACGGCCTGGGCGGGCGCCGCCATGACGGTGACGGGCATGGGGGTGGCCGCCGTCTCGCTGCGGCTGCAGCGCCGTACCCGGGCCTCCCGCGTGGTGGCGTCCATGAACAAGAAGGCCGAAAACGCCGACAGGACCAACAATCCAGTGCGTAACGACGTCTGACCGCGCCTATCCTCAGCCGCATGCGATCCATGGGTGGGGACCAGGTGGGGGAAGCCGTCGCGGGAGCCGTCGCGCTGTTGCGGGCGGTGGCCGGGCGGGACTGGGACGGGGTCGGGGCGGGCCGTCTCGAGTGGAGTTGCCGCAGGACCGCCGAGCACATCGCGGACGATCTCCTCGCGTACGCGGGACAGTTGACGGGGCGGGCCACCACGGCGTACGTGCCCTTCGGAATCTCCCTGGACGACGGCACCGACAACGCGGGGGTCGTCGACGTGATCGAGACGACCGGCGCCCTGCTCTCCGCCGCCGTGCGCACGACTCCGCGCGAGGTGCGTGCCTTCCATCCGTACCCGTTCCGCAACGCCAACCGCGAGGGCTTCGCGGCGATGGGCGTCACCGAGGTGCTGCTGCACACGCATGACATCGCGCAGGGTCTCGGGATCGCCTACGAGCCGCCGGCCGAGCTCTGCGCGGACGTACTCTCCCGGATCTTTCCGCACGTCAGGCCGGGGTCCGACCCGTGGCCCACTCTCCTGTGGGCGACCGGCCGCGGCGAGCTGCCCGGCCGCGCCCCGCTCACCGAGTGGCGCTGGAGCAACAACCTGGTGATCGGGGCCGAACGGCTCACGCTCCAAGGAGTCAGCCCGGCGGCCGCCGTCGATCTGCGCGCGGGCGGCACCGGCGGCTTCGAGTGGATCGAGGGCGGCCCCTTCGACGGCACGCGGGACGCCGCCGGAATGGTCGTGAAGGCGTACGAGAGCGGGGTGCACCGCCCGGAGTGGGGCATGTTCGTGCTCGTACGGACCGAGGACGGGCGGGCGGTCGGCGCCATGGGCTTCCACGGCGCCCCCGACGAGGACCGCCGCGCGGAAGTCGGCTACGACCTCGCCGAGAACGCCCGCGGCCACGGCTACGCGACCGAGGCCCTGCGCGCCCTCGCCACCTGGGCCCTCGCCCGCGACGAGCTCGACATCCTCTTCGCGGCCATAGAGCGGACCAACGCTCCCTCCCAACGGGTCGTCGCGCGGGCCGGGTTCACTCGGGTGAGCGAGGACGAGGAGCAGTACGCGTACGAGCTGCGCGAGCTGGATCCGGCCCTGCGCCTGTACGCACGCACCGGCTGACGCCCCGGCTCCCGGCCGGGTTCATCGGCCGACGCGGTCACCGGCCGACGTACTTGCGCCGCCGCAACCCCGCCCCGTACAGCAGCCGCACCACCTCGCGGCTGCTCACCTCCACCGCCCCGGCGCGCACGGCGTCGGCGTACCGGTGGGAGGGGATGTCGTAGTGGTCGCGCTCGAAGGCACGCGGAGGTACGCCCAAGTCCGCGGCGAACACGTGCAGTTCGTCGTACGAGACATCGCTGACCAGGTGGGACCAGAGCCGCCCGTGCCCCGGCCAGGTGGGCGGATCGATGTAGACGGTCACGAGGACGGCGTCTCGCCGGTCGCCGACCCGAGGCACCCCACAGAGGCGACCTTCACGCCCGCCTTGTGGCAGACCCAGTGCGGATCGGGCCCCAGCTCGGGCTCGACATCGAGGGCGTGCGGGTCGCCCGAGCCGCAGACCGGGCACAGCGGCCACCGCCCGTACCGCTCCAGCAACGCGTCCTGTACGTCCTGGGCGACGAGCCCGGCCACATAGCCGACGCCCTCCGGCCACTGCTCGACCCACCATCGGCGCTGCACCACCGAGTCCTCGACGAGTGAGACGACATCCGCCTCGGCGACCTCACCCGCGACGAGATCGGCGAGAACAAGGGCGCGAGCCGCGTGCAACGCCTGCTCCAAGGGGCTGACGGGATGACTGGTGGGGTCCATGCACCCATTGTGCGCACCCTTGACCGCATACCCCAGCAGAAAATATCTTTCAGAAGTGACCCAAAACGTGAAGGAAATTTTCGCCGGTGAGGCTCCGCCCGCCCCGGCGGCCCTCGCGGCCAAGGTGCGGACGCTCGCCCCGTCGATGACCCGCTCCATGCAACGGGTCGCCGAGGCCGTCGCCGGCGACCCGGCCGGCTGCGCGGCCCTCACGGTCACCGGCCTCGCCGAACTCACCGGCACCAGCGAGGCCACGGTCGTGCGCACCGCCCGCCTGCTGGGCTACCCCGGCTACCGCGACCTACGCCTCGCGCTCGCGGGCCTCGCCGCCCAGCAGCAGTCGGGCCGCGCCCCCGCCGTCACCGCGGACATCGCGGTCGACGACCCCATCGCGGACGTCGTCGCGAAACTCGCCTACGACGAACAGCAGACCCTCGCCGACACCGCGGCGGGGCTCGACACGGTCCAGCTCGGCGCGGCCGTCACCGCGCTCGCCGCCGCCCGCCGGATCGACATCTACGGCGTCGGCGCCTCCGGGCTCGTCGCCCAGGACCTGGCCCAGAAGCTGCTGCGCATCGGGCTCATAGCCCACCCGCACAGCGATCCGCACCTCGCCGTCACCAACGCGGTACAGCTGCGGGCCAAGGACGTGGCGATCGCGATCACCCACTCCGGCTCGACGGGCGACATCATCGAGCCGCTGCGGGTCGCGTTCGAACACGGGGCGACGACGGTGGCGATAACCGGCCGCCCGGACGGGCCGGTCACGCAGTACGCCGACCACATCCTCACCACGTCCACGGCCCGCGAGAGCGAGTTGCGTCCCGCGGCGATGTCATCGCGCACCAGCCAGCTGCTGGTGGTGGACTGCCTGTTCGTGGGGGTCGCCCAGCGGACGTACGAGACGGCGGCGCCGGCGCTGTCCGCGTCGTACGAGGCGCTGGCGCACCGCCACAGTCCTCGGGGCCGTATGCGGTAACGCTCCGCTGGGAGCCTGGAAAAACTGGATGCCGTCGTCACGCTGCGGGCCCGTTGTGGCTGGTCGCGCCCACGCGGCGGAGCCGCATATGTTCGCAGCCCCGCGCCCCTAAAGGGGCGCTTTACCGCCCCGTGTTGAAAAGAGCCGTTCGTCATGACCTTTTCCACCGCCGACGCCTCCTCCAACCACCACTCCCTGCGGGCCGAGTTGGAGACGTTGACCACCGAGGCGTTCCGTCCCGAGCTGTCCGAGATCGACCGGCTGTCGACGCTGGAGATCGCGAAGATCATGAACGCCGAGGACGCGACCGTGCCGACGGCCGTCGCGACCCAGCTGCCCCGTATCGCCGCCGCGATCGACGCCGTCGCCGAGCGCATGTCCCGCGGCGGCCGGCTGATCTACGCGGGCGCGGGCACCGCGGGCCGCCTCGGCGTGCTGGACGCCTCCGAGTGCCCGCCCACCTTCAACACCGACCCGACCGAGGTCGTGGGCCTGATCGCGGGCGGCCCGAGCGCCATGGTCACCTCGGTAGAGGGCGCCGAGGACTCCAGGGAGCTGGCCGCGGCCGATCTGAAGGAGCTCTCCCTGACCCCCGACGACACGGTGGTCGGTGTCTCCGCCTCCGGCCGCACCCCGTACGCCGTCGGCGCGGTCGAACACGCCCGCGCGCGCGGCGCGTTGACGATCGGCCTGTCCTGCAACGCGCACAGCGCGCTGGCCGCCGCGGCCGAGCACGGCATCGAGATCGTCGTCGGGCCCGAACTGCTGACCGGCTCCACCCGCCTCAAGGCGGGCACGGCGCAGAAACTCGTCCTGAACATGCTCTCGACGATCACGATGATCCGTCTCGGCAAGACGTACGGGAACCTGATGGTCGACGTCCGCGCCTCGAACGAGAAGCTGCGGGCCCGCTCCCGCCGTATCGTCGCCCTCGCGACCGGCGCCTCGGACGAGGAGATCGAACAGGCCCTCGCGGCCACCGACGGCGAGGTGAAGAACGCCATCCTCACCATCCTCGGCGGCGTGGACGGCCCCACGGCGGCCCGCCTTCTGGAGGAGAGCGACGGCCATCTGCGCGCGGCGCTCGCCGCATCGACGGGCTGACCAGCACCCTCATGGAGTGCGCACAACGAACGACTCCACGGCCGCCGCGATCCTCCCCCTGGTCGGCGGCGCCGCGAACGTCACCTCCGTCGCCCACTGCATGACCCGCCTGCGCCTGGGCCTACGGGACCGGACGCTCGTACACGAGGACGCTCTCAGGTCCCTGCCCGCCGTACTCGGCGTGGTCGCGGACGACGACAGCTACCAGATCGTGCTGGGGCCGGGCACGGTCGCACGAGTGACCCCCGAGTTCGAGGCCCTCGTCACCGGCACGGCCGGGGCGCCGACCCCCGGTACAGCCGGGGCGCCGACCACCAGCACGGCTGACGCGCTGGCCGCCCGTGGCGCCGAGTGGAAAGCCGCGCGTCGACAACGCAACGCGACCCCGCTCAAGCTCCTCCTGCGCCGGATCGCGAACATCTTCGTCCCCCTGATCCCCGCCCTGATCGGCTGCGGAGTCATCGCGGGCCTCAACGGCCTTTTGATCAATCTGGGGTGGCTCCCCTCCCTCACCCCCGCCCTCGCCGCGATCGCCTCCGGCTTCATGGCCCTGATCGCGGTCTTCGTCGGCCACCACACGGCGAAGGAGTTCGGCGGCACCCCGATCCTGGGCGGCGCGGTGGCGGCGATCATCGTGTACGCGGGGGTCGCGAAGGTGACGGCCTTCGGCATGACGCTGGCACCGGGCCAGGGAGGGGTGCTCGGCGCACTGGCCGCCGCGCTCCTGGGAACGTACGTGGAGAAGTGGTGCCGCCGCCGGGTCCCCGAAGCCCTCGACGTCCTCGTCACCCCCACCGTCACCGTCCTCGTCACCGGCCTGGTGACGCTCTACGCCCTGATGTACGCGGCGGGCGAGCTGTCGACGGCCGTCGGGGCGGGGGCGAACTGGCTCCTCGACCACACGGGCGTCTTCGCGGGCCTCGTCCTGGGCGGCCTGTTCCTCCCCCTGGTGATGCTGGGCCTGCACCAGGCCCTGATCCCCCTCCACACCACCCTCATCCAGCAGCAGGGCTACACGGTCCTGCTCCCCGTCCTGGCGATGGCGGGCGCGGGCCAGGTCGGCGCGGCACTCGCGGTCTACGTCCGCCTCCACCACGACCTGTCCCTCCGTACGACGATCAGGTCGGCGCTCCCGGCGGGCCTCCTGGGCGTCGGCGAACCCCTCATCTACGGCGTCTCGCTCCCCCTCGGCCGCCCCTTCGTCACCGCCTGCGCGGGCGGGGCGGCGGGCGGCGCCTTCGTCGGCTTCTTCTCGATGCTCGGCGACAAGATCGGCTCCACTGCGATCGGGCCCTCGGGCTGGGCGCTGTTCCCCCTGCTCAAGGGCACCGGCGGCCTGGCCCTGACGGCGGCGGTCTACGCGGGCGGACTGCTCACGGGGTATGTGGTGGGGTTCGCGGCGACGTACTTCTTCGGCCTCGGGAGGACGGTCGCGGGTGCGGGGGCCCTCGGCGGCGGGGGGACTGTCAGTGGCGTGTGCGATTCTTCGAAGGAGGGGAAGGACACCAACCCGGGAGGGAATCCACCACCGTGAACCACGCACAGCTGACCGCCCTCGGCCGCGCCCTGCGCGTGCTCGGCGAGCACGGCGACGCGCTGAACGCCGACACGCCCGACGCGAAGCTGCACGAGGTGAAGGCCGATCTGAAGCGGGCGCTGGACCTGCTGGAGGAGACGGTGACGACGGCGGTGCCCACGACCCGCTGCGCCGAGCATCCGAGCGGCCCGGTGGACGAGGGCGCCGTCGACCTCTGTCTGCTCTGCGAGACGCGCCGGCGCACCGCCCGCCGCACCAAGGTGAACGACGCCTTCCCGCAGGGCCGCCCCAGCGGCGCGGACGAGGCCCCCGAGCGCTCGATGTCCCGGTACGGCGTGCGGGCCGACCGCCCCCAGCCCCAGCAGCGCTGGCTGCCCGAGGTGTGGACCGGCCAGGCGTGGCAGTTGTGCGGCACCCCGCGCCGCGACCGCGTCGAGGCGGAGCGGTATCTCGCCGCGGAGCGCCGCACCCCCCGCCCCGGCATGGCCTACCGCCTGGTCCACGAGTTCACGGACTACGAGGTGCTGCGCATCTGGGGCACACCGGTGAAGGTGGACATCGAGCCGATGGGCAATCTGTAGCCGTTCCAGGTCCGTTGACCATTGACCTTGATCATTGCGTTGACCACAAGCGCCCAGGTCACCTGCGGGCTCCCGCGCTCGGGACGGCGGAGGCGAGATGCCTGCTGAACCAGTCCGTGGCCAGCTCGGTCGCCGATTCCAGGGTGCCGGGTTCCTCGAAGAGATGGGTGGCACCGGGGACGACGGCCAGCTGATGCTCACAGCTCAGGCGCGCCGCGGCCTGCCGGTTGAGGTCCAGGACCACGTGGTCACGGCCCCCCACGATGAGCAGCGTCGGAGCCTTCACCTCCGGCAGCCTGGGGCCGGCCAGGTCCGGCCTGCCCCCGCGGGAGACGACTGCCGCGACGTCCGCCGTGGGCTCCGCCGCCGCCCACAGCGCGGCGGCGGCGCCCGTGCTGGCACCGAAGTAACCGAACTCCATGCCCTGGGTGCCGGGCTGCTCACGCAGCCATTCGGTCGCCTGGGTCAGGCGGCGGGCGAGCAGCGCCGTGTCGAACACGTTGTCCCGGTTCACCGCCTCGGCCTCGGTGAGCAGATCGAACAGAAGGGTGCCGAGACCGGCGCGGTTCAGCCCGGTGGCGACAAAGCGGTTGCGTGGGCTCTTCCTGCTGCTGCCGCTGCCGTGGGCGAAGAGGACGACCCCGGGGGCGCCGCGGGGCAGCGTCAGCCGCCCGTCGAGCGCGGCGCCCGTGGCCGGTATCCGGACCGCCCTGTCGTAAGGCGGAGAAGCGCGCCCCGGAGAGGCGCCGCCCGCAGCCGGTGGCGCGTCGGACGTGGCGTGCGCCGCACGGTTGTGCTCCAGGCAGGCGATGACCTCCTCGTCGCTCGTCTGCTCGAAGTCCGTGTAGAACTGACCGATCGCGTGGAACAGCCGGGGGGTGTACAGACAGACGCCTTCGTCCGCCGCGCCTCCGATGCGGGCCGACCAGTCGTGCGGCGCCACAGGAACCGCCAGCACGATCCGCGACGCGCCGCGGGCCCGCGCGATCCGGCAGGCCGCCAGTGCCGTGGAGCCGGTCGCCAGACCGTCGTCCACCACCAGGACCGTCCGCCCTTCGTACCGGGCCGGCCGCTGCTCGCCCCGGTAGCGGCGGGCCCGCTGCTCCAGGACACCGCGCTCGTGTTCCTCCACCCTCGCCAGATCACGGTCCGTCACACCCGTCGCACGCACCACCTCCTCGTTGATGACGCGGACGCCTTCCTCGCCGATGGCGCCCATGGCCAGCTCCGGCTGGAAGGGCACCCCCAGCTTGCGTACGAGGCAGACGTCGAGCGGAGCGCCGAGGGCCTCGGCGACCTGCGCGGCGACCGGGACGCCGCCGCGGGGAAGTCCCACGACCACGAGGTCCTGGCCCTTGAGGTGCTGCAGCCGGGCGGTGAGCCGTCGGCCCGCGTCGGTTCGATCAGCGAAGTACATGGTCGCCTCCCGGGGTGAGGTGAGGTCCTCGGGGCCCGAATGAAGTCCGGTCCGCACTGCCGGGCGGACAAGTCCATTATGGAGCGCCGCCACTCGCGGCTCCCAGCGCCGGCCGGACGGTGAGGGTGCCGTCCGGGCTGCGTTCGACGTGTGAGCCGTAGGCCCGGCTGATCCGGCCCAGAACATCCCCCACCCACCGCGATTCCTCGGCCGCCGCGCGCTCCAGCCGCATCCGCCGGGACCGCATCGGGACGATGCGCACGTCGTGGAACCTGCCGTTGTCCGGGTCCACGGTGACGAAGTACAGCAACCGGAGATCGTCCCGGTACTCCTCGTAGCCGCCGATGCCCTCGTAGTCGTTGATCAGGTCACCGCAGCCGTGGGTGATGAGCTTTCCCCGGTACGACTCCAGCGGCCGCGGATGGTGCGAGGAGTGCCCGTGCACGACGTCCGCGCCGGCGTCGATGAGCGCATGGCCGAAAGCGGACCTGGTCACGTGGGACGAGGTAGCCCCAGTTGGAGCCCCAGTGGACCGAGACGACCACGATGTCGCCCGGCCGCCGCGGCCTCCGACGGCTCGGCGACGAAGTCGACCCCGCTGCGCTCTGCGGTGGCGGCCCAGCCGCGGGGGATGCCGCTGGAGGCCGTCCCCATGGAGAAGACCAGGACACGCCGGCCGCCCGCGACGGGGACGATCGCGGGACGCCTGGCCGCGTCGGCGTCCCGCCCCGCTCCTGTCGAGCGAAGGCCCGCGTCGGCCAGGGCGTCGAGGGTCTCCGCCAGCCCGCGGCGGCCGTAGTCCAGCACATGGTTGTTGGCCAGGGCGCAGACGTGCGGACGGGCGGCGGCCAGACCGGGCAGGTTGGCCGGGTGCATCCGGTAGTGGACCTCTTTGCCGGGCGCGGCCTCGTCGTTCCGCGTGACGGCCGTCTCCAGGTTGAGGATCCGGGCGTCGGGTGCCGCCGCGGCGAGCACGTCCAGCGCGTCGCCCCAGGGCCAGGAGAAGTCGACCGGCCGGGGAATCACACCGTTCGCCGCCTCGGCCAGCTCCACATAGGCGCGGGCGTCCTTGATGTACGACTCGCGCAGCCTCGGATCGCCGGGGTGCGGAAGGATCTGGTCGACTCCGCGGCCGAGCATCACATCGCCGGCCAGAAACAGCGTGACGAGGTCACCGCCCATTTCTCCAGGTTAGGCCGGTCCGGTGGGTATTGCTCCCGGACGGCAAGGGGCCCGCCGCCCGGGTCCCCTTGCCGTTGTGCTCCTGTGGGTGCCAGGCGCTCGGCGCTCTAGCCTTTGTAGCCCGACACCGTGGCGATCCACTTGATGAAGTCGCCCGGGTCCTGGTCCGCGCCGTGACCGGCGTCCCAGTAGTACGAGGTGTTGACGTCGTCGCCCAGGCTCTTCAGACGGGCGCCGAGGTTGCTCGCGACTGTGAGCGTGGTGTCGCTGTCCTTGGTGCCGAGGCGGATCCACCAGTGCTTCGAACGGTTCCCGTTGACCTTGTCCACGAGGTGGTACATCGGGTTCATCAGGTTGAGCTTCTCGGGGATGTCGCTGTCGAGGCGCGCGCTGTCGCCCTGCTCGTGGCGCAGGCTGTAAAGCGTGAAGTGCCGGTTCGCGGTGGCCCCCGTACCGAACTCGTTGTTCTCACCGGCGGACAGGTCGAAGGCGTCGAACGCCGGGGTGTCCTTCTTGCGGGCACCCACGTGGGTGAGGAAGTCGGCCCAGGAGAAGGCCGCCCTGCCGCCGGACCACGTGATGAACGGGTTCGCGGCCAGGTAGGTCGCGCGGTCCGTGTCCGACAGCGCCGTGAGGTACTTGGCGGCCGACGGCTCCAGGTGGGTCCTGACCAGGTACTCGTCGAGGTTGCGCGCCGTGAGGGTGCCGAAGTCCTTCGCCGTCAGTCTGAGGGAGGCGAGATAGTCGCCGTACGCGCTGGTCAGCTCCTTGGAGACGGTCTGGTCGACCAGCGAACCGCTGCTCAGCGCGTTGGCGCCCCAGTTCCACTCGTACGCCATGTCGGCGTGTTCGAGGTCGGTGATCGGGCACCAGGCGCCGGTGGCGAAGATGGCATCGCTCGCGTCGGCCGCGCCCAGCTCCCTCAGGTACGAGTCGTAGAGCGGGCTGTCGCCGGACGCGCCGAGCAGCGAGGACAGGGCGCCGCCGGCACTGACCCCCGTGGAGACGATCCGGTTCACGTCGCCCGGGATGCGCCCCTTGTTGAACTTCACATACCGGACCGCGGCCTTGAGGTCGACGATGGCGGCGGGGGCGGTGCCGTAGTACGTACCGCTGGAGTCGACCAGCGACCGCCCGCGCGCGCCCGGCTCCACGACGACGTACCCGGCGGCGAGCGCCAGTTGCTGGCGGCTGAGCGTGCCAGCGGGGCCCATGGCTCCGCCGATTCCGGTGGCGTTCGCGACGGACGACGGCATGTAACCGCCGACCTGGTTGGCGAAGAGGATGGGGGCGCCCGAGGCGTCGACGGCCGTGCCGTCGATCTTCACGGGGACGCTGACGTTCAGGGTCTGGTAGGTGGCGTTCACTGGATTGGCCACGTAGGAGGCCACTTTGTAGAAGTGGTAAACCACCGCGTGGGCGGTGCCCGCGGTGTCCGTGACGCTGATGGTCAGCTCCGTGTAGGCATCCGGGTCGAAGACCAGGGAGGAGTCCTTGGACGCCGAGGACGACGTCGAGGAGGTGCGGCTCGCCGCCCGCGCGCTGGAGGCGAACCCGACCGCCGGCACCGCGGCGGCCGCGGTGAGCCCCATGACTACTGCCCTACGCTTCACTTCACGTCTCCTGTCTTCGCGGCTCGTTCATTCAAACGACTTCGCACAACGACCCTTTTCCCCCGCACAGTTGGAGGCGGGCACGGCCCCAAGTGCAACAGCCGTTTCTTAAGACCTCCTTTGCGTCTTCAGTGACAGCACCGGGAACCGGCCACCGCCCTGACCAGGCGCGACCACCGGCGTCCTGCCCGGCCCACCTGCAAACCGAGCCAATCGCCCACAAAATTGTCAGCAATTTTGGCGCGATCTCGCGCGCCGGGTGCCGGGCGGTCACGGAGGGCCGTTTCCAGGTCTCAGCCGCTTCTCAGCCGTGCCCCAGCACCCCTCGGTGCGACTTCCCGTCCTGGTTGACCTCCCTGACCCGCGCCAGCAGCACCTCACCCGGCGGCGCCTCCGGCGGGCAGTCCCGCTCCAGCCCGCCCCCGCACGCACGCAGCGCTTCGGCCAACCGCACCGCCGTGCGCACGTTGCACCGCCCCAACGCGACCAGGGCGAAGGGCTCCTCGCTCGCGCCGGTCACCGGATCGACCCGCAACGACGGCAGCACGACCCCGACACCTTCCAGCGCCGCCTTCAACCGCGCCACCACCTCCTCGGTCGACCCCACCCGCTCACTCGGCGTCATTCCCATGGCTCCCGAACCTCCACTCTGAGTGTCAGCGTTCACCACACAGAGTGGCCGACACGCCTCTAACCTGGCCAGAGACGGCTGCCCAACAACCCCGCCTGTGTAACAGGGAGTTGCCATACCAGGTCCGAAGGATCTCGATCCGTCCACCTCCCCGCGCGCCATGATGGGCGCCGAACTCTGCCACGCCCGCGAGAGAGTCGGCCTCAGCCAGGACGAGCTGGGCCAGCCCCTCTTCGTCAGCGGCTCGTTCATCGGCCAGCTGGAGGCCGGCACGCGGCGCATGCACCTCGAATACGCCCGCCAGATAGACGACATCCTCGGCACGAACGGCTTCTTCGAGCGCAACTGCATGGCCTTGGCCAAGTCCAAGTACCCGGATCACTTCGCGGAGGCGGCGGAGTCGGAGGCGATCGCGGCGGCGATCAGGCAGTACGCGACGCTGCCGATCCCGGGGTTGCTCCAGACGGAGGCGTACGCGCGAGCCGTCTTCCGCGCGTACCGCCCGACCACGACGGAGGACGTCATCGACGAGCTGGTGGCAGCGCGGCTGGAGCGCGCCCACCTCTCGACGATCCAACAAAGCCGTTGTTGTGGGCGGTTCTGGACGAGGCGGTACTGCGCCGAGCGGTGGGCGGCGCAGAGGCGATGGCGGAGGCCTTACGGCACATCGCCGCGCTGATCCGGCAGCACCGGATCATCGTGCAGGTGCTGCCGTTCAGGGCCGGGGCACACGCGTCGATGCACGGCTGCCTGAAACTCATGGAGTTCGAGGACGCGCCCCCGCTCTCCTTCGTCGATGCACCGGACATGGGCAAGCTGCTGGACGACCCGGCGACGGTCACCCGCCACACCCTGATGTTCAACCTCCTCCAGGCCGCGGCGCTGTCTCCGCCGGAATCCCTGGCCCTGATCGAATCGGTGGCGCAGGATTACGAGCATGGAGAACAGCACCCATGAGTACGACCTGAGCACAGCCACCTGGCACAAGTCGTCGTACAGCGGCGGCCAGGGTGGCGACCGCCTGGAGATCGCCCGCTGGCGCAAGTCGACGTACAGCGGCGGCGACGGCGGCGACTGCCTGGAAGTCGCGGACGGTCACCCGACCCTGGTCCCCGTCCGCGACTCAAAGAACCCCCTCGGCCCGAAGCTCGCGTTCCGGGCCGAGGCGTGGTCCGCCTTCGTCGAAAACCTCAAGCACAACTGACTCGCAGACACCCCGGAGCTCAAGCGCCGAGCTCCGAGCCCTCTCTGTAAGGAACGGGAGGAGGGCCTCAACCCGCCCTCCCACCCCGCGAGTTGACTTGACGCAACCGACTTGCCACGGACAGTGACAAGGGCTTAGCGTGCCCGCATAACGAACAACCCCCGCTAGGTGCTGGAACACCTGCGGGGGTTTGACCTACGAGATCGAATCGAGCCTCGATCCCATGGCTGAAGCCAACTTTAGTGCTACACCCCGCCCTGCGCACGCCCTCCCCTACCCGATGGCCAATCCGGGCTACGGAAAACGCAGCGCACCGGACCAACTCCCCCGCACCAAAAACGACTTCGCGCACCTCCCGCCCTGCGAAGCAGCGATCGCCGCGTACATCGACCGCCTCCCCAACGGCGCCGACATCTCCGTGAAAACGCTGGCCAAGGAGCTCCCGTACGGCCAGTGCGCCCTGCGTACGGCCCTCAACTACCTCACCAGGGCAGGCCACTTACGCCGGGGCCGCGAACATCTGGCCGACTCGGGAAGTCAACGCTGGATCACCCGAACGTGGTTCACCCGGACGGCACGGGACGACGACTGGTGGGCGGCGTTCACACGGGGCGACGTACCGCAGGAGTCGCCGGAACCCCCACCCAGGCCCACCCGCTCCCGCGCCTACATCCTGCTGGCGGCGCTGGGTCGCACAACTCCTGCCTTCTCCCTCTCCGAGAGGGACTGCGCGGAACTCGCGCCCCTGCTCACGGAGTGGTTCGCAAGGGGCGCCACCGATGACCAGGTACTCCAGTCCCTGACCGCAGGCCTCCCCATCCCCGTCCACAGCCCGGCCGCCCTCCTCCGCAAGCGCCTGACGACAAAGCTCCCGCCCGAACCCGTGCGAGACACCCCACGCCCGCCCCTCCGCGTACTGGAGTGCGCAAAGTGCGGCGCCCCGGGCCGCCCGGAGGCCCTGCCGGGCGGCGCCTGCGGCCCCTGCCGGGGCGAGGTCGCCCCACGGGCCTCCATCCCGCTGACGTCCTCCGCAGTCCATACCCACGCCGCCGCAGCCCGCGCGGCGATGGTCGACCGACACGAAAGGCCACGCGTATGACCGCTCCAACGGTCCGGAAGCACACAGCCGGGGCACCATGGTGGGAAGGAGGCGAGCCCACCATGACCTTTGGCACCAGGCGCCCGCAGATGTCCCAGGAGGACTTCGAAGAGCTGGCCGGCAAGGCCCCGACGAACGTGCAGCTCGAATTCCTCGATGGGCGGCTGTACGTCAAGGGCGACCACATCGAGGTCGAGGACTTCGAGGAACTCGCCCGCAAGGCCCCGGAGGGCATCAAGCTCGAACTCATCGACGGAAAGCTAGAGGTCAAGCCGTTGCCGGACCAGCGCCACAGGGCCATCGTGATGTGGCTCATGGTTGAAGCCCTTCAGCAACGCCCCGAGTGCCGCCTGTACCCCGAACAGGGCCTCAAGATCGGCGCCTACCGCAAGGGCAACGCCTGTGCGGACGCGGCACTTGCGCCTCTCGATCACTTCATCGCCCAGGAAGGCGACTGGGCGACTCCGGAGGGCGTCCTCATGGTCGTCGAAGTCACCTCCCGCGACCGTGACACCGACCGACGCGACCGCATCGACAAGGTCCGCGGCTACGCGGAAGCAGGCATCCCGATGTACCTGCTCATCGACCGGGACAACGACACCGTCGTCGTGCACAACGACCTCAAGACCGGCGCGTACCAGCAGAGCCCCTCATACCCGTACGGAGCCGTCGTCGAGCTCCCCGCCCCCGTAAACATCACCCTGAACACCGAAAAGCTCAAGGACTACGCCGACTGACCTCCAGGAAAGAACCCCGCAGCGCCCTCAGCCCATCAACGGCAGCGCCCCGAAGGCGTGGTGCTCCCAGAGGCGGCGTGAGGTCTCGTGCGGGTAGGGGGTGACCGCGGAGTCCGTGTCGAAGACCTGGGTCGGCCGCCGCTCGATGTCGTACGCGGGCCAGCCCGGGTCTCCCGTCGTGGCGAACGCCGTCCAGGCCGTGCGGAAGCGGGACGACAGGGCCTCGGCCTCCAGGGAGGACTCGACCCCGGCGAACAGCATCAGGCCGAGGTCGGCCCCGTACGTCCCGAACAGCAGCGGTACGTCCAGGCCGTGACAGGCACCCAGCGCGCCGCCGTAGGCGGGGGCGGCCCAGGCCAGCTCGTAGACGTGCGCACGGCCACCGCCCGCTGTCTGCGCCTCGGCCAGGCGCAGCGAGGGCATACGGAACAACGCGTCGGAGTGCACCCACTCGTGGAGCTCCTCGGGCGAGGCGTCGGGGAAGGCGGTGCGGTAGGCCCGCTCGCCGTCGGCCCCAGAGCCCGGCCCCGGCTCCGACCCCGACCGCGATCCGAGTACCGCTGCCGGTCCGAAGGTGCGCAGTGCCGCCGTCGCCTGCTCGTCGGTGATCGTCCCGAGTCCACCGCCCAGCGCGGCGAACAGCCGGTACTCGTCCCGGGTGTGCCCGACGATCAGTTCCACGTCCCGCGCCGCGCCGGCCGCCAGTGCCTGCCAGGGGTCGGACGGCAGCAGTTCCCCGTCGACGACGGGCGAGAAGGCGGTCAGCGTGTGGGCGACCGTGCCCCACCTGTTCTCGAACGTCCGCATCTTGGCGCCCAAGGTCTCGCCCGCGGCGGGCAGTTGCCGGGGATCCACCGTCGAGAGGTCGGCGGCCGTCGGGCGCAACCCCGCCTCGGCGGCGATGGCGGCGGCGATGTCCCGGGCGAGTTCGTCGGAGAAGAAGGGGCCGGGCACGCTCTGCGCGATCGCCCGCCCGAACAGCCCGGCCGCGCTCGGCATGGCCAGCAGCGCGGCGATGGACCCGGCGCCCGCGGACTCGCCGAAGACGGTGACTCGGCCGGGGTCGCCGCCAAAGGCCGCGATGTTCTCCCGTACCCATTCCAGGGCCGCGATCTGGTCGAGCAGCCCTCGGTTGGCGGGGGCCCCGTCGATCCGGGCGAAACCCTCCACTCCGAGGCGGTAGTTGAGGGTGACGACGATCAGGTCGCCGTCGCGGGCGATGCGGCGGGCGTCGTATCCGGGGCTGCCGGAGTGGCCGAGTTTGTAGGCGCCGCCGTAGATCCAGACCATCACCGGACGGCGAGCGGCCGGGTCCGGGTCGGGCGTCCAGATGTTGACGGTCAGCCAGTCGTCGCCCATGGGGCCGTCGATCACCCCGGTACGGCCCTGGAAGCCCGACTCCTGCGGGGGCGGCGGGCCGAAGGCGAACGCGTCCCGGGTGCCGTCCCAGGCGGCCACCGGGCGCGGGGCGGCGAACCGCGCGTCCCCCACCGGCGGTTCCGCGAACGGAATGCCCCGGAAGACCACCAGCCCGTCCTCCCGGCGACCACGCACCGCACCGGCACGGGTGCGCACCACGCTCGCTCCTGCTGACGTCACGACGGCTCCCTGGGTACGGGTGGAACGGAACAGGTCCTCGAGGGAACAGCGTGCTACGAAACAGCCTGGCGATCACCCCCCGGGATGGGGAGGGTGATCGCCTGGGTGTGATTTCGGACAGGTCGGCCCGAGGCTCAGCTGAGGGTGCTCATCGCCTTCGGGTCGTACGACCCGAGCTCCTCGAACCGTCCGTCCAGTACCTTCGCCGCCCACTCCGGGTCCTGGAGGAGAGCGCGGCCCACGGCGACGAGGTCGAACTCGTCGCGCTCCAGTCGCTCGAGGAGGTTGTCGAGGGACGCCACCGCGGAGCCCTCGCCCGCGAAGGCCTTGATGAAGTCGCTCTGGAGGCCGACCGAGCCGACGGTGATGGTGGGCTTGCCGGTGATCTTCTTGGTCCAGCCCGCGAGGTTCAGGTCGGAGCCGTCGAACTCGGGGAGCCAGTAGCGGCGGGTGGAGGCGTGGAAGGCGTCGATGCCGGCGGCGGCGAGCGGGGTCAGGATGGCCTCCAGCTCCTGAGGGGTCTCGGCGAGCCGGGCGTCGTAGTTGTTCGACTTCCACTGCGAGTAGCGGAAGAGGACGGGGAAGTCCGCCGAGACCGAGTCACGCACCGCGGCGACGATCTCCGCCGCGAACTTCGTACGGGCGACGGGGTCGCCGCCGTACGCGTCCGTACGCCGGTTGGTGCCCGCCCACAGGAACTGGTCGATCAGGTATCCGTGCGCGCCGTGCAGTTCGACGCCGTCGAAGCCTATGCGCTCGGCGGTGGCGGCGGCCTCGGCGAACGCGACGATGACCTCGTCCAGGTCGGCCTGGGTCATGGCCTTGCCGGTGCCCTCGGTGCCGTTGAGACGGATGCCCGAGGGGCCGACCGCGGGGGCGTCGGCGTACGGCGGCCGCCCTTCCCTGCGCACCATGCCGATGTGCCACAGCTGCGGAACGATCGCGCCGCCGGCCGCGTGCACCGCGTCGGCGACCTCCGTCCAGCCCGCGAGCTGCTCCGAGCCGTGGAAGCGCGGGACGCGGTCGCTCTCCCCGGCCGAGTCGTGGCCGACGTATGTGCCCTCGGTGACGATGAGGCCCACGCCCGCGGCGGCACGGCGGGCGTAGTACCGGGCCACGTCCTCACCGGGGACGCCGCCCGGGGAGAACTGCCGGGTCATCGGTGCCATCACGATCCGGTTCGGGACGGTCAGGCCGTTCAGCGAGACGGGGCGGGAAAGGATCTCGGCCGCGCGGGAGTCGGGGGCGTCGAGCGTCACGTGGGGGGCTCCTCGGAGGGGTCGAAGGACGAAGGACATCGAAGTCGGAGGCATCGAGGTCGAAGGACAACGATGCGGATGATCGATGCGGATGGTCGGACAGGTCGGCCGGCGGGGAGTGGGCATGTGTGTGCGTGCGCATGCGTATTCACCGCACTCTGGGCCACAACCGCCCTCTCCGCCGCCGCATTCCACGGCCCTTGGCCTCCGCGTGTGACCCCGGGCACGCCCGAGGGCGGCACCCCCTGGGAGTGGGGGTACCGCCCTCGGAACGTAGGACAGTGATCAACCAGAGGTCGATCAGAAGTCCATGTCACCGCCCGGCATGCCGCCCGGAGCGGCCGCGGCGGCCTTCTCCGGCTTGTCGGCGATGACGGCCTCGGTGGTCAGGAACAGCGCGGCGATGGAGGCGGCGTTCTGCAGGGCAGAGCGGGTCACCTTCGCCGGGTCGATGATGCCTTCGGCGATCATGTCGACGTACTCACCGGTCGCGGCGTTCAGACCGTGGCCGACGGGCAGGTTGCGCACCTTCTCGACGATGACGCCACCCTCGAGACCACCGTTGACGGCGATCTGCTTGAGCGGGGCCTCCAGGGCGAGCTTCACGGCGTTGGCGCCGGTCGCCTCGTCACCCGTCAGCTCCAGCTTCTCGAAGACCGAGGAGGCCTGGATGAGGGCCACGCCACCACCGGCGACGATGCCCTCCTCGACGGCCGCCTTCGCGTTGCGAACGGCGTCCTCGATGCGGTGCTTGCGCTCCTTGAGCTCGACCTCGGTGGCGGCACCGGCCTTGATGACGGCCACTCCGCCGGCCAGCTTCGCCAGGCGCTCCTGGAGCTTCTCGCGGTCGTAGTCCGAGTCCGAGTTCTCGATCTCGGCGCGGATCTGGTTGACCCGGCCGGCGACCTGGTCGGCGGAGCCGGAGCCGTCGACGATCGTGGTCTCGTCCTTGGTGATGACGACCTTGCGGGCGCGGCCCAGCAGGTCCAGACCCGCGTTCTCCAGCTTGAGGCCGACCTCCTCGGAGATGACCTCGCCGCCCGTGAGGATGGCGATGTCGCCGAGCATGGCCTTGCGGCGGTCACCGAAGCCCGGGGCCTTGACGGCGACGGACTTGAAGGTGCCACGGATCTTGTTGACGACCAGGGTCGACAGGGCCTCGCCCTCGACGTCCTCGGCGATGATCAGCAGCGGCTTGCCCGACTGCATGACCTTCTCCAGGAGCGGGAGCAGGTCCTTGACGTTGGAGATCTTGGAGTTGGCGATCAGGATGTACGGGTCGTCGAGGACGGCCTCCATACGCTCCATGTCGGTGGCGAAGTACGCCGAGATGTAGCCCTTGTCGAAGCGCATACCCTCGGTGAGCTCCAGCTCCAGACCGAAGGTCTGGGACTCCTCGACGGTGATGACGCCTTCCTTGCCGACCTTGTCCATCGCCTCGGCGATGAGCTCGCCGATCTGGGTGTCGGCGGCGGAGATGGAGGCCGTGGAAGCGATCTGCTCCTTGGTCTCGACATCCTTGGCCTGCTCAAGGAGGGCACCGGAGACGGCCTCGACGGCCTTCTCGATACCGCGCTTGAGAGCCATCGGGTTGGCGCCGGCGGCTACGTTGCGCAGGCCCTCGCGGACGAGCGCCTGGGCGAGAACGGTCGCGGTGGTCGTACCGTCACCGGCGACGTCGTCCGTCTTCTTGGCGACTTCCTTGACCAGCTCGGCGCCGATCTTCTCGTACGGGTCCTCGAGCTCGATCTCCTTGGCGATGGAAACACCATCGTTGGTGATCGTGGGGGCGCCCCACTTCTTCTCGAGGACGACGTTGCGGCCCTTGGGGCCAAGGGTGACCTTGACGGCGTCGGCGAGCTGGTTCATCCCGCGCTCGAGACCGCGCCGTGCCTCCTCGTCGAACGCGATGATCTTGGCCATGTGAAGTGGTCCTCCCGGACTGGGGTGGATTGCTCCGGACCGCGCTGGCGCCCGCGACGGACGGCCTGCCTGCCCCGTGGTTCCTTGCACCACCTGGCCTGCGGACCTCACCCACCCGGTCCTTCGTTATCACTCTCACCTTCAGAGTGCTAACGCCAATGATTAGCACTCGCCCCTGCCGAGTGCAAGCGCCTCACCTTGATCCGCAGGTGAGAAGGGGCGCGCGACCCGCGCGTCGCGCCGGTGCGCAAGCGGACCCACACCCGCGGGCGGGGCAGACCGAAGGGCTCGTATCCCAGGGGATACGAGCCCTTCGTCACGTCGAACAGTCAGTCGGCGCGTGCTTCAGCTGGTCGCCAGTCGGACCATGTCCGCCTGCGGCCCCTTCTGGCCCTGCGAGATCTCGAAATCGACCCGCTGACCCTCTTCCAGGGTGCGGTAGCCGTCCATCTGAATCGCGCTGTAGTGGACGAATACATCCGCACCACCGTCGACCGCGATGAAGCCGTACCCCTTCTCCGCGTTGAACCACTTGACGGTGCCCTGAGCCATGCCTAACTCCCCTATTACTGGCCCTTGCACAGGACCGCACTTCGCGGACCCGGGTCAGACCTCACCCCCCAACGGTTGGGGGTGTGCGCCGGAACGCGTCGACCGCGGCTGAATGTATCTGTCCAACTGCCGTCTGCAACAGGTCAATCGGACGAGAATTCCGGGCACGACCGATCGGGAATATAGGGAGAATTCGCGAAGATTCAGGGCAAGTCGGGCCCCATAAATGCCATATAAGGCTCAAAAACGCGGGGCACTTTGGCTACTTCTTGCCGGACTTCGGGCGCGAACTCATATGCACCCGGCGTGCAAAATGGAGCGACTTCCCCAACTGTACCGCGCTCAACCATACAGAATTGCCCCCTCCGCTTCTCTCACGGAGGGGGCAATTCGATGAACTCTCGGTGATTGGCATTACCGAGGGTAATGATCTCACCCTGTGTAATGCCCCGCCCGATGGTCAGCCACCGGCGACGGCGGGGATGATCGATACTCCCGCGCCGTCCGGCGTCGCCGTCTCCAGGCCCTGCTCGAAGCGGACGTCGTCGTCGTTCACGTACACGTTGACGAACCGGCGCAGCTTGCCCTGGTCGTCCAGGACGCGCGCGGCGATACCCGTGTGGTTCTTCTCCAGGTCCGCGATGACCTCGCCGAGGGTCCCACCCTCGGCCGTCACCTCGGCCTGACCAGCGGTGTAGGTGCGCAGGATGGTGGGGATGCGGACGTTGACGCTCATTCCTTGTGACCTCCGGTCGGATGGTGCCCCGTAGGGGCGCGGGGCGTTGCTGGATATGCCAAGCCCTACGCGAGGCCGGCCTCTCGGAACGAGTCCAGGTTGGGACGGATGGTCGCCGTCAGTCCCGTCCCGGCCACCGCGTCCAGCGTCTTCAGGCCGTCCCCGGTGTTCAGGACGACGGTGGTCAGCGTCGGGTCCAGCAGCCCGTTGTCGATCAGCTTCTTCGTCACGCCGACGGTCACCCCGCCGGCGGTCTCCGCGAAGATGCCCTCGGTCCGGGCGAGCAGCTTGATCGCGTCGACGACCTGCTCGTCGTTGACGTCCTCCACCGCACCGCCCGTGCGCCGCGCGATGTCCAGCACGTACGGCCCGTCGGCCGGGTTGCCGATGGCGAGCGACTTGGCGATGGTGTTCGGCTTCTGGGGCCGTACGACGTCGTGGCCGGCCTTGTAGGCGACGGACACCGGCGAGCAGCCCTCGGCCTGGGCACCGAAGATCTTGTACGGCTTGTCCTCGACCAGTCCGAGCTTGATCAGCTCCTGCAGCCCCTTGTCGATCTTCGTGAGCTGGGAGCCGGAGGCGATGGGGATCACCAGCTGGTCGGGGAGCTGCCAGCCCAGCTGCTCGCAGATCTCGTACGCGAGGGTCTTGGACCCCTCCGCGTAGTACGGCCGCAGGTTGACGTTGACGAAGCCCCAGCCCTCACCGGCCGGGTCGCCGATCAGCTCGGAGCAGAAGCGGTTCACGTCGTCGTAGTTGCCCTCGATGCCGACGAGCTCGCCGCCGTAGATCGCGGCCATGACGATCTTGCCCTGCTCCAGGTCGTGCGGGATGAACACGCAGGAGCGGAAGCCGGCGCGGGCGGCGGCGGCACCCACGGCGCCGGCGAGGTTGCCGGTGGAGGAGCAGGAGAGGGTCGTGAAGCCGAACGCGCGGGCGGCCTCGATGGCCTGGGCGACGACGCGGTCCTTGAAGGAGTGCGTCGGGTTGCCGGAGTCGTCCTTGACGAAGAGCTTGCCGACCTCGACGCCCAGCTCGCGGGCGAGGTTGTCGGCCTTGACGAGCTTGGTCCAGCCGGGGTTGATGTTCGGCTTGTCGGCGACGTCGGCCGGGACGGGGAGCAGCGGCGCGTAGCGCCAGATGTTCGCGGGGCCCGCTTCGATGCGCGCCCGGAGCTCTTCGGTTTCGTACGCCGAGAAGTCGTACGCGATCTCCAGCGGGCCGAAACACTCCTCGCAGGCGAAAACCGGGCCGAGCGGCACGCGGTGCCCGCACTCACGGCAGGAAAGCGCGGCGGCGGGTCCGAGATCCACACCGGCTACGGTGGTGGTGTCGCCCGCGACAGGGTTCGTGGTGCTTGCAACAGTCGAACTTGCAACAGTCTGCGCAGCCATGGAGGCGAGGCCCTTTCTCCTCATCTTCCTCACGACGCACTTCGCCGTGAGACGGATTTGGCACCTTCCCAAGCCGGGAGCCTCGCCACATCAATGTGACAAGAACCAGCTGGAGGGTTGCCGGGGCTTCATCGGGCCGTATCCCTCTGCCCCTCTGGATGAGCGGTATTCGGTTGTGTCGTGCGGGTGGCGCGGTGGTCCGCGAATGATCTACGACATGCGATGGTCATCCGCGTTGTTCAAGACTGTAACCGAAGGCCAGGACAGTTGAGAGAGTCGTCCGAACCGCGAGATGGATCACACCGTGAGACACCGGGTGATCAGACAGTGAGGAGCCGCAGACTGTGCTGAAGGAAGTTGAGCGCTGGCTGAGCAATCGCTCCTGGTCCGTGACCGATCGCCCGCTCCACCAGATCATGTCCGCCAAACGGGCCACCGGCTCCTCGGTGAGCGTCGTGCTGCCCGCGCTGAACGAGGAGGAGACGGTCGGCGAGATCGTCGCCATCATCCGCCACGACCTGATGCAGCAGGTGCCCCTCGTCGACGAGATCGTCGTCATCGACTCGGGCTCGACCGACCGCACCTCGCAGGTGGCCGCCGCGGCGGGCGCGCGCGTGGTGCACCGGGACGAGATCCTGCCGCGCATCCCGACCGTGCCCGGCAAGGGCGAGGTGCTGTGGCGTTCCCTCCTCGTGACGAGCGGGGACATCGTCTGTTTCATCGACGCGGACCTGAAGGAGTTCTCCTCGGACTTCGTCTCGGGGATCGTGGGGCCGCTGCTCACCGAGCCCGGTGTGGACCTCGTCAAGGCGATGTACGACCGTCCGCTCGGTGGTGCGGCGGGTCAGGGCGGCCGGGTCACCGAACTCATGGCCCGCCCCCTCCTCAACATGCACTGGCCGCAGCTGGCCGGCTTCGTGCAGCCGCTCGGCGGGGAGTACGCGGCCCGCCGCTCGCTGCTCGAACAGCTCCCCTTCCCCGTCGGGTACGGGATCGAGCTGGGCATGCTCGTCGACGCCCTGCACCTGGTGGGCCTGGACGCGCTCGCCCAGGTCGACGTGGGGGTGCGCAAGCACCGCCACCAGGACGGGCAGGCGCTGGGCCGGATGTCCGCCGCGATCTACCGCACGGCCCAGCTCCGGCTGGCCCGCGGCCACCTGATCCGCCCGGCCCTCACCCAGTTCGAACGCGGCGGGGACGGTTTCGAGCCGCGCACATACTCGGTGGACACGGAGGAACGTCCGCCAATGGTCGAAATCTCCGAGTACCAGAAACGAAGGGCGGCGTAGCAGCGCCCCGTCAGGGGCGCGAGGCTGTGACATATGCGGCTCCGCCGCGTGGGCGCGACAAGCCCCCACCGGCCTGCGGACGGCATACGGCTGAAGGGAACGTTTGAGCGTTTCGACGCCGGGCTAGGTTTCGATGCATGGCTTCCCCCGCTTCAACGCAAGGCGCCCACCACATCCTCGTCGCGTCCAACCGCGGCCCGGTCACCTACGAGGTCCACGAGGACGGCTCACTGCGCGCCAAGCGCGGTGGCGGCGGGCTGGTCTCGGGTCTCTCCGCGATCGGGCCGGACGCGGGGGCCCTGTGGGTGTGCTCGGCGCTCGGTGACGGCGACCGCGAGGCGGTCCGGCGCGGGGTCGCCGAGGACGGCGTACGGATGCTGGACATCGACGCCGACGTGCACGCGGACGCGTACAACGGCATCGCGAACTCCGTGCTGTGGTTCGTCCACCACATGCTGTACCAGACCCCGCTGGAGCCGGTCTTCGACGCGGAGTTCCGGCGCCAGTGGGCGTCGTACGAGGTGTACAACCGTGCCTTCGCCGAGGCGCTGGCCACGGAGGCGGCGCAGGGCGCGGCGGTGATCGTCCAGGACTACCACCTGACCCTCGTCCCCGGAATGCTGCGCGCGCTCCGCCCCGACCTGCGGATCGGCCACTTCTCGCACACCCCCTGGGCCCCGGTCGACTACTTCCGGATGCTGCCCGACGACATCGCCGAACAGGTGCTGCGCGGCATGCTCGGCGCGGACCGGCTCGGCTTCCTCACCCACCGCTGGGCGGACGCGTTCACCGCCTGCTGCGACGCGCTCGTCGGCGGGCTCGGCGCCACCCGGATCGGCGTGCACGGGCTCGGCGCGGACGCGGACTTCCTGCGCAGGCGCTCGCACGAGGCGGACGTCGCGGACCGCATGGCCGCGCTGCGGGAGCAGATCGGCGAGGGCCGCAGGACGATCGTGCGGGTCGACCGGACCGAGCTGTCGAAGAACATCGTGCGGGGCCTGCTGGCGTACCGGCAGCTGTTGGAGGACCGCCCGGAGTGGCGCGAGCGCGTCGTCCACGTGGCCTTCGCCTACCCCTCCCGTCAGGACCTGGCCGTCTACCGCGACTACACAGCCGAGGTCCAGCGCGTGGCGACCGAGATCAACTCCCGGTACGGCACGCCGGGCTGGACCCCCGTCGTCCTCCACGTCAAGGACGACTTCGCCCGCTCCCTGGCCGCGTACCGGCTCGCCGACGTCGCCCTCGTCAACCCCATCCGCGACGGCATGAACCTTGTCGCCAAGGAGGTGCCCGTCGTCTCCGACGAGGGGTGCGTGCTGGTGCTCTCGCGGGAGGCGGGGGCGTACGAGGAGCTGGGCGAGGACGCGGTGGTGGTGAACCCGTACGACGTGGTCGGTACCGCGCGGGCGCTGGACGCGGCGCTGGCCATGCCGGTGGGAGAGCGGGCGGAGCGTACGAAACGGTTGGCCGCCGCCGCGACGGCGTTGCCTCCGGCGCAGTGGTTTTTGGAGCAGTTGCGGGAGTTGGAGGGCTGAGTCGGGGGTCCGCCCGGGGATCAACCGTCCAGGCGAGTCGCCAATGCCGTCAGCAGGCGTACGACTCCCGCCGGGCCGTCGACGACGAGATCCGCGCGTTCGGCCAGTTCGGTGACTTCCGCGCTGCCGCTGCACACCAGGAGGCCCGGGACGCCGTCCGAGCGGAGTTTGTCGACGGCGGCGAAGGCGGGGAGGTCGCCCAGGTCGTCGCCGGCGTACATGACGGCTTCGGCGTGGACCTCGCGGACGTACTCCAGGAGGGCGACGCCCTTGTCCATGCCCGGGGGACGGAGTTCGAGGACCATCCGACCGGGTTCGACGATCAGGCCGTGGCGGGTGGCGAGGTCGGCGAGAGGTTCGCGCAGTGCCTCGAACGCGGCCTGGGGGTCCTGTGCGCGGCGGGTGTGGACGGCGACCGCGCGGCCCTTCTCCTCGATCCAGGTGCCGTGCCAGGCGCCGACCCTGTCGAGGACCCCGGGCAGCTCGGCGCGGACGGCGGCGACGCCGGGATGCGGGGCGGGGGCGTTGACGGTGCCGGTGCGGGCGTCCCAGCGTTCGGCGCCGTAGTGGCCGAGGACGACGAGGTGGTCGAGGCCCGGGACGCCCGCGAAGCCGCCGTGGCGGACCGCCACTCCGGCCGGGCGGCCGGTGATCACGGCGACGGAGGCGACCTTCGGGGCGAGGGCCGCCAGGGCGGGCACCGCGTCGGGGTGGGCGCGGGCCTGTTCCGGGTCGGCGACGATGGGGGCGAGTGTTCCGTCGAAGTCGAGCGCGATGACGGCCCGGTCGGGCCGGGTGAGGACGGCGTCGAGGCCGTCGCGTCCGGCGGGGGTCACGGGTGTCGGCAAGGGTTCCGTGACGTCCGGGGATTCCGGGGTTTCCGAGTGGCTGCCCATGCTCCGACCCTATCCGCGCGGCCCCGGGCGCACCCACGGCTCACCGAGTCACACCACCCCGCCGTCCCACCGCGGCCGAAGAACCCGCCCCCAGGAAGCCGGTGTCAGCGTTCCGCGCGGCGGGTGTCCCGGATCCGGCGGAGGCGGTTCACCGTGATCGGGTCGTGGGCGAGGGCACGGGGGTCGTCGAGGAGGGCGTTGAGGAGTTGGTAGTAGCGGACGGGGGCGAGGCCGAGTTGCTCGCGTATCGCCCGTTCCTTCGCGCCCGGCCCGGTGAACCCACGCCGCTCCATGGCGAGGATCCCCCGCTCCCGCCCGCTCAGTTCGTCCATGACCGCACCGTAGCTCCCGCCGCTGACAATGCTGTCGGCGAATCCGCCGGCAGGGACACGCTCCTCGGCAACCGTGAGCACTTAAGCGCTTAAGTGCTCACGGCTGCCGGCACACATAGGGTCGGACCGACGTCACTCACCCGCGGCGGTGTCGGTCATGGTCGCCGTCTGCTGGAGCGAGCCGAGGGTGCCGGACGGGCTGCCGTCCGGGGAGACCGCCTTGCCGATCTGCTTCTTGATGTCGGCGCTGACAGCGGCCCAGGACGTCTTGCCGACCGGATAGAGCTGGGAGGAGGGGAGCTCGTCCAGGAACGGGGCGAGGTCCGCGTCGTTCTTGTCCTGCGCCATCGTCTCGGACGCGGACGCCGTGACCGGCAGCAGGTCGTACTCGTGGGAGAAGGCGAGCACGTTCTTCTCGCTGTAGACGTAGTCGAGGAACGTACCGATCTGATCGCGGTGGCCGTTCTTCTTGAAGGCCATCATCCAGTCGGCGACACCCATCGTGGCCCGGGACCTCCCGTTCGCCCCGGGCATCGGCACCATCCCGAACCTCACACCCTTGTCGGCGGCCATCTTCATCAGCGTGGGGTGCCCGTTGAGCATCCCGACCTCGCCGCGCGCGAACGCCGCGAAGGCGTCGGCACGGTTGAGCTTCGCGGGCGCGACCGGTCCGGTGAGGCCCTTGCCGACCAGATCGTCCTTGAGCCAGGTGAGGGTGGCGACGTTCTGCGCGGAGTCCAGCCTGTAGGTGCCGACGTCGTCGGTGTAGCCGTCGCCACCGCTCAGCAGCCACTGCATGGTCTCGGCCTGGGCCTCCTCGGGACCGAGGGGCAGCGCGTAGGGGATCTTCACTCCCCGGGCCTTCAACGCCTGCGCGTCGGCGGCCAGCTCGCTCCACGTCGTCGGCGCGCTGAGGCCCGCGGCGGAGAACAGCTTCTTGTTGTAGAAGAGCAGCCGGGTGGAGGCGGCGAACGGCATGCCGTACTGCACCCGGTTCACCTTCCCCGCGTCGGTGAGCTGCGCGACGAAGTCGGCCTGGACGGGTATGGAGAGCACCTCTTCGGCCTTGTACAGCTGGCCCTTGGCGGCGTAGTCGGCGTACGCGCCGATCTGCGCCATGTCGGGGGCGTCGCCCTGCTCGACCATCTCCTTGACCTTGCGGTCGACCTCGGTCCACGGGTAGACGCTGACCTCGACCTTGGTCCCGGGGTGGTCGGCCTCGTACCCCTTGACGAGCTTGTCCCAGTACTTCTGGGAACTGTTGGCCTTGGAGTCCCCGTAGTCGGCGGCCACGAGTCTGAGGGTCACGTCCCCGGAACCGCCCGAGCTGCCGCAGCCCGCGAGGGTCGCCGTCATGCCCAGGGCGGACCCCGCCGCGATCAGTACCGTCCTACGCCCTGCCCTACGCCGCTGCACCGCGCTTCTCCCAACCCCTGGCCGCCCCTGTCCAGAGGCTGCCCGTCTTTGCTTCTGCGTCCGTTGCATCCGTCTCGGAATGCGGATACAAGGTCTACACCACGCGAGTGGACTAGACCTCTCCTGGGGTAAGGGGAGACACTGTCCCCCGTGAGACATGTCATCGCCCTCGATGTGGGCGGCACCGGGATGAAGGCCGCCCTGGTCGGAGCGGAGGGCGAGCTCCTCCACCAGGCCCGCCGCGCCACCGGCCGCGAGCGCGGTCCGGACGCCGTGGTCGACGCGATCCTCGACTTCGCGGTCGAGCTGCGCGCGTACGGCGAGCACCACCTCGGCGAGTCCGCGGCGGCCGCCGGAGTCGCCGTCCCCGGCATCGTCGACGCCGAGGAGGGCGTGGCGGTGTACTCGGCCAACCTGGGCTGGCGCGACGTCCCGATGCGCCGGCTGCTCGGCGACCGGCTGGGCGGGGTGCCGGTGGCGCTCGGGCACGACGTACGCACCGGCGGGCTCGCGGAGGGCCGGATCGGCGCGGGGCAGGGGGCCGACCGCTTCCTGTTCGTCCCCCTCGGCACCGGCATCGCGGGCGCGATCGGCATCGACGGCGGCGTCGAGGCGGGCGCGCACGGTTTCGCGGGCGAGATCGGCCATGTCGTCGTACGCCCCGGCGGGATCCCGTGTCCGTGCGGGCAGCACGGCTGTCTGGAGCGGTACGCGTCCGCCGCCGCCGTCAGCCAGGCCTGGGCCGAGGCCTCCGGGGACCCGGAGGCGGACGCCGCCGACTGCGCGAAGGCCGTCGAGTCCGGGGATCCCCGGGCACGGAAGGTCTGGCAGGACGCCGTCGACGCGCTCGCCGACGGACTCGTCACCGCGCTCACCCTGCTGGACCCACGCACCCTGATCATCGGCGGCGGCCTCGCCGAGGCCGGGGAAACCCTGTTCACACCGCTACGGGCCGCCGTCGAACGGCGCGTCACCTTCCAGAAACTGCCGCCCCTCGTCCCCGCGGCTCTCGGGGACACGGCCGGCTGCCTGGGCGCGGGCCTGCTGGCCTGGGACCTGCTGAATCAGCCGACCACTTCCCAACCGACTTCGGAGGTAACCACCTGATGGCCCCTAGAACGGTTCTCGCCGGTGCCAGGGTGGTACTGCCCACCGGAGTCGTGGACGACGGCCGCGTGATCGTCGACGGCGCGCGCATCACCGGCAGCGCGCCCTCGTCGGCGCCGACACTGGACCTCTCGGGCCACTGGCTCGTCCCCGGCTTCGTGGACCTCCACAACCACGGCGGCGGCGGCGCCTCCTTCACCTCCGGGACCGTCGAGGAGGTCCTCCAGGGCGTCCACACCCACCGACTGCACGGCACCACCACCCTCGTCGCCTCGACCGTGACCGGCGACATGGACGGCCTGGCCCAGCGCGCCGGGCTGCTCTCCGAGCTGGCCGAGCAGGGCGACATCGCCGGCATCCACTTCGAGGGCCCGTTCATCTCGCCGTGCCGCAAGGGCGCGCACTCCGAGGAGCTGCTGCGCGACCCGGACCCGGCCGACGTCCGCAAGCTGATCGACGCGGCGCGCGGCCGGGCCAGCATGGTCACCCTCGCCACCGAGCTGCCGGGCGGCATCGACTCCGTACGCCTGCTGGCCGAGCACGGGGTGATCGCGGCGATCGGGCACACGGACGCGACGTACGAGCAGACGGTGGAGGCCATCGACGCGGGCGCGACCGTCGCCACGCACCTGTTCAACGCCATGCCCGCGCTCGGACACCGCACGCCCGGCCCGATCGCCGCCCTCCTGGAGGACGAGCGGATCACCGTCGAGCTGATCAACGACGGCACCCACCTCCACCCCGCCGCGCTCCAGCTGGCGTTCCATCACGCGGGCGCGGACCGGGTGGCGTTCATCACGGACGCCATGGACGCGGCGGGCTTCGGCGACGGCCGCTATCTGCTCGGTCCGCTGGAGGTCGAGGTCAGCGAGGGTGTCGCCCGGCTGGTGGAGGGCGGCTCGATCGCGGGCTCCACGCTCACCCTCGACCGCGCCTTCCAGCGGGCGGTGACCGTCGACCGGCTGCCGGTCGAGGACATCGTCGCGGCCCTGTCCGCCAACCCGGCCCGCCTGCTCGGCCTGTACGACACGGTGGGCTCGCTGGAGCCGGGCAAGGACGCCGACCTGGTGGTCCTGGACGCGGAGTTCACCCTCAAGGGCGTGATGCGCAAGGGAACCTGGGTGGTGGATCCCCAACTGGGCTGATTCACCCCTTTGTTGCGTAACGGCGGTTGGCCCGGGGGACTGGGCCGACCGCCGTTGTCTTTGGCATGATCGAGCTTCCGGAACTGTGGAACTGTCGCCAAGCGCATCGAGGGAGGTCGGCCCAGGTGATCCTCACCGTCACACTGAACACCGCTCTCGACATCACCTACCGCGTACGGTCCCTGCGCCCGCACACCGCGCACCGGGTCACCGAGGTGACCGAACGCCCCGGCGGCAAGGGCCTGAACGTGGCCCGGGTGCTCGCCGCCCTCGGCCACGACGTGACGGTCACGGGTTTCACGGGCGGCGCGACGGGCCGCGCCCTGCGGGACCAACTCGCGGACACCCCCGGGGTGCTGGACGCGCTGATCCCTGTCGCGGGCTCGACCCGCCGCACCATAGCCGTGGTCGACACGACGACGGGTGACACGACTCAACTCAACGAGCCCGGCCCGCAGATCACCTCCGCCGAGTGGGCGGCCTTCCAGGAGGCGTACGAGGTGCTGCTGCGCTCCGCCTCGGCGGTGGCCCTGTGCGGCAGCCTGCCACCGGGGGTACCGGTGGGCGCGTACGCGGGGCTGATCCGCGCGGCCCGCGCGGCGGCCGTCCCGGTCCTCCTGGACACCAGCGGCGAACCCCTGCGCCGGGGCGTCGCCGCCCGTCCCGACATCGTCAAGCCGAACGCCGACGAACTGGCCGAACTCACCGGCTCCCACGAGCCGTTGCAGGCGACCCGGGACGCCCGCAGACGCGGCGCACACGCCGTCGTGGCCTCACTGGGTGCCCAGGGCCTGCTGGCCCACACTCCGGACGGCCTCTGGCGCGCCACCCCACCACGTCGCGTCCACGGCAACCCGACCGGCGCGGGCGACTCCGCGGTCGCGGGCCTGCTGTCGGGACTGGTGGAGCACCTGCCATGGCCGGAGCGCCTGGCCCGGGCCGTCGCCCTGTCCGCGGCGACCGTACTGGCACCGGTGGCGGGCGAGTTCGACCACCTGACGTACGAGACCCTGCTCGACCAGATCGCGGTGACGGGGGACGCGACGGCGGCGTGACGCCACGGCTTGAGAAACGTGGAAGCGTCCCTGCCCGCCTCATCAGGCGGGCAGGGACGCTTCACTTACCTCTCGGACTACTTCCACCCTGCTTCCAACCAGAGTTGGTCGAAGTTCGCGTCGCACTGGTTGCCCTGCTCGCAGGAGATCTTGATGGTGTTGGTCCCCTTGTTGAGGGTGATGTCCCCCCAGGTGTTGGTCCAGCCCTTCTCGTAGTCGCCCTCTGCGGCTTTGGCAAAGTTCTTCAGGTTGAGATGGCGACTCTGGGCGGTTCCATTGATCGTGAGCGTGGCGTCGGCGTCCTTGCCAGGCACCCCGTAGTTCACGTACAGCGTGTATTTGCCGGCCTTGGGGATGCCGCTGACGTTCCAGGTGACGGCCGCACCGACCTGATTGAAGCCCGTGACGTAGACGCCCCCGTCCGCCTTCGCACCCTTGACGTCCGACGCCGTCGTGATACCCGTCCCCAGGCTCAGCGCCTTCGCGTCGATCTTCGGGAGCTCACCGGCGACCGCCGACGGCGAGGCCGACGCGCTCGGGGACGCGCTCTCGGAGGCCGTCGGGGTCGAGCCGCCGCCCGCCGTGTCCTTGCTGTCGTCGTTCGAGTTGTCGTTCATCATGGCGATGCCGATGCCGATGACGACGGCGGCGACCACGGCGATGGCGCCGATCAGCAGGCCCTTGGTGTTCGGTCCGCGGCCGCGACCGCCGCCTCCCGACGACTGCCGGCCGGTCGGGGACCCGCCGGGGACGGTCTCGGGCGCCGCGTAGTGCGCGTTCGGCTGGCCGTAGGCGCCCTGCTGCGGCACCTGGCCGTACGGTGCGGTCGGGGCGGCCTGCTGGCCGTACTGCGCGGTCGGCGCCTGCTGACCGTAACCGGCCTGCTGCTGTCCGTACTGGCGTTCGCCGACCGCCCGCACCCGGTTGACCGAGCCGGGGTAGCCGTAGCCGCCGCCTCCGCTGGGCGGAGTTGCGCCGTTGGCCTGACCGTCGGCGTACAGATAGCCGAACGGGTCGTCGTCCTCGGGCGTGCTCGCGCCGTTGTTGCCGGGCGTCATCCCTACGTACTCCTCAACAGGTGCGGTACAGATGCGGTTCACGAAAGGAAGGGCGTAAATAACGAGCCTACCCGCTCCCAGGGGGCCAAACGGGTGGGCTTCCTCGCATCAACCCCGTGACCTGTGACTTATCCGACGACTTATCCGGCACGCCGATGCTGTTTGGGACGAGACCGTTTCTCGACGTACATCCGTTCGTCAGCGGATTTCAAGACCTCGTCCGCCGTCATGCCACAGTGTGCCCACCCGATGCCGAAGCTGGCGCCCACCCGGACGGCCCGGCCGTCCACACGGATCGGCGGGATGATCGCGTTCCGCAGTCGTACGGCGAGGTCGGCCGCGTCCGCCCGGCCGAGCCCGTCGGCCAGCACCACGAACTCGTCGCCGCCGAGTCTGGCCACTGTATCGCCGTCCCGGACACCGTTGGTCAGGCGTCTGGCGACCTCGATGAGCACCGCGTCGCCCGCGTTGTGCCCGAAGCGGTCGTTGATCGACTTGAAGCCGTCGAGGTCGCAGAAGAGCACCGCGAGCCCCTTGGCGCCGTCGTCCGTCTCACCCTCGGGCGCGATGGTGTGCACATGGTGGTCGAAGGCGTCGTACGCGTCGAAACCCGGCCCGAGGTCGAACCCGTGCCCGCTTCCGTTGCCGCCGTTGCCTCCGGGCTGCCCGTCGTAGGTATTGTGCTCGGCCGCCTGGTCCGCGTACGGCCCGTGCCCGTACGCCGCGTCCAGCGACTCGACCGCGCCCGGCTGAAGGGCCTCGGGGCGCCGGCAGAGCCGGGAGCCGAGGCGGGAGCGCAGCTCGGCCGAGTTCGGCAGGCCGGTGAGCGAGTCGTGCGAGGCGCGGTGGGCGAGCTGGAGCTCGCGACGCTTGCGTTCCTCTATGTCCTCGACGTGCGTGAGCAGGAAGCGGGGGCCGTCGGCGGCGTCCGCGACCACGGAGTTGCGCAGCGAGACCCACACGTACGTGCCGTCGCGGCGGCCGAGTCTGAGCTCGGCGCGCCCGCCCTCGGCGGACGTCCGGAGCAGGGTGCCGATGTCCTCGGGGTGCACGAGGTCGGAGAAGGAGTAGCGGCGCATCGCGGAGGCGGGGCGGCCGAGCAGGCGACACAGAGCGTCGTTGGTGCGCAGGATGCGGCCGTGCTGGTCGCCGCCCATCTCGGCGATGGCCATGCCGGAGGGGGCGTACTCGAAGGCCTGCCGGAAGCTCTCCTCGCTGGCGCGCAGGGCCTGCTGCTCGCGCTCGAGGCGAACCAGGGCGCGCTGCATATTGGCTCGTAGACGCGCGTTGCTGATGGCGATGGCGGCCTGGAAGGCGTACATCTGGAGCGCTTCGCGCCCCCACGCGCCGGGACGCCGTCCGTTGCGCGGCCGGTCCACGGACAGGACGCCTATCAGCTCACCGCAGCCGGCGCCGGAAACACCGGGGGTGTACATCGGCGCGAAGAGGCGGTCGGAGGGGTGCCACTCGTCCTCGAAGCGGGGCGCGGGTCCGTCGGTGTACCACTGCGGTACGTCGTCGTCGTCGAGGACCCAGCCCTCGGTGTGCGGTATGAAGCGCAGATCGCCCCAGGCCTCGCCCATGTTCAACCGGCGGTCCCAGGAGGCGCGGGAGCCGACACGGCCGGTGATCAACGCTTCGGCGGCGGAGTTGCCGGCGAGCGCGGCGACCACGAGGTCGCCGTCGGGGCGTACGAGATTGACACACGCCAGCTCGTAGCCGAGGCCCGTGACCACGCCGTCGGCGACGGTCTGCAGCGTGTCCGCCAGGCTCCGCGCGGTGTTCATGTCCGCCATCACCTGATGCAGCTGCCGCAGGGTCGCAAGACGGACATAGGGCTCCGACTCGGTCTCCATTCGCCCTCCCCTCGAGACCTCGCAGCAACTCCAGGGTTGTCTTCGGCGTACCTGGTTCTCTTACGGTTCTCTCGCGTACTACTTGGTAGCTTCCTGCATAGCTTCCACGCCACTGAATCACAGCGCGCTGCCCACTCGGTACACAGGGTCAACAAAATATGGCTCCTGTGACTCAAGTCACAGCAGAAGATGAGCAATTGAGTGGGGTTTCTGCATTCCCCCCGTGTGTTTACTGACCGCTTATTTGGACGCTGTGTAGACACTGTGAGCAGTTGTGTCCGTCTCGGGACCGGTCTTAGGGCCGGTCCCGGGACGGTCTTAGGACCGGACTTAGGACCAGGCTCGGGCCGAGGCCCGATGTGGCTCCCCGGGGTCGGAGACTAGCGTTTCGGCGTGCTGAACACTTCCTCCGCTTCTCCGCTCACCCCCTCCGTGCATGCTGAGGGGGTGAGCAACGACGAGTTCCGCGCCGCCATGTCGCGGCTGGCCGCGGGTGTGGTCCTGGTGACCGCGCACGAGCCCGCGCTGGACCCGGAAGGCCCCGGCGGCGAGGACGTCGGTATGACGGCGACGGCCTTCCTGTCCGTCTCCCTGGACCCGCCACTCGTCCTGGTCAGCCTGCGCGAGGGCTCCCGCATGGACGACCTGCTCGACGAACGGCCCGTGTGGGCCGTCTCCGTGCTCTCCGAGAGCCAGCGCCACATCGCGGGCCGCTTCGCCATGAAGGGCCGCATCAGCGACCGTCTGCTCTTCGAGGACATCCCGTACGTCCGCGGCGAGGCGTCCGGGGCGCTCCTGGTGGGCGGCGCCCTGGCGACCCTGGAGTGCCGCACCGAGCAGCGGGTCGCCGCCGGTGACCACACCCTCGTCATCGGGCGGGTGCTGACCGCGTCGGTGCCGAGCGGGGACGGCGGACCGCTGCTGCACTTCGAGGGGCGCTACCGGCAGCTGGGCTGACGCCCTTCCTCCAGGGGGCCACGCCCTTTCTCCAGGGAGCCGCCGGACACGCCCTACCGGTCGAGGACGGTGACGTCCAGACCGGCCAGCCGCTCCGGGTCGTTGAGGATGTCGATGACGGCGATCCTGCCGTGTACGACCGTGAAGGCGAGGACGCCGACGGGGCGCCCCTCCGCGACGACGACCACACCCGCGGCGCCGTTGACGAGGGCCGGCCGCGCGATCCGGGCCAGGTGCGCGAACCGGCTCGCCCCCGAGGCCACGGCGATCGCGCCGACCGTCACTCCGGCCTCGCTCCGCGACACCACGTCCGGGTCGAGCACGGCGACGAGCGCGTCGAAGTCGCCCTCCCGCGCCGCCGCGAGGAACGCGTCCACGACCTCCCGTTGCCGCGCCAGGTCGGGATCGGGCGCCGGCGCCCCGCCCTGGACCCTGCGCCGCGCCCGGCTGGCGAGCTGACGGGACGCCGTCGGCGTACGGCCCACGATGGGCGCGATCTGCTCGAAGGGCACCGCGAACAGGTCGTGCAGCACGAAGGCGAGCCGTTCGGCGGGCGTCAGTGTCTCCAGTACGACCAACAGGGCGAGGCCCACCGAGTCGGCGAGCAGCGCCTCCTGTTCGGGGTCGATGCCGGAGACGGGACTGAGCACCGGCTCCGGCATCCGGACGCCGGGCCCCTCCGCCAGGGGGCCGAGCGGCTCCTCGCCACGCGTCCGGCGGGAGCGCAGCATGTCCAGACAGACCCGGCCGACGACGGTCGTCAGCCAGCCGCCGAGGTTGTCGACGCGGTCGGCGTCGACGCGGCTGAGCTTGAGCCAGGCCTCCTGGACGGCGTCGTCGGCCTCCGAGAGCGAACCGAGCATGCGATAGGCGACGGCGCGGAGGTGATCACGATGGGATTCGAATCGCGCGGCAAGAAATTCGTTCGCGTTCGCGCTCTCCTTCGTGTTTTCGGCCTCCTTCGCGTTCGCGCTCTTCACGTTCTTGTCGTCATTCCCGTTCTTTCCGGGAAATTCGCTGTCGCTCATATGTCACATCTCCTGGTGGCCGCCGCGGTCCGGCACGAACTCGCCCGTCATGGCATTGACGGACCGCGGGCCCCTGATGTGACGTCACGTCTCCGGCACGGCGCTCAGTCGCAGCCGACCGCCGTCCCCGGAGCGCTCCACTTCGACCTCGTTCACGGAATCGTCCGCGAAGCGCAGGGTGAAGTACGGACTGGCCTCGATCAGGAACTGCATGTCCTCGCGTGCGCCACTGTCCAGCGGCGCGGAGACGACGGCGTCCCACGCACGGTCGTCGGGCACGGCGGCCTGCCGCAGCCGGACGGGGATCCGCGCCAGGCAGGTCGATCGATTGGCCCACCACTCCAGGTGCGCCCTGTCCTCGTATCCGTCCATTCCATGAGATTAGCGACAACTCGCCACAAAGGCCTGTCACCTCATACCCACGACAGCGGCCGACACGCCCACTCAAGACCCAGGACAGCCCCAATCCCACCCCTAGCCCCAGTCGCGTCCGGAGCGGCCCCGCTTGGTGTCGGAGCGCTGCTTCTTCTCGCGCAGCCGCCGTTCGTTGATCCCCCGGGGGATACGAGTGGCCCGGCGGGGCTTGGGCGGTGGCGCGGTGGCCTCGGCGAGCAGGGAGGCGAGCCGTACGGCCGCGGTCTCCCGGTTGCGCCACTGCGACCGGTGCTCGGACGCGCGGACGCTGATGACACCGTCGACGAGCCGCCCGGCGAGCTTCGCGAGGGCGCGCTCCTTCCAGACCGGGGGCAGCGCCTCGGTCTTCGCGAGGTCGAACCGCAGCTCAACCTGCGAGTCACTGGTGTTGACGTGCTGTCCGCCGGGTCCGCTGGAGCGGGAGAAACGCCACAGGAGCTCGGCCTCGGGAAGGGAGACGGAGCCGCGGATGACGTAAGGACCAGGCATGGGTCCATGGTCGCGTGGATGTCCGGTCCACGTCACCCCGTTTTCGCTGCCGCGTGTCCGCCAAGAGGGTAAAGAAAGTAAAGAGGGCAGGAACCTTCGGTACCCCTCTTGGCGTTCTTAGGGGTAGCTGTAGCTTCGTGCCCGTACGAAGCCCATACGTACGGGCACAGCGCACGTACGCAACGAGGGAAGGGACTCCCAACAATGGCTGTAAGCCTGTCCAAGGGTGGCAACGTCTCGCTCACCAAGGAGGCTCCGGGCCTGACCGCCGTCACCGTGGGCCTCGGCTGGGACGTCCGCACCACCACGGGCACCGACTTCGACCTCGACGCCTCGGCCATCGCGGTCAACACCCAGGGCAAGGTCTACTCGGACGCCCACTTCGTCTTCTTCAACAACAAGCAGACCCCGGACCAGACCATCGTCCACACCGGCGACAACCGCACGGGTGAGGGCGCGGGCGACGACGAGGCGATCAACGTCAACCTGGCGGGCCTCCCCGCCGACGTCGACAAGATCGTCTTCCCGGTCTCCATCTACGACGCGGAGAACCGCTCGCAGAACTTCGGCCAGGTCCGCAACGCCTACATCCGCATCATCAACCAGGCCGGCGGCACCGAGATCGCGCGCTACGACCTGAGCGAGGACGCCGCCACCGAGACCGCCATGGTCTTCGGCGAGCTCTACCGCAACGGCGCGGAGTGGAAGTTCCGCGCGGTCGGCCAGGGCTACGCCTCGGGCCTGGTGGGCATCGCCCAGGACTTCGGCGTCAACGTCTGATCCGCACAAGGCGGTTGAAGGAGCCCACGGCCCGGGACATCGGGCCGGGGGCTCCTCGCGTTCCGCCCGCCCTCGCCCTGTGCCGCAGCCCTGTGCCCCATAGGGATATCCCCACGTTCCGAGCGAGTTACTGTAGACTTCAAGCACTCACCTCTAGGCTCCCAGCGTCCCCATCACCCCCCACGGGAAACGGAGCCCCCCACCTCATGTCCCACCCCATGTCCGACTTATCGGACGAGCACTGTACGAGCGACAACGCTCCCCCCACCGTCCTGATGGACAACCAGGCACTCGACGACTTCCTCACCGCCGCGGTCACCGAGTACCAGCTCATCACCCCCCGAACCCCCCTCCCCTGCTTCGCCCTGCTCCTGGGCAACGCCGGCCGGGGCACCCTCCACATCGAGCGCGTCGCCTTCGGCCGCAACGCACGCACCACGGACCCGGCAGCCCGCCTCGAGTTCAGCGAGACGATCGTGCCCCGCTTCGGACCGGCGTACGAGAACGAGCACCGCGCCTGGTGGATCGACTCCCGGGACCTCCTCAAGGCCTCCAAGGAAGCCGACGCCCTGGGCCTGGAACTGCTGGGCTCCATCCACATGCACCCCGACTGGCACCGCATAGGTCCGCCGCAGGAACGCGCCGTCGTCCTCAGTGAGCGCCCCACCCCCATGGACCGCCACGTCTTCGGCCGAACGGCCTGGCCGATCAACATCATCTGCTACCTGGAGCGCCGGGCCGACGCGTTCTACCACGCGCTCGCGGCCTGGGCCCCGCCACCGGCCGAACATCTCGACAGCGGCTGCACCGAACTCCCCCTGCGCGTCCGTACGAGCACCGCGGTAGGTGTCTGACGTCATGACGACCGACGAAACGCACTCGATCCACACCCTGTGGGAAACGATGGCCCGCGCCTGGGCATCGGCCGACGCCGCGCTCTTCGCCTCGAACTTCTCCCCGGACTGCGACTTCACCTCCGTACGCGGGGACAAGCCGCCGGGCCGCGCGGGCGTCGAGGCGGCCCACGACGGCCTGTTCCGCACCCTGTACGCGGCCACACGCCTGGACGCCCGGATCATCGCCGTCCGCCGGCTGCGCCCCGACCTGGCCACGGTCGAGGCCGAGTCCACCGTCACCCGCACCGCCGACGGCACGACCCTGGCCACGACACACGCCCTGGCCGTGGTCGAACAGACCGCCACCGGGGCCTGGCAGATCACGGCGTTCCACAACATGATCCCGGCCACCGCCCCCAAGGAGGCACGCCCGGTGAAAGCCCCCGAGCCCGAGAAGCCCCCCGTGACAGCGACGACAGCCACGTCCCCCGGGTCCGCGGCCCGTCCGAAACTCCGCCACCTGGCGATAGTCGCCCGGGACCCGGAGAAACTGGCCGCCTTCTACACCTCGATCTTCTCGATGGAACTCTTCCACCGGGACCCCGACGGCAGTTGCTTTCTCTCCGACGGGTATCTCTCCCTGGCCCTCATCAAGCACCGGCTCGACGGCGACACCCCGCTCGGCATGAACCACTTCGGCTTCCACATCTCCGATACGGAGACCACCTCGGCGGCCCTGGTGGAAGCGGGCGCCAACAAGCCCGCCGAACGCTTCACCGACCGCCCCTTCGCCGAGTACCGGGCCATGGACCCGGAGGGCAACTGGTTCGACCTCTCCGAACACGGCTTCGGCGGCCCCCGCCCCCCGTCCACCCCTGACAGGACCTGACCCTCCCCTCCCCCCCTCCCCGCCCGTGCCCAGCCACCACCGGGCACGGGCGCGGCAGGCGGGTCCCATTGGCTAGCCTGCACCGCGTGATTCTCGAAGCCCTCGCGCCCGACCAGGACATCCCCGTCGCCGTCCTCAGCGAACTCACCTCCCTCTACGCCTCCCACCACGAGTTCTTCTCCCTGAGCGGGGATTTCCCCGACGCCTACGACATCCGGCCGGAGCAGGTCGCGGCGGCGCTCACCGGGGAGTTGGCGCATCCGGGGGTGGAGGTGCTGCTCGCGCGCAGGGCGGGGCGACTGGTCGGGGTCGCGATCACCCTCGCGCACCACCCCGACCCCACCGATCCGGATCCGTGGATCGGACTGCTGATCGTGGACGCGAGGGAGCGGCGGCAGGGATACGGGCGTGAGCTCGTGGCCCTCGTCGAGGCGAGGTTCCGCCGCGCCGGCCGAGACGCCGCCCGCCTCGCCGTCCTCGACAACAACCCCCAGGGCCTCGCCTTCTGGACCACCCTCGGCTACGAGACCATCGACCATCGGAAGGATCTCCAACTGGGCCGCCCGTGCGCGGTGTTGCGCAAGGAGCTGAACGGGACGCCCGAAGCCGGGAAGTTCGTTCTGTTCGATGTCGACGGCACATTGATCGACGCGGTGGCCAACCAGCGGCGGGTCTGGGGAACGTGGGCGGGCCGCTACGCACTGGACCCCGATGAGGTCTACCGAGTGGCGCTGCGGACCAGGCCGATGGAGACCTTCGCGCAGGTCGCCCCCGACCGGGATCCCCAGGCGTGCCTGGCCGCCCTGCACGAACTGGAGGACGACGACGTCAGGTCGGGGACGTACACGGCGTTCGACGGCGCGGCGGAGCTGCTGGCCGCGCTGCCCCGGACGGCCTGGGCGCTGGTGACCTCGAACTACGAGCACCGGGTGCGCGGGCGCTTCGCGCGGACCGGCCTGCCCGTCCCGGACGTCGTCGTGGACGCCGCCTGCGTCGACGAGGGCAAGCCGTCACCGGTTCCCTATCTGCTCGCCGCCGAGCGGCTCGGCGCCCGGCCGCGGGACTGTCTGGTCATCGAGGACGCCGCCTCCGGAGTCCGGTCCGGGCTGCGGGCCGGCATGACGGTGTGGGGGGTCAACGCTCCCGTCGCCGTGGAAGGCGTCCACCGTCACTTCCGCACCCTGCGGGAGGCGGTTCCCGACATCGTCGACTTCATGTCGGGGAGCCGGTCCGGGGGCCGGGTTCGGAGCTCTTAGGGCCTGTCCGGCCAGGTCCTGTCCGGACAGGGTCTGTCCGGCGGCTCATCTCGGAGGGCCGGTCCGCCCGGTCATGCCCGGGGCGGCTTGCCCTCTCCGTACAGCCAGTCCTTCCAGATGCCGCTGAAGTCCTTGTCCGGGGCCTTCTTCTCGACGTAGGCCGTGAAGTCGGCCGTGGACGCGTTGGCGTGGCGGTGGGTGGCGGCCCAGCCCTGGACGATGTCGTAGAACGTGTCGTCGCCGACGGTCCGGCGGATCTTGTGCAGGACCATCGCGCCACGTTCGTAGACGGGCGCGTCGGAGATGTGGGCCGCGCTGGAGGGTCTGGCGGGCGGGAAGGCCCAGACCGCCTTGTTCTTCGCGGCGGTGTCGTAGCGGTCGCCCCTGTAGAGGGAGTTGAAGATCTCGTCCGCGGTGTCGCCGCCGTGGTCCTCCTGCCACAGCCACTCCGCGTACGTGGCGAAGCCCTCGTTGAGCCACATGTCCTGCCAGGACTTGGGGGTGACCGAGTCGCCGTACCACTGGTGGGCCAGTTCGTGGACGAGGGTCTCGGTGTCCGGGGCGCCGGGGAAGACGGGGCGGTTCTGGGTCTCCAGGGCGTAGCCCGAGTCGCCGCCGCGGTCCACGATCGCGCCCGTCGAGGAGAAGGGGTACGGGCCGAAGTTGTACTCCTCCCAGTCCATGATCTCGGGGATCTCGGACAGCACCTTCTTCGCGGCCGCGGTCTGCGTCGGGTCCACCGCCACGTACACCGGCAGGCCGCTCTTCGTCGTCGAGCGCGTGATGTCGTACCGGCCGATCGCGAGCGTGGCGACGTAGCTCGCCATCGGTTCGGCGGTGTGCCAGGTGAAGGTCTTGCGACCGTCGGCGGTCGTCGTCTCGCTCTTCAACTCGCCGTTGGAGACCGCGTTCAGGTTCTTCGGGACGGTGACGGCGATGTCGTACGTCGCCTTGTCGGAGGGGTGGTTGTCGCCGGGGAACCAGGCCATCGAGCCGGTGGGTTCACCGAGGGCGAGGGCGCCGTCTGCCGTGCGCAGCCAGCCCTCCTGCGAGCCGTCCGCGTCGGTGAGCGTCTCCGGCGTGCCCGAGTAGCGGACCGTCGCGCGGAACGTCTCGCCCTCGTCGAGATCGGTGTGTGGGCGCACGGTCAGCTCCTGGCCCGCCCGGTTCCAGCGGGCCTCCTTGCCCTCGACGGTGACGGCGGAGACGTCCAGGCCCTTGAGGTCCAGGTCGAAGGCGCTGAGGTTCTGGGTGGCCCGGGCGGTGATCTCGGCGGTTCCGTCGAGATGGCGTGCCTTGGGGTCGTAGGACAGGGTCAGGGCGTAGTGCGTGACGTCGTAGCCACCGTTGCCCGACTTCGGGAAGTACGGATCCCGGACCCCGGCGGCACCGGGCTTACCGTGCACACCGCCTCCGCCGCACGCGGTGAGGGCGAGCGCGAGAGCGAGGGCCGGGGCCAGAGCAAAGCGGACGGTGACGGAAGATCGGGGCACACCTGCGATCCTACGAGGCCCCTCACCCACAGGCCCATGACACCATCACCTACGTGCTCGACATCGGCTACGCCCTCTCCAACCGCTTCCCCGACCCCCCGCAGACCGACTACCGCCGCGCGGACGTCCACGCGCTGCGGCACGACCTGTTCTGCGGTGACGTCTACCTCGCCGACACCAAGGCGGACCGGGAGCTGTCCACAGCCTGGGGATGGGTACCGGTGCTCGACTTCGCGTGGGCGCTGTGCGACATCGTGGAGCAGCTCGACCGGGACCCGCGCGGCAGCAGGGCCTCGCGCCCCCAGCACGCGGAGCTCGACTTCACCGAGTCGACCGACCGCATGCTCTTCGAGCGGCGCTTCGGCTGGGTCGACATCGAGGCCGACTGGATGCCGGGCGACGAGGAGCCGCTGACCTTCTCCCACTCCGCACTCCGCCGCGAGGCCCGCGACTTCCTGCACGACCTGATCGCCGACCTCACCGACCTGCACGACGACCTCGCCGAGAACCCGGCGATCTGGACCCTCCAGGCCCGCTTCCCCCGAGTGGGCTGAGCCCCCGTACCCCCCAGTCGGCCGCGATCGGCTCCGGACCCCGCCCCGGCCCCGGTCGCGACCCCGATCACTCATTCGCTCATTCCCCTCCCGGTCCCCCGTCCACCCGCACCCCCAGCGCCGCGGCGAACACGGGCGCCAGATCGAGCAGCTGGCTCGGACTGATCACCGCCCCCGCCAGCCGGTCCACGCCTCGCGCGATGTCCACCTCCGCCGCGTGGCGCAAATCAACGTCCGTCAGGGTGGCCGCGGTGAGGTCCGCCCCCCTCAGGACGCAGTCCACGAACTCCACGCGCTCCAGCCGGGCGCCCCCGAAATCCGGCTCGACCAGCACGCACCCCTCGAAGACGACGTCCTTGAGCCGGGCCTTGCGCAGGTTCAGGTAGTCGATCTTGCCGCCGCGGATCAGGACCCGCTCCAGTACCGAACCGTGCAGCTGCACCCCGCCCAGGCGGGCGTCCACCAGCTCGACGTCACGCAAGGTCGACTCGGCGAGATCGGTGCCCACGCCCCGTATGCCCGTCAGAACCGAGTCCAGCACCCGCGCGTGGCGCAGTCGCGTCTCGTCCAGCGCGCACCCCGTCAGGGCGCAGTCCATGAAGGTCGCTCCTGCGCCGTCCTGCCCGACGAAGTCGGCCTCCCGGAACTCCAGCCCGTCGTAGTCCCCGTCCGGCTCCAGCCCGGAGCCGTCATGGGGCTCCAACGGCGGCAGCCTCACCTCCGGCCGCCGCGCCCCCTGGCCCCGCCCACTCGCCCCGCCCGCCGCTTTCCGCACCATGCCCCCATCCTGCACTCCCCCACTGACAACGCCCCCGACCCGTCCCACTGCCGACGCCCCGACCCGCGCCGCCGAGGACGCCCCACACCCGCGCCTTGACCTCAAGCGCGCTTGAGGCTGAACGCTGGGGCCCACCACCGCCGAACACCAAGCACACCCCCGGCACACCCCGGCACACCCCGGCACCCCCCGGCACACAGCGAGGGAGCCCGTCATGCACGCCGTCCGCCTGCACACCTTCGGCCCGGCCGAGAACCTCACCTACGAGAAGACCGAGGATCCCCTTCCGAGCCCTGGCCAGGTCCGTATCGCCGTCGCCGCGGCCGGTGTGCACCTCCTGGACGCCGCCCTGCGCGCGGGTACCCAGGGCCCCGCGCCCGCCCCCACCCCGCTGCCCACGATCCCCGGCCGTGAGGTCGCCGGCACGGTCGAGGCTCTCGGCGACGGCGTCGAGGGGCACTGGCTGGGCAGGCGCGTCGTCGCCCACCTCGGCTTCGTCCCCGGAGGCTACGCCGAACTGGCCGTCACCGGCGTCGACCGCCTGCACGAGATACCGGAGAACCTGGACTTCGCCCAGGCCGTAGCCATGATCGGAACGGGCCGTACGACGATGGGGATCCTCCAGTTCGCCGGGCTGGGCCCCGACTCCGTGGCCCTGATCCCCGCCGCCGCGGGCGGTATCGGCACCCTCCTCGTCCAGTACGCCCGGCACACGAGTGCCACTGTGATCGGTCTCGCGGGCGGCCCGGAGAAGGTGGCCCGCGTCCGCGAGAACGGCGCCGACCTGTCCGTCGACTACAAGGACGGCGGCTGGCCGAACCGGGTCCGCGCCCATCTGGACGGGAAACCGGTCACCGTCGTCTTCGACGGCGTCGGCGGCGACGTCGCCCGCGCCGCCGTCGACCTCCTCGGCCCCGGCGGCAAACACCTCGTCTTCGGCTGGTCCGGCGAAGGCATTCAGAGCGGCGGGCCACTGCTCGTGGAGGGCGTGACCCAGCAGGTCCTCGGCCCCGTGATGCTGCGCGCGGCGGGCGGTCCCGACCCCGTCCGCACGCTGGAACTGAGGGCCCTCGCCGAGGCCGCCGCGGGCCGCCTCACCCCGGCCGTGACCCGTTTCCCGCTGGCCGACGCGGCCGGAGCCCACCGGGCCCTGGAGACCCGCGCCACCCTGGGAAAAGTGGTCCTGGAGCCTTGACCAGGGGAAGCGTCCGGAAAGATGCGTCATATACCAATTCATGGTCTTCTGGGCAAGTGAGCGCCCCCCATTCAGGTGAGACCGGAGCCCCTGGAAGCCCCGAACGCGCAACCACCCGCCGCTGGTGGGGCCTGGTGATCATCGCCCTCGCACAGCTGATGGTCGTCCTCGACGCGACCATCGTGAACATCGCGCTCCCCTCCGCACAGCGCGCTCTCGGCATGTCCGACGGCAACCGTCAGTGGGTCATCACCGCGTACACGCTGGCCTTCGGCGGTCTTCTCCTGCTCGGCGGCCGGATCGCCGACCTGGTCGGCCGCAAACGCACGTTCGTCTTCGGGCTCATCGGCTTCGCGGTCGCCTCCGCGTTCGGCGGCGCGGCCACCACCCCCGGCATGCTCTTCGGCGCCCGCGCCCTCCAAGGGGCCTTCGCCGCCGTCCTCGCCCCCTCCGCGCTCAGCCTCCTGACCACCACCTTCACCGACCCGAAGGAGCGCGGAAAGGCCTTCGGCGTCTACAGCGCCCTCGCCGGCAGCGGCTCCGCGATCGGACTCATCGCGGGCGGGCTGCTGACCGAGTACCTGAACTGGCGCTGGTGCCTGTACGTCAACATCCCCATAGCCGCCGTCGGGGTCATCGGCGCGTTCGCGCTGCTGCCCGACCCCCCGGGCAACGCCGGCGCCCGGCTCGACATCCCCGGTGTGCTGCTGGGCTGCGGCGGACTGGTCACGATCGTCTACGGGGTCAGCGAGGCGGAGCCGCGCGGCTGGACGGACCCACTGGTGTCGGCCCTCCTCGCGGGCGGAACCGTCCTGCTGACCGCGTTCGCGTTCTGGCAGGCGAAGGCACCGAGTCCGCTGCTCCCCCTCCACATCATCGGGGACCGCACGCGTGCGGGCTGCTTCCTGACGATGGCCCTCGCCGTCATCGGCATGTTCGGCATGTTCCTGTTCACGACCTACTACCTGCAGGTCATCCTCGGGTACTCGCCCGTGACGACAGGCCTGGCCTTCCTGCCCATGACGGCCGCGATCGTCATCTGCACCACGCAGATCTCGGCGCGGCTGCTGCGCCACGTGGTGCCGCGCGTGCTGATGGTCCCCGGCACGCTTCTCGCGACCTCCGGGCTGCTGTTCTTCACCCACCTCAAGGTCGACACCGACTACGCGGGCCACCTGCTGCCCGGCCTGATCCTGCTGGGCCTCGGCATGGGCCTGATCTTCATGCCGATCTTCGCCACCGCCACCGCCGGGGTCGCTCCGCAGGACTCCGGCGTCACGTCCGCGACCGTCAACACCTCACAGCAGGTGGGCGGCTCGATCGGTACGGCCCTGCTGAACACCATCGCCACCACCAGCGGTGCGGCGTACATCGCCGCGCATCTCACCGGCCCCGCCCAGAAGGCCCTCACCGTCCGCGAGGGCATCGTGCACGGCTACACGGTCGCCATCTGGTGGGCCGGCGGCATCATGCTCCTGGCCGGTCTGGTCGCGGGCCTGATGGTCACCTCGAAGGCCCCCATACACGCGACCGCACCGGCCCGCGTGCCCGAGTCAGTCCCCTGAGCCCAGCTCCCGCAGCGCCCCGTCCGTCAGTCGGTACACCGTCCACTCGTCCTGCGGACGCGCGCCCAACGCCTCGTAGAAGTCGATGGACGGCCGGTTCCAGTTCAGGACCGACCACTCCAGACGCTCGTACCCGCGTTCGACGCAGATCCGCGCCAACTCGGTGAGCAGCGCCTTCCCGTGCCCGCCGCCGCGCGCCTCGGGCCGTACGTACAGGTCCTCCAGGTAGATCCCGTGCACCCCGCGCCAGGTCGAGAAGTTCAGGAGCCACAGCGCGAACCCGACGGGCTCCCCCGCCGCTTCCGCGATGTGCGCGAACGCGGCCGGCCGCTCCCCGAACAGCGCCTCGTGCAGCTGCTGCCGGGAGGCCTTCGCCTCGTCCGGCACCTTCTCGTACTCGGCCAGTTCACGGACCATCGCGTGGATGACGGGTATGTCGTCGGGGGTCGCGGTACGAATCATGGGCGCAGTTTCACACACGTGATCAGTGGCGGCCCGCCACCCGGTCCGCCATCTGTGCGAGCCTCGAGGACCGCGCACTGTGCGTGGTGAGTTCACGACGGTCGGCCGTGCGGTAGGTGGCGTACATGCCCTGCACGCCCAGCCAGCGAAACGGCTCCGGCTCCCACTTGCGGACCTTGTGGTCGACCCACGGGAGAGCCGTCAGGTCGGTCGGACCCGCCTGGCCCGAGTCCTGCTGGATCAGGTCCCGTAGGGTGCGTGCCGCGAGATTCGTCGTCGCGACGCCGGAACCGACGTAGCCGCCCGCCCAGCCGAGGCCCGTGGAGCGGTCCAGGGTGACAGTGGCGCACCAGTCGCGGGGGACGCCGAGGACACCCGACCAGGCGTGCGCCACCCGTACACCGGCCAGCGAGGGGAAGAAGCGCACCAGGATCTCGTGCAGGGCCTCGATGGTCGCCTGCTGGGTGCGGCCGTCGTTGTCGGTGCGCGAGCCGAAGCGGTACGGGACGCCCCGGCCGCCGAGCGCGATGCGGTCGTCGGCGGTGCGCTGGGCGTACATGTAGGCGTGCGCCATGTCGCCGAGCGTCTCGCGGCCCTCCCAGCCGATCGTCGCCCACTGTTCGGGGGTCAGCCGCTCGGTCGCGATCATGGAGGAGTTCATGGGCAGCCAGGTGCGCTTCTGCCCCTTCAGGGAAGCCGTGAAGCCCTCCGTGCAGCGCAGCACGTAGGGGGCGCGGACGGTGCCGTACGGCGTGACCGCGTGCTTCGGGCGGATCTCCGTGACCGGCGTCTTCTCGTGGATCGTGACGCCCAGCGCCTCGGCGGCCGCCGCCAGCCCCTTGACGAGCTTCACCGGGTGCAGACGCGCCCCGTGCGGGGTCCAGGCCGAGCCGACCGCGTCCGCGACCCGGACGCGCTCGACGGTCTCCCGCGCGCCGTAGAGCTCGCGGTCCTTCTCGCCGTACGACAGCTCGTGCTCGTGGAAGGCCTTCAGGCGGGCCAGCTGGGCGGGTGTGTACGCCACCTCGAGGACACCGCCCTGGTGGACGTCCGCCTCGATACCCTCCTCGGCGGCGACCCGGACGACCTCGTCGACCGTCTCGTTCATCGCCTTCTGGAGACGGACCGCCGCCTCGTGGCCGTGCAGCTTGGCGTACCGGTCGCGGCCCGCGATGCCGTTGTAGAGCCAGCCGCCGTTGCGCCCCGAGGCGCCGTATCCGCAGAACTTCTGCTCCAGGACGGTGACGCGCAGGAAGGGGGCCGCCTTCTTGAGGTAGTACGCGGTCCACAGGCCCGTGTAGCCGCCGCCGACGATCACGACGTCGGCGGTCGCGTCGCCCGACAGGGGCTCGCGGGGCTCGGGCAGACCGTCGTCCGCGTACCAGAAGGAGATGCCGCCGTTGACCGTGCCGCTTCCTGTGCCACTGCTCATGGGCGGGACGTTAACCCCTGAGGGCAGCCAGTGTCTCCTTCGGATTCCATGCTTTTCCGCGGCCCCTGACCAGCGGATAGCAGCCAAGACCCACCAGGATCGATATGAAATGTCCGACATCGGTGAAGGCGCGGCTGGTGAGCAGCGGCAGGCCGTAGACGACGAGGATCACCCCCAGATAGAGGTACCGCCACGGCGCCGCGACACGGTACGTGAGGACCCCCATGACGCCCGCCAGCGCGTAGCTCACCCCGATGTCCAGGGTGTCGACCGCCGAGTGGGGTGCCGCCCCGCGCCGGATCGCGCCCAGCAGCGCCCCCTCGCTGATCAGCGTCGCCATGACGTGCGCGGCCACCGCGACCGCGAGCCAGCGCAGGGTGCCCAGCCAGCGCTCCGCCTGGGAGTGGAAAACGGTGAAGAGGGCGACGTACGGCAGCCAGAAACCGCCGTCGATCCACATCGCACTGGTGATCAGCACCCGCACGGGGTTGTCCGACAGCTCATGGATGTTGGTGGACCGCTGACGCAGGAAGTCCTCTTCGAAATCCGGGGACATGTGGTGCAGAGCCACGGTCGTGACGAAGAGGATCGCCAGCCATACGTAGGTGCCGGGGGCGCTGCGTATGTAGCTCCCGGCTCGGTTCAGGACCTGGTCAACACGCATGAGGCGCTTCGCCGTCGCGCATAGGCTCGGCCCTGTGATCGACGTTCCGGTGGGACTGGCCGCCTCGCAAGCCAAGTACAACGGAGCGGCGGGGCGCGCCTTCGTCGCGGGGCTGCCGGAGCGGGCCGCACGCTTCCTGGAGCGCTGGGAGCTGCGCCTCGACGGCCCCGCCATGCACGGGGTCACGGCGCTGGTCCTGCCGGTGCTGCGGGCCGACGGCACCCCGGCCGTGCTCAAGCTGCAGCTCCTGGACAAGGAGAGCGCGGGTGAACCGGCCGCCCTGCGCGTCTGGGACGGCGGCGCGGCCGTACGCCTCCTCGACCACGACGAGGCCACCTGCACCCTGCTGCTCGAACGGCTCGACCACACCCGCATGTTGACGCACCTCCCCGACACGCGCGAGGCCGCCCTGGTCGTCGCGCGGCTGCTGGCCCGGCTGACGGCCGTGCCGGCGCCGGAGGGGATGCGGCGGCTCGGGGACATCGCGGAGGCCATGCTGGAGCGGGTGCCGGGGGCTCTGAAGCGGATCGCGGACTCGGCCGGGCGTCGTCTCATCGAGGACTGCGCGGCGGCGGTGCGCGAGGTGGCGACCGAGCCGGGTGACCGTCTCCTCCACTGGGACCTCCATTACGACAACGTCCTCCAGGACCTGCGGGGCCTTCAGAACCTCGATGACCTCCAGAACCTCCGTGGCCTCCAGCGCCTCCATGGCTTCCATGGCTTCCGTGGCCTCCGTGGCCTCCATGGCCTCCATGGCCTCCATGGCCTCCATGGCCTCCATGGACGGGGACGCCCGCTCCGCCGACCGCGGGCCCTGGGTCGCCATCGACCCCAAGCCGCTCGCGGGCGACCCCGGCTTCGACCTCTGCCCGGCGCTCGGCAACCGCTTCGAGCCCGCCGAGATCCGCTGGCGCTTCGACGCGATGACCGACGTCATGGGCCTGGATCGCGAGCGGGCCCGTGCCTGGACCCTCGGTCGTGTCCTACAGAACACTCTGTGGGAAATCGAGGACGGCCGCCCGCTGGAGGCGGTCCAGCTGGAGATCGCGCGCCGACTGCGGGGCACTTCGCGCGGGGCCTGAAGGCCTTGCCCCGCGGGGCGCCCCGCGCTGGACCCAGGGGCCGCCCCTCGGATCAGGTGCGGTCCGCGAGGGCACGTCCCAGTTCCAGCGGACCGGCCCGTCCGTCCAGTTCGGTGTGCAGGGCCATCGCCAGTTCCGGGCGGGCCAGCAGGCCGTCTCCGGCCGGGTCTTCGGCGGCCCGTGCCGCAAGGCCGAGCCCCACCCAGGTCTCGGGGTCGCCCTCGCCGCGGTCGATACGTGCGCGGAACGCGCCCAGGGCCTCGACGGTGCGGCCCTCCACCAGGGCGATGTCCTCGGGACGCGCGCCGGCGACCACCGCGCCGGGGTCGTCCCGCAGCGCCGCGAAGCCCTCCGGGTCCGCCAGCAGCCATCGCAGCAGCACCGCCCGGGTGTCGATGCCGCGCGCCGGACTGCCCGGGACGGGCACGGGCACGGACTCGGCCTCGTCCGTCGCCCTGGGCAGCGGGCTTCCGTCGGCCCAGGCCGCCGCGTGGGCGTGGACGGTCCCCTGCGCGGGCCGCAGATGGTAGGCGCGCCAGGTGGCACGGTGGTCGGCGACCGCCAGAGCGGCGGCGGCCCGGACCCGCGCGTCGACCGGTTCGTCCAGCCAGGGCTCGATGCGCCGCGTCAGCTCGGCCACCAGCCGCCGCCCCAGGTCGTTGAGCCCGTCCGCCGAGCCGACGGCGCGCAGCGCGTACGCGGTCTGGCTCCGCCACAGCGCGAACTCGAACTGCCCGAGGGCATGGCCGCGCCGCCGCCAGAACGCGGTGACGCCGAAGAAGGCGTACACGCCCTGGAGCAGGCCGCCCAGGGGCCGGGGGTCGTCGCGCCAAGGGGCGTAGTGCAGGCGGGTGCCCTGGTCGTCGTACAGGGTGAACAGGTGCATGAACGCACTGAGCTTGTTGTGCTGGAACTCGTGCACCAACGTCGACGCGAACTGCTCGGCGTCGTCCGGGGCCGATGCCAGGGCGGTACCGAAGGCGTCGCCCGAGGACGCGCTGTGCGGCCGGAACCTCTCGGTGCGCGGCCGGGGCACCACCGACACCATCCCGCCCGCCAGCGCCCCGGCCACCTCGGTGTCGGTGCGCCGCAGGATGTCCCAGGCGGGGGCGAACAGTTCCTGCCACTCGGCGGCGGAGCCGACCGGTTCCACCGTGGCCGGTTTACGCAGGTCGCGGTAGGGGTCGGTGTCGTCCAGGAGCAGAGTGCAGCCGTCGGCGCGCAGCTCGGTCAGCGCGTGCCAGTCCGGCCCCCCGAGCCGGTGCCCGGCGATCCGCACGGATCCCGCGCAGGCGGAGACCTCGGCCACGTCCCAGTCCGCCCGGCCGGGCACCCGCATCGCCCCGAGCGCGGGCAGGACCACCCAGCCGTGACGGACCGGGACGTCGGTGTGGAACTCCAGGCCGACGCGGACGGCCGCGGCCGCGGCGATCGCGTGGAGGTGCCCGGTGTCCGTCCAGAGGGGTGCGTCGTCCTGGGCGGTTCCGCGCAGCCGGCGCAGTGTGTGTGCCGCCCACACGCCCACGGCCGGATACGCCAGCAGGCCTTCCACCGCCTCCTTGGACACGGCCCAGGCGCGCGACAGCAACGTCCAGCCGTCCGCCAAGGGGGGCAGGGGGCCGGCCGGTGCCGTCGCGGCCGAGTCCAGCAACGCCCGGACGACGAGCAGCCGCCAGCTCCACTCGCTCACGCGCAGGCTGTCCACCGTCGCGGGGCCGCCCCCACCGCCCAGCAGCTCCTCGAACGACTGCGACGGCAGGACATGTGACAGGGCGTGGGGTCGGGCCGTCTGGTGCATGGAAAGGCCTGTTCGTTGCTGCTGGGGAGGGTGCGGCGGTGCGGTGCTCGTCGTGCCGCTACGCGTCACGCTGCGGCTGGTAACCGCCGAGGCTGCTCGCGGGATCGTCGATACGGCTGAGCAGTCGAAGCATGGAGGTCTGCGCGGAAGGCAGATCCAGACAGGGCCACGCGTCCAGCGGAATGTCGCTGAGGTCGATCAGCTCGGACTCGACTCCGGACTTTTCCATGGCAGCGCCCCTGTGAGAGTGAAGGTGATGCGTTCAGGCCCTGCATATCCCAAATATGGCATATTCAAAGAATATTGCCTTTTCGGCTACTTCGGGCCACTTACGGACTTTAGCGCATCGCCCCCGTCACGCAGGGCCACAGCACGGAATCGACCCGGATCGAGTGACGGAAGGGCGGTGGGAGCACGGGCGGTGCGGGTAGAGAGCGGGTGTGATTGAACTCGCTGAACTGATCGAGGAGTTGCGCAGGGAACTGACCGCGGCCCGGACGGCCGCACAGGGGGAGGATCTGTACTTCGAGGTGGGTCCGGTGGAGCTGGAGGCGGCCGTGGTCGTGGAGCGGTCGGCGACGGCGGGCGGCAAGATCCGCTTCTGGGTGGTCGAGGCGGGCGCGGACGGACGAGTGGCGGACAGCGTCACGCACCGGGTGAAGCTGACGCTCGACCCGCGCACCCACAGCGGCGGCGGACGGGCCCCCTGGGTGAGCGGGACCGAGGCCGAACGAGAGCGCTGAGCCGTGGCGGAACGGGAACCGCGCCGCGGACTGGATCCGGTCCGAGTGGCGGAGGTGATGGTGCGACCGCCCGCGGGGCGGGGCCCCGGGCGGCGCGGTTCCGGCTATCGGGTGGGTCCCTGGTGGGTACTCACCGCCGCTCATGTCGTCCGTGACGCGGGACCAGGAACCACCGAAGTACGGTTCGAGGCCGACCTCTCCGACGAGTGGACCGTGGCCGCCCGGGTGGTACTGGCCTCCGACACCGCCGACGTGGCGCTCCTGGAGCTCGACGGACCCGCGCCGCGAGGCGTCCACGCGAGGGCGACCGAAGCCCCCTCGTACGGGGCCCTGGCCGACGCGGACCTCGTGCTGCCGTGCAGCGCCATGGGCTTCCCCCGGTTCAAACTGCGCGAGGACCGGATGCGCCGGCTCGACGACGGCTCGCCGTCCCAGTACCGCGACTCCTGCCACGCGACGGGCAGGACCTCGGTGCTGTCCAACCGCCGCGAGGGCACGCTCGAACTCGCCGTCACGGCGCCCGAGTCGGACGCCGAGCCGAACCGGTCGCCCTGGGAGGGCATGTCGGGCGCGGCGGTCTGGCACGACGACGCGATCGTCGGCCTGGTCAGCGCGCACCACCGCACGGACGGCCTCGGCCGCCTCGCCGCCGTCCGCGTGGAGCGCTGGTACGAGCTGTTGACCAGGTCCGAACTGACCCTGCTGCACGAGTGCGCCGGCCTTCCCTCGTCGGCTCCCGAGCTGCCCCGCTTCCCGCCCGTACGGACCGCCGCCGCGGGCCCGGTCAGTCTGGCGGAGCTCCGCGACGATCTGCCGCTGCGCGAACTCGACGGCCTGGTGAGCGCGTTGACGGCACTGCCCACGGTGAGCGACCGCACCACCCTGGCCCTGGTCCTGGCCGGCATCGACCCGGCCGTCGCGGCCATGAGTCCAAGGACGCCGGCACTGAGACCGGACGTGTTCGGGATCCTGCGGACCTGCCTGCGCTATCCGGGGACCTTGGACCAACTCCTGGAGGCGATACGGTTGGTGGAGGGCGACTCCGCCGGGGTGGCCCGCATGGACGAAGAAGCGGTGGAGTTGTCCCGGCGCCACCGCCGAGCCGATGAGAGCCGCTGACCTGATATCGCGCCGCCCCGCGGGGGCGGGGTTTCATCCTCCGTACAGCGGGCCATTATCAGGGGGATGTGAGCAGCCCGCATCCACAACGCAGCCGGGGGGGAAGGGGTTTGGCCGTCATGGAGCCGTCTGTGGCCGCCGTCGAGTCCAGCCTGGTCGATCTCGCGGGGGTATCTCTTGAAACGCTGCGCTCCATTGACCGCCGGGTTCTCGCCGCGTCGCTGGAGGAGCTGCAGCAACGCATCGACCTGCCGCAGGCCAGTGTCAGCGACTTCAACCCTGCGGAGCGTTTCGACTGACGACGCCAGGGCCGCCCATGAGTGCTGAGCCGTCCCCGCCGCACCATCACCTGCCCTCCGCCGCGCTGGCCGAGTTGGCCCGTGGCGAAGGCGGTGCGACCACCTTGGACCTCCTGCTCGAAGCCGAACGCAGCCGCCGTCTGCTGCTGTTGCGGATGCTCGACGACGCCATGGGCCCGGGTCCCGCCTGGGACCTCCTCAGCGAGGCGCAGCGACGTTCGCCCTCCGTCGTCGACGAACTGCTGATGTATCCGCAGACGGGAATGTGGCTGGCCACCGCGTTACGTCGGCTGCGCGGGTCGATTCCGCAGGACGAGCCGCTGTGGGTGGTGCTCGGCCATTTCTCGGCGCTCGCCGCCGTGGCGGCGCTACGCGCGGAGCTCGACTTCAGCATCGAGGTCCCGGTTCGACACGGCCGGGTGCCGCTGCCGACCCTCGGCTGTGCGGTACTGCCGACGACCGAGCCCTGGACGACGGCCACCGTGCGCTCCGAGGGCGGACGCACGGTGGTGGAGACGGCCGGCGCCACGATCGCCGTACCGCCTGGGCCCGGGTCGGCCGGACCGGGGTGGCACGAAGTGCGCAGGCTCGCGGTCGGCCCCACCGGGCGACAGCTCGACGTGGCGCTGGACGACCTGGACCCGTATCGCACGTATCCGCAGCCGACCGAGCCGCGCCCGCTGTCCGAGGAGGCGGTGACGCAGTGGCAAAAGGAGCTGGAGCGGGCCTGGCGGGTGCTGCTGCGGGAACTGCCCGGGACGGCCGAGGCCATGCGGCGGGGGGTGTTCTCGCTGACTCCCACCCCGGCGAGGGAAAGATTTCGGCCGCGCAGCGTGACGTCGGGGGACGCCTTCGGCGGCATCGAGGCCTCGGAACCCGACGACGCCGTTCAGCTCGCGGTCACCCTCGTGCACGAGTTCCAGCACACCAAACTGGGCGGCCTCCTGCACCTGACACCTCTGCTGACCGACGGTGCCGACGTGAGTACGGAGCTGTGGTACGCGCCCTGGCGCGACGACCCCCGACCTCTCGACGGGCTGCTCCAGGGCATCTACGCGTTCGTGGGGATAGCCCGCTTCTGGCGCGCCCACCGGGAGAAGACCGACGCCCAGAAGGCCATCGCGCACTTCGAGTTCGCACTGTGGCGGACCCATGTGGCCACGGCGCTGGAACAGGTCCACCGCCATCCGCGTCGCACACCGCTCGGTGCCGCTCTGCTGGACACCCTGCGCGGCCACTGCGCGCAGTGGCTCGAGGAGCCGGTTCCCGAGGAGCAACTGGCGCTGGCGCGGCTGTGCGCCGCCGACCACGTCGCCCGCTGGCGGGTCCACCACCTGCGGCCCCCCGCGCCCGCGGTGGAGGAGGCCGTACGCGCCTGGCTGGCCGGGGCGAGCGGACCGCCCGTCGCCCTGGCGGCCGAGCCCGACCTCGTCCCCGACCCGTCCGCACGCTGGCTGGACAGCATGGCCATGCTCGCCCGCCGCCACCTCAGCACCACTCCCGACGAACGTCCGCCGTCCGAAGACCCCGAGAAGGCCGCGGCCCACGTCACCGGGGCCCTGCCCGGCGACGCGCTGCTGGCGGCGGGAGACGCCACGGCGGCCCAGCACGCCTACCGGGCCCACCTGGCCGTCGAACCCGAGCGGGCCGGCGCCTGGGCGGGCCTCGGGCACGCCCTGAAGGCGGCGGGCACGGAACCCGCGGCGGCCCACCTGCTCTGCCACTGGCCCGAGCGGGCACGGGCGGTCCACCAAGCCCTGTTACGCGCTACCGGTGCCGCACCGGACGCCGTCCGCCTGGCCGCCTGGCTCGCCTCACCCACGGGTTCGCGGTAGCCGGCGGCGGTCGCGCGGCCTCGGCCCTCACCTCACAGCGGCATCGGGTCGATGTCACAGTTGGCCCGCTTCATCGCCCGGGTCTGCAGCGTCGCCGGGTGCGGCGCGGGCTCGGCGGAGCGCAGCCGGGGCGCGTCGAGGACCCGCTCCATCCGTTCCAACGTGGCCGCGTGCAGGGCCGCGCCCTCCGATTCCTGGCCGACGGCGATGAGGTCGAGGGAGACGTTGGCCGCGCACACCAGTGTGGTGGGGTGGTCCTCGCCCAGTCGCTCCCGGCACAGCTCCAGTGCCTTCTCGCCGAGTCGGCGGGCCTCGGCCGACTGTCCCTGCTCGCTCAGGTCGCTCGCCAGGTTGATGGCACAGGCCAGCGCGATCGGATGGCCCGCCCCGAGGCGCTCGGTCAGCGACTCCAGCGCCGTCTCGTCCAGCCGCTTGGCCTCCTGCACCCGGCCCAACAGTCGCAACGTCACAGCGAGGTCGATGTCGGCCGCCAGGACGTGCGGGTGGTCGGGCTGGAACAGCCTGCGGTAGCGCTCGCGCGCCTTCTCCCCGCGGTCGCGGGCCTCCTCCAGCTCACCGTTGTGCCGCAGCGCCACCGACAGGGCGAGGGACGCGGTCACGGTCTCGGGGTGCGTGTCGCCGTACCGACGGGTGAACTGGTCGAACGCCTCGCGTGCCAGGGCCAGCGCGGTAACCGGGTCGCCCTCCTTGCGGGACGCCTCGCTGAGCTGACGCACGGTACCCAGCGTCGAGGGGTTGCCGGCCCCGAAGACCGCGCGGAAACCGTCGACGACCGCCTGCTGCAGAGACCGCGCGCCGACGTAGTCGCCGGTCTCACGCACGTCGACGGCGATGCTCGCCTCGGTGATCAGCGACTGCGGGTGGTCACGCCCGAACAGCCGGGCCTTCAGGGCGTGCGTGTGCTGGTCCAGTTCCAGCGCGCGCTGGAACTCACCGACCAGCCGCAGGCTCACCCCGAGGTTGTGGGCGATGTCCAGCGTGGTGGGATCGTCCTCGCCGAAGGCACGGCGGGCCCGGTCGTAGGCCGCCTCGTCCAGCTCGGCCCCGGCGGCGAAGTCCCCCTGGACGCGTCGCACGGCGGCTTCCAGGTTCAGGGTCTCCAGCGCGTCCTCTCGGGTGTCCTCCCGGTCCGTGGGCGCGGTGCGGGCATAGACGTCCTTGAGCTGGGCCACGAGCTGTGAGGCATCGTCGTAACGGCCCACCTTGAGATAGACGAAGCTCAGCCACCACGCCATCAGCCGCGTCTGCTGGTCCTCCTCGCCGAACAGCTCCCGCCAGGTCTGCCAGGCCTGCTCCATGAACTCGCGCGCGACCTTGTGGTCCCCCCAGTACCACAGGTACTTGGCGACGTTCATCACGAGATCGCGCACCCACGGCTGGTCGGACTCGACCGCGCCCGAGGCGATGACATGGCCGTAGAGCTCGGCGTAGCGCGGCCAGTTGACCGACTGGTTGGGTCCCTTGGGGTCGGAGGCCGCCAGAAGGGTGTGGGCCCCGCTGCGCATGCGGTTCTGTTCCTCGGGGGCCATGCGGTTGATCAGCACGGCCTGGACCAGGCGGTGCATCTCGATCGAGTTGGTCCGGTGGTCGATGCGGGCGAGGGAGTAGCGGTTGATCTCCCGAATGGCGCGGGCGAGTCGCATCGGGTCGTTGAGGGCCCGGTCCAGATCGGGGTCGATCCTGGAGCCGCCGAGACCGGAGAAGATCGAGCGCGAGATGGGGTCGGGTGCGAAGTAGGAGCACAGCTGGAGCAGACGCAGAGCGGTAAGGCTGCGGGTCTCCAGGTGGTCCAGGGAGACGTTCCACGCGGCCGCGACCGGAAGCTGGTAGTCCGGGGGCGGGGAGACCTCGAGGAGTTCACTGCGCTTGTCCTCGAACAGGCGCAGGTACTCCGACACCGGCATCCCGGTCTCCGCCCGCCAGGCTGCGGCCTGTTCCAGGGCGAGCGGGAGGTCACCGAGGGCCTCGGCGAGGCGGTCCGCCTCGGCATCGTCGAGGTTTCCCGGCGAACCCGAGCGGCGCAACAGCTCCTTGCTCTCCTCCCGGCTGAAGACGTCGACCTCCAGGGAGGGGCCGACGACGCTCCAGCGCCGGTTGCGGGAGGTGACGAGGATGGTGCCGCTGCCACCGGTGGGGAAGTAGTCACGGACGCGTTCGGGACTGTCCGCGTTGTCGAAGATCAGCAGCCAGCGGGAGTAAGGCCGCCCCTCGCGCAGCGCCTCGCGCACCGCGGGACCGGCGATGTTGGCCTCGGGGCTGGTGCCGAGGCCGAGCCGCTGGGCGAGTTCCACCAGGGACTGGCCGATCTGGCCGGGGCGCTCGGCGGGGACCCACCAGACGACGTCGTACTCGGACTGGTGCCGGTAGGCGTACTCGATCGCCATCTGGGTCTTGCCGACACCGCCCATGCCGTGGATGGCCTCGGGAAGCACGGTGGTCGTGCCTTCCTGAAGGCGCTCCCGCAGTCGTTCCAGAAGGTCCACGCGGCCGGTGAAGTTCGGATTGCGCGGGGGAATGTTCCCCCAGATGCGCGGCTGCGTCGCGCGCGCGCTCTCCACCGTCGGCTGCTGCGTGGTCGCCATGTCCGTGGCTCCTTCTGAAGTTGTCTCGTGCCCCCTCGGGGCGTGTGCGGCATCCCGGCGGGCCGGGGTGGCGGCGATCGGGTGCTGCCTGTGGGTACTTGCGTCCTTGCCCAGGTTGACCGTGTTCTGCAGGTCATACGCACGCAGCGCCCGCGCGAGACGCTCGGCCTGGGGCAGGAAGCGTCCGGACAGGGCGCGCAGCGCGGCCAGTTCGATGCGCAGGAACGCCACGTTCCGGGGGGTCACGGGCGGCACATCGGGCATCTCGAGAAGCTCGTCCGCGGCGGGCAGCAACGGGTCGGAGCCATCCGGGTCCGCCGTCAGCACCCATACGTCGTGCAGCACGCGGATGGTGTCCCGGCGGCGGGCCAGCGCCAATAACTCCTGGCGGATGTTCGGGCCGAAGGTGAAGACCACGTCGGCCGCGCGCTCGGCCTCCGCACCCGCGGGCCGCACCAGACCGCTCATCAGCAGCTCGGTGAGGTGGGCGGGTCCGGCACCCGGCACCGAGGCCGTCAGGGCGCTCATGACGGGCAGCGTCAAAGGAGCCGCCGCGAGGCGGGTGGCCAGCGCGAACGCGGTGGGCGAGGCGGCGGCCCGGAACTCCGAGACACGCTCCCACGGGGGTACGGCGCTGGCGGGGTCGGGCACGTCGTCGACCCAGGGCACGGCACGCGCGGCGTCCGGCCGCCGCTTCCAGTCGCGGGCCCGCACGCCCGACGTCTCGACGCCTTCCGAGGCCCGGCCCGTCACCAGGTCGACCCAGCCGGTGAGGGAGTGACCGGTCCACTCCAGGACCGGGACGGGCACCACACCGGCCCGTGCCGCCGTGTCGTCGTCCACAGGTTCCAGGGGTGAGGTGCGCAGTTCCCAGCGCAGGGACTCGTTGGGCGCCCAGGGACGCGCGGAGCCCAGGCGCATGCGGTAGACGTCCAAGCCGGTACGGAACCACAGCCGCCCGGGCAGCAGATGCAGGACCGCGAGCGGCTCGGAGCGGCCCAGTTCGCGCAGCAGCGGCAGCACCGCGTCCGAACGCCAGCCCGCGGCCAGCCCGTCGGTCAGCACCAGCACCACCCGGCGTTCGCCCACGGGCGAGGGAAGGTGCTCCAGCCGGATCCGGCCCGGCTCGGTGTCGTCCGAACTCAGCAGCCGTAAGCGGGTGATCGGACCCAGTGACTCCTCACGGGCGAGTTCGTCCGCCAGTCGGGTGACCGCCTCGTCCCAGACCCGCATGGTCACGTAGTCGTCGACCACGAGCAGTACCTCGGGTGGATGTGCCGAAGAAACCTGCCCGAGGCCACGCAGAGCAAGCGACACCACACCTGGTGTCGCATCGTCAGACACCGGTGCCGATGGTGGTCGTGGATCGTCGTCACACTGCATAAGCGGCGCCCTCAGAACGTCCGGTCATGCCCGACGACGGAGGGAGCACCGAGGAGGAGTCCCGCAGTCCGCGGGCATGCGTGACATCCACGTGCCAAGCCTGGCAGTGGTCTGCTTGCGGTGCAACATGGCAGGCCACAGGAGACGGCAGAAGGGTCCGAAAGTCAATCGCCGGATGGTACTTGCCCCCTGTGGACAGCCGGTGGCTCTGTCTCGTCAATAGCCTGACAGTCGGCGATGGCGTGTGCAAGACCATGGGGTGTCCGCCTCCGCTCGCCGGTCGGAGGCCCGTCCCGGGCCGTCGGGGCATGACGGCCTACACCGGTCCGGGCGGACTCGGCTTGCGCTCGGGGTCGTCGAGCAGAATGGCCAGATGGCGACCCACGTGCCCGTCCCAGGCACCGGGGCCGAGGGCCAGCGCGTCCTTGCGCCACTCCCCGACCCGTTCCGCCAGGCTGCCCAGCCCCCGGTCCTGCAGTATCTCGCCGATGGCGTCCCTGAATTTCGGGTCCGCGCAGTCGCTGCGGTGCCAGATCATCGCGGGCACCCCGGCCCGCAGGCCGGCGAGGATCTCGCGGCGGCCGGTGCCCGAGTCGTCACCGGGGGGCTGACTGAGCACCAGGCACACCGCGTGCCGGTCCTCCTTCAGTTCACGCTCCAGGTGGAAGAAGTACGTCTCGTCCTTCGCCGGGCTGCTCCAGTGCGGGTGGCTGTCCGCCGGGCGCTCCCGCAGCTGCCGCCACTTGTGGTGCCAGGGCCGGTGCCAGGCGGCCCGCTGCAGCCGCTCGATGCTGCGCACCACCACCGGATAGTCCATGACCAGCGGGGTCGGGGCCTCGGAGCCGGACTCCTTCGACCACCACTCCACCGGCTCGTTGAGCAGCTCCCAGGGCAGGATGAACTCCAGGATCACCGGCTGCCGCAGGTCGGCCCACTTCTCCTCGGCCTCCTCGATCAGCCGCTCCACCGCGCCCGGGAGCTCCTCCCGGCCCAGGTGGACCGTCTCGCCGCGCACGGGGTGCCAGCCCTCGGAGTCGGACTGGCGCCAGTGCGAGAGGTAGTACCGGTCCGTCTCGATCCGGTCCGGCTCGAACTGGATCATCAGATACGCGGGGACGAGGGAGGGCTCGGGCTGCGGAAAGTCCGAGTGCTGCCAGTCCGAGAGCAGGTCCTCCATGCCCAGAGCGAGGGCCTGGGTGCGGTTGAAGCGGCGCAGCACCTCGGCGGCGTCCGCCTGGCCGTCCTCCATCAGCCGGTCGGCCGACAGCGCCAGGAAGGCCATGCTGGGCGGGAGTTCACCCGCCGGGGAGTTCTCGCCCGCCAGCCGCAGGAAGACCTGCCACCCCGTCTGGCACCACCCGGGAAGCTCCTGGACGCGGGACCGGCTCGCGCGGCGCGCCATGACGGCCAGGTCCGTGGAGCCCATCGCCAGCAGGACGGGCCGCAGGTGACCGAGATCGGTGTTGTTGAAGAAGTCGACGGCCTCCCACTCGTCCACGAGCGGCCACAGCCCGGCGACCGTCGCCGACTGCTGTTCCACGTACTCCAGCGACCGCACCAGGCAAGCCAGGCCGTCACCGACGGTGGTGCACTCCTTCACCACCTGTAACAGCCAGGGCCGTAGCCGATCCCCGCCGAAGGGTTCCACGGGCGCGGCCAGTTCACCGGCCAGCAGATCCCGCCAGATCTCGCGGCTGCTCGTCTGGCTCACCGTGGCCGAACCCTGCAACGCGTCCACGATGGAGACAATGAGCTCGTTGCGGACCCGATCCGGACTGCGCCCTCTCACCCCGTTACCTCCACACAGCTGGCGCGGCACCCTGATGGTGCCCAACAGGGTAAGGCCGTAAAGCGGGGCACGGCAGGGAAAAGCACGGGCATCACCGCGGGATGTCCGTGTTGTTCGCGCTGTTGGAGCCCCCTGTCGGATTCGAACCGACGACCTTCGCTTTACAAGAGCGGCGCTCTGACCAGCTGAGCTAAGGAGGCCTGCACGCGTGTGCCCGTGCAGTGTACCCACGTCCCAGCCGTGCCTTCTCGAAAATTTCCGCGAAGTTCACAGCCCTCCAGCTACTGACAGACCAGGTGAACGCGAGGTACCGTCCTGATCCAGTTCACTCTTGTGGACTACACCACCGTGAAAGCTTCACGGTGGACACCACCTTTACAACGGATCGTCCGGCACGTTCCTGCCGGTGAAGGGGGCCCCTCACCATGGCCACTGTCTCGTTCGACAAGGCGACCCGGATCTACCCGGGTTCCGAGAAGCCCGCCGTCGATGCCCTGGAGATCGACATCGAGGACGGCGAGTTCCTCGTCCTCGTCGGTCCCTCCGGCTGCGGCAAGTCCACCTCGCTCCGCATGCTCGCGGGGCTCGAGGACGTGAACGCCGGCGCCATCCGCATCGGCGACCGCGACGTCACGCACCTGCCGCCCAAGGACCGGGACATCGCGATGGTGTTCCAGAACTACGCGCTCTACCCGCACATGACGGTCGCCGACAACATGGGCTTCGCGCTCAAGATCGCCGGCGTCCCGAAGGCCGAGATCCGCCAGAAGGTCGAGGACGCGGCGAAGATCCTCGACCTCACCGAGTACCTCGGCCGCAAGCCGAAGGCCCTCTCCGGCGGTCAGCGCCAGCGTGTCGCGATGGGCCGCGCCATCGTGCGTGAGCCCCAGGTCTTCCTCATGGACGAGCCGCTGTCGAACCTCGACGCCAAGCTCCGCGTCTCGACCCGTACGCAGATCGCCTCGCTGCAGCGCCGCCTCGGCATCACCACCGTGTACGTCACCCACGACCAGGTCGAGGCCATGACCATGGGCGACCGCGTGGCCGTGCTCAAGGACGGTCTGCTCCAGCAGATCGACTCGCCGCGCAACATGTACGAGCGTCCCGCGAACCTCTTCGTCGCCGGGTTCATCGGCTCCCCCGCCATGAACCTCGTCGAGGTCCCGATCACGGACGGCGGCGTGAAGTTCGGCAACTCCGTGGTGCCGGTGAACCGCGAGGCCCTGAAGGCCGCCGCGGACAAGGGCGACCGCACCGTCACGGTCGGTGTCCGCCCGGAGCACTTCGACATCGTCGAGCACAACGGCGAGGCCGCCAAGTCGCTGTCGAAGGACACCGAGGACGCCCCGGCCGGCCACGCCGTCACGGTGAACGTCGTCGAGGAGCTCGGCGCCGACGCCTACGTCTACGGCAGCGTCAAGGTCGGCGACGAGGTCAAGGACCTGGTCGTCCGCGTCAGCGGCCGCGCGGTCCCGGACAAGGGCTCCACGCTGCACGTCGTGCCGCGGCCGGGCGAGACCCACGTGTTCTCGACCTCCACGGGCGAGCGCCTCTCCGACTGATCCCTGCGAAAAGCAAGTCGGGGGGACGAAGACCGCGACGCGGTCGAATTCACCCAAGCTGACGAAGAGGGCCCCACGGTACGCCGTGGGGCCCTCTTCGTTGTCGACAAATACCCCGGCAAGCCGGTCATTTCGATCCGTGTACGTCAACTCACCGCCCAGCGAAAGCCGTTCATCTATCCCCCGAACTGATTACTAAATGTCGCCAAATCATCACCCCGCGCTACCCTCACTCGCGTGAAGCACTCCACCACTAACCAACGGACCCGGCGTGGCCGTGGCCCCGCGCGCCGGATCGGTCGCACCCTCGCCCTCGTTCTGCCTGTCGTCCTGGTGCTCTCCGGGACCCTCGCGGTCACCCGAGTCAACTGGTCGGGGAACTCCTCGGACTCGGTGCTCACCGCCTCCTCCTCGGACGTCTCCTCGCGTGCCGTCTCCCGTGCCCCGCAGGACGTGCTGCGCGACCGGCTCCTGCTGGAGCTCCAGGAGAAGAACCCCGGCGTCGCCCTCACCCACCTCCAGGAGGCCGTGAACGGCCGCCCGTCGCTCGCCAAGCACTGCGTCTCCATCGCCCGCGCCCTCGGCCGTGCCGCGGTCCGCGCGTACGGTCCGACGCGCGCCCAGGCGTTCGCGCGCCCCGTCTGCGACACGTCCTTCGCATCGGGGGTCGCGGCCACGCATATCTGAGCCCCACCGGCCACACCTGCCCTGTCAGGTAACAGCTGCTTAAGGGAACGGTTGCCGACGGAAGCCGCGAGCGGGGCGCGACGTACAGTTCGGGCATGACCCATCCGAACGCCGCGTCTCGCCCCGTTCAAGCCGTCGTCCTGGCCGGTGGTCAGGGCTCCCGGCTGCGTCCCTACACCGACGACCGGCCCAAGCCGATGGTCGAGATCCCCGGCACCGGGACCCCGATCATCGGTCACCAGCTGGCCTGGCTCGCCGAGGAGGGCGTCACCGACGTCGTCGTCTCCTGCGGCCACCTCGCCGAGGTCCTCCAGAAGTGGCTGGACTCGGCCGACCTGCCGGTCAACATCACGACGGTCGTCGAGACGGAGCCCCTCGGCCGGGGCGGTGGCCTGAAGTACGCCGCCGCGCACCTCCCCCACCCGGACAGGCCCTGGTACGCGACGAACGGCGACATCTGGACCCGTTTCTCGCTGCGCGACATGGCGGACTTCCACACCGAGCGCGACGCCGTCGCGACCCTCGCCCTGGCCCGCCCGCGCATCCCGTGGGGCGCCGTCGAGACCGACGGCTTCGGACGGGTCACGGACTTCATCGAGTCCCCGCCGACCACGTACGAGATCAACGCGGGCGTCTACGTCTTCTCCGCCGAGTTCGCCGACCTGCTCCCCGAGCGCGGCGACCACGAGCGCACCACGTTCCCGCACCTGGCCCGCGAACGCCGCCTGGCCGGCTTCTCGCTCCCGCAGGGCGCCTACTGGCGTGCCATCGACACCGCCAAGGACCTCACGGAGGCGGCGAAGGAGCTCGCGGCACTGGGACGCTGAGAACCCCTTCCAGAGAGCACGAGGACGGGCCTCCAGACAGTACGAGGACGGGCCCCGCACATCTGATGTGCGGGGCCCGTCCTCGTACTGCCAGAGGCGTTACCCGAGGAGACCGCCGACCAGCTTGTCCGAGCCGCCGGAGGTGCCGCCTCCACCGCCACCGCCACCGCTCGAACCGCCGGAGGAGGTACCGCCGGCCGAGCCGGTGCCGCCGCCGCCGCGACCACTGCCACTGCCGCTGCCGCTTCCGCTGCCTCCGCTGGACGTCGGGCCCGCGCTGGTGCTCGGGGCCTGGTGGACCGGCGAGGACTGCTGGGGCGGGGCCTGACCGGTGCCCTGCGTCTGGCTGGGGCCGCTGGTGACCGTGCCGCCCGTCTCGCGGACCGCGGCACCCGGCGTGGTGGCCGCGCCCGACGGCGAGGAGGAGCTGCCGTGGGTGGGCGCCTTGGCCGAGGCCGACGGAGTGGTGGCCTTGTGCCGGGGCGTGCCGGGCTCCTCCGGAAGCGGGGAGCCGGGCAGCTCGTTGCGCGGGGCCTCGCCCGGTCCGGGCACGACCACGCGGTCGGCGTCACGGACGGCACCGCCGAGGAGCGAGCCGACGAGCAGCGTGAGGCCGACGACGAGGGCCGAGACGAGCGCGCCCCGGCGCAGCACCCGGTGCCGCAGGTCCCAGATGTCGGCGCGCGGCCCGAGCGTGCGCCAGGCCTCGCTCGCGAGGCGTCCGTCGACGGAGTAGACGGGGGCGCCCGCGATGATCAGCGGGGACCAGGCGGCGAGGTAGATGATGTCCGGCGCGTCGTACGCGGGGACCGTCTTCCAGCTGACGGTGACGATGAGCGCGGCCGACAGCATCGCACCGACCACGGCGGCGACCCGCTGCCACAGTCCGAGCACCGTGAGGACGCCCACGATGACCTGGAGGAAGGCGATGACGAGCCCGGAGCCGACAGGGTGCTGGAGCGCGAACTGCCGCAGCGGCTCGGCGACGTCCCAAGGGTGCAGCGTGTTCAGCCACTTGACCATGGAGCCGCGCTTGCCGCCGTCGAAGTAGACGGGGTCGCAGAGCTTGCCCATGCCGGCGTAGATGGAGATGAAGCCGAGGAAGACGCGGAGCGGGAGCAGCACCACGCCGAGGTTCATCCGGCGCCCGGGGTAGTAGGCGTGCCGGACCGGGTCCGAGGCGTGCCGCCTGGTCGGCGTGCCGCCGCCGTAGTCCTCGGGGCCCTCCTCCGCGAACTGCCCTCCTGTGTAGCGCGGTTCGTCGTACGCGCTGTCCACGCCGCGCATGTCGGGCAGCAGCCGGGTCCCCGCGGAGTCGTGGTCGTGGCCGCGCTGGCTGCCGACAAGGGGCGTCTCGACCGTCTCCACGGTCAAGTCGTCCGCGTAGCCCTGGTGTTCGTCGACGCGGGGGATGACCTGGGTGGCGCCGGCGTCGCCCGCCGGGGCCGCGGCGCCGTGGCGCACGCTGGTGCTCCGCACGGCCTGCAGCAGGCGGTGGGCGCCGGTGTCGTCGGGATCGGACCTTCCGCTCCAGACGACGGGCGCACGGCGGCGGGCTCCTGCGGCCGGGCCGCCCGCCCTGCCCGCCGTACCGGCGCCGGGGATCCACGCGGCGTCGGTGGCGCTCAAGTGCCGTGCGACGCGCGAGAATTGATTCCGCGTCGCGCCGCCTAGCTGCACGCGGAAGCTCGCATGATTGACGATGACCTGCGCCGGATCGCTCGGCACCTTCACCATGCTCAGCGCGGGAGCGTCGTCGAATCCCGACGAGCGGTCCCCCGTGGGTGTGCGGGGTGTTCTGGTGTCCACACTCATCTAACCGAGTGATGTGTGTTTAGGACACTGCTTTGACTGCGCCGATCTGTCCGGACCGCGTCAAGGTCATTCCGAACATCCCGATCGCCCCACGGGGGTCACTCACTCAGACGTCCGCTCAAACGCCTGTTCAGATATCCGCTCGGACGTCGTTCAGACGCGTCGGCGCGAGGCCTCGTACAGCACGACTCCCGCCGCGACACCGGCGTTCAGCGACTCGGTACCGCCCGGCATCGGAATCCGCACCCGGAAGTCGCAGGTCTCCCCGACCAGTCGGGACAGGCCCTTGCCCTCGCTGCCGACGACGATGACGACGGGACCGCCGAGGGCCTCCAGATCGCCGACCTCGACCTCGCCGTCCGCGGCGAGTCCGACCACGACCAGGCCGGCCTTCTTGTACCCCTCAAGAGCCCGCGTCAGGTTGGAGGCGCGCGCGACGGGCGTACGGGCGGCGGCACCCGCCGACGTCTTCCAGGCGCCGGCGGTCATGCCGGCCGCGCGCCGCTCGGGCACGACGACGCCGTGGCCGCCGAAGGCGGAGACGGAACGGACGACGGCACCCAGGTTCCGGGGGTCGGTCACGCCGTCGAGGGCGACGACCAGCGGGTCCTGGCCCTCGTCGTACGCGGCGGCCGCGAGGTCCTCGGGGTGCGCGTACTCGTACGGCGGGACCTGGAGGACGAGACCCTGGTGGTTGAGCCCGTTGGTCATGCGGTCGAGCTCGGGGCGCGGGGCCTCCATGAGGTGGATGCCGCCGCGCTCACCGGCGAGCTGGAGCGCCTCGCGCACCCGCTCGTCGTTGTCGATGAACTGCTGCACGTACAGCATCGTCGCGGGCACGCCCTCGCGCAGCGCCTCCACGACAGAGTTGCGCCCGACGACCATCTCGGACGTGCCCTTGCCGCCGCGGCCCCGGGGGGCGGGACGGCGGACGCTCTGCTTCGCCTTGGCGCCCGCGACGCGGTTCTTCTTGTGCCCCTTGCGCATCTCGGCGGGCGGGGTGGGGCCCTTGCCTTCCAGGCCCCGGCGTCGCTGGCCGCCACTGCCGACCTGCGCGCCCTTCTTGCCGGACATGCGGCGGTTGTTAGCGGCCATGACCTACCTGTCTGTTGAGGCGAGCGTGCGTACGTACTCGAAGTCACGTACTTGAAGTGTCGTATATGCAGTGTGCCGCCCGGAGGCCCGGGCGGCACAATCGATCAAGGCCGAGGAGGACCCGGGGAGACCCCGAGGAGACCCTGAGGGGACCCGCTCAGCGGGGGCCGAGCGTCCAGCGCGGGCCCTGCGGGCTGTCCTCGATGACCAGGCCGGACTGGTTGAGCTGGTCGCGGATGGCGTCCGCGGTGGCCCAGTCCTTGCGGGTGCGGGCGGCCTCGCGCTGGTCGAGGACCATCCGGACGAGGGTGTCGACGACGCCGTGCAGATCCTCGCCGCGGTCGCCCTCGCCGCCCGCCCGCTGCTCGTCGAGCGGGTCGAGCCCGAGGACACCGAGCATGGCCCGGACCTCGGCGAGGCGGGCGACGGCGGCTTCCTTGTCGTCGGCGGCCAGGGCGGAGTTCCCCTGCCGCACCGTCGTGTGCACGATGGCGAGCGCCTGCGGCACGCCCAGGTCGTCGTCCATCGCCTCGGCGAAGGCCGGCGGCACCTCGGCGGCGGGCTCGACGACGCCCCCCGCCTTCTCGACGACCCGCTGCACGAAGCCCTCGATGCGCGCGAACGCCGACTCGGCCTCGCGCAGGGCCTCTTCGCTGTACTCGATCATCGAACGGTAGTGCGGGGTGCCGAGGTAGTAGCGCAGCACGATCGGACGCCACTGCTTGACCATCTCGGAGACGAGCACGGAGTTGCCCAGGGACTTGGACATCTTCTCGCCGCTCATGGTGACCCAGGCGTTGTGCACCCAGTACATGGCGAACTCGTCGCCGAAGGCCTTGGCCTGCGCGATCTCGTTCTCGTGGTGCGGGAAGATCAGGTCGATGCCGCCGCCGTGGATGTCGAACGCGCTGCCCAGGTACTTGTGGGCCATGGCGGAGCACTCCAGGTGCCAGCCGGGCCGGCCCCGTCCCCACGGCGTCTCCCAGCTCGGCTCGCCCGGCTTCACGGCCTTCCACATGGCGAAGTCGCGCGGGTCCCGCTTGCCGGTCTCGCCCTCGCCGGAGGGCTGCAGCAGGTTGTCCAGCTCCTGGTTGGACAGCCGGAGGTACTCGGGGAAGGACCGCACGTCGAAGTAGACGTTCCCGTCCGCCTCGTACGCGTGCCCGCGCTCGATGAGCCCGCGCATCATCTCCACCATCTCGGTGATGTGCCCGGTGGCCCGCGGCTCGTAGGTGGGCGGGAGGCAACCGAGCGCGGCGTACCCGTCGTTGAACGCGCGCTCGTTCTCGTACCCGATCGACCACCAAGGGCGGCCCTGGTCCGCCGACTTGGTGATGATCTTGTCGTCGATGTCGGTCACGTTGCGGATGAACGTGACGTCGTACCCGCGGTACTCGAACCAGCGGCGCATGATGTCGAAGTCGAGGCCCGAGCGGATGTGCCCGATGTGCGGTGCGGCCTGCACGGTGGCGCCACACAGGTAGATCGAGACACAACCCGGCTTGAGCGGGGAGAAGTCACGAATCTGCCGGGCGCTGGTGTCGTACAGGCGAATAGTCACGACTCCAGGGTAGTGGGCCCCGGGGAGTGCCCCGCGACCTTCCCTCGCAAGGAGGACTTATTCGTGACATCTGTGAGCGGCGACCGCCCCTCAGAGGCTTCCCATACCCGCTCCCGCACCGCCGGTGCCGCGACAGCCCACCTCCACCGCGCCTGCCGCGGCGGCCGGCGTCAGCCCGTGTGCGCCACCAGTGCCGTGGCGATCGCCATCAGGCCCTCGTCGCGGCCCGGGAAGCCGAGGCCGTCCGTCGTGGCGCCGGAGACCGACACCGGTGCGCCGACCGCCGCGGAGAGGATCTTCTGCGCCTCGTCCCGTCGCTTCCCGATCTTCGGGCGGGGTCCCACGACCTGAACGGCGACATTGCCGATGGTGAAGCCCGCCGCGCGGACGATCCGCGCGGCCTCCGTCAGCAGCGTGACCCCGGACGCGCCGGACCACTCGGGCCGCCCGGTCCCGAAGTGGGCGCCGAGGTCACCGAGCCCCGCCGCCGAGAACAGCGCGTTGCAGGCGGCGTGCGCGACGACGTCCGCGTCGGAGTGCCCGGCAAGCCCCGGCCCCGCGCCCTCCCACAGCAGTCCGGCGCACCACAGCTCCCGCCCCTCTTCGAAGGCGTGGATGTCGGTACCGATGCCGACCCGCGGCAGCACCACGGGGGCCGGTGCGTGTGACTCAGAAGCCATCGTTGGCCCTCCTGCGCGCGAGGACCGCCTCCGCGAGGACGAGGTCCAAAGGACGCGTCACCTTGAACGCCTCCTCGTGCCCCGGCACGACCACCACCCGCTCCCCGAGCTGCTCGACCATGCTCGCGTCGTCGGTCACGTTGTCGGTGACGGTCTCGTGGGCACGCACGAGCGTGGCGCGGTCGAACCCCTGCGGTGTCTGCACGGCCCGCAGCCGCGCCCGCTCGGGCGTGGCGACGACGGGCTCCGGCGCACCCGGCTCGCTCGCCGGCTCGACCTGCTTGACGGTGTCCGCGAGCGGCAGCGCCGGTACGACGGCGGGCGCGCCGTCGCGTACGGCCTCGATGACCGCGTCGACCGTGTCCACGGGCACGAGCGGGCGGGCCGCGTCGTGCACGAGGACGATGTCGATGCCGGGGGGCAGCGCGTCGAGCCCGTACTTCACGGACTCCTGCCGGCTGTCCCCGCCGGGGACGACGAGGAAATCGGTCCGCTCGGGCAGCGCGTGCGTGTCGAGCAGGGCCTTCACCTCGGCGGCGCCGTCGGGCGGGGCCACGACGACGACCAGTGAGACCGCGCGGGACGCGGCCATGGCGCGCACCGCGTGGACGAGCATGGGGGTACCGTTCAGCGCGCGAAGCGCCTTGGGGGCGCCCGGACCGAGGCGCACGCCCCGTCCGGCGGCCGGAATCACGGCCGCTGTACGGCCTCCGGCCAGCGAGGAGCGCGAATCGTCAGACATCGGTTCCTGTCAGGTTTGTGTACTCGGCGTGCTTGGGTATGGCCTGGGCGTGCCCCTTGCTCGAGCGAAGCCGAGAGCTCGGGGCAGTGCCGGGCGCGAGCCCTGACCGGACCCCTTCCGTGACATCCGGTCGAGCAAGCTGTCCGGGCCCGGCACGCCAAGTATCGGGGACGCGGGTATCGAGAACACAGGCGCACTGGACGCAGGTGCATTCGAGACACACGTTTCCGAAAGGAAGCGGGTACGAACATGCCGCAGCGCCCGGCGACAGCCATCGCGTCGAGCGACAGCGATTACGTCATCGGGCACCGCGGCATTTCACTGCGCAGCTGTGCGGGCTTGTGTGGACGTCAGGACGATTGCCGGGTGAGCGGCCACCGTCTCGACAACTGCCTGCGTCAGGACGCGAGGACCTCGTCGAGCAGGGCCTCGGCCTTGTCCTCGTTCGTGTTCTCCGCGAGGGCGAGCTCGCTCACCAGGATCTGGCGGGCCTTGGCGAGCATGCGCTTCTCTCCGGCGGAGAGTCCGCGCTCGCGCTCACGACGCCACAGGTCACGCACGACTTCCGCGACCTTGATGACGTCGCCGGAGGCGAGCTTCTCCAGATTTGCCTTGTAACGACGAGACCAGTTCGTGGGCTCCTCGGCGTACGGCGCGCGCAGCACCTCGAAGACCCGGTCCAGTCCATCCTGACCGACCACATCACGCACGCCGACGAACTCCGCATTGTCCGCTGGCACACGCACCGTCAGGTCGCCCTGGGCGACCTTCAGCACCAAGTAGGTCTTGTCCACGCCTTTGATCTGGCGAGTTTCGATGGCCTCGATCAGCGCGGCCCCGTGATGGGGATAGACCACGGTGTCGCCAACCTTGAACGTCATGTGACAGGTACCCCTTCCGTGGCTATCCAGGGTAACACGGAAACGGCGTCTTCTGAATGGCGTTTTCGCAGGTCAGGGCATATCTCGGGGCTTGACAACCGCAACAGGAACGTGCTGCGAGGGGGGAGCGGAAGAGGGTATTCGCAGGTGGGAGCGGCTGTCCAGGGCAAGAGAAACGCGTACGTTACACACACCGGACGTTCCTGACCAGGGTCTGAACATCCCGGTTTGTCCCGCTCCAGGAGCGCGACTTCCGCTACTCCGTTCGGTGAGCGGAGTCGGGTACGAGACGAATCCGGAATTGATCACGGGCCCCGTTGATCTACCGATGATCAATTTTCCGGACCGCCATGGATTCCTTACCGGAAAATCCCCAGCGGATCTCGTCGCTACTCTCACGGCAACGCTCACAGCCGCTTATGTGAATGGCGGACGAACGGAAGCCCAAAGTAGCTGCTGAGGCGGACCCGAACCACCCCGACGACCGGGGCGCACGGGCGGCGCGACAGGGCTCGAGGGAGCCAAGGGGCGGGTCGGGTGCGGCGGCGCGGGAACGGCTCGGTAACCTAAGGCCGCTGACAGACCCTTAGGGCGGCTTTACACCGGAGTCGCTCTGCTTCGCCCACGTTCAAGGAGTTGCCGCCGCCGTGAGCAGCAGCCTTCGACGCGGCGCTCTCGCCGCCGCCGCCATCGCGTTCTCGCTCGCCTCGCTCGCCGCGTGCGGCGCCGGCAACAACGCACAGACGCTGGAGGTCAAGCCGGACAACGCGGCGACCAGCGTCGGCGACATCAAGATCCAGAACGCCCTCGTCATCACCCAGCCCGACACGACGTCCACGGGCCCGGCGGTGGTCTCCGCGACCGTCTTCAACAACGGCACCACCCCGCAGACCCTCGACTCGGTCAAGATCGGCGGCGACGGCGTCGCCCAGATCACGCCCGCCAAGGGCGGCGGCAAGCTGACCATCCCCGCCGGCGGCCACGTCACCCTGGGCGGCGAGGGCAACGCCTCCGCGGCCCTGACCAACCCCGGTGCGGCCGTCAAGGACGGCAACGCCCAGCCGATCACCTTCACCTTCAGCAAGACCGGTGACGTGAAGCTGCGCGCGTTCGTCGTCCCGGCCGAGAGCTACTTCTCCAAGTGGGGCCCGACCAACATCCCCGCGGCGCCCGGCGCGACGGCCACCGGCTCCGCGACCCCCTCGAAGTCGCCGAAGGCCTCGCCGTCCGACTCCGCCACGGGCACCGCCACCGGCACGCCCACCGACGCGGCCTCGGCGAGCGCGACGGCCACGGACAAGGCCACCGCGACGGTCTCCACGTCGGCCGGCCACTGATCCACCACGCACAAAGGGCGGTGCCCCGAGGGGTGCCGCCCTTTGTCGCACGTGTGGTCGCGTCGTACGTGCCGTTGTATTGCCGCCGCATGACGCAGCCGGTTTACGGCTCGAACTTATAACCGAGGCCACGCACCGTGACCAGGTACCGCGGCGCCCCCGGGTCGGGCTCGATCTTCGCCCGGAGCCGCTTGACGTGGACGTCCAGGGTCTTGGTGTCGCCCACGTAGTCGGCGCCCCACACCCGGTCGATGAGCTGCATACGGGTCAGCACCCGGCCCGCGTTCCTGAGCAGCATCTCCAGGAGGTCGAACTCCTTCAGGGGGAGGTCGACCTTGGAGCCGGAGACGGTCACCACGTGGCGGTCGACGTCCATACGGACGGGACCGGCCTCGAGAGCGGCCGGGGTGACCTCCTCCGGCTCCCCGCGGCGACGCAGGACGGCCCGGATACGGGCGACCAGCTCGCGGGAGGAGAAGGGCTTGGTGACGTAGTCGTCGGCTCCTATTTCCAGCCCGACGACCTTGTCGATCTCGCTGTCCTTGGCGGTGACCATGATCACCGGGACGTTGGAGCGGCCGCGCAGCTGGCGGCAGACCTCCGTACCGGGCAGGCCCGGCAGCATCAGGTCGAGGAGGACGAGGTCGGCGCCATTGCGCTCGAACTCGTCGAGTCCGTCGGGCCCGGTGGTCGCGATGGCGACTTCGAAACCCTCCTTGCGGAGCATGTACGACAGGGCGTCGGAGAAGGACTCCTCGTCCTCGACGACGAGCACACGGGTCACGGAAGGACCTCCGGAGCGGGAAGCGGTTCGTACGGGGATGTGACGGTGGTCGTCCCGTCGGGCTGCCCGTTCTCGTCCTCATCGTCGAGTCCGGGCATGTCGTGGTCGATCCCGCGGTCGCGGGCCGCGGCCGCCTCCGGCAGCCGCAGGGTGAACGTGGAGCCCTGACCCTCGGAGCTCCACACCGTGACCTCCCCGCCGTGCGAGGCGGCCACGTGTTTGACGATCGCGAGACCGAGACCCGTACCGCCGGTCTGGCGGGAGCGGGCCGGGTCGACGCGGTAGAAGCGCTCGAAGACGCGCTCCCGGTCCTTCTCCGAGATGCCGATGCCCTGGTCGGTCACGGCGATCTCGATGAGGTCTCCGCCGGGCGCGGTCACCCGGCGCGCGGCTATGCCCACCCGGGTGCGGGCGGGCGAGTAGTTGACGGCGTTCTCGACGAGGTTGCCGAGGGCGGCGGCCAGCTGGCCCCGGTTCCCCCAGATACTCAGGTCGGCGGTGCCTCCGGCGGCCATGGTGATCTGCTTGGTGCCGGCCTGGTGGCGGCACCGGTCGATGGCCTCGGCGACCAGCTCGTCCACCCGGACGGGCTCCGCGTCCTCGAGGGGATCGTCGTTCTGCACCCTCGACAGGTCGATGAGCTCCTGGACGAGGTTGGTGAGCCGGGTGGCCTCTATCTGCATTCGTCCGGCGAAGCGCTCGACGGCCTCCGGATCGTCCGAGGCGTCCATGACGGCCTCGGAGAGGAGGGAGAGCGCGCCGACGGGCGTCTTGAGCTCGTGGCTGACATTCGCGACGAAGTCGCGCCGTACCGCTTCGATCCGCCGGGCCTCGGTGAGGTCCTCGACGAGGAGCAGCACGAGCCGGGAGCCCAGCGGGGCGACCCGCGCGGAGACGGCCAGGGCCTCCCCCCGTCCGGTCCCCCGCCTCGGCAGATCCAGCTCGACCTGGCGTATTTCCCCGTCGCGACGGGTGTCGCGGGCCATCAGCATCATCGGTTCGACGGCGAGCTTGCCGCCACGTACCAGCCCGAGGGCGTACGCGGCGGAGCTGGCCTTGACGACGGCGTCGGCCTCGTCGAGGACGACGGCCGAGGACCGGAGCACGGAGAGAACCGTGTCGACGCCCGGCGGAAGCACCGGGTCCGTGTGCAGAGATGTGCGGGTGGGGCGTTTCTGGTCGCGCTCGCTCCAGCGGAACGCCAGCATGGCGATGACACCGGTGAGCACTCCGGCGATCGCTGCCGCTGCGGCGACCGCCGCGTTCACGTCCATGCACCCAGGTTAGGCATGCCGTCACGCCAGGCCACAGCCATCGGAGTGCGACCTCGAACACTCGTCGCCCAGAGTTCACCCAGGAGCCAGGGATGGTTCATTTGGGGTGCCGGAAACGGACGCGTACGGGCCGGAACGTGGGAGCGTGGGGTTCACGGGGCCCGTCCGGCGGTCCGTCCGGCGGTCGGGGCAGCCCGGCCCCCGGGCCCCAAGGTGACGTAAGAGAGGGACAAACCACATGCGTGACGCGTACCACGAGGAACTTGACTCGATCGGCGACGGCCTGGTCGACATGGCCCGGCTCGTCGGATCGGCGATCGGACGCGCCACGACGGCCATCCTCGACGCCGATCTGAAGCTGGCCGAGAGCGTGATCGCGGCCGACCAGAAGGTCGACGATCTCCAGCACGAGCTCGAGGCCCGGGCGATAGCCCTGCTGGCCCGCCAGCAGCCGGTGGCGACGGACCTGCGCATCGTCGTCACCTCGCTCCGTATGTCCGCCGACCTGGAGCGCTCCGGCGACCTGGCCCAGCACGTGGCGAAGCTGGCCCGGCTGCGCTTCCCCGAGCGTGCGATCCCGCACGACCTGCACGCCACGATCCTGGAGATGGGCCAGCTCGCGCAGCGCCTGATGGCGAAGGCGGCCGAGGTGATCATCACGAAGGACGTCGACCTGGCGCTCCAGCTGGAGCAGGACGACGACGAGATGGACCAGCTTCACCGCACGCTCTTCCAGCACCTGCTGGACGACCGCTGGAAGCACGGCATCGAGACCGCCGTCGATGTCACCCTGCTGGGCCGTTACTACGAGCGCTTCGCCGACCACGCGGTGTCGGTGGCCAAGCGTGTGGTGTACCTGGTCACGGGTGAGCACGCGGACGAGCTCCAGCCGGACATTCAGCCGGTCACGGGGGCGGAAGGCATCTGAGGCCGGAGTACGGGAGGCTGCCGTTCCGGGCGTACCGGGGGCTGCCGTCTCACTCCGGGGGCGCGAACGAGCCTCAGTGCGCCGTTGATGCGCCCAGCGGAGCGGGCATCCAATGAGGGTAGGCACTCGCGCCTCGCCTAGGCGTACAGGCGTATAGGCGTAGGCACCCGGCCTCAATGCCTCGTTGAGGCCTCACCGAGGAGGACACCATGGCCGATTCTCCCGCCACGCCCGACCCGACCCTGGACCGCGACACCGAGCAGCCCGCCGACATCAAAAGCCTCCCGCTGTTCGGCGCCTGCGGCTGCGGCTCCGGCTGCGGGTGCGGGTGCCAGTCGGGCAACCCGTGCCAGTGCGGCTGATCGCGCGGATCCGACCAGAGGGGCCCCGTCATCACGACGGGGCCCCTCTGCGCACGGTCGCTTCCATGCCCGTACCGGAGCAGCATGGAGGGAGAGCATGGAGCGGCCGAGCTCGCTCGGAAGGAGGTGCGCGGCCATGGCTCAGTACATGGACGTCCACCACGGGATGTCAGGCATCACGGCCGACCAGCTGATGGCGGCACACAAGGCGGACCTCGCCGTGGAGAAGGAGGAGGGCGTGCACTTCGAGCGGGCGTGGGCGGACCCGGGTTCCGGCATCGTCTACTGCCTCTCCGACGCCCCCTCGGCCGAAGCGGTCCAGCGCGTTCACGAACGCGCGGGCCACAAGGCGGACGAAATCCACCCGGTCCCGCTGTCGATCTGAGGCCCGGCCCGGGACTCCCGCACCCCGGTAGGCCGGACGGCCGACGACCGGCCATTGCGGTCCAGGACGCCGGACCTGGCGTGACAGATTGACCACCACGCCGAAAACACGAACATCAAGCCCCGCGATATCCACCTGACTGGGCTAATTCACGCCCACCCGCATACATTCTATTTCAACAATTCACCCTCGCCATCAATTAGCATGTCGGACGAACCAACCCTGCCCACCCCTGTTACTCTGCGGCCCTCAGAATTCATCCACAACGGATTAAACGCGCGCCAGTCGGCGGAATATTTCTACCCAAGCCGAATACTGGCGTGGCCCGGTCGAGAGGATACGGACCATGCAGGAATTTTCTCGTCGTGGACTACTGAAGGCCACGGCGGCCACCGGCGCCGGCGCGGTCGTCCTCCCGGGCATCACGGCCGCGGAAGCACCGGGCGCGAGTGCCACGACCGAAGGGGCCGAAAGCGCGAGATGCAAGCCGGCGAAGCTGACCGGCCGCATCGTCCGTCCCGACGACCCCGGGTACGCGGATGCGAGCCTCGGCTGGGACGAGCTCTTCGCTCACTATCCACTGGTCATCGTCTACGCCCAGAACACCCAGGACGTGGTCAACGCCCTCACGTGGGCGCGGCAGAACAATGTCGCGCTGCGGGTGCGGAGCGGCGGCCACAGCCTCGAAGGCTGGTCGAACGTGGACAACGGCATCGTGATCGACGTCAGCGAGTTGAAGTCGGTCCACATCGACACCGCCTCTCGTACCGCGGTCCTCGGCGCCGGGCTCAACCAGTTGGAAGCGGTGACCGCACTCGCGAAGAAGGACCTCGCGGTGACGACCGGAACAGAGGGCTCCGTGGGCCTGTCCGGTGCGACGCTCGGCGGCGGCCTCGGCTTCCTCGTCCGCTACCTCGGCATGGCCTGCGACAGCCTGACGGGGGCTGAGGTCGTCGTGCCGTCGGGTGCCGAGTGCGCCAGGGTGATCAAGGCGGATCTGAAGAACAACTCGGACCTGCTCTGGGCGCTCCGCGGAGCGGGAAACGGCAACTTCGGCATCGTCACCTCACTCACCTATAAGGCGTCTCCACTGAAGAGCGTCGCCTATCTGCAGGCGACATGGGAAGGCATCGGGGACCTCCATGGGGTCTTCGACGCATGGCAGCGTACGGCACTGTTCGCCGACAAGCGTCTCGGAACCCAGCTCGAGATCCACAGAAACCAGACCCTGCTGTTCGGGGTTCTGGCGGAAGGGTCGGCGGAAGAGGTGAAGGCGCTGCTGGCTCCGATCCTGTCGGTCGGCAATCCCAGTGTCTCGGTACAGGTCGGTAACTGGGGCGACGTATACGCGGGATTCCAGATTCCTACCAGCGCCGAGCCCGGGAGCTGGAAGTTCTTCTCGCAGTTCTCCAGCAAACCGTTCCCGAAGAAGGCGATCAGTATTGTCGCCTCATTCATGCGGGACGCCCCCACGGACGACAGCAACTTCTTCACCCAGGCCTTCGGCGGGGCGGTGAGGAAGGAGCCCCGCGGCGGTACGTCTTTCCCGCACCGCGACACGTTGTTCTATTCCGAGCAAGGCGCCGGCTGGGGGCCTCGTACAGGGCAACCAGGCGTCTGCGACCCACTCACCCCACAGGCCCAGGCCTGGATCGCCGAGTTCAGCCAGGCAATGCGGCCCTGGGTGGACGGCGCCTACGCCAACGTGCCGAACATCGGAATGCAGGACTGGGAGACCGCCTACTGGGGATCCAACTTCGACCGGCTGCGCAGGATCAAGGCGAAGTACGACCCCCACAACGTCTTCCAGTACGAGCAGAGCATCCCGCCCGCGTCCTGCTGACGCGGATCGACGGCCCCTAGCGAGTAGCCGGGAGGGATCTCACCTCCCGGCTCTCTCAGAACCGTGCGTGAACCTCTCGATTCACACGGCTCCCATCACCCGGTCGTTCGAGGCCGGAGGAGTTTCCAGTGGGCGAAGAGCCCCGGGTAGAGCTTGGCGGTCTTCTCCAAGCCCTGCCATGCCCGGCTCCGGCGACGCCGGAGCCGCTTGTACTTCTGCACGGCCCATCGCATCAGATACTGATCGATGCCCTTCAGGCTCGGGACCAACGCGGACGGATAGAACCGCCCGTAGTAGCTGATCCATCCCCGCACGACGGGATTGATCTCCCGTGCAAGGTCTGCCAGGGACGACCCACTGCGCAAGTGCAGCCGCCATCGGCGGATCTGTGCCCGGATGCGCTTGGCCGCCTCGTCGCTGATCGCCGGGTTGAAGCCGAAGAAGTAACTCCCCGTCCTCGACCGGACTTTCCGCGAGCGGAACGTGTACCCGAGGAAGGTGAACGAGACGTGCTCGTACGAACCACGCCTCTTGCCATCCTTGCAGTACACGATGCGGGTCTTGTCGGGATGCAGCCGCAAGCCCCCGCACTCGGCCAGCCGCTGGCCGATCGCCTGACGCACCTGGTGCGCCTCGGCCTCGGTGCGGCAGTGAACCACCATGTCGTCGCAGTAGCGCTCGAACCGGACACCCGGGAAGACCCGATCCATCCAGGTGTCGAACGCGTAGTGCATGAACAGGTTCGCCAACAGGGGCGAGATCGCCGAGCCCTGGGGACTCCCACGATCCCGCGCGACCAGTTCGCCACTCTTGTGCCGCAGCGGAGCCTTCAGCCAGCGCTCCACATACAGCAGAATCCACCGCTGGTCGGTGTGGTGGGCCACCGCCTTGAGGACCAGGTCGTGGTCGAGGTTGTCGAAGAACCCCTGGATGTCGATATCGACCGTCCAGTTCGTCCTCCAGCACCGCTCCCGACAGGCCGCGACCGCGTCCAGCGCGCTTCTGCGCGGCCGGTATCCATAAGAATCGGGGTGGAACATCGGTTCCACCTCCGGCTCCAGGACCATGGCCGCCGCAGTCTGCGCGATTCTGTCCGCGACCGTCGGCACCCCGAGAACCCTGACCTTGCCCGATCCCCCAGACTTGGGGATCTCCACCATCCGCACCGGCGGCGGGAAGTAGCTGCCCGACGACAGGCGATTCCACAGTTTGTAGAGGTTGCCCCGCAGGTCAGCCTCAAACCGCTCGATCGACTCGCCATCAACCCCGGCCGCTCCCCCGTTCGCCTTGACCCTGAGATACGCCTCCCAGACCACATGCTTCGAAATCTCGAACGACTTCAGCCCACTCATCCGGCTCCTCCCGGGAACTCCGGTTGACCGCCAAGCAGACCTGGATGATCCGTCCCCTTCGCTCCACCCGCATTACCGGGCTTCGTCACTACTACGAGACGGTCTGCCCCCGTGCCCCGCGTCAGTACTCCGCCCCTTGCGGTGTTGGCCGCTTGGGGATCTCCCTCTCGGCGCCGGCCCCACGGGCCGGCAGCAGTATCGGGGCGACAGGTTCTCACGTTCCATGCAAGAGCCCAGGTCAGGCTCGCGCCGCCTACATGCCGGACGCCATCCGGGCAGTCAGCAGGCTCCCCCCGGACTTGTCCCAGAGCCCTGGTCTCGCCCTGGTTTCGACGCCACTGGAATTTGTTACGACACGTCATCAGCGGTTCGCTCCCGCTCGCCTTCCTGACCCACACCTGACGCGATCAGGTCGCGCCTTTTCCCGCAGCGCTCACCACGAACGGCACTTAACCGACGCAGCCTGCGGTGGTTTGAAGCCTCCCCCTGCAGGGCGACCCCGGAGGACCTACCTCCATCTCCTGCACAGCACCGCTTCCAGAAGCTCCTACATCGACGCCTCCTTCAGCGTTCGTGACACACGACCAGGTAAAACGGTCAGGGGCCAGCGTGCTGTGCGCTGTCCGTATTTCACGGCCGTACGGACTGAGCGCCCCCAGCAGCCGTGCCGGGGACGCCCGTATGCCCGGATCAGACGGCGTCGATCCGCCAGGCGATCACGCCGGTTGCCCCCTTGGTGCCGTCGACATCGATGCGTACCGGCTTGTGCACGGTGATCCGCTGCTGGACCACTGACTGATCGCACGGCACCTTGGTCTCTGTGCCGGTGCTCGCCGGTGTGAATGTCAACCGCGCACTGCCGTTGCCGACGCACACCAGGTTGAGCCTGTATGTCCTGCCCTCGCCCAGACTCGGCTCGGTGTGGACGCCGTCGATCACCCGCTCCGCGCCGGCCTCGACCATCCTCCCGCTGTGGACGGCGGTCAGGGCCGCTTGAGCCTGCTCGGTGAGTTCCTTCTGGGACGGCACTGTCGCCGCCTGCGGCCCACTCGCGGCAGGCGACGAGGGATGCGGGGAGGCCTCACCGTCACCGCTGCCGGACGTGCAGGAGGTGAGCAGGACTGCTGACGCCGCCACAGCGCATCCGGCGAGCCATGCCCGCGAGTTCGAAGGGGCGAACGGCCCGGCCATCGCCCGCGGCCCGGAAGCCGACCGCTCTTCCCTCCCACGCACCACACCCACCCCCGCTCCGGCCCGCAGCCCCCACGAACCGTACTGCAGGTGGCCGCACTTGTTCCGGCACCAAAGGACCGGCGTCATCCGTCAGGCACTCCGACCGCCGCGAGAGCCGCCGTGCTGAGGTCCCACAGAGGGCCCGGGCCGTGAAAACGCCCCCGATCCGCGCCGTATGCGCAGGTCGGGGGCATGATCACGGAACCTACTTCTTCTTGCCCTGGTTCTTGACCGCCTCGATCGCGGCCGCGGCCGCCTCCGGGTCGAGGTACGTGCCGCCGGGGTTGAGCGGCTTGAAGTCGGCGTCGAGCTCGTAGGCGAGCGGGATGCCGGTCGGGATGTTCAGGCCCGCGATGTCGGCGTCGGAGATGCCGTCGAGGTGCTTGACGAGGGCGCGCAGCGAGTTGCCGTGAGCGGCGACCAGGACCGTGCGGCCCGTGAGGAGGTCGGGGACGATGCCGTCGTACCAGTACGGCAGCATGCGGATGACGACGTCCTTCAGGCACTCCGTGCGGGGGCGGAGCTCCGGCGGGATCGACGCGTAGCGCGGATCGTTCGCCTGCGAGAACTCGCTGTCGTCGGCGAGGGGCGGCGGCGGGGTGTCGTACGAGCGGCGCCACAGCATGAACTGCTCCTCGCCGAACTCGGCGAGGGTCTGGGCCTTGTCCTTGCCCTGGAGGGCGCCGTAGTGGCGCTCGTTCAGACGCCAGGAGCGGTGGACGGGGATCCAGTGGCGGTCGGCGGCCTCCAGCGCGAGCTGGGCGGTGCGGATCGCGCGCTTCTGGAGCGAGGTGTGCACGACGTCGGGCAGCAGGCCGGCGTCCTTCAGCAGCTCACCGCCGCGGACTGCCTCCTTCTCGCCCTTCTCGTTGAGATTGACGTCCACCCATCCGGTGAACAGGTTCTTCGCGTTCCATTCGCTCTCGCCGTGGCGGAGGAGGATCAGCTTGTACGGTGCGTCGGCCATGCGTCCGAGCGTAATGGAAGCCTTCGTCCCCTCGCGCACCTGCCCGGAAGCCGGACAGTTGACGGCATCTGTTAATTGAGTGGCTTCCGGAGACCTCCCGCTCGTAAGTTGCCATCAGTACCTGAGCCGCTTACATCCATGGGGGACGACCGATGCCACTCGCCGTCATGCGACGCGCCGCCCGAGAGACCGTCTCGGGGCTCCCCCGCGAGTTCTGGTGGCTGTGGACCAGCACTCTGGTCAACCGGCTCGGGGCTTTTGTAGCTACTTTCATGGCTTTGTACCTGACGCTCGACCGCGGCTACTCCGCCTCGTACGCGGGTCTCGTGGCGTCCCTGCACGGCCTCGGCGGTGTCGTCTCCTCGCTCGGTGCGGGCGTGATGGCCGACCGGCTGGGGCGGCGGCCCACGCTGCTGGTCGCGCAGACCTCGACGGCCGCCTCCGTCGCGCTGCTCGGCTTCATGCACGACCCGGTGGCCATCGCCGCGGTCGCCTTCCTGGTCGGGATGGCCAGCAACGCCTCCCGGCCCGCAGTCCAGGCGATGATGGCCGACATCGTGCGGCCCGAGGACCGCGTCCGGGCGTTCTCCCTCAACTACTGGGCCATCAACCTCGGCTTCGCGGTCTCCTCGATGGCCGCCGGTTTCATCGCCGAGTTCAGCTACCTCGCGGGCTTCCTCATCGAGGCCGGCATGACGCTCGTCTGCGCGCTGGTCGTCTTCGCGAAGCTGCCGGAGTCCCGGCCGGTCCGGTCGGCCAAGGAGGCCACGGACGACGTCGGCCTCGGGACCGTGCTGCGCGACCGGCGCTTCATGAGCGTCGTCGGGCTGTCCTTCCTCGTCGCCCTGGTCTTCCAGCAGGGCTCCGTGGGACTCCCCGTCGCGATGGGCAGGGCGGGCTTCACCCCCGCCGACTACGGCATGGCGATCGCCGTCAACGGCGTCCTCATCGTCGCACTGCAGATCCCGGTCACCCGTTTCATCCAGCACCGGGATCCGCGGCGGCTGCTCGTGATCTCCTCGGTTCTCGCCGGGTACGGCTTCGGGCTCACCGCCTTCGCCGGGTCGGTGGGCGTCTTCGCGCTCACCGTATGCGTGTGGACCCTGGCCGAGATCGTCAACGCGCCCACCCAGACGGGCCTGGTCGTCCTGCTCTCCCCGACCCACGGCCGGGGCCGCTACCAGGGCATGTACACCCTCTCCTGGTCACTGGCCGCGCTGATCGCCCCCCTGATGTCCGGCGTGGTCATCGACCGGTTCGGGGCCGAGTGGCTGTGGGGGCTGTGCGCGCTGGTGGGTACGGTGGCCGGGCTCGGGTACGGGCTGCTCATGCGGCGGCTGCCCACGGAGGAACCGGCGGCGGAGGCGAGCCCGGCGGCGGCGAAGCCCGGGGTCAGCGCCGCGTGAGGGGCGAGAGGAGCACGGCGGCCGTGGTTCAGGGATGCATCCGCGCGCCCTTCACCACCTTGTCCACCGCGTTCCGCGGCCCGTACACCGCGAGCCCCACGAGGTCCAGCTCCCCCGACGGCACGGCCCGTACGGCCGCGCGGTTGTCACGGTCGTTGCCGGTGGCGAAGAGGTCGGACGTGAAGATCGCCCGCGGGAGCACCCGGGACAGCGCGCGCCCGTGCGCCGCGGTCAGCGTCTCCTTGCCGCCCTCGAAGATCAGTACGGGCTGGCGGAACATCGGCAGATGCGGGACGTCGTCCGCGTCGGCGTAGGGTTCCCCGACGACCTCGGGCACCACCGTCCCGAGCCCGCTGACCAGAAAAGCGGTCACATTGAGTCGTTGCCAGGGCTCCAGGTCGTCCCTCAGCAGGACGGCGATCTTGGTGTCGAAACGGACGGGGCCGGCGGCCGGAAGGTTCTCGCTGCTCATGCACTGAGACTGCCGACCCCCGTACGGCCTCGTCTTGTACGTTGTTTGCATGGTGGCCCGGCGGGAGATCTCCGCATGGCGCCCGCGCGTTCCGGGTGTCGTGGAGGTGTTCCACGCGCACTACACGGAGTACGCGTACCCCATGCACGTACACGAGGCGTGGACGCTCCTGATCGTCGACGCCGGCGCCGTACGGTACGACCTCGACCGGCACGAGCACGGGACCCCGCACGACACGGTGTCGCTGCTGCCGCCGTACGTCCCGCACAACGGTTCGCCGGTCACCGAACACGGCTTCCGCAAGCGCGTCCTCTATCTCGACCTGAGCCGCCTCGACGAGAGCCTCATCGGGCCCGCGGTGGACGGCCCCGATCTGCGTGACCCCCTGCTGCGGCTGCGTGTCGGGCAGCTCCACACCGCCCTCGCCGAACCCGGCGACGAGTTCGAGGCCGAGAGCAGGCTGACGCTGGTGGCCGAGCGGTTGCGCGGCCGGCTGCGCCCGCGGCTCGTCGAGGAGACACGTCCCGACCGCACACTCGCGCACCGGCTGCGCGAACTCCTCGACGCTCGGCTCGTGGACGGGATCTCGCTCGACGAGGCGGCCCGGCTCCTGCACGCCCATCCCGCCCATCTCGTACGGGCGTTCGGCGGGGCGTTCGGGATCGCACCGCACCAGTACCTGATGTCCCGCCGCGTCGACCGGGCACGCCGTCTGCTCCTGGAGGGCGGCAGACCGTCCGAGGTGGCCACGACGACCGGCTTCTACGACCAGTCCCATCTGACACGCCACTTCAAGCGGTTGGTGGGGGTGCCGCCGGGACGGTACGCGCGAACGGGGCGCCGGGATTGAGCGCCGTACGCTCCCCCCCATGGACTGGCATGAGTGGCACGACGCCTACGACACTTCCGACTCCTACCTCGGACGACGCCTCGCACTCGTCCAAAGCCGCGTCCGGCTCGCCCTCGACGGGGCGCCTCCCGGGCCGCTCACGGCCGTCAGCGTCTGCGCCGGACAGGGACGCGACCTGATCGGCGTACTCGCCGAGCACCCCCGCCGGGGCGATGTCCGCGCGCGGCTCGTCGAGTTGGACGACCGCAACGCCGAGGTGGCGGCGCGCGCCGCCGGGGCCGCGGGGCTGTCGGGGGTCGAGGTCGTCGTCGGGGACGCCGCGTCGACCGACCACTACCGGGACCTCGCCCCGGCCGACCTCGTCCTCGTCTGCGGTGTCCTCGGCAATCTCACCGACGAGGACGTCGAGCGCACCGCCGGCTTCTGCGCGTCGCTGTGCCGGACGGGCGGCACGCTCGTGTGGACCCGGCACCGCAAGGCACCGGACCTCGTGCCGCGCGTCTGCGGCTGGCTGGAGGAGCGCGGTTTCGAGCGGCTGTGGGTCCCCGACCCCGCGCTCGGATTCGGCGTCGGGGCCCACCGGTTCACCGGTGAGCCCCGGCCGCTGCCGTCCGGGGAGCGGATGTTCACCTTCGTCGGGTACGACAGGCTCGGGTGAGTCCCGGCCGACCCGCCCGGGCGGGTCAGAGGTCCCGCTGGGCCTCGTGGAGGTTGCGTGGGCGTACGACGTCCGTGGTCCCGTACAGCTCCAGACGGGAGTGCAGGTCGCCGGTGAAGTCGGGGACGTCGATCTGGTCGAACTCGGTCACCTCGTTGAGGCCGACGGTGGCGGAGTAGGGCGCCAGACCATCGATCTTCATCAGCCCCGCGCGGCCGTTCGTGACCCGTATGTTCCAGTGGGTGAAGCGGGCGCCGAAGAGCGGACCCGCGCTCGCGTCACCGCCGTGGCGGCCGTCGTTGTTGACGGTGATGTCGGTGCGGACGTTGGCGAAGGGCAGACCGCGGTGGCTGTCGAACGTGCCCATCTGGAGGTCGCCGCGCGACCAGACGTTGTAGGAGGAGAGGCCTTCCACGTTGATGCCGTGGAGCTGGGTGTTCGGCGGGGCCGGGACCGTGCGCTGCTCGATGGTGAAGTCCTCGACGAGGTTGTCGTGCGAGCCCTCGCGGCAGAAGTACGGGTGGTGCGAGCCCCGGCCCGCCACACGGGTGCGGCGCAGGGTGCAGGCGGAGGCCGCGACCAGGCCGAAGCCGTTGTCGACGTGGCGGACCGTCACGTCGTCGACCCAGCAGTCGTACGCGCACTGGAGGACGACCCCGTTGTAGCCCTTGTCGAGGAGGTGCGGGGACTGGGGCGTCTCGATGGCCTCCAGGGTGAGGCCTTCGACACCGGAGCCGGTCAGCGGCTCGACGTGGGTGGTCAGCCGCGGGTCCCACTCGGGGCGTAGGTCGAGGGGAAGCGGACGCTCCAGGGTGACCTTTCTGCCCCGCACACGCGCGATGCGTACGGGCCACTCGTAGGGGACGTAACTCGTGAGCTTGGTCTTGTCGTCCCAGTAGTACGACTCGGGGCCCGGACCGCCGCCCGACATGTGCTCCAGGAGGGTGTGGCCGGCGTCGTCCGCGAGTCGCAGGAGGACGAGCCGGCCCGGCTTGAGCGGGCGGGGATCGGCGACCGTCACCGACCAGGAGCCGCGGGTGGCGGGGGCGACGGTCGTCAGGGTCTCCCACTCGTCGCGCTTGTTTCCGGTCCAGCCCTCGAAGGGCCAGGCCTTGGCCTTGACGGCGGCGACCAGGGAGTCCCAACGGGCCGTGGGGGCGAGCCAGATGAGACCGCCCGCCCAGGACCAGGACGACTTGTCGCCGCCGTAGCGGGAGCCGTAGACGCCGATCAGCTCGGTGAGGTTCTTGGTCGCGTACAGCTTCGTACGGTCGCTGCCGGCGCCGCGCAGCACGACGTTCGAGTGGCCGATGCGGATGAGGTCGTCGATACGGAAGGTGCCGGGCGGGATGAGCACCGTGCCACCGCCGGCCCTCCCGGCAGCGGCGATGGCACGGTTGATCGCGGGGGCGCAGTCCGTGGTGCCGTCGTCCGCGACCGCGCCGTAGGCGCGGACGTCGGCCACGACGGGGCGGCGGGGGAAGCGCGCCGCGCCGCCCCGGTGGCCGGCCCTGCCGACGTACGGGATCTGCGGGTGGGTGAAGGGAGCGCGGGTGAACTCCCGCCAGACGGCCGGGACTTGACCCCCGCCATCCGGTCGTGCGGCACCTGTCCGCAGTGGTGCGGCGGCCGTCGCCGGTCCTCCGGTCACGGCGACGGCCGCCACGGCTACGGCGCTTCCGAGCAGACCTCGTCTGCTGATCCTCACGTGCCCCTTGCTCATACCCGCCCGCCTTCCATCGCAGTCCATTGAATTCCATGGATGTGAACGACGTTCAGATCTGCGTCGGCGGTGAGCATGCCACTGAGACCCCTGGCCGGGAAAGGGTCGTGCACCACTTAGTTGGACTGGACCAGCAATTCAGTCGGCGGGACGCTGAATCAGATGAGTGAACGCGTCCAGATTGCGGGTCGATTCGCCGCGGGACGTCCGCCAGGCGTACTCCCTGCGGATCGCGGAGGCGAAACCGAGCTCAAGGAGGGTGTTGAAAGCGCCGTCGGCGGCCTCCAGGACCGAGCCGAGCAGCCGGTCGACCTCGTCCGGCGTGACCGCGACGAGCGGCAGTTTGCCGACCAGATACACGTCCCCCAGGGGGTCGACCGCGTAACTCACGCCATAGAGCTTGAGGTTGCGCTCCAGGAGCCAGCGGTGGACGCCTTCCTGGTTCTCGTCGGGGTGGCGGATCACGAAGGCGTTCAGCGACAGGGAGTGCTTGCCGACGATCAGCGAGACGGTCGTCGAGAGCTTGCGGGTGCCGGGCAGTTTCACGACGTACGAGCCCGCCTTGGGGCTCTCCCACTCCAGCTCGGCCTCGGTGAGGACCTGCTCGATGATCGACGCTGCGTCAGCCATGGAGGGAGCGTACGTCAGACGTCCGGCGGACCGGCCCGCGGGCGGTGTGCGCGTCGGCCTGGTGGGCGCGCCGACCTTGGTGGGCGGGTCAGCCTTGGCTGACGCGTCAGCCCTGGTGGGCGCGCACCTTGTGGCGGTGGGCCTGGACGGCCGCCGTGTACACGTCCGCCGTGGTCGCGGCCGCGGTGTCCCAGCCGAAACGCTGTGCGTGCCGGGCGGCGGCCTCGCCCATCCGGGCGGACAGCGCCTGGTCGTCGGCGAAATCGCGCAGCACGCGCGCGTAGGCGACGGGATCGTGCCCCGGGATCAGGAATCCGGTCTCCCGGTGGCGCACGGCGACGGGCAGGCCGCCGACCTCGGCCGCCAGCACCGGCGTGCCGGCCGCCTGCGCCTCGATGGCGACCAGCCCGAAGGACTCACTGTAGGAGGGCATGACCAGCACCGACGCGGCCCGGAACCAGTCCGCGAGCTGCTCCTGGCCGACGGGCGGCCTGAAGCGCACGACATCGGCGATCCCGAGCCGGGCGGCGAGCTTCTGCAGCCCCTCGGGCTTGGCGAGACCGGTACCGCTGGGACCGCCCACCACGGGGACGACGATGTTGCCGCGCAGCTCGGGGCGCTCGTCCAGGAGGACGGCGACCGCGCGCAGCAGCACGTCGGGGGCCTTCAGGGGCTGTATGCGGCCCGCGAAGAGCGGGATCAGCGCGTCCTGCGGAAGTCCGAGGCGGGCGCGGGCGGCGGCGCGGCCGTCGGCCGGGCGGAAGCGGTCGAGGTTGACGCCCGGGTGGACGACGGCGACCTTGCCGGGTTCGGCCTCGTAGTGGCGCACCAGCTCGTCGGCCTCCTCGGAGGTGTTGGCGATGAGACGGTCGGCGGCGCGCACGATCTGGGTCTCGCCGATGACGCGGGCGGCGGGCTCGGGGGTGTCGCCCTCGGCGAGCGCGGCGTTCTTCACCTTGGCCATGGTGTGCATCGCGTGCACCAGGGGCGCGCCCCAGCGCTCGGCGGCAAGCCAGCCGACGTGGCCGGAGAGCCAGTAGTGCGAGTGCACGAGGTCGTAGTAACCGGGGCGGTGCCCGGCCCAGGCCTGCATGACGCCGTGTGTGAAGGCGCACAGCTGGGCGGGCAGGTCCTCCTTGGCGAGGCCCTCGTACGGGCCCGCGTCGACATGCCGGACGAGGACGCCCGGGGCGAGTTCGACGGTCGGCGGGAGGGCGGCCGTGGTGGCCCGGGTGAAGATCTCGACCTCGATGTTGATCGCGGCGAGGCGCTGGGCGAGCTCCACGATGTAGACGTTCATGCCGCCGGCGTCGCCGGTGCCGGGCTGGTGGAGCGGCGAGGTGTGGACGGAGAGCATCGCCACGCGACGGGGCCTGCGGTGCAGCCTGAGCCGTGAGGACGTCGCCGGGGAGCGTCGCCCGAGCCTGCTGACGTACTGGCTCACGTGGCGGTCCTCCTTGCTGCGGGCATGCCGGGCGGAGGACGCACGGCACCCTCCAAAGAGCGGCAACGCCGGAGCAGGCCGCTCCATTTCCCTTCCGCGTTCCCTTCCTCGCCCCTTTGCCGAATCATTACCGGCTGTCGCTCAACCGTTCGATGGCGGGTTGCGTGCACAGTTCGCTTCCCCGTCTCTTCCACAGGGCGACGGAGGACGGCGCAGGTTATCCACAGGCCCGCACGGGCTTCCTCCCGGCCGCCTACTCTCGTACGCATGACAACCCGCGCCGCGTCCCGCCCCGTGGGTACGGTGACGCGCGGGACCACCAACCCCAACCGACTGCGCCGCATGGACCGCTGGATCGCGGCCACCCACGGCGCCGAGCTGCGCAGAAGCACGGACCCGGTGGCGGTCGACCTCGGATACGGGGCGGCTCCCTGGACCCCGGTAGAGCTGCTGACCCGCCTGCGCACGGCCGCTCCCCGCACCCGCGTGGTGGGCGTGGAGATCGACCCGGCGAGGGTCGCGGCGGCCCGGCCGTACGAGCGCGAGGGGCTCGCCTTCCGGCACGGCGGCTTCGAGGTCCCGGTGCAGGGCAGCCCCTCACTCATCCGCGCGGCGAACGTGCTGCGCCAGTACGACGAGGAGCAGGTCGCCGACGTCTGGCAGCGCCTGTGCGCACGCCTCGCGCCAGCGGGCCTCGGCTCACGGGGCGGCCTGCTCGTCGAGGGCACCTGCGACGAGATCGGCCGTCGGCACGTCTGGGTCGCCCTCGGCCCCGAGGGCCCGCGCACGGTCACCTTCGCCACCCGCCTGGGCTCCCTCGACCGCCCGTCCGACCTCGCCGAGCGCCTGCCCAAGGCCCTGATCCACCGCAACATCCCGGGCGAGCCCGTGCACGCGTTCCTCCGCGACTTCGACCGCGCCTGGGCGGCCGCCGCGCCCTACGCCTCGTACGGCGCGCGGCAGCGCTGGATACGCACGGTCCACGACCTGAGGGCCGACTGGCCGGTGACGGACGGCATACCCCGCTGGCGCCAGGGTGAAGTCACGGTGCGCTGGGAGGCGTTGGCACCCCGCGGCCCGTTCGCGTGAGCGCCGCGCACAAGAGGGACGCGTAGGCGCGAGGCGCGGGGGCCGCACGGGCACGGAGGCGCCGGACAGGCACGGGGATGCCGGCGGACACGGAGGTGCCCGACAGGCGTGCGACACCTGGATGACGTATGGGTGTCGAGCGCGCGGCCATCGCACGCCCGTGAGCTGCACGGAACGAACTTCGTGACTGGTTCGTCACACAGGCCGGGAGATCGTCTTGCGGAGGCGGGCCGGGGGGAGGGGAGTTCTTGCCCACCTCTGTCGCATTGCGCGCCGACATGGCACGATCCCCCAGGCGTCCATAAGTTACTGACGGTAAATCAGTTTGGGGGCGGAGCAATGGGATCCGGCAAGCGGAGCCTGACCACGGCGGCCATGGTTCTGGCCTGCGCCTGCGCGGTGTTGTCAGCACCGGGTGTGGCGTATGCGAGCCCGACACCGACGCCGACACCCACGCGCACACCGACACCGACTCCGACAACCTCTCCGGTCGGCAAGGACCTTGAGGCGATCCGGAAGAGACTGGACGATCTCTACCACGACGCGGCGGTCGCCACGGACGCGTACAACGCCGCCGAGGAGAAGGCCAAGCAGCAGTCGGCCGAGATCGTCGACCTGGCCCGCGAGATCGTGAAGGGCCAGGAGAGGCTGGAGGAGTTGAAGGACCGCGCGGGCGCCGCGGCCCGGGCGCAGTACCGGGGCGGCGGGCTGCCGCCCGAGATGCGGCTGTGGCTGAGCGACAACCCCCAGCAGTACCTGGACGGCGCCGGCCGGGTGCTCCAGGGCGAGCGCGCGACCAAGGGGCTGCTCGCCGAGATGACCCGTACGCAGCAGGACTTGCGGCAGTACGCGAAGGACGCCTCCGCGCAGTGGCAGAAGCTGGAGGCCAACCGCCAGGCCAAGGCCACGGCGCAGAAGGAGATCAAGAAGCAGATCGCCGCCGCCGAGAAGCTGGAGTCCCAGCTCAAGAAGAAGGAGAAGGAGCGGCTGGCGAAGCTCGAGGAAGAGGCCGCGTACAAGGCGCAGACGGCCTGGCTGAGCTCCGGCGTCCTCGCCGAGATCAGCGGCAAGGCGTCCGAGCAGGGCAAGAAGGCGGTGAAGTTCGCCACCGACCAGATCGGCAAGCCGTACGTGTGGGGCGCCGAGGGCCCGGGGTCGTACGACTGCTCGGGGCTGACCTCACAGGCGTGGGCCTTTGCCGGCCATGGCATTCCGCGCACCTCGCAGGAACAGTGGAAGCAGCTCCCCCACGTCGACGTCAAGGACATGCGCCCCGGCGACCTGATCATCTACTTCGACGACGCCAGCCATGTCGCGATGTACATCGGCGACGGCGCGATCGTGCACGCCCCGCGGCCGGGCCGGACGGTGACGATCGCGGGGGCGGGGTCGATGCCGATACTGGGGGTCGTACGGCCGGACGCGTGACGGCGTGCACACGGCCGGACGCGTGACGGCGTGCGACGGGTCCTGGTGGTGTGGGTCGGCCGATCGACCTCGGCGGCCAAACCGTCATCAAGCCCGAGAAATCGCCCGCCCCGCCGTGACGCACCCCATGTGACCCGACCCACGGTTGTACATCCCTCTCAACCCCGCCGACGTGACGTTCGTCATTCCGGACGGAACCGCATCCTGTCCAAGTGCGGTACAGGATGCGGCATATGACGGTGGCCGCCTGCCGGATGCCGCGACGCACACCATTCCGTTGCGGCGTCCGCTACCGCTATGGTCCCCGTCGGTGGGTCGAGGACCTTCGCCCCACCACGCCCTCGGGGGGAGGGAAGGAACCCAGACGATGCCCGTACCCATACCGCGGCAGAGAGCGATCCCGGCCGTGGAGAGCGGTCAGGCTCAAGGCGCGTTCTCACCCGGCGGCCCATCCGGAGACGCGACCGGCGGCCCGGCCGGGGCAGTACCGGCGCCCCACGCCGCCACGACCCCGGTCGACAGCACCACCAACCTGACCCTGCTGGTCATCGAGGACGACCCGGCGGGTTCGCTCAGCGTGCCCGAGATGCTCGACGCGGCCGGAAAACCCATCCGTATCCGCACCGCCCGCAACCTCACCGAGGCCGAGCGGCTGCTCACCGACGACGTCCACTGCATCCTGCTCGACCTCGCGCTGCCCGCCCCCGGCCGGGCGGCCGCCGAGAGCGACGGCGAGCTCACCACGCTCAAGCACGTACTGCGGCTCGCGCCCCGGCACGCCGTCCTCGCCCTCACCGCCTCCGGTGACGCCGAGCGCGGCGCGGAGGCGGTGCGCGTCGGCGCCCAGGACTACCTGTTCCGCGACGAGCTGGACGGTCGGCTGCTGAGCCGCGCGATCCGGTACGCGGTGGAGCGGAAACGTTCCGACAAGGCCGAGCGCCGACTCACCGAGTCCAGGCTGCGCGCCCAGGAGAACGCACGCCTGGAGCGCGGCCTGCTGCCGACCCCTCTCCTGGAGGGCTCCTCGCTCCGCTTCGCCGCGCGCTACCGCCCGGGGCGCTCCCGTGCCCTGCTCGGCGGCGACTTCTACGACACGGTCCGTACGCCCGACGGCACGGTGCACGCCATGATCGGCGACGTCTGCGGGCACGGCCCCGACGAGGCCGCGCTCGGTGTGGAGCTGCGCATCGCCTGGCGGGCGCTGACGTTCGCGGGCCTGTGCGGCGACGAACTCCTGTCCACCCTCCAGCGAGTCCTGGAGCACGAACGCGAGAACGACGAGATCTTCGCGACGCTGTGCACGGTGGACATCGCGCCGGACGGCCGCCGCGCCGGGCTCTGCCTGGCCGGCCACCCCTCCCCGCTGCTCTCCCGCCCCGGCCTCCCGCAGGGTCCCGGCTCCGCTCGGACAGGGGCGCCCCCCACCGTCGAACTGCTGCCGTACGAGAACGGCGGCCCGGCGCTCGGCCTGCTGCCCGGTGCCCGCTGGCCGCGCCAGCAGGTGGAGCTGGGCGGCGAGTGGAGTCTGATGCTCTACACCGACGGCCTGATCGAGGGTCACATCGGCGAGGGCAAGCAGCGGCTGGGCCAGGACGGCATGGTGGACCTGGTGCGCCGTCGGCTCGCGCAGGGCCTGGCGGGCGAGGAGCTGCTGCGAGCGACGGTGAACGAGGTCAGGGACCTCAACGGCGGAGAGCTGACGGACGACGTGGCGGTACTCCTGCTGGACCGGACGCCGTGACCGCCGTACAACTGCGTGACGGTCGGGCACGCGTGACGGCTGGACCCGCGTAATCGTCAGCCACGCGTGACGGCCAGGACCCGCGTAACAGTCAGGCCCGCGTCACCGTCGGGCCCGTAGGACCTGTCCGCTGTCCGCTGGTCAGCGGCCGCCGTTGTAGGGGCCGTACGGGCCGTCGCTGCTGCTTCCGCCGCGGCGGCCCCGGCCACCGCCGGAGACCTGACGGAGTGCGGGGCGTACGTCCACGAAGAAGACGATCGTGGCGACCAGCCCCGCGATCTGCAGGAAGATGATCGGGACCAGCAGATTCACGGCCACCGTGATGCCCAGGATGATCAGCCAGAACATCTTGTTCTGCTTGTCGGCCGCGCGGTACGCGTCCTCGCGGGCCACCGCGGCCATCACCAGTGCCACCACGGCGAGCACCAGCATGGCAAGGAAGATCAGCGACATGAAGCCGCCGAATGCCGTCATCAGCACTATGCCCACCGCCCGAGTCGAATCATCTCTACGGCCACCGTACCCGCAGAACGGGCCGGGAACTCTGAGAGTGCCCGGCCCGTCGTCGTGAGAGAAGTCGTGCGAGAAAGAGTCTCGCTGTTCCCTACTTCGCGGGCTGCGTCGCCTTCTTGGCGGTGACCTTGCGGGCCGGCGCCTTCTTGGCTACGGGCTTCTTGGCCGAAGCCGACTCGGCGGCGGCGGCCGCGGCCGGCCTCTCCTCGCTCCTGACCTCGACCGGCTCGGCCTTCGGCTCGACGGCGATGGCCAGTTCCTCGATCTCCTCGGCGGCCTCGCCGCGCCAGGTCTTCACGGTCTGCTCGCCGTGCTCGGCGACCTTCTCGTACGTCTCCTTGGCCTTCACGGCGTACTCGGCGGCCACGCCGACACCGCGCAGGGCGAGGTCCTGAGCCGACTCACCGAGCTTCTTCAGGTCGGTGTCGAGGATGCTGATGAACTCCGTCACCTTCGTCTGGATGGTCTCCTGCGCTTCCTTCGCGCGGATGGTGGCCTTCTCCTGGACGGCGTTCGGGTCGATGTTCTTCACGGTCTCGATCCGCGCCGGGGCCTCGGTGCGGATCTGCTCCACGAGGCCGGGGACCTTCTTGGCCTGCTGGACGGCCAGGTCGGCGGTGCCGGCCAGGAAGTACAGCGGGGTGGGGTCCGTGGCGGCCTTGCGGATGTCGTCGGTGATGGCCATGGTGATGGTCCTCCGGTCGCTTTCAGCTGAGGGTTTTGGTGTTCCGCGGCGAGACCGGCCGGCCCCCGTGGGGCCCGGCGGTGTTGCCCGTCGTTCTCGTCAACTGGCGCTCTGCTGCGGATCGGCATCGCTGCCGTCGGCCGTGCGGGGGCCCCGGACGGCGGTGTCCGGCGCTTGCTGGGTGCCCGATATGTTCTCTGCCATGCCCTGCGCCTCGTCCTGTGCCATGTCCTGGGCCATGCCCTGAGCCAGGTCCGGCGTGATCTCGAACCCGTTCTCCTTGCGGAAGGACTCGTAGATCTGGAGCAGCACCTGCTTCTGCCGCTCGTTCAGCGTGGGATCGGCGAGGATGACGGCACGTGTCTCCACCTCGACCCGGTCCCGCTCGGCGTCGAGGATGCCGGCTCGCACGTACAGCGTCTCGGCGGAGATCCGCAGCGCCTTCGCGACCTGCTGCAACACCTCCGCGCTCGGCTTGCGCAGCCCGCGCTCGATCTGGCTCAGATACGGGTTGGACACCCCGGCGGCGTCGGCGAGCTGCCGCAGCGACAGCTGCGCGTTGCGCCGCTGCTCGCGCAGGTACTCACCGAGATTGCCGACGTTGAGCGATGCCATGCCTCCACCTTGCCCCACCTCCGCTAACAATTGCAAGCACCTGCTTGCAATTGTGCGCTGTGCCACCCTCGCGGCCCACCCTTTCGGCGCCCTGTCTCGCCTGTCCGGTCTCTGCTGTCCTGTCTCTGTGATGTCCGGGCAGTCTCGGAGATCTCCGGGCAAGTGAGCTGACGTCTCAGTCATCTCCGGGCATTTGGTGGGGTGTCTCGGTCTTCTCCGGGTACGCCGTCTCTTCGCTGTCTACGGTCGTCGTGGCTGGTCGACGTCGTACCGGAGGCCCGGGTGAATGTGAACGAGGCGTCGGCAGAGGACGTCGAGCTGGAGTACGTCAGCGCGGCTGGGCTTCGTGAACGCGGGTCTTTGGGGCTCCTGTGGTCGGTTCCGTTTGAGTCGGTACGGCCCGAGCGGCGGTTCCCGGCTTTCCGGGGGCAGGGCAACTGGTGCGGCTGGTACTGGTCGGCGACGTGTGACAGGCATGTGGGATATGAGTCGTGGTTAGAGCGCGATCACCTGATGCTGCTCGACTTTGACCCGCTGGTGACGGGCATGTCCTCACAGCCGTTTCGGCTGTCCTGGGCAGGGCCGGACGGGAAGCGGGTGCGGCACACGCCGGACTTCTTCGTCCGGCGCGCGGATGGCACGGCCCTGGTGGTGGATGTGCGCCCGGATGAGCGAATCGGGCCGGGGGACGCAGTGAAATTCGCAGTGACTGCGGCGGCATGCCGGTCGGTGGGCTGGGACTTCGCGCGGGTCGGCACGCCGGAGGCCGTGTTGATGGCGAACGTGCGATGGCTGGCCGGCTACCGGCATCCGCGGGTGCACCGCCCGGGCGTCGCCGAACGTCTGGTGGAGGTGTTCGTTGACGGCGCCGGTCTGTTGGACGGGGCTCGGGGAGCGGGCGACCAGATCGCGGTGCTGCCGGTGCTGTTCCACCTGCTCTGGCGCCGGGTTCTGACCACGGACTTGGAGACCGGGCTGCTGTCGGCGGACACGCAGGTCCGGCTCGGCCTGGTCCAGGAAGGAGGCGGGGATGCCGTCGCGTCCGCGACTGCTGCGAGCGGGTGACCTGGTCCGCTTCGACGGGCGGCTGCATACGGTCGCCGCTCTGGAGGGGACTGCGGTCCGGCTGGTCGACGAGGGCCAGTCGGCGAGCGTGGTGATGCTGGCCCATCTGCTGTCCTCGGACGGCTTCGAGGTGGTCACACCGGCCTCGGTGCGGACGGTGGTGCCGGCGGCCGGGGTGCTGGAGGGGCTTCCGGCCAAGGCGGTTGAGCGGGCCGAGTGGTGGCAGCGGCATCTGGTGGAGATGCTCTCCGGGCGGCCATTGGACGATCCGCACGGGCCAGCAAAACCCGAGTACGACCCGGCGGTGTGGTCCCTGCGGCAGCGGGAGCTGGCGAAGGCCGCCGAGCTGGCGGCGGCGGGGACGGCGGTGTCGCTGACCGTGCTGCAGGACATGCGGGCCCGCTTCGAGCGGGAGGGAGTGCTGGGGCTGGTCGACCCGCGGCTGCGGACCGCCTCGGACGGCACAGGTCGTGCCGACCGGCGGGTGGTCGAGGCCCTGCGGAAGGTCGTGGAGGGGCAGACGGGCCGGTCCACGGTCTCCGCGCAGGTGCTGCGGCGCCGGATGGAACGCCTCCTGGAGGCCGAGCACGGACCGGGAGTGGTGCCGCTGCCGTCGCGGGCGGCTTTCTACCGGCTGTTGAAGGCGGTCAGCGCCGGGCGGCACACGCTGGGCTCGGCCCGCACTCGCCGTTCGCTGGCCAAGCAACCGGACGGCATGTTCGGCCAGCTCACTGCGGCCCGTCCGGGTGAGGTGATGGAGATCGACTCGACTCCGATGGATGTGCTGGTCGTTCACGATGACGGCACGGTGGACACCGTCGAGCTGACCGGAATCGTGGACATCGCGACTCGCACGCTGTCGGCGGCGGTGCTACGGCCGTCGACGAAGGCGGTGGACGCCGCGCTGTTGCTGGCGCGGGCGATGACTCCGGAGCCGATGCGCCCAGGCTGGGCGGACGCTTTGCGGATGTCCCGTTCGGTGCTGCCGCACGCCTCGCTGACGGCGCTGGACGAGCGGCTGGCCCAGGCGGCGGCCGTTCCCGTGATCACGCCGGAGACGATCGTCTGCGATCGGGGCAAGGCCTATATCTCCGACACGTTCCGCTCCGCCTGCCAGTCGCTGGGCATCTCCTTCCAGCCCGCCCACCCCGACACCCCGACGGACAAGCCGCACATCGAGACGACGCTCGGGTCGGTGGCCTCGATGTTCGTCCAGCACCTTCCCGGCCACAAGGGCCGCAGCACCGAACACCGCGGCACCGATCCGGCTGCGGAGGCAGTCTGGACAATCCACCAGCTTCAGGAACTGCTGCAGGAATGGATCGTGCACTGGCAGAACCGGCCGCATGACGGTCTCCGCGATCCGCTGATGCCCGGCAAGGCGTTGAGTCCGAACGAGAAGTACGCCGCTCTGGTCGCGGCGGCCGGGCACGTCCCGGTCGCGCTCAGCCCGGACGAGTACATCGAGCTGCTGCCCCGCTGTCGGCGGAGAATCAACTCCTACGGCATCCGCCTTGGCCACCGCACCTACGACAGTGCTGAGTTGACCCCTTTCCGCCGTCAGCCGTCCGGCGCCGGAGTGGACGGGCGGGGCTGGGAGGTCCACTACGACCCCTACGACATCTCCCGCGTCTGGGTACGCAACCACCGCGGGGGCGGCTGGATCACCGCCATCTGGCGGCACCTTCGCACTGCTCCGATGCCGATGGGCGAACTCGCCTGGGACCACGCCCGCCGCATCCTGGCCCAGCGCGGCACCGACCCGGCGACCGAGGACGAGATCGCCCGGGCCGCCGTCGCCCTGCTGGACCGCGCCGCCGACGGCCCGGAGGACAAACCCGCGAAACCGTCTCGCGCATCGCGCGGCAGCGGCCGGGACCGCAAGGTCGCCGCCCGGACCCGGGCCACCGCCGAACCGACCTGGCCCCGGCCGGACGCACCGGTCGAAGCGCCCGCTGCCGAACCGATGGAGACGGACGAGGACGAACTCGCCGACGTGATCCCGCTGGAGATCTTCGACGCACGCAAGGAGGCCGAACGGTGGTGGTGAACACGCCGGAGCCTGACGGTGAGGAAGTGCCTGAGCTCGGCGAGGACCGCACGGACCCGTCCACGCGGCTGGAGGGCTGGCGCCGGTTCATCGACGAAGACCCGGCCGTCTTCGACCTGCTGCCCGAACAGCAATGGCAGGCCCTGAGCCCGCCGATGCGGGACGCCTACGACGAGGCCCGCATCGCCTACCACTCCGAACTCCAGGTCGTTCGCACGTCCACGGTCAAGGACATCGCCCACCAGGGACGGCTGCTGACCCTGCTCAACCAGCGCGAGCACGGCGCCCGTCGCGGACTCATCGTCTCCGGGGAGTGGACCACCGGGAAGACCACCGCTCTCAAGCAGCTCGGCCGCCTGCACGAACTGCGTGTCCGGCAACGCTTTCCGGGAAGCGACCGCATCCCGGTCGTCTACATCACCGCCCCGCCCAAGGGGTCCCCGCGCAAACTCGCCATGGAGTTCGCCCGATTCCTCGGCCTGCCTGTCATCGGCCCGAGGCACAACACCATCGACGTCACCAGCGCCGTCTGCCAAGTGCTCATCGAGGCCCGCACGGACCTGGTCCTGGTCGACGAGATCCATCTGCTCAACCACGCCACCATCGCCGGTGAAGACCTCTCCGACCACCTGAAGTACTTCACCGAGCACCTGCCCGCGACCTTTGTCTATGCCGGGATCAACGTCGAGCAGTCCGGGTTGTTCACCGGCATTCGCGGCAAGCAGCTCGCCGGCCGCTGCGTCCTCATCCGCACGGGCCCCTTCCCTCTCAACACCGAGTGGCGGTCCCTGATCGCCTCCATGGAGTACACCCTCCGCCTCCACCGGCACGAGCCCAACACCCTGGTGAAGATGGTGAAATACCTGCACCAGCGCACGGGCGGCATGATCGGAAGTCTCTCCCACCTTGTCCGGGCTGCGGCGATCTCCGCGATCCTGGACGGGACCGAACGCATCACCCGGACCACGATCAAGAACATCCGCATCGACCACAGCAGCGAATCCTCCGGCCACAGCCGTCCCTCATCCCTGCCCCACACGGGATGAACGTGTTCCGTCCGGCCCTGATCCGTCCTCTGCCCATCCCGCTGCCGCCGTTTCCCGGCGAGTGCGAGTCGTCCTACTGGTCCCGACTGGCCCTGGCCAACCATGTCCCTCTGGCCCGACTGCGAGCACCGTCACGCTGGCTGGAATCTCGCCTGACCAGCGTCGATGTCCTCTGCATCCTCAGCGGCCAGACTCGACAACACCTGGTCCGCACACTCCCTGACCTTCAGACCGACGAGCGCCCTGCAGATCCGCCCGCCATCCCGGATAACCACGTCCTTCGCTGGGCCTGCCGCCGTTGCGTCGTCGCGCGCACAGGCGCGACACTTCCCGCCCAGATCTGGGCACCCATCCACGACAACGTCTGCATCCGCCACAGACTATGGGTCGGTCAGCACGTCCACGCGCCCGAGGAGCAGCTCGATCTGTCCCGCACCCCCGATGTCGTTCGAGCACAGCAGAAGTACTGGCGCCTTCGCCGACATCACGGCACAGCCCTCATCGACCTCTGCGAGGAACTCACCGCAGGGCTCTGGGCCGGGCTCGCCCACCGCCACTACCGGCTCGTCCACCGAGCCGAGACCCTTCACGACCTGGTCCGAGTCAAAGGGCCCGAAGTCGAGCCGGACAGGAAGGCACCCTGGCTGACAGCAGCCGGATTCCCCGAACGCGTCGCGCTGATCCACATGTTCACGTCTCCCCACTGGAGGAAACTGGCGATGAGCGACGACTTCTACGTCTCTCTCAGCAGCATCGTCCAGTTCCATCAGCGCTTCCCCACCGAGAGCCCGATTCGCGGGACCAGCCGCATCTGGCTCACGAAGACTGTGAAGTCGTCAGCCGCGGAGATCGAGTATCGGCTCGGCAACCCCGAAGGCGTCCCCACACTCATCGCCAACTGAGCCAGCTCAGCCGCGACGGAACTATGCACAACGAGCTCAGCGTCCATCCCGACATACAAGATCACGGATGGCAACGGAGACCCGGGACATGACAGACACAGCCACTCGATACCTCTACCTCGCCCGGCACGGTGAAGCGTCAGCAGACGAGACAACCCTGACGGAAAGCGGCCGGCGCCAAGCCGTTCTGCTCGGAGAACGACTCCAGAGCACCCCACTTTCGGCGATATATCACGGGCCGCTGCCTCGGGCGCAGCAGACGGCCCAGCTGATCAGCGCACAACTTGACGCCGTCCCACTGCACCAGTCGGAACTGGCCGGCGACTACATCCCCTACCTGCCTGCGAAGGAGGAGCTTCCGCCGGATTCGGCCGAAGCCATGCTCAACTTCCTCGCTCAGGTTCCCGAAGAAGAGCGCAACCGCGGTCCTGCAATGGCCCGGGAGGCACTCGCAGAATTCACAGGCCCGGTCGACGGCGATCGCCCCCGCCATGAACTGGTTGTCACGCACAACTTCCTCATCGGCTGGCTCATCCGGGCTGCCCTCGACGCGCCCGAGTGGCGCTGGATGGGCCTCAACCACGGCAACGCAGCACTGACGGCCATCCGATACGCACCCGGCAGGCCGTCCTCCGTGCTGTTCCACAACGACATGCGGCACCTGCCCGCAGAACTGCGCTGGACCGGCTTCCCGCCCGAACTCCACATCTGACCAAGAAGGCCGTTTGCCCGGACTTGAGCGAGACGACCTTACGAAATGCGTCTCACTCAAGTCCGGGCACCGCAGGTCAGGGGCTCGCCTCGCCCGGACTTATCTGAGACCGGACATCTGCGGACTTGAGCGCAAGGACGCGTTGGGCGTCAGCGCCTGCACGCAGCGCTGCGCGACAACGTCCGCAGGCGGTTGAGCGCTTGCCGGGTGACGACCCGGACGAGGTGCGCCCGCGGGTCACGCACCTGCGGGCGGTCGACGCCGGCCCACCGCAGCCAGGACTCCTGCGGCACGTCCTCCGCGTCGGCCGCAGACCCGAGCATCTCGTAGGCGACCGTGAACAGCACCAGCTGCAGCCGACCCGTGCCGCGACGGGGTCCGTTCCTGCCCGACCCCCAACAAGGACGACCAACAAGGGCGACCAGCACGGCCGTTACCCCCCGTGACCCCGATCAGCCCACCCGCTCCGCGAGGAACTCCTCCCCTGCCCGTGCCGCCGGTGACCATCACCGCTGCCCGAAGCCGATCTGGCCCGGCGCCACCGGGTCGTCGACGCGTTCCTCGCGGCCACCCGGGGCGGGAACTTCGACGCGCTCGTCGCCCTCCTCCACCCCGACGTGGTCCTGCGCGCCGACAAGGCCGTCATCCCCACCCTCGAACCGATCGTGGTCCGCGGGGCCCAGACCGTGGCCAAGGGCGCGATGGCCGCGACCGGACGCGCCGCGTTCACCGGGGTCGCGCTCATCGACGGGACGGTCGGGCTGGCGATGGCCCCGCGCGGCCGCCTCTCCGTGGTGCTCGCTTTCACGATCAGCGGACGGTCTGGTCACCGAAATCGATGTGATCGCGGAGCCGGAACGACTGGGCGGACTCGAAATCGCCGTTCTCGACAACTGAGGGCCAGAAAATCCGTCGAGGCAATCCCGTATTTCCCTTCATACGGGATTGCCTCGACGCGCGTACGGCATTACCGTTGCGCCCATGACTGCCGGGTCGGCCCTGCGCCGTGAGCGAGTTGGTTGCCCGGCCTCCGAGTGAGGCCGAGGCGGGGTAGAGCCCCGCCCACCCCGACCACCCCCTTCTTCACGTCACCGCGCGTCTCCACCTCACCGCGCGTCTCCACCTCACCGCGCGTCCGCTTCTTCCGGAATTCCGCGCGCTCTCCAGCATCCCCTCACCGCGCCGCGCCCCAAAACGCGCCGCGGCAATTCACCCTGCCCGAAAACAAAAGAAAGCAACGCATGCCCAACCCCTTCAACCAGCAAGTCATCGACGAGTTCCGTGCCCACCACGGGAAAGTCGGCGGATATTTCGAAGGAGCCCGACTCCTTCTCCTCACCACCACCGGCGCCCGTACCAAAACCCCGCACACCACCCCCGTCGGCTACTACCCCGACGGCGGCGACCGGGTCATCGTGATCGCCTCGGCCGGGGGCGCGCCCCAGCACCCGGACTGGTACCGCAACCTCGTCGCCCACCCGCGCGTGCGGGTGGAGAGCGGCGTCTTCACGTACGACGCGCAGGCCGTCGTCCTCGAGGGCGCCGAGCGCGACCGGCTCTTCGCGCGGGCGGTGGAAGCCGATCAGGGATGGGCGGAGTACCAGGCGAAGACGGACCGTGTGATCCCCGTCGTCGCGCTTCGCGAGATCCCGCAGGACGGTCCGCCGCACATCGAAGCGGGCTCAATGGGCAAGGCGCTGAGGCTCGTTCACGACGGCTTCCGGCGCGAACTCGCGATCATCCGCGAGGAGTTCGCCTCCTCGGGCAGCTCCCTCGGCGCCCAGCTCCGGGTCAACTGCCTCACCATCTGCCAGGGCTTGCACCGGCATCACGCCGGCGAGGACCTCGGCCTGTTCCGCGCCCTCGCCGGCCGCCGCCCCGACCTCACCCCGGTCCTGGACCGGCTGCGCGTCGAGCACGAGCGGATCGCCGTGCTGGTCGAGGAGTTGCGCCGGGTCGTCGGCGAGCGGCACGCGGACCCGACCCTTGTACTCCCCGAGGTGGTGCGCCTCACGGAGGAGCTGGAGGCCCATCTCGCCTACGAGGAGGAGCGGTTGATCCCGGTCCTGGAGGCGGCGGCCGCCCCCTGACCCTCGCCCGAGCGGCGTGGCCGGTGACCGGACCCCTGCCCTGGTAGCCGCCGGGTCACCAGGGCAGGGGACGCGCGTGCACGACGTCCAGCCGCGACACGGCCCGGGTCAGCACCACGTACAGCCGGTGCGGTCCCCGCTCCTCCGCCTCGGCGACGGCCGCCGGTCGACGGCCACCACATGGTCGTACTCGAGCCTCTTGGCGAGGGCGGCGGGCACCACCGCGACACGTGCGCCCAGTTCCTCGGGCCCGGCGGCCTCGATCCCGGCGGCGCCGAGCGCCTCCCGCACCCCTTCGACGTCCGGGTCTGCCGCGACGTCACCCGACCGAGGATACCGAATGACGTTACCTAGTAACATTATTTACTTGGTAACTCACCTCGATGAGGTTACGCGTATCGCGGGAGACCCGCCCCCAGCTGCGTGAACGCCTCCTCGGCCGCGGCGACCGCATCGGGGCGCACCTGCTCGACGGTCTCACCAGCGGCGATCCGCCGCCAGTTCTCCAGAGCGAGGATGCGCTGTACGGCGATGATCTGACCTGCGGCGAGCCGGGCCCCGAGGTCGTCGCCGAGCGCCTCGGCGAGGGCGGCCTCGGACCGCTCCAGGTATCCGGACAGCCGGGCGGCCAGAGAGGGCGTCCCGTAGAGCAGGCGGTGGTAGGCCAGGACCTGCGGGGCGTCGTTGAGGCCGGTGATGGGATCGGAGCGCTCCAGCCCGTCGAGGAAGTGGCGCCGCAGCGCCGCCACCGGGGACGGGCCCCCTACGGCCACGCGCGCGGCTTCGTCCTCGTGATCGGCGAACCGGTGCAGGACCAGGTCCTCCTTGGTCGGGAAGTACCGGAAGAGGGTCGGCTTGGAGATCTCGGCGGCGGCGGCCACCTCCGCGACGGACACGGCGTCGAACCCCTTCTCGAGGAACAGTCCGATCGCGATGTCGGAGACAGCCCCGTACATCCGCTGCTTCTTGCGCTCGCGCAGTCCGATCTCACCCATGCCCCGAGCCTACGCACGTCCCGGCAGCACCTTGACCTCAACCGAGGTTCAGGTCGAAGACTGTCCGGCGTTCGGCGACACCTCTCTTCGGCTTTGAGGAGCATGCGATGCGAGCAGTGCAGGCGAAGGAGTTCGGCGGCCCCGAGGTCCTCGTCTCCGTGGAGCTTCCCGATCCGGTTCCGGGGCCGGGCGAGGTCGTGATCGACGTGGCATACGTGGACACGATCTTCGTGGAGACGCAGGTGCGGGCGGGGTGGGGGAGTGACTGGTTCCAGGTGACCCCGCCGTACGTCCCCGGAGGTGGCGTGTCCGGTGTCGTCGGCGCCCTGGGTGCGGGCGTTCCCGCCGAGTGGCTTGGCCGCCGGGTGACGTCCCTCGTGTCGGACGGTTACGCGGAGCGCGCGGTGGCACCGGTGTCCGCCCTGACCGTCGTACCCGATTCCGTGGACCTCCTCACCGCGGCGGCCCTGGTCCACGACGGTCTCACCGCCGTCGGCCTGCTGGAAGTGACCTCCGTGGGCCCCACCGACCGTGTCCTGATCCTGGGCGCCTCCGGTGGCATGGGCACGCTGCTCGTCCAGCTGGCCCACGAGCGCGGGGCACGGGTGGTCGCGGTGGCGCGCGGAGACGCCAAGCTCTCCCTGGTGCGGGACCTGGGGGCGGACGCCGTGGTGGACGCCGCCCTGGACGACTGGGTGGCCGCCGCCCGCCGGGCGCTCGGCGGGACCGCCGAGGGGGCGGACGTCGTCCTGGACGGTGTGGGCGGCGACCTGGGCGCCGCCGCCCTGCCGTTGACGGCCGACGGAGGCCGGTTCTCCGCCCACGGGGCGGCGTCGGGCGGCTTCTCGCCCCTCGACACGGAGGAGGCTGCCCGCCGGGGGATCGAGGTCTTCGGCATCGGCGACATCCAGTTCGCCCCCGCCGACCTGCGCCGCTTCACGTCCGCCGCCCACAGTGAGGCCGCGGCGGGGCTGCTACGGCCGGTGATCGGGGAGGTGTTCGCGCTGGAGCGGGCGGGGGATGCGCATACGGCGGTCGAGGGGCGGGGGCTGGTGGGGAAGGTGGTGCTGAAGGTGTGACGGGGGCGGACCGCCGGGGGCGGACGCTCAGGCCGTCGGCCCCCGTCGCCGGCTCGGCGGCGCGAACAGACTCCACAGGTCTTCCAGAAGCGGAAAGGTCACGCGTCCGCGGAGCCTCCGGCTGTCCGTTGACCGCCATGGTCTCCCTGCGGCAGCGCACGGGCAAGATAGGGGTTGGCCGTCAGTTTGCCCGGGAGCCCCAGCGCCGCTGTCGCTTCCGCCAGAGTCATCGCGTAGGCATCCACCGCACGGCGGACGTTGGGGGCATCGAGGCTGTCACCGGTCACCAGGCGGTCGAGGTCCACGAAGGCCGAACGGATGACCTCCATGGAGCGATAGACGCGCCAGTCCTCCAGCCAGCCCTTGGTGCAGTCCTCCGGCAGCAGACGGGACCAGCGGGAGAACAGCCGCGCACGGATCTCGGGCCGCGTCGGGGTGAGATGCATATGGCGGACCAGGTCGTGCAGCGGATCACCGACCGTCGCCATCTCCCAGTCGATCAGCGTCAGACCGCCGTCCTCCCGGCGCACGAGATTCCACGGATTGAGGTCGCCGTGCAGGAGTACGGACCTACGGGGGACCAGGGTGTGGCGGTCGAGGAGCTCACCCAGCCGGTAGCCGCTGGGCAGCCCGAGCTCCCGCGCCAGATCCCGGGTGGCCTTGGGGAGTTCGGTCACCATGTGGACCAGCTCGTCCCGTAGCCCAAGGTAGTAGTCGTGCCCTCGCATCTCGGGGGCCAGCTCGTCGCAGTCGACGTGGGTCAGCGCCCCGAGCTGGTTCACGAGATCGTCCGCCTCGTGCGGCAGAAGTCCCTCCTCCGGGTGCTCCGGGGGACGGAATCCGGCGCCCGGGCCCTCGTAGGAGTGGATCGTGAACTGCTCCTTGAGGCCGCTGCTGCCCAGGGCCAGCACTTTCGGCGCCCGTACCGCGACCCCCGACCGCTCGATCGCTCCCAGCACCGAGTGCTCGTTCAGGAACCGGCGTTCCCTGGGGTTCACCGACCCCACCTTCCGGCGCACCATCACCGGGAACGGGACCCCCGAGACCCGCACCGCCGTACTGAGATGAGCCGTTCCCTTGAACACCCGGTCCGCCGCGGCGGCACCCTCCTCGAACAGCGCTTCTCGCACCGCCCGTTCGGGGAACCTGGGGTGCTCGGCCACCCGCGTGTCACGCTGCCAGACGATCTGCGAGACGGACCTGTCGCGGCTGTGCCGGCCCCCGTGGGACTCGTTCCATCGAAAGAGAATGCGTTCGATGGCGTGCTCCCCCGGCACGCTCTTGAGCCGCAGCGGCTCCTCGGCCGCCACCAGCGCCCGGTGCACCGACCGCGTCGCGGCGTCCAGGTCCCGCTGGTCGAAGGAGTCGCCCAACGAATTCGCGGCGCGCATGACATCGGGATAGACCGACTGGGCCCTCTCGAAGGCGACGTAGTGCTTCAGGTCCCGGTCCATGCCGTAGACGGCCTTGCTGCGCCGGGCGCTCATGGCCTCACGCCAGGCCTCGACCACCTCGTGCCACTGATGGTCGGGGTACTGCATCCGCACCAGATGGGTGGCGAGGTCGTGCAGCGGGTCCCCGTAGCTCGCGAGCTCCCAGTCGACGCAGATCAGGGGCGGGGCGCCGTGGTAGGAGACGATCACGTTGTCCCGGTGCAGGTCCGTGTGGAGCAGACCGAAGGGACGGCTGATGAGGTTCGGCACCCGCTCCGCGAACCGCACCATCGCGTCCTCGGGAATGCCCAGCATCGCGAACAACCCGCCGAACAGCCCCCAGTTGGGCTGTCTGATCTGTTCCTCTGCGGCGAACGCCAAGGCCCGCAGAAAGGCCCGGCTGTCCCGGCTCGACCGGGGCCAGGACATCGGCAGGGGCGGCAGTTGCTGCCTGCGCACCTGCGTCATGTCCGCGAGGAGACCCGCCAGAGCGGTGATCAGGTCGGAGTCCACCGGCTTGCCGTTCGGGCAGATGCTGGAGAGGGGCACACCGTCCACATAGCTCAGGACGGCCGTCCCCCGGCGCTTGACCAGACAACGCGGGACGTGCGGAAGAACACCACAGATCGCGTTGAGGATCTCCGACTCGTCCTGCCAGGTCCTGATGACCACGGGCAACACCGATCGAATCCGCTCCCGCACCGTGACCGGCTGCCCGTCGTCGCAGGCCACGAGACGGGCATCGCCCTCGGTGAGCGGCCGCACCATGTAGTTGAGATTGTGGTGCCCACGACTGAACGACCCCAGCATCCGGGCATAGCGCACGAATCTGTCGTACGCCTCGTCGTCCGCCCTTGGCAGAGCGGGCTTACCGAGATTTAGCGGACCGCCCACGGGTCACTCCTGAATAACTGTGCGTCGCAGCTGATGCTCATGCGCCGCTAGAGAGGTGAGCACACCTTAGTGCCCGCACACGAAGGCCGCCGTGCGGACCGGGGCAATCGGTGGTCACCTGAGAGAGATACCACTCGTGGGCGTCAGGACTTCTCGGCGAGGAGGTTCCAGCACGAGTCGAACCAGGCCTGCATGCTCTCCATGAACACCGAGCCCGTGGAGTCCGGGTCGCCCTCGTCATTGACGTGCCGCGTCAGCGTGGATCCGAGGCCGAGCACGTCAATGGCATCGACCTCCGTCTCGTCGTCCAGGAGGATGGTGCGCTCCAGGACCTCGTAGGGCCCGAACAGCGCCTCGACACCCGGCCGCAGATAGAGCTTGAACGGCGGGGCCAGCGGTACGTACCGGATGTCCACCCGCACCTCGGGCACCAGGCCCTCGGTCTTCAGGTCACGCAGAGCCGTGCGCAACGAAATCGTGTGCCGGCCGGTGATGGAGCGGAACCGCTCCCGGAGCTGCTCCTGCAACTGGTCCAATTGTCCTGGATGCTGCTCCGGGTCCGGCTTCCGCTCCTGCTCATGCCCCGGTTGCGGCTCCTGCCCCTGCTCCCGCCCGACGTCCTCGTCCGGCTGCTTCGCGCGGGGATACGGAAGCTCGAGCGACCTCGAGGGCAGCAGCATGCGCAGCTCGATGCGCTCGGGCTGCACCTCGCCGAGGCGGATGCGCTCGGCCTGCAACCGGATGTGGGCGTTCAGGGACTCAGAAGTCAGGGTGAACACGTCCAGCTTCACGACCTTTTGAGCGAAGGCCCGGGCGATGAAGGTGCCCAGCGCCGCGCGCACCCGGGGCTCCTCCTTCTTCGGCGCCCTCAGATGGATCGGGGTGACGACCCGTGTTCCGCTGCCCTGACGGGACTTGACCCAACCCTCGCTGTTCAGCTCCCGTATCACACGCTGCACGGTGTCGCGGGAGACCTCGAACTCCTCCGCCAGTTCACGCTGCGGCGGCAGATGGGAGTCCGGTGCATAGGTGCCGTCGGCGATACGGGAGCGCAACTGTTCCAGGACACGCGCGAACTCGGTACCACCTCCGTCACCGCGTTCCTCGCTCACATCGCGACCGTACCTCGCCCGGTCCACCGGCAAACCGTTTCCCGTCGGATTGGCGGCGGATTCCGAAATTGACAGGACTGGAAGTTGACTGGCCGTTAAGGGATCAACCAGGCAGGGGATACCTACCTCAAGTCAACCAGTCCAATTGGACAGCAAGTTGATCGATTCACGGAAGTGGACGGGTGAGAATCATGATCATCTACCAACCGGTCCAGGCGAACGCCGAGTTACGGACAGCAAGGATCACAAGGGCGACCCGTACGACCAAGACGACCAAGACGACCCGTACGACCAGGACGGCGCCACGAACCTCGGCGCTACCCCCGAAGCACCCGCAGAACCGGCTCGAGCGACCCCACCACAACCTCGGCTCCCGCCTCCCGCAGCAGCTTTTCCTTGTAGCCGTTACGCGCGTAACCGAGGAACGGAACGCCGGCCTGCCGGGCGGCTTCGTAGTCCGAAGGAGCGTCGCCGATCATCAGGGCGGTCGAGGGGGCGGCGCCCAGGGCGTTCAGGGCCCGGTTGAGGCAGTGCGGGTCCGGCTTGAGCTGGTGCAGGTTCTCGGTGCGGCCGTAGACGTTGGGGGCGAAGCAGCCGATGAGGTCGCGGCCGGCCAGGTAGCCGGCTGCGGTGCGCGCGGAGTTGTTGGTCGCGATCGCCAGTCGCGCGCCCACGGCGCTCCAGGTCCGGATCAGCGGATCCGCGTACGCGGTGGGCCAGGCGGACGGCACCGCCTTGAGCTCCTGCTGGGTGAGCCGTTCCTCCAACTCGGTCACCAGGTCGCTGTGCGGATGGCGCCGGTGGACGGCGTACAGGACGACCATCGGGTCCGGATGGACCTGCTCCTCCTCGGTCAGCAGCCCTCGCAGCCCCTGCCGCTCCAGCCACTCCACCAGGTCCTTCGCCACGTCCTCCGCGGAATGCCCCGCGAACAGCCGACAGATCGGCCCGTCGAAGTCGAAGAGCACGAAGCGAGCGCGTTCGATCACTTCCCGCAAGTTCTCGGTCTCTGCTGCCACCAGTTCAGTCTGCGCCGTATCAGAAGTCACTAGGAGAGTGTCAGGTCCGTGGTGATGGTTTCCCAGAGGGCGTCGAACCACTTCTGGGATTGATCCACGAACGCGGCGTCCCGCTGACCGGTCCGTCTGTCGAAGGAGAAGAGGAGGGACTCGGATCCGAGAGCGTCGTACATGTCCAACGTGCCGTTGCCCACCTCCTCCTCACGCCGCTGAACCATGTAGTAGGCGATTAAGGCCTCGACACCGTTGAGCAGGTACAGCTTCACGGGCGGGGTGAAGGGCAGGGCCCGGAAGGCCACCCGTACGTCGATGCCGTGCGAGGAACGCAGGGCGCGCAGGTTGTGCTGGAGGACGTGGACCTGGGCGTTGCGCTGGGCGAGCCAGCGCTCATGGACCGGGTCGTCGTCACCGCGGCCGTCGACGGGGACCGGGAAGGCGAGGTTGATGTCCCGGGACGGGAGCAGGATGCGGACGTCGATCGACTCCGGGCGGATGCGGCCCTCGTGGATCTGGCGGACGGGTTCACCGAGCGCGAGCATCAGGGTCTCGGCGGTCAGGCAGGCCGCGTCGACCCGGACGTGCGGCGCGGAGAACGCGTCCGCCAGCCGGGGGGCCAGTCCGACCATCGTCGTCTGCGGCTCGTCCCGGGTCGGGGCCGGCTCCGCGATCCGTGGTGGGCTGCCCTTGCTGACGTTGCTGAGCAGTCCGTCGTCCTGGAGCGCGCGCAGGGCCTGGCGGACGGTTCCTCGCTCGACACCGAACTCCTCTGCCAACTCCGCCTGAGTCGGCAGGCGGTCGCCCGCCTTGAGGTCTCCAGCGCGGATCCGGTCCCGCAGGGCGTCGGCGATCTCCTGGGGCGAGAGCCTTCTGCTGCCGTTCACTGCAACGTTCTCCTGGGTCACGACCAAACGCTACAACTCGCATCCATCTACGGGGAGTTGTTTGAAAGTTGTTTATGACTACTAGCCAAGTGGGGACAACTTAATCAGAGTTGGCGACCAACTTGGCCAAGTTGGCGGAAGTTTTGCCTCCCCCACCCGAGTCCCGTCGCCGACTCACCCGGGCTCGCCCTCGCACACCCCAGAGGAACCACCACGCCACAGTAGAAGCAGGAGAACCGCCCATGCCCGCCATCGCCCTTCTCTCCGCCCTCTTCGTCGTCGGCTTCGACCAGTTCGTGCAGTGGCAGTACGGCACGACAGGCGTCGTCGGCCTGCTGCTCCTCACCATCGGCATCAAGGCGAAGAGCCCCACCTGCAGCTCCATCGGCGCGGTCGTCCTCGCCCTGATGGTCGCGGGTCCTGCCCTGTGACGTGCAGGGGAGAGTCGGTCAGCTCGAGAGCAGCAGCTTGGAGCTGATGGTCTCCCACAGCGCGTCGAACCAGAGGTGGGACTGCTCCACGAACGTGGTGTCCCGCAGCCCGGCCCCGTGCGCGAAGGGGAACAGCATGGACTGGGTGCCCTGGACGTCGTACATCTCCAGGTACTCGTGGTCCACTTCCTCCTCGCGCTTGGTCAGCGTGTAGTACGCGAAGAGCGCCTCGACCCCGTTGAGCAGGTACAACTTCACCGGCGGGGTGAAGGGGAGCGCACGGAAGGTGACGTTGACGTCGATGCCGTGCGTGGCACGCAGGGCGAGCAGGTTGTGGCGCAGCACCTGGCCCTGGGCGTTGCGGTTGGTCAGCCAGTTGCGCTGGAGCCGGCCCGCCGCCGACGCGTCCACGGGCGCGGGAAAGGCGAGGTCGATGTCACTGCTGGGAAGCAGCACACGGACGTCCACCCTGGCCGGTTTTATTCGGCCTGCGTGAATTTGCCGGAGGGGTTCGCCCATGGCAAGCGTGAGCGATATCGATGTCAGGCACAACGCGTCGATCTGCACGTGCGGGGCTTCGAAGGCGGCCGTGATCCGGCCGCCGAGCGCCACCGTGGTGGGCTGCGGCGGGGCTTCCGGGCCGGTCAGGCCCCGTTCCAGGGTGTCGGCGACGGTCGCCGGGCTTCCCTTGGACACATTGACGAGCAGACGTTCCGACTGCAGGATGCGCAGCGCCTGCCGGACCGCCCCGCGTTCGACGCCGAACTCGTCGGCCAGCTTGGCCTGTGTGGGCATGCGCTCGCCCGGCCGCAGCTGGCCGGACCTGATCCGGCTGCGCAGCTCGTCGGCCACCTCGCGGTGTGACCTCTGTGGCCGTGGTGACCTGTTCCGCCCATTGACGGAGGCGTGTTCCGGTTCCACGGCCAAACACTACAACTTCGCGCCATCTTTGGGCAGTTGCCGGATAGGTGGTTATGAGTCGTCCCAACGCGGAGATAACTACCAGTGAGTTGGTTGCCAACTTACACAACATGGTCACACTTCCGGAGGGTTGGCCGCCAGAGTCGTCCTCCCCAGGACCCCAAGGAGGGAACGTCATGCCGCTCATCGCCCTCGCCGTCGCCGCCCTCGCCCTCGGATTCGAGCAACTCATCCAGTGGAAGTACGGGCCGCTGGGCATCATCGCGTTCGTCGCGCTGTCCGTCGGCCTCAAGGCCAAGAACACCACCATCAGCGGCATCGGAGCCGTCCTGCTCGTGATGCTGCTCGCCCAGTCCGGCTGATCGGACGCCACCGTCCGGCAGTCCGGCTGACCGGGCTCCCCTCCGGAGGGGAGCCGGGAGCTCGGTCAGTCCGTGTCACCGCACCACCGCACGGCTACGGATGCAGTACACCACCACTATCCGACGCGACCGGAGGGAGCGCCCGCAGTACACCGAGCACCACCACACCACCCGTACAGACCACACCATCCAGAATCAGAATCGGAATCGGAATCGATCGGAATCAGAAGAGGTCCGGGCACCACGGTCGCCTGGACGTACGGAGCAGGGCGTCGGCGACGATGGCGGCGCCCTCTCGTTCTTCCCGCACCCGCCCGAGCGCGGCCAGCCGCACCGCCGACTCGTCGCCCAGCCACAGGGCCGCCAACTCACCCACGTCCAGGGTGAGATCGGCGGTCGTCGTGGTCTGTGCACAGGTCGCCCCGTCGGGTCCGGCCTCCAGGCGGTAGCGCCCGGCGGACAGTCCGTCCCCGTCGGTGACGTCCAGGACCAGGGTCCCGGACCCCGCGTACGTCCGCGCCTCCAGAGCCCGTACGACGTCCAGGATCCGTACCCACAGCCAGTCCGCCTGGGTGGTGATACGGGCGGCGCGCGGATCGGGGAGGAAGCCCGGCAGCAGGTCGTCCGGGGCGCGCCAGCCGGTCTTGACGTGGGCGATCCAGTCGATCGAGCAGAGGTACTGCCACAGGGCGCGTTCGGCCGTCGGGGTCACCGTGATCAGCCAGTTCACTTCCGCCGTGTTCAGCGGTTGCTTGGCGTCGCCCCAGTTGTCGTCCGACTCGTAGGAGACCAGGCCCTCGACCTGACCGTTCGCCGCGCGGTACACGGCGTAGAAGGGCTCCTTCCAGGAGTCGCCGCTCAGGCTCAGTACGCCGGTGTTGATCTGCCACCAGCGCTCGTCGCGGCTGACCGCGCCCGGCTGGGTGCGCCTGAGCCGCTCGTGCAGCTCCGGGCCGAGCTTGCGTACGTCGTCGCCGTCCACCAGGTCGATACGTGCGCCGTCGGGCGGGCCCGACCAGCGGGGGTCCAGGCCCGACCTGGAGACGTCGATGGTCCACTCGGTGGCGGTGGTGGCCTGGCCGAAGCCGTACCGCCCGTAGATCGCGTACTCCGCGGCGATGAGGGTGGCGACCACGTCACCGCGGTCCTTCGCGGCCGTGAGGTCGGTGGCCATCATGCGGGTGAGGATGCCTCGACGGCGGTGGGTGGCGGTGACGCTGACGTTGGTGATGGCATCGGCGGGGACGGGGGTGCCGCCGACGGTGGTGAGCCACTGCGGGAACGATCGGAAGGTGGCGACGATGGGGGTCCCCCCGCTCGAGCGAAGTCGGGAGTGGGCGAGGTCGGTGTCGAATGCGCCGAGGGTTCGGTGCGGCAGGATGTTCGCACCGCGGTTGGTGATCTCCTGTTCCGACGCGGCCGGGGAGCGGAGGAACCCCGTGTTCAGCGCGCGGATCCAGTCCGGGATCTCGGTCTCCGTGATCGTTCGTATGTCGATTTCCTCGCGACGGCTCATGGGCTCACGCTAGGGCGACGACTACTCCCCTGTCGCACCTTTTTCGCCCCCGCCGCCCCTACCCGTCCCATCCCCGGGGGCTCCGCCCCCGGACCCCCGGGGTGCGTTCTTCGGCTGCGAGCGGCGGGGGGCTGGGCGCGCAGTTCCCCGCGCCCCTTAGGAGCGCTGGCGCGCATCCTTCAGCCCGTCCGGCGTTTGAGGACGAGGCCGTTCAGGCCGAAGGGGGGTCTGGGGCGCAGCCCCCAGGTAGGGATGGGACGGGTAGGGGCGGCGGGGGCGAGGGACGTGCGGTCGCTTAGAACACGGCCCGGATCTCGCCCACCTCAACGCCTCCGCCCGTCAGTGGAGCGTGACCGATTCTCGAGATCACCGGGGATCGCATGCCCAGGAGGGACAGGGCGCGGGCGAGGACGGGACCGAGCGCTCGGGTGGCGCCGTCGTCGATCTTGAAGGCGAGGGCCCGGCCGTCGGGGAGGGCGACCGCCTGGACGCCCTCCGCACCCATTTTGGAGAGCGCGCCCGGGATCTCCCGCATGAGCCACGTGTCGGGCCGGCGCGTACCGGCGACGTACTCGGGGTGGGCGCGCATGGCGTCGGCGACACGGCGTTCGGCGGAACCGGGTACGGCGAGGACGAAGGAGCGGAAGGCACGGGCGAGGCCCGTGAGGCTGATCGCCATCAACGGCGCACCGCACCCGTCCGTACCGACCGCCGCCACCGACTCCCCCGCCGCCTCCTCGACCACCGTGTGGATGAGCCGCTGGAGCGGATGGCCGGGGTCCAGGTAGGAGTCCAGGGGCCAGTCCCGTAGCGCGCACACCGCGAGCATCGCCGCGTGCTTGCCCGAGCAGTTCATGGTGACCCGGTCACGGACCGCGCCCCCGGCGAGATACGTCTCCGCCTCCGCCGGGTCCAGCGGCAGATCCGGCGGGCACTGCAACTGTCCGGCGTTCAACCCGTGCTCGGCCAGCATCTTCTGGACGAGATCGCGGTGGAAGGTCTCCCCGGAGTGGCTGGCGGCGGCGAGAGCCAGCCGTTCGCCGGCCAGCTCCAGCCCCGCCCGCAACACACCCGCCGCCTGCATCGGCTTGTTGGACGAGCGCGGAAAGACCGGCGTGGTCACCTCGCCCAGCGCCAGTTCGACCGACCCGTCCGCGGCCAGCAGCACCAGGCTGCCCCGATGACGCCCCTCGACGAATCCCGAACGGACGACCTCGGCCAGAACCGGGGGTATGGAGGGGTCTGCGGCGGTGGCAGGGGCGGCGGCGGACATCGGCGGTGGCCTTCCATGACGGGGACCGGCCTGGTGATCGAACCGCGGCCCCGTACGGGAGGTTCCCCGTCGGCGTGGCCCCGGCCGAGCCCCGCGACCGCATGCCCGGGCCAACCCCGGACGCGGCCGCCGCGACCGCGGAACCGGGCGGAGCCATGGGGCCCGGCCCCGGATGTCCCGGGCCGCCGGCGCCGCCGCAGCGTCGCACGTGCCCCGGGATCGCCGGGGCCACCGCGTCACATGAGCAGGTCGTCTACTTGTGCTTCCCCATCACGGTACCTGCGGGCGATCTCGGCGCTGCAATCGTCGGCGGTGCGCTGCAGGTGCTGGCGCCGCCGGGAGACCTGCCGCTCGTAGCGCACGAGCCGCCCCATCCCCGCGCCGAGCTCGTCGTCCGTACGTGCTTCCAGGTCCGACAGCTCCACCTCGGCGAGCATGTCCGAGGCCAGCCGCCGGTACTCCTCGCCGTACGGTGTGCCCACTGTCACATGGCGGGCCGAGGAACGGTGCCGGGCCGGCGCGTCCGTCAGGATCTCGGCGAGCCGGTCGACGACCGACGTCGCGCCGACACCCGCTCCCCTCCCCCCGGCCGGACGCAGGCCCGGACTCGTCCCCAGGCCCGAGACCAGCGGCGATCCCGACGTCGCGGAGGGCGCCCGCAGTCCCCCGCGGCGCGCCAGCTCCGCCCGCAGGATGTCGATCCGCCCCTGGAGCAGGCGCCGCACATAGCTGAGGTCGGCCTCGTCGCGCTGTGCGTCGCGCCGCAGTGTCCGCAGTTCGGGCAGCCGCAGCAGGGTCAGATCGGGTGCGGGCGGGTCCGGGTGCAGCGGGCTGTCGGTGCGCTGCACGGGAGGACGATGAACCCCCGTACGACCGCCTCCTGCCCGCGGACTCGTACGGGTCAACGACACAGCCCCGGGCGGCTGCTGCCCGGTACTCGGTGTGCTCATGTGCCTCTACCGTCCCCTCGACCGGCGCGGTCCACCCCACGGTTGCACCGCAACACACGCATCGTGCCACCCCAAGTGGCCGCTATGTGACCGAGTGCCCCTGATACGCCCCAGATGGGGGGTAAGGAGCAAAAAGAAACCCTCGAAGGACCCCTCGATAGAGGTCCGGGGATCACCTGCGGAGGCCTTGGGCCCCCTGAGGGTGGGCTACTCCGCGCACGGCATGATGGTCCCCATGCGTGCGGTGGTGCAGAGGGTGGACGGCGCGAGCGTCGTCGTGAACGGCGAACACGGTCCGGAAACGGTCGGGGCGATCGACGGCGAGGGGCTGTGCGTCCTCGTGGGCGTCACGCACGACGACACCAAGGAGAAGGCGGCCGGGCTCGCCCGCAAACTCTGGTCCATCCGGATGCTGGCGGACGAGAAGTCGTGCTCCGACATCGACGCGCCGCTGCTCGTCATCAGCCAGTTCACCCTGTACGGCGACGCCCGCAAGGGTCGCCGCCCCACCTGGAACGCGGCCGCCCCCGGCGATGTCGCCGAACCCCTCGTCGACGAGGTCGTGGCCCAGCTCCGCGCGCTGGGTGCCACGGTGGCGACGGGCCGGTTCGGCGCGCAGATGCGCGTCTCGCTGACGAACGACGGCCCGTTCACCGTGCTCCTGGAGATTTGAACCCTCCCCTCGTAAACGAAGGGGATTCCTGGCTCACGCCGCTCGGTCGCTCAGCGAACGATCGAGTCTTACGCGATCAGCACCAGCCGGGTTGGAACCAGCCCGGACAGCTCACCCGCTGCAAGGTCACGCAACAGCAAAGAGACTCCACGTGCTTGGCTCTCGCAACGCTTCATCTGCGTTTTACGCTACCAGCACGCCGGTTCGCTCCAGGGGCGAACCGACTTTTACGGCTCGACCACGACCTCCTGCGCCGCCGCCGTCGTGTCCGCCAGCAGCCGCGCGTCCAGCGGCACGTTCCGCTTCACCAGGGCGAGCGCGATCGGGCCGAGCTCGTGGTGGCGTACGGAGGTGGTGATGAAGCCGATCTTCCGGCCGTCGGGGCCGTCGTCCGCGAGGCGGAGTTCGGTGCCGTGCGGCGGCAGATGGACCTCGCTGCCGTCCAGGTGCAGAAAGACCAGCCGACGCGGGGGCTTGCCCAGGTTCTGTACACGGGCCACGGTCTCCTGGCCCCGGTAGCAGCCCTTCTGCAGGTGCACCGCGCTGCCGATCCAGCCCAACTCGTGCGGGATGGTGCGGTGGTCGGTCTCGAAGCCGAGCCGCGGACGGTGGTGCTCGACGCGCAGCGCCTCGTAGGCCAGCAGCCCGGCCGGCGGACCGGCCTTCTCGGCGTACGACTCCAGGTCCGCACGCGGCAGGAAGAGATCACGCCCGTGCGGCGTCTCGCGTACGACCACGCCCTCGGGCACCTCGGCGATCGAACCGGCCGGCAGGTGCACGACCGCGAAGTCGTCCGTGCGGTCGGCGGTCTCGACGCGGTAGAAGAACTTCATGGACTCCAGGTACGCGAGCAGCGCGTCCTGGGTGCCGGGTTCGACGTGGGCCCAGGTCGTGGTGCCGTCGTCGACGAGGTACAGCGCGTGCTCGATGTGGCCGTGCGCGGAGAGGATCAGCGCCTCGGTGGCGCGGCCCGCCGGGAGGTCCGTGACGTGCTGGGTGAGCAGCAGGTGCAACCAGCTCAGCCGGTCCTCCCCGGTGACGGTGACGACACCGCGGTGCGAGAGGTCCACGAAGCCGGTGCCGTCGGCGAGGGTGCGCTGCTCGCGGAACAGGTCGCCGTAGTGCGCCGCGACCTGTTCGTCCACGCCTTCGGCGGGGACGGCGCCGGGCAGGGACAGGAGAGGGCTCTTCATACGCCTAGCCTACGACTTGGTAGTTGAACTCTTGAGAGAGCAGTCCTTGCACCGGCCGAAGATCGCGAAGTGCTTCATGTCCGTCTCGAAGCCGAAGGTGTCCCGCAGCTTCGCGGTGAACTCCGCGGCGACCGAGACATCCGCCTCGATGACGTTCGTACAGTCCCGGCAGACCAGGTGGATGTGATGGTGCCGGTCGGCCAGGTGGTAAGTCGGCGCGCCGTGCCCGAGGTGCGCGTGACTGACCAGACCGAGCTCCTCCAGAAGCTCCAGGGTTCGGTAGACGGTGGAAATGTTGACCCCCGACGCCGTCTTCCTCACCTCGATGAGGATGTCGTCGGGGGTCGCGTGCTCCAGGGTGTCCACAGCTTCGAGGACAAGCTGGCGCTGCGGCGTCAGCCGGTAGCCGCGCTGCCTCAGGTCGCTCTTCCAGTCGGTGCTCACCACACTGGAAGTCTAGGACCATTCCGGGATGTGACGACCTGAGGAGAGCCGCCGAACCGGCCGGACCACTTTTCACCTACGTGCCGGATCACTTTCCGACTACGTGCCGGACCGCTCTCCGACTACTTGAAGAACGCGATCCCGTCGTCCGGCATGTCGTCCGGCAGGGCCTTGGCCCAGCGTTCGACGTCCTCAGGGGTGACGACCTTCTTCAGGTGCGCGGACATGTAAGGGCGCAGTTCGACCTCGGGGGTCTGCTTCTCGCCGACCCACATGAGGTCGCTCTTCACATAGCCGTAGAGGCGCTTGCCGCCGGTGTGGGGACCCGAGGCCGCCGTCCGTGCCACGGCGTCGGTGACCAGGTCGATCTGCGGCGTCTTGGCCGCCAGGTCGCCGTACCAGATCTCGACGACGCCGTCGTCGCGGGTCATAACGACCTCGACCTTGCGGTCGGAGTCGACGCGCCAGAAGCCGGACTCGGTCTCCAGCGGCCGGACCTTGTTCCCGTCGGCGTCGAGCACCCAGGTGTGCGAGTGGTACTCCAGGAAGTCACGCCCGTCGTGGGTGAAGGTGACCTCCTGCCCGAAGTTGCACTTCTCGGAGCCGGGGAAGTCGTGAACGCCCGCACCGGCCCAGTCGCCGAGCAGGAAGGCAAGAGGGAGCAGGTCCTTGTGCAGGTCGGACGGGATCTCGATCATGAGCTCGGCAGTTCCTCGATGGGGGTCAGCGCTGGCCCTGGTACAGCTTCTTCACGCTCAGCCCGGCGAAGGCGAGCACGCCGACGCAGACCAGGACCAGCAGGGTTTCGAAGAAGATCTCCACGGGGTGCTCCTCGGATGAGCGGGGTGGGCGGTACAAGAGCCGAGCCCCACTCTAGTCGGGTGGGGCTCGGGACTCGCTGCGAGGTACTCCCCCTGGGTCAGCCGAGCAGTAGACTCTGCAGGACCACCGCCTGCTGGAACGGGACGGCCTTCGCGGTGCCCTTGCGGGACTGCACGATCACGGCGAGGGTGTCCCCGGCCGAGAGGTACGCCTGGCGGACCTGCTCAGCGCCGTACGGCTTGGTCTCGTCGTACGCGTGACGGGTCACGTCGTCGACCGCGGCGCGGCCCGGGAACCGGTCGTCGGCCATCATCCGCTCGGCGCCGCGCACCGCGTAGTTCGGCATGTTGTAGCTGGTCAGCCCAGGCGAGTTCACCTCGTCCGCGACGGTGACCGAGTCGAACTGCAACAGGTAGATCCGCGTGTGCGTACCGTCCGGCGTCGTCCAGCCGCGCGCCGCGATGTGCCGCAGACCGTTGTCGGTCAGCTGCTGCCCGACCGTCTCCCGGTCGTCCCGCGTGGCGTACTCCGCCAGGAACGTCTTCGTCGCCAGCCAGCCGTCCGCCCCGCGCAGCGCCGGGTCGATGTGCGCGCCCTTCGGGGCGGGCAGTACGAGCCGCCGCAGGTCGGCGTAGTGGGTGCCGGTCCTGTTCGACTCGGCGAGCGCGCGCGGGCTGCCGGAGGGCAGCGGCGGCCGGGTGATCGTCGGGTAGTCCCAGCGCCCGTCCGACTCCGTCGCCAGACCGGGTACGTCGGTGCGGTCCATGCGGGTGATGCCGTACGCGACCGATGTGCCGACCACCGCGAAGACCACCGTGGCGGCGGTCCAGCGCAGCACGGCCCGCAGCACCCGACGGTCCTTGCGCACCGGGACCGGCGGCACCTCGGGCCCTACGGTCGTGGACGGTACCTCGGGGTCGGCGACCGCGGCCGGCACCTCGGGCACGGCGACCGCGGCCGGCACCTCGGGCACGGCGACCGCGGCCGGCGCCTCGGGCACGGCGACCGCGGCCGGCACCTCGGGCACGGCGACCGCGGCCGGCACCTCGGGCACGGCGACCGCTGGCCGCTCCTCGACCGGCGCCGCGGTCCCGTCCTCCACGGAGCTCGTCCGCTCGGTCATACCGCCTCCCCCGGCTCGGCGATGCGGTCGAGCTGCTCGCGCAGCAGCATCGCGACACCCTTGGTGTCCAACGGCTTGGCCCCGTAGGCGGTCGCGCTGACCAGCACGTCACCCTGGTAGGCGGAGCAGACCATCATGTCGAGCTTCTCGTCCTTGTCCTTGGTCGGCAGGAAGCACTTCGCGTTCTTGTGACCCTTGATCTCCGGCCCCTTGCGGAAGATCTTGAGGGCGTCGAGGAACTCGTTCTGGAACGTCGACATGCCCTTCACCGCCGCCTTGTCCTCGATCTGGGCCAGCTCGACGCTCATGGTGAAGGCGCCGTTGGCGTACAGCGTGGAGTTGATCCCGCTGGAGGTGCTGAGGTAGCTGCGCATCGCGATGCCCTTGGTGTGCTGCTCGTCGATCCGCTTCTCCAGGTCCCGCCGCTGCGAACGCGGCAGGTCGCGCAGCGCCTCCTTGCGCAGAGCGGTGGCCTCGGGCCCGCTGAGCGAGGCGTCGGAGCCGAACTCGCCGATGTCCGGGCCCCGGCTCCAGCCCTCGGTGCCGTACGGCACGAGCATCGCGGCGAGCCCCGAGGGGGCCTTCGCCGTCTTCGTGTCGTCGGGGGCGGGAACCGGGAAGGTCCAGGAGGGCGCGCCGGGGTCCCGGTCGGCGTCCTGGACGGTCACGACGGTGTAGCCGGCACCGCCGACGACGGCCGCGACGAGGAGCACGGAACCGGCGACGGCGGCGATGCGCCCCCGGCGGCGGGGCTTCTTGAAGGGGGCGGCGGTTTCGGGCGCGACGGTTTCGGGCGCGACGGTTTCGGGCGCGACGGCTTCGGGCGCGGCGGCTTCGGACGCGGGCTCCTGAACGGACTCCTCCACGCGCTCCGGCACAGGCTCCTGAACGGACTGCTCGCTCATCGGTCGCTCATCGGTCACAGCCGCTCCATCTGCCGCTCGGCCAGGTCCATGATCTTGGCCTTGGGGATCGGCTTGGTGTCGTAGATCCAGATCTCCATCGCGATGTCACCGCGCCAGGCGTGTGCCTCGGCCCCGTACACCGGGACGTAACCAGGCTTCGTGTCGGGCTTGGTGTGGACGTAGGCCATGCCGTCGCCCGTACCCGGGATCGCCCAGACATGGGTGCCGCTCTTCGTGTTCGCCCAGTAACGGCCGTCGGCGGCCGCGTCGGAGGCACCGAGCTTCTCCTCCTGCCGGTACTGGATCAGGCGGACCTCCACGCTGTACGCGCCCACCGTCCAGCCGGTGGCAGCCGCACGCCGGAACTCGGCGCCGATCAGGTCGCCGAAGGCACCAGCCGGCTTGTTGTACTCCTCCGCGTAGTCCGCGATGCCCATCCAGCCCTTGTCGCCGGCCACGTACTCGGCCTCCTGCGTCCCCTTCGGCCGCTTGATCAGCAGCTTGCGCAGGTCGCCGTCGGTCTTCACGCGGCGGTCCTGCGCGGCGGACAGGGGTTCGGGCCCGGCACCCTTGGCCTGGGCGACCACGGGCTGCGAGAGCGACGGCAGTTTGGTCGGCTCCCGGTCGGCCTGGATCAGATAGCCGGCGCAGGTGCCCCCGGCGAGCCCCAGCACGGCGGCCGTGGCGATCAACAGGGCCGTACGACCTCGCCGACGTACGCGAGGCGTTTCCTCGCGTGTCTCCTCGTCCGTCCCCTCGCCCATCTCCCCGCGCGTCTCCCCACCCGTCACCTCGGGTCCTGGCACGGGTACTTGCTCGACTTCCACGACATCCCCCCACGGAACGCGACGCACGGATTCCGTATCCGCGCGCACAGGAGACCCATGGGAATCTCATGAGGTTGTAAGGGACATGATCACGATTCGGACTCTCCCCGAATTCCCCCGGACTACCATGCGGCCATGGCGAAGAAGCTCGTGATCAAGGTGACGGCGGGGGCCGATGCCCCCGAACGCTGCTCGCAGGCGTTCACGGTCGCGGCGGTGGCCGTGGCCAGCGGGGTCGAGGTCTCCCTGTGGCTGACCGGCGAGTCCGCGTGGTTCGCGCTGCCGGGCCGGGCCGCCGAGTTCGAGCTGCCGCACGCGGCGCCGTTGCCCGATCTGATCGACTCGGTCCTGGCCGCGGGCCGGCTCACCCTGTGCACCCAGTGCGCGGCACGCCGGGACATCACGGAGAAGGACGTCATCGAGGGCGTACGCATCGCGGGCGCCCAGGTGTTCGTCCAGGAGGCGATGGCGGACGAGACGCAGGCGCTCGTCTACTGAAGGTGCCGCGCGTACCGAAGGTAGCCGCGCGCCCTCCTACGAGCGGGGCTTCTTGCCGTCGAGCTCGTCCCACCACTCGTCGGACTTCTGGTCCCCGGACGGGTCGTCCCACCAGCGGTCCTCGGGCCCCCGCCGGTTGGCGACCATCGCGGCGAACGGCGGAATCACCATCGCCACCACACACATCCCCACGGCCACGGGAATCGACCAGATCCGTACGACTCCCCAGGCCAGGACGAAAAGACCGATGCACGTCCCCATCATGGCGAAGTAGACGTGTCGCCGTCGTGCGTACATACCTCCAGCGTAGGCCCGTACACGCCGAAGGGCCGCACCCCGAGCGTCCAACCCGGAAGTGCGGCCCTTCGGCCACTCAGAGGTGCCGTCAGACGGCGATCGCGACCTCGGCGAGGCCGCCCGTCTGGGCGACGACCGTGCGGTCCGCGGTGCCACCGGGGACCAGGGCGCGTACGGTCCAGGTGCCCTCGGCCGCGTAGAAGCGGAACTGGCCCGTCGCGGAGGTGGGGACCTCCGCCGTGAACTCGCCGGTCGAGTCCAGCAGACGCACGTAACCGGTGACGGGCTCGCCGTCGCGGGTCACCTGGCCCTGGATGGTGGTCTCACCGGGCTTGATCGTCGAGGCGTCGGGGCCGCCGGCCTTCGCTCCACACATATTTCGATTCCGTCCTTCAGGCCTTGAGGGTTACTTGTTGGCGCCGAGCTCGATCGGGACGCCGACCAGGCTGCCGTACTCGGTCCAGGAGCCGTCGTAGTTCTTGACGTTCTCCACGCCGAGCAGCTCGTGCAGCACGAACCAGGTGAGCGCGGAACGCTCACCGATGCGGCAGTACGCGATGGTGTCCTTGGCGAGGTCGACCCTCTCCTCGACGTAGAGCTCCTTGAGCTCGTCGTCCGACTTGAAGGTGCCGTCGTCGTTGGCGTTCTTCGACCACGGGATGTTGCGGGCGCTCGGGACGTGGCCCGGACGCTGCGACTGCTCCTGCGGAAGGTGCGCCGGGGCGAGCAGCTTGCCGCTGAACTCGTCGGGCGAGCGGACGTCGACCAGGTTCTGCGAACCGATGGCCGCCACGACATCGTCGCGGAAGGCGCGGATCGCGGTGTTCTGGGCCTTGGCCTTGTAGTCGGTCGTGGCGCGGGTGGGCACCTCGGCGACCAGGTCGCGGGAGTCGAGCTCCCACTTCTTGCGGCCACCGTCGAGGAGCTTGACGTTCTCGTGGCCGTACAGCTTGAAGTACCAGTAGGCGTAGGACGCGAACCAGTTGTTGTTGCCGCCGTAGAGAACCACCAGCGTGTCGTTGGCGATGCCCTTCTCCGACAGGAGCTTCTCGAAGCCCTCCTGGTCGATGAAGTCACGGCGGACCGGGTCCTGGAGGTCCTTGGTCCAGTCGATCCGGATCGCGTTCTTGATGTGGTTCTTCTCGTACGCGGACGTGTCCTCGTCGACCTCGACGATGGCCACGCTCGGGTCGTCCAGGTGGTCCTGGACCCAGTCGGCGTCGACCAGGACGTCGCTGCGGCTCATGCTGTTTCTCCTCCGGGGCAGTTGCGGCGGGGCTGTGCGTTAGACAGAGAGTGCGCGGTCATGCCTGTCGAGGCTGCGCGGCGCGCACGGGGATCCTGGCGAAGAGAGGCCAGGGAGGGCGGACGGACGAATGTCCCGCTCAGAAGGTGCGACAGAGCATGGCGGCGACGCGGCACAGGTCTACTGCCCGCCGCTTCGTGAGATCCGCCTGTCGCTTCATGGGTCCGATCGTAGGGACGGACAGGCGGGCATGTCACCGGTGTGTCGGATGTTGAGATGCGATCGTCCGGCATGTGGGACAGGTTGACCGGCGCGGCCGCCCCGGCGCGGATTCCGGGCAGCGGCGTCCGGCACCGCATGACATCGCGTCGACCGCGCATCTGCGGTACGGACGGGCTCGTCTCGCCCCTCGGACAGCCCTCCGGCGCCTGCCGTCGACGTCGCCCGGCCGCTACCCCTTTTACCCGACCAGCTTGACGTTCGAACCCTTCACCGAGATGTCCACGCCGTTCGCGGCCGCCTGGACCGTGTCCAGCTGGATGCCGCCCGGCAGCTTGTCGATCTTCTGCTCGAAGTCGGTGATCGCGCGCACTCGGTTCTCGGCGAGGTCGACGCCCAGCTTGGGCAGGGAGTCGGCGTGCACCTTGACCGTGTTGCCGCCGACGACCGTGACCGAGCCGAACACGGAGACCGGCTGGGGCACCTTGGTGCCGCCGACGCTGACCTCGATCGCCACCTTGATCTTGCCGTCGCCGCCGTCGGAGAGACCCACGACCCGGGCGGTGACCTTGGGGCCAACCTGCGTGGCCTGGGACTTGGCCGTCTTGAGCAGCTCGGCGTACCCGATGGACGCGGAGCCGGTGGCGCTGTCGGCGGTGGCGGAGGTGTAGTCGCCGTTGAAGACGACGCCGTGCATCTCGGCGTTCAGACCGTCGATACGAACGGTGCTGGTGCCGCTCGTGCCGCCCGTCGACGCCTCGTAGTCCTTGATACCGATCTTCACGTCGTCGAGTTCGCCGCCGACGACCTGGGTGAGGAAGGGAAAGCCCTCGATGGACACGTCCGGCGTGCCGGCCAGGCCCTCGGTGCTCTTGATCCGGTCCGCCGCCTTGTCCTCCGCGAAACCGACCGCCACCCGGTCCGCGATCACGAACAGGCCGCCCAGGATGACGGTGACGATCAGGATTATTCGCAGTGCTCGCATGCTCGGTGTTCCCCCACCTCGAACGGGCCGGGTCGACCCGCATGGCCGTCCCCCCGCGAACCTAACTCTGAAGGGCCCCACAACGGGGGCCCTTCAGAGAACGGAGTGGTTGTAGATCACCTTTGAACCCTCCCCCCGCCGAAGGGGCAACGGCGACGAACGCGGCGAGCCCCTAGCCGAGCGCGCGTCCCAGCAGGTACACCGCCGGGGCCGCGGCGGCCAGCGGCAGCGACACGCCCGCGGTGAAATGGACGAAACGGGACGGGTAGTCGTAGCTCGCGACCCGGTGGCCGATCAGTGCGCAGACCCCGGCGCCGAGGCCGAGGAAGGCGCCCTTGCCGCCCAGGTCCGTCATCCCGCCGACCGCGATACCGGCGCCCGCGGCGGCCAGCAGCGCCACCACCACGGAGGCCGCGGTGGGCAGCGGCAGGGCACGGGCGAGGACCGCGACGGCGACCGCGGCGGCGCCCACCGTGACGGCGTCCGGCTCGGCCGCGAGGTGCCCGGTCGCGACGATCGCGAGCGCCGCCGAGGTGACGGTCGCCATCAGGCCGTACATCCGGGTGTCCGGGTCGGCGTGGCTGCGCAGTTGCAGGACGAGGGTGAGCAGGACCCACACACCGAGGGTGCCGAGGATCGCGGCGGGCGCGTTCTCCCGGCCGGCCGCGAGCAGCGCCACGTCCGCGGTGACCGCGCCGAGGAACGCCAGCGCGATGCCCTGGCGGGCCGGCCACATCCCGTTCAGCCGGAACCAGCCCGCCGCGGTGACGGCCTGCAGAAGGACGAGGGGGACGACGAGGGCGTACTGCCCGATCGCCGCCGTACCGGAGAGCAGCAGCCCGAGCACCGCGGTGAGTGCGGCGGGCTGGATGCCGGGTTCGATGATCGGGGAACGGCCCTCGGCGCGGGCGCGCTGGGCGTCGGTGACGCGGGTGTTGCCGGTGACGGTCGGGGGGCCGTAGCCGGAGGCGGCCTCAGGGGCGACCGCGCCGCCGGTGCCGGTGCCGGGGGCCTGCTGGGCGGGGGGCCGGTACGCGGGCGCCCACTCCCGGGCCGGTGCCGACGCCGGTGCCTCCTGCGGCAGCGGCTGCCCGGCCGTGCCGTACGTCTGCGGCTCCGGGTACGCCTGGTAGCCCTGCGGCGGCAGGTACCTCGGGTCCGTAGTCGGCGTCGAGGGCTGCGCCTGGGTCTCCCAGGTCTGCCCCTCCCACTGCTGGGTGTGCTGCTGCCACTCGGGCGGTTGCTGCTGAGGCGGTTGCTGCGGCGACTGCCGCTGCGGCGGTCGCTGCTGCGGTTGTGCATACGGGTCGTATCCCTCGTACTGACCCTCGTACGGCTGGTTGCTCATCGTCTCGCTCACCCTCCTGCGAACGGCGGGAGCACCTCGACCGTGCCGCCCTCGGCCAGCCGTACCGTCTCATGTTCGCGGGTGCCCACGGGGTCACCGTCGATGAGGAAGGAGCATCGCCGCAGGACGCGGACGAGTTCGCCGGGGTGCCGCTCGCGAGCCGCGTCGAGCGCCTCGGAGAGCGTGCCCGCGTCGTACGGCTCCTCCGCGACACCCGCCGCGGCCTTGGCGGCGGCCCAGTAACGCACCGTGCCCTTTGCCATCTCGTTCCTCAATCGGTGTGCTCCGTGAACACGGATCGGTCGTCAGTGGTTTCTGTGAACACGGTCAGGCTAGCCCGCCGCCGCGACGGCCCACGCCCCGATACGGCCGAGCAGCTCGTCGTCCGCCGCGTGCTCGGCGTGGCCCATGCCGGGCTCGATCCACAGTTCGGCGTGGCCTCCGGAGGCGGCGGCGAGCATCTTCGGGTGGTCAACCGGGAAGTAGCCGTCCTGGTCGCCGTGGACGATCAGCAGCGGGGTGGGCGCGATGCGCGGCACCGACTCGACCGGGGAGACCGGCACCGGGTCCCAGTCACGGTGGTGGATCCGGGTGCGCAGGCCGTAGCGGCCGACCGCGCGGCCCACCGGCCGGGTTACCAGCCAGTGCAGGCGCCGCATAGGGGCCGTACCCCGGTAGTACCAACGGGCGGGTGCGCTCACCGAAACCACGGCGTCCGTACGCGCCTCGGTGCGCCCCTCGTGCTCCATCTGCGCGCCCCGGTCCGCGCCCCCGGCCGGGCCACGGTGCAGCGCCGCGTGCCGCAGCACCACCGACCCGCCCATCGAGAAGCCGACGGTGGCCACACGCGTGTGCCCGAGTTCACGGGCCCAGGCCACCGCGGCGGCCAGATCGTGGACCTCCCGGTCCCCGACCGTGGAACTGCCACCGGAGGCGCCGTGACCACGGAAGGAGAAGGTGACCACCGCGGCGTGCCGGCCGAGGACGGCCGCCGCGTGGCGCACGTGCGGACGGTTCAGATCGCCGGTGAAGCCGTGCGCGACGACAATGACCACATCGTTCGAGCCAGTGGCCGAGTCACCAGAAGGCCGTGTTCCGGGGTCGTACGCCGCATCGATCGTCACCCCGTCGACCGTGCGCAGAAACCTCCGCAAAGGGGTGCGCGAGGGCGTCTCAAGGGGTGGACGATCGTAAGATCCCGTCGCTTGACCTGCCGGACCTGAGCTCATGTGGGCTATTCTGCTGGGCAGAGGACTCGGGCAGCGTAGCCCCCGGGTCCTTTTGTGCTTTCTGAAGCGTTGTATACGAAACGGGAAACCGCAGGTGTACGAAGCCTACGAACGCATAGAACGTGTGGCGGCCCCCAGCGGGCCGCCCGGCGACTCCCAGGGGCGAGGGAGCCGCACCGTAGGAAGCAGTGCCGCAAACGTCCTCGCAGGGACCGAGGAGGAACCAGACGTTATGGGCGAGCGAACCTTGCATGACCGTAGGACGACCCAGGCAGGTGGGGCGCGATGAGTTCTCTGCTGCTCTTGACCAATGCCCTTCAGCCGTCGACGGAGGTGCTTCCCGCTCTCGGCCTGCTCCTGCACAACGTGCGAGTGGCTCCGGCGGAAGGCCCCGCTCTCGTCGACACCCCCGGTGCCGACGTCATCCTGATCGACGGCCGGCGCGACCTCCCGCAGGTGCGCAGCCTGTGCCAGCTGCTGCGCTCGACCGGGCCCGGCTGTCCGCTGATCCTGGTCGTGACGGAGGGCGGTCTCGCGGCCGTCACCGCCGACTGGGGCATCGACGACGTGCTCCTGGACACCGCGGGACCGGCGGAGGTCGAGGCGCGACTGCGGCTGGCCATGGGCCGCCAGCAGATCGTCAACGACGACTCCCCGATGGAGATCCGCAACGGCGACCTCTCGGTCGACGAGGCGACGTACAGCGCCAAGCTCAAGGGCCGGGTCCTCGACCTGACCTTCAAGGAGTTCGAGCTCCTCAAGTACCTCGCGCAGCACCCGGGCCGTGTCTTCACGCGCGCCCAGCTGCTCCAGGAGGTCTGGGGCTACGACTACTTCGGCGGCACGCGGACGGTCGACGTCCACGTACGACGGCTGCGCGCGAAGCTCGGACCCGAGCACGAGTCGCTGATCGGTACCGTCCGGAACGTCGGTTATCGATTCGTTACACCTGAGAAGGTGGACCGCGCCGCGGACGAGGCGAAGGCCAAGGCGGCCCAGCCAAAGCCGGAGGATGCGGACGAGACGGCGCACCTGGACGCCGTCGAGGCGGTCGAGGCGGCGGCGGAGGCGCAGTAGGCGGTAACGGAGGCGCAGTAGGCGGTAACGGAGGCGCGGCAAGCCTCCGTACGCCCTGCCCAGCGGCGGGTCCATCCGCGTAGACTCCGCGCGTGGCCAAGGTGACGAGGGACGATGTAGCGCGACTGGCGGGTACGTCCACCGCCGTTGTCAGCTATGTCATCAACAACGGACCGAGGCCGGTTGCCCCGGCCACGCGCGAGCGCGTTCTCGCCGCGATCAAGGAACTGGGGTACCGGCCCGACCGGGTCGCCCAGGCCATGGCGTCGCGGCGGACCGAGCTCATAGGCCTGATCGTGCCGGACGCGCGCCAGCCCTTCTTCGGGGAGATGGCGCACGCGGTCGAGCAGGCCGCCGCCGAGCGCGGGAAAATGGTGCTCGTCGGCAACTCCGACTACATCGCCGAGCGCGAGGTCCACTACCTGCGCGCCTTTCTTGGCATGCGGGTCTCCGGCCTGATCCTGGTCAGCCACGCGCTCAATGACAACGCTGCCGCGGAGATCGACGCGTGGGACGCCCGCGTGGTGCTGCTGCACGAGCGCCCCGAGGCCATCGACGATGTCGCCGTCGTCACGGACGACATCGGCGGCGCCCAGCTCGCCACCCGTCACCTCATCGAACACGGCTACGAATACGTGGCCTGTCTCGGCGGTATCGCGGAGACCCCGACCGTCGGCGACCCGGTCTCCGACCACGTCGAGGGCTGGCGGCGCGCCATGCAGGAGGCCGGGATCCCCACCGAGGGCCGCCTCTTCGAAGCGCCGTACAACCGCTACGACGCGTATCAGGTCGGCCTCCAGCTGCTCGGCGGCCCCGACCGCCCGCCCGCCATCTTCTGCTCCACCGACGACCAGGCGATCGGCGTGCTGCGCGCCGCGCGTGAGCTGCGCATCGACGTTCCGGGGGAGCTGGCCGTGGCCGGTTTCGACGACGTCAAGGAAGCCGCGCTGACGGATCCGCCGATGACGACGATCGCCTCCGACCGGTCGGCGATGGCGCGTGCCGCGGTGGATCTCGTCCTGGACGACGGGTTGCGGGTCGCGGGGTCGCGGCGCGAGCGGTTGAAGGTGTTTCCGTCAAGGTTGGTCGTCCGGCGTTCTTGTGGGTGTGAGTAGCTCAAAGACAGAACGCGCCGACCCCGCGGGATCGCAGGGCCGGCGCGTCTTGGTCATGCGCTAGAACAGCAGGTTGTACTGGTTGAAGCCGCTGCCCAGAGCGATCCGTGAGCCGAAGAGGCTGCTGGAGGCCTTGTTGGTGCCGGGGTAGAGCCAGAGCTTGCCGGCGGAGTCGCGGGTGATGACGTCGGCGATGCCGTCGCCGGTGACATCGCCGTTGGAGACGTACGAGGTGAAGTTGAAGCCCGTACGCGCCTGGATCCGCGCCGCGAACGGGGTCTTCTCGACCTGCGTGCCCCGGTAGAGGTACAGGACGCCGGAGCTGTTGCGGACCAGCAGGTCGGCCCTGCCGTCGCCGGACAGGTCGCCGTGGCCGAAGATCTTCACGTTCTTCCAGGCCTTGTCGACGACCTTGACCTTGCCGTAGAACTGGCCGTTGCCCTTGCCCGGGTAGAGGTAGACCGAGCCGTCGGCGTCCACCGCGACCAGGTCGGGGCGGGCGTCACCCGTCATGTCGCCGGGGACGGCGTACGACTTGTAGCCACCCCACACCGAGCTGATCTGCATCCACTCGAACTCGCCGGAGCTGTGGTTCAGGTAGCTGCGGTACAGCTTGCCGTCGCCCTTGTCGCGGACGATCAGGTCCTGGTAGAAGTCTCGGTCCAGGTCGGCCTGGAGGACCCAGCTGGCGTTCTGCCAGCCGTTGCTCTGGTAGGCGCGGGTGGCGAGCGAGGTGCCCTTGCTGGCCTGCTGGAAGAGGCCGCCGGACGGCGTGCGCTCCAGCAGGTCGGCCTTGCCGTCGAAGGTCATGTCCGCGTCGTCGATGCGCGGCTGGGCCGCCCAGGTGTACGAGGACACCTTGGTGAACACCGGGTAGGCGCCCTTCGCGGTGCAGCCCGCGACGCCCCACGAGACGATGCCGACGACCTTGCCGTCGACGATGACGGGGCCGCCGGAGTCACCGTTGCAGGGGCTCTTGGTGCCCTCGTCGGTGCCGGTCGCCGGGGTGCCCGCGCAGAACATCGAGCCCTCGACGAAGTCGTCTTCGCCGAGGACCGACTGCATCGCGGAGTTGCAGGTGGAGTCGGCGACCAGCGGCAGGGTCACCGTGCGCAGGGTCGCCGACAGGTCGGCGCCGTCGGCGCCCGAGGTCAGCCCCCAGCCGTAGACGGTGGCGGATTTGCCGGCCTTGTAGGAGGCGCTGTCACTGGCGGCCACCAGCCGCTGCCACTGCTGGTCCAGCGGGCGGTCGAGCGTGAGGACCGCGATGTCGTTCTGGACGGTCGTGGAGTTGTAGCGCGGGTGGTTCCACTGGCGGTAGACGCCCGCGACCGTGCCGGTCGTGTCGTCCAGCAGACCGGTGGCGCCGGCCAGCACCGCGCCGTTCTTCACCCAGTCCAGGCCCGCGACACAGTGGGCCGCCGTCAGGACCTTGTTCGGGGCGACGAGGGTGCCACCGCAGAAGTAGCCGACTCCGGCCGTGCTGTCGTAGTAGGAGAGCTGGACCATCCACGGTGCGGAGGAGATCGTCGTCTCGCTGCCGCCGATGATGAACGGTGTCTTCTTGGGGGCCGTGTCCGGGGTCGCCCGGTCCTTGACGGCCGCGGCGACCCGGCCGCGCAGTTCCTTGTCGGAGACGGTCGGCTTCGCGGGCTGGGACTGGTTCACCTCCGGCAGCGAGGGTCCGTCCGCCGCGGTGGCGGGCTGCGCCGCGAAGGCGCCGGCGCAGGTCAGCGCCAGCGCGAGAGCGGCCGTGGGCAACGCCGTGACGGGGCGTCTCCAGCGGTCGCGCAGAGCACGTATCACTCAGGGCTCCTGGTGTGGGTGCGTGTGGTGTCCATGACGTAGGAGGCCCGAGAAGGGCGTACGACGCACCGGCCCGACCGACAACAGCGGTCACTGGCCGTGGCCGAACAACCGCCTGCATCGATTCAGGCACCGCGGAGCCCCCCTCCGGCGCGGTGATCGTAGGTCTCATCCGCCCCAGAACACATGTACTGCACAGCAGACAGACAAGTATTCGTCCGTCGCCTTCCGTGACATCACCCTCACGCAACCCGCCGTTTCCCTTGTCTGAGCGGACCCCGGGCGGGTTCGGGGTGGTTCCTGAGTGACTCCTGAGCGTCTTTATATCGGGCATACGAGGTTCTGTCGGGCTTCTCAGCGGGCACTCAGGGAGCTCTCATGATCGGGGGACAAGCTTTTTCCATGACCGAGAGCTTCCGCCGCAGCGGCGAGTACCCCCAGGGCGACGACCACCGGGCGACCGACCCCATGCGGGCGGCGTACCCCCAGCAGCAGCCTGTCTCTTCCTCTCCCGTCAACCCCGAGTGGCCCCCGCCGCCGGCGTACGAGCCGGTCGCTCCGGTCGCCGTCGAGCCGGGTACCACCGTGTGGCCGGGCTCCGGTCAGGGTGGCGACGGCGGTGCGGGCGGTTACGGCGGGGGCGGCGCCTACGCCGGTTACCCCGAGCCGGACGCCGTCTCCTCCACCGCGGTTCTCCACACGCAGCCGGTGGCTGCCGCCCCGGCCCCCGCTCCGAAGAAGCGTGCGAAGGGCACGATCGCCCTGCTCGCCGCCGTGGCAATAGTCGCGGCCGCCATCGGAGGCGGCACCGCGTACGGCATCCAGGAGCTGACCGCCAAGAACACCGCGTCGAGCAGCACCAGCACCACCGTGGTGCCCGCCGCCAAGAAGGGCACCGTCGCCGGTGTCGCCCAGGCGGTCAGCCCGAGTATCGTCGAGATCGGCGCGACCTCGAACGCGGGTTCGTCCACCGGCTCGGGCGTGATCATCTCGTCCAGCGGCGAGATCATCACCAACAACCACGTCGTGTCGGGCGCCTCCCAGATCAAGGTGCAGCTGAGCAGCGGCAAGTCGTACACCGCGCAGGTGGTCGGCACCGACAGCAAGAAGGACCTCGCGCTCATCAAGCTCGAGGACGCGCCCTCCGGCCTGAAGGTCGCCACGCTCGGCAACTCCGACGGCGTCCAGGTCGGTGACGACGTCGTCGCGATCGGCTCCCCCGAGGGCCTGACCGGCACCGTCACCAGCGGCATCGTCTCGGCGCTCAGCCGTGACGTGACCGTCTCCACGGACGAGAGCCAGGGCCAGCAGCAACAGCAGGGCGGCGGCAGCGGTCAGTGGCCGTTCTCCTTCGGCGGCCAGCAGTTCAACGGCGACACCGGTTCCTCGACGACCACGTACAAGGCGATCCAGACCGACGCCTCCTTGAACCCCGGCAACTCCGGCGGCGCCCTCATCGACATGAACGGCAACATCGTCGGCATCAACTCCGCGATGTACTCGGCAGCCGACTCCTCGTCCACCTCGTCGAGCGCGGGCAGCGTCGGTCTCGGTTTCGCCATCCCGATCAACACCGTCAAGTCGGACCTCGCCGACCTGCGGGCCGGCGGCTCCGACAGCTGAGTCCTTCTCGGCCCAGTCCTTCTCGGCCCAGTCCCTCGGAGGTTGAAATGATCACTCGCATCTCCCACAGCATCGAAGGCACCGACCCCGCCGGCCTCGACCTGGCCCTCTCCGTCGCCCTTGAACTGCACAAGCCGGTGCCCCGGGCTCCGGAAGTGATCGTCCCGCAGCCGCAGATGATGGGCCTGCGCACCTCCGCCGAGCACCCCCACCGTCGCAAGGTCCCGCTGAGCCGACTGAGCCGCCTGAGCCAGCTGACCACGATAGGGGCCTGAGCCGGCGAAGCGACCCCCGCCGGTCCCCGCTGATCCTTTCTGCTCCGGCCGGAACGTGCGAGGCTGAATGCGTCCGGCCTCGTCCCACCGCACCCCGAGGAACCCACGCCCATGAGCCCCGCCGAAGGCGACCGTGAAACCCAGCGCATCCTGATCGTCGACGACGAGCCGGCCGTGCGCGAAGCACTTCAGCGCAGCCTCGCCTTCGAGGGATACGACACCCAGGTCGCGGTCGACGGAGCGGACGCGCTGGAGAAGACGACCGCGTACCAGCCCGACCTGGTCGTCCTGGACATCCAGATGCCCCGGATGGACGGCCTGACGGCCGCCCGCCGGATGCGCGGCGCCGGCACGACGACCCCCATCCTCATGCTGACGGCCCGCGACACCGTGGGCGACCGCGTGACCGGCCTCGACGCGGGCGCGGACGACTACCTGGTCAAGCCGTTCGAGCTGGACGAGCTGTTCGCCCGGGTCCGGGCACTGCTGCGGCGCAGTTCCTACGCGACCGCGACGGTCGGCACCCCGGACGACGACGCGCTCACCTTCGGCGACCTGCGGATGGACCTCGCGACGCGCGAGGTCACCCGGGCGGGCCGGGCGGTCGAACTGACCCGCACCGAGTTCACGCTGCTGGAGATGTTCCTGGCCCACCCGCGCCAGGTCCTCACCCGCGAGCAGATCCTCAAGGCGGTCTGGGGCTTCGACTTCGAGCCCTCCTCCAACTCCCTCGACGTCTACGTCATGTACCTGCGCCGCAAGACCGAGGCGGCCGGCGAGCCGCGCCTCGTGCACACGGTGCGGGGCGTGGGGTACGTCCTGCGGTCGGGCGGCGCGGAGTGATGCGGGTCCTGCACCGGTTCAAATCCCTGCCGATCCGCTCCCGGCTGGCCATGCTGGTCGCCGCGGCGGTGGCGTTCGGGGTGGCGGCGGTCTCGGTGACCTGCTGGTTCATAGTGCGGGGGAAGTTGTACGACGAGATCGACGGCGGCCTGAAGAGCACAGCTCGCATGCCCGTGTCTGCCACCAACATCACCAACCTCATCAACAACTGCACACAGACCCCCGACGCTCAGACTGGGCGCAACGGTTTCGGTCCACGGCCCAGATCCCTGTACTTCGAAGTCATCAACAGCGACGGGACCGTGTGTGTCTTCTCGGACTCCGCGGGCCTGGTGAAGGCCAGCGAAAGCGACAAGTCCATCGCCAAGAAACCGACGTACGGTCAGGGATCTTTCCGCAACGGAACTGACAGCCAGGGCAATTCCGTGCGGGTTCTGACCGTGCCGCTGATAGTCGGTGCGGGCCTCCCCAATGATCGAACCCTGTTCCAAGGCTATGCCCTTGCCATCGCCAGCCCGCTCAAGGGCACTCAATCCACCCTGGACGACCTCTCCCTCGTCCTCCTCCTCGTCTCCGGAATCGGAGTCGTCGGCGCCGGAGCCGCCGGCCTGGCGGTCGCCCGCGCGGGCCTGCGCCCGGTCGACAAGCTCACCGAGGCGGTCGAACACGTGGCGCGCACGGAGGACCTCTCCATCCGCATCCCCGTCGAGGACGACAGTGAGGACGAGGTCGCCCGTCTCTCCCGCTCCTTCAACTCGATGACGTCCGCCCTCGCCAACTCCCGCGAACTGCAACAGCAGCTCATCGCCGACGCGGGCCACGAACTCCGTACGCCGCTCACGTCGCTGCGTACGAACATAGAGCTCCTCACCCGCAGCGAGGAGACGGGCCGCCCGATCCCCCCGGCGGACCGCAAGGCACTGCTGGCGTCGGTGAAGGCGCAGATGACGGAGCTGGCGGTGCTGATCGGCGACCTGCAGACGCTGTCGCGTTCGGACGCGGGCCAGTCGGGCGACCGCATCCAGGTCGTCGACCTCCAGGAAACAGTGGAAGCGGCCCTGCACCGCGCACGTCTCCGTGGCCCCGAGCTGACGATCACGGCGGACCTCCAGCCCTGGTTCGTACGGGCGGAGCCGTCCGCGCTGGAGAGGGCGATCGTGAACATCCTCGACAACGCGGTGAAGTTCAGCCCCGAGGGCGAGGCCATCGACGTCATCCTCAAGGCCGGCGAACTGACCGTCCGCGACCACGGCCCCGGCATCCCCTCCGAGGAACTCCCCCACGTCTTCGACCGCTTCTGGCGCTCCCCGAGCGCGAGGGCCCTCCCGGGCTCGGGTCTGGGCCTGTCCATCGTGGCCAGGACCGTGCAGCAGTCCGGCGGCGAGGTGTCCCTCCAGCCGGCGCAGGGCGGCGGAACGGTGGCGACGCTGCGACTGCCGGGCGCGCCCACGCCGCCACCCGAGCTGGGTCAGGACGGGGTCAGGGATCAGTAGAAGCCGAGCATTCCTGGTGAGTCGATGTCCACGGTGACCACGCCGGGCGGATACGCGTTGTCATCGCCGGTGAGCAGGATCGACATCCCGGTGAACTCCGGACGTGGCAGCGCGCAGTACAGGGCGTGACAGGTGTCCGCACCACCGTAGCCGTCGCGGATCATGGTGCCGACGGTGACGGAGGCGACCGTGTCGAGGGTGTCGACGACGACCGAGGAAAAGGCCAGCACCCGGCGGGAGAGGTCCTCGTCCCCCGCCTCGGCCTGCATCAGGCACAGGGCGGGCACGTTGAGGCGGTCGCCAGGGGTGCGCGCCATGTTCCCGGCCAGCAGGTTCAACGTCTTGTGGCCGTCCGCGAGCGCCCTGACCGCGCTGGTGTCGAGGATGATCACGCGGCGGCGCCCCGAGCGGCTCGGACCTTCTCAGCGGCGATCTTGTAGATGTTCGCGAGCACGTCGGGGGCCCGGTCGAACTCCTCGTCGCCGATGTCCACACCGATCATGCCGCGCACAACCTCCCGGTCGGCCAGGAGCCGCTCGGCCCGCTGCTCGGCGGTCAGCTGCCCAGCCGCGAGCTGCTCGACGAGTTGCCCCAAGGTCACCCCACGATCCTTGGCGACCTGGGCGAGGTGATCGCGGACTTCCTTGGTCACCTGGATGGTGGTGTGCTGTGCCATAGAGAAACCGTAGCCCGACCAGCGTCAGTCCGGGAGGCGTCTCACACGAAGGAGTCGCCGCCGAACACCTCTCCGTTTTTGACCGCCCCCACGAAGGGCGCCCACGCCCCGGCCGAGAGCACCAGCGCGGGACCCTGCGGGGCTTTGCTGTCACGGACGGGTACGAGGCCGGGGTAGCCGTCGGCGACCTCGACGCAGTTGTTGTCTCCCCCGTCGCTGTAGCTCGACTTGCGCCAGGCGACGGTGGTGGGATCGGGGTGTGGCAACACATCGCTCACTGCCAGAAGATCTCTTCCACCACGATCTGAGGATCTTCGGTTCGGCGTACGAAGGTGTACTTCAACCATCCCTTGCCGCTGTCGAAGAAGCAGAGGTGGCGGCCCTTCGGAACAGTGGACTGGTCCGGCATGGCCCTCATGCCGTCGGGAAGCCCGGCATCAGTATCGATGCCTCGAAAGTACGGGTCTTTCGCCGTGACCAGTTCGGCGCGCGCGGCGAGGACCATCTCACGAGCGTGGTCGGGCAGTGCCTCGAAGGCAACGAGAGCATCGATCCGCCAGTCCGCTTGCCAAGGCGGCCCCATGAACCCATCAGTCACTCGCCGGGCTCCAGTTCTCGGACCCGGTAGTGAATCTTCGCCGCCTCTTCAAGGAGGGCTTTGGCTTCGGTGATGTCGGTGCACTCGTACCCGGCTCGGTGTTCGAGATCAAGTACGTGCGCGTTCAGTTTGGGGTCGCGGGCGATGGCGTACTGACCCCACCAGCGGGCCATGAACGCCGGCACCGGACCGAGGTCGTAGGCGTCGGCGATCGCCCACTTCCAGTGCTCGTCGAAGTCGGGGAGGAGCTGGGGGGCATGCTCGGCGATGGCCTCGCGCAGCGCCTTCGGGGTCCGCTCGGGCATGGGAGGGACGACCGCATCGGGTTCCGCAGCGTGGGCAGCCATGATCGATGTCCTCCTTCGACGCGCCATGTCTACGACCATAGCCGCGCTCACCGTCCCCGCACGGATTGTCCGCGCACCGGCTCCGGCCGAGACAGCAGGCCCTGGGCGCGGATCTTCTCGGCGGCCAGCGCGTACAGGTTGGCCACTGCGTCCGCCACGGGGTCGATGGTCATGTTCTCTGCCATGACGTCACCGTGGCCGGATCCCACCCCTTCCCGTCCCGGTTACCCGCACGCTTCACCCGACCGTGTTCACACCCGCCCCACCCTTGACGCCCTCCATGAACGCGGACCAGGACACCGCCGAGAAGGCCAGCGGGCGGCCCGTCGGGGTCTTGCTGTCACGGACAGGGACTATGCCGGGGTAGCCGTCGGCGACCTCGACGCAGTTCGATGCTCCCCCGTCGCTGTAAGACGACTTACGCCACACAACGGTACCGAGGTCCAGGGTTCGGTTCATGATCTGCACTCCTCCAGAAGGCGCTTGATGAACGCCGTCGACTCCACCGGAGGCAGAGCCGCGTCCCTGACGAGATCGTAGGACAAGCGGAAGGCCAAAACCTTGTCCGGGTTGTCGATCAGTTCGCCGAAGCCGTTGCCTTCCACGTATGCAACGGGATTGCCGACTCGCTGCCACAGCAGGATGAGGTCGCTGCTCATGAGGTCATGCACGCCGACGGTGAAGGGCAGCACCTGAAGGGCGACCGACCGCAGTTCCGCCGCCTCCACCAGGTGCGACAACTGGTCCGTCCATACCTTCGCGTCAGGAACCGGGCGCCGCAGCGCCCCCTCGTCCAGGATCACGCGCACCCGCGGCGCCGGTTCGCGGTACAGCAGCTCCTGCCGTCCCATGCGCAAGGCCACCTGCTCCTCGACGTCCTCGTCGTTGCCAGCCGTTGTCTGAGCTCCAGACAACCCTGACAACACCGCTCGGGCATAGTCCTCGGTCTGCAACAGGCCCGGCACTCGCAGTTGGAACATCAACATGACCCGCGCGGTCGACTCCAGCTCCATGAACGCCTTGTATTTGTCCTTGATGACGTCCTTGCGCGCATCCCGCCACAACCGAACCAGCAGGTCACCGGAGTCGTAATACCTGTCCAGGTCCTCCATGACCGCCTGCTTGGAGAGCCGCTGCCCCACCTCCAAGCGGTACAGATAGCTCTTGTCGTACGACGTCTCCTCGGCCAACTGCCCCAGCGTCTTTCCGGTCTTCTCCCGCAGAAGCCGCAGCGTCCGCCCGAGCGCGGCACGCCCCGATTCCCCTTCTGCGTCAACCCGTTCGGCCATGTCACCCCTCCCCGTTGCCTGGCGCCCAGACAACACCGGCCCTCTTCCGCAGCGTACGACGAAGCAGTGACGATCGAGACACGAACGGTAATCACCGCTCGTCAGGACGGCACCCACGACAAACCCCCGCAGCCGATAGCAGGTCGGCCCGGGGGCGTGGCCAACGCTGCAAAGGAGCGCCGACATGGCCGAACCTATCGCGAGGTTCTGCGAGTTACTACTGCTCGCACTCGTGCACGTATTGCTTCCCGCCCGGGGCCGCCACCGAGCGGTTCCGACCCAACTGCCGGACGCAGGCAGGGCTCCGGCACCCTCCACCCCCGTGCACCGCCCCGTGGACGTATGGCCCTTCGAGCGGGACACCCACCTCGTACGCCCGTACCTCCTCACCCCAGACGAACGCCGCGAGCGTCGGTCGCAGCGGCAACGGCGCCACGCCCTCTGGCTGGCCGTGCACGGAATCGACGTCGGACCTCGCCACATTCACGGAGTGGAGGTGTCCGCGTGAACAGCGCCGCCGGAACGCCCGAGCGACTGCGACTACTGCCGTGGACAACACCCGACGGCAAGCCCTGCTACCTGAGCACCGACAGCGGCGGCAGTCGTCTCTCCCTGCTCGCCGACGACATCGAAGCGGCTCAGCTGGACTCCGGCGAACAGGTACTGGCCGGAGCCAAGGCCGTACTCGCCGACCCCAAGGCCGGCGAAGGAGCGGTGCGTTTCGCGCTCACCAGGGCGACGGAGTCACTCGCCGATGTGCTGCGTGTCGCGGTCAGCCGAGGCGAACGCATCCTCGGAGACGAACGGTGACCGTGACAACAACACACCGTGACCACCCCACCCCGCCAACACGGCAACCTTTCCCGCCCCGGTGACAACTGCCTTGTGACGGACCCCCTCCACAGCACTCGAACTCCCCTGGAGGCCGGGGGGCCTCCCGGGGATGGCCGGGTCTTCCCGGCCGGGGAGGCTGGGCGCGGACACCGCCCAGCCTCCCCACACCCCACTCCAAGCCCTCCCACAGCGCCCCGTTACACGTTGGGGAGATGGCGCGGAAGATCCTGCTGGCCGATGACGACGAGGCCGTACGTGAGGGGCTCGACCGGCTGCTCAGGTTCGAGGGGTACGAGACCGTCCTCACCGGGGACGGCCGCGAGGCCCTCGAACTGGTGGCCGGGGTGGACGAGCGGCCCGACCTGGTACTGATGGACGTCACCATGCCCGGCCTCGACGGGCTGGCCGCGACACGCCGGATCAGAGCCTCCGGGTCCACCGTCCCCATCCTCATGATCACCGGCCGGGGCGCGGTCGGCGACCGAATCGTCGCCCTCGACAACGGCGCCGACGACTACCTCATGAAGCCCTTCGCCGCCGAGGAACTCCTCGCCCGGGTCAGGGCCCTGCTGCGCCGCAGCCCACAGCCGAAACAGTGCGCTCCCCGTCTCGACGACCGGCTCGCCTTCGGGGACCTCGCCATGGACCGGCCCACCCGCATCGTCACCCGCGCCGACCGCGCCCTCGACCTGACCAGGACCGAGTACGCCCTGCTGGAGTTTCTGCTCCGGCATCCGGCCAGGGTCCTCAGCCGTGCCCAGATCCTCAAGGAGGTCTGGGGCTATGACTTCGAGCCGACGTCGAACACGCTGGACGTGTACGTGATGTACCTGCGCCGGAAACTGGAGAGCCGCGGCGAACCACGGCTCATCCACACCGTGCGGGGGCTCGGCTACACGCTCCGCGCCGCCAAGTAGACGTAAGTAGCCGCCAAGTAGCCGCCAAGTGGTCGGGGACCACCGGCCGGGCTACAGGCTCCGCGCCGCCAGGTGGTCGAGTTCCGGCGTCGCGAGTCGGGCGTACGCCCCGCCCCACGCCATCAGCTCGTCGTGCGTGCCCGCCTCCACCAGCCGGCCGCCGTCCACCACCAGGATCCGGTCGGCGTCGGGGGCGAGGCTCAGATCGTGCGTGATCATGATGGTCGTACGGCCCGCCATCAGGCGCCGCAGCGGCTGTACCACCCGGCGCGCGGCGATCGAGTCGAGCCCGGCGGTCGGCTCGTCGAGAACCAGGACGGGCGCGGCGCGCAGCATCGCGCGGGCGATCGCGATCCGCTGGAGCTGGCCGCCGGACAGGGTGGCCGTGCCGGGCGCGATCTCGGTGTCGTATCCGTCAGGCAGTGCGCTGATGAAGTCGTGCGCGACCGCGTCCGTCGCCGCCCGCTCGATGTCCGCCTGGGACGCTCCCGGCCTGCCGCACTCGACGTTCTCGCGGATCGTGCCGTGCAGGATCAGTGTCTCCTGGGGCAGCAGCGCCACGTTCTCGCGCAGGAACTCCAGGGACACGTCCGGCAGCGGGACGCCGTCCAGGCAGACCACGCCGGCCGTGGGGTCGTAGAAGCGGGTGAGGAGTTTGGAGAGCGTCGACTTTCCGGCGCCGCTCGGGCCGGTGACGATGACGAGTTCGCCGGGTCCCGCGGTGAAGGACACGTCGTGCAGGGACTCGCGCTCGGCGCCGGGGTAGCGGAACGACGCGCCGTGGAAGCTGACCCAGCCGCGCACGGGCCAGTCCGGGACGGGCTCGGCGGGGTCGGTGACGGCGGGTTCGGTGTCCAGGATCTCCTGGATGCGTTCCGCACCGGCGGTCGCGGCGGTGAGGGTGAGGCCGAGCTGGCCCAGATTGCGGATCGGCGGGTACAGGTACCCGAGGAACGCGGCGAAGGCGAGCAACTGGCCCAGCGACATGCGCCCCTGCGAGATCTCCCAGGCGCCGAGGCCGATCACCGCGAGCACGCAGAGCGTCTCGACGACCTCGACGAACTGCTCGTACATCTCGCTCGCCCGTGCCCCGCGCACCGACGCCCGCATCCAGGCGCGCGCCTCGCGGTCGAGCCGCTTCTCCTCGGCGCGGCGCCGGTTGTAGGCCTGGGTCAGCACCACGTTGCCGAGGGACTCCTCGACGACCGAGGTGATCGCGCCGTCGGCGGCCCGCTCCTCCTGGGAGGCGGTCTTGATGCGGCCTGCGAACCGGCGGGCGGAGACGAGGAAGAGAGGGGCGAGGAGGAAGGTGACGAGGGCGAGATCCCAGCGCAGCCAGAGCGCGGCCGCGGCGTAGAACACGGCGGAGAAGGCGGCGGAGACCGTGCCGACCACACCCGACACGACCATCTGCTCGATGGCCTCGACATCACCGGTGAGCCGTTCGACCAGGTCGCCCTGGCGGTGCTTCTGGAAGAAGTCGGGCGGCAGGTCCTGGACGTGCCGGAAGATACTCGCGCGCAGGCGAAGGACGAATCTCTCCGCGGTCCACACGGCCAGGGAGTTGCCGAGGTAGCCGACGATCGCGCCGATCACGGCGACGCCCAGCCAGGCTCCGGCCGGCCCCCAGAACGCGGAGAGCGAACCGGCCTCCAGGGCGTGGTCCGTGAGCTGTGCGAAGAGCAGGATCGAGGCTGTCTCGGCGAGCGCGGCCACGACCACGCAGCCGATGATCAGAAGCAGCCATTTGCGGTCGCCGCGCGTCAGCGGCCAGAAGCGTGCGAATGCCTCCCGTACTTCCCGCATATCAAATCAACTTCCCTTTCCGGTCCGGAACATGGCCGAGGCGGGGCCACCGGAAACCTCTAATTCCCGGGGACCCCGCCTCGCGCGGGCTGCTACTGGCCCTGTCGGCTGACCGGGCGCTTCTTCGGGGCGGCGACCTTCTTCGCGGCAGGCTTCGGCGCGGGCTGGGCGACGCGCCTCGCGACCGGGGCGGCCTTGTGGTGCTTCTTGACGGGGGCGATCTTGTGGAAGCTCATGAGTGTCCCTCTCGTTGCTGGGATTGGTCCGCTGAGTGCGGGTTGATCTGGCGATTTCGGGTGGATCTTGCTTACTTGTTGCCGACAGGGCGGCGCCCGGGCTTCTTCGCCACCGGCGCCGGCTCGGCGGGCCGGCGCTGCGCGGGCTGCTTCGGGGCCGGAGCGGGCTTGTGGTGCTTCTTGACCGGGGCGATCTTGTGGAAGCTCATGGGTGTCTCCTTGTTCCCTGCGGGTGAATTCCCTTTGTCGTTCGCGCTGTTCGCTTTCGACATGGAAAACACTACGGGGCCCCGGAACCTGAAATCGCCAATTCGGATAAGACCTCAATGAATTGCGCCTGAAGCAAATTTTCAGATGAACCCTGGAACCAATCCACTACTCACACAGAATTTAGGTCGAAAAAAGTGGGGCCGGTACGCATCCGCGTAACAGCCCCACCCGTTCCCTAAGGAACTGAGGAACTACTGTCCGTGAAGAACTACTGCACGACCGTGATCCGGTCCGCCGTCGGCACCGGGTACGGCGCCGTGGCCGAGGAGTTGGCCGTCAGGTAGGACTCGAAGGCCGCCAGGTCGTCGCCGCCGACCAGGACGTCTCCGCCCTTGCCGAGTTCGGTGAAGCCGTCACCGCCGCCCGCGAGGAAGGAGTTCATCGCGACGCGGTAGGTGGCGGTCGGGTCGATCGCCGTGCCATTGAGCTTGACCGAACCGGTGACCACCCGGTCCGCGCCCGACTTCGTCAGGTCCAGGGTGTAGGTCAGGCCCTTGGAGATCTGCAGGATCTTCGGCGCGGCCCCGTTCGCCCCGCTGACCTGCTGCTGGAGTGCCGTGATCACCTGGGCGCCGGTGAGGTTCACCAGGTTGACGGTGTTGGCGAACGGCTGGACCGTGTACGCCTCCCCGTACGTCACCACCCCGTCGCCCTCACCGCCGCTCGCGGCGTAGGTGAGCCCGGCGCGGATGCCACCCGGGTTCATCACCGCGAGGTCGGCCTCCGGGTCGACGGACTTGGCGTACGCGAGCTGCGCGTCGGCGATCATGTCGCCGAGCGGGGACTCGTTACCGGCGTTGCCGATCTCGCCCGCGATGTAGCCGATGGGGCGCGAGGCGATCGGGGCGGAGAGCGTCTTCCACTTGCTGATCAGAGACGTCATGTCGGTGGCCTTCGCCACGTCACGGGTGACCACGTGGTTCGCGGACTTCACCGCCGTACGCGCGATGTCGCCGGTCCAGCGGTCGTACGTCAGCGTCGTGTCCGTGTAGAGGCGGCCGAAGGACGAGGCCGACGTCACCATGCGCGGGTTGCCCGACGGGTCGGGGATGGTGCACGCGTACGCCTGGTGGGTGTGACCGGTGACCAGGGCGTCCACGGCCGGCGTGACGTTCTTGGCGATGTCGACGATCGGCCCGGAGATGCCGTCACCGACGCCGGGGCTGTCGCAGTCGTAGTTGTACGCCGTCGACGCGGGCGCGCCGCCCTCGTGGATCAGCGCGACGATCGACTTCACGCCCTGGCGCTGGAGCACCTTGGCGTACTTGTTGATCGTCTCGACCTCGTCGCCGAACTTCAGTCCCTTGACGCCGTCGGCCGACACGATGTTCGGCGTGCCTTCCAACGTCACGCCGATGAAGCCGACCTTGACGCCGTTCTTCTTCCACACCCAGTAGGGCTTGAGGATCGGCTTGCCGGTCTTCTCGTCGGTGACGTTCGCCGCGAGGTACGGGAAGTCGGCGCCCCGGAACTTCGCCTTCTTGTCGTAGCAGCCGTCCGTGGGGTGGCAGCCGCCGTTCTGCAGGCGGGCCAGCTCCTTGGCGCCCTCGTCGAACTCGTGGTTGCCGACGCTCGTCACATCCAGGTCGAGCTTGTTCAGCGCGTCGATCGTGGGCTCGTCGTGGAAGAGCCCGGAGATCAGCGGGGAGGCGCCGACCATGTCTCCGGCGGCGGCCGTGATCGAGTACTTGTTGCCCTTGCGGGCCTCGCGCAGATGCGTGGCGAGGTACTCGACACCGCCCGCGTCGATCGACTTCGTCGTGCCGTCCGCCTGGAGCTCCGCGACCCGGCCGGACGACCCGGTCGGCGGCTCCAGGTTGCCGTGCAGGTCGTTGAAGGACAGCAGCTGTACGTCCTGGTAGCGGCCGCTGCCGGGGTGGTGGTGCGGGGTCGACCTGTCCTGCCCTGCGCTCGCGGGCATCGCGGCCGCCAGGGCACCGACGGTGGCCAGTCCAGCGGCGGCGGCGAGGATGCGATGGGGTACGTCTGTGCCGGGGCGTCGGCGGCATGGGTTCCCCCCTGGGAGCTGTCGGAGCCGTCGGAACTGTCTGAGCCGTGGGTGCTGCATGAGCTGCGAGAACTGTGGGACGGCTGTGGTTTTACGCGCACTTTAGAATCAACGCGCGTAGCGCAACAGGGGGTTAGTACTGCAACCGCATCTGCCGTGACAGGTGCTGGGTTGGCTCGTTGTTCCGACTGTGCGATGAATCGTTGACGGTTGAGCAGGTCGAGTCGTGGTCCGAGGGGATAGCCGGGTTCCATGCCCGGTTCGCCCACCGTTTCGGCAGGTCGGAGCCCCGCGAGCGGGCGTCGGACTACCTGAACGGGTTGCTCGCGCCGCTTGAGAAGAAGAACGGGTGGACGCTGTCGGAGCAGGTCGGGCAGTTGCGCCCCGACGGCGTCCAGCGCCTGCTCAACCACTCCGACTGGGACGAGAACGCGGTCCGCGACGATGTCCGGGACTTCGTCGTGGAGACCATCGGCGCCAAGGACGCGGTGCTGATCGGCGACGACACCGGCTTCCTGAAGAAGGGCACCAAGTCCGCCGGCGTCCAGCGGCAGTACACCGGCACAGCCGGCCGCACGGAGAACAGCCAGATCGGAACATTCCTGGCCTACGCCTCCGCCAGGGGGCGGGCGTTGATCGACCGCGAGCTCTACATCCCCGTCTCCTGGACGGATGACCGTGACCGCTGCCGCGCGGCCGGGATCGACGACGAGGTCCCCTTCGCGACCAAGAACGAGCACTTCAAGTGGATGCTGCAACGCGCCATCGACGCGGGTGTCCCGTTCGCGTGGGTCACCGCTGACGAGGCATACGGGCAGGTCAAGCACCTGCGAGTGTGGCTGGAGGAACGTCGGGTCGCGCACGTGCTGGCTACGAAGGTCAACGACACTGTGATCACCACGCACGGGGCGGACACGCGGGTGGACCAGTTGGTCGCCGCGCTGCCCCGCCAGCGGTGGAAACGAATCTCCGGCGGGGCCGGCGCGCACGGTGAGCGGATCTACGACTGGGCGCGTGTCGCGATCCGCCCGTCCTGGGAAAACGGCTTCGGGCACTGGGTGCTGGCCCGACGCAGCGTCAGCGACCCGAGCGAGATCGCCTACTACGTCTGCTACGGCCCGGTCGCCTCCCGACTGAAAGACCTGGTCAAAGTAGCTGCCGCGAGGTGGGCGGTCGAGGAGTGCTTCCAGACCGCGAAGGGAGAGTGCGGTCTGGACCACTACCAGGTGCGGCTCTACCGGGCCTGGTACCGCCACATCACCCTGGCCATGGCCGCCCTTGCCTACCTGACCGCCGTCCGCGCCGCAGAAGCCACAAAGGGGCACTCTCGACGACGAGCAAGACCTCATACCCCTCAGCGTCCCGGAGATCCGCCGGTTGATGGGCCACGTCGTCGTCACGCGCCACTGTCACAGCAACGAGCACCATCTGCACTGGTCACGCTTCCGACGACGCAGCCAAGCCCGAGCCCGCCGCTCCCACTATAAACGCCGAGGCCACATTCTCCAGATGCGGTTGCAGTATTAGGGGTTACAGACTGGTTGCCATCGCCTCACCACCACCTGACAAAAACCCCTCCGCACCCCGCCACGCCCCACATCGACTCGGCGCAACTCCTTGTCCGCAAAACACCGCGCCGTACCCTCGTATCCATGACCAGCGACGACACCGCGCCCCACGCCCTCACCCGCTCCATCGAGACACACACCGCGCTCTCCCCGGCCCAGGCCGAGGACGTGCTCCGGCTGCTCGCGGAGGCCGCCCGGGCCGACGGGCAGCAGGCGGTCTCCGAGCAGGGCCGGCTCCAGCTGAAGGGCGGCGCCCGCGAGGGCGTGCGCCATCTGCTGCTGACCCTCGGCGACGAGCTGGTCGGGTACGCGCAGTTGGAGGACACCGACCCGGTGGAGGCCCCGGCCGCCGAACTGGTCGTGCACCCGGCGTACCGCGGCCACGGCCACGGTCGGGCCCTGGGCTCGGCCCTGCTCGCCGAGTCCGGCAAGCGGCTGCGCGTGTGGGCACACGGCGGCCACTCCGCCGCCCGTCATCTCGCCCAGGTCCTCGGCCTCACCCTCTTCCGCGAACTGCGCCAGCTGCGGCGGTCGTTGACCGACCTCGACCTGCCCGAGCCGAAGCTCGCGGACGGCGTGAGCGTCCGCACCTTCGTGCCCGGCCGGGACGACGCGGCCTGGCTCGCCCTGAACGCCGAGGCCTTCGCCCACCACCCCGAGCAGGGCTCCCTCACCCAGCGCGACCTGGACGACCGCAAGGCCGAGGCGTGGTTCGACCCCGCCGGGTTCTTCCTCGCCTTCCGCGGCGACGAACTCATCGGCTTCCACTGGACGAAGGTCCACGCCGAGGAGGGCCTAGGCGAGGTGTACGTCCTCGGGGTCCGCCCCGGCGCCCAGGGCGGTGGCCTCGGCAAGGCCCTCACCACGATCGGGCTCCGTCACCTCGCCCGGCAGGGCCTTCCGACCGCCATGCTCTACGTCGATGCCGACAACAAGGCGGCCGTGACCGTGTACGAGCGGCTCGGCTTCCGCACGCACGAGACGGACCTGATGTACCGAAGCGAGTCCTGACCGTCGGTCCGCAGTCTGTGGCGGTCCGCAGTCCTCGTCGGTCCGGAGTCCTCGTCGTCCGCTGTCCCTGCCCGCCCGGTGTCCCTGCCCGTCCGCGCCCGCGTCTTCGTGTCACCGGTGAGCGAAGGCTGCGGGCCGCCACCTCCGTAGGGGTTCCACGCAGGACCACGCCCCGGCCAGCGCCGCGGCGACCAGGACTACCGCCCATGTCTCGTGGGCGCCGTCCCAGCGCGGGTCGGACGGCACGGGGAAGAGCGTCCACCGGTCAGGGAGCAGCAGGGGCGCAGCCACCGCCGTGGCCAGTAGTCCGACGCACACCACGCCCCCCGGCTCGGCCCGATCGCTGAACCGCACCATGACCGCCGCGGCCGCCGGCGCGAGCACCGCCGTGGCGGTGGCCTCCAAGGTCATGGCGCCCACCGGCGGCCGGGCCTGCTCCGGTATGAGGAACAGCGCGGCCGTCCACCAGAGCACGGCCGACGGGGCGACGAGCGCCACCCGCAGGCCGACCCGCACCGGACGCCGGGTCGGCACCGCCGTGGTGATGTGGCGGGCCGGATCGTCCAGCAGGAAGGCCAGGCCCAGAGCGAAGGTGAGCGCGGCGGCCCGCAGGAGGTTGAGGCCGGCCCACCCGTCGATCGGGAGGGCGAACAACCGCGGGATCCCGGTGAACAGCAGCCCCAGTACGGCACCGGCCACCAGGGTGCGCCGGGGGAGCGCACGGAAGAGGGGACGGAGAAGGGCGCGGACCACGTCGTAGGGGCGCCCTCGGGACGGGATGCCATCCGCGGTCCTCCCGCTTCCCACAGTCACCCCGCTTTCCGCGGTTCCCACGCTCCCGGCACTCTCCGCACCGCCGGCCGTACCTGCGTTGTCGAGCACGGTCACTCCTCGCATGTCTTGACGTTCAGCGCGCCCGGGCCGGTCGGCGCCCGCACGCCCAGCAGCTGAGCCACCTGGGCCGTCGTCGTCCTGGGAGACGTGAGCTCCGCCCAGTGGGCCTTCACCCTGGGGATGACGCTGTAGCGGGGCTTCTGCAGCAACTCCTTGATCACCTCTGTCTGTGCGGCGTTCATGGAGACCGGGTTCGTGGGCGCGAGGGCGACCCCTCCGCCGCTGATGGAGTCGTCGATACGGACATGGCGCAGCACGGTCAGCGGGTGGGACTCCGAGGCCAGCGCCAGCCACATGATGATCACCGCGCGGGCGTCACACACTTCGCCGCTGGACGTCTCGTCCCCCGTCACCAGAACAGAGGCCACCCCCACGGCGAACTCCGGGATCCGGTTGCCACCCCAGCGTGTGGTGACGGTCACCACCCCCGGCGCTTTGGCCGGGTCGAGCGCGGCGTCGCCCTCCAGGCCGTAGCCGGCGTCGACCCGCTGCCGTACGGTCAGCCGCTCGGCCGCGGCCGGCCCGCCCGCGAGGGACTGGACACGCTGGACCACCTCGGCCCAGTCGGCGGTCTGGCCGGCCCACTCGGGGTAGGCGCAGTACGTCGACCTTTCGTGCGCGACGCAGGTCTGCACCTTCTCCGGGGTGACCGACGCCTTCACGCGTGCCTCGGTCAGCGCGGCCGAGTCACCCGGGGCCTGCCCGGCGATGCCCAGGGCCATGGCAGCGAGGGCGAGAGCTGTGACCACCTTGATCCTGAGCGTACGACCGCCGTTGATGAGCAGCGCGATGCACAGCAGCAGCACGATGAGCCCCACCAGATACAGCACGTGCCAGGCGGCCGGGCGGCCCAGCAGGTCGGAGGGGAACGGGTGGGCGCCTTCCTCGGTGACCACCGGCGCCAGCCATCGCACCCAGTGCGTGCCCTGTGTGCTCGCGGACACGAGGGCCGTGAGGACGTACACACCGAGGAGGAAGGGCGGGACGACGAACGCGAAGGGGATCGACCGCGCGAGAAGGACGCCGAGGACTCCGGCGAGGAGTATCGACAGCGGGCCCACGAGCAGTTCGGCGAGCGAGCCGTGGCCGACCGCGCCGGGCTTCAGGGCCGCCCAGGTGAACTCGAGCCCCACGACCAGCGCGGTGAACACCGCGTACGGCACCGCCGACAGGGCGTGTGCCAGCGAGCGCCGCCACGGCTCCATGACCAGCACGTCGAAGTGCCGGTCGGTGCCGTGTCTGCGGGAGCGGAGCACGGCGCGGTTGACGCTGACGAACAGCACGAGGGCGAGGAGCAGGGGGGCGGTCTGGGTGGACCGGTCGACATCCTGGAGGACCGGATAGCCGTCCATGCCCTCCCCGCCGAAGAACATCCTCCGGCCGATGTAGACGATGTACAGGAGGAGAAAGACGAGCACCGGGATCTGCATCAGCAGTTCGCGTGCCTCGAAGCGGGCGAGGGCGATGACGGCCCTCGTCCTGTTCGGGTGCGGGTCCTGGGTGGGCGGCTCCACCCCCGTGGGGGCCGCCTCCTCCACGACCGTGCGGGTCACCAGCTCGCTCATGCCGCCACCTCCGCCGGCTCGCCGTCGAGAGTGAGCAAGTAGCCGTCCTCCAGGGTTGGTTCGAGGAGTTCGGCGCCCTTGGGCGGGTCGCCGACATTGCGGAAGGAACCCGTGCCCGTACGCCAGCCGGCTCTCGCGCCAGGGTCGCGGGCCGTACTGCTCCACACCCGCCCCGCCGCCCGCGCGGTCAGCTCGGCCGGGGTGCCCTCGAAGCGGATGCCGCCGCGGACCATGACGATCACGCGGTGGCAGAGCATCGCGACGTCCTCGGTCTGGTGGGTGGAGAGCAGGACCGTGCGTCCCTCGCCGGCCTCGGCGATCATTTCCCTGAACCGCATGCGCTGTTCGGGGTCCAGGCCGACGGTCGGCTCGTCCAGGACGAGGAAGCCGGGGTCGCCGACCAGCGCTGCGGCCAGCCCGACCCGCTGGCGCATACCGCCGGAGAGCCTCTTGATGCGCTTGCCCCGTACGTCGGACAGGTCGACGGTCTCCAGCACGCGCCGCACCTCCCGGTGCCGGGCGGAGCGGTCGGTCAGCTCCTTCAGGATCGCCACGTAGTCGACGAACTCGAAGGCCGAGAAGTCCGGGTGGAATGCCGGGGTCTGCGGCAGATAGCCCAGCGCGCGCCGCACGTTCAGGCGCCCGGTGGGCGTGCCGGGGTCGTGCCCGAGCACCGTGAAGGCTCCCCGGTCGGCGGGCACGGCGGTGGCGAGCACCCGCAACAGGGTGGTCTTGCCCGCGCCGTTGGGCCCGAGCAGCCCGGTGACGCCCTCGCTCAGGCGCAGGGAGACGTCGTCGAGGGCGACGGTCCCGCCGTACCGAAGGGTGAGCCCGGAGGCGGAGACGGTGGGGGTCATGCGGCGCTCCTGTCGGAGAAGTCGGTGTAGTCGGCGAAGGGGGCGTGCGCGGGGGAGAAGTCGAACCGGTCCCGTACGAGATAGAGCAGCCCGGCGGCCAGTGCCGCGACCGCGCCGGCGACGCCCTGGCCGAGTGCCGTGAACGGCGCGAGGGTGCCGCCGTGGGCCTTCGCCTGGGCCACCAGCAGCAGCGTGACCCACGCTCCGCCGACCAGGCAGGGCGGGAGGACCGGCCCCCAGCGGGCCGTCAGGGCGAGCCCCGTCCCGGTGAGGGCGAGGGCGGGCAGCAGCCAGGCCAGCGCGCGCAGCCCGTACGCGGGGAGTGCGAGGCTCGCGAGTCCGTTCAGGACGAGGCCGGTGGTGAGCACGGCCACCGTGCGGATCATCAGCAGCCGGAATCCGTGCAGCGGTGACACCACGGCCATCTCGTACGTCGGGTCGAGCACCGGTCCGTACGACAGCGCGACCCCGGCGAGCGGGAGCAGCGGGGCGAGGGCCAGGAAGAGCGTGGGTGAGGCCGAGACCCGTCCGGCGTCGGTCGCCACCACCGTCATGAGGAGGACGAGGGCGACCGCGGCCAGCCAGGAACGACGCAGCACGGGCGTGGCGGCCAGCAGCCGTGCCGTGTGGTCGGCGACACCGATCCGCACCAGCAGCGACTCGAACAGCCGTGGTCGGGGCGCGTCCAGCTCGGCGTCGAGCCGCTCCCATCCGGCGTCCAGCACGACCGGATCGCTCACGGTGGCGAGCACCTCCCGGCAGGGCGCGCACGCCATGAGGTGGGTGTCGACGGACCAGAGCCGGGGTGCCGCCAGCCCGCCCCGCGCATAAGCCCGGAGATCCTCGGCATCCGCGTGCCACCGCCCGTCCGAGGAACCGTCGACCGTGTCCTCGCCCAACCCGCTCACGTTCTCTCCACCTCCACCCCTGTCCTCGCGGTCTCCGCCGATGCCCTCGCCGTCGTTGCCGCTCATGCCAGCTCCTCCCGCAACTGCTTGCGCGCCCGCAGGGCCCGCGTCTTGACCGTGCCGGGCGGAATGCCGAGCAGGACGGCCGCTTCCCGGGTCGTGAGTCCGTCGATCACCGTGGCCTGGAGGACCGCGCGCAGCTCGGGCGAGAGCCGTATCAACGCGCCCGCGAGGTCGCCGTGTTCGACCCCGGCCAGGACGCGCTCCTCGGCGGAGGCCTCGTGCCGGTGGCGGAAGCGGGCCAGTGTCTGGCGCAACCGGCCGCGTGCGCCGTCGCCGCGCAGTGTGTCGATCAGGCGTCGCGAGCCGATGCGCCACAGCCAGCCCGCCGCGTCCCCCTCCTCCCGGTAACTCGCGGTGCCGCGCCAGATGGCGAGGAAGGTCTCCTGCACGACGTCGTCGACGACCCCGGCATCGGCGCACCGACCGCGCAGCCGCGCGGTCAGCCACGGCGCATACCGCCGGTACAGCTCCTCGAAGGCGCGGCGGTCCGCGTCCGCCGCGATGGCCCGCAGCAGCTCCCCGTCGCTTCTCGTTTCCCTCACATCCCCTCATCGGACGAGCCCCGCCGATCGGTTCACACATCCGGCATCGAATTTTCTGGCGTGCCTCCGCACCCCTCAGGCCTGCCCTCGCACCCTTCGGACTTGACTCCGGACACCCCCTTACACCACCCTTTCACTACTCAATTAGTGAAAGGGTGGTTGTCCGAGTGGTCGAGTACCGCATCGACCGGCGCAGCGGTGTCGCCACCTACGTCCAGATCGTCCAGCAGACCAAACAGGCCCTGCGCCTGGGCCTGCTCGAACCGGGCGACAAGCTCCCCACGGCCCGCGAGGTCGTCGAGGCCACGGCGATCAATCCGAACACCGTCCTGAAGGCCTACCGCGAGCTGGAGCGCGAGGGCCTGGTCGAGGCCAGACGCGGCCTCGGCACCTTCGTGAAGCGCTCACTGGGCGCCGCCCCCGCCGACTCGCCCCTGCGCGTCGAGCTCGACGAATGGGCCGCCAGGGCCCGCGGGGCAGGGCTCGATCAAGACGACGTGGCGGCGCTCTTCACCGCCGTACTGGAAAAGTTCAGCAAGGGAGACAACCAATGAGCGACACCGCCATGGAGGCGGCCGGGCTCGGCAAGCGGTTCGGACGGCGCGGGGGCTGGGCACTGCGCGAGTGCTCCTTCCGGCTCCCCGCAGGACGCGTCTGCGCCCTCGTCGGACCCAACGGAGCGGGCAAGTCGACCCTGCTGGCCCACGCCGCCGGACTGCTCGCCCCCACCGAGGGCTCCCTGACCGTGCTCGGCAGTCACCCGGCCGCCGCGCGCGAACGCATCGCGTACATCGCCCAGGACAAGCCGCTGTACCCGCAGCTGACGGTGGCCCAGACACTGCGCCTGGGCCACGAGCTCAACCCCGCCCGCTGGGACGCCTCGGTCGCCGAGCGGATCACGTACGAGAACGGCGGGCTGGACCCGAAGGCCAAGGTCCGTACGCTCTCCGGCGGCCAGCGCACCCGCGTGGCGCTCGCCCTCGCCCTCGGCAAGCGGCCCGAACTCCTGCTCCTGGACGAACCGATGGCCGACCTCGACCCGCTCGCCCGCCACGAGCTGATGGGCACACTGATGGCCGAGGCCGCCCAGTACGGCACGACGGTCGTGATGTCCTCGCACGTCGTCGCCGAGCTGGAAGGCTCCTGCGACTACCTGTTGCTGATAGGCGGCGGTCAGGTACGACTGGCCGGCGACCTGGACGACCTGCTGGACGCGCACACCCTGACCACCGGGCCGGTCCGCGACCTCACCCCGCACACCGTGGTCGAATCCCGCACCACGGGGCGTCAGCTGACCGCCCTGATCCGCCCGCAGGGCCCGTTCTCCGGCGGACTCGACGCCCACGTCACCACGCCCTCCCTGGAGGAGCTGGTCCTCGCGCATCTGCGCAACCCCGAGGCCCCCGCGCTGATCCTCGCCCCCGCCCGCACGTCCGCCCAGGAGTCCGCCGCATGACCGCGCTCACCGCCCCCGGCAGCACGGCGGCGCCCCCGCGCCGCCCGTCCACCTCGCGCGGCCTGATACGCGCGGTGCTGCTGCTGCACCGCCCGGCGCTCTACATCTGGGCCGGTCTGTTCGTCGCCCTCGGGGCGCTGCTGCTGTGGCTGTACGGCCCGGGAATGGACGCGGCGGCCGAGGCCTGGCGGCAGTACGACCACTGCACGACGGCCAACTGCTCCTACGACCAGGACGCGCTCCTCAGGTACAAGTCGTACTCCCAGTACGCCACCTTCGCGGTGACCTTCCTGCCGCTCCTCGTCGCCGCCTGGTCGGGCGCCTCGCTCGTGGGCCGCGAAATGGAGAACGGCACCGCGCACCTCGCCTGGACCCAGTCCATCTCCCCGGCCCGCTGGCTGGCGGTCAAGCTGACGCTCCCGGCCGCGCTGATCACCGCCGGGACAAGCGTGCTGGTCGCACTGCACCACCAGGTGTGGGCCAGGAGCCAGGGCCGGATCCACAGCGCCAAGAACTGGAGCGAGTCCCTCACGTTCCACGCCAACGGACCGACCACCGTGGCCTTCGCCCTGTGCGGCCTGGCCGTCGGCGCGCTCGCCGGCCTCACGCTGCGCCGCTCGTTGGGCGCGCTCGTCGTGGCGACGCTGGCGACCGGTGCCGTCCGGATCGCCGTCGGCATGGCGCTGCCCTACCTCTGGCCGACCGTGCGGACCGTCAGCAGCCTCAAGAACGACGGCCCCGTCGGCGGGGGCCTCACCCTCCACCACGGCCTCCTCACCTCCACCGGCGCCCAGCTGCCCGACCCGTACTGCGGCAGCAGCCGCTACACGGCCTGCCGCCACCTCTACGACAGGCTCGACGCCGTCAGCTTCTACAGCGACTGGCACCCCTACTCCCACTACTGGCCCCTCCAGCTCGTGGCGACCGGCCTCACCCTCGTCATCACCGCACTGGCGGCCTTCGTCGCCTTCCGGCTGCTGAACCACCGGACCGGTACCGCCTCGAAGGAGGTCCGCCAGTGAGCGCCGCCGTCAACGGCCTGCCCTGGACCGTCCTGCGCCTGCACCGCGCGGCGCTGCTCGGCTGGGGCGCGTTCGTGGCCGCCGTCACCGGGTTCCTGCTGTGGACGGCCGGGGTCAAGGCGGACGCCGCCCGCGCCGAACTGGCCTACTGCGCACACCACGACACCTGCTCCATCAAGGCCACACTCGACTACGACGGCGCCGTCCGCCTGGCTGCCACGTTGCTGTGCTACTCCTTCCTCGCCGTCGCGGCCTGGGCGGGCGCCGCCCTGGTCGCCCGCGAGCTGGAGACAGGCACCGCGCAGCTCGCCTGGACCCAGTCGGTGCCCCCCGTGCGCTGGCTGGTCACCAAGCTCGCCCTGCCCGCGCTGCTGATCACCGTCGGCGGTGCGGTGCTGGTGCCGGTGTTCCGCCACGCCTGGTGGATCAACCCGGACCGGCTGGGCAGCGGCTGGACCTCCGCCAACGTCTTCGTCGCCCGCGGCCCCGCGACGGTGGCGTACGGCCTGTGCGCGCTGGCCGTCGGCGCACTCGCCGGACTGGTGCTGCGCCGCTCGCTGCCCGCCCTCGGCGTCTCCTTCGCCGTGATGCTGATGCTCAACCAGCTCATGCAGAGGTGCCGCACGGACCTGTGGCCCTCGGTCACCCGTACCGGCACCGCCCTGTTCACTCCGCCCGACACCGCCTGGCAGCTGACCAACGGGGTGATCGTCCACGGAAGACGCGTGGCGAACCCCGAGTACGGACACTGCAACGGCACGGGCACGAGGGCCGAACAGTGCCTGGCCGACCACGGGATCACCGGGTACTACTCCGTCTACCACCCCGTCTCCCACTTCTGGCCCCTCCACCTCGTGGAGACCGGCATCGTCCTCGCCGTGACCGCCGCGGCCACCGCCGCCGCCTTCCGGCTGCTGCGCCGCCGCACCGCATAGCTCCCCCGCACACCGGCGGCCGTGTACGCCCCCCACGGGGGGTGGGGCGTACACGGCCCCCGGGCATGTAGTCGTCCGGGAGCCGCTCCCCGATATCCCGCACGTCATGTCGCCGTAACCATCGATTCAGACGGGCTTGCGACGCTCAGCCAATGAAGCCCGCCGTGCCAGAGCCGTCGCCTCCACCGGAGCACGAGACCTCTCCGACGACGGGGAGCGAGGCGGTGCCGGGGCCGCGGAACGGGAACATCCGCCTCACCCCGCTGCCGCTCGCGCTCTCCGACGCGCCGGTCTCGCTCCCGGCGCGGAAGAATGGGGCCATGAACCAGCCCAGCGCCCAGGCACCGGTCCAGCACCCGCAGCCCTCCGTCGGCTCCATAGCCGCCCACCGCCCGCACACCGTGGCGGCGAACGTCTCCGACCTCGAGCCCGACATCGACGCCGACCTCGACGCCTACGAGGACCTGGTGCAGGACGGCATCATGTTGCCGCAGGGCCGGTTCCTCGACCGCGAGCGCAGCTGGCTGGCGTTCAACGAGCGGGTGCTGGAGCTCGCCGAGGACCCGAGCACGCCCCTGCTCGAACGGGCGAACTTCCTGGCGATCTTCGCCAGCAACCTGGACGAGTTCTTCATGGTCCGGGTGGCCGGACTGAAGCGCCGCATCGCGACCGGCGTGGCCACCAAGTCCGCCTCCGGCCTGCAGCCCCGCGAGGTCCTGGAGATGATCTGGGCCCGCTCGCGCGAGCTCATGGCCCGGCACGCGGCCTGTTACCAGGAGGACGTCGCCCCCGCGCTCGCGGAGGAGGGCATCCACCTGGTCCGCTGGAGTGAACTGACGGAGAAGGAGCAGGCCCGCCTCTTCACCCTCTTCCGGCACCAGATCTTCCCGGTGCTGACCCCGCTGGCGGTCGACCCCGCGCACCCCTTCCCGTACATCTCGGGTCTGTCCCTGAACCTCGCGGTCGTCGTGCGGAACCCGGTCAGCGGCCACCGGCACTTCGCGCGCGTCAAGGTCCCGCCGCTGCTCTCCCGCTTCCTGGAGGCCTCCCCGAACCGCTACGTCCCCATCGAGGACGTGATCGCGGCGCACCTGGAGGAGCTGTTCCCGGGCATGGAGGTGCTGGAGCACCACACCTTCCGGCTGACCAGGAACGAGGACCTGGAGGTCGAGGAGGACGACGCCGAGAACCTGCTCCAGGCCCTGGAGAAGGAGCTCATGCGGCGCCGCTTCGGGCCGCCGGTGCGTCTGGAGGTCGAGGAGTCGATCGACCGGTACGTCCTCGATCTCCTCGTACGGGAACTGAAGATCTCCGAGGCGGAGGTGTACCCGCTGCCGGGTCCCCTGGACCTCACCGGCCTCTTCGGCATCGGCGCCCTCGACCGGCCCGAACTGAAGTACCCGAAGTTCATCGCGGGAACGCATCGCGACCTGGCCGAGGTCGAGTCGGCGTCCGCGCCCGACATCTTCGCCGCCCTGCGCGAGCGCGACGTCCTGCTGCACCACCCGTACGACTCCTTCTCCACCTCCGTACAGGCCTTCCTGGAGCAGGCGGCGGCCGACCCGGACGTGCTGGCCATCAAGCAGACGCTGTACCGGACCTCGGGCGACTCGCCGATCGTCGACGCGCTGATAGACGCCGCCGAGTCCGGCAAGCAGGTCCTCGTCCTCGTCGAGATCAAGGCGCGCTTCGACGAACAGGCCAACATCAAGTGGGCCCGCAAGCTGGAGGAGTCGGGCTGCCATGTGGTGTACGGGCTGGTCGGGCTGAAGACCCACTGCAAGCTGTCGCTGGTCGTCCGGCAGGAGGGGGAGACGCTCCGGCGCTACTCCCACGTCGGCACCGGCAACTACCACCCGAAGACCGCCCGGCTGTACGAGGACCTCGGCCTGCTCACCGCCGACCCGCAGGTCGGCGCGGACCTGTCCGATCTCTTCAACCGGCTCTCCGGCTACTCACGCCGCGAGACCTACCGCCGGCTGCTCGTCGCTCCCAAGTCCCTGCGCGACGGCCTGATCGCGCGGATCAACAAGGAAGTCCAGCACCACAAGGCCGGACGCCCGGCCTACGTCCGCATCAAGTGCAACTCGATGGTGGACGAGGCGCTCATCGACGCGCTGTACCGCGCGTCCCAGGCCGGAGTGCCCGTCGACGTGTGGGTGCGCGGCATCTGCGCGGTCCGGCCGGGCGTCACGGGCCTGTCCGAAAACATACGCGTACGGTCCGTGCTCGGCCGCTTTCTCGAACACTCCCGCGTCTTCGGCTTCGGCAACGGCGGAGAGCCGGAGGTCTGGATCGGCAGCGCGGACATGATGCACCGCAACCTGGACCGGCGGATCGAGGCCCTGGTCAGGATCACCGACCCGGCCCACCGCGCAGCCCTCAACCGGCTGTTCGAGACCGGGATGTCCGACACCACCGCCTCCTGGCACCTGGGCCCGGACGGCGAGTGGACCCGGCACTCGACCGACGCGGACGGCCAACCCCTGCGCAACGTCCAGGAGATGCTCATAGACGCCCGGAGGCGCCGGCGTGGCACAGCAACACCTTGAACCCCCCACCGACTCCCCGGCCGGGCCCGTGTCGGGGGACGCCCTCGCGGGCTACCTGAGGGCCCAGGCCACGGAGTTCCTCCGCTCTCTGCGACAGCACCGGGAGAACGGCCCCGAAGCGGGTGCCGCCGCCCGGGCGAAGCCGAGAACGGAGGCGCGAACCGACGCGCGAGACGTGTCGGGAAACGTGTCACGAAACGTGTCGCGAGACCTTTCGCGAACGGGGGAGTACGGCTCGGGGGGGTACGGCCCGGGGGAATCCGTCGACGCGGCGCGCGCCCTGCGCCGCTCGGCCCGCCGCATCAGCGGCACCCTGCACACCTTCCGACCGATGCTCGACACGGACTGGTCGGAGGGCATGCGGCCCGAACTGGCGTGGCTCTCGGGCACCCTGGCCCGTGAGCACGCCTACGCGGCCCGCCTGGAACGGCTCCTCGGCGCACTGAACCGGCTCTCGGGCGCGGCCGGCTTCCCGGCACAGACCGCGGGGAACACCGGGGCGCCGGCCAAAGGCAGTCTGACCGTCGGCGCCGCGAAGGCGGGCGCACTGCTCGACCGCCAGCTGACGCTGGCCCGCACCCGGGCCCACTCGGCCGCGCTCCAGGCACTCGGCTCCTCTCGCTTCCACGCCGTCGCGGACAGCGTCGCCGTGCTCGCCAGCGAGGTGCCGCTCACCCCGGCGGCCACCACGGCCGACCTGCGCCCGCTGGCCGCCGCCGCGACGGACCGGCTGACCGACGCGGTCGCCGCGCTGCCCCTGGTCACCGCGGGCCACCCGTACAACGCCGAGGCCCTCGTGCACGGCCTCTCCGCGGACACCGCACCCCAACCCCAGGACGCCCCCTGGCACCAGGTCCGGCTGCTGCTGCGCCTGCACCGCTACGCGTGCGAGGTCCTCTACGGAGAGGACGCCCCCATCGACGTACGACTGCTCCGCGCGGGCCAGGCCCTCACCCGGCACCGGGACGCGGCGGAGGCGGCCGCGGCCGCCGCGTCGGCGGCCCGCACCCCGCGCATCGCCCCGGCCACCGCGTACGCGCTCGGCGTGCTCCACGCCGACCAGCGGCACGAGGTGGAGGCGGCACGGTTCGCGTTCCAGCAGAACTGGCAGAAGGAAGCCGTGCGCACCCCGTGAGGGAGGCCCGATGACCGAGGACACCTTCAAGGCCGTACGAGCGGCGGGCTGCGTCCTGTGGCGCCGCTCGCCACTCGGCGGTGAGCTGGAGATATGTCTGGTCCACCGGCCGAAGTACGACGACTGGTCGCATCCGAAAGGCAAGCTCAAGCGCGGCGAGGAACCGCTCGCGGGGGCGCTGCGGGAGGTCGAGGAGGAGACGGGGTACACCGCCGCCCCGGGCGCCGCCCTGCCCACTGTTCGCTATCCCGTCGCCGGCCGGCCCAAGGAGGTCCGCTACTGGGCGGCCGAGGCGACGGACGGCCGGTTCACTCCGAACAACGAGGTCGACCGCGTCCTGTGGCTCTCCCCCGCCGCGGCCCGCGACCGCCTGACCCAGCCCAGGGACGCCGACCTGGTGGACGCCCTGCTGAGCGTGCTGCATCTGGGCCGGTCCGGCGCGGCGGCCGGGCCGATGTGACCCGCCACGGCGCGGGGGCTACGTTCGAGCGGATACGCACATGACTCGTCACACACCGTTACCCTGATCGGGATCCGCCCGTGTCCTCGACGTAAGCGTTCCGTGACCTCACCGCACCGCCCACAGGGGTTCACCCCCCGTTCACTTACGACCGTCGACGCCTTCACCTGATCTGCCTAATTTCGGCCTTACCCGGTGCGGAACGCCTCCTGTGTGCGGCTTCCGCATGACACACACTTCGCACGCCGCCACCCAGACGGCGGCTCCTGGAAGGAACACCCCAACAGTGAAGCTTCAGCGCAAGAACCGGCTTCGCGCCCTTTCGCTCGGTGCTGTCGCCGTCTCCGGCGCCCTGGCCCTCACGGCGTGCGGCTCCGACGACACCGGCACCAAGAGCAGCGCCACGGGCGGCTCGACCACGGGCTCCGCCAGCTCGATCAAGTGCGACGACGCCAAGGGCCAGCTGCTCGCCGACGGCTCGTCCGCGCAGAAGAACGCGATCGACGCCTGGGTCAAGGAGTTCAGCGCCGCCTGCTCCGGCGTGCAGATCAACTACAAGGGCGGCGGCTCCGGCGCCGGTGTCACGGCGTTCACCCAGGGCCAGGTCGCCTTCGCCGGCTCGGACTCCGCGCTGAAGCCCGAAGAGGTCACCGCCTCCAAGAAGATGTGCACCGGCGGCGGCCAGGGCATCGACCTCCCGATGGTCGGCGGCCCGATCGCGGTCGGCTTCAACGTCCCGGGTGTCGACAAGCTGGTCCTGAACGCCTCGACGATCGCCCAGATCTTCAACGACAAGATCAAGAACTGGAACGACGCGGCGATCGCGAAGCTGAACCCGGGCGTCAAGCTGCCCGACCTCAAGATCCAGGCGTTCCACCGCTCGGACGAGTCCGGCACCACGGACAACTTCACCAAGTACCTGATCGCCGCGGCCCCCGCCGACTGGAAGTACTCCGGCGGCAAGGCCTGGCAGGCCAAGGGCGGCCAGTCCGCTCCGCAGTCCTCCGGTGTCGCCCAGCAGGTGAAGCAGACCTCCGGCGCCATCGGTTACATGGAGCTGTCGTTCGCCAAGGACGGCATCAAGGCGGCCAGCATCGACACGGGCGCCAGCGCCCCGGTCGACGCCACCGTCGACAACGCCACCAAGGCCATCGCGGACGCCAAGGTCGTCGGCACGGGCAAGGACCTCTCGCTCGAGCTGAACCGCGCCACCAAGGCCGAGGGCGCCTACCCGATCACCCTGGTCACGTACGAGATCGTCTGCGACACGGGCAACAAGTCGGACACCCTGGCCGCCACGAAGGCGTTCCTGACCTACATCGCGAGCGAGGACGGCCAGAAGGTCCTCTCCTCCATCGACTACGCGCCGATCCCGGCGGACATCATCACCAAGGTCCGCACCACCATCGCGGGCCTGAGCTGACCTGAGTGTGCGGCCCGGCTCCGAACAGGTCCGGGCCGCACCGTCCGGTGCACCGCCGCCAGGAGCCGCACACCGAGTACGGCTCTGCAGACCGGAGATCCCGATGGACATATCGACACAGAACACAGACGAAGCACCTCCCCCCACCCCTCAGCCTTCCGTGGCCGTGCAGAAGAGCGCGAGCCACGGCGCCACCCGACCCGGTGACCGGATCTTCCTCGGTCTCTCCCGCGGGTCGGGCATCTTCCTGCTGGTGATCATGGCCGCCATCGCGGTCTTCCTCACCTATCGCGCCTCGCTCGCGATCAGCAGGGACCACGGCAACTTCCTCACCACCTTCGAGTGGAACACCAACACCATCCCGCCGGTCTTCGGCATCGCCGTCCTGGCCTTCGGCACGGTGGTCTCCTCGATCATCGCCATGGCCCTGGCGGTCCCCGTCGCGGTCGCCATCGCGCTGTTCATCACGCACTACGCACCGCGCAGGCTGAGCGGCCCGGTCGCCTACGTGATCGACCTGCTCGCCGCCGTGCCGTCCATCGTCTACGGCCTGTGGGGCGCCCTCGTCCTGGTGCCGCACATGACCGGCCTCTTCGGCTGGCTGGACAAGTACCTCGGCTGGACCGGCATCTTCGAGTGGCAGGGCGGCGCGCCCCGCTCGATGCTCACCGTCAGCATCCTGCTCGCGATCATGATCCTGCCGATCATCACCAACGTGAGCCGCGAGGTCTTCCGCCAGGTCCCGCAGATGCACGAGGAGGCCGCGCTGGCCCTCGGCGCCACGCGCTGGGAGGTCATCCGCATGTCGGTGCTTCCCTTCGGCCGCTCCGGCGTCATCTCCGCGTCGATGCTGGGTCTCGGCCGCGCACTCGGTGAGACAATGGCCGTCGCCACGGTCCTCTCGCCGACCTTCGACATCAACGCCAGCCTGCTCGACCCGGGTGGCGGCACCTTCGCACAGAACATCGCCAGCAAGTTCGGCGAGGCGACCGCTGACGGCCGCGACGCACTGATCGCTTCCGGTCTCGTCCTCTTCGTCATCACCCTGCTGGTCAACGGCGCGGCCCGGGTCATCATCGCCCGTCGCGCGGAGTACTCGGGGGCCAACGCATGAGCCACTCAGCACCCGCCACGGACAAGCGCCCCAGCACCCTGCGCGGCGCGACCCTGCCGAAGTGGTCGCCGTGGGCGATCGCTGTCGGCGCCGTCGTGGTCGCCGTGGCCATCGGCCTGGCCGGCGGTCTCGACAGCAAGGTCCAGTGGGGCCTGATCGCCGGAATTCTCTTCGTCCTCGGTACGTACGGCATCGCCGCCCGCGTCGAGGGTCGCCGCCAGGCCAAGGACCGCGTCGCTACCAGCCTCGTCTGGGTCTGCTTCCTCATCGCGGTCGTCCCGCTGGCGTCCCTGATCTGGACCACCGTCAAGCGCGGTGTGAAGGTCTTCGACATCTACTTCCTGACCCACTCGATGGGTGTGGTCGCGGACTCCGAGCCCGGCGGCGGCATCTACCACGCCATCGTCGGCACGCTGGAGCAGGTCGGCCTCGCCACCCTGATCGCGGCGCCGATCGGTGTGCTCACCGCGGTCTACCTGGTGGAGTACGGGCGCGGCAAGCTCTCCACCGCCATCACCTTCTTCGTCGACGTGATGACGGGCATCCCCTCGATCGTCGCCGGTCTGTTCATCCTGAGCCTGATGCTCATCCTGGACCTGCAGCCCTTCGGCTTCGCCGGTTCGCTGGCCCTGGCCATCCTGATGATGCCCGTCGTGGTCCGCTCCACCGAGGAGATGCTCAAGCTCGTACCGAACGAGCTGCGCGAGGCCTCCCTGGCGCTCGGCGTGCCCAAGTGGCGCACGATCCTCAAGGTGGTCCTGCCGACCTCGATCGGCGGCATCACGACCGGTGTCATGCTCGCCGTCGCACGCATCACGGGCGAGACCGCCCCGGTGCTGCTGCTGGTGTGGGGCACGAACTTCATCAACACCAACCCGTTCTCCGGAGCGCAGGCCTCGCTGCCGCTGTACATCTACCAGCAGTACGCGAACAGCGCCGGTTCGAACGCGGCGTACGACCGTGCCTGGGCGGCGGCGCTCGCCCTGATCGCCTTCGTGATGATCCTCAACCTGGTGGCCCGCGGCATCGCCCGCTGGAAGGCACCGAAGACAGGTCGCTGACGCGGCCATATCAGCGACCAGCAGCATCCCCCTCGAAAGAAGCAGTGATTGACATGGCCAAGCGAATCGACGTAAGCGGTCTCACCGCCTACTACGGCTCCCACAAGGCGATCGAAGACATCTCGATGACGGTCGAGCCGCGCTCGGTGACGGCGTTCATCGGCCCCTCCGGCTGCGGCAAGTCGACGTTCCTGCGCACGCTCAACCGTATGCACGAGGTCACCCCCGGCGGCCGGGTCGAGGGCAAGGTCCTCCTCGACGACGAGGACCTCTACGGCCAGGGCGTCGACCCCGTCGCCGTGCGCCGCACGATCGGCATGGTCTTCCAGCGCCCCAACCCCTTCCCCACCATGTCGATCTTCGACAACGTGGCGGCGGGCCTGCGTCTGAACGGCTCGTACAAGAAGTCCGAGCTGAACGACGTCGTCGAGAAGTCCCTCAAGGGCGCGAACCTCTGGAACGAGGTCAAGGACCGCCTCAACAAGCCCGGCTCGGGTCTGTCCGGTGGCCAGCAGCAGCGTCTGTGCATCGCGCGGGCGATCGCGGTGGAGCCGCAGGTCCTCCTCATGGACGAGCCCTGCTCGGCCCTGGACCCGATCTCGACCCTCGCCATCGAGGACCTGATCGGCGAGCTGAAGGAGCGCTTCACGATCGTCATCGTGACGCACAACATGCAGCAGGCCGCGCGCGTCTCCGACCGCACCGCGTTCTTCAACCTGGCCGCGGTGGGCCAGCCGGGCCGGCTCATCGAGATCGACGACACGGAGCGCATCTTCTCCAACCCGTCGGTGCAGGCCACGGAGGACTACATCTCCGGGCGCTTCGGCTGAGCCGTCCTCCCCCATACCCCTCGCGGTGCTGCATGGCGGTGCCACCGTGAGGACGAGAAGGGCCCGCCCCTGGCTCCCGGGGGCGGGCCCGCTCGTCTTCGACGAGCTACAAGGACGAGGGACGAGGGAGGGCCGGTCGGGGAGTCTTCCGGCTGCGGGCCGGTGGGGGTCGCTCGCGCAGTTCCCCGCGCCCCCAGAAGCGGGGCTCCGCCCCGCATCCCCCACTCACCCGACGTTCTTCGGCTACCGGCCGGTGGGGGCTTGGCGCGCAGTTCCCCGCGCCCCTGAAAGCCTCGCCCCGGCCCGTATCACTCAGCCTGTCCGGCGTTTGAGGACGAGCCCTTCGGGCGATCGGGGGTCCGGGGGCGGAGCCCTGGTGGAAGGCGCGGAGCCCCTGGGGATGGGTCGGGTAGGGGCGGCGGGGGCGAGAAGCGTTGGTGCCGCGTCCGGCGTCCTACAGGAACGCCAGGTCCACGATCCAGAAGCTGGCGGCAGCCACCACCGCCGCGGCCGGCATCGTGATGAACCACCCCATGACGATGTTCTTGGCGACACCCCAGCGAACCGCGTTCACCCGCTTCGTCGCCCCGACCCCCATGATCGCCGACGTGATGACATGCGTGGTCGAGATCGGCGCCTTGAAGAGGAACGCCGTGGCGAACATGATCGACGCCCCCGTCGTCTCCGCGGCGAACCCCTGCGGCGGATCAAGCTCAATGATCTTGCGCCCGAGCGTCCGCATGATGCGCCACCCACCGGCGTACGTCCCCAGCGACAGCATCACCGCACAGACGATCTTCACCCACACCGGAATCGGATCGTCCGACTTCTGGACGTCGCCGATGACGAGCGCCATCACCACGACACCCATCGTCTTCTGGGCGTCCTGAAGACCGTGCCCGAGCGCCATCCCCGCCGCGGACACCGTCTGCGCGATACGGAACCCCCGCTTGGCCTTGTGCGGATTGGCCCGCCGGAACAGCCACATGATCGCGCACATGACCAGATAGCCGCCGATCAGACCGACGACCGGCGACAGGAACATCGGGATGATGACCTTGTCCACGACCCCGGACCACAGCACCTTCGTACCGCCCGCGAGCGCGGCCCCCACCAGCCCCCCGAACAACGCGTGCGAGGAGGACGACGGAAGCCCGAAGTACCAGGTGACCAGGTTCCAGACGATGGCCCCGACGAGCGCGGCGAAGAGGATGCCCATCCCCTTCGAGCCCTCGGGCGTCGCGATCAGCCCCTTGCTGACGGTGTTCGCCACCCCGCTCCCGAGGAACGCACCGGCGAGGTTCATCACCGCGGCCATGGCGAGCGCGGCCCGCGGAGTCAGCGCCCGCGTGGACACCGACGTGGCGATCGCGTTCGCCGAGTCGTGGAAGCCGTTCGTGTACGTGAATCCGAGCGCGACCAGAATGGTCACGACCAGCGCAAAGGTGTCCACGAAGTTCAGGACTCCTTGACGGCGATGGTCTCCACCGTGTTCGCCACATGTTCGAACGCGTCGGCCGCTTCCTCCAGCACATCCACGATCTGCTTGAGCTTCAGGACCTCGATGGCGTCGTACTTGCCGTTGAAGAGATGGGCGAGCAGCTTGCGGTGTATCTGGTCGGCCTGGTTCTCCAGCCGGTTGACCTCGATCCAGTACTCGGTGAGGTTGTCCATCGTCCGCAGGTTCGGCATCGCCTCGGCCGTCAGCTCCGCGGCCCGGGCCAGCACCTCGATCTGCTGTTCGACACCCTTGGGGAGCTCCTCGACCTGATACAGCACGACCAGGTCGACGGCCTCCTCCATGAAGTCCATGATGTCGTCGAGGGACGAGGCCAGGTTGTAGATGTCCTCGCGGTCGAACGGCGTGATGAAGGAGGAGTTCAACTGGTGGAAGATCGCGTGAGTGGCGTCGTCACCGGCGTGTTCGGCGGCCCGCATGCGCTCTGCGATCTCGGCCCGGGCGGAGGCGTCCGCCCCGAGCAGTTCCATCAGGAGTTTCGAGCCCGTGACGATGTTGTCCGCGGAGGCGGAAAACATGTCGTAGAAGCTCGTCTCCCTGGGGGTCAGACGAAAGCGCACTTGAGGTCCTCGGAGTCCTTTTGTTCGGTCAGGCTGATGCTAGGCGCATCATCCGGCCACGGCTAACCGGCCGTCCCCCAGTGTCGCCCATCAGGCACAGTGATCAGCACGGGGTCCGGTCCCGCCATCGGGCAAGGGCCCTATACCCAGCAAAGTTCGTTACCATATACCCACCAGGGGTATATATACCGGACCATCAGGAGGACGCGATGACGACCACCGAGGCCGGCGCGACGGCGCTCTCCGGCGAGGCCAAAACGGTTCAGGAAATCCCGGATACAAGGGACACCACGGACGCCCAGGCTCCCACCGAGGCCGCCGGGGGCGTCGTGACCGATCACGACCGCGGCATCCACGGTTACCACCAGCAGAAGGCCGAACACCTCAAGCGTCTACGCCGCATCGAGGGCCAGATCCGCGGTCTGCAGCGGATGGTCGACGAGGACGTCTACTGCATCGACATACTCACCCAGGTCTCCGCCTCCACCAAGGCCCTGCAGTCCTTCGCCCTCCAGCTCCTCGAGGAGCACCTCCGCCACTGCGTCGCGGACGCGGCCCTCAAGGGCGGCGACGAGATCGACGCGAAGGTCGAGGAGGCCACGAAGGCGATCGGCCGCCTACTGCGCACGTGAAGCCGCCTGCTGCGCACGTGAAAGGGGGCTACTCCCCCGTGCCGCTCCCCCGGGTGCGCTCTTCGGCCACCTTCAGCACCTCGTCGATGCTCTCCAGGCTGAGCCGCTCCTCGTGGGCGGCCGAGGCCGCGATGATCAGGTCGCCGCACAGCTCGATCTCGGCGAGGGCCACGTGGTCCTGAACTGCCGTACCGCCGACCGGAGCCACGTGCATCACCTCTTCCTGCCGTCACCGACTTCCTAGAGTAGGGAGCGGCCTACACACCGCGCATGGCACGGAAGGGCCATTTCCAGCCCCCAACTCCTCCTCACACCTGGACCGGCATCCCCGCCGACGGACGGACGTCTACGGCTCCGCGATCTTCCCCGCGAAGATGTCCGCGGGTTCCGGAAGCCGTACGCGGGCAGAGACCCCGAAGCCGTACAGCAAGGTCGTCGAGGCGACCGCGATGGTGCCCTCCTGCCGGCCGTTGATGAAACTGAACCGGTTCCGGAGCTTGCGGATGCGCCCCTGATCGTCGAGGTAGACGTCGAACGGGACTTCGGCGGTGGCGAACCCTTTCGCCGCCGCCGCGAGTGCCTTCCGGTTCCCCCGCGAGGCGCTCTGCGCCGCGATGTCCAGGTCGGCGATGCCGCGATAGTGCCGCACCGGCGTCCCTGCCACCTCCGTCCTCCCCACGTACGTCGCCCTCCGCGCGCCCCGCAACAACTCGGCCGCGGCGAACGGGTCGGTGGCACCGCCGGTCACGAGGTTCCCGTCGGAGAGCGTGGCCGTGTCGACGCGCACCCACTTGTCGGCAGGGACCCCGGCGCCGCGGTTCTTCATGAACAGGGCGCCCGGGGCGAGGAGCTCGGTGATCGGCCGGTGCTCGACGGCTCCCGCGGGATCCTGTGGCAGCAGCACCTTCAACTGCCCCAGCTGCTTCTTGAAGTCGTAGACACCCTGGCCGCGGATGGTGACCCGGGTCCCGCCCGTGGCCATCTCCATCGACGTACGGGTCTGGGCACTGCCGGCGCGCTCGAGTGCGTCGGCGGCCCGGTGCAGTACCTCGACGGAGGTAATGCCCTCGCGCGCGTCCTCGGCACCGGCCCGGCCGACGGAACATCCGCCGACGCAGACCATGAGCCCCGCCATCGCGACCGCGACGACGTCCGTGCCCGTGCACGTCCGACTCTGCTGCTGCGCCACCATCGTCTGCCGACCCCCAGCCGGTCCGTCCCGGGCCTCCTGTCGTTTCGGTTAACGACGGGTAGGGGCGCCCGTCACGCGGCGGTGATTCGTTTGCTTGCCTTGGGTAACGTTATTGATGTGGCGCAGCCTGAGGACACCCATCTCGTCCAGGAACACCGAACGACGACGGTCGAACAGGGCCGCTTCTGCCTGGCGCGCTGCTCCTGCGGCTGGCGAGGCCCGGCCCGCCGCGCCCGCAGCCTGGCCCGCACGGACGCCGAGGGTCACACGGAGAACACCCCGCTCGCGTAGGGCCCGGCGCTGTGACATCCACGACTCCACGGCGCGGGCGCGCCCAGCGCCCGCCCACCCGCGGCCGAAGAGCCACCCCGGCGTCCGGGGGCGTGGGGCCCGGGTTCAGGATGGGGTGACATCCGCGCGGGATCACGGCCATGTCCCGGTTCCGTCCCGCGCGCGCCCGCCGCGGAACCCCCAGGACCCGGCACACGTCTCGTCACACGCACGGGAAACAATGGGAGGCGCACATGCAACGGCGTACGTTCATAGGTGGCGGCGCGGCCGCACTCGCGGCGGCGGCCACGGCCGCGTGCAACGGCAAGGGCGGCGGGAGCAAGGCGGCGGCGACCACGGACACGTCCGGCACCTCCATACGCACGGCCACCACCAGCACGGCCGGCACCGGCGCGGGCACCGGCACAGCCGCCCATGCCGCCGCCAACTCGACGGCCCTCGCCAAGGACCTCGACGGCGCCCTGGTCCGCCCCGGCGACCGCAGCTGGTCGACGGCCCACCTGCTGTACAACACCCGCTTCGACTCCCTGAAGCCCACCGCCGTCGCGTACGTCGCCCACGCGGACGACATCCGTACGACCATGGCCTACGCCCGCGCCCACAACATCCCGCTGTCGATCCGCAACGGCGGCCACTCCTACGCGGGCTGGTCCTCCGGAAACGGCCGGCTGATCCTGGACGTCTCCAAGCTCAACACGATCCGGGCGTCCGCGAACGAGGCGGTGATCGGCGCCGGTTCCAAGCTGATCGACGTCTACCGGGCGCTCGCCGCGAAGGGCGTCACGATCCCGGCCGGCTCCTGCCCGACCGTCGGCGTGTCCGGTCTGACCCTCGGTGGCGGCCACGGCGTGGTGTCACGGGCGTACGGCCTGACCTGCGACAGCCTCACCCAGGCGACGCTGATCACGGCGGACGGCAAGCAGGTCGTGGCGAACGCGAGCGAGAACAAGGACCTCTTCTGGGCCCTGCGCGGTGCCGGCAACGGCAACTTCGGCGTCGTCACCGAGCTCCGCTTCAAGACGCACGCCGCCCCGCAGGCCGTATCGGGGTACCTGACCTGGCCGTGGGCGAAGGCCGCCGCCGTGGTGAAGGCCTGGCAGGAGTGGGGCCCCAGCCAGCCGGACGAGATCTGGTCCTCGCTCCACCTGGAGAACGGCAGCGGCACCCCCACGGTCGCCATCGCCGCCTTCTCCCTCGGCACGTACGGCGAACTCCAGAACGCCGTGGACCGTCTGGCCACCAAGATCGGCGCCCCCGCGCGCAGCGTCTCGCTCAAGAGGCACACGTACAAGGAGTCGATGGAGGCCTACGCGGGCTGCTCCTCCTTCCCCACCGAGGCCCAGTGCCATCTGCCGGGCTCGACGCCGGGCCGTTCCCCGCAGGGTGCCCTCAGCCGCGATACGTTCGCGGCCCGCTCGGACTTCTTCGACCGGTCCCTCTCCGCGGCCGGTATCCAGACACTCCTGAACCAGGTCTCCTCGGTCCGCGGCGGCGCGGGCAGCATCGCGCTCACCGCGCTGGGCGGTGCGGTCAACCGGGTCTCGCCGACCGCGACGGCCTTCGTGCACCGGCGTTCCAGGATGCTCGCCCAGTACTTCGCCTCCTGGGGCTCCGGCGCCTCCGGGACCGCGGTCCAGTCCTGGCTGGTCTCCGCCCACTCGGCGATGGCCCCCTACGCCTCCGGTGCCGCCTACCAGAACTACACGGACGCGACCCTCACCAACTGGCGCAAGGCCTACTACGGCGACGCGGCGACCCGCCTCGCGGCCCTGAAGAAGCAGTACGACCCGAACCGTTTCTTCACCTTCCCCCAGTCGCTCTGAGCGCCCCGTAGGGCAAGCGCCCCGAGAACACCCTGCAAGGGGGGAGCGCCTACGCCGCGAGGTCCGGCTCCTCGGGCCGCTCCGCCCGCGCCCCCGGAATCAGCGCCTCCTGCCCCGCACGCCGCGCGCTCCGTGCCCGGATCAGCCACCCGGCGCGCGGCGAGCGCTCCACGGCCTTCATCACCGGGGTCAGCAGGGCCATGGCGAGCGGGGAGAGCAGCAGGGCGACGGCGGTGCCGAGGGCGAAGCCTCCGACGACGTCCGTCGGGTAGTGCACGCCCATGTAGACCCGGCAGAAGCCTTCGAGCAGCGCGATCCCTATGCCGACGAGCCCGAACTTCCGGTTCGCGACGAACAGCCCGACGCCCATCGCCATGGTGAGCGTCGCGTGGTCGCTCACGAAGGAGAAGTCGGTCTTGCCGCTGACCAGGACGTCGAGCCCCTGGTGGTCGACGAAGGGGCGGGGCCGCTCCACGAAGCCCCGTATCGGCACGTTCACCAGCACCGCGATGCCGGCCGCGAGCGGCGCCCAGACGAGCGCGGCCACCGACGGGGCGGCGTTCTCGTCGCCGCGCCCGCGTACGGTCCACCAGCACCACAGCACCAGCAGGACCATGGCGAGCAGCAGCCCGTACTCGCCGACGAACTCCATGCCGCGGTCGAACCAGTGCGGCGCGTCCTTGGCGAGGCCGTTGATGTCGTACAGCAGGTCGACGTCGGGGTTCGAACCGGATTCGGCGAGTCCAGCCATGGTGCTACGGCCCCTTCGTCGTCTTCCCGCGGGCGCAGCCTTTCGTGCGCCGCCCGATCCACCCCCGTGGTCGTAGATCGGCTCTACGTCAACAGGAACGCACATTCCCCTTCAGTACGTTCCACCCTCCACCGAATGATCACGCAGACGTTATCGAAGAGAGATACATCGCCGCAGCTCAGGGGTGGGATCAAACCGTCGTCGGCAACGCTTTCGCGCCATCTTCGGTCACCCGCGTGGCGCCGAAGTAGTCGGGGGTGTCGATGGGATCGAAGCGGATGACGGCACCCGTTCGCGGTGCGTCGATCATGTACCCGCCACCCACATAGATACCGACGTGCCGAATGGCGCGCGAGTTGGTGAGGTCGTCGGAGAAGAACACCAGATCACCCGGAAGCAGCTCCGCGCGCGCGGGGTGCGGTCCGGCGTTGTACTGGTCGTTGGCGACGCGCGGCAGGGTGACTCCGACGCTCTCGTACGCGGCCTTGGTCAGACCTGAGCAGTCGAAGCGTCCCCCCTGGTCAGCGGTTCCGTTGCCGCCCCACAGGTAGGGCGTGCCGAGCTTCTTCTGCGCGTAGTAGATCGCCGCGGCGGCCTGCTGCGAGGGATCCACCCGGCTCACCGGCCGCGCGAAGCTCTTCTCCAGAGTCGTGATCGTCTTCACATAATTCTGGGTCTCCTTGTACGGCGGCACGCCCCCGTACTTGATGACCGCGTAGGCCCCCGCGTTGTAAGCGGCGAGCATGTTCTCCGTGACGTTCCCAGGTGCGTCCTTCACATAGGACGCGAGCTTGCAGTCATAGGAGGCCGCCGACGGAATCGCGTCATTCGGGTCCCATACGTCGCGCTTGCCGTCCCCATTGCCGTCGATTCCGTGCGTGGCCCAGGTGCCGGGGATGAATTGCGCTATCCCCTCCGCCGCCGCCGGACTCTTGGCGTTCGGGTTGAATCCGCTCTCCTGGTACAGCTGTGCGGCGAGCAGCGCCGGATTGATCGCGCTGCACAGATTGCCCCACTTCTGTACGAGCGTCTGGTATGCGGCCGGCACGGCGCCCTTGGCGAGCCCGACCGATCCTCCGCCGACCCCGTTGGCGAGGTTCCCGGCCACCATGTAGACGCCGACGACCAGCGCCGACATGAAGGCGAGCCCCACCCCGGCGACGGCGGTCACCACGACCCACGTCTTACGCACCGTCAACCGCCCCTCGCCGCCCGGGAGTCCGCCGGACGTCAGTCTAGAGGCGACCCCTGTGCGAAGAAACGATCACACACGACAAGAAACGGGGGCGCGAAGTGCGCCCCCGACCCTCCCTGCGCGCCCCTAACTCGCTTTGCGCGCCTCCTTGTACAACGCCGCAACCTCTTTCCCGAGGACGACGCTGTACGAGATGTCGTCGGTGTCCCCGCCCGCCTCGTGGCCGCCGATGACCCCGACGACCTCTCCGTCGCCGTTCACCCAGGGGCTGCCGCTGGTGCCGCCGGCGAAGGCGGGGCACGCGATGCGCTGCTGGGTGGGGCTGTGGACAGTCGGCTTGTTCGTACAGATGATCGGTACGTCGAGGGTGCTGGGGTAGCCGGTGACCGTGACGGCGGTGGCCCCGGTCTCCCGCCCCGTGGCGAGGGCGTTCGCGCCGACGACGTCCTCGATGCCCTTCGCGTGCTGCTTGGCGACCTCGGCGAAGGCGACGTCGCTGTCCTCGTCCTGACCGCCGGTCCAGGCGTCACCGACGTAGGTCTTCTTGACGTCCCAGATCCCGTACGGCGCCCGGCCGTCCCGATAGCCCGGGACGAACCGCAACTTTCCGGCCCCGTCGAGACAGTGTGCGGCGGTCACCAGGAGGTCCCGCCCCTCACTGTGCACGACGGAGGCGGTGCAGAAGTGTCCGCTCAGGCCCTCACCCGCGCCGAACAAGGCGCCCACACGGGCGCTCGCCTTGTTCACGCCGGCCTGCACGGTCACGCCGAGCGGCCCGGGGCCGTCATCGGCGGACGCCACGGAAGCGGACGTGACGGCCAGCATCACGACCACGACGAACAAAGCGTTCCGCCGGTTACCAGGGGGACGAGTGGTGCGCTTCATCGGTTCACACTCTGGCCCACGGAATTAAGAAAAATCCTGGAACCACACTGAGAATCTCCTATGAGTCACCGGTGGGAGCCAACGGGAGCACGACAGCAGGTCCACCGTACGGCCCACCCTCAGCCCTCGCACGCACACTCGGCCCACAGCAGCTTCCCACCCCGCCCCGCCCCCACCGTGTACGCGCCCCACGCGTCGGCACAGGCCTGGACAAGCTGCAACCCACGCCCGCCCTCCGCACTGCCCACAGCCTGTGGACGAACATCGCCGAACCCGGCCGGGACCTGTGGATCGGAGTCCCACACGGCGATCCGCAGCCACTCGACCCCGCCGCCGGCTCCTCGAATGCGGAGAGCGTAGGGGCCCCGGGTATGCAGATGGGCGTTGGTGAGCAGTTCGGATGCGAGCAGTTCGGCGGTGGGGGTGAGTGCGGTGAGGTCGTGGGCGGCGAGGACGGTCCGGAGGGTGGCACGGGCGATGCCCGGGGCGCGGGGATCGTGCGGAAGCTGGAGGGTGTAAGCCCAGGACGGGGATACGGTTGCCATGGGAAGTCTCCCGGTTCGGAGGGGAGTTGGGTGATTTGGTTACGGTGCCCAGTGACCGCGGCCGCTCCGTCGAGCGGGGTGCTTCTGGGCGAGGCGCCCAAGCACTAAGGTAGCGGCGAACAGTAAACCCATTCACCGGTTTGCGGGGATTGAGTTCACTACCACTCGTGTGGGTGACCACTGACATCAAGGAGACGGAGGAGCCCGTGAGGAGCAACCCGACGGGTCGTCAACTCCGCTTCGGCGCGGAGCTGCGCAAACTCCGGGAGCACGCGGGCCTGACCGCCACCGAGGCCGGTCAACTCATGGGCATCAAACAGACCCAGGTCAGCAACATGGAGGCCGGGCGCGTGGGCGTGAGCGCCGAACGGGTGCGCACGCTCGCCCGCCACTACGACTGCTCGGACAAGGCCCTCGTCGAAGTGCTCAGCACCATGACCACCGAGCGCTCGCGCGGCTGGTGGGAGGAGTACCGCGAGCTCCTGCCCGGGGGCCTGATCGACCTGGCCGAGATGGAGCACCACGCCACGCTCCTGCGCGCCGGGATCACCGCCCACATTCCCGGCCTGCTCCAAATCCACGACCACGCCCGCGAGGTCTTCCGTCAGGTCGTGCCGGAGCTCTCGCCCCCTGACATCGAGCACCGCCTCTCGTTCCGGATCAAGCGCCAGGCCGTCCTCTTCAAGGACGCCCCCACCCCGTACGACACGGTGATCCACGAAGCCGCGCTGCGGATGCAGTTCGGCGGAACGTCCGTCACCCGGAAGCAGCTGCGACACATTCTCGACATGAGCGAGCGAGCCCACATCACCGTCCAGGTCATCCCGTTCGCCGCGGGCGCCTACCCCGGGTCAGGCCAGTCGATCCTGTACGCCCACGGGGCCGTGGCGCAGCTCGACACGGTGCACCTCGACCAGTCCCACGGTTCGGCGCTCATCGACGCCGAGGCCCAGCTCGAGAAGTACCGCGTCCTCCTGGAGCGCATGAGGGCCACCGCTCTCGCGCCCAAGGAGTCGCAAGACCTCATCCACACCATCGTCCAGGACCTGTGAAGGGACCCGAGATGCCTACCGACGCCTGGCAGAAGTCCTCGTACTGCGGCGAGGGCGAGGCCTGCATACATGTCACCGGAACCCAACTCATACATCTCACCGAAAGCGGCGACCCCCGCAAAGCGATACTCACCGCCACCCCCGCCACCTTCCACGCTCTCCTCCTCACCCTGAAGGAAGCCCCCCGTGGCTGACGTCCCCCCGGACCTCGACTGGGTCCGTGCCGCCCCGGACGACGCGACCGGACCCGGCCCCTGGATCGAACTCGCCTTCGGCGCCGACGACCTGGTCTACATCCGCGAAACCGGCGACCCCACCAACATCGTCACCACCACTCAGAAGAAGTGGGACGCCTTCGTCCTGGGCGTACAGGCGGGCGAGTTCGACCACTTCGTCGAAGGAGTGGAGGACGGAAGATCTTAAGGGGGCTGTCGACGACGACGGTGGCTGTGGCCGCGGTGAGCTCTTGATGGCCAACGCCCATGCGGAGCCGCCGGGCGATGGAGTGTGTGGGGATCCACCGGCGGCGCCCGAGACGGGCCGCGACAACCAGCCGCGGCCCGTTCGCCGTCGCGTCCACCTGGCCGGAATCTTTGGTGAATCCCTTGACCTGCCTGTGAGTTGAGTCAAGCGGCGCTCAGCCGCAGTCCATCGAGCGGCCATCGAGGGGTAACGCGGCGTCCTCGTTCAGTAATGCGGAAGTCAGGATTCCAGACGGCCCTTGTTGTCGCGTACTCAACAAGAGGATGGTCATCGGCGGGCCGCTCGGCCCTCCGCCGGGGACAGCGCACCGGCGGCGCACCCGCACCGCCCCTGTCAAACACTCTCAGGAGGCTGTCCGTTGCGTACCTCAATCCCCCAAGAGCCCGCCAGACCTGCCATACGCGGCAAATGGCGCCGCATCGGTGCGGCCGCCGTCGGTACCGCGGCCCTCGTACTGGCCGGTCTCGGCACCGCCGTCGACGCGAGCGCCGCCCCCGCCACCACGACGACTGCCAGGACCACGGCCGCCGCCTCCACCTCCGCCAAGGTGACGTGGAGCCCGGCCTGTTCCACCCCCGCGAAGGGCCAGATGGCCTGCAAGGCGCTGCGGGTCACCGGCGGCACGACGGCCTTCCAGAAGGCGGGCGCCCACGCGGACGCCGTCACCCCGAAGGCCGCCGACGCCGCCACCCCGTCGGGCTACGGGCCGAGCAACCTCCAGAGCGCCTACGGCCTGACCTCCGCCGCCGCCTCCAACGGCTCGGGCGAGACGATCGCGATCGTCGACGCGTACAACGACCCGAACGCCGAGGCGGACCTCGCCAAGTACCGCTCGTACTACGGCCTGTCGGCCTGCACCACGGCCAACGGCTGCTTCAAGAAGGTCAGCCAGACCGGCTCGACGACCTCCCTCCCCTCCAGTGACGCCGGCTGGTCCGAGGAGATCTCCCTCGACGTCGACATGGCCAGCGCCATCTGCCCGAACTGCAACATCCTGCTCGTCGAGGCCACCTCCGCCACCATGGCCAACCTCGGCAAGGCGGTGAACGAGGCCGTCACCCTGGGCGCCAAGTACGTCTCCAACAGCTACGGCGGCTCGGAGTCCTCCTCCGACTCCACGTACGACACCTCCTACTTCAACCACCCCGGCGTCGCCATCACCGTCTCCGCGGGTGACTCCGGCTACGGCGCCGAGTACCCGGCGGCCTCCAAGTACGTGACCTCCGTCGGCGGCACCGCCCTGTCCACCAGCTCCAACAGCCGCGGCTGGACCGAGAGCGTCTGGGAGACCAGCAGCACCGAGGGCACCGGCTCGGGCTGCTCCTCGTACGACGCGAAGCCGACCTGGCAGACGGACACGGGCTGCTCGAAGCGGACCATCGCCGATGTCTCGGCCGTCGCCGACCCGGCCACCGGCGTCTCGGTCTACGACTCCTACGGGGTCACGGCCGGCTGGTACACCTTCGGCGGCACGAGCGCGTCCTCGCCGATCATCGCCGGTGTGTACGCCCTCGGCGGCACCCCCTCCAGCAGCTCCTACCCGGCGTCCTTCCCCTACGCGTCGGCCGGCACCTCGGCCCTCAACGACGTCACCTCCGGCAGCAACGGCAGCTGCGGCTCCAGCTATCTGTGCACCGCGAAGTCGGGCTACGACGGCCCGACCGGCTGGGGCACCCCGGAGGGAGTCGCGGCCTTCACCGGCTGACCCTCCGGAGACACTGAAAACCGCCGAAAGCACAGGAAAGCGGGGGGAACTGCCGGGGAGGACGTGGGGATCCTCCGGCAGTGCGGGGAACGGGCCGCGGCAACCAGCCGCGGCCCGTTTTGGATAGCCTTCGGGGCAGCGGCCGTGCGTCCACATCGGGCGGACGCGCGACCCGGAGAACATCGGCTCGACGACCCGTCAGAAACACGACGGGCACGCAGGGATGCTGCGAGGAGCGGTGGGGCGACCACCCCGCGCTCGTCGTAGAAGGGGTTAACGACGGAACCACACCACAGGTTCCGGTTCGACTTCATTGCCCGGCGTGACCAGGCGTGATACACAGAGTGACCATACGACTCTTTGCATACCGTCGCACGCCTCCCGCAAGGGGCCCGCGTACGCCGGTGACAAGGGATTCGTACGAAAACCGCCAATCAATGACGCCAAGTCGACATACGACAGCGGCATTGTCGGCGAGAATGGGCCCGACCTCTGCGCACAGTGGCAGGGGGTGCAGAACTACCCACTAGGGGCGGTGACTTACATGCTTTTCGCAGCCGACAAGGGCGACATCACCACAATCATCGGCGGAATCGCCCCGGACTGGGGTCCCTTCGGCAGCCTGGGCAACGAGGCCAAGACGATGATCCAGGTCGTGATGGCCGTCGCCATCCTGCTCTGCCTCGGGATCGCGATCTGGGGAGCGGCGAAGCAACGTATCGGAGCAACGGCGCTCCGTGACACGTTCAGCGCCGAACAGGGCAAGGGTCTGATCATCGCGGGCCTCACCGGGGTCTTCATCATCGGATCCCTCGGCACGCTCTTCACCATCGTGTACGGCATGGCCGTCTAGCTTCGGCCGGGCACCCGGCTCCTCACCTCATCTCCTCCTTTCCCTGTCCGACCCACCCGTCCGACGTGCCCACCGGCTGAGGTTGCGTTTCCCTGATGTCGAGTCACCACACCGCGTCCGCGCGGGAACCAGCACGGCTACCGTCGTACTACGCGGTTCAGGAAGAGGTTGAGGGGGCGTACGCGACATGAGTCCCGGTGACGAACCCGGATACGGGGACGGCTCCCGCCGCGACGACGGGGGGTACGGGGGGACGGGCCAGACCCGTACCCGCCTCCCCGACCGCCCCGGAGACGTCTACGGCGGCGCCCGCCGCGGCCGCTCCTCCTCGCGGAGCCTGGTGACGGTGGTCGGCGTCGTCGTGCTCCTCATCGCGGCCATCGCCTTCGCGAACCGTGGAGGAGACGATTCCTCTTCCTCCTCCGGAACCGGCGGCGCAAGCAACGGCGCCTCCAAAACCTCCCCCACGGCCCCGTCGGGCCAACGCCCGGTGGACACGAACACCGGGGGGATCCCCACGGGGTTCGCACACAGCGAGCAGGGAGCGCAGAGCGCGGCGGCGAACTACGCGGTGGCGCTGGGGTCGACGAGCATGTTCCAGAAGGCCGGTCGGCACAGCCTGGTCGACACCCTCTACACCTCCGACGCGGCCGGCCGTCTCCAGGGTCCGCTGGACGACGCCTACTCGACGAGCTTCCTCAAGAAGCTGGGACTCGACGCGTCCGGCAACGCGCCGCAGGGCAGCACCTTCGTCTCCCGCACGATCCCTGTCGGCAGCAAGGTCGAGCAGTACAGCGCCACCGACGCCAAGGTGTCGGTCTGGTACCTGGGCCTCATCGGAATGTCCGCGCAGAACTCGACCGACCCCGTCACCTCTACCTGGAAGACGTGGACCTTCGAGCTCCAGTGGTCCGGCGGGGACTGGAAGATCGTCACCGACTCGCAGAAGGACGGCCCCGCCCCGGTCCCCGGTGACGACAAGGCCGCCACCTCCGACGAGATCAGCAAGGTCATCGAGGAGTACGGAGGGTTCACTTATGCCCGGTAGCCCACGCCGTGTACTCAAGCTCACCGGCGCCGTCACGGCCGTACAGACCGCGGTCGTCGTGCTGGCGTCCCATGCCTACGCGGCCCCACCGAGCCCGACGCCGAACGCGAACTCGAGCCCCAACCCCAGTGCGAGCGCCTCGACCGACTCGTGCAGACTCATCGTCGGCGAGGCCAAGAAGTACTGCGAAAAGGGCAGCACCACCGGCGGTACCACCGACCCCGGTACCACCTCCACCCTCGACCCCCTCTCCTCGCTGGCCAAGGGCTGCGCCGAGGCCGCGTCCTGGACCATCGACAAGCTCTCCGCGGCCGTCAAGGGCACCGCGAACGTCGACTTCACGAACCAGAAGTTCCTCCAGCAGTACGCCGTGGTCTTCGCCGCCTCCACCATCCTCACCCTCCTCCTGTGGCTGCTGGCCGTGGCGAAGCGGGCGGTGCGAGGCGTCCCCCTCGGCACCGCGATCTCCGAGGCGATCGGCTTCCTCTGGCTCACGGTCCTGGCGTCGGCGTTCACCCCGCTGATCCTCTACACCGTCGTCTCCGCGAGCGACGGCGTCACCGACGTCCTCGCCAAGACCACCGGCAACCAGACCGACACCTTCTTCGGCACCTTCTCCGGCGCCCTCGCCAAGGGCCAGAACATCGGCGGCGGCCCGATCATGCTGATCGTCGTCTCCCTGGTGTCGATCCTGGCGGCAGGCGTCCTGTGGCTGGAGCTCGTCATCCGTGCCGCTCTGCTGTACGTCGGCGCCCTGCTCGGCACCGTCGTCTACGCCGGACTCGTCGACAAGAACCTGTGGGGCCACGTCCGCCGCTGGGCCGGCATCATGATCGCCGTCATCCTGGTCAAACCGGTCATCGTGATCGTGCTGGGCCTCGCCGGCGCGCTGTCCACCAACGGCGGCCCGGACTCCTTCTCCGCCGTCGTCTCCGGCCTCGCGATCATCCTGCTCGCCATCTTCGCCAGCGCGATGATCTACCGCTTCGTGCCCGGCTTCGGCGACGAGATCGCAGGCGGCCGCAACAACCGCATCATGCAGGGTGCCGAAAGCAAGGCCGCGGCCGTGATCAGCTCCCCCGCCACCCTGGTCGCCCAGGGCATCAAGACCCACAGCGCCCGCGCCGACAACAACGGCGGAGGAGGCGCGGGCGGCGGCAACAGCCAGCCGCGCCCCGCGAACCCCGTCTCCGGAGGCGTGTCCGCCCACAGCACCCGTACGCCGAACGGAGGCGGCGGATCTGTCCCCTCCGCCGCACCCCCACCGCGTACCGCCAACACCCGCAACAGCAGTACCAACCGCACGGGAGGTGAAGGGCGTTGACGACCGATTCCCACGTGTCCCATCCGGTCACGCCCCGCCGTACATATCTGATCGGCCGCGCCCGGCCGAACGCGATCGTCGGCCGGAACCGCGAGTCCGGCGAGATCGCGCTCATCATCGCGGGCGCGTTCCTCGGCATGATGTGCGGCTTGCTCGTCCCCGTCCTCTCCCTGCGGATCGTGCTGCTGATGGGCTTCCCACTGGTGGCCATCGCCGCGGTGTACGTCCCGTACAAGCGCCGCACGTTCTACAAGTGGTTCGAGATCAACCGCAGTTACAAGCGCAACCTGCGCCAAGGCACCGCGTACCGCAGCAGCGTCCAGGAGGCCGGCACGCGCCTCGACGGCAAAGAGGTCGAGATCGGGCCGCCGCCCGGCATCGGCCGGATCTCCTGGCTCGCGGCCCCCTTCGGCCCCGACGAGATCGCCGTACTCCTGCACGCCGACCGCCGCACCGTCACCGCCGCCATCGAGATCGAGGGCCCGGGCGTCGGCCTGCGCGACAGCGAGGACCAGGAGGCCCTCGTCGACCGCTTCGGCACACTGCTCAAGCACGTGGCGAACGGCGACGGCTTCGTCACCCGCCTCCAGATGCTCGCCCGCACCCTCCCCGCCGACCCGGACGCCCACGCCAAGGACGTCGCCCAACGCGGGGACGAGAAGGCACCGCCCTGGCTGCAGCAGTCCTACGACCAGCTCCAGTCCATGGTGTCCACCAGCAGCGAGCAGCACCGCGCCTACCTCGTCGCGTGCATGCACTACAACCGTGAACTCGCCGCCGAGGCCCAGGCCATGGCCCGCGCCGCCCGTCCCCAGGGCGGCAGGAAACTGGACCGCGACGCAGGACTCGCCGTCGTCATGGCGCGCGAGCTGACCGACATCTGCTCGCGCCTCCAGGAAGCCGACATCCGCGTACGCCAGCCGCTCGGTCAGGGGCGGCTGGCCTCTCTCGTGCACTCCATGTACGACCCCGACCACCCGATCGACCACATCCAGGCGATGACGAAACGTAATGCCTGGCCCGCCGAGCTCGACGCTATGGAGCCCACCTACCTCCAGGCGAAGACCCGCGAGTCCTCCACCCGCGCCCCCTGGTGCCACGCCACGGCCTGGGTGAAGGAATGGCCGATGACCCCGGTCGGCGTGAACTTCCTGGCGCCGCTCCTGGTCCACACCCCGGACGTCATCCGCACCGTCGCCGTCACGATGGACCTCGAACCCACCGAGGTCGCCATCGAGCGCATGCTGACGGAGAAGACGAACGACGACGCTGAGGCCAGCCGCCAGCTCAAGATGAACCGCACGGTCGACCCCCGCGACGTCGCCTCCCACAACCGCCTGGACCAGCGCGGCGAGGACCTCGCGAGCGGCGCGGCAGGCGTCAACCTCGTCGGCTACATCACGGTCAGCTCCCGCTCCCCCGAGGCCCTCGCCCGCGACAAGCGCACCATCCGCGCCTCCGCCGGAAAGTCGTATCTGAAGCTGGAGTGGTGCGACCGCGAGCACCACCGGGCCTTCGTCAACACACTGCCGTTCGCCACCGGAATCCGCAGGTAGGAGCTGATGTTCTGATGCGGGATCCGCTGTCCGCCGCGACAGACGCCTTCACGGGCTTCCTCTTCGGCAAGGTCGAGACGACCCGCCTGCCCGTGCGCACCTCCACGGGCCAGGCCCAGGCGGTCTACCTGCCGACCGCCGCGCCCGGCCTCGGCGACTCGGGCGTCATCATCGGACGCGAGGTGTACTCCGGGAAGGGCTACATCTACGACCCCTTCCAGCTGTACGGCCAGCAGCTCCCCGCGCCGCACTGGCTGGTGCTCGGCGAGTCCGGCAACGGCAAGTCGGCGCTCGAGAAGACGTACGTCCTGCGGCAGCTGCGCTTCCGCGACCGCCAGGTCGTCGTGCTCGACGCACAGGGCGAGGACGGCGTCGGTGAGTGGAACCTCATCGCGGAAGAGCTGGGAATAACTCCCATCCGTCTGGACCCGACCGCGGCCCTGGACATGGGGATCCGGCTCAACCCGCTCGACCCGGCGATCACGACGACGGGCCAGCTGGCCCTGCTGCGCACGATCATCGAGGTCGCGATGGGCCACGGCCTCGACGAGCGGTCCGGCTTCGCCCTCAAAGTCGCGCACGCCTACGTCAACGAGACGATCGTCGAGCGCCAGCCCGTACTGATGGACATCGTCGAACAGCTACGGCACCCCGAGCCGGAGTCGGCCGAGGCGATGAACGTCGCCATAGACGACGTACGGGCGTGGGGCCTGGACGTCGCCCTGGTCCTCGACCGTCTGGTCGACGGTGACCTCAGGGGCATGTTCGACGGCCCCACGACGGTGGGCATCGACCTCGACGCCCCGCTCATCGTCTTCGACCTGTCCCACATCGACCGCAACTCCATCGCCATGCCGATCCTGATGGCGATCGTCGGCGTGTGGCTGGAACACACCTGGATCCGCCCCGACCGCAAGAAGCGCATCTTCCTGGTGGAGGAGGCGTGGCACATCATCAACAGCCCCTTCGTGGCCCAGCTCTTCCAGCGCCTGCTGAAGTTCGGCCGACGCCTGGGTCTGTCCTTCGTCGCGGTGGTCCACCACCTGTCCGACGTGGTGGACGGCGCGGCGGCCAAGGAGGCGGCCGCGATCCTGAAAATGGCGTCCACCCGGACGATCTACGCCCAGAAGGCCGACGAGGCACGGGCGACGGGCCGGGTGATCGGTCTGCCCAGGTGGGCCGTCGAGATCATCCCGACCCTGACCCCCGGTATCGCCGTCTGGGACGTCAACGGCAACGTCCAGGTGGTCAAACACCTCATCACCGAGACCGAACGCCCCCTCGTCTTCACCGACCGGGCCATGACCGAGTCCTCCGCCGACCACCTCGCCGACGACGCGCTGCGCGCCGCCGAACGGGAAGCCGAGGAACGCGCCGCGGCCTTCGTGGAGCAGCACCTCGCCGATCTCGACGGTACGTCCGAGTCCACGGTGGCGTGAGATGAGAGGCGACGGGCCAGGCCGCCGCAGGGCGGAGAGCGAGGGCGGCATCCCGGACGGCCTGCTGGTCGGGGTGCTCGCCTTCCTGCTCGGCATGACCTTCCTGATCTGGTCGGCCACAGGGCTCGCCGGCTGGTTCGCCCACGGAGCCTGGCCGAACGCGGTCACCTTCGCCCGTACGCCGCTGGCCCTGCGGCATCTGATCGGGCACCCGCACGATGTGGCGGGTGCCTGGCCGGACTCGCCCCCGGATCAACTCTCGGGGTATGGGCTCTTCTGGGGCCTGTTCATCGGCCAGCTGATGGTGCTGGTCGTGATGGCCGTCTTCGTGATGGGGACGTGGGCACGGTGGCGGGCGGTCCGGGCGAGACGCAGGGCGGGGGCGTACGCGAGACAGGCGCCGACGCCGGTACCTGAACCGGCTCCGACCCCCGCCGCCGAACAGGTCCCCCCGCATCACGAGGTCACGCTGCCGCGACCCGAGCCGCAGCCGGCCGAGCTGTCCAAGGAGACCTCACAGCCACCGCTTTCGACGGCTCCTTCGGCAGTGAACGGTAAACGGGTGGGCGAATGGGAAAGAACCCGCGCCGCAGGCGCGCTCATCCTCGGCCCCGCCGAAACCCGCCACCCGACCGCGACCCAGGCCGTACGAGACGCGGACGGCCCCGCCCTGGTCGTCACCTCCAACCCCGCCATCTGGTCGGAGACCAAGGACGCCAGAGCCAAACTGGGCCCCGTCCTCCTCTACGACCCCTCCCACCTCTGCGACACCCCGGCCCGCCTCCACTGGTCCCCCTCCACCGGCTGCGAGGACAAGGCGACGGCCGCATCAAGAGCCGCCGCCCTACTCGGCCCCGTACGTCCCACCGCCAAGGTCGACCAGGCCATGGCAGACGTCGCCGAAACGCTCCTGCGCAGCTATCTGCACGCCGCCGCCGTGGAGGGCAAGGCCTTCCGCCACGTCCACCGCTGGGCCCAGGGCGCCCAGGTACAGGACGCCGTACGAGCCCTCCGTACGAACCCCAAGGCCGCGTCCGGCGCGGCGGGCGAACTCGAGGCCGCCCTCACCTCGCACCCGGAACGCCGCGACATAGCGCAGGAGTTGACGGCCCGCGCCCTGTCCGCCCTCTTCACGGTCAACGTCCGCGAATCCTGCACTCCCAACCGAAGTGACGCCCTCACGCTGGATTCCTTCGTCAACGAAGGGGGCACGCTGTATGTGGTCGGTGAACCCATCGAGGACCCCAAGGCGAACCCCGGCGCGATGCCGCTCATGACGGCCCTCGTCTCAAGCGTGGTCGAGCGCGGCCGGCGCATGGCCGAACGGTCATCCTCCGGTCGCCTCGACCCACCACTTACGCTCGTCCTCGACGACGTCGCCGCGGTGGCCCCGCTCCCCCAACTCCCGGGGCTGCTCGCCACCGGAGCCGACCAGGGCCTGCCCACCCTGGCCCTGCTCCGCTCCCAGGAACAGGCCAGGGCCCGCTGGCCCCAGCACGAACTACCGGTCTGACGACACCCAGGGCCTTCCTGCACCTACGGCCTGGCGGCACCTACGGCCTGGCGATGACGAACTCCAGATCCCGGGTTCCCGCGTTCCCCTCGGACGCCACGGAACCCCCGGTCGGCACGAACCCCGCCTTGCGGTAGAAGGCCTCGGCGCGCCCGTTCTTCTCGTGCACGAACAGCCGTACACGCGCGAGCCCGCGCTCCCAGGCCCAGGCGAGAGCGGCGCCGACGAGCGCGTCCGTCACCCCGCTCCCCCGGTGCTCGGACCGCACGAAGACACCGACCAGATGCCCCTGGTCCTGCTCGATCACCGCATCGAAGAAGTCCCGTCCGCCGGCCTTCTCGACCAGCATGACCACGGAACCGCCCCACACCCCGTCCGGCCCGACCGCGACGAACTGCCGCGCCCCGTCCCCCTCGGCGGCCCCCGCCGCCCGCTCCTGCCAGAAAGAGTCGGGCCTGGCCACGGCCTGCTCGTACGTCTCCAGGAACGCGAGATGCGCCACGGGGTCCTTCAGGGCGGCAAGCCGCAACTCCTTGACCGCGGGCCACTCGTCGGCGCCTATAGAGCGAATTACATGGTTCATGGAGCCCACCGTAGTCTCCGCGTCCGACGTCGCTCATCTGAATTCCACCCTGCCGATCCCCGCCGTCCGGCACCCCGTCATGCTCTTCCCTGTACTCACATTGATCCCAGGGGAGAAAGCCGCATGACCAAGGTCCAACTAGAGGAACTCCGCGAGGTCATCCACCCCGCGGGCAAACTGGAGAGCAGGGCGGAGCACTGGGCCGGCCGCCTCTACATGCGCGCGCTCTCCCTGCGGGTGACCCGCCTGATGCTGGGAACCCGCGTCTCGCCGAACCAGATCACCACGGTCATGGTCTTCGCGGGCGTGCTCTCCGGGGTCGCGCTCGTCGTCCCCGGCCTGGGCGGAGCCGTACTGTCCGTCCTCTTCATGCAGTTGTATCTGCTCCTGGACTGCGTGGATGGCGAAGTGGCCCGCTGGCGGCGCCAGTTCAGCCCGCTCGGCGTCTACCTGGACCGTCTCGGCGCCTACCTCGCCGACGCCGCCGTCATGGTCGGCATGGGCATCCGCGCCGCCGAACTCGGCCTGAACCTCTACCTGGTGGCCGGCCTGGCGGCGGCGATCGGTGTACTGCTCCTGAAGTCGTCCTCCGACCTGGTCCACGTGGCCCGGTCCGACAGCGGCATGGAGAAGGCCACCGACCAGTCCGTCGTCCCGCGCTCCAGCGGCCTCGCCCAGGTCCGCCGCCTCGCTTCCGCCGTCGGCCTCCACCGCCTGGTCAACGGCATCGAGTGCACCATCCTGCTGCTCGTGACGGCCGTCGTCGACCTGGCGCTCGGTGACCTGACGGCGACGAAGATCGCGACGGTGGCCGTGACGGCGATCGTCTGGCTGCTGGTTCCCGCGCACATCGTCTCGATCGTCGCGTCGTCCCGCCTGAAGTAACCGAACGAGGGGCACACGGGGCCGAGCAACAGCCTCGCGTGCCCCTCGCGGATGCGTATCTGGCACTCAAGGCAGCGGGACGACTGTAAACCGGCACAAAAGAAAGGGGCCTCTCGCATCGAGAGGCCCCAAAAAATGACCGTGAACGCAGAGAACCCCCGTACCGATTTCCCGGTACGGGGGTTCTCCCTAAAATTTGTTCGGCGGCGTCCTACTCTCCCACAAGGTCCCCCCTGCAGTACCATCGGCGCTGTGAGGCTTAGCTTCCGGGTTCGGAATGTAACCGGGCGTTTCCCTCACGCTATGACCACCGAAACACTATGAAACTGTAACTACCGCACCATTGCCGTGGCCCGACAACGGGGTTGTTCGTGGTTTCAGAACCAACACAGTGGACGCGAGCAACTGAGGACAAGCCCTCGGCCTATTAGTACCGGTCACCTCCAGCGGTTACCCGCCTTCCAGATCCGGCCTATCAACCCAGTCGTCTACTGGGAGCCTTAACCCCTCAAGGGGGTGGGAGTCCTCATCTCGAAGCAGGCTTCCCGCTTAGATGCTTTCAGCGGTTATCCCTCCCGAACGTAGCCAACCAGCCATGCCCTTGGCAGGACAACTGGCACACCAGAGGTTCGTCCGTCCCGGTCCTCTCGTACTAGGGACAGCCCTTCTCAAGACTCCTACGCGCACAGCGGATAGGGACCGAACTGTCTCACGACGTTCTAAACCCAGCTCGCGTACCGCTTTAATGGGCGAACAGCCCAACCCTTGGGACCGACTCCAGCCCCAGGATGCGACGAGCCGACATCGAGGTGCCAAACCATCCCGTCGATATGGACTCTTGGGGAAGATCAGCCTGTTATCCCCGGGGTACCTTTTATCCGTTGAGCGACGGCGCTTCCACAAGCCACCGCCGGATCACTAGTCCCGACTTTCGTCCCTGCTCGACCCGTCGGTCTCACAGTCAAGCTCCCTTGTGCACTTACACTCAACACCTGATTACCAACCAGGCTGAGGGAACCTTTGGGCGCCTCCGTTACTCTTTAGGAGGCAACCGCCCCAGTTAAACTACCCATCAGACACTGTCCCTGATCCGGATCACGGACCCAGGTTAGACATCCAGCACGACCAGAGTGGTATTTCAACGACGACTCCACACGGGCTGGCGCCCGCACTTCACAGTCTCCCACCTATCCTACACAAGCCGAACCGAACACCAATATCAAACTGTAGTAAAGGTCCCGGGGTCTTTCCGTCCTGCTGCGCGAAACGAGCATCTTTACTCGTAGTGCAATTTCACCGGGCCTATGGTTGAGACAGTCGAGAAGTCGTTACGCCATTCGTGCAGGTCGGAACTTACCCGACAAGGAATTTCGCTACCTTAGGATGGTTATAGTTACCACCGCCGTTTACTGGCGCTTAAGTTCTCAGCTTCGCCACCCCGAAGAGTGACTAACCGGTCCCCTTAACGTTCCAGCACCGGGCAGGCGTCAGTCCGTATACATCGCCTTACGGCTTCGCACGGACCTGTGTTTTTAGTAAACAGTCGCTTCTCGCTGGTCTCTGCGGCCACCCCCAGCTCAGAGTGCAAGACTCATCACCGGTGATGGCCCCCCTTCTCCCGAAGTTACGGGGGCATTTTGCCGAGTTCCTTAACCATAGTTCACCCGAACGCCTCGGTATTCTCTACCTGACCACCTGAGTCGGTTTAGGGTACGGGCCGCCATGAAACTCGCTAGAGGCTTTTCTCGACAGCATAGGATCATCCACTTCACCACAATCGGCTCGGCATCAGGTCTCAGACTATATGCCAGGCGGATTTACCTACCTGACGTCCTACACCCTTACCCCGGGACAACCACCGCCCGGGATGGACTACCTTCCTGCGTCACCCCATCACTCACCTACTACAGGTCTGGTCCGTCGGCTCCACCACTCCCCTTTGCCCGAAGGCTCCGGGGCGGCTTCACGGACTTAGCATCGCCTGGTTCGATGTTTGACGCTTCACAGCGGGTACCGGAATATCAACCGGTTATCCATCGACTACGCCTGTCGGCCTCGCCTTAGGTCCCGACTTACCCTGGGCAGATCAGCTTGACCCAGGAACCCTTAGTCAATCGGCGCACACGTTTCTCACGTGTGTATCGCTACTCATGCCTGCATTCTCACTCGTGAACCGTCCACCACTGCCTTCCGGCGCGGCTTCACCCGGCACACGACGCTCCCCTACCCATCACAGCCGCCGTTGGGCGTATTGCTGCAATGACACGACTTCGGCGGTACGCTTGAGCCCCGCTACATTGTCGGCGCGGAATCACTAGACCAGTGAGCTATTACGCACTCTTTCAAGGGTGGCTGCTTCTAAGCCAACCTCCTGGTTGTCTCTGCGACTCCACATCCTTTCCCACTTAGCGTACGCTTAGGGGCCTTAGTCGATGCTCTGGGCTGTTTCCCTCTCGACCATGGAGCTTATCCCCCACAGTCTCACTGCCGCGCTCTCACTTACCGGCATTCGGAGTTTGGCTAAGGTCAGTAACCCGGTAGGGCCCATCGCCTATCCAGTGCTCTACCTCCGGCAAGAAACACACGACGCTGCACCTAAATGCATTTCGGGGAGAACCAGCTATCACGGAGTTTGATTGGCCTTTCACCCCTAACCACAGGTCATCCCCCAGGTTTTCAACCCTGGTGGGTTCGGTCCTCCACGACCTCTTACAGCCGCTTCAACCTGCCCATGGCTAGATCACTCCGCTTCGGGTCTTGAGCGCGCTACTAAATCGCCCTATTCGGACTCGCTTTCGCTACGGCTTCCCCACACGGGTTAACCTCGCAACACACCGCAAACTCGCAGGCTCATTCTTCAAAAGGCACGCAGTCACGACGCACTGAGTAAACTCAATGCGCGACGCTCCCACGGCTTGTAGGCACACGGTTTCAGGTACTATTTCACTCCGCTCCCGCGGTACTTTTCACCATTCCCTCACGGTACTATCCGCTATCGGTCACCAGGGAATATTTAGGCTTAGCGGGTGGTCCCGCCAGATTCACACGGGATTTCTCGGGCCCCGTGCTACTTGGGTGTTTCTCAAACGAGCCGTTGACGTTTCGACTACGGGGGTCTTACCCTCTACGCCGGACCTTTCGCATGTCCTTCGCCTACATCAACGGTTTCTGACTCGTCTCACGGCCGGCAGACCGTGAAAGAGAAATCCCACAACCCCACATACGCAACCCCTGCCGGGTCTCACACGCATATGGTTTGGCCTCATCCAGTTTCGCTCGCCACTACTCCCGGAATCACGGTTGTTTTCTCTTCCTGCGGGTACTGAGATGTTTCACTTCCCCGCGTTCCCTCCACTTGCCCTATGTGTTCAGGCAAGGGTGACAGCCCATGACGACTGCCGGGTTTCCCCATTCGGAAACCCCCGGATCAAAGCCTGGTTGACGACTCCCCGGGGACTATCGTGGCCTCCCACGTCCTTCATCGGTTCCTGGTGCCAAGGCATCCACCGTGCGCCCTTAAAAACTTGGCCACAGATGCTCGCGTCCACTGTGCAGTTCTCAAACAACGACCAACCACCCATCACCCCGAACCTTCCGGTTCGAGTGCACTGGGGCCGGCACTGAAGGCAGCCAACAATCGGCCGAACCCTCAGACACCCAACAGCGTGCCCGGCACCCCCACCGCTTCCCTCATTCGTTCCACGCCCCGAAGAGCAGTACTGGAAGGAGAAGACAGTCAAGAGTGCCGAATAATCAACGTTCCACCCATGAGCAACCACCGTCGAACATTTGCCGACGTAATGGCCCTGGACCACCGGGCAAGCCCGGCAGCCTAGATGCTCCTTAGAAAGGAGGTGATCCAGCCGCACCTTCCGGTACGGCTACCTTGTTACGACTTCGTCCCAATCGCCAGTCCCACCTTCGACAGCTCCCTCCCACAAGGGGTTGGGCCACCGGCTTCGGGTGTTACCGACTTTCGTGACGTGACGGGCGGTGTGTACAAGGCCCGGGAACGTATTCACCGCAGCAATGCTGATCTGCGATTACTAGCAACTCCGACTTCATGGGGTCGAGTTGCAGACCCCAATCCGAACTGAGACAGGCTTTTTGAGATTCGCTCCGCCTCACGGCTTCGCAGCTCATTGTACCTGCCATTGTAGCACGTGTGCAGCCCAAGACATAAGGGGCATGATGACTTGACGTCGTCCCCACCTTCCTCCGAGTTGACCCCGGCAGTCTCCTGTGAGTCCCCATCACCCCGAAGGGCATGCTGGCAACACAGAACAAGGGTTGCGCTCGTTGCGGGACTTAACCCAACATCTCACGACACGAGCTGACGACAGCCATGCACCACCTGTACACCGACCACAAGGGGGCGACCATCTCTGGCCGTTTCCGGTGTATGTCAAGCCTTGGTAAGGTTCTTCGCGTTGCGTCGAATTAAGCCACATGCTCCGCTGCTTGTGCGGGCCCCCGTCAATTCCTTTGAGTTTTAGCCTTGCGGCCGTACTCCCCAGGCGGGGAACTTAATGCGTTAGCTGCGGCACCGACGACGTGGAATGTCGCCAACACCTAGTTCCCACCGTTTACGGCGTGGACTACCAGGGTATCTAATCCTGTTCGCTCCCCACGCTTTCGCTCCTCAGCGTCAGTAATGGCCCAGAGATCCGCCTTCGCCACCGGTGTTCCTCCTGATATCTGCGCATTTCACCGCTACACCAGGAATTCCGATCTCCCCTACCACACTCTAGCTAGCCCGTATCGAATGCAGACCCGGGGTTAAGCCCCGGGCTTTCACACCCGACGTGACAAGCCGCCTACGAGCTCTTTACGCCCAATAATTCCGGACAACGCTTGCGCCCTACGTATTACCGCGGCTGCTGGCACGTAGTTAGCCGGCGCTTCTTCTGCAGGTACCGTCACTCTCGCTTCTTCCCTGCTGAAAGAGGTTTACAACCCGAAGGCCGTCATCCCTCACGCGGCGTCGCTGCATCAGGCTTTCGCCCATTGTGCAATATTCCCCACTGCTGCCTCCCGTAGGAGTCTGGGCCGTGTCTCAGTCCCAGTGTGGCCGGTCGCCCTCTCAGGCCGGCTACCCGTCGTCGCCTTGGTGAGCCACTACCTCACCAACAAGCTGATAGGCCGCGGGCTCATCCTTCACCGCCGGAGCTTTTAACCCACCCAGATGCCCAGGCAGGTGTTATCCGGTATTAGACCCCGTTTCCAGGGCTTGTCCCAGAGTGAAGGGCAGATTGCCCACGTGTTACTCACCCGTTCGCCACTAATCCACCCCGAAGGGCTTCATCGTTCGACTTGCATGTGTTAAGCACGCCGCCAGCGTTCGTCCTGAGCCAGGATCAAACTCTCCGTGAATGTTTTCCCGTAATCGGGACGACACCACGAGAGCGGAACCAGGAAGAGGAATAATCCTCCCGGTTCACAGCGTCCTCGCTGTGCGCCTACCAGGCAGTGCCCGGCAGGACTTTTTCAAAGGAACCTCGCTCCAGCCGATCGGCCGGAGACGGGGTATCAACATATCTGGCGTTGATTTTTGGCACGCTGTTGAGTTCTCAAGGAACGGACGCTTCCTTTGTACTCACCCTCTCGGGCTTTCCTCCGGGCGCTTCCCTTCAGTCTTGCGTTTCCGACTCTATCAGACCGTTTCGCGATCCGATTTCCTCGGTGCTTTCCAGGTTTCCGCTTCCGCGTTTCCCTTTCCGGCGGTTCCGACTCTATCAGATCCTTTCGGGCCTGATTCCCAGTCAGCGGGGCTTGTCTTCCCAGCCCTTGGGGCCGTTCCGACGTCCCAAACTTTAGCGGATCGTCTCGGCGAGTTCCTAATCGGACCGCCGCGTCCCAATCGAATTGAATTCGGGCACACCGAATTCACCCGACTGGGCGATCGTGCTGGTGGTTTGGGTGCCGCTACTGCGGCGGAGGTGCTACCGCAGAACCGTTACAGCCTCGTGGCAACTCGAAGAACCCTACGGATCCAGCAAGGTGGTGTCAATCGTCCCTGTCAAGATCTTTTAATCGAGGTCGCTGAGCCGGCCGCCGGCGTCGGGCTGGGCGTGCTCCACCCGTCGTAGAAGACGGGTCAGGACCTCACCGAGGACACCGCGCTCATCGGCGGACAGGTCCTGGAGCAGGTCCTCCTCGAAGACCGTGGCAAGGCGCATCGCCTCCAGCCACTTCTCGCGCCCCTCGTCCGTCAGCTCCACGATCACGCGGACGCGGTTGGACTCGTCGCGCTCCCGGGTGACCAGACCCTCCGCGACCATGCGGTCGATCCGGTGGGTCATCGCGGCCGGGGTCAGGCCCAGCCGCTTGGCGAGGTCGCTGGGGCCCATGCGATAGGGCGCGCCGGACAGGACGAGGGCCTTGAGGACCTCCCACTCGGCGTTGCTGATGCCGAGCGTGGCGGTCTGGCGGCCATAGGCCACGTGCATACGGCGATTGAGGCGGCCGAGGGCCGACACGATCTTCTCGACCTGGGGGTCGAGGTCCCGGAACTCGCGCTGGTAGGCGGCGATCTGTTCGTCGAGTGTCGGCTCGGTTGTCGGCTCAGTGACGCCGGGGGTGTCGCCCATGTCCGAAGTATCGCATGGGCTCGCTTGGCATTGAAGTCCTTCGAGCTGTACAGTTCAACTTCTAACTTTAGCTTTGAAGTCTTCAGGCTTGCATCCATGCACGCCGATGCTTCACGACCAAGGCAGGTGAAAGTGACCAGGGCGATGGGCGCAGCGATGCGCCGGATCCACGTGGGCAACGCACTCGGAGCGTTCGGGCTCGGCTTTACCGTCCCCTTCCTCTACGTCTATGTGGCGCAGGTTCGGGGACTCGGCTCCATGACGGCGGGCCTCGTGCTCGCCGTCTTCGCCGTGGCCGCTCTCGTGGTGCTGCCGTTCGCCGGGCGGGCCATCGTCCGGCGCGGCCCGCTGCCGGTCCTGCTCACCGCCCTGGTCACCGCCGCCTTCGGGGCGCTGAGTCTGGGGCTGGCGAGCAACGCCACGACCGTGCTGCTGTCGGCGGCGGCTCTCGGAGCGGGACAGGCCGTCATGCAGCCGGCGCTGGCGACGATGATCGTGGACTGCTCGACGGCGGACACCCGGTCGCGTGCCTTCGCGACGCAGTTCTTCCTGCAGAACCTCGGGCTCGGCGTCGGCGGTCTGATCGGCGGCCACATCGTCGACACGACCCGCGCGAGCTCGTTCACGCTGCTGTTCGCGATCGAGGCGGCGATGTTCCTGGTGCTGGTCGTGGTCATGGCGACCGTACGGGTGCCGCACGCGCCGCAGATCAAGGGGGACGCGCCGCAGGCCGAGGGCAGCGGATGGAAGCAGCTGCTCGGCAACCGGGCCATGGTGCGGCTGTCCGTGCTGGGCTTCGTGCTGTTCTTCGCCTGCTACGGGCAGTTCGAGTCGGGTCTGTCCGCGTACGGCGTCGAGGCGGCCGGGATCTCTCCGTCCGCGCTCGGTACGGCGATGGCGGCGAACACCGCGATGATCGTGGTGGCGCAGTTCGCGGTGCTGAAGTTCGTCGAGCGCCGGAAGCGGACGCGGGTGATCGCGGCGGTAGGCCTCATCTGGGCCGTGGCGTGGCTGACCGCCGGATACGCGGGGCTCGGACACGGCAGCCGGACGATGGCCACGGCGGCGTTCGTCTCGACGTACGCGCTGTTCGGACTCGGCGAGGCGATGCTGTCGCCGACGGTGGCTCCGCTGGTCGCGGATCTGGCGCCGACGGGACTGGCCGGCCAGTACAACTCCGCCTTCGCCCTGGTGAAGCAGCTGGCGCTGGCCATCGGTCCGGCGGTGGGCGGTCCGATGGGGGCGTCGCTGCACGGTCCGTACGTCGTGACGTTCCTGCTCTTCTCCCTCGGCATCACGTTCCTGGCGCTGCGGCTCGGGCGACAGCTCAGCCCCGTACAGAACCAGCCGTGGCTGGCGAAGAGCCGGGTGGTGGCTCAGGGTGGGGCGGCGCCTGCGGAGCCGGTGCCGGCGAGCGCCTGACGGAGGTTCGTACGACGGCTGCCACCACGTTTCGGCGTGGTGGCAGCCGTCTTCTGTATCTCAAGGAACACACCTGGGGGCAGGGGTCAGCCGGCGGTGCGTGGCAGGGCGAACTCGCACCACACCGCCTTCCCTCCCCCAGGCGTACGACGGGACCCCCAACCAGAGGCGATCGTCGCGACGATCGCGATACCGCGTCCGGCTTCGTCGGCGGGCTCGGCGCGGCGCCGCCGGGGCAGATGGTCGTCGCCGTCGGTGACCTCGATGATGAGGCGGCGGTCGGTACGGCGCAGCCGGAGCCGCATCGGCGGGGTGCCGTGCTGAAGGGAGTTGGCGACCAGTTCGCTGGTGGCGAGGACGCCGAGGTCATGGAGTTCGGACGGGAAACGCCAACTCGTCAGCACGCCGGAGGCGAAGGCACGCGCGCGTGGAGCCGCTTCGACCCCGCCGAGCAGCTCCAGGGCCGCGTTGCGGAAGAGCTCACCGTCGGGGCCCGTACGGGCGGGGTGCTGCAGGACGAGGACGGCCACGTCGTCGTCGTGGTCGGCGGTGACGCCGGCGGAGCGGACGAGGCGGTCGCAGACGACCTGGGGTGTGCCCGTCGCGCCCGCCAGGGCGCGCTCCAGGGACGCGATCCCCTCGTCGAGGTCCTCGTCGCGGCGCTCGACCAGACCGTCGGTGTAGAGGACGGCCGTGGAGCCGGGCCCCAGCGGGACCGAGCCCGAGGCGTGCATCCAGCCGCCGGTGCCGAGCGGCGGCCCGGTGGGTTCGTCGGCGCGGATCACCGTGCCGTTCTCGTCGCGGACGAGGATCGGGAGGTGGCCCGCGGAGGCGTACACGAGCCGCCCCTCGTTGGGGTCGTGGACGGCGTACGCGCAGGTGGCGATCTGGTTGGCGTCGATCTCGGTGGCGAGGCCGTCGAGAAGCTGCAGGACCTCGTGCGGGGGCAGGTCGAGGCGGGCGTACGCGCGTACGGCGGTGCGCAGTTGCCCCATGACGGCCGCGGCCCGCACTCCGCGGCCCATCACGTCGCCGATGACGAGCGCGGTGCGGCCGCCGCCGAGGGTGATCACGTCGTACCAGTCGCCGCCGACCGCGGCCTCGGTGCCGCCGGGCTGGTAGGTGGCGGCGACGCGCAGGTCGTCGGGTTCTTCCAGCTCCTGGGGGAGCAGGGAGCGCTGGAGGGTGACGGCCGTCTCACGCTGGCGGCGCTCGCTGGCGCGCAGCCGCTCGGCGGCCTCGGCGTGGTCGGTGACGTCGGTGGCGAAGACGAGTACGCCGCCGTCCTGGACCTCCGGGGTGGCGTCGACGGGCGTGCAGGTGAAGGTGTACGAGCGACCGCGGGGCGCTTTGCGGGACTTGACCGTGCGCGGCTTGGCGCTGCGCAGCACCTGGTCGAGGAGCGGGAGCAGGCCGATCTCCGCGAGCTCGGGCAGTGCCTCGCGCGCGGGTTCGCCGACGGGTCGGGCGCCGAAGGCCGCCACGTAGGCGTCGTTGACGTACGCGAGGCGGTGGTCGGGGCCGTGTACGAGGGCGACGAGAGCCGGAACGCGGTCGAGGACCTCACGCACGGGCAGGTCGTCGACGGCGGGGACGGGTGGCGCGTCGTCGGTCAGCTGCTCGGCGCGGGCCGCGGGCACGGAGCCCTCTCCTCGCCGGTCCGGGGAGGCCGTGTGTTCGGTCCGCGACGCGGTGCGGCGCTGTGTTCCGGGGAGCCGGGCGCTCCAGCGGGTGAAATTCACCGAATCCTTGCCTCGTGATTGTCGTCTCCGGTCGGCTCCGGATCCGGCCGGGGGGCCGGCCCGCGGCCGGAGCCACTGGAGCGCTGCCTCCCTGATCGAAATCCGGGAGATGCGGCGCTTGGGAAGAAGCCTGTGGGTGCGAAGAGCGAACCGTCGGCCCGCCCAAGGTCGGGACCAGTCTGGCCGACCGGACCGACATCCGTCAGACGCCCGCCTGATCGGTGTAGTTCCTGGGTCCGGTCAGGACGACCCCTTCGGGTCGAGCTTCGGGTCGAGAGGATGCTTTCCACCGGCCGCGAGTTCGAACTCCGCTCGAGGATGTTCGAGCGATCCGAGGGACACGATCTCCCTCTTGAAGAGCCCCGCCAAGGTCCATTCGGCGAGTACGCGGGCCTTGCGGTTGAAGGTCGGGACCCTGCTCAGATGGTAGACGCGGTGCATGAACCAGGCAGGATAGCCCTTCAGCTTGCGCCCGTAGACGTGCGCGACCCCCTTGTGCAGCCCGAGGGACGCGACCGAGCCGACGTACTTGTGGGAGTAGGTCTCCAGGGGCTCGTCGCGCAGGGAGTGCGCGATGTTGTCGCCGAGGACCCTGGCCTGGCGTACCGCGTGCTGGGCGTTGGGCGCGGTCTCCTTGCCGGGCTCCTCGACGGTGACGTCGGGGACGGCGGCGGCGTCTCCCGCCGCCCACGCGTGCGGGGCGCCGTCGACGGTCAGTTCCGGGGTGCACTTGAGGCGACCGCGCCCGTTGAGGGGGAGGTCGGTGGCGGCCAGGATCGGGTGTGGTTTCACGCCGGCGGTCCACACGACCGTGCGCGTGGGGAAGCGGGCGCCGTCGCTGAGGACGGCGATCCGGTCCGCGCAGGAGTCGAGGCGGGTCTCGAGACGTACGTCGATGTTGCGGCGGCGCAGCTGGGTGACCGTGTACTTGCCCATCTCCTCGCCGACCTCGGGGAGGATGCGGTTCGAGGCCTCGACGAGGATCCACTTCATGTCGTCGGCCTTGACGTTGTGGTAGTAGCGCGCGGCGTAGCGGGCCATGTCCTCGAGTTCGCTGAGTGCCTCCACACCCGCGTAACCGCCCCCCACGAAGACGAAGGTCAGGGCGGCGTCGCGGATCGCGGGGTCCCGGGTGGAGGAGGCGATGTCCATCTGCTCGATGACGTGGTTGCGCAGCCCGATGGCCTCCTCGATGGTCTTGAAGCCGATGGCGTAGTCGGCGAGTCCGGGAATCGGGAGGGCGCGTGAGACCGAGCCGGGGGCGAGGACGAGTTCGTCGTACGTGATCTGTTCCGTGCCGGCGCCCTCTTCCGCGGTGGCGAGCGTGCTGAGCGTCGCGGTGCGCTTGGCGTGGTCAATGCCGTGGGCCTCGCCGACGACGATCCGGCACCGGTCGAGGACCCTGCGCAGCGGAACCACCACATGGCGCGGCGAGATCAAGCCCGCGGCGGCCTCGGGAAGGAACGGCTGATACGTCATATAGGGGTCGGGGGAGACGACGGTGATCTCGACCTCGCCCCGACTAAGTTCCGGCTTCAACTTTCGTTGGAGGCGCAGGGCGGTGTACATCCCGACGTAGCCGCCGCCGACGATGAGAATGCGCACAGGTTCCTTCACCATCCCATGACGCACCCCGCTCTTGAGTTTGTCCACAGGCTCGACAATTTGTGTGACCGGCCGTCGAGGGCCCGAGGGGTTGGCCGGATTGCCGGAGTGCGAGAAGAGTGCGCAGGTCAGCGGGGATGTTCGGGGGGTTCGGAGGGGGCGTAATCGGGAGGTAACCGACCCGTACTCCGATCGGGGGGCGCTCCGTGCGGAACCTGCCCCTTCTGAATTGACCCCCACTCAACTATGTTCGTGTGTCGACGGGGTGTAGGGGGATGCGCTCGACGAGTCCGCTCGACGGGTTCGTGAATCAAGCTTGTTCCGCACGCTCCGGCTACCAATGGCGGGGAGAGTCTCCGGGGGGAGACGTCATTACCGGGGGAACGCTTATGCACATTCAGGACTCTCGTTGGTCTTCCGCGTCTGCCATCGCATCCGGTGGCACGGTCGGCGCGGCAGCGAGCGGCAATGGCCGCGGTCCGATGGACGGATCGCGGACGACGCCGCTACGGGTGGACGCACAGCGCAATCTGGAGCACGTACTGCGCGCGGCGCGCGAGGTCTTCGGCGAGCTGGGGTACGGCGCGCCGATGGAGGACGTGGCGCGGCGCGCCCGGGTCGGCGTCGGCACGGTGTACCGGCGCTTCCCGAGCAAGGACGTCCTGGTCCGTCGGATAGCCGAGGAAGAGACCTCCCGGCTGACCGACCAGGCGCGCGCGGCGCTCGGTCAGGAGGACGAGCCGTGGTCGGCCCTCTCGCGCTTCCTGCGTACGTCGGTGGCCTCGGGTGCCGGGCGGCTGCTGCCGCCGCAGGTGCTGCGGGTCGGCGTCGCGGAGGAGGGGCCCCTGGTGGACGAGGCGCGGGTGCCGCAGCAGCGGTCCCAGCCCGCCCCCGAGCTCCGGCTCGTCGAGCAGCGGTCGGTGCCCGAGCAGGAGGCCATGGCCGCGGTGGCCGACGACGCCGGTGCGGCCGCGCTGCTCGACGTGGTGGGCCGGCTGGTGGATCGGGCGCGTGCGGCGGGCGAGCTGCGAGCGGACGTGACCGTGGCGGACGTACTGCTGGTCATAGCCACGGCGGCGCCCTCGCTGCCGGATGCCGCCCAGCAGGCCGCGGCCTCGGCCCGGCTGCTGGACATCCTGCTGGAGGGGCTGCGCTCGCGTCCGGCGTGACGGGGCCGGCGTGACGGCGGTCGGCGTGACGGCGGTCGGCGTGAGGCGAACCGGGGTCACCTGAGTGGCCCGGGCGAGCCGGGTGACTTCGGTGACGCGATCCAAATCGGCACATTCCGGTCGTAGCGGCAACTGGCTTACGGGGAGACTTTATTGACTATTCCCCAAACGAGTGACCACTAGTGCTGTCGTGTGGCAACGCCCCACGGACGAGTGGTTGGTCCGTGGGGCGGGGTCCCGTCCCTGAAGCGTGTGGCACTCTGTCCCGGTATTCGGGTCCGAGTGTGCAGGCGGGGGCTTTCCGCGATGAGCGTTGACGGGCGGGACGAGTCACTCGATGACGGTGGCGCGGAGGCCGGTGGGCCGCCCTCGCGACAGGTACCGAGCCAGGGCCGTCCGTCGGACATCACCCCGGAACCCTCGGGTACGCCGCGTGCTTCCGGTCCTGGTACTTCTGGCGCTTCCGGTGCTTCGAGGGACCCCAGCGTTCCGGCGCAGCGCGACCGGCTCGACCGGCGTGACGTCGGTCCGGTCCTGCCGCCCCCGATCGAGCTGCCGCCCTCCGACGCCGATCTGATCGAGCGGATGCGCGCGGGCGACGACACGGCGTACGAGGAGTTGTACCGCCGTCACGCGGAAGCCGTCCGTCGCTATGCCCGTACCTGCTGCCGGGACGCGCACACCGCGGACGACCTCACCGCCGAGGTCTTCGCCCGCATGCTCCAGGCGGTCCGCCGGGGCCACGGCCCCGAGCACGCCGTACGCGCGTATCTGCTCACGACCCTCCGCCGTGTCGCCGCCGACTGGACGAAGTCCGCGAAGCACGAGCAACTGGTCGACGACTTCGCGGTGTTCGCCGCGCACGCCTCGCGTGCCTCCGAGGTGTCCGACGACGACGCGATGGACCTGGGCGCCGACGTACGGGCGATGCACGAGGCCGAGCAGTCGATGGCCATGCGGGCGTTCCGGTCACTGCCGGAGCGCTGGCAGGCCGTGCTGTGGCACACGGAGGTCGAGGACGAGTCCCCGAGCGAGGTCGCCACGCTCTTCGGGCTCGACGCCAACGGCACCCGCGTCCTGGCCAGCCGCGCCCGCGAGGGCCTCAAACAGGCCTACCTCCAGGCACATGTCAGCGCCAGGCTCACCATGGACGAGGAGTGCGCACGCTACGCCGACCGGCTCGGCGCCTATGCCCGCGGCGGCTTGCGCATCCGGGCCGAGCGCGGGTTGCGCAAGCACTTGGAGGAGTGCGCCAAGTGCCGACTGGCCGCGGGCCAGATCAAGGAAGTCGCCAGCGGGATCCCCGCGGTCGTACCGGTCGCGGTCATCGGTTGGTTCGGTGCCGCCGGGTACGCGAAGGCCGTCGCGCTCATCGCCGGTGGCGCCGGAGCGGGCGCGGTCGGCGCCGCGGCGGTGAGCGGCGGGGCGGGCGGGGCGAGTGCCGGGGGCGGCGCGGCCGCCTCGGAGGGGCTCGGGGCGCCGGTCAAGGCAGGTATCGCGGCGGGAGTCGTCACGGTGGCCGCGGCGGCGGTGGCGCTCGCCCTCGTCGGCAACGGCAGCCCGGCCAAGAGGCCCGAGGCCCAGAGGCCCGAAGCCAAGCCGCCGGCCACCTCGCCGGTGGCCGAAGCGCCACAGCCGACGCCGACGCCCGCTCCGTCGAAGAAGCCCGCGCCACAGCCCCCGGTGGTGGCCCCCGCGCCGACACCCAGCCCGACCTCGACTGCGACCCCGCCCCCCGAGCCCACGCCCGAGCCCACGCCCAAGTCGTCCCCCACGCCGACGCAGGTGAAGCCGAAGCCGACCCCCAGACCGGCGCCCACTCCGACGCCCGAGCCCACCCCGCCACCGCCTCCCGCGCCGGTCGTCTACCGGTGGAACGAGCTGAAGTTCACCGGCGACCACACCAAGCCCGAGATGCGGCTCGACGAGAGCAGTTGGGTGTGGCAGCGGTGGGGGGTGTCGATCGCGGGTCGGCAGTACACGCACGGCGTGACCGTGCACGGCGGGTCGTCCGTCACCATCGACCTCAATCGCAGCTGCTCGGCGTACGACGCGCTCGTCGGTGTGGACGACCTGACGCCGGGCCTCGGCCGGGTGAGCTTCTCCGTGTACGCCGACGGAGTCCGCCTGTGGCAGTCGCCACTGGTCGAGGGCGGCGACCCCGCGATCCCCGTGCATGTGAGCCTCACCGGCCGCACAACGGTTCGGCTGGTCGTCGCACCGCACCGGAACTTCGACGCGGTAGCCCTTGCGAACTGGGCGGAGTCGAAGTTCCGGTGCCAGTGAGCCGAGCTGCTCCCTCGCCCCCGCCTCATGCTCCTTACTCGTACTCCTTCAGCGCCTCCCCGAGTTCCCGCAGGGCGTCGGCCTGAGTGAGGCCCGCCCCCGTCGTCCGCTCGGACTCATGGCGGACGGGGCCGAGGGCGGCACGCGCGGCGGCCTCCGTACGCTCGGCGCCGGTGCGCTCCGGGGCGGGACGAGGGTTACCGCCGCGCCAAGACGTGCCGGCGGCAAGCAGACGGGCCGCTCGAGGATGGTCGCCGAGCTCGGACAGCAGGCCCGCCGTGCTCTCGACGAAACTCGCCGTCACCACGTCGGCGCACCGCCCCGTCACCGCCGCGGCCAACGCGTCGACCATCTTGCGCAGGCCGGGCTCCGGGCCGGACTCGGCGGCCGTCACGAGCGCCTCGACCCAGTTCAGCGCCGCCATGAACTGCGGCGGCGGGGTGCCGCGGGCGGTCATCTCGCACGCCTGCTCCCACTGTTCGCGCGCGAAGGCGACCTCGCCGTCGTCCAGGGCCAGCTGGGCGCGGAGCAGGCGGACGAAGGCGCGGGAGTCCGTCACGCTGTACCGTTCGGCCGCGGCGTTCGCCTCGTCCAGGGCGGTCAGCGCCCGCGAGCGATCACCCGCGCGGTAGGCGAGCTCGGCCAGCCGCGCCATGAGGAAGGGCGTCTCGGCGTACGCGCCGACCTCGAAGGCAAGCCGCAGCGCCTCCTCGTACTCGCCCTTGGCCTCCTCGTAGAGACCGCGCGCCATGGCCGTCTCCCCCGCGGCGCTGCACACCTGGGCGCGCACCCAGCGGTCGCCGACCCGCCGGCCGAGCACCCGCAGCTCCGCGAGGTCGTCGTCCACGCCCAGCATGCCGCCCGGGGCGTCGACGACCATGTGCGTACGGAACATCAGGGTGACGCCGACCTCCCACTCCCCTCCGTACACACGGCAGTTGGCCAGCGCCGCGTCCATCGACGGACCCACGTCGCCCCAACCGCTCAGGAAGAAGGCGGTCAACGGCCAGACGATGCCCGGCATGGTCGCCGCGTCCGGACCGCCCTTCTCGAAGAAGTCCCGCACCCGCAGGATGTACTCCGGAATCCACGGATACGCCCCCGTGTCCAACGGATCGGTCTCCACCAGCATGAACAGGTGCAGCATGCGCACCCGCATCCGCATGCCGTGCAGCGGATGGGACTCCTCGTGGTCCGGGGCGTCGAGGAAGGCCGCCAGCGGGTCGAAGCGGTCCAGGTCGGCGAAGAGGTCGCCACCGGCGCCACAGGCGCCCCCGTGTGACCCGTTCGCCTCGGACACGGCGCCCGTCGCGTCGAGCGCCGCACCCAGCCGCAGCACGCGGTCCGTCCATTCCCCGCCCTCGCGGCGGAAGTTGCGCAGCCACCAGAACCAGCCCATGGCGAGGACGAGCGCACCGGCGTCCTCCTCCGCACCGGCGACGATCGCGCGGTGCAGGGCCGCCCGGATGTTGTCGAGCTCGGTCTCCAGGCGGTGGATCCAGGGCAGCTGCGCGGCGGAGCGCAGCAGCGGCTCGGCCTCCTCGACGAGATCGAGCGCCCACGCACGATGGCGCCGCTCGGCCGCGGCACGCAGCTCGGGGACTTCGGCGGCGCGCTCGATGGCGTACTCGTGGATCGTCTCCAGCATGCGGTACCGCATGCCGCCACTGCCGTCCTCGTCGTACGGAGCGGACGGGGTCGCGACGATCAGTGACTTGTCGACGAGCGCCCCGACGAGATCGGCCACGCCGCCGGCGACCGCACCGGCACTGGAACCGGTGCACACGGCTTCGGCGGCCGTGAGATCCCAGCCGCCCGCGAAGACGGACGCCTCGCACAGCACGGCCCGCTCCCGCTCGTCGAGCAGGTCCCAGGACCAGTCGACGACCGCGCGCAGGGTCTGCTGGCGGGGCAGCGCCGTACGGCTTCCGGAAGTGAGCAGCCGGAAACGGTCGTCGAGCCGGTCGGCGATCTGGCGGGGCGTCAGCAGTCGCAGCCGCGCAGCGGCCAGCTCGATGGCCAGGGGCAGGCCGTCGAGCCGTCGGCAGATCTCGTCCACCGCCTCGAAGTCGTGGAGCGCGGCGTCGGCGTCGGGACGTACGGCCGCCGCGCGTTCCATGAACAGCCGGCGGGCGGGGTCGGGCGGCAGGGGCTCGACCGGGCGCACCAACTCGCCGGGCACGCCGAGGGGTTCACGGCTGGTGGCGAGGATGGTGAGCCCCGGGCAGCGGGTGAGCAGAATCTCCGCGAGCGCGGCGGCGGCGCCGATGACATGCTCGCAGTTGTCAAAGATCAGGAGCTGACTGCGCGGGGCGCAGTACTCGACGAGCAGGCCGAGCGGGTCGCTCTGGCCGGCCATCGACATCTCGCTGGTCATCAGCACGGTCTCGCGCAGACCGAGGGCGCTGACCACCGCGCCCGGGACCGCCCCGGGCCGGTCGAGCGGGGCCAGCTCGACCAGCCACGCCTGCGGAAGCCCGGCGGCGGCTTCCTCGGCGAGGCGGGTCTTTCCCGAACCGCCCGGTCCGGTCAGCGTGACCAGGCGTGCCCTCTGCACATCCGAACGGATCGCGTCGAGTTCGGGTTCCCGGCCGACGAAGGAGTTCAGGCGGGGGCGGAGGTTGCCGGTGCGTTCGGGGTCGGGGCGTGGGTGGGGGTGTGAGCCGGGGCCGGGGCGGAGGTGTCCGTCCTGCGTCGGGCTCGGAATCGGCCTCTCTTCGAAGGAGCCGGGGTCGACGCGCCCGCCGCTGCGGGCGGACACCTCCGTGCCGTCCCCTTCCCTCCGTACCCGATCACCGGCATACGGGGGTACGGGCCCCGGCCCGCCCTCGCCCGCCGGGGCCAGCAACTCCGCGTGCAGGCTCCGCAGTTCCCCACCGGGATCCGCCCCCAGACCCTCCTGGAGGGCGCGGCGCACCCCCTCGTACGCGGCGAGCGCGTCCGCTCCCCGGCCCGCGTCGCGCAGGGCGCGGATGAACAGGGCGTGCAGGGCCTCGTCGTACGGGTGGGCCGTCGTCAACTCCTTCAACTCCGGTACGACGTCCGGGGCGCGCCCCAGTCGCAGGTCCGCGTCGATACGCGCGCGTGTCGCCTCCAGACGGAGCGCGTCCAGGCGGGTCCCGGCGTCGCGGTCGGGGAGGTCCGCGAGGGCCGGGCCGCGCCACAGGGCGAGGGCTTCGCACAGGGTGTGGGCGGCGGTGGTCGCGTCGCCGCGCTCCAGGGCGGCCTTGCCCTCCCTTACCAGCCGCTCGAAGACACGCAGGTCCACGTCGTCCTTGGTGACCCGCAACCGGTAGCCGCCCGTCTCCGAGACGACCGCGTCCTTGCCGATCGCCCGGCGCAGGCGGCCGACCAGGGCCTGCAGCGCGGCCGGGGCGTCCAGCGGGGGATCGTCCGCCCATACCTCGTCGATCAGGGTCTGGGGGGTGGTCGTGCGGTCCGCTCGTTGGGCGAGCGCCGTGAGCAAAGCCCGTACGCGGGGGCCGCCCAGCCCGACCGGGGCCCCCTGATCATCCTCCGCCTGGGCGACCCCCAGGATTCTGTACCGCACCCGCCTATTCTCACCTCGCCCGGTGCGTGGAGCCGAGGGTTTCCTCGGCGGGCCTCCGCACCGGGGCTGCGCGCAGGTTCTCCGCCCCCGCCACCCCTACCCGTCCCATCCCCACTTTGGGGCTCCGCCCCCAAACCCCCGATCGGCCTGAACAGCCTCGTCCTCAAACACCGGACAGACTGAAGGTGCGGGCCGGGGTGGGTGGGGTGTGGCCCCTTTCAGGGGCGCGGGGAACTGCGCGACCAGCCCCCACCGGCCGGCGGCCAAACGAATCCGGGCGGGCGGCGGATCCGAGGGCGAAGTCCCGCCCCAGGGGCGCGGGGAACTGCGCGATCGGCCCCTCCGCCCCCACCGGCCCGCAGCCGCCCCCATACGGAAGGGTCCGTGCCGGTGCGTCGTAAGCGCGTCGCTTACGTTCGGGCCTGGAAGCGGCTCCCTGTAGGGCAAGGTCTGATCCGGCGGCGACGTGCTCGACGTACCGGCACGGCCCCGACCCACCGACGGCCACACGATGGCCACACGACAGCCGCACGACGACCCGGGCCCTAGCCCCGCCCCCCGGCCCCCGCCCCCAACGCCCGCCCCTGCGGCACGATCCCCGCGGGTACGGCCCGTTGCCGGGCGGGCGTGCCCGTCCAGCATGTGCCGCGGCGGGCCAGCAGGCGGCGCAGCCACAGTTCCAGGGAGACCAGATCCGCGAGCCCGTCCAGCGGCAGCGGCTCCCCCGCCGCGGCCGCCCGCAGGGCCTTGCGGACCACCCGTGCCTCGACGAGCCCCGCCTGCGCCAGCAGAGGGGTGTCGAACAAGGCGATCAGGGAATCCGCGGCCACCCGCAGCCCCGTTCGCGCGGCCGCCGCCGACGACGCATGCGACGGCGCGCCCCAGCCAGGCGGCAGGTCGGCCACCCCCGCGCCCTCCAGGACGGTCCGGAGGATCGCCGCACGCGCCCCGGGCTGAACCCGCAGCGCCTCCGGCAACTCACGGCACGCGCGCACGACCTGGTTGTCCAGGAACGGCGCGTGCAGCCGCTGGAAGCGGATCTCGGCGGCCTGCTCCAGGACGCGAAGATCGGCGGCGTGGCGCGCGAGCGCCGCCCGTGCACGGAAGTCACCGGGCCGCTGCCCGGGACCGACCGCCCCCGTCCGACCTGCGGCTCCTTGTAGGCGAACCGATACTTCAGCCAGCGCCTCACCGGTGAGCCAACGCGCCGCGGGGCCAGGCCTGGCCCAGGCGAGCGCAGCGAGCGACGCACCCACCGCGCCGCCCGGTTCCTCGAAGCGCCGGTGCAGCAACCGGTCGGCGAGGACGTCGACGCCGGTCCGGTACGGCGTACGGGCGAGCTTGCGCGCGGCGCCGTACACGCGTGCGGGGACCATGACGGACCCGTCCGCCTTCGCCAGCGCGGCGACGGGTCGCACCAGATGGCGTCTCTTGCGGTCCATCAGCAGGTCGGCCAGCCGGGCGGGGTGCGCGTCCAGCACCTGCCGGGCCCCGTATCCGGTGAAGTGGTCCGCGCTGCCGGAGGACAGCCGCGCGCGGTGCCGGGCCGCCGTCACCAGCGACGGCCCCGGCTCGTCCGTCAGCGGCCCCTCCAGGTCGGCGTACGGAAGCGTCTCCTCGCCCCCGGCGACGACCACATGGTGCAGCCTGGGGTTCGCGGCGAGCGTCCCGGCCCGCTCCACCTCGGCCTCCCGTCCGCGGACGGCGAGGTCGTTGAAGGTGACGGCGAGGAGCCGCTCGCCGGCGCCCGTGCCGTGCCCCAGGACCGTGCCGGGCGCCCCCGGCAGCCCCGCCGCGAGCAGGGCCAGCGTCCCGGAAGCGGGCCCTCCGGAGAGGTCGGCCCCGATTCCCGGTACGGGCATCCCGCGCGCCGCGCGCCGCTCCGCGGGCCCCATCCCGGGTACGGGCCCGGGGTCGATGTCGCTCCCGGGTACGTGCCGGGGAGCGGCGAGACGCGCGCGTACGGCCTCCACGAGGGCGTCCCGGACGCCGTCCACCGCCCTGTCGGGGTCCGCGGTGGGCGCGGCGACGGCGAGGGAGGCGACGGGCTCGTAGCCGGCGATCTCGCGGGCACCCGCGCGCAAGATCAGCGCATGCCCCGGCGGAATGCGCCGCACGCCGTCGTACGGGGTCGAGTCGTGGACCGCGGCCGGTACGTCGGGGGCCGCGAGCAGCGCGGCCAGGTGCCCGAAGTCGAGGTTGGCCTCGATGAGGTCGGCGAGGGGCAGGGCGGCGGTCGCGTAGGCCGTACCGCCCGCCCAGGGGGTGTAGAAGACGGGCCGTGCGCCCGCGAGGTCACCCGCGACGGTGGTGCGCCGGCCGACCTGGACGACGGCGGTGTAGCTGCCGGACCAGGCGGTGAGGTGGCGCAGTGCCCCGCCGCGCGCGGCGAAGAGACCGACCTTGAGTTCCTCGTCGCTCGCCCCGCAGGTGCCGAGGACCGCGATCCGGTTCTGCGCGTCGGCCTTGATGACGCGGACCTCGTCGGGGCGCCAGTCGCCGACCGCCCAGAGCGGATCGGGGTCGCCCCACAGGAGTTGGGAGCCCACCGGGTGCACGGTCTCGCCGTCGCTTCCGGTGGCACCCGCCGAGCCGGTCTCGAGCGCTCTGGCGGCGGTACTGCTCCACCCCACCAACCACCGCATCGACGCCTCCACAGGCTGTGGACAACCAGTGCACCGTACGAACTCGGCTCCATGCTGCCACGAAGAACGCGGATGGGAGGGCCGCTGCGACGGCTTGCGCCCCCTGGAATGCGCCCCCGCGAATCCGTTCGCGCCGTTGGGAGGCCGCTGCAAAGCCGATCCGAAGCAGATGCGAACACCCGCCCGAGCCAAGGCGATCACGGGAGACTCACCAGGAACGACGAGTGGGCGGGGGTGAATCGGCGACGCGAATGCGCCCCCGGTACGCTCCCCGAAAGCACCTCATGCGCCCTCAAGTGACGTGGTCGGAGCGCTATTTGCCCGCAAAGGCCACCGTCGATTTTCGGCCAAATCGGTTGTGGGCGGACAGGCGTGCACACGCTCCGTACAGGCCGTGCGCACCGCTCCGACAACGCACAGTCCGGGAGGCGGAGTTCGCCTCCCGGACCGGTCCGCCGCCCGCGGGGATGTAGGCGGCGGTGTCCCCCAGCCCACTGGATCCAGTACAGCGGGCCGACCCACGCGTGATCCATGGAAGCGCTCCCTCGGTGGCCGGAGAAGAGCGCACGGACGGGCGCACAGCCACACAGCGGGAGCACGATGCAACCGTCCGTACTTCCGTACGGACCACAATCCCGCCATCCGGAACAACGCCCCTTAACGCTTGGGATGCGGCGAACTACGCTGGGTTTACGAATGCCGCATGGTTATGCCAGTGCGGCAGCCGTCTGTGTCGAGGGGTGGCGCATGTCCAGGGAGCAACGCGGGCCGAACGAAAAACTCGGCGCCGTTCTCGCCCTCGCGGGAATCAGCAACGCAGGACTCGCGCGGCGCGTCAACGATCTTGGCGCCCAACGCGGGTTGACTCTTCGCTACGACAAGACGTCGGTGGCGCGCTGGGTGTCGAAGGGAATGGTGCCGCAGGGTGCGGCGCCGCATCTCATCGCGGCCGCCATCGGTCAGAAGCTCGGCCGCCCGGTGCCGCTCCACGAGATCGGCCTGGCGGACGCGGATCCCGCGCCCGAAGTGGGCCTCGCCTTCCCCCGTGACGTCGGGCAGGCGGTGCGCTCGGCCACCGAGCTGTACCGCCTCGACCTCGCCGGCCGCCGGGCCGGCAGCGGCGGTATCTGGCAGTCTTTGGCGGGATCCTTCGCAGTGAGCGCTTACGCGACCCCCGCCTCACGGTGGCTGATAACCCCGGCCGACAGTTCGGTGGCGCGGGACGTGAACCCTTCCGAGGGCTCCGGGGCACCACTGAAAGTCGGCCACAGCGATGTGCAGAAGCTCCGCGAGGCAGCAGAGGACGCCAGGCGCTGGGACTCCAAGTACGGAGGTGGCGACTGGCGTTCGTCGATGGTGCCGGAATGTCTGCGGGTCGAGGCGGCGCCACTGCTGCTCGGCGCCTACTCCGACGAAGTGGGCAGAGCTCTGTTCGGGGCGAGTGCCGAGCTGACCCGCCTGGCGGGCTGGATGGCCTTCGACACGGGCCAGCAGGAGGCCGCCCAGCGCTACTACATCCAGGCCCTGCGCCTGGCCCGCGCGGCCGCCGACGTCCCCCTGGGGGGCTACGTACTGGCCTCCATGTCCCTCCAGGCGACCTACCGCGGCTTCGGCGACGAGGGCGTCGACCTCGCCCAGGCCGCCCTGGAGCGCAACCGGGGCCTCGCCACCGCCCGCACCATGAGCTTCTTCCGCCTCGTCGAGGCACGCGCCCATGCGCGCGCGGGTGACGCCCAGGCGGCCGGCGGTGCCCTGAAGGCCGCCGAGGGCTGGCTGGAGCGGGCCCGGGACGGCGACCACGACCCGAGCTGGCTCGGCTTCTACTCGTACGACCGTTTCGCCGCCGACGCGGCCGAGTGCTACCGCGACCTGAAGGCGCCACGTCAGGTGCGCCGCTTCACCGAGCAGGCGCTGTCGAAGCCGACGGAGGAGTTCGTACGCTCCCACGGTCTGCGTCTGGTGGTGTCGGCGGTCGCCGAGCTCGAGTCGGGCAATCTCGACGCGGCATGCGAGCAGGGCGTACGGGCGGTGGAGGTCGCCGGGCGGATTTCCTCCGCGCGCACGACGGAGTACGTGAAGGACCTTCTGCACCGTCTGGAGCCCTACGGCGACGAACCGCGTGTGGTGGAGCTGAGGGAGCGGGCACGACCGCTGCTGATGGCTCCCGCGTAGTCGCCCCGCTGGGAAGGCCGTGGCCGACTGCGGGCCGTGTGTGGCTGAGCGCGCAGTTCCCCGCGCCCCTACGGGAGCGCGGACGGCGCCGCTTCCGGCGCTTCGCGGGTTTGAGGGCGTTGTCAGTGGCGCAGTGCACTCTTGAAGCCGGGAGGTGGAACAGGTGCGGGTCGCTCACGACTGCGATGTACTGGTGATCGGCGGCGGGATCGTCGGCCTGGCGACGGCGTATGCGATCACGCGCGCCGCGCCCGGCACGCGGGTGACCGTGCTGGAGAAGGAGCGCGGTCCCGCCCGTCATCAGACGGGGCACAACAGCGGGGTGATCCACAGCGGGATCTACTACCGGCCCGGCTCGCTGAAGGCGCGGTACGCCGTGCGGGGCGCCGCCGAGATGGTGAAGTTCTGCGCGGAGTACGACATCGCGCACGCCGTCACCGGAAAGCTGATCGTCGCCACGGAGAAGGCGGAGCTGCCCCGTCTGCACGGGCTCGTACAGCGCGGCCGGGAGAACGGGATTCCGGTACGGGAACTGGGCCCCGCCCAGATCGCGGAGTACGAGCCGGAGGTGCGCGGACTCGCCGCGATCCACGTCGGCACGACGGGGGTGTGCGACTTCGTCGCCGTGGCCCGGCAGCTCGCCGAGTCCTCCGGGGCGGAGATCCGCTACGGGGCGCGGGTCGACCGCATCGACCGCCGGCCCGCGCTCGGTGTCGCCGTCCGTACGGAGGACGGGGCGATCGTGCGGGGACGGGTGCTGGTCAACTGCGCGGGACTGCACTGCGACGAGATCGCGCGCCTGGCCGGGGACGAGCCCGGCATGCGGATCCTCCCCTTCCGCGGCGAGTACTACTCCCTGGCGCGTCCCGAGCTGGTGCACGGCCTGGTCTACCCGGTCCCCGACCCGGCGTTCCCGTTCCTCGGTGTCCACCTCACCCGGAGCATCGACGGCAGCGTCCACATCGGACCCAACGCGGTGCCCGCGCTCGCCCGGGAGGGGTACGGGTGGGGGGTCATCCGGCCCCGTGAGGTGGGCGCGGTCCTGGGGTGGCCCGGGGCCTGGCGGATGGCGCGGCGGCACTGGCGGTACGGGGCGGGGGAGCTGCGGCGGTCGGTGTCCAAGGCGGCGTTCACCGGGGCCGTGCGGCGGCTGCTGCCGGCGGTGACGCCGGACGACCTGATCCCGGCCTCGGCCGGTGTCCGGGCCCAGGCCGTCCTGAGGGACGGCTCCCTGGTGGACGACTTCCTCATCGAGGAGGGCCCGCGGACGGTGCATGTTCTGAACGCACCGTCTCCCGCCGCCACGGCGTCGCTCCCGATCGGGCGCGAGGTCGCGCGGAGAGCACTGGAGGTGCTGGCGGGGACGTGACGGGGTGACGGGCCGGGCTCTGAGACGGGTAGGGGCGCCAGGCTGCTCCCGGGGGCGCCGTAAAATCGTCCTCACTGTGTCTGACTCCATTGACTCCCCCGAAGAGCCTCGGTCCAGCTCCGCCGCCGGAGGTGAGCCCTGTCGGCGTGCCCGTGCCAAGGGGGAGCCCCGGTTCCCCGACGGCCCGAAGGCCGACCCCGCCGGATCGCACTTCGAGCGGCGGATCCGGAGTTTCCAGCCGCGGCGCAGCCGGGTCACCACGGGCCAGGCGGACGCGTTGCAGCGGCTGTGGCCCAAGTGGGGACTCGACATCGACGGCCAGCGGGTGATCGATCTCACGGAGTTGTTCGGGGGCGAGCGGCCCGTCGTGCTCGAGATCGGGTTCGGGATGGGCGAGGCCACCGCACGGATGGCGGCGGAGGACCCGGAGACGGGGATCCTGGCCGTCGACGTGCACACTCCGGGCCAGGGCAACCTGCTGAACCTCGCGGACCAGAACGGACTCACCAACATCCGGGTCGGCAACGGTGACGCGATCATCCTGCTCAGGGAGATGCTCACGCCCGACTCACTCGCCGGGCTGCGCGTGTACTTCCCCGACCCCTGGCCCAAGAAGCGGCACCACAAGCGACGGCTGATCCAGCCGGAGTTCCTCACCCTCGCCGCGACCCGCCTCAGGCCCGGCGCCCTGGTGCACTGCGCGACCGACTGGGAGCCGTACGCCGAGCAGATGCTGGAAGTGCTGAGCGCGCACCCGGACTTCGAGAACACCCAGCCGGACGGCGGTTACGCGCCGCGTCCGGACTTCCGGCCGCTGACCCGTTTCGAGGGCCAGGGACTGGAGAAGGGTCATGTGGTGAACGACCTCCTGTTCCGCCGCGTACAGCACCGAGACCAGCACACATCCGGCGGCTGAAGGCCCGCGGACGAACACCACCAGGCGCCGTCGCGGGCAGCGCCCCTCCCTCGTTAGGGTCAATGCCGTGTCCACCTTTCCCGCGTACCCGACGCATCCCGGCGGTCTCACCGGTGGGCCGGCCGAGGGTGCGCTGCGACACGCACACTGGTGGCAGCGGAAGTGGGTGCGCTACGGCGCGCTGATCACCCTGCTCGCGCTCTCCGGCCTCGTCATCCTGGCCCTGGTCCGCCAACAGACCGGCACCGAGGGCTTCCTGGTGGGCCTCGGCCTCGCCGTGCTGCCCGTGCCGCTGCTCGTCGCCGCGTTCCGCTGGCTGGACCGGGTGGAGCCCAGCCCCTGGCGGAATCTGCTCTTCGCGTTCGCCTGGGGCGCCTGCGCGGCGGCGCTGATAGCGATCGTCGCCAACAGTTTCGCGACCAGATGGATAGCGACCGCCACCGCCGACCCGTCCAGCGCCGACACTCTCGGCGCGACCCTCATAGCGCCGGTCGTGGAGGAGTCCGCGAAGGCCGCCGCCGTGCTCCTGGTCTTTCTGTTCCGCCGCCGGGACTTCACGGGGATCGTCGACGGGGTCGTCATAGCCGGAATCACCGCGACCGGCTTCGCGTTCACCGAGAACATCCTCTACATCGGCACCGCCTTCGGCACGGACCAGCTCAGCGGCGACCGTGGTCTGGCCTCCGTCACCGCCGCGACCTTCTTCGTCCGCGTCGTGATGTCGCCCTTCGCGCACCCCCTGTTCACCGTGCTCACCGGCATCGGCTTCGGCGTCGCGGCGCTGTCCGCCGAGCGCCAGCATGTCCGCCGCGTCCTGCTCCCCCTGACCGGACTGCTGCTCGCGATGGGCATGCACTCCATGTGGAACGGCTCGTCGAACTTCGGGGAGTACGGCTTCTACGCGGTGTACGGGGCGTTCATGGTGCCCGCGTTCGGTCTGCTCACCTTCCTCGTCATCTGGACGCGGCAGCGGGAGCTGAAGACCGTACGGACCGAACTTCCGGCGTACGCGGCGGCCGGGTGGCTGACCGCGCCCGAGCCTTACGTACTCGGCTCGATGAAGGCCCGGCGGCTGGCCCGCGAGTACGCCGCCCACCACTTCGGCAAGGCGGCGGCGCGCTCGGTCGCGGAGTACGAGGCGTACGCGACCTCGCTGGCGTTTCTGCGGCACCGGGGGCGCAGCGGGCGCGCCAATCCCGACTTCGTCGTACGGGAGCGGGAGTTGCTGCAGGAGCTGTGGCGACGCCGGGAGGTCGCCCGCCCCTCTCTCGCGTACGCGGCCCACAGAGCGGCCCCGAGCGTGCCCGTACCGCCGCAGCTGCCGCCGTCGTGGCCCGGGTACGGCTACACGCCGGTGCCCGGTCAGCCGAACCCGGCCGGCGCGCCCCCGAACCCCGCGAGCGCGCCCCCGTACGCCGCCGGTGCGACGCCATATCCCGCCCCGGCGACGCCGTATCCCACGTACAACCCCTACCAGTCCTAGGGCCTGTCCGGCGGCTTCAGGCCGACGCTTCCGTCAGCCTGGCCACTTCCGCGTCCGTCAGGGTCAGGTCCGCGACCGCCAGCAGGGCCGGCAGCTGGCCGACCGTCCGTGCGGAGGCGATGGGCGCCGCGACCGTCGGCCGGGCGGAGAGCCAGGCGAGGGCGACCGTGGCGACCTCGGCGTCATGGGCCTGGGCGACCTCGTCGAGGGCGGTCAGGACGCGGATGCCGCGCTCGGTGTCGAGGTGCTTGCCCGCGCCCTCGGCCCGCGCGGAGTCGACCGTCGTACCCGGGCGGTACTTGCCGGTGAGGAAGCCGGACGCGAGCGCGAAGTATGGGACGGCGGCCAGGCCGGTCCGGGAGGCGACCTCCTGGAGCGGGCCCTCGTAGGTGTCGCGTGACACGAGGTTGTAGTGGGGCTGGAGGGCGACGTAACGCGCGAGCCCCTCGCGGTCGGAGAACTCCACGGACTCCGCGAGCCGCTCGGCGGAGATGTTGGAGGCGGCGATCTCCCGGACCTTGCCGGCCCGGACCAGTTCGTCCAGCGCGCCGATGATCTCCTCGACGGGAACCGAGAGGTCGTCGAAGTGGGTGTAGTAGAGGTCGATGTAGTCCGTGCCGAGGCGGCGCAGCGAGGCGTCGGCGGCGGCCTTGATGTTCGCCGCGGACAGGCCCTTGTACTCGGGGTGGGTACTGACCTTGGTGGCCAGGACGACCTCGGAGCGGTTGCCACGCGCGGCGAACCACTTGCCGATGATCGTCTCCGACTCACCGCCCTTGTGGCCGGGGACCCAGGCGGAGTAGCCGTCGGCGGTGTCGACGAAGTTGCCGCCGCCGGCCGTGTACGCGTCGAGCACGGCGAAGGACTGCGCCTCGTCGGCGGTCCAGCCGAAGACGTTGCCGCCGAGGGAGAGCGGGAAGACCTCGAGGTCGGAGGAGCCTAGCTTGCGGAGAGAAGTCATGCCCTAATTCAACAGCCGTACCGGATGGCTGTATTCCGCATGTAGCTCCCCCGGCCTCCGGGGATGATCAGGGGTTCAGGCCCTTACTGTGCAGCCACGCCATCGGGTCGATCGCGCTGCCGCCGCCCGGATGGACCTCCAGGTGCAGATGCGGCCCGGTCACGTTGCCGGTCGCGCCCACGCGTCCGATGACGTCGCCGGTGGCCACCTTCTGCCCCACGCTGACACTGATGGACGACTGGTGGCAGAACCACAGCTCCGTGCCGTCCTCGAGGGTGAGGATCGTGCGGTAGCCGTACGAGCCGGCCCAGCCCGCCTCCGTGATCGTGCCGCTGTGGATCGCCTTGATCAGCGTGCCGGTGGGGGCCGCGAAGTCGAGGCCGGTGTGGTACCCGGAAGACCACATGGAACCGGCGTCACCGAAGCGGGAGGTCAGGGTGTACGAGGAGGTGGGCAGCGAGTAGCTCTTGGCGAGCTCGGCCAGGCGCGCGGCCTCGGCCTTCTGCTTGGCGTCCTCGTCCGCCTTCTTCTTCGCGGCAACGACCTTGGCCTCGGCGTCGTCCTTCTGCTGGGCGGCCAGCGCGACCGCCTTCTTCGCCGCGGCGGACTCGGCGGCGGCCTGGGCCGCCTTGTCGACCTGGTCCTGCTGCGACTCGGCCTGCAGGATGATGCGGGCGCGCAGTGCCTCGCCCGCGTCCTTGTTGCCCTGCGCGGCGTCGGCGCTGGTCACACCGGCGCTGGTGAGCGGGGTGGTCGAGCCCTTCGGCGTGCTGGAACCGCCGTCGGATATCAGCGCCTTGGCGGATTGGGTGACCGAGGAGAGGTCGGGCAGTGAGATGGACACCGGCGGCTTGCCGGGCGCCGCGGTGGCCATGCCGCCCGCGCCGACGGCGGCGATGACACCGACGCCCAGGACCGTGGAGCTGCGCGCGAGTCCCCCGCCGCGCTGCTTGGAGACGCGGTGCCGGCCGCGGAGGGGACGGATGGAATCCTCGGTGGGGTTCCACTCCTCCCAGGGGCCCTCGTCCTTGCCGTAGGCGTAGCCAAAAGTCTGGGTGTCGTTCGGCGGGAACGAAGTGGGCTGGGCAGGCCGGTTGGACGCCACGTGGGCGTGCTCCTTTCCTTCCTTCTCGCCTACCGGGTTAGCTGACGGGTTCGGAGCAGGAAGGTCTCCTACGCGCGTCAACCCACGGTGTCTCCACCGTGAAAGACGCTCGATTCACCCCAAGTTGGTGGTTCCCCGGTTCCCTTGCGGGATTCGGCGCGTGCGCACGGAGCCGACTCTTGTGACGGCTGGGACGACCGCGCTGCGTTATCGAACGTTAATAGACGCGGGTACCGGATTCCAAGCTGTTCGTACTGATCGTTAACCACTTTTGGCCAGGACTTACCGACCATGAGCGGCGGAAATCGGGCGAGTTGGCCACAGCTCCCTACCTGGCAGTTATCTGGCGGTGTGTCAGTCGTTATGCGGAGGGACATCGGCCGGTCACCCCTCGTGACAACGATCAAGAGCGCCCTCCCGCCGCTACGAGCGGCGCACGGCAAGCAGCGCCATGTCGTCCGTCAGGGCGCCGCCCGTGTGCCGCCGGGCCTCCTCGGCGAGCGTGACCAGCAGGGCGTCGGGGCCCGGGAAGGTCCGTCCGGCCAGGCGAGCGGCCGGATCGTAGAAACGTCCCTGTGCGTCGCGGGCCTCGGACAGTCCATCCGTGTGGAAGAGGAGCGTGGCCCCGTGCGGGAACTCCGTCTCCTCCGCACGGTCCGGCCAGGTGCCCAACTCGCCCATGCCGAGCGGCAGTGCGGGGTTCGCGGCGGCGAGCGTGACCAGCGTTCCGTCCGCGTGCAGGAGCAGCGGCGGCGGGTGGCCGCGGTTGACGATCCGTACGAGGCCGCCCTCCCGCGAGATCTCCGCGAGGACGGCGGTGGTGAACCCCTCGAAGGCGTCGAGGCCCTCGCGCCGGGTGCCCTCGCGGGCCAGCGCCCGCTCCAGCCGCTGCGCGACCGCTTCCGGCGTGGCCTCCTGCTCGGCCGCCTCCCGGAACGCCCCGATGACCACCGCGACGGCGGACACCGCCTCCATGCCCTTCCCGCGCACGTCGCCCACCACCAGCCGTACGCCGTGCGGGGAGTCCTGCACGGCGTACAGGTCGCCGCCGATGAACGCGCCCGCCTGCGCCGCCTCGTAGCGCGCCGCGACCTCGAGGCCGCCGATCCGCTCGTCGGGCTTCGGCAGGACGGCACGCTGGGCCGCCTCGGCGATCTGGTGGGCCGAGGCGAGCCGTTCGTCGGTGCGGCGGACGAGGATGTTGATGAGCACGGCCAGCACACCGACGGTCGCCACGGTGGCGACCTCCGTGATCGCGTCCACCTTGAACACGACGCCGAACCGGACGTGGATCGTGAGCACCGAGACGAGCGCGGTGACGCCGGTGAGCAGGGTGCCGCGCAGCGAGAAGAGCGGGGCGGCCACAAGCGGAGCGGCGGTGAAGAGGGGGCCCGCGGTGAAGGCCATCGGGGTGAAGTAGTCGTAGAACGCGCCGACCAGGATGAGCAGCGCGGGCAGTACCCGGACGAGGCTGCGCGCGTACGAGATGCGGCGCCGGTCCGCCTCGGCCGGGTCGGGCAGCGGCTCGCCCCCCAGCCCCGGATCGGGCACGGGGTCCTCGCGCAACCGCCCACCGGACCTGTCGTACGGCTCGTCGCATGGCTCTCCGGCCCGCTGCGCACCTCCTTGCTGCTGCCCCACCCGTCCAGGTTTCCCGGAGCGGGGGCGAGGGGCGAGCGGTGAGGGCCGACCGGGGGATGCGTCGGTCCGGGATGCGTCAGTCCGGGCCCGGCCACCTGACGCCGCCCGCTCCGCCCCGCCCGTGGTGGTGCCCGGCCGGGGCGACGACGGTCCCGCCGTCCGGCACGAGGTCATGACCCCCGTGACAGGCCCCGAGGAACAGCGCGCACACGGCGAGCAGCAGCGCGAGCGCCGACGCGCGCCGCTCCAGCCACCGAAGACAACTCATAGTGAGGAGAAGACTACTGATAGTCGCGTCGGCAGGGAAAACCCGGGCCGGACGGTAAAACGGGAAAACCGGGCCGGTGAAGGGGAAAAACCAAGGGCCGGAACTCGTTTCCGAGTTCCGGCCCTTGGCCTTCAGTAGCGGGGACAGGATTTGAACCTGCGACCTCTGGGTTATGAGCCCAGCGAGCTACCGAGCTGCTCCACCCCGCGTCGTTGAAATTAGTGTACGCCATCCGCGGGGCCCGATTCACCAGGGTTTTCGCGGACGACCGCGAGGCTCCTACCCGGCCGGAAGAAGTGGCCGCCCCTACCCGGCCGCAAGAAGGTGACGGTTCGGCGCCACGGCCCGCTCCTCGAACTCCGGCAGTACGACCACGTCCGCCCCCGCGGCCACGAGCAGCCCGTTCCCGTCGGCCCCCGTCACGAACGTGTCGGGCTCGCGCCACGCGGTGACCACCCGCCGTACCCCCGCGTCGAGGATCAGCCGCGCACAGGGCGCGGGCCGGGACGCCCGCCGCGCGCACGGCTCCAGGCTGCTGTAGACGGTGGCGGAGCCCAGGCGTGGATCCGCGGGATCGATCTTCGCGAGCGCCGCCTCCTCGGCGTGCACGACGGGATCGTCGCCTTCCCGCGAGTGCCCGCGCGCCAGCTCGGTGCCGTCGGCCGCCACCACCACCGCCCCCACGCTGAACGCGGTCTCCGAGGGCGGGCACAGCGCCGCGAGCTCGCAGGCGACCTCCAGCCAGTGCCGGTCCGCGGCGGAGGCGAGAGCGCCGGCCCCGGGTGCGGTGGGGGCGTAGCGGATGAGGACGACGTCCCCGACCGGCCGTGTCTCCACCAGCCGCATCCGCCCGGGCGGATATCCACCCGGCCCGAACAGCCGTGGCGCGTCCGGCTCCCCCACGAAGAGCGGGGCGACGGCGAGCTGCAGTTCGTCCGCCAGCCCCTGCGCCATCAGCTGGGTGTGCACACGCCCCCCGCCCTCGACCATGAGCCGCCGCACCCCGCGTACGTCGTGGAGATGTTCGAGTACGACGCGCCAGTCCAGCTCGGCGCCGGTCGGGACCACGTCGACGTCCAGCCCGCGCAGGGCGTCGCAGGCACGCTCGGCGCCCTTGTCCGTCGTATAGACGACCTTCTCGCCGCCCGTGTGCCAGAACTGGGCGTCCGGGTCGAGGTCGCCGGAGCCGCTGACGGTGACCTTGAGCGGGTACTCCGGGCGTCCCGCGGCGATCCGCGCCGCCCGCCGCTCGGCGGAGTTGACCAGCAGCCGGGGGTTGTCCGCCCGGATGGTGCCGGCGCCGATCAGGATCGCGTCGCTGGCCGCCCGCACCTCGTCGACCCGGTCGAAGTCCGCCGGGCCCGAGAGCAGCAGGCGTTCGGGGCCGGTGTCGTCCAGGAAGCCGTCCAGGGAGACGGCGGCGGACAACAGGACATAGGGGTGGGGCATGACCCTCCAGCTCCGAGCGCACGGTTCAAGTTTTAAACAATACCTACACTGGCGGCATGACGACCCGCTGGCTCTCCCCCGCCGAGCAGCGTGCCTGGCGCGCGTACAACGCCGCCACCTCGCTCCTGGAGGACACGATCGACCGGCAGCTCCAGGCCGAGACGGGCATGCCCCACCTTCACTACTCCATCCTGGCCATGCTGTCCGAGGCGCCGGACCGGCGGCTGCGGATGACCGACCTCGCCGAGATCCTGAAGATCACCCGCAGCCGGCTGACGTACGGCGTGACCCGGCTGGCGAACGACGGTCTGGTACGCCGTGAGGGCTGCCACAGCGACAAGCGCACCCAGATCGCGGTCCTCACGGACGAGGGCATGGCCGTTCTGGAGCGGGCGGCGCCGGGCCACGCGGAACAGGTCATGACGGCGGTCTTCGACCGGCTGACCCCGGAGCAGGTCGGGCAGCTGGAAGAGATCTGCGGGGCCATCACGCGCGGCATCCAGGGAGAGAATCCCGGGGCCTGCGGGGAAGATCTGCCGTGGCGACGGCGTTCCTCGTAAGTCGGCGACGGCGTTCTTCGTCAGCCGCACGGCGACGTTCCTCGTGAGCCGTGCGACACGCAATCGACCAAAGCCGTTGCTTGAACGTTAAAGCACCGTGTACTGTCTGTCTCCGAGGCAGTGCTTCAAATGTGAAGCATAACCGGCGCAACTCGCACCACACCCGCTGACCGGAGAGACAACATGCGCGATTTCCCCACCGCCACGGTGCGCACCCGCGTCACTGTGCCCCTGCGTTTCGGCGACGGCTACTCGGTCGACGCGGAGTTGGTCACCTTCCACGGCCTGACCGACGGCAAGGAACACCTCGCCGTCGTGCTCGGCAAGCCCGGCGCGACCCCGCTGGTGCGGCTGCACTCCGAATGCCTGACCGGTGACGTCTTCGGATCGGCCCGCTGCGACTGCGGTCCGCAGCTGCGCGAGGCGGTGGAACAGATCGCGGAGCGCGGCGGGGTGCTCCTGTACCTCCGTCAGGAGGGCCGCGGCATCGGCCTCTACAACAAGCTCGACGCGTACGCCCTCCAGGACCAGGGCCTCGACACGTACGCCGCCAACGCCGCGCTCGGCCTGCCCGAGGACGGCCGCGACTACACGGCGGCCGCCCAGATGCTCCAGGCCCTCGGCATCGACGACCTGGACCTGCTGTCCAACAACCCGGACAAGGCCGAGCAGCTGCGCGACCTCGGTGTGACGGTCTCCCACCGCGTCCCGACGGGCGTCTTCACCACCGCCCACAACGTGCGTTACCTGCGCGCCAAGGTCCTGCAGACCCAGCACACGCTCCCGCTGCCGGAGCTCACCGCGGGCTGAGCCATCGGGCCCCGCACCCCCAAAGCACACCGAAGCCCCGGGTCAGATCCCTCTGACCCGGGGCTTTTCGGTCCCGTCGACGTTGGCGCCATGCCCTGATTGCCCAAATCACAAGCGCAGCACCTAACACCAGAACCCCAACGACTGGGGGCAGAATCACCCACCCTGGAACGTATCTCGACTCAAGTGAGTCAAAAACGGACTACAGGCGGGCACTTGGCGATCAATTAGTGATGGACCGCGCACATACCGACCTCCAGAATGCACAGCGGCGCGGACCCACCCGGGGACCGCCTGAGCCCCGGGAAGGATCGGCGGGGCCTGGCCCGTTCGTGGCGACCGACGCCAGTGTCCGCTGTTGCGGAAGACGGATTCGAGGTAGGCGGCGGCATCGCCAACACGACGTCCGTGTGCGTGAGTCCGACCCTCGCCGCCCCCACCGCGAAGTTGCTGTCACTGGACGCCGTCCCAGCGCCGTCCCAGCGGGGCGATCGCGTTCTCACGCACCGGTACCTTGCGCGCCGGGGCGCTGCTTCTGGGCGTCGACGACGGCCCGCTCCAGCACGGCGGTGGATTCGATGACCGTGCCGGGCTTGACGCCGTCGGCCTGCTTGACCTGGACAGCGCGGCTGCCGAGATAGGCGTACGTCTTGGGGTCGAAGATCCACTCGGTGCGGTCGCCGCTCTTCTGGTCGACGTGGGCCAGGGCGATGCCCTCGCGTCCCGCGGCGTCCTTGGCATGGTCCACCACCACGACCCCGGGGATCTTGGCCGCGGCCCGGTACAGCGCTGCGTTCAGCTTCGCCGGTACGAGCTCCTCAATGAGCAGGTCACCGACCGTGGTGAAGGCCTGCTGGTCGGGGGAGTTCCCCTGGCCCTTGGTCTCCTTGTAGATCTTCTCCAGCAGGACGTCCGGGTCGGTGGGCAGCGTCTTGAGGTAGTCGTAGGAGGGGGCGCCCAAGCTGGGCTCGACGTCGCTGTCGAGGGTGATGCCGCCCTTGGGCTTGTAGCCGGGCTCGTCCAGCCAGCCCTGCTTGCCGTCGGGGGAATTCCACACCTCACGGATGTGCAGAGGCTGGACCCAGGCCTTGGACTTGTCCGTGTCGGTGTGCGAGACGGAGAGGAAGGAGACCTCGCTCTTGACGTAGACGTACTGGCCCGGGCCGGGTTCGGGCGTCTTGCGCGCCGAGGCGGCGGCGGCGATGTGCTCGACGGTGGAGGCGAGCTGGGCGGTACTGCCGGGCTCGATACGCACGACCGGCGCCTCGACCGGGGGCGGGGTGGCCACGGCCGGATCGACGCCCCCGGAACCGGTCAGCGCGGTGAAGGCGAATGCGCCGGCCAGCGCGGCGGCGGTGACCGGGACACCGATCAGCAGGAGACGGCGTGCCGGGCGGCGGGCCGGCGCAGGGGCGGGCGCGGGGGCGGGTGCGGTGCGCTGGATCTCGTTCATCAGGTGCTCCTCGAGAAGCAGGTGACGGTCGAGCGACAGGTGCGGGTCTCCCGGCGCCGGCAGCAACCGGGCCAGCTCCGCGTGGTCCAGCGACTCCTCACGCCGAGACTTCTTGCGGATCATTCGGACCTCTCCTCGTACGACTCGTGTGACCGGGCCGCAGAAGTGCGGCCGCCCTGTTCTTGTCCGTGGCGCGGTAGCGGTTCCCTGCGTTTCCTCAGGTCTTCGTCGGCCAGCTTGCTCAGCCGCTTACGGGCGCGGAACAGGCGCGAGCGCACGGTGCCGACCGGAACGCCGAGCACGGCCGCCGCCTCCGCGTAGCCGAGCCCGGACCACACACAGAGTGTGAAGACCTCGCGCTCGCTCCGGTTCAGCTTCTTCAGCACCCGCTGGGCGGCAGCCAGCTGGTCGGCATCGGCTATGCGGCCGACGAGTTCGTCGGCGAAGTCCGGGACCGTTTCCTTGGCCGGCAGGCGCTCCAGGGCCCGCTTGTGGCGGCGCGCGGCGCGGGTGGTGTTGCGCAGTACGTTCACGGCGATGCCCATGAGCCAGGGGCGCGGGCTGTCGCCCTCGTCCCGCAGTTTGACGCGCAGCCGCCACGCCTCCAAGAAGGTCAGCGAGACGATGTCCTCGGCGACGGTCCAGTCCCCGGTCACGCGCACCGCGTGCCGGTGGATCAGTCGGGCGTGGTCACGGAAGAGCTCGCGGAACGCCTCGGGGTCGCCTGCCCGTATCCGGGTGTGCAATGAGTAGTCCACGTCCATCCTTGTCCACGCGGCAGGGCAGGTTCCCGTGGCGTGCGTCACACGGTCGGGAGACATGGGCTCCGCGGCCGGCTCGCATCACGGCCGCCGTCTCCGTGGGGTGAGCGACATCTCGGTTCACCAGTTCACCGGAGGCAGATCCGGTTTGGCAGTGCCAGCTGGGCACGTGGAGTCCGCGGTGCCTACCGACGCTGACGGTACTGCCGTTCGGTGTGTGTCGCCGCCGCTGCGAGCTGGAGGCTACCGCTGTGCTGAGTGGGTGGCGAGCCTGCGGTGGTCGAGCGTCGGCGGGCGGCTTCGGTACGACGGTTGGGCGCCGGGTTTCGGCCGGTGTGCTGGATTCGGAACGCTGGGCTCGGGCGAACGCCTTGGATGCAGCCTGCAGTTCGGCGCGCAGATTTGCGGGCGCCGTCTGTGCGGTGGCTTCGATCAGCTCGCCGAGGGCGCTGAAGTGGGCCTGGGCGTGTGTGTCGTCGGCGAGGTCGGTGTGCGGGTGTCGAGTGCGTCGGTGGCTTGGTTTCCTCGGCGCCGGCCTCGTCACCTCCGCCAAGAGAAGGAGCGCGCGGAGTGGGGCGACGCCTGGCAGGACACGGGCAAGGTCTTCACGAAGGAGGACGGTGCCCGGCTCCACCCCGAGACAGTCTCGGAGACCTTCCGCCGCATCCTCGCCACGACCGACCTGCCCCCCATCACGCTGACCTCGGACACCTGCACGAGCCTGCTCCCTGCGCTGGACCGTAGGATCACCGAGAAGGCGGCGAAGCTGATCCGCGGGCCACGGGCGCATCCGCTCACGCATCGCGCACGCAAGGTCCCGAAATCGAAACAGCGCCCGAGCCAGCCGAAGCCGACCCGAGCGCTGCGTAGCAGGTCAGAGGGGTTTTACCCTCTCCCCGCAGCCGTAGACCCTGTGGGACTCGAACCCACAACCAATGGATTAAAAGTCCACTGCTCTGCCAATTGAGCTAAGGGTCCACACGTCGGCCCGGATCGATCCCGTGCCGATGCATCCCCGAGCATAGCCGGACGAGGCCGGGACTCCGATCGGGTATCGGCGACCCGGCCACGCCAACAGCGAACAGCCCTACGGATCAACCGGTTCGGGCGCGTCCTTGCGGGCCGCCACGCGGGCGATCGTACGGGCGTGGCCGGGGTTGAGGAACCAGTGGCGGGCCGAGGCCAGCCACCAGGTCGCGGCGAAGCCCAGGACGACGAGGACCGCGACCGGGGCGTAGTTGAAGGTCTCCCAGGTGACCGGCGAGACCTGCGGCAACATGAACAGCACGGTGATCACGACGACCCAGGCGACCGAGACGACGCCGATCGCGCGCGACCAGCGGCCCAGGTGCCACGGACCCGGCTCGAAGGCCTCCCCCTTGCGCAGCCGCAGCAGCGTCGGGATGACGTACGCGATGTAGAGCCCGATCACGGCGATCGACGTCACGGCCGCGTACGCCGTCACGTTGATCAGGTACGGCAGCCCCAGCACCAGGGCGCCCAGTGCCGCCAGCCACACCGCCGCGACCGGCGTGCGCGTGCGCGGGCTCACGGTGTGCCAGACGTGCGAGAACGGCAACGCGCCGTCCCGCGAAAAGGCGTAGATCATGCGGCTGTTGGCGGTCACGGACGCCATGCCGCAGAAGAGCTGGGCGCCGATCACGACCAGGAGCAGGAGCTTGCCCGCCGTGGCTCCGAGCGCGTCGAGCAGGATCTGCGCCGGCGGCGCACCGGTCGCCGAGCCCAGCTCGTCGTCGTACGACTGGATGGCGAAGGTGAAGCCGAGGAGCAGCACGAATCCGGCTATCCACGAGGTCCAGATCGACTGCACGATGCCCTTCGGGCCCGCGGTGGACGCGTCGTGCGTCTCCTCCGTCATATGGGCGGAGGCGTCGTACCCGGTGAAGGTGTACTGCGCCATCAGCAGGCCGATCAGGACGACGTACACCCCGCTGCCCCAGCCCGTGTTGTTGACGAAGTGCGTGAACACGAAGGACGTGGACTGGTGGTGGTCCGGTACGAAGGCGAGCGCGCCCACGATCACCCCGACGCCCAGCACGTGCCACCACACGCTGATGTCGTTGAGGAGGGCGACGATCCGGACCCCGAAGGTGTTCAGCAGCCCGTGCAGGACGAGGATCCCGGCGAAGAGCAGGATCGTACGGCCCGGCGTGACGCCGAAGTCGAACTGCAGGTTCAGGTACGCGCCCAGGAAGGACGCCGCGCCGAAGTCGATGCCGGCGGTCACCGCGACCTGTCCCAGGACGTTGAACCACCCCGTGAACCAGGCCCAGGCGGCCGCGGACCGCGCCGGGGCGAGCCGGTGGGCCCAGAAGTACAGCCCCGCGGAGGTCGGATAGGCCGAACAGATCTCGGCCATCGACAGCCCCACGAACAGCGTCATCAGTCCGACCGCGACCCATCCCCAGGTGATCACGGCCGGACCGCCGGTGTTCATGCCGAACAGGTACAGCGTCAGGCAGCCCGACAGGACCGAGATGATCGTGAAGGAGACCGCATAGTTGGAGAACGCCGACATGCGGCGGGCGAGAACCTGCGTGTAGCCGAGCTGGGCAAGCCGTTCTTCGTCCGACAGCCCACTCGCCTTGGCGTCATTTGTCATGCCCCCAGCGATTCCCTCGCCGGGGGATCGACATGCGCCAACGGCGGCGTGGGATTGGCTAGAACAGACCCTTGTAGCCCTTCCAGCCGCTGCCGATCTTCACTCGTGAGCCGAACGACCCGTTCCCCTTGCCGTCCTGGCGGTAGAGATTGCCGGAGGTGTCCCGCACGACCAGGTCGTTCTTCCCGTCCCCGGTGATGTCCCCGACGCCGACGACGGAGTTGTACGAGCCTCCCCAGCCCGAGAACACCTTCACCCGCTCCTTGAGCAGACCCGTCCCCGTGCCGTTGTACCGGTACAGCGTCCCGGTCTTGTCCCGCGCCAACACATCACCGAAACCGTCACCGTTCAGGTCGCCGGCTCCGACGATCTTCGTGTAGCCGGTCCACGCCGATCGGATCTTCACGCCCGCCTTCAGCTTGCCCGCGCCGTCGTTGGCGAACAGGTAGACGTCACCGGTCGAGGCCTTGCGCGCCAGCAGGTCGACGCGACCGTCGCCGGTGAGGTCGCCGGGTGCGGTGAGCACGTTGTACGCGTTCCAGCCCGTACCGAGTGAGGTGTGGCTGCTCGCCGGGGTGTACGGGTCACCGCACTTGCCCGCGTAGCGGCGCAGTTCGCCGTTCGGCATACGGACGAGCATCTCGGCGCACCGGTCGCTGCCCATGTCGCCGAACGGGACGGCGACGGTGCCCGCGGGCCAGCCCGACCCGGAGCGCTTCCAGTCGAGGGCGCCCTTGCCTTCGGTGTAGTGCAGCGTGAGGCCGCCCGAGGAGTTGAGCGTGACCAGCTCGCCGTAGTTGTAGCCGCCCTGGTCGTGATGGCCCTGCCGGCCACCGGTGAGCGCGAACTTCCCGCTGGTCGTGTACGTGCCGGCGCCCTCGGCGGCCGTGGCTTTCAGCGTCCAGGTCTTGGGGCCGTTGGACGCGTAAGCGCCGGAGTCCGTCTTCCCGTCCCAGGCGACGTCGATCGACGTACCGCTGCCCTTGATGACACGATCGGTGCGGCCCTGGGCGTCCTTCACCGTGAAGGTCCAGTCGGCGGGTTTGTTGAGCTGCCAGAAGCTGTCCCAGGTGAGGCTGCCGCCCACGCCGACCCTGGCGTCCACCTGGTCGCCGTCCACGTCCGACTCGACCTTCGCGAGCGACTGGGTGGGCACCCCGCTCTGCACGATCCGGATCGCCTTGTCCTGGCCGACGTACGCGATGTCGCCGCCGAACTTGTCCACGGTCCAGGTCTGACGGCGCTGGTCGGCCGTGTTCCCGGCCGGGAGGTCGGCGACCGCGCGAGCGGCCTGAGCCGTTCCGGTGTGGTAGTCCGTCAGCATCAGCTTCCCGGCGCTCCGGTCGTGCTGGACGAGATAGCCGTCGCCGACCAGTGCGGGACCGGAGGGAACCGTGAGGCTCTTGTTCGCCGTACGGTCGTAGACACCCGCGGCGCCGGACGGACCGCAGTTCCAGTAGATCCAGCGGCCGACGACCTGGAGCTCCTTGAGCTTGCAGGGCGCGCCGGTGGCGACGCTCTGGACGGTCTTCTTCTGCTCCAGGTCGTACGCCGTCACGGTCCCGTTGCCCGTGCCGGGTGTCCACAGCACCGAGCCCCACACGGAGGCGGCGGTGATGGAGCGGGTGAGCCGTACGTCCTCGTAGCGGTACGGGTTCACGGCGTCGACGTACTGCTTGCCGGTGGAGGTGGCCTGGTAGACGTAGTAGCGGCCGGTGGCGTCCACGAACCGGCCGCCGGTCACCGCCGGTTCGTCGGCCGAGTCCGAGGTGCTCTCGGTCAGCCAGATCTGGGCGCGTTCCGTGCCGTGCTCGTCGACCGCGAAGTAGCCGACGTGCTGATTGCCGGTGGACCGCAGCGGTACGCAGCTCCCGGCGTCGCACGGCACCCGCTGCACATGGCTGCCGTCCGCGAAGACATCGGCGAACCCGCGGCGGGTCCGCTCCAGCACCGTGGTGCCGTCGGGTGAGATCTGACGGCCGATCACCGACTGGTAGCCGCTCGGGGTGTTCTCCACGCTGGTCAGGAAGCCGCCCGCGTAGTCGATGCCCCACACGCCGTCCGTCTGGACGGGTGTCGGCGTGGTGTCCGCGGCGGCCGGAACCGCGGCGGTCAGCGAACCGGCGCCCAAGGCTGCCAGGCCCACCACGGTGAGTGCGATCCGGCCGCGCCGGGCCGCCGAAGTGCGTGCGCGCACGCGCGTGATCAAGGGTCCCTCCCCAGGGAAACGAGAACGGCATGGCAGCGGGGGCAGATCCTCCCCGCACCCTGTGCGCAGCCGCGTCGAATCCCCCTCGGCCGTGCCCCTCCATGCAAGTGATCGGATGCTAACAGCGGCCACACGGGTGCCGGTAGTGAAAAAGAGAACGGCTGCGGGCCGGCCCCGAACACGCCGGAGGGCCCGTACGACCGGAGTCGTACGGGCCCTCAGAAGCGGATCGGCGTCAGCCGTTGCGATCAGCTGTTGCGATCAGGTGCTGCGACCAGGTGCCGCGATCAGCCGTTGCGCTTCCAGCGGGGCTTCTCGTCGCGGCGGCCGAAGGAACCCGTGCCGGTACCGCTGCCGGTGCCGGTGCCGCGGTGGTCGTCGCGACGGCCGTACGGGCGGTCGTGGCTGCCGGCGCGGAAACCGCTGGAGGGACGGTTGTCCTGACGGTCGCGGTTGAAGGGACGGTCGCTGCCACGGTGACCGCCACGGTCGTCGCGACGCTCGAACGAACGGCCGGCGGCGCCACGGTCGTTGTCGCGGCGGAAGCCGGAACCACCGCGGTCGTCACGACGCTCGAACGAACGGCCGGCGGCGCCACGGTCGTTGTCCCGACGGTCACGGTCGAAGCCGCCACGGTCGTCACGACGGTCGTTGTCGCGGCGGAAGCCGGAACCACCACGGTCATCGCGACGCTCGAACGAACGGCCACCACGGTCATCGCGACGGTCGTTGTCCCGACGGAAGCCGGAACCACCACGGTCATCGCGACGCTCGAACGAACGGCCACCACGGTCATCGCGACGGTCGTTGTCCCGACGGAAGCCGGAACCACCACGGTCATCGCGACGCTCGAACGAACGGCCACCACGGTCGTCACGACGGTCGTTGTCCCGACGGAAGCCGGAACCACCACGGTCACCGCGGTCGTTGTCGCGGCGCTCGTAGTTGCCCCGCTCGTCACGGCGCTGACGCGGCTCGTAGGACGAACGCTCGGCGGCGGGCTGCTCGGACACGGCCGGCGTCTCGGCCGGAGCCTCGGCCACCGCCTGCTCCGCCAGAGCCTCCGCGGCCGCGACGACCGCCGCCTCCGGGTCCTCGCCCCGCTCGCGCGCGGCACGGGCCACCAGACGGTCGGCCTCCCCACGCAGCTCGACCGCACGACGCTGCGCGCGCTCCAGCTCCTTGGTGAGCTGCGCCACCTCGCGCTCGGCCTGCTGCGCGGCGTCGCCCGCCGACTGGGCCTGGACCTCGGTCATCGAGCGGGCGCCGGTGATCTCGGCGACCTCGGGCTCGAAGGCCGTACCGGAGTTGATGATGTGCCGCGCGGCGTCGACGCCCGCGTCCTCCATCAGCCGGAAGATCTGACGGCGCTGGTGCGGCAGCGACAGCGACACGACGGTGCCGGAGCGTCCCGCGCGGGCCGTACGGCCGGAGCGGTGCAGGTAGTCCTTGTGGTCACCGGCCGGGTCCACGTTCAGGACGAGGTCGATGCCGTCGACGTGGATACCGCGGGCGGCAACGTCGGTCGCGACGAGCGCGTTGACGTAACCGTCCTTGAAGTCGGCCAGCGTCCGGGTCCGCGCGCCCTGGGTCATGCCGCCGTGCAGTGCGTCGGCCTTCACACCGGCGTCGCGCAGCTGCTCGGCGATACGGTCGGCGCCCAGCTGGGTGCGGACGAAGATGATCGTGCGGCCCTTGCGGGAGGCGATCGCGGCGGTGACCGGCGCCTTGTCCTTGGGCTTCACGATGAGGATGTGGTGGGACATCGTCGTGACGTTGCCCTGGGCGCTGTCGACCTCGTGCGTGACCGGGTTGGTCAGGTAGCGCTTGACCAGCGTGGAGATCTCGTTCTCCATGGTGGCTGAGAACAGCATCCGCTGGCCGCCGGCCGGGATCTGGTCGAACAGCTCGGTGACCTCGGGCAGGAAGCCCAGGTCGGACATCTGGTCGGCCTCGTCGAGAACGGCCACCTGGACGTTCTCCAGCGAGCAGGCGCCACGGTTGATGATGTCGCGCAGGCGGCCCGGGGTGGCGACGAGGACGTCGACGCCGCGCTCCAGGGCGTAGATCTGGTTGCCCATCGACGTACCGCCGCAGACGACCTTCATCTTCAGGCCGAGGACGTCGCCGTAGGGCTGCAGCGCGTCGGCGACCTGCATGGCCAGCTCACGGGTCGGCGTGAGGATGACGGCGCGCGGCTTCTTCTTCTCGGTGTGACCGCCGGCGAGCCGCGCCAGGGTCGGCAGACCGAAGGAGAGGGTCTTGCCGGAGCCGGTGCGGCCACGGCCGAGGATGTCCTTGCCGGCCAGGGCGTCCGGGATGGTCGCGGCCTGGATCGGGAACGGGGTGGTCACACCGTTCTGGGCGAGCTTGCGGACGACGCCCTCGGGGAGGCCGAGGGAGTCGAAGGTGATCTCGGGGGCGGCGTCGACGGCCTCGACCGTCTCCACGATCTCGACGGTCTCGACGACGGCCTGGATGCCCTCGTTGTTGTCGTTCTCGTTGTTCTCGGGCACGACGACGTGATCAGTACTGGAAACAGACATGCGAAATGCGAACCTTCCGGAGTTCTTCGGCACGCGCCCAAACTCCGTGAAGTCGCAATCGACCGCCTCTATGCGGTCCGGCCACGGCAAGGGAGAGTACGCGCCACACGCGGCGCTCTCTGCAATGGCGCCGGGCAAATGGGATCAAACGATCTACCACCATACGCACCCCCCGCCCCTGAAGGCAAACCGACCCCAAAAGAGCAGGTCAGGTGCGTAGGGAAGGTCTTACGTCTGATGACAGGGGGTGTAACACCTACCGGGGCCGAGCGTATTCCCCACGTCCCCGCCGACTTTCCGGCCACCCCGTTCTACGCCGGTTCGCCCGCCCGCGGCGCCGGCTCCCGCTCCACCAGCTGCGTGGTCTGCTCATGCGCCGAGGACGAGGGCTCCGCCGTGGTCGGATCGGGCGCCGACGTCACGGGCGGTGGCGGGGGAGGGGGCGGCGGAGTCGGCTCGGACGTGGGGTGTGTGGGACTCGGCACCCCGTTCGACGGCGGAGGCTGCTCCGGCTGCCCCTTGCCGTCCCCCTTGCCCGTCGCCTTGGCGGACGGCTTCGCGCCCCCGGAGGCCGACGCGGACGCGGACGCCGATCCGGAGGCCGACTCACCGGGCTTGGCGGAGGCACCGCCCTTCACGCCCGTCCCCGCGTGGATCCCGGCGCCACTCCCGCCCTCCGCGGATCCCCCGCCGGGAGCCCGCCCGCCGTGCCGCCCCGCCGAGTGCGCGGGCCCGGGCCGGCCCGCGTCGTCACCCACGCTCATACAGCCGGCGGCGGACGCGGCGACGATGACCGTGGCGGCCAGACGGACGGATACGTACAAGGCGCGCACGGGCAGCCACCTCCGGATGGGGTCTCCCCTGCTCGGCGGGGCCGAGAGCCTGGGGACGGATCGGGGAGTCCCCCTGCCCAACTCCCGCCGCCCGCAAGAGGACACGCGGGAACATGACACGCGTCCGAGCGCCAAGAAGCGTCCGTTCCCCGCCGCCCGCTCCCCCGCCCGCCCTCACCCGCTCACCCGTAGCCGAGCGCATGCAACCGTTCGTCATCGATCCCGAAGTGATGAGCGATCTCGTGCACCACGGTGACCTCGGTCTCCGCGACCACGTCCTCCCGCGTCTCGCACATCCGAAGGGTCGGCCCCCGGTAGATCGTGATCCGATCCGGCAGCACCCCCGCGTACCACTCCCCGCGGTCGGTCAGGGGAGTTCCCTCGTAGAGCCCGAGCAGCTCGGGATCGGCAGGGTCGGGCTCGTCCTCGACGAACACCGCCACGTTGTCCATCAGCCGCGTCAGCTCCGGCGGAATCCGGTCCAGCGCCTCGGCGACCAGTTCCTCGAACTCCTCGCGCGTCATCTCCAGCACACGGCCATTGTCCGGCACGACCGCCTCGCAGGAGAGTCGACGACAACCCCGTACGACCCCGCATACCCGCCGCCACACTTGGGCATACGGGACCAATGGCCCGCGTCCCCGCTGCCGTCACCACCGCCATGTCCGCCGTCACCACCACCCTGACCCGCAAACGCCACAACCTCCCCTCCGGCCGCTTCCGCCGCACCCCCCGCTTCCGCCCCGTCACCGAGGAACTCGTCCAGGAGCCGAACCCGTACGCCCGGGCGCTCGGCCTGATGGCGGTCGTCCTCCTCGGTGCCTGGCTGGGCCTGCTGATCGTGGGCAATGTCCGTGTCCCGGTCGGCCCCATGAACACCACGATGACCCTGCGCCCCTCGGCCACCGGCGGCACCAAGATCAACGTCTCCCCGCTCGGCGCCTTGGAGCTCAACAGCCACGTCGCACCGGTCCGCCTCGACGTGAACGTCGACCAGCTCGACCCGGTCCGCGCACAGGCCCTGGTCGACCACCCCGAGCGGCTCTCGGGACTGCAGGACGAGGTCGCGCACGACGTCGAGCACGGCACGCTCGACCTGGCCGTACGGTCCTGCGTCGCGGTCGTGTCGGGCGCCACGGCCCTCGGCCTCGCGGTCTACCGCCGCCCGCGCCGCGCCCTGGCCGCCGGTGGCCTGGCCCTCACTCTGCTCACCGCCTCCGGCGCGACGGCCTTCGCCACCTGGAACCCGAACTCGGTCCTGGAACCGAGGTTCTCCGGACTGCTCTCCTCCGCCCCCTCCCTCGTCGGCAACGCCCGCAACATCGTCAGCGAATTCAACGTCTACCAGGAGGAGTTGGCACGCCTGGTGACGAACGTGACAAAGCTCTACGACGTCACGTCCACGCTCCCGACGTACGAGCCGGACCCGTCCACGATCCGGGTCCTGCACGTCTCCGACATCCACCTCAACCCCGCGGGCTGGAAGATCATCGCGTCGCTGGTGAAGCAGTACTCGATCAATGTGATCGTCGACTCCGGCGACACCATGGACCACGGAACGTCGGCCGAGAACGGCTTCCTGGACCCCATCCCCGACCTGGGCGCGCCCTACGTCTGGGTGCGCGGCAACCACGACAGCCTCGTCACCCAGCGCTACCTGGAACGCATGAAGAACGTGCACGTCCTGGACGACGGCCGCGCGATCACGGTCGCGGGCCTGCGCTTCGCCGGCATCGGCGACCCCCAGTTCACCCCCGACCGGTCGGTCGTCCCGGGCGGCGACGCGGCGGAGGATCTGGCCGGCGCCCGCCTGGCCTCCGCCCTTCGCGACCAGCGCACGGCGGGCACCCCCGTCGACATCGCCATCGCCCACGAGCCGTCGGCGGCACGCGGGACGGACGGCGAGGTGCCCCTCGTCCTGGCCGGTCACCTCCACCACGAACAGATGGAGGTCATGAAGTACGGAACCCGCCTGCGCGTCGAGGGCTCGACGGGCGGCAGCGGGCTGCGCGCGATCGAGGGCAAGTACCCCGACCCCATCGAGGCCTCGGTCCTCTACGTCGACCGCGGCACCCGCCGCCTCCAGGCCTGGGACGAGATCAGACTGGGCGGCCTGGGCCTGACGACGGCCGAGGTCAGCCGCCACCTCCCGAAGGAGAACCGACCAGGCGCGCCCCAGTCGTCCACCCCTTCCCCGACCCCCTCCACGAGCACCCCGTAAACCGTTTTGGCGATACCTCCCGCCATCCCATATGCTTCTCACGTCCCCGACGCGCTGAGAAGCGCCCAGGCGGGCCGATAGCCCTCATCGTCTAGCGGCCTAGGACGCCGCCCTTTCAAGGCGGTAGCACGGGTTCGAATCCCGTTGGGGGCACGCAACACCGTGTGCGACACTGTTTTACGCGTCGCACGCAACAGCTTGGTCCTGTGGAGCAGTTTGGAGTGCTCGCCACCCTGTCAAGGTGGAGGCCGCGGGTTCAAATCCCGTCAGGACCGCTGAGGTTTCCCAGGAAACCTCGTGGCTGGGTAGCTCAGTTGGTACGAGCGATCGCCTGAAAAGCGATAGGTCGCCGGTTCGACCCCGGCCCCAGCCACAAGAACGAAAACCCCCTCCGAATCGAATCGGAGGGGGTTTTCGTCGCTCACAGAGAGCCTGAGGGGGGTTCTTGAGACACATCGCCAGAGGAGTGGTGACGGCCGGTGCCGTCCTGGCCGCCACACTCGCGATACCCGGCACGGCCCACGCCGCGGGACCGAACGTCAAGAATGCGTACAGCGACCAGGCCGACTGGTCGGTCCTCGACGTCCGCCTCAACTACAGCGGCTCGATCGACAAGATCACCGCCAAGCTCCGCCCGGTCGGCGACAGCGGGTCGGACGCACCCGTGGCCACGATCACCGACTTCACGCACACGTACGACTACAGCTCGTGGGACGGCACCTGGTCCTCCCAGCCCATCCATCTGGACTCCCTGGGCGACTACACGGTCGACATCGAGGCCACGGACTCCTCGGGCGAGACCACCGTCCAGCAGAACGCCGGCACTCTGCACTACCAGAAGCAGCCCGTCATCACCGGTTACTCGGTCACGCCGACCGAACCGGACATCGAGCACAAGACGGTCACGGCCGCCGGTGACATGGTCGTCCGCGACCCCAGCACCCGCGAGACGGTGCCGCTGCCCGGCGCCACCGTGGACCTCACCTTCGACCAGAACGTCGACGCGACCGCCGTCACGGACGACGCCGGCCACTTCTCCGCCTCCCATGAGACGACGGCGGGCGGCTGGACCTTCGCCGAGTACAACGGCGACCTGGGCTTCGCCGCCAGTCCCTGGGTCGATGTCCGGCCGAAGGCCGCGCCGACCCGGTTCGTCCTCGACAAGAGCAGCTTCCACGTCACCGCGAACGACAAGTTCAACGTCACCGGAACGCTCCAGTACCAGAGCGGCACGGAGTGGAAGCCGCTGTCCGGCGTCCCGCTGCAGATGGACTACAAGGACTGCACCACCTGCAACCCCGTCCAGTCGACCACCGACGCGAACGGACGCTTCTCCTTCACGAAGTACGCGTACGGCAGCAAGAACGTCTTCAAGGTGGCCTTCCAGCCGTACCCGTTCAACCCCTTCATCCAGCGCACCGCGTCCGCCGACGTCACCGTGGCGGTCACCGCGACGACGAAGTTCACCGAGTTCACGGCGCGACTGGACGAGTACGCACAGCTGGACGTCACCGGCATCGCCGACCTGGTCGGACGGGACACCAACGACAAGATCGCCGTCGACATCCAGTACTCGCGCGACGGCAGGACCGGCTGGAGCACCAAGAAGACGGTGCAGACCACCAACGGCTCGCAGTTCATCGTCGAGAAGCTGCCGGGCTACACGGACGGCTACTGGCGGCTGCACTACGCGGGCTCCACCACCAAGGACATCAAGGGCGGCGTCAGCGGCAGCCTGCGCAGGAACCGCGCCCTCACCCGGATCAAGGACGCCAACGCGTCTCCCGAGCCCGTCGCCAAGGGCCGGACGATCACCGTCAAGGGCGTGCTCCAGGAGCGCAAGGCCGGCACCACCGCCTGGAAGGCGTACGGCGCCAAGAAGGTGCAGATCCTCTTCCGGCCCAAGGGCAAGAAGACCTGGTACCTGATGTCCACCGTCACCACGAAATCGAACGGATCCTTCAGCAAGGGCTTCAAGGCCCAGCAGGACGGCACCTGGGTACCCGTCTTCCTGTATCCCGACAGCAAGCACTTCGTGGGCGACGGCACGGAGGACTACGTCGACGTGCGATGACATCCGCGCGGACAGCTGAGGAGGGGCGGACCCGAAAGGGTTCGCCCCTTTCTTCGCGCCGGGACGGGCGCGACCGGTGACGGGCGGCTCGCTTGGCACCGGCGCTCGGCCGCCGCTATGTTCTGCCCGGTCCAGCAGGTTTCTTCGGGGCGGGGAAGACATGAGCCGGAACGTGGCCAGAGTGATTCGGGACACCGAATTGGAGAAGGACCGGGCCCGGTACGGGCTGTTGGCCGTGGTCGTCAGCATTCTCGCGATCTCGGGCGTCGCGATCTTCGGCGTCTGGCGGCTCGACGGCGACAAGGCCGTGATCGTCGGCGTGCTCACCGCCGCGTTCACCGCGGTGAGCAGCATGACCACCGCCTACCTGGGCATCAAGGCCGTCTCCAACACCGCCCAGTCCATGGCCCAGGGCGCCCCCCGTCGCACCCCGGCACCCCCCGAGACACCAACACAGCCGACCGAGCCCCCGACCCCCACACCTCCGGCCCCCCGCGCCCCCTGACCCGCCACCACAGACCGCTCGCCCCACTCACCCGCAGTCGCCGTACGACGCGCGAGGGGCCGTGGCGGTGCGTCGCAAGCCCGTCGCTTACGTTCGGATCGAGCAGCGGCTCCCTTGCCCGGCCCACGTCTGATCCAGCGGCCATGGGCTCGACGTACCGGCACGGCCCCGACCCACCACCGCCACCAGGCGCCCCACGGGTCCCCGGATAAAGCACTCGCCAGTAATTTCGGCGAGGTGAGATCCTGGACGCCGTATGTCTACGCACCCTGCCCCCGCCCTCGGCGATCTCGCCCCCCGCCTGGCCGAGCTGTCCCTGCGCGACGCGCACCGGCTCGGCCGCAGGCTCGAGGGCGCGCGCCGGATCCGCAAGCCCGAGGCCCGGACCGCCGTACTCGCCGAGATCGAGGCGGAGGTCACCAAGGCCGAGGCCCGCATGGCCGAGCGCCGCGCCCGCGTGCCCGCCGTCACGTATCCCGAGCAGCTGCCCGTCAGCCAGAAGAAGGACGTGATCGCGGAAGCCATCCGTGACCATCAGGTGGTGATCGTCGCCGGTGAGACCGGGTCCGGCAAGACCACCCAGATCCCGAAGATCTGCATGGAGCTGGGCCGTGGCGTCCGCGGCATGATCGGGCACACCCAGCCCCGTCGTATCGCCGCCCGTACGGTCGCGGAGCGGGTCGCGGACGAGCTGGACACACCGCTCGGCGAGGCCGTCGGCTGGAAGGTCCGCTTCACCGATCAGGTCAACCCGGACGCCACCTTCGTCAAGCTCATGACGGACGGCATCCTGCTCGCGGAGATCCAGACGGACCGCGAACTGCGCGCCTACGACACGATCATCATCGACGAGGCCCACGAGCGGTCCCTCAACATCGACTTCCTGCTCGGCTACCTCGCCCAGCTGCTCCCCAAGCGCCCGGACCTGAAGGTCGTCATCACCTCGGCCACGATCGACCCGGAGCGCTTCTCCCGCCACTTCGGCGACGCCCCGATCGTCGAGGTCAGCGGGCGGACGTATCCAGTAGAGGTCCGCTACCGCCCGCTCCTCGAAGAGGACGGCGACGACGCCGACCGCGACCAGATCACCGCGATCACGGACGCGGTCGAGGAACTGCAGGCCGAGGGCAAGGGCGACATCCTGGTCTTCCTCTCCGGCGAACGCGAGATCCGCGACACGGCGGACGCGCTCACCAAGAAGCAGTACCGCTTCACCGAGGTGCTCCCCCTCTACGCCCGTCTCTCCCACGCAGAGCAGCACCGCGTCTTCCAGCCCCACACCGGCCGCAGGATCGTTCTGGCGACCAACGTCGCCGAGACCTCGCTCACCGTTCCGGGCATCAAGTACGTCATCGACCCGGGTAACGCCCGTATCTCCAGATACAGCCATCGCACAAAGGTCCAGCGCCTCCCCATCGAGCCGGTCTCGCAGGCCAGCGCCAACCAGCGCAAGGGCCGCTGCGGCCGTACGTCGGACGGCATCTGCATCCGCCTGTACTCCGAGGACGACTTCAACGCCCGCCCGGAGTTCACGGACGCGGAGATCCTCCGTACGAACCTGGCGAGCGTCATACTCCAGATGACGGCGGCCGGCCTCGGCGACATCGAGAAGTTCCCCTTCATCGACCCGCCGGACCACCGCAACATCCGCGACGGCGTCCAACTGCTCCAGGAACTGGGCGCGCTGGACCCGAGCGAGAAGGACGTACGCAAGCGGCTCACACAGACCGGCCGCAAGCTCGCCCAGCTCCCCGTGGACCCCCGGCTGGCCCGTATGGTCCTGGAGGCCGACAAGAACGGCTGTGCGCGCGAGGTCATGGTGATCGCGGCCGCGCTCTCCATCCAGGACCCGCGCGAGCGCCCCGCCGACAAGCAGACGCAGGCGGACCAGCAGCACGCCCGCTTCAAGGACGAGACGAGCGACTTCCTCGCCTTCCTCAACCTCTGGCGTTACGTCCGCGAACAACAGAAGGAACGGGGCTCGTCGGCCTTCCGCCGTATGTGCAAGCAGGAGTACCTGAACTTCCTGCGCATCCGCGAGTGGCAGGACATCTACACCCAGCTGCGCACGGTCGCCAAGCAGATGGGGATCCACCTCAACGAGGACGACGCGGCGGACCAGAGCGTCCATGTCTCCCTGCTCGCCGGTCTGCTCTCGCACGTCGGCATGAAGGACGTGAAGGAGACCGGGGGCGAGAGCGGGAGGAGCACGGGCAAGAACGAGTACCTGGGTGCCCGCAACGCCAAGTTCGCGGTCTTCCCGGGCTCGGCCCTCTTCAAGAAGCCCCCGCGTTTCGTGATGTCGGCCGAGCTGGTGGAGACCTCCCGGCTCTGGGCCCGGGTGAACGCCAGGATCGAACCCGAGTGGATCGAACCCCTGGCGGAACACCTCCTCAAGCGCACGTACAGCGAACCGCACTGGGAGAAGGACCAGGCGGCCGTGATGGCGTACGAGAAGGTCACTCTCTACGGCGTCCCGATCGTCGCCCAACGCAAGGTCAACTACGGTCGTATCGACCCCGAGACGAGTCGTGACCTCTTCATCCGCAACGCCCTCGTGGAGGGCGACTGGCGCACGCACCACAAGTTCTTCGCCGACAACCGCAAGCTCCTGACCGAGGTCGAGGAGCTGGAGCACCGTGCCCGCCGCCGGGACATCCTGGTCGACGACGAGACGCTGTTCGACTTCTACGACCAGCGGGTGCCGGCCCATGTCGTGTCCGGCGCGCACTTCGACTCGTGGTGGAAGCACAAGCACCATGACGAGCCGGAGCTCCTCGACTTCGAGCGCTCGATGCTCATCAACGAGCGAGCCGGTGACGTCAGCAAGGACGACTACCCCGACTCATGGCGTCAGGGCCGCCTGAAGTTCCGGGTGACCTACCAGTTCGAGCCGGGCGCGGACGCCGACGGCGTCACGGTCCACATCCCGCTCCAGGTCCTGAACCAGGTGACGGACGACGGCTTCGACTGGCAGATCCCGGGCCTGCGCGAAGAGGTGGTCACCGAACTCATCCGCTCCCTCCCCAAGCCCATCCGCCGCAACTACGTCCCCGCCCCGAACTTCGCGAAGCGGTTCCTCGACCAGGCCGTGCCCCTTCAGGAGCCGCTGGCGACGACCCTCGCCCGCGAGCTCAAGCGGATGGTCGGCGTGCCGGTCACGGCCGACGACTTCGACTGGTCCCGCGTCCCCGACCACCTGAAGATCACCTTCCGGATCGTCGACGAGCGGCGGCGCAAGCTGGCCGAGGACAAGGACCTCTCGACCCTCCAGCTCCAGCTGAAGCCGAAGGCACGCAAGGCGCTCTCGCAGGCCGCGGCGGCCACGGCGGAGCGCGAGGGCGGCGAGTCCCTGGAACGTACGGGCCTCACGGACTGGACGATCGACACGCTGACGCGTGTCTTCGAGACGCGCCGGGCCGGCCAGCCGGTGAAGGCGTATCTGGCCCTGGTCGACGACGGACCGACGGCGAACACCGTCTCCGTACGCCTCTTCGACACGGAGGCCGAGCAGGCGCAGGCGATGTGGAAGGGCACCCGGCGGCTGATCCTGCGCAACATCCCGGTGAACCCCGCGAAGTTCGCCTCGGACAAGCTCACGAACGCCCAGAAACTCGCTCTCTCCGCCAACCCGCACGGCTCCGTGCAGGCCCTGTTCGACGACTGCGCGATGGCGGCGGCGGACAAGCTGATCGGCGACTTCGGGGGCCCGGCGTGGGACGAGGAGTCGTACCGCAAGCTGTACGACAAGGTGCGCGCCGAGATCGTCGACACGACGGTCCGGACGGTGGGTCAGGTGCAGCAGGTCCTCGCCGCCTGGCAGGCCTGTGAGCGCCGTCTGAAGGCCACCGGCAGCCCCACCCTCCTGACCAACCTCACGGACGTACGGACGCAGCTGAACGCCCTGGTGAAGCCCGGCTTCGTCACGGCGACCGGGCTGCGCCGGCTCCCGGACCTGATGCGCTATCTGGTCGCCGCCGACCGCCGCCTGCAGCAGATGCCGACCGGCGTCCAGCGGGACACCACCCGCATGGAGAAGGTCCACGAGATGCAGGACGAGTACGCGTGGCTCCTGGAACAGATGCCGCAGGGCCGTCCGGTCCCGCAGCAGGTCCTGGACATCCGCTGGATGATCGAGGAGCTCCGGGTCAGCTATTTCGCCCACGCGCTCGGCACGGCGTACCCCGTCTCCGACAAGCGCATCGTGAAGGCGATCGACGCGGCCGTGCCGTAACGAGGCCTGCACGGTGGGTGAGTTCGACCCCGGGCCCACCCTCCTGTACAGTCTGTTCTCGCAGCGCAACGCAAGAAAGCGACTGCGAAACCTGGTCCTGTGGAGCAGTTTGGAGTGCTCGCCACCCTGTCAAGGTGGAGGCCGCGGGTTCAAATCCCGTCAGGACCGCAGTAGATACGAGAGCCCGGGTCTTCGGACCCGGGCTCTCGTGCGTACGCACCTCGGACACCCCGCACACCCGGCCTCCCGGAACCGTCCGCACGCCCGGAATCCCGGCACACGTCCGTCCAGGCCCTCAGCGTGGACACACAGGCCCCGGGGCCTCATGCGCCCCTCAAAGCCTCTTCACGCCCCTCGCGCCACTTCACGCGCCCACGCGCCCCCACGCCCGCATGACCGCCCCTTCAAGGCCCTCCCTCGCCCAGGCCGGACGTCGCCCCCGCCCGGCCGGCGGAGCCCCCCGCATCTTGACGCCGTCACATTCCACGGGTACCCCGGAATCCAGGGCACTCGACCTCCTGGAGGTGGTCCATGGCGGCGTCCGCACGGCACGAGACGCGCGCTCTGCTCCGCGCCCATCTGTCGGCCGCCTCCGGGTACCGCCATCTGACGCGGCACTGCCCGATCTGCCACCAGCTCCTGAGACTGGCCATGGAGCCCTCCGCACACGGCGAGGAGGACGAGGCGGCGGCCGAGGGCGAAACTCCCTTCGAGGCGCACCCGCCCCAACTCCTTTAGCGCAGACGCGTCTCAGGCAACAAGGAGTCTGGCGTGTGACGGGTGTCACCGCATAAGTTTTCAGAACCACGGAACTTACACCCCACCTACAACTGGTCAATTTAATATGTGCAATTGCACCAGTCTCCGAGGGCCCCCACAGGAGATCCGACACCCCTCCCCAGACTCCGACAAGGCCGCTCACAGACCCACCGCGCAGCCCGCTCCCGCGACCTCTCGGCACCTGAGCAGGGCATAAAAAAAATCGCGCTGGACCCGGCGGAGTCCAGCGCGATCGACGACGCACCCTTGTCGCATGTGTAACTGGGTCGGGCGTGAGCCCTGTTGGGGCAGGACCCGCGTCGCTTGGAGCTGTGGTTCGGGCGTCTTGACAGGTTGGGGGACCTACCGAATTGCCCGGTTATGCGATTTTTCAGGCCTCGCTGCGCTGCTGCGGGATACCCGCGAGTAGCGCGCGGACCTCAGCCTCGCGGTAGCGGCGGTGCCCGCCGAGCGTGCGGATGGACGTGAGCTTGCCGGCCTTCGCCCACCGCGTGACCGTCTTGGGGTCGACGCGGAACATCGTGGCGACCTCAGCCGGGGTCAGCAGCGGCTCGGCATCAGGGGTGCGAGCGGTCATGAGCGGCCTCCTCGGGAGAACCGAACCTTCTCGGTTCTTTCCTCTAAATTCTGCACCTTGACCCGCGTTGCCCGAAATGGCGGACGCGAGTCGAGTCGGTTATAGGACGAACGGCTTGTCCTCGGCACTACAACTACACCATCCGTCCAGCCGCGTCGGCCAAACCGATGGAATTGCCCTCCCAGGTGTTCATCAGCGACGGAAGCCGATGGACCATGCCATAGCGGACAGTCACGCCGCTGTGACGATCAGTCACAGGGCGATCAGGAGTCATCAGACCCCCCATAGCGTGCAATGCGGAGATTCCGCCCAAACATGGACGGATAGAGCCCTCCCCCGGGCTCCTTGTCCTATTTTGGCACGAGGAGGGGCAAGCGATGCAAGAGCCAGGTAAGTGCCATCCGTCACGCTTGGCACACCGTCGCCGCAAAAGACCGGATCGGGACCTACGTCCCGCCCTACGGGTTCTTCACCCGTAGTGAGGGTTCTTCAGCGTGCGAGGACCATACGTCAGTTCGTCGAACACCAGTGAGAAGCACATCACACTTCTCATGCGGCAAGCCCACCCCGGCCGTCCCGAGGCACTCGGACGCCCCTCAGTTGGCCGAGCGCCGGTCCCGGACCGAGCGCCAGCGCTCCACGAGCCGCCCGTACGCCTCCCCCGCCGCCGCCCCGTCCCCCTGACGCAGCGCCTCGATGCCCTCGGCGACATCGGCCGCCGAGTGGTCGTCCTCGAGGTGCCCGGTCGGAAGGACGTGCACGAGGCCGCCGTAGTCCAGCTCGACCAGCGAGCGCGGATGGAACTCCTCCAGCCAGCGCCCCACGTCCACCAGGCCGTCGATGAGGGGACCCTCGTCCAGGGTGTCCCGCAGGGTCTTCAGCGCACGTGCGGTCCGTCGCCGCGCCTGCACCATCGGCGTCCGGTAGCGGAGCACCGGCGCGGCCCCGTCGCCGGCCGCCCCCTTCTCGTACCGGCGCTCCTCGTCGGTGACGAGTACGAACCAGTTCAGCGGCACCTGCCAGGTCGAGGTGCGGATCCACGGGCGGGCGTCGGGGTTGCGGGCGAGCCAGCGCTCGTAGTCCAGGGCCGCCTGGCGGCGTACGAGCGGCGGCAGGACCGCGTCCAGGACGGACGCGGGCAGTTCGTCGGCCAGCTCCTCCAGCGCCTGCCAGCCGCGCAGCCGGGTGCGCCAGGGACAGACGCAGAGCACCCCGTCGACACTCAGGACGAACGCGTCCCCGCTCTCGTGCACCGGCACGGGGATCGGCGGGGTGGGCAGCAGATCGGCCAGGGAGCGGCGCAGCTCGTCCTGGTACGACGGGCGCACGGCGCGCCGCGCGTAGCGCGCCCAGTGGCCGCGCTCCGGCTCCGGAAAGGCGGCCAGCGGTTCGTACACGCGCAGATAGCACGCGTACGGGACGATCACCGAGGACACCTTGGGCACCCCTGCTCCCTCCCCAACGGACCGGACCCGAAACCCGGGCGGGATCCCGGGCGGGCGGCATGCGGGCGACCGGGAAATCACTGCAAATCGTCCCACGACCGTGCGGAAACGTACTCCGGGTGGAGGTGATCCTGAACACTGCGCGGATGGCGACCGGGCACAGGCTCTAATCTCATGCCCACGGAAGCCCGCCATCCGCACGGGCACCGTCCACAACCGCCGCAACTTACCTGGGAGTCACCACCGTGACCGACGTAACCGACGGCGTCCTGCACACCCTGTTCCATTCGGACCAGGGGGGTCATGAGCAAGTCGTGCTCTGCCAGGACCGGGCCAGCGGCCTGAAAGCCGTCATCGCCATCCACTCCACCGCTCTGGGCCCCGCCCTGGGTGGAACGCGTTTCTACCCGTACGCGAGCGAGGAGGAGGCCGTCGCCGACGCGCTGAACCTCTCGCGCGGGATGTCGTACAAGAACGCCATGGCCGGTCTCGACCACGGCGGCGGCAAGGCCGTGATCATCGGCGACCCCGAGCAGATCAAGAGCGAGGCCCTGCTCCTCGCCTACGGCCGGTTCGTGGCCTCGCTCGGCGGGCGTTACGTCACCGCGTGCGACGTCGGCACGTATGTCGCCGACATGGACGTCGTGGCGCGGGAGTGCCGCTGGACGACGGGCCGCTCGCCCGAGAACGGCGGCGCCGGCGACTCCTCGGTCCTGACCGCCTACGGCGTCTTCCAGGGCATGCGGGCCAGCGCCCAGCACCTGTGGGGCGACCCGACGCTGCGCGGCCGCAAGGTCGGCATCGCGGGCGTCGGCAAGGTGGGCCACCACCTCGTGGACCATCTGCGCGAGGACGGCGCCGAGGTCGTGATCACGGACGTGCGCGACGAGTCCGTACAGCGGATTCTGGACAAGCACCCGACGGGCGTCACGGCGGTCGCGGACACCGAGGCGCTGATCCGCACCGAAGGTCTGGACATCTACGCCCCCTGCGCGCTCGGCGGGGCGCTGAACGACACGTCCGTGCCGGTGCTCACCGCGAGGATCGTGTGCGGCGCCGCCAACAACCAGCTGGCGCACCCGGGCGTCGAGAAGGACCTCGCGGACCGCGGGATCCTCTACGCGCCCGACTACGTGGTGAACGCGGGCGGTGTCATCCAGGTCGCCGACGAACTGCACGGCTTCGACTTCGCCCGGTGCAAGGCGAAGGCCACGAAGATCTTCGACACCACGCTGGCCATATTCGCACGTGCGAAGGAGGACGGGATTCCGCCGGCTGCCGCGGCCGACCGGATCGCCGAGCAGCGGATGGCGGAGGCGCGCCGCCGCGGATAGCGGAGCCCTCCGTTCCGGCGCATTCCGCGCGTGTCTCGACCCTTGTCAGGGACCCGCCGAGGGGACACTTGGAGAGAACTCTCACTCCCGTCGGCGGGTCGTCCGCCAAGAAGAGGTTAAAATCGCGGTTGACCAGCGGGGACAGGGCACCTCGCAGGTTCTGGGCCAAGGCGCGTCCTGCGGGCGACGTACCGTATGGGCGCGGGCTCAGGTACCGTGGAAGCCCTACGGACCGGTCTCTCCACGGAGAGTCCGTTCCAGATCATGAACGCGTGTCAAGACTCTGGGGCCACCGAGCCCCGTATCCGAGGGGGTCGAGCCATGGGGCGCGGCCGGGCAAAGGCCAAGCAGACGAAGGTCGCCCGCCAGCTGAAGTACAGCAGCGGCGGGACTGACCTCTCGCGTCTGGCCAATGAGCTGGGCGCTTCGACTTCGAGCCAGCCGCCGAATGGCGAGCCGTTCGAGGACGACGACGAGGAAGACGACCCGTACGCCCAGTACGCGGATCTCTACAACGACGACGATGAGGACGAGGACGACCAGTCCGGTCCGCAGTCTCAACGTCGCGGCGCTTGACGCACCAGCGTCCCTCGCACTTTCCGCGATCTCTCGTGGTAGTAGCGGTGAGCAGATCTCTGTTGGCGGATTTCTCGTAGCAACCGCACTTCACCCGGTCCGGGGCCTCAGCGCCGGACCGGGTTTCGTGCTGCTCCGAGGGCCTCAGCTCGCGTAGTCGCCGATGAGGGCCGCGCCCGTCGCGTGCTCGCCGCGCTCGGTGATCTCACCGGCGATCCAGGCGTCCACACCGCGGTCCGCGAGGGTGGCCAGCGCCACGTCCGCCGATTCCTCGGGGACGATCGCGATCATGCCCACGCCCATGTTCAGCGTCTTCTCCAGCTCCAGACGCTCGACGTCGCCGGCCTTGCCGACGAGGTCGAAGACCGGGGCCGGGGTCCAGGTCTCACGGTCGACGATCGCGTGCAGCCCGTCCGGGATCACCCGGGCCAGGTTGGCCGCGAGCCCGCCGCCGGTGATGTGGCTGAAGGCGTGCACCTCGGTGATCTTCGTCAGCGCCAGGCAGTCCAGCGAGTAGATCTTGGTGGGCTCCAGGAGCTCCTCGCCGAGGGTGCGGCCGAACTCCTCGACGTGCTGGTCCAGGCTGAGGTTCGCCCGGTCGAAGAGGACATGCCGGACGAGCGAGTACCCGTTCGAGTGAAGACCGGAGGCCGCCATGGCGATCACCGCGTCACCCGTACGGATACGATCCGGGCCGAGCAGCTGGTCGGCCTCTACCACGCCCGTACCGGCGCCCGCGACGTCGAAGTCGTCCGGACCGAGCAGGCCCGGGTGCTCGGCCGTCTCGCCGCCCACCAGGGCGCAGCCCGCGAGCACACAGCCCTCGGCGATGCCCTTCACGATGGCCGCCACGCGCTCCGGGTGGACCTTGCCGACGCAGATGTAGTCGGTCATGAAGAGCGGCTCGGCGCCGCACACCACGATGTCGTCCATGACCATCGCGACCAGGTCGTGGCCGATGGTGTCGTACACGCCGAGCTGCCGTGCGAGGTCGACCTTGGTTCCCACCCCGTCCGTGGCGGAGGCGAGCAGCGGACGCTGGTAGCGCTTGAGGGCGGAGGCGTCGAAGAGGCCGGCGAAGCCGCCGAGGCCGCCGAGGACCTCGGGGCGCTGCGTCTTCTTCACCCACTCCTTCATCAGCTCTACGGCGCGGTCGCCCGCTTCGATGTCGACGCCGGCAGCCGCGTAGGAAGCACCGGAAGCAGTGGTCTCAGACATTGCCTGGGATCTTTCGGGTTGGTGATACGGGGCTCTGCGGCGCTTACGGGCGACGGATGGCGTCAGCCGCGGCCGTGGCTGCGGGACCCGCGGCCAGCTCGGTCTCCAGGAGCTGCTTGCCGAGCAGCTCGGGGTCCGGAAGCTCCATCGGGTACTCGCCGTCGAAGCAGGCGCGGCACAGGTTCGGCTTGGCGATGGTGGTCGCCTCGATCATGCCGTCGATGGAGATGTACGAGAGGGAGTCGGCGCCCAGCGAGGTGCCGATCTCCTCGATGCTCATGCCGTTGGCGATCAGCTCGGCGCGGGTCGCGAAGTCGATGCCGAAGAAGCAGGGCCACTTCACGGGGGGAGAGGAGATCCGGATGTGGACCTCCGCCGCACCCGCCTCGCGGAGCATGCGCACCAGGGCTCGCTGGGTGTTGCCGCGCACGATCGAGTCGTCGACGACGACCAGGCGCTTGCCCTTGATGACTTCCTTCAAGGGGTTGAGCTTCAGACGGATGCCCAGCTGGCGGATGGTCTGCGAGGGCTGGATGAAGGTCCGGCCGACGTACGCGTTCTTGACCAGGCCGGCGCCGAACGGGATGCCGCTGGCCTCCGCGTAACCGATCGCGGCGGGCGTCCCGGACTCCGGGGTCGCTATCACCAGATCGGCCTCGACAGGGGCTTCCTTGGCGAGCTTGCGGCCCATCTCGACACGCGAGAGGTACACGTTCCGGCCGGCGATGTCCGTGTCAGGGCGGGCCAGGTACACGTACTCGAAGACACAGCCCTTGGGCTTCGCTTCCGCGAATCGGGACGTGCGCAGACCGTTCTCGTCGATGGCGACGAACTCGCCCGGCTCGATCTCACGGACGTAGGCCGCGCCGCAGATGTCGAGGGCGGCGGACTCGGAGGCGACGACCCAGCCGCGCTCCAGGCGGCCGAGGACCAGCGGGCGGATGCCCTGCGGGTCGCGGGCCGCGTACAGGGTGTGCTCGTTCATGAAGACGAGGCTGAAGGCGCCCTTGACCTGCGGGAGGACCTTCGCGGAGGCCTCCTCGACGGTCAGCGGCTTGCCGTCGTCGTCGACCTGGGCCGCGAGGAGCGCGGTGAGCAGGTCGGTGTCGTTGGTGGCGGCCACCCGGGTGGTGCGGCCGTCCTGCTTGGGGAGGTCGGCGACCATCTCGGCGAGCTGCGCCGTGTTGACGAGGTTGCCGTTGTGGCCGAGCGCGATGGAGCCGTGCGCGGTGGCACGGAACGTCGGCTGGGCGTTCTCCCACACGGACGCGCCGGTGGTCGAGTAGCGGGCGTGACCGACCGCGATATGACCCTGGAGCGAACCGAGCGAGGTCTCGTCGAAGACCTGGGACACGAGGCCCATGTCCTTGAAGACGAGGATCTGGGAGCCGTTGCTTACCGCGATTCCCGCGGATTCCTGGCCCCGATGCTGGAGGGCGTAGAGCCCGAAGTAAGTGAGCTTGGCGACCTCTTCACCCGGGGCCCAGACTCCGAAGACGCCGCAAGCGTCCTGGGGGCCTTTCTCGCCGGGGAGCAGATCATGATTGAGTCGACCGTCACCACGTGGCACGCCACCGAGTGTAGGCGAGATCGACCACTGGTCCGAATTGGGGATACGGACCTTTGATGGATCACTCGTCGGCGACGGCTTGTACGGTATTACCGTTTGTGCTGGTCAGCGCGATGGCTCGATGGTTCAGCTCGTATACGACCGTGCTGCCGAAGAGGCCCAGCAGGGTCCTCTCCGTGTCCATGAGTGAGCCGTCGCACATCATCCGGGTGGTCTTGGCGGTGCCGAGGGTGATATGTCCGTCGCGGACGGTGGCCTTGGCGGAGACCTGGTTGCAGCCGAGGCGGCCGGAAAGCGTGCCTTTCGCCTTGTCGAGGGTGAAGTGGGCGTCGGCTCCCTGGGGAAGCGACTGGGCCACGCCACCTTCCTCGAGGGAGGTGACCGTCCACTTCGTGCCGTACAGGGGCGCGTCCGGCTCCTTGGTGAGGCTGACGCGGTCGCCGTCGTCGGTGGTGAGCGTCAGCTTGTCGCCCTTGACCTCGCTGGTGAACGTGTCGTCGGCGTAGACGCGGCTCAGGCTCTCCTCGAAGGTCATGGGGTCCTTCTGGCAGCCCATGTCGGTCGCCTCGATGGTCCCGAAGTCGACGCGGTCACCCTTGAGAGTGACGGTCGAGCCGAAAGTGTTGCAGCCGAGGTTGCCGCTGACGCGACCGTCTTCGCCGATCCGCAGATACGCGCCGTCCGGCGCCTGCCGGGTCCGGCCCTGCGTGGTGAGGGTGTCGACACTCCAGTGGACGCCGGTGACCGGCGACGATCCCGTTCCCACGGAACCGCCGCCCGCCGTCTCGGTGCCGCAGGCCACGGCGAGCGGAAGCAGGGTCAGGACGCTGAGGGTCAGTCGCTGCTTGTCCATGACGGTGTGACGGGAGGGGTGGGGTGGCCGGTTCCCTCCGAGGCGGTGGGGTGAGCTCGGCCGGGGCTCGGCGAGTGGACGGACTCAGGGGGACTCGGTGGACGAACTCACCGGATGGGCTCGGTGGATGGACTCAGCCCATCAGGGGCAGCAGCCCGCCGAGGTCGGCCCGCTCCCCGCTCGCGCTGACCCTCGCCTCGTCCAGCACGGTCTCCCACCGCGTGCGTCCCGTCGCCAGCCGGATCCAGGTCAGCGGGTCGGTCTCCACGACGTTCGGCGGCGTGCCCCGGGTGTGCCGGGGGCCCTCCACGCACTGCACGACGGCGTACGGCGGGATCCGCACCTCCGTCGACGCACCGGGCGCCTTCACTGCGAGCGCGTCGGCGAGCAGCCGGGTGCAGGCGGCGAGGGCCTGGCGGTCGAGGGGGATGTCGAAACCCGGCACGGCGGCGTTCAGGTCGTCGGTGTGGACGACGAGTTCTACGGTGCGGGTGACGACACAGTCGGCTAGCGGCATCGCGCCCGCGCTGGTGGCGAGCAGCCGGGTGCCGGGGTGGGCGTCGAGGTGGGCCGTGAAGTCCCGCTCCACGTCGGCCAGGAAGGCCACTAGGTCGGGGTGCTCCTCGGCCAGTCGGTGGGCTGTGTCCGCGATGGCCCCGGAGTTGGCGGAGGCCGCGAACGGCCAGTCGAGGACCGTGGCGTCCCGCTTCACGGGCTCCGGCTGGTCGAGCAGCCGGGTGACACCTTCGAGCGTCGTGCCGACGTGCGCGACCAGTTCACGCACCGTCCAGTCCCCCAGCCGGGTGGGCAGCGCGAGCCGCTCGGGCGTGAGGACGCGGACGGCCTCCCGTATGTGCCCGAACTGTGCGAGAACCGCGGCGCGCGTCTTGGCGGGATCGTACGTCCGTGTGCGCTTCTTGACCGGGGGCATGGAGGTGAGCCTATGTCTCACGGTGCTCGTTCAGGTCCAGCGCACGGTCCACCAGGACACGAGGCCGGGTCGGAAGACCAGGGGCAATGACCCGTGAGTGTGATCGACGGCCAAAACCGTCCCGCACTGCCGGACCCGGACAACACTGGCCTTCGCCTGGAAGGAAGTGCAACATGACGGTTATGGCCGAGCACACGTCTCAGATGTCGGTGGAGGAGTTCGAAACGATCGCCTCCGCGGCTCCCGAGACCGTCACGTTGGAATTCATCAACGGACGGATCGGGGTCAAGAAGGTGACGGACGGGGACCACAGCACCATGGTGTCCTGGCTGACCCGGCGCTGTATGCAGAGCAGGCCCGACCTGGACCTGTACCAGGCCCAGGGGCTCCGGGTCGATGCGTATCGAGAAGGCAGGGCGAAACCGGACGCGGTGATCGCGCCAGAGGCGCACTTCGCGGGACACGGCGAGTGGGCCGACCCGGACGGGACGCTCATGGTCGTCGAGGTCACCTCGTACGACTCGGACACCGACCGACGGGACCGGCACGAGAAGCCCGCCGCATACGGCCAGTCCGGAATTCCCTTGTACCTCCTGATCGACCGGGACTCCTGCACGGTCACGGTGCACAGCACTCCGGACCGGAAGGTCGGAGGCTACCGCGACATCCACACCGCGAAGTTCGGTGAGAGGGTGCTCATCCCTGACCCGATCGGCATCGAACTCGACACGGAGATCCTCAAGAACTACGTCCGATGAGTCGAGGAAGGCCCCGCCCGGAAACGTGACTCCGGGCGGGGCCTTCCTCGTCGTACGACCGGCGACGGTCAGGCGAGGAGCGCCGGGATGGTCCCCTCGTGTGCCTCGCGCAGCTCAGCCAGGGGGAGTGCGAACTCGCCCTGGACCTCGACCGCGTCTCCGTCCACGACACCGATCCGGGTGACGGGCAGACCGCGCGCACCGCACATGTCGTTGAAGCGGAGCTCCTCCGAGCGCGGGACGGCGACGACCGCGCGGCCCGCCGACTCCGAGAAGAGGAACGTGAACGCGTCGAGACCGTCGGGGACGACCAGCCGCGCGCCCTTGCCGCCGAGCAGCGCGGACTCGACCACGGCCTGGATCAGACCGCCGTCGGACAGGTCGTGCGCGGAGTCGATCATGCCGTCGCGGGAGGCGGAGATGAGGATCTCGCCGAGGAGGCGTTCGCGCTCCAGGTCGACCTTCGGGGGCAGCCCGCCGAGGTGGTCGTGGACGACCTGCGACCAGGCCGAACCGCCGAACTCCTCGTGGGTGTCACCGAGCAGGTAGAGGAGCTGGCCCTCTTCCTGGAAGGCGACCGGCGTGCGGCGGGCGACGTCGTCGATGACGCCCAGCACGGCCACGACCGGGGTCGGGTGGATGGCGACCTCGCCCGTCTGGTTGTAGAGCGAGACGTTGCCGCCGGTCACCGGGGTGCCCAGCTGCTGGCAGGCGTCGGCGAGGCCACGGATGGCCTCGGCGAACTGCCACATGACGGCCGGGTCCTCGGGTGAGCCGAAGTTCAGGCAGTCGGAGACGGCGAGCGGCTTGGCGCCGGTCGTCGCGACATTGCGGTAGGCCTCGGCGAGCGCGAGCTGCGCACCCGTGTACGGGTCGAGCTTGGCGTAGCGGCCGTTGCCATCCGTGGCGATGGCGACGCCGAGCCCGGTCTCCTCGTCGATGCGGATCATGCCCGAGTCCTCGGGTTGCGCCAGCACCGTGTTGCCCTGCACGAAGTGGTCGTACTGGGAGGTGATCCAGGACTTGGAGGCCTGGTTCGGGGAGGACACCAGCTTGAGGACCTGGTCCTTGAGCTCCTCGCTCGTCGCCGGGCGCGGCAGCTTGTTCGCGTCGTCGGCCTGGAGGGCGTCCTGCCACTCGGGGCGGGCGTAGGGGCGCTCGTAGACCGGGCCGTCGTGCGCGACCGTGCGCGGGTCGACGTCGACGATCTTGCCGCCGTGCCAGTAGATCTCCAGCCGGTCACCGTCGGTGACCTCACCGATGACGGTGGCGATGACGTCCCACTTGTCGCAGATCTCCAGGAACCGGTCGACCTTCGCCGGCTCGACGACCGCGCACATGCGTTCCTGCGACTCGCTCATGAGGATTTCCTCGGGAGAGAGCGTCGAGTCCCGCAGGGGTACGTCGTCCAGGGTGACGCGCATACCGCCGGAGCCGTTGGAGGCGAGCTCGGACGTGGCACAGGACAGACCGGCCGCGCCGAGGTCCTGGATGCCGACGACCAGCTTCTCGGCGAAGGCCTCGAGCGTGCACTCGATGAGCAGCTTCTCCTGGAAGGGGTCGCCGACCTGGACCGCGGGGCGCTTGCTCGGCTTGGCGTCGTCGAAGGTCTCACTCGCCAGGATGGAGGCGCCGCCGATGCCGTCGCCGCCCGTGCGGGCCCCGTAGAGGATGACCTTGTTGCCGGCGCCGGACGCCTTCGCGAGGTGGATGTCCTCGTGCTTCATGACGCCGATGGCACCGGCGTTGACGAGGGGGTTGCCCTGGTAGCAGGCGTCGAAGACGACCTCGCCGCCGATGTTGGGCAGGCCCAGGCAGTTGCCGTAGCCGCCGATGCCCGCGACGACACCCGGCAGGACGCGCTTGGTGTCGGGGTGGTCGGCGGCGCCGAAGCGCAGCGGGTCGACGACGGCGACCGGGCGGGCGCCCATCGCGATGATGTCGCGCACGATGCCGCCGACGCCGGTGGCCGCGCCCTGGTAGGGCTCGACGTACGACGGGTGGTTGTGCGACTCGACCTTGAAGGTGACGGCGTAGCCCTGGCCGACGTCGACGACACCGGCGTTCTCGCCGATGCCGACGAGGAGGGCGTCGGACTGCGGGGCCTTCTCGCCGAACTGGCGGAGGTGGACCTTCGAGGACTTGTACGAGCAGTGCTCGGACCACATGACGGAGTACATGGCGAGCTCGGCGCCGGTCGGGCGGCGGCCGAGGATCTCGACGACCCGCTCGTACTCGTCCTTCTTCAGGCCCAGTTCGGCCCAGGGCAGCTCGACATCGGGGGTCGCGGCCGCGTTCTCGACCGTGTCCAGAGGCGTGCGGCTCATACGTTGACCAGCTTCTTGAGGATCGAGGTGAAGAAGGGGAGGCCGTCGGTGCGGCCGGAGCCGACGAGGGGCTCGACGGCGTGCTCCGGGTGCGGCATCAGACCGACGACGTTGCCCGCCTCGTTCGTGATGCCGGCGATGTCGCGTAGCGAGCCGTTCGGGTTGACGTCCACATAACGGAACGCGACCCGGCCCTCCGCCTCCAGCATGTCCAGGGTGCGCTCGTCGGCGACGTACCGCCCGTCCATGTTCTTCAGCGGGATGTGGATCTCCTGGCCGGACTCGTAGTCGGCCGTCCAGGACGTCTCCGCGTTCTCCACCCGCAGCTTCTGGTCGCGGCAGATGAAGTGGAGGTGGTTGTTGCCGAGCATCGCGCCGGGGAGGAGGTGCGCCTCGGTGAGAACCTGGAAGCCGTTGCAGATGCCGAGGACGGGCATTCCGGACTTCGCCTGCTCGATCACGGTCTCCATCACGGGCGAGAAGCGCGAGATGGCACCGGCCCGGAGATAGTCGCCGTACGAGAAACCGCCGGGCAGCACCACGGCGTCGACCTGCTTGAGGTCCTTGTCCTTGTGCCAGAGGGCGACGGGTTCGGCACCGGCGAGCTTGATCGCACGCTGCGTGTCCCGGTCGTCGAGGCTGCCCGGAAAGGTGACGACTCCAATACGAGCGGTCACTTTCCTGCCTCCGCGACTTCCTCGACCTTGACGGTGAAGTCCTCGATCACGGTGTTGGCGAGGAAGGATTCCGCCAGTTCATGGATGCGGGCGAGCGCGGCGTCGTCCACCGGTCCGTCCACTTCCAGTTCGAATCGCTTTCCCTGACGTACGTCGGAGACGCCTTCGAAACCGAGACGCGGCAGTGCACGCTGCACCGCCTGGCCCTGGGGGTCGAGGATCTCCGGCTTGAGCATGACGTCGACTACGACGCGTGCCACTGGCACTCCCGGTGTGTGGTGCTGAGCAGGTCGCTTCAGACTACCCGCACAAAATTTCTACTCGCGTAGATTCGTAGAATCCTACGTGAGCCCGATCACGATCGCGCATCGACGCGGGGGCTGGCGCGGAAAATCCTGGGAAAAATCGCAGAAGACCGGTGGGACCCCATTACCTTCGGACACGCGGAAGGTTTTAGTCGGGCTTCACAATGCAATGCCCGGCACTGTACAAAGGAATTGGCAATAGCCGATACTTTGCCCAATAACAGCCGGACAGTCGGCATCTCCCCGACAACTCCGTGGCGTCCAGGCACGTCATGGGGTGTGATCGCAGAGGTGCCGCACGAAGGGACCGATATTCGTGGCGCAGCGTGTCGTGGTCACTCTCTTTGACGACATCGACGGCTCGGAAGCGGCGGAAACGATCGCCTTCGGACTCGACGGCAAGTCGTACGAGATCGACCTCAATCCAGCCAATGCCAAGAAACTGCGTAAGGCTCTCGCGCCGTTCGTCGAGGCCGGACGCAAGCAGGCGAGGTCCGGGAAGGCCTACACGCACACCGCGTTGACCCCCGACCCCGCCGCGGTCCGCGCCTGGGCCCGTTCCAACAAGCTGGACGTGCCGCCGCGCGGACGCATCCCCAAGAAGGTCTACGAGGCGTTCGCCGAAGCGCACTGAGGGGCGCGCCGCAGGGGTGTGCCGAGGGAGCGCTCCTCAGCGGCGCACTGGATCCGAGGGTCCACCGGACGGCCCGTCGGGGCCTCGCCCCGGCCGGCCATCCACCCCCGCGCACAACCGACTTGCGCTGACCCCCCGCTGATCAGCTAGAGTCTGGAGCACGCCGAGGGGCAAGGCCGAAAAAGCCGGATCCCGAGGAGTCACGCGGGTGTAGTTCAGTAGCAGAACATCCCCCTTCCAGGGGGAAGGCGCAGTGTGCAATTCCTGTCACCCGCTCTGCATCCCTTACCGACCACTCTTGTGGATCAGGTAGGGTGGTGCTCGCACCGACCGGTGAAAGCTGGTCGGAGGCAATGCGGACGTAGCTCAGTTGGTAGAGCGCAACCTTGCCAAGGTTGAGGTCGCGAGTTCGAGCCTCGTCGTCCGCTCCAGGAAGTAAAGACCCCGGTCATCGACCGGGGTCTTTCTCGTGTGCACGCACGACCGTCCACTGACATTTGTCATGCGGAGTGATGACACCGCGCACTGCTGCGGGATCCCGTCCGCGGGGACGCTGATTTCATGAACACGAACGAGCAGGATGACGTGATCGAAATCACTGATCTGCGGCGCGTGTACGGGGGAGACCGGCGAGCCCGCGGAGATTTCGAGGCCGTCCGCGGAATCACCTTCTCCGTGGGCCGCGGTGAGCTCTTCGCGCTGCTGGGGACGAACGGCGCGGGCAAGACCTCCACCGTCGAACTGCTGGAGGGTCTCGCCCCTCCGGCCGGCGGCCGGGTGCGGGTCCTCGGACACGATCCGTACGAGGAGCGCGCGGCCGTCCGGCCCCGGATCGGCGTGATGCTGCAGGAGGGCGGCTTCCCCTCCGAGCTGACGGTCGCCGAGACCGTACGGATGTGGGCGGGCTGCACGAGCGGAGCGCGGCCGACCGTCCAGGCCCTGGAGATGGTCGGGCTTGTCCGGCGGTCCGGGGTACGGGTGACACAGCTGTCCGGAGGCGAGAAGCGCCGCCTGGACCTGGCCCTCGCGCTCCTCGGCCGCCCCGAGGTCCTCTTCCTCGACGAGCCGACGACCGGCCTGGACGCCGAAGGGCGTCGGGACACCTGGGAGTTGGTACGCGAGCTGCGCGACGACGGTACGACCGTGGTGCTGACCACGCACTATCTGCACGAGGCGGAGGAACTGGCCGACCGGCTCGCGATCCTCCACGAAGGGCATATCGCGGCCTCCGGCACCCCCGCCGACGTGACCGCGTCCTCGCCGTCCCGGATCTCCTTCGAACTGCCCGCCGGCTACTTCCTCGGAGACCTGCCCCCGCTCGCCGGACTCGGCGTGACCGATCACGAGACGGCGGGCCGTACCGTCAGGCTGCGCACCAACGAGCTCCAGCGCACCACCACCGCGCTGCTGGTGTGGGCCCAGGAGAAACACATCGAGCTGCGGGGGCTCGATGTGCGGGTCCACCTCCGCCTTCTCCGTCTGGCTGCTCAACGCCGTCTACGAACTCGACGAGGCCCGCGAGACCCGGGCCTGGCTCGCCGTCGCCGAGGAGCGGCTGCGCTTCGGGCGTGATCTGCACGACGTGATGGGCCGCAACCTGGCGGTGGTCGCGCTGAAGAGCGAGCTCGCCGTGCAACTGGCCCGGCGCGGACGGCCGGAGGCCCTGGAGCAGATGGTCGAGGTCCAGCGGATAGCGCGGGAGACCCAGCGGGAGGTCCGCGGGGTCGTACGCGGCTACCGCGAGGCCGATCTGCGCACCGCACTCGCGGGCGCGCAGGGCGTGTTGACGGCCGCCGGTATCGACTGCGAGGTCAGCGGCCCGGTGCCCGGACTGCCCACGGAGATCCAGTCCGCACTCGGCTGGGTCGTGCGGGAGGCGACGACGAACGTGCTGCGGCACGGGGACGCCGGAAGGTGCGCGGTGTCCCTGCGGGTGGCGGAGGGCCGGGTGACCCTCACCGTCGAGAACGACGGAGCGCCCGGTCCTGGTACCGGAACTGGTGCCGGTACCAGGCCTGGTGCCGCTGAGCCGGGACGGGGGTCCGGGCTCGCCGGGCTGCGGGAGCGGCTCGGGGAGGTGGACGGGGTGCTGCGGGCCGGGCCGGCCGGGGGTGACCTGTTCCGCCTGACCGCCGAGGTACCGCTGCCCCCCGACTCGATCCCGGAACAGGCTCCGGCCCCGGAACCGGGTGGGTCGCCCCGACCCGTCCCCCACCCTGTGAGCGAGGTCACTTCATGACGTCCACCCCACCCACCTCATTCGTCCCACCCGTCCCATCCGCACCGCCCGTACGGCTGTTGGTCGCCGACGACGAGCACCTCATCCGGGGTGCGCTCGCCGCGCTGCTGGGGCTGGAGGACGACCTCGTGGTGGTCGCCGAGGCGGCGACCGGGCCCGAGGCACTGGCGATGGCGCTGGCGCACGAGCCCGATGTCGCCGTTCTGGATCTGCAGATGCCGGGGGCGGACGGTGTGAGGGTGGCCACATCGCTACGGGCCGAACTGCCCGGCTGTCAGGTGCTGATCGTGACGAGTCATGGGCGGCCGGGGCATCTGAAGCGAGCGCTTGCGGCAGGTGTGCGCGGGTTCGTCCCGAAGACGGTCAGCGCGCGGCGGCTCGCGGAGGTCATTCGTACGGTGCATGCGGGAAACCGTTATGTGGACCCGGAATTGGCCGCGAACGCGATCTCCGCCGGGGACTCGCCGCTGACCGCGCGTGAGGCCGAGGTGCTCGAGTTCGCCGCAGACGGGGCGCCCGTCGCGGAGATCGCGGAGCGGGCGGCACTGTCCCAGGGGACGGTACGCAACTATCTTTCGTCGGCCGTCCGAAGCTCGGGGCGGAGAACCGTCACGCGGCGGTGCGTCTCGCACGGGAGCGAGGTTGGGTATAGTTGGTCTCGCACCACAGCGCATGCGGACGTAGCTCAGTTGGTAGAGCGCAACCTTGCCAAGGTTGAGGTCGCCAGTTCGAACCTGGTCGTCCGCTCAGAGAAAGAAGCCCCCGGCCCTTCAGGGTCGGGGGCTTCTTTGTGTGCTTCTTCGCGTCCTCAGCTCCAGCTGGTGCCGGTCAGGCGCTCGTACGCCTCGATGTACTTGGCGCTGGTCGCGCCCACGACATGCTGCGGCAGCGGCGGCGGGGGCTGCTCGCTCTTCCGGTCCCAGCCCGACTCTGGAGAGGTCAGCCAGTCGCGCACGAACTGCTTGTCGAAGGAGGGCTGGGCGTGGCCCGGCTCCCATACGTCGGCGGGCCAGAAGCGGGAGGAGTCCGGGGTCAGCACCTCGTCGGCGAGGACGAGCGTCTCGCCCTCGTAGCCGAACTCGAACTTGGTGTCCGCGAGGATGATCCCGCGCTCGCGGGCGATGTCACGGGCGCGGCCGTAGACGGCGAGGGTCGCCTGGCGCAGCTGGGCCGCGGTGTCGGCGCCGACCTGGCGGGCGACCTCCTCGTACGACACGTTCTCGTCGTGCTCGCCGACCGCCGCCTTGGTGGCGGGGGTGAAGATCGGCGCGGGGAGTTCCGAACCGTCGACGAGGCCCTCGGGAAGGGCGAGGCCGCAGACCGTGCGGGACTCGTCGTACTCGACGAGGCCCGAGCCGGTGAGATAGCCACGCGCGACGCACTCGACCGGCACCATCCGCAGGGACTTGCAGATCAGCGTGCGGCCCTCCCAGTCGGTGGGGGCGCCCGGCGGGAGCTCTGTGCTCAGCACATGGTTGGGGACCAGGTCGGCGAGCTTGTCGAACCACCACAGCGAGAGCTGGGTGAGGACCCGGCCCTTGTCGGGGATCTCGGTGGGCAGCACCCAGTCGTAGGCGGAGATGCGGTCACTGGCGATCATCACGAGGTCGCCCTCCTCGTTCTGGTACAGGTCGCGCACCTTGCCGGTGTGCAGATGCACCAGACCCGGGACCTGGAGGGGCTCGGGCTTTTCGACGAATCCGGACACGGTTCCTCCCCGTGGTTCTGTCCAAGTGGCTCGATTCTCCCGTATTCGGGGAGCGACTTTGGCCAGGGGGTGGGCGGGGGCCCGTGGTGGTCGTGCGGGGTGCCCGCTCTCAGTCGCGTTTACAGATGCGGTCGAGGAGGTTCGCGGTGGCTCGCTGGATACGGGTGTCGACGTGGCCGGGACGGTCCAGGGCCGGGGACCATGCGAACGTCCCGGCCGCGAAGACCAGGGCGCTGGAGGGGGCCCGGTAGAGGGAGGTCTCCTGGTGGCGGGTGGCGCCCTCGCTGTCCTGGTACGGGGAGTGGGCGAGGAGGATGCGGCCCTGGTGCTCGGGCAGCGGGGTGCGCGGGAAGTAGCGGTCGGCCTCGCCCGCGACCATGCCGTCGAGTTCCTCGCCCTCGTGTGCGCCGGTCGCCTCCCACAGCCAGTGGTCGGCGTTGCGCACGACCAGGGGGTGGGGTTCCGGGACCCTGCCCGCGTACTGGATCCCGATGAGCTGCTGCTCGGGACGGTCGACTTCGCGCCACAGCGCGGGCCTTCCCGGGCCTCTGCGTTTGCGGCAGGTCAGCAGGCGGTCGGCGACACCGGACGGGGACGGGCCCAACTCCACCTGCCAGTACATGGTGTTGGCGGAGAGGAAGACCAGCGAGGTGCCGCTTTCGCGGGCCAGTTCCACGGTGCGGCGCATGGCCACCGACCAGTACTCGTCGTGGCCCGGGAAGACCAGGCCGCGGTACCGGGTGGGGTCGACGCGGCCGGCGTGCAGGTCGCGGGCGTCGGCGTAGGCGATGTCGTAGCCGTAGCGGTCGGCCCAGCGGATGAAGTCGTAGGCGTGGCCGACGTGGAGGGGGAGGCCCGCGCCGGCATACGGACGGTCGAAGGAGACCGTCGTCGCGGCCTCGGACTCGCCCAGCAGCCGGCCGTTCTCGTCCCAGGCGTGGTAGAGGCTGGCGCCGGTGTGCCCGTCCTCCGGGTAGAGGTTGTACGCCTGCCAGGTGATGTCCGGGAGCAGGAGGAGGAGGTCCGCGGGGTGGTTGTCGCGGACGGTGAACGGGACGTGCGAGCGGTAGCCGTCGACGGTGGTCAGTACGGCCACGTACGCGCCGATGTTCCAGTGGCTCGGGATCTGCAGGCGCCAGGAGAGCCACCAGTGGTGGCAAGAAACGGTTCTGTCGGCGGTGAGAGGTGGCGGCTGGACGATGCCGGACAGGCGGGGGCTGGTGGTGATCTTGCTGGCCCCGTCGCCTCCGTAGTGCCCGATGCGGTAGATGTCGACGCTGAATTCCTGGGGCGGGTCGACGGTGACGTGGAAGTCGATGGCCTCGCCCGGCGCGGCCGCGCCGTTGGAGACGAAGCCCTTGATCTGGCGGTGCACGTCGTCGGCGGAGCGGGGGCCGCCGACGCGGGGGTGGGGGATGGGGGCCTTGCGGGAGCCCTGGAGGGTGGCGGAGCCACGGGAGCCCCCGGCGTGGCCGGCCTGACCGGCGTGATCAATGTGGTCGATGTACCAGGGGACGACGTGGCCGGTGTCGTCGAAGTACTGCTCGTCGCCCCTGAGCCAGGGAACGGGGCCCTGGCCGAAGGGGTCCGTCACGGCGTGCGCGAGTGCCCCCGACTCCCAGCGGCGGATCTGCTCCGACCCCATGCCTGCTCCCCTCCCTCGTGCCCCCGTCGGTGCTGTAAGCCTCTGCCCTGTGCGCGATCGGTCCCAGCACATCACATTACGCACGCACTTCGTCACCGTTCGTCGCGAATTGACGTGACCGGAACACTTCCCTCCGGATGGGAGGGCGGATACAGGTGCCCGGAGAAGGGACGGTGGTGGTGGCGTCAGACCAGGCGGACCGGTTTCTCGGGACGGACGCCCAGGTGCCGGAGCCAGTCCCGCAGAGGCGCCGGGTCACCGTCCTCGACGAGCGTCAGGACCCGCGGCCCCAGATCGGCGGCCCGCGCCCCGCCTACGAGAAGGGCGGGCCCGTCGAGCCAGTCGAGCCCCGGCATCGCCCCCGCGGTGTCCATCGCCGCACAACAGACCATCGCGGTGACATGGTCGGCCAACAGCTCACGCCCACTGCGCGGCGGCTGAAGCGGGAAGAGCGGCAGCATCCCGTCGTCCCAGAACGACCAGTCGGGCCCTGGCTGCTCCGTTCCCCCGCCCGGCCCGGACACGATGGCCGGCGCCGCCGCCTCCTCACGGGCCAGCTCCGCGCTGAGTCCCGCGGCGAGCGCCGCGGTCCGCTCACTCCCGAGCACGAGTTCGCCATCCTCCCCGACCTCCTCCTCGACCTCGGCCTCCGCGTCGCCCGGGACCACGCCCGCGCCGCTCTCCTCGTACGCCCCGCGCCGATCGACGGAGACGTCGGCGTCGGTCTCGGCGTCGGTCTCGGCGTCGTCCGTGGCGGGCGCGGTCAGATGGTCGAGCACGCGTGCCAGCGTCGGGCCGCCCTGGTCGGGCTGGGTCGGATCCGTGGGGTGGCGGACGCCCAGCGCGTCCAGCACCCGGTGCAGACGGGCCGCTTCGGTGCGCCAGGTGCGGTCGACCACCTCGTCCGGATACTCCTGCCAGTCCACCGGCGCCCAGTCGGGCCCGGGCTCCGCGGGCCCGCCGTGGAACAGGCGCGCGGCGAGCAGTGAGGCCGCCTCGTCCACCGAGCCGGGCTCCTCGAGGAGGTCGCAGGCGGGACGCTCGCCGAGGCGGGAGGCGAAGCCCTCGGCCAGCCGGTCACGGCGCGACAGCTCGGTGAGGGCCGCGACGACACCCGCGTCCAGCCGGGACGGCCAGCGGCCCATCCGCCAGGCGGGCAGCGCGACCCGCGTCAGCAGCCGGTCCCAGCCCGCGTACGCCAGGCCGACCTGTTCCTGAGCGACGATCCGCAGACCGTAGTCCACAGCCTGTGCACGCTCGGCCGCCGCGGCGGCCACGCCCCGTTCCATCTCGGCCGCATGGCCTCGGCAGCTGCGCAGCAGCAGGCGGGTCACCCAGCCGACACCGGCGAGGAGCGTGCGGACCAGAGGGCCGCGGGTGGGCTCGGAGGTCACGGCCACGGCCGCGTCCAGACCCCGTACGAAACGGCGTGCCGCGGCTATGTCGGGGTGCGCCGAAGGGCCCGTACCGGCGACGACCGGGGCGAGGACCGCGCGCAGTTCCCCGACCCGCATCCACCACAGAAAGGGCGAGCCGATGACAAGGACGGGAGCCGCGGGGGCTCGGCGGGGGCGCCCGGCCCCGCCTCGTCCCCCTCGTACGCCCGCTATTTCGTCGCGGTGCTCGGCCGGTGGCGGGCCGTGCGCCGGGTGGGTGCGGTCCTCCAGCCAGCTGTCGCAGTCCGGGGTCAGTGCTATCGCCGAGGGCGGTGGGACGTCGAGGCGGTCGGCCAGGTCCCGGACCAGGCGGTAGAGGTCCGGCGCGGACGCCTCCGCGATCGGGACCGTGGGGCTCACGGCGGGCCGCGCGCGGGCGACGACGAGCGCGATGCCCGCGGCGGCGAGCAGCACGAGGACGGCGAGGACCGTCACGATCGAGCGAGTGACGGGCCAGCCTCCGCCGGTGATGTGCCCGGTCGAGCCGCCGACGAGCAGCACGACGGCGACGGCCGCGGGCAGCAGGGCGACGGCCAGCGCCCTGCTGCGGATACGCAGCACGGCGAGCGCCCGGGAGCGCGCGGCCTGCGCGCCCACCTCCACACCCATACCGGTCACGACCGGATGTCACCCCCTGCTGTCGGCCCGGCCCGGGCTGTCTCGCAGCCCGCGCCGAAGGATGCCCTGGTGTTGCTCACTCCCCCACTGTGGCACCCACCACCGACATCGCAATGCCGGTGGGCCAAGTGCCGGAACGCTTTCGCCGCACCCTAGTTGGGGCCTCGGCCCCCGTCAGCCGGATGGGGCATCGCTCACTCGATGGAATGGCTTTGGGGAAAGGTGGATGACCGTGGGCAACGATCAGGCCCCGGATTCCGTACAGAATCCGGGGCCCATAGGTGTGTGCGGGGGTGAGGGGGCTATGCCTCCGTCAGGGGATCTACGCCTCGGTCGTGGCCTCGGTCGCGGCGTCCGTCGCCGCCTTCGCCGCGATGTCCGTACGGTGCTGCGAACCATCGAGACGGATGCGGGAGACCGCCGTGTACGCGCGGGCGCGGGCCTCGGTGAGGTCGGTGCCGGTCGCCGTGACGGAGAGCACCCGGCCACCCGCGCTGATGACCTCGTCGCCGTCGTGCTTCGTCCCGGCGTGCAGGACGTACGCGTGCGGGGCGTCCAGCGCCGCCACCTCGTCGAGCCCGGTGATCGGATCGCCGGTGCGCGGGGTGTCCGGGTAGTTGTACGAGGCCACGACCACGGTGACCGCCGCGTCGTCACTCCAGCGCAGCGGCGGCAGATCGGCGAGGGTGCCCTCGGCGGCGGCGAGCAGGACGCCCGCGAGCGGGGTCTTCAGCCGGGCCAGGACCACCTGGGTCTCCGGGTCGCCGAACCGGGCGTTGAACTCGATCACCCGTACACCGCGGCTCGTGATCGCCAGACCCGCGTAGAGAAGCCCGGAGAACGGGGTGCCGCGGCGGCGCAGCTCGTCGACGGTCGGCTGGAGGACGGTCTCCATGACCTCCTCGACCAGCTTCGGGTCCGCCCACGGGAGGGGCGAGTACGCGCCCATCCCGCCGGTGTTCGGGCCCTCGTCGCCGTCCAGCGCGCGCTTGAAGTCCTGGGCGGGCTGGAGCGGGACGACGGTCTCGCCGTCGGTGATCGCGAAGAGGGAGACCTCGGGGCCGTCGAGGAACTCCTCGATGACGACGCGATCGCAGGCGTTGGCGTGCGCGCGGGCCTTCTCGAGGTCGTCGGTCACGACGACGCCCTTGCCGGCCGCGAGTCCGTCGTCCTTCACGACGTACGGGGCGCCGAAGGCGTCGAGCGCCTCGTCGACCTCCTCGGGCGTCGTGCAGACGTACGAACGCGCCGTGGGGACCCCCGCTCCCGCCATCACGTCCTTGGCGAAGGCCTTGGAGCCTTCCAGCTGCGCGGCCTCCCCGGAGGGACCGAAGCAGGGAATGCCCGCCGCGCGCACGGCGTCGGCGACCCCGGCGACAAGCGGCGCCTCCGGGCCCACGATCACCAGCTCGGCACCGAGCTCCGTGGCCAGCGCGGCCACGGCCGCGCCGTCGAGGGCGTCGACCGGGTGCAACCGGGCCGTCTCCGCGATGCCTGCGTTCCCGGGGGCGCAGTGCAGGGCGGTGACGTCGGGGTCGAGGGACAGGGAACGGCACAGGGCGTGTTCGCGGGCGCCACTACCGATGACGAGGACCTTCACGGGGTCAGCCTATCCGCCGGAGCCGGGTGCCTTTGTGGGGGCTTCCGAAGCGGGGGGTGCGAGGGGTTGGTGCGATCCTCCGAGAGGGGCCGGGTGTATCCGAGGGCGGCGGGGTGCGATGGGGCGCCGCCCGTCCCTTCCCGCACTCCCTTGTTCACTCGTTGGAGAACTCCTCCACCACCGTCGCCCCCAGTTCACGGACGATCAGGTCGTGGCCCGAGAGGGCGGACTCGTCGAGGTCGGGGTCGTCGTCCTCGGGGATGTCGTCCTCGGGGGCCACCGGAGGCGGCTCGTAGGCGGCGGGGGGTGGCGGGCCGGGCGTCGAGGCGGACGCGGACGAAGCCTGGCCCGCGGGCGGGCCCTGCTGCGCGGCGGGGCGCGGAGCCGGGGCCGGAGGCTGCTGGGGAGCGGGACGCGGGGCGGCCGGGGCTCCCCCGTAACCGCCACCACCACCGCTGCCGTAACCACCGCTGCCGCCGCCACCGAACCCGGGACCGGAGGCCGACATCGGTGGCGGTGCCGAGCCACCGGAGGTGTCGACGATCGCCTCGATCTTCCACTGCACGTTGAACTGTTCGGCCAGCGCCTGCTTCAGGACTTCCTCGCTGCCGCTGCTCGCGAAGTTGTCGCGGGCGCCGGCGTTGACGAAGCCGATCTGCAGGGTCGTGCCGTCGTAGCCGGTGACCTGCGCGTTCTGGCTGAGCAGGATCCAGGTGAAGCGGCGGCGGTTCTTCACCGCCTCCAGGATGTTCGGCCAGATCATGCGGGGGTCGACGCCGCCGGCGGCGGTTGCCGGCGCGGCGGCGGATGTGGCCGCGGGACCGGGGCCGGGAGCCGGTGTCGCCGGCGGAGCCGCGGGTGCGCCGGACGCGGCGGGGGCCTGTCCCCCGCCCGCGGGTGTCGCGGTCGGCCAGCCACCCGGACGCCGACCGCTGCCCGCGGCCGTCGCGGTGGGCCAGGCACCTGGCGCGGCTCCCGGCGGGGAAACGGGCGGGGCCGAAGCGGCGGCCGGAGGAGCAGCGGGCGCGGCCGCGGCAGGCGCGGGAGCCGGTGCCGGGGCAGGGGCCGCACCCGGCGCCGCAGCATCCCCACCGGCACCACCGGTCCCGTACGCCCCGCCGCCGGCCCCGTATCCCTCGTTTGCCGTTGCCTGCCCTCCGGGCCCCGTCGACCGCACGGCGGCCCGGGCCGCGGCGACACCGCCGCCCGGCAAAACCGTCGCGGCGCCCGCGGCCGGCGCCCCTCCATGCACCTCGGGACCGGGTACGTACCCCATGGCGGGGGCGCCCGCGCCACCGCCGGAGAAGTTCACCCCGCGCTCGATCCGGTCCAGGCGGGCCATGACGGATCGCTCGTCCCCGTATGCCGCGGGCAGGAGCACGCGCGCGCAGATGAGCTCGAGCTGGAGTCGCGGCGAGGTGGCGCCGCGCATCTCCGTCAGCCCCTCGTTGACGAGGTCGGCGGCGCGGCTCAGCTCCGCGGCGCCGAAGACCCCGGCCTGGGCCTGCATGCGCTCCACGACGTCGGACGGGGCGTCGATGAGCCCTTTCTCGGCGGCGTCGGGAACGGCGGCCAGGATCACCAGATCGCGCAGCCGCTCCAGCAGGTCCGCGACGAATCTCCGGGGGTCGTTGCCCCCCTCGATGACCTGGTCCACGACCTCGAAGGCCGCGGCGCCGTCACCCGCGGCGAACGCCTCGACCACGGAATCGAGCAACGAACCGTCCGTGTAGCCCAGCAGCGAGGTGGCCATGGCGTACGTCACACCGTCGGTACTCGCCCCCGCGAGGAGCTGATCCATGACGGACATGGAGTCACGCACGGAGCCGGCGCCGGCCCTCACTACCAGCGGCAGCACACCGTCCTCGACGGGAATGCCCTCCTGCCCGCAGACCTCGCCGAGGTACTCCCGCAGCGTCCCGGGCGGCACCAGCCGGAAGGGATAGTGGTGGGTCCGCGACCGGATCGTCCCGATGACCTTCTCGGGTTCGGTCGTGGCGAAGATGAACTTGAGATGCTCCGGCGGCTCCTCGACGACCTTCAGCAGGGCGTTGAAGCCCGCCGAGGTGACCATGTGGGCCTCGTCGATGATGTAGATCTTGTACCGACTGCTCGCAGGTCCGAAGAAGGCCTTTTCCCGCAGGTCACGAGCGTCGTCGACGCCACCGTGCGAGGCGGCGTCGATCTCGATGACGTCGATCGACCCCCGTCCGTTGCGCGCGAGGTCCATGCAGGACTGACACTCCCCGCAGGGAGTCGGCGTGGGCCCCTGCTCGCAGTTCAGACACCGGGCCAGAATCCGCGCACTGGTCGTCTTCCCGCACCCGCGCGGACCGCTGAACAGGTACGCGTGATTGACCCGGTTGTTCCGCAGCGCCTGCTGCAACGGGCTGGTGACATGTTCCTGCCCGATGACCTCGGCGAACGACTCCGGGCGATAGCGGCGGTACAGCGCGAGAGACGACACACATACGAGGTTATAGGCGCCCACTGACAACAAGGACCGTTCGCCGAGCACCAGGGCACCCTGGCCCCCGGACCCCCGCCGCATCCCGCCCCGCAAACGCAAGCGCCCCCCACGCACCCGCCAGAGCCAACCTACCCTTGCTGCCTTCCGGCCCTGGGGGAGTTCAGTCAGATAGCGCCACGTGAGGGGCTCCGCACAGAGTACCCGATCCGGGAGGGGGGAACGAGTTCGCGAGCACTCCTCAACGTCTTGTATTGTTTGCCGCGGAGGATTCGCCTAGAGGCCTAGGGCGCACGCTTGGAAAGCGTGTTGGGGGCAACCCCTCACGAGTTCGAATCTCGTATCCTCCGCCAGTGCCTCACCGGGCACGATGTCGAAGGGCCCCACCGTTCGCGGTGGGGCCCTTCGACGTTGTCCGTCTCGGTTTCCGCCCTGAGCCGGCCCCGATGAAGCGCCGACGCCCACCAAGGGGTGACCTGTCTTCGTGCGGCACCCGCGGATCACGGGAGTGCGCCACCCTTGGACCCGGCGCCGGACCGGCTCCGGCGCTCGCTCTCCGGTCTGACGAGGTGCATCCCACATGAATTCCCTGGCGGAATGGCTGAGCAGCCTCGACGGCGCTCGCCTGGCACGCGTGCTCATGGCACGGAAGGACGCCGTGGCCCCTCCGGAGCCGCGCTCGCTGGGGGAGTTGGCCGACCGTCTTCAGCGCCAGGGGCCGGTGGCACTGGCCCTGCCGCGGCTCACGCGCCCGTACCTGCAGGTGACCGAGGCGCTGGCGGCGCTCGGGGCACCCGCTTCCCGCGATGCCCTGGCGAAGCTGCTGGGGGCGGCGGACGACGAGACCACTCGCGAGCTGGACGCCGCGCTGGAGGTTCTGGCCGATCATGCTCTGGTCTGGCCGGACGGCGCGGGGAAGCTCCGCATGGCCGCACCGCTGCGGCGGGCCTGGGACGCGCCTCTGGGGCTCGACGCTCCGCTGGAAGAGCTGCTGACGGGCACGACGTCCGACGAACTGCGCCGCATGCTGGTGACACTGGGCGTCACGCCGCCCGGCACCAAGCCGCAGCGGCTGGCCGCCCTGGTGGAACACCACAGCGACCCGGAGCAGATCGCCTCAGTGGTCGCGAAGGCCCCTGCGGCGGCCCGGAAGCTGCTCGAACGGCGAGCGGGAGCCACGGCGAGGCAGCCTGAGTTCATCATGTTCGGGGTTCCCGGCACCGGCCTGGAACCGGGCGCGCAATGGGCACTGGACCGTGGGCTCCTGGTCCAGGACCGTCACCGCTACGGGCCGGCCCGTATGCCTGCCGAGGTGGCGCTCGCGCTGCGCGGGCCCTCCTGGCAGGCCCCGTTCGAGCCCGTCCCTCCTTCCGTGCGGCTGGTGTCCGTCACCCCGGCGGAGGTGGATCGCGAAGCGTCAGCCGCGGCCACGGCCTTCGTGGCCCGAGCCGTCTCGGTCCTGTCGGCCTGCTCGGCGACCGCGCCGGCCCGGCTGAAGTCCGGCGGGATCGGTGCACGTGAACTGGCCCGGATCGGCAAGGCCGCCCAGGCCGACGACGCCGTCGTACGCATCACCCTCGAGGCCGCGTACGCCGCCGGGCTGCTGGGCCGGGACGGCGATCGCATGGCATCCACCGACACTTACGATGCCTGGGCCGAGCAGGAACCGTCGGAGCAGTTCGCCGTACTGCTTCAGGCATGGCGAAACCTGCCGCTCACCCCCACCCTGGCGCGCGACGAGGACAACAAGGCGCTCCCCGCCCTCGCCGGCGCACCGCCCTGCGACGGCTGCCTGCGGGCCCGCGACGGGCTGCTGGCCGCGGCCGCACAGCTCCCGGCAGGGCAGGGCGCGAGGGTCACCTCGGATCTGGGACCGCTGATCGCCTGGCACCGTCCACTCGCCGACTCATCGCCCCAGGACGGAACGCCGTTCGCCGCCGTGATCCGTGAGGCCGAGCTTGTCGGCGTACTGGCGCACGGTGCCCTGTCCTCCATCGGCATCAACCTGCGGGACGGCGACGCGGAGGGGCTGAGCATCGCGTGCGGGCGGCTGCTGCCCCCGGCCGTCTCGACGGCCCGGATCGGCGCCGACCTCACCGCCGTCGTCACGGGCACACCGTCCGCGCGGCTCGCCGCACTCCTGGACTCCGTCGCCGACCGGGAGACCAGCGGCACGGCGTCCGTGTGGCGGTTCAGCGCCGGTGGCATCCGCCGGGCTCTGGATGCCGGCCGTGTCCCCGACGACATCACCGCCGACCTGACCGCTGTCGCCACCGGGCCGCTGCCACAGCCGCTGTCGTATCTGATCGCCGACACAGCGCGCGGCCACGGGCGCGTGCGCATCGCCCCCGCCGCCTGCGTCATCCACGGCGACGAGCCCGCGCTGCTGGCCGAGCTCGCCGCCCACCGGGGGCTCGCCAAGCTCGGACTACGACACCTGGCGCCGACGGTGCTGGTCAGCCGGAGCCCCCTCGACACGACCCTTGCCGCGCTCCGATCCCAGGGGTACGCCCCTGTCGCCGAGACGTCCGACGGCACGGTACGCATCGACAAGACCCGACCTCGGCGGGCCACCACACCCGTTCCGGCCCCACGAGGCACGGGCGCAAAGGACAGGCGCCGGATCGCGGCCACCCTCGCGGCGATGCCACCGGCCGCCGTCGACCCGAACGCCTTGGCGACCCGACTGCTGGCCGCCGCGCCGACTTCCCCCACTCTCGGCTTCGATCGAGCGGAGGGACCCCCATCGGAAACAGCGCCGTTCGACGGAGGAGGGCCCTTCGCCACGGACACCGAGGAGATCGTCGCGGGGTGGGCGAAGCGACTGCCGTACAGCGATGTCCGCCAGCTCGCCCACGCCATCGACACCGGTGAGGCCATCACCGTCGACTACGTCGCCACCTCGGGCAACCGGACCCTGCGCACCCTCAGCCGCCTCGTACTCGACCCGCCCTACCTCGAAGCCTGGTGTCATCTGCGGGACGCCGAGCGCGTCTTCACCCTCTCCCGCATCCACGGCGTCATGCCCGGGTGAGGCATGCCCGAATGAGGGCCAATCTCTGCCGATTCTCCCGATACTGTCGCCCACAGGGGTCTTCTCATGCGTCGTTTCGTCGGGCGGGACCGTGAGCTGAACGTGCTCCGCAATGTCTTCCAGGCGGTTCACGACGCCGCCGGGTAGGCGAAACCGGGTCAATGCGTCCTCATGCGTGGAAGGCGGCGGGTCGGCAAGTCCAGCCTCGTCGAGGAGTTCCTCCGGCGCACGGAGCGGATGTCCGGGAGTTCCTCCGCGACTCGCTGGACAACCCGATCTCGGCACTGCTGGTCTCCGCCGAGCGGTCACTGGCCGCGGAGTTCCCACCCCAGGCGATGAGCAGGGAAGTCCTGCGAGCCATCGGAAGCGGGGAGCGAACCTTCACCAACATCGCGCGCCGTCGGCAACATCGCCCACACCACTCCCACCCGAGCCACGGATGTCCTGACCGAGAAACGGGTGCCTGACCGAGAAACGGGTGGTGGCAGCCGAACTTCCCCTCTCACTACGGCCGTCGAAGGAACGCCGCTACCGAGTGGCGGACCCTTATCTGCGGTTCTGGCTCGCGTTTCTGGATCCGCACATGGCGGAGATCGAGCGGATGCGGGGAGATCTCACTCTGAGCCGGATCAAGGAGCCGTGGACGAGCTGGCGGGGCCGCGCGATCGAGCCCCTGGTCCGGGAATCCCTCGCCCGTCTCCTGCCGGACGGGCTCCTGCCCGCCGCCCCGGCGATCGGCGGGTACTGGACCCGCAGCAACGACGTGGAGATCGACCTGGTGGGCGCCGACCGGGAGCCTGTGGCCAAGCGGTTGCTCTTCCTCGGCTCGGTCGAATGGCTGGAGAACTCCGCGTTCGACAGCCACGACCTGGCCGCACTGCAGAAGCACCGGGCGGCGATCACCGACGAGCCCGTACCGCTCGTGGCCGTCTCGCGGTGCGGGGTCGGCTGTGCCGGACTCCAGGCGGCATACGGTCCCGAGGAACTGCTCAGCGCCTGGCGCGGCGCGTGAGCAGGGGCTCGGCCTCCGCACCCCGGGCAGGTTCAGCCGCGTAGGGAGTGCAGCATGGCGCCGATCTTCGCCGCGACCGTCTCGGCCGAGCCCTGGGCGTACGACGAGTCCATCGCCTCGTAGGTGATCCGGGCGTAGCTCTGCGCCTCGGCCATGTTCTTCGAGCCGCCTTCGAGCATCGACATGACGGCGGTGTGCGGGAACGGCGAGTGCTTCTTGATGGCCAGCGCGGTGTCGGTGGACAGCTCCGGTTCCACCCCCACGAACGCGCCGTTGCCGAGCTGGAGGATCCAGATCGGTACGTCGGCCGTGCCGGTCGGGGTGAAGTCGTACGTCTTCGCCGGTCCCGTCGGATGTCCCATCGCCATCGTGTCGACCGTGACGGTGTCGGTGAGGAGGCGCACCGTCGAGCCCGAACCGCCGCCGGAGGTCTCGATGGTCTCGCTGACCCGGACGGCCTCGGTGCCCAGCCGCTAGCCCAGCGGGCTGCCGAGCCGAGTGCTCTCGTTCTCATTCTTGGGAACCACAGCTTTCTCCCTCATATTCAAGAAGTCATTGCCCGACCAGCGGAAGACGCCCGAAAAGCCGAAGGCGCCCGACAAATCGAAGACGTCCGTCAAATCGAAGACGCCCGTTAAACCAAAGACGCCCGTTGCGACACGCGGTAAACAGCCAGGGTTCTGCAAATTTCGGCCATCGGTAAAGCGCGAGAACGCCCGACACCAGGCACGCCCGCCGGGCCGCCCCGGACCAGGCAGCCCTCCCGCCGCGTCAGGATCGTCACACCGGAAATCGAGGCCGTCAACAATTGCCGCGCGTTAGCTAAGATTGCACGCCGCGAATTCACGTACGCGACCAGGAAACCTCTGCGTAACCTGTAAAAAAGAGCTGTCTTCTTGAACCGCTTCACAGCATGGGGCGAAACAGTGCCACCCAATAGCCCTGGCAATCACTCTCGAAGGAGCTCATCTTCATGGACAGGCGTACGTTCATGGCCGGATCCGCGACTGCGACAGCGGGCGCTCTGGCGGTGTTCGGCAGCGCGACCCCCGGCTCGGCCGACGCGGCGGACCCGACGGGCTCGGGGGGTGACCACGTGCGGAGCGTCACCGCCATCACGCAGGTCTTCGGCTCCGGGCAGAAACTCGTCGCGGTGGCCGTCGACTACGACCGGGACATCGACGGCTCGACGCTGTCGACGTCGACGTTCGCGGTCACCGACCGCACCGTGACCAAGGTCTACGCGAACCGGACGGCCGGCCTCGCGCGGCGGGGCGAGGACGGCCGCTACGTCATCGTGGAGCTGTCGCCGGACGACACCGCGGCGGCCCTGTGGGTGACACAGCAGGGACCCGGCGCCCCTCCCGGCGACGGATCGGGCGACGGTTCCGGCGATGCCGGCGGCGGGCCCGGGCAAGGGGGTCCGGTGGTCGGCGACACCACGCCGGGAGGAACCATCGTCGCGGCGAGGCCACACTGACCCAGACGGGCACCGTCACCACGACCCACGGCACCCGCTACGCCCCGGACAGCACGGCGCGGTCCACCCACGCGGTGGTGAACCTGATCGTCGACGACTTCCGGCAGTTCTCGTTCAGCGACCCCGCGACCGGACAGACCCTGAAGTACAACCTGTTCGTCCCGAAGAACTACGACCGCCGCAAGAGCTACCCGATGGTGCTGTTCATTGCACGACGCGAGCGTGGTCAACGTCGCGACGGAAGGCCCCCTGGTCCAGGGCCTCGGCGCCGTGTGCTGGGCGAGCCCGGAAGACCAGACACGGCACGAGTCCTTCGTCCTGGCGCCCGAATACGGCTCCGTGGTGATCGACGACACCTACGAGCCCTCGACGCTGTTCGAGGCCACCGCCAACCTCGTCGAGTCGGTGACGCGGCAGTACAGCATCGACCGGAACCGGCTCTACACGACCGGGCAGTCGATGGGCGCGATGATGTCGCTGGGCCTGAACATCAGGTACCCCGACCTCTTCGCGGCCGCGTTCATCGTCGCCGGCCAGTGGCCGGAGACTCAGGCCGCGCCGCTGGCCCAGAAGAAGCTGTGGATCCTCGTCTCCGCTGACGACACCAAGGCATACCCCGGCGAGCAGGCCATCACCGAGGTCATCCAGGACCAGGGCACGCAGGTCAGCACCGCCCTGTGGGACGGCCGGTCCACGGCCGCGGAGTTCGCCGCGGACGTCCGGAGCATGAAGGCACAGAGGACCCCGGTGAACTTCGCCGCCTTCGAGGCCGGCACCGTCGTGCCGTCCGGCTCCACCACCAGCGCGCACATGGCCACCTGGCAGGTCGCCTACACCATCCCCGGCATCCGGGACTGGATCATGCGTCAGTCCCTGTAAGCCCCGGCCCGCTCCGGGCGCTGCCACCCCGACTTCCCCTTGTCCGGGTGGCGGCGCGTGCCGACCGGGTCGCCGGTGGTTTTCCCCGGAGACGAGGGCTCTCCCCCGGGGCGGAGGTACAGCTGGCTACACCCCCGGTTCGGGAGCTCACCTCATCGTTCCGGCGCACGGACGACGGCATCGTTGAACCCAGTTGGTCCCAGAGGTTCACAGCCCCCGTCCGGAAGGAAACCCCATGAACGCGCTGCAGGCCATCGTGGTCCAGCTTCATGCCGACCGACACCAGGCCGGTGCCGCCCTCGTGGATGACCCTGCCCTCGCCGGTGCGCAGGTCGGTGCGGTAGACCGCGCCGTCGGCCCGCGAGCCCATGTAGGCGTACGGCTCGGCGCCGATGGTGATGCCCTCGGGGAGGAACCCGTCGGGGAGCGGGAACTCGGTCGGCCAAGAAGCGGCCCGGGGGGCGGCGGAGGCGGCGCTCGCCGTGCCGGTCCCGGTCGCCACCGCGAGCGCGGCCACGGCGGCACCGCCGAGAAACGCGCGCCGCGAGGGGCGGTCAGGGGAGTGGACCTGGGGCCGGTGGTGGGACTGGGCTGTCATAGTTCCGGGCCTCCATGCGAAGCGGGGTGGAAGTCTTCGGACTCAACAACTCGACGCGCGCCACGAGTTGACGGCCACTGGAGTTCCCCCGCACCCCATCCACCCCTTCCCTTCAAGCCACCCGTACGATCGCCCGTCATGGAGGACCGGCTGGAGCGCGCGGCGAAGCCCGGACATGTGACGCAGGTCACGGGAAGCCGGTGTGAGGTGCCGGACAGCTCATAGGGGTGAGCATTGATATGCGTACCCGGGTACGGGCCGGGGAATCGAGCGCCTTCGCGGAGCTCTTCGACAGCTATGCACGTGCGGTCTACAACCATGCTTTCCGGCTGACCGCCGACTGGTCGACGGCCGAGGACGTGATGGCCGCGACCTTCCTGGAGGCATGGCGGCTGCGCGACCGGGTCGACCCCGAAGGTGGCTCGCTGCGGCCCTGGCTGCTGGGCATCGCCACCAACACCGCGCGCAACCAGTCCCGGAGCAACCGGCGCTACCGGCAGGCGGCCCAGGCCGCCGCCGCGGCCGAGCTGTCGGTGCCCGACCACGCCGAGGACGTGGCCGGGCGGGTCGACGACCGGCGCCGCCTCGCGACCGCCCTCACCGCCCTCGCGGCACTGCGCCCCCCGGAGCGCGAGGTCCTCGCGCTCTGCCTGGGGGAGGGCCTGGACTACGAGGCCGCCGCGGAGGCGCTGGGGATTCCGGTCGGCACGGTCGCCTCCCGGCTCTCCCGTGCCCGCAAGAAGCTGCGCACCCTCACCGACCCCGGGCCGGCGCGCGAAGAACCCGGACCACTGCTGAAAAAAGTTCGCGGAAGACGGGAAGGCGGCCGCCCCGGCCGACAGATAACAGGCGATCGCACCCAAGTGATCCGGCCCGCACAGGAAGGAAACCGATGAACACGAACACGCCCCGGCAGAGTCCGGCCGAGCAGGACGAGAGCGCGAAGCAGCTCCTGTCCCGCACGGCGCGCGATCTCCCGGCGGGCCGTCACCAGTTCCACAAGGAGCGCCTGATGGCCCAGATTCACCAGACCCAGCAGGAAGAGCGCACGGCGGCCGCCGAGGCGGTGGCCCCGGCGCGGACCCGGCGGCTGCGGCTGCCGCGGCCGGCGATCATGCTGCCCGCGCTGGCCGCCGCGCTCGCCGGGACGGTCGTCGCCGGGGTGGTGCTGAACGACAGCGGCGGGGTCAGGGACGCCGGCGTCGCCACCGGACCCGCCCTCACCACCCACATCGGTGCCGCGACCACCAAGGGCGTCCCCCAGCTGCTCGACCAGATCTCGCTGGCGGCGTCCGAGAGCGAGGGAACCCACCCGGCCGTCAAGCCCGGCCAGTACGTCTACATCGAGTCCAAGACGGCCGACTCGTTCGTGAAGACCGTCGACGACAAGAGCAGCCTCGCCAGTCACGCGCTGCACCGCCGTCAGGTCTGGATGTCCTCCGACGGCACCAAGGGCTGGCTGATCGACCCGGCCGTCAACGACAGCTCCGAGGGCGAGACCCTGAGCCTGCCCGACGAACAGGGCAACACCCCGGTCGGGAGCCTGAACCACCCCACGTACGACTACCTGGCCGAGCTGACCACCGACCCCGACACGATCCTGGCCAAGATCTACAAGGAGACCAAGGGCCAGGGCAACACCCCCGACCAGCAGGCGTTCGAAACCATCGGAGACCTGCTCGTCGAGAGCTACCCGCCGGCGGAGCTGTACTCGGCCCTGTTCAAGGCCGCCGCGAAGATCCCCGGAGTCGTCGTGGTGAACGACGCGGTGGACGCGGTGGGCCGGCACGGGATCGCGGTGGCCCGGCTGGACGAGACCAGCGGCGAACGCGAAGAGTGGATCTTCGACAAGAAGACCCATGTCTTCCTGGGCGACCGCTCGGTCAAGGTGACCGCGAGCGCCGGCGAGGACGCTCTGATCAAGCCCGGCACCGTGACCTTCACCAACGCCATCGTCACCCGGGCCGTCGTCGACGGTATGAAGCAGACGCCCTCGGCGACCGGCTGACGTACCACCCGCGGGCGGTACGGACCGGTACGCCGGACGCGGTGCGGGAAGGGACCCGGGTCAGCCGATCTTCACGGTCTTCGACACCGTGACCTGGTCGATGTCGGTGGTGCGGACCGTGGCCTTCATGGTCCAGGTGCCGGCCACCGGGAGAGTGACGCCGTCGGCGGCCCAGTAGCCGCCCTTGTCGGTCAGCTCGGCGTCGATCGGGCCGATCTGCTGGGACTCCAGGGTGAAGGTGAGGCGCAGTTCGGGCACGGTGGCGAAGCCGCCGTCGGGGCCGTAGATCACGGCCTGCACGGAGTTCTCGCCCACACGGCTCGGTGTCAGTTGGATCTGCACCTTGCCGTGTCCGCCCTTCGTGCCCACGTCGAACGGGATCGTCGTCGTCGAGGCCGTGGCCTGCCCGGCGGCCTCGGTGGCGGAGGCCGCCGCGGCCTCGGTGGCCGCCCGGCCCGGCTGGGTACCGGTGAGCAGGGTGGTGATCACCAGCACGACGACGCCGACGACGACCTCGACCAGCACCGATCGCCGCAACGCCCGCCGGTACCGGTCGGCCTCGTCGGAAGCCTCGCCGGAGGTTTTGGCGGAGGTCTTGGCGGAGGTCTTGTCCGTAGTCCTGTCGGAGGGTGAGGGTCCTCGATCCGGATCCGGCGCGTCTTCGTCCGGAGCGTCTTCGTCCGGTGTGTGGCCGTCCGGTGCGTCGTCGTCGGGCGCGCCGCCGGCCCCCTCGGCTCGTACGTCCGCGGTGCGTACGCCGGTGGGGACGGCCGGGGCCCCCACCGTCTCCGGCACCCGCTTCTCCACCCGTACCGTCGCCGCCGTCCGTTCCTCCTCCGCCGCGAGCATCAGCCGTCCCGTCCAGCGGCGCGAGGCCCCCGCCCCCGCGAGCAGCACGAGCACCGCCACCAGCTTGGCGAGGAGGAGTCGGCCGTAGGAGGTGGAGGTCAGCGCGTCCCAGGAGCCGAGGCCGCGCCAGGACTGGTAGACGCCGGTGACGACCAGGACGGTGACCGAGGCGAGGGCGAGGCGGGAGAAGCGGTTGACGACGGCCGCGGGGAGCGGCTCGGCCGACCGGTACAGCGCGGTGAGCAGGGCCCCGAGACCGCCCATCCAGACCGCCATCGACAGCAGGTGCAGCACGGAGGAGACCATCGCCACGGGGACCTGGATCCCGGCGGACGCGTGCTCGGCGACGGCCCAGGTGACGGCGAGGGAGACGGTGAGCAGCCCGCCGAGTGCGAGAACGACCCGCCCCCGCGCCTGCTCCCGTACCGGATAGAACACCGCCGCCCCGAGCAGCACCAGCCGCGCCACCAGGGCCAGTCCCGGCCTGCTGGTCAGGGTCTCGCTGAGGACGGACGGGTCGAAGGCGTCCGCCGGTCCGCTGCCGCGCTCGTACGGTCCGCGCAGGAGCAGCAGCGCGACGGTGGACCCGGCCAGGATCCACCAGCCGGTGAGCAGCAGTCGCCGTACCGGGCCCGGGAATCCGCAGACCAGGACGAAGGTGGCCGCGCCGATGAGGAGGGCCAGACCGCCGTACGCGAAGTAGCGGGCCGCGTCGTAGAGCGTGCCCGCGGCGGTGTTCCCGTCGGGGTCGACGAGGACGGGCGGGGCGGTCGCGGAGGGTTTGCCGATGGAGAAGGTGAAGGCACCGGAGATCGGGTGGCTGTCGGCAGACACGACCCGCCAGGCCACCGTGAAGGTGCCGGTGCCGAGGCCCTTGGGCAGGGTCACGCGGGCGGTGTCGGAACGGTCGCCCGCGTGCCCCGGATCGCCGGTGTGGACGCGCCGGTTCTCCGGGGTGAGCACGCGGAAGGAGTCGTCGAGGAGCCCGATGGACTCGCTGAAGGTCAGCGTCACCTCGGTGGGTGCCGTCTTCAGCACGCTGCCGTCCTGTGGATCGGAGCCGGTCAGCGCGGCGTGGGCGGACGCGCCGCCGACGCCGCCGAAGAGCACCAGGACCAGCACCGTGCCCAACAGCGCGAGCCCTTGGGCGATCCGTCGTCGCTCCCGCTGTCCGCCTCCACGTTCACTCACACGCCGTCTCCGTCGTCTCCGTCGTTCCCGCGGTCTCCGCAGGTCTCCGTGTATTTACCAGAGTCACGGATACGTACGGCCGAATCCGGCGCCGTGCTCACTCCCCCGGCCGCCGGCGGAACCGGCGAGGAAACCGGCGGGGACGCCGTCGCGGAACCCGGGCAGGAACCCCCTGAGAGGGCCGCCTCCCGCGTCAGGAAGGCCAGGCGGGCCCGCTTCTCGGGCAAGTGGACATCGGGGAGGTCGATTTCCGGAAGCACGATCTCCGGGCCAGCCACGAAGCCCTGCCGGACCAGGCGCGTGATCGCCTTCTCGTTGCGCGCGTCGGGTTCCACCACGACCCGCCGCCGGTCGAGGCCGATCAGCACATACGCGGTGAACGCGGTCAGCAGCGCGGACGACCAGCCGGACCGGCCACCGCCGGGCCCCGCGGGACCGATCAGCAGATGGACGCCGACGTCGCCGGGCTCGACGGCGTAGCACTCGCCCACCCGGTCGGCCTCCGGTTCATACGTCTGGAAGAGCGCGGCGGGCTCACCGTCCTTGAGCGCGAGGAAGGCGTGGTGGGTGTCGAGGGAGTCCAGGTGGACGTACGTCTCCAGCACCTGCTGCTTCGTGAGCCCGTTCATGCCCCAGAACACGGCACGCTCCTCGCTCACCCAGCGGTGGATGACGTCCAGGTCGGCGTGCGGGTCGACGGGCAGGACGCGCACGGTCCCGAAGCCGTCGAGCTGTTCCTCGTGCACGGCCTCGCGGTCGGCGCCGTACGGCTCACTGCTCATGGCTGTCCTCAACCTTCTCTGTCTCCTGTTCCTGCGTCAGCCGGCTCCAGTCGGTGATGACCGGGGCCAGCCCTCCCTCGATCCACAAGGGGAGTTGGTCGCGGTGGTGGGCCGAGCCCGGGACGCCCGAGGCGCCGAAGGGGACCACCCAGAGGCTGTGGTCGCGGTCGGCGAGGTCCCAGACGTAACGGGCCGCCGGGCCGCGCGCACTCAGGTCCGTCAGGCCGGGGACCGCCGAGGTGCACAGCACGCAGTCGTGGTCTCCGGAGAGCCCCGGTTCGTCGTACGAGGTGGTCGTGAGCGCGCGCCACGGCGCGAGCCGGTGGGTGTCGCCCCAGACGCCGAGCGGTTGCGCGGCCGCCTCCTCGACGGCCTCGCGGACGAGGGCGGCGCGGTCGATGCCGTACAACTCCTCGGCCTTCAGCAGGTGTTCGAGGGCGAAGCCGACGCGGGGGAGGAGGGCGAGCCAGGGGCGGAAGACCTCGGGGTACGCGGGCGCGTCGGCCAGCGCGGCGAAGGCGGGGTGTGCGGCGAGCCGCCGTACGACCGCGCCGCGCACCGCGGAGTACGCGGCCGCCGCCAGGCTGTCGGCCGTCATCCGGCGGTCCCAGCCGAGCAGCCGGTCCCGCAGGGCGGTCGCTTCGATGCCGAGTCCGTCGAGCGCGGCGAGGTGGTCCATCAGGGGCGCGGCGGAGCCGAGATGGGTGTCCATGTGGACGTCCGCCATGTCCCGGGCCGTCCACTTCGGCCGCTCGTCGAGGAGTTGTCGGATCCGGGCGGCACGGTGCGGCGGGGCGAACTCGACGCCGAGCGGGGTGGCCGGCCCGCGCTGGTTGGCCATCACGGCGGCGCCGTCCTGGACCGTCCCGTACGGCATCTCGTGCCAGCCCCGCCACTCGTGCCCGGGCTCCCAGGCGGCGACGATCCGGGTGCGGTTGTCCGAGCCGCGGAGCGGGACCCGGCCGGCGACCCGGTGCAGTACGCCGCCCTCGGTGTCGGCGGCCTGGACGACGTTCACGGGCTCGGCCCAGTGGTCGAACGCCCGGTCCACGTCGGCGACTTCGCGGGCCCGCAGGAGGGGGAGGAGCGCGCTGAAGCCGAGGTCCTCGGTGACGCGGGGCGGGTAGCGGAGGCTGATGGGTCCGATGCCCTCGGTCCGCTCCGTTCCCCCGATGACGACCGGCCCGCGCGGGGTCTCGACGATCTCGACCTCGACGGGTTCACCGCCGGCCACCTCGACCGTCTCCACGTGCCGGGCCACGGGCCGCCACTCCCCGTCCGGGTCGAGCGCCTCCCATCCTTCCGGTCCCTGAGGTCCGGCGCGTCGCAGCCGCTCCCGGTACAGGTCCTGGTAGTCGGCCATCGCGTTGGTGATGGCCCAGGCGACGGTGCCCGTGTGGGCGAAGTGGGCGATGCCCGGGACGCCGGGGACGGCGAGGCCGACGACGTCGAACTCGGGGCAGGAGAGGTGGATCTGCTGGTAGACGCCGGGGTCCTCGATGAAGCGGTGCGGGTCGCCCGCGATGACCGGCCGCCCGGTGCCGGTCCGCTCGCCCGTGACGAGCCAGCCGTTGCTGCCGGAGGTGCCGGGACCGTCGGCGGCGAAGAGGTCCACGGCCTCCGGCCCGATCCGGCGGACGACCTCCTCCCTCCACAGCTTGGCGGGGAAACCGGCGAAGAGGATGTGCGTGCCGAGCCAGACGCCGAGCGGGGTCCAGGGCTCCCAGCGCCCTACGGCGAGCCCGGTCCTGGCGAACTCCGGTGCGTGCCCGGCGCCTTCGGCCAGCCCCTCGTTGACGCCCTCGACGTACGCGACGACCCAGTCGGCGGTCTCCGGGTCCCGTCTGTCCAGAGCCGCGAAGCAACGTCTCGCGGTGTCGTCGAGCCGGGCCCGGCGCGCGAACCGGTCCCAGTCGACGGCCTCGGCGCCGAGGAAGGCGGCGGAGGTGCCCTGTGACCGGTGCCGTTCGACCTCCAGCTGCCAGGCGCGGTCGAGGGCGGTGACACGGCCTTGGGCGCGGGCGAGGTCGAGGGCGCTGCCCGCGCGCAGGTGGGGGATCCCCCAAGGGTCACGGTAGAGCTCGGCGGTCACAATCCATCCCCACTTTTATCAGGTTAGGCTAACCTAACTTCCATTGTGGCGAAATCGTACGCGAGGGGCGGACAGACGATGGCTCAGGGGCACGGCTGGGAAGGCGCGGTACTCAAGCTGCTGCGCGGCAAGGACTTCGAGTTCACCGTGACCGAGGCCGAGGACATCACCCCGCGCTACCGCCGCCTGCGCCTCACCGACGGCGGCATGCTCGCGGCGACCGGGGTGCACCCGACCATGTGGGTCCGGCTGTGGTTCGACAACGCGGGCAAGCCGCACCAGCGGGCGTACACCCTGGTCGACCCCGACCCGTCGACCGGCACCTTCGGCCTGGAGTTCGCGCTGCACGAAGGGCGCGCGAGCGACTGGGCGCGGGCGGCTAGGGTCTGTCCGGCGGATCAGGTCGCAGGAAACGGGCGGTGCCTCATCGACGCTGGTGAGCGGGGCTTGGTGCGTCCAACTGCAAGGCGGAGGAAGGCGTCGACGCGATGGGGGTCCCCCCGCTCGAGCGAAGTCGAGAGTGGGGGAGTCGGCAACCGACGACAACGCCGCCGATGGACGCACCAAGCCCCGCATCTGCAGCATGATCCGCCGGACAGACCCTAAGCCCGGGGACACCATCGAGGCCACCGTCCACGGCACCGCGTTCACCGAGCCGGACCCCGCCCCGTCCCACGTCTTCGCCGTCGCCGACGCGGCCTCCCTCCCCGCCCTCAACTCCCTCCTCGACGCGGTGGGTACGGCCCCGGCGACGATCTGGTTCGAGACGGACCACGGCACGGACGGGCTCCCGCTCCGCACCCGCCCCGCACTCCACGACCTGCGCCCGGTCCCGCGCCGGGGCGCCCCTCTGGTCGCCCAGGTCAAGGAGTCCCTCCCGGGCCTCCTCGCGGACCAGTCCGCCCCCTACGTCTGGATCGCCTGCGACACCACCACGACCCGAGCCCTCACGGCGTACGTGCGCAAGGAACTCTCCGTCCCGAGGCAACGGGTGAACGCCATGGGCTACTGGCGCACGGCGGCCTGAGAGGCGTTCGGCACCCGCACGCGGGATCATCGAGGCATGGACGTCAGCCTTCACATCGCCCAGGATCCCGAAGCCGACGCGCTGCTCAGCCGCAGTCCCCTCGCCGCCCTGACCGGGATGCTGCTGGACCAGCAGGTGCCGATGGAGTGGGCGTTCAAGGGACCGCGCACGATCGCCGAGCGCATGGGCACGGACGAGCCGGACGCGCACGACATCGCCGCGTACGACCCGGAGAAGTTCGCCGCGCTGCTCTCCGCGAAGCCGGCCGTGCACCGCTATCCCGGGTCCATGGCCAAGCGGATCCAGCAGCTGTGCCAGTACCTCGTGGAGCACTACGACGGGGACGCCACCAAGGTCTGGGAGGGCGTCAAGACCGGCGAGGAGCTTCTGCGGCGGCTCAAGGAACTGCCCGGCTTCGGCGCCCAGAAGGCCCAGATCTTCCTGGCCCTCCTCGGCAAGCAGTTCGGTGTGCGGCCCAAGGGCTGGCGCGAGGCCGCGGAGGCGTACGGCGAACCGAACTCCTTCCGCTCCGTCGCCGACATCACCGGCCCGGAGTCCCTGGCGAAGGTCCGCGCCCACAAACAGGAGATGAAGGCCCAGGCGAAAGCCTCCGGCAAGTAACCCCACGTCCCTCGTCCTCAAACGCCGGACGGGCTGAAGATGCGCGCCAGCGCTTCTGAGGGGCGCGGGGAACTGCGCGACCAGCCCCCACCCGCCCGCAGCCGACGGACGCACCCCGCGGGGTGAGGGGCCCCAGTTCCGTCGGATGGGTCACCGAGGTGGCAGCCCACCCCCACCCGGCCAAAGCATGAGTCATGAGCGAGGCACCGAACCGCCCCCACCAGGGCCCTCAGTACGACGACCGCCACGTCCACGACCGCGAGCCACGCGTCGCCCCCGAAGGCCCCCTGCACCTCATCACCCGCAGCGCCTGGCAAGCCGTCCTGCTCGCCGGCATCGCGGCCCTCACCCTCGGCGTGATGGTGCTGGTCTGGCCGGGCGCCTCCCTGCTCGCCGCAGGCGTGCTCTTCGGGCTCTACCTGCTCGTCAGCGGAGTACTCCAGCTCGTCTCCGCGTTCGGCACCCACGCCGCGACCTCACTGCGCGTCATGGCCTTCATCAGCGGCACCCTCTCGATCCTGCTCGGCCTGTTCTGCTTCCGCGGCCCGATGCAGTCGATCCTCCTGCTCGCCCTGTGGATCGGCATCGGCTGGCTGTTCCGCGGCATCACGCAGACGCTGGCCGCCGCGTCCGACCCGACCGTGCCGGCCCGCGGCTGGCAGATCTTCCTCGGCATCGTCAGTTTCCTCGCGGGGATCGTCCTGATCGTGTCCCCCTTCACCTCGGTCGCCGTCCTCACCCTCGTCGGCGGCTGCTGGCTCCTCGCGGTGGGCGTCACGGAGATCATCACGGCGTTCGTGATCCGCAGCCGCGTCGAGCACATCCCGGCCGTCGTCTGACCGCACGACGGCACCACAGCGGCACCACACGGCACCACGTCGTACGTGTCGTACGTCAACCCCGCGCCTCGCTCGTAGCCCATGAGAGCGGATCTCGCCGCCGACCCGATGAACCACCCACTCCGGATGGGGACACGACCTCCTATGAGCCCCTCTGCGCACCGCCGGCCGCGCCCGTCGCACCGGCACGCATGGATGCGGGTCCTGACGCTCCTCGTCCTCACGATCCTCGCGGCGGGCGCCCACGTCGACCCCCTCGCCACGACCCCTGTCGTGGCCACCGCCGACACCGACTGCGGCACCGAACACGACGTACTCGACACGGCCCTTCGCCCGCCCACCCGGCAGGAGCACCGCCCCCTCACTCCGCTGCGCCCCGCACCGACCGCTCCCTGCGGCCCGGAACCTGCGCCCCACCCCCGTCACCTACCGCCGTCGCACTCCGGCACGCTGCACGCCCTGCGCTCCGTGGTCCTGCGCTGCTGACAGGCCCGGCCCGGCCTCCGGACCGTCCTCACCAGCCAGTCAGCGAACCAGCGAACGCAAGGAACAGCCATGCCCAACGACCCGTACGCGGTCCTGCGCGCCCTCCTGCGCGCGGAAGCCGTCCGCGACACGCCCAAGCCGAAGCCCGAGCTCAGGCCCGCGCCGGACGCCCGGCAGGTACAGGCACCTCCGCCCGAGGAACACGGGAACAACTAGGCACAACGGCACAACCGGGGGAAGCCCGAGGCGACCGCCCCGACGGCGGGCGGTCGCCTCACTCCCATCGACTTGCGGCCGCCGGCTATCGGCTGACGGCTATCGGCAGGCGGCTACCGACCACTGGCTACCGCCTGCGCCGAGCCGTCCCGAAGAGGGAGCGCGTGATCTCCCGGCCGATCTGCGTACCCACCGACCGCGCCAGGGACTTGAAGATGCCGCTGCCGACGACCTGTTCGACGACCGAGGGTTCCTCCTTCGCCCGGCCGCCGCCCTTCGCGGGCGCCCGCCCGGCCCCCGGAGCCGCCTGTGCGGCTGCCTGCGCGGCGGCCGCGTCGCGCGCCGCGAGCTTCTCGTACGCCGACTCGCGGTCGACCGCCTCCGCGTAGCGCCCGTACAGCGGTGACGCCCGCACCGCCCGGTCCAGTGCGGCCGGTTCGACGGGGCCCATCAGGGACCGCGGGGCCCCCAGCCGGGTCGCCGCGACCGGCGTCGGGGCGCCCTTCTCGCTCAGCACGGTCACCACGGCCTCGCCGGTGCCGAGGGCGGTGAGGACCTCCTCCAGGTCGTACACGGAGTTGGGGAAGGTCTTCACCGTGGCCTTCAACGCCTTCTGGTCGTCCGGCGTGAAGGCGCGCAACGCGTGCTGGACACGGTTGCCGAGCTGGGCGAGGACGTCGGACGGCACGTCCTTCGGGGTCTGCGTCACGAAGAAGACACCGACCCCCTTCGAACGAATGAGCCGCACGGTCTGGGTGATCGACTCCAGAAAGGCCTTCGACGCGTCGGTGAAGAGCAGATGCGCCTCGTCGAAGAAGAAGACCAGCTTGGGCTTGTCGATGTCGCCGACCTCCGGGAGGTCGTGGAAGAGATCGGCGAGCATCCACATCAGGAAGGTCGAGAAGAGCTGCGGTTTGTCCTGGACCTCGGGGAGTTCGAGGACGGACACCGTCCCGCGGCCGTCCGACGCCGTCCGCAGCAGCTCGCTCGTGTCGAACTCCGGCTCCCCGAAGAACGGGCTCATGCCCTGTGCCTCGAAGGCCGTCAGGGAGCGCAGGATCACGCCCGCGGTCGCGGACGACAGGCCACCGATGCCCTTCAGTTCGGCCTTGCCCTCGTCCGAGGTCAGGAAGGTGACGACGGCCCGCAGGTCCTTGAGGTCGAACAGTTCCAGGCCCTTCTGGTCGGCGTAGTGGAAGATCAGGCCGAGCGACTGCTCCTGGGTCTGGTTGAGCTGGAGCACTTTGGACAGCAGCACCGGGCCGAAACTGGTGACCGTCGCCCGTACGGGAATGCCGTGGCCCATGCCGCCGAGCGCGTAGAACTCGGCCGGGCAGGCACTCGGGGTCCACTCCTGATGGACCTCTTGGGCGCGCTCCAGCACCTTGTCGTTCGACACGCCCGGCACCGAGATCCCGGAGACGTCACCCTTGATGTCGGCGAGGAACACCGGCACGCCCTGAGCCGACAACTGCTCGGCGATCAGCTGCAGCGTCTTGGTCTTGCCGGTGCCGGTGGCGCCGGCGACCAGGCCGTGCCGGTTGAGCACGGACAGCGGGATGCGGATCCGCGCGTCCGGCAGACACCGCCCGTCCCAGAGCAGTGCGCCCAGGTCGAGCGAGGGTCCGGGGAACGCGTAACCGGAGGCGATCTCCAGGGCCTCCTGGGAGAGCCCGGGAGCGCCGCTCACACCTTCGGGTGCCACCGCGGGAGGTGCTTCGCTGTCGCTCATATCAGGCCCCTGTTCCCGGTTTGCACTGATTTACGACGTCTTTTCCAGCGTCGCACTCCGTCGCCATGGCTGCGCCCGGAAGGTCTGGGCCGGTAGGCTTTCCGTGTGATCTTCAAGCGCATCGGAAACGGACGGCCGTACCCCGACCACGGCCGGGAAAGCACCCGGCAGTGGGCGGACGTCGCGCCGCGCCCGGTCCGCCTCGATCAGCTCGTGACGACCAAGGGCCAGCTGGACCTGGAGACCCTCCTCGCCGAGGACTCCACGTTCTACGGTGACCTGTTCGCGCACGTAGTGAAGTGGCAGGGCGACCTGTACCTCGAGGACGGCCTGCACCGCGCCGTACGCGCCGCGCTGCAACAGCGCCAGGTGCTCCACGCGCGCGTGCTCGAACTCGACTGAGGTCGGGCGCCGGGGACGCGAGGGCTCTTCGAGACCCAAGACCCCCACCCATTGACCCTTTTGGGTTGGACTGGGCCTCAACCGATGATCATTTAGTAGGAATCACCGCCGCGGCACACTACGCTGCGCCCATGAGCATGCTCACTCCCCCTGGCATGGGCGGCCAGTACCGGATCACGGGGGACAAATACCCACGGATGCGCCGACCCCGGGGGCGTCGCAGGCTCGTGTTCCTGGTCGTCGCCTCCGTCACCGCGCTTGGGCTGGTCGGGTGGGGAACCCTGCAGCTCATCGACGTCTTCACGGGCAAGGGCGACAAGGCCACGGCGGCCGGCCCGAAGAGGGACTGCACGTCCGCGGTCGGTCCGTCGGCCGAGGCGACCACGGCGTCCACCACGTCAGGCGTCGCCGGGGCGCTGCCCAAGCCCGGGCAGATCACCGTCAACGTCCTCAACGCCACAGCGCGCAGCGGCCTCGCCAAGCAGACCGCGGACGAGCTGGAGAAGCGCGGGTTCCGCATCGGCGACGTGGGCAACGCGACGGCCACGTACGACAAGAAGGTCGCCGGCGCCGGGGTACTGCTCGGCGCCAAGGGGGCGTCGCGGGCCGCGCTGCCCGTCCTCGGCACACAGTTGTCCGGCGCCGAGGTGAAGACGGACGGCCGCGCCCAGGCCGACCGGGTCGACCTGATCATCGGCACCGCCTTCAAGAGCCTCACGAAGAAGGAGGACGCCGACAAGGCCCTGGCCACCCTGGCCGGGCCCCAACCGGCCGCCTCCGCCTCTCCGAAGAGCTGCTGAACGGCGAAGGCTGTCGGCGGCCCCGTAGGACCGCCGACAGCCCGTGAGAGCGTGCATGACCGGAACGGACCTGAGGGCCCTGTAGGGACCGTTGAAGGGCCCGTTGGGACCGTTGAAGGCCCGGAAGGGCCGGTTGACCCGTCGAGGCCCGTAGGGACCGTTGAAGGCCCCATAGGGCCGTGAGCGGGCCCGCAGAGGTGCGGGAACCTACTCGGCCGCCCCGTACATCCGGTCCCCCGCGTCGCCCAGCCCCGGCACGATGTAGCCGTGCTCGTTGAGCCGTTCGTCGACCGACGCGGTCACGACCGTCACCGGCGTTCCCGCGAGTTCGCGCTCCATGACCTCGACGCCCTCCGGGGCGGCGAGCAGCACCACGGCGGTGACATCGTCGGCGCCGCGCTTGATCAGCTCCTGGATCGCCGCGACGAGCGTGCCGCCGGTGGCCAGCATCGGGTCGAGGACGTACACCTGGCGCCCGGAGAGGTCGTCCGGCATGCGGGTCGCGTACGTGGACGCCTGGAGCGTCTCCTCGTCGCGCACCATGCCCAGGAAACCCACCTCGGCGGTCGGCAGCAGCCGCACCATGCCGTCGAGCATGCCGAGGCCCGCGCGCAGGATCGGCACGACCAGCGGGCGCGGGTAGGACAGCTTGACGCCCGTGGTGGGGGCGACCGGGGTCACGATGTCGACCTGCTCGGTGCGCACGTCCCGGGTGGCCTCGTAGGCGAGCAGGGTGACCAGCTCGTCGGCGAGCCGCCGGAAGGTCGCGGAATCGGTGCGCCGGTCGCGCAGGGTGGTGAGTTTATGGGCGACCAGGGGGTGGTCGACGACGTGGAGACGCATGCCCATAACAGTAGCTGTGCCCCCAGGCCCCTCGCTCTGGCATCAAACCGCCCGTCAGAGGGAAAGTGGGAGGGACCGACCTGGGGTGGTGGGCCTATGCCGGAACGGGAAAAGGAGTCCCCGGAGCAGTTGGAGCGACTTGGGCGAGCCGAGGGGGCCGAACGGGTCGAAAGGACCGAACGGCTTCGCCGCGTCGAACAGGCCCAACAGGCCCGACGGGCCGAGCGGATCGGGCAGGCCGAACCGGTCGGGCAGCCGGAGACGGACACCGAGCGCCGACGGCGGCGTGCCCAGTTCCTCCGGGACCTGACCGAGGCGCGCGAGCTGCGCGACCGCGTCCAGCCCCGCCGCGCCAAGGCCGCTCGCCTCCGTCACGCCATGCGCATGCGCACCTTCCGTTGGTAGCCCCTTCGGTGGCTCCTTCGGCAGCTCCTTGGTGGTCCGCCCACGCCGTGAGAGCGGGGACATGCACACACGACGCCGAGGTCCGCGTACGATCCGCTGGTAGCGATCAAAAGAGGCAGACACAGCAGGCCGAAGACGTCCCCTGAACGCTCTGTTTCTGCCACGATTCCGAGTGGGTGGGGTCTCGGAGCAGCACTCCCCGCCCAATCGACCTCCGCCGGGGGGACCCCCAACCGGCACGCCTATGACCAGTGGGAGAGTCACGGTGTACTTCGCCGCACTGCTCGCGCGCACCGAAGACGGGTGGGAAGCGAGCGACACAGAGCTCGACGATGTGGAGACCCTGTCGGATCTGACCGATCTGGCCCGTGAAGCCTCGGACGAGGACACGGTTCTCGTACTCATCGAGCAGGAGGACGCGTGGTTCGGCGTCGTCCGCGTGGACGGCGAGGAGGACCCTCGCATCTACGTCTCGGACGCCGCAGCCGCTGCCCGCAGCTCGTACGGCGAGATCCTGCTCACGGACGAACTACTAGGACGGGAGCCCGGCGACGACGACGCCGACCTGGACTCCCTCGATCTGGACGGCACCGAGGACGGTGAACCCGACGACGCAGACGACTCCGAGGACGACGAGGAGGAGAGCGTCTCCGGCGAAATCGTCTCGCACAGCCCCGTCGGGGACCGCGAGATCCTCGTCGACCTCGGTGTGAGCGAGAAGGAACTGCTCGCCCTGGACGAAGGCGACGCGCTCAGCACGATCGCCGAAGCCCTGGGAGCGGCGGAGGTCCTGGAGACCGTCCGCTAGGGCCTGTCGATTGGATCAGGTCCCCGGGCCTGATCCAGAAGACAGGTCCCGGTTCCCGTAGTTCCGGGTGAGGCGGTTTCCCGGGCGAGCCCGATAGATTTCCCGGGTGAGCCCGACAAAAGAGACCTTTCCAGCAGATCCGGCAGATCCGGTACGCGACCGCTGGCGGGCCGCGATGCGGCTCGCCCTGGACGAGGCCCACCAGGCCGTCCAGGGCGGGGATGTTCCCGTCGGCGCCGTCGTGCTGTCCACGGACGGCACGACGGTGCTCGCGACCGGGCACAACGAACGCGAGGCCACCGGCGATCCGACGGCGCACGCCGAGGTGCTCGCGATCCGTGGGGCCGCCCAGCGGCTCGGGGAGTGGCGGCTGAACGGCTGCACGCTCGTCGTCACGCTGGAGCCCTGCACGATGTGCGCGGGCGCGCTCGTCCAGTCCCGGGTGGACCGGGTCGTCTACGGCGCCCGCGACGAGAAGGCGGGCGCCGTCGGCTCCGTCTGGGACCTCGTACGCGACCGTCGGCTCAACCACCGCCCCGAGGTGATCGGGGGCGTACTCGAGGACGAGTGCGCGAGCCTGCTCACGCGCTTCTTCCGCGACCACTGACGCCGCTCCCCCGTGACCACCGATCGCGGGACGTTGATCCTTCAAGCGCCGCCGGAAACGGATTTCGAACCACGGCCCACCTTGGGGTAGGGTCTCCCTCGGTAGCGTGTCCGAGCGGCCGAAGGAGCTCGCCTCGAAAGCGAGTGTGGCGCAAGTCACCGAGGGTTCAAATCCCTCCGCTACCGCAGGTAGACGAAGGGTCCGGCTCATCGAGCCGGACCCTTCGTACATCCTCCGTCTCAGTTTCCGTCTCAGTTGGCCTGCGCCGCAGACGGTGCGATGTCGGCGATGACGCCAGTACCTGCGGTCACAAAGTCGCTATGCAGGCGGGCTATCTCTCTACGCAGCGTATTCGCGCGGGCCTGTGCCTCCTCCATGTCTGACTCGTCAGCACGCAGAAAGGCGCCCGCCCATGCGGCGAGACTCTCGACATGCTCGTCTACCTTCAGCCGGAGTTGCAGCGCCTTCCCCTTGACCGCCTCCGGCCCCAACAGGCGGATAGAGAAGTAGGCGCGCAGGACAGCGGTGGCCGACGACCCCACGTTGTCCAGTTCGGGGTTGCCCACCTCACTCTCGCGATGCTCAAGCAAGCGCTGCACCGCAGTCGCAGCCACTCCGTAGGCCTCGTATGCAGCCAGCATTGACCTGTAGGCCTCTAGTAGGGCTTTGTTACGTACCCTGGTTGATCGTTCCGAGGTAGTCTCGTGATGTCCTGTCAGGTGTGACACCTGAGGAGATGGACGAGATCCGCCCCCGCTTGGAGGCGTTCGCAGCCGAGATGCTCGGCACGGTGAAACGCCGGGACCAGCGGGCCAAGGGCGAGCTGTACGTGCGTGGGCTGATGCTGGACGGCAAGCGCAAGTCGATGCAGCCGATGGCCGAGCGTCTGGGCGTGGACCACCAGCAGCTGCAGCAGTTCATCTCCTCCTCCACCTGGGACTACGTCGAGGTGCGGCGCCGGGTCTCGCGGTGGGCAGCGGCGCACATCACCCCGGAGGCGTATGCGATCGACGACACGGGCTTCCCAAAGGACGGGTACGACTCCCCTGGGGTGGCCCGGATGTACTGCGGCGCCTTGGGCAAGCGCGGAAACTGCCAGATAGCGGTCAGTGTCAACTTGGTCAGCGACCACGCCTCAGCGGCCGTCAACTGGCGGCTGTTCATCCCCGACAGCTGGGACGACGCCGCATCCGGGGACGACCCGCTGCTGGCCGAGGCGATCCGCCGACGCCGCCAGCGGGCGGGCATCCCCGACCAGGTCCGCCACAAGGAGAAGTGGCGCCAGGCGCTGGAGATGCTCGACGAGGTCCGCGGCCAGTGGGAACTGCCCGGTCTGCCGGTGGTCGCCGATGCCGGTTACGGCGATGCCACCGGCTTCCGCCTGGGCCTGACCGAACGCGGTCTCGCCTACGCGGTCGCCGTCAAAGGAACCACCACCGCCTACCCCGGTGAGGCGTTGCCCGAGCGTCCGCCCTACAGCGGCCGCGGCCGCCCGCCCCGGCCCGCCTACCCGATGCCGCACAGCACCCTGCGTGACCTCGTCCTGGCCGCCGGGCGGGGCGCCGCCCGCACCGTCACCTGGCGCCAGGGCACCAAGAGCGGTCCGCGCAACCCACGGGCCGACATGCGCTCGCGCTTCGTGGCCATGCGCGTGCGCCCGGCCAACCGCGACATCCCCCGTGACCTGGACGGCAGTCTGCCCGAGTGCTGGCTGCTGGCCGAATGGCCACCCGGCGCCGCCGAGCCCACCGACTACTGGCTCTCCACCCTGCCCGCCGGCACCCCGCTACGCGAACTCGTCCGTATCGCCAAGATCCGCTGGCGGGTCGAGCACGACTACCGTGAGCTCAAGGACGGCCTCGGCCTGGACCACTTCGAAGGCCGCAGCTACCTCGGCTGGCACCGGCACGTGACCCTGGCCGCCCTCGCCCAGGCCTTCTGCACCATGCTCCGCCTCGACCCAAAAGTCCCTGCGCCGGCCTGACCCTCTACGCGGTTCTGCGCGCGTTACAGAAGATCCTGGCCACCTGGACCGGCGCCTGCTCGATATGCGGCCACCCCGCCCCCACACCCGAACCCCACCACAGGACCTAACAAAGCCCTACTAGCCGCTGATCACGAAGCCAATGCCCATGATCCACGGCTGCTTGATCGTGCACCTGCTTCGCTGTCGCCCTTGCCGCCGTCTCGGCCCCGATACGGGCTCCTCGCGCCGCCGCGATGCCACCAATGGCTGCGCCGCCAATCGCGCCCACCAGTCCGACGCCCGCTGTGACGAGCGCAACAATTCCCTCATCCATGACAGCAGGATGCCGATCACCAGCACTGTGCGGCGCCGGTTGCCATAAATACCGAGGGGGGCCGCTTGCGGCCCCCCTTCACAAGGTCAGTTGACTGTCACGAGCGTCCCAGCATGACCGTCGTCATCGTCTTCCGGCCCGTCTCCGTCCGGCTTCCAGATGAGCCCGTCAACCTGCCTGGCCACGTCGCTCCGGACGGAGTCCACCATGTGCTGGTACCGCGCAGCCATGGCCGTGGTCGACCATCCCATGAGCCCCATGACGGCCCGTTCGGAGACTCCGAGGATCAGCAGGACCGTGGCGGCGGTGTGCCGGGCATCGTGCAGCCGACCGTCCCGCACCTTCGCGTCGTCCAGGAGTTCCTTCCAGTCGTCGTAATCCGTTCGGGGTGACGTGCCCCGACCGGTGAGCGTCGCAAAGAGCCAGCCCTCATCCGTCCAGTCGTCACCGGCCGCCGCGCGTTCGGCCTGCTGCTTGGTCTGGTGGGTCCGCAGCAGGTCTACAAGCTGTCCGGGAAGTCCGACCGCCCGCCGTCCCGCGCGGGACTTCGTGTCGGCCGTCTCCGGGTTGGTCCGCTGACGCTGCGGGCAGTACCCGGCTTTCCTCCCGCAGGTGTCGCCGCATCCGTGGGCGTAGCGCGGCCGGCGCCTGCTCCGACGGACCATCAGGATGCCCCGTTCCAGGTCGACATCCGTCCACTTGAGTCCGAGGGCTTCACCCTGTCGGAGTCCGAGGGCGAGGGCGACGGCCCAGCGGGCGGAGTTCCGGCGGTCGTCCGCCGTACGCAGCAACCGTTGAACCTCTGCGACGTTGTACGGCTCGATCTCTTCCTCGCTCACCCGGGGAGCCTTGGCAAGCTGCACCGGATTGCGCGTGAGGTGCCCACGCCGCACAGCCTCATTCAACGCTGTGCGGAAGGTCCGGTGAATCTGATGAATCGTCCCGGCTTTCCGTCCGTCAGCCTGCATGCTCCCGTAGAACCGCTCGATGTGCTCGGGTCCCAGCTTGTCCAGCCGGTGACCCCCGAGAGCGGGGATCAGGTGCGTTCGCACCGCAACCCCATAGCCCACCATCGTGTTCTCGTTCACGGCCAACGGGGCGATGTTCTCGATCCAGTGCGTCAGCCAGGTCTTTACCGTCCAGGCACGGCCAGCCTTCCGGACGGTCCCGCCGTCGCGCTGCTTCTCCAGTTCGCGGACCGCCGTCGTCACCTCAGCGCGGGTCTTGCGTTCCACGTGGCGGCGGTCCGGCGTGCCGTCGTCCCGGATGCCGACGGTGACGCGGCCGTGCCACTTCCCATCCTTGCCGAAGTAGATCGAGGATCGGCCGTTGGGCTGTCGAGTGCGCCGGCTGTTGGTCTCTTCTGCCATGCGTAGGCTCCTCAGGCTGCGATATGGGCGGGGCGATGGTGCGTGCGGCGGCGGGCAACGAACTCAGGCACAGCGTCGGCGGGCACTCGGCGGAGGTGGCCGACGGTGATGGACTCCAGCTCTCCCGAGCTGATGAGCCGATAGCAGACAGTCCGGCCGATCTGGAGGCGACGGGCGGCTTCCTCAACAGTCAGCAGTGCGAGCGTTGGATCTACGGCGGCAGCAATCTGGGCCGTGTGCATTCCGTGGCTCTCCTTCGTCTCTCGATGGGGGGAGAGGAGGGGGGAGGGGCCTCTCTGGCCCCGTTCTCAGAAGTGCGCTACATCCGCTTCGCCGCTACATCGCAGGTCAGCGGCGTGTTTTGTGTAGCGGAGGGGTGGGATGTAGCGGCTACGACACGTTCCGGGTCCGGCTCGCTCGGGGCGTGCCGGGCCTGTGGCGGAGGCGCGTGTAGCCGCTACATCGGTGTCTGCCGCTACGCGGCTGTGCCCTCTGAGCTGGGCAGTAGCGGCTGAAGCGGATGTAGCGCACTTTCAGGAGCGGTCACCGGAGGGGGCGGGCAGTAGCGCTGCCACGCGTCGTGAAGGTCGACGCTGTAGTAGCCCTTGAGGATGCCCCCGGAGGTGCGCATGTTCCGTGAGGCGATGGGGTCCCCGTCGGCGGTGACGTACTCCCCGAGCATCCGGGAAAGGCGCCGGTTGTCGAGCGGTTTGCCGTTGAGGTCGGCCCATGGCGCGTCGTCGAGGGAGTTGAGGCGGTCAAGGACGGCGACGGTGGGCAGGCGGTCGACACCGACCATGATGTGATCGCGCAGGTCGGTCAGCAGTCGCACACCGAGACTGCCCTTGTCACTGAGCTGGGAGGCCTTGACCAGGATCACGCAGGCTTCGCGGGCCCGCTCGGGCCAGTCGCCCCCGACGGCATCCGCGATGGCGAGCAAGGGCTCCCAAACGTCGGCGGGGCGATCGGTGACACCCTCGGGCATCTCCGGCCACGCGCCCATGACCCATCCGCGCGCCTGCTCCGCCCATGCGGCAAGACGGTCGCGCAGGGCGGCGCCTTCCTGCTCATGGAGGCGGGCGCGGAAGGGTTCGACCTTCTCGTTCCTGGCCCTGCGTCGCATGCGGATGATCACGGAGCGGGTCAGGATCGTGTCCGGCAGCGAGCCGAGTCCGGCGACCGCGACTGCCGTGTAGGACGGGAACGGCGTCACGGTCTGACTGTCACCGACGCACCGGTAGGTGACACCCGTACGGCGGTGGCCTGCGTTGAGGAACCCACGCAGTTCCTCGTTGTCCCCCGCCTTGGGACCGAAGACGGTATCGATCTCGTCAAACAGGATCGTCGGCCGTCCGTCCGGTCCGGACACGGCGCGGAAGAGCGCCGGCGCGGACGCGTTCACGGCCACCATGGGGCGCGGCACGAGGGTTTCCACGATCTCCAACGCGCGGGACTTGCCCGAGCCTGGTTCCGGAGAGAGGAACGCCAGGCGCGGGGTGGAGTCGAAGCAGTCGAGCAGGTGAGCGTGCGCGTCCCACAGCGCGACGGCGACGTACGCGGCCTCCGTGGGGAAGACGTTGAAGCGGCGGTGGAAGGCTTCCACCTCGTTGAGCAGGGCGGCCCCGTCGATGGACGGCGCGGGGGTGGTGGGGGTCATGCGGCGGTCCTCCCTTCCTGGGAGCTCCGGATCGGGCATTCGTCGCGGTGGGCGGTGTGGTCGTCGATCAGGGCGAGCACGCGGGTGTGGCCGACGGCGCTGCGGTCCCTGCCGCACAGGCACCGTGAGGTGGCCGTCGGAACGGCGCCGCGCGGGGCGCAGATGTGCAGCCACGCGATGGGGTAGCGGCCGTCTCCCTGCTGCGGGTCAGGGCGAACAGCAATGGGGACGCCTTCGGCGACGCCCTTCGGCTCGCCCACAGCCGTGCGGTGCGCGGCCAGTTCGGCGGGCTTCGGCCCCTTCGCGCGGGGTTGGCCTTCCAAGGGGGGATGGGTTGGTGTGCTCATGCCGCATCCCGGGGACGGGCTTTGCGGATGGAGCCGTCCAGTGCGCTGCGGATCGTGGCCCGGCACTCCGCAGCGGGGAGTCCGTGCGCCTCCCCAGCCGCTTGGAAGGCGTCCTCCACCACGTGCCGGGCGATGTCGCCCCATGCGACGAACCGCCCCACCTTGAAGGCGCACCGGTTCAGCGTGATGTTGCGCTTCGATTCCGGGGCTGCGGACACCACGGCGCATTCCCGCTCCAGCGCGGCGAGTGCCGCGCGGCTGCCGTTGACCGCGGGGAGCCTCAGCGGCCCTGTGGGGCGTACGGGGGCGGGTTTCAGGATGCTCAGCAGCCACGCGGGCAGAGAAGCCGTTACAGGGCCGCTGATGGCTTTGTAGGGTCCGGCGGGGGTGATGCTGCCCGCGGCGACGACGTAGCCGCCCCAGGCGCGGGTGTCGACCAACGGGGCAACGGTTCCTGCCGTGTTGGCCAGCCGCACCCCGGTCGGCGCCGTGAAGTAGAGGTGGCTGCCGCCGCTCGCGGTCCGGGTCCGGTAGGTGTCGGGGACGGCGTGACCGGTGCGCTCGCAGAGCGCCCCGAAGGTCGCCGCGCCGTCAGGCGTGTCCGCATTGCTGTGGGGCTTGGGCATGTCGAGGTCGACGACGAGCAGCCCGGAAGGGCCGGTGGCGATCCCGACGTTGAACGGGGCGTGTGTCCAGGTGGCGCGGATGCGGTCCGGGTCGGTCGTGGCCCGCTGCTCCCACTTGCGGTGTCCGTCGACGCACGCCCCGGCGCGCGAGCAGGATGCCTCCCCATGCAGGGCGGGCCGCTTGGTGGCGGGGAACAGCGGGAAGACGTGCCAGCCGCGCTCAGCGGCGTTCAGGGCGGCGGTCAGTAAGGCCTCTCGCCGGTTGTCCGTGGGTTGGGTCATGCTGGAGACCTCCAACAGGTCTGTTGCGGACTGGTTGGCAAGGGCGGCCCCGGTTCTTGGCGGAATGGGGGGCCGCCCTTGGCGTAGCTACAGGTCGTCGTCGGTGTCGTTGTTGATCGGGCCGCAGTAGCCGAGCGGGCCGGATGCGCTGTGGGCGCGTTCCAGTGCCTGGGCCATGGCGGTGGCGTGGTGTTCGGCTTCCCGCAGGGCGACGGAGACGGCGTCGGCGTGCTGGGTGGGGGTGCCGTGGTCGGCGGTGAGGTGTCCGGTCTGGTGCAGGCGGGCCAGGGCCGTGCCGGTCTGGTCGAAGGCTTGCGGCAGGCCGCGTGCGAGGGTGGTGAACGCGGCGAGCGTCCGGTAGATGGTGCCGGGGTAGGCGAGTTGGGGATCCTTGCCGAAGGTGGACAGGGTGGCGTGGTTGAAGGCGCGGACCGCGTCAGCGGCCGTACGCGGATGCCGAACGGGATCGGTGCTGCCGGTGGCCATGGGCTTCCTTTCGGGGTGGGTCTAGAACGGGGGTTCGTCGCTGTAGCTGCCGGGGCCCCACGGGTCGCGGCCGTCGTAGCGTCGGCGCAGCCAGCGGGGGCGACGGGGCAGGGGCATGAGCACCCAGCGGTGGGTCTCGTTCCAGCAGGTGCAGGGGTCCCACTCGGTACCGGCGTACTCGCCGTTGTGGTCGCCGTAGTCGTAGGCGACCCCGCCCGCTCCCTCGCAGCGCGGGCAGTCGGGGCGGGGCGTGTCGGTGAGGATCAGCGCGCGGCGGGGCCAGTCGGTGAGCTGGATACGCAGTCGGAGCACGGGAGTTGGGCCCTTTCAGCCGTAGAACTTGTTCCGCTTGATGACTGCCTTGCGGATATTGACCGTGGTCCCGCCCTTGTGGCCGCTCGCGCTGAAGACCTGGACAGCGATCCAGCCGCCGAAGATGACGGCGGCGAGCGTGATGAGCTGGGTGATCAGCGCCGTGAGGGCGGTGATGAACGTGGTGAGCAGCAGCAGTCCGCCGCACACCGCGAGGAACCCGACGCCCCCGAGGGCGACGTTCACGGCCGCGCGGGAGACGGCCGGCGGGGTCGCGACCGGTTCGGCCTTGACGGGCTCGATGGCGTAGCCGGTGACGACCCGCCCGTCCGGCAGGACGATGCTCGCCACCGCCGGGATGGTGCCCGGCTGGACGGGAACGAGCGGCGCGGGTGCGGCGATGACGGGCTGTATCGGGGTCGGGTAGTGGACGTCCAGGGCCCGCTGATCGGGCGCCTGGTGGGTGTGGTCGGGGTACATGCGGAATCCCTTCCGGTGCTGGGTTGGGGGAGGCAGGGACACCCCCTGACGGGATGGCTGTGGAGGGGGTTTCAGGGGTCTGACCTGGGGTGCCTCCCCGCCTCCCCAAAACGATGTTTCCGCTGATCAGCGTGGGGGATGCAGGGTGGGGAGGCGGTTGGGGAGTTCTCCCCGCCTCCCCACGGCGGGAGGGTCTGCCTCCCCGCTACCGGGAGGCGGAAGCGGAACCGTCGCTGTCGCGGTCGGCGAGGGCGCGGGCGACGTCGTCACGGCGGATGTTCATCCGCCCGTGCGACTTGTACGGCTCCACGTCGGCGGCCTCCAGCACGCGCTTGAGGTCGACGAACGACCACCCGCCGTAGACGTCCTCGCTGAGGATGGAGAGCCGCTTGACGATGTCCTGCGTGAGCGAGCGTTCCTCGTCTCCGATGACGTCGAAGATGTCGGCGAGGGGGTCTCGCTGCTCGCCCTTGTCGACGGCGCGCAGGGTGGTGATTCCGGCGCGCATGGCCTTGGCGCGGTCGGTGAGGGCTTTGGCCGCGTCGTCGTCGATGTAGTGCGTGCGCACCGTGATGGACGCCTGCCCGGCGGGAATGGCGATGCCGTCGGATGCGACGACCAGGGTTCCCCTGTCGAGGCCGGGGCGCAGCAGGTTGGGTGCGGCGCCCCCGTCAACTGCCTTGTCCCCCAGCGCCATCCGCGCCTGAGACTCCGTGCCCAGCGCGAGGGAAGCGCGGGTGTGGGCGCCCTCGCGCACCAGCTTGGGAAGGTTCTGGTCGGTGGGGTCCTGCGTCCCCTGCCACATCAGCACGTTCACCGCACGGCCCTGGTTGTGAATCTTGCGGACGGCCATGAAATACCGGGACGTGGCCTTGGACCCGCCGTAGGGGCGCTTCTCGTCGTCGACGACCGGGCACATGAACGCCACCTGCGCTTCGTCGACCAGCACGATCAGCGGCGGGAACACCGTTCCGGGCGGGGCCTGGATACGGCGGTTCATCTCCTCCACTGCGCCCTCAACCATCTCCGTGACCTTGATGACGTGGTCATCGGTCGGGCCCTGGATCAGCACGGTGGCCAGTCCGTCGAACATGGCCCAGTCGCCCACGCCCTTGAGGTCGCCCATGAGGAACTGCACCGACTTGTCGAGGGCCAGCCACAGGGCCAGGGAGCGCAGGGCGACGGTCTTGCCCTGGTTGGACAAGCCGGTGATCAGCAGGTGGCGCTGATACACGCTCAGTGCTGCCGCGTCGCCGCGCAGGTCTTGACCCCAGGGGGCGCGGCCCTTGGCGTAGTCCGCGGTCATCGTGTCATCGGTGACCAGCGGAGACGGGCCGATCGGCTCATCCAGTGCACCCGAGTCGGCCACCCACAGCCGTACCGTGCGGGCGGCCTGGGGGATGGTGATGAACACTTCGTGTTCGTGCCGACTCAGGTTCTCAGCGAGCTTGCGCCGCTTGCCCTGCACCTCGTTCGTCGACACCCCAGAGGGGAGCGTGACGTCGACTTCGACGCCGCATCCGGCGATGCGGATCGGACCCAGCATGCTCGCGCCGGCGTCGCCCATTTCCTTGATGGCGTTGCGCAGCGCGGGCACCCCCAGGTCGCGCAGGGCCTTGACGACGATGGACGGGGTGATCGGCTCACCCTCGCCGCTGCGGACATTGGCGGGCAGGGCCCACTGCGGGGCGGCCTGCTGCTTGCTGCCGACGGTCCACAGGGCGAGCAGGGCGAACAACGGGCCGATCGTGAGGGCCGGACCCCATACGACCTGCACGATCCGGATGAGCAGGGCAATGAAGTCGATGGTTGCCCTGAGCGGTGTGATGACGTCGGTGACGTCGTGGTTGTTGATGGCCATCACCACTCCGAGCGCGACCAGCACCCCGATGCTCATCCCGACACCGACCCCGACGCCCTTGGCGGCCTCCACGGGCGAGTGGAGCAGGTCCATGCGGCGGTGGTGGCGGGCGGCGCGGAAGCGCTGCAACCGCTCCTCCCACTCCTCGGCCGCTTCCAGGTTCCCCGCGGCTTCGGCGGCACGGATCATGCGCTCGTAGCGGGCACCGGTCTTGCCGTCCCAGGTCCGGCGGGCCACGATCCGACCCCCGTTGAACGTGTACAGGCCATGCCGGGCGACGGCGCGGGCGGTCGTCTTCGTCGTCTCGTGAGTGACCACGGTCTTGACGGCGCGCCCGGAGCGCACCCACAGCGGCACCGGGGCCGCTGGCGGGGCATCGGGCACGACCGTCAGCACCGTGGGTGCCGTGTCGTCGGTCGGGGGGTCGGTGGGCTTGTGGAGGTGAACGACGTTCTCAGTCATGCTGAGAGTTCTCCTGACTGCCCCTTCGGGGCGGGAGTTGAAGAGGGAGAACCGGGGTGGCCGTGTCCGTGGAAAGAGGCGGTCACCCCGGCGGGTTGTGCGGGCTGGTCACCACCAGCCGGAAGACTTCTTCGCCGCCTTGGCGCGGGCGGCCTCGGTGATGAGCCGCTGCTTCTCGCCGTGCAGGGCGGTCAGCTCCGCGTTCAGCCGCATCTCGACGGCGGAACCGATGGAGTCCATCCGGTCCTCCGCGCCGGTCGTGCTGCGGCCTCGGTGGACGCTGCGGGCGCCTCCGGCCATTGCTCGAGTCATCGCGAGCCGTTCGCGGCCGGTCAGCGGCCACCACTCGCCCCGCCGTACGGCTTCCAGCTTCTTCGTGGTCCGCTGGATCTCTCGGTCCAGACGGCGGGTGTCGGGCTTGCCCATGGTCAACTCCCCTTCAATGACGTGTGGTTGGCGGGCAGGAGCGCGATGTCGGCGAGGTGGCCGGTGCAGCCGTGGGCGCCCAGCCACGCGCCGATGTCGCGCAGGGCCCTGGCCCGGCAGTAGCCGTGCGGACCGGTGACAGTGCCGGAGGCGAACGCGCGGCCCTGGCCGCGTACGGTCACCCAGCCGTGCCAGGAGTAGGCGACGACGTGCGAGGCGATATTGGTGCTGGTCACAGCGGTACTCCTCGGTGTGGTCGACGTGTTCAGGCAGCGCGCTGTTCGTCGTCGGGGTAGGCGCAGGGCACGCACATGCCGAGTGAGGTCGGGATGACGTATCCGGCGTCGGTACGGCACTTGGGGCAGGTGCGGCGGGCACGGTTCGCCTTGGCGAGCGCGGCCCGCTTGGCCGGGGTCATGGGCCGCACCTTCTTGGCGCGGTCGATGCGGTAGAGGTAGGCGGTCAGCGGGCCGCGCCGGTAGCGCGGGCGCAGCACCTGCGCCGCGATCGGCTGACCGCCGGGACGTAAGCCCCGGGCGCGCAGTTGACGGCGAGTCGCGTAGCCGTCGGGGGCCATACGCCACAGGTAGGTGGGGATGCCGTAGCGGGCGCCGCTCGGGTCGTAGCACTTGCCGAACGCCCCGGACATCAGGCGGCCCGGGCGGTGCCGTCGCGTTCAGCTCGCAGGGTCTCGCGCAGGGTCCGGGCGTTCTTCGGCGAGGTGTGCACCGCGAGGCGGATGCCCTCGGCCGTCAGCTTCGCGTCCGGCCAACCGGCGGTCACGCGCCGTGCCTCATCGAGCAATTGATCCGGGGTGCGCTTCGGCCGACTCGATCGGGCAACCTCAGGAACCCGACCCGTCGCCCGGCGGGGGCGAGTCGACTCCGCAGCGGCCACCGCACGCCGCTCGATCGCCGGAGCGGGAGTCGGGGCGGCGGCGGTGGTGACGGGCTTGAGGGGGAGAGTCGACTTCACAAACTCCACGGCCACCGGATCGGGCATCCGCACCGGAGCCACCACCACAGGCGCGGGGGTCGATTCCGCGAGGTCAGCCGTAGACCGATTGCTCACGCTCTCGGTAGATTCCTCCGCATTCGTATTCACGGTGGGGATCGGGGCGGGACGGTGGTGCAGCACCTTCGCGACGAGATCGGAGCCGAAATAGATCGACCCGACCGGAAGCGAGGTGGCCAGCAGCACCAACGCGTAGTTGGCGGGGTCCCAGTCGGCCAACCGGCCCCAGTCGACCGATGCGCCGTGCAGCTCCGGGACCAGGCCGTGAACGTAGTTGAGGACCAGAGAGGCGCCCGTATAGGTGCCCAGCACCCGCAGCGCGAACGTCCGGTTCTTGCCGACCAGGACCAGCGTCGCAATCAGGGCCAGCGCCATCAGCCCGTCGACCACGAACGGATACAGGGTTGCGGCCGTGTGGTCCGCCCCGATCGCATGGGCGATGTCCCGCAGCGCGTTCCACGACACCCGAAACGCCATGCCGACCACGGCGACCAGCGCTAGGACCAGGAATGCCTTTCCCCACCGGTTCATGCCGCACCCCCCGCCGCGAGCAGGGCCGCGAGGATGAGCAGGGCGCCGCCTGCGCACGTCAGATCGACCGCGCGCCGCAGGCCGGTGAACTTGGCGACGGCGATGCGGGACAGACCCGCGATGTCCGCAGCCTGGTCCTCAGCCAGGGTGGCGCTGATCTCCTCGGCGGTGAGCGTCGCCCACAGCGGGAAGCCACGGCCACCGCCCAGGTTCGGACGGACCGACCGCAGCAGCAGACCCGCCGCCGCGACCAGCAGCCCCATCCCGAGACCGCCCGCGACCCAGGCGGGGCCCGTGAGGGGGACGTCCTTCGCGACGGTCCACGCTCCGGCGAGGACGGCACCGACGAACGCCAACAGCAGACCGGTCTTGGTGTCGGTCCGCGCAATCTCCGCCTTCACCTCCGCATGCGCGGCGGTCAGGCTCGACTCCGGGGCGCTCACGCTCCCACCCCCGGCAGGAACGGGGCGGACGCGTTCGCCAGGGCCCGACGGGCGGCCAGCACCCGGCGGCGGGCACGGCGGATACGCCGAACGTCCAGCTCAGACGGCGTGCGGTCCAAGACGATAATCTGCGCGTCGATCAGGTCGACGTCCGCGAGGATCGCGGGCATCTCCAGCTCGATCGCGTCCAGCTCCGCGGCCGTCGGCTCCATCCAGGGCTCGAACGCGGTAACAGCCTCTTGAACAGTGACGATGTGATTCATTGGGTCGTGTTCCTCTCAGCATGGAACGGCCCGAACGCGGCTCCCGGGGTGCCACCCGGGAGCCGCTCACCGTTGAAGTCGGAAGATCCGGCTCCCCTCAGCCCCGCCCGTACGGAGCCGCGCAGTGCGCGCAACCGGACGGGCGGAGGAGGCAACCGACCGCAGCAAATCCGCGCTGCGGGGGCGGGAAGGTGACGCGAAGGGCGTTGCCGCCGCACAGGTCACGTGCGGTCGGCCGCCCGGGTATGTCGTCGGCTCACGCCGACCTCCTTGGATGGCAGCAACACGGCTTCGCTGGTCCGCCGTTGTCACGGTGGACCAACCCCGAGCCGGAGAATCGGGTGCGTCATCGTCACTGCTCTGACGCCAGCAGGGCGGCGCGCATCGGGTGGCATCGCGAGGGGCTGACCTCCAGGAATGGAGGGATGATCCCCAGGGATGTTCTCCAGAGCCGGTGTGCAGCGAAGTGGCCGCCAACGACGAACCTCACCCGGTCGTCACGGGGACGGGGACTTGCACCCCGTCGATCTAGAACGCTGTTGAGTTCTCAACCAATCGGCGCTTCCTTCGTACTCACCCCCGCGGGCTTTCCTCCGGCGCACCTGTACAGCATTGCCGTACGTGACACCCCATCCGACTTGTCTGGAGGAGTGCCCTGGCAAGAGACTGCACGAGTCAGGCTTGGAGAGTCAAGCCCCCTGGTCTAACTTGTACGGAGGAGTCGGAGCGGAGAGGATGCCTAAGTGGTTCGACGCGGCATGACGAAGTCGCAGGAAATTGCCTTTGACCTGCGTGAACAGATCCTGTCCGGTGCCCTGGCAGGGGGTGAAGCACTCCCCAGCGAGTCGAAGATGATGAGCCAGTACGGCTACAGCCGTGAGACTGTCCGCGCCGGAGTCCGTCTCTTGGTAGACGAAGGGCTGGTAGTAACAGGACAAGGTCAGGGGAAGTACGTCCGCGAGGACTACCCGCCTGTCGTGTGGAACTGGACGACTCTGGAGAGTCGGAGTCGTCACGCGAATGCCGTTGAAGGGCGAACGGCCGGCGACCAATGGGCGAGCGCGATCGCGGAGAACGGGAACGCTCCCCGCCAGGACATCACGGTGTCGATCGTTGAGCCTCCGCCCCACGTGCGCGAGCGCCTCGAACTCCCCGCAGACGGTTTGGCTGTAGCGCGCAAGCGTCTCCGATTCATAGACAACCGGCCCTACGCACTCGCCGACTCGTACTTTCCTCAGGAACTCGTGAGCGGCACTCCGCTGATGGAGCCCCGAGACGTCTCAGCGCCCGGCGGCATCCTGGCCTCTGTGGGACTCGTGCAAGCGAAGTACGTGGACGAAATCGCTGTACGCATGCCGACTCGCGAGGAGGCTGCACTACTTGCCCTACCTGCGGCGACACCCGTCGCGGAGCACACCAGAACCGGCTACGACGCGGATGGTCGCCCCCTCCGCTGCATGGTCACCATCCTCCCCGGAGACAGGCACAAGATCCTCTATGAAGTCAGCACGGACTGAATACCTCCGCCCCGCAGCGGCGGAGGATGTACCTGCCCTGTTGGCTCTACGAACAGAGGCCGAAGGATGGCTACGCGACAAGGGCACGGACCAGTGGAGCGACCCAGAAACCGGGGAACGGGCCATCGCGAAATGGCGTGCCAGCATTGATGAGGGGCGTGCATGGGTCGTCGTCGGCGAGGACGATGAGGTGCTCGCTACCGTCAGCCGCGGTCCTGTCGACCGAGATTTCTGGACGGACGCCGACCATCCCGAATCAGCGCTCTACCTATACAAGCTGATCGTCGCGCGCGAAGCATCCGGCCGGCAGCTTGGCACGCGGGTCATCGACTGGATGTCCCGCCTCGCAGCGCTGGAAGGACGGACGTGGGTGCGCATCGACACCTGGCGCACAAACTCAGGGCTGCACTCCTACTACGAGCGCTTGGGCTTCAGGCACGTCCGCACTGAGGCCCCGCCGCACCGTCACTCAGGGTGGCTTGCCCAGCGGCCAGCAGGCGCGCTTGCCATGCCTCACGATCTCCTGCCTGTCCACTCCCACGAAGAGCAGCGCGGAGCTTCGGCCCATGCCCCTGAACTGCCACCCCAAAGGGACTACCGCGCTGATGGACGGGTGGCGGCCCCGTCTCAGTTTCCGTCTCATTCACCCTCGTCCGACGACGTCCACAACGGTTCACGCGACGGCCGAGAGTACGAGGATGAACAAGACTGAACGACTCTGGATCATGCTCTGACCAGCACGAACAGACCTCGAAAGCGAGTGTGGCGCAAGTCACCGAGGGTTCAAATCCCTCCGCTACCGCTTCAGAAGGGCCCCGTCGAAAGACGGGGCCCTTCGTGCGTCCAGGGCGTCCGCGCCGCCGACAGGCCCGGCAAAAGGCCTGGACGCAGCGGGCTGTTGGTCCATAAAAGTGGGGCGAAGGTTACACTCGCCGCCGGCACACGGGGCCCAGTGGGCGCAGCAGTCACAGGGGAGGCCGCGATGGCGGTGAATTCGAAGAAGATCGCCGTCTACATACTCGTGGTCTTCGCGCTGTACGTGATCATCACGGATCCGGCGAAGGCCGCCGATTATGTCCAGATAGGGTTCGAAGGCATTTCGACCGCCGCTCGGTCCATCGGCGACTTCATGACGTGGATCGCCGACGGGGCCAAGAACTGATCGGCCGCCCACGCACGGTCCGTACCACCAGGGAGTACCCGTGATCCGCCATCTGGTCCTCTTCAAGCTCAACGAAGGCGTCGAACGTGACGACCCCCGCGTCGTCGAAGGCGTGGCCGCCTTCCGCGCGCTCGGCGATCAGATTCCCGAGCTGCGGTTCTGGGAGTGCGACTGGAACATCACCGACCGGCCTATCGCGTACGACTTCGCGATCAACTCCGCGGTCGACGACACCGACGCCCTGAAGCGGTACTTGGAGCATCCTGCGCACCAGGCGGGCGTCGCGGTGTGGCGCGAGTTCGCGACGTGGGTGATCGCCGACTATCCGTTCTGAACCGTTCCGACCCGACCCGCTCCGGACCCCTCGCCGTAACCGGCGGGGGGTTTTTCTGCTCCTTATGCCCCAACTCTCCCTAAATCCTGTTCAACACGTGGTTATCCGGTGCTTGCACACAGTGCACATGTCTTGTGATGCTATGACCGCTTTTGACGGATGAGTTGATGGATCTGACGGATCATAGAGGTGGAGTTGACCGTGCCGGCCAGTACTGCGCCTCAAGCACCGCCACAGGAAATCCCCCAGGAACGCGTCACCACAGAACGCATCACCACGGAACGCATCACCACGGAACGCATCACCACAGAACACGTCGCCACGGAGCACGTCGCCACGGAGCACATCGCCACGGAACGCGTCACCCCGGAGCAGGTCACCCCCGAGCGACGCCGTGGCGCCGACACCCGGGCCCTCACCCAGCTGCTCTTCGGCCAGCTCAAGACGCTGGAGCCGGGCACCGCGGAGCACGACCGCGTACGCGGGGCGCTCATCGAGGCGAACCTGCCGCTCGTACGGTACGCGGCCGCCCGCTTCCGCTCCCGCAACGAGCCGATGGAGGACGTGGTCCAGGTCGGCACCATCGGCCTGATCAACGCGATCGACCGCTTCGACCCCGACCGGGGGGTGCAGTTCCCGACCTTCGCGATGCCGACCGTCGTCGGCGAGATCAAGCGGTACTTCCGCGACAACGTCCGCACCGTCCACGTACCCCGCCGGCTGCACGAGCTGTGGGTGCAGGTGAACAGCGCGACGGAGGACCTGACGACGGCCTTCGGGCGCTCCCCCTCGACCGCCGAGATCGCCGAACGGCTGCGCATTACCGAGGAGGAGGTGCTGTCCTGCATCGAGGCCGGACGCTCGTACCACGCGACCTCCCTCGAAGCCGCCCAGGAGGGTGACGGGCTGCCCGGGCTGCTCGACCGGCTCGGCTACGAGGACCCGGCCCTCGACGGGGTCGAACACCGCGATCTGGTCCGCCATCTCCTCGTACAACTGCCCGAGCGCGAGCAGCGGATCCTTCTCCTGCGCTACTACAGCAATCTGACGCAGTCACAGATCAGCGCCGAGCTGGGAGTCTCCCAGATGCATGTGTCAAGGCTGCTCGCCCGCAGTTTCGCGCGGCTGCGATCCGCAAACAGGATCGAGGCGTAACCGACAAGAGCGAATCGCTCAACGTCTCCTTTTCCGACAGTTCAGCGCCGAAAAACCGTCAGACCCCCCTTTTCCAGGGCCGATTCACCCCCTCCATGTCGACATGTCACTACAGCGTGTTGCCGACATGTGACATTCTGCCGGAAGAGCGTTTGGCGCAGCCCCGCCGCCGGTATTCAGGTGGAGGCTGCGTTCCTCCGACGGGAGCGTCCGCCGCTACCGTCCGCGACCCAAAGGGGGTGGCATGTCCGCAGACCAGGGCAGCTCGAAGGTGCTCACGCTCACGAAGAGCGAATCCGCGCCCGACGCGCTTCACGATGTCCCGGCCCTCCCGGCCCCCGATGCCGCTCCGGCACTCGAAGCCGTCCCGGCGCCCCCCGAGACCTCGGGGGCCATCGACACCCGCACCCTGTCCCGCTCCCTGTTCCTGCGGCTCGCCGCACTCGGCGAGAACAGTCCCGAGCGCGCCTACGTCCGGGACACCCTCATCGAGCTCAACCTCCCGCTCGTGCGGTACGCGGCGGCCCGCTTCCGCTCCCGCAACGAGCCGATGGAGGACATCGTCCAGGTCGGCACCATCGGCCTGATCAAGGCGATCGACCGCTTCGACTGCGAACGGGGCGTGGAGTTCCCGACGTTCGCGATGCCGACGGTCGTGGGCGAGATCAAGCGGTTCTTCCGTGACACCTCGTGGTCCGTCCGCGTCCCGCGGCGCCTCCAGGAGCTGCGCCTGGCCCTCACCAAGGCCAGCGACGAGCTCTCCCAGAAGCTCGACCGCTCCCCGACCGTCGCCGAACTCGCCGCGGTCCTGGGCGTGTCGGAGGAGGACGTCGTCGACGGACTCGCGGTCGGCAACGCCTACACGGCCTCCTCCCTCGACTCCCCGGCCCCCGAGGACGACGGCGGCGAGGGCTCCCTCGCGGACCGCCTCGGCTACGAGGACACCGCCCTGGAGGGCGTCGAGTACCGCGAGTCGCTGAAGCCGCTGCTCGCCAAACTCCCGCCCCGCGAGCGCCAGATCATCATGCTGCGCTTCTTCGCCAACATGACCCAGTCGCAGATCGGCGAGGAGGTCGGCATCTCGCAGATGCACGTCTCGCGCCTTCTCACCCGAACCCTGGCCCAGCTCCGCGAAGGCCTCATCTCCGACTGAGACCTCCCCGCCCGAACTCTTCATAATTGACGGATCGTCAGCCACACTGGCGCGATGCGTCGAGCGACCTGGCTCCGTGGCCGTAGAGGCGCCCTGGTGGGCGCCTCTACGGCTGTTGTCTGTCTGGGTGCCGTTCTGGCCGCCTGCGGGGGCGGTGGGAGCGGCGGCGGATACGTGGCGGTGGGAGCGCCCGCCGGTCCCGGACCGGTCGTGGCCCCGACCGGTAACGTCTCACTGACCCCACTGCCCGGGTCCACGCCTCTCACGGAAGCCGCCAAGGGAGCCCCGCGGCAGGGCAGTTCACCCCCACACTCCGGCTCCCCGGGCGGGCCACCAGAGCCCGGCGGCGGGGTTACGTCGACGCCGTCGTCGGGCGACGACGGCAACTCCGCCCGTACGAGCACCGGTTCAGGCACCGCATCCGCGCCATCCGCTCAACCGACCCCGGGATCCACGGCGACCACCAGTCCCCCCGGTTCCACCGGTCCCGCCGTTCTCAGCGTGAGCACTCCCACCCGGGAGGCCACCGACAAGCGCTGGTGCGAGAAGGTGACCGTCTCCTTCCGCAACACCGGTGGCACCGCCGTGCGTTCGGGCACGGTGACCCTCGGGACGCACATCATCGGGGCGCTCGGCATCGACTGGGCGACGATCGACTCGACGCGGGACCTGCCCGCGCCGATCGCCGCCGGAGCGGGCAGCACAAAGACCTGGACGGTGTGCGTCGACGACTGGCGCGTGCCGCTCGGCATGCACATCGAGACGCAGGACGTGTCCGTCCAGTGGAAGTAGCCCGCCTCCACCGGTCCTACCGGCGGGGCGGGTCGGAGCTCATTACGCCAGCGCGAGCCACGCCACGGCGGCTACGACCGCCACGGCGACGACGATGCCGATGATCAGGCCGATGCGGGGCCCCGCCGGGGCGGCCGCCTGCTGCTGTCGGGCCTGGGGCCCTTCGTCGACGAAAGCGCGGAACATCTGGGTGCTACCCGCGGGGTCGTAGTTGCCCTCGGGGCCCTGGGTGTTTGCCATGGCCCAGGACCCTAGCGAATACCCGCTCCCCACCCAAGCGCAGGGTTCCCCTCACCCTCGAACCCCCACACCATGAGCACCCCGCCAGGGGCAGGGGCGGGGGCGGACGCAACGGTCCCCGGCGTGGCCCAGGCGCCCGGGCCACGCCCCCGTAAGGCGAACGCCCCGCAGGACGCCTGGTTCTGGTGCCCTCGTGGGGCCGGGGACGGACGCGGGCCCGGTCGGTCGGTCCACAGTGGCTTCAAAGTCTCGCGCGCCCTCCACCTGCCAGTTTACGTTCGCCAATACTTGTCTTTGCCATCTTTTTAGCCCAGCGCCAGCGAAATCGTTTGCCTGCAGCAACCAACTGGATTTATGGTTGCCCCAAGCAACGAACATGGGAGGTGTGATGGCCGAGCAGGCGCAGTACGAGGAATTGGCTCGTCAGCTCAGCGCCATCGGCGCGGTGAAGCGGGAGCTCGGGCGGATCCTGCCGCACGACTGCCCCGCGGGCTCCGCCGCCGTACTGACCCTCCTCGGCCGGCACGGCGACATGCGGATGAGCAAGCTAGCCGAGCTGCTCGCCGTGGACATGTCGGTGACCAGCCGCCACGTCGCCCACGTCGCCGACCGGGGCTGGATCGAACGCCTCCCCGACCCCGCCGACAAACGCTCCCGCATCCTGCGCCTCACCGACACGGGACGCGAGCGGCTCATCGAACTCTCCCGCCGTTCCTCCCAGCTGTTCGCCGACCGGCTGAGCGACTGGTCCGACCACGAGGTCGGTCTGCTCATCCATCTGATGGGCCGGCTACGCGAGAGCTTCGGTGGCTGCCGTGCCGTACCCCGGCCCCCCTATGTGCCGGAAGCAACCGAACTGACCACCCGTACACCCGCATAAGACAAGAGAAGGAAGCCCATGGCAACGACCACACCAGCCGGTGTGCGGGCTCACGCCAAGCACGGAGGTGGACCCTCCGACGGCACTCCGATGACACATCGCCAGATCATGGAGGCGCTCTCCGGCCTGCTGCTCGGCATGTTCGTCGCGATCCTGTCGTCGACGATCGTCACCAACGCGCTCCCTGAGATCATCGGCGACCTGGGCGGCGGCCAGTCCGCCTACACCTGGGTCGTCACGGCCTCGCTGCTGGCCATGACCGCGACCACGCCTCTGTGGGGCAAGCTCTCCGACCTGTACAGCAAGAAGGCGCTCGTACAGATAGCCCTCGTCATCTACGTGCTGGGATCGGCCGCCGCCGGTCTGTCCCAAAACCCCGGCATGCTCATCGCATGCCGTGTGATCCAGGGCGTCGGCGTCGGCGGTCTGTCCGCCCTCGCCCAGATCGTCATGGCCGCGATGATCTCCCCGCGTGAGCGCGGGCGTTACTCCGGTTACCTCGGCGCGACCTTCGCTGTCGCAACGGTCGGCGGCCCGCTGCTCGGCGGTGTCATCACCGACACCTCGTGGCTCGGCTGGCGCTGGTGCTTCTACGTCGGTGTGCCGTTCGCGTTCATCGCGCTGATCGTGCTGCAGAAGACCCTGCACCTGCCCACCGTGAAGCGGGACGTGAAGGTCGACTGGGGCGGCGCGTTCTTCATCTCCGCCGCGGTCTCGCTGCTGCTGGTCTGGGTCACCTTCGCCGGTGACAAGTACGACTGGATATCGGGGCAGACGTACGCGATGGTGGGAGGCTCGATCGTCCTCGGGCTGCTGTTCGTGCTCGTCGAGTCCAAGGCGAGCGAGCCGATCATCCCGCTGCGGCTGTTCCGCAACCGCACCATCACCCTCTCCTCCCTCGCCTCGCTCTTCGTGGGCGTCGCGATGTTCACCGGCACCGTCTTCTTCAGCCAGTACTTCCAGCTGGCCCGGGACAAGTCCCCGACGATGTCGGGCGTCATGACCATCCCGATGATCGGCGGCCTGTTCATCGCCTCCACGGTCTCCGGCCAGGTCATCACCAAGACCGGCCGGTGGAAGTACTGGCTGGTCAGCGGCACCGTCCTGATCACCGCGGGCCTGGGCCTGCTGGGCACCATCCGCTACGACACGACCTACTGGCACGTCGCGGTCTTCATGGCGCTGCTCGGTCTCGGCGTCGGCATGACGATGCAGAACCTGGTGCTGTCCACGCAGAACCAGGTCGCCCCGTCCGACCTCGGCTCGGCCAGCTCCACGGTGACGTTCTTCCGTTCCCTCGGCGGTGCGATGGGCGTCTCCGCGCTGGGCGCGATCATGTCCACCCGGATCACCGACTACGTCAAGGACGGCCTGGCCGGCCTCGACCCCAAGTACGCGGCCGCCGCGTCGGCTTCCGGCTCCGGCACCATCCCGCACATGGACGCGCTGCCCGCCCCGCTGCGCACCGTCCTGGAGAGCGCCTACGGTCACGGCATCGCCGACGTCTTCATGATCGCCTCCGTCCTGGCGCTGCTCGCCTTCCTCATCGTCCTGTTCATCAAGGAGGTCCCGCTGCGGACCTCGGGCGCGCTGGCCCAGGCCGCGGAGGCCAAGGTGGAGGCTTCGGCCGCCGCCGAGGCACCCGTCTTCGCCGAGGCGCCCGCCGCCGAGGAGAGGAGCCCGAGCTGGGCGGCGGCCGTCGCCGAGACGAGCCCCGAGGTCGGACCCGAGGGCACGCAGCGGCTCGCCGCCGTCGCCACCGCGACACGGGAGAGCGCCCCGCCGCCCGCCTCCGGCGGCATCCCGGTCCGCGGTCACGTCCGCGGCACCGAGAGCGCACCCGTCCCGCAGGCCGCGGTCACGCTGATCTCGCTCGCGGGACGGCAGCTGGGCCGGTCGGTCGCACAGGCCGACGGCTCCTACGCGGTGGACGCGCCCGGCACGGGCTCGTACGTCCTGATCGCCTCCGCCGACGGTTTCCAGCCGCAGGCCTCGACGATCGTCGTGAACGACGAGCCGGTGGCGTACGACATCCTGCTGAGCGGCACGAGCGGGCTGAGCGGGTTCGTCCGGGCCGCCGGGACCGGCACCCCGGTCAAGGACGCCATGGTCATCGTGACCGACGTCCGCGGTGATGTGCTGGCCACCGGGACCACCGGTGAGCAGGGCCAGTTCGCCTTCACCGAGCTGGTCCCGGGTCCGGTGACCATCGCGGTGAACGCGGCGGGCCACCGCCCGCAGGCCCTCCCCGTCGAGGTCGGCGGCGCCGGGGTCACCCGGATCGAGGTCGAGCTCAGCGCGGGAGCCCAACTCCAGGGTGTCGTACGGGCCCCTGCCGGCCCCCTGGCCGACGCCCGGGTCACGCTGGTCGACGCGGCCGGCAACGTGATCGGCACCTCCAGGACCGGCACGGACGGCGCGTACGCCTTCACCGACCTGGACGGCGGCGAGTACACCGTCATCGCGACGGGATACCCCCCGGTGGCGACGGCTCTCACGGTCTCCGGCCGTGGCGTCGACGACCACGACATCACCCTCGCCCACCCCGGCGAGTAGCTGATACCCCGGCCCGTGGGGACGCGCGCACTCTGAGCGGAGGTGCGCCCCCCACGGGCCGGTTTCATCGCGACCAATTTTTACTGCTTTGCAGGGAGAAAACGGGATGGGACTGACCGCACGGATTCGCACACGGGACGGATGGGCCGTGTCGCACGCGGTCGTCACGGTGACCGACATGACCGGAACGCAGGTGCTGCGCGCCGAGGCGGACACCGAAGGAGCCGTGCACGACCCGACCACCCTCACGCCCGGCGCGTACACGGTGATCGTGACCGCGGTCGGCTACGCGCCCGCCGCCTCGAGCGCGATCGTCACGGCGAGCGGCCGGGCCGAGATCGGCAACGTGACTCTCGCCCGCCAGGGCGGCACCGAACTGCCGCCACCCGGCCCCTGGACCGTCGACCCGGCGCACTCCTCCGTCGGCGCCGTCGCCCAACACCTCGGCATCTCCAGCGTGCACGGCCATTTCACGGACTTCTCGGCGGTGATCGAGATCGCCCCGGACGACGTGTCCAAGTCCCGCGTCGAGGCGGTGATCTCGGCCGCCTCCATCGACACCGGCAACGGCATGCGCGACGGCCACCTGAAGTCTCCGGACTTCCTCGACGTCGAGACGTACCCGCAGATCACCTACCGCTCGACCGGCCTGACCCCGGCCGGCTCCGACCGTTGGACCGTCCACGGCGAACTCACCATGCGCGGCATCGCCCGCCCGGTCGACCTGGACCTCGCCTACCTGGGCACGGGCGCGGACCCCTGGGGCGGCACCCGCGCGGCCTTCCGGGCGACGACCGAGCTGCACCGCGAGGACTTCGCCATGAACTACAACCAGGTCATCCAGGCGGGCATCTCGGCGATCGGCACCACACTGAAGGTCGAACTGGACATCCAGGCGGTACAGGGCGAGTACCTCCCACAGGCGTAAGGCGAGTGCCCCTTCACAGCGGGCAGCCTAGGCTGACTCACATGGCACCGAACATCGCTACGAACACCGCCGTGTCCCTGGACGAACTGCTCGACTTCGTACGCCCCCGCCACCGCGCCATCCTGCTGACCCGCCGTACCGACGGCGGCCCTCAGGGATCCCCCCTGACCTGCGGGGTCGACGACGCCGGGCGGATCGTCGTCTCGACCTACCCCGAGCGCGCCAAGACCCGTAACGCCAAGCGGGACGAGCGTGTCAGCCTGATCGTGCTGAGCGACGAGTGGAACGGACCCTGGGTCCAGATCGACGGCACGGCCGAGGTCATCGACTCCCCCGAATCCGTCGAGCCCCTCGTCGAGTACTACCGGAACATCGCGGGCGAGCACCCGGACTGGGACGAGTACCGGGAGGCGATGCTGAAGCAGGGCAAGTCGATCATCCGGGTCACGCCGGTGAAGTGGGGCCCGGTCGCGACGGGCGGCTTCCCCGCCCGGCTGACCCCCCAGGAGTGACCGAGAAGGAGCGGACAGACCCTGGGGCCTGTCCGGCTAGGGCCTGGCGACCATCGTCTCGATCCCCGCGATCAGCGTCTCCAGCGCGAACGTGAAGTCCCGCTCCCGCATCTCCTCGACCGTGTCACCGCCGCGGGCCTCCCTGAGGTCCGCGGCGTTCTCGAAGTTGGCGGAGAACTGCGGCTGTTCGCTGATCGTGCTCATGGCCTGGCGGAAGTACTCGTCCTGGGTCATCCCCGCGGAGGCGCAGCGCTGCACGAAGTGGCCCTCGATGGTGCCGAACCCGTACACGAACTGGAAGACCGCCGAGAGCGCGCCCATCTGACCGTGCGGGGGCAGACCGGTGTTGCGGATCACCTGCTGGACACAGAGCGAGAAGGCCATGGAGTGCGGGCCGATGTTCAGGAAGGTCCCGATGAGCGGGGACACCCAGGGGTGGCGGACCAGCAGGGCGCGATAGCCGGTGGCGAGGGAGCGGAGCTGGTCGCGCCAGTTCTCGCCGGACTCCGCGTCGGGCAGCTCCAGTTCGCCGAAGACCGCGTCGAGGGCGAGTTCGAGCAGATCGTCCTTGGTGTCGACGTACCAGTACACGGACATCGCGGTGACGTTCAGCTCGGCGGCCAGCCGACGCATGGAGAACTTCGCCATGCCCTCGGCGTCCAGCAGTCGTACGGTGGCCTCGGTGATCCGTTCCCGGTCGAGCCCCGACGGCTGCCCGCCCCCGCGTGCCGCACCGGCCCGGGGAGCCTTGCCCTCCAGCCAGACACTGGTCCGCGCCGGACGCTCGGCACGGTCGGCTGCCCTCACCATGGCGCACCATCCTCGGAACTTGGAACCTGGAACTCAGCAGTCGGGGCTCAGCAGTAAGCACTCAGCCCTCGAAAGCGGCGGCAGCGGGTCCGCCCCCTCCCTGATGCTAAGCGGGCGCTACACCGAAGCCGCCACCGCGGAGTCTGCCCTCTCCGCACGCCGCAGCAACGCCGCGGCCAGCAGTCCACCGAGAAGGGCGGCGACCTCGCCCACCAGCCGACTGGTCTCCAGGCCCGACGAGAACGCGTCCGTGATCCGTCCGCGCTCCTCGTCCGAGCCCGCCGAGGCCAGCGCCGCCGGGAGCGAGGCCGCCGCCGCAGGAATCAGCGCCGCGAAACGGGAGTTGAGGATCGCGCCGAGCACCGCCACGCCGAGGCCGTTGCCGAACTCGGCCAGCGTGCCGTTGACGCCCGCGCCCACGCCCGCCTTCTCGGGTGGGATCGCGCTCATGATGGCGTGCGCCATGGCCGGGTTGGCCACGGCCGCGCCCGCACCGATCAGCAGCAGGCCGAGCGGTGTGCCGCCGTACCCGTGCGCGGCGAGCGTGGCGATCGACACCAGCCCGGCCGACATCATCGTCATCATGAGCGCGATCGACACCGGTGCGCCGAGCCGCGCCGTCCACTTCGCCGAGAGGCCGGAGAAGTTCAGCGCCACGACCGCGAGCGGCGCCGTACGCAGTCCGGCTTCCAAGGGGCCGTACCCCAGGACGAATTGGAGGTGCTGGGTGAGGAGGAAGAGGGCCCCGCCCATGTCGAAGGCGATGAGGACGGCTCCCGCGACGGCTCCCGTGAAGCGCCGGTTACGGAAGACGTGCGGGTCGAGCATGGGGTACGGGATCCGGCTCTCCCAGTACGCGAAGGCGGCCGGCGCGAGCACGGCGACCGCGGCCGTGGCCAGGACCCGGCCGGACGTCCGGCCGTGGTCGGGGCCGGAGATGATCGCGTACACGAGTGCGGTCATGCTGATCGTGGAGAGCAGCGCTCCCAGCAGGTCGGGGCGGTCTCCCCGAGGATTTTTCGACTCCGGTACGAGGGCCACCACCGAGACGAGGCCCAGGGCCGCCACCGGCAGGTTGATCAGGAAGATCGCGCCCCACCAGAAGTGGTTGAGCATGAAGCCGCCGAGGAGCGGGCCTGCCGCGAAGCCGAGGGCGTTGACGGCGCTCCAGATGCCGATGGCCTTCGGGTGCTCCGCGGGGGTGAAGATCTGCATGGCGACGGCCAGCGTGGTGGTCAGCAGGAGCGCGCCGCCGACGCCCATTCCGGCCCGCGCGGCGATCAACTGGCCGGTGGAGCCGGCGAGTCCGGCCACCACCGAGCCGATCCCGACGAGCCCCGCGATCAGCATCTTCTTGCGGCCGATGGGGGTCCCCCCGCGCCCTTGAGGCGTGGGGGAGGTCGGCCGCGCTGCCCGCCGTGAGCAGCAGCCCGGACTGCGCCAGCGAGTAGGCGTTGATCATCCACTGGATGTCGGAGGTCGCCGCACCCCGTTCCCGGGTGAGGGAGGGGATCGCCACGTTCAGGACGGTGTTGTCGAGCAGCACGGTCGACTGGGCGAGGCGGATGACGCCGAGGATCAGCCGGCGCTGGGGGTGACCTTGCGCCTGGTCTTCGGGGCGCCCTGAGGGAGTCGTGGACGTGCTGTACACCGTAGAACAGTTCCCATACAGCGTACAACGCGATGCTCCGGGCGTACGAAAAGGGCGGTGGCCCGAAGCTGGATCGCTCCGGGCCACCGCCCCGGGTACAGGACCTGCCGTCAGCTGCTGGTCGGCTGCGTCAGGTCGTAGAAGGTGGCCGAACCGACCGTCACCTTCTTGAAGTTGGCCGTGACCCACGAGCTGATCTGGGAGGAGGTGGAGGTGGTGGAGGAGTTGCCGCCGCCGCCCATGCCGCCGCCCGAGATGAAGTAGTGGATCTTGCCGTCCGTCACGTACTTCTTGAACTGGGCCAGCGTCGGAGACGGGTCGGTGCCGTTGAAGCCGCCGATCGCCATCACCGGCTTGCCGGTGGCGAGCTGGTAGCTCGCGGAGTTCTGGGAACCGATGGCCGCGGCCGCCCAGGTGTAGTCGGCCGCGTTCGTCTCCAGCAGCTTCTTGGCCGCGGAGCCGACGGTCGCGCCGTTGAGCAGACCGCCCACGCCGCCACCGCCCATGCCGCCCTCACCCATCGCGCCACCGCCGGGCATGCCGCCCTGCTGGTTCTGGCCCTGGGTGGTGCCGTTGCCCTGCTGGTTCTGACCGGGGAAGCCGCCGGTTCCACCGGTGCCACCCGTCGGGGGCTGGCCCATGCCGCCACCCTGCTGGGTGGTGCCGTTACCGCCCTGCTGGTTCTGGCCCTGAGTGTTGCCGCCACCGGGGAAGCCGCCCCGCATGCCGCCACCGGGGCCGCCACCCCGGCCGCCCATCGTGCTGGCGCCCGCCGGACCGGCCGTGACGATCGAACCGGTGTGCCCGCTGTTCACCGTGGACAGCGTGTACGCCGTCGGGCCCGCGACCGAGGCCACGAAGCTCAGCCCGACCGCCGCGAGGGCCAGTTGGCGGCCCAGCTTGGCCGCGAAGATCAGACCGAGCGCGCCGACCAGACCGCCGATGAGGACCAGCCACTTCAGCCACGGCAGGTACGTGGGCGTGCGGTTGAGCAGCACGTACCCCCAGGCGGCGGTCGCGGTGACCGCGCCGGCGAGGGTGAGCGAGGCCCAGACCTTGCTCCGCTCCTCCCACAGCACCGTCACACCCATGCCGACGACGGCAGCGATGTAAGGGGCCAGGGCCACCGTGTAGTACTGGTGGAAGATGCCGGCCATGTAGCTGAAGATGATCGCCGTCATCAGCAGGGCGCCGCCCCAGGCGAGGAACGAGCTGCGCGTCAGGTCGGTCCGCCTGGCCTTGCGGGTGAGCACGATGCCCGCGACGAACAGGATCAGCGCGGCGGGCAGCAGCCAGGCGATCTGGCTGCCGATCTCCGAGTTGAACATCCGGTTCCAGCCGGTCTCGCCCCACTGGCCGGTGCCACCGCCGCCGCCACCGACGCTGCCGGTCTCGTCGCCGTTGATGCGGCCGAGGCCGTTGTAGCCGAAGGTCAGCTCGAGGAAGGAGTTGTTCTGCGAGCCGCCGATGTACGGGCGGGAGGACGCGGGCCACAGCTCCACGATCGCGACCCACCAGCCGCCCGCGACGACCATCGCGACCGCCGACAGACCCAGCTGCGCGAACCGCTTCTTCAGCCGCACCGGCGCGCAGACCGCGTACACGACCGCGAGCGGCGGCAGGATCAGGAAGGCCTGCAGGGTCTTCGCGAGGAACGCGAAGCCGACCGCGGCACCCGCCCAGACCAGCCACTTCGTCCGGCCGTCCTCCAGACCGCGGACCACGCAGTAGATCGTGACGGTCATCAGCAGCGCGAGCATCGCGTCCGGGTTGTTGAACCGGAACATCAGCGCGGCGACGGGAGTGAGCGCGAGCACCGCGCCCGCGATCAGACCGGCCGCTGGGCTGAAGCGACGGCGCAGGGCCCCGTACAGAACGCCGACCGTGGCGACGCCCATCAGCACCTCGGGGACGAGGATCGCCCACGAGCTGAGGCCGAAGATCCGTACCGACAGGGCCATCGGCCACAGCGAGGCCGGGGGCTTGTCGACGGTGATGGCGTTGGCCGAGTCGAGCGAGCCGAAGAAGAGGGCCTTCCAGCTCTGGCTGCCCGCCTGGACGGCCGCGGAGTAGAAGGAGTTGGCGTACCCGGAGGCGCTCAGGTTGTAGAGGTAGAGCAGGCCGGTGGCGACGAGCAGACCGAGGAAGGCGGGGCGCACCCAGCGCGGGTCCTCGGGCCGGCCGCGCCAGACGCGGTGGAAGAAGGGCTGCTTGGGCTCACCGGACCGGGGGGCCGCGGTGGGCGCCGCGACGGGCTCCTGCAGAGCCGTCGAGCTCGGCGGCCCCCAGGAGGGCTCGGCGCTCCCGGAGGGACTCAGGCCCCCCTGATAGCTCGTGTCGGGCTGAATCGTCATCGTGCGTCCCTCGCGTCCCTCGGGTCGTGATCGTGCGGGCGCACCGCTTGCAGCTGCATGGTTGCGTCCCCCCAGGTGCGGTCCGCGGCTTCAGCGGCGCGGAACTCGTTGGTCTGGTTGTGGTCGTGGTTGATGTACGGAGCTTGGGGCGCCGTCGAGCCCGGGCGCTGGGGCAGCGGCTGGTGCTGGTGGTGGTGCTGGCCCTGGTGGTGGTGCTGCTGGTGCGCCGCTGTCGTGCTGTAGGCGGGCGAGGCCGGGTTGTGCGAGGCGACGACGGTCGAGGGCGCCGTCTCGTCGCGCCGGTCCGGGAAGACCCAGGCGCGGAAGAGCAGGAACCGCAGCACGGTCGCCGCGAGGTTGGCGGCGATGAGCACCGCGAGTTCGGTGGAGTGCGCCGGGCTGCTCGTCGCCGCGTTCAGGGCGGCGAGCGAGCCGCTGGTGAGGGCGAGGCCGATGCCGAAGACGACCAGGCCCTGCGCCTGGTGCCGCACCGCGCTGCCCCGCCCGCGGACGCCGAAGGTCAGACGTCGGTTGGCCGCGGTGTTGGCGACGGCCGAGACGAGCAGGGCGAGCGCGTTGGCGATCTGCGAGCCCGAGAACGAGCGGAAGGCGCTGTACAGAAGCAGGTAGAAGAGGGTCGACAGGGCGCCCACCACGCAGAAGCCGACGAGCTGGCGGGCCAGCCCCTTGGGTACGTCGGTCAGGTCGCGGTCGCGCGGATCATCCCCGAAGGGGCGCCCGAGCCGGTCGAGCGGGAGCGAACCGGTGGCGAGGGCGCGCCCCACGCGCCACACGCCCTTCAGGTCGTCGGTCGCGGTCTTCACGATGTGCACGGTCGAGTTCGGGTCGTCGACCCAGTCGACCGGCACCTCGTGGATGCGCAGTCCGGCGCGCTCGGCGAGCACCAGCATCTCGGTGTCGAAGAACCAGCCGGTGTCCTCGATCAACGGCAGCAGGACCTGGGCGACATCGCGGCGGATCGCCTTGAAGCCGCACTGCGCGTCCGAGAAGCGGGCCTGCAGCGAACCGCGCAGGATCAGGTTGTAGGTGCGGCTGATGAACTCCCGCTTGGCACCGCGCACCACGCGCGAACTGCGGGCGAGCCGGGAGCCGATCGCGAGGTCCGAGTGGCCCGAGATCAGCGGGGCCACCAGCGGGAGGAGGGCGTTGAGGTCGGTGGACAGGTCCACGTCCATGTAGGCGAGGATCGGAGCGTCCGAGGCCGACCACACGGTGCGCAGCGCGCGCCCACGGCCCTTCTGCTCAAGCCGGAAGGACCTGACCTCCGGTATCTCCGACTCCAGCCGTGCGGCCACCTGAGGGGTGGTGTCCGTCGAAGCGTTGTCCGCGACCGTGATGCGGAACGCGTACGGAAAGGTGCGCTTGAGATGCTCGTGCAGTCTCACCACACACGGCTGGAGGTCCTTCTCCTCGTTGTAGACGGGGATCACTACGTCCAGGACAGGCGTACCGGCGGACCCGGCCGGGAGGTGCTCCCGCGCCGGCAGGTTGCCGGGAGAAGAGTCGGTTCGCATGCGAACGACTCTCGTCAAACGCCCTGTTGCACCCATGTGGTGGCGCTGTGCTGTGCCTGTGAGAACAGTTGCGCCTTTGTTTCCACGAACGGATCGACGGCGATCGCGGGCAGATGAAGGGTGAACACGGTCCGTCCGGGCATGCTGTCCACGGTGACGGCACCGCCGTGCGCGGCCGCGACGGCCTGCACGATGGCCAGTCCCAGGCCCGTCGAGCCGGAGGACCGGGAACGCGAGGAATCACCGCGTGCGAAGCGTTCGAAGACGCGCGGGAGCAGGTCGGGCGGGATGCCGGGCCCGTCGTCCTGGACGTCCACGCACAGCCACGGTCCGTGCCGGTGCACCCGTGCGGTGACGGTCGTACCGGGCGGGGTGTGCGTTCTGGCGTTCGCGAACAGATTGACCATGACCTGCTGCAGCCGTGCGGCGTCCGCCAGCACGAGCGCGGGCTCCTCCGGCAGTTCGAGCCGCCAGTTGTGGTCGCGTCCGGCCGCCCGGGCGTCGCTCACGGCGTCGATGACGAGCGGTACGAGGTCGGTCTGGTCGTACTGGAGCGGGCGTCCGGCGTCCAGCCGCGCGAGCAGCAGCAGGTCCTCGACGAGCAGGGTCATACGCCCGGCCTCGGACTCGATACGGCCGAGGGCGTGCCGGGTGTCGGGCCCGGTCTCCTCGCGGCCGCGTCTGGTCAGCTCGGCATAGCCACGGATCGACGCCAGCGGTGTACGCAGCTCATGGCTCGCGTCCGCGACGAACTGCCGTACGCGCATCTCGCTCTGCTGGCGTGCGTGCAGGGCGCTGTGGATGTGGTCGAGCATGCGGTTGAGCGCGGCGCCGACCTGCCCGACCTCGGTGTGCGGGTCGGCCTCGGACTCCGGAACCCGCTCGTAGAGGGTGACCTCGCCGGTGTGCAGGGGGAGTTCGGAGACGCGGGTGGCGGTGGAGGCGACCTTGCGCAGGGGGCGCAGGGCGAGCCCGACCAGGACACTGCCGGCGATACCGGCGGCGATGAGACCGGCGGCGGTGACGCTGATCTCGACGAGGATCAGCGTGTTGATGGTGTTGGTGACGGAAGCCGTCGGGATGGCGACGTAGTAGGCGCCCCTGGGGCCTTCCTGGTACGTGACGCGGTACTCGCCCAGGCCGGGGATGTCGACGCTGTGCACACCGGTCTTCGACACGGAGCCGAGCGCGGCCAACTGGGCCTCATTGAGCTTGTTGGTCACCATCTCCGGGACGCCGACAGTGGTGGTGGTCGCCCCCTCCTTGGAGATGACCCCCTCGCTGATCCTGCCGTTCTTCACGACGGCGGCGATGGTGTTCTCTTGGTTCGGCCCACGCTTGAGGAAGGTGAATGTGTCGTTCTGCAGGCTGCCGTTGGACTGGTTCTGCGTGTTGTTCGGCGGTAGGCCCCCCGGCTTGTCCGGGCCACCGCCGGTCGCCCGCCCGACGGTCTCGCCCAACGTGGTGTCCAGCTGCCCGTACAGATGGTCCCGCAGCGCGAGGGTCGTCACGGTGCCGATCACCGCACACACCACCGCGATCAGCGTCACCGCGGAGACGACGAGCCGCGTCCGCAGCGTGCGCGGCTGTCGTCCTCGCCCCTGCTTACGCGGCCGTCGTCGCCCGCTCATGACGCCGCGGGCTTGATCAGGTAACCGGCCCCACGCCTGGTGTGGATCATCGGCTCACGACCGGCGTCGATCTTGCGTCGCAGGTAAGAGATGTAGAGCTCGACGACGTTGGCCTGGCCACCGAAGTCGTACGACCACACGCGGTCGAGTATCTGCGCTTTGCTGAGTACACGCCTGGGATTACGCATGAGGAACCGCAGGAGTTCGAACTCCGTCGCGGTGAGGTGGATGTTGTCCCCGGCGCGCGAGACCTCGTGGCTGTCCTCGTCGAGGGTGAGGTCACCGACGACGAGCACGGAGTCGGAGCGCCGGTCGGCGGCGCCGGAACGGCGGATCAGTCCGCGCAGCCGGGCCACGACCTCTTCGAGGCTGAAGGGCTTGGTGACGTAGTCGTCGCCACCGGCCGTCAGCCCCGCGATACGGTCCTCGACGGCGTCCTTGGCCGTGAGGAAGAGGACGGGCACGTCGGGCAGATCACGGCGCAGGCGCCCCAGGACCGCGAGGCCGTCCATGTCCGGCAGCATCATGTCGAGGACAACGGCGTCGGGCCGAAACTCGCGCGCGGTCTGCACCGCGCCCTGTCCGTCACCCGCGCTGCGGATCTGCCAGCCTTCGTAGCGAAGGGCCATGGAGAGCAGCTCGGTGATCGACAGCTCGTCGTCCACCACCAGCACTCGGACGGGGCTCCCGTCCGGCCTCAGCAGTTCGGTGCGCCCCTGGGGCGAGGTCGTGGTCATAGCGGACACCTTGGCGGGGTCCTCTGAGAGCACGCTTTCGGGAACCTGTGATTTTCCTGAGAAACACACAGGTGCCTCTCAGGCAACTCCTGGGAAGATCACGAAGTTCCTGAGAGGGCGTTCCCGGGCGTTCCGGGGCGCCCCGCTCAGACACTGATATGGCGTCCCGCTCAGACACTGATCGCGAAGAGACGAGCACCGTTCGCATAGCAGACCGCCCGCAGCCAGTCGTCCCCAAGACCGAGCCGTTCAAGGGCGTGCAGTTGGTGGACGTACGGATAGGGGATGTTCGGGAAGTCGGTCCCCAGCAGGACCCGGTCACCGAGGGCGGCGAGCCGGGCCCTGGCCTCCCGCGGAAACGGCGCGAACCGCTCGCTGAAGTCCGTGAACGCCATCGTCGTGTCCAGCCGCACCTCCCCGTAGCGCTCCGCGAGGGCGAGGAAGTCCTCGTACTCGGGCATCCCCAGGTGGGCCACGATCAGCCGCAGCCGGGGATGCCGGGCGAGGACACGGGCGACCGGCTCGGGCCCGGTGTGCTTGCCGGGCGCGGGGCCGGACCCGCAGTGCATCACGACGGGGACCCCGGCCTCGGCGAGCAGCCCCCAGGTGGAGTCGAGGAGTTGATCACTCGGGTCGTACGCCCCCACCTGGATGTGCGCCTTGAAGACGCGGGCCCCTTGCTCCACGGCCTCCCGTACGTACCCCTCGACGCCCGGTTCGGGGAACAGGGTAGCGGTGTGCAGACAGTCGGGTGTCCGGCGGGCGAAGTCGACGGCCCAGGAGTTGAGCCACTGCGCCATGCCGGCCTTGTGCGGGTAGAGCATCGCGGTGAAGGCCCGTACCCCGAACCCCCGTATCACCGCGAGCCGTTCGCTCTCCTCCGCGCGGTAGGTGATGGGCCATTCGACGCCGCCGGTCAGCGGGCCGAGCGCGTCGAAGTAGTCCCACACCTTGCGCAGGACGCGCTCGGGCATGAAGTGCGTGTGGACATCGACGAGCCCCGGCAGCCCGAGCCGCTCCCAGAACCGCCGTACATCCTCCACGTCCGTCCCGTCAGTCCCGTCAGCCACGCGCACACTCGCTCCTGCCACTCGGCCCTACCTCCTTGCGCCGCTCGGTCCCCGTGATTCACTCAGTCCCCGTGTCCTACTCGGCCGCCGTGCCGTGCTCAGTCCCCGGAGTCCGCTCGAACTCATGGCTCCGCTCGACCTTGGCGATGTGCAGGGTGTAGCGCTCGTACCATTCGGCGCGGCCGCGCCGCTGCGCCGCGCGGTGCTCGGCGTGCCCGCTCCACTCCCGGATCGCGTCCGCGTCCCGGAAGTACCCGACGGTGATCGCCAGCCCGCCCGGCGTGCGCGCGTAGTCCATGCCGAGGTAGCCCGGGATGCCCTTCACCAACTCCTCCATGCGCTCGGCGGTCTCTGCATACCCTCCGTCGTCGTCGATCCGGACGGAGGTGAACACGGCGGCGTAGTAGGGGGGTTCGTGGGCTGCGACAGGTGCAATGGAGTGATCGCTCATGGCAACCACTGTCGGGCCGGGTCTCCCCACCCGTCCAGGTCCTTTCCGAACGGGATCCAAGAGGGATCCAACTCTTGACCCTCAGAGAACGGCATCCGTGCAGGCACTCACACGCGGGCACTCAGAAAAGTCCGTCCTGCAGCACACTCCCGTCTTCCCACTCCCTTACGGGAACCGTCAGTCGCCCACCGCTGACCGCGGTCAGCTCCCACCCGGTCATGAGTCGCGTATCCACGACGACGACCCCACGCCCGGTCGCCAGATGCAGATCGGGCCCGGCGGCGGCGAGCAGCTCCCCGCTCACCACGCCACCGGCGACGAGCTCGCTCACGACACCGACGGCGGCCGGGAGCCCCTCGAGCCCGAACGCCTCTGTGTGATCGACGGCCTGAAAGGGCGCACGCTCCAGGGAGTCGGGCCAGCCATCGAGCTCCATGACCCGCGCGTGCAGCTCCCGGATCTCCTCCAGCCGCTCACCCGCCCCCGGCAACGCGGCCCGCACCATCCTCTTCTCGGCGTACGGAATCCGATCCGGCACCCGAAGCGCGGCCCGCAGCAACTCCTCGGTCCGCCGCGCCGCCATCAACGGCCCCTGCCCGAGCCAGCTGAAGACGACGGCCCCCTGCTCCAGCAGCCGCGCCGGCCCGCGCGCGACTCCGGTGATCCCGACCTTGACCAAGCCCGGCCCGAACCACGCGAGGTACACGCGGTACGGCCGCGGGTCGTCGGCCATCGTGTCGGCGGCCACGGAGTGCGCCCGGTCCAGCCGCGCGCACTCCTCACAGCGGGCCCCCGCACTCCGCCCCGACACCACCGCCCACACGGGACACGCGTTCCCCCGCGCCCCCACACACGTCCGTATGCCCTCGTCCACCACCCCAAAGGCCACCCGCTTCCCCCAGGACAGCGCACTGCCCCGCCCGCCGCCCCAGATCAGCACGGGGCCGCCGTCCGACCACCGCAGGCCCGAACATCTCCACGTCTGTGCCATCACTCACGAGCGTAGGCGTTGCCACTGACAACGGAGTCGACGATCAGGCTGCCGCTCGGGGACCTGTCGGGCAGCCGTTCAGGAGGCGGACTCGGTCACGGGTTCACCGCTCGCGGATTCACGGCCGAGGACCACGTCCGACCGGACCGCGGGCCTCCCACGCCCGGCCAGCCGGCACCCCACACACCCGGGATGCCCCTCCCGCGCGCCGCGGTCCCTGACCCGCAGTCCCCACTCCGAGGCGGGCCGACGCCCCGGCGGCTTGCCCCACCCGGCGAGATGGAGCACCCAGGTGACCAGCACGCTCACAGCCACGACCGCCAGCCCGCCCCACTCGCCGGGGGCGTTGTCGGCGCAGACCCCCAGCCCGATGCCCGCCACGCCCACGGTGGCGATCCCGAATCCGACCCAGCCCGCGAGGGTGTGCCCCTCGTCATGCTTACTCACGTAATGCCTCCCTCTGTCCGAACAGCGGAGCTTCGTGACATGAGGGACTAGAATCCCTCACAGGCTAAGAAATCTACCCCAAAAACATCTCACGCACTAAGGGAAATGCACATGCAGCAGGGCACGCCGCGCCCACCCGCGACTCCGGCCCAGGCGCTGAGCGCCATGGACCACCTCGTCGCGACGGGCATGATCGGCCAGCAGGAGATGGCCCAGCGGCTGCACCTGAACGTCACCGACCTCACCTGCTTCGGCTTCGTCCTGGAGGCGGGCGACACCCTGCTCACGGCCGGCGACCTCGCGGAGCGGGCCCACGTCACGACGGGCGCCGTCACGGGGATCCTCAACCGTCTCGAGCGCGCCGGGTACGTCACCCGTCGCCCCGACCCCGACGACCGCCGCCGCGTCCGCGTCGCCGCGAACCCGGACGCGGTCGCCCGTGTCATGGCCCTCTACGAACCGCACTACGCCCGCGTCACCGAACTCTTCTCCGACTACTCGCCCGCCGAAATCGCGGTCCTGTACGACTGGTTCACCCGTACGGGAAAGTTGATGAGCGAATACCTGGAGGAATTGCGGAAGCGCGACTGAGCCATTGCGCCTTCGCCTAGCGTGGAGAGGGCCCGAAGTCGCAAGTATGGGATGCGACTTCGGGCCCTTCTCGTTCGCCCGCCGCTCTGCTGTCGGTGAAGCCGAGATCCCTGGCCACGCCCCCCGCCGGGAACCAGTACTCCCCCCTCCGCCAACGTGAGCCTCCGCACCCACACCGGAAACCCGCCGCGACCGCGTGCGAGCGGGGGATTGTGCTCAGAACACTGCCATCGGTCAAGTCCCGACTTCTCGCGTCACGCGATTCAGGGGCATGACGCCATTCAAGGGGCCGGGCCTAATGGATATACGCACTCCACGGCCGGAAATCCGTGAGTCGCGAGCCATCCGGCAACATATTGTCCACCCTCCCCCCACTTTTATGGGATGTGAATTTCCATGACTCGCCGTTCCCATCTCCAGCGCATCACGCTGCTCACCGCCTCGACCACCATGGCCCTCGGAGGCGCGGTATTGCCCAGCAGCGCCTTCGCCGCCACGTCGGCGCCGCACACGGCCGCCACCACGATCACCGCCGATCACGACGCTCACCATCAGCACGCCGGCGCGGCCTCCGCCAAGCAATGGGTGGAGACCACCGACGCCGCGAGCAGCATCAAATTCCGGCTTCCCGGAAAGCCCGAGGTCGAGAAGCTCACCAAGGCCAAGGACGGCGTGAACGGTCGCCTTTACATGATGGAGACCGATGACGGGATCGTCGGCCTCGCGGTCGTCGACCTGCCCGGCGCCCAGGCGTACCTCGATGACGGTCTTCGGGGGTTCGTCGACGGCTACAACGAGAACTGCGCGTCCTCCAGTGAAAAGCTCGCCAGTACCGGCGTCCACAAGACCACGGTCGACGGCCGGCCCGCCCTCGACGCGCATCTCTCCGCCCCTGACGGCACCGTTGGTTCCGCACGCCTGATCGCCGGCGACACCCACTACGTCGAGGTCCTCTCCCTCGGCCCGAAGGAGAACGGGAAGCCCATGAGCGAGACGTACCAGCAGCTCCTCACGAGCCTCCACATGCCGGACACCAGCCCCACCCGTGCCGGCTGACGCCGACGCCGGCAACATCACGATCGACAAGGTCGTCGTCAACGGCGGCAAGCCGGTCGTGGCCGGTACCACCAAGGCGCCGCGCTCGAAGCACGGGGCCTCAACCCACCCTCTTGCCCGCGCACGCCCCTCGCGGAAGTGCACCGGCCTGTACCCGAGTTCGGCAGGCCGAGCGTAAGGACCGCCTGGTCCCGTGTCCTCCAGGACGAACCGCCCTGGTGACGCGGCGCGCCCAGCAGAACGCCGACCGGAAAGCGACCGATGATCTCCGGCAGGACCGACACGGGCTGATCTTCACCACGAAGTACGGCACCCGATCGAGCCGCGGAACCTGACCCGCATGTTCGCCCTGCGGCCCGCCGCGGAACACTCGGCACGCGCGGATCGCCATGACCCGTTGCCGTACTTCGCTGCTGTACGGCACGAAAAAGCCCCGCTCCGGTGACCGGAACGGGGCTTTCACCTGTGTGCACTCGGCAGGATTCGAACCTGCAACCTTCTGATCCGTAGGCGCGTTCACTCCCGATGCGCGTTCCGCGGACCAGTCCATCCGTGGCTGTGATCCGGCCGAACCGACGGGCATGGGTCCGTGGATGTGCACCGGTGTACGTGGCTGTTGATGTCAGCCGTTGATGTCAGCAGAGCCAACAGCGGCGCAGGAACGGCGACGGCCCGCACCATTGGTGCGGGCCGTCGGTATGCCCTGAATCAGCTGATGGGCGGGCTGTAGCGCAGAACCCAACCGGGGCTGGGACGGTGGACGGTGACCTCAACGGCGCGACCGGTCTTCGTGTAACCGGTGTGCGTGATCTGAAGCAGGTTGCTGCCGACCTCGACTCCGAATGCCTCTGCTTCGACCGAGGTCGCCGCGTACAGCGTGATCTCCTCAATCGCTTCGGTCTGCTCGAATCCCGCGTCGCGCATCCGGCTGATGATGCCGCCGAGACCCGGGTCAGGACTCTCAATGCTTGCGGCCTCTGCCACGTCCACGGGGACGTACGAGTCGGCAAGCTGGACCAAGCGGTCACCGTCGTACATGTGCCTGGCACGGATCACGGTCTGGTCAGCGCTCGCGATACCGAGAAGTTCGGCGACCTGAGAGGGCGCGGTGTCGCGACGGATCGCGGTTTCCACGCGGGGAGCCCCCCCGAGTCGCTTGATCTCGGTCTCGAAAGCCCCACGGCTTTCGCCGGCCTCGCGACGCGCCGTGCGGTAGCGCTCCGTGGCATCGCGGACGATGGCGGTGTTGCTGCTCACTTCGGTCTTTCCTCTCAGACGGCGGGCTGGTCAATGGGCCACTCATAGCTGAGCGACCAGAGGGTGATGGGCATGACGTGGACGCAGACTTCCACGGCCCTGCCGCTCTCGGTCAGGCCGACATGGGTGATCTCGTAGACCAGCCTGTCGGCTGAGACGCCAAGCGACTCGGCTTCTTCCTTGCTCGGAGGCCGTACATCCACGGACTCCCGGATACGGGTCTGCTGGTACCCAAGCTCAGCAAGACGAGACTTGCTACCGCCGTCCCCGGTGTCCTGCTGCTCAAGTTGCGTATCGAACGCCACGTCACCAGGGAAGTACGAGGTAGCCACCTGCACGACGGTGGCATCAGCACGCATGACCCGTGCTCGGACAAGTGCCTTTGCGGCGTGATGGATGCCCAGGATCTGGGCGACTCGCTTCGGTGGCCGCTCCCGACTGATGACGGTTGACGCGCTCGACGTCATCCCGAGCCTGGCAATCTCCGCCGCGAACGCGCCTCGCGCGCCGGCTTCTTCCCGAGCCGACTTGATGTAGCGGCCAGTCCCGTCCCGGTGAATCTTGCCGAGGATCGGAGAGACGAACGTGCCTTCACCCCTGCGCGAGATGATCAGGCCCTCGTCTTCCAGCACCCGGTACACGTCGCGCGCGGTTTGGTAGGCGACACCTTCGGACTCCTGAAGCTCCCGAACCTTGGGCAGCGCAGAACCCGGGGGATACACCCCCTCCAGGATCTTCGCCCGAAGCTCAGCGGCGACCCGCTGGATCTTCGGAACCTTGATCTCTTCCACGCCTGACTCCCTTGGTGTGTGACTCGCGACCCCAGTGTTGCAGAACTAGTCCTACAAGGATAGCCGGGATCACTTCGCAACCGCTCGAACGATCTTCAGAGTCTCTGAACTAGTTCTATTGACGGCCGCTCCGGAGCGTGCCTTAATCATCACAGCGCACCGCAGAACTAGTTCAGCGGAGCGACTGGAGGGGCCTTCTTTGGGCTGCTCCGACAACTCCACAGCGTGATCCGCCACAGACGTGACGGCCGTGACCATGCCGGCCGAGGTGAGCGGAGACCAGTCGGTCACCTCCCGTCAGGGACACGCACCGACTCAAAAGAACGGATCTGCCCAAGGGCACACACGCCACGCGAAGAGACCGAGATGCGATTCCTCGGAAGAGCGGGACTGAGGCACAGATCCATATCGCGCAGTACGGGCTGTCACCTCCCGCAAAAGGTGTCCGGCGCGGCTCAGGGCCGCGCACCTTCTTGACCTAGATCGCTCCGCCGCGCTCGATGCGGCGGCCGGTTGCCTCCTCCGCCCGTCCGGCCCTGGTGGTCGTACGGGCGGGGTTGAGGGGAGCCGGATCTTCCGACTTCAACGGCGAGCGGCTCCCGGGTGGCACCCCGGGAGCCGCGTTCGGGCCGTTCCACGCTGAGAGGAACACGACCCAATGAATCACATCGTCACTGTTCAAGAGGCTGTTACCGCGTTCGCCGACTTCATGGAGCCGACGGCCGCGGAGCTGGACGCGATCGACCGTGAGATGCCCGCCATCGAGGCGGACATCGACCTGCTGGACGCGCAGATCATCGCCCTGGACCGCACCCCCACCGAGCTGGACACCCGCCGCATCCGCCGGGCCCGCAGCGTGGCGCTGGCCATGCGGCTGGTGCTCGCCAACCAGGTCGCGCCGCTGGTTCCGGGGGTGGGCGCGTGAGCACCCCTCAGACGCTCGCCACCGCGCACGCGGAGGTGAAGGCGGAAATCGCGCGGACCGACACCAAGACCGGTCTGTTACTGGCGTTCGTCGGCGCCGTGCTCGCCGGCACGTGGACCGTCGCCAAGGACGTCCCGCTGACCGTTCCCGCGTACGTCGTGGGAGGGCTCGGGATGGGCCTGCTGGTCGCCGCGGCTGACCTGCTGCTGCGGGCGGTCCGGCCGAACCTCGGTGGTGGCCGCGGGTTCCCGCTGTGGGCGACGCTCACGGCCGAGGAGATCCGCACCACCCTCGCCGGCGACCCGGCCGCGGACATCGCAGGTCTGTCCCGGATCGCCGTCGCCAAGTTCACCAACCTGCGCCGGGCAGTCCATCTGACCCGCGCGGGCGGCGCCCTGCTCATCCTCGCGGCCCTGCTCGCCCTCGGGGGTGCGGCATGAACCGCACGGGCAGGATCCTGCTGGTGACGGCGCTGGTCGCGGTCGTCGCGATGGCGTTCCGCGTCTCGTGGAACGCGTTGCGGGACATCGCCAACGCCATCGGCGCGGACCACACCGCCGCGACGCTCTACCCGTTCGTGGTCGACGGCCTCATGGCCCTCGCCCTCGTCGCCACGCTCGTTCTGGCCGGACGGGACCGGACGTTCGCGCTGAGGGTGCTGGGCACCTACACGCTCGCCTCACTGGTCCTCAACTACGTCCACGGGCTCGTTCCCGAGCTGCACGGCCAGACGGTCGACTGGGGCCGACTCGCGAACTGGGATCCGGCGAACTGGGCGCTCGTGCTGCTGGCTACCTCTCTTCCGGTCGGGTCGATCTACTTCGGATCCGATCTGGTCGCGAAGGTGCTGCACCACCGCCCCGCCCCGATCCCCACCCCGGGCACCAATAGGGAGGAATCGACCGAGACCATGAGCAATCGGTCTACCGCTGACCTCGCGGAATCGACCCCCGCACCTGTGGTGGTCGCTCCGGTGCGGATGCCCGATCCGGTGGCCGTGGAGTTCGTGAAGTCGACTCTCCCCCTCAAGCCCGTCCCCACCACCGTCGCCCCGACTCCCGCCCCCGCGATCGAGCGGCACACGGTGGCCGCGGCCGAGTCGACCCGCCCCCGCCGGGCGACGGGTCGGGTTCCCGAGGCAGCCCGATCGCCGCGGCCGAAGCGCACGCCGGACCAACTGCTCGCCGAAGCCCGCACGGTGACCGCCGACTGGCCGGACGCGAAACTCACAGCCGAGGGGATCCGCCTCGCGGTGCACACCTCGCCGAAGAACGCCCGGATCCTGCGCGAGACCCTCCGAGCTGAACGCGACGGCGCCACCACGGCCGTCTGATGGGCGGGTCGTTCGGCAAGTGCTACGACCCTTCCGGCAGTCAGTTCGGCATCCCCACCTACCCCTGGCGCTACGCCCCCAAGGGGCTCGCCACCCGCCGCCAACTCCGCGCCCAGGGCTTACGCCCCGGCGGTCAGCAGATAGCCGCGCAGGTCCTGCGCCCGCGCTACCGGCGCGGCCCGCTGACCGCCTACCTCTACCGCATCGACCGCGCCAAGCCCGTCCGGCCCATGACCCCGGCGAGGTGGGCAGCGCTCGCCAAGGCCAACCTGGCGCGCCGCACCTGTCCGAAGTGCCGCACGGACGCCGGATACGTCATCCCCACCTCGCTCGGCATGTGCGTGCCTTGCGCCTACCCCGACGACGAACAGCGCGCCGCCTGAACACGTCGACCAGACCCAGGAGTTCCGCTGTGACCAGCACCAACACCACCCCGCCCGCCGTCGCCTACTCCTGGCACGGCTGGGTGACCGTACGCGGCCAGGGCCGCGCGTTCGCCTCCGGCACCGTCACCGGCCCGCACGGCTACTGCCGCGCCCGGGCCCTGCGCGACATCGGCGCCTGGCTGGACGCCCGCGGCTGCACCGGTCGCCTCGCCGACATCGCCCTCCTGCCCGCCCACCACACCTCGCCGAAGGGGAGTTGACCATGGGGAAGCCCGACACCCGCCGTCTGGACCGCGAGATCCGGCAGACGATGAAGAAGCTGGAAGCCGTCCGCCGGGGCGAGTGGTGGCCGCTGAACGGCTCGGAGCGGCGCGCCATGGCGCGCTCGCTGGCCGGCGGCGCCTACCGGGCCGCCCGCGGCCGCAGCACGGGCCGTGCCGAGGAGCAGATGGACAGCACGGGTTCGGCGGCTGAGATGCGGCTGAACGCGGAACTGACCGCCCTGCACGGCGAGCGCCAGCGCCTCATCACCGAGGCTGCCCGCGCCAAGGCCGCCAAGAAGTCTTCCGGCTGGTTCTGACCAGCCCGCACCACCCGCCGGGGTGACCGCCACCTGCCACGGACACGGCCACCCCGGCGCCCTCCACAACTCCCGCCCTCGAAAGGGCAGACAGGAGCACCCTCAGCATGTCTGAGAACGTCGTTCACCTCCACAAGCCCACCGATCCTCCGACCGACGACGCGGCGCCCACGGTGCTGACCGTCGTGCCCGACGCCTCGCCGGCGGCCCCGGTGCCGCTGTGGGTGCGCTCTGGCCGCGCTGTAAAGACCGCGGTCACGCACGAGACCACCATGACAACCGCCCGCGCGGTGGCACGGCACAGCCTCTACACGTTCAACGGGGGCCGGATCGTGGCCCGCCGTACCTGGGACGGCAAGACCGGGGCCCGCTACGAGCGCATGATCCGTACGGCGGAAGCCGCGGGGAACCTGGAAGCGGCCGAGGAGTGGGAGGAGCGGTTGCAGCGCTTCCGCGCCGCCCGCCACCACCGCCGTATGGACCTGCTCCACTCGCCCGTAGAGGCCGCCAAGGGCGTTGCGGTCGGCACCGGGGTGAGCATCGGGGTGCTGGTCGCGCTCGGGGTCGTGATGGCCATCAACAACCACGACGTCACCGACGTCATCACACCGCTCCGGGCGACCATCGACTTCATCGCCCTGCTGATCCGGATCGTGCAGGTCGTATGGGGTCCGGCCCTCACGATCGGCCCGTTCCTCGCCCTGCTCGCCCTGTGGACCGTCGGCAGCAAGCAGCAAGCCGCACCCCAGTGGGCCCTGCCCGCCAACGTCCGATCCAGTGAGGGCGAGCCGATCACCCCGTCGATCGTCGTCAAGGCCCTGCGCGACCTCGGGGTGCCTGCACTGCGCAACGCCATCAAAGAGATGGGCGACGCCGGCGCGTCCATGCTGTCCCCGATCGTGATCGCCGGATGCGGTGTGGAGGTCGACGTCACGCTCCCGTCAGGGGTGTCCACGGTCGAGGTGCAGCAGCGCCGCAGGAAGCTTGCCGAGAACCTCGCCCGACACGAGCACGAGGTGTTCATCACCATCCCGACCGCGGCGCGTACGGTGCGGCTGTGGGTGGCCGACTCCGGGGCGCTGGACGAACCGATCGGCCCGTCCCCGCTGGTCACGGACGAGACGATGACCGCCGACTACGCCAAGGGCCGCGCCCCCTGGGGACAGGACCTGCGCGGCGACGCGGCCTCCCTGAGCCTGTACCAGCGGCACCTGCTCATCACAGGTCTGTCCAACCAGGGCAAGACCGCCTCCCTTCGGGCGCTGGCGCTGTGGGCCGCGCTGGACAAGCGGGTTGAGTTCCGGATCGCCGACCTGAAGGGTGTGGGTGACTGGGCCATGTTCGACGGCCTGGCCACGGTGCTGATCCAGGGTCCGACCGATGAGCACGTGATCGAGGCGACCGAGATGGTTGAGGACGCCCTCGACGAGATGAACCGCCGGATCGAGGCGCGACGGCTGGACCCGTCGGCAGTGTTCGACCCGCTGATCTGCATCGTGGACGAAGCGCAGGTGGCGTTCATGTGCCCGGCCGTGGACGACGAGAGGCGCCCCTACGGCGGGTCCAAGGCAAAGTCCCGGTACTTCATGGGCGTCCGCAAGATCCACAACCAGGGCCGTGCGGTCGACGTGCTGATGTGGCAGGGCACGCAGGACCCCACCGACCAGAACCTCCCCAAGCTGGTCCGCGAGGGTGCCCACACCCGCGCCTCGCTCGCCCTGGGCACCGAGTCGCAGGCCGTCATGGCGCTCGGGGAGAAGGCCGTCAACGGCGGTGCCGCCCCGCACCTGCTGCGCCAGGGACTGGACAAGGGAACCCTGGTCATCGCCTCCGACGGGATCGCCATCCCCAAGGGCCAGTCCTCCCTCACCGTGCGCACGCACTACATCGACGACGACGAAGCCAAGGCCATCACCACCCGCGCCAAGGCACTGCGCGACGGCGTCACCACCCTCCACAGCATCGAGCGCGCTGAGGAGCGTGACCCGCTGGCGGACGTCTTCGACGTCATGGGCGACGCGGATCGCTCGTACACGCAGGACGTCCTCAAGCGGCTCGCGATCCTGAACGAGGACGCATACGGGGGCTGGACCTTCGGCGACCTCAAGCGCGTGCTGGAGGCCGACGGGGTGGAGGCGTACAAGTCCCACGGCCGCATGGTCGTCCGCCGTGACGACGTCGTCCGCGCCCTCGACGACCGCGACCGCGAGGGTTCCGCTTCCGCCTCCGAGTAGCGGGGAGGCGCACCCTCCCGCGGCGGGGAGGCGGGGAGAACTCCCCAACCCCCTCCCCAACCCGCATCCCCCACGTTGATCAGCGAAAACACCGATTCAGGGAGGCGGGGAGGCACCCCAGGTCAACCCCCGAAAACCCCCTCCACACGCCCCCGGCAAGGGGGTGCGTCCGCCTCCCCGACCCATGCCCAGAAGGGATTCCGTATGTACCCGGAACACCTCGGCCACCTGCCCGCCGAACGGGCCGTGACCATCCACCAACCCGTACCCCTCGCCCCCGTTCAAGCGGCGCCCCTCTTGCCCGTGCAGCCCGCCGGCATCCCGGCGGTGGCGAGCATCGTCCTCCCGGACGGCCGCGTCGTCACCGGCTACGCCATCAACCCCGTCCAGCCGGAACCGGTCGCGGCCAAGCCGGCCGTCTCGCGCGCGGCGGTGAACGTCGCCCTCGGGGGCGTCGGGTTCCTCGCTGTGTGCGGCGGACTGCTGCTGCTCACCACGTTCATCGCCGCCCTCACCGCGCTCATCACCCAGCTCATCACCCTCGCCGCCGTCATCTTCGGCGGATGGATCGCCGTCCAGGTCTTCGGCGCGAGCGGCCACCGCGACGGGACCACGGTCAACATCCGCAAAGCCGTCTTCAAGCGCAACCACTTCCACGGCTGAACAGCCCTCGAAAGGAAGCCATGACCGCGCCCGCAACGAAGCCCGCCGTCTGGACCGACGGAGACCCCCTCATGGAAGCCATCGCCCTGGCCGTCTGGGAGCACTGCAACAGGGACGGCTACAACACCGTCGTCGACGACCCGCGCAACATCGCCGCCGTCGCGGCATCCGTCGCCCGGCAGCACGCCATCACCGACCACCAGGCCAAGAACCAGTAGCTACGCCAAGGGCGGCCCCCGTCTCGCCAAAGCCATGGGCCGCCCTTGTCCACCAGCCTTCAACAGACCTGTGGAGGTCTCCAGCATGACCCAACCGACCGACAACCGGCGAGAGGCCTTACTCGCCGCCGCGCTGAACGCTGCCGGCCGCGGCTGGCACGTCTTCCCGCTCCGTCCCGGCACCAAGCGCCCCGCCCTCCACGGAGAGGCCACCTGCCCGCGCACCGGAGCATGCGAGGCAGGCCACCGCAAATGGGAGCAGCGCGCGACGACCGACCCCGACCGCATCCGCGCCACTTGGTCGCAGGGCCCGTTCAACGTCGGTATCGCCACCGGTCCTTCCGGGCTGCTGGTCGTCGACCTTGACATGCCCAAGGACAACAGCAATGGGGACGCGCCTGACGGCGCGACGACCTTCGGGGCGCTCTGCGAGCGCACCGGTCACGCCGTCCCCGATACCTACCGGACGCGGACCGCGAGCGGCGGATGGCACCTGTACTTCGCGGCGCCGTCCGGGGTGCGGCTGGCCAACACGGCAGGAACGATCGCGCCGTTGGTCGACACCCGCGCGTGGGGCGGGTACGTCGTCGCCACGTGCAGCATCACCCCCGCCGGACCCTACGAAGCCATCAGCGGCCCCGTGGCGACCCCTTTGCCCTCGTGGCTGCTGAGCATCCTGAAACCGGCCCCCAAGCCCGTACAGGCCCCCTCAGCGCCCGTAACGGCACAATCCCGCCGATACGCTGACACAGCGCTCGGCAGTGAAGTCCGCAACGTCTCCGGGGCCCAACTCGGCCAGCGCGAGGCGAGGTTGTTCCGGGCGGCGCGAGCCATGGGGCGCTTCATCGCGTGGGGCGACCTCCCCCGGCACGAGGTAGAGCAGGCTCTTCAGGAGGCCGGCGAGGCGGTGGGACTGCCGCCGTCCCAGTGCCGCGCCACCCTCCGCAGCGCCCTCAACTGGTCCATCGCCCACAACCAGCGCCGGCGGGACGCGGCATGACCGCCCCCTCCCGTCCCCCTCTGAAGAGCATCACTGCCACCCCGAACGGCCAGCAGCACGCCGACGAGGCTGCGGCACGGACGGCCGTGGGCGAGCCGAAGGACGTCGCCGAAGGCGTCCCCATTGCCGTTCGCCCTGACCCGCAGACCGGAGACGGCCGCTACCCCGTCGCGTGGCTCCACATCTGCGCCCCGTACGGGGCCACCCCGTCCGCGTCGTCTCGGTGCCTGTGCGGATGGAACCGCCGGGCGTTCGGCCGGACCCGCGTCCTGGCCCTGATCGCCAACCACACCGCCCACCGAGACGTCTGCCCGCTCCGCAGCCCCCAGGAAGGGAGGGACACCGCATGACGGACCGCCCCGCCCCCGAGACCGAGGAACTCCCCGCGCCGTCCCACCCCATGGCCGTTGCCCGCCGCCTGCTGCCCGACTGGCAGACCGAGGGCGGACAGCTCATCTGCCGACGCTGGCGCGCATCCTGGATGCGCTGGAACGGCACCTGTTGGCGCGAGATCGACGAAGCACAGGTACGCGCCCACATGTACGAGCGGCTTGAGCACGCCATCTACCGGGTGCCCGCCAAGGACGACGAGACCGAGGAACGCGACTGGGCACCGACCAAGCAGAAGATCAGCAATCTGCTGGACGCCCTCGGAGCCATCACGCTCCTGCCGACCGACACCGACGCGCCCGCGTGGCTCGACGGCGCCGGCGCGAGCGAGCCGGACGGCGGTCCGATCGTGGCGTGTGCCAACGGCCTGCTCCGGATCCGTGACCGCGCGCTGCTGCCGCACACCCCCGACTTCTTCAACCTCGTGTCCGTCCCGTTCGCCTACGACCCCGTCGCCACGGCGCCGGAATGGGAACACTTCCTGTCCGAGGTCTGGCCTGACGACCCCGACGCGATCACCGCACTACAGGAGTGGTTCGGCTACATCCTGTCCGGACGCACCGACCTACAGAAGATCCTGCTCATGGTCGGCCCCTCCCGCTCGGGCAAGGGCACCATCGCACGGGTGCTGAAAGCGCTGGTCGGCAAAGAGAACCTTGCTGGGCCCACGCTGGCAGGGCTGGGGACGAACTTCGGTCTGTCGACTCTGGTCGGCAAGTCGCTGGCGGTCATCTCCGACGCTCGGCTGTCCGGCAACGACAACAGTCAGGTCGTGGAGCGGCTGTTGACCATCTCGGGTGACGACACGATCGATGTCGACCGCAAGTACCGCGAGCAGTGGACCGGGAAACTGCCCTCCCGGCTGATGATCCTGTCCAACGAACTGCCGCACTTCGGCGACTCCTCCGGGGTCATCGCCAACCGGTTCGTCCTGCTTAGCATGCGGGTCTCGTGGCTGGGCAGGGAAGATCCCACCCTCACCGACCGCCTCATTGCCGAGATGCCCGGCATCCTCAACTGGGCATTGGAAGGGCTCGCCCGACTCCAGCGCACCCGCCGGATCACGGAACCCGTCTCCAGCCGCGACGCGGTCACCACCATGCGTGAGACCGCGTCCCCCACCAGCGCGTTTGTACGCGAGCGCTGCACCACCGGCCCGACGTGCACGGTTCCCGTGGACGATCTGTGGGCCGTCTGGCGGGAATGGGCGGAGGACAACGGAGTCCGCGCCGGCACGAAGCAGGTGTTCGGCCGCAACCTCCTGTCCGTCATCCCCCAGCTCAACCGCACGCGTCCCCGTGCCCCGTCGGGCGAACGGATCGCGACGTACAACGGCATCGCCGTCAGCGGTTGAGCCCACAATTTGCCGGGTCGCGGCCCATCGCGGCCCACCATCCCTGACCTGCGGTTTTCCCACACTCCACTACGCCCCATCGCGGCCCACCCCACACGGGGCGTGGGCCGCGATGGGCCGCGCAACAGTGGGACAAAACCGCAGGTCACAGCCTTGGGTCGCGATGGGCCGCGACCCACAGCATTGTGACGCCAACCACACCCCGGACCGCCCTCCCCTCACCCCAGGGAGATCCCTGCATGACCACCGCCATGCCCCCAAGCCACGAGGCACTCAAGGTCCCCGAGGTCATGACCGCCCTGCGCCTCAGCCGCAGCAAGGTCTACGACCTCATTCGCTCGAAACAGCTCGCAAGCTTCACGTCCGGCCGCGCTCGCCGCGTCCCGGTCGACGCCGTACGCCAGTACATGCGCAACCGCATTGAGGAGAGCGACTGATGGCCAAGCGCGCCAACGGTGAGGGAACGATCAGCAAGCGTGCGGACGGCAGGTATCACGCCGCTGCCTACGTCTACCGCCCGGACGGGACCCGCACCCGGAAGTTCGTCTACGGCAAGACCCGCAAGGAAGTGGCTGACAAGCTCACGGAGTTGCAGGAGAAGACCCGCCAGGGCATCCCTGCCGCGGAGTCCACGATGGCGTTCGGGGACTACCTCACCTACTGGCTCGCCACCATCGCGCCGCAGCGGCTCAAGCCGTCCACGCTGAACAGTTACGAGGGTTTGACCCGCCTGTACATCCGCCCCGCCCTCGGCAAGAAGCGGCTGAACCGGTTGTCGCCGGCGGACGTGCGCCGGTTCCTGGGGGAGTTCAAGGACTCCTGCCTGTGCTGCCTGCGCGGCGCGGACCAGGAGCGCCCCGAGGACAAGCGTTCGTGCTGCGCCGTGGGCCGCTGCTGCAAGCGCCGTCCGTCCGCCCGGACCGTCCAGTACATCCACGCCGTCCTCCGGTCCTCGCTCCAGCAGGCGATCCGGGAGGAACTGATCGCGCGGAACGTCGCGCGGATCGTGGAAACCCCCACCGTCACCCGCAAGGAGGTGCGTCCGCTGGACGCCGCAGAGGCTCGCCTCATGCTCAAGACCGCCCGTTCCCACCGCCTCTACGCCCTGTGGCTGCTACTCGTGTCCACGGGCCTGCGGCGGGGCGAGGCGCTCGCCCTAACCTGGTCGGACGTCGACCTCACGAACGGTCAGCTCCGCGTCCGCCGGAACGTACAGCGCATCCGGCGTGAGCTGATCTTCGGCAGTCCCAAAACCATGCGCTCCATTCGCACGGTGTCCCTCCCAAAGCACTGCATGCGGGCACTCACGCAGCACCGAGCCCAGCAGGAGCGGGAACGCACGGTTGCGGGGAAAAAGTGGCAGCCTGCCCCGGGGCACCCGGACGGGCTGATCTTCACGACGGCGACCGGCCGCGTCACGGACCCCCGCAGCCTGAACCGGATGCTCACCATCCTGTGCCGGGACGCCGGCGTACGACGCGTGCGCGTTCACGATCTTCGGCACACCTGCGCGTCGCTCCTGCTCGCTCAAGGCGTGGACGCTCGCACGATCATGGAAACTCTCGGCCACAGCACGATCACGATGACGCTCGACACCTACGCGCACGTCATGAGCACGACGCTCAAGGCTGCCGCCGACCGGATGGACGACGCCCTGAAACTGGACGACTCGGAGGAGGAATCAGACGACGAGCAGGAGCCGGGCACCGAGAAGTGATCGGCGTTTCTGGCCGCGTTGATGTCAGCGGTTGATGTCAAAGGCCCCCTGGGATGATCCCGGGGGGCCTTTGAGCTGTGTGCACTCGGCAGGATTCGAACCTGCAACCTTCTGATCCGTAGTCAGATGCTCTATCCGTTAAGCTACGAGTGCTTGTTCTGTTGTTTCCTACTTCGTCCCGCTTCCCGGGCTTTCGGCCCGCTCGCGGCGACAGGAAGAACATTACATGACTGCCGCCGCCATGTGAAATCCGTTTGCCGCACCCCTTGTGAGCTGGGCAAACGCGCTCCGGAGGGTCGCAACGCCGAAGCCCCGGTCCAGGTGGACCGGGGCTTCGGATCTTGCGGCGGAGGCGGAGGGATTTGAACCCTCGATGGGCTTTAAGGCCCAAACCGCATTAGCAGTGCGGCGCCATAGACCGGACTAGGCGACGCCTCCAGCACAACCGTCCGCGCGAGCGCGAGTGGTGCGTGCAGATGATGACACAGCCGGGTGGGCTGTCACCAATCGGTTCCCACGGTACTAGGCAGTCGGGCCACAGAGCAAAGCCATGAGGAGTCGGAGCGCCGTGGCCCCGGAGTGGTGAGGAGCCGGAGGCCCGGAGAGGCGGGATGGGAGTGCCGGGGTGCCGCGGAGGTGCGGAGTACCGGGGTCCCGCGGAGGCGCGGGGGCAAGGGTCCCGTGGAGCGCGGGCGTCGGTCGCGCGCAACCGCTCAGGCCCCCTCGCGTTAGTCAGGTCATGTTGCATCGTCTCGTCCTCACCGCCGCCGCGTCCGTCGCGGCACTGTCCGCCGTGCCCTCCATGCCCGCCGTCGCCCAGGCCGGAGCCGTCCGCGCGGAACCGGCCTCCCTGAGCCTGATGCCTCCGCCGGCCCGCGGCGAGGATTCCGGGGACCGGCTGACCGTGACCGTCCACCACACGGAGGGCGGCGACGGGACGTACGAACTGCGGTGTCATCCCGGTGGCGGCAGTCACCCGGACGCGGGCAAGGCGTGCGCGACGCTGGACCGGCGGACCACCTGGGGCAAGGGCCCCTTCGCCCCCGTGGCGCCCGGCACGATGTGCACGATGATGTACGGCGGTCCGGCCACCGCCCATGTGACCGGGACCTGGGCCGGGCGGCCCGTCGACGCGCGGTTCGACCGGGCGAACGGCTGCCAGATCGCGCGCTGGGACGCCCTCGTGCCCCTACTCCCGGGCTCCGCCCACAGCCGCGGCACGGCTCGGTCATGGTGACACCATGGTTCGGCGGGGTAGGAAGAGAGAAGGGGCGAAATGCGCGGTCACAGGTTCTTCCGTTGTTCTGCGTGCGACCTCCCTCTCATCCGGCGTCGCGAGCGCAACCTCTGCCCGTAGACTCCCTCGCGTGACACGCTGCGGGCAGGTTGGCAAGATGGCCCTCGCGGTCGGCAAGGTGCGGTAACAGGGAGGAAGCGTCTCGTGAGCAGCAGGCCATCCCGAGGCGCTGCTCGCCTCGCAGCCATACTGGACGCGCTGCCTGATGCGTTGGTGCTGGTCAACGCCAATGGCACGGTCGTCAACGCCAACACCATCGCCCTGGAGGCCTTCGAGGCCCCGGGTACGGCTCTGGTGGGCCGGGGGCTGCTCGATCTGCTGCCGCAGTTCGACTCGCGGCTGATCCCCGGGTCCATGCGGCGGCCCGACACGATCGACCAGCGCGGGCGGACCAAGCCGACCAGGATGATCGCGCGGCGGACCGACGGCAGCGAGTTCCCGGTCGAGGTCACCAGTGCGAATCTGGAGAACGGCCAGCAGGCCTACGACAGTTACGGCCCCACCCCTGACGAGCTGCTCATGCTCGTCGTACGCGATCTGTCAGGCACCGTCGACACCGAGGCCGAACTCGCGCGTTCGCAACGACAGACCGAGATGATCCTGCGCGCGGCGGCCGAGGGTGTCGTGGGCACGGACACGGAGGGACGGGTCGTCCTCGTCAATCCGGCGGCCGCTCAGATACTGGGATACCGGGCCAGTGATCTCGGCGGCCAGGACCTGCACGCCCTCATCCTCCACTCGCGCGCGGACGGCGAGCCCTTCGCGTACGAGGAGTCCCCGCTCGCCGACACCCTGCGCTCCGGGCGGAAGCACCGGGTGCGCGGGCAGGTGTTGTGGTCCAAGTCCGGGGACCAGGTGCCGGTCGATCTGACGACCGCTCCGGTGCGCGACGGGGACCAGCTCGTCGGCGCCGTGATGACCTTCACCGACCGGCGGCCGTACGACACTCTCATCGAGGAGAAGGACGCCGAGGCCACCCGGCACGCGGAAGACATCGAGCGGATCGGCGAGGAGCACGCGGCGGAGCTGGAGGAGCTGCGCGAGCGGCACGCCGCCGAGCTCGCCGAGGTGCGTGAGCAGCACGAGGAGGAAATCGCCGCGGGCGACGAGCGGTACGCGGCGCTCGGCGAGCGCGAGAAGGACCGCTACGAGGCCCTGACCGCCCGGCACGAGCAGCTCCTCTCCGTGCTCGGCCAGTCCCTGCGCGGGCCCCTCGACCAGCTGCGCGGCGAGCTCTCCAAGCTCGCCGCCGACGACGCCGGACAGCTGTGGCCCGAGGCCAACCAGGTGCTCCACCACCTCGCGGCGGGCTACTCGCGGATCACGACCCTCGTCGACAACGTGCTCGGCTATCAGCGGCTGGACGCGGGGGCCGAGCAGATCGTCCGTACGAACGTGATGCTGGACGCGGTCGTCGCGGCCGGTGTCGACGGGGCCGTCGAACTGATCGGGCCCGGGCGCGTGCAGTTCGCCGTGCACGCACCGCCCATCGAGGCCGAGGTCGACCCGCAGCGGCTCGCACAGGCGCTGGCGCACCTCATCGCGGACGTGGCCGGCGTCGACGCGACCGGCAACGCGCCGGTGTCCGCGGGCGGCTACATGGACAACACCGTCGTCGTGGCCGCGGCGCAGCGCGGCGAGGTCGTACGGATCGAGGTGCGCGGGCCGTACACCGGGGGAGACCCGGTGCACGAGCCGATCGTGCGCGGGATCGTGCGCGCGCACGGCGGTGTGCTGCAGACGCACGAGGTGCCGGGGATGAGCGGCAGCGCGTTCGTGCTGGAGGTGCCGATCGGCGACGGGGCCGGCGCGATGGCGCCCCAGGCCCCGGTGTCAACCGGTGCCGAGATCGCCCTTCCCGAGCAGGCCTCGCACCAAAGCGGCGGCAACCAGGGCGGTGGCAGGCGGCGGGCCCGGCGGTCCTCCGTGGACGCCTTCCTGGAGAGCGAGGTCGCCACCGCGGAGCCAGCGGCGGTCGAGGGCGGTGCGAGCGCTCCCACCGGGCGGCGCAGGCGCCGTACGGCCGCGGAGCAGGAGGCCGCCGAGGTGTCCGTGCCCGCGCAGGCCGAGGGCCCCGGCGATGACGGCGGTGCCGTCGCCACCGGGCGCCGTCGTGGGCGGCCGAGCCCGGTCGAGGGCGCGGACGGCGATGACGCCGAGGGCGTGTCGGAGGGCGCGGTCGTCATGGCGGCCGAGCACGCGGCGGGAACCGCGGCCGTGGGTACGGGGCTGGGCGGGACGGTGCCTCCGCAAGGCGTTCCGGTGGCTTCTCCGCAAGGGGTTCCCGTGCCGTCCGGGCGGCGCGCACGGCGTAACGGCGAACAGCACGCGCTGCCGCCCGCGTTGCCCGCGGCCCCCAGCGCCCCGAGCGCGCCCGGTACCCCGGGTGCCCCGGAGACCGTTCCTGCCGAAGGTGCCGGTGCGCAGCCCACCGGACGGCGTCGGCGGGCGCTGGCCGCGGCGGCCGAGCGGGCCGCGGCGCAGGAGGGGAGCTCCCGGACCGTGTTCGCGCTCCCGCCCGCGGAGGCGGACCGCTCACCCGAGTACATCCAGGCCGAACAGGCGCAGCAGGCCCAACGGGCCCAGCAGCAGCTCCTGGAGCAGGCGGGTGACGCCGTCGGCGCCGTCGCCGGTCATGACCAGGGGGACGAAGGCCGGCACGACGGGATGCTGCACGACCCGGCCGACGATCACACTCCGCCGCAGCCGCACCCGGTTGCCGCTCCGTCGGGGCTGCGGACCCGTCAGGCCCCTGCGCCCGCCCCGGCTCGGCCGAACGCGGCGGCGGTTCCGCCTCAGGGCGTCCCTGTGCCGGCCGCCCCCGCGCCCGGCGCCCCGGCGCAGGCCGTCCCCGCGCAGGCTCCGGCCCCGTGGCCGGCCCCGAACGCCGACGACACCTCCGGCGTCGGCACCCCCATGCCGCCCGGCGTTCCCGTTGCGCCCGGTACCCCGGTGCCGCCGGGAACGCCCGTACCGCCGGGCGCGTCCACGGCAGCGGCCGCCCGTCAGGCTCAGCCTCAGGCACAGGCTCCCGCCCTCGGCGCTCCCCTCCCGCCGGAGCAGCCCGCGCGGCCGAAGCCCCAGAGCCGGCCGTCGGCTCAGCCGCGGGTCGCCCAGCCGCTGCCCGCCGAGGCCGCCGCGCCGATCGACCCCAACTCGACGCAGGGGCGCGCGTTCAGCGTGCGGACGCTCGGGCAGGGCGTGCCGTTCAGCCGCCAGACCGCGCCGAACCAGCCGGGGGCCGTGCCGGCCCAGGCGCAGGCACTGCAGTCCGCGACGCCTCCCCCGCACCAGACCAATGGCTCCGGCCGCCGCCGCAAGCTCGGTACTCCCCCCGAGCCCGCCTCGGAACGCCCCGAGACGACGGCGCGCTCGCACCCGCAGGCCGGGCAGAGCGCCACCGCTCCGGGCTCGAGGCTGGCCGGAGCCACCGACGGCGCCGGTCGGTCGTACGCCATAGGAGCCCCGGACAAGAACGCCGACGAGGGTCCTGAGCCGCTGGACGGTCCCGGTGGCGCGGTCGAGGTCGCCGACCAGCCGCAGCCGCGGCCCGTGGACGACGAGCTGCCTCCGGAGCCGCTGGACAACCCGCGCCGCCTCCTTGTGTGGCCCGCGCCGGACGTGACGACCCAGCAGGCGCTGAGCGACCGCGGCTACCGGCCCGTCATCGTGCATTCGCGCGAGGAGGTGGACGCGCAGATCGCCGCGTTCCCAGCCGCGCTGTTCGTGGACCCACTGACCGGTCCGATCACGCGCACCGCACTGCAGTCGCTGCGCCAGGCCGCCGTCGCCGCCGAGGTCCCGGTGCTGGTGACGGCGGGACTGGGGCAGGCGACGCGGGAGGCGGCGTACGGTGCCGACCCCGCCGTACTCCTGAAGGCGCTCGCGCCGCGGGACTCCGAGCAGCACCCGCCGCGCGTGCTGCTCATCGAGGAGCACGCGGAGATCGCGCTGGCGTTGACCTCGACGCTGGAGCGGCGCGGAATGCAGGTGGCGCGGGCGTCCACGGACGAGGACGCGGTCACGCTGGCCTCTCAGATGCGGCCGAACCTGGTCGTGATGGATCTGATGCAGGTACGGCGTCGGCGCGCCGGGATCGTGGACTGGCTGCGGGCGAACGGGCAGTTGAACCGCACCCCGCTCGTCGTCTACACCGCGGCCGTCGACCAGGCCGAACTGCCGCGCCTCGCCGCGGGTGAGTCGGTCCTCTTCCTCGCCGAGCGCTCGACGAGCGTCGAGGTGCAGGAACGGATCGTGGATCTGCTCGCGCGCATCGGCACGAACTGACCCGCCATGCTCCGGACCTCGAACTGAGTCCATTCATACGACGGTTGGGGTGCTGTTTCACGTGAAACAGCACCCCAACCGTCATTCCGTCACCGAGGACCTCAGAGCTGGGTGACGTCCAGCGTGCCCTCCGCGTACTGCCTGCGCAGCACCTTCTTGTCGAACTTGCCGACGCTCGTCTTCGGGACCGCCTCGATGATCGTCCAGCGCTCGGGAAGCTGCCATTTGGCGATCTTGCCCTCCTCGGCGAGGAAGGTGCGCAGCGACACGAAGTCGGCGGTGACGCCCTCCCTGAGGACAACCGTGGCGAGAGGACGCTCGCCCCACTTGTCGTCGGGAACGGCGACGACGGCGGCCTCGGCGACGGCCGGATGGGACATCAGCGCGTTCTCCAGGTCGACGGAGGAGATCCACTCGCCGCCCGACTTGATGACGTCCTTGGCGCGGTCGGTGAGGGTCAGGAAGCCGTCGTGGCTGATCGTCCCGACGTCACCGGTCTTGAGCCAGCCGTCCTCGCTGAACTTGTCGGCGGGGCGGACCGGTTCGGCGCCCTGGCCGCCGTAGTACGCGCCCGCGATCCAAGGGCCGCGCACCTCCAGCTCGCCCGCGGACTCGCCGTCCCAGGGGAGGCGTTCGCCGCCGGGGCCGGTGAGTCGGGCCTCGACGCCGGCCGGGAAGCGGCCCTGGGTGAGGCGGTACGCGAACTCCTCGTCCGTGCCCATGACACTGGCCGGCGGCCGGGCGATCGTGCCCAGCGGGGACGTCTCCGTCATGCCCCAGGCGTGGCAGACGCGCATGCCCAGCTTGTCGAAGGCCTCCATGAGGGAGGAAGGGCAGGCCGAGCCGCCGATGGTGACCTGGGTGAGGGAGGAGACATCCCGGGGCTTGGCGTGCAGTTCGCCGAGCAGGCCCTGCCAGATGGTGGGAACGGCCGCGGCGTGCGTCGGCCGCTCGGACTCGATCATCTCGGCGAGCGGCGCGGGCTGGAGAAAACGGTCCGGCATGAGGAGGTTGACGCCGGTCATGAACGTGGCGTGCGGCAGGCCCCAGGCGTTGACGTGGAACTGGGGGACCACGACGAGCGAGGTGTCCTGGTCGGTGAGCCCCATCGACTGGGCCATGTTGACCTGCATGGAGTGCAGGTAGATCGAACGGTGGGAGTAGATGACGCCCTTGGGGTCGCCGGTGGTGCCGGAGGTGTAGCACATGGCCGCGGCGGCCCGCTCGTCCAACTCAGGCCAGTCGTACGCGGTCGGCTTGCCCGCGATCAGCTCGTCGTACTCATGCACCTGGACGCTCGCGCCCTCGAGCAGCGAACGGTCACCGGGACCCGAGACGACCACGTGCTCGACCGTGGGCAGATGGGGGAGCAGCGGCGCGAGCAGCGGGAGCAGCGAGCCGTTGGCGATGATCACGCGGTCGGCGGCGTGGTTGACGATGAAGACGAGCTGCTCCGCGGGGAGGCGGAGGTTGAGCGTGTGCAGGACCGCACCCATGGAGGGGATCGCGAAGTACGCCTCGACGTGCTCGGCGTTGTTCCACATCAGCGTCGCCACACGGTCGTCGTCCTCGACGCCGAGGTCCTCGCGCAGAGCGTGCGCGAGCTGGGCGGCCCGGTCGCCGATCTCGGCGTAGGAACGGCGCTGTGGCTCTCCCTCACCCGTCCAGGTGATCACCTGCGATGTGCTGTGGATGGCCGACCCGTGGGTCAGGATCCTCGAGATCAGCAGCGGTACGTCCTGCATCGTGCTCAGCACGGCGTCCTCCCGGGGCGACATTGCCTACGAGGCGGTAAGGGATGCGCTGATTCTGCGCACATACCACGCGGTATGTCACTAGCTCCGGGCGATCGATCAGGTCACAGGGGTCATTCGGCTCGGACGGGAACTTCTCCGCGGGGGCCGTTCGGTCCGGATGGCCGAAGGTCAGCGCACGGGCTCCAGCTCGGGGTCCTCGCGCAGCTTGCCCAGCGCCCTCGACACCGCCGACTTGACCGTGCCGACGGAGACGCCGAGCACCTCCGCGGTCTGTACCTCGCTCAGATCCTCGTAGTACCGCAGGACGACCATGGCCCGCTGCCGCGCCGGCAGCTTCATGATGGCGCGCCACATCGCGTCGTGCAGCGCCTGCTGCTCGGCCGGGTCCCCGGCGGGGACGTCCTCCGGCTCCGGCAGCTCGTCGCACACGAACTCGTCGACCTTGCGCTTGCGCCACTGCGAGGTCCGGGTGTTCAGCAGCGCACGTCGTACATAGCCGTCGAGCGCGCGATGGTCCTCGATCCGCTCCCACGCGACGTAGGTCTTGGTCAGCGCGGTCTGCAGCAGGTCCTCGGCGTCGCTCGGGTTCGCGGTCAGCGAGCGGGCGGTACGCAGCAGCACCGGCTGGCGGGCCTTCATGTACGACGAGAACGACGGGTACGGAAGGGTCCGCGTCCCGACGCTCGAACCGCTGGTGCGGACGAGTGTGGTCATGGCTCCACGCTAGGAGTGACCCCTACTCTTTCGGATCGGCCGCAGGTCCCGAAGAGGTGTCCCCCTCAGGTTGTAGGAGGGGGGTTGACCCCACCTCCTGAGGGTGGACGAGCGGCGCCCGCACCCTGAGGGTTCACCCCTGAGAGACCCGTACGGCAGTAGTACGGCCGCGACTGCGGTACTACCCGGGTGTCCCCGACAGGCCCCGGGGGCCCTGTGACGCGAGGAAAGGCGGGGCGAGCCCGACACCGTACTCACCCCCCGTCCGCCCCCAGGATCAACCCCGATGTGGGAACCCCGGTGCCCGCGGTGACCAGGGTGCTGCGGGCGCCCGGTATCTGATTCACGGACGTGCCGCGCAGTTGTCGTACGGCCTCGGCCACCCCGTTCATCCCGTGCAGATACGCCTCCCCCAGCTGCCCGCCGTGGGTGTTCAGCGGCAACCGCTCCTCGGCGACGAAGTCCGCGGCTTCCCCCGGCTTGCAGAACCCGAACTCCTCCAGTTGCATCAGCACGAACGGCGTGAAGTGGTCGTACAGGATGCCCACGTCGATGTCCGTAGGGGTCAGCCCCGAGGTCCGCCACAGCTGTCGCGCCACCACCCCCATCTCCGGCAGCCCGGTCAGCTCGTCCCGGTAGAAGCTCGTCATCTGTTCCTGCGCCCGGCCCGCGCCCTGGGCGGCCGCCGTGATCACGGCGGGCGGCTGCGGCAGCTCCCGGGCACGCTCCACGGAGGTGACGACCAGCGCCTGGCCGCCGTCCGTCTCCTGGCAGCAGTCCAGCAGCCGCAACGGCTCCACGATCCACCGCGAGGCCGCGTGCTCGGCGAGGGTGATCGGTCTGCCGTGGAAGTACGCCGCCGGGTTCGTCGCCGCGTACTTGCGGTCCACCACGGCGACGTGGCCGAACGCCTCGGGGGTCAGTCCGTACGCGTGCAGATACCGCTGGGCCACCATCGCCACCCAGGACGCCGGGGTGAGCAGTCCGAACGGCAGGGCCCAGCCCAGCGCGACCCCCTCGGCCGACGGCTCCCGCTGCTGCACCCCCGCTCCGAATCTCCGCCCCGACCGCTCGTTGAACGCCCGGTAGCAGACCACGACCTCGGCCACCCCGGACGCCACCGCGAGCGCCGCCTGCTGGACGGTCGCGCAGGCCGCCCCGCCTCCGTAGTGCACCCGGGAGAAGAAGGACAGGTCTCCGATCCCGGCCGCCTGGGCGACGGTGATCTCCGGGCTGGTGTCCATCGTGAACGTGACCATCCCGTCCACCTCGGCCGGCGTCAGCCCCGCGTCGTCGAGTGCCGCCCGCACCGCCTCCACGGCAAGCGTCAGCTCGCTGCGCCCGGAGTCCTTGGAGAACTCGGTGGCTCCGATCCCGACGATCGCCGCCCGGCCGCCGAGCCGGTCCCTCGTGCGCACGCTCACGAGACACCTCCGGGCGGCACGGTGACCGTCACGGTCCCGGTCACATGTCTGCCGATGCCGTTCGCCCCGACGACCCGCACGGTCGCGGTGTCACCGTCGACCTCCTCGACCTTGCCGGTCAACACCATCGTGTCACCGGGGTAGTTGGGCGCCCCGAGTCGTATCGCCACCTTCCGGAGGACGGCCTCCGGCCCGAAGTGGTCCGTGATGTACCGCCCGACGAGGCCGTTGGTGGTCAGGATGTTCATGAAGATGTCGGGGGAGCCCTTGTGCCGTGCCAGCTCGGCGTCGTGGTGGACGTCCTGGTAGTCCCGGGACGCGATCGCCCCGGCCACGATCAGCGTGCGCGTGATCTCGATCTCCAGCGGAGGCAGCTCGTCACCGACCCGCACGCGCTCCCCCGCTCCGACCCGCAGGCGCTTCCCTTCTCCGCCCCGCACGCGCTCTCCCTCTCCGACCCGCACGCGCTCCCCTTCTCCGGCCCTCACGTCTCCGCCTCCCCGCTCGCGATCAGCTCCCCCAGCTCCTGGAGGACCTCGCTGCCGCACCCCAGGTAGGCGTCCAGCTGCCGTCCCCACAGGAAGTGCCTGTGCACGGGGTGCTCCAGGTCGGCGCCCGTCCCGCCGTGCAGATGCTGGCCCGTGTGCACGACCCGCTGACCCGCCTCGGACGCCCACCAGGCCGCGGTCAGCGCGTGCGTCGCGTACGCGAGCCCCGCGTCGCGCCGCCACGCCGCCTCGTACGCCGTCACCCGTATCGCCTCGGTGTCCATGTACGCGTCCGCGGCCCGGAGCTGGACACCTTGCTTGGCGGCGAGCGGACGTCCGAACTGCTCACGTGTGTTGGTGTGCTCCACGGCTCGTGCCAGCGACCCGGCGCACACCCCGGCCTGCAGCCCCGCGAAGGCGGTCCGGGCGGTGGCGAGCACGTCGTCGTACGCGTCCCCCCCGCCCACCGGCTCACCCGGCGTCCCGTCGAGCGTCAGCCGTCCCGCCGCCCAGGGCGCCGTCAGCTCGACCGGCGCACACCGCGCGTCGGCGGTCCGCACCAGCCACAACCGGCGCCGGTCGTCCGCGACGAGCACATGGGTGGCGTCCCGCAGCCACGGCACCACGGGGACTGTTCCGCTCAACCGCCCCGCCGCGTCCGCCCGTACGCCCTCCGGCTCGAAGACCGCCCCGCACACCACCGCCGTCCCGTCCCCGATCCCGGGCAGCAGCCGATCGCGCTGCTCCGGTGAACCGTGGGCCGACACCGCCAGCAGCCCGTACACACAGCTCGCCGCGAACGGCACCTGGGCCGTGGTCCGCCCCTGCTCCTCCAGGAGCAGCACCAGGCCAAGGAGCCCCGTCTCCGCCACGGCCGCCACCAGCCCGGCCGCGCACAGCGCCTTCCACGTCTCGGCGTCGCTGCCGGTGCCGGCCGCGGCGAGCCGCTCCGGGGTGGAGAGGTCGCCGAAGATCCGCGCGGCCAGGTCGCGGGCGGCCGCCTGTTCCTCGGCGGGCGTGAAGTCCATGTCAGCCTCCCCCCTCCGCACCGGCCCGGAAGACCGGCAGCACCAGCTCCTCGTCGTACCGCTCGAACCGGAGCCGCACAGGCATCCCGATCCGCACCTTGTCGTAGGGCACCCCGATGACGTTGCTGACGATCCGGACGCCCTCGGCCAGCTCGATCAGCCCCACCGCGTACGGCGGGTCGAAGGCCGGGAACGGCGGATGGTGCATGACCACGTACGAGTAGACCGTCCCGTCACCGCTCGCCTCGACCGTGTCCCAGTCCAGGGAGCCGCACGCACCGCATCCCGGCAACCAGGGAAACCGCAGCGTCCCGCAGCCTCCGCACCGCTGGATCAGCAGCTCATGCCGGCCGACGCCCTCCCAGAACCCGGCGTTGTCCCGGTTGACGACCGGGCGCGGCCGGGCCGCCCTCGACCTGGCGCGCGCCGGGGCGTACTTGAGGATCCGGAACCGATGCGTACCCGCCGGCTCCCCGTTCGCCCGTACGTCCATCCGCGTCGTGACGAAGTACCCCGTGCCCAGCTTGGTGGTCTTGCGCTCGGAGACCGACTCGATCACCGCGACGAAGGTGATCTCGTCGCCGGGGCGCAGCGGACGCAGATACTCCTGCTCGCAGTCGGTGGCGACCACGGAGGTGCAACCGGCCTCGTCGAGCAGGCCGAGCAGCTCGTCGTAGGCGTCCGAGCGGCCCGCGTGCCCGGAGAGGCCGCCCATCGTCCACGCCTGGAGCATGGTGGGCGGCGCCACGGCGTCCGGACCCGCGTACGCCGGACTGGTGTCGCCCATCGCCTCGCACCAGTGCCGGATCATCGCCTCGTTGACCAGGTCCTTGCCCATGCCCTCGACGGCGGCCGCGCGCCCCTCGTACGCCTTGAGCCGCGCCACCGGCTCGACCCCCTCGTCGCTCACCGCCGCCCCCTCGTCATCCCGAGCCGCATGGTCGCCACGATCTCCCGCTGCACCTCGCTCACCCCGCCCCCGAACGTGTTGATCTGCGCCGCCCTGTTCATCCGCTCCAGCTCGCCGTCCCCGAACACCCCCGGCGATTCGGAGCGCACCAGCGCCTGCGCACCCACGACTTCCTGACACATTCGGTACGAAGCGACCGCCGATTCCGTTCCCGCGACCTTCACGCCGCTCGCGTCGCCCGGGGCCAGTCGGCCGGCCCCCACATCCCCCACCAAACGCCAGTTGAGCAGGCGTGATGCCGCCAGCCGGGCATGCACCTCGGCCAGCCGAAAACGCACCCAGGGCTCGTCAACCCGACGCCGTCCCGTCACCGGATCGGGGGTGCTCGCCGCCTGCAGCGCGACCGCGTAGAAATCCTCGGCCTGCATGCCGATCGCGGCGAGGGCGACCCGCTCGTGGTTGAGCTGGTTGGTGATGAGCTCCCAGCCGCCGTTCTCCTCGCCGACGAGGTTCGACGAGGGGACGCGGATGCCGTCGTAGTACGTGGCCGTGGTGGTCAGCCCGCCCACCGTCTCGATCGGCGTCCAAGAGAACCCTGGCGCGTCCGTGGGCACGAGGACGATCGAGATGCCCCGGTGCTTGGACGCGCCGGGGTCGGTGCGGCAGGCGAGCCAGATCCAGTCGGCCTGCTGGGCGTTGGAGGTGAAGATCTTCTGCCCGTCGATCAGCCAGGACGCGCCCTCCCGCACGGCGCGCGTGCGCAGCGAGGCCAGGTCCGTGCCCGCCGAAGGCTCCGAGTACCCGATCGCGAAGACGAGGTCGCCCCTGAGGATGCGCGGCAGGAAGTACTCCTTCTGCGACTCGCTCCCGTACTTCATGAGGGTCGGCCCGACAGTGTTCAGCGTGACCATCGACACCGGCGCACCGGCCCGGTACGCCTCGTCGAAGAACACGAACTGCTCGTCGGCTCCGCGCCCTTGGCCGCCGTACGCGACGGGCCAGCCGATGCCGAGCAGTCCGTCGGCGCCGATGCGGCGCAGCAGCGCGCGCTGTCTGCCGGGGTCGTCGGCGGGCGGGGGACCGTCGGGCATCAGGTCCCGGAAGTACGTACGCAGTTCGGCGCGCAGCCGTTGCTGGCGCTCGGTGGGGGCGAGGTGCACGGCGGCGGCCCTCCCGGACCTCGTACGAACAAGGTTTTCTGACTGTCCGTCAGATATCGGGAGCTGTCAAGGTCACGACGGGCCCGTCGGGGCCGGACACGCGAAAACGCCTGCGCGACGGCACCGAAGTACCGTCGCACAGACGCGTAACTACCCCACAGAGCACCCCACACGGTGCTTCAAGGCCGGTGAGCCCGTCGAGGTCGGGCGAACCAGCCCCGGTTCACCAGAGGTTGGTGAAGTTAATGACGGTGTGCGACTGATCGATGGCCGTGAACGCGGAGTTCTTGACCTGAGCCGTGTTGCTCTGGTTCGAGGCCCCGGAGCCGACCGCTTGCTGCTGCGTGGTCGAGGAGTTGCCCTTGTTGTCGTGTCCGACCCCGCTGCCGCTGACGGTTGCCACGCCCGCGTTCGATCCGTCGTCCGCGAACGCGCCGTTGTCCGCCGCGGCGACACCCGTGAAGAGGGCGGCAGCGAGGGGCAGGGCCGAGACGGCGGCGAGAACACGGGCGGTGCGGATGCTTGCCATGTGAATTCCTCCAAGAACCGGATGTACGGACCGGCGCGAACCGGGAAGTACTGCTCGTTCCAAGGTGGTTGGCCGACCACCCCGGCGCTGATCACGACGTCGCGAGTCCAGAGTTGCCCACCGGATCCCCGGCGAACCACCCCGGAAGCCGTGATTCGCCCTCAAGCGTGAGTACATGTCGATAAACCCTCTTCATGACAAGAAACCCCAGATCACGCCGGATCGGACAGTTCGCCCCCGGACACCACCGGACGCCCCAAGAGAGGAACCGTTCCGTCACTTTTCTTCCCAGTCCCTGCCGAATCCCCTTCCGGCGCCCCCGCGCCCGGCGGGCCCTTCCCTTTTTCGAACACTCGTACGAACATGGATGCATGGCCACCATCGACCGGCAGGCCACGACCCTGGCCTTGGCCCATGCCTTGTCCGCCGCTGAGCGCGGCCTCGCGGTGATCCCGTTGTCCCGCACGAAGCTCCCGGCCCTGCGCTCCCCCCACCGCGACGACCCCGATCCCGACCCGACGACCCCTCCCTGTCACGGCGAATGCGGTCGCTGCGGACACGGCGTGTACGACGCCTCCACCGACCCCCGCCGCATCCGCGCGCTCTTCGCCGCCGCGCCCTGGGCCACCGGCTACGGCATCGCCTGCGGCCTCGACCCGCACCACCTCATCGGCATCGACCTCGACACCAAATCCGGTACGGACTCCTCGGCCGCCCTGCGCGAACTGGCTCTGCGCCACCTGTTCACGATCCCGGAGACGGTGGTCGTGCTGACCCCGAGCGGCGGCCGCCACCTCTGGCTGACCGGACCGCCCGACGTGGTCGTCCCCAACTCGGCGAGCCGACTGGCCCCGGGTATCGACATCCGCGGCGCCGGCGGCTACCTGGTCGGCCCCGGCTCCCGCACCGAGCACGGCGTGTACGGAACGGCCCCTGGCACCGCCCTGTTGGCGCCCGCGCCCTGTCCCCGCGAACTCCTGCGCCTGCTCACGCCCCCGCCCCCGCCCCGGGCACACCACCACGCGCCCCCCGCAACCGGCCAACACGGGCAGGGGCTGGTCCAGTTCGTGCTGGCCGCCCACGAGGGCCAGCGCAACACCCGCCTCTTCTGGGCCGCCTGCCGCGCCTACGAGAACGGCATCGGCCCGGAACTGACCACCGCACTCGTCGAGGCCGCCCTCCGCACCGGCCTCACCGAACGCGAGGCCCGCGCGACGATCGCCTCGGCGTCCCGGATGGCGTTACCCCACCCCGGACAGTGACCGAGAAATACTCGAGATCGGAATGCTCCCTTCCTTTTCGCTTCCCTCAAAATCCGAGAGCCCAGAAGTTCGGTCACAAGGCCCGACCCGGCATCCAGCAGCCGTGCCCCCGTTGTGCCCCCGCCGTGCCCGATTGGGCGGGAGACCTCGAAGAACAGCGGACACCCGCGACGCACCACGCAACACGACGGCCCCTGACCGAATTGCCTGGTCAGGGGCCGTCAATCTACGCGGTGGGTGTGGGATTTGAACCCACGGTGACATCGCTGCCACGACGGTTTTCAAGACCGTTCCCTTAGGCCGCTCGGGCAACCCACCTCCGCTCCGTCCCACCTGGGACGGAGCGGGTACAGCCTACCGGCTCCAGACGTTTCGCAGCGGCCGTGGCCCACACGGGGTCCACTGGCTCTGTTCCGCACCCCATGCCCACTGCGCCGATCATCAGCACCCGGTCCGCGGCCACAAGCCGACGCGGGTGAGCCTAGGGCTGTGCTGGCCTTGTCGGCATCCCCAGAAAGAAAGGCCCCGCTGGGCCCTGTGCCCGCGCTCTCCCGCGGACTCCGTGGAGCAGGAGCGCAGAGAGGACCCAGCGACCGGTCTACTTCTGCGACCCGGCCAGTGCCTGGCAGCGCGGCTCGAACGAAAACACCAACGGACTGCTGCGGCAGCACTTCCCTAAGGGCAACGACCTTTCGGTGCACGACCGCGAGCACCTGGACGCCGTCGCAGCCGAACTCGACAACTGCCCACGCGAGACGCTCGGCTGGGAAACCCCAGCCGAGCGTCTGCATAAACCGCTCGCCACCACACGTCAATGATCACGTGTTGCGACGATCCCTTGAATCCGCCTTGTATCCAGGGGCGCAGTTTCCTCATGAACGTGAGACTTCGCTTCTCAGAAGCCGCCGACGTTGCAATACAGCCATGAGAACGAGCGGCTGTTATCGAGCCTGGTGACTGCGGCCCTTGTGGCCGTTACCCTTCGATCCCTTGTCGTCCTTATGCCCCTTCGGTCCCCTGTCTCCCTTATCCCCCTTCGGACCCTTGTCCCCCTTGTGCCCCCACGGTCCCCTGTCTCCCTTATCACCCTTCGGACCCTTGTCCCCCTTGTGTCCCCACGGTCCCCTGTCTCCCTTATCCCCCTTCGGACCCTTGTCTCCCTTCGGTCCGGGAGGCCCAGAGGGGCCGGCGGGTCCGGTCGGTCCGGCAGGCCCAGAGGGGCCGGCGGGTCCGGTCGGTCCGGCAGGCCCAGAGGGGCCGGTGGATCCGGTCGGTCCGGCAGGCCCAGAGGGGCCGGTGGATCCGGTCGGTCCGGCAGGCCCAGAGGGGCCGGTGGATCCGGTCGGACCAGCAGGCCCAGAGGGCCCAGTGGATCCGGTCGGACCAGCAGGCCCAGAGGGCCCAGTGGATCCGGTCGGACCAGCAGGCCCAGAGGGCCCAGTGGATCCGGTCGGACCAGCAGGCCCAGAGGGCCCAGTGGATCCGGTCGGACCAGCAGGCCCAGAGGGCCCAGTGGATCCGGTCGGACCAGCAGGCCCGGCCGGGCCTGTCATACAAACCGCCCTCGTGATGACGTTGTGGTCCAGCGTGACCGCACCATTACGTGCCAGCGCCCGGCCCTCGATCGCCGCGTTGGTGTTCACCGTGATGGACGTCAGGGCCAGAATATTGCCCTTGACCTGCGTTCCACAGTTGAGCGGGGTTCTCGGGGGTGTGGCAGGGCATCGGTGCAGGTCAGGCGGTTGCACCTAGCGCGAAAGGCCGAAAACGCCTAGTGGCACGATGTTGTCACCCCCATGCCTGTGACATGGAATGATGTGCGTATCGTCTAGCGGCATGTATGTGAAGACGACGTCCCGGCGGAACAAGGACGGGCAGACGGTCCGGTATCTGCAGCTGGCCCACAACGAGTGGGACCCGGCCGTGGGGCGTTCGCGTACGAAGGTGCTGCACTCCTTCGGCCGGGAGGACGAGCTCGACCGCGAGGCGGTGCGCCGACTGGTCGGCGCGCTCTCGAAGCTGCTGGACCCCGCGTCCGCGCTGGCCGCGACCGGCTCGGGAGACCTGTCACTGATCAGTTCCAGGCCGTGCGGCGGGGTGCACGCGCTGGACGGACTCTGGCACCGGCTCGGCCTCGACGGTGTCGTGCACCGCCAACTGGCCGGGCGGCGGCTGGATCCGCGCGTCGAACGGGTGCTGTTCGCGCTGGTCGCCAACCGGGCCCTGGCCGCCTCCAGCAAGCTCGCCGCGACCGAGTGGATCGCCGACGACGTCCACATAGACGGCCTGGAGGCGATCAGTGACGAAGCCTGCTACCGAGCCATGGATTACCTGCTGACCATCGAGCCGGCCCTGGCCAAGGAGACGTACTTCCAGGTCACCGACCTGCTCAACCTGGAGGTGGACCTGCTGTTCTTCGACACCAGCTCCACGTACTTCGAGACCGAGGACGCCGACGAACCTGTCGCCCGCGACGAACACGGCGAGCGCCTGGCCGCCGACGCGCCGGCCGAAGACGCGGTGCGACACGACGGGTTCCGCACCCACGGCAAGTCCAAGGACTCCCGCGACGATCTGCCCCAGGTCGTCATCGGCATGGCCGTCACCCGCGACGGGATCCCGGTGCGGGTGTGGTCCTGGCCCGGCAACACCGGTGACCAGGCCCTGATCCGGCAGGTCCGCGACGACCTGCGCGAGTGGACGCTGTCGAAGATCGTGTGGGTCGCCGACCGCGGCTTCACCTCCGCCGCCAACCGCCGGGCGCTGATGCGCGGAGGCGGCGGCTACATCATCGGCGAGAAACTCCGCACCGGATCACCCGAAGTACGCGCCGCCCTCTCGCGGCAGGGCCGCTATGCGTCCGTGCGCGACAACCTCCAGGTCAAGGAGGTCAACATCGGAACCGACGACCGGTTCGTGATCTGCTTCAACCCCGACCAGGCCACCCGCGACGCCGCGATCCGTCAGCGGATGGTCACCCAGCTCACCGAGGCGATCGAGGCCACGGACAAGCTGCCCAGGCCCGAACGCGACAAGCTGGCTGGGGTGTTGTCCACCAAGCCCGGTCTGAAACGGTTCTTGCGCACCACCCCGAGCGGGCTGCTGCGGGTGGACAAGAAGAAGATCGCCGCCGAGGCCAACCTCGACGGGAAGTACCTCCTGCGCTCCTCGGATCCGAAGCTGTCGGCCGAGGACATCGCCCTGGGTTACAAACAGCTCCTGGAAGTCGAGCGCGGCTGGCGCGACATGAAGCAAATTCTCGATCTCCGCCCCGTTTACCACCGCCGCGAGGACCGCATCCGCGCCCACGTCCTGCTCTGCTGGCTCGCCCTGCTGCTGATCCGCGTCGCCGAGACCTCCACCGGCCAGACCTGGAACCGCCTGCGCGCCGAACTCCAGCGCCTGCACGCGGTCACCTACACCGGCCCGGCCGGCACCTTCCGCCAGTCCACCGACCTCACCAAGCCCCAGCGCGACATCTTCACCGCCCTGAACGTCACCCCGCCCAAGAAGATCATCGATCTGACCGCAGGCCGCTGACCAGGCACTATCCCCCCGCCTAGTGACACGCCATCTCGGCGTGCTCACAGGCGTTTCCGCAGGTCAACCCACGTTTTCGTTCCCTAGTCGACACCGCTAACTGTGGAACTCAGGCTTGAAGAAGGAATTGGTGTCGATGGTGGCGGAGCTCCCCACCTGCCAGAACACGTTGCAGGCCTGCGCTCCATTGACGAGCAGGACGTTGCTCGCCGGGGCCGTGATCAGAGTGGAGGCGATCTTGAAGATGAAGACGGCGTTCGGGTCACCCTTGGCATCGAGAGTGACAGTCCCGGTGAGATTCAGCGACGACGAAGCGTTGTAGACGCCGGGAACCAGCGTGAGTCCTCCGATGTTGCCCGGGGAAGTCAGGTTGGTGTTGGTTGCCCTGCTGGCCGCGTCGTTGTAGGCGATGGCCAGGTCGGACTGAGCCTGAGCGGCGGCGGCATCGGCGACGTGCTGCACTCCGTTGACGATTCCGGGCGGAAAGCCCGTCACCGAGTTCCCGGGGCTGACTCCCAGGTCGCCGTTGACGACCGTGGGGGGGACTGGGGGGACGACCACATTGGTGACCGTTGTACCGGCCAGGACCGCGTAACTCATGGCGGTCCCCAATCCCACGGGGGCCTCAGCTGCGCGCGCAAGGTTCGAGATCAAAGTCATCGTCAGTAGCAGCGCGGCCGTGGGCAGCATGACGATAGTCGCTCTGAACCTCCATGTTCGCCGCCTGCCCGGAGGAGCGGAGGGGATGGCATCCACTGCCATGGACGAGTCCTTCCTTGTCACCGTTGACCTCATCGCCAGGCTTCCTGGCAGCTGAGGTGAGCTCTGGTCAGGCCACAGGCCCCTGTACTCGCGACGAGATCTCACAGAATCGTGACACGTCGTCACTTAACTGCAGGAAATACCTATATCAATGGAAGTAGTACCTTCGAGGTCACAGGAGTTGCGATGGCGTGGAGTTCGCCCTACCGGCGGATGCCGACGGATCAACCGGGCCATCGACGCAGCAGGATGCCGAGCACAATCACGCCGCGCCCTGGCCCCATCAAGCCCCTGATCTACGCCAAGCCGGCCAACGGGATCACGGACTCCCAACACCACGTCTTCCGCGCCGATGGCGCGACCTACGCCGGACCGCCCACGGAGAAGAACGAGTCCGACCGCATCGAGTGGATCCCCCTCAGCGAGGTGCGGGGCATGATCGACCGCCGCGAGATCGTGAGCAGTGGATCCCTCGTCGGTCTCCTGTACCTGCTCATGGACGAAGCGATCCGCTGACCGGTGGGAGGAGCTCCCGTAGCCGCGCCTCGAAGGCCAGGGCTACGGGCTCTTGCCTGTGCGGGGCCAACTGGTCGTAGAACTCCCGACACTCGCTCGGACGCCACCGCCGACGCGGGCACCAGAGCCTGCGTGGCGGTGTCGCACGCCTGATCAAGCTTGCCCCGGTCCGACTGCGTACGAGCCAGCCAGAACGCGTGAAACGCACGACCACGTTGGTTGGTGCGGTCTTCCTGCCGCAAAGCGTCCGCGATCAAGGGTTCGGCAGTCGCTGCTTCGCCCAGTCGGCCGTGGGCGATGCCCGTGTCCACGATGAGCTTCGGCTCATCGAAGTAGCTCACCCATGACGGGTCCGGGTCGCTTACTCCGATCTGCTCGAAGTGGCGGTGCGTCGTCCCGTGAAGGCGCCCGGTGAGCTGGGCGAGCTGATCAACGCGATACTCAGCCACGCTCCGGAGGATCGGCCGACGATCTACGAGGTAGGCAAGGCCCTGAGCCGATCCCGAAGCCCCGGTTCATCCGGCGCCGCTCACGCGGCGGGAGTCAACAACAAAAGACCCGACCACCCCTCAGCCGGGACAGCATTCCGGGTGGACCGCTCGTGGATTCCCTGATCAGGACCCCTCGGTGCCTGAGGTGCCAGGACGGTCGGCGTGCTCGGATGCGAGTGCGGCTACAACCCTGGCATTCTGTTGCCGAGTTGGAGAGGACGACCCTTGCAGCACGGCCGACGGCAAATCGGTTCTGACCTCAGCCACCGAAAGTCAGCCACAGTGACGGGTGGCCGAACGAGCACCCGTCACGTGTGTCTCCAGCAACCCCGTACCGCCCTCAGCCTCGCTTCCCGAATACGTCACAGGCTGCGCTCCTTCCGGCCTGCGCGTTGTCGACCCACACACGGCGCTTGGCGCAGCCTCGGGTCAGGTTGCAGGACGGCGGCCGATGGGGCGGTGTTGAAGAAGCGGGCCCGCAAGGCGACCCGGCCGGCGCCGATTCCGCCGGTCTCTCGTGAGGCTAGTCCGTGAGCACATCAAGGAGTTCGGCACCGCCGAGGACGGCCGGCTCTTTCGCGCAGCCCAGGGCGGCCACCTCCTTTCCAAGGAGTACGGGGAGACGTGGAAGGTCGCCCGGCCGGCAGTGCTGACGGAGTCCGAGGCGGCCTCGCCGCTGGCTGACGTGCCGTACTCCTTACGCCACGCGGGCGTCTCGCTCTGGCTTGAGTCCGGCGTCTCCCCTGCCGAGGTCGCGCGGCTGGCGGGCCACAGCATCGCGGTCCTGTTCCGCTTCTACGCCAAGGCCATCCACCGCAACCAGCAGCGCGCGAACGAGCAGATCGAAAGAGCCCTGGAGGCTGCCGACGGCGAATAGGCCGGGCAGTCTGTCCAACCAGAGGCGCCATCCGCATCCCACACCGGGGAGAGGATGGCGCCTGCTCGCTGTCCTGCGCATGCTCCACGCTCCGGACGTCACAAGGCCGCTGACCAACGGACTCCCGCCCCAGCCCGCCAGTTCTTGGTCCAAGCCCGGCTCGCGCCTCCCTTACAAGCGAGTCGCGTCCGTGCTCATCACCACGGCGAGATCATTTCTCCCCGTCCGGTGTCCCGTTCAGGAAAGTCTTGGACGGTCGTATCGAACCTTGAGCGGCGCCCCCACAGCCCCCGGCGACTCGAGTCAATCAAAAAGGGCAACGAGCCCGTTCACCCAGATCGCGAGGAACGCGAGGACCGCCACCAGGCATCCAGCCCCTGCCAGCAAGTCGGCGAAGGCGCTGCCCCTGCCGTCTGTCTTCCGGCCGGATGACGCCGTGTCCCAGTCGACGGGGTGCCCCATGGCATCGGAGCAGGCTGCTCGTACTGCTGCCAGTTGTTGTCTGGCAAAGGCCGATTGGGCCAGCGACTCAGGGCCATGCCAGGCAAGTGCCCGCATACGTTGCGGAGCGGTGCGGTATCTCGCCTCGAAGGCCGTGGTCTCAGATGCGTCCCGGTCCTGTTCGAGGTACATCCAGCGGCCCGCTTCCGCGGGCTCTCCGTACAGTCGGTACACCTCGGCCAGGCGGCGACGGAGCATCAGGTCGTTCGGAAAGGACGACACCAGCCCGCGCAGGCGCTGACGCGCGACGGGAACCCGGCCGGCGGCCAGGTCTGCATCGACTCGGGCAAGGGTGTCTCTCAGCGGCATGAGCGCATGATCGGGTACCACAGTGACCGCCGTCCACCGTATAAGCCCTGGTCGGTGGGCAGTTCATCGGTTTCGTCACGGCGCACCATTCGGTCCACGCCTGGTCCACACGCACTGATCGACAGCGTGACAGAACAAGATCAAGGTGAGACAGACTCCACGCAGAAGGGGTGCCTCTCAGCGAGAGGCACCCCTTCTGACCAGCATGTCTATGACCTGCGGAGTGAGCGAGATGCGGACTCACGGGGACGCTTTCGCGTCCTCACGTTTTCAAGACCGTACCTCAGGCCGCTCGGGCAACCCACCCCGCGCCACCGACGAGCGCCGGTGGTGCGGGACAAGACCAACCGGTCAGCTGTCGCCCTCGCGCTGTCCGAGGGTGACCTCGGCGGTGTGGGTCTTTCCGTCGCGCGTGTACGTAAGCTTGACGACGTCTCCGGGCTGGTGGGTCCAGATCTCGCCGATGAGGGTCGGGCCGCTGTCGATCACCTGGTCGTCGAGCTTGGTGATGACGTCGCCGGGCTTGAGGCCGGCCTTGTCGGCGGGGCCGCCGGAGGTGACCGCGGCGGAGCCGCTCGCGCCCTGCTCGGTGATCTTCGCGCCGCCGGTGCCGTCCTCGAGGGAGACCGAGGCGCCGATCACCGGGTAGACCGGCTTGCCGGTCTTGATCAGCTGCTGGGCGACGTGCTTCGCCTGGTTGATCGGGATCGCGAAGCCGAGGCCGATGGAGCCGGACTGGCTGGTGCCGCCCAGGCCACCGCTGCCCGAGGACTGGATAGCCGAGTTGATGCCGATGACCGCGCCCTGGGCGTCCAGGAGAGGGCCACCGGAGTTGCCCGGGTTGATCGAGGCGTCCGTCTGCAGGGCGCTCATGTAGGAGGCCTTACTGCTGGCGCTTCCGTCGCTGGAGGCCACGGGGCGGTTCTTGGCGCTGATGATGCCCGTGGTCACCGTGTTCGAAAGGCCGAAAGGCGCACCGATCGCGATCGTGGAGTCGCCGACCGCCACCCTGTCGGAGTCACCCAGGGTGAGCGGCTTCAGGTCCGACGGCGCGTTCTTGAGCTTGATGACCGCGACGTCGTAGCCCTGCGCGTGGCCGACGACCTCGGCGTCGTACTTCTTGCCGTCGGGGAACGTCGCGGTGAGCTTGCCGCCGTCGACCGCTTCCGCGACGACGTGGTTGTTGGTGAGGATGTGGCCCTGAGTGTCGAAGACGAACCCGGTGCCGGTGCCGCCCGAGCCGCTGCTGCTCTCGGCCTCGATGGTGACGGTGCTCGGCAGCGCCTTGGCGGCCACGTTCGCGACCGTGCCCGAGGCCCGCTTCACATCGCCGCTGCTGCTCGGCGCGGAGACCGTCGTCGAGTCGGTGGAGCTGTCGTTGTTCTTGGCCAGCGAGTAGCCGATGCCACCGCCGACACCGCCCGCGACCAGCGCGGCCACCAGGATCGCCGCGACCAGGCCACCGCGTCCGTTCTTCCGCTTCGGCGCGGGCTGCTCGTAGGAGGAGCCCCACCCGCCCGCTCCCGAGCCGCCACCGTCCGCGTACGAGGGCACGGCGGGCGGCGGGGGAGGCCAGCCCGCCTGGGCGGCGGAGACCGGCGCCCCGGGAGCCCCGGAGCCGTACCCGTGCGCCTCAGGAGCCCCGGCACCCATCGGCGCCGCGTACGCCGGTGTCTGCTCCGGTGCGCCGGGGGCGCTCGGAGGCACCGCCGGGATCTGGGCGGTCGGTGCGCCCCCCTCGGGCGCAGCACCCTGCGCGGAAGCAGCGGGAGATTCCACCGGCACAGGAGGTGCGGACGGGGCCGGGGGTACTGCAGTGCCCTCGTTCTCGGTGCTCACAGCTCTTCTCCTCGATCCACGGCTGTTGTTCTCGGTCGCACTCGGTCACGCTCACTCACGCTTGTCGACGGGTCCGGCGCGATGCAGCTGTGCTGGTGTGCATGTGCTTTTTGTACGCCGTCAGCTTTTCCCACGGGACGTCAGAGCACCATAAGCGGTGGCTGTGGGTCCAGGACCATCCTTTATACCGGGCTTTTTATAGTAAAAAGAAACATTCATGGTGTCTCGGCCCCCGCGTCGCCCCCGTGACGGTGGCACCATGACGCGGTGACCCACGCACGACAGCACCCGATTCAGGTCGTCGCCCACCGCGGGGCCTCCGAAGAGGCTCCCGAGCACACCCTGGCCGCGTACAAGAAGGCGATAGAGGACGGTGCGGACGCCCTCGAGTGCGATGTACGGCTGACCGCGGACGGACACCTCGTCTGTGTGCACGACCGCCGCGTCAACCGTACGTCCAACGGCCGCGGAGCCGTCTCCGCCCTGGAGCTCGCCGAGCTCGCCGCCCTGGACTTCGGCTCCTGGAAGAACCGCGACGAGTCCCCTGACTGGGAGTACGCCCCCGGGGACCCCGAGGACACCTCCGTCCTCACCCTGGAGCGGCTGCTCGAACTCGTCGCCGACGCGGGCCGCCGCGTGGAGCTGGCCATCGAGACCAAGCACCCCACGCGCTGGGCGGGCCAGGTCGAGGATCGGCTGCTGTTCCTTCTGAAGCGCTTCGGGCTGGACGCCCCGGCGAGCGCCGCCACCTCACCGGTACGCGTCATGAGCTTCTCGGCCCGCTCCCTGCACCGCGTCCGGTCCGCGTCCCCGACGCTGCCGACGGTCTATCTGCTGCAGTTCATCTCGCCCCGGCTGCGCGACGGACGGCTGCCGGCCGGTGTCCGGATCGCGGGCCCCTCGATGCGGATCGTACGCAGTCACCCCGGCTACATCGAACGGCTGAAAAGAGCCGGTCACCAGGTCCACGTCTGGACGGTGAACGAACCCGAGGACGTCGATCTCTGCCTTGAGCTGGGCATCGACGCCATCATCACCAACCGCCCGCGCGCGGTGCTGCGCCAACTCGGTCGCTGACCTCGCGCTGGACCGTCCGAAAGCCGCCGTCGAAGACGCGGCGGCCGGCCCCGAAGTATCGACAATCAATGCCGAGATCCAGCCATGCGATTACAGGGAGTGCACCGGCGCGTTCGGTCCGTGTTCGATCGTTACGAGTGCGTCAGCAGACGTGGACCGGCCGGTTTCCGGTCCAGTCCACGGGGGCATCCACACCGTGGCGTGGGGCAAAGGAGGTCTCGGGGGTGGCGTTGGTGGTGGCACAGGAGGTGCCCACGTCGTCGAGCATGGCCGTTCCCCATGGCCCTGCGGGCGTGGGGAAAGCAAGACATCGGATGCGGGATCAACTGCGTACCGGTGGAGTGGCGGAATCGGTCATCGACGACGCCGTACTGATCCTTTCCGAACTTTTGAGCAATGCGTGCCGGCACGGCAGGCCCCTGGGCGACGCCCTCTCCGGGGACGGTGACGTCCGGGCCGCGTGGCGCGTCGACACGTCCGGGAGGCTCACCGTCGAGGTGACGGACGGCGGTGGTCCGACCCGCCCGGCTCCGGCCACGCCCTCGGTCACCGCACACGGCGGCCGCGGGCTGAACATCATCACGGCACTGGCCAAGGACTGGGGCGTACGGGACGACATACGCGGAGAGGTCACCGTGTGGGTCGTCGTCCAGGACGACGTGACGGACACGACTGCCTCGCGGCGGCGCGACGATTTCGCTACGCGCGTCGCGTCACCGGGTGTAGCGGGGCTGCCCGGGCTGGACTTCGCGGACGCCTTCGACGACTTGGACTGACGACCGCGCGGACGCCTTCGACACCTTGGACCGGCGACCGCGCACGGACCGACCACCGCGCACACCAGGTGGGCCCGGACCGAATCCGAGACAGAAGTCCGAGTCGGAAAGTAACGAGACGGAAGTCCGGAGGGAACCCCGGACGGAAGGCCCGGTTCCATGACGACTCGGTGCGTTGTCCACAGGGTCCCGTCAGTCGACGTACGAGCGGCTAGGCTCGCGCCAGTACGAGACGAGCCGTGATCGGGAGACACCCACGATGGCCAAGAAGCGACCCCAGACGAAGGCCAAGCAGCCTCAGCTCAAGGACGGGGAGATCCCGGTAGTCGGCGCTCGCGAGCCCTGCCCCTGCGGCAGTGGCCGCCGCTACAAGGCCTGCCACGGCCGGGCGGCCGCGCACGCGGTGACCGAGCTCGTCCAGCGCCCCTTCGAGGGCCTGCCCAGCGAGGGCGACTGGGTCGCGCTGCGCGAACTGGTGCCCGCCGCGACGGTCGAGCTGAAGCTCAAGGAGAGCCTGCCCGAGGGAGTTCCCTCGGTGACGCTCGCCACCGTCCTGCCGATGGCCTGGCCCGCGCTGCGCCGCGACGACGGCTCGGTCCTGCTCGGCCTGCAGAACGACACGGCGTCCGGCGACATCAGCCGCGACCTCGCCGACACCCTTCAGCGCGCGCTCACGGCGCAGCCCGGCACCCCGGTCCCGGGCCGCCGCGCCCCGGCCGAGGGCCCGCGACTGCAGGAACTGCTCGACCCCGAAGGCGCGTTCGAGCCAGTTGTGCACTCGGGCTTCGAGTTCTGGGTCCCGGACGCGGAGCACTCGACACCGGAGGTCACCGCCTCCCTGGAGCGGGCCAACGCGGCGGCCATCCCGACCGTGAAGCTCTCCGGCGTGGACGCGGCGTACTGGTGCGAGACCCCCGACAAGAACCACCTGCGCTGGGTGATGCCGTACCCCGAGGAACAGCTTCTGGACGCGCTCGCGCGGCTGCACGCGGCCGGTCGCTCGAGCCTCGGTGAGGGCACCCGGCTGGTCGGCTCCTTCCGTGCGCACGGGCTCACGGTGCCGGTCTGGGACCTGCCGACAGGCGTCACGGCCGACGATGTGGAGAAGCCGGCGGCCGAGTTCGCCGAGCGCCTCGCGACCGCCCTGGCCTCGGACGCACCGCTCACCGTGGACGAGCGGCGGGCGCGTGGCGGCCTCACGAACCGACAGGTCACACTCAGCTGACACACAACTGGGACACTGACCGACCGGTCAGCTGGTCGGTCAGTGAGGAGCAGGTGACCCCGGTCACAACTCCCGGCGGCGACAGGTAAATCCGTGTCCGAATAGCCGAGATCGAATTTGCGAACCGCCGATCTCTTGTTACCGTTCGAGTAGCCCGGTTGCTGGTGCATCCCCCGTCGCCAGCAACCGGGTCTTTCCGTGTACGGATTTCCCTGCGGCGTCAACCGCCTTGCTACGGGGCCGAGTTGCTCCTCGAGGCGCTCTCCGGACCGCTGCCCGAGGCGCTCTCCGCCTCGCTTCCCGACCGCAGGAGCATCGGCCCGCTCCCGGCGCTCCTCGCGAACTCCGCGACCGCCGTGTACGCCCCCACACCCCCCGCCGTACGCCCTCTGGGCGTCTCGCACACCCCCGGGTCGTCCCCGGCGCCCACCACGCAGTTGATCTCCACGGTGCGGCCACCGGGGCCCATGAGGCTCAGCGCGGAGCTCAGCTCGTCACCGGTCGCGTTGCGGTAGTAGGTGCGCGCCCAGGTGTCCTCCCCCTGGGTCATGACACAGGTCTGCGCCTCGATGCCGTCGGCGGAGGAGAGCTCGGGGCCGCACCGGGCGGCGGTGGCCCGGCCGAGGCCCAGAAGCCGGGGCGTGGGGGCGGAAGCGGGAGGGGTCGCGGAAGCGGGAGGGGTCGCGGAAGCGGAACGGGACGCGGCGGGTGCGGCCGTCGCCTTGTCGTCGATCCGCCGGGACCCGCGTACCGCCTCGGAGCTCCCGTCACCGACGGGTCCTGCGGAGGCCACGGTCAGTGGCAGGACGACTGTGAACACCACGAGGCCCGCCAGCGCCACCAGACGGACTTTTTGGGGGTCCGTCCCGGCGCGTGGCGACGATGGGGCTCTGTGTCCCCCGGAATGACGCTGCATAGTGCGGAACATAACGAGCGCGGGTGGGCGCGCGGCTCACCGCGCGCCGGGGCACCCTACAACTCGGGCGCGCTCACACCCGTACGAGTGAGCGCCTCCACCACGGCGTCCACCACGGCCTCCACACCGGGCACCCAGGGCGCGGCCGAGCCGGGCAGCGGTGCGCGCTCCCAGCGGATCTGCCCCTGGCCGGTCTCGGACGGGGGCAGCGCGATGTAGCCGCCCTCGCCGTGGAAGCGCAGGGACCCCGGCACGAAGTCCTTGGCGTAGAGGAGCTCGCCCAGCTGCTCCATGGAGTAGGGCGCGACCAGGATCGCCCAGCGCGTGGGGGCCGCGACGACCGGGCCGAGGCGCATGCCCTTGCGGTCGAGCGCGTCGAGTGCGCGGGCCGCCGCGAGGGCGGGCAGGCTCACCGCGCAGGGGGCCCTGCCTCCGGTGGCCAGCACGATGGGTGCCGACGGCCGGTTGGTCCACCACCAGCGCACCATGCGCGCGTCGGTGGTGGCCGCGAGAAGGCCGGGGTCGAAGGGGTGAGCACCTGGCACCGTGCACTCCGGGTCCGGGCAACCGCAGCGGGCACGCCCCTGCGGGTCTGGTGCCACACCCGGGAGTACGGGCCACTGCCAATCGGTCGCGAAGGTCAGGGCCGCGCTGAGCATCTCAGGCCTGCCGTTGTTTCGCCTGGACAGGAGCCTGCGTCGCCTTCCGAGGATCTCGCGCATGAGCGCTCGTTCCTTTCCGTTGCACGCCTGGCAACACCGTGGATCACATCACACCATGTGTCGATCACTTCACTGTGCGTACCTGCTGGCGCATCACACCCTTGCGCAAGGCAAGGGGAACCCATCTGGGCCGAGCATTGGCTGCGTCCGCGTCCATACTGCGTCTGTCTAAAGCATGGGCATGGCGTGGGGTGGCGGCGCCTGGCGTTTTGCCGTCCCGCTGTTTCTTGCCGCCTCCGCCACGGGAGGATGGGGCACGGTCGTCGGTGGTTAAGACGCCCGGGTCCGTCGCCAGGTTCCGGGCGGATCCCAACCGCCCCTGGCCTTCACCGAGTACGTACCCATCACGACCGCTGTGACGCTCCGTCGAACGAGGCCAGTCGACCTCAATAACCGGTTACCCGAGTCAGTTTTAAGCCAACTTTGCTTTCCCGCAAGGGTTACCGAGGGTCTCATGGACACCAGGAATCCCAGCAGGACAATGCTGGACATCCCCTCACGAGTGCGTGTACATGTGGAGACACTGCTAGCGGCGCAGAACTACATGGGGGTTTGCGATGCTATTGAGCAATACGCACCGGTCGGAAAGCCGGACGCCATGAACGCCCCTCACGTTCCGAAAGTGGCCGGAATCGATTCAACGGTTCCCGCGCCCGCACACACTGTCGCGCCGACGACCTCCGGTACGGGTTCCGGCACGGGTTCCTCTTCCGCCGCCTCGTCCACCGGCCCGGGAGCCGTTCTCCAAGATCGGCTCGCCGGCTGGGTCTCCGACCTCACCACCCTCCACGAACTCACCGAGCGCCTGGTGCGCACCGCGACGCTGAACGACGCGCTGCAGGAGCTGCTGCGCGCCGGAGCCGCCCTCGTGGGCGCCCGGCGCGGTCTCGTCGTCTTGGAACCGGGCGACGGACTCGGCCCGGACACCACCATCGGCCTGGGCCTAGCCCGCGCCGACCTGGGCCACATCGAGACCGTCCCCCGCAGCTCCATGTCGTACGGCAGGATCCTGGACGGACTGCCCGGCGGCGAGGGTGAGATCTCCCAGCCCGACCTCCTCTCCGAGGACGGGCTCGACCCCCGCCACCGCGAGGTGGCCGCCCGGCTCGGCTACGCCGCGAGCTACGCGCTGCCCCTGTCCACCAAGGCGGCGGGCCGGCTGGGCGCCGCCGTATGGCTCTACGACGAACCCGCCGAACCGGTGGAGCGCCAGCGCCACCTCGTCGGCCTCTACGTCCGCTACGCGACCGAACACCTCGCACGACTGCTGGAACTGGACCGCACACGCGTGTGCATGAAGACGATCTCCCAGGAGCTGCTTCCGCCGCGGCTGCCCCGGGTCCCCGGTGTCCAGCTCGCCGCCCGGCACCGCACGGGTCCGCGCGGCGGCGGCGACTGGTACGACGCGCTGCCGCTGCCCGACGCCGCACTCGGCCTCGCGGTCGGCTCCGTCACCGGGTCCGGACCCAGCGCCGTCGCCGCGATGGGCCGGCTGAGGGCCTCCCTGCGGGCGTACGCCGTGATGGAGGGCGAGGACCCCGTCGCCGTCCTGTCCGACCTCGAACTGCTGCTGCGTCTGACCGAGCCCGCCCGCTCCGCGACCGCCCTCTTCGCGTACTGCGAGCCCGCACTGCGCAAGATCACGCTCGCCGGTGCAGGCCACAGCCCGCCGCTGGTGGTCGGTGCGCGGCGCACGGAGTTCGTGGAGACCTCCCTCTCCGCGCCCCTGGGCATGCTCGCCTGCTGGGAGGCGCCCAGCGTCGAACTGACGGCCGAGCCCGGCGAGACCGTGCTGCTCTACACCGATGGCCTGCTGCACCGCACCGGTGACCCCATGGACCGCGCCTTCGCCCGGCTGCACGCGGCGGCCGCGAGCGTCCCCAGGGCGCTGCGTGAGGACTCCGGCGCGCTCGCCGACCACGTTCTGCGGTCCGTGCTGCCGGACGGGCTGGACGAGGCGGACAGCGCGGAGGACGTCGTACTCCTGGCGGCGCGCTTCGAGTGAGGCCCTGCCGGCGCGTACGAGTCAGGTCCTGGCGGCGCGCTTCGAGTGAGGCCCTGCCGGCGCGTACGAGTCAGGTCCTGGCGGCGCGCTTCGAGTGAGGTTCTCGCGCCGCCGCGCTGAGCTCCGCGCGTAACAGGACTTCCGGCCCTGGGCCCACTCCTGTACGACCGTACGATGATGAGTGTCCCCCTGCTCGAGAACAGCGGAGAGCCGGGGTGAAGTTCCAGAGTCGTATCTAGGAGGCAGACCGTGTCGGAGGCGCTCAACCCGGAGACCCCGGAAGCCGTGCTCGACGATGCCGCTGACGAAGCGGGCGAAGAAGAGCCGATCAAGCAGCGCAAGAACGGCCTGTACCCGGGCGTGTCCGACGAGCTCGCCGAGAACATGAAGTCCGGATGGGCCGACACCGAGCTGCGCGGCCTCGAGCCGATCGCGCAGGCCGAGTACACCGCCGCCCGCCGTACCGCACTCTCCGCGCGCTTCCCGGGCGAGCGTCTGGTGATCCCGGCGGGCAACCTGAAGACCCGCTCGAACGACACGGACTACCCCTTCCGCGCCTCGGTCGAGTACGCGTACCTCACCGGCAACCTGACCGAGGACGGCGTCCTGGTCCTGGAGCCCACCGTTGACGGGCACAACGCGACGATCTACCTGCTGCCGCGCTCCGACCGCGAGAACGGCGAGTTCTGGCTGTCCGGGCAGGGCGAGCTGTGGGTCGGCCGCCGTCACTCCCTCACCGAGGCCGAACAGGTGTACGGCATCCCCGCCTCCGACGTACGCGAACTGGCCGACAAGCTGCGCGCGGCCACCGGCCCGGTCCGGGTCGTGCGCGGCTACGACGCCGGCATCGAGGCGGCCCTGACCGACAAGGTCACCGCCGAGCGCGACGAGGAACTGCGGGTCTTCCTCTCCGAGGCGCGGCTGATCAAGGACGACTTCGAGGCCGGTGAACTGCAGAAGGCCGTCGACTCGACGGCGCGCGGCTTCGAGGACGTCGTGAAGGTCCTGGACAAGGCCGAGGCGACCAGCGAGCGCTACATCGAGGGCACCTTCTTCCTGCGCGCCCGGGTCGAGGGCAACGACATCGGCTACGGCTCGATCTGCGCCGCGGGCCCGCACGCGTGCACGCTGCACTGGGTGCGCAACGACGGACCCGTGCGCTCCGGAGACCTGCTGCTGCTCGACGCGGGAGTGGAGACGCACACGCTCTACACCGCCGACGTCACGCGCACGCTGCCGGTCAACGGCCGCTACAGCGAGATCCAGAAGAAGATCTACGACGCCGTGTACGAGGCCCAGGAGGCCGGTATCGCGGCCGTGCAGCCAGGTGCCAAGTACCGCGACTTCCACGACGCCGCGCAGCGCGTGCTGGCCGAGAAGCTCGTCGAGTGGGGTCTGGTCGAGGGCCCGGTCGAGCGCGTCCTAGAGCTCGGTCTGCAGCGCCGCTGGACCCTGCACGGCACCGGCCACATGCTCGGCATGGACGTCCACGACTGCGCCGCCGCGCGGACCGAGACGTACGTGGACAGCACGCTGGAGCCGGGCATGTGCCTGACCGTCGAGCCGGGCCTGTACTTCCAGGCGGACGACCTGACCGTCCCCGAGGAGTACCGGGGCATCGGCGTGCGCATCGAGGACGACATCCTGGTGACCGAGGACGGCAACCGGAACCTGTCCGACGGGCTGCCGCGCCGCTCCGACGAGGTCGAGGCGTGGATGGCGGCGCTGAAGGGCTGAGACAGTGACTGTCGGAGGCTGATACGACACTGATGGCCGGGTACCTGTGAGGTGCCCGGCCATTGGCCTGTCCAGTGGTCTGTCCAGTGGTCTGTCTAGGGGGAACGGCTTTTCGTGAACAACGGTGTGGTGGACGACTTCTGGTCCGGTGTCGGGGTGGATCTGCATCTGGAGCCGGACGCGGCGGCGGGGCGCAGGACCGGGCTCGAACGGGCTCTGCGGGACGCGGTGCGCGACGGACGGCTCGCCCCGGGCACGCGGTTGCCCCCGACCCGGCGGCTCGCGGCCGAACTCGGCATCTCGCGCGGAACGGCCAAGGGGGCGTACGACCAGCTGGTCGCCGAGGGGTATCTGACGGCCCGGCAGGGGTCGGGCACCGAGGTCGCGGAGCTTCCCGCGGACGCCGTGTCGCAGGCCGTCGGGGCTCCCCGCGCGCGTGCGCCCCGTTTCGATCTGCGGCCCGGCAGCCCGGACGTCGGTACGTTCCCGGCGGCGGCGTGGCTGCGGGCGCTGCGCCGCGCGATCGCGACGGCGCCCTCCCTGGCGTACGACTACGGGGACCCACGCGGCCGGATCGAGCTGCGGACGGCACTCTCGGGCTACCTGGGACGGGCCCGGGGCGTGATCGCGCCGCCCGAGCGCATCGTGATCACCTCCGGGTACGTGCAGGGGCTCGCGCTCCTCACGCGTGTGCTGGACGGCGGGGTGGTCGCGATGGAGGACCCCGGGCTGCCGTTCCACCGGGACGTGGTGCGGCGCGGCGGGGGCACGGTGGTGCCGCTGAACGTGGACGAACGAGGCGCCTGCGCGGTGGAGTTGGCTTCCTCACACGCGGACGCGGTCGTCGTCACGCCCGCCCATCAGTACCCGACCGGGGTGACCCTGCATCCCGAACGGCGGCGGGCGCTCACCGACTGGGCACGCGCGCGGGGCGGACTGATCGTCGAGGACGACTACGACGGTGAGTTCCGCTACGACCGGCAACCCGTCGGTGCTCTCCAGGGCATGGCACCGGGGCAGGTCGCCTACTTGGGCACGGCCTCCAAGACGCTCGGGCCCGCGCTGCGGCTCGGCTGGATGGTGCTGCCGCCGCACCTGGTCGACGCGGTGGCCGACGTGAAGCTGCACAGCGACCATCACACCGAGTCCGTCGGCCAGTTGGCGCTGGCCGAGATGATCACCGGCCACGCGTACGACCGTCATGTGCGTGCCTGCCGGCTGCGGTACCGGCGGCGCCGGGACCAGCTCCTGGACCGGCTGGGGGCGCGCCGGAGCGTACGCGGCATCGCGGCCGGGCTGCACGCGCTGGTGGACGTGGCGGACGAGGCCGAGGTGCTGGCGCGGGCGGAGGAGGCGGGACTCGCGGTCGGGCATCTCGGCGAGCACTGGCACGAGCGCGGCGAGGGGCGGCCTCAGGGCTTGGTCGTGGGCTACGGGACTCCCCGGGAGCGGATCTATCCGGAAGCGCTGGAGGCGTTGGGGCGGGTGCTGGACGGGAGCCGGAAAGTACCGGACGGGAGATGACGGACGTCATGCGCCGGGCACGAATTGGGGCATGAAAATGCCTGAGTATTGGGCCTGTTGACGGGTCCACCAGGACCGTAGCGTCGAATCCATGACGACTCCGGCAGCATCCGCCAAGTCGGGCCGCCTCGTCTCGCCCGCGGGACCGGGGCGCGTCCTGGCCCTCGCCCAGCTGAGCAACTCCGTGGGGGACGGCGCCTATTACGTGACCTCCGCGCTGTACTTCACACACGTCGTCGGACTGGCCCCCGCGCGCGTGGGGCTCGGGCTGACCGTCGCCTGGGCGATCGGCTCCCTCGTGGGCGTACCGCTGGGAAGACTCGCCGACCGCCGCGGGCCGCACGGCACGGCGGTGCTGCTGGCCCTCGCGACCGGAGCGGCGGTGGCGTCCTTCCTGGTCGTCCGCGGCTTCCTGCCCTTCGTCCTCGCGGCCTGCGCGTACTCCTCCGCGCAGTCGGGGCTCGGGGCGGCCCGCCAGGCGCTGCTCGCCGGGCTGATACCGGCCGGCGAGCGGACCGGGCTGCTCGCCCAACTGCAGTCGATTCTCAACGCCGGTCTGGCGGTGGGGGCGGGTCTCGGCGGACTCGCGCTGCGCCCCGGGACACGGGATGCCTATCTCGGGGTATTCGCGCTGGACGCGATGAGTTTCCTGCTCTGTGCGGGGGTGCTGCTGAGGCTGCCGCCCGTGCCACGAGTGACCGTGCGGCGCGGTCACTCGGCCGGCGTCCTGCGCGACCGTCCGTACGTGCTCGTCACGTTCCTCAACACGGTGCTGCTGCTGCGGATGCCGCTGCTCAGCCTGGGTATCCCGCTGTGGATCACCGAGCGCACCGAGGCGCCCGCCTGGCTGGTCTCCGCGCTGTTCGTCCTCAACACCGGTGCGGTGATGCTCTTCCAGGTGCGGATGGCGCGCGGTGTCACGGGGCTCGACTCGGCCACGCGCGCGATACGTCGTTCCGGGCTCGTGATGCTGGTGTCCTGCGTGGTCTTCGCACTGTCGGCCGGCGCCTCGCCCTGGGGCGCGGCCGGGGTTCTGGTGGCGGGCGCGGTGCTCCAGGTCGTCGCCGAGATGCAGCAGTCGGCGGGTTCCTGGCAGTTGGGTTTCGACCTCGCCCCGGCCGAACGCATGGGCGAGTACCAGGGTTTCTTCGGCACGGGCGTCACGGTGGCCCGTACCGCGGGACCGCTTGTCCTGACCGCACTGCTGGTGGGCTGGGGGACGCCGGGATGGCTGCTGCTGGGGGGCCTGATGCTGGGGGCGTCCTGCGCGATGGGGCCGGCCGCGCGGTGGGCCGCCGCACGCGAGGTGACAGCCCACCGCGGAAGCCAGGCCCGGAACCAGGGCCAAGATCAAGGCCAAGACCAGGGCCAAGACCAGGATCAGGATCGGAACCAGGACCAGGACCAGGACGGGGTCAGGCAGCAACCCGTACCGGTGAACTGACCACCACCGGGAGCGAGTCCACGAACAGGGCGCCCGCGAGCAGTCCCCCCGTGCCACGAGGGCTCCACGCGCGCGTGTGGAGGTCGTCGTCGAAGGCGGCCAGGGCGGCGCGGCCTGCCTCCATCGCCGTACCGCCCGCCTCCAGCACGCCCCGGGCACCCTCCTGGACGTGCCGGAGCCCGTGCGGGCCCGCCGTGTACAGCAACTCGGTGTCCTGGAGGGTGGACATGACGGTGAGGAGGGCGTCGAGCCGGGCGCACGTCTCGGACGCACCGGCGGAGCGGGAGGTGGCGAGCGCGTCCAACGCCCGCCGGACGTGCGGGAATCCGGCGCGTGCCTCGCCCCGCGCCCCGGCCGCGCCGTACTTCGCGGACACGGACGACCCCCGGGAGGGCCGACGGGGCGCCCGCCGGTCGGGGTGCGCCGTGATCCGCTTGGCGGTGGCGGTGACCTCGGAACCCTTGGCTCCTGGGTCCAGGACGGCCGCCGCGACCAGGAAGCCCAGGACCCACAGCGCCCCTCGGTGGCCACCGCCCGCCAGGGCCACCGAGTGCTCGGTGGAGCGGCCGATCGCGCCCAGTTCCGTGCGGAGTTCGGGCGTGGGTCGGCCGATGCGGCGGGCGGCGGCCGCCATGGCCGCGAGGCCGGGCGTCAACGCCTTGGCCGACCAGCGCAGGGAACACAGGTCCCGGCCGGTGGCCCGGGCGTCGAGGTCGCGCGGATCGGGCAGGCCGGGCTTGGGGGTGAGCTCCAGTTGCCCTGTGAGCGCGGCCACGGCGGCCCGCGCCAGCGTCTCGTCCTCGCGGCTGCTCATGGGCGAACCCTACGAGGACGCCGAGGCGGACGGACTGGCACTGTCGCTCGCGGCGTCACTCGGGGCGCCGCTCGGCGGCGTACCGGTCGGAGCGTCGCCGGGCGCGCCGCTCGGGGGCGTACCACCGCCCCCGCTGCCCGCGCCGGTGCTCTCGGCGTCGGGGTCGATGCCCAGGGTGATGGACCCCTTGAAGCCCTTGGACGGGTCCTTCTTGTGGACCGGTCTCAGGGTGAGCAGTCCGCTGGAGGTGCCGCCGCCGTCATACACCATGTCGTCGGCGAGCTTGGTGTAGCTGCCGGTGTGCTTGGAGTACGGCTCCAGGGCCTGCACCTCGGCGGCGAAGTCGTCGTCGAAGAAGAGCTGGCCGGTGAAGTTGACCTTGCCGCCCTCGTAGGTGCCGTCCGCCTTCTCGCCGCCGGTGTGGACCCTGACGTGGATGTGCGTGGTGCGGGGCGTGTACCAGCCGGGGAAGATCGTCTCGAACTTGACGACCCCGTTGGCGTTGGCGATCTGGTAACCGCGCAGATACGTCTGGTCGTTGGCCGTCGAGCCGTCCTCGCTCTCGGCGGGCGCGGAGCCGCCGGGGTTGGCGGTGGTGTAGCCGGAGTAGTAGCCCCAGGCGTCGCAGTGCCAGATCTCCACGGCCGCGCCCGCGACCGGGCCGCAGGACTCGGTGGTGTCCTGCACCGTGATGCGCAGCGTCAGCGGGACGCCGCCCTTGCCCTCGGTGATGTCCTTGCGCACCAGAGCGCCGTCCAGGTAGTACGGCCCCTCCGTGACGCTGGACATCAGCACGCACTGACCGCTGCTGGTGGAGGTCGCCGAGGCCGTCGCCTCGGCGTCGGCGGCGGTGGTCGTCTCGTCGGCGAACGCCGATTGGTAGCCCGCGACCGCGAGCCCGCCCGCGGCGACCGTGCCGCCGGTCACCGCGAGCGCACGGCGCCGGGTGATCGAAGTGTCTTTGTGGCTTCTCGTCATGATCGGAAAGCTAGGAACGGCAGCAGTCAGGGGCATGGGGTGGGGCTGTGCGGAGGGTAAGAATCCTGAGAAAGCTGAAGTCGACGGAAAATCGCCCTCTCCAGGGAGCGCGAAAACGCCGACGGTGTCGCCACGACGCGGAAGGTGTCACCACGCGTACGGCAGGTCCACCTCGATCACCGTCGGACCCCCGACGGGGCTGGTCAGCCGCACGGTCCCGTCGAGCGCCGCGACCCTCCGTCGTATGCCGAGCAGTCCCGAGCCGGCCGCCTCGTCGGCGCCGCCGCGGCCCTCGTCACGAACGCCCACGCTCAACCCCGTCGGCGTACGGGCGAGCCGGACCGCCGCCCGCTCCGAGCCGCTGTGCTTGCCGACGTTCGTCAGCGCCTCGGTCAGCACGAAGTACGCGGCGGCCTCGATCGCCGCCGGGGCCCGGACCCCGCTGTGCGCCCCGTCCTCCAGACCGTCCACGTCCATGGTCACGTCGAGCCCGCTGCTCGCCGCGAGCGCCCGCGCCGCCCCGACGAGACCACGGTCGGTGAGGATCGGCGGGTGGATCCCCCGGACGACGTGACGCAGTTCGGTCAGCGCCTCTTCGGCCTGGTCCTGGGCCTCGTCGAGGAGTTCGCGCGCGGCGTCCGGGTCACGTTCGTATGCCCGTTTGGCGATGCCGATCCGCATGGAGAGCGACACCAGCCGCGCCTGCGTGCCCTCCTGCAGGTCCTGCTCGATGCGGCGCAGTTCGGCCTCGTGCGCGGCCACCGCACCCGCCCGGGTCTCGGTCAGTTCCTCGACCCGCTCGGCGAGCAGCGCCTTGGGTGAGGGCTTGAGCAGAGCGGTGGACCATGCGGCGTCGAGATCCGCGAGACGGCTGATCAGCGGGAGGACCAGCGGTGGACGGCCCAGCACACCCTGCCGTACGCCATCGACGAGCAGGCCCGCCGGCCACAGCGGCAGTGCGAGTGCGACCAGGAAGCCGTAGGCGTAGTGGGCGACCATCCAGCGCAGGTCGTTGAAGGTGCCCGGGTCACGGACCGCCGTGCGCAGCCGCCGCCGGAGCGGGCCCTCGACGCGCTGGTACGCCTCGGGGATCTCCCGGCCCGTCCATTGGGCGACCTGGCGCCGCTTGGCACCGGCGAAGCGGCGCACCAGGAGCACCGTCTCGGGCAACAGTCCGGCACCGACCACCGCGAGGGTGGCGACCGCCGTGAACAGCAGCACCGTGATGAAGATGATCGAGCCGAACGCCAGTACGGCGGCCCGTCCCAGTTGGGCCGTGGCTCGCGCTGCCTGCCGCACTGTCTTTCCCATGCCGCCCAGGCTAGGCAGACCCGGCGCGGCTGCGCGGGAGAGCGGGCTCCGGACAGATGGTGTAGCCCGCTACACCACAGGTTCGGGAGAGCACTCACTCGTGGCGGCGAGCTTCCGACGGGATCGTTGAATCCGGAAGCTCACGCCCCTAAAGACTCCCCGCCGAAGGAAAAGGTCCCATGAAGTCGCTGCTCTCCTCCCGTCCGGTGCTCTGGTTCCTGTTCCAGGACCACGAAACGCAGGACCACGGCACGCAGGCCCGCGAAGCACAGGTCCGCGAAGCACAGGCCCGCGAAGCACAGGTCCGCAGGACGCCGACCCCGGCCTGACGCGTCTGCGACCCCGCCCCCTCGCAGCACGCCGCCGCTCGCTGCCCCGAACACAGACCTTGGAGACCCCTCCCGTGGCTACTTTCCTCTATCGACTGGGCCGTACGGCCTTCCGAAGGCGCTGGTACGTCGCCCTCATATGGGTGGCCGTCCTGGCCGCGGTCGGTTTCGGTGCCGCCAAGGCACCCGCCACCGCCGACGATTCGAACTCCATGCCGGGGATCGAGTCCCAGAAGGCGTTCGACCTCATGGAGCAGCGCTTCCCCGGGACGACCGCCGACGGGGCGAACGCCCGGATCGTCTTCGTGGCCCCCGACGGTCAGAAGATCACCGCCGCCGACAACAAGAAGACCATCGAGAAGCTCGTCGACCACGCGGCCGACGGCTCGCAGGTCGCGAGCGCGGTCAGCCCCTTCCAGGCGAACGCGGTCAGCAAGGACGCGACGACGGCGTACGCCACCGTCACCTACAAGGTGAAGGCCGACGACCTCACCGACGCCAGCAAGAACGCGCTGAAGGACGCCATCGCGCAGGCCAAGAAGTCCGGCCTGACGGTCGAGGCCGGCGGCACCGCGCTGGCGACCCAGCCCTCCGCGGGCGGCTCGGCCGAGGCGATCGGTATCGCCATCGCCGCCGCCGTCCTGATCATCACCTTCGGTTCGCTGACCGCCGCCGGACTGCCCCTGCTCACCGCCATCATCGGTGTCGGCGTCTCGATGGCCGCGATCATGGCCCTGTCCAGTGCGCTCGGCCTCTCCTCCACCACCGGCACGCTCGCCACCATGCTCGGTCTCGCCTGCGGAATCGACTACGCCGTCTTCATCGTCTCCCGCTACCGCGAAGAACGCGCCAAGGGCCACACCCCGCGGGAAGCCGCCGGCCTCGCCACCGGAACCGCCGGATCCGCCGTCGTCTTCGCCGGCCTCACCGTCGTCATCGCCCTCGTCGGCCTGTCCGTCGTCGGCATCCCCATGCTCACCAAGATGGGCCTCGCCGCCGCCGGAGCCGTCATCGTCAGCGTCTTCATCGCGCTGACGCTCGTCCCCGCCCTCCTCGGCTTCTGGCCCAACGCCGTGCTCTCCCGCCACTCCCGCAAGCACGGACAGGCCAAGGAGAACGGCGAGAACAACGGCGGCAGCCGCTGGGCCCGCTTCGTCCTGCGCCGCCCGGTGCCCGTCCTGCTCGCCTCGGTCGCCGCCCTGGGCACACTCGCCGTACCCGTCATGGACCTCCAGCTGGGCATGCCCGGCGCCGAGTCCAAGCCCACCTCCACCACCGAACGCCGCGCCTACGACGACCTCGCCAAGGGCTTTGGCCCCGGCTTCAACGGCCCCCTGTCCATCGTCATCGACGCCAAGAACGCCCCCGACCCCAAAACCGCGGTCAAGGCCATCGAGCAGAAGATCAAGGCCACCGACGGGATCGTCTCCCTCTCCCCCGCACGCTTCAACCCCGCGGGCGACACCGCCGTCTTCTCCGCCGTCCCGTCCACCGCACCCACCAGCGAGAAGACCCAGGACCTCGTCAAAACCATCCGCGACGAACGCCCCGCCACCGAGGCCTCGACCGGCGCCGAGTTCGAGGTCACCGGCACCACCGCGCTCAACATCGACATCGCGCAGAAAACCCAGAACGCGCTGATCCCCTACCTGATCGTGGTCGTCGGCCTGGCCATCCTGCTCCTGACGGTGGTATTCCGCTCCCTCCTGGTCCCGGTCAAGGCGGCCGTCGGATTCCTCCTCTCGGTACTCGCCGCCCTCGGCTCCGTCGTCGCCGTCTTCCAGTGGGGCTGGCTGGCCTCACTCCTCGGCGTGGAGACCACCGGTCCGATCATGAGCATGATGCCGATCTTCCTGGTGGGCATCGTCTTCGGCCTCGCGATGGACTACGAGGTGTTCCTCGTCGCCCGGATGCGGGAGGCCTACGTCCACGGCGACAGCCCGCACCAGGCGGTCGAGACCGGCTTCCGCCACAGCGCCCGCGTCGTGGCCGCCGCCGCACTGATCATGACGGCCGTGTTCTCCGGCTTCATCGGCGCCGGAGAATCCATGATCAAAATGATCGGCTTCGGACTCGCGATCGCCGTCCTGTTCGACGCGTTCGTCATCCGCATGGCCTTCGTACCAGCCGCCCTCGCCCTGCTCGGCAAAGCCGCCTGGTGGATGCCACACCGACTGGACCGGATCCTGCCCAAGGTCGATGTGGAAGGCGAAGCACTCACCCACCAGCCCGCGATCGCCGCGACACAGAACAACCCGGCCGCACGGGAGTCGGCCCACATCTGACCGTCCAGCGCCCGGGAGGTCCACCCGCGCTCGGCACAGGCCTTAAACGGCCATCAGGGGTACGTCCTTCTTCCACTTGAGGATCTTGTCGAAACTGACCACCGCGCCGCCCCGCCCCGGCTCGTTGCCGATCTGGACGTGATCGGCGAGTTCCCGGATCAGGCACAGCCCCCGGCCGTGCTCCGCGTCGCCGCGGACCGGGCGGAGCGCGAGACGGGCTCGGCCCGGGGCGAAGCCCGGGCCGGAGTCGGAGACCTCGATGCGGCACTTCTCGCCGTCGAGATAGGCGGTGACCCGATAGGCCTCCGACGCGGTGCCGGGAGCGGCGTCCCCGCCGTGCTCCACCGCGTTGGCGCAGGCCTCACTGAGGGCCACGGAGAGGTCGTACGAGACGTCCGGATCGACACCCGCCGTCTCCATCGTGCCGAGCAGCAGGCGTCTCGCGAGCGGAACGCTTGCGGCCTCACGCCGCAAATGGAGTGACCACCAGATGCTCATGCTCCAGCCTCCCGGCCGCGGCTCGACATACCGTTACGTATTGCCGCAAGCACCTGTGCGCAATCGCCCGCATGACGTGATGCCGCCCATACGGCGGATGCGCACGCCACAAAGATCGGTGTATGTGCGGGTGGTTCGCCCCAGATCGTCATCTTTCGGACCACGACTCGCGGACCGACATTTTGCGGACCTGCCGTAGGTGGCGGGTAGGGCCAGTGCGATGATGAGCCCGCCATGACTGCCCCCCACCAACGCAGGACGCGCTCCGGATACGAGCTCCGGATTCTGCGGGCCGCGGTGTTCGCCGCGGTCTGTGTCGTGCTGGCCGCGGCCGGTCATGGGCTCGCCTCCTGCGCCACCGTCCCGCTGTGGACGCTCGGCGCCGGATTCCTCGCGGTCTTCGCTGTCGCGGCCTCGCTGGCGGGGCGGGAGCGCTCGCTGCCGGGCATCGCCGCGCTGCTCGCGATCGGCCAGACCGTCCTGCACACGCTGTTCGGACTCGGCGGGACCGCCACGGCGTCGGCCTCCGGCTCCATGTCGATGGCCGACACCTCACTCGTGGAACGTGCCGCACGCCTCGTGTGCGGCACGACCGCGGCGGCGATCAGCCCGGCTCAGGCCATGAAGATCCTCGCCGACGCACGGCTCGACACGGGCATGACCTCGTCCATGCCCATGCCCCACTCCACGGACGCGATGGCGACCGCCACGGGGTCCTCGATGTCCGTGCTGCCGTCCCTACCGATGCTGCTCGGCCACGTCCTCGCGGCCGTCGCCGCCGGATGGGTGCTGCGCCACGGTGATCTGGCGCTGCTGCGCCTGATCCGACTGTCCGCGCACGGAGTCGCGGAAGGGGCGCTCATGCGGTCCCTGCGCGGGGCGCTAGCGCTCGTACGCGCCCTGCGGGCCGGACTTCCGGGTGCGCCCGACGCGGCACCGCGCGCCCGGCGCACCGCGCTTCTGACGCCGCCCAAGCCCCGTACCGCCGAGCTCCAGCACAGCGTCGTCCGCCGCGGACCGCCCCACTCCACCGCTCTCGTCCTCGCCGCCTGACACGACGCGCCACTCCACCGGACCGATCCGACGGGGGTGCCGTCGTGCGGCACGCGCGCGTGCACGCGATGACACCCCCCCGGGGCCGCATCGCACCGTCCGCACGCGCCCCCCTTCTCATCGGACTGAAAGTGGAGTGCTCTCTTCCATGAAGGCTTCCCGTATCGCCGCCGCCGGCGCCGTCGCCGCCTCGGCCGTCCTCGCCGTCTCCGCCCCCGCCTTCGCGCACGTCAGCGTGCAGCCGGAGGGCCAGGCCGCCAAGGGCGGTTACGCCGTCGTCGACTTCAAGGTCCCCAACGAGCGCGACGACGCCTCGACCAACAAGGTCGAGGTGAACTTCCCGACCGACCACCCGCTCGCCTCCGTCATGCCGCAGCCCCTCGACGGCTGGTCCGTGAAGGTCACCAAGAGCAAGCTGGCCAAGCCGCTCACGATGCACGGCGAGAAGATCTCCGAGGCCGTCACCAAGGTCACCTGGACCGCCACCGGCAAGGGCATCGAGCCGGGCTTCTTCCAGAAGTTCCCGCTCTCCGTCGGCGCGCTGCCCGAGGACACCGACGAACTCGTCTTCAAGGCGATCCAGACGTACGACAACAAGGAGGTCGTGCGCTGGATCGAGCCGCAGCAGGAGGGCAAGGAGGAGCCCGAGAACCCGGCTCCGGTGCTCACGCTCTCCGCCGCGTCCGCGGACGGGCACCACGGGTCCTCCGCAACCGCCGAGGACGCCTCCGACACCTCCACGGCGGCCCCCGCCTCGTCCACCTCCGCCTCGTCCTCGGACGGCGCTGACACCACCGCGCGCGTCCTCGGTGTCGTCGGCATCGTCGTCGGCGCGGCGGGCGTGGCGTACGGCGTTCTGGCCGGCCGGCGGCGCACCGCGGGCTGAGGCCCACCGCACCCCTCCTTTGTGCACCGGCAGGTCGTACGCCCTCGTCAAAGGGGTCGTACGACCCCGGTGCACACCGGAGCCCTCACATCTGGGACATTTTTCTATGCGCAAGAAGACGTATGCCGCGGCCGCCCTGTTCGCCGCGGCCGCACTGACCCTCTCCGCCTGCGGCAGCGGCGACGACAGCAACAAGCCGATCGCCGACGTGTCCGCCGAGGCCGGCACGGGCAAGGCCGCCACGGTCCTCGACAAGGCGTTCGAGAAGCCCGACCTCGTCCTCACCGACACGAACGGCAAGAAGTACGACTTCCGGGCCGAGACCAAGGGCGTCCCGACGCTCATCTACTTCGGCTACACCCACTGCCCCGACGTCTGCCCGACGACGATGAGCAACCTCGCCGTCGCCAAGAAGCAGCTGCCCAAGGCCGAACAGGACAAGTTCAAGGTCGTGTTCGTCACCACCGACCCGGCGCGCGACACTCCCGCCGCGCTCGGCAAGTGGCTCAAGGGGATCGACCCCGCCTTCGTCGGCCTCACCGGCGACTTCCCCACCGTCCAGGCGGGCGCCCGCACTCTCGGCATCTCCATCGAGCCGACGACGAAGGACAAGAACGGCAAGCTCGTCTCCGTGCACGGCACCCAGGTCATCGCGTTCTCACCGAAGACCGACGGGGGCTACGTGATCTACGGAGAGGACGCCACCGTCGACGACTACACCAAGGACCTCCCCAAGCTCATCAAGGGAGAGAATCCGTGAGCCGATCCGGAGCCCCTTCGAGGCGTCTCGCGGGATACGTGGCGCTGACCGCCACAGCGCTGGCGCTGGCGGGCTGCGGCTCCGACGACTCCTCCTCGCACAGCGCGGACAAGCCCGAACTGAAGATCACCGGCGCCTATATGCCCGCCCCCGTCATGGACACCATGGCGGCCGGCTTCTTCACCGTCACCAACTCCGGCGGCGCCGACACCCTGACCTCCGTCACCAGCGGCCTCGCCTCCGACGTCACGCTGCACTCCACCAAGGGGGGCGCGATGGAGGAGCGGAAGTCGTTCGCCGTGCCCGCCGACGGGTCACTGGACTTCGCGAGCGGCGGCAACCACCTCATGTTCGAAAAGCTCACCCACAAGCCCCTGGAGGGCGAGAAGGTGTCGGTGACGCTCCACTTCACCAAGGCGGGCGCGGTGAAGGTCTCCATGCCGGTGAAGTCCGCGACGTACAACCCCAAGACCGGGCACTGAGGGAGGGATCACCGTGACACAGACCATCGCTCCCCATGCGCCTGCCACCACCACTGGAGGGGTCGCTTTTCGGGTACGGGCACTGCTCTTGCTGCTCCTCGCCGTGGCCGGCGCGGTCCTGGCCGGCGCCACGCCCGCCTCCGCGCACGCCGCACTGACGGGCAGCACCCCCCAGCAGGGAGCGGTGGTCAACCAAGCACCCACCCAGGTCTCGCTGACGTTCTCCGAGAGGGTCGCCCTGTCCGACGGCTCGGTGCGCGTGCTCGACCCCAAGGGCAAGCGCGTCGACACCGGCAAAGCGGTCGACCTGGGCGGCACCACCTATGGCGTGAAGCTCCACTCGGGGCTGCCCGACGGCACGTTCACCGTCACCTACCAGGTGGTGTCGGCGGACAGCCATCCCGTATCCGGCGCCTTCACCTTCTCCATCGGCGCACCCTCGCAGACCTCCGTCGCGCTCTCCGACCCCGCCGTGGGCGGCGGAGTCGTCGGCGCACTCTATGGGATCGGACGGTATGTCTCGTACGCCGGATTCATCCTCCTGGTGGGTGGCGCGGCCTTCGTACTGACCTGCTGGCAGCGCGGCGCCGGCGTCCGTCCGGTGCAACGACTCGTGGTCTCCGGGTGGCTCGCGCTGACCGGCGCCACCCTCGCACTGCTGCTCCTGCGCGGCTCCTACGTCGGCTCCGGCAAGGTCGGCGACATCTTCGACCTGACACTGCTCGGACAGGTGCTGCAGACCAAGGCGGGAGCGGCACTGGTCTCACGGCTGCTGCTGCTCGCCGCGGGCGCGCTGTTCATCGCGGTGCTCTTCGGGGCGTACGCGCGGCGCGACGGGGCCCACACGTCGGATGAGGCCGAGGCGACCGACAAGGGCGCGCTGTCCGGCGAGGGCGAGCGCGAGGTGTCCGGCGAAGGCGACGCCGATGTCGAGAGGAAGGATCTCGCGTTCGGGCTCGCGATCGGCGGCACCGTCGTCGCGGCGGGCCTGGCGGCGAGCTGGGCGATGGCCGAGCACGCCTCCACCGGTATCCAGCCGGGCCTCGCGATGCCCGTCGACGTGCTGCACCTGCTGGCGGTCGCCGTCTGGCTGGGCGGCCTGTCGACGCTGCTGGTCGCGCTGTTCCGGGCGCCCGCCGAGGCGCAGATCGAGGCGGCGACCGTACGGCGCTTCTCACGCGTCGCGTTCGGCAGCGTGACCGTGCTGGCCGCGACCGGGATCTACCAGTCCTGGCGCCAGGTCGGCTCCTGGTCGGCCCTGACCGGAACGTCGTACGGGCAGCTGCTGCTCGTCAAGGTCGGCCTGGTGGCCGTCCTCATCGGCATCGGGTGGATCTCGCGGCGCTGGACGGCGCAGCTGTTCGAGGCACCCGAGGCGAAGGCCATGGCGACGGCCGGGGCCACGGCCGGAGCGACGGCTTACGCCGGACAGCGGACGAAGCAGTCGACGAAGGTGCCCGCGAATTCCAGAAACTCGAGCTCCAAGGACTCGACCTCCGGGGGCTCGACCTCGGGGGGCTCGACCTCGGGGAACTCCCGGCGCGCCGCTCAACTGGCCCGGCAACAGGCTGCCGTGGCCACCGCGCGTCAGAAGCGCCTCCGCGACGCCGACCCGGCACGGGCAGGCCTGCGTCGCTCGGTGCTCGCCGAGGCGGGCGTCGCCGTCGTCCTGCTGGCCGTGACGACCGTACTGACGTCCACCGAGCCGGGGCGTACGGAGGAGACGGCCCAGCAGTCCACCACGTCCTCCTCACAGCGGTCCGGGTCCCTCTCACTGAAGCTCCCGTTCGACACGGGCGGCCAGGACGGCAAGGGCACCGCGGAGGTCACCCTCGACCCGGCCCGCGTCGGCGGCAACGAGATGCACGTCTACGTGGAACGGCCGAACGGCAAGGCCTTCGACATCCCCGAGGTGAAGGTCGCCTTCACCCTGGAGGCCAAGAAGATCGGCCCGCTGCCGGTGACCCCCGACCGCATCGCCACCGGCCACTGGTCGGCGATCGGGGTGCAGATCCCGATGGCGGGCGACTGGGAGATCGCGGTGACCGTACGCACCTCCGATATCGACCAGACGACCGTCACCAAGAACGCGAAGATCGGCTGAACCTCACCATGGCTGACCAGTCCACTCCGGAAGCCACCTCGGAAAATGCCCTTTCAGGAGAGGCCGTTTCCCAGAAACCCTCTTCTGTTTCCCAGAAGCCCTCTTCTGGAGGAGTCTTTTCCCGGCGCCGACTGCTCGGCACCGCCGGTGCCACCGGTCTCGCCCTGGGCGCGGCCGGAGGTGCCGCCGGTTACGCGGCCGCACCGTCCACCGACAAGGCCGCGCCCCTGACCTCGCTCGGCGCGGACACGGTGATGTTTCACGGGAAACATCAGCCCGGCATCACCACCGCGCTCCAGGCCCGTGGCCACCTCGTCGCCTTCGACCTGGCCGCGGGCGCGGGCCGCAAGGAGGCCGCCGCACTGCTGCGCCGCTGGTCGACGACCGCCCAGCGGCTGATGGCGGGCGAGGCCGCCACGCAGGACGACACGGACGTCGCCCGTGACGCCGGACCGTCGTCCCTGACGGTCACTTTCGGCTTCGGAAACAGCTTCTTCGCGCGGACAGGCCTGGAGAAGCAGCGCCCGGTCGCCCTCGACCCGCTGCCCGACTTCTCCTCCGACCACCTCGACAAGTCACGCAGCAACGGCGACCTGTGGGTGCAGATCGGCGCCAACGACGCCCTGGTCGCCTTCCACGCCCTGCGCACACTCCAGAAGGACGCGGGCAGCGCTGCCCGGGTGCGCTGGCAGATGAACGGTTTCAACCGCTCGCCCGGCGCCACGGCCCAGCCGATGACGGCCCGCAACCTGATGGGCCAGATCGACGGCACCCGCAATCCGAAGCCGTCCGAGGCCGACTTCGACCAGCGCATCTTCGTGCCCGCCGCCGGCGACCCGGCGTGGATGGCGAACGGCTCGTACGCCGTCGTACGCCGGATCCGGATGCTTCTCGACGACTGGGAGAAGCTCTCGGTCAAGGCCCAGGAGGACGTCATCGGGCGGAAGAAGTCCACCGGGGCGCCGCTGACCGGCGGCACCGAGACGACCGCGATGAACCTCGACAAGACCGACGCCGACGCCAACCTGGTCGTTCCTCTCAACGCGCACGCCCGGATCACCCGGCCGGACCGGAACGGCGGCGCCGCGATGCTGCGCCGCCCGTTCTCCTTCCACGACGGCTTCGACACGGGCGGGGTGCCCGACGCCGGCCTGCTCTTCGTCTGCTGGCAGGCGGATCCGCTGCGCGGCTTCGTCCCGGTGCAGCGCAAGCTCGACCGCGGCGACGCCCTGTCGACGTTCATACGCCACGAGGCGAGCGGGCTGTTCGCGGTGCCGGGCGGGGCGGCGGAGGGGGAGTACGTGGGGCAGCGGCTGCTGGAAGGGTGATCCCGGGCAGAGCGGGCCCTATTAGGGTGACGAGTATGTCGGCGACGCGCTACACCTATCTCGGCCCCGAGGGAACGTTCACCGAGGCCGCCCTCCGCACGCTCCCGGAAGCCGCGACACGGGAGCTGGTGCCCATGGTGTCCGTGCCGGCCGCGCTCGACGCGGTGCGCGGGAGCGAGGCCGCGGGCGCGCTCGTCCCGATCGAGAACTCGGTCGAGGGCGGTGTCACCGCCACCCTCGACGAGCTCGCCAAGGGCGAGCCGCTGATGATCTACCGCGAGGTCGTCCTGCCGATCGCCTTCGCCCTGCTGGTCAGGCCCGGCACCGCCCTGAAGGACATCAAGACGGTCACCGGCCATCCGGTCGCCCAGCCGCAGGTACGCAACTGGCTCGGCACCAACCTGCCGAACACCGTGTGGGAGTCGGCGGCCTCGAACGCGGACGGCGCCCGCCTGGTCCAGGAGGGCCGGTACGACGCGGCCTTCGCGGGCGAGTTCGCGGCGGCGACCTACGGGCTCGAGCCACTGGTGACCGAGATCCACGACGCGGCGAACGCCGAGACCCGCTTCGTGCTGGTCGGCCGTCCGGCCCGGCCCGCGGCCCCGACCGGCGCCGACAAGACGTCCGTGGTCATCTGGCTCGGCGACGACCACCCGGGTGCACTGCTCGAACTCCTCCAGGAGTTCGCCGTGCGTGGCGTCAACCTGATGCGGATTGAATCGCGGCCCACCGGCCAGGGCATCGGCAACTACTGCTTCTCCGTGGACGCGGAGGGCCACATCACCGACCGCCGCGTGGGCGAGGCACTGATGGGCCTCAAGCGCATCAGCCCCCAGGTGCGCTTTCTCGGGTCCTATCCGCGGGCCGGGGTCGCCCTGAAGGACGTACGGCCGCTGCGGCCCGGAACATCGGACGGCGATTTCTCGGCGGCATCGGACTGGCTGGCGCGCTGCCAGGACGGACGGTTCTAGGCCGTTCCAGGCTTTCTGTGGCTCCGGGCCTGTTCCAGGCCCCATTGCACTGGTCCTACCTGCAGATTTTCCTCATCCACAGATGTTATCCACAGGTGTGCTTCTCGACCTGGGGACAAGTCGACAACGAAGCACTACATCATCGACAAATCGGCCTACAGGGCCCAAGTTCGTCCACAGCCCCGCACGTCACCCCTCGTCCACTCTTTTCCCTTGATCAATCCTTTGGAGCGAAGCATTTCCACTCGAACGTGGGTGTACGGATGGTTTGACCCGGGAATTCTTCGTCCCGCATGCGGCTTTCGGAAGGATCACCTCCGAAGTCCACAGATCTTCCGCACAGCCTGTGGATAACTCTGCGGGAGCGTGAACCCTGTGGACAACCTCTTCTCAAGTACCGCTCTTCACAAGGGAATCCAGTCAACCTCCTGGTTACCGTCTGCCCCGTTTCAGGGAGTACCGTCCCTTTTATTGACGCGGACCGACTCTGATGGGCGATCATTGACGAGCGTCGGCGATCAAGAAAAATTCGGTCCGGCATTTCACTCATAACGCCACAGAACCGACGGAGCGGAATATCGAGTCGATGGCCGGAAGCGCGCACCGGTAGCCTTGAGGGGTGATTGACCTTCGCCTGCTCCGTGAGGACCCCGACCGTGTTCGCGCCTCCCAGCGCGCCCGTGGAGAGGACGTCGCCCTCGTCGACTCCCTCCTCTCTGCCGACGAGCGGCGCAGGTCGTCCGGCGTCCGCTTCGACGAGCTCCGATCCGAGCAGAAGGCGCTCGGCAAGCTGATCCCCAAGGCCTCCGGCGACGAGAAGGCCGAGCTGCTGAAGAAGGCCGGGGAGCTCGCGGCCGCCGTCAAGGCCGCCGACGCCGAACAGCACGAGGCGGACGAGGAGACCAAGCGTCTGCTCCTCCAGCTCGGCAACCTGGTCCACCCGGACGTCCCGGTCGGCGGCGAGGAGGACTTCGTCGTCCTGGAGACGCACGGCACGATCCGCGACTTCGGCGCCGAGGGCTTCGAGCCCAAGGACCACCTGGAGCTCGGCGAGGCGCTCGGTGCCATCGACGTCGAGCGGGGCGCCAAGGTCTCCGGCTCGCGCTTCTACTACCTGACGGGTGTCGGCGCGCTCCTGGAACTCGCCCTCGTCAACGCCGCGATCGCGCAGGCCACCGAGGCCGGCTTCACCCCGATGCTGACCCCGGCCCTGGTCCGCCCGCGCGCCATGGAGGGCACCGGCTTCCTCGGCCAGGCCGCGGAGAACGTGTACCACCTGGAGAAGGACGACTACTACCTGGTCGGCACCTCCGAGGTCCCCCTCGCGGCGTACCACATGGACGAGATCCTGGACGCCGGCCAGTTGCCGCTGCGCTACGCCGGCTTCTCGCCGTGCTTCCGCCGCGAGGCCGGTACCTACGGCAAGGACACCCGCGGCATCTTCCGTGTGCACCAGTTCGACAAGGTCGAGATGTTCTCGTACGTCGACCCCGAGGACGCGGAGAACGAGCACAAGCGGCTCCTCGACTGGGAGAAGCAGTGGCTGACCGGCCTCGAGCTGCCCTTCCAGGTCATCGACGTGGCCTCGGGCGACCTCGGTGCCTCCGCGTCCCGCAAGTTCGACTGCGAGGCGTGGATCCCGACCCAGGGCAAGTACCGCGAGCTGACCTCAGCCTCGAACTGTGACGGCTTCCAGGCCCGCCGCCTGTCCGTGCGCATGCGCGACGGCAAGAAGGTCCAGCCGCTGGCGACGCTGAACGGCACGCTGTGCGCCGTCCCGCGCACGATCGTGGCGATCCTGGAGAACCACCAGCTGGCCGACGGCTCCGTGCGGGTGCCCGAGGTGCTGCGTCCGTACCTGGGCGGCCGTGAGGTCCTGGAGCCGATCTCCAAGTGACCGCCGCCGCCGGGTCGACCGGTTCGTTCCCCTACAAGCTCGTCGCGACCGATCTCGACGGCACGCTGCTGCGTTCCGACGAGACGGTCTCGGAGCGCACGCGTGAGGCACTCGCCGCGGCGGGCGCCGCGCACATCGTCGTCACCGGGCGCGCGGTGCCCTGGACCCGGCACATCCTCGACGACCTCGGCTACGAGGGTCTCGCGGTGTGCGGCCAGGGCGCGCAGGTGTACGACGCGGGGGAACACCGGTTGCTCACCTCGGTGACGCTGGACCGGCAGCTCGCCGGGCTCGCGCTCGCCAAGATAGAGGCGGAGGTCGGCCCACTGCTGCTGGCCGCGAGCCGCGACGGCCTCGACGGTGAGGTGCTGGTCGGCCCCGGCTACCGGCGGCTGGAGGGACAGCTGCCGGTCGTCCCGATCAGGGACGCGGCGGACCTCTGGTCGGCCCCTCTGAACAAGCTGTACGTGCAGCACCCGACGCTCTCCGACGACGAGCTGGCCGCGGTGGCGGCGGAGGTCGCGGGCGGTCTCGTCGGCGTCACCATGGCGGGCGCGGGGATAGTGGAACTCCTCCCCCTCGGCCTCTCCAAGGCCACGGGGCTGTCTCTCGCCGCCCGCCGCCTCGGTGTGAAGGCCGCGGACACGATCGCCTTCGGTGACATGCCCAACGACATCCCGATGTTCGCGTGGGCGGCCCACGGCGTGGCCATGGCGAACGCCCACGACGATCTCAAGGCGGTCGCGGACGAGGTGACGTCCTCGAACGAGGAGGACGGCATCGCGGTGGTGCTGGAGCGGTTGCTGGGTCAGCGGGTGAGGGCGCAGCCCGCGGCGCCCGGTGCCCCGTAGAACACCCCGACTCTGCCAAGTTCCAGTGACAACGTCTCGCGGAGGATGCGCGGATCGAACGCGCGCGGGGTTGACCCCGACCACGGCTTAGCAAGCCGGTGCCTTACCTCTCGGCCAATCCTCCGGGTGGGCGGCCCGCGCGGCGTACGCGCGCTCGAAGCGGCCGCCCCGGGCAGCCCCCCGTGCGGGCGGGCTCCACGGAGAGGTAACTACTCCGGAGCCTGCCGCGGGCTGCCCTGTAGGGAGCTCGACGGACTGCTACTGATGGGCATCGTCGCGCTCCTCTCCCAGAACGTAGCGCCGGCTCGATGCGGCGACGTGGACATAACTACTGTGCCCGTACGCCGACTTGGGCGCCACTGAATAAAGCCGCTCCCCAAGGGGGTTACCGGCGGCGCCACCTGCGCCGACGGGCCTTGCTGAAGAACCATCCCGCGGGCGGCTCGTCGGAGCGCCAGGGCTGCGGATCGGGTCCCCCCTCGCGCCAGCGGGCGGCGAGCATACGGGCGCGGGCGGACGGTTCGGTCGTCTCCGCCGAGCGTATGAAGCTCTCGTCCAGTACGAGGTCGTCCCAGACGTCCTCGGTCTCCCTCTGTCCTTCGCCTTGCGGTTCCGCCATCCCCGTTCCTCCTAGCCGCGCGTCCCCTCGGCCCAGTGTGCCGGGCCAGAGGTGAAGCCACTGTCAAGAAAAAAGGGGGGCGCCACGCGCGCGTACGTGGCGACGACCAGTACACGCGCGTGGAGCCCCCGGCTCACTCCTCGCCGGCCAGCGTCAGCGACCGCAGTCGCTGCCCGGCGTACCAGGTGGCGAGCACGGTGACCACGACCAGGAACACCGTCGCGGTGGGCAGGCCCACGTCCGAGGTGACGAGGTCGCCGCCGGTGACCTTGTGGCCCACGGCGAGCGCCCACTGCTGGACGCTGAGCGTGCGCGCGCCGGACACCAGCGACCCGAACAGGGCCTCCCAGACCAGCGCGTAGACGAGCCCGAAGACCACCGCGTGCCGGGTGACCGTCCCCAGCAGCAGGAACAGCGCGGCGTACGCGATCGAGGCGACCAGCGCCGCCACGGTGTAGGCGACGGCGACCTGCTGGCCGTTGCCGTTCAGGATCATGCCCGCGATGAACGTCGGCAGGGCGGAGAACGCCATGGTGACGGCGATCGCGACGATCAGCTTGGTGAAGATGATCGTCGGCCGCTTCAGGGGCTTGGCCAGCAGATACACCACCGAGCCGTCGTCGATCTCGGGGCCGATCGCGCCGGTGCCGGCGATGACGCCGATGATCGGCACCATCGTGGCGAGCGCGAAGCCGCCGAGCAGGTCCGAGGCCACCTGGTCGTCGGCTCCGGCGAAGCCGCGTACGGCCGCGGAGATCACGATGAGCAGGACGGGCAGTGCGCAGAGGATGAGGGCCCGGCGGCGGCCGAGCAGGGCTCGATACGTGAGCCGGGCGACTGTGGGGTCGTACATCTTTGGCCTCCTACGCCGCGACGAGATACGAGAAGACGGACTCGAGGGACTCGTCGGACGGCGAGACCGTGAGCAGCCGGATGCCGTGCTCGCGCGCGACGCGCGGCAGCAGCGCCGTGAACCGGCCGAAGTCGACCGCCTGGATGCGCAACGCGCCCTCGGCCAGGTCCACTTCGATGCCGGACGTCGACGGATCGGCGATCAGCGCGGCGGCCAGTGCCCGGTCGTCGCTGGAGCGCACCAGGTAGCGGTGCGGACGGTCGGTCATCAGGCGGCGGATGCGGCGGAAGTCCCCGCTGGCCGCGTGGCGTCCGGCGACGATCACCTCGATGTGGGCGGCGAGTTGTTCGACCTCTTCGAGGATGTGGGACGAGAACAGCACCGTGCGGCCCTCGTCGCCCATGCGGCGCAGCAGGTCCATGAGCTGCATGCGCTGGCGCGGGTCCATGCCGTTGAAGGGCTCGTCGAGCAGCAGCAGGGACGGGTCATGGACGAGGGCGGAGGCCATCTTCACGCGCTGCCGCATGCCCTTGGAGTACGTGGAGATCTTGCGGTCCTGCGCGTACTCCATCTCGACCGTGGCGAGCGCCCGTTGGGCGGCCTTCGCTCCCAGGCCGTGCAACTCGGCGTTGGCGACGACGAATTCCTGGCCCGTGAGGAAGTCGTACATCGCCTCGCGCTCCGGGACGATGCCGATGTGCTTGTAGATCTGTTCGTTGCGCCAGACCTGCCGGCCGTCGAGGGTGACGGTGCCGGTGGAGGGGGCGAGGAAGCCGCCCATCATGTTGATGAGGGTGGACTTCCCGGCGCCGTTCGGGCCGAGCAGGCCGGTGACGCCGGGGCCGATCGTCATCGTGATGTCGTTGACCGCCACCACGTTGCCGAACCAGCGCGAGACATGGTCGATGTTGAGCGTGGTCACAGCCCGACCTTTCGGTAGCGGCGCAGCAGGAGACCGTAGGAGCCCGCGATGAGCCCCAGGACGGCGACGAGGAAGACGACTCCCTGCCCGGACGAGGGGCCCTCCCCGCCGGGGAAGGCGGAGGTGGCGCCGAGGAAGGCGGTCTGCACCCCGTCGATGAGCGTGATGGGAGAGAAGAGGCCGAGCCAGGGGACGGCCGAGGAGCTGGACTGCTCGTAGGCGATGGCCTGGACGGTCGACACGGCTCCGTAGGAGATGGTCAGCGCCGCTATGACGGCCGCGATGCCGAAGCCGCGGCGTGGGGTGATCGACGAGATGACCAGGCCGATCCCGGCGAAGAGCAGTGACAGCAGTGCCACCGAGACCAACCCCTGTCCGAAGCCCTTCGTCTGGTCGGAGAAGTCGAGCTTCGCCAGAAGTGCCCCTACGTAGAGCACGATCAGCGGCGCGGCCGTCAGGATGAACAGCGCCGAGGCCAGCGCCGCGTACTTGGCGCGTACGTAGTCGACGATCTCGATGGGGCGTGAGAAGTACAGCGGTACGGTCTTGAAGCGCAGGTCGCGCGAGACGGACTGGGGTCCCTGGGAGGCGACGTACAGGCCGATGACGGCCTGCATGATGACCGCGTAGCGCGTGTAGTCGACCGGCAGGGCCTTCGCCTTGGTGGCGACCGCGACGGCCACCATGATGAGTGCGGGGACGCACATCACCACGAAGAGCAGCATCGGCAGCACCTTGGACTTGACCGAGCGGCCCAGGCCGTAGGAGCCGCGCAGGGACTGCGAGTACAGCGAGCGGCGGGCGTAGCCGCGGCCCAGGCGCGGGCCGTCGTAGTGGCGGTAGCCGATGTCGTGGATCCGGGTCTGCTCACCGCGTGGGGTGAGGGACTGCTCAACTGCCATGGCTCACTGCCTCCTTCCGTACGCCCTGCGCGTCCGTCGCGTCCGTCTGTTCCTCGCGGAAGACCTCCGCGATGTGGTGCCTGCGCTGTTCCATCCGGATCAGGCCGAGGCCGAGGTCGGCGACGACGTCGCGGACGAGGTCGTAGGTCTCCTCGCCCTCGGCGGTCAGCAGCAGGATGTGTCCGGCGCCCGGCAGTCCGCTGCCGTCGTGGGTCTCGACCCCGCGCGCGTGGAGCGCCTCGCGGGCCGCGCTGGTGCCGTCCGGGTGCTCGTCGGTGTCGGTGACCTCGATGGCCAGGGTCGTCGTGGTCTGGGTGAAGTCCGTGGTGGAGCTGGACCGCAGCAGCTTGCCGCCGTCGACGACCACGACGTGGTCGCAGGTGCGCTCCAGCTCGCCCAGCAGGTGCGAGGTCACCAGGACGGAGATCCCGAACTCGGTGTGGATACGGCGGATGAGGCCGAGCATCTCGTCGCGGCCGACCGGGTCGAGGCCGTTGGTCGGCTCGTCGAGGAAGACCAGCTGGGGGTCGTGGACGAGGGCCTGCGCGAGCTTGACGCGCTGCTTCATGCCAGTCGAGTAGCCACCGATGGGGCGGTAGCGCTCCTCGTACAGTCCGACGTGGCGCAGGGTGTCCGCGGTGCGCTCGCGGGCCGCGGTCGGCGGGAGCCCGGACATGCGTGCCATGTGGACGACGAACTCGGTGGCCGAGACGTCGGGGGGCAGGCAGTCGTGCTCGGGCATGTACCCGACCCGCTCGCGGATGGCGCCGCCTTGGGTGGCGACATCGAGACCGAGCACTTGGGCGCGGCCCTCGGTGGCGGGGGAGAGACCCAGCAGGATCTTGATCAGTGTGGACTTGCCGGCTCCGTTGGCTCCGACGAGTCCGGTCACACCGGGCCCGACGTCCACGGAGAGCCGGTCAAGAGCGGTCACCCGGGGGTACCGCTTGCTCAGGCTTTCGGTCGCGATCACAGTCACGTTGTCGAAGGTAGTGGCGCACGCCACAGCGGTCGTCAACCCACGGAGCTGGATCCGCGTCAGCCTCGAGTCGTACGGGCCCGTAGGGGTCCCCCTGAAGTCGAACAACCGGCGAGGGTTTATCCACATCGAGCCGGTTGTCCACAGGCGCCGCGCAGGTCTATTGACGCATCCTCTAACAACTGTCACATTCGCCAGTGTCACGTTACGGACACGTACCGTGCGGCGCTGGGCGAAGGAGAAGTGACCACGTGACTCTCGAAGGCGCGCGCGAGCGCCGGGTGCGGACGGGTGGGATCGAGCTGTGTGTCGCCGAGCTGGGCGATCCGGCCGGGCCCACGGTGGTGCTCGTGCACGGCTATCCGGACTCCAAGGAGGTGTGGTCCGCGGTCGCGACCCGCCTGGCCGAGCGTTTCCACGTGGTGCTCTACGACGTCCGTGGCCACGGCGGGTCGACGGCCCCGCGGCCGCTGCGGGGCGGGTTCACCCTGGAGAAGCTGACGGACGACTTCCTGGCCGTCGTGGACGCGGTGAGCCCCGACCGGCCGGTGCACCTGGTGGGGCACGACTGGGGTTCGGTGCAGTCCTGGGAGTTCGTCACGGTCGCGCGCACCCAGGGCCGGATCGCCTCCTTCACCTCGATGTCCGGGCCGTCCCTCGACCACTTCGGCCACTGGATCAAGCGGCGGGTACGGCGGCCCACCCCGCGCAGGGTCGGCCAGCTCCTCGGTCAGGGCGCCAAGTCCTGGTACGTGTACCTGCTGCACACGCCCGTGCTGCCCGAGCTCGCCTGGCGCGGCCCCCTCGGCAAGCAGTGGCCGAAGATCCTGCGGCGGGTCGAGAAGGTACCCGCGGGCGACTATCCGACCGCTTCGCTGCCGACGGACGCGGCGCACGGCGCCTGGCTGTACCGCGACAACGTACGGGCCCGGCTGAAGAGGCCACGCCCGGACGCCTACGCGCACGCGCCCGTGCAGCTCGTCACACCCCTGGGGGACGCGTTCCTCTCCGAGCGGCTCTACGACGGCCTGGAGGAGTGGGTCCCGCGGCTCGTGCGTCGCACCCTCCCGGACAAGCACTGGATCCCGCGTACCCGGCCCGACCAACTGGCGGCCTGGATCACGGACTTCGTGCACGCCAACGAGGACGGTGTGCCGGTGCGGGGCACCCTGGCGACGGGCAAGTATGCCGACCGGTTCGGCGGACAGCTCGTGCTGGTCACCGGCGCCGGCAGCGGCATCGGGCGGGCCACCGCCTTCGCGTTCGCCGAGGCCGGCGCGCGCGTGGTGGCCGTCGACCGGGACGCGCAGGGCGCGGCCCGTACGGCGGAGATGTCCCGGCTGATCGGCTCCCCCGAAGCGTGGGCCGAAACGGTCGACGTCTCCGACGAGCAGGCCATGGAGAAGCTCGCCGAGAAGGTCGCCGACGAGTACGGCGTGGTGGACGTGCTGGTGAACAACGCCGGGATCGGGCTGTCCGGGTCCTTCTTCGACACGACTCCGGAGGACTGGAAGAAGGTCCTCGACGTCAACCTGTGGGGCGTGATCCACGGCTGCCGGCTCTTCGGCAGGCAGATGGCCGAGCGCGGCCAGGGCGGCCACATCGTCAACACCGCGTCGGCGGCGGCGTACCAGCCTTCGAAGGCGCTGCCCGCCTACAGCACCTCCAAGGCGGCCGTGCTGATGCTCAGCGAGTGCCTGCGCGCGGAGCTGGCCGGGCAGGGCATCGGCGTCTCGGCGATCTGCCCGGGCTTCGTCAACACGAACATCACCTCGACGGCGCACTTCGCCGGGGTCGACGCGACCGAGGAGAAGCGCCGCCAGAAGAAGTCGGCGCGGCTGTACGGGCTGCGCAACTACCCGCCGGAGAAGGTGGCCGACGCGATCCTGCGCGCGGTGGTCCGCAACCAGGCGGTCGTGCCCGTCACCCCCGAGGCGCGCGGCGCCCGCCTGATGTCCCGCCTGGCACCCAGGGCGCTGCGCGCGATCGCACGGATGGAGCCACCGCTGTGAGGTTCGCCGCCGTCCGCAACAGGACCGTACGCAAGGGCCTGTTGCCCCTCCAGGAGGAGCTCGGCACGGCCATGTCCCGCTGTCCGCGGCGGTCGTACCATCCCTCGCAGGAGGGCTCGCCGCGCGGGACCGTCGCGTAGTACCCAGGGGGTCGGGAGGCAGGCAGCGTGAACGACGAGCCGGTCGGGGTCGCGTACCGCATCGAGGATCTGGCGCATCACAGCGGCGCCACGGTACGGACGATCCGCGCCTATCAGGACCGCGGGCTGCTTCCCCGTCCCGAGCGGCGCGGTCGCGCCAACGTGTACGCGGACGCGCATCTGGCCCGGCTGCGGCAGATCGCCGACCTCCTGGACCGCGGCTACACACTGGCGTCCATCAAGGAGCTCCTGGAGGCCTGGGACGCGGGCCGGGGTCTGGGCGGGATCCTCGGTCTGGTCGCGGAGGTCGACGGACCGTGGACCGACGAGGAGGCCGTGCGGATGTCGCGGGCCGAGCTGGACGAGCGGTTCGGTGGCAGCCCGGACGACGCGGCGGTGGCGGAGGCGGTGGAGCTCGGTGTCCTGGAGCGTGTCCCCGGCGACGCCGAGGTGTATCTGGTCCCGAGTCCCCAAGAGCTCGCCGTTGCGGCGGAGTTGTACGCGGCGGGCGTTCCGTTGTCCGCGATCTCGGGCCATCTGCGGGAGTTGCGGGGCAAGGTCGAGCACATCGCCTCGCGTTTCCTGGAGTTCACGACCGAGCATGTCTTCGCGCGCTATCTCGGTGAGCATCCGCCGAGCGACGCGGAAGCGACCGAGGCGGCCTCCCTCGTACGCCGTCTGCGACCGCTCGCCCGGCAGACGGTGGACGCGGAACTGGCGCGCGCCATGCGACTGTTCGCGAACCGGCACCTGCGTGATCACCTGGGAACTCGGCAACCCCACGGCCCTACGGACGGGAAACGTTCCGTGGCGCTCCCCGTCGCCACAACGCTGGCTGTGGAGGCCTTGGTTGGCGCCGGGCAGGTGGCGGCCTTCGTCACGGCGGCTGCGGAACGGGAGGTCCAGGCAAGGACCTTGGACCACCTCACCTCAAATCACAACAATCACAACATTGTTGACGAAACACCGTAAATCTCCTGCGAGTTGTCCACAGATTCGTCAATTCACCTGTGGATAACCGGACTTGCTTGTGGATCAAACCTCCGAAGCAAAATCAAATGCGTGATCCGCCTCTCGCCAGGCACGCTGGCAGGATGAACGAACCGATGGATGAAAGACGCACCGTGAAGGTGTCGAAGTACCTCTCGAAGCATCTGCGGCATCAGCCCGAGCGGATCGGGCTCACGCTCGGCGAGGGAGGCTGGGTCGAGATCGACGCGTTGATCGCGGCAGCGGCGGCGCACGGCTTCCGCATCACCCGCGAAGAGCTCGACCATGTGGTGGCCACGAACGACAAGCGACGCTTCGCCGTGGCGGGCACCCGTATCCGCGCCAGCCAGGGCCACTCCGTCGAGGTCGACCTCGGGCTGCCCCCGGCGACTCCGCCGGCGTATCTCTACCACGGCACCGTGGCCCGCAACCTGGACGCGATCCGGGCCGAGGGCCTGCGGCCCATGAACCGGCACGACGTGCATCTCTCGCCCGACCGCGAGACCGCGACCCGCGTCGGCGCCCGCCGCGGCCGCCCCGTCGTGCTCGGTGTGGACGCCGCCGCCATGCACCGCGACGGCCATGTATTCCGGGTGAGCGCGAACGGGGTGTGGCTCACCGAGGCCGTACCACCGGGGTACCTGCGCTTCCCCGGCCCGCACTGATCGTCCGCCGCCCGTCCGGTCATGGAGCGATCATGCGCCGGCCACGACCACCCCGCGACTCCGCTTACGCTCGATGCATGAGTCTGCGTCTGAGCACTGTGACCCTGCCGTACCTCCGCTGGCACGAGGGCGGGCGTGCCGCCTGGCAGCGTGCCGAGCAGCTCGGCTTCCACACCGCGTTCACGTACGACCACCTGTCGTGGCGGACCTTCCGGGACGGCCCCTGGTTCGGTGCCGTCCCCACACTCACCGCCGCGGCCGCCGCAACCGAGCAGCTCCGCCTGGGCACCCTCGTGACCTCGGTCAAGCCTTTTTCGCCTATCGCAGCCTGACCTGGGAGGATTCCCTGCTGGGCCGGCGTGCCAGCAACAGCACTTCCCTGCTCAGATGCCGATGAGCCGGACTCGGTCACCGCACAGTCGGGCCATGTCGTCGACGTCGGACGTCAGGATGGCCACTGGCCCGGGCTGGCGCAGTGCCATCTCGGCAACAGTCGCGTCGATCGCGTACTTGTGGCCGTGCAGACCTGCGGCCTTGAGCAGTTCCGCGGACGCTTTCGCTGCGTTCTCGGTCACCGGCTCGACCTTGACGCGGGACAGCACCCACCGCAGTCGGGGCATGTTCACCCGCGCATGGCTGACTTCCACGATGGTGTTGGCGCCGATGACGAAATCGGCACCCATGCTGTGGAACACCTGGAACATCGCGAGGATCTTGCGGTCCTGGGCAATCCAGGCGGAGACCCCCTGGGAGTCCAGGACGACGGTCTCGACGTGGTCGTTCACGCCGCGCTCGCCGACCCGTCGGCGTCCGCCGTCCCGAAGATCCTTGAGCGGGCCTCAGCCAGCTCCTCCTCCGTGAACGCCCCGTGCTCCTCCTGGTGACGCTGCAGGTCGGCACCGAGCAGCTGGTGGCGCAACTGACGCGCCACCGCCTCGGCCACATAACCGGAGACGTTGTCGGTGAGCTTCCTCAGCTCGGCGACCTGCTCGGTCGGCAGCGTCACCGTGATACGAGTCGTGTCAGCCATGACGTGAGCATACTGCGATATGCGCACCAGGTCATTCCGACCTGCGGTTCCTCCGCTCCGATGGGCCGCGGCCTGCGGCGGCCGGGGCCTCAACGGGAATCGGTGACTGTCAGCGGCCGACGGCAAGCGCACTGAGGCGGTCCCCGATCACGGAGACACCGGGGCGGGGTTCGTTCGCGTAGTACCACGGCTTGCGTCGGCGCAGCAGCGCCTCGCCGTGCTCGCTCCAGGTGAATCCGGGCTTCCTCAACAGCTTCCGGAACACCGCGTCGGCCGTCTCCGGATGGGCGGCGGCCAGTCGGCGGATCGGCAGTGGCGCGATCGACTCCTCGCGCAGGTACGCGCGCAACAGGTCCTGGTACTGCCTGCGGCCCGCGAGAGCCGGATCCGCGAAGAGGTCCCGCAGCATCCCGTAGTCCGCGTAGAAGTTGAGCCCGTCGACCTCGTCGTAGATGACGCCGATGGTGTCCGACTCCGCGAGTTCTCGCGGCAGCTCGAAAAACGGCAGGTCCAGGCCGGGAAGCCGCCTGCCCCAGGTACGGTCGGGCTGTCCGGCGACGGCTGCCTCTTGGCGCTGGCGGTAGTAGCCATTGAGGAGGTCCTCAGCTTCGGCAGGCGGAAGGACCAGTTCGTCGCCGCCGCAGAACTCGACAAACGCGGCCCGGTCCTCCCGCATCCGCTGCCATCCCTGCTCAAGCTTTTCGGGATTGCGGAAAACCAGTTCGGGCCGACTGGTGGTCAGGTGGAGAGCGGCCTGGGCGATCTCGGTGGCGCTGGACTTGGGATAGCTCGACATCGCCCCGGACACCAGCCACGCCCCGCCGGCCGAGTGGACCGGTACCAGGCAGGTGTGGAGGAAGCCTCCCTTGGACACTCCATGGAACGCCGCCCGCCCGACATTCGAGTACGTGCGGTACTCCAGGTCGTCGACCAAGTTCAGCAGGACGACGGCATCCCCTTCCTTACGCTGGATCTCGAAGATGCCCTCCACCGCGTCCCGCCAACCGAGCAGCATCTCCCGGTCGACCGCGGTCAAGTCCTTCCGTCCAGCGACGAAGCGGTCCACCACGGTCGAACCGTCCGGCAGGCGGTACCGCAGGATGAAGTGGTCGATGATCCGGATCGCCTCGCCCTCGTCCAACTGCCGCTCAGGCCCTGCGGCCTCCAGCAGGAGGGGCGTCAACCACCGGTCAAAGCGGGCGCTCTGCCCGAAGGCGACCAGCTGCCCTTTCAACTCGGCACTGCGCTCGATGAGGTCGGTCAGCGACGGTTCGCCGCCGCCCTGATGCCAGCCTTGTACGACGTCAGCCACGTTGCCCTTCCACACAAGCCGGTTCCGCGTGGGGTGTGAGGTGCTCGGCCTCAACCGGCCCAGTGACGGTACGCCTCGATCCACTCCGCGCCCTCGGGCGCCGGGCTGGGCAACGGCAGCTCCAGGATTCCGATCGATTGCCGAATGCCGCCGCGAGAGCACAGAGCGACGATCCGTCCGTCCGGCGTGAGGTCAATGCCGTCCACGGTTACCTCGCCGCCGAGAACCGCCGTGGTGAAGGGCAGGCCGAGATGTTCCTCAAGCATGGTGAACAGACCGGTCAGCTGCTCGTCCTCGTTGTAGGCGTCGACAGTCGCCTCTTCGATCATGGCCTCAAGCACGACCGTATCCACCACACCCATGGGGCAACACTAGCGACCCTCGGGATGACACCGGGCGGCCATGGCGCTGCTGGTATCCCACCTCCGGGACGACGAGGGCGGATGGTGGCCCGTGGCACCGGCCGGCACCGACCTCATCGCGGCACTCACCAGGGTCTGGGCGTAACGCTTCAGTCAACGACCTGAACGAGATATGACCGCCACCTTGAGCCCCAGGTGGACCATCCAGATCAGGGAGCGAGGAGGCACAAGTTCACCTCAGTCAAGCCTTTTTCGCCTATCACAATGTGACCTGCGAAAACGAGGCTGCGCTGAGGGCGGAATGCCCCAGTGAGACCCACGGGTGAGAGTCAATGGCCGCTTACCCCAGCTGGGCGGGTGCCTCCATGGCGATCTGCTCGAAGACCTTCTCGTCGGCGGCAAAGTCCGAGTCGGGAATCGGCCAGTGGACGACGATCTCGGTGAAGCCCAGTTCCTGGTGCCGGCCCGCGAAGTCGACGAAGGCACCGAGGGACTCCAGCGGACGGCCACGGTCCGGGGTGAAGCCGGTGAGCAGGATCTTGTCGAGGTCGCTGACGTCCCGCGCGTGCTCGGCGCACACGTCCGCGAGCCGCTCGGCCTGTCCACGCAGTGCCTGGAGGGACTGCTCCGGCGTGCCGTTCTCGTACAGCTTCGGGTCGCCGGTGGTCACCCACGCCTGTCCATACCGCGCGGCCAGCCGCAGCCCACGCGGGCCGGTGGCGGCCACCGCGAAAGGCAGCCGGGGCCGCTGCACGCACCCGGGGATGTTGCGCGCCTCGTGCGCCGAGTAGAAGTCGCCCTCGTACGAAACCCCGTCCTTACCGTCCTCGGTCAACAGCCGGTCGAGCAGTGGCACGAACTCGGCGAGCCGGTCGGCACGCTCGCGCGGGGTCCACGGCTCCTGGTCGCTCTTCAGGAGGGTCGTCGCGTCGAAGCCGGTGCCACCCGCGCCGATGCCGAGGGTGACCCGCCCGCCGGAGATGTCGTCGAGCGAGATCAGCTCCTTGGCGAGGGTCACCGGGTGCCTGAAATTAGGCGACGTGACGAGGGTGCCCAAACGCATCCGCTCGGTAACACTCGCGGCGGCCGTCAGCGTCGGCACCGCGCCGAACCACGGCCCGTCCCGAAACGAACGCCAGGACAGGTGGTCGTAGGTGTACGCGGTGTGGAACCCGAGCTCCTCCGCACGCTGCCAGGCGGCACGACTCCCCTCGTGCCAGCGGCGGTACGGCAGGATCACGGTGCTCAGACGCAGACTCATGACTCAAAGCCTACGGCCGCACCAAGGGCGGTCTGACAACTCCGGCCGGGCCCCAACCCGACACACGACGGCGTCTCGTTCCGTCCGGTCCCGCTGCCATGACGCTGCCGACTCGGTGGGGTGCTGCAACCAGAACCGCCACCACGGTTCACGGGGTTCTGGGGTCTATCATGATTTAGGTGTTTTTAGGCCCTTTGGCCTAGTGGTTTTTGGTTGGTCCGACTGGCTTATACCCGTCCGGCGGTAAGGCGGCCGTCGAAGAGCTGGTCGAACTCGTTCAATGCTGCCTTCCACTTGTTGTTCCAGCGTTTGCGTCCCCGGCCGGAGGGGTCGAGGGCGAGGGTGGCCAGGTAGATCCTCTTGAGTGCTGCCTGTTCGTTGGGGAAGTGTCCGCAGGCGGTGGCCGCGCGGCGGTAGCGGGCGTTGAGGGACTCGATGCTGTTGGTCGTGTAGACGACCTCGCGGATGGAGTCGGGGAAGGCCAGGAAGGGTACGAACTCGCTCCAGGCGCGCTGCCAGACGGTGGCGATCGAGCCGTATTTGTGGCCCCACTTGGCGTCGAACTCGTCGAGCCGCTCGCGGGCCTGGGCCTCGTTGACGGCGGTGTAGACGGGCTTGAGGTCGGCGGCGACCTCGGGCCAGTCCCGCCGGGAGGCGTAGCGCAGGCTCTGCCGGATCAGGTGAACGACGCAGCGCTGCACAACGGTTTGGGGCCACACGTTCGCGACCGCGTCCGGCAGAGCGGACAGCCCGTCACAGACGAGCATGAGGACGTCTCTGACCCCGCGATTACGCAGGTCGGTGAGGACTTGCTGCCAGAACTTGGCGCCCTCGCCACCGTCGCCGGCCCACAGGCCGAGGATATCGCGGTAGCCGTCGGCGGTGACCGCGATGGCCACGTAGATCGGCCTGTTGGCGACCTGCCCGTCCCTGATCTTGACGTGGATGGCGTCGACGAAGACGACCGGGTAGACCGCGTCGAGCGGGCGGGTGCGCCACTCGTTCATCGAGTCCAGGGCCTTGTCGGTGATCGTGGAGATCGTCTCCTTGGACGTCTTCATCCCGTACACCTCCTCAAGGTGCGCGACGATCTCCCCGGAGGTCATGCCGCGGGCGGTCAGCGAGAGCACCATCTCGTCCAGAGCACCGGTGCGACGGGCACCCTTGGGCAGGATGCGGGGCCGGAAAGTGCCCAGCCGGTCACGGGGGATCTGCAGCGTGATCGGCCCGACCTCACTCATCACCTTCTTCGTGCGATACCCGTTACGGCCGTTGCCGCCCGAACGCGAGCCCCGCCCGCCGCCGCGCTCGGCCTCGGCGGCCAGATGCTCATCCAGCTCGGCCTCCAGGGCGGCCTGCATCAGGTGCTGCGTGATCGCGGGCAGCAGACCGTCCTCACCGACCAGCCTCAGCCCACCACCGCGGACCCTGTCCTGGGCCAGCAGCGTCAGCGCGTCCAGCAGGTCCAGGCCCAGCCCGTCCACGGACTCCTGCGTTCTCCTCATGCCCGCACCGTCCGCGGCCGCCCCGTCAGTGGCAAGCGACACGCCGCCCACCGTCTCGAGAGAGTGAGTCTTCTGGATCGTCATCAGGTGTCCCTTCCGGTGAAGTTCCCACCTAATTCATGACACTCCCGGGTTCTGCCCGGTCGCTTCGGTGTCACAGCCAGCCGTTGCGTCGGAAGGCTCGGTAGATGACGGCGCAGATGACGATGATGCCGCCGATCGCCAGGGGGTAGCCGTAGGTCCAGCGGAGTTCGGGCATGTGGTCGAAGTTCATGCCGTAGACGCCGACGATGCCGATGGGTACGGCGATGAGGGCGGCGATGGCGCTGATGCGGCGCATGTCGTTGTTCTGCTGGACACCGGTCTGGGTGAGGGCGAGGGAGAGGGCGGTGTCGGTCACCTCGGTGAGCGCGGTGATGCGTTCGGCGGCCTGAGTGAGGTGGTCGTGGACGTCGCGGAGGTATGTGGCGATGTCCTTGTCCACGCCGGGCAGCCGGCCTCCGGCGAGTTCCCGCATCGGTCCGGTGAGGGGGACCACCGCGCGGCGTAGTTGGAGGAGTTCGCGTTTGAGCTGGTAGATGCGGCGGATGTCGTAGGACTGATGGGGCCTGTAGGTGTCGCCCTCGGCCTCGTCCACGTCCGTCTCGACGGCGGTGACGACGTCCAGGTACTGGTCGACGACGGTGTCGGCGATGGCGTGCAGTACGGCGGCGGGGCCGTGCGCGAGCAGTTCCGGGCGGCTCTCCAGGGCGCGGCGGACGCCGGTGAGTCCCGGGGAAGGGCCGTGGCGTACGACGACGATGAAGCGCGCGCCCATGAAGACCATGATCTCGCCGGTGTCGACGATCTCGCTGGTGGCGGTGAGGCGTTCGTGCTCGACGTAGACGACGGTGTGCAGGACGAGGAAGAGGGTGTCGTCGTAGCGTTCGAGCTTGGGGCGCTGGTGTGCGTCGAGGGCGTCCTCAACGGCCAGGGGGTGCAGGCCGAAGGCGCTCGCGACGGTCTGGAGCTGGTCTTCGGTGGGTTCGTGCAGGCCGATCCAGACGAAGCTGTCCGAGGTGGCACGGCAGGCGTGCATGGCCTGGTCGAGGGGGAGGAGGCCCGGTCGGCGCTTGCCGTGTTCGTACAGGGCGCAGTCGACCACGGAGTCCGGGTTCGGCCGGGGCGGGGGTGTCGATGGTGTACTGCTGGCCGTCATGGCGTCTCCTCGCGACGGGCGCGGCCTGGTGCGCGTACTGCCGGTTACGATACTTGCATGGAGACGCAAGTTAGGTCATGGGACGCCGCCGGAGCCGATCGGGCGGTCGCCGTGCTCAAAGCGGTGGCCGATCCGTCGCGCTACCGGCTCCTGTGGGCGCTGAGCGGGCAGGAACTGCCGGTGAGCGCGCTCGCGGAGATGATCGGCGCCCACGTCGCCGCCACCTCCCAGCACCTGGCGAGGCTCCGGGCGGCCGGTCTGGTCGATTCCCGGCGGGAGGGCACGCGCATCTACTACCGGGCGGCCGCCCGGGTGCGCGGCCTGCTGGAGGAGGCAACGCTGGTGGCCAACGCCTCCGTGGACCAGGCTGCCGGGGAGGACCTCGACGCGGGGTCCGTGCCGGCGGCCGTCGCACAGGAAGGGCCCGCGCGTTCGCGGCGGGTGGCGCGCGCTCCTCGACCCGCCACCGAGCACTAGGACTGCGGTGCAGGAGTGACCCCGCCGTTGTCGAGGCGGTACTCCTGCGGGTCGGCGTCGTACGCGTACAACTCGGCGTATCGGCCCCAGTCCGTCGCCGTCTCCAACTGTTGGGTGACCTGCTCGCTCGTGTAGTGGTGGGCGAGTAGGTCGCGGAAGAACCCGGCGCGCAGGGTGCCCTCGGCGTTCTGCCGCAGGCTGGTGGTGATCAGCTTGACCAGGGGTGTTCCCAGGGCCGCCTCGGAGAAGATCGTCTTGGAGTCCTGGACGTCGGCTCCGGCGTAGGCGGTGCCGCGCTCGGTCAGGAGCAGGTCGTCGTCGCTGATCTTGGCGAAACCGAGCAGTTCGAGGGCATCGACCAGCGGCAGCACGTCGTCGATCTCCAGGCCGAGGTCGTCGGCGAGATCGGCCAGGTCGCAGCGGCCGTCGCGGTGGGCGACCATCTCGGCGAGGCCGGAGAGCCCGTCGACACTGGCCACAGGGAGCGGAGTGTTGGCAGTGGTGCGCTTGTCGAGCTCGATGCCGTCGGGGCGGCCCGGGATGCGGGTTTCCTTGGCGCGGCCGGTCATCACCCGGTAGACGCGGTCGATGAGGTCCTCGAAGGCGGGCGCGTTGCGGTCGCGGGGCCGCTCCAGGCCGACCTCGAAGGTTGCCTTGATGGTGCCGGGGCGGGAGCCGAGGACGACGATCCGGTCCGCCATCAGCACCGCCTCCTCGATGTTGTGGGTGACCAGCACGATGGCGCGGGTGGGGAACTGGCCCGACTCCCACAGCTCCATCAGCTCGCCGCGCAGGTTCTCGGCCGTGAGAACGTCGAGCGCGGAGAACGGCTCGTCCATCATCAGGACGTCCGGCTCGACGACCAGTGCCCGTGCGAAGCCGACGCGTTGGCGCATGCCGCCGGACAGCTCCTTGGGGTAGGCGGACTCGAAGCCGTCCAGGCCGATCAGGTCGATGGCCTGGACGGCGGCCTCGGCACGCCGGTCTGCGGGTACACCCTGGGCCTCCAGCCCGAGTTCGACGTTCTGCTGCACGGTCAGCCAGGGCAGCAGCGCGAAGGTCTGGAAGACCATCGCGCTGCCGGGGTTCGCCCCGGTCAGCGGCTGGTCCCGGTAGGAGATGGTGCCGGAGCTGGCCGGGATGAGGCCGGCCAGGCAGCGCAGCAGCGTGGACTTGCCGGACCCGGACTTGCCGAGCGGCGCGACCACTTCGCCGGCGCGTATCTGCAGGTCGATGCCGGCGAGGACGGGCAGTTCACCGTCGGCGCCCGCGTACGTCTTGGTGAGGCTGACGGTTTCGAGCAGGACGTCGCCGTCGGCGGCGCGGGGCGGCTTGGGGGTGGTGGTCGTGGTGGCGGCGCGGAGCTTGCGGAGGGTCTTCAGTGCCATGGCGCTCTCCAGAAGGGAGGGAAGTCTGTGGGGGTTCAGAGGGCGTAGCGGCTGTCGGCGAGCCTGTACAGGCGGCGCCACAGCAGGCGGTTGAGGCCGACGACGTACAGGCTCATCACCGCCACGCCTGCGATCAGGTGTGGGAAGTCGCCGCTCGCGGTGGCCTTCGCGATGTACGCGCCCAGGCCGGTGGCGGTCAGGGTGGTGCCGCCGAAGACGACGACCTCGGAGACGATCGAGGCGTTCCAGGCGCCGCCGGACGCGGTGATGCCGCCGGTGACGTACGACGGGAAGATGCCGGGCAGGATCAGCCGCTTCCACCGCTGCCAGCCGCGTACGCCCAGGTCGTCCATCGCCTCGCGCAGATCGGACGGGATCGACATGGCGCCGGCGATGGTGTTGAAGAGGATGTACCACTGGGCGCCGAGTGCCATCAGCAGGATGCCGCCGACGTTGATCGACAGGCCGGTCTTCAGGAAGAACCAGACGGCCAGCGGGAAGAGGAAGTTGGCGGGGAAGGACGCCAGAACCTGCACCACGGGCTGGGCGATGCGGGTCAGTCGCGGTGAGAAGCCGATCTTCACGCCGATCGGCACCCAGATCACCGTCGCGCCGGCGACGAGCACGATGACGCGGGCGAGGGTGACCAGGCCGAGCAGCAGCGGTTCGCCGAAGACGCCGAGGCCGGTGTGGTCGTGGAGGTAGTGGCCGAGGTCGATCAGGCCCCACAGGATCAGCGCGCCCGCGACGAGCGCGAAGGTGATGTCGCCGGTGCGTTGCCGTGCGGGGCCGCGGCCTGTTCCTCGTCGCCGCTCTGGCCGACCGCTACGGCGCCGAGCCGACGCTCAGGCCGAGCCGGGGCAGCACAGGGCTGGAGTCGAAGACCTCGATGCGCAGGACGGTCTCGATGAGCCGCACGGTCATCGAGACCTGGCCGGGACCGGCGTGCCGGACCGCGTTGGTGACCAGCTCGCTGATCACCAGCTCGGCCGTGTGCACCACCTCGTCGTCCAGCTCCACCTTCCAGCCCGCTATCGCGCCCACGGCCTGGTGCCGGGCATCGTGACCGCGGTGGGTGTGGCGGGTACGGAGAGAGTGAGCTGGTGCGCTGCCATGAGCGGCCTCCCGAGGTTGGTGCGGCCACCTCACGCAACCAGCTCGTCGCGGTGGGTGGTTAGCCCAGGTGCCGACGCTGCATCGGTTATGCAGGAGCTGCATCACGGCGAAGTACGGCTGATCTACGCTCGGTTGAGCAGGCAGGATCGGCGACGGCGGAAGGGGCCGTGGCAGATGGCCGAAGCACACAGCGAAGCGAGACGGATCGGCGAAGCGATCCGTCAGACGCGGGTGTTACAGCGGCGCTCGCAGAAGGATGTCGCCGCCGCGCTCGGATATCACCAGTCCAAGGTGAGCCGCCTGGAGAGCGGCCGTGGGACAGAGGACATCCGCGTCCTACGCGCCGTCGCGCAGGAACTCAGGATTCCGCCCCAGCAGTTGGGCCTCGCCGCTGCGCCCGATGCCTCCGCCGCCGATCTCGAAGCAGAGGACATGCACCGCCGTACCTTCCTCGCCGCGAGCATTGCTGCGCTCGCGACCCCGGCCGGCGCAGCCGCCGCCCACAACGACCTCGTACAAGCCCTCCTGCCCGGCCTGAGCCCGGCGAGCACCGGCGCCCCCTTGGATACGGCAGTTCTCCGCGAGCGGGTCGGCATGGCCCGCAGGCTCTTCTACACCTGCGACTACACGGAACTGGAACGCACCCTGCCCAGCCTGATCGCCGACCTGCGGCTGGCCTCCAGCGGCTCGTCGGACGGGCATGTGCTGTGCGCGCTGCTGGCAACGACGTACCAGACCTCGACCAGCCTGCTGCTCAAACAGCACGACCAAGGCAACGCCTGGCTCGCGGTCGGCCGGGCGATGGCCGAGGCCGAACGCTCCGGCGACCCGGTGGTCCTCGCCTCCAGCGTCCGCGTCCAGGCCCACGTCCTGGCCCGCGAGAAGCACACCACCCAGGCCGTCACCCTCGTCCGGCACACGGCCGATCAGCTCACCGGCTCCTACGATCGGCGCTCTCCGAAGTACCTCGCGGCCGTGGGGCTATTGCTGCTGCGCGGCGTGACGGCGGCCAGCGGTGGTGGCGACCGCGTTGCCACGGAGGAGTTTCTCGCCGAAGCCAAGGAAGTGGCCCGGTACGTGTCCCTCGACCGCCCCGACGCATGGGCGAACTCCAGCCCCACGAACGTCGCGTTGCACGAGCTCAGCGCCTTGGTGGCCTTCGGCGATGCGGGCCTCGCCCTCCAGGCGGCTCGCCCACTCATGCGCCGGCACATCCCCGTTCCGGAGCGTCGGGCTGCTCTTTGGGTGGAGGCTGCCCGCGCCTACAGCCAGCAGGGCCGCCTCTCTGACGGCTACCAGGCCCTGCGCATCGCCGAGACCTGTGCCGCCCAGGACGTCCGCCGCCCCGCCGTTCGCGACCTGGTCGCCGACATGGCTGCCCGCGACCGCCGTCGTACGCTGCCGGAACTACACCACTTCAGCCGCCGACTGGGAGTCCCCGCGTGACCGAGCAGAACGCCCCGGACAAGCAGCCCTTCCTGTACGTCGTCGTGTGCGCGTGCGGCATCGCCGGCGACGTCGGCAAGCTGATCACCGCGGCGCAGGAACGGCACTGGGACGTCGGCGTGATCGCCACTCCGCAGGGTCTGGGCTTCCTCGACGTCGAGGCGATCGAGGCTCAGACCGGCTACCCGATCCGCTCTGCCTGGCGCACGCCGGGCGAGGCTCGCCCCCTGCCGCCCGCGGACGCCATCGCCGTCGTCCCGGCGACCTTCAACACGGTCAACAAGTGGGCCGCCGGCATCTCCGACACCCTCGCCCTGGGCATCCTGTGCGAGGCGTACGGCATGGGCATCCCCACCGCCGTTCTCCCCTATCTGAACGCGGCACAGGCCGCCCACCCCGCGTACCGGCAGAGCCTGGAACGGTTGCGTGGGATGGGCGTCCTGATCGGCAGCTACGAGCCCCACAAGCCCAAGGCCGGCGGCGGCGCCGACCGCTTCCGCTGGGAGGAGGCGCTGGAGCTGCTCGCCCCTGCGCTCGCTGCCGGGGAGTGACTACCGTCGGCGCGTTGGTGCCTGACTCGGCTGCGGAAGGGTCGGTGCGGCAGCAGCGGCAGGGCGCTGGTCAGGCTGATGAGGTGCGGCGATCGGGGCGGGAAGGTCCGCAAGCCGCCTGAGCCGCCAGATGAGGACATCGCTGACGGACTCCGCTGTGGACAGTTCGCGAAAGTCGACTGCTTGCTTCAGGAGTGCGGCGGCGTTGCGGCTGGCCTGTTCCGCCTCGTGGAGGCTGGCGGCCAGGGCGGGCCAGCCCGGCTCGTCCTGGAGCCGTCGGGCCACCTCCGTCGGCAGCACGGACAGGACTGACCGCGCGTGCCTGCGCTGCAGCGGAGCGGGCAGGCTCTGGCCGTTCGCGTGCATGACCGCCATGGGCGCTTGGGCCGCCGCGCTGTAGGCGGCGCGGAGGTGTTCGGCGGTGCGTTGGGAGGCTTCGGCCTGCTGGGCGTGGCCGCGGGCGGCATACCAGCGGGCGGCGGCCATGGCGGCCAGGAGCAGGACGTCCAGAACCATGGCGGCGGCGGTTCCGTCCGCGCCGCGGCCGAGGGCGGGGCCGGAGTGGACGATCTGACGGGCCGCGCGGCGCAGGGCCTGCATCTCAGCATCCCGGGCCTGGATGTGGGAGCGGGTGGCGCGCTCGAAATACCGCGCGGCGTCTCGTAGTTCGGTGCCAGTATGACCGGGCGAGGTCTGGGCGAGCGCGTCGAGGACCTCACCGACCCCCTTCATGTGGGCCGCGACCGTCCCGTCGTCGGCGGAGACCATCGCCACCAGGACGTCCTCGGTGACCTCGGCGGCGAAGAGGCGGGCCCGGGCGGGCGCCGACCTGCCGACGGGCGTTGCAGGGGTGGGATGTTCGGCCTCGGCGGCGGTGTGCGTGAACCGTTTGCGGATCTTGGGCAGGGACAGGTCCGGCGCGAGTGTGGAGCCTGCGAACCAGATGGGTTCCTGGTCGCCGTTGCGGTCACCGACGATTGCGACCTTGTAGCCCAGGACATCGCCGGACGGGGCGATGCGCTTGTTGATGCGTACGCCTTCGGCTGCGAGCCGGTCGAAGAACTCGGCCTCGTCGGCTGCCCCGGCCAGAGCGCGGTGGACGTGTTCGCGCAGCAGCTCGCGGGAGGCATCTTCCTGGCCGAGGCGTTCGGCCTTGAGTGCAGATCTTTTGAGGGTCTGGCCCACCTGCGGTTTTGTACGGATCGAGTTCATCGTCCCACGAAGCCCATCGCGGCCGACCTGCCCGTCTGTCTCTCACAGCACCCGTTGATCCGCGTCGGCGCCGTACGGCCGGGCGTAACTGACACGGCGTAGCCCTGCTGGATCACGAACCCGCAGGTCACGCTCGTGCCAGACACCCTCAAAAGATCTGCACCCTTCGGCCTTGTGGCGTTCGGCGCTGGTGGGGCGTTTGGCAGCGGTGCCGTCGCCTTCCTTGAGGCGGCGCAGGCCGAAGTCCTTCTCGATCTTGCGGCATTCGGCCTGTGCGCGGGTGCCGTCCTTGTGGTGGCGGGGGCGGGTGCGGTCAGCGCGGACGAGGGTGGCGACGATGTGGATGTGGTCGGGGGCGTGGCGCACGGCAATCCACCGGCAGGCTTCGTCGTCGCCTTCGGGCGCGATGCCGGTGGCGTTGAGGACGCGGCGGGCGACGGTGGCCCACTCGTCGTCGCTGAGGTGGCGGTCGCCGGGCGCGGTGCGGACGGGGCAGTGCCATACGTGCTTGGCGGGGGCCTTGTCGCCGAGGGCGTTGACCCACTGGTCGAGGTCGGCGGCGAGGCCGGTGAAGGTGGCGTCGGGGTGGCGGCCGGGGTCGAGGACGAAGGGGTCGTAGGCGGCGACGATGTGCGGGTCGACGTGGGCTTCGATGTCGCTGGTTCGGTAGAGGTAGTGGAGCAGACCGATGGTGCGGCTGCCGCGGGAGACGTCGGGGACCAAGGGGTTCAGCTCACCAGCTTCTGGGCGGTGGCCTTGACGGTCGTGGCGGCTTGGCGGATGTCGTCGAGGGTGCGCTGGAGGTGGATGGCGTCGCCGCCGGAGTCCACGATCTTGGCGATCTGGTTGAGGTTGTTGCCGACGCGGGCGAGCTGGACGCGAGCGGCGTCGAGGCGGTCGAGGGCGCCGTCCTGGTCGAGCCGGGGGCGGCCGTGGAGTTCGGCGTGGACGGCCTGGGCGATGAAGCGGGCCTTGGAGATGCCCTTGGCCTCGGCGGCGGCGTCGATCTGAGCGGCCTCGCTCTCGCTGGCGCGGAAGGTCTGTCGCTTGCCGCGCTGCTTGTCCTGGCGGGAACGGCGACGGGCCGGCCGCTTCCCCTTCTGCACCCGGCCGCCCTCGGCCGGGGCTTCCGGGTCCCGCGCCTCCTGGTGTGGGCCCTCCTCCGCCACCCCCGGGGCGGAGGCAAGCGCGATGGACCGGCCCTTGGACGGTCCATCGCTACAGCTTGCTGCGCTCGTGGCTGGGGTGGTGGTCATCGCCTGCTGGGGCATGGGGAGTTCGTGGTGTCCGTCGTGCATTGGGGTTCGTCTCCATGGAGTCGTGCGGGATGCGGGCCGTACTCGTGGCCGTGGAGCCGGGGACGGCTGAGCCGGAGTCGGCTCTGCGAAGGCCGCGAGAGGCGGCGACGGGGCGGCCCTTGGAGGTTGGCGTGGTTCGGGCGAAGAAGCGCAGCCCCAGGAGCGGGTCGGCGGCGGCACCCTGGCGTTCTGCGCTCATCCGGCGACGGCGTTCTTGGCGGCGTCCAGTTCCGCCCTGACAATGTCGGTGGCCTTCTGGGCGTCGTCCTTACTGATCGTGTAGCCCTTGGCCCTGACCGCCTTCTCCAAGGCGGGGCGGGGGACTTGCCCCGCCTCGGCACCGATAGCGCGGGCGATGGCCAGCAGCTCCTCGTCGGGGACGGTGCGTTTCCGCTGACCCGTCCTGGGCGCCTTCTTGGCGGTCGGCGTCATGGCGGTGGCGGGCTTCGCCTCGGGCGTGGGTGCGTTGCTCGCTTTGGCGGGCGACGCGGTGTCGGCGTCGTCCGCCTGCCCGTGGCGGATCTGGCGGTCCGGCCTTGGCGTGGCGGCTTCGGCGGGTGGCATGGCGGGGGTCGCTTCCGCCATGGCGCCATTGCCGCCGAGGTGGCGGTTCATGACGAGGTAGAGGTGGACGGCGCCGGCGAGGGCCAGCGGGGCGATGCCGGACAAGGCACCGACGGTGGCGTTGTTGAGGTGGAGGCGGGTCCCCTCGTTGAGGCCGACGGCGTGTACGACGTTGGCCCCGATGCTGGTGAGGGTGGCCACGCCGACAAGCGCCCACACGTACAGGCGGGAGCGAAGCGGAGCCCCACGCAGGATGAGCAGGGCGACGATGCCGATGGCGATGAAGCCGTCGATCACGAGAGGGAAAAGGTAGGTGAGCAGCCCGCGTACGTGGCTGGCGACGGCCAGAACTCCTCCAGCTTCACCGCGGCGATGCGCCGCACGCACTTCTTGTCGCCGTTGCGACTCTTGCGCGTGCACAGGTAGGAGGGCACGGCGCCGACCTTCGTGCCGGACATGAGCGTGCCGCAGCGCGAGCACATGACCAGGCCGCGCAGCAGATAGAAGCGGCGCAGCTCCAGGTTGGTCTGGTGGATCGCGGAGCGGTACTCACGCCGGGCCCGGGTCTCCTCCCAGGTGCCCCGGTCGATGATCGCGGGCCACTTGCCCGGCCCGACCTCCGCGCCTTGGTGCATACGGATGCCGACGACGTGGCGGGAGTCGAGGAGCGCGCGGACCGTGCCCTGCGACCACTCCTTGCTGTACACGGTCTTGATGCCGCGCTTGTGGAGGACCAGCGCGATCGCGCTCGGGCTCTGGCCCTTGAGGTAGCGGTCGAAGACCTCTCGGACGATCTCGGCCTCGTCCTCCTTGATGGTCACGCCGTCCATCTCGTATCCGAAGCGGCGCTTGCCCGAGTGCGGCAGACCGTTCTCGGCACGCTCCTTCAGCGCCGACTTCAGCCGCCGCGAGGTGTCGTCGGACGACCGGCAGGCATGGGCGACCTCGATCCGCAGGATGAACCGGTCGTCGGGGTCCGACAGATCCCGCCGGTTCGCCTCGCCGTGCAGCATGATCTGGTGCTCGTCCGAGACCTGGAGCAGCTCCTCCAGGTCCCTGGGCTGCCGCATCAGGCGGTCCGGGTGGTACGCGATGACGTGCCGGAACTCGCGGCGCTGGGCGCGTTCGAGAAGCTGGTCCCAACCCGGCCTCTTCCGCCCCCGGCTCCACGCCGACCGGCTGTTGTCCACGAAGACGTGGGCAGGGTCGATCGTGAGCCCCCTACGCTCGGCGATCTCCCGGCAGATGCGTTCCTGCCGATCGACGCCGGTCTGGTCGTCGTTCGTCCGCCTGGGATATCCGGCAGTAGAGAGCCGCAGGCTCACCTGGGGTTATGGTCGGCTCGTGGGGCCTGGGTCGTCGCATGGGACCGATGGTATGAGCACGCAGTGGGCTCGCCGAACTTCCGGCACCCGGTGACCCTCGCCAAGGAACTGATCTCCCTCGACGACATCTCGAACGGCCGGATCACCCTGGGCATCGGCGCGGGTGGCAACGGATTCGACGCCACGACGCTTCTGAAGAGCGACCAGGAGCCCTGGACCCCGCGCGAGCGCGCCGACCGCTTCGGCGAGTTCGTACCGCTGCTCGACCGCCTCCTCACCGAGGACTCGGTCTCCCACGACGGCGACTTCTACTCGGCGCACGAGGCGCGCAACATCCCGGGCTGTGTCCAGCGGCCCTGACTGCCCTTCGCGGTGGCCGCCACCGGCCCGCGCGGCATGAAGCTCGCCGCCCGGTACGGACAGGCCTGGGTGACGACCGGCGACCCCAAGCTGTACGAAACGGGTAGCCCTGAACAGTCGGTTCAGGCCATTCGCGGGCAGGCCGAGAAGCTGGCCGCCACCTGCGCCGCGGTCGGCCGCGACGCGTCCGAGCTCGACAAGATCCTGCTCACCGGCTTCACCCCGGACCGCGGCCGTCCGCTGGAGTCCCTCGACGCGTTCGTCGACTTCGCCGGCAGGCACGCGGAGCTGGGCTTCACCGACATCGTGATCCACTGGCCCATCCCCGACTCGGACTTCGCCGCCGACGAGAGGGTCTTCGAGCGCATCGCCATGGAGGCACCGGCGCAGCTGGCCTGACAGCCGGTGCCGCCGCGGCCGGCGACAGCGAGGTGTAACGGTACTGGTGAGAGCGGCAACCACTCACATGTGCGGGCTCCCGCACGGCCGTGCGGGCATATGCGCGAGAATGGCCCGGTGACCTCAGCGACCCGACAGCCCGAGACCCCGGCCGCCACCCTTCCCCCGCGGCTGATCGCCACGGACCTCGACGGCACCCTCCTGCGCGACGACAAGTCCGTATCTGAGCGCACGGTCGCCGCCCTCGCCGCCGCCGAGGAGGCCGGCATCGAGGTCTTCTTCGTGACCGGCCGCCCGGCGCGCTGGATGGACGTCGTCAGCGACCACGTCCACGGCCATGGCCTGGCGATCTGCGGCAACGGCGCCGCCGTGGTCGACCTGCACGGCGGCCCCGGCGCCCACCGGTTCGTCAAGGTCCGGGAGCTGGCGCGGGAGAACGCGCTCGACGCCGTACGACTGGTGCGTGAGGCGGCGCCCGGCACCGTGTTCGCCGTCGAGCAGACGTACGGCTTCTACCAGGAGCCCGCGTACCCCAAGCTGCACATGGAGATGCCCGACACCCTCGCGTCCGCCGAGAAGCTCCTGGCCCCGGACGCCCCCGGCGCCGGCGAACCGGTGCTCAAGATCCTCGCCTTCCACCACGAGCTCGACCCGGACGCCTTCCTCACCGTGGCCCGCGACGCCGTCGGCGACCGCGCGACCATCACCCGTTCCAGCCCCAGCGCCCTGCTGGAGATCAGCGGCCCCGGCGTCTCCAAGGCCAGCACGCTCGAACTGTGCTGCGCGGAGCGCGGTATCTCCCCCGAGGAGGTCGTCGCCTTCGGAGACATGCCGAACGACGTCGAGATGCTGACCTGGGCGGGCACCTCGTACGCGATGGGCAACGCGCACCCCGCCGTGATCGCCGCGGCCTCCGGCCGCACGGTCGCCAACAACGAGGACGGGGTGGCCGTCGTCATCGAGAAGATCCTCGCCGAGCGGCTGTAGGAACGCGTCGGCCGGGGAGGACCGACTAGAGCGGCCCCGCCCGCGGAGCGTACGGCGCCTGCCACACCACCGTCGTACCGGCACCGTCCCCTCCGAGCCCCGGCCCGTACCAGCTGTCGCCGCCCAGGGACTCGGCGCGCCGCCTGAGGTTCCGCAGACCGCTGCGCCGACCGCCCTCGGGGATGCCGACGCCGTCGTCCGCGACGGTCAGCCGGACGCCCTGCCGCCCGTCCGGCAGGACGACGGTCGTGTCGACGACGACGTCGATGCGGGAGGCACCGGCATGCCGGAAGGCGTTGGAGAGGGCCTCCCGCAGGGCCGCGATGAGGTTCTTGCCCGTGGGTTCGCCGACCGCCGCGTCGACGGGCCCGACAAAGCGGTGCGCGGGCTTGAACCCGAGCGGCACGGCGGCCATGTTGATCTCGCGCAGCACCCGGGTGCGCAGCCCGGATGGCACTTCGGCAGGGCCCCGTTGGAGTGCGAAGACGGCGGTGCGGATCTCCTGGATGGTGACGTCGAGCTCGGCGACCGCCTTTTCGACACCCTCCCGCACCTCGGGCACGGGGGAGTTGCGCTGCGCGCTCTCCAACATCATCCCGGTGGCGAACAGCCTCTGGATGACGAGGTCGTGCAGGTCACGGGCGATGCGGTCACGGTCCTCATAGACCGCGAGCCGCTCCCGGTCGCGCTGCGCCTCGGCCATCATCAGCGCGAGCGCGGCCTGCGAGGCGAAGTGCGCGGCGAGGGTACGCTCGGCCTCGGCGAAAGGACGCCCGCCCCGTTCCCGTGAGGTGACGAGGGCTCCCAGGAGGCGGCCGCCGCTCTGCAGGGGAAGCATCATGGTCGGCCCGTACTCGTGGGCGAAGTCGGCGGGCATACGCGGATCGGTGGCCGCGTCGTCGACGAACACGGCCTCTCCGGCGAGGAGTTCGGCGACCAGTTCGCTCTCCGGCGGGACGACGGCTCCGAGCACCTTGGACGGGCGGTCCATGGCGACCGCGCTGATCTCCAGGCCGCCCTCCGCGGCGGGCAGCAGCACGATTCCGGCGGCTGAGCCGGAGAGCCCCCGGGCCTGTTCGGCGACGACCTGGAGAGCGTCCTCGGCATCGTCGGCCGACAGGAGTGCCCGGGTCACGGCCACCGACCCGTCGATCCAACGCTCGCGCTGCTGGGCAGCCTCGTACAGCCGGGCGTTGCCGATCGCGATACCCGCCTCCGCGGCCAGCACACGGACCATGTCGAGGTCGTCGTCGCCGAACGGGCCGCCGCCCCGTTTCTCCGCCAGGTACAGATTCCCGAAGATCTCCCCCCGCACCCGGATCGGGACCCCCAGGAAGCTGCGCATCGCCGGATGGTGCTCGGGGAATCCGCACGAGCGCGCGTCCTCGTCGAGCTGCGCGAGCCGTACCGGCGTCGGGTCGTGAATGAGCGCCCCGAGCAGCCCCTTGCGTCCGTCGGGCAGCTGCCCGATCCGCCGGGCGGTCTCCTCGTCGACGCCGTGGAAGACGAAGTCCGCGAGTCCCTCTCCGTCTTCCGCCGCGACCCCGATGGCGGCGTAGCGCGCGTCCGCCAGCTCGGCCGCCTTCTCGCAGATCCGGTCCAGCGTCGAGTGCAGCTCCAGTCCCGACCCGATCGACCGCACCGCCTCCAGCAGCCGCGGCACGTCCGGGCCGCCGTCCGGGCAGGGGGAGGCGGGAACCACCGACATGCGTCGAGAGTAGCCAGGACCCTTTGACCTGAAAAGTCGGATTGACCTGGAAAGTCGGAGCGTGCCCCGGGGAGCGTCCCCTGGGAAGTTCTAGCGCGCCGCCGCCCCGACCAGCAGATCCCCCGCGGCCTCCCGCTCCAGCATCTCCCGCAGCGGTCCCTCCACCACGGACAACTCGGCGTACGCGCCCCGCTGCGCCACCCGGCCCGCCGCCAGCACGATCACCTCGTCCACCGCCGCCAGACCGGCCAGCCGATGCGTGATCAGCAGCGTCGTACGGCCCTCGGTCGCCGCCAGCAGGTCCGCGGTGAGCGCGTCCGCCGTCGGCAGGTCGAGGTGTTCCGCGGGCTCGTCGAGAACGAGCACGGGGAAGTCGGCCAGCAGCGCGCGGGCGAGCGCCAGCCGCTGGCGCTGGCCACCGGACAGCCGCGCCCCGTGCTCACCGATCAGCGTGTCGAGCCCGTCGGGCAGTCCGTCCGCCCACTCCAGGAGCCGGGCCCGCGCGAGCGCGTCGCGCAGTTCGGCCTCGGTGGCCTCCCTCCGGGCCAGCAGCAGGTTCTCACGCACCGTGCTGTCGAAGAGGTGCGCGTCCTGGGCGCAGAGCCCGACCAGTCGGCGCACGTCGTCGCCGTCCAACCCGTACGCGTCCGTGCCACCCAGCGTGTACGTCCCCGCCTCCGCGTCCAGGAACCGAAGCAGCACCTGTGCGAGCGTGGTCTTGCCGGCGCCGGAGGGGCCGACGACGGCGATCCTGCGGCCCTGTTCGAGGGTCAGGTCGAGGCCGGCGAGCGCGTCCCGGTCCTGTCCGGCATGGCGTGCCCTGAGCCCCCGCACACGCAGCGGGAACGGCGACGCGGGCGCCGACTGCGGCACCTCCGGTTCGCGTACGGGATCGGGGGCGTCCAGCACCTCGTACACACGCTCCGCGCTCCTGCGCACCCGCTGCCGGTACTGGGCGGCGAGCGGCAGCCCCAGGACGGCCTCGAACGCCGCCAGCGGGGTGAGAACGACCACGGCCATCGCCACGCCGCTCAGTCGCCCGTCGGCGACGGCCTGGGCGCCCACGAGGGCGGCCGCCGCGACGGTCAGTCCGGTTGTCAGCGCGGTGAGCCCGTCGCCGAGCGCGGTCGCGGTGGCGGCCCGGGAAGCGATGCGGGTCAGCACGGTGTCGGCCCGCCGCGCCTCGGCCGTACGGGCGGGCAGCGCGCCCGTGACCGTCAGCTCGGCCGTCCCGGTGAGGAGGTCGGCCACCTGGGTCGCCAGGGCGCCGCGGGCGGGGGACAGCCGGTGCTCCGCCCGGCGCGCCACGGCGCCGGTCAGGAGCGGGACGCCGACCCCGGCCGCCAGCAATCCGGCGGCGAGGGCGGCCCCGGCCTCGGGGAGCAGCCAGGCGGTGAAGCCGACGGAGGCTGCGGACACGAGGAGTGCCGCGCCGGCCGGCAGCAGCCACCGCAGCCAGTAGTCCTGGAGGGCGTCCACGTCGGCCACGAGCCGCGACAGCAGATCGCCCCGCCGCGTCGTCCGCAGTCCGGCGGGGGCCAGGCGCTCAAGGCGCCGGTAGACGGCGACCCGGGTGTCGGCCAGCATCCGCAGCACCGCGTCGTGCGACACGAGCCGCTCCGCGTACCGGAAGACGGCCCGGCCGATCCCGAACGCCCGCGTGGCCGTCACGGCCAGCATCAGATACATCACCGGCGGCTGCTGCGACGCCCGCGAGATCAGCCACCCCGAGGTGGCCATCAGCCCGACGGCACTTCCGAGGGCGAGGCTCCCGAGAAGGAGGGCGAGCGCGAAACGGCCGCTCCGGGGGCCGGCCATCGCGCGGACCCGGGCGAGCACGCCTCCGCGCCGCCGAGGGGCCGCGGAGGCCTCTTCCACAGCGGGGGCGGGCACGCCCTCCGGCTCGGCGACCGGCCGGAGCTCCTTCGTACCCTCGCGGTGGACGGAACCGGCCGCGACGACCGGCGCTCCGGCCTCGAGCCGCACCACCCGGTCCGCCACCTCCAGCAGCGCGGGCCGGTGCACCACCAGCAGCACCGTCCGGCCGACGGCGAGCCTGCGCACCGCCGCCACGACCTCCGCCTCCGTCGCCCCGTCCAGCGAAGCCGTCGGCTCGTCGAGGAGCAGCACGGGCCGGTCCGCGAGAAAGGCCCGGGCCAGCGCGAGACGTTGGCGCTGCCCGGCGGACAGGCCGCTGCCGTCCTCGCCGAGGACCGTCCGGACCCCGTCGGGCAACGCGTCCACGAACTCCAGCGCCCCCGCGTCACGCAGCGCCCGCCGCACCGCCGTGTCGTCGGCGTCGGGCCGGGCGAGCCGTACGTTCTCGGCGATCGAGCCGGCGTAGAGGTGCGGCCGCTGGGGCACCCAGGCCACCCGGGACCGCCATTCCTCCACATCGGCCTCAGCGAGATCGACTCCCCCGATCCGCACCCGTCCGGCGGTGGGCGCCACGAACCCCAGCAGTACGTTCAGCAGCGTCGACTTGCCCACGCCGCTCGGTCCGACGAGGGCAACCGTCTCACCGGGCTCGACCGTGAAGGAGACATCGGAGACCGCGTCCCCGGAGCGCCCCGGATACCGGACCGTCACTCCCTCGAAGCGGATCTCCCCCTCCGGCGCGACGAGCGAGCCGGTGGCCGGCACCGGGGTCTCCAGCACCGAGAAGATCTCCTCCGCCGCCGCGAGCCCCTCGGCGGCGGCGTGGTACTGCGCCCCCACCTGCCGCAGCGGCAGATACGCCTCGGGGGCGAGGACGAGGATGACGAGCCCGACGTACAGATCCATGTCGCCGTGGACGAGCCGCATCCCGATGGTCACCGCGACCAGGGCGACCGAGATCGTGGCGAGCAGTTCCAACGCGAAGGACGACAGGAAGGCGATCCGCAGCGTCCGCATGGTCGCCTGGCGGTACTCGCCGGTGATCCGCCGGATCGACTCGGCCTGCGCCTTCGCCCGCCCGAAGACCTTGAGCGTGGGCAACCCGGCGACCACATCCAGGAAGTGCCCCGAAAGCCGGGACAGCAGCCGCCACTGACGGTCCATCTGAGACCGGGTCGCCCAGCCGATCAGCGCCATGAAAACGGGGATGAGCGGCAGGGTGACGACGATGATCGCCGCCGACACCCAGTCCTCGGTGACGATCCGCGCGAGCACCGCCACGGGCACCACGACCGCGAGCCCCAACTGGGGGAGATAGCGCGAGAAGTAGTCGTCGAGCGCATCCACTCCCCGCGTGGTGAGGGCGACCAGCGACCCGGTCCGCTGCCCGCTCAACCACCCGGGACCGAGCGCGGCGGCCCGCTCCAGCAACCGCCCCCGCAGCTCAGACTTGACCGCCGCGCTCGCCCGGTGCGCGGCGAGCTCGGTGAGCCAGGCGACCATCGCCCGCCCGATCGCGACCGCGACCAACAGGACCAGCGGGGTCCGGAGTTCGGAGGCCGGGTGACCGTGCTGGAAGGCGCCGACGACGACTTCGGCGATGAGCATCGCTTGGGCAATGACCAGCGCCGCTCCGGCCGCGCCCAGCCCCACGACCGCCATGAGGAAGAAGCGAGTGGCACGGGCGTACCGCAGCAGACGCGGATCGATTGGTTTCACGTGAAACACACCCTTGACTCATCCGGCATGTTTCACGTGAAACATGCCATTGGATCCGACTTGGTCCATGAGGCCGGATTCATCCCATACGGCCGGACTCAGTGAGCGACATCGGCGGCGATGTGATGCGTACCGATCCGCTTGCGGAACACCCAGTACGTCCACGACTGGTAGAGCATGACCATCGGTGTGGCGATTCCCGCGCACCAGGTCATGATCCTCAGGGTGTACGGGGACGACGAGGCGTTGGTGACCGTCAGGCTCCAGTCCGCGTTGAGCGAGGACGGCATGACGTTCGGGAAGAGCGTGAGGAAGAGCATCGCGACGGCCGCCACGATGGTGAGCCCCGACAGTGCAAACGCCCAGCCCTCGCGCCCCGTCTGGGCCACCGCGATGGCCGCGAAGAGGGCGACCACGGCCACGACCAACGCGACCAGGGACTTCGCGTCGCCGTTGTCGGCCTGGGTCCAGATCAGGAAGACGAGCGCCAGCACGGCGGTCACCAGCCCGACCCCGAGCGACAGCTTGCGCGCCCGCTCCCGGATGCCCCCGACGGTCTTGAGCCCCACGAACACGGTCCCGTGGAAGGTGAACAGCGTCAGCGTGACCAGGCCGCCCAGGAGCGCGTACGGGTTGAGCAGGTCACCGAAGTTGCCCACGTACTCCAAGTGCTTGTCGATCTTCACTCCGTGCACGATGTTGCCGAAGGCCACGCCCCACATGAACGCGGGGATGAGCGAGGTCCAGAAGATCGCCGCCTCCCAGTTGCGCTGCCAGTTCTCCTCGGGCCGCTTCACCCGGTACTCGAAGGCGACCCCGCGCACGATCAAGCAGACCAGGATGAGCAGCAGCGGCAGATAGAACCCGGAGAAGAGCGTGGCGTACCACTCCGGGAAGGCGGCGAAGGTCGCTCCGCCCGCCGAGAGCAGCCACACCTCGTTGCCGTCCCAGACGGGTCCGATGGTGTTGATGAGGACCCGCTTCTCGGCGCGGTCGCGGGCCAGCAGTTTGGTGAGGACGCCGACCCCGAAGTCGAAACCCTCAAGGAAGAAGTAGCCGGTCCACAGGACCGCGATGATGACGAACCAGACGTCGTGGAGTTCCATGACTCAGCAGCTCCCTGGGCCTAGTAGGAGAAGGCCATCGGCTTGTCGGCGTCATGGGGGTCGCCGCCGATCTTGGTGGGCGGGTTGAGGTCGGCCTCGGTGAGCTCCGGCGGACCCTGCTTCACGTACTTGAGCATCAGCTTCACCTCGATGACGGCGAGGATCGCGTAGATGAGGGTGAACACGATCAACGAAGTCAGCACCTCCGCCTGGGAGACCCCGGGCGACACCGCGTCCCGGGTCCTCAACAGGCCGTACACCACCCAGGGCTGACGCCCCGTCTCGGTGAAGATCCAGCCCCAGGAGATACCGATGAGCGGGAAGATCAACGTCCACTGGGACAGCCGCCACCACCAGACGCCGAGCTTCGGCGTCAGCTCGGTGTTCTTGGTGAGCATGAGCTTCGGGACGTCCTCGTCCCCGGTGCAGTGTTCCGGTGCCAGCCACAGCTTCCGCCTGGTCAGCCAGAGGCCGGCGGTGCACAGGGCCATCGAGACCCCGCCGAAGCCGATCATCCAGCGGTACGCCCAGTAGGCGGTGGGAATGTTGGGCCGGTAGTCGCCAGGCCCGAACTTCTCCTGCTCGGACTTGTTGATGTCGTTGATGCCGGGGATCTTGGCGTTGAAGTCGTTCTTGGCGAGGAAGGAGAGTATCCCGGGGATCTCGATGGCGACGGTGTTGTGGCCCTTGGCGACATCGCCGTACGCGAAGAGCGAGAAGGGTGCGGGCTGCTGCGAGTCCCACAGGGCCTCGGCGGCCGACATCTTCATCGGCTGCTGTTCGTACATCACCTTGCCGAGGGTGTCGGCGCTGACGACAGTGAGGATCGTGCCGACCAGTGCGGTGATCAGTCCCAGCCGCAGCGACATCCGCATGGTGCGGACGTGCCTCTTCTTGCGCAGGTGAAAGACGGCGATGCCGGTCATGAAGGCGCCGCCGACCAGGATGGACGCGCTGATCACATGCCAGAAGTTGACGAGCGCCGTCTCCTGGAAGAGCACCTTGGGGAAGTCGACCAGCTCGGCACGCATCGTGCCGTCCGCCTTCTTCACCAGTCGGTAGCCGACCGGATGCTGCATGAAGGAGTTGGCCGCCATGATGAAGTACGCCGACAGGATCGTGCCGATGGAGACCACCCAGATACAGGCGAGGTGGACCTTCTTCGGCAGCTTGTCCCAGCCGAAGATCCACAGCCCGATGAAGGTCGACTCGAAGAAGAAGGCGATCAGGGCCTCGAAGGCCAGCGGGGCACCGAACACGTCACCGACGAAGCGCGAGTAGTCGGACCAGTTCATGCCGAACTGGAACTCCTGCACGATGCCGGTCACGACACCCATGGCGATGTTGATCAGGAACAGCTTTCCCCAGAACTTGGTCGCCCTGAGGTAGTGCTCCTTGCCCGTCCGCACCCAGGCGGTCTCCAGAATCGCCGTGAGAGCGGCGAGCGAGATCGTCAGAGGGACGAAAAGGAAGTGGTAGACGGTGGTGATGCCGAACTGCCACCGAGCCAGAGTCTCCGGTGCCAAAGCCAGTTCCACGTCGTCAGTCTCCTTACGCCGCCGTGGTTACAGCGGCAGTTTGCCCCTTTTGCTACATACATCGCGGGACAATCGGGACACGCTTGTGAACGCGTTCACATTCACAAGCAATTATGACGCACCAGCTTTCGACCTTCGAAGGGGGGTCCCCTTTTGCGTCAACCCCTCGGAAGGTCTCGAACACACCAAGGTGTCCTCCGGGCCGACGACGAAAGCCCCGGTGCTCCGGCGTCCTGAGACACCGCGGCACCGGGGCCGTGAGACACCGGAGCCCCAGGAGCGTGCGGTACCGAGCCCCTGGGGTGTGACGTCAGAGCTCCTTGCGGAACCCGTCGACCGCCTTCAGGAAGATGTCGTTCGCCTCGGCCTCGCCGATCGTCACACGTACCCCTTCCCCGGCGAAGGGCCGTACGACGACCCCGGCCTGCTCACAGTGGGCGGCGAAGTCGAGCGTGCGCTCCCCCAGCCTGAGCCACACGAAGTTGGCCTGCGTCTCGGGCACCGTCCAGCCCTGACCGCGCAACGCCTCGACCACGCGGTTGCGCTCACACACCAGGGAGCCGACCCGGCCGAGCAGCTCGTCCTCGGCGCGCAGCGAGGCGACCGCCGCGTCCTGCGCGAGCTGGCTCACACCGAAGGGCACCGCCGTCTTACGCAGCGCCGCCGCCACCGGCTCGTGCGCGATCGCGAAGCCGACCCTCAGGCCCGCGAGCCCGTACGCCTTGGAGAAGGTTCGCAGCACACAGACGTTGGGCCGGTCACGGTAGATCGAAACGCCGTCCGGAACCTCGATGTCCCGGATGAACTCGCGGTACGCCTCGTCCAGAACCACCAGGACATCATTGGGCACCCGGTCGAGGAATCGTTCCAGCTCGGCCCGGCGCACCACGGTGCCGGTCGGGTTGTTCGGGTTGCAGACGAAAATCAGCCGCGTCCTGTCGGTGATCGCGTCGGCCATCGCGTCCAGGTCGTGCACCTCGTCCGAGGTCAGCGGCACCCGTACCGAGGTCGCCCCGCTGATCTGCGTGATAATCGGGTACGCCTCGAAGGACCGCCAGGCGTAGATGACCTCGTCGCCGGGTCCGCTGGTCGCCTGCAGCAGCTGCTGGGCCACCCCGACCGAACCGGTGCCGGTCGCCAGGTGCGAGAGGGGAACCCCGAAGCGGTCCGACAGCTCGCTCATCAGCCCCGTGCACGCCATGTCCGGGTAGCGGTTGAACGTGCCAGCCGCCGCGGTCACACTCTCCATCACCCCCGGCAGCGGTGGGTAGGGGTTCTCGTTGGAAGACAGCTTGTACGCCACCGCGCCGGCCGCGGCGGGCTTGCCCGGCTTGTAGGTGGGGATACCCTCCAGCTCGGCACGCAGCTTGGGGCTCGTCTCGCTCACCGCAGTCCTCCTCGCGACCACCGCTGGCTCATGTCCACCATCGGCTACCAATACTTCTCACCTTATGAGGATTCGGCGCCGCTGCGAATGGGCTGGGGACAACCACGCGACGCCCTGCCGCGGGCCGGGGATCGGCCTCGTGCGCCCTGGTGATCATCGTCATACTCACCGGCGGTCGTCGCCGCACGGACCCCGTGGTCATCCTCGTACGAAGGCGTACGAAATGGGGGGCGCGTCGCCGTCAAGACCGTGCGCTGGTGGCTCACGCCGTAGCGCGCATCACCCGTGAAGGTGAGTTGAGACCTCTTCGAAACATGACCCACTTGGCAGGCCCATGCGCGCCGACGCGTCACGTACTGCCATTGGATCGTTTAACTGACTTGGTTTCAAAGGTAGAATGACCTTTTTGATCATGCAGAAACGTGCCTGTCAACGCGTGCATATGCGTCCGCACTACCCCACCGCATGAGCCCTACTATCGGCTCGCCATGACAGCAGCAGGGAAGCACCAGGTGAGCCGGGCGGAGACTACCCGCCGAGGCGGTCGACCGGGCCGGGCGGGAATCAGAGACGTCGCCGCGGCCGCAGGCGTCTCCATCACAACCGTCTCCGACGCCCTCAACGGCAAGGGCCGGCTCCCGGACGCCACCCGACGCCACGTCCGCGAAGTCGCCGACCGGCTGGGCTACCGCCCGTCCGCCGCCGCCCGAACCCTCCGTACCGGCAAGTCCGGCCTCATCGGCCTGACCGTGACCACCTACGGGGATGAACCTTTCACCTTCACCGAATTCGCCTACTTCGCCGAGATGGCCAGAGCCGCCACCTCCGCCGCACTCGCCCGCGGCTACGCCCTGGTCATCCTCCCCGCCACCTCACGCCACGACGTCTGGTCCAACGTCGCCCTCGACGGAACCGTCGTCATCGACCCCTCCGACCAGGACCCCGTCGTCAGCGAACTCGTCCGCCAGGGCTTACCCGTCGTCTCCGACGGCCGCCCCGCCGGCACCCTCCCCGTCACCGCCTGGGTCGACAACGACCACGAAGCCGCCGTCCTGGACATCCTCGACCACCTCGCGGATGCCGGCGCCCGCCGCATCGGCCTCCTCACCGGCACCTCCACCGACACCTACACCCACCTGTCCACCACCGCGTATCTGCACTGGTGCGAGCGAGTCGGACAGGATCCGGTGTACGAGGCCTACCCAGCCCACGACCCGTGTGCGGGCGCAGTCGCCGCGGACCGACTGCTGGCCCGGCCCGACCGCCCCGACGCGGTCTACGGCCTCTTCGACCCCAACGGCACCGATCTGCTGGCCGCGGCCCGGCGCTACGGCCTGCGCGTCCCGGACGACCTGCTGCTGGTCTGCTGCAGCGAGTCCACCGTCTACGCCAGCACCGAGCCGCCCATCACCACCCTCTCGCTCAAACCACGCCGTATCGGTACCGCCGTCGTCCAGCTCCTCATCGACGCCATCGAGGGAGCCGAAACCGAACAACCCGTCGAGCAGGTCATACCGACGGAGTTGATCGTGCGGACCTCCTCCGAGCGGCGTCCGCCCCGTACGACGGTCAGCCCGCCCCGGTCAGCCGAGAAGGGGTAGCCCGGGTCATCCGGGCAGGAGTGGCTCGGCGTACGCTGAGGTTGACGTCCGTCAGATGTGCGGCGGGGCATCCACCAGGGAAAGCTCCGCCCAATTCGGGCGAAAACCGTGGCGAACAGGGTTCCTGCTCCGATTCACCACCCCTGGGTCATCACATGGCGCGATCCGCATTCCTATGATGGGCCCACGACACCGCGGGCCGCTGCGACCAGGCAGTCCGATCCGGTGCAGATGCGGCGCGATGGTGGTGGAGGGGTCGATGACTCAGGGGGCCGGTCAGGGACCCGAGGTGGTGCGGACGGAGACGTTGCGCGACTTCCGGGTGCCCGCGTACATCCACGAGACCGGTTCGTACGCGCCGAGCACGCCTCCCGGCGAGGCGGTCGGCGTCGACGAGGAGCCCGAGGGCTACACGCCCACCCGGCGCGACCTGCCCGTCATCAACCGGGGCGACACGGTGCAGGTCGTCGTGGACCCCGCCGCCGTGGCGGCCCCGCAGCCCGCCGACGGGCCGGGCCCGCTGTTCGTCGTCGGCGACGTGCACGGCTATCTCGACCAGCTGATCGCCGCGCTCCAGGAGCAGGGCCTCGTCGACGCCGCGGGCAACTGGTCCGCCGGCACCGCGCGCCTGTGGTTCCTCGGCGACTTCACCGACCGCGGCCCCGACGGCATCGGGGTGATCGACCTCGTGATGCGGCTGTCCGCCGAGGCGGCAGCGGTCGGCGGCTACTGCAAGGCGCTCATGGGCAACCACGAGCTGTTGCTGCTCGGCGCCAAGCGGTTCGGCGACACCCCCGTCCACTCCGGCGCGGGCACCGCCACCTTCCAGGCAGCCTGGCTGCTCAACGGCGGCCAGAAGACCGACATGGACCGCCTCCAGGACCACCACCTGCAGTGGATGGCACGCCTGGACGCCATGGAGCAGGTCGACGGGCACCTCCTGGTGCACTCCGACACCACCGCCTACCTCGACTACGGCGACTCGATCGAAGCGGTCAACGACACCATCCGCGAAACCCTCACGCGCAACGACGCGGACGAGTGCTGGGACCTCTTCCGGAAATTCACCAGACGCTTCGCCTTCCGCGACGACGGGGGCGCCGAGGCCGCGCTCTCCCTGCTGGACACCTACGGCGGCACCCGCGTCGTCCACGGCCACAGCCCCATCCCGTACCTCCTGGGCGAGGTCGGCTCGGAGGAGGGCGAGGACGCCGCGGGCCCCGTGGTCGAGGGACCACATCTTTACGCCGACGGACTGGCCATCGCGATGGACGGTGGCGTGACCATGGCCGGAAAACTGCTGGTCCAGCAACTGCCCCTGGATAGCTGAGGGTTCTTCGGGCAGGCATCCCCCAGGGAGGACAGCGCTGGCCAGGGGGCAATTTCTGGAAACCCCCTGTCACGGCGTGCCTTCACCGCTCTACCATCGGCTTATCCGTAGCAGGCTCCCCTCCGTTTCTGCCCGACGGCTCGTCAGCGTGCGAGCCACCAGCCCTACGGAGCATCGGGGGATGCACATGAACAGCGTTCCGCAGCACCTGCTGAGCGAGGACCGCCAGGATTACGAGCGGATCCTCGATGAGGCGCTGCGCTCCGCCCCACACCGTCCGGAACTCGCCGCTGTCGGCCAGCGGCTCAACGCCGAACAGCTGCGCACCATGGCGCTCAACGCCACCGCACTCGTCACGGTGGCCGCGGCGACCGAGTACGCGCATTACGTGAAGGTCCGCGAGGAACTGCGCCGCCCGGCGCCGTCCACCCCAACCGTGAACGAAGGAGCTGGCTCCGCGGAGCCCGGCACGACCGCGGTGGGGCTCGCCGCCACCATGGGGGAGGTCACCGAGACCGCCGGAGCCGGCGCCATCGCGGTCGTCGCGGTGCTCGCCCCCGTCCTCGCCGGCACAGCAGCGGCCATCTTCCTGCTCGTGGGATTCCTCCTGAAGGCCCTCACCCCCGAGCTGGCGTTCGCCCAGACCCTCCTGACCACCGGGTGGGTCTTCGGCGCGGTCACGGCGGCCGCGATCCTGGTCGCCGCGATCGGGCTGCTGCTGACCGCTCTGCGCAACGGCTCGCCCTCGCTCCAGGCCGGAGCGCCCGACGAGCTGAACGAGGAGGTGGCCCAGGCCAGGGAAGCCTGGCACGAGGCCCTGCTGGAGCGCGGCATCATGCCATTCCTCCGGGAGGCCCTCGCCGATCCGGGCGCGGCGGCACTGAGCCGTCCGTCACCGACGCCGACCACCGGTCGTATGCCGCACCTCGGCTACAACCGGCCGGGGTTCAGCAGCCCAGACGGCGGGCCCGCGGCCGGCCCGCGCCCGAGCTTCACCAGCCCGGACTTCACGAGCCCGGACTTCGGGGGGCCCGAGCACCAGCCGGAGTGACACCCGGTGGGCCGACACCGGGGTGACGGGAAACGAGGGGCCTGCGCCGATACGGCGTGGGCCCTTTTGCCGCCGCCCGCCCCTTCACCGGCGCCCACTCCGCTCGTCCCTCTCGTACGGTCCCGGCGCGCCCCGTCAGATGATGCCCAGCCCCCGGGCCGCCGTCATCCAGGCCGGGAACTGGGAGAGCAGCCGGTCGTACAACTCCGGGTCCGGTACGCCGCCGATGTCGTCCACCGCGAAGAACCCGACGTTGTCGACGCGTCGGCCGGGCAGCGTGTCGAACCGCTCCAGCACGCCGTAGTTCGACCGCCCCAGGCCCACGAGCTGCCAGAAGATCGGCTCCTCCACCGCGTCTCTCAGCTCCTGCTCGATCTCCTTGTTCCGATAGACACCTCCGTCGGAGAAGAACAGCACCAGCGTGGGATCAACGGCCGGATGTTCTCGCACATACGTACGTACTGCGGCGATCGCCTTCTGCTCCTCGTTCTGGATACCGACCGACCGCATGTCCACCTGTCCCGGCAGCAGGCCCTTCCGCGGCTTCTTGCTCCGCCGGAACAGGCTGAGCTCGCCGACCCGGACATGGAGGCTCAGCCACTCGGGCAGCTCGCCCAGAGTCAGGTCCGGCAGCTGGGCCGCGTGGGAGGCGAACGTCCACGCCTGCATCACCCCGTCGTCGTCCAGCTGCGCCGCCACCGCGGCCATTCGCTCCACCACGTCGGCCACGACGCCCTTCGAGTACAGGAAGGACATGGAGCCGGAGGCGTCGAGGATCAACACGACGCGCGCCGTGACCCCCTCCGCCCCGTGCTTCCGCAGGCTGACCGCCACCTGCTCCTTGCGCAACGAGAGTCGCTTGCGCATGTCCACGGGCAACCGCTCCTCGCCCTTGCTGAGACGCGGGGAGGAGGCCGGGGACACCGGGGGTGCCGGGGGTGCCGGCGGGGCGCCCGCATCGGTGGAGGCAGCCGTCCGCGAGCCCGACGCCGACAGCGCGGGCGACACCGTCGCCGTGCCCCCGGGCGAAACCGCCGGCTCCGACCCGGACGCACCGGCCCCGTCGGACTCCACGCTGATGCCGAATTCGGTGGCGAGACCAGCCAGCCCGGACGCATACCCCTGTCCGACCGCCCGGAACTTCCACTGACCGCCCCGCAGATACAGCTCGCCCCCGATGAATGCCGTCTCCGTCGTGGCCTCCATCTCGAAGCGTGCGAACTCCTGCCGGGTCCCGGCATCGAGCAGCCGCAGCGTCAGTCCCGACAGCTCGCCGAAGGTGCCTCCGTCGGCCGAGGCGCACAGGACGACACGCTCGATCCCCGGTTCCAGGGCGCGCAGGTCCACCTCGACGGTGTCCGTCGTGCCACCGCCGTCCAGCTGCTTCCCGAGATGCCGTACGGCGCCGGAGGCGTGCTGCGGCTGGTTGTAGAAGACGAAGTCCCCGTCATCCCGCACACGTCCGCCCCGGCCGAGCAGAAGCGCCGAGGCATCCGCGCCCGGCGCACCGGCCCCTCCTCTCCAGCCGAGCACGGCCCGCACCGCCCCGGCGGCGACGGGAAGGTTGGCGCCCTTGCTCATGGATGTCGATGCCATGCGCCCAGTCTGCCGAGAGAAGCCGGCCCGGGACCCGTTCGATACGCCTGATGTAGGCGGCGAACGGCTCCGGGCGCGACTCGGCGAGCGTTCGGCTCAGTCCGCGAGCGGCAGATAGACCCGGTTGCCCGTGGCCGCGAACTCCCTGGACTTCTGCGCCATGCCCTCCTCGATCTCGGCCTTCGTGCCTCCGTGCTCACGGCGGATGTCCTGCGAGATCTTCATCGAACAGAACTTCGGGCCGCACATGGAGCAGAAGTGCGCCGTCTTGGCGGGCTCGGCCGGGAGGGTCTCGTCGTGGAACTCTCGTGCTGTGTCCGGGTCGAGGGCCAGGTTGAACTGGTCCTCCCACCGGAACTCGAAGCGTGCGTCGGACAGCGCGTCGTCCCATTCCTGCGCACCTGGGTGCCCCTTGGCGAGGTCGGCTGCGTGGGCGGCGATCTTGTAGGTGATGACGCCGGTCTTGACGTCGTCACGATTGGGCAGGCCCAAGTGCTCCTTGGGCGTGACATAGCAGAGCATGGCCGTGCCCCACCAGGCGATCATCGCGGCACCGATGCCGGAGGTGATGTGGTCGTACGCCGGCGCGACGTCCGTCGTCAGCGGGCCGAGCGTATAGAACGGAGCTTCATCACAGATCTCCTGCTGAAGGTCGATGTTCTCCTTGATCTTGTGCATCGGGACATGTCCCGGGCCCTCGATCATCGTCTGTACATGAAAACGCTTCGCGATCGTGTTGAGTTCCCCGAGCGTCCTCAACTCCGCGAACTGAGCAGCGTCGTTGGCGTCCGCGATCGACCCGGGCCGCAGCCCGTCGCCGAGCGAGTACGTGACGTCGTACGCCGCGAGGATCTCGCAGAGTTCCTCGAAGTTCTCGTACAGGAACGATTCCTTGTGGTGCGCGAGGCACCAGGCCGCCATGATCGAGCCGCCGCGCGAGACGATGCCGGTCTTGCGGTTAGCGGTGAGCGGCACGTACGGCAGCCGCACGCCCGCGTGGACCGTCATGTAGTCCACGCCCTGCTCGGCCTGCTCGACGACCGTGTCCTTGTAGATCTCCCAGGTCAGCTCCTCGGCGCGGCCGTCCACCTTTTCCAGAGCCTGGTAGAGCGGCACCGTGCCGATGGGGACGGGGGAGTTGCGCAGGACCCATTCCCGCGTGGTGTGGATATTGCGCCCGGTGGACAGGTCCATGACCGTGTCCGCGCCCCAGCGGGTCGCCCAGTTCATCTTCTCGACCTCCTCCTCGATGGAGGAGGTGACGGCGGAGTTGCCGATGTTGGCGTTGACCTTCACCAGGAACCGCTTGCCGATGATCATCGGCTCGATCTCCGGGTGGTTGACGTTCACCGGCAGCACCGCGCGACCGGCGGCGATCTCCTCGCGTACGACCTCGGGGTCGACGTTCTCGCGGACCGCCACGAACTCCATCTCGGGCGTGATGTCGCCCCGCCGGGCGTACGCGAGCTGCGTGACCGCTTCTCCGGGACGGCCCCGACGGGGCTGACGTGGCCGCCCCGGGAAGACCGCGTCGAGGTTGCGCAGGCCTCCGCGCGGCGACGTGTGCTTGATTCCGTCGTCCTCGGGACGGACGGGACGGCCCGCGTACTCCTCGGTGTCGCCACGGGCGATGATCCAGTTCTCGCGCAGCGGCGCGAGACCCCTGCGTACATCGGTGTCGAGGCTCGGATCGGTGTACGGACCGGAGGTGTCGTACAGCGTGACGGACTGCCCGTTGGTGAGGTGAACTTGACGGACCGGCACCCGCAGGTCGGGACGCGAACCCTCGACGTATCCCTTGTGCCAGCCGATCGACTTCCCGGCCTCCCGCGGCTGTTCGCCCTCGGGCGCGGCAGGCGCCCCACCCGTCTGGCTGGAGGCAGGCGTGCGTACGTCCTTGTTGGTCATGAGACCTACTCCCTACGCCGGCATTACCCGGTAACAGGTTCGGCGGTCGACGCAGCGGATTCCGTCTGCCGACGTCTGTTGTGAAACGTCACTCGTTCCACGTGAAACATCGCTAAGACGGAGGTCAGCGCCCTCTCAGCCCGGTGCTCCGAGCTCCCGCGTGTGCAAAGGTGCCTCCACGCTAGCGTCATATCTGGCGCGGTGAACAGAGGGCCTTCGCCGTTCTTGCGATGATCGGTCGGTGACCACAACGCATCAGTCGCCGTTCCCGCCGTCCGAGCCGCCGCGCCGACGCGGTCCCGGAGACGGCCCTGGACATCGCTCCGGAGCCGGACACGGGCCGGGCGATGGCCACGGCCCCGGAGGCGGGCATGGGCACGGACCGGGTGAAGGACGCGGGCACGGCGCCGGGGACGAACCCGGGCCTGGGTCCGGGGACGGGCCTGGGAATGGGCACGGGCCTGGGAATGGGCACGGGCCTGGGGACGGGCACGGGGCGGGGCACTCGCACAGCCACAGCCATGGACCCGCCGTGCCCGTCTCCAAGCATCTGCGCAAGGTCATCGCGGCCATTCTGATCCCCTTCGCCGCCGCGGTCGTTGTGGGTCTCGTGGTGCTCTGGCCCGGTGGCGCCCCGTCCCACGAACGCACCGGCGTCGGCTTCGACCGGCAGACCCAGCAGGCCACGGTCACCAAGGTCGACAAGGTCAGCTGCAAGTCCGTGAACGCGTCGGGGGAGACCCCGACCGGCGACACGTCCACCGCCGAGGGCTCCTCCGCGCAGCAACAGGCGACGGGCGACTGCAAGAAGGCGACGATCCGGATCGACACCGGCAAGGACAAGGGCCGCACGTTCACGGAGATCATCCAGCCGGACCAGTCACGGCAGCTGCACGAGGGCGAGAAGGTCGTGGCCGCGTACGAGCCCTCCGCGCCCAGGGATCTGCAGTACTCGGTCACCGATGTGAACCGGAAGTTCCCTATGGCGCTGCTCGCCGGGATCTTCGCGCTGGCCGTCGTCGTCGTGGGCCGGATGCGCGGTGTCATGGCTCTGATCGCACTGGCCATCAGCTTCCTGATCCTGACCTTCTTCATCCTGCCGGCGATCCTGCAAGGCTCGAACCCGCTGGTCGTGGCCGTGGTCGGGGCGAGCGCCATCATGCTGATCGCGCTCTACATGTGCCACGGCCTCTCGGCCCGTACGTCGGTGGCGGTGCTCGGCACCCTGCTCTCCCTGGTGCTGATCGGCATCCTCGGCTCGGAGTTCATCGGGTGGGCGGCGCTGACCGGCAACACGGACGACAACACCGGTCTGATCCATGGCCTGTACCCGTCCATCGACATGAGCGGTCTGCTGCTCGCGGGCGTCATCATCGGTTCGCTCGGTGTCCTCGACGATGTGACCGTGACGCAGACGTCGGCGGTCTGGGAGCTGCACGAGGCCAGCCCGACGATGGGCTGGCGCGACCTGTACCGCGCGGGTATCCGGATCGGCCGTGACCACATCGCGTCGGTCGTCAACACGCTCGTCCTGGCGTACGCGGGTGCCGCGTTGCCCCTGCTGCTGCTCTTCTCGATCGCGCAGAGCAGTGTGGGCACGGTCGCCAACAGCGAACTGGTCGCCGAGGAGATCGTGCGCACCCTGGTCGGCTCGATCGGTCTGGTCGCCTCGGTGCCGGTGACCACGCTGCTGGCCGCCCTGGTGGTCTCAGCGGACCGCCCGGCGGCCCCGGCCGCCGCTGCGGAGCCTGTCGAGAGCAAGGCGCCGGCACGCGGCGGGAAGGGCCGTCGCCGCAAGCACTGACGCCTCCCCGCGCTCACGTCACCGGCGAGGAAGCGTTACGCCACTTATGGGGGTGCAGGAATGTCAGCCTGCGCTCTGTTCCTCGGCGAGGATGCGATCCAGTGCCTCGTCGAGGTGGGCGTCGAAGTCGGCGAGGGAACGCTCCTGCCCCAACGGCACCAGCTTGTCCGTGCGGTCGAGGAACGCCACGAGTGGCGCGGCACCGGACCGGAACAGCGCGTGGTCGCCACCCACCTGAAGCCGGATCAGCACCTCGCCGAACGCCTCCGGATCGGCGGGGGCGATGTGCACATCCCCGTCACCGCACGGCCGGCCCACGCCGTCGATCAGCAACTCCCGCCCGAACGCCCAGGTCACAGGCGCGTCGCCGGGCAAGTGGAAGGTCAGCCGCACGGCGTAGGGATCACAGGTCTCGTACCGAAGCTCCACCGGAATGCGGAAAGAGAGCTCCTCCGAGACGAGGAAGCTCATCATGACCTCTGCCTGTACCGACTCGCGCATCGCCTACCCCGTCGTTTGCCGTCGACTGGCCAGGAATCATCCCCCTGACTCTGGTGAAATATTGCTCAAAGTGCACAAGAGATCACAAGGAGTGAGTTTTCAGATGCTGATAGAGATCGCGAGTGTCCCCAGAAGTCTGTCGATCTCACATTGCAATTGTCGTGCCGCAGGTAGCAGTCGATCGGCCTGGTGAATAGGAAGAGAAATAGCCATTGTGGCGGCAGTTGTGCCGACCGTGAGGGGAAGGGCCGCGCAGACCGTTCCCAGCGCGTACTCCTGGCGCTCGATGACGGGCTCCATCCGTCCCGTCCGCTCCAGACGCCGCAGCAAGCCAGCGTTGTCACGCACCGTGTACGGAGTGATCGACTGCACAGGGTAGCGGTCGAGATGATCCCGGCGGGCCTTCTCATCGAGCTGGGACAGCAGGCACTGGCCGACCGCATGGGCGTGGCCGGTCTCCCGGAAGTCCGCCCACTCCTCCACCGCCGGATTCCCCGGGGTGTCGGCGACGCACATGACCTCGATCTCGCCGTCACGGTAGACCGCGTAGTACACGGGCACACCGATCGAATCGCGCCACTGGGCGAGCGCCTCGCTCACCGTGCTGCGACGTTTCTGCTGCGCTCCGCTGCTGCCCAACCGCTCGGCGGCCTCACCGAGGAAGAACAGTCCCTTGTCACGGCACAGATAGCCCTCGTGGACCAGGGTCCGCAGCAGGTGGTACGCCGTCGGCAGCGCAAGCCCTGCCTCCCGGGCGAGCTGCTTCGCCGGGGCGCCGTGCTGGCGCGCGGCAACGGCCTCCAGGAGACGCATCGCCCGCTGCACGGAGCCGATCAGCGTCGTGGGATGCGGCTCCGCCGACACGGCTTCCAGAGGAGGAGTGCGCGCATCCAGCAGGGGGGTGCGTGCCTCGGCAGGTGAGGTGCGCGGTTGGGCGGGCGGGAGACGTGTCCCCGCCGAAGCGCTGGACCGCTGCAGGGGTGGGGCGGGTGATTGTGCGGGTGCGGTGTCAACCGTGGCCAAGGGGCACTCCCGAAGCACGAGGGGAACCGCCCGTGCGGGGAAACACGGGAGGGGGCTGTGCGCTGCCCGCGGGGAGTCGGCCCCGCGTCGAATTCCGGACTGTAACCGCCCATCACCGCATGCAGACGGCCTCGCCGGAAAACTTCCCTCGGCCGAGGGAACCTTGAGTTCCCTTTCCCTGTATGCCCGTTACCCGTTGCTCACCCGGTTGTGTCTCACCAGTCGCTGCGCGACGACGAACTCGACATGAACTTCCGTACTACGTAGATCAATCCGCCGACGAGGGCGACGAAGATCAGGACCTTGAAAAGCAGGCCGATCAACACACTGAGCACGCTGACTATCACCGTGCCGAACACGACCAGAGCGATGACCGGCACCGCGATCCACTTCACCCACCACGGCATCCCGCCGAAGATCTCTCGCATCGCCCTTGTCCTTAGCCTCTCTACGCCCGTGGCCCCAAGTCCGGGACTCTGATTCCGGGTTCTGTGATGTCCTGCATCCGATGCTAGGGCCGTGAGGCGGCCAGCGGGGACCCTGCACCCCTTGTCCTCCCCTGACCGTTCCCCTAGGGAACCCTGAGACCCTCGTCAGCTCTCGGGCGGAGAGAACACCACCAGAACCCGCAGGTCCTCGGTGATGTGGTGGAACTTGTGGGCGACCCCCGCGGGCACGTACACGACGCTGCCCCGTGCGACCTGGGTGGTCTCCAGGCCGACCGTGATCGAAGCGCGGCCGCTCACGACGAAGTACACCTCGTCCTGCTGGTGCGGCTTCTGCGGGTCGGGCGCGCCCGCGTCGAGCGCGTACAGGCCGACCGACATGTTCCGTTCGCGCAGAAACTGCAGGTAGGCACCGTCGTTGGCGGCGCGTTCCGCCTCCAGTTCGTCCAGCCGGAATGCCTTCATCGCCCTCGTCCGCTCCTGTGCTCCGAAAGCTGTGTCCACAGCCTTGCTCGCCCGTCGATCTCTTCTGCCACGATCAGACACATGAAGAATTTCGTAGTCAAGACGATCGCCAACGCGGGGGCCCTGGCCATCGCGGTGTGGCTGCTCGACAAGATCACCCTGACAGGGACCAGCACAGGCAAGAAGGTCGGCACGCTGCTGGTGGTCGCCCTGCTCTTCGGCCTGGTGAACTTCCTGGTCAAGCCGGTCGTGAAGGTGCTGACCTTCCCGCTCTTCATTCTGACGCTCGGCCTGATCACTCTCGTGGTCAACGCCCTGATGCTGCTGCTCACCTCGTGGCTGGCCGACAAGCTCAACCTGAGTTTCCATGTGGAGGGCTTCTGGACCGCCGTGTTGGGCGGCCTGATCATCTCGGTCGTGTCCTGGGCGCTCAATGTCGTGCTGCCCGACGGCGAGGACTGAGGGTCTCCGATGTCCTATCGCGTCTGTTTCGTCTGTACCGGCAACATCTGCCGCTCGCCGATGGCCGAGTCCGTCTTCCGTGCCCGCATAGAAGAGGCCGGACTCGACGGCCTGGTAGAGATCGACAGCGCGGGCACGGGCGGCTGGCACGAGGGCGACGGTGCGGACTCGCGCACCGTCGCCGTCCTGGAGGCGGCGGGCTACGAGAGCGGCCATACCGCCCGACAGTTCCACACCTCGTGGTTCTCCCGCCTCGACCTCGTCATCGCCCTCGACTCCGGCCACCTCAAGGCCCTGCGCCGGCTCGCGCCCACTCCCGAGGATGCCGCGAAGGTCCGGCTGCTGCGGTCGTACGACCCCGCCGCGGGCGACGACCTGGACGTTCCCGATCCGTATTACGGACTCATGGACGGCTTCGGGGAGTGTCTTGAGATGGTGGAGACGGCGAGCCACGGATTGCTCGCCGCAGTACAGCAAGAACTGGAGGGACGGGCGGCATGACGTCAGGGGATTTCGTCACGGGAAGCGGCGACGGCACGCGAGCGGTACGGGCGGGGCTGCCCGACCCCGTCAAGTACGAGCCGACGCTTCCGGGCCCGGTCTTCGCCGCGCACTTCCATCTGCCGGGCGATCCGACCGGCCCGTACACCTACGGTCGTGACGAGAACCCGACCTGGACGCTCCTGGAGCGCGCCATCGGCGAGTTGGAGGCGCCCGGGCGGGACGGTGTCACGACGCTCGCCTTCCCCTCCGGGATGGCCGCCATCTCGGCGGTGCTCTTCTCCCAGCTGAAGGCAGGTGACGTGGTCGTCCTGCCCGTCGACGGCTACCAGGTGCTGCCACTGGTGCGCGAGCAGCTCACCGCGTACGGCATCGAGGTACGCACCGCCCCGACCGGCGGCGACGCCCAGCTCGACGTGCTCGACGGCGCGAAGCTGCTGTGGATCGAGACCCCGTCGAACCCGGGGCTCGACGTCTGTGACGTACGACGGCTCGTCGCCGCGGCCCACGCCCAGGGCGCCCTCGTCGCCGTCGACAACACCCTGGCGACCCCGCTCGGGCAACGCCCGCTGGAGCTGGGCGCCGACTTCTCGGTCGCCAGCGGCACCAAGATGCTCACCGGGCACGGCGACATCCTCCTCGGATACGTCACCGCCCTCGACGCCGGCCTGATGGCGCCCGTCCGGCGCTGGCGGAAGATCGTCGGAGCGATCCCCGGGCCCATGGAGGCCTGGCTGGCGCACCGCTCCCTCGCCACGCTCCAGCTGCGCGCCGACCGGCAGAACGCGAACGCCCTGGCGATCGCCGAGGCGCTGCGCGGCCGGCCCGAGGTGACTGGGCTGCGCTATCCGGGACTGCCCGACGACCCCTCGCACAAGATCGCCTCGCAGCAGATGCGGCGCTTCGGGTGCGTGGTTTCCTTCACGCTGCCCACACGCGTGCGTGCCGACCGTTTCCTCGACACGCTGCGTCTGGTGGACGACGCGACGAGCTTCGGCGGGGTGCGGTCCACCGCCGAGCGGCGCGGCCGGTGGGGCGGCGACGCGGTGCCGGAGGGCTTCATCCGTTTCTCTGCCGGCGCCGAGGATCCCGAGGACCTGGTGGCGGACGTACTGCGCGCGCTCGACGAATCCGCGGAGTGAGCCGCTCCTGAACGACCGGTGAGTATGCTGCGCCGTATATCCAGGCTGTCGGCTTAGTACCTCGCTACGTACAACGGACGGTCCGAGCCTCCCCCCTCGTGGCTCGGACCGTCCCGGTTCTGTGCGCGAAGAACCGCGCGAACAAGGCTAGTTGACTCTGTGTCAGTGTCCAATCACAGTAGCGACAGCGACCTATCGACTTATTTATAGTTGGGGCTCGGCCGGAGGTGCTGGGAGGGGAGGGGCACCATGGATTTGGCCTTGCTGCGCACATTTGTGACCGTGCACCGGGCCGGTTCCTTCACTCGCGCCGCAGCACTGCTCGGTCTCTCGCAGCCTGCCGTCACCTCACAGATCCGCACGCTGGAGCGGCAGTTGGGGCGACCGCTCTTTCTGCGCCAGGCCCGCGGAGTGACGCCCACGACGATCGGTGACGAGCTCGCCCACAAGGCCGCGCCGCATCTCGACGCTCTGGTGGAGATCGCCGAGACCGGACTCGACGAGGACTCGTCGCTGCGCACCCTGCATCTGGCCGGACCACCGGAGTTCACCGCCGAGCGGGCACTGCCCGCGCTGACGGAGCTGACGGGCGAGGACGGCATGGGCTTCGCGCTGCGCGCCTCCTTCGGGAACGCCGAGGAAACGCTGGAAGGACTCGCCGCCGGACATCATGATCTGGCCATCACCACGGCCCGTCCCCGCGGCACCCTGCTCACCGCGACTCCGCTCTGCGACGAGGAGCATGTACTGGTCGCCGCCCCGCGCTGGGCCGCCCGCATAGGTGCCGGGAAGCTCCGCCGCAAGGGCTCGCCGGCACTGGAGAACTTCCCCGTGGTCGAGGTGCACGAGTCGCTGCCGCTCGTCGCCCGCTACTGGGCGTCCGTCTTCGACTCCCACCCCGCAGCCTCGGGCACCGTCGTCGTCCCCGATCTGCGTGCCGTGCTCGCCTGCGCCGCCACGGGTGCGGGCCTCGCGGTGCTGCCCCGGTATCTGTGCGCCGAAGCTCTGGAGCGGGGTGACGTGGTCGCGCTGCTCGACCCGGCGGTGCCTCCGCTGCGTACCTACTTCCTGGTGGTCCGCACCGGCACGCTGGCCATGCCGCACATCGCACGGGCGCACGACTGGCTGCTGCACGCCGCAGCCGACTGGTCCTGAGGGCTTCCCCGCCTCACCGAACACCCTGAGCCCCCCAGGGGGCCTTCTGAGGCCTTCCTGAGGTCCTGGGGGCTCCGCGATGTTTCACGTGGAACCAGCCGGGCCACATTTCTCCCATGACCGTCCGACCCGTGGTCAAGCGCACCGCCCGCGCCATCCTGCTCGATGGCAACGACCTGATCTTGATCAAGCGCACCAAACCCGGCGTCGATCCCTACTGGCTCACACCGGGTGGCGGGGTCGAACCGGAAGACACGACTGTCGTCGACGCACTCCATCGTGAGGTGCACGAGGAACTCGGCGCCAAGATCATCGACGTAGTGCCCTGCTTCGTCGACACCGTCGAGCACATCGGTGATGACGGCGGCGCGACCGGCGTGAAGGTGCAGCACTTCTTCGTCTGCCGTCTGGAGTCCATGGATCCGGACCAGCGGCACGGCCCCGAGATGGAGGAGCCGTGCGGCGAGTACGAGATCGTGCGGGTCCCGTTCACCCGGGTCGGGATCGCTTCCGTTCACCTCGTGCCGCTCTCCCTGCGGCACTATCTCGACGGGAACATCGAGGGCGTACGGGCGATGCACGCACCGGATCTGGGCTGAGGGACTTCGGGCGGGGGTCACGGCCCCCTCGGCCGGGTGGGTCCGGTCAGTCCCCAGCCGCGACGAGTTCCTCGACCGAGTCGTGGCGTATGCGGTCCGACGGGATGCCCGCGTCCCTCAGGGCGTCCACCCCGCTGCGGATCATGCCGGGCGGCCCCGAGAGGTAGGCGTCGTACTCGTTCCACGGCCCGTACTCGCGTACGGCGTCGGGCAACTGCAGATGCGCCTGCTGGTCGACGACCGGGCGCACGGCAAGCCATGGGTGGGTCTGCTGCAGCCGCAGCATCGTGTCGATGTCGTACAGGTCGTGATCGGTGCGGGCACCGTAGAAGACCTCGACCGGGCGCCTCTCCCCGTGCTCGGCGACGTCCTCGACCAACGCCTTGATAGGCGCGATACCCGTGCCGCCGCCGAGGCAGAGCAGTCCGTTGGCGGTGGTGTGGTCGACGGTCATCGATCCGGCCGGCGGGCCGAGCCGGATGATGTCGCCGGGACGCGCGCGGTGCACCAGCGCGTTGGAAACCCAGCCCGCCGGAACCGCCTTCACATGGAACGACAGCAGCCCGTCGGATCGGGGCGCCGAGGCGAAGGAGTAGTGCCGCCAAATCCGTGGCCACCACGGTGTTTCCAGGCTCGTGTACTGCCCGGCGAGGAACGGATACGGCTGGTCGGGGCGGACGGTGATGACGGCGATGTCCGGCGTCCTGAGATCGTGCGCGACGACCTCGGCGTACCACCAGGCCGGGGCGCGCAGCTCATCCGAGGCCGCCGCGTCGATCATCACCTGGGAGATCGTCGTGTACGCACGAACCCAGGCTGCCTCGGTCTCGGCGTCCCAGATCGCCGAGGCAAACCGGCTGAGTGAGCCGATGAGGCACTCACCGACAGCCGGGTAGTGCTCGGGGCGGGTGCCGTACTTGCGGTGTCCACGGCCGAGGTTCTGCAAGTAGTCGACGAGAACCGGGGTGTTGTCGATGTGTTCGGCGGCGGTCAGCAGCGCCTTGAGCAGTCGGTCCCGCTGGGTGTCCATCGCCGCGGGGAACAGCGGCCTCAGATCCGGGTGGCGCACGAAGAGCAGCGCGTAGAAGTAGGAGGTGACCTTGTCGGCAACGGGGCCGACCTCGGCCATGGTCCGGCGGATGAGCACGGCGTCCGGGGATGGCTGCGGAGTGGGGGCGGACCTCTGGGCGGACAACCTCGGCTCCGGGCCGGGGTTGGACTGCTCACGTCCGGGGTCCGTCCGCTCCCGCTCGAACACGGACTGCTCCGGGCCGGTGTCGGACTGCGCAGAGCCGTGGTCGGGCCAGGCCGGACCCGACAACGGCCGAGCGGAATCGTGTGCGGGCTCCGGCTCGGGACGTGGAGCCTCAGTGGGTGCGGCCCGGTGAGAAGTCGGCTCTGCCTCCAGGGCGGAGGATATTCGTTCCTGCTCCGTCGTTCCCCGACCCGCGACGGGTCGGCCGACCGGGCGCATCGCCGCCAGACGGCGGCCGTCGGCCGGCTCCCGCTCCCCACCCGACGGCAGTGGTTCCTTGCGCGGCGTGAACCAGCCACCCCCGCCATTGCCTCCGGAAGTGCCGTTGTCGGCCGACGTGGTGGTCGGAGCGTCCATGGTGTGCCTCGCCTCGAACATCTTTCGGTCGGTCTACGCACTTCCGCGGTCGGAAGATGCCCACTTTCCCCCGTAGACGACTTGCTTTCCTGCCCCGTTCAGTCCCCACCGGCCGATGCGGCCACATTCAACCCGGATTCCCGCTCTCTACGGACAAGTAAGGTGAGAATGTGACATTGGCCGCACTACTCTCACCGCAGCATCCCACTCCGAGTCAACACCCGACCGCATAACGGAAAATGCGGTTCTTCGATCTTCCCGTCCCGTTACGCTGCATTGGCCTGCGTTCGCACCCCACCAGATGTGCGTACATCACGGCGGACGCGAACCGGAGTCGACCATACCGGCAGCCGCCCCACGCACAAGTACCCCCTTCCTTCCGCCCGAAGATGCGGCACTCCACTCTCAACTGCCCTAATCAGAGGTCGCGTCGAACCAATTCATAGGCATCCCACAGGTCCCGCCCCACGTAGGAGTGCGTGGCAAGGCCCGCCAGATGGCGATCCGCATTGACCGCGACGGATACCGGCACCGTCTCGAACAGATCCTTGTCGGACAGCGAGTCCCCATAGGCGACACAATCGGCCCGCATCACCCCGAATTCTTCACAGAGCCAGTCCGTGATCTGCACCTTTGCCGCGGCGCTGAGAATGCCCGCGAGATCAACGGGCTCGCTGAAGGGCAGAGCGGGAAAGCGGGAACCGTATGCCGCATGCGCACCCCATGCCGTCAGTCGCTCGACGAAGAACGAGGGCGAGAGTGAGACGACGGCACAGTAGTCCCCGCTGCCCCTGATCTCCGCCCAGACGTCCTCGATACCGGACAGCCACGGCGCACCATCAAAGGCCGCCGCCACATGTTCCTCCCTGAGATCCGTCCACAAGGCGTGCACCTGTGTGGCGTACTCCGGCGGGCCGATCCGTCCTGCCGAGATGGCTTGCTCAAGCGCAACGGTCTCGGCCTCCAGACCGATCTGCCGTGAGATCTCCAAGGGCGCCGAACTCCCGAACAGCAGTGTTCCGTCAAGGTCGAAGAGGTGAAGTCGTGGCATGGAAGCCGAGGCTAGCGGGCCGGGCTCTCTCCGCCGTTTCACGTGAAACATCTGTCCGCACGCTGCGGGAAACGACGCTGTCCGCATGCTGCGCCTATGGCGTGACATGGCCAAAAGCACATAGGTCCCTGGGTAAACAAGTGGACATCAGGGGTGTGTGTCAGACAGCCTGACCTGCGTGTCGACACCTTCCCCTGCTGTTCTGCCCATCCGCAGGCTGACGCTTCGCGATCTCACCGCCTGCGCCGATTTGTCAGAGGACCGGGGGTGGCCCCGCGAGGAACACAAGTGGGGTCTGCTCCTCACGGCCGGGACGGGCTACGGCATCGACGACCCCGACGGCGGTCTCGTCACCGCCTGCGTCGTGACCGAGTACGGAACGCCGCAGAGACTCGAACTGGGCGCGATCGGCATGATGCTGGTCGCCGAGCGCCATGCCCGCCAGGGTGTCGGCCGACGCCTGATGCGGCACGTCGTGGCGGAGATGGGCACCACTCCGCTGACCCTGCACGCGACTCCTTATGGCCGACCGCTCTACGAGGAGCTGGGCTTCAAGGTCACAGGCCGTGCGGAGATGGTCCGTGGACACTTCGTCCCTGGTGGGCCGGAACCGAAGGCGGCCACGCGCCCGGCCGGCGCCGAGGACCTCACCACGATTCTTCGCCTCGACGCGGAGGTCTTCGTCTCCGACCGCACTCATGTGATCACGCGGTTGCCCGCCTTCTCCGATCAGCTGCGCGTCGCCGTGGAGAACGGCCGGATCATCGGCTACGCGGCGGCCTGGCCCAACATGGACACCCATGTGGTGGGTCCCCTGATCGCCCGTGACACGGAAACGGCGAAGGCACTCATCACCTCGCTCGCCGCCCACACCGACCGACCGCTGCGCACCGACATCGACGTACGGCACGAAGAGCTGCTGTTCTGGGCGAAGGAGCACGGTCTCGAGTCCGTGAGCTTCAACGCGGTGATGACGTACGGGATCTCGGAGTTGCCCGGGGACTGGACGCGACGCTTCGCTCCGCTCACGGTGGCAGCGGGCTGAGAGCCGCCGGGGTGCAGTCGCATCCATCGTGCAGAAACTCGTTCACCGCGTACAGAAGCGCCGGTCCCCCACGTTTGCGGGAGACCGGCGCTTGTTCTACGGGGGTGCGGTCAGACGAGCGTCTCCACCGCCGCGACGGCGAAGTCGTGGTCCTGGTCGGGCGCTCCGCCGCCGACCCCGATCGCACCGATCAGACGGCCGTCACGGCGGACTGGAACACCGCCCGCGATGAACAGGAGCGGACGGTCCAGCGCGGTGGGCAGGGTGTGGAAGAGGCCGCCGGGCTGGACGGCGTCGACCAGTTCCCTGGTGGCGGAGTCCAGCTGAAGGGCCGTGTAGGCCTTGCGTGTGCTGGTCTCGCCGGAAATCAGGACGGCGCGGTCGTCGCGCCGGAAGGCGAGCAGATGGCCGCCCGCGTCGAGGACGGTGACGCTGACCCTGACCCCGGCGGCCTCAGCGGCACGGCGGGCCGCGGAGACGAGAACCTCGGCGTCCTGGATGGTCAGCGGGGCAACGGCGGTGGTGGTCATGAGGGACTTTCTCCTTGAGGTGCTGTTCGGCCGTGGCCGATCTGGGTGCTGGCCTCAGCCATAGGAGTGGCTGCTGCTCAGTGGCTCAGTTGTGGACGGTGGTCCGTTGCTCGACGGGCGCGCTCACGGCGGCGACGGTGGCGCCGGCTCGGCGCTCCAGAGCTGCCGAGATGACGGCGAGGACCAGGGCTCCCGCGGAAAGGACCGCGCCGACCCAGTTGGGGGCGGTGTAGCCCAGGCCGGCTGCGATGACGAGACCACCGAGCCAGGCCGAGAGGGCGTTGCCGAGGTTGAAGGCACCGATGTTCACGGCCGAGGCAAGGGTGGGGGCACCGTGCGCCTGGTCGAGGACGCGCTTCTGCAGCGGCGGCACGGTCGCGAACCCGAGAGCCCCGATCAGCGCGATCGTGAGGGCCGCCAGGATCTTGTTGTGCGCGGTCAGGGTGAACAGGGCGAGCACGACAGCGAGACCGCCCAGGGACACGTACAACATCGGCATCAGCGCGCGGTCGGCGAACCTGCCGCCGATGAGGTTCCCGCCGACCATGCCGAGGCCGAAGAGGACCAACAGCCAGGTGACGGAGGTGTCGGCGAAGCCGGTGACATGCGTCATCATCGGCGCGATGTAGGTGATGGCCGCGAAGACACCGCCGAAGCCGAGCACGGTCATCGCCATGGCGAGCAGGACCTGGACGTTCTTGAAGGCGGCAAGCTCGTGACGGAGATGTACGCCCTCGGGCTTCGGCATCTCGGGGACCAGCTTGACGATGCCGAGCAGACCGATCACTCCGAGCGCCGCGACTCCGGCGAAGGTGACCCGCCACCCCGCGGACTGCCCGATCAACGTGCCCAGGGGGACGCCGACCACATTGGCGATGGTGAGTCCGCTGAACATCATGGCGATCGCACCGGCCTTCTTCTCCGGCGCGACAAGCTCGGCGGCCACGACCGATCCGATACCGAAGAAGGCGCCGTGGGCGAGCGAGGCGACGATGCGGCCCACCAGCATCAGCCCGAAGGCCGGGGCGACGGCGGAGAGCAGGTTGCCGACGACGAACAGCCCCATCAGCAGCATCAGCATTCGCTTGCGGGACACCTTCGTGCCGAGCGCGGTCATGATCGGGGCGCCGATCACCACGCCGAGGGCATAGCCGGTCACCAGCAGTCCGGCCGTGGGGATGGAGACACCGAAGTCACCGGCGACCTCGGGCAGTACACCCATGATCACGAACTCGGTGGTTCCGATTCCAAAGGCCCCGATCGCGAGGGCCAGAAGCGCGAGAGGCATGGTGGGGACACCTTCCCAAACGATTGCAGGAGCGCTTTGCGTGCGTTCACAATAGTTGCACACGCGGGCTATACGCAACAGCGGACTATTGCGTTCGTGCTCTACCCTGGTGTCAGCCGCTCCGGGACGGAGGAACACGCCATGACAGCCACGGACCCCGCACTCACCGCCCTTGCTCAGGGATGGTGCGCCCTCTCTCTGCTGCACGGGAGGATCGAGGCCCACATCGAGCGCGCCCTGCAGGCCAAGCACGACCTCAGCGTGCGGGAGTACTCCCTGCTCGACGTGCTCAGCCGACAGCACGACGGCGAGGGTGGCCACCTGCAGATGAAGCAGGTCGCGGACGCGGTCGTACTCAGCCAGAGCGCCACCACACGGCTCGTCACCCGGCTCGAGGACCGCGGACTGCTCTCCCGCTATCTGTGCCCGACCGACCGCCGCGGCATCTACACGAACGTCAGCGAGGCCGGCCTCAAGCTCCTCGAAGAGGCCCGGCCCACCAATGACACCGCCCTGCGCGAGGCACTCGACGAAGCGGCCAAGGTCCCCGAACTGGCCCCGCTGGTCCGCGTCGTGGAGTCGGCGAGCGTTCCCGTCTAGCCGTACCCCTACCGGACACCCACACAGGCCGTACAGGTGTCTGGATACGCTGTGGTCATGGGAGATCTTGAGTTTCGACCGGCCGCCTCGGATGACGTCCCCGCCATCGTCGCGATGCTCGCCGATGATCCGCTCGGCGCTCAGCGGGAGTCACCCGACGACCTGACTCCCTACCTGACCGCGCTCGAGCGGTTGAGCGTCGACCCGAATCAGCACCTGATGGTCGCGGTGCGCGAGGGACGCGTCGTCGGCACCCTGCAGCTCACGGTCATTCCCGGACTGTCCCGCAAGGGTTCCACCCGCTCCCTCATCGAGGGCGTACGCATCCACTCCGACGAACGCGGCAGCGGCCTCGGCACCCTGTTCATCGAGTGGGCGATCGAGGAATCCCGGCGCCAGGGATGCCAGTTGGTCGAGCTGACCTCCGACGCCACCCGCACCGACGCCCACCGCTTCTACGAGCGGCTCGGCTTCACGGCCTCACACGTGGGCTTCAAGCTGGCGCTCTGAGCCACGCGTGTACGTCGGGGGTCTGTTTCACGTGAAACAGACCCCCGCTGCACGACAGCGGCTACTGAATCCCTCGCCAGCCCTCGGGATCCACTCCACCCGGCACGGGAGCGCCCTCGTCGTACGGCTGACGCGTGAAGACGAACGAGCCGAGGTCGAGGTGGCTCAGGGACCCGTCCGGGCGCCGCACGGCCCTTAGCGGCTCCCCCATGTAGTAGCCGTCGAGTCCTGTCCAGGTCCCGTCGCTGTTCGCCCGGAAGCGCGACCCGCGGCCACCGCCGGCCAGCGGGCCCAACTCGACCATGCCGTCGGCCCTCAGACGAAGCGCGCACGCCTGGGTACCCCAGTACCAAGGGCCGACCAGCTCCAGGACGGACTGGTCGGCCTCGGAGGACGGACGCCAGGGCTCGGGAATCCGTGGCTCAGCCTCGGCGACGATCCGTACGAGATCGGTGGCCACGGTCAGCGTCGGTGGACCGGAGGTGCAGTTGGACAGCACCACCGCCGCCACATCGTCCTCCACGCCGATCGCGAGGCCCGCGATAAAGCCGGGCAGGGAACCCGAGTGCCCCACCAGGATCCGGCCCGACCGGTACATCACCTGCAGTCCCAGCCCGTAAGAGTCTCCCGAAGCGAGCCGTTCGGCTTCCAAGGGGGCTGCGGGCGTACGCATCTCCCGCAGGGACTCCGCGCTGAGTACCGCCGCGTCCCCCTTGGCCAGGAAAACGGCGAAGCGCGCCAAGTCCCCGGTGGTGGACCACAATTGCCCGGCCGGAGCCATGCGGCCGAGCTCCTCGGCGGGCTCCGGCATCATGACGTCCGCCCAGGGATGCACGGCCCAGCCGCCGGCGTGGGGTGCCTGCGGCTGCCCGCTCGTACGGCGCAGACCCAGCGGTTCGAGCACCTCGCGTCGTAGGGCCTCTTCCCAGGGGACTCCCCGCAGTTCCTCGATCAGTGCGCCCAGCAGGGTGTAACCGGGGTTCGAGTAGTGGTACTGCCGCCCGGCCGGATGCAGGAAGGGCTGCTCGCCGAGCACATCGGAGAGCTCGGGACGCAGCGAACCGGGTGTGCGTTCCCACCAGAGGCCGGGCGTCTCGGCCGCCAGCCCGGCGGTGTGCGTGAGGAGTTGCGCGATGGTGGCCTCCCCCGCGCCGGAGCCCGGCAGATGCTTCTCGAGCGGGTCGCCCAGGTCGAGCAGTCCCTCGTCGCGCAGCCGCAGCACCAGCACGGCCGTGAAGGTCTTGGTGATCGAACCGATCCGGTACTGCACATTCTCGTCCGGTCCGTGTCCGTCCACCGAGGTGCGCGAACCGTGCCACACCGGCTCCCCGCCCCGGACGACCGCCGCGACCAGCGATGGCGTCCGCCCTTCGGCCTGAGCGGTGGCGATGCGGTGCAACAGGGCCCGGCGCGTGCCGGGAAGGAGCTTTTCCTGGGGTGTCGTCATGCCCACAGTCCACCCGGCCCGGCACCGCACGTCGAGTGCATTTCCCCAGAGACCGGGCGCATGTCGGCTGCCGGACGCCGAGCCGGGAACGGCCAGGTCGCCTCCGTCGAGCACGAGCTTGGCGCCGTAGGCGGTGCCGACGTCTAGTGAGGCGGATACTCCGCGGGCGGCGCCGACCAAGACGTCGCCGGCGAGGAGGGTGAGGCGGTCGCTCGCGGCCTCGTCGAGCTTGACCGAGCCCTGCGCGCCCTCGTAGGCGACGTCGCCTACGGGCAACTGGACGGATCCGCAGCTGCCGAGCCAAGTTCAGATCGCGAACAGACAGCCGTCTTGATAGTCACAGCCAGGGTGCCCGCGCCGGTCCCCGTCCGTCAGAAAGCGGCCGCTACAAGCGATGGATCAGGTCTGTGCCATGTCCACGAAGCGCGAGTAGTGGCCCTGGAAGGCCACCGTGATCGTGGCCGTCGGGCCGTTACGGTGCTTGCCGACGATGATGTCCGCCTCGCCCGCGCGCGGAGACTCCTTCTCGTAGGCGTCCTCGCGGTGCAGCAGGATCACCATGTCCGCGTCCTGCTCGATCGATCCGGATTCACGCAGGTCGGAGACCATGGGCTTCTTGTCCGTGCGTTGTTCGGGACCACGGTTGAGCTGCGACAGCGCGATCACCGGCAGCTCCAGCTCCTTGGCCAGCAGCTTCAGGTTTCGCGACATGTCGGAGACCTCCTGCTGTCGGCTCTCGGACCGCTTGCCGCCCGACTGCATCAGCTGGAGATAGTCGATGACGACGAGCTTCAGATCGGCACGCTGCTTGAGGCGCCGGCACTTGGCGCGGATCTCCATCATGGACAGGTTCGGGGAGTCGTCGATGTAGAGCGGCGCGGCCGAGACGTCCGGCATCCGGCGGGCGAGACGCGTCCAGTCCTCGTCGGTCATCGTGCCGGATCGCATGTGGTGCAGGGCCACGCGCGCTTCGGCGGACAGCAGGCGCATCGCGATCTCGTTGCGCCCCATTTCGAGCGAGAAGATCACGCTCGGCATGTTGTGCTTGATCGAACAGGCCCGTGCGAAGTCCAGTGCCAGCGTCGACTTACCCATGGCAGGTCGAGCCGCGATGATGATCATCTGGCCCGGGTGCAGACCGTTCGTGAGCGAGTCGAGGTCGGTGAAGCCGGTCGGCACGCCGGTCATCTCCCCCGACCGTGAACCGATCGCCTCGATCTCGTCGAGTGCGCCCTCCATGATGTCGCCGAGCGGCAGGTAGTCCTCGGTGGTGCGCTGCTCGGTGACCGCGTAGATCTCGGCCTGGGCGGTGTTGACGATCTCGTCGACGTCGCCGTCGGCCGCGTATCCCATCTGTGTGATGCGTGTGCCGGCCTCGACCAGGCGGCGAAGGACCGCGCGCTCATGGACGATCTCCGCGTAGTACTCGGCGTTCGCCGCCGTGGGAACCGTCTGAACGAGGGTGTGCAGATACGAGGCACCACCGACCTTGGTGATCTCACCCCGCTTGGTCAGCTCGGCGGCGACCGTGATCGGGTCGGCCGGCTCGCCCTTCGCGTACAGATCGAGGATCGCGGTGTAGATCGTCTCGTGCGCGGGCCGGTAGAAGTCGTGGCCCTTGATGACCTCGACGACGTCCGCGATGGCGTCCTTGGACAGGAGCATGCCACCGAGCACGGACTGCTCGGCGTCGAGGTCCTGGGGAGGTACCCGCTCGAAGGACGAACCTCCGCCCTCCCACGCCCCGTTTTCCCGGTCGCGGTCATGCTGCTCGTCGCGGCCCCGGCCACCCTCGCGGCCTCGGCGGGAAGCGGGCAGACGATCACTGGGACCGCTGTCGGCCCACGGGTCGTCCAAGGGCTCGGAAATACTCACCGAGCCACCTCCTCCCGTCCGCCGAGCGGACCTAACCGTGCCTCTCATTTCTACGGCACGGCACTGACAAATAAGAGGCCCAACTCCGGTTCTTCCGCGTCGGTTTTGCGGGGTTTCCGAGGGCAGAAAAGAGAGCGGGCGACGCACCACGTTAGGCCCGCGGGCACCGTCAGCCAATCTGGTTATCCACAGGCCATGTGGACGACGGCCCTGATGCTGTGGAGAACTCCACAAAACCTGTGCACGACCCGGTGGACAGGCCTGTGAACAAGCCCTCAACCACTCAACGGAAACCGCTCTGACCTGCTCGTTTACCATCCACTGGCTGTGCAGAAGAAAAACTTTCCCAGCGGGACCAAGATCGCTGCAAACAGTGCGTGACGACACGCCCGACGGCAGCTCGGGTAATGGTCACTATCACTTTGCATCTCTTACCTGTGGAAGATTAGATTGGTGCCCATGACACAGGCTCCCCCGACACCCGAGGCCGCCCGACGCCGGCACGACCGAGAGATCGTCGCGCTGGCCGTTCCGGCCTTCGGCGCACTCGTCGCAGAGCCCCTCTTCGTGATGGCCGACAGCGCCATCGTCGGACACCTCGGGACCGCGCAACTGGCCGGCCTCGGTGTCGCTTCCGCCCTTCTCACGACCGCCGTCAGCGTCTTCGTCTTCCTCGCCTACGCCACCACCGCGGCCGTCGCCCGTCGGGTCGGCGCCGGTGATCTACGGGCGGCGATACGGCAGGGCATGGACGGCATCTGGCTCGCGCTGCTGCTCGGCGCAGCCGTCATAGCCGCCGTCCTGCCCGCGGCGCCCGCCCTGGTGGAGCTTTTCGGCGCCTCGCACACCGCGGCCCCGTACGCGACGACCTATCTGCGTATCTCCTCGCTCGGCATCCCCGCGATGCTCATCGTGCTCGCGTCCACCGGAGTCCTGCGCGGACTGCAGGACACGAAGACCCCCCTGTATGTCGCCGTCGGAGGCTTCGTCGCCAACGCCGCGCTCAACGCGGGCCTTGTGTACGGCGCCGGACTGGGTATTGCCGGCTCCGCCTGGGGCACCGTCATCGCCCAGTTCGGTATGGCCGCGGTGTATCTCTTCGTCGTCGTCCGCGGAGCCCGGAAGCACGGGGCCTCGCTACGACCGGACGCCGCCGGGATACGAGCCTGCGCTCAGGCTGGTGCGCCCCTGCTCGTGCGTACGCTGTCGCTGAGGGCGATCCTCATGATCGCCACGGCAGTGGCCGCACGACTCGGGGACGCCGACATGGCCGCACACCAGATCATCCTGTCGCTGTGGAGTCTGCTCGCCTTCGCGCTCGACGCGATCGCCATCGCCGGACAGGCCATCATCGGGCGCTATCTCGGCGCGAACGACGCTCAGGGTGCTCGCGAGGCCTGCCGCCGCATGATCCAGTGGGGCATCGCTTCCGGATTCATCCTCGGCCTGGTGGTACTCGCCGCCCGCCCGATCTTCCTTCCCCTGTTCACCAGCGACTCGGCCGTCCAGAACACGGCGCTTCCCGCCCTGGTTCTGGTGGCCGTCTCACAACCGATCAGCGGAGTCGTCTTCGTCCTGGACGGAGTCCTGATGGGCGCGGGAGACGGTCCCTACCTGGCGTGGGCCATGCTGCTCACCCTGGCGGTCTTCACTCCCGTGGCGCTGCTGGTCCCCACCCTCGGGGGCGGGCTCACCGCACTCTGGGGAGCGATGACGCTGATGATGGCAGTGAGGATGCTGACCCTGTGGCTACGCTCCCGCTCGGGACGCTGGATCGTCACGGGCGCAACACGCTGAACCAACACTCCGGCCGTTTCACGTGAAACCCCCTGTTTCACGTGAAACGAAAAGCCGCTCACTCCCTACCGAACGAAGAAGGGCCGCACCCCAACGGGTACGGCCCTTCTCTCAGCTATGCCGAGCGCAGCGGTCAGGCCGCGACGACCTCGATGTTGACCTTGGCGGCAACCTCGGGGTGTAGACGCACGGACGTCTCGTGGGCGCCCAGGGTCTTGATCGGCGAGCCCAGCTCGATGCGGCGCTTGTCGACCTCGGGGCCACCGGAAGCCTTGATCGCCGAAGCGATGTCGGCCGGGGTGACGGAACCGAAGAGACGACCGGCGTCGCCGGAGCGAACGGCCAGACGGACCTTCACGCCCTCGAGGCGAGCCTTGATCTCGTTGGCCTGCTCGATGGTCGCGATCTCGTGGATCTTGCGAGCACGACGGATCTGCTCGACGTCCTTCTCGCCACCCTTGGTCCAGCGGATCGCAAAGTTCCGCGGGATCAGGTAGTTGCGAGCGTAACCGTCCTTGACGTCGACGACGTCGCCCGCGGCACCGAGGCCGGAGACCTCGTGGGTGAGGATGATCTTCATTAGTCGGTCACCCTTCCCTTATCGCGCGGTGGAGGTGTAGGGCAGCAGCGCCATCTCACGGCTGTTCTTCACGGCCGTGGCGACGTCACGCTGGTGCTGCGTGCAGTTGCCGGTCACGCGGCGGGCACGGATCTTGCCGCGGTCGGAAATGAACTTCCGCAGCATGTTCGTGTCCTTGTAGTCCACGTACGTGACCTTGTCCTTGCAGAAAGCGCAGACCTTCTTCTTCGGCTTGCGCACAGGCGGCTTCGCCATGGTGTATCTCCTGTGTGATCAAGAAGTGGGAGTACGACCCACCTTCGGCCCGGGGGCCTAGAAGGGGGGCTCGTCCGAGTAGCCGCCGCCAGAGCCGCCGGAGCCGCCGGAGTTTCCACCCCAGCCGCCACCGCCGCCGCCCTGGTTGCCACCGGCAGGAGCGCTGGTCGCCCAGGGGTCCTCCGCGGGAGCTCCGCCGCCGCCCTGCTGGCCGCCGCCGGAGCCTCCGCCCCAGCCGCCGCCCTGCTGGCCGCCGCCACCGCCGCCGTAACCGCCCTGGCCGCCTCGACCGGTGGTCTTGGTGACCTTGGCCGTGGCGTTCTTCAGGCTGGCGCCGACTTCCTCGACGTCCAGCTCGTAGACCGTGCGCTTGACGCCCTCACGGTCCTCGTAGGACCGCTGCTTCAGCCGGCCCTGCACGATGACGCGCATGCCTCGCTGGAGCGACTCGGCGACGTTCTCCGCCGCCTGACGCCAGACCGAGCAGGTCAGGAACAGGCTCTCGCCGTCCTTCCACTCATTGGTCTGACGGTCGAAGGTGCGGGGGGTGGACGCGACACGGAACTTCGCGACCGCCGCACCGGAAGGGGTGAAGCGCAGCTCGGGGTCGTCGACAAGATTGCCGACGACCGTGATGACGGTCTCGCCTGCCATGGGGGAACCTCTCGGCGGGTTTGCTGCTGGCTGCTAGTGCTGCTACTCGATGCCCGAGATCAGCTGAGCTGCAGAGCTCAGTGGGTCTCGGGACGGAGGACCTTGGTCCGGAGGACCGACTCGTTCAGGTTCATCTGGCGGTCGAGCTCCTTGACGACCGCAGGCTCGGCCTGCAGGTCGATGACCGAGTAGATGCCCTCGGGCTTCTTCTTGATCTCGTACGCGAGACGACGACGGCCCCAGGTGTCGACCTTCTCGACCTTTCCGTTGCCCTCACGGACGACGGAGAGGAAGTTCTCGATCAGCGGGGAGACAGCTCGCTCCTCGAGATCGGGGTCGAGGATGACCATCACCTCGTAGTGACGCATGTGAAACCCACCTCCTTTGGACTCAACGGCCACGGCGGTTCCGTGGCAGGAGGGTTGTGATGCGTTCGCAACGGTATCCGCCGCCACTGACAAGGGGGCTCCGTTCGATGTACCGAGTGATCGGTGAACCGAAGGGGAATACCTGTCGTGACCTGGCCTAGGCCTGGGCAGACACCGGTGCAGAGGGTACAGAGTACCTGCACACCCGCTTCCGGTTGAAATCCGGCCGGGGTCACCGTCAATCTGTACACATCGGGTGTGTATGGCGCTACGATGCGCCGCCTTCCGCAGGAGGTGCCCTATGGCACAGACGCGACCCACCGTTGCCGGCTCTCTGTTCGCGACGGACGACAAACCCCACCCCCTCCAAGACACGCTGCTCGCGGTGACTCTGGTGCTCGGAGTCACGGCCCTCGTCACCGCGGCCTTCAACAGCCTGCATCTGGTCAGCTCGTGGGCAGGCCTGATCGGGATCGTCACCGGCGCCTCCGGGCAGTTCATCTCGGAGACGACCCGGGAGCGCTTCGGACTGGTCCTGGGTCTCGGTGCCTCGGCCGTCGGCTTCTTCCTCGGCATGGCGCACGGCGGCCTCTTCGGCGGAATCATCGGCTGAGACAGCCGAGCCCGTTCCGCGGGCCGGGCAGCCGGACACCATCCGGCCCGGGCGGCAGGAGACATCACTTCCTGCCGTCGCAGCCGGACACATCACCTCAGAACGTCCCGACCACGCTCCGGTCGGGACGTGGGTTCCGTACGGCCAGTCGGGGCGCTCCCAGGGCGCAGTAGGCTTCGGCGCGAGAGCCGGAGCCCCTGTACCCATGGGGACACACCAGCCCGAGGAGCGCCCCGAATGAGCCTGACCCTGAGGACCATCAGCCGAGAGCAGCATCTGGCCTACATCCAGAGCCTGCCCGCGGCGAGCCACATGCAGGTCCCGGCATGGGCTGATGTCAAGGCGGAGTGGCGCTCCGAGAGCCTCGGCTGGTTCGACGCGCGGACCGGCGAGATGGTGGGCGCCGGGCTGGTGCTGTACCGCCAGCTGCCCAAGATCAAGCGCTATCTGGCGTACCTCCCCGAGGGCCCGGTCATCAACTGGTACGCGCCCAACCTCGACGAGTGGCTGCAGCCGATGCTCGCGCACCTCAAGCAGCAGGGCGCCTTCTCCGTGAAGATGGGCCCGCCGGTGATCATCCGGCGCTGGGAGGCCACGTCCATCAAGGGCGGCATCCAGAACCCGGACGTGAAGCGCCTGCGTGACATCGAGGCGGACTTCATCGAGCCGCGCGCCTTCGAGGTCGCCGACAAGCTGCGCCGCATGGGCTGGCAGCAGGGTGAGGACGGAGGGGCCGGCTTCGGCGACGTACAGCCCCGCTACGTCTTCCAGGTGCCGCTGGCCAACCGCTCCCTGGAAGAGGTCCACAAGAACTTCAACCAGCTGTGGCGGCGCAACATCAAGAAGGCCGAGAAGGAGGGCGTCGAGGTCGTCCAGGGCGGCTACCACGATCTCGAGGAGTGGCAGCGGCTGTACGAGATCACGGCGATCCGCGACCACTTCCGGCCGCGCCCGCTGTCGTACTTCCAGCGCATGTGGTCGGCCCTCAACACCGAGGACCCCAACCGGATGCGGCTCTACTTCGCCCGGCGCGGCGGCGTGAACCTGTCCGCGGCGACGATGCTGGTCGTCGGCGGGCACGTCTGGTACTCGTACGGCGCATCGGACAACATCGGGCGTGAGTTCCGGCCCTCGAACGCGATGCAGTGGCGGATGCTGCGCGACTCGTACGCGCTGGGTGCGACCGTCTACGACCTGCGCGGCATCTCCGACTCGCTGGACGAGACGGACCACCTCTTCGGTCTGATCCAGTTCAAGGTGGGCACGGGAGGCCAGGCCGCCGAGTACCTCGGCGAGTGGGACTTCCCGCTCAACAAGCTGCTGCACAAGGCGCTCGACATCTACATGTCGCGCCGCTGAGCCAGCCCGGAGCGCATGCCGAGCCGCCCATCCGGCCTGGCGTCGCCCCGTCGGTCCGGCGGATCCGCCACAATTTCCCTACCTCTGATTCACCGCAGCCACGAGAAAGGTTCCGGGACCGGCCATGGCGCTCACGCTCTACGTCGACACCGCGCGCTGGCGGGCACACCACAAGCAGGTGTCCGAGCAGTTTCCGGGGCTCGTCCCCGTCTGCAAGGGCAACGGCTACGGCTTCGGCCACGAGCGGCTCGCCGACGAGGCCACCCGCCTCGGCTCGGACATCCTGGCCGTCGGCACCACGTATGAAGCCGCCCGGATCAAGGACTGGTTCGGCGGCGATCTACTGGTCCTGACGCCGTTCAGGCGGGGCGAGGAGCCCGTACCGCTGCCCGACCGTGTCATCCGCTCGGTGTCGTCCATCGACGGCGTGTACGGCCTCGTGGGCGCCCGTGTCGTCATCGAAGTGATGTCCTCGATGAAGCGGCACGGTGTCAGCGAGCAGGATCTGCCGCATCTGCACCAAGCCATCGAGAACGTCCGGCTGGAGGGCTTCGCCATCCACCTGCCGCTGGACCGCACCGACGGCTCGGACGCCGTCGAGGAGGTCATCGGCTGGATGGACCGTCTGCGCGCGGCCCGTCTGCCGTTGCACACGATGTTCGTCAGCCACCTCAAGGCCCAGGAACTCGCGCGGCTGCAGCAGCAGTTCCCGCAGACCCGCTTCCGTGCCCGCATCGGCACCCGGCTGTGGCTGGGGGACCACGACGCGACCGAGTACCGCGGAGCCGTCCTGGACGTGACCCGCGTGTCCAAGGGGGACCGCTTCGGCTACCGCCAGCAGAAGACGGCCTCCGACGGCTGGCTGGTCGTCGTGGCGGGCGGTACGTCGCACGGAGTGGGCCTGGAAGCCCCGAAGGCGCTGCACGGCGTCATGCCGCGCGCCAAGGGCGTCGCCCGGGCCGGCCTGGCGACGGTCAACCGGAACCTTTCTCCGTTCGTCTGGGCGGGCAAGCAGCGCTGGTTCGCCGAGCCGCCGCACATGCAGGTGTCGATCCTCTTCGTGCCGTCGGACGCCACGGAGCCGAAGGTCGGCGACGAACTGGTGGCCCATCTGCGGCACACCACCACCCAGTTCGACCGCATCGTGGAGCGCTGATCCCGGAACACGATCACTGCCCCTTGGAGCACAGCCGAAAGGCCGTACACAGATACCGTGTACGGCCTTTCGCGTTGCCTCTCGGAGACAGGTCCGAGCCCTGTTCGCTCAGAGCGAACTGTCTTCCGGGGCCGGTCCCCCGCCGTTTCCCCATTCCACCTGAGGCCCGTCGAAGTGCGCCGCGTGCCGTGGTGGATGGGCCGCCGCGCCGAGTACGAAGACGTCCTCGGCGCCGTCCAGGACGCCTCCCGAGGGATCGTCCTCGCCCGCCCTGCGCACGACGTCCTGCTCCGGCATGAGGATGTCGCGTACGACCACGGCGCACAGGTACAGCGTGCCCAGGAGGTGGGCGGCGATCGCGAACTGGTACCCGTGGGAGGAGAGGCCCTTGTGGGCGTCCCCGCTGGTCGTGTACGCGAGGTACAACCAGATCCCCAGGAAGTACGCGACCTCGCACGCCTGCCAGATCAGGAAGTCCCGCCACTTCGGCCGGGCCAGCGCGGCCAGGGGGATCAGCCACAGCACGTACTGGGGCGAGTAGACCTTGTTGGTGAGGATGAACGCCGCGACGATCAGGAAGGCCAGCTGGGCGAAGCGGGGGCGGCGCGGGGCGGTGAGCGCGAGCGTGGCCATGGCCACGCAGACGAGCACCATCATGACCAGCGCCCACGCGTTCGCCGTCTGATAGCTGATCGGGATCTTCCACCACGTGGAGACGAACAGGAAGACCGAACCGAAGTCGATCCCCCTGGTCTGGCTGAAGCTGTAGAACTTCGCCCAGCCTTCCGGCGCGAGGTACATCACCGGAAGGTTCACCACGAGCCAGGCTCCGACCGCGCCCATGAGCGCGTTCCCGAACTCCCGCCACTTGCCCGCCCGCCAGCACAGCACGAGCAGCGGTCCCATGAGCAGGAACGGGTAGAACTTGGCAGCCGTGGCGAGCCCGAGCAGGATGCCGAAGGCGAGGGAGCGACCTCGCGACCACATGAGCATCGCGGCGGCCAGCAGGGCCACCGCGAGGAGGTCCCAGTTGATGGTGGCCGTGAGCGCGAAAGCGGGCGCGAAGGCGACCAGGAGGCCGTCCCAGGGGCGCCGGCGGTGGGTGCGCGCGGTGCATACGGCGATGACCGCCGCGCACACCATGAGCATCCCGGCGTTGACCATCCAATAGATCTGCTCCTGGTGCTGGATGCTGCCGCCGCCCGGGGTGAGCCAGGCCGCGACCTCCATGAACAGACCGGTCAGGACCGGGTACTCGAGGTAGTCCATGTCGCCGGGGAGCTTGTCGAAGTACGGCACGAGCCCGTCGGCGAAACCGCGTCCCTGGTAGAGGTGCGGGATGTCCGAGTAGCACGCGTGCGTGTACTGCGTGCTGGCCCCGAAGAACCAGCCGCTGTCGTAGCAGGGCAGTTTCTGCACCATGCCGAGGGCGAACATGCCGATCGCGACGAGCGCGATCACCCGTACCGGGGTCCACCAGGACGCCCCCAGCAGCGCTCTCCGTCCGATGGGGCCGCCGATCAGCTCACTTCCGGCCGCGGCGACCTCGTCCTCTTTGGTCGGCCGCACCGGCTCCGGCTCGCGCACGCTCGTTCGCGTCGTCTCTGCACTGGGCATGGCGCACATCCTGCCGTACGCGTCTGAGAACGGGTGCCGGGGCGAGGTGTGAATTGGGGGCTCGTGCGCCGACAACTCGGCTGTCACGGCCTCGTGGGAGGCCTGGAAGGGCTACGGGGGGCCGCACAGCTTCGGCACACGTGCTGAGCCCTGCGGGGGCCACTGGCCGTGTCAGGGCTCTCGTCGTCGAGCACGGGGCAAGCCGCGCTCCCGCTGACGGCAGTGCGGTCGCTCCGGCGTTGCAGGGCGGACTCAAAAACCGGACGGACAACGTCCGCATCCGCGCTCGCGCAGGCCCCGCCCTCGGTGAGGCCATGGTGCGGCGGGGCGACACTAATCGCGGCAGTACCGCAACATATTGGCCAGCAATTCGCCGAGGCACACCTCAAAGGCGCTCACCAGCGGGGCGAACCTCCATACCGTAGCTCTTCTCTTTCCGCAGAGCGACACTCAATGATCTGACTCTGGTCGAGCACCAGGACGGCAGAGTCGTCTTCAGAGTCGTCTTCGACCAGGAATCCGGGGTAAAGCCGTTCCAACGTGCGACAGGAATCCCGGCCTGCAGGGCGATGAATGCGGCGAGCTGGAGGAAGAGCAGCGCTTGCCGGAATTACTGAGCCGGCGCCGGCGGCTCAGTTCACCGTCAGCTGGTGTAGACCCATTCCGTGCAGTAGTTCAATTGATCATCTCCCTCGTACCTGGCAACCTGAACTGCGGCGTTGCCTATTTGTGCGCCTCCCGTGACGCTCGTGTCCCACTCCTTGTAAGTTCCATATCCGTCGTAGTCGGCATGCCACGGGAAATATGTCGTGCCGCCTGCCATGTAGCTCACGATGAGTCTGATTCTTACGTGGCGTCCATCGGACAGCTCGTCATAAACCTTGAGGACGACGTCCGGCATGTTCTTGCCGCCGGCGTTCCATCCATTGATGGCGACAGATCCGCTGGCGCCGGTGGTGAAACAGGATGCATAGTGATCGGCAGCCTGCGCTGGGACGGTGGCCATGCCCAGAAAGAATAGTGAACTGGTAGCGAGCAGACCGAACTTCATCTTCTTCTTCATCGTCGCCTTCCGCGGAGTGCGTCATGAATCACAGAGAACGCTGCTTTGACGCAAATCGTAGATTGTCATGAACGGCATACGCAAGATCAATAATCTGCACAAGCACTCCATAGCGGGCGCACAATCCGGCCAGATTGACTGGAAAGAAATCCCAGGCTGCGGCCTTTGCCGCGTCGGCGATCGCCGAGTCCACTGCACTGTGGCGCCGATTCGTCCAGCACAGCCCGATACGGTCGGCGCCACGTGCCGTCTCGGTGCAAGCAAGTAAACCGGCGATGCGCCGTCGCAGGGACGGGCCGAGCGTCGGCAGCATCTGCCGGACCGTAAGGCGGAACGACGCAGTTACGCCAGGGTTCCTCTTTCCATCGGAATCCGCTGGAATACGGTGAGTCGAATTGAGAGAATGCTCTCGGCACAAACCCCGCGATCGGAACACCGATTACGGGTGGTCAATTCGGACGGAGCAATTGTGAAGAAGATGGTCACGAGAGGTGCAGCGGTATCAGTGGCGGCACTGGCCCTCACCCTGATCCCTCTCGCAGGCACCTCCTACGCGGCGAGTTGTTCCGGCGCGGGGTGTGACAACAAGGGGCCCGTGGCAACCGGCTGCGACTCGGAGGGCGTCACCACACCTCGCGAAATAGACAACAACGGTCGAGTGGCCCAGCTCAGATGGTCCGCAGGCTGCAGCGCCGCCTGGGTACGAGTGGTCCAGCAGTCCAGCAACCCCATCTACAACGCGACCGGATACATCGAGAAGTACAACTCGTCCGGAACGCTCCTCAAGTCCCTCTCGGTGTCGTTCCCCAGCTCGGGCAGTGACTGGTCCAACATGCTGGGCGGCGCTTCGTACTACTACCGCGTCTGTGTCAGTTTCCAGGGGGACGAGTACCCCCTGAAGTGCAGCAGCAAATTCTGACCCGTACGCACAGAGCATTCTGACCCGTACGCACAGAGCAGGGGCCGTCAGCCACAGCTGACGGCCCCTGATTTTCGGGCTGTGCGTCTATCTCTCAGCCATTCTGCCCACCGAAGATGGTGCCGCCGTTGCTATTACCTCTGGTGTTCCCACTGGTACTGGTCACCGTCGGTGTGGGTGAGGTGGTTCCGGTCGGATCGCCGGTGCTCCCCGCGTTCGTCCCACCGTTGTTCCCACAGTTCCAGCTGAATTTGCCGCAGGTATCGGTCGGCGAGGGCGTGGGAGAGCTGCTGTTGGAGGGGCTGGGCGAGTCGCTCGGCGTCGGGCTCGCCGACGCCGACGGCGAGGCCGACGGAGTCGGGCTCGGGCTCGGGCTGGGGTTGAGGATCTCACCGACCTTCCCGGCCTTCGGGAAGGGCTCGTGCTTGGAGTTCTCCAGGGCCACGGCCATGTAGTCCCTCCAGACCTGGGCCGGGATGTCACCACCGTGGACGGACGCCACACCGCCGGTGCCGTTCATCGACTCCAGCTTGCTCGTCTTCGGGTCCGACCTGAACAGGGTGACGGCCGTGGACAGCTCCCTGGTGTAGCCGACGAACCACGCCGACTTGTTCTTGTCGGTCGTACCCGTCTTGCCGGCCACCGGGAAGCCCATGTTGGCGACCTTCGTGCCGGTTCCGTTCTGAACCACGTTCTGCAGGACGTCGGTGACGTTGTTGGCCACGTCCTCGGACATCGCGTCCTGCTTGGCGGGCGGTGTGAACTGCGAGAGCGGCTTGCCGTCCTTGAGCACCTTGGAGACCGAGTACGGCTCGAAGTGCTGGCCCGACGCGGCGAAGGTGCCGTACGCGTCCGCCATGCGGATCGCGCTGGGGGTGGAGGTACCGAGCGAGAAGGAAGCGTTGCGGTAGTTCCCCTTGTCGAAGCTGTCCTCCAGGATGCCCACGGACTTCGCGACCTTGCGCGTGTTGTCGAGCCCCGTGTCGATACCGAGCTGCACAAATGGCGTGTTGATCGACTGCTCCATGGCCTTCTTGAGGGTCACCATCCCCCAGGCCTTGGTGCCCTCGTTCTTCTGCCGGAACGGCTGGTTGCCATCCATGATCGGCTTGCCGTTCTGGCCCTTGATCACCAGGAGGTCGTTACCGTTGTAGCGCGTCATCGGCGAGATGGGCTGCCAGTCGCTCTTGACAGTCCCGTACTCCATCGCGGAAGCCAGTACGAAGGGCTTCCAGGTCGATCCGACCGGCACACCCGTCGTATTGGCGTTGTTGGAGTAGTGGCCCTTGTCGAAACCGTCACCCCCGTAGAGCGCCACGATCGCGCCGGTCTTCGGGTCGACCGACGCCGCGCCGAACTGCACGTCCTTGTCGGTCTTGGGCCGCGCCTTGGTGTCGAGGAAGCTCTTCTTCGTCGCCTTGACGGCCTTCTCCAGCTCGGTGACCTTCGTCCTGTCGAAGGTCGTGTAGATCCGGTAGCCGCCCTTCTCCAACTGCTCCGGCGTGATGTGGGCCTTCTTCGCGACGTACTCCTTGGCGATGTCGACGAGGTAGCCGGTCTGGCCGGACAGGGTCGAGGCCACCGTCTTGAGCTTGGGGAATGTGGTGATCTTGTCCCGATCGGCCTGGGTCATGTTCCCGACCGTGACCTCACGGTCCAGGATCCACTTCCACCGGTCCTTGACCCGCTTGGTGTTGGAGTCGCGATCGGCCAGCGCCCCGACACCCCCGTCGGGGTTGAACAGGTTCGGGCCCTTGAGGACGGACGCGAGGAAGACGCACTGCTCGGTGTCGAGCTTGCTGGCGTTCACACCGAAGTAGGCCTGGGCCGCCGCCTGGATCCCGTAGGCGTTGCGCCCGTAGAACGCGGTGTTCAGGTAGCCCGCGAGGATCTGGTCCTTGCTCAGCTTCGAGTTCACCTTGATGGAGATGAACAGCTCTTTGAACTTGCGGGAGACCGTCTGGTCCTGGCTCAGGTACGTGTTCTTCACGTACTGCTGAGTGATGGTCGAGCCACCCTGCGTCTCGCCGCCCCGAGCCATGTTGACGAAGGCGCGCGCGATGCCCTTCGGATCGACGCCGCGGTCCTTGTAGAAGGTCGCGTTCTCGGCGGAGACCACCGCGTTCTTCATGTCCTTCGGGATCTCCTCCGGCCCCACGATCTGCCGGTTCGTCTGGCCGCCGGTGGCTGCCATCTGCGTCCCGTCGGACCAGTAGAAGACGTTGTTCTGAGCCAGGGCGGTGTCGTTCGGGTTCGGGACGCCCACCATGGCGTACCCGATGCCTGCCGCGACCAGCAGCCCCCCGCAGAAGGCGAGGAACGTACCCGTCACCAGCTTCCAGGAGGGCATCCACCGCCCAGCCCCCGACTTACCCGCACGCGGGTAGTCGATGAAACGCTTCTTTACAGGGCCGGAGGGCCTCCCGCGTCCGGGCCCGTCAGGACCCCCGGGGCCGCCGCGGCGGCCGCCGGGCCCCGTGGCGTCGGCACCTCTGCGCCGACCGCCTCCACTGCTGCTTTTCTGGGCTGCGCGCCGGGCCTCGGCGCGGCCGCTGTACGGGCGCTCCTCTTCACCCCCCGACTCATAGGAGTCGGAAGGGGACCCGGTGGCGCCTCGCGGTGCCGCACGGCGGCCGGAGGACGGGCCGGTCTGGCCGCGCCGGGCCGCGGCACGTCCGCCGCCCTCTGGCTGCGACGGTTTGCGACGGTGCTCGCTCATCGAACGATTACTCCTCGGGCAGGCGCACCCCTGGCACGCCTGGAAACGGCAGCTGGTTTCCGGTCCCCCCGAAGTACGGATGCGGTCGTTCGCACATTCACCCGTACTGCACCAGGGACGAGGACGTCCTCAGGCGTCACTCGGTTCCCGGTCGTTTTGCATGGCGCACAGACTACGCACCGTCAAAACACCCCTATCTCCGAAGTTCACCCCAAATCAGGCAAGTTGCTTCGTATCAATCAGTGATGTGACGCCGTTCACCATGGCCCCTCTTGTCGCAGACGGACGGCCGATCTATCGTGCTGATGTATCGAGTCGATACATCAGCTCGGCATAAAGGACGTGCCGAGGAGGCCGCGGCAGTGAGGAGGCGACATGAGCCGGCGTTCCGGGATCCTCGAGTTCGCCGTCCTCGGTCTGCTCCGCGAGTCCCCGATGCACGGCTATGAGCTGCGCAAACGACTCAATACGTCACTGGGTGTGTTCCGTGCGTTCAGCTACGGGACGCTCTACCCCTGCCTCAAGACGCTGGTCGCGAGCGGCTGGTTGATCGAGGAATCGGGGAACACCACCGAGGACGCCCTCGCCGCGCCACTCGCGGGGCGTCGCGCCAAGATCGTCTATCGATTGACGGCGGAAGGTAAAGAACACTTCGAGGAGCTGCTCTCACAGACGGGGCCCGACGCGTACGAGGACGAGCACTTCGCGGCTCGTTTCGCGTTCTTCGGGCAGACGTCACGCGACGTGCGCATGCGCGTACTGGAGGGCCGCCGCAGTCGTCTCGAGGAGCGCCTGGAGAAGATGCGTGCGTCTCTGGCACGCACCAGGGAGCGCCTCGACGACTACACCCTTGAGCTCCAGCGCCACGGAATGGAGTCCGTGGAGCGCGAAGTGCGCTGGCTGAACGAGCTCATCGAGAGCGAGCGGGTGGGACGGGACGTCAAGGGTTCCGCCTCCGAAGGCGCCCCCCAAGGCGTCTCCGAAGGCAGCTCCCTGGGCGCCTCCGAAGGCTCCGCTCAGCAGAACAGCACATCTGGAGAGACGGGCGGCCTGCCCCGGCACCGGGACCAGTCCCGGCCGGATCCGTCCGACGACACCACCACGTGAGGTCCAGTCGGGGCTTCACCTCGTACACACAGGGAGCAACCGGAATGGGTTCGGTTCGCGTAGCCATCGTCGGCGTGGGCAACTGCGCCGCCTCGCTGGTGCAGGGCGTCGAGTACTACAAGGACGCCGATCCGGCGGCCAAGGTCCCGGGTCTGATGCACGTCCAGTTCGGCGACTACCACGTCGGTGACGTCGAGTTCGTCGCCGCCTTCGACGTCGACGCGAAGAAGGTCGGCCTCGACCTCTCCGACGCCATCGGTGCCAGCGAGAACAACACCATCAAGATCTGCGACGTCCCGAACAAGGGCGTCACGGTCCAGCGTGGCCACACGCTCGACGGTCTGGGCAAGTACTACCGCATGACGATCGAGGAGTCCGCCGAGACCCCGGTCGACGTGGTCCAGGTCCTCAAGGACCAGCAGGTCGACGTCCTCATCTGCTACCTGCCCGTCGGTTCCGAGGACGCGGCGAAGTTCTACGCCCAGTGCGCCATCGACGCCAAGGTCGCCTTCGTCAACGCTCTTCCGGTCTTCATCGCCGGCACCAAGGAGTGGGCGGACAAGTTCACCGAGGCGGGCGTCCCGATCGTCGGCGACGACATCAAGTCGCAGGTCGGCGCCACCATCACGCACCGTGTGATGGCGAAGCTGTTCGAGGACCGCGGTGTCCGTCTCGAGCGCACCATGCAGCTCAACGTGGGCGGCAACATGGACTTCAAGAACATGCTGGAGCGCGACCGCCTCGAGTCCAAGAAGATCTCGAAGACGCAGGCCGTCACCTCGCAGATCCCCGACCGCGACCTGGGCGAGAAGAACGTCCACATCGGTCCCTCGGACTACGTGCAGTGGCTCGACGACCGCAAGTGGGCGTACGTCCGCCTCGAGGGCCGCGCCTTCGGTGACGTCCCGCTGAACCTGGAGTACAAGCTCGAGGTCTGGGACTCCCCGAACTCCGCGGGTGTCATCATCGACGCCCTGCGCGCCGCGAAGATCGCCAAGGACCGCGGCATCGGTGGTCCGATCCTGTCGGCGTCCTCGTACTTCATGAAGTCCCCGCCGGTCCAGTACTTCGACGACGAGGCCTTCGCCAACGTCGAGAAGTTCATCAAGGGCGAGGTCGAGCGCTAGCAAGACAGGCCTCCGAGCGCCGGCGAGACACGGCGCGGAGCGCCGAGGAGCCCTTCGCTCCTGCCCGTCGAGGGTCCCTGGGTCTTTGACCCGGGGACCCTCCTCGTATGTGAGGCTGTGCTCCATGGCTGTCGTGCGTGACCTGCGCGTCCTCCTGCGCTTCCAGGGCTTCAGACGCCTGCTCGGTGTCCGGTTGCTGTCGCAGGGCGCCGACGGCGTCTACCAGGTCGCGCTCGCCACGTACGTGGTCTTCTCACCGGAGAAGCAGACCTCCGCGGCCTCGATCGCCTCCGCGATGGCGGTACTGCTCCTCCCGTACTCCCTCGTCGGCCCCTTCGCCGGTGTCCTGCTGGACCGCTGGCGGCGCCGCCAGGTCCTCCTGTACGGCAATCTGCTGCGGAACGCGCTGGCCTGCGTGACGGCCGCACTGATGCTGAGCCATGTCCCCGACTGGCTCTTCTACGCCTCCGCGCTGTGTGTCACCGCGGTCAACCGGTTCGTCCTGGCGGGCCTCTCCGCCGCTCTGCCCCGCGTCGTCGACCCCGACCGGCTGGTCATGGCCAACGCCCTGTCGCCCACCGCCGGAACACTCGCCGCGACCGCGGGCGGCGGTCTCGCGTTCGTCGTACGGCTGGTCGCCTCGGACTCCGACGCGGCGGTCGTCCTCCTCGGTGCGGCCCTCTACCTGTGCGCGGCGCTCGCCTCCCTGCGTATGGCACCGGAACTGCTCGGCCCCGACCCGGAGTTGGTGCAGCCGAGCTTGCGTAGGGCGCTCACCGGCACCGCGCGCGGTCTCGTGGCCGGCGTGCGCCATCTCGCCGAACCCGCACGGCGGGAGGCAGCCTGGGCGCTCCTGTCGATGACCCTGATGCGCTTCTGCTACGGCGCCCTGACCGTCATGGTGCTGATGCTGTGCCGGTACGCCTGGTCGTCCGGCTCCGACGGCGGGCTCGCCCTGCTGGGCCTGGCCGTGGGCATCTCCGGGGCGGGCTTCTTCGTCGCGGCCGTGGTGACGCCCTGGGCGGTGGGACGACTGGGCCCCGGCGGCTGGATCGTCGCGTGCGCGGCCGCGGCAGCGGTCCTGGAACCCGCGCTCGGCCTGCCCTTCGACGCGGCGCCCATGCTGGCCGCCGCCTTCGTTCTCGGCCTGACCACACAGGGCGCGAAGATCGCCACCGACACGATCGTGCAGTCCTCGGTCGACGACGGGTACCGCGGCCGGATCTTCTCCGTTTACGACGTCCTGTTCAACGTCGCGTTCGTCGGTGCGGCCGCGGTAGCCGCCCTGATGCTGCCTCCTGACGGCCGCTCAGCTGCCCTCGTCGTCACGTTGGCCACGGTCTACGCAGCAATTGCTGTTGCTATGGCCCGCTTTGGTCTGCAGTAAGTGTCACATCAGTGCCACAGAGCCTCTCTGGGCTACTGCGTTGTCAGTGGGTCTCGATAACTTACGTGCGTCTTATTCGCGCCACGCGCTCACGTTCTAGGGGGACCCCTAAGTGACCACTCCGCCGCCCCAGGGCCAGAACCCGTTCGCTCAGGGCCAGCAGCCCTACGGGCAGCCGCCCCAGGACCAGGCTCCGTACGGACCACCGCCGCAGGGTTATCCGCAGCAGCCCGGCCAGCCCGGCTTCCCGCAACAGGGGACGGTTCCCTACGCTCCGATCGCGCCGCAGCGCCCGAAGCGCGGCATCAAGTGGTACCTGCGCATCGTCGTCGTGGCTGGAGCACTCATAGCTGCCCTCGTCGGCTACATATCGAGCCGCCACGACCCCGACACCGCCAAGGTCGGCGACTGCATGAGTATCAGCAACCCGAACAGTTCCACGGATCCCGGACTCAAGGTCGTGGACTGCACCAGCTCCAAGGCCAAGTACAAGGTCGCGGAGAAGAAGAGCGACAACTCCGGCTGCGACCGCACCAAGTACGCCGAGTACACCGAGACCGGCAAGGACGACTTCACCCTCTGCCTGTCGGAGTACTCCGCCAAGTAAGTGCTTCACCCATGCTCGAAGGGGCGGTGTTTCACGTGAAACACCGCCTCTTGGCATGCTCCGGCACAGACCCCGGGGTCACGTTTCACGTGAAACATGACCCCACTCGGCCCGCTCTGTGAGCCTCAGCCCTGCTCGGCCCACCACTCCTTGAGCGCCGTCACCGCCGCGTCGTGCTCCATCGGGCCGTTCTCCAGCCTCAGCTCCAGCAGGAACTTGTACGCCTGGCCGATCGCCGGGCCCGGGCCGATGCCCAGGATCTCCATGATCTGGTTGCCGTCGAGGTCGGGGCGGATAGCGTCCAGCTGCTCCTGCTCCTGAAGCTCGGCGATGCGCTCCTCCAGGCCGTCATACGCGCGAGAGAGCGTCGTCGCCTTGCGCTTGTTGCGCGTAGTGCAGTCGGAGCGGGTCAGTTTATGGAGGCGGTCGAGGAGTGGACCCGCGTCACGCACATAGCGACGGACCGCGGAGTCCGTCCACTCGCCGGTGCCGTATCCATGAAAACGCAGATGAAGCTCGACCAGACGCGAGACGTCCTTCACGAGGTCATTGGAGTACTTGAGCGCCGTCATCCGCTTCTTGGTCATCTTCGCGCCCACCACCTCGTGGTGATGGAAGGAGACCCGCCCGTCCTTCTCGAAACGCCGCGTCCTCGGCTTGCCGATGTCGTGCAGCAGCGCGGCGAGCCGCAGCGTCAGGTCCGGGCCATCCTCCTCGAGCTCCATGGCCTGTTCCAGGACGATCAGCGTGTGGTCGTAGACGTCCTTGTGCCGGTGGTGCTCGTCACGCTCCAGTCGCAGCGCGGGGAGCTCCGGCAGCACATGGTCGGCGAGGCCGGTGTCCACGAGCAGCGTCAGGCCCTTCCGCGGGTACGCGGAAAGGATCAGCTTGTTCAGCTCGTCCCGCACACGCTCCGCCGAGACGATCTCGATGCGCTCGGCCATGTCCGTCATCGCCGCGACGACCTCGGGGGCCACCTCGAAGTCGAGCTGCGCGGCGAACCGAGCCGCCCGCATCATCCGCAGCGGATCGTCGGAGAAGGACTCCTCGGGCGTGCCCGGGGTCCGCAGGGCCCGTGCGGACAGGTCGTCCAGACCGCCGTACGGATCGATGAACTCCTTCTCCGGCAGCGCCACGGCCATCGCGTTCACGGTGAAGTCACGGCGCACGAGGTCTTCCTCGATCGAGTCGCCGTAGGACACCTCAGGCTTGCGCGAGGTCCGGTCGTACGCCTCGGATCGATACGTCGTGATCTCGATCTGGAAGGACTGCTGTACGTCGTCCACGCGGGCGTCCTTCTGCGCGCCGACGGTGCCGAAGGCGATCCCGACCTCCCAGACGGCGTCCGCCCAGGGCCGCACGATCTTCAGTACGTCATCGGGGCGGGCGTCGGTCGTGAAGTCCAGATCGTTGCCGAGCCGGCCAAGGAGCGCGTCCCGGACCGAGCCGCCGACCAGGGCGAGCGAGAATCCCGCCTCCTGAAAACGGCGGGCGAGGTCGTCGGCGACAGGGGACACCCGCAGCAGTTCACTCACCGCGCGGCGCTGCACCTGGCTCAGGGCACTGGGATTGTCTTCGTTGGCGTTCGGCACAACAGAAAAGGGTACGTGGCCGAGGCACTCGCGGGCGCCTCCATAAAACGTGCACAGCCGTCTGCTCCCCATAGGGGGATCAATACGTACGCATACAGGACACTCGCCCCTGTCTCCCGATCTTGTGGAGCGGTCCGCGGCACTTACCCTCAGCGCGCATCGTTACCATGCGTGGACGCACATTCCGACGACCACTGACGATGACGAGGGACGGGCGAGCGCGTGGCCGAGGCGGCAGACTTCCAGGGGATGAGTCCCTCACCTGCCCGTCGGTGGCTGCGGCGCACCGGCACACTGCTGGCCGGTGCGCCTCTGCTGGCCGGCGTGCTCCAGCTGCCCGCTTCACCGGCCGCACACGCCGCTCAGCCGGCCGCTGTGGCCGATGCCACCGGGTCGGGCGGGGTGGACATCTCCCTCGACTCGCTGACCCCCAGCGCGCCCACGGACGACGACACGATCACCGTCTCCGGTTCGGTCACCAACAAGGGCAAGCAGACGGTCACGGGCGCGCATGTGGGCCTGCGCGTAGGGCCGTCCCTCCAGGGCCGGGTCGCCATCGACGACGCGGAGAAGCGCACCGGGTTCGAGCTGGGTCCGGACCCCCTGGAAGTCGGCGGCAAGTACGTCGAGAAGTTCTCCAGGCTCGCCGCGGGCGTCTCGCAGCACTTCAGCATCTCGGTCCCCGTCAAAGAGCTGAACCTCGACTCCGACGGGGTGTACCAGCTCGGCGTCTCGCTCACCGGCCGGACCGCCGCACAGCCCTGGGACCAGGTGCTCGGCATCGAGCGGACGTTCCTGCCCTGGCAGCCCGGCGCCGCCGACACGAAGACGAAGACGACGTATCTCTGGCCGCTGGTCTCGACGGTCCACCTGCGGGCGGAGACCGGCTCGGACGCCCAGCAGACGCCTGTCTTCCAGAACGACGACCTGGCCAAGGAGATCTCCCCCGGCGGTCGCCTCGACCAGCTCCTGTCCCTGGGCAGCGACCTCGACGTCACCTGGGTCCTCGACCCGGACCTGCTGGCCTCCGTGGACGCCATGACACGCAGCTACCAGATCAAGAACGGTGACACCACGACGGCGGGCAAGAACCAGGCCGTCGCCAAGGCGTGGCTCGACAGGCTCGAGAAGACCGTCGTGGACAAGGAAGTCGTCGCTCTTCCCTTCGCCGACCCGGATCTCGCGTCGCTGGCGCACAACGGCAAGGACGTCACGGGTTCCCTGAGCCACCTCAAGGACGCCACCGATGTGGCCTCCACCACGGTGCAGACGATTCTCCATGTGAAGCCGAACACCGACTTCGCCTGGCCCGCCGAGGGCGCCGTCGATCCGTCGATCGTCAAGGTCGCCACCTCCGCCGGCGCCGACAAGGTGATCGCCCGCAGCGACAGCCTGCGCGAGACCGGCGGCCTGACCTACACGCCCACCGCGGCCCGCCCCATCGGGGGCGGCACGACGGCGGTGGTCGCCGACTCCCGGCTGTCGACCGCGTTCGAGGGCGACATGGCGAAGGCCGACAACTCGACGCTCGCCGTGCAGGAATTCCTGGCCCAGAGCCTGATGGTCGATCTGCAGGAGCCGAGCAAGCAGCGGAGCATCGTCGTCGCCCCGCAGCGCATGCCCTCCGTGAGCCAGGCGCAGACCATGGCGACGGCGGTGAGGGCCCTCCAGGACGGAAACTGGTCGGAGTCCCAGAACCTCTCCGCGGCCGCCAAGGCCAAGCCGGACCCGAGCGCCACGACCAAGGTGCCGTCGGCGTCCTCGTACCCCTCCTCGCTGCGCAAGCAGGAGCTGCCGCGGTCGGCCTTCGAGCAGATCCAGACCACGCAGAACACACTCGACAACTTCAAGGTCATCCTCACCGACAAGTCCCGCGTGGTCACTCCCTTCGGTCGGGCCATAGACCGGGGGATGTCGACGTCCTGGCGCGGCCGTGGCGCCCAGGGGGACACCTTCCGCGACGGCGTGGAGTCGTATCTCGAGGACCTCACCGGTCTCGTCAAGCTGATCGACAAGTCCGACGCGAAGCTCTCGGGCCGCAGCGCCACGATCCCCGTGACGGTGCAGAACAACCTCGTGCAGGGCGTCCACCACCTGGTGCTGCGTCTCACCTCGCAGCAGCCGACCCGGCTCAAGATCGGCGACGACGCCTTCGACGAGCGGCCGATCCAAGTCGCGGGCGAGCACAGCCAGTCGGTGAAGTTCACCACCTCCGCCAAGGCCAACGGCCCGGTGACGGTCTTCGCGCAGTTGTTCACGGACGACGGCCAGGCGTACGGTCCTCCCGTCAAGTTCGAAGTGAAGGTCACCGAGATCACTCCCACGGTGATGCTGGTCATCGGCGGAGGCGTTCTGCTGCTCGTGCTCGCCGGATTCCGGATGTACACCCAGCGCAAGCGCGCGGCCGCCCGCCAGGCCGAGGAGGAGCAGGAGGACACCCCCGACACCGAGGGCGACACCGACGGCGGGGCCGAGGGCCTGACCGGCGTGAACAAGGACGCCGAAGGCACCGTAGACACTACTGAGGACACCGAGCGCTCCAAGGACGGTCCCGACGGGGAGTCCACGACGGAGTCCGGGGCAGACGACCCGGAGCACCCGAGTGACCCGACACCGGACACCGCACCGGAAAGCACCGACCCGTCCGGCACGGGTGAGAGAGTGGACCGTTGAGCGATGTCGTGGCCCGTGGGCCCGGGGACGATGAGGTGGGGTAACCATGAACGCGCCGTACGACGGTGACCGCGGCCAGGGCGCGGGCAGCTCGGGCTACCCCGAGGACTACCCGGACCAGGCCGTGGGCGGCTCGGGCTACCCGGACCAGGGCATGGCCAACACCGGCTACCCCGAGGGGTACCCGGAGGGGCCACCGGCCGAGCAGCCGCAGGGCCAGTACCAGGACATGTACTTTCAGGACGCCTACACCCAGGACCCCTACCGGGCGCAGGACCTCGCCGCCCAGGATCCGGTGACCGAGGCGCTCTACGACCGTGCGGCGCACCCCCCGCCGCCCCCTGGCTCCTACTACCCGCAGCAGCCGCTCTACGCCCAGCCGCCCACCTCGCAGTACACCCCCGACCCCCGTGTGTGGGCCCAGACGCCCCCGCCGGAGCCCGCGGGCCCGACGCGGCACCTGCCCTACGGCGAGGACGCCCGCACGACCCAGTTCGTCGGCGTGGACGACCTCGTGACCCAGGCCGGCGAGCAGCAGCACGAGCCGGATGCCTTCGCGCACCTCTTCCGCGACCAGGGCCAGGCCGGCACCCGTACCTCCATCGCCCCGCCCGGCGTACCGTCGCCGACCCAGGAACCGACTCCGGCCGCCCCGCAGGCCCCCGCGCCCGAAGCGGCGCCCGCCGCGAAGAAGTCCGGTGGACGCGCGTCGGGTCTGCTGAAGTCGAGCGCGGTGATGGCGGCGGGCACGCTGGTGTCCCGGCTCACCGGCTTCATCCGCTCCGCGCTGATCGTCTCGGCCCTGGGCGTCGGCCTCCTCGGCGACACCTTCCAGGTCGCGTACCAGCTTCCGACGATGATCTACATCTTGACCGTCGGCGGCGGCCTGAACTCCGTCTTCGTACCGCAGCTCGTGCGCGCCATGAAGGAGGACGACGACGGCGGCGAGGCCTACGCCAACCGGCTGCTCACCGTCGTGATGGTGGCCCTCGGCGCACTGACCGCGCTTGGCATCTTCGCCGCGCCTCTCCTGATCCGGGTGCTGTCGAACCCGGTCGCCAGCGACCCGGCGGCCAACCAGGTCGGCGTCACCTTCGTCCGCTACTTCCTGCCCTCGATCTTCTTCATGGGCATCCACGTGGTGATGGGCCAGATCCTCAACGCGCGCGGCAAGTTCGGCGCGATGATGTGGACCCCGGTCCTCAACAACATCGTCATCATCGTGACGCTCGGCATGTTCATCTGGGTGTACGGCTCCGCGGCGAGCTCCGGCATGAAGGTCACGACCATCCCGCCGGAGGGCGAGCGGCTCCTCGGCGTCGGTGTTCTGCTCGGCCTCGTCGTCCAGTCCCTCGCGATGATCCCGTACCTGCGGGAGACCGGATTCCGGCTGCGACTGCGCTTCGACTGGAAGGGCCACGGGCTGGGCAAGGCGGCGATGCTCGCCAAGTGGACCGTGCTCTTCGTCCTCGCCAACCAGGCCGGCGCGATCGTGGTCTCGCAGTTGTCCACCGCAGCCGGCAAGGACTCATCCGTCGACGGCACCGGCTTCGCGGCCTACGCCAACGCCCAGCTCATCTGGGGCCTGCCGCAGGCCATCATCACCGTGTCCCTGATGGCCGCCCTGCTGCCGCGCCTCGCACGCTCGGCCCAAGAGAGCGACGCCGGAGCCGTCCGCGACGACATCTCCCAGGGCCTGCGAACCACGGCCGTGGCGATCGTGCCCGTCTCCTTCGGCTTCGTCTCCCTCGGCATCCCGATGTGCACCCTGATCTTCGGCTCCTCGGGCACCAGCGAAGCCACGAACATGGGCTACATGCTGATGGCCTTCGGCCTCGGCCTGATCCCCTACTCCGTGCAGTACGTCGTCCTGCGTGCCTTCTACGCGTACGAGGACACCCGCACACCCTTCTACAACACGGTCATCGTGGCCGCCGTCAATGCCGGTGCCTCGGCACTCTGCTACTTCGCTCTGCCACCCCGCTGGGCCGTGGCAGGCATGGCGGCCTCATACGGCATCGCCTACGCGATCGGCGTCGGTGTCGCCTGGAGTCGGCTGCGCAAGCGGCTCGGCGGTGATCTGGACGGCACCCGCGTCCTGCGGACGTACGCCCGTCTCGGTATCGCCTCGGTGCCCGCGGCCCTCCTGAGTGGCGCGGCCTGCTACGGCATCGGCCACACTCTCGGTCAAGGCGTCGGGGGCTCCCTGGCAGCCCTCCTCGCGGGTGGCATCGCCCTGCTCGGCGTCTTCTACGTCGCCGCGCGGAAGATGCGCATCGAAGAACTCAACTCAATGGTCGGAATGGTCCGCGGGCGCCTGGGGCGCTGAAGCGGGGGTAGGCGCACAACCATCGTCCGTCGCCGTGTGTCGTGCATAGCGCCGGACTGTGGGCACAATTGGTTTCTGCGTCGGACAGCGCGCAACGAATGGGGAGGCGGGAACGACGGTGGCGGAACGGAGCACGGCTGCCGTCGACGTGGCAGACAACAGCGGCGACGAGCCGCTGACCGCCAAGGCGGACCAGTCCACGTCCGACGGGGTGGCCCAGAACCGGGAGCGGGAGACGGACAGCGAAGAGGCACAGGGGAGCGGCGGGACCGAGAGTCTCGGAAAGGCCTCACCGCCCGAACTGCACAGTGGTCACAAACTCGCCAGGCGCTATCGCCTCGAGGAGTGCGTCACCCGTCTGGACGGCTTCAGCAGTTGGCGTGCGGTGGACGAGAAACTCCGTCGCGCCGTCGGCGTGCATCTCCTGCCCGCCGACCATCCACGGGCCCGCTCCGTACTGGCGGCGGCCCGTTCCTCGGCCCTCCTGGGCGATCCCCGGTTCGTCCAGGTCCTGGACGCGGTCGAGGAGAACGACCTCGTCTACGTGGTGCACGAGTGGCTGCCGGACGCCACCGAGCTGACCGCGCTGCTGGCCTCGGGCCCGCTGGAGGTGCACGAGGCCTACCAGATGGTCAGCCAGGTCTCCCAGGCCATGGCCGCCGCGCACCGTGAAGGCCTCGCGCATCTACAGCTGACGCCGAGCGCCGTGCTGCGCACCTCAACGGGCCAGTGGCGTATCCGTGGGCTCGCTGTGAACGCCGCGCTGCGCGGCATCAGCTCGGACACCCCGCAGCGCACCGACACTGAGGCGATCGGAGCCCTGCTGTACGCCGCGCTCACCCAGCGCTGGCCCTACGACAGCGACGCCTACGGTCTGTCCGGGTTGCCCAAGGGGGTCGGCCTCATCGCCCCCGACCAGGTGCGCGCCGGCGTCCACCGCGGCCTGTCGGAGCTCGCCATGCGCGCGCTCGCCAACGACGGCGCGACCGCCTCCCGCCACGAGACTCCGTGCACCACGCCGGAGGAGCTGGTGAAGGCGATCGCGGAGATGCCCCGCATCCGCCCGCCGGAGCCCGCGTTCACGGCCCCGCCGGAGTACCAGCGCACCTCGTACCAGCAGGGCAGCTACGGTCGCCCCGCGCCCCGCATGGGCGCCACACAGCCCGTAGCGGCCCCGCCGCCCCCGTTGCAGAGCCGCACCGGCACGGCCCTCAAGTGGGCCGTTTCGGCCCTCCTGATCGCCGCCCTGGGCCTCGGCAGCTGGCAGCTGGCGGACGCCCTGATGGATCACGCCAAGTCCGACGACACAAAGCCGACCAAGACGACGGACGGCAACGACAAGAGCACCGACAAGACCAAGCCGGTCAAGCCGATCGCGATTCAGGGTGCCCAGGAGTACGTGGCCGAGGGCGACGCCCAGCATCCCGGCGACGTGGACAAGACTTACGACAACAGCATGTCCACGGGCTGGCGGACGAACAGCTACAAGGACGGTCCGAAGATACTGATCAAGCCCGGCGTCGGCATCGTCTACGACCTCGGGTCCACCCAGAGTGTGGCGGCCGCGAACCTCACTCTGCGATACGGCGGCGATCACACAGCGGTCGAGCTGTATGCGACCGACTCACCGACGTCGTCTACACCGCTGAGTTCCATGACGAAGCTCGGCGCGATGACGACGAGTGGCACCTCCGCGAAGGTGTCGGTCGACAAGCCGGTGAAGAGCCGCTACGTGCTGGTGTGGCTGACCGCGATGCCGTACTCCGGGAACGACTCCGCGAACTACAGCAACGCCGGCTACAAGCAAGCCATCACGGACGTGAAATTCACCGGCTGACGTTCGTCGACGAGGGGGAGGGGGTCCGATGGCCGATGAAACCGGATATGGCGACGCAAGCGATCAGGACCTCCTCGCCCGTCACGTGGAGGGCGACCCCGAGGCCTTCGGTGAGATCGTGCGGCGTCATCGCGACCGGCTCTGGGCGGTGGCCCTGCGGACGCTGGGAGACCGTGAGGAGGCCGCTGACGCCGTTCAGGACGCGCTGGTATCCGCCTACCGGGCCGCTCACACCTTCCGCGGCCAGTCGGCCGTCACGACCTGGCTGCACCGCATCACGGTGAACGCCTGTCTGGACCGCGCCCGCAAGGCCGCCTCCAGGAAGACGTCTCCCGTCGATGACACCGAACGGCTGGAACAACTCCTCGAACCGCACGAGTCCGCCGCCGCCCCGGCCGAGCGCAACGATCTGCACCGGGAGCTGCTGACGGCCCTGGGCACGCTCCCGGCCGACCAACGCGCCGCTCTCGTCCTGGTCGACATGCAGGGCTACCCCGTGGCGGAAGCGGCCCGCGTCCTCGATGTGCCCGTCGGCACGGTGAAGAGCCGTTGCGCACGGGGCAGAGCCAGACTTCTCCCGCTGCTCACTCATCTCCGCGCGGAGAACGGAAGAGGCGAGGGCGGCAACAAGTCGGGCGGGGGAAGGAACCGGACCCAGGGGACATCCGTCCCACCGGCAGCGGGACCGCACGATGCAGGGCCACGTGATGCAGGACCGAGTGATTCAGCGGCTGTGAAGGGCGGAGGTGGGCGAGCGTGACGTCCACGACGGATACGGCCGGGCACCCGGATGTCGCGGAGATCTCCGACCTCTCCGAAGGGCTGCTCGCGCCCTCTCGCACCGCGGACGTACGGCGACACCTCGACGAGTGCGTGCTCTGTGCCGACGTGTACGACTCCCTGGAGGAGATCCGAGGGCTGCTCGGGACCCTGCCGGGCCCCACGCGCATGCCTGACGATGTGGCCAGCCGCATCGATGCCGCCCTCGCCGCGGAAGCTCTGCTGAGTGCCACGGCTGCCGACCACGAGGCGGCCGAGGACAACCGCGCGAGTGTTTCACGTGAAACATCGGTCGCCGGGGTTTCACACACGTCGGGTGAACCGGGCCCCGCTTCCACCACGGACCGGCCCTCGGGACATTTCCACGGCGCCACCGGCCCCGGCCGCTCGCGGCGGGGGCGCCGGGGACGTCGCAGGGTGGTCGTTCTCGGCACGGTGTTCACAGCCGCCGCTCTCGGGCTGGGCGCGATCCTCGTGCAGTCACTGGGGGACGGCTCCGGCAAGAGCCCGCAGACAGTGACGCAGCAGGGAGCGAAGGACACTTTCTCCGAAGGAAAGCTGAAGACTCAGGTCGCGGATCTCCTCGCGAAGAACAAGAGCGCGAACACCCGGTCCGCCAGCCCGAAGCGTCCCTGGGGAGCCGAGTCCAATGGCGCGGGCAACGGGTCCGCCGGGATCGACACCCTGATCACGCCCACCGTGCAGGTCCCCGACTGTATTCAGAAGGGCACCGGAAGCACCGCGACGGTCCTCGCGGCACAGCAGGGCACATATAAGGGGACGAGCGTGTATCTCGTCGTCGTACCCGACGCCTCCGACAGCACGAAGGTCACGGCGTACATCGTCGACGCCGCGTGCGTGAAGCAGGCCTCGACGTCTCCTGGCAAGCTCCTGCTGACACACTCGTACGCCCGCTCCTGAGTACGTCCGCGTCGACCCGCCTCCTCCCCAGTAACCCCATGGCATCTCTGTGCGGTGTCTCGTCTTCGTGTGCCCGGACACACCGGGAATGCAAGCCCCTTAGGATCCGTTGGGTGGGGTGAGAGTTCTGAGAGAGGCTCCCACCGGCAGTACGCAGCAGTCTCCAGAAACGAGGAATCAAGCCGTGAGCGACGTCCGTAACGTGATCATCATCGGATCCGGGCCTGCCGGCTACACGGCAGCGCTGTACACCGCGCGCGCGTCGCTGAAGCCGCTGGTCTTCGAAGGCGCCGTCACCGCCGGTGGTGCGCTGATGAACACCACCGAGGTGGAGAACTTCCCCGGCTTCCAGGACGGCATCATGGGCCCCGAGCTCATGGACAACATGCGCGCCCAGGCCGAGCGCTTCGGTGCCGAGCTGATCCCGGACGACATCGTCGCCGTCGATCTGACGGGCGAGATCAAGACCGTCACGGACACCGCGGGCACGGTGCACCGCGCCAAGGCCGTCATCGTCACGACGGGCTCACAGCACCGCAAGCTCGGTCTGCCCAACGAGGACGCGCTCTCCGGACGCGGCGTCTCGTGGTGCGCGACCTGTGACGGCTTCTTCTTCAAGGGCCAGGACATCGCCGTGATCGGCGGTGGCGACACCGCGATGGAGGAGGCGACCTTCCTCTCCCGCTTCGCCAAGTCGGTGACGATCGTGCACCGCCGTGACACCCTGCGCGCCTCCAAGGCGATGCAGGAGCGTGCTTTCGCCGACCCGAAGATCAATTTCGTCTGGGACAGCGAGATCGCCTCGATCGAGGGCGGCCCCAAGCTCGCCGGCCTGAAGCTGCGCAACCTCAAGACCAGTGAGATCTCCGACCTGCCGGTGACCGGCCTGTTCATCGCGATCGGCCACGACCCGCGCACCGAGCTCTTCAAGGGCCAGCTCGACCTGGACGAGGAGGGCTACCTCAAGGTCGAGGCACCTTCGACCCGGACGAACCTGACCGGTGTCTTCGGCGCCGGTGATGTCGTCGACCACACGTACCGCCAGGCGATCACCGCGGCCGGCACCGGCTGCTCCGCCGCCCTCGACGCCGAGCGCTACCTCGCTGCCCTCGCGGACAGCGAGACCGCCGCGGCTGCCACCGTCTGACCCCCGTCCGCCCCACCGCACCAACCAGTTAAGGAGCCCGCCGTGGCCGGCACCCTGAAGAATGTGACTGACGACTCCTTCGAGCAGGACGTCCTCAAGAGCGACAAGCCCGTCCTGGTGGACTTCTGGGCCGCCTGGTGCGGTCCGTGCCGCCAGATCGCGCCGTCCCTCGAGGCGATCGCCGCGGAGTACGGCGACCAGATCGAGGTCGTCAAGCTCAACATCGACGAGAACCCGGGTACGGCCGCCAAGTACGGCGTCATGTCCATCCCGACCCTGAACGTCTACCAGGGTGGCGAGGTCGCCAAGACCATCGTGGGTGCGAAGCCGAAGGCCGCGATCGTCCGCGACCTGGAGGACTTCATCACCGAGGGCGCCGAGAAGACCGTCTGACCGGAAACGCCGCCCCGTAAGCGGCGGCGATGTTTCACGTGAAACACGAATGGGCCAGCCCGGAAGGGCTGGCCCATTTGCGTGGAGGAGGGCTTGGGACGGCGGGCGGCACCACAGCCAACTAGAGAGGACGAAGCGCCGGTTCCTTCTGGACCGCCCCCAGGAGGCGGTCCAGAGCCAACTCCACGTCTTCCTTCCAGGAGAGCGTCGTCCGCAGCTCCAGCCTCAGGCGGGGGTACGTGGGGTGGGGGCGTACCGTCTTGAAGCCGACGGCGAGGAGATGGTCGGCGGGAAGCACACAGGCCGGTTCCTTCCACCGCGCGTCTCCGAAGGCCTCGATCGCCTTGAAGCCCCGACGCAGCAGATCCTTGGCGACCGTCTGGACCATCACCCGGCCGAGTCCCTGTCCCTGATAGCCCGGCATGATGAAGGCGGTCATCAGCTGGACGGCGTCCGGTGAGACCGGGCTGGTGGGGAACGCCGTGGAGCGGGGGACATAGGCGGGGGGTGCATACAGCACGAAGCCGACCGGTACGTCGTCCACGTAGACGACGCGGCCGCAGGATCCCCACTCCAGCAGGACGGCGGAGATCCACGCCTCCTTCTCGAGTTCGGGCCTTCCCGCCTTTACCGCGGCTTCACCACTGACGGGATCCAGTTCCCAGAAGACACACGCGCGACAGCGCTTGGGAAGGTCCGGAAGGTTGTCCAGCGTGAGCGGTACGAGCCTGCGCCCCATGAAGGATGTTCCTCGCTTCCTTCGCCCGCAGCCTCGCGGGCGGCTGTCAGAGCGCTTCGCTCCCTGAGCAGGCTGCCGATGAACCCACCGACCGCCCCCAGTCCCAGGCCTGCGGTCACCAATCCGGTACGGCTCACGGTTTGCATGGCCCCCGCCTCCCCAATGAAGGTGCCGCCAGGTGGATGCGCCATACCCGATCGCATCGTATCCACGAAGCGATTCCATCGATACTGCCTGAAAGCAAAGAGCAGGCCGTGTTCCGGTACACACCGGACACGGCCCGCTCTTATGGTCGGCCGACGGGGACCATCCCGTCACCGGGGGACTCAGGCCTCCGTGTCCTCGGAGTCGTCGTCCAGGAGGCTCCTCTGCAGAACCCCTCCCTCACCCGGGGCGAGCGAGCTCAGGATCCGCTCGAGATCATCCATCGAAGCGAACTCGACCGTGATCTTCCCCTTCTTCTGCCCCAGGTCGACCTTCACCCGAGTCTCGAAGCGGTCCGAGAGACGCGTGGCGAGGTCACTCAGCGCCGGAGAGAGCCGGGTGCCTGCCCGTGGTCCCTTGGAACGCGCAGCGGTCTGAGGACGCGATCCCATGAGGGTGACGATCTCCTCGACGGCCCTCACCGACAGTCCTTCGGCCACGATGCGGTGGGCCAGCCTGTCCTGCTCCTCCGAGTCCGCGACGGAGAGCAGGGCGCGGGCATGGCCCGCAGAGAGCACTCCGGCGGCGACACGACGCTGAACCGCCGGCGAAAGCTTCAGCAGCCGCAGGGTGTTGGAGACCTGCGGGCGTGAGCGTCCGATACGGTCCGCCAACTGGTCGTGCGTGCAGTTGAAGTCCTGCAGCAGCTGGTCGTAGGCGGCCGCCTCTTCCAGCGGGTTCAGCTGGGCGCGGTGCAGGTTCTCCAGTAGCGCGTCCAGGAGAAGCTTCTCGTCGTCCGTGGCCCGCACGATCGCAGGAATGGCCTCAAGGCCCGCCTCACGGCAGGCACGGAAGCGCCGCTCACCCATGATGAGCTCGTAGCGAGCCGGACCCACCTGCCGCACGACGACGGGCTGGAGAAGCCCTACCTCCTTGATGGAGGTGACGAGCTCCGCAAGCGCGTCCTCGTCGAACACCTCGCGGGGCTGACGCGGGTTGGGGGTGATGTGGTCGAGGGGCAGTTCAGCGAAGTGAGCACCGACGGGCGCGGAGGGCACCTCCGGGCTTCCGATCGTCGACGGCTCCTCTGTTTCATGTGAAACAGGCGGCAGTGTGGTCACCTTCGCCGCAGCCACCCCGCGCTCTGCCGTGAGCACGGGTACGGCCGCCGACGAGGAGCCTCCACCTGCCGGTGAGGGAACCGTCTTCTCCGTCGGAGCCGCGGGGATCAGTGCGCCGAGGCCCCGCCCCAGCCCTCGTCGTCGCTCACTCACTGGATCCCCTCCACCATGTTCTGACTGTTCTGTGCACCCACATGGGTGTTCTGCGCGTCATACGCCACTCCGACTCCGCGGAGGGCAATTTCTCGTGCGGCCTCAAGATACGAAAGGGCACCGCTCGAACCTGGATCGTAGGTCAGCACCGTCTGGCCATAGCTCGGGGCCTCGGAGATACGGACCGAACGAGGAATGCTCGTCCGCAGCACCTCTTCACCGAAGTGGCTGCGCACCTCGTCCGCGACCTGGGACGCGAGGCGCGTCCGGCCGTCGTACATGGTGAGCAGGATCGTCGAGACATGGAGGTTGGGGTTGAGATGCCCCCGTACCAGGTCGACGTTCCGCAGGAGCTGGCCCAGGCCTTCCAGCGCGTAGTACTCGCACTGGATAGGAATGAGGACCTCCGCACCGGCGACCAGCGCGTTGACGGTGAGGAGGCCGAGCGAGGGCGGGCAGTCGATGAGGATGTAGTCCAGCGGCTGCTCGTACGCCTGGATCGCCCGCTCCAGTCGGCTCTCCCGTGCCACCAGGGACACCAGCTCGATCTCCGCACCGGCGAGATCGATCGTGGCAGGCGCACAGAAGAGGCCCTCGACATCGGGGACCGGCTGGACGACTTCGGAGAGCGGCTTGCTGTCGATCAGCACGTCGTAGATGGAAGGCACTTCGGCGTGATGGTCGATGCCCAGCGCGGTGGAGGCATTGCCCTGAGGGTCGAGGTCGATCACCAGGACACGGCCGCCATGCAGGGCCAGCGACGCAGCAAGATTGACCGTGGTCGTGGTCTTACCCACCCCACCCTTCTGGTTGGCGACCACCATGACGCGTGTCTGTTCGGGCCGTGGCAGGCCCTCACCGGCGTGACCCAGCGCCTCCACCGCCAGTTGGGCAGCACGACCAATAGGAGTGTCGTCCATGGGGGGCGGTGTTTCACGTGAAACATCCTCCCCCATCGACTCGGTACGGGGACCGGGGACCGGATCGGTCATCGGTCCCGCGATGTTGGCGTCGGACCGCAAGGATTCACTCTCCTCGACTTCAGGCTCGCAATGAACAGAGCCTCCCATGTCTTCGGGGTCATGAACCAGCGAGGCCCGTTCTTCTGTGGAGAAATCCACCTCTGTGGACAACTCCGCACCCTCCGCGAGTGAACCGAGAGGCTTCCGATCGCGGGGTTCGGCCGCAGCGCGTCCGCGACTGATGATGCCGTGCAGCAGTGAGCGACGTTTCACGTGAAACACGATGCATAGCGGCCACGGCCATGACGGCGCGACACTCCGAGATGCGTAGGTTTGGCAGCTTGTGTGGAGTACGGCTCGTTGTCAGGACGCATCAGGTGGAGTGACGAAGAACTCCCGGCTCCGCCCTGCGGAACCGGGAGTCCACGATCCATCTCACGTCCAGGATCAACGCCGTCGGCGTGTCCGCCCTGTCCGGGCCGCCTTCGCCCTTTTCGCGGCGAAGCGCACACCACCCGGGCTCTCCCCGACCTCGACCCGCACCACGGTCGACAGTGGGTCCACAATGCCCTCGCCGACGTGCAGGATGGACGTCGCCACGGCGCCGAGCTTGCTGAGGGCCGTCGCGGCGCTCTTCAGCTCTTCCTCCGCGGTATCGCCCTTGAGAGCCAGCATCTCGCCGTACGGGCGGAGAAGCGGGATGCCCCACGTCGCCAGCCGGTCCAGTGGAGCGACGGCCCGCGCGGTCACCACGTGGACCGCCGGCAGCGTCCCCATGACCTCCTCGGCACGGCCACGCATGACGGTCACATGGTCGAGGCCTAGGAGCTCGACGACCTCGGTGAGGAAGTTGGTCCGCCGCAGCAGCGGTTCCAGCAGAGTGATCTTGATGTCGTCACGGACCAGGGCCAGCGGAATGCCGGGCAGCCCCGCGCCGGAGCCGACGTCGCACACGGTCACACCCTCGGGCACGACCTCGGAGAGCACCGCACAGTTCAGCAGGTGCCGCTCCCACAGCCGGGGCACTTCGCGGGGGCCGATCAGCCCTCGCTGCACTCCCGCCTCGGCCAACAGCTCCGCGTACCGGACCGCGTCCTCGAAGCGATCGCCGAATACCTCGCGCGCCTGCTCGGGCGCAGGGGGAAGCTCCGCTGCCTCCGTCACGGGGACCGTCCTTCCGTACCGCATAAGCGCGCTGAGCGCTGACCACCAGAACTATCAGGGACTATCGGGGACTACCAGGCTGACAAAGTTCGGCCCCGCCTGCTGAACAGACGGGGCCGGAGGAACCTTCGTACCGATCAGGCGGGAAGCACGACGACGAAGCGCTGCGGCTCCTCGCCCTCGGACTCACTGCGCAGACCCGCGGCCTTGACCGCGTCGTGGACGACCTTGCGCTCGAAGGGCGTCATGGGCTTCATCTTCACCGGCTCGCCGGAGCTCTTCACCTCGGCCGCGGCCTTGGCACCCAGCTCGGAGAGCTCCTCGCGCTTCTTGGCGCGGTAGCCCGCGATGTCCAGCATCAGTCGGCTGCGGTCCCCGGTCTCCCGGTGAACGGCCAGCCGGGTGAGCTCCTGGAGGGCCTCGAGTACCTCGCCGTCGCGACCGACCAGCTTCTGCAGGTCGCGGCCGCCGGCGTCGCTGATGATCGAGACAGCGGCGCGATCGGCCTCGACGTCCATGTCGATGTCGCCGTCGAGATCGGCGATATCCAGCAGACCCTCGAGGTAGTCCGCCGCGATCTCGCCTTCCTGCTCAAGGCGGGTCAGAGTGTCGCCCTCAGCGGCGGCGGAGGTGGTGCCTTCCGTCACGGGATGGACTCCTTCTTACTTCTTGGACGGGGACTTGGGCCGCTGCGGACCCTTGCGCTGTCCGGACTGGGCTTTGCTGCGGGTACCGGTGCCCGGCTTGTTGCCGCCGCCTGCCGGCTTGGGGGCAGGCTTGGCGTCCTCCGGCTGAGCGTCCTCCGGATCGTCGGACTTGGTCAGCGAAGTCTTCGGCTCGGACTCGCCCGCCGCCTTCGCCCCACCGGCCGCCGGTCCCGACTGTCGCTGGGACTTGGACTGGCGCTTCGGCTGCTGACGCTTGGGAGCGCCGCTGCCCGTGGTGGTCGTGGTGCCGTCCTCGGTCTCGACGACCGTCGCGGCCTCACCCTTCACCACGTTGCCGTCAGCCTGGGCCACCAGGCCCACCTTGGTCAGGCTGTTGATGAACTTGCGCTCGAACTCGTTACGGTCACGGCCCTTGGCCACGATCGCCTTGACGATGGCCTTCTCACCACGGCCGCGCGTCTTCTCGTGCTGCGTGACGTGCTTCTGCAGGCGCTCGAGGTACGCGGCCTGAGCCTTGGAACCCGGGGTCGGGTTGTTGCGGATGACGTACATCTGCTGGCCCATGGTCCACACGTTCGTGGTCAGCCAGTAGACGAGGACACCGACCGGGAAGTTGATGCCGAAGACGGCGAACATGACCGGGAAGACGTACATCAGCATCTTCTGCTGCTGCATGAAGGGCGTCTTCACCGTGGTGTCGACGTTCTTCGTCATCAGCTGACGCTGGGTGTAGAACTGCGAGCTCGACATCAACACGATCATGATCGCGGTGACGACCCGGACATCGGTCAGCGTGGCACCGAGCTGGGCGACCTTGTCGGCGCTGTCGGTGAACTTCGCCGCGAGCGGTGCGCCGAAGATGTGCGCCTTACGGGCGCTGGCGAGCAGCTGATCGTCGATGACGCCGATCGTCTTGCCCGTCGCGATGCCGTTGAGCACGTGGTACAGAGCGAAGAAGAACGGCGACTGCGCCAGGATGGGAAGGCACGAGGAGAGCGGGTTGGTACCCGTCTCCTTGTACAGCTTCATCATCTCTTCGGACTGGCGCTGCTTGTCGTTCTTGTAGCGCTCCTGGATCTTCTTCATCTCGGGCTGCAGCGTCTGCATCGCCCGAGTCGACTTGATCTGCTTCACGAAGAGCGGAATGAGGCAGATACGGATCAGGATCACCAGGGACACGATGGACAGGCCCCAGGCCCAGCCCGTGTTGGGGCCGAAGATCGCCCCGTATACGGAGTGGAACTGAACGATGACCCAGGAAACGGGTGTCGTGATGAAGCTGAACAGACTGGCAATCGTGTCCACTAATCAGGCTCCTTGAGCATGGGACGGGGTCTCGGCGGCCGGGCTCGAGGGATGGTCGGACATTCCATGCCCCTCAATGGCCGGTTCGGCGGCGGAGTTCCCGCCCTTGCGTGCACGCCAGGCGTTACGCAGCATTTCGTGCCACCGCGGACGCTTGCGTGGCGGAACATGGTCCACGCCGCCCAGCGACCACGGATTGCACCGGAGGATGCGCCAGGCGGTGAGTGCCGTTCCCTTGATCGCACCGTGCCGGTCGATGGCCTGGTAGCCGTAGTGGGAGCACGACGGGTAGTACTTGCACACCGGCCCGAGCAGCGGGCTGATGGTCCACTGGTACAGCTTGATAAGAGCCAGCAGCGGGTACTTCATCGCGCGCCCCCTCCCAGTAGCCGCTGAAGGGCGGCATCCAGGTCTCGGGCCAGCTGTTCATGGTCGGCGTCGCCCGCACCGGGCAGCGCTCGTACGACTACCAGGCTACCGGGGGGCAGCAGGGCGACCCGGTCACGCATCAGATGGCGAAGTCTGCGCTTCACCTTGTTGCGTATGACGGCTCCGCCCACGGCCTTGCTCACGACGAAACCCGCACGCGTCGGGGGAGCGCTCTCCCCAGGCGCGTGCGGGTCCGTTGCACCGCTACGTAGATGAACGACGAGAAGCGGGCGTCCGGCCCGGCGTCCTCGGCGTACTGCGGTCGCGAAGTCCTCGCGCCGCCTCAGCCGATGCTCGGTAGGCAGCACGACATCATGACCTGTAAGTAATCAGGCGGACAGGCTCGCGCGGCCCTTGCCACGGCGGTTCGCGAGAATCGCGCGGCCGGCACGGGTGCGCATCCGCAGGCGGAAGCCGTGGGTCTTGGCGCGACGACGGTTGTTCGGCTGGAAGGTGCGCTTGCTCACTCGGGGGCTCCAGAAAGAATCGGTGGTGGCGGGGTGCCGCCCTGGCTGTCACCGTGCGCCCACGAGGTAGCTCGTATTACGCCCGAGTGCACCGCTTCCCGATCACTCTTCGCGATCTGTGCCCATCGGAGGCAGGCGGCAGCAGCCATCGACAACTCGACCTGGTTACGGTACGCGCGGCTGCGCCATCCGGTCAAACCAGCTCCTGGCGGGAGACACTATCCACAGGCTGGGGACAACAACTTGAACCGCAGCGGTCGCCCTGACTACCGTGGCTGAACTCCGATTCGTTCCCTTCTCACCGCCCCAGCGGATTTGTGCCCACCGCCCCACCCGACTGACATCCCAACCTGTTCCCAGAACCACACGTTCGTGGGACCCGTGAGAGAGCGTGCCCTGTGGCTGACGTACCTGCCGATCTTGCCGCAGTGTGGCCACGAGTACTGGAACAGCTCCTCGGTGAGGGCCGCGGTCAGGGTGTGGAGGCCAAGGACGAGCACTGGATCAAGCGCTGCCAGCCCCTGGCGCTGGTCGCGGACACCGCGCTGCTCGCGGTTCCGAACGAATTCGCGAAGGGCGTCCTCGAGGGGCGCCTCGCGCCGATCGTCAGCGACACGCTGAGCCGCGAGTGCGGCCGCCCGATCCGCATCGCGATCACCGTCGACGACTCGGCCGGGGAACCGCAGCCTCCGACCCCGCCCGCCCCCCAGCCCCGGTACGAGGAGCCCGAGCTCCCCTCCGGCACCGGCCAGGGCCGTGACGCGTACGACAGCCCGGGTGGCAACGAGCGAAATCCCTACGGCGGCCAGAGCGGCGAGGACCGGAACGCTTACGGCGGCAGCCAGAGCGTCGAGGACCGCTACGGCGGCCAGGGCCGTGACGAGCGCCACGGTTACGACTCCCAGGGCCGCGAGGACCGCGGCGGCTACGACTCCCCGGGCCGTGACGAGCGCAACCCCTATGACACACAGCGTCGCGACGGATACGAGGGGTACGGCCGCCACCGCGCCGACGACCACCGGAGTGACCACCGAGGCGGTCGCTCCGACCAGCTCCCAGGCGCCCCCGGCGACCAGCTGCCGCCCGGCCGCCCCGACCAGCCGTCCTCCTCCCGCGCGGACCACCTGCCGACCGCCCGCCCCGCCTACCCGGACTACCAGCGCCCCGAGCCCGGTGCCTGGCCGAGGCACGCCCAGGACGACTACGGCTGGCAGCAGCAGCGCCTCGGCTTCCCGGAGCGCGACCCGTACGCCTCCCCCTCGCAGGACTACCGGCCGCAGTCGATGGACCGCCCGCCCTACGAGCAGCAGCGCCAGGACTACGACCAGCCGCGCTCCGAATACGAGCGCCCAGACCGCCGCGACCTCCAGGAGCCGTCCTCGGGCGGTGCACCACTGCATCGCGGCGGCCCCTCGCTGCCGTCCTCCAGCGGCACGCCCGGCCCGCTGGGTGCGAAGCCCGCGCCGGCGTCCGGTCCGGGCGAGCCCACCGCGCGCCTCAACCCGAAGTACCTCTTCGACACCTTCGTCATCGGCGCCTCGAACCGCTTCGCGCACGCCGCCGCGGTCGCCGTCGCGGAGGCGCCGGCGAAGGCGTACAACCCCCTCTTCATCTATGGGGAGTCGGGTCTCGGCAAGACGCACCTGCTGCACGCGATCGGGCACTACGCGCGCAGCCTCTACCCGGGCACGCGTGTGCGGTACGTGAGCTCCGAGGAGTTCACCAACGAGTTCATCAACTCCATCCGCGACGGCAAGGGCGACAGCTTCCGCAAGCGGTACCGCGAGATGGACATCCTGCTCGTCGACGACATCCAGTTCCTGGCGGACAAGGAGTCGACGCAGGAGGAGTTCTTCCACACCTTCAACACGCTTCACAACGCGAACAAGCAGATCGTGCTCTCCAGTGACCGGCCGCCCAAGCAGCTGGTGACCCTGGAGGACCGGTTGCGGAACCGTTTCGAGTGGGGTCTGATCACCGACGTCCAGCCGCCCGAGCTGGAGACGCGTATCGCGATCCTTCGTAAGAAGGCGGTACAGGAGCAGCTCAACGCCCCGCCGGAGGTGCTCGAGTTCATCGCGTCCCGGATCTCGCGCAACATCCGCGAGCTGGAGGGCGCGCTGATCCGGGTGACGGCGTTCGCGTCGCTCAACCGGCAGCCGGTGGATCTCGGTCTGACGGAGATCGTCCTGAAGGACCTGATCCCGGGCGGTGAGGACTCCGCCCCGGAGATCACCGCGACCGCGATCATGGCGGCCACCGCGGACTACTTCGGCCTCACGGTGGACGACCTGTGCGGCTCCTCGCGCAGTCGCGTCCTGGTGACGGCACGGCAGATCGCGATGTACCTCTGCCGCGAGCTCACCGATCTGTCGCTGCCGAAGATCGGCGCGCAGTTCGGCGGCCGCGACCACACGACCGTCATGCACGCCGATCGCAAGATCCGCGCGCTGATGGCCGAGCGCCGCTCCATCTACAACCAGGTCACCGAACTGACCAACCGCATCAAGAACGGCTGACAGGCGAGGCGGTACGCCGCCAAGGGCGCCCCGGGACACCTTCCCGAGGGCGCCTTTCGCTGTTCCGGCCGGCGGCTCTCGCGGTTCCGGCCCGCGGTTCTCGCGCGCGCGTCACGTCTGTGCCGGGTTTCGGCGGCCGTCCCGGAAGCCCTCGGAGCCCTCCCGGCACCCGCTCCAGGAGGGCTCCGAGGGCTTCTGGGACCTGTCCCGAGGCCGTCGTCCCTCGTTTCACCGCTACCGGAACGACATCAGTTGTTCGAATACGAGCCTGGTTACGGCCACTCTCCACAGATTTGGTGACTTTCTGGCGTCCACACCCTGGGGACCGCGAAGTTGTCCCGATCGTATCCACAGGGTGTGCTGTTGAAAGTCCATCGGGCCAGGTCAGCCCCCTGTGGATTCGTGGACGAACACTCTCCACAGACTGTGGACGAAGGAAAGATCCACAGGCTGTGCACGAAGTTGTCCACCGACGGCCCACAGGCTGGAGCCGGTTGTCCCCAGTCATCCCCAGCTTCTCCACACCCCTGTCCACTGTTCGGCAACGTGACGCGCCCGCTCACCGTGTCGAGTGAAAGGCGTCACACCAAGGTGCCGGATTGGCCTGTGGGGAACGCGGGTAAAGCTGGGGACGGATCTGGGGAGAAGTGGCCCGAGGCTGTGCATCGAGTGTGCAGAACTTTTCGTCGTCCACAGAGACCCCCGGTTGTCCACCGCCTCCACCCACAGGGTCAGTGGACAAAAAAGACCGGCTGACCTGCGAAAACGCGGTTATCCACGGTTTCCACAGGCCCTACTACTAAGACCAACTAGAGAGAGCCTGGGAATCGATTCGAAGACGGGGCTGTGCACAACTCGCTCTCGGAGGCTCCGGTGCCGCTCGGCACGACTTGACCCCGAGGGGCACCGACTGTCAGTGCGGTGCGTCAGACTGGTCCCCGGTGTCCTTCCCGCCACAGGGCTGAACGACACCGAGTCAGACGACGAAGGCCAGCAGGGCGAGAGCGCCGGCAACAGACGGAGGCGGCAACGGTGAAGATCCGGGTGGAACGCGACGTACTCGCGGAGGCAGTGGCCTGGGCGGCACGCAGCCTCCCGGCCCGTCCGCCGGCGCCTGTGCTCGCCGGCCTCCTTCTGAAGGCCGAGGAGGGCGCACTGAGCCTCTCCAGCTTCGACTACGAGGTCTCGGCACGCGTCTCGGTGGACGCGGAGGTCGACGAGGAGGGCACGGTCCTCGTCTCCGGCCGCCTGCTCGCGGACATCTGCCGCGCCCTCCCCAACCGGCCGGTGGAGATTTCCACAGACGGTGTACGGGCGACCGTGGTCTGCGGCTCCTCGCGATTCACACTCCACACCCTGCCTGTGGAGGAGTACCCGGCGCTGCCGCAGATGCCGTCGGCGACCGGCACCGTCCCGGGTGAGGTCTTCGCCTCGGCGGCCGCTCAGGTGGCCATCGCGGCGGGCCGTGACGACACGCTGCCCGTGCTCACCGGCGTGCGCATCGAGATCGAGGGCGACACCGTCACGCTGGCCTCCACCGACCGCTACCGCTTCGCGGTCCGCGAGTTCCTGTGGAAGCCGGAGAACCCCGAGGCGTCCGCGGTGGCCCTGGTGCCCGCCAAGACGCTCCTGGACACCGCCAAGGCCCTCACGAGCGGTGACAGCGTGATCCTGGCGCTGTCCGGCTCGGGCGCCGGCGAGGGGCTCATCGGCTTCGAGGGGGCGGGCCGGCGGACGACCACTCGCCTGCTGGAGGGCGACCTCCCGAAGTACCGCACGCTCTTCCCGACGGAGTTCAACTCCGTCGCCGTGATCGAGACCGCCCCCTTCGTGGAGGCCGTCAAGCGCGTGGCCCTGGTCGCCGAGCGCAACACCCCGGTGCGTCTCAGCTTCGAGCAGGGCGTGCTGATCCTGGAGGCCGGCTCCAGCGACGACGCACAGGCTGTGGAAAGGGTCGACTCCCAGCTGGAGGGCGACGACATCTCGATCGCCTTCAACCCGACGTTCCTGCTCGACGGCCTGAGCGCCATCGACTCGCCGGTCGCGCAACTCTCCTTCACGACATCCACGAAGCCCGCGCTGCTCAGCGGCAAGCCCGCCGTGGACGCCGAGGCGGACGAGGCCTACAAGTACCTGATCATGCCTGTGCGTCTGAGTGGCTGAGTGCTGTGGAGCTCGCCGGACGGCCGGTCCGATCGGCCGTCCGGTCCGGCGGGCGTGTCCACAGGTGGGGTGTACGCCTGAGCGGCTATGCCCACAGGTGTGCGTGAGCGTCCGGGTTTAGGCTCAGACACAGGTACGAAAGTGCCTTCACGCCACGTCGCAAACCTAAGGAACAACCTGATGGAGCTCGGTCTCGTCGGCCTCGGCAAGATGGGCGGCAACATGCGCGAGCGGATCCGCCGCGCAGGCCACACCGTCATCGGATACGACCGCAATCCGGACCTCGCCGATGTCCACAGCCTGGAAGAACTAGTGGGCAAGCTCAAGGGCCCGCGCGTGGTGTGGGTGATGGTCCCGGCGGGTGCGGCCACGCAGTCCACCGTCGACCAGCTCGGCGAGCTCCTGGAGCCCGGTGACGTCGTCGTGGACGGCGGCAACTCGCGCTGGACGGACGACGAGAAGCACGCGGAGGAGCTGGCAGCCAAGGGCATCGGCTTCGTCGACTGCGGCGTCTCCGGCGGCGTCTGGGGCCTGGAGAACGGCTACGCGCTGATGTACGGCGGCGACGTCGAGAACATCACGAAGGTGCAGCCGATCTTCGACGCCCTCAAGCCGGAAGGCGACTTCGGCGCGGTGCACGCCGGCAAGGTCGGCGCGGGCCACTTCTCCAAGATGGTCCACAACGGCATCGAGTACGCCATGATGCAGGCCTACGCCGAGGGCTGGGAGCTCCTGGAGAAGGTCCACTCCGTCACCGACGTGCGTGAGGTCTTCCGCTCCTGGCAGGAAGGCACCGTCATCCGCTCCTGGCTGCTCGACCTCGCCGTCAACGCGCTGGACGAGGACGAGCACCTGGAGAAGCTGCGCGGCTACGCACAGGACTCCGGCGAGGGCCGGTGGACGGTGGAAGCCGCCATCGACCACGCGGTACCGCTGCCCGCGATCACCGCGTCGCTGTTCGCGCGGTTCGCCTCGCGGCAGGAGGACTCGCCGCAGATGAAGATGGTCGCCGCGCTGCGCAACCAGTTCGGCGGCCACGCCGTCGAGACGAAGTAATCCACAGATCCACAGGCCGTCAGGTGGTGGATCCACAACCCTGGGGGAGGTCGGCGAACGACCATGCACGTCACGCATCTGTCGCTGGCCGACTTCCGCTCGTACGCCCGGGTCGAGGTCCCGCTCGACCCGGGCGTCACCGCGTTCGTGGGCCCCAACGGACAGGGCAAGACGAATCTGGTCGAGGCGGTCGGCTATCTCGCGACCCTCGGCAGCCACCGCGTCTCCTCCGACGCGCCGCTGGTACGCATGGGCGCCGACCGGGCGATCATCCGGGCCAGTGTCCGCCAGGGCGAGCGTCAGCAGCTCGTCGAGCTGGAGCTGAACCCCGGCAAGGCCAACCGTGCCCGAATCAACAGGTCCTCGCAGGTCAGGCCCCGTGACGTGCTCGGCATCGTGCGGACCGTGCTGTTCGCGCCCGAGGATCTCGCGCTGATCAAGGGCGACCCCGGTGAGCGGCGCCGCTTCCTCGACGAGCTGGTCACCGCCCGCTCCCCGCGGATGGCTGGCGTCCGCTCCGACTACGAGCGGGTTCTCAAGCAGCGCAACACCCTCCTGAAGTCGGCCGCGCTGGCCCGCCGCCACGGCGGCCGCACCATGGACCTCTCCACGCTCGACGTGTGGGACCAGCACCTCGCGCGCGTGGGCGCCGAGCTGCTCGCCCAGCGGCTCGACCTGGTCGCCGCGATCCAGCCGCTGGCCGACAAGGCGTACGAGCAGCTGGCCCCCGGTGGCGGACCCGTAGCCCTGGAGTACAAGCCGTCCGCGCCCGGCGAGGCGCACACCCGCGAGGACCTGTACGAGCAGCTGATGGCGGCGCTCGCCGAGGTCCGCAAGCAGGAGGTCGAGCGGGGCGTGACCCTTGTAGGACCCCATCGGGACGATCTGGTTCTCAAACTCGGTCAGCTGCCCGCCAAGGGATACGCCTCCCACGGCGAGTCCTGGTCGTATGCGCTGGCGCTGCGCCTTGCCTCGTACGACCTGCTGAGGGCCGAGGGGAACGAACCGGTGCTCGTCCTCGACGACGTCTTCGCCGAGTTGGACAGCCGCAGAAGAGAGCGTCTCGCGGAACTCGTCGCCCCCGGTGAGCAGGTCCTTGTGACGGCCGCCGTCGACGACGACGTACCGGACGTACTGACGGGGACGCGATACACCGTCTCCGAGGGCATGGTGGAGCGGGTATGACGGAGAACACACCCGACGCATCGTGGGCATCCGGGAAAGCTCCCAAGAAGGCGCCGGAAAACAAAGCACCGGAAACGGCCTCCAAGAAGACCCCCGAGCCCTCCGGCGTCGACCTCGCGCGCGTGGCGTTGCGCGCGGCGAAGGAGCAGGCACGCGCGCGCGGGGACGCGGCGCAGCAGAAGAAGCAGGCGCGGCGCGGCGGCGGCCTCCGCTCCGGCGCGCGCGCCGACGGGCGCGACCCGATGGCGCTCGGCGCCGCGATCAACAGGCTGCTCACCGAGCGCGGCTGGGAGACCCCGGCCGCGGTGGGCGGTGTGATGGGCCGCTGGCCGCAGATCGTCGGCGAGGACCTGGCCAAGCACTGCGTTCCGCTGAAGTACGACGACGATCCGGCCGAGCGGGTGCTGACCGTGCAGTGCGACTCGACGGCCTGGGCGACCCAGTTGCGGCTGCTCGCTCCGCAGGTGGTGGCGCGGCTGAACCAGGACCTCGGGCACGGCACGGTGCGGCTGATCAAGGTGCAGGGCCCCAGTGGTCCCGCACGCCGTTTCGGCCCCCTGCGTGCCCCCGGAAGCACGGGTCCCGGCGACACCTACGGGTGACAGAGGCCACATCGAGGGGCCCCTGCGCGGGAGTGCACGCGGTTGCGAACACCGACCTGACTCCGCGGTAGCCAAGGGTTGACACCCGGAAGCGCTGAGTGCCGCTGTGAGCCTCTTTGAGCCCGGGTCCACATATGGGGAGTCGGGAGAGACCGGTTCAGGGCGGCACATGCGGACTCAGGTACCGGCAAACCCCCATCACTGTCGGCGCTACCGGTAGACTGGAAGCTAATCCCGCCCCGCTTGCGGGGACCGTCCGGGAAAAGCTGAGCAACGCTGATCAAGGCTTACCAACGCAACGTGCCGCAGCCGCTCCGGCAACCCGCCGACGAGCTTGGCTTGTGCTGTGCCAGAAAGGGCGCTTCGTGGCCGATTCCGGCAACCCCAACGAGAACATCCCGTCCACCGACGCCGGCGACAACGCCGAGGCCACGACCTCGAACGGCGAGGTCACAGCCTCGTACGACGCCAGCGCCATCACCGTCCTCGAGGGTCTGGACGCGGTTCGCAAGCGACCCGGTATGTACATCGGCTCGACCGGTGAGCGCGGACTGCACCACCTCGTGTACGAGGTCGTCGACAACTCCGTCGACGAGGCGCTGGCCGGCCACGCGGACACGATCGACATCACGATCCTGGCCGACGGCGGCGTGCGTGTCGTGGACAACGGCCGTGGCATCCCCGTGGGCATCGTCCCCTCCGAGGGGAAGCCGGCCCTCGAGGTCGTGCTGACGGTCCTGCACGCGGGCGGTAAGTTCGGCGGCGGCGGCTACGCGGTCTCCGGTGGTCTGCACGGCGTCGGCGTCTCCGTCGTGAACGCCCTGTCGAGCAAGGTCTCCGTCGAGGTCAAGACCGACGGACGCCGCTGGACGCAGGACTACAAGATGGGCGTCCCGACCGCCCCTCTCGCCGAGCACGAGGCCATCGACGAGACCGGTACCTCGGTCACGTTCTGGGCCGACGGCGACATCTTCGAGACGACCGAGTACTCCTTCGAGACGCTTTCGCGGCGCTTCCAGGAGATGGCGTTCCTCAACAAGGGTTTGACGATCAAACTCACTGATGAGCGTGAGTCGGCGAAGGCCACGGCCGGTGCGGACGAGGCGGGTGCGGACGAGAAGGCCGAGGTCAAGACCGTCACGTACCACTACGAGGGCGGCATCGTCGACTTCGTGAAGTACCTCAACTCCCGCAAGGGAGACGTGGTGCACCCCACCGTCATCGATCTCGAGGCCGAGGACAAGGACAAGAGCCTGTCCCTCGAGGTCGCGATGCAGTGGAACAGCGGCTACAGCGAGGGCGTGTACTCCTTCGCCAACATCATCCACACCCACGAGGGCGGTACGCACGAGGAGGGCTTCCGTGCTGCGCTGACCTCGCTGATCAACAAGTACGCGCGCGACAAGAAGCTGCTGCGCGAAAAGGACGACAACCTCACGGGCGACGACATTCGCGAGGGTCTGACCGCGATCATCTCGGTCAAGCTGAGCGAGCCCCAGTTCGAGGGCCAGACCAAGACCAAGCTCGGCAACACGGAGGCGAAGACCTTCGTCCAGAAGGCCGTCTACGAGCACCTCAACGACTGGCTGGACCGCAACCCGAACGAGGCCGCGGACATCGTCCGCAAGTCCATCCAGGCGGCCACCGCGCGCGTGGCGGCCCGCAAGGCCCGCGACCTCACCCGCCGCAAGGGCCTCCTGGAGACGGCGTCCCTGCCGGGCAAGCTGTCCGACTGCCAGTCGAACGACCCCACCAAGTGCGAGATCTTCATCGTCGAGGGTGACTCCGCCGGCGGCTCGGCCAAGTCCGGCCGCAACCCGCAGTACCAGGCGATCCTCCCGATCCGAGGCAAGATCCTCAACGTCGAGAAGGCGCGGATCGACAAGATCCTGCAGAACCAGGAGATCCAGGCGCTGATCTCGGCCTTCGGTACCGGAGTCCACGAGGACTTCGACATCGAGAAGCTCCGGTATCACAAGATCATCCTGATGGCGGACGCCGACGTCGACGGCCAGCACATCAACACCCTGTTGCTGACCTTCCTCTTCCGCTTCATGCGGCCGCTGGTCGAGGCCGGGCACGTGTTCCTGTCGCGCCCCCCGCTGTACAAGATCAAGTGGGGCCGGGACGACTTCGAGTACGCGTACTCGGACCGTGAGCGCGACGCGCTGATCGAGCTGGGCAAGCAGGCCGGCAAGCGCATCCGCGACGACTCGGTCCAGCGCTTCAAGGGCCTCGGCGAGATGAACGCCGAGGAGCTGCGCATCACGACCATGGACCAGGAGCACCGGGTCCTCGGCCAGGTCACGCTCGACGACGCAGCCCAGGCCGACGACCTGTTCTCGGTCCTCATGGGCGAGGACGTCGAGGCCCGCCGCGCGTTCATCCAGCGCAATGCCAAGGACGTCCGCTTCCTCGACATCTGAGTCGGTCTCAGCTGACCGCAGCAGAAAGGATCTTCACCAGCAATGGCCGACGAGAACACTCCCAGCACGCCTGAAGAAGGCGGCGAGATCACCCTGCGCGTCGAGCCCGTCGGGCTCGAGACGGAGATGCAGCGCTCGTATCTCGACTACGCGATGTCCGTCATCGTGTCGCGCGCGCTGCCCGACGTACGGGACGGCCTCAAGCCCGTCCACCGCCGCGTCCTGTACGCCATGTACGACGGCGGCTACCGGCCCGAGAAGGGCTTCTACAAGTGCGCCCGTGTCGTCGGCGACGTCATGGGCACCTACCACCCGCACGGCGACTCCTCGATCTACGACGCGCTGGTCCGCCTCGCGCAGCCGTGGTCGATGCGCATGCCGCTGGTGGACTCCAACGGCAACTTCGGCTCCCCGGGCAACGACCCCGCGGCCGCCATGCGCTACACCGAGTGCAAGATGGCGCCGCTGTCCATGGAGATGGTCCGTGACATCGACGAGGAGACCGTCGACTTCACGGACAACTACGACGGCCGCAACCAGGAGCCGACGGTTCTGCCGGCCCGGTTCCCGAACCTGCTGATCAACGGCTCCGCGGGCATCGCGGTCGGCATGGCCACCAACATCCCGCCGCACAACCTCCGTGAGGTCGCGGCCGGCGCCCAGTGGTACCTCGAGAACCCCGAGGCCAGCCACGAGGAGCTGCTCGACGCCCTGATCGAGCGCATCAAGGGCCCCGATTTCCCGACCGGCGCCCTCGTAGTGGGCCGGAAGGGCATCGAGGAGGCGTACCGCACGGGCCGTGGCTCCATCACGATGCGCGCGGTCGTCGAGGTCGAGGAGATCCAGAACCGCCAGTGCCTGGTGGTCACCGAGCTCCCCTACCAGACCAACCCCGACAACCTCGCGCAGAAGATCGCCGACCTGGTCAAGGACGGCAAGGTCGGCGGCATCGCGGACGTCCGCGACGAGACGTCGTCCCGTACCGGCCAGCGGCTCGTGATCGTGCTCAAGAGGGACGCGGTCGCCAAGGTCGTCCTGAACAACCTCTACAAGCACACCGACCTGCAGTCGAACTTCGGCGCCAACATGCTGGCGCTGGTGGACGGCGTTCCGCGCACGCTGTCGCTCGACGCGTTCATCCGCCACTGGGTGACGCACCAGATCGAGGTCATCGTCCGTCGTACGCGCTTCAGGCTGCGCAAGGCCGAGGAGCGCGCGCACATCCTGCGTGGCCTCCTGAAGGCCCTGGACGCCATCGACGAGGTCATCGCGCTGATCCGGCGCAGTGACACCGTCGAGATCGCGCGCGAGGGCCTGATGGGCCTCCTGGAGATCGACGAGATCCAGGCGAACGCCATCCTCGAGATGCAGCTGCGTCGACTGGCCGCCCTGGAGCGTCAGAAGATCATCCAGGAGCACGACGAGCTCCAGGCGAAGATCACCGAGTACAACGCGATCCTCGCCTCGCCGGAGCGCCAGCGCTCCATCATCAGCGAGGAACTCACGGCGATCGTCGACAAGTTCGGCGAGGACCGTCGCTCCAAGCTGGTGCCCTTCGACGGTGACATGTCCATCGAGGACCTGATCGCCGAAGAGGACATCGTCGTCACCATCACGCGTGGCGGCTACATCAAGCGGACCAAGACCGAGGACTACCGCTCCCAGAAGCGGGGCGGCAAGGGCGTACGCGGCGCGAAGCTGAAGCAGGACGACATCGTCGACCACTTCTTCGTGTCGACCACGCACCACTGGCTGCTGTTCTTCACCAACAAGGGCCGCGTCTACCGTGCGAAGGCGTATGAGCTCCCGGACGCCGGGCGTGACGCGCGTGGACAGCACGTCGCGAACCTGCTGGCCTTCCAGCCGGACGAGGCGATCGCCGAGATCCTCGCGATCCGTGACTACGAGGCGGTGCCTTATCTGGTGCTGGCCACCAAGGGCGGCCTCGTGAAGAAGACGCCTCTGAAGGATTACGATTCCCCGCGCTCCGGCGGTGTCATCGCGATCAATCTCCGCGAGACGGAGGACGGTTCCGACGACGAACTGATCGGAGCCGAACTCGTCTCGGCCGAGGACGATCTGCTGCTGATCAGCAAGAAGGCGCAGTCGATCAGGTTCACTGCGACGGACGACGCGCTGCGGCCCATGGGCCGTGCGACCTCGGGCGTCAAGGGAATGAGTTTCCGCGAGGGCGACGAGCTGCTCTCGATGAATGTTGTTCGACCCGGTACGTTCGTGTTCACTGCTACGGACGGTGGGTACGCGAAGCGGACCGCCGTTGACGAGTACCGCGTTCAGGGTCGTGGTGGCCTCGGTATCAAGGCTGCCAAGATCGTCGAGGACCGCGGTTCCCTCGTCGGCGCGCTGGTGGTCGAGGAGACGGACGAGATCCTCGCCATCACCCTGTCCGGCGGTGTGATTCGTACGCGAGTCAACGAGGTCAGGGAGACGGGCCGTGACACCATGGGCGTCCAACTGATCAACCTGGGCAAGCGCGATGCCGTGGTCGGCATCGCTCGTAACGCCGAGGCCGGTCGCGAGGCGGAGGAAGTCGACGGCGAAATCGCCGAGGACGAGACCGCCGAGGGCGTCGAGGCCGTCGGTACGGACGAGGGCGAGCAGTCCTCGCCCGAGTAGCGCGAGGAGTGAAGTCATCGTGAGCGGAGCCACGGGCGCCGGATCGACCGGTACGGATACGGACGGCGGCCGTGGCTCCGCCGCGGAGGCGACTGACTCCCATGACTCTCATGGATCCCAGGGGGGAACTGTGACGGACACCCGAGGCCCGCAGGCCCAGCAGTACGCGGCCGGAGCGGGCCCGGCGGCGGCCGGTCCAGCCAAGACCAAGCCCGCGCCCGCCGGTGCGCCCGCTTCGACGCCTCCGCCGGGGGCCCCTCCGGCCGGTACGGCTGCTCCGGCGGCCCCCACAGGCGCCGGAGCCCCGGCCGGTGCCGGTGCTGCAGCCGGTGCCGCTGCCGGCTCCGCGCTGCCGGGGGAACGGCAGCCGCAGCAGCCCGCGCAGCCCTACCACCCGCCGCAGGCGTACCCGGCTCAGACGCCGTCGGGCGCCGTGCGTCGGCCCCGGACCGGCGCGCGCACCGCGCCGCGCACCCGCAAGGCGCGGCTGCGGGTGGCCAAGACCGACCCGTGGTCGGTGATGAAGGTCAGCTTCCTGCTTTCCATCGCGCTCGGCATCTGCACGATCGTGGCGGCGGCGGTGCTGTGGATGGTCCTGGACGCGATGGGCGTCTTCTCGACGGTCGGCGGCACGATTTCCGAGGCGACGGGTTCGAACGAGTCGAACGGTTTCGACCTGCAGTCGTTCCTCTCCCTGCCGCACGTCCTGATGTTCACGTCGATCATCGCGGTCATCGACGTCGTGCTCGCCACGGCGCTCGCGACGCTCGGCTCGTTCATCTACAACATCTCCGCGGGCTTCGTCGGCGGTGTCGAGCTGACGCTCGCCGAGGACGAGTAACAGCAGCTCGTCGGGCCCGGCCGGGAGGCCTGGGATACCGATTTTGGGACTGGCCGCGTCGTGCGCTAATCTTCAGAGGTCAGCGCGCGGGACACACACCGCAAAGCGCGGCGGGGCTATAGCTCAGTTGGTTAGAGCGCATCCCTGATAAGGATGAGGCCACAGGTTCAAATCCTGTTAGCCCCACCAGCACAAAGACCCCCGGTCCGGATGGATCGGGGGTCTTTGTCATCCCAAGCGCTTCAAGCACCCGTTTCGAAGCCTCGGTAAGCCTAGGGTCCCGTGCGGAGCCGGATCGCCTGCCGGGGTTGGAATTCGTCCGGCTCGATGAGAGCAAGAAGGCCGAGAGCCGGCTGCATGTCGACTTCAGGCCTGATGACCAGGGCGCCGAGGTGGCTCGCCTTGAGGCTCATGGCACGAAGCGTGTCGACATCGGCCAGGGGGACCAATCGTGGGTTGTCATGGCGGATCCCGAAGGCAATGAGTCAATGAGTTCTGTGTCCTTGGCCGACGGCGTCAGTAAGAACCTCTGAGCCCCCTGAGGCGGACAAGGGCGGTTCGGTCGCCGTGGGTGGGGTGTGCGGGCATGGCGAGGGCCCGGCAACTCTTTTCGAGGTGCCGGGCCTTCGGATCTGTGGGTTGCGGTGTACGCAAGTTCGCCGCTACGTCAGAGGAGAGGGGGCAGGGGATGGGCCCAGTCGCGTCTGTCAGCGCTGGAGGCGGATCTCGGGCTCGGTGTGGGCCTCAGGGGAGTAGAGCGACGTCAGGTCGACCGTGTCGGCCTCGGTCTGCGGGCGGTGGCGGCAGCTCGGTGAGGAGCCGTGGGCCTCGGCGCGGATGCGCTGTTTCATCGTGGGGGGCAGGGCCCGGCCGAAGGGGCCGTCCCAGGGAGAGATCATCGGCACTGTCGTGGAGACCGTGCTGTTGCGCGTCGTTTCGGCCTGCGGTACGGCCGCGGCCGCGGTGGTCGTGATGAATCCGAGCGCCGTGCACAGCGCGACGAAGGCGGTGACGATGGCGGTCCACAGCCTCATGACCTTGTTCTGGGTCATGGCCCCTCACTTTCGGGTCAGGCGATTTGCGTACTTTCCTCATGATGTGTATGTGGGCCGCGAAGTGGTGGACCGACGCCCGTGGCGCGTCGATGTTCAGATCAACACCACTCGGATGGGTGCAAGAGGTCCGGAAAGCGCCTGAAAGGTGCGTGAGGGTGCCGAAAAGTCACTGTGTGCGAGGTGTGATCACCCTGCGATACGACCGTGATTGGGGCAGCCTGGTCCGTTCCTACTGCTTCCCGCTGGGCGGGAGTTGGGGGTCGACGCAGGTCACCGATCGATATCGGTCGGTGTGTATAGTCGGGCGCTAGAGGTCCCCTACGTCAACGAAGGACGAGGTCGCGCGGTGAAGAAGCTTCTCCTGGTCGCACTGGCCGCCATCGGCGGGCTCCTCGTGTACCGCCAGATCCAGGCGGATCGCGCCGAGCAGGATCTGTGGACGGAGGCGACTGACTCCGTGCCCACGGGTTCGTGAGAATCGACACCAGTCTCAGATCAGACCCCGGCCGCCCTCGCGGTCGGGGTTTTGTATTGCCCGGAATCGCGACAGGGTTGTCCTGTATTCGCCCTTTGCTCACCCCTGATTCACTCAAGCAAACAAATTGATTGCGAGAGCGAAGCCGTCCGTCCTGTGGACGGGTTCTTTCGGCCGCTTGTACGGATAGCGGGGGTGGCTCCGTGACCGGCGGGGCAGGATGGGCCACGGTCCGGGGCTACGACGAGGGGTGGCGCGTGATGGGGCGGCGCACGGCATGGTGGCACGGTGGTCGGCCGCTCGCGGTCGTGGCAACGGTCTTGTGCGCGACGGCGGTGCTGCCCGGGCGGCCCGCCTCGGCAGCCGAGGCCGGTGCACCGAAGCCGTACGCCTTCGCGGTGAACGCCACGAAGGTCCAGGGCGCCATGGGCACCACGGACGCCGTACGGCTGGAGCCCGGCCGGACGTACCGGAGTTCCCTCGGCAAGGACGGCAAGCTCTACTACCGCCTCGAGCTCGACGCCTCCTCCAACGCGTACGTCGCCGCCACCGCCGTCCCCAGGGCCGGCACCACGGTCGCCTACTCCGACGGCGTCAAGGTCTCCGTACAGGACGGCAACGGCGGAGCCTGTTCCTCCGCCACGACCGCCCACTTCGGCGCCTCCCAGAGCCCCCACCCCATCGCCGCCTCGGCGTCGCGCGAGATCGGTCCCGGCAAGTACGCCTGCCAGGCGGCCGGAACGTACTACGTGGTCGTCGAGCGCACCGCGGCGTCCGTCTCCTCGGCCTCCCCGTCCTCCTCCCCCGACGACTGGGACCTCGAACTGAGCTATGTGTCGGAACCCCGCCTGAAGAAGGCGGGTTCGACCAGTGCTCCAGAGACCTGGGACTCCGCCTCGCCCGAGGCCCTTCAGGGGGACGCGCGGCCACGCCGGGGCGGCGCGGGGTTCACCACGGCCTGCGCCCTCGAACAGGGAGTCTGGAAGGACGGGATCAGCCCTGGGCAGACGCTCTTCTACAAGGTGCCGGTCGACTGGGGACAGCAGCTCTACGCGACCGCCGAACTCGGCAGTTCGACCGGCGGCGACGGATTCGTGGGCACGGCTCTCGTCATGTCCCTCTACAACCCGGCGCGGGGACTCGTCACCGACGTGGGCGCCGGATACGACGGCAGCCAGCGGTCCGCCGCACTGGATCCGCTGCCGCCCGTCGAGTACGACAACCGCTACGCCTTCAGCAACCGGACCAGCGGCATGCGGTTCGCGGGTTCGTACTACCTCGTCGTTCATCTCGCGGCGCAGGTCGCCGACAAGTTCGCGGACGGGCCGTTCGGACTGACCTTGCGCGTACGGGTGGACGGCGGTGCGCAGAAGGGCCCGGCGTACGCGGGGCGGGCCGTACCGCGGGGCCTGTTCGACACCGCGACCGGTGACGACGTGTCGGCTACCGGTGGGTTGGTGCCTGCCGGAAGCGGCGGGAGCGACGACGGCACCACCATGAAGCTGGTCGCCGTGGGCGGCATCGGCACCGGGAGCGTCCTGGTGCTGGCGCTCGGGGTGTGGACGGTGGCCGCACGACGGCGGACGACGCCGCGCGGCTGGTAGGCCCGCCGAAGAGGGACAGGGCGTAGGGGACAGGGCTCAGGGGACGGGGCTCAGGGGGCAGGGCCTCATGGCGCGGGACGTCAGATCTGGGTCAGCGCCCAGAAGCCCACCGCGAAACAGGCCAGCGCGAGGAGCAGCAGGGGGACGGCCACCTTCGCGGGCGGTCCGGTGCGGGGCTGCGCGTGCTGATGCGTCGCGACGGTCGAATCCGTGGACCGCACGGGCGAGGGCAGCTGCGTGGATGTGTCGTCGAACGGCGGGGCGTAGGCCGGGCTCGGCGCCGGCGGCATGACCGAGGTGGGGGGAGTGGGGGGCTGGTCGGGCTGCCACGGGGACTGGGTCCGTGGCTGTGGCGGCGGCAGGTGGAAGCTGCCGGTGTCCGACATCGTGGACGGCTGCGGGGGCGTGGCGTCGGGCGGGAGATGCGGTGGTACGGCGTGGGGAGCGGACTCGTGCCGTACGGCGCGGGGAGCGGGTTCGTGTCGTACGTCGCCGGGGACGGGCTCCGGTCGTACGCCCCCCGAGTCCGACGCAGGCCATACGCCCCCCGAGTCGGACGTCGGCCCTGCGGCACCCGAGCCCGACGCCGGCCATGAGCCCTCGGAGGACGGGTCCGTCCACGCGGCCCCGGAGACGGGCTCCCGGGACAGTGCCCCGGATTCGTGACGCCACGATCCCGAGTTGTGTGGGCCAGAACCAGAAGCAGTGCCGGAACCGGTGCCAGAACCCGTGCCGGAAGGGGTACCGGTGCCGGAGGTGGAACCGTACGACGAAGCCGTGTGCTCCGCGGCGCGTGCCGTGGTCGCCCTGAGCGGTCCTTCCGGGCCGAACCCCGGGGGAAGCGGACCGAGTTGGTCGAAGACCTCGACCAGCTCGTCGTCGGGGCCGGGCTCGGGCAGCAGCTCGGCGGCCGAGGCCAGCGCCTTGCGTGCCCCGGTCGCGGTGCGGAACCGTGCCCGCGGGTCCGGCTGCAGCAGCGTGGCCACGACCTGCCACAGCGGCTCGGGGATGCTCTGGGGGGCGGGAGGTGTGCCGTTCTCCGCGAAGTACTCGATCAGGGCCTTGGCATCGGGTCTGGCCCCTTCGAGGAGATAGAGGGCGACCAGCCCGACGGCGAACAGATCGGCGGGGAAGTCCGGCTCGGCGCCCATCATCTGCTCGGGAGCGAAGTAACCGGGTGTTCCGACCACGTAGTTGGTCTCGGTCAGCCTCGGCTCACCCAGTCGCATCGCGATGCCGAAGTCGGACAGGCGCAGCCGTGGCCGGGCCGTACCGGTCGCTTCGAGCAGGATGTTGGCGGGCTTGATGTCACGGTGCACGACCCCCTCCGCGTGCACCGCGGCGGCTCCCGCGAGGAGCTGGTCGAGCAGGGTGCAGACGAACGGGGGCGGCAGCGGGCCGTAGTCGTTGACCAGATGGACCAGGGAGCCCCCGGCCACCAGATCCATGGTGAACAGGACCTTGTCGTCGTCGGCGGCCCAGCTGGCGGGCGCGAGCACATGAGGGTGATCGATCCGCAGCGCCTGCTCCCGCACGAAGCGCAGCAGCGCGTGCGCGTCGCTCTGCTGGAGCACCTTGGCGGCCACGTAACGGCGCCGCCGCTGATCCCAGGCGCGCCAGACCGCACCGACTCCCCCGCGGCCGATCGGGTCGACCAGTTCGTAGCGTCCGGCGAAGACCTCACCCATGGTCGTGCGTCGCTCCCCTTCGGCGGTCGGTCCGGAGGCCCCCCGTTGAGACGCCCGGCAACCTGAGGTACGGCGCCGACGGCATCCTGAACCCCCAGCGCCGGCGTGCGGCGGCCCGGCCGCCGACTCAGCTCTGGTGCGACTGGTAGTGCGCGACCGCGTCGGAGGTGCGGCCGGCGCCGTACACCCGGAGGAACTCTGCCAGCTCCGGGTGAGTCGGGGCGAGGGTGTCGGCCGCGTCGATGATGTCCCCCGCCGCTGCCACCGAGCGCAGTAGCGACTGGATCTCGCGGACGACCCGCTTGACCGTGGGCGCACCCGAACTGCTCGTCGACTGCGTGGTGTTGCTGAGCACCGAGCCCCCTTGCGACTTCTTGATCTCGTCCATGCGTTCGGTCGCCTCGGCGGCGCTGACGCTGCCGTCCGCGACCTGCCCCGCCAGGTCCTGTAGCAGCTGTACTCGCTGGACCACCGCGGGATTGCCGATCTTGGCACGCTGACCGCTCATCAACTGCGACAGCATGGGCGCGGAAAGTCCCAGCACCCCGGCAAGACGCGCCTGGTTGAGGCCCAGATCCTCGATGAGCCTACGGAAGAGCGCCCCCAGCGGCTCCCCGTACCAGTTCCGCTGCAGCTCTTGAGCTCTTGCGGTTGCTTCCTGCTGTGCGGCGTCCATTGCGTCTCCCCATCGCTTCCCCAAATACCGCGGTTCGCTCTAGCGAACCACTTCGAGCATCTTACGGAGAGTGGTCGCCCACGGGGAGCCCTAATCTTTTTGCGAGATCCCGGGGGTGACCCGGTACTCTGGTCTGCGGCGCCCGTCGGTATCCCATTCCACCGGCCGGACGCTTGTCTTCGGGGCCTTAGCTCAGTTGGTAGAGCGCTGTCTTTGCATGGCAGATGTCAGGGGTTCGACTCCCCTAGGCTCCACATCCCGGACCGGTCAGACGCCCTTCAGGGCGGCTGGCCGGTTCATGTTTTTCGGTGACCTGAGTCACGCATCGGACTTCGCAGTCGTTGCATTTGTTTGCGCAAACGCCCGGGATGTGCGCGGGCGCCGTCGGTGCCCCGCCGGCGCCCGACATGGCGCGGGGGTGGTGCGCGTCGACGCCGGAGCCGTGCGTGAGCTGCTGTAAGCAGATATGGGTAATCAGGGCAATGCGCACGGTGAAGAGGGTCTGTGCGGATGTTGTGAGCATCGGTCGTTGCAAACGTCATCGTGGCGGAAGGCGTAAATCAGCTCGATTCCGTGCCGCGCGGCCACGCTCCGGGCGCTCGGGTGGCCCAGTTCTGCCGGTTCCGTCGGTCCCGCCGGTTCCACGTGAAACATCGCCGTGGGGCAGAAGACCCTCAAGTCTTCTGCCCCACGGCGATGTTGTTGCCCTTGCTCAGGGCTTGTTTGTCCGGTCGGGGGTCAGTGGAGGTCGTCGCGGTCCGCCGCCTCGTCCTCGGCCTGCTTGGCCTGGACCTCGGGGTCCAGCTCGGACCGGTCAGTGCCGTCGACGGAGGACAGACGGCCCGTCTCGGGCACCTCCGTCGCGGCGGGCGGCTCGACCAGCCAGTCGGGGTTGGCCTGCTTGTCCCACCACTTCCAGGCGGCGAAGGCGCCACCCGCGAGGATCCCCACGACGGCCAGCCCCTTGGCGATACGGCCGGCCTTCGCCCGCCGCTGCTGCCTGCGGACCAGTTTCCGGATCTCCTTGGGTGAGACCTGTCCGCGCAGCGCGGCGATGGCCGCCGCACCGCGTGACGCGGCCTCCTCACGAACAGGCTGGGACGCGGCCACCGCCTGCTCGATCCTCGGCTTGGTGTAGTCGGCGGCCTGCGCGGCCGCCTGGCGGGTACGGACGGCGGCCGTGTGGGCGGCCTGGTCGACTTTCGGCGGCACATGCGTACGGGCCTGCTCAAGGCGCGGCGCGAGATGGGCGCCGTACTGGACGCGGGCCTGTTCGGCGGCCAGCGACACCTTGGGCGCGAGCCGTACGCGTGCCTCGTTCGCGTAGTACGAGGCCCGGTCCTTGGCCGTGTCGGCGTAAGGCGCCACCACTTCCGCGGCGTGCAGCACGCTGTCCTTCGCCGAGCCGGTCGCGGCGCGCACGCTGTCAATGCGGGTCACGGGTCTTCCTCCTCCTCGGTGGCGTACGTGGGCGTTCGAGTACCCCAAAAGGGCACGGTTCACCTTTCCGCCCTGTTCGAGATCATGCCCCCCGAGAGGCCGCGAGGCATGCGAGATGGGGCATACGGGGCAACAGGAGCTTGTCGCCGACAATGCCACGGATCGCCGCTTCGCGCCCTGTCCACGCAAGGACTCGACGGGATTTCTGCAAGGGCGCTCCCCGGATGTTCGCTCGGTGGTGGTGGCCGGGCGACGTGCGTCGCGGTCCGTGCAAGGATCGGGGAGTCAAAAGAAGGCAACGGAAGGCAGATCGTGGCTGAGCAGCTCTACGCCACCCTGAAGACCAACCAAGGCGACATCGACGTCCGGCTCCTGCCGAACCACGCGCCCAAGACGGTCCGGAACTTCGTCGAGCTCGCCACCGGCGAGCGTGAGTGGACCAACCCGGAGACGGGTGAGAAGTCCACCGACAAGCTCTACGACGGCACGGTCTTCCACCGGGTGATCAGCGGATTCATGATCCAGGGTGGTGACCCGCTGGGCAACGGCACCGGCGGTCCTGGTTACCAGTTCGAGGACGAGTTCCACCCGGAGCTCGCCTTCGACAAGCCGTACCTGCTGGCCATGGCCAACGCCGGCCCCGGCACCAACGGCTCGCAGTTCTTCATCACCGTCTCCCCGACGGCCTGGCTGACCCGCAAGCACACCATCTTCGGCGAGGTCACCGACGCGGCCAGTCAGAAGGTCGTGGACGCCATCGCGAGCACTCAGACGAACCCGCGCACCGACCGCCCGGTCAACGACGTCGTCATCGAGTCGGTCGTTGTCGAGACCCGCAAGGGCTGAGACCCGAAGACTCGATCGGACCAAGGTCCCGAAGGTCCCGAAGGGGTCCGGAAGACTCGAAGGTCCCGAAGACTTCCGCAGGGAACCAAACGCCCCGCTCATCCGTAAGGATGGGCGGGGCGGTGCATTGCGTACGACCGGATTGAGGGGACCCCATGGACCAGGCGCCAGGCAGCCCGCAGGGCCCGCAGGACCAGGGACATCAGGACGCCCAGGCCCTGCCCACCTGCTACCGGCATCCGGATCGTGAAACCGGCGTGCGCTGCACCCGCTGCGAGCGCCCCATCTGCCCCGAGTGCATGATCAGTGCCTCCGTGGGCTTCCAGTGCCCCGAGTGCGTCCGCACCGGCTCCGGTACGGGCCACGCGCCGTCGGCCTCGCAGCCCCGCACCCTCGCGGGCGGGACCGTCGCCGCGGACCCCCGGCTCCTCACCAAGGTCCTGATCGGCCTCAACCTCGCCGTCTTCCTGGTCCAGCAGGCGGTGGGCGACCGCTTCACCGACCGCTTCGACCTCATCGGCCGCGCGTACGTTCCGCTGCTCGGCTCGGTCGAGGGCGTCGCGGACGGCCAGTGGTACCGGATGCTGACGGCGATGTTCCTGCACGGCAGCTATGTCCACATCCTGTTCAACATGCTCAGCCTGTGGTGGATCGGCGGCCCCCTGGAAGCGGCCCTCGGCCGTGCCCGCTATCTCGCCCTGTACTTCGTGTCGGGCCTCGCGGGCAGCGCGCTCAGCTACCTGCTCGCCGCCCCGAATCAGCCCTCACTCGGCGCCTCCGGCGCGATCTTCGGCCTCTTCGGTGCGACCGCCGTCCTCCTGCGCCGGCTCAAGTACGACATGCGCCCGGTCGTCGCCCTGCTGGTGATCAACCTGATCTTCACCTTCAATCCGGCGTTCAACATCGCCTGGCAGGCCCACATCGGCGGACTCGTCGCCGGTGTCGTCGTCGGCTACGCGATGGTCCACGCCCCGCGCGAGCGGCGGGCCCTGATCCAGTACGGGGTGTGTGCCGTGGTCCTGGCCCTGGTGGTTGTCGCGACGCTGGTCAGGACGGCTCAGCTCACCTGAGGTACCGCTCGGCTCACCTGAGAAGCCCTGGGGAGCGGTGTTGTCCACAGATCGTGGCGGATCTTGTGCACGCTGTGTGGGAACAGCTGTGCCCCCTGTCACTGACCCGAGTTTTCGCAGGTCGGACAGGGGGCGAACTGGTTTACGGATCCCGGTAGGTCAGTCACACCGGCGTCAACCCTAGATGGGTTATCCACAGATCGTCTTAGTTTTCCACCTGTGGAAAACTCTTGTGGATAACTCAGTGGATAACCCTGGGCAGAGCTACTTCCACTGTGTGGAGACGCCGAATCCCGCCGCGATGAAGCCGAAGCCGACCACGATGTTCCAGTTGCCGAGGGCGTCGATGGGCAGCGAGCCGTCCGTCACATAGAAGACGACGATCCAGGCAAGGCCGATGAGGAACATGGCCAGCATGACCGGTGCTACCCAGCCGCGGCTGGTCAGCTTGATGTTGGTTGCCTGCTTCGCCGGGGGCGGCGTGTAGTCGGCCTTCTTGCGGATACGTGACTTCGGCACGAGGGTCTCTCCTGTCGATGCGCTGCGTGGCCGCGCAGGGAACTGGGGCGGGCTCCGGGGCAGCGTACAAGGGGACACTGAGCGCTCCCCCGGGCGTCCGTTAGCGTAGTGCTTCCGCGGCGCCGAAGGAGATAAGGGTACGTTGAGCAATTCTGCCGACTCCCCCGGGACGGGTTCGAGTCCTGCCGTTACGCGCCGATTCCGGCCCGTACGTGTACTCACCGTGGCCGTCTTCGCGCTCGCCGGGCTGATTTTCTTCACCAGCTTCAACACGGCCAAGGGCACCAACATCCGCACGGACGCGTCCTTGCTGAAGCTCTCCGACCTCATTCAGGAGCGCAGCCACAAGAACGCGTCGCTGGACGAGTCCAACGGCACCCTGCGCGACGAGGTCGACACGCTCGCCGGACGGGAGAACGGCGGCAGCAAGGCCGACACCGCCAAGCTCGCCGCGCTGGAGAAGAACACCGGCACCCAGAAGCTGAAGGGCAAGGCCGTCACGGTCACCCTCAACGACGCCCCGCCGAACGCCACGGCCAAGCTGCCCGGCTACCCCGAGCCGCAGCCCGATTACCTGGTCATCCACCAGCAGGACCTGCAGGCCGTGGTGAATGCCCTGTGGCTGGGCGGCGCCCAGGGCATCAAGGTGATGGACCAGCGGCTGATCTCCACCAGCGCGGTCCGCTGTGTCGGCAACACCCTGATCCTCCAGGGCCGGGTCTACTCGCCCCCGTACAAGATCACCGCGATCGGTGACCCGCAGAAGCTCCAGAAGGCCCTTGCCGACTCTCCGGCGATCCAGAACTACATGGTGTACGTCAACGTCTACGGGCTCGGCTGGAAAGTCGAGGAGAACGGGACGGTGACTCTTCCCGGCTACTCGGGCACAGTGGATCTCCACTACGCAAAACCTGTGGAGTAGTGGCCGAGGCAGCTGCCACTGGGGGGTCCCGTGTCGGTGCGAGTGCTCGTCCGGACAGTGAGCGAACTGTGCATCACCATCGGCACGCTGATCGTGCTCTTCGTGGTCTACGTCCTGTTCTGGACGGGTGTGAAGGCCGACAGCGAGATGAACCACCAGATCGACCAGCTCCAGAAGCAGTGGTCGAAGGGATCGGTCGCGCAGCGGTCGGAGCCGCCCACGGCCGCCCCGGCGGGCGGGAACCCGAAGACGCCGACGCCCGCCAAGAGCCCGACGGCCACCGGGACCCCGAAGCCCCCCGGCCCCTACGCCTACGGCAAGCCCTTCGCGGTGATGTACATCCCGCGTCTTGGTTTCACGTGGAACAAGCCCGTGCTCGAAGGCACCGGCACGAGCGTCCTGAAGAAGGGGCTCGGGCATTACCGGGGGACGGCCCAGCTCGGGCAGGTGGGGAACTTCGCCGTCGCGGGGCACCGGCGTACGTACGGCGACCCGTTCAAGGACTTTCCCCAGCTGCGCCGGGGTGACGCGGTGGTGCTCACCGACGGGACGACCTGGTTCACGTATCGGATCGACAAAGGCCCCTACAAAACAGTGCCCACGGACGTTGAGGTGATCGATCCTGTGCCACGTAAGTCCGGGTACACGGCTCCGGGCCGCTATCTCACGCTGACCACGTGCGATCCGGAGTGGGGGCACAGTCATCGGCTGATCGTCTGGGCGCATCTTGACTCCACACAGCCTGTGGAGGCCGGGAAACCTCAGGCGCTACGCCGTTAGTCTGGTCCCGTACGGCGTGGGTCCGATGGTGTAGGGCGTGGCTCTGGTGCCGTGATGCGACGGAAGGGACAGCATGTACGGCTTCATCTGGCGGCATTTGCCGGGTAACGCATGGGTGAAGGCGCTGATCTCACTCGTGCTCGTTCTCGGGGTGGTCTACGTGCTCTTCCAGTACGTCTTCCCGTGGGCCGAACCGCTGCTCCCCTTCAACGATGTGACGGTGAACAACCAGTGAGCGCGCGGATTCTCGTCGTCGACAACTACGACAGCTTCGTCTTCAACCTGGTCCAGTACCTGTATCAGCTCGGTGCCGAGTGCGAGGTGCTGCGCAACGACGAGGTCTCGACCGCGCACGCCCAGGACGGCTTCGACGGCGTGCTGCTGTCACCCGGCCCGGGCGCTCCCGAGCAGGCCGGCGTCTGCGTCGAGATGGTCCGGCACTGCGCGGACACCGGGGTCCCGGTCTTCGGCGTCTGCCTCGGTATGCAGTCGATGCAGGTGGCGTACGGCGGTGTCGTGGACCGGGCGCCCGAGCTGCTGCACGGCAAGACGTCGTTGGTGGAACACGAGGGCAGGGGCGTCTTCGCCGGGCTGCCGTCCCCCTTCACCGCGACCCGGTACCACTCTCTCGCCGCCGAGCCGGAGACCGTGCCGGCCGAGCTGGAGGTCACCGCCCGTACCCACGACGGGATCATCATGGGGCTGCGCCACCGTGAACTCCCGGTCGAGGGTGTGCAGTTCCATCCCGAGTCGGTGCTGACCGAGCACGGTCACCGGATGCTCGCCAACTGGCTGGTGGAGTGCGGCGACCAGGGTGCCGTGGCGAGGTCGGCGGGGCTCGCCCCGGTGGTGGGCAGGGCCACGGCGTGACCGCGCTGCGCCCCGAGCGCGAGTCCGGCGCCGCCTACGGCGATACCGGAGACGACGGGTCCTCGTACGGGCAGCAGCCGTACGGGGTGCCCGGCGCGTTCGAGGCCGCGGTCGAGCAGCTCGCGGATCCGCTCACCGATCCGCTGCCGGGGCCCTCGCAGGCCCGGGGGTCCGCGGGGCGACACGCCGCCCCGCCGCCCGTGGACGTACCGTCCGCCGCCGTGTCGGAGAGCGGGCTCGGGGGCGGGCAGGACTGGTCCGGGCAGCACCAGTACGCCGTGGACGGCCCCGAGGGGTATGCGCGGGACTGGCAGGGGGCGCCGGGGGGTGTCCAGGCGGCGCAGGGCGCATCGGGCGCCTACGCGGACGTACGACAGCCGTTCGTGGACCCGGCGGCCCCGGTTCCCGGACCGATTCCCGCCCCCGCTCCGGCTCCCGCCCCCGCGTACGGCCAACCGCTCACCAGACCCATGCCCATGTACGCCGATCCGGTCGGCGCGGCTCCGAAGCTGGACGACGAGACCGTGGCGTTGCGGGCGTCGGAGGTCTCCGAGGCGCGGCGCCGGGCCGAGGAGTTGGCGGGCGGGGCCGCGAACGAGGGGATACCGGCGCCCGGGGGTCGCGCGGCGCGGCGCAAGGCGGCCCGTCGCAACGGCCACGGGCGCCACGGAGGGGTTCAGGAGTCCCAAGAGCCCCAGGGTGCCCAGGAGTCGGTGCAGTCGGCGGAGAAGGCCGCTGAGGGCCCGCGGAGCCGCATGGAGGCCCGGCGGGCGGCGCGCGAGCAGAAGCCCGGTGTGGGCGTCCTCGTCAGCCGGGTGATCGGCGAGGTGTTCATCACCACCGGCGTCCTGATGCTGCTGTTCGTGACCTACCAGTTGTGGTGGTCGAACGTGCGGGCGCACCAGCAGGCCGGCAGTGCCGCGCATCACCTCCAGGAGGACTGGGCGAGCGGTAAGCGGAGTCCGGGGACGTTCGAGCCGGGGCAGGGGTTCGCCATCCTGCACATCCCGAAGCTGGACGTGGTCGCTCCGATCGCCGAGGGCACGAGCAAGACGAAGGTGCTCGACCGCGGGATGGTGGGCCACTACGGCGAGGGGGCCCTGAAGACGGCGATGCCGGACGCCAAGACGGGCAACTTCGGGCTCGCGGGGCACCGCAACACGCACGGAGAACCGTTCCGGTACATCAACCGCCTCAAGCCCGGCGACTCCATCGTGGTCGAGACCCAGGACGACTACTTCGTCTACAAGATGACGTCGATCCTGCCGTCGACGCCCCCGTCGAACACGAAGGTGCTGGACCCGGTCCCCCAGGGGTCCGGTTTCACCGCGCCGGGCCGCTACATCACACTGACCACCTGCACGCCGGAATTCACCAGCAAGTACCGCATGATCGTGTGGGGCAAGATGGTCGAGGAACGCCCGCGCAGCAAGGGCAAGCCGGACGCGCTCCTCGGGTAGGAGCCCCGTCGGGCACGAGCACGTGAGACAACCTGAGACAGACCAGACGGGGCAGATGCACAGTGGCAGCGAGGACCGACCACGACGAGCGCGCCGAGGCGGCCGACGCCGAAGCGGCCACTCCGAAGCGTCGTGGAGTCAGCCGGATCGCGATGGTGGTCAGCATCCTGGGTGAACTCCTCATCACCGCGGGCCTGGTGCTCGGCCTGTTCGTCGTCTACTCCCTCTGGTGGACGAACGTCGTCGCGGACCGCGCGGCCGACAAGCAGGGCGACAAGGTCCGCGACAACTGGGCCCAGGACAAGAGCGGTCCCGGCGCCCTGGACACCAACGGGGGCATCGGCTTCCTGCATGTTCCGTCCATGAAGAACGGCGAGGTGCTGGTCGAGAAGGGCACCTCCACGAAGGTCCTGAACGACGGTGTCGCCGGCTACTACACGGACCCCGTCAAGGCGACGCTGCCGATGACCGACAAGACCGGCAACTTCACGCTCGCCGCCCACCGCGACGGCCACGGCGCCAAGTTCCACAACATCGACAAGGTCAAGAAGGGCGACCCGATCGTCTTCGAGACCAAGGACGACTGGTACGTCTACAAGGTCTTCTCGATCCTCCCCGAGACCTCGAAGTACAACGTCAAGGTCCTCCAGACGGTCCCCAAGCAGTCCGGCAAGACGAAGCCGGGCCACTACATCACCCTGACGACCTGCACGCCGGTGTACACGTCGGAGTACCGGTACATCGTGTGGGGCGAGCTGGAGCGGGTGGAGAAGGTGGACAGCGCGCGCACGCCGCCGAAGGAACTGGGCTAGCGTCGTCAGGACGGCTGCTGTGCGGGAGTGACACGTTGTCACTCCCGACATGAGCTGGGCCCGAAGCCGCAACTAGCTCTTGCGGCTTCGGGCCCTTGTGCGCAGCGGTGTGGCTACTCCAGAACTGCCAGCGCTGCTCCCGCGCTCCACTCCTCAAGCAGTCCGCGGTGTACGGCGGTGATGCCGCCGTCGGTGGCGACGTTCAGGGCGTCGGGGGTGAAGGGACACGTCGCCACGAAGAGGGCTACCTCCGAAGTGTGCAAAACCTTGGCCGCCCCGACGAACTTCTGCACGTCAGGGCTGGTGACGGAGAGGTAGGGCGCGAACCTCTTGCACTGGACGGCGACGTGCCGCCCGTCGGCTGTACGTCCGGTGATGTCGATCCCGCGGTCTCCACGGCCGCCTCGTAGGACCACATTGGTGCAGCCGTCGCGTCGCAGCAGTTCGGCGACGTACTCTTCGAACTCCCGACCGTTCATGGCGTCGATGGATGCCATGACTCCGGCGAGAGGGCGCTCCTCCCGGGGGCCTTCCAGACGCTGGAGCCGAGCGTGGTGCTGACGGAGCCTCCTCTCGACCGTCTCGACCCCAGCTCGCAGTGCGATCAGTTCTCTGCGGTGCTCGCCCGACGTTTCGATCAGGGCGTTGAACATCGGGACGACTGTCTTGCCGAGGATGTGAGTGATGCGCTGGTCGATGCGGTCGTCAAGCGACACTGTGTTGCTTGGGACGGGTTCCTCCACGGGGTGAGCGTGTGCCAGGTACTCCATGTCGAGGAGGTACGTGCGCACCTGGCGGGCGACGTCGCTGTCGCGGAGGAGCATCGCGACGTTGAGGACGGCTCGGCGCGAGTAGAGCGTGAGGCTGGAACGAGGTTGTGGATAACTTTCTGGAAAGCGTGACAAGACGTCACGCTTAAATTTCGCGAGCTCAGCACCTTGGAGCGTCACCATGCCGTTGCTCGCCAGTTCCCCGGGATGCCGTGCTTTGAGTTGCCGGATCGCCTCGGCTGTGACGCCGAAGTACGCCGCCACCATCGCCGTCGTCACATGCATGCCGTCCGGCAGTAGTGACAGGGCCTTCACCCGGTCGAGTACGTCCGTCTGTTCAAGCACGCTGTCGCGCAGGCTCTTGGATTCCAGCAGTGCCGATTCGTTGATCACTTTCTGCCCTCCTGTTGGTGGTACGGCCGTGTGGCCAGGGCAGAGCTGTGACATGACACCCCACCCCAATCGATCAACGAGTCGGCAGACATGAAGACACGATCGTTTTGCGGGCGTGCGCTCGGTCGGTCGAGGCAAAAGCGTCGACCCTGCGGGACGCATCTGGGGTCCACATCGATCACTGCGCCCCCTGGCCGCCTGCCGTGGCGGCCACCGGGCGACTCGAACGAACTGAAACGAACTGTGCCCCGCCCGGAAGGCACTTCCGGGCGGGGCACAGTGTCGTTCAACCGCCGCGTCAGCCCCCGTTGGGGCCGCCGAAGAAGTTGGTGCCGCCGTTGTTGTTACCGCCGTTGTTGTTGCCGCCCTGCCCGGAGTCGGCCGCGATGAGGTTGACCTTCTGGCCCGCCGTCACCTGCGAGCCCTGCGACGGATCGCTGGTGAGCACTATGGCGTTGTCGTCCGTCGAGCCTGCGACGTTGCCGAGTTGGAGATTGTTCTGCGCCAGGGTCTGTTTGGCCTGGGCAAGGGTCATCTGGGTCACCTGCGGCATCTGGAAGGTCTGGTTCTGCGCCTTGCCGACCTGGATGTTCACCCTGGAGCCCTTGTCGGCCGGGCTGCCGATTGCCGGAACGGTCGAGACGACCTTGCCGGCCTGGTTCGGGTCGGCCACGTCGATGTCGGTGCAGTCGCCGACCAGGTTGTTGTCCGTCATCAGTGCCTTGGCCTCTTCACAGGACTTGCCTGCCACGTCCGGGACCGTGGACTTCGCGACGGCCTTGGCGATGGTGAGGGTGATCGGTGATCCCTTCTCCACCTCCTTGCCGAGCGGGATGGACTGGTCCAGGACGGTGTTCGGGTCCTCCGTGGACTCCTGGGTCTTCAACTTGACCTGGAACTGGTAGCCGTCGCCCTCGAGGATCGTCTTGGCTTCGTCCAGGCTCTTGCCGAGGACACTGGGCACCGCGACCTTCGGCGCCCCCGTGGACACGGTCAGAGTGATCGTGTCGCCCTTGGTGGCCTTCACGCCCGCCTTCGGGTCCTGGTCGCAGACGTTGCCGGTCTTCTGGTTCTCACAGGGCTTCTTGGTGATCGAAACCTTCAGCTCCGCGTTCTTGGCCAGCTGGGTGGCGTCCTGCCGCGTCTGGCTGACGAGGTTGGGGACCACGACGGTGTTGTTGCTCACCCCGCCGCCGCTGGAGATCCACTTCCCGATGAGGATCGCGCCGATCAGAACCAGCGCACCCGCCACGACCAGCAAAATCGTCGAGGTGTTCGACTTCTTCTGCTGGCGGCGGCGGGCCGGGCGGTCGTCGTAGTTGTTGTAGCCGTAGCCGCCGTCGTCCGGGTTCATCGGGGGCAGCATGGACGTGGCCTGGGCGTCCGCGGAGCGCAGCGCCGTGGTGGCCTGGTGGTCCGGGTAGCCGCCGTAGCCCACGGAGCCCATGGCGGCCGTTGCGGCGACCGGCTGGCCGTCGAGGCAGGCCTCGATGTCCTGGCGCATCTCGTCGGCGGACTGATAGCGGTAGTCCGGGTCCTTGACCAGTGCCTTCAGGACGATCGCGTCCATCTCGGGCGTGATCTCGGGGTCGAAGACGGACGGCGGCTGCGGCTCCTCGCGTACGTGCTGGTACGCGACCGCGACCGGGGAGTCGCCCACGAAGGGCGGGCGCACGGTCAGCAGCTCGTAGAGGAGGCAGCCGGTCGAGTAGAGGTCGGAGCGGGCGTCGACCTGCTCGCCCTTGGCCTGCTCCGGGGAGAGGTACTGGGCGGTGCCGATGACCGCGGCGGTCTGCGTCATCGTCATGCCGGCGTCGCCCATGGCGCGGGCGATGCCGAAGTCCATGACCTTGACCTGGCCGTTGCGCGTCAGCATGACGTTGGCCGGCTTGATGTCACGGTGGACGATTCCGGCGCGGTGGGAGTACTCGAGGGCCTGGAGGATGCCGATGGTCATCTCCAGGGTGCGCTCGGGCAGCAGTCTGCGGCCCGAATGCAGCAGCTCTCGCAGCGTGGACCCGTCGACGTACTCCATCACGATGTACGGGATGGAGATGCCCTCGATGTAGTCCTCACCCGTGTCGTACACGGCGACGATCGCGGGATGGTTGAGCGAGGCGGCCGACTGGGCCTCCCGGCGGAACCGGGCCTGGAACGACGGATCGCGTGCGAGGTCGGCTCGCAGCGTCTTCACCGCCACGGTGCGGCCGAGCCGTGTGTCATGGGCGAGATGTACCTCCGCCATGCCACCACGGCCGAGCACCTGGCCCAGCTCGTACCGGCCGCCGAGGCGACGCGGCTCTTCCATAGCTACCTACCAGCCCTCTCCGTCGGTCCCGACCGCACGCTTGTGTGGTCCGGCGGTGTGCCGTCCGGGCATACCGTACCCGGCTCGGCTTCTGTGACCTGGCCAAGCCCGTCACCCGATACAGGACCGGTATCGCAACGTGCACCGATGTGAAGGGGACGTGACAGGGGTCACTTCTTGCTGTCGATGACTGCCTTCATCACGCTCCTCGCGATGGGGGCGGCGAGACCACCACCCGTGATGTCTCCACGGTTCGCGGCGCCGTCCTCGACCACCACGGCCACGGCGACGGGCGAGCTGCCGTCGGGGAGCTTGGCGTATGAGATGAACCACGCGTACGGCTTCTCGCTGTTGGCGACACCGTGCTGGGCGGTACCGGTCTTGCCGCCCACGGTGACGCCGGAGATCTGCGCCTTCGTACCCGTGCCCTCCTTGACGACCGTCTCCATCATCGCCTGCAGGATCTGGGCGTTCTCCTTGGAGAGCGGCTGGCTCAGCTTCTTCGGTTCGGTCTGCTCGATGGGGTCCAGGCTCGAAGCCTGCAACTCGTCGACCATGTACGGCTTCATGAGCGTGCCGTTGTTGGCGACGGCCGAGGCCACCATGGCCATCTGCAGTGGGGTCGCGGCGGTCTCGAACTGGCCGATGGAGCTGAGCGCGGTCTGCGGCTTGTCCATCTTCTTGGGGAAGTTCGAGGCATTGGACCGTACCGGCGTGAACTGCTCGGAGTTGAAGCCGAACTTCTCGGCCTCCGCCAGCATCTTGTCCTTGCCGAGGTCGGCGCCGATCTTGCCGAAGACCGTGTTGCAGGAGTAGCGGAGCGCCACGCGCATGGTGGCGTTCTTGCAGGGGATGCTGCCCTCGTTCTTCAGCTCGGTCGTGGTGTTCGGCAGGGTGTACGGCAGCGGTGAGTCCGTGTTCTCGTCCGCGGACTTGTACAGGCCGTTCTCCAGCGCCGCCGCCGCGGTGACCACCTTGAAGGTGGAGCCCGGCGGGTAGGTCTCGCGCAGCGCCCGGTTGAGCGTCGGATCGTCGGGGTTGTTCTTCTTCTCCAGCTTCGTCCATGCCTTGCCGTCGACGCTCGTCGAGTTCCCGGCGAAGGTCGACGGGTCGTACGACGGGGTGGAGGCCAGTGCCAGGATCGCGCCGGTCTGCGGGTCGATCGCGGCGACGGCGCCCTTGCCCCGGCTCAGCAGGCCCTGGTACGCGGCCTTCTGCGCGGCGGCGTTGAGGGTGGTGACGACGTTGCCGCCCTGCTTCTTCTTGCCCGTGATCATGCCGAGGGTGTTGCGGAAGAAGAGCCGGTCGTCGTTGCCGGTGAGGATGCCGTCCTCGATGCTCTCCAACTGGGTGGCGCCGAAGGCCTGGGAGGCGTACCCGGTGACGGGCGCCCACATCGCGCCGTCCTTGTAGGTGCGCTTGTATTCGAAGTCGTTGTAGCCGCTGCCGGTGCCCTTTGCGGACCCGGTGATCGACTTGCCGTCGACGATGATGTCGCCGCGCGGTGTGGCGTATCGCTCGATGGCGACGCGGCGGTTCAGAGTGTCGGACTTCAGGGTGTCCGCCTGGACGTACTGGAGCCAGTTGTCACGGATGAGCAGGGCGAGGACGAGGAGTCCGCAGAAGATCGCGATCCGGCGCAGGGGCTTGTTCACGGGCGGACCACCTGGGTCATCTCGGCGTCGGGGCTGGGTGCGGGTGCGGGTGCCGGGCGGCGGGCGGTGTCGCTGATTCTGATCAGGATGCCCATGAGCGCCCAGTTGGCGATGACGGAGGAGCCTCCGTAGGCCACGAACGGCATCGTCATACCGGTGAGCGGGATCAGGCCCATGACGCCGCCCGCGACGACGAAGACCTGGAGCGCGAAGCCGCCGGAGAGGCCGACGGCGAGGAGCTTGCCGAACGGGTCGCGGGCCGCGAGCGCCGTTCGGATGCCGCGCTCCACGATCAGGCCGTAGATGACCAGGATCGCCATGATCCCCGCCAGGCCCAGTTCCTCGCCGAAGCTGGCGAGGATGAAGTCGGAGTTGGCGGCGAACCGGATGAGTTCCGAGTGGCCCTGTCCCCATCCGGTGCCGAGCGTGCCGCCGGAGCCGAAGGCCCACAGGGCCTGCATGGCCTGCTCGGAGTGGAGGATGCCGTCGTGGGTTCCGGCCTGGCTGAGCTTGTACTCGTGCAACGGGTTGAGCCAGGCCTGGACACGCGTCTGGATGTGCGGTTCGAAGCTCGCCACGCCGACGGCGCCGACCGCCGACATCAGCAGACCGAAGACGATCCAGCTGGTCCGCTCCGTGGCGACGTACAGCATGATCACGAACATGCCGAAGAACAGCAGCGAGGTACCGAGGTCGGTCTCGAAGACCAGGATCAGGATGGAGACGAACCAGACCACCAGGATCGGGCCGAGGTCGCGGCCGCGCGGCAGGTAGAGGCCCATGAAGCGGCGGCTGGCGAGGGCCAGCGCGTCGCGCTTGACCATGAGGTAGCCGGCGAAGAAGACCGCGAGGATGATCTTCGCGAACTCGCCGGGCTGGAGGGTGCCCAGGCCGGGGATCGAGATCCAGATCTTGGCGCCGTAGATGTTGGCTCCGAGGCCGGGGACCAGCGGCAGCAGGAGCAGGACGATGGCGCCGAACATGGAGATGTAGGTGTAGCGCTGCAGGACGCGGTGGTCCTTGAGGAAGATCAGCACGGCGACGAACAGACCGATGCCCAGCGCGGTGTACATCAGCTGGCGGGGCGCTGCCTGGGTGAAGTTGGGCAGCGACTGGAGCAGCTTGGACTGGTCGAGACGCCAGATCATCACCAGGCCGAGGCCGTTGAGCAGCGTCGCCAGTGGCAGCAGCAGCGGGTCGGCGTACGGTGCGAACTTCCGTACGCCGAGGTGGCCGACGCCTGCGAGCAGGCCGAGGCCGAGGCCGTAGCCCAGCAGCCCGGCGGGCACTTTGTCGTTGATGGCCAGGCCGACGTTGGCGTACGCGAAGACCGGGATGACGACGGCGAACACCAGCAGCGCCAACTCGGTGTTGCGGCGGCTCGGTGCGCCGATCGAGCCGATGGTCGACGTGTGGTGCGTCGGCGTGTTCGTACTACTGCTCATGGTGTGACAGGGCCCCTCACGGCTTCTTACTGCTTACCGCACAGCGAGACCAGCTTCTGCTCTTCGTCGGAGAGGCTGGGGCCGGGTGTGGGAGTGGGTGCGGTGGAGGTGGACGGTTTCGAAGACGGTGCCGAGCTGGATGCGTTCGGCGTCGGGGACGGGCTGGACGTGGCCTTGGACGTCAGAGAGGTGGTTGTGGTTCCCGTGGTTCCACCTGCCTGGCCCGTGCCGGTCTTCGCACCGCTCTGGGTGTCGGCGGCGCGACGCTCGGCGTCCTTCTTGCATGCCGAGGCCTGCGTGGCGAGCTCGCCGATCTTCTGCTGGGCGTTCTTGAGGCCGCCCTCCGCGATCGTCGCCTTGACCTGCTTCTGCTGGTACGGCGGCAGGTACTTGAGTTCGATCTCGGGGTGGTCCTTCTCCACCTTCGAGAGCGAGACCCAGGCCAGGTCCTGGCTGATTCCGCGGTACAGCGCGACGTGCTCGTCCTGGATGCCGACGTAGTACTGCGTCTGCGTCCAACGGTAGCCGCCGTACAGACCGCCGCCGATGACGGCGAGCGCCAGCACGCTGTAGAGGGATCTCTTCAGCCACCTGCGTCCGGGGCGCGGCTTGACGAAGTCCTCGTCGGAGTAGTCGCCGAAGCCGCCCGCGGGGACGTAGCCGGTGGTGTCGCCGCTGCCGGGCGGGCCGAACTCGCCGCCACCGCCCTGTCCGGGTACCGGACGGCCGAGGCTGGAGGCGCGGCCCGCGGGGGTCTGCATGGCGCCGTTGTCGTGCAGCTGGTGCTGGTTCTCGGCGACCGCGCCGACCACGACCGGGGTGTCGGAGAGCTGTACGGCGAGGGTGTCGCCGGAGTCGATGTCGAGGACGTCGGCGATGATCACCGTGATGTTGTCGGGGCCGCCGCCGCGCAACGCGAGCTCGATGAGGTTCTGGACGGTCTCCTGCGGGCCCTGGTAGCTGGCGAGGGTGTCTTCCATCGTCTGATGGGAGACGACGCCGGACAGGCCGTCGGAGCAGATCAAGTACCGGTCGCCGGCGCGGACTTCGCGGATGGAGAGGTCCGGCTCCACGTGGTCGCCGCTGCCCAGCGCGCGCATGAGGAGGGAGCGCTGGGGGTGGGTCGTGGCCTCTTCCTCGGTGATGCGGCCCTCGTCGACGAGGCGCTGCACCCAGGTGTGGTCCTGGGTGATCTGGGTGAGCACGCCGTCACGCAGGAGATACGCGCGGGAGTCGCCGACGTGGACGAGGCCGAGGCGCTGACCGGTCCACAGGAGCGCGGTGAGGGTGGTCCCCATGCCCTCCAGCTGGGGGTCCTCCTCGACCATCATCCGCAGCTGGTCGTTGGCGCGCTGCACGGCGGTGCCCAGCGAGGTGAGGATGTCGGAGCCGGGTACGTCGTCGTCCAGGGCGACGATGGTGGAGATCACCTCGGAGGAGGCGACCTCACCGGCGGCCTGGCCGCCCATCCCGTCGGCGATCGCGAGCAGGCGGGGACCGGCGTAACCGGAGTCCTCGTTGCCCTCGCGGATCATGCCTTTGTGCGATCCGGCGGCGAAGCGCAATGACAGACTCATGCGCACCTCGCCCGTCGGCTCCGGGTACATCCGCACGGTGCCCACCCTCCGGTCGGGAGCGCGCCGGGGTCCGTCGTGTGGACCACCACTGCGTGCTCGCTCCGCTCGCGCTCATTCATGATGTAGCACTACTTCCGCAGCTCGATGACGGTCTTGCCGATGCGGATCGGCGCGCCCAGCGGAACGGGCGTGGGAGTCGTCAGTCGGCTCCGGTCGAGATAGGTGCCATTGGTGGAGCCGAGGTCCTCGACGATCCACTGGCCGTCTCGGTCCGGGTAGATCCTGGCATGGCGACTGGACGCGTAGTCGTCGTCCAGCACGATGGTGCTGTCGTGCGCGCGGCCCAGGGTGATGGTCTGCCCCTGCAGCGCGACGGTCGTGCCCGTGAGGGTTCCTTCGGAGACGACCAGCTTGGTGGGGGCGCCGCGGCGCTGTCGGCCACCGCTGCCCCCGCTCGGCGGCGCCTGCTGGCGCTGCGGTGGTGGTGTGGCCTGGCGCGCGGCCTGCTGCGGCCTGGAGGCGTCCCTGCGCGAGCCGCGCTGTGTGACGCGCGTTCCGAACAGGTCGCTACGGATGACCTGCACGGCCACGATCACGAACAGCCACAGTACGGCCAGGAAACCCAGCCGCATGACCGTGAGGGTCAGCTCTGACATTGCCCCCGCTTCACCCTTCGGCTTGCCGGTAAATGATGGTGGTGCTGCCCACGACGATCCGCGAGCCGTCGCGGAGCGTAGCGCGGGTGGTGTGCTGCCCGTCCACCACGATGCCGTTGGTGGATCCGAGATCCTGGATCGTCGAGGGCGTTCCGGTCCGGATCTCACAGTGCCGGCGGGATACGCCGGGGTCGTCGATCCGCACGTCGGCTTCGGTGCTGCGGCCCAGCACCAGCGTCGGGCGGGAGATCTGGTGGCGGGTGCCGTTGATCTCGACCCAGTGCCGCATGCGGCCGCCTGCCGCCGGGCCCGGAGCCGCGCCTGGCCGGGCGCCCATCGGCGAGGGGCCGGGGCGCGCACCGGGCGGCGGCGCGGACGGCATCGGGGGCGCGCCTGTGGGGCCCGGGCCGGGGGCGGCCGACGGATAGCCGTAGCCACCGGGCCGGCCGGGGGGCGGGCCCGCGGGGGCGCGCTCGGGGGCCTGCTGGTCGGTGGAGGAGGCGAGCGTACGGCTGCGCACCCGGTAGAGACCGGTGTCGAGGTCGTCCGCCTTCTCCAGGTGGACCTTGATGGGGCCCATGAAGGTGTAGCGCTGCTGCTTGGCGTAGTCGCGCACCATGCCGGCGAGCTCGTCGCCGAGCTGGCCGGAGTAGGGGCTGAGGCGCTCGAAGTCCGGCGCGCTCAGCTCCACGATGAAGTCGTTGGGTACGACGGTCCGGTCGCGGTTCCAGATCGTGGCGTTGTTGTCGCACTCGCGCTGCAGCGCTCCGGCGATCTCCACGGGCTGGACCTCGGACTTGAACACCTTGGCGAAGGTGCCGTTGACCAGACCTTCGAGACGCTGCTCGAACTTCTTCAGGACTCCCATGGGGCACCTCCTCCTTCGTAACCGTCCTGGTTCTGCCTGCTGTCCACGTCGTACTGCGTACGGCCCGCCGTGTCGTACGGCCTGCCGTAGTCGTCCTGGTCCTGCTGGTACTGCTTACTGATCGTATCCACGCGTCGGGAAATCGGCTGGTTCCCCCTGTCGGCCCGGTCGACGGGTGTCGACGCCTTCCGAAGTCCCCTCCCGAAGTTCCCGCAGGGGCTCCTCTTCGAACACTTCCCGGCACTACTCCTGCCAAGGATCGTAGAGGCGCTCCGAGACCAGTGTCCCGCACCTGACTGTGCACCCTGTCCTGCTCATGGAGAGATGGCCTGGACCGGTACGAGGTTGATACGTGAACCGGTTACGCCTGAGACGTGCGGTGCCGGCGGGGCCCGTGGCCGTGGGAAAGGGATGTGATTCCACCCCGGACAGCGTGCTAATCTTCTGCATGTCGACAGGCGCTCGCACCACTCGGTGAGAGACCAAAGACACACCCAATGCGCGGGTGGCGGAATAGGCAGACGCGCTGGATTCAGGTTCCAGTGCCCGCAAGGGCGTGGGGGTTCAACTCCCCCCTCGCGCACCATGAAGAACCGAAGGAACGGGTCTTCACCACTGACGGAAGTCAGGGTGAGGGCCCGTTTCTCGTGGTTACGGTGGGACTTGGCCTGGACGGTGACGTGGCAGGGCCCCGGTGGTGAGGTATCTCACGGTCGGGGCCGCAGTGGTTTTCCAGGGGCACTTCGGGCGGCTGAGGGGGAGTGCGGCTTCGGTCAGGCGGGGGACTGGGTTTCAGGAGAGGGTGGCAGGGGGTCGGCCACGAAGGTCCCGAGACCGACTTCGCCCCGTGTCCAGCCCTGTTCCCGTGCGTGCCGCATGGCCTTCGCCGCTGTCGCGTTCACCACGCCGAACTCCTGGGCGATTTCCAAGGTGGAAGGTACGCGGCTGCCCGGCGGATACGTGCCGTCCTTGATGCGCCGGATGATCTCCGCTGCAATCTGCCGCCAGAGCGGACGTGTGCGGTCGAGCTCCATGAACTTAGCGTGGGTGACTACGGCATTCTGTGCATCCGTGGTTATCTACGGTTATCCACGGGTATCGTGCGCTCTGAATACAGAACGGCCCCGACGGGAAGCGGCTACTTCCACACCGGGGCCCGAGCCGACTGAACAGGAGTCGACCCATGCGCAGCCTACTGGCCGCGATCCTGAGCCTCTTCCTGCCTCCTCGCGGAGCGCACCGCGGCCCCGGTACGCCACCGTCCCTCACCGTCTGTCCGCCCGTTCCAGCCCACCAACCCGCCCCCGCGCGTCGGCCGGGGCCGCACCCGGCGGACGTCATCGCCGCCGACGGACTGCCCATGGTCCGGCCCTACCTCGCCGTATGGGAACACGAGCGTGACGAACTCGACCGTAGGCGCCTTCAACGGGAGCGGCGCCGGGCGGCGGTCCTCGCGACCCTCGGCCAGGACTACGTCCCGTGGGAGGTTGCCGCATGAGCGCGAGGCGTTTCCGCAGCGTCGGCTTCGACCCGGCAACCGGCAAGGAGGCGTTCGTGGTTGCGCGTCCCGGCGGTTTCCTTGAGGAACTGGCCGACGCGCACGCGCTGAAGGCCGCCGCCGTCCTGGTGACGGTCGTCGGTGCCGTGCTGGATGGAGGCAAGTCGTCGGACGCCGAACTCGCCGCCTTCGTGCCGTCGTTGTGCGCGGCGCTCGAAGAATGCGTCGGCATCATGGCGGCGGACAGGGAGCGATGACGTAGAGGCATCCTGCCGGAGGTATGGGGTGGCGCCGTGGGAGCTTTTCCGGTGGGCACTCAAAGGTGCCTGCGCAAGGGCAGGTGGATCTCCAGCAGGGTGCCGGTGGGGGTGCCGGATGTGATGCCGGTCCGGCCGCCGAGATCCTCGACGCGGCCGGTGAGGGAGCGCAGGGCTCGCACGGAGTCGGCGGAGCCGACGGAACCTGCCGCGGGGCCCTGGCCGTCGTCGGTCACCTTCGCGTACAGCCAGCGCCTGGTGATGCGTACGACGGTGTCCACGCGGTGCGCGCCCGAGCGGGCCAGGCGGTCGCGCAGCGCCTCACGCAGGGCGAGGAAGGTCTCCTCCCGGTGCCGCTCGGAGAGGGTCCACTCGTCACCGATGACCTCGACGGAGGTCTGGACACGGCGGCCGGCGCGCGGGCGGGGGCCCGCGAGGAAGGCCTCCAGGGCCTCACGGAGGGGCGGCAGGTCGGCGCGGTGGCGGATGCCGTCGATGAGCGCCTGGTTCTCCCGGGCCGCCTCGGCCAGTGCCCTTTGGGCGGTGGCGAGATGAGCCGCGACGGCGCCGGAAGCGTCAGGGGTACGGGCAGTGGGGCTGGGAGTGGGACCGGTCCTTGTACTGCTACTGGTGCTGGTACTGGTGGGGGCGCAGGTCGAGGCGGCGTCGAGGCTGAGGCGGGCGAGGGACAGGGCGCCGCCCAGTTCGTCGTGCAGCTGCCGGGCCAGCCGGCGACGCTCGCCGCGGCCGTCGTCGCCGGACCACATCCCCTCCCCGGCCCCCCGGACGACCTCGCCGAGACGCCGGACGACCGCGACCGCGCGGGGCAGCGCGCTCTCGCGGTGCGTGATGCCGCTCTCCAGGACGTGCAGCAGGGCGCATTCGAAGAGCAGGGCGACCGCGGCGGCCACCTGGTGCGGGGAGGCGGCGGGCGGGGCGATGGGAGTGGGGGTGGGGGCGGGGGTGGTGTCCGCGGCCCGGGACAGGGCGGTGCGGGCGAACTCCGTCAGCGTGGTGCGCAGGGCGGGCACCTCCGCCTCGGCGGGGGCGAGCGCGGTGGGGAGACGTGCGGTGAAGCGGTCCAGGACGGCTCCGGTCTCCCAGGAGCCCAGGGCGGTGGCGGGCGACATGGCGGGAGCGTGACCCGGGCGTGGCGACATCCGGGCCGCCGCGCGGACCAGGCCTTCGTGCAGGGCTTCGCCGAATCCGCTGCCGACGAGGGGGATGGTCGGGGTGACGGGGAGGGGTGGGCCGGCGGGAGCGATCGGCCCGGCGGATGCGATCGGGCGGGTGGATGTGATCGGGCCGGCGGATGCGATCGGGCCGGTGGGGGCGGTCGCGGCGGTGGGGGCGGTCGTGCTGCTCATCGGACTCCTCAACGCTCGGATGACGCTCGGGTGCCGGGGGCAACGTGGCCATCGCCAACGTAACAAACAGACTTGTCTGATTGTCAAGAGTGGATGGGCGTTCGGGATGGGGTGTGCTCACGGGATCGCCCGGCGGTCAAGAGTCCTGCCATGGGCAAGAGCTGCAGGATTTATAGGGATTGGATGGAGGTCTGGGTTCACGGGGCTGTCAACTAAAACAGGCATGGTTGTATGATTCTGGTTGTTGCCGGCGCCTACGAGGCACCCGCGCGCTCCTTCATGCCAAGAGCAGGAATAGGCAGGTGCAGCCTGATGCAGACCCGGTCGGAACAGACCCGTCAGGCTCTCGTCCGTGCCGCGGCGGAACTGATAGCGAACGGCCGGCTCTCCGATGCGGGACTGGTCAACATCTGCCGCCGGGCCGGGGTGAGCCGGGGGGCTCTCTACCACCACTTCTCCTCCACCGCGGAGTTGACGGCCGCGGTGTACGAGCAGGCGCACGAGCGGGTCGTCGTGCTGATGGACGAGGCCTTCGAGGGGTCCGTGGAGGATGCCCCGGAGCGCCTCCTGGTCGCCCTGTGCGAGGCGTTGCGCACGGAGGAACTCGTCCGGGCCGGCATACAGCTGGCGGTGGACGGGTCGGCGGGGCCGCCGCGACTGCGTGACGACGTACTGGCGTTGGTGCGCAGGCGGGTGGTCGACGCGCACCGGGACGTCGTGCAGGCGCCGGAGGATCTGGCCGACCTGGCGGTGGTGGTGGCCGCGGGGTTGGAGTCGCTGGGGCACACGGACGCGGAGTGGTGGGACCCCAAGACGTCCAAGCGGCTGTGGGTGTTGTTGCGTCCGTTGTTCTCGTTGGCCGGGGAGGAGCGGACGGAGACGGAACGGACGGGTGGGGAGCGGGTCTGACGGCTCGCGGCGTGAGTTCGCCCGCGGAGGAGCTGCCCGCGTCGGGTGGCCGGGCGGGGTCGGTCCGAGGACCGGCGCCCGGAATCGATGCCCGTGAACGGGACGGCACGAGAAGGGGACCCGTGGTGGGTGCCCGGGACGAGATGTCGGGCTGGGTCCGTCACGGGCGAGGCGGCTCTGCCCGGAGTACGTGTTCGGGTCGCCGTGTTCTGTTCGGCGGGTGTTGCCGGGGCGCGGGGATCGGTTGTGAGGTTGCCGGGTTCAGGGGGTGCGGGTGGCGGCCTGGCGGGTGTGGAGGGAGGGTCAGGCGGTCTCGCGGGTCGGCGGCGGGGTGGTGCGGAGGCGGCCGAGCAGGCCGGGCGTGGCCAGGCCGGGCAGCATGAAGCGCCAGAACGCACCGATGCGTTCCGGCAGATCCTCGCGGTTGCTGTAGACCTGGGACATCAACTGCAGGCCGGTGAAGGCGCCGACGACCGTCGACGTGGCTTCCTGGATGTCCACGCCGGGCAGGATCTCGCCCTGCTCCTCGGCCTGCCGCAGCAGGGCGAGTATGGCGGCGCCGGACTGCTCGTACGCCGTCTGCGGCGGCCGGGAGAACGACGTCTGCTCGACCGCGAGCCGCACACTGGCCCGTAGCACCGGATCGTGCTGCAGACGCTGGGCGAACTCCAGGGTGAGGTCGATGACGGCCTGGAGCTTCACCGCCTGGTCCGGCACCACCAGGGCCTCGCTGTGCGCGGTCACGAGCGCCACGGCGATCGCTTCCTTGGACGGGAAGTGGTGGTACAGCGCGCCTCGAGTGAGACCCGTCCGGGCCAGGATGTCGTTGGTGCTCGCCGCGTCGTAGCCGCGCTCGTCGAACACCCGGGCCGCGGACTCCAGGATCGAGTGCCTCGACCTCGTCCCGCGCTCTTGTGCGGCCATACCAGGTCCTTGCTCTCGCCCACTGGAAATTTACCGACTGGTCTGTATTGTATCGGCAAGGCGGCACGCCGCCAGTAGGCGGGAGTATTTGCTTCCGTTTTGGCTCGATTTTCGGTCGGTTCCCGGTCGGGCCCGTGTCGGTCCTCGAGCGCTCACCGGGCGCTCCTCCTGTGGGTCGTGCGCTGGTCCTCGGACGGCCTGCGGGTGCCGCTTACGGGTGGCCGAGCCGAAAACCGACACCGCGGACGGTGATGATCCAACTGCTCGAACCGAGCTTGCCGCGCAGGCTGCTGACATGGGTGTCTATGGTGCGCCCGCGGTGGGACCAGGTGTCGTCCCAGACCTGCGCCATGAGCTGGCGTCGCGGCATGACGGTGCCGGGCTGCGAGGCCAGTAGACGCAGCAGGTCGAACTCCTTGCGGGTCAGGTCCACCGGCTTCCCGTCCAGCGTGGCCACCCGGGTGCCGACGTCGATGCGCAGCGGCCCGTGGGTGATGATCTGGGCGGCGGCGGGCTGTTGGCGCACCCGGCGCATCACCGCCTCCATCCGGGCCAGTAACTCACGGAAGCCGTACGGCTTGACCAGGTAGTCGTCGGAGCCGGCCTGTAGTCCGAGCACCCGGTCGAGCTCGGAGCCACGCGCGGTGACGGCGATGACCGGGGTGTCGCAGACCGCCCGGATTCCCCGGCACACCTCGAGCCCGTCCAGGTCGGGCAGGTCCAGGTCGAGCAGTAGGAGATCGGCGTCGCGGTGCGCCTGGAGCGCCTTGGTGCCGGTGGCCACGCTCTGCGCGGCGTACCCCTGCCGCAGCAGACCCTGGACGAGGGAGTCGGCGGCCCTGAGATCGTTCTCCACGACCAGGACGCGCAGTGCGCCGGCCGGGGGGCCGGGATGGTCGGCGGCTGCCTGTGGGGCAACGGCCCGCCCGGGCTGGGGAATCGTGGGGCGGTGCGGAAGATTGCGCTGCGATCGGGCGTCGAGTAGATCCACGGCTTGCCGATTCATCTGCTCCTCCTGAGGCACAGTCTCGTCATCACGGAACGGACTGCTGAACTCTCACAATGAGGACGATAGCAAACAGACTTGTCTGATTGTCAACGCGTTCGAAATCCCCCGCGCGTCGGTCCGTACCTTTTCCGATCCACCCATGTTGACCTGCATATATGTGAGGCTCGTCGACGTTTCAAGGTCATGTTTCCGGCAGGTTGCGGTCGGGGTGGACTCCCTTGCCCTAGGGGTGTCCTTGGCTCTAACCATGCGGGTCTGCACGGTTTGAGAGATCGGGCGTCCGGAGTGGCGCAATCGTGCCGTACCGCCCGGTAACAGCGGCTCGTCACTTGAAGGATGCTAAAGCTTTGCTTGATAAACCGAACAGACATGTCTGTATCTTGTGGGGGCGAGAGAACGTCGGCCACGGGGGGTGGCTGCCGGCGGTACGGATTGCTGCCCCCTGCTCGGAAACAGACAGGAGTGCCGTACATGTCGTACACCACCTCCACCCGTGTGTCCGTCGATGACGACGTCGCAACGGTGGGCACCAGCGCCTCACGAACCGCTGCTCGAACCGCTGTTCAACCCACCGTCCAGACCGCCGAGCGAACCCTGACGCCGCGGCTGACCACGACGGTTCCGCGCGAGTACGTCCATCGCGCCGACGTCTCCGAGGTCCTGCTGACCGGTTGGGAGGCCGCCGCCGAACCCGCGGAAGCCGACCAGCCGGACGAATTCGCGGTCAGCGCCCAATGGCCGCGCAGTCACTCCTTCTTCACCCAGTCCGGCGGCTACCAGGCCCCGATGCTCCTGATCGAGTCCGTCCGCCAGATCGGTTCCCTGCTCGCGCACGCCGAGTTCGGCGTCCCCTTCGGGCACCAGTTCCTGATGTGGGACATGTTCTTCAACACCTGCCCCGAACTCCTCGTCGCGGACGCCGTCCCCACGGAGGTCGAACTGCGCACGGTCTGCCGCGACATCGTCCGCAGGGGCCGGGTGCTCGGCGGTATGCGCTACGACGTCACCGTGCTGCGCGACGGAAAGGCGATGGCCACCGCGGGCGCCGCGTTCAGCTGCACCAGCCCGGCCGTCCACCGCAGGCTGCGCGCCGGTCGGCCCACCACCACCGACCGCGTCGTGCCGCCCGCGATCGACCCGGCCGCGGTGGGCCACTCCGACGACCGGCACGTGCTGCTCGCCGAGCCCGAGCCCGGATCCACCTCGGGCATCGGTGACCGCTGGGAACTGCGCGTCGACACCGCCCACCCCACCTTCTTCGACCACCCCGTCGATCACATACCGGGCATGGTCCTGCTGGAAGCCGCCCGGCAGGCCGCCCTCGTCTCGACCGGGATGCCGGACGCACTCCTGCTGGGCCTCAAGAGCAACTTCGCGCGCTACGCCGAGTTCGACGCGCCCTGCTGGATCGAACCGCAGGTCGAACCGCACGGTACGGAGGGCGGCGTACTGGTGCGGGTGCGCGGTACGCAACACGCCGAGACCGTCTTCACCGCCGAGCTCGTCCTGGGCCCGCGCCGCTGTTGAGCCCGCGCCGCTGTTGAGCCCGCACGGCCGTTGAGCCCGCATCCTCCGTACGTCTGGGAGAGCGTCCCCATCCCGAGGAGAGACCCGTGCCCACCATCCTGATCACCGGCGCCGCCGGCTTCGTCGGCGGGCACGTCGCCCGCGAAGCCGCCTTGCACCGAGGCGACTTGAGGCTCATGTCGCACCGCAGTCCCCTGCCCGACTCCGCTCCACCGTCCCACCAGGGCTCCCCGGCCCGGGACGGTGCTCGCGTCGTACGGGCCGATCTGACCGACCCCGTGTCCTTGCGCGGGGTGTGCGACGGCGTCGACGTCCTGATCCACTGCGCCTCGCAGATCGGCGGCGATGCCGAGGCCAACGAGGCCGTCAACGCCCGTGGTACGGCGGCGCTCATCGAGGAAGCGCGCCGCGCGGGGGTCGCGCGCATCGTCCAGCTGAGCACCGCGTCGGTCTACGGCCGTGGCACCTTCCACGGCGACCGGCCCGAAGAACTGACCCGCAACCCGCGCTCGCCCACGTCCCTCACCCGGGCCACGGCCGAGGACGCCGTCCTCGCGGCCGGCGGTGTCGTCCTGCGGCCCCACCTGGTGTACGGGGAGGGCGACAGGTGGGTGGTGCCCGGCCTGACGCGGATGCTGCGCACGCTGCCCGGCACGGTGGAGGACTGGCCCGCCCGGACCTCGGTGATCGCCGTACCCGAGCTGGCCACGCTGCTGGTGGCCGTCGCGCTCGCCCCCGCCGCCGACCTGACCGCCTCCGTCTACCACGCCACCCACCCGGAGCCGCTCCCCGTGGGCACCCTCCTGCGCGCGGTCGCGGAGTGCACCGGGATCGACTGGCCGGACCGGGAGCTGACCGCCGGCCAAGCCCGGGCGGTCCTGGTGGAGAAGGGCGTACCTCCGTCGGGACTCGACATGTTCACCACCGACCATGTCTTCGACAGTGCCCGGCTCTGGGCCGACCTGCGCCGGGCTCCCGGCGGCGGTTTCGACACCGATTTCCCCCTCGCCGCGCCCTGGTACCGCAAGGCTCTGCAGGCCGGTTGACCAGGTAGGGGCCCGCGAGCTCGACAAACCGAGTGGACGACGGGCCTGCGAGATCGGTGAGACCGGTGGGACCCGCGAGATCCGCGTCTCATGAGACCCGTGAGACCCGCGTGCCCCCCATGACCCCCGTGATCCGGGTGCCCCCCCATGATCCGCGTGATCCGCGAGACTGCTGAAAGTGCCTCCCGAAGCACCTTCCCGTCAGCCTCCAGTCGGCCTCTCGGTCGGCCTCTCAATCGGCCTCCAAGATTCTCCACGGAATGGCGCGTTCCTTTTCTTTCCGGACCCGGTGGCTCCATCCACCGGGTCCGGTGATTTGACGGAGGTCTGACCTTCTTCTTTCCTCTTCCGGTAAGTGCTGCCCCGGGTCTGCGGATTCTGACCCAGTTCTGCAACGGACCGTATTGAAGGGGAAGTGCGCACTCGAACAGTCTTGTGGCTCCGAGCGGAGTCTGGGGAGGTTCATCGTGCGCAAGGTGCTCATCGCCAACCGTGGCGAAATCGCTGTCCGCGTGGCCCGGGCGTGCCGGGATGCCGGGATCGCGAGCGTTGCCGTGTATGCGGAACCAGACAGGGACGCGTCGCATGTCCGGGCGGCGGACGAGGCGTTCGCTTTGGGCGGTGACACCCCCGCCACCAGTTACCTGGACATCGCCAAGGTCCTCCAGGCCGCCAAGGACTCCGGCGCGGACGCCATCCACCCGGGCTACGGCTTCCTGTCGGAGAACGCCGAGTTCGCCCAGGCGGTCCTGGACGCGGGCCTGACGTGGATCGGCCCGCCCCCGCAGGCCATCCGTGACCTCGGCGACAAGGTCGCCGCCCGCCACATCGCCCAGCGCGCCGGAGCCCCCCTCGTCGCGGGCACCCCCGACCCGGTCAGCGGCGCCGACGAGGTCGTCGCCTTCGCGCGGGAGCACGGGCTGCCGATCGCGATCAAGGCCGCCTTCGGCGGCGGCGGACGCGGTCTGAAGGTCGCCCGCACCCTCGAAGAGGTTCCCGAGCTGTACGACTCCGCCGTCCGTGAGGCGGTGGCCGCGTTCGGCCGCGGCGAGTGCTTCGTCGAGCGCTACCTCGACAAGCCCCGCCACGTCGAGACCCAGTGCCTGGCCGACACCCACGGCAATGTCGTCGTCGTGTCCACGCGTGACTGCTCGCTCCAGCGCCGCCACCAGAAGCTGGTGGAAGAGGCGCCCGCGCCGTTCCTGTCGGACGCCCAGGTGGCGGAGCTGTACTCCTCCTCCAAGGCGATCCTCAAGGAAGCCGGCTACGTCGGCGCCGGCACGGTGGAGTTCCTCGTCGGCATGGACGGCACGATCTCCTTCCTCGAGGTCAACACCCGCCTCCAGGTCGAACACCCGGTCACCGAGGAAGTCGCCGGCATCGACCTCGTCCGCGAGATGTTCCGCATCGCCGACGGCGAGGAACTCGGCTACGGCGACCCCGTCCTGCGCGGCCACTCCTTCGAGTTCCGCATCAACGGCGAAGACCCTGGCCGGGGTTTCCTCCCGGCCCCCGGCACGGTCTCCACTTTCGCGCCGCCCTCCGGCCCCGGCGTCCGCCTCGACGCGGGTGTGCAGTGCGGCAGTGTGATCGGCCCGGCCTGGGACTCCCTGCTCGCCAAGCTGATCGTCACCGGCGCCACCCGCGAGCAGGCGCTCCAGCGCGCCGCCCGCGCCCTCGAAGAGTTCGAGATCGGCGGGATGGCCACCGCGCTGCCCTTCCACCGCGCGGTCGTCAAGGACCCGGCCTTTGCTCCCGAACTGACCGGATCCGCCGACCCGTTCACGGTCCACACCCGCTGGATCGAGACCGAGTTCGTCAACGAGATCCCCGCCTTCACGGCCCCCGCCGAGGTGGCGGAGGCGGAGGACGAGCCGGGCCGCGAGTCCGTCGTCGTCGAGGTGGGCGGCAGGCGCCTGGAGGTCTCGCTGCCGTCCTCGCTGGGCATGTCCCTGGCCCGCACCGGCCTCGCCGCCGGCGCCAAGCCGAAGCGCCGCGCGGCCAGGAGGTCGGGCCCGGTGGCCTCCGGCGACACCCTCGCCTCGCCCATGCAGGGCACGATCGTCAAGGTCGCGGTCGAGGAGGGCCAGGAGGTCAAGGAGGGCGACCTCGTCGTCGTCCTGGAGGCCATGAAGATGGAACAGCCCCTCAACGCCCACCGCTCGGGGACCGTCAGGAACCTCACCGCGGAAGTGGGCGCGTCCGTCGCCTCGGGCGCCGCCATGTGTGAAATCACCGGCTGAATCACCCGGAATTGCCTGGCATTTCCCAGCGTTCTCCACCGTTCTCCAGCACTCTCCAGCGCAATTCTGAACCGGTCTGACAATTCCCTGACACAGGGAATATTGAAACCGCTCGTACCGCCCAAGATACTGAATATGAGCTTTCGTCAACTGTTGTGTGGTGGGCCCCGAGGAGAGGGAAACGTATGTACAGCACGCTGATTGTGGCTCGGATGGATCCCGGGTCGAGCGTCGACGTCGCGAAGATTTTCGGCGATTTCGACGGCACGGAAATGCCGCACCGCATGGGCACGCGTCGGCGCCAGCTCTTCCAGTACCGGGGTCTGTACTTCCACCTCCAGGACTTCGACGCGGACAACGGCGGCGAGCTGATCCAGCACGCCCGGCACGACCCGCGCTTCATACAGATCAGCGAGGACCTGAAGCCGTTCATCGAGGCGTACGACCCGGCCACCTGGCGCTCCCCGGCCGACGCGATGGCGACACGCTTCTACAACTGGGAGGCGTCCGCGTGACCGGCCGACGAGTTGTCATCACCGGTATCGAGGTGCTCGCCCCCGGTGGTGTCGGGGCGAAGAACTTCTGGAACCTGCTGAGCGAGGGCCGTACGGCCACCCGCCGCATCACGTTCTTCGACCCCAGCCCGTTCCGTTCCCGGGTCGCCGCCGAGATCGACTTCGATCCCGCGGAGCACGGGCTGCGCCCGCAGGAGATACGCCGGATGGACCGCGCCGCGCAGTTCGCGGTGGTCGCGGCCCGTGGCGCGGTCGCCGACAGCGGTATCGACATCGACGCCTACGACCCGTACCGCGTCGGCGTCACCATCGGCAGCGCGGTCGGCGCGACCATGGGTCTGGACGAGGAGTACAACGTCGTCAGCGACGGCGGCCGGCTCCACCTGGTCGACCACGCCTACACGGCCCCGCACCTGTACAACTACCTGGTCCCCAGCTCCTTCGCGGCCGAGGTCGCGTGGGCCGTGGGCGCGCAGGGCCCCAACACGGTGGTCTCCACCGGCTGCACGTCCGGCATCGACTCGGTCGGGCACGCGGTGGAGCTGCTCCGCGAGGGCTCCGCCGACGTCATGATCACGGGTTCGTCCGACGCCCCGATCTCGCCGATCACGATGGCGTGCTTCGACGCGATCAAGGCGACGACGCCCCGGGACGACGTACCCGAGCGCGCCTCGCGCCCCTTCGACGGGACCCGCAACGGGTTCGTCCTCGGGGAGGGGGCCGCCGTGTTCGTCCTGGAGGAACTGGAGAGCGCCAAGCGGCGCGGCGCGCACATCTACGCCGAGATCGCGGGCTATGCGACACGCTCGAACGCGTACCACATGACGGGTCTGCGTCCGGACGGGGCGGAGATGGCCGAGGCCATCACGGTCGCGCTCGACGAGGCCAGGATGAACCCGACCGAGATCGACTACATCAACGCGCACGGCTCGGGCACCAAGCAGAACGACCGCCACGAGACCGAGGCGTTCAAGCGGAGCCTGGGCGACCACGCCTACCGGACCCCGGTCAGCTCGATCAAGTCGATGGTCGGGCACTCGCTCGGCGCGATCGGCTCCATCGAGATCGCCGCGTCCGCGCTGGCGATGGAGAACCACGTCGTGCCGCCCACGGCCAACCTCACCACCCCCGACCCCAAGTGCGACCTCGACTACGTGCCGCTGGTCGCCCGTGAGCAGCTCACCGACGCGGTGCTCACGGTCGGCAGCGGCTTCGGGGGATTCCAGAGCGCCATGGTGCTGGCGCGTCCCGAGAGGAGCGTGGCATGACCACCACGGTGGTAGTGACCGGTCTGGGCATCGCCGCCCCCAACGGACTGGGCACACAGGACTACTGGGCCGCCACTCGGACCGGCAAGAACGGCATCGGGCGGGTCACCCGCTTCGACCCGTCCTCCTACCCGTCGACCCTGGCGGGCGAGGTGCCCGGCTTCGTCGCCGCGGACGTGCTGCCGAGCCGGCTGCTGCCGCAGACCGACCACATGACCCGGATGGCGCTGGTCGCCGCCGAGTGGGCGCTCGCGGACGCGGGCATCGATCCCAAGGAACTGCCCGAGTACGACATGGGCGTCGTCACGGCCAGTTCCTCGGGCGGCTTCGAGTTCGGTCAGGGCGAGCTGGAGAAACTGTGGAGCCAGGGCAGCCAGTACGTGTCCGCGTACCAGTCCTTCGCCTGGTTCTACGCCGTCAACAGCGGCCAGATCTCCATCCGCAACGGCCTCAAGGGTCCCAGCGGCGTCATCGTCAGTGACGAGGCCGGTGGTCTCGACGCGGTGGCGCACGGCCGGCGGCTCATCCGCAAGGGCACCCCGATGATCGTCTCCGGGGGCGTCGACGCGTCGATCTGCCCCTGGGGCTGGGTGGCGCAGATGGCCGGCGACCGGCTGAGCACCAGCGACGAGCCGACCCGCGCCTATCTGCCCTTCGACGCCGACGCGGCCGGCTATGTGCCGGGCGAGGGCGGCGCCATCCTGATCATGGAGTCGGCCGAGTCGGCGTGCGAGCGCGGCGCCAAGATCTACGGCGAGATCGCGGGCTACGGCTCGACGTTCGACCCGCGGCCCGGTAGCGACCGCGAGCCCGCCCTGCGCAAGGCCATCGAACTCGCGCTCGCCGACGCGGGCACCGCTCCCGAGGACGTCGACGTGGTCTTCGCGGACGCGGCGGGCGTGCCGGAGCTGGACCGTATCGAGGCCGACGCGATCTCCGCGGTCTTCGGTGTCCGGGGCGTCCCGGTCACCGCGCCCAAGACGATGACGGGCCGGCTGTACTCCGGCGCGGCCCCGCTCGACGTCGCCACCGCGCTGCTGGCCATCGAGGAGGGCCTCATCCCGCCGACGGTCCACATCAGCCCCGACGAGGAGTACGGCCTCGACCTGGTCGTCAACCAGTCGCGCACCGCCCAGGTGCGCACCGCCCTGGTCCTGGCCCGCGGTTACGGCGGCTTCAACTCGGCCGTCGTGGTCCGCGCCGTCGACTGACCGGCGCACCCCCGCCCCCAACACCCCCAACGCCCCCGACTGAACGATCCATTTCGACCTGGGAAGGAACCCACGTGTCCACTTCGGAATTCACCCTGGACGACCTGCGCCGCATCCTCCAGGAGGGCGCCGGTGTCGACGAGGGCGTCGACCTCGACGGCGACATCCTCGACGAGCCGTTCGAAGTCCTCGGCTACGAGTCGCTGGCGCTCCTGGAGACCGGCAGCCGTATCGAGCGCGAGTACGGGATCGTCCTCGACGAGGACCTGCTGACCGACGCCGACACCCCGCGCGCCCTCATCGAGGCCGTGAACCAGCAGTTCGGCGCCGACGAGCCCGCCGCCGCCTGACGCCCGACGGCGTTCCCGGACCGGGCGAAACCTTTCACCTGACCTCGTCCGGTCCGGCTCCACCGCACCCCCGCAGGAACAAGCAGGAACAAGCAGGAACAAGCAGGAACAAGCAGGAACAAGAGGGACAAGAGGGAGAGGAAGCACATGTCAACGCTGGAAAAGCGGGTCGCTCTCATATCGGGGGCCACCAGCGGCATCGGCCTCGCGTCCGCGCGGGCGCTGGCCGCGGCCGGCCACCGCGTGTTCATCGGCGCCCGCGGCGCGGACAACGTCGCCGAGACCGTCAAGACCCTCCAGGAGGAGGGCGTCGACGCCGACGGCACGGTCCTCGACGTCCGCGACCCCGGCTCGGTCGGCGCCTTCGTGCAGGCCGCGGTCGACCGCTTCGGCACCGTCGACGTCCTGGTCAACAACGCCGGCCGGTCCGGTGGCGGCGTCACCGCCGACATCGAGGACGAGCTGTGGACCGATGTCATCGACACCAACCTCAACAGCGTGTTCCGGCTGACGCGGGAGGTGCTCAACACGGGCGGCATGCGCCACAAGAGCCGTGGCCGCATCATCAACATAGCCTCCACGGCCGGCAAACAGGGCGTGGTCCTGGGCGCCCCCTACTCCGCCTCGAAGCACGGCGTGGTCGGTTTCACCAAGGCCCTCGGCAATGAGCTGGCTCCCACCGGCATCACCGTGAACGCCGTCTGCCCCGGCTATGTCGAGACGCCGATGGCCCAGCGCGTGCGCGCCGGATACGCGGCCGCCTACGACACCTCCGAGGACGCCATCCTCGAGAAGTTCCAGGCCAAGATTCCGCTCGGCCGCTACTCCACCCCCGAGGAGGTCGCCGGCATGGTCGCCTACCTCGCCTCCGACACGGCCGCCTCGGTCACCGCGCAGGCCATCAACGTCTGCGGCGGCCTCGGCAACTTCTGAGCACCCCCACCGACCGGCAGCCCGTACCCAGCCATGGAGAAGAAAGCGTCATGACGACCCGTGAGGTAGAGCACGAGATCACGATCGCCGCGCCCGCACCGGCCGTGTACCGGCTGCTGGCGGAGGTCACCAACTGGCCCCGGATCTTCCCGCCCACCATCCACGTGGACCGCGTGGAGCACGACGGCTCCCAGGAGCGGATACGCATCTGGGCCACCGCCAACGGTGAGGCCAAGAACTGGACCTCGCGCCGCGAACTGGACCCCGAGGCCCTACGCATCACCTTCCGCCAGGAGGTGACCGCCCCGCCGGTCGCCGCGATGGGCGGGACCTGGATCATCGAGCCGCTCGGCGAGAACGAGTCCCGGGTACGGCTGCTGCACGACTACCGCGCCATCGACGACGACCCGCACGACCTTCTCTGGATCGACCAGGCCGTCGACAGGAACAGCCGTTCCGAGCTGGCCGCGCTGAAGAAGAACGTCGAGTTCGCGCACGCGGCGGAGGAGTTGACGTTCTCGTTCGAGGACACCGTCTATGTCGACGGTTCCGCGAAGGACGTGTACGCCTTCATCAACGAGGCGAACCTGTGGTCGGAGCGCCTGCCGCACGTCGCCACGGTCCGCCTGGAAGAGGACACCGTGGGGCTCCAGACCCTGGAGATGGACACCAGGGCCAAGGACGGCTCCGTCCACACCACCAAGTCCTACCGGGTGACCTTCCCCCACCAGCACATCGCCTACAAGCAGGTCACCCTGCCCGCCCTGATGACCCTGCACACCGGCCACTGGACCTTCACCGACACCGACCAGGGCGTCGCGGCGACCTCCCAGCACACGGTCACCCTCAACACGGACAACATCGCCCGCGTCCTCGGTGACGCCGCCACCGTCGCCGACGCCCGCGCATACGTCCACACCGCCCTGTCCACCAACAGCCGGGCCACCCTCACCCACGCCAAAGCCTTCGCAGAGAACAGGCGTTGACGATGACGACGGACCATCAGGACACCGACACGACCATCCTGGACACCGACGTCCTCGTGGTCGGAGCGGGCCCCGCCGGGCTGATGCTCGCCACCGAGCTGAGGCTGGGCGGCGCCGAGGTGGTCGTCGTCGACCAGCGCCCCGGCCCGACCGCCGAATCCCGGGCCTCCACCCTGCACGCCCGCACGATGGAGATCCTCGACTCCCGCGGACTGCTGGACGAGCTCGGTACGCCGCCGTGCGAGCCGCGCGGTCACTTCGGCGGCGTACCGCTGGACCTGACGCTGCCCAGCTCGCACCCTGGGCAGTGGAAGGTGGCGCAGACCCGCACCGAGGAGCTGTTGCGGCGGCGGGCCGCCGCGCTGGGCGCCGATCTGCGGCGCCGCCACCAGCTGCTGTCCCTCACGGCGGAGGACGGGGTGGAGGCCGAGGCCATCGGCCCCTACGGTCCCGTCCGCATCCGGGCCCGCTACCTGGTCGGCTGCGACGGCGAGGACAGCACCGTACGGCGCCTGGTCCGGGCCCCCTTCCCGGGCCGGGACGCCGCACGCGAACTGCTGCGCGCCGACGTCTGCGGTGTCGCGGTCGCCGACCGGCGTTTCCAGCGCCTGGAGCACGGGCTCGCCATCGCCGCCACCCGCGAGGGGGTGACCCGGGTGATGGTCCACGAGTTCGGGCGGCCCGCCCCCGAACGCGGGGGCGCCGAACCGGACTTCGCGGAGGTCACCGACGTCTGGAAGCGCGTCACCGGCGAGGACATCAGCCAGGGCACCCCCCTGTGGGTCAACGCCTTCGGCGACGCCAACCGGCAGCTCGCGCGCTACCGGCACGGTCGCGTCCTGTTCGCCGGGGACGCGGCGCACCGGCAGATGCCGAGCGGCGGGCAGGCCCTCAACCTAGGCGTCCAGGACGCCTTCAACCTCGGCTGGAAGCTCGCCGCCGTCGTCCGCGGCAGCGCGGGCGAGGACCTCCTGGACACCTACCACTCCGAGCGCCACACCGTGGGCCGCCAGGTCCTCGCCAACATCCGGGCCCAGGTCGAGCTGCTGCTCGGCGGCCCGGAGGTCGAACCCGCCCGCGCGCTGCTCACCGAACTCGTTGCCCTGGACGGCGTACGGCAGCACCTCGCCGGGATGATCAGCGGCCTCGGCATCCGGTACGACGTCGAGGGCGTCGGCGTCCGCCCCGAGCTCCACTCCGACGAACCCCCGCTGCTCGGGCGGCGGTTGCCGGACGCGTGGCTGGAGTCCGCGGAGCATGGCGCGCGGCGCCGCACGACCGAACTGTTGCGCACCGGTCGCGGGCTGCTGCTGTCCCTGGACGGGGACGGCGCCCCGGCGCTGCGCGCGAGTGCGGCCCCCTGGTCGGACCGGGTCGCCTTCGTCGCCGACCGTCCCGCGGCCGACGGCCCGCTGCCGGCCGGACAGGCCCTGCTGGTCCGCCCCGACGGCTATGTGGCCTGGGCCGGCTTCGGCCCGGCCGGTCTGGTGGACGCGCTGACCCGCTGGTTCGGCACCCCGCCCGCCGACGACTGAGTACCGCCGCACGGCCCGCACCGACAGGCATGGACACCGCACGGACAAGCACACGCACAGCTGAGGCACCGCACGTCACCCACCGATGCGACGCGCGCCCGGGCGCGCGAGGAGAGGACACCCATGGACGCGCAGATGGACGCGGACGTCATCGTCGTCGGCGCCGGCCCGGCCGGGCTGATGCTGGCCGGGGAACTGCGGCTGGGCGGGGTGAGCGTCATCGTCGCCGAGCGGCTGGCCCGGCCCACCGGACAGTCGCGCGGGCTCGGGTTCACCGCCCGCGCCATGGAGTCCTTCGACCAGCGTGGTCTTGTCCCGCGCTTCGGCGGGCTGGAGAAGAGCCCGATGGGCCACTTCGGCGGGGTGCAGTTCGACTACACCGTGCTGGAGGACGCCCACTTCGGGGCCCGTGGCGTCCCCCAGTCCCAGACGGAGGCGGTTCTGGAGGAGTGGGCGGGTGAGCTCGGCGCCGACATCCGGCGGGGCTGGGAGTTCCTGGCGCTGGTGCAGGACGGGACCGGGGTCACCGTCACCGTGGCCGCGCCCGACGGTGAACGCACGCTGCGCGCCGCGTACCTGGTGGGCGCCGACGGCGGGCACAGCCCGGTGCGCAGGGCCGCGGGCTTCGACTTCCCCGGTACGCCAGCCACCCGCGGCATGTACCTCGCGGATGTCGTCGGCTGCGAGATCCCGCCGCGCTTCCTGGGCGAGCGGCTGCCCGGCGGCATGGTGATGGCGGCGCCGCTGAAGGAGGGCGTGGACCGGATCATCGTGTGCGAGCACGGCACCCCGCCTGCCGACCGCAGTGAGACCCCGGAGTTCGCCGAAGTGGCCGCGGCCTGGGAGCGGTTGACGGGTGAGGACATCTCCGGCGGCGGCGCGGACTGGGTCAGCTCCTTCACGGACGCCACCCGCCAGGTCACCGAGTACCGGCGCGGGCGGGTGCTCCTCGTCGGCGACGCGGCGCACATCCACCTGCCGGCCGGCGGGCAGGGCCTGAGCACCGGTGTCCAGGACGCGGTGAACCTCGGCTGGAAGCTGGCGGCGACCGTCCAGGGGCGGGCGCCCGAGGGGCTGCTCGACACCTACCACGACGAGCGTCACGCGGTCGGCGCGCGGCTGCTGATGAACACCAAGGCACAGGGCACGGTCTTCCTCGGCGGCCCCGAGTCCCAGCCGCTGCGCGATCTGTTCGCCGAGCTCATCGGCCTCGACGCGGTCAAGCGGCACCTCGCCGGGGTGGTCAGCCACCTCGACGTCCGTTACGACCTCGGGGACTTGGGGAACTCGCTGGTCGGGCGCCGGTTGCCGCCGCGGGCGCTGAACACCGCCGTCGGCGAGGTCCGTACGCCCGAACTCCTCCACGCCGCCCAGGGCGTCCTCCTCGACCTCACCGACGACTCCGTACTGCGCGAGGCGGCCGCCCGCTGGAAGGACCGCGTCACCGTCGTCACCGGCACCCCGCAGGACCCGGCCGCCTTCGGCGGCGCCGCCGCGGTGCTGGTACGCCCCGACGGCTATGTGGCCTGGGCGGACACCGGATCGGCGGAGCTGTGCGCGACGCTGCACCGCTGGTTCGGCGCGCCCGAAGCCCGCTGAGCACCACCACCGGCATCCGATCCGCACGCGAGCACGAACGCGCGAGCCCGAACACGGCGAGCACGCGTACGAGAGCCCGCATACGAGAGCACGACCACGAGAGGAAGTACCCCAGTGAGCGCTCCCACGGTCGAGACCATCCCCTCGTCCGTACCCGGTCCGGCCATGCCCCCGATGTCCCCGGGTGTGCGCCCCGTCGCCCTGGCGGCCGGTGACGTCACGCTCTCCGCGCTGATCGCCCAGCCGTCCGGGCCACCGCGGGCCACGGTCGTCGCGGTGCACGGGGGAGGGATGAGCGCCGGGTACTTCGACGGACAGGCCCACCCCGACGTCTCCCTGCTGGCCCTCGGCGCGCGGCTCGGCTACACCATGGTCGCCGTCGACCGGCCCGGCTACGGGCTGTCCGCCGCGGACGCCCCGAGCGGTCAGACCCTGGCCGAGCAGTCCGCCGCGCTGCACGCGGCGCTGCGGCACCTGGCCGGCCGCGCCGAGACGGGTGCCGGGGTGTTCCTGCTCGCGCACTCCTTCGGCGGCAAGCTCGCCCTGACGTACGCCGCCTGCCAGGCCGGTGATCCGGATCCGTCCGTACCGCCGCTGCTCGGGCTCGACATCTCCGGGCTCGGCCGGGACTACGCGGTCGACCCGGGTCATGGCCCCGACCCGCACCAGCACCGGCACTGGAAGCGGAACTGGGGCGCCCTGCGCTTCTACCCGCCGAACACCTTCCGTGAGGCGGAGACCCTGGTCGCCCCGATGCCCCCGCGCGAGCAGGCCGAGGCACTCCAGTGGCCGCGGCGGTTCCCGGTCGCCGCGGCGGCCGTGCAGGTCCCGGTGCGGCTGACGTTCGCCGAGCAGGAACTGTGGTGGCACCACGACGAGGACACCGTCGCCGACCTCGCCGCTCACTTCGCCTCGGCGCCGTCCGCCGCCGTCGACCGCCAGCCCGGCGCCGGGCACAACATCAGCCTCGGCTGGGCCGCCCGCACCTACCACCTGCGCGCGTTCGCGTTCTTCGAGGAATGCCTCGCGCGCCGGTCCGCGGGCGCGTCCAGGACGCCCTGATGCCATGACGACCACACGGCCCGACGCCAGGGACACGGCGAAGAGGGCGAGGAGGGGAACGACGGGCAGGAGCGGCAGGACGGGCACGAGGAGCAGTCGGGTCGTGGGCGGCGGCGCCCGGCGTACGCCCTTCCGGTCCCTGGCCGTGCGCAACTTCCGGCTCTTCGCGGCCGGCCAGGTCGTCTCGGTCGCGGGCACCTGGATGATGGTCACCGCCCAGGACTGGCTGGTGCTCTCCCTGACGGGGGATTCCGGCACGGCTCTGGGCACCGTGACCGCGCTCCAGTTCACCCCGCTGCTGCTGTTCACGCTGTACGGCGGCCGGCTCGCCGACCGCCACGACAAGCGGCTGCTGCTCACCCTCGCCAACCTGGTCTCCGGCGCCCTCGCGCTGGCGCTCGCCGTGCTCGTCCTGGCGGGCTCCGCCCAGCTGTGGCAGCTGTATCTGTTCGCGCTGGGCCTGGGAACCGTCAACGCGGTCGAGGTGCCCACCCGGATGGCGTTCGTCGGCGAGATGGTCGGCCCCGAGCTGCTGCCCAACGCCTCGGCGCTCAGCGCCGCCTACTTCAACACCGCCCGCGTGGTGGGTCCCGCCCTCGCCGGACTGCTGATCAGCGCGGTCGGCGCGGGGACGGCCATGCTGCTCAACGCGGCCAGCTATCTCGCCACCGTGACCGGACTGCGCCTGATGCGCCCCGGGGAACTCCTGCGCACGGCCACGCCGGAGCGCGGGGTCAAGGTGGTCGACGGACTGCGGTACGTGCGCGGCCGCCCCGATCTGTTCGTGCCGCTGGCGCTGGTCGCCGTGGTCGGCCTGTTCGGCTTCAACTTCCAGCTCACCCTGCCGCTGCTGGCCAAGACCGTCTTCCACTCGGGCGCGACCGCGTTCGGGCTGCTGACCACGGCGTTCGCCGCCGGTTCGCTGCTCGCCGCGTTCGCCACCACCGTGCGCAGCGCCCGCCCGGCCGCCCTGACCGTCACCGCCTCAGCGCTCGCCTTCGGGATCCTCGAGACGGCGGCCGGCTGGTCGCCCACCTACGCGTGGGCGGCCGTGCTGCTGTTCCTGACCGGCTTCGCCACCCTCTACTTCGCCCAGGCCGCCAACCACCGCATCCAGTTGGGCAGCGACGACGCCTACCGCGGCCGGGTGATGGCGCTCTACACGCTCATCCTGCAAGGACTCACCCCACTCGGTGCCCTCCTCGTGGGCTGGCTCACCGTCCGTCACGGTGCGCGCTCCGGCCTGTACGTGGGAGGGCTCGCCTCGTCGGCGGCGGCGCTCGCGGTGCTGCTCGCGGGGCGGACACGTCGATTCCTCCCCAGCCACCGGCCGGAACCGGCACTTCTCGGGCCCGGCCCTTTCCCTGAAAGGCAGCCCCATGAGTCCCCTGAGTGACAACACACCGTGCAGTTGGCTCGACCGGCTCCCGGACCCGGTCCAGCTGCGCGCCATGACCCCCGACGCACGGGCCCGCACCATCGGCCACTGCCTGCGCCTCGAACTGCAGCACCTGCTCGCGGTCCCGCCGGGGCACCGGCTCTCGCCCGGTCTGCCGCTGCGCGGCCAGGGCCTGGACACGCTCGACGCCCTGCACCTGGGGCGCCGGATCCGGCGCGCCCTCGACGCCGAGGTGCCCGCCGAGGTGCTGCGGGAGAGCACCGTCGGCGAACTGACCGCGTTGCTCGCCCGCTGACCGAACCGTCTTTCCTCTTGATCCACTTTGATCCACTTGAATGGGAGATCCGTACATGGAGCCCGCGATACCCATCGAACTGGGCGGCCGGCTGATGGAGCTGGCCGAACGCAAGGACATCGCCCGTGCCGGGCAGGACCCGAAGGCGACCGAACGGCAGCACGCCAAGGGCAAGCTGACCGCTCACGAGCGCATCGAACTGCTGCTGGACAAGGGCAGTTTCCAGGAGGTCGAACCGCTGCGCCGGCACCGGGCGACCGGCTTCGGGCTGGAGGCGAAGAAGCCCTACGGCGACGGTGTGATCACCGGCTGGGGCACGGTCGAGGGCCGTACGGTCTTCGTCTACGCCCATGACTTCCGGGTCTTCGGCGGCGCCCTGGGCGAGGCCCACGCCTGCAAGATCCACAAAATCATGGACATGGCCATCGCCGCCGGGGCGCCGCTGGTGTCGCTCAACGACGGTGCGGGCGCCCGCATCCAGGAGGGTGTCTCCGCGCTCGCCGGGTACGGCGGCATCTTCCAGCGCAACACCCGGGCCTCCGGTGTCATCCCGCAGATCAGCGTGATGCTCGGCCCGTGCGCGGGCGGCGCGGCGTACTCGCCCGCCCTGACCGACTTCATCTTCGCCGTCCGGGACATCTCGCAGATGTTCATCACCGGGCCCGACGTGGTCCGCGCGGTCACCGGCGAGGAGATCAGCCAGAACGGGCTCGGCGGCGCCGACGTCCACGGCGCTGTCTCCGGAGTGGCGCACTTCGTCCACGACGACGAAGAGAGCTGCCTCGCCGAGGTGCGCTATCTGCTGTCGCTGCTGCCGTCCAACAACCGCGAGCTGCCGCCGCGCCACGTCAGCGGCGACCCGGGCGACCGGTCCGGGGACGTGCTGCTCGACCTGGTGCCGCACGACGGCAACCGCTCGTACGACATGCGGGGCGTCGTCGAGGAACTCGTCGACGACGGCGACTACGTGGAGGTGCACGCGGGCTGGGCGTCGAACATCGTCTGTGCCCTGGCCCGGATCGACGGCCACACCGTCGGCATCGTCGCCAACCAGCCGGCCGCCATGGCGGGTGTCCTGGACATCAAGGCGAGCGAGAAGGCCGCGCGGTTCGTGCAGTTCTGCGACTCCTTCAACATCCCACTGGTCACGCTGGTCGACGTGCCCGGCTTCCTGCCGGGCGTGGACCAGGAGCACGACGGCATCATCCGGCGCGGAGCCAAGCTGTTGTACGCGTACTGCAACGCGACCGTGCCGCGGGTCTCGGTGGTGCTGCGCAAGGCGTACGGCGGCGCGTACATCGTGATGGACTCCCGCTCCATCGGCGCCGACATCGCGCTGGCCTGGCCGACCAACGAGATCGCGGTCATGGGCGCCGAGGGGGCCGCCAACGTGGTCTTCCGGCGGGAGATCGCGGCCGCGGACGACCCCGACGCGATGCGTCAGGAGAAGATCGACCAGTACAAGGAGGAGCTGGTCCACCCTTACTACGCCGCCGAACGCGGGCTGGTCGACGACGTCATCGACCCGCGCGAGACCCGGGCGGTCCTGGCCCGTTCGCTCGCCATGCTCGCCGCCAAGCACGCCGAGCTGCCGCGCCGCAAGCACGGCAACCCGCCCCAGTGAGCAGGGAGGAAACCATGAGCGTCCAGCGCTCCGTCCCCGTCCCCGTCGCCGATCCCGATCCCGCCCCCGAACCCGTGGCCGGTCCGCTTTTCCGGATCGAGCGCGGCTGTCCCTCTCCGGAGGAGCTGGCCGCCCTGACCGCGGTCCTGATGGCCGTCACCGCGGGTCCCGGCGTCGCGCCCGACGACACGGCCCGCAAGCACCAGGTCGTCGCCCTGTGGCGCCGCCCCGAACGCGTCACGGGCTTCGACGGCCCCCGCACCTGGCGAGCGGCGGCCTGAGCCGGGCCCTCCGGGGGAGAAACAGGCCGAAGGGGCCGGAGAGTTCACAGGAACTCTCCGGCCCCTTGGCCGTGCCCGTCAGGGGCGCGGGGAACTGCGCGGCCGGCCCAGGACAACCCGCGGTCTGAGGCCGACCCGCACTCCCCCCATCTCCTCAGCGCTCCAGATCCCCGTGCTGCGCGGGATCCCGGAGCATGGAACGCAGCCCCGGTTCCATCTCCACAAGACGCTCGATCGCGTCCGGGGCGTACAGATAGGTGGTGGGCACGGCGCGAAGAGCGACGGGCCGATCGCCCGCCCCGGCCAGCGCCACCGCCGCGATGTGGGTGGAGCACAGAGGCAGGTTGCCCACCACCCAACCCGTCGGCCGCTCGGCCAGCCCCGCCTCACCGAGGTAGTCGAGGTCGGCCCCCCGGGTCAGCCCGGTGCCCAGCCCCTTCAGATACGCCTCCTTCCGTGTCCACAGGCGGCCGAAGGCCATGGTCCGTTCGTGCTCGGGAATCTTCCCGAGCTCCTCCTGCTCGGCCGGATGCAGCGCCGGCAGACACGCCTCGGCGGTCTGGGGCGACGGCAGCCGCTGGACGTCGGCGCCCACCCGGGACTCCGCCACCACCACGATCGCCAGGCCGTGGCTGTGCGAGAGCGAGAACTGGGGGGCGCCGCCGGGCACGCCGAGCACCACGGGCCGGCCGTGGCGTTCACCGTTGCCGTTGTACCGCTCGCCGGCGAGGTTGAGCCGGCTCGGTTCGATGCCGGTGTAACCGGCGAGGACCCGGCGCAGTCCCACGTGCGCCGCGGCATACATCTGGCGGTCGTCGGGGCGACGGTAGGAGTCGGCCCGACCTCTCTCGTACGCGTCGAGCTCGTCGTACGGGACGTCGCGCGGCGAGTCGGGCGTCGGCAGCAGCCACACGTCCAACTCCCCTCGCGCTACGGCGAGCCGGCGCACCGTCGGGGTCAACGGCGGCCCTCCGCGTGAGCCTTGGCGTGGGTGAGGGTGGCCCGGCTGTTGGTGGACAGGGCGGTGTGGACGTATGCGCGGGCGTCGGCGACGGTGGCGGTGTCACCGAGGACGCGGGTGATGTTGTCGGTGTTGAGGGTGACGGTGTGCTGGGAGGTGGCCGCGACGCCCTGGTCGGTGTCGGTGAAGGTCCAGTGGCCGGTGTGCAGGGTCATCAGGGCGGGCAGGGTGACCTGCTTGTAGGCGATGTGCTGGTGGGGGAAGGTCACCCGGTAGGACTTGGTGGTGTGGACGGAGTCGTCCTTGGCCCGGGTGTCCATCTCCAGGGTCTGGAGGCCCACGGTGTCCTCTTCCAGGCGGACCGTGGCGACGTGCGGCAGGCGCTCCGACCACAGGTTCGCCTCGTTGATGAAGGCGTACACGTCCTTCGCGGAACCGTCGACATAAACGGTGTCCTCGAACGAGAACGTCAACTCGGCGTCGGCGTGTTCGCGTTCCGCGTTCTCTTTCAGCGCCGCGAGTTCCGCGACGGCGCTCTGGTCGATCTCGGCGCCGATCCGGTCCAGGGCCCCGAGGTCGTCGTCGACGGCCCGGAACTCGTGCAGCAGCCGTACTCGGGACGCGTTCTCCCCGAGCGGTTCGACGAGCCAGGCGCCGCCGAGGCCGGCCACGGGGGCCGCGGTGACCAGGTGCTGGAAGTTGACCCGCAGCTTGGCGGGTTCGACGATCCGGCGCAGCGGACGGCAGCGCGGTTCGCCCGCCGCGGTCGGTGCGGTCTCCCAGATCGTCAGCCGCTCCTCGCCCTCGGGAGCCTCCTCGTACTCGACGTGGATGACCGAGGGGAAGATCCGCGGCCAGTTCCCCACCTCGGCGATCAGCCGGTGGACGGTGTCCGCCGGGACCGCGATGGTGATCTCGTGCGCGACTTGGCGCATGCCCGGGTGTTCCATGCGTGCTGTCTCCTCGTCCTGGTGTGGCGCGCGGGGGCGGGACGGGAACGGGAACGTGACGGACAGAAAAGCCGCTGCCGGGTGGGGGATTCCCGGCAGCGGCCAGCCAGTGGGGATGGGAACGCGCCCGTGCGTCCGCGTCCGTGCGCGATCTGTCATACGTGCTTCTGCCATGCGTGCTTCGGTTGGGCGTGCCTCTGCTGCGGGTGTTTCACGTGAAACAACGTGCGGACCCGGTGACGGGACGGCCGCCGCCCGACCGGTCGTCCCGCCACCGGGTGGCTCACTCGCCCGCGGAGCGGGTGTGGACGACCTGGTAGGTGTTCTCGTCCTGCCAGGTCTGGAGCGCGGCGACGCGGGCGTCGACCTTCTGGCGCTCCGGGGAGCGCTCGCCCTGGGGCACGGAGCGGAAGGCGTCGTACGCCTCCTTGCTGTCCCACTGGGAGTAGACGACGACGAACTTGCCCTCGATGCCGCGGGCACGCAGGCCGCGCAGCACCGTGTGGGTGCGGTAGCCCGGGACGTCGACCAGCCACGTCTGGGACTCGCCCAGGGCGTCGATCAGGTCCTCCTGGTTCTCCGGCAGTACGCCGAACAGCTCGATGGCCGTGTAGTCGTCGCGGGACGGGGAGATCTCGGTGACGCCGCCCAGCTCCGGCTTCTGCTGCGTGAAGACGATCTCGTTCTGGAGCAGACGGATCGAGGTGGTGATCTCACCGAAGAGCGGGAGGGTGCGGTGCTTGAACTCCTCACCGGCGTAACGGCTCTCCAGGTCCTCGGTGCTGCGCCACTGGATGAAGTTGGCCGTTCCCGGCTTGTCCTGCCCGGCGTGGACCGTGCTGGATATCCAGCCCTCGTAGGCCGCCGTGTCGACGATCTGGCGCATCGCGGCGAGCAGCTTGACCTGCTTCTCGGCGGCGTCGGTCGAGAACAGGTTGAGAACGGTCAGGTGCTGACCATCGGCTGCGATCTTCGGCATTCTCTCGTCTCTTCCGTTCGAGGAAATGGGAGTACGAATGAAGGTGCGAATGGAGGTGCGAGTGGAGCTACGAATGCAGCATGGCAAGGAGATCTGCCCATGTGAAAGGCTCGGCAGTTCAGGATTAACGGCTCATTTGTCAATTGTTTGAGGGCCGTGTCAGATCTTTCTCAACTTCGTCAGGGCTGTGAAAAGCGGCCTTGGTTGCCGATTGGCGTGGGCGCCATGCTCGGGTAATGCAGCCAGGCCCGGACGTATTAAAGATATCCACTCTCCTTGACCGGTACCTCATCGGTCTCGACGACGACGAACTCGACGACGCGTGGGCGCGGGGGCTCTTCACGAAGGACGCCCTGGTCGAGTTCCCCATGAGCCGGCACGAAGGCCTCGACGGACTCGCCGGCTACCACCGTGACGCGCTGGCGGCCTTCGCCGCCACCCAGCACCTCGGTTCGCCCGCGGTCGTCGACCTCGACGACGCCGGTGAGTGGGCCGTGCTGCGCGCCAACCTCGTCTCGACGCATGTGCACCACCCCGGTGCGGCGGACGAGCCCCTGTTCCAGGTCGGCACCCTCGCGACCGGCGAAGCCCGCCGCGCCGCCGAGGGCTGGCGGCTCTCCTCCCTGACCTTCCGCGTGCTGTGGACCCGCGGCACCCCGCCCCGACCCCGGGAGCCCCAATGACGACTCTGGCGGCGGCCAGCCCCCAGGACATGAAGCTCGGGATCATGCTGGCCGACATCGGCGTGGTGCTCGTGGCCGGCGCCGCACTCGGCAGGCTCGCGCAGAAGCTGCGTCAGCCGATGGTGGTCGGCGAGATCGTCGCGGGCATCCTGCTCGGCCCCAGCGTCCTCGGCCTGTTGCCGGGGAACCTCACCGAGCGCCTCTTCCCCGCCGACGTGCGGCCGTTGCTGTCCGCGGTCTCCCAGGTCGGTCTGATCCTGTTCATGTTCGTGGTCGGCTGGGAGTTCGAGAAGCGCCTGATCAGGCCGCACGCCCGGCTCGCCGCGGGCGTCTCGCTCTCGTCGATCGCGATGGCCTTCGGCCTGGGTGTGGCGCTGGCCCCGTTCCTGTACGACGAGCACTCCACGGTGGCCGGACACCACATCTCCTTCGTCGCGTTCGCCACCTTCATCGGCACCGCGATGTCGGTGACCGCCTTCCCCGTACTGGCGCGGATCCTCACCGAGAACAAGCTCCTGGACACCCGGGCCGGTTCGCTCTCGCTGGCCAGCGCCGCCATCGATGACCTGCTCGCCTGGTGCCTGCTGGCCTATGTCTCGGCCCTGGTCACGGCGAACGGGAACTACTCCGACCTCGGCCGCATCGGCCTCTACAGCGCGCTCTACGTGGCCGGGATGCTGCTGGTCGTACGGCCGCTGGTGGCCCGGCTGGTGTGGCGCTGGGCGGCCACCGAGCGCTGGTCGGCGCTGCTCGCGGTGCTGTGCGCGGGCGCCCTGACCTCGGCCTGGCTGACCACCTGGATCGGCATTCACGCCATCTTCGGGGCCTTCCTGTTCGGGTTCGTGATGCCCCGTGAGCCCGCCATGGTCCTCGCGGAGCATCTGCGCAAGCCCATGGACCACGTCAGCGTCGTGCTGCTCCCGGTCTTCTTCATCGTCACCGGGCTCGGCGTGGACCTCGGTTCGCTCACCAGTGGTGACTTCGTCGCGCTCGCCGCGATCATCGTCGTGGCCTGCACCGGCAAGCTGGTCGGCGCCATCCTTCCGGCGCGGCTGGCCGGGTTCTCCTGGCGGGAGTCGAAGGACCTGGGGCTGCTGATGAACACCCGGGGTCTGACCGAACTCATCATCCTCAACGCGGCCGTCAGCCTGGGCGTGCTCGACACCCGCATGTTCACCATGCTCGTGATCATGGCCCTCGTCACGACGGCGATGGCGGGTCCGTTGCTGTCCAAGCGCCGTCCGGCGCCGGCCGTCCTGCCCGAGCCGTCCGAGCCGTCCGAGGCCCCGGCTACGCGCGCCGCCTGATCAGGAACGTCCCCGGTACCCCCGTAACTCAGGCACCCCCGCAACTCCGGTAACCCCGAACTCCGTAACCGCGTAACTCCGTAACCCCGTATCCGAGAACGAGAGGGCTGTCGTGATCCCCGTTTCGCAAGCCATCCCCGAGCAGCTCGGTCCGGTCGACGGCCGCGCGCTGCGCACCGTGTGCGGGCACTTCGCCACCGGTGTCACGGTCATCACCTCGGGCAGCGGCGACAACGCCACGGGCGCCACGGTGAACTCCTTCACCTCGGTCTCCCTTGAGCCGGCGCTGGTGCTCATCTGCCTGCACGACGACTCCCGGCTGCTGCCCGTGGTCCAGGAGTCCGGCGGTTTCGTCGTGAACTTCCTGACACAGCGGCAGGAGCCCGTGGCCTGGGCGTTCGCCGGCCGGCGGACCGCCCGGATCGAGGAGGTGCCGCACCACAGGTCCGTCCTGGACCTGCCGGTGCTCAGCGAGGCGCTCGCGCATCTGGAGTGCCGGCTGGTCACCGAGTACGACGGCGGCGACCACACCATCCTGCTCGGCGAGGTCGTCGGTCTGCGCGCGCCCTCCGAAGCCGAACAGGAGGACCCGCTGATCTTCTTCCAGGGCTCCATGAGGACGCCGGCATGGAGCTGAAGGGCCTGCCCGGCTCAGTGGTGGCGGGCCGCGGCCTGCTCCTCCGCCTCGTCGAAGGCCTGCCGCGCCTGCTCCACCAGCGGCAGGTGGCCGGTCGACCAGTCGAAGAGCGAGGCGAACAGCGGGGCCAGGGTCCGTCCCAGGTCGCTGATCTCGTACTCCACGCGGGGCGGCACCTCCGGGTAGTACGTGCGGATCACCAGCCCGTCCCGCTCCAGCTGACGCAGCCGCTGCGTCAGCACCTTCGGCGTGATGGTGCCGATGTTGCGGTGCAGTTCCACGAAGCGCTGGGTGCCGAAGGCGTTCAGCGTCCACAGGATCGGCGTGGTCCAGCGGCTGAACACGATGTCGAGGACCGGGGCGATCGGGCACCTCTGGGGGGTGCCGGCGGCGGCCGCGTGCGCGGCTTCGGGGCTGGTCATGACCGGCGTGCCGGGCGCGTCGGCGGCGCCGCTCGCGGCCGTACGGCCCTGCGTGGCTGTGTTCTTCATTCCGACCATCACCTTCCGGGAAGTCACTTTCCTCTAGGTACCTACTTTACTCAGGATGCTAGCTTCCGAGAAGCCAGCAAAGCCAGTACCTCCCTGCACGTCCCCGTCCGAGAATCCTCATGCTCCTAGGGAGTGACATGTCCATCCAAGAGTCCACCCACAGCCCCGCCAAGGCGGCGGGCGAGTCCGGGCCGGCTCGCCGCCCCGGCCTCATCCTGGCCTTCCTCTGCCTGGCCGGCTTCATGACCTTCCTCGACGTGTCGATCGTGAACGTCGCCCTGCCGACCATCGAGGACGAGCTCAACATCTCCACCACCGCTCTCCAGTACGTCGTCACCACCTACGGCATGCTCCTCGGCGGCTTCCTGCTGCTGACCGGCCGGCTCGCCGACACCCTCGGCCGCCGCCGGATGCTGCAGACCGGTCTGCTCCTGTTCGCCGGTTCCTCGCTGCTCGCCGGGGTCTCGCAGAACGCCGCGATGCTGATCGGCGCCCGCGGCGCCCAGGGTCTGGGGGCCGCGTTCATCGCCACCGCCGCGCTGAGCCTGCTGACCAACAACTTCGAGGAGGGCCCGGCCCGCAACAAGGCGCTCGGTGCCTGGGGCGCCCTCAGCGGTCTCGCCGCCGTCGCCGGTGTCACCCTCGGCGGTCTGCTCACCGATGGGCCCGGCTGGCGCTGGATCTTCTTCATCAACGTCCCGATCGGCGTCATCGGCGCCCTGGTCGCCCCGATGGTCGTCGGCGAGAGCCGCTCCGCCCAGCGCAGCAAGTCCTTCGACGTCGCCGGTGCGGTCACCCTCACCGCCGGCCTGGTCCTGCTGATCTTCACCCTCGGTCAGACCGTCTCCGACTCCAATGTCCCGACCGGACGGGTCGTCGGCGGGTTCGTCCTCTCCGCGATCCTGCTCGCCTCCTTCATCGTCATCGAGCGCCGCGCCAAGGAGCCGCTGATGCCGCTCGGCATCTTCCGCCGCCCCTCGCTGCGCGCCGCCAACGGCATCGCCATCCTGCTGCTCGGCACCTGCGTCACCCTGTTCTTCTTCGCCAGCCTCTTCATGCAGCAGGTCCTGGACTACTCCGCCGTCAAGACCGGCTTCGCGTACGTGCCGCTCGCGGTGCTCACCGCCGTCGGCGCCGGCGTCGCCTCCCAGGTCGTCACCAAGGTCGCCGCCAAGCCCGTCCTGCTGGTCGGCCTCGCGCTCGCCGCGACCGGCATGATGCTGCTGTGGCGTGCCCCGTCCGACGCCTCCTACCTGACGGACGTGCTGCCCGCCTTCGTCCTGATGGGCCTCGGCCTCGGAATGTCCTTCGTCCCGCTGCAGGTCTCCGCGTTCGCGGGGATCGAGGAGCGCGAGTCGGGTCTGGCCGCCGGTCTCATCAACACCGCCCAGGAAGTCGGCGGCGCGCTCGGCCTCGCGGTCGCGGCGACCTACGCCTTCCGCCGGGTCGACGAGCTGACGGCCAAGGCCCACGGTGTTCCCGCCCTGGTCCAGGAGGCCCGTACGACCGTCTTCCACGACGCCTTCCTCGTGGGTGCCTGCTTCGCCGCGGCCGCCTTCGTGGTGACCCTGGTGCTGCTCCCGTTCACCAGGTCCTCCGAGCAGTCCGCGGCCGTCCCCGCGCACGCCTGACGGCAGACCAGAAGACCGAAGTCGGACGACGGAAGAACGGACCCGGCCATGTCCAAGCCCCTGCCCCTGTCCGCCGCGGCGGAGGAGTTCCTCGCCGAGAACGCCCTGTGCACCCTCACCACCCTTCGCCCGGACGGCACGCCGCACGTCGCGCCCGTACGGTTCACCTGGGACGGTGAGGCGGGCCTGGCCCGGGTGATGACCACGGTGCACCGCCGCAAGTCGCGCAACCTGTTAGCCAGGGCCGGTGGCCGGGCCGCCGTGTGCCAGCTGGTCGGACCCCGCTGGATCACCCTGGAGGGCCCGGCCACCGTCTCCACCGACCCGCCCCGGGTGGTGGAGGGGATGCGCCGCTACGCCAAGCGGTACTGGTCCCAGCCGCCGCAGCCCCCGGGCCTCGCGGTCATCGAGATCGCGGTCGACCGCGTGATGGGCCTGTACTGAACGGCCTGTACCGAACTCCCGGAGCGCATACGGGGCGAGAGGGTGCCGGAAGAGTCTTCCGGCACCCTCTCGCATGCTCCGCCTGTAGTTGGCACCCCGTACCACCCAGTAGCTGCAAGGCCTCTGACGAACTTGTCAGAGTCCTGTATCGGCGGCCATTCAGCTTCCCGGGAGCCCTCGGAATACTGGAGAAAACGCCAGCGGGAGAGGGAATATGGACGCCTTCAATGCCGATGTGATCGTTGCCGGAGCGGGACCCTCGGGCCTCATGCTCGCGGGAGAACTGCGCCTGTCGGGTCTCTCGGTCATCGTGCTCGACCGGCTGGAACAGCCGATGCAGCAGTCCCGTGCGCTGGGATTCTCCGCCCGTACGATCGAGGAATTCGGCCAGCGCGGACTTCTCGAGGATTTCGGTCCGCTGGAGACCATACCCGGCGGCCATTTCGGTGGACTCCCCATCGACTACCGCATTGTCGAGGGCGGTAATTTCGGTGTCCGCGGTGTTCCGCAGTCGCGCACCGAGGCCATCATCAACAAGTGGGCCGTGGGTCTGGGCGCCGACGTCCGCCGGGGCCACGAGGTCATCGGTCTGACGCAGGACGAGAACGGGGTCCAGGTCGAGGTCGCGGGCCCCACGGGCGTCGAGACGCTGCGCGCCGCGTACGTCGTCGGCTGTGACGGCGCCCGCTCCACCGTCCGCCACCTGGCCGGGATCGACTTCCCCGGCGTCAGCGCCACCATCGAGATGAAGATGGCGGACGTCGCCGGAGTCCAGCTGCGGCTGCGCCCCACCGGTGAGGTCGGCGAGGCCGGCATGGTCGTGGTCCTGCCGCTGGGACCGGGCGCCACCCGCGTGGTGGTCTTCGAGCGCGGCGCCGGTGTCCGCCCCACCCAGGAGCCGCCCACCTTCGAGGAGGTGGCCGCCGCCTTCCAGCGGGTGACCGGCGAGGACATCAGCGGTGCCAAGCAGCTGTGGACCAGCTACTTCACCGACGCCAGCCGGCACGCCGCCGAGTACCGCAAGGGCCGGGTGTTCCTCGCGGGCGACGCCGCCCACATCCACCTGCCGATCGGCGCCCAGGGCATCAGCGCGGGCGTCGGCGACGTGGTCAACCTCGGCTGGAAGCTCGCCGCCGCGGTCAAGGGGCACGCCCCCGAGGGCCTGCTCGATACCTACCACTCCGAGCGCCACCCGGTCGGCGCCCGCATCGTCCACAACACCCTGGTTCAGCGCACCCTCTACCTCGGCGGCCCCGAGGCCCAGCCGCTGCGCGACCTGTTCGCCGAGCTGGTCCAGATCGAGGACGTACGACGTCACCTCGTCGGCCTGGTCACCGGCCTGGACATCACCTACGGCGCTGTCGACGGCGGTCACCCGCTGCTCGGCCGCCGGCTGCCCGACCAGGAACTGCTGGTCGGCGACGAGAAGACGAGCACGTACGAGCTGCTGCACCAGGGCCGCCCGGTCCTCCTCGACCTGCACGACAACGCGGCGCTGCGCGAGGCCGCGGCCGCCTGGTCCGACCGTGTCGACGTCGTCACCGCCACCCGGCCCGACGCCGCCGCCCCGGCCGCCGACCTCCTCGTACGCCCCGACGGCTACATCGCCTGGGTCGGCGCCGACGGTTCCACGGGCGGCCTGACCGACGCGCTCGCCCAGTGGTTCGGCGAGCCTGGCACCGCCGCCTGAATCCCTCTCGTCGATCCCGATCCCCCCAGTAGGACGCGCGCCACCCATCCGACCCGTCCGTGAAACGAGAAAGAGGAGTGCGGTCTTGCCCACCAAGGCTGAGGAAGCGAAGAAGGCCGACAAGGCCGCCGAGTGGACCGAATGCGACGTAGCCATCCTGGGGTCGGGCCTCGCGGGCTCGATCATGGGAGCGATCCTGGCCCGCCAGGGCGCGAACGTGGTGCTCATCGACGCCGGTCAGCACCCCCGGTTCGCCGTCGGCGAGTCCCAGAACCCGCAGCTCGTCGAGTGGCTGCACATTCTGGCCGTGCGCTACGACGTGCCCGAGATCAAGCACATGCTGGACGTGAAGGCGGTGACCGAGCACATCGGTCCGACGCACGGCCGCAAGCAGAGCTTCGGCTTCGTCACACACCGGCCGAACCGCGAGCCGGACCCGCGTGAGGCGACGATGTTCGTCATCCCGAAGATGCTCACCGAGGCGGTGCACCTCTTCCGCCAGGACACGGACTCGCACTACCTGAACGTCGCCGCCAAGTACGGCTGCACGCTGCGCCAGAACTGGTTCGCCACCGACCTCGACGTCGACGACGACGGCGTCACCATCACCGGCAGGAACGGCGAGGTCTTCCGGGCCAAGTACCTGATCGACGCGAGCGGTTTCCGCTCCCCGCTCGCGCAGAAGTTCGACCTGCGCGAGAACCCGCCCCGGCACAAGCACCACGCGCGCTCCCTGTTCACGCACTACGTCGGCATCAAGCCCTACGACGACGTGTGCAACTACCCCGAGGCGCTGCGACCGCCCGCCGAGTCGCCCTTCCACGGCGGCACCCTGCACCACCTCATCGAGCGGGGCTGGTTCTGGATCATCCCGTTCGACAACTACAAGGACTCCAAGAACCCGGCCTGCAGTGTCGGCCTGACCTTCGACGAGCGGTTGTACCCCAAGCCGAAGGACATGACGCCGGACGAGGAGTTCAACCACTACCTCGACATGTACCCGGCCGTGAAGCGGCAGTTCGAGGGCGCCAAGCGGATCCGCGAGTGGGTCTCCACCGACCGCCTCCAGTACTCCTCCAAGCGCACCATCGGCGCCCGTTGGTGCCTGATGTCGCACGCGGCCGGTTTCATCGACCCGCTGTACTCGCGCGGTCTGTCCAACACCTTCGAGGTCGTCGACGCCCTCGCCTACCGGATCCTGGACGCCCTGCGCGAGAACGACTTCACCGAGGAGCGCTTCGAGTACGTGGAGCGCCTGGAGCAGGGGCTCCTGGAGTACAACGACAAGATCGTCAACAGCTCGTACATCGCCTTCAGCCACTTCCGGCTGTGGAACGCGGTGTTCCGGGTGTGGGCCTGCTTCACCACTCCGGCCACCATGCGCCAGATCATGGCCCGCCAGAACTTCCAGCTCGACGGTGACGACCGGCATTTCAAGGAGATGGAGAAGGCGCCCTACACCGGCCTGTGGTGGCCGGACAGCCACGCCTTCAAGGTCCTCTTCGACATCACCGCCGAGACCTGTGAGCGGTACGAGGCGGGCGAGATCGACGGCGACAAGGCCGCGGACATCGTCTTCGAGGCGATCCGCGACTGCGAGTCCGTCAACACGCCCTTCGGCTGGAAGGGCCCCGAGGACCTCCGGTTCTTCCGGGCCACCACCCCCACGATGATGAAGTTCATGTGGTGGGCCAGCACCTCCGGACCCAAGGAGATGCGCGACCTCGGCCGCTCGATGCTGGCCGGCGTCGTCAAGCAGGGGGTGCGCGGCCGCAAGGTGTCCTGACCTCGGCCCCGCCTCGAAATCCTCACCTCGAAGTCCTCACCTCGAAGGCCCCGCCTCCCGGGCCCGCCTTCACAGAGCCACTTCCCCCCGGATCCGGCGCCGGGCCCACCCTCCCCCCGTGGGCCCGGCGCCGGCCCCCTTGTTCCTCTCCTTTCTTCTTTGCGTCTCCCCCACTGACTTCCACCTACATCCACCGTTTCCTAGAACCTTGGGACATCCGTGATCACTCGTAGAGCACTGATCGGTGCGGGAACCGCCGCCGTCGGCCTGGCCGTCCTGCCCAACAGCCCCGTCTCCGCGGGCTCCTCCGCCCCCTGGAGCACCCTCGCGGGCAAGCTCCAGGGACAGTTGGTGCTGCCCACCGACTCCGCCTACGGCGTGGCCAAGCAGCTGGAACTCGGCCAGTTCGACTCGGTCAACCCGCGGGCCGTCGCCTACTGCGTCAGCTCCTCCGACGTCTCCGTCGCGCTGCGCTTCGCCCAGGACAACGGACTGCCGTCCGCCGTCCGCAGCGGCGGCCACAGCTTCGCCGGCTACTCGACCACGCCCGGCCTGATCATCGACGTGTCGCGGCTCAACGCGATCACCGTCGGCAGCGGCACCGTCGACATCGGTCCCGGCGCCAAGAACGTCGAGATACTCAACGCGCTCGCCCCGCACAACCTGGTGGTCAGCGAGGGCGGCTGCCCCACCGTGTCGGCCGGCGGCTTCCTCCAGGGCGGCGGATTCGGCTTCCTGACCCGCCCGACGGGCATGGCCTGCGACGCGATCACCTCGGCCGAGGTGGTCCTCGCCGACGGTTGCGTGGTGACCGCCTCCCCGACCAGCCACCCCGACCTCTTCTGGGCGATCCGCGGCGGCGGTGGCGGCAACTTCGGCGTCGTCACCCGTTTCACCGTCACCCCGCACGAGGGCGACCAGATGGCGATCAGCAACCTGATCTTCCCGTACGACCGCGCGGCCGACGTGCTGCACGGCGTGGGCCAGTGGCTGGTGGACGCCCCCCGCACCATCGGCGGCGGCGCCTACCTCGTCCAGGCCGACGCGGCGCCCGGCACCGTACCGGCGCTCAACGTCTTCCTCGCCTCCCGCGGCACCCCGGCCGAACTGGCCGCGGAGTCCGCCCGGTTGCTGGCGCTGACCGGCGCGGTGACGGCCCGCCAGGACGCGGTCATGACGTACCAGCAGGTCATGATGATGATCTTCGGCTGCAGCACCCTGACCCAGGACCAGTGCCAGCGTGCCGGGAAGTCCCCGAGCGGGGTGCTCACCCGGCCGGCCTTCGGTCTGGAACGGACCCGGCTGGGCAGCGCGCCCTATGCGCAGAGCGGCTGGGCGGATGTGGTGACGGCCTTCGACGCCGACCGCAGGGCCGGGCAGTCCCGCTACCTCGACTTCCACTTCTTCGGGGGCGCGGCCAACGATCCGGCCCGCACCGACACGGCGTACGTGCACCGCGACTCGCTCTTCTCCGTCAACTACCGGGTCCTGATCAACGACCCGGCCCAGGTCACCGCCGAGGCCCAGGCCGTCGCCACGAGCTGGGTGGACCACGGGTTCGACACCGTCGACCCGCTGTCCAACGGCGAGACGTACCAGAACTGGATGGACGCGGAGCTGCCGGACTGGCGGCAGTCGTACTACGCCGAGAACTACGCACGGCTGAAGGTCGTGAAGGCGAAGTACGACCCGTACCGCTACTTCAAGTTCGCCCAGGGCGTCGGAGCCTGACGCTTCGTGAACCCGGACCTGAGGAAGGGCCGCCGGATCGATGTCCGGCGGCCCGCCCGCTCGCTCGTCTGCCGCGTCGCCCCGTCAGGGACGGCGTCCGTACCAGCCCACCAGCTTGTCGATGTCGGGAGCGTCCTCGTGCACCTCCACCACCGGGCCGAACGGCACCTGGCCGCCGCGGGGTTCCGCGGGCACGGCACGGCGCATGTTGGCCAGCGGAGCGGCGAGCATCTCCGGGTCCCACTCGGGGCTCTGACCGGTCGCCTTCGCCAGGTCCCAGGCGTGCAGCACGAACTCGTTGGTGTAGATCACCGAGGCGACCACCCCGGGAACCGGACCCCAGGGCAGGCCGATCTGGCGGCCCAGCACGGCCGGGTCCGACCACACGGCGTCGAACTCCTTCGTCGCCTCCGCCCAGGCCTTGGCCCAGTCGCCGTCCGCGACGTCCTCGGCGAAGTGCGGAACGCTCATGAAGGAGCCGCCCGCGCCGATGACGGCGACCCGGCGCAGCACGGACACCACGTGGTTGGCCATGTCGCGGACCGCGTAGTCGGGACACGGGGTGACGGTGTCGTACTGCTCGGGGCGCAGCGCGGCGAGCGTACGTCCGGTGAGCTCGACGGCCTTGAACAGGCCGCCACGGGGGTCGGCGGGCGGGTTGGCGGGGGAATTCGTGCTGTCAGCCATGTCGTGAGTCATGTCCTCATCGTCGGCGTCAAACAGGTCATCTTGTGGCCTATTGCTGAAGGCTCATCAGATCTCGCTGAAAATAGATGTATTGGCTCAAAACATCTCAAAAACCTGGAGGGGGGCGGTTGTTGTGAAGGCTGACCGTCTGGTGGCGACCCTGCTGCTGCTCCAGGCGCGTGGGCGGGTGACCGTGCGCGAGGTGGCCCAGGAGCTGGAGGTGTCCGAACGCACCGCACGCCGCGATCTGGAGGCCCTCACCACCGCAGGCGTCCCCGTCTACTCGCAGCGGGGCCGGGGCGGCGGCTGGAGCCTGGTCGGCGGTGCCCGCACCGATCTGACCGGATTCACCTCGCGGGAGATCGGAGCGCTGTTCCTGGCCGCGGGCCCGTTGTCGGCCTCACCCGAACTGCGTGCGGCGTTACGGAAGTTGATGCGGGCGGTGCCCGCGCCCATGCGGCCGCACGCGGAAGCGGCCGCCAAGGCCATCCTCATCGACGGCGTCGACTGGTCGCGCACGGCGGGCGGCAGCGGTCCCCACCAGCACGCCCTGGAGCGGGCGGTGCTCGACGGCGAACAGGTCCGGCTCGGCTACGCCCACCCCGACCAGGCGCCCGGCGAGCGCACGGTGCACCCGCTCGGCCTGGTCTCGAAGGCCGGCCGCTGGTATCTCGTCGCCGGGACGGAGGAGGGGCTGCGCACCTTCCGGCTCAGCCGGGTCACCTCCGCGACAAGGACCGGTGAACCGGTGCGGCGCCCGGAGGGTTTCGACCTCGCCGCCGCATGGCGGGAGCTCGCCGCCGAGGTGGAGCAACGGCTGACCGCGGCGACCGTACGGGCCCGGGCCGACCACGACGCCCTGCCGGTGCTGCGGCAACTGCTGGGCGGGCGGCTGCGGACCGGCGAGGTCCAGATCGACGGCCGGGTCGAGTTCACGGCCGACGGCCCGTCGGTGGAGGTGCTCGCCGCGCAGCTGGCCGGTCTCGGCGGCCGCGTCGAGGTGCTCGATCCCCCGGAGGCGCGGGAGTCGCTCGTACGGCTGGGCCGCTCGCTCACCGCGGTGTACGGCGGGCGCGAGGAAGCCGTCCACTTGGATAGCCACTTTCCTCTAGGTACCTACTATGCGGAGGATGTTAGCGTCCCTGTCATGGCCGCTCACCACGGGTGACCGGCGGATTTCCCACACGGTTCCCCCCTCCACCGATGAAGCCGATGACTGCTGATTACTGGTTCGGATTAACGCACTAGGGAGTTGTTACTGATGATCGTTGTCACTGGAGCCACCGGAAATGCTCGCCGGCGAACTGCTCGGTCACGGCGAGGCCGCGACCGACCTGCTGGCCGCCGCCAAGGACGCCGGGGTCAAGCGGGTCGTCCTGCTCTCCTCGCAGATCAACGCCACTCGCCCCGACTCCGCCTCGCACGGCAGGCTGCGTGAGTTCGAGGAGGCCGTGCGCGGCTCGGGCCTGGACTTCACGATCCTGCGCGCGGGCGGATTCGCCTCCAACGCCTTCGCCTGGGCCGAGTCGGTCCGAGCCGACCGTACGGTCTTCGCCCCGTTCGGTGACGTCGCGCTGCCGGTCGTCGACCCCGCGGACATCGCCGCGGTCGCCGCGGTCGTCCTGCGTGAGGACGGCCACGCCGGTCGTACGTATGAGGTGACCGGCCCCGAGGCGGTCAGCCCGCGTGCGCAGGCCGGGGTGATCGCCGAGGTGATCGGTGAGGAAGTGACCTTCGTGGAACTGACCCGCGAGGCCGCCCACGCCCACATGGCCCAGTTCATGCCCGAGGACGTCATCCCCGGCACCCTGGACATCCTCGGCGCCCCGCTCCCCGCCGAACAGCGGGTCAGCCCCGATGTGGAGAAGGTCCTGGGGCGCCCGGCCACCCCCTTCTCCAGCTGGGTGAGCCGCAGCCTCCCGGCGTTCAAGTAGCCGGCCCGGTCCGTTCGGTCCGCTCAGCCCGCTCGTCCCCCCGGTACCGCCGCCGGATGCCCGCTGCGATCCATCCCCCGCGGCAGTGGGCATTCGGCGGCCCATGCGCGGTGATGGCCCCGCAGGTCCGTGACCTGCGGGGCCATCACGCCGTAGGGGCGTGCCGGGTATTGCTCGGCCTTCCCCCGGAGGGGCTACGCGGCGACGCGCTCGGTGAACTCCTTGGCCTTGGTGACCGCCTCGTCGGTGGCCTTGGCGCGGGAGGCCTCGTACAGGGGGACAAGGTCGGCCATCGCCGGGTTGTGCGGCGCCATCGTGAGCTCCGGGACGATGATGTGGACGTCCAGGGCGAGGGTGTCGCGAAGGATCGCCTCCAGGTAGTTCTGGACGTACTCGAAGCCCTCGCGCGGGGTGCCCGGCGCGTAGGAGCCGCCGCGGCTGGCGACGACCGTGACCGGGGTGCCCTTGACCTTCGAGTCCTCGGTCATGGCGGTGCGGCCGATGAGGATCACCTGGTCCAGCCACGCCTTGAGGGTCGAGGGGATCGTGAAGTTGTACATGGGCGCGCCGATCAGGATCGCGTCCGCCTGCTCCAGCTCCTCGATGAACTGCAGACGCTCGGCGAAGGCGGCGGCCTGCTCGGGGGTGTGCGCGTCCGCGGGGGCGAAACCGGCGGTGTGGGCGTCGGCCGTGATGTGCGGGACCGGGTTCACGGCGAGGTCGCGGTAGATCACGGTGCCCTGCGGGTGCTGCTCCTCCCATGCCTTGCGGAACGCGTCCGTGACCGTGCGGGAGGCGGAGGCCGCGCCCGGGAACACGGACGAGTCGATGTGCAGGAGGGTGGCCATGGGAATCTCCAAGGAGAGGGGGCAAACTTTTCGTACAGGACTAGAGATAACACAGCTACTTACTTTTTTTCATCCCCTCACGCGAAACACAGTACTCTGGACCCATGCCAGAGCCGGTGACTCACGACGCAGGGCCGTGCCAGAGGGTCGACGACCACATGACCCGCGTCTTCCAGCTGCTCGGGAAGCGCTGGACCGGCCTGGTCGTGTCCGTGCTGCTGCAGCACCCCGCGCACTTCGCCGACCTGCGCAGAGCGATCCCCGGCATCAGCGAGCGGATGCTCTCCGACCGCCTCACGGAACTCGGCGGGGCGGGACTGGTCGTCCGCGAGGTCGACGAGGGCCCTCCGCTGCGGGTCGTGTACGGCCTGACCGAGGCGGGCGCCGCACTGCAGCCCGCGCTCATGGAACTCGGCACCTGGGCGGAGAATTACCTGCCGGGGAGCCCGCCGTGCCCGGGTGAACTCCGCAAGTGCCCCTGAAGCGGGGCCGATCGTGAGCACCGGGGCCGATCGTGAGCTGATTGCGAGGGGCGGGGTTTTCCCCAGGCCGGGAGTTGTCCACAGGGTCTGACGCGTTTCAGCCACCGGCGGTACGGTCATCACGAGTTGATGTTCGTGCGTGACGGGGGAGGCAGTCGGTATGACGGACCTTGGCGCTGCGGTTCAGGCGCAGCAGGATCAGCGGAGCCGACCGGGCGAGCAGGACGAGCAGGGCGAACAGGGGTGGCAGATGTCCCGGATTTCCGGGGTCTTCGGAGTGCGGGGATTCGCGGGCCGGCCCGCGCAGGGCTCACCCAAGGAAGAGGGCAAGGCGCTGCGCCGACGGGTGCCCCGCGGCACGCACGCGGAGCTGTCCTTCGACGCCGGCCGGCCGGACGCGGTGACCGCCGTCGAGGAGTCCAACCTCGGCCGGATCCCGGAGCTCACGCCGATCCGGGTCGGCAGGATGGCCGCAACTCCTTTCGCCTTCCTGCGCGGTTCGGCCGGTCTCATGGCATATGACCTCGCGCGCACCCCGATGACCGGCATCGCCGCCCAGATCTGCGGTGACGCCCACGCGGCGAACTTCGGCCTGTACGGAGACGCGCGCGGCGACCTGGTCATCGATCTGAACGACTTCGACGAGACGGCACACGGCCCCTGGGAGTGGGACCTCAAGCGCCTCGCCACCTCGCTCGTGCTCGCGGGCCGGGAAGCGAGCGCGGACGAGGACACCTGTCGCAAGGCCGCCCACGACGCGGTCGGTGCCTACCGACGCACCCTGCGCCTGCTCGCGAAGCTCCCGGTGCTGGACGCGTGGAACGCCATCGCGGACGAGGAACTCGTCTCCCACGCCGACGCCCACGACCTGCTCGGCACCCTGGAGCGGGTCATGGAGAAGGCGCGGGCCAACACCAGCGGACGGTTCGCGGCCAAGTCGACCCGGCCGGTGGAGGACGGCGGCCACCGCTTCGTGGACGCTCCTCCGGTGCTGCGTCGCGTACCCGACGCGGAGGCCGCGGCGGTCGCGGACTCGCTGGAGCACTACCTGACCACCGTCTCGGAGGACCGCCTCCCCCTCCTCGCCCGGTACGCGGTGCACGACGTCGCCTTCCGGGTCGTCGGCACCGGCAGCGTCGGCACCCGCTCCTACGTCGTGCTGCTCCTCGACCACCGCGGCGAAGCCCTCGTCCTCCAGGTGAAGGAGGCCCGCGCCTCGGCGCTGCTCCCGCACCTGGCGACGGCCGGCCACGCCATACCGGAGGTGCCGCACGAGGGCCGCCGGGTCGTCCTGGGCCAGAAGCGCATGCAGGTCGTCAGCGACATCCTGCTCGGCTGGACCACCGTCGAAGGCCGGCCTTTCCAGGTACGACAGTTCCGCAACCGCAAGGGCAGCGTCGACCCCGCCGCCCTCGCCGCCGACCAGGTCGACGACTACGCCCGTATGACCGGCGCCCTTCTCGCCCGCGCCCACACCCACACCGCCGACCCCCGTCTCATCGCCGGGTACTGCGGCAAGAGCGAGGAACTCGACGAGTCCATCGCGTCGTTCGCGCTGGCCTACGCCGACCGCACGGAGGCGGACCACGCGGACCTGGTCGCGGCGATCAGGGAGGGACGGGTGACGGCGGAACTCGGGGTGTGAGCGGGGAGCCGGGGCAGTGGCGGACACCGGGCCGCGCGAGGCCCGCCCTCCGGGCGGACGACGGGAGTTTGACGACAGGGCCTAGTCTGGTCGGGTGACGACCCCGGAAGCCGAGCACAGCCAGTCCGACCGTACCCAGGCCAAGGATCCCCGGCCCCAGGGCGCCGGGGATGCGCATGCCCAGGACGAGCCCGCCGAGGCGGCGGCACCCGAAGCGCAGGCGCGGCCCGAGGAGCGGTTGGAGCGGGCCGTGCGGGCGGCCGAGCAGGCCCTGATCGAGTTCGAGATCGCCGTGGAGACCTTCCGCATCGAGGTCGAGAACTTCTCGCGTCTGCACCACCAGAGGCTCGGCCCGATGTACTCGCGGCTCGACGAACTGGACGCGCAGATCGCCGAGGCGGTCGCCGCACGCACCGGGGACCTGGAGGACATACGCAAGGCGGACGAGGCGCGGGCGCGGGTCATGCCGATGCCCGGGGTCGAGGAGCTCTTCCACGGCTGGATGGACTCCGAGGGGCTGTTCCCCGAGGCCATGGCGATGCTGACGGACCAGCCCGTACGCCCGCCGCAGCGCGTGCGCCCCAGCGACGAGGCCCGCAGGCTCTACCGTGAGCTGGCCCGCAAGGCCCACCCCGACCTGGCCCAGGACGAGGACGAGCGCAGGCGGCGTGACGAGTTCATCTCGCGGGTCAATGTCGCGTACAGCCGGGGCGACGAGGCCCTGCTGCGGGAGCTCTCCGATGAGTGGGCGGCGGGCCCGGTGCCCAAGGAGTGGAAGCCGAGTCGCAGCGAGGAGCTCTACGCCCGCCTCGAGTGGCTCGCCCAGCGCAAGGAACTGCTCACCCTGGTCGCCCACGAGCTGGAGGAGAGCGCCATCGGCGCCATGCTCAAGATGGCCCCGGAGGACCCGGACCAGCTCCTCGAGGAGGTCGCCGAGCAGCTGCTGGCCCAGGTCGAAGAACGTGAGAAGGAGCTGGCCCGGCTGGTCGGCCAGGACAGGTCCTAGGGGTCGGGGCGCCTGCTCGGTCAGGTAGCGTCGGGGGTATGAGTTTTGGATCTGGTGTGCCCACGGTCGAGGTCGGGGATCTCGCGGACGGAGACTTCCTGCTGGACGTCCGGGAGGACGACGAGTGGCAGGCGGGCCATGCCGCGGGGGCGCTGCACATTCCCATCAGTGAGTTCGTCGCACGCTACGGCGAGCTGACCGAGGCGGCGCCGCAGGACGGCAGGGTCCATGTGATCTGCCGCTCCGGGGGCCGTTCGGCGCAGGTCGCGATGTACCTGGTCCAGCAGGGCGTCGACGCCGTGAACGTCGACGGCGGTATGCAGGTCTGGGCCGCCGCCGGCCGCCCGGTGGTGGACGACAAGGGCGCCCCCGGCTTCGTGCTGTAGCCACCGGCACGGGTTCGCGGGAGCTTCGACGTCCTGGGCACCGCACCCAGCCCAGGAAGACGTGTCGTGAGCGTGGGCGTCGTTCAGCCCAGGGGATGGGCCGCGAGCAGATCCCCCAGTGCCTCCTCGTGCGCCGCCGCCGGTCCGAGCGACAGTTCAAGCTGCTTGGCCCAGGCGTGGTACCGGTGCAGCGGATAGTCGACGTCGGCGCCGAACCCCCCGTGCAGATGCTGCGCGGTCTGTACGACCCGCCGTACCCCTTCCGACGCCCAGATCTTGGCGACGGCCACGTCTCCGGACGCCGGAAGCGCGCCCCCCGCCCCCGTACTGATCCGCCATGCCGCCTGCCACAGTGTCGCCTCCATCGCCCGCAGGTCGATATAGCGATCGGCGGCCTGCACGGCGACGGCCTGGAACGTGGCGACCGGGAACCCGAACTGCTCCCGCTTGCCCGTGTACGCGCTCGTCATCGAGAGCACCCGCTCACCGAGGCCGAGCGCCAGCGCGCACGTCCCGGTGGCCAGCAACTCGCGCAGCCACTCCCAGGCCCCGTCCGCGTCGATGACATCCCGGGCGGCGATCCGCGCGGACTCCAGACGCAGCTCGCCGAGCCGTTCCCCGGACGTGGAGATCTGCCCACCGAGGACGACCCCCTCGTGGATCCGGGGTACCAGCGCGAGGACGGTCCGGCCGCCGCCCGTGTGCGCGGGTACGACGGTGAAGTCGGCGTTCTCCGCCCACGGAACCCCCGTCTGCACCCCGTCCAGCACCCACGCGTCACCGTCCCGCCGTGCGGTCACGGCGAGTTCGGCCGGGTCGTGCCCGGTCCGCCCGTTCGCCGCGACGGTCAGCACGACCTCGCCCCGGCCCGCCCGCCCGAGCAGCTCCGCCTTCAACTCCTCGCCGCCGTACGCCTGTACGGCCACCGCCGCGGCACTGCTCTCCAGCAGCGGCACCCGCGCCAGCACCTTCGCCGCCTCGCGCAGCACCAGACACAGCGCGATCGCGTCCAGGCCCGCCCCGCCGTACTCCGCGGCGAGCGACAGGCTCAACAGGTCCGCGTCGGCGAGCCTCGCCCACAGCGCCCGGTCGAAGTCGTCGGCGACGGCGCCCGCGGTGACCGCGGGGCTGGGCACCGCGTCCGGCGCGACCCCGCCGAACACCGCCTTCGCCGCCTCGACCGCCGCCTGCTGCTCCTCGGTGAAGGTGAAGTCCACGGTCCTGTCCTCCCACGCACCGACCACCGACCCGGCGGACACCGGATCTGACGGAGCGTCAAGATAGAACAGGTTCTACAAGAAGGGAACGGCTCGACCGTGGAAGCCTCGCCACCCTGACAGACCGATCGTTCGGTTGGTCACATCACGCATGGGGGCGGGCGGCCGTAGGGTGTCCATCGCTGTGGATAACCTCGGGGTCGCTGTTGTGTCGCTGTTGTGCCCACTGGCCGATCGGGGCTGTGCTGGGCGGTCCGGCCTGAGTACCGTTCCCGTGCGCGCGCCGCGGTGTGGTGCGCGCCGGTGCCACGGCGCCGCGGGGCCCGGCGGCGGGAATCGGACCGGGATCGGGAAGCGGGGCGGAATGGACGCGTACGACGAGGGCTCGAAGGCCCGGCACCTGCCGGACGGCCCTGACAGCAGCCTGCCCGAGGCCCCCGTCACAGCCGGTTCCACCCCCGCCGATACCCCCGTCCCCGCTCCCACCGGCATAGCCGGCCTTCCCCTCCGCTCGCAGATCGTCGCCGCCCTCGCCCTCGCGGCCGTCGCGGTCGTCGCCTGTGTGCACCTCGGCATGGTGTTCCTGCACGTCGCACCATCGAACACGGTCACCAAGCAGCACGGCCGGGCGATCGACGACTGGATCTACCCGGAGTTCGAGCAGAACTGGAAGCTCTTCGCCCCCAACCCGCTGCAGCAGAACATCGACGTCCAGGTCCGTGCCCAGGTCCGCACCACGGACGGTGGCATCACCGAGACCGGCTGGTACGACCTGTCCGCACTGGACGGCGCGGCGATCGACGGCAATCTGCTGCCGAGCCACACCCAGCAGAACGAACTGCGCCGGGCCTGGGACTTCTACATCGGCACGCACGACAACGCGAACCGCCCGGCGGGCCTGCGCGGCGATCTCTCCCAGCGCTATCTGCGCCGCGTCGTCGTGGTGCGTCTGGAGCGAGAGGGGGCCGGCGGCAAGGGCGCCGTCGTCGAACGCGTCCAGGTCCGTTCCCGTACCACCAACGTGCCGCCCCCCAAATGGAGCGAGGAACAGGTGTCCGACACGCCCGTCGTGCACGAGCTGCCCTGGTGGACCGTTCCCGAGGAGGACGTGACGGACGCGCGGACGGAGGCGAGCGCCCGATGAACCGCATCGCCGTGTCGATCTCGCGCGGTATCGCCCGGGTCACCGACGCCGCTCTCGGCCCGTACCAGACGGCCGTGATCCGCATCGGCTTCGCCGCCACCTGGCTGCTGTTCCTGCTGCGCGAGTTCCCGCACCGCCAGGAGATGTACGGGCCCGACGGACCGTGGAAGTGGGACCTCGCCCAGCGGCTCATCGCGGACAATCACGCCTTCACGATCCTGATGTGGTCCGACAGCCAGGTGTGGTTCGAGACCGTCTACGCCCTCGCCGTCCTCTCCGCCCTCCTGCTGCTGGTGGGCTGGCGGACCCGCACGATGTCCGTGCTCTTCATGGTCGGCGTGCTCTCGCTGCAGAACCGCAGCATCTTCATGGGGGACGGCGGCGACAACGTCATCCACCTGATGGCGATCTATCTGGTGTTCACGCGCTGCGGACAGGTGTGGTCGCTCGATGCCCGGCGGGCGCGGCGCGCTCGGGAGGCACGCGCGCGTGGGGACCTCCCGAGGGCCGGGGTCCAGGACCGGGCCGGTCTCGTCCTGTGGGCGACGCTCGGCATGGTGCTGGCCGCGGCGACGGGCGCGGGGTGGCTCAGCCCCGGCTGGCTGGTGGTCTTCTGGGGACTGTGGGCCCTCCAGATGCTGTGGTGGGCCGTCGGGCGCCTGACGCGCACGGCGGAGCCTCGGATCCTGCTCGACGTCGTCGCCAACGCCGTGCACAACGCGGCCCTGCTCGTGATCATGGCCGAGGCCTGTCTGATCTACGCGACCGCCGGCTGGTACAAGATCCAGGGCTCGCGCTGGCAGGACGGCACCGCCGTCTACTACCCGCTCCACCTGGACTACTTCTCCCCCTGGCCCGCCCTGTCCGACCTGCTGGCCTCACACGGCACGATGGTGATGCTGGTGACCTACGGGACGGTCGCCGTCCAGGTCGCCTTCCCCTTCACCCTTATCAACCGGCGGGTCAAGAACGTCCTGCTGGCCGCCATGATGACCGAGCACGCCGTGATCGCCGTGGTCCTCGGGCTGCCGTTCTTCTCGCTCGCGATGATCGCCGCCGACGCGGTATTCCTGCCCACGTCGTTCCTGCGACGCCTCGGCGGATGGACGGCACGCGCGCGTGGACGGCTGTTTCCGCCCGGCGCCCGTAAGCTGCCGGGCCAGCGTGCTCAGGAGCCGCGCATCCCGGAGCCCGCCGAGGACCCGCACGTAGGCTTCACCGCATGAAGGACCCCGCAAGCGCCGTGAGCGCCTGGCACCGCCTCGCCGACACCTCCGTCCTGCTCGACGGCTTCCACGCCCTCAAGCACGCCGTGCGGTTCCGGGCCGAGGTCCTGGTGGCGGTGACCGGCGACCGGCAGGCGGCGCTCGCCCTCACCGACGAGCTGGCCCCGGACGTACGGGACAGCCTGGACGCGCTCCTGGTGGAGGTCCCGGAAGCCACGTACCGCTCCCTGGTACCGCGTCCGCACCCCACCGCGGTGGCCGCGTTGGCGGTACGTCCCTCCCGCGAGGCCAATCTGCGGGCGCTGGCCCGCACACCCCGCACCGCCCCCGTGGTCGTCCTCGACCATCCGCGCAACCTCGGGAACGCGGGCGCCGTGATCCGCCTCGCGGCCGGCTTCGGCGCGACCGGCGTCGTCACCACGGGCACCCTCGACCCCTGGCACCCCACGGTGGTGCGGGGCGGGGCGGGCCTGCACTTCGCGACCGCAGTGGAGCGGCTGACGGTGGCCGAGCTGCCGTCCGGGCCGGTGTTCGCCCTCGACCCGGACGGCGAGGACATCCGGGGACTGAAACTCCCGGACGACGCCGTGCTCGCCTTCGGCTCCGAGCGCAGTGGCCTTTCCGCCGACCTGCGCGCGCGTGCCGACCACCTGGTGTCGCTCCCGATGCGCCCCCAGGTCTCCAGCTACAACCTGGCGACGAGCGTGGCCATGACCCTGTTCCACTGGAGCGCCCCGTAAGGGAACCAGCGCCTAGCCGGGGAACTAACGCCGGACTTCCACCACCCGGAACCGGTTGGCCACGAACCCTCCGTCGCACAGCGCGGCGTTCGCCGCGGGGTTGCCGCCCGACCCGTGGAAGTCGGAGAACGCCGCCGTCTGGTTGACGTACACCCCGCCCGTCAGGTTCAGGGACAGCTGGGCGCACTCCTCCAGACAGGCCTCCCGTACGGCCTCCTCGACGACCTCGTCGGTGGTGTACGCCCCGACGGTCATCGCGCCCTTCTCCCGGACGGTCCGACGCAGCAGGTCCACCGCGTCCGCCGCCGAGTCGACCGCGACCGCGAAGGACACCGGTCCGAAGCACTCGTTCATGTAGGCGGCCTCGTCGTCGGCACCCTCCCAGTACTTCCGCGCACCGTCGAGCTTGACGATCACCGGGGTGCGGACGACCGCGTCCGGGAACTCCGGGTTGCCGATCTCCCGCGAGGCGAGGGCGACCTCGCCGAGCCCCGCCGCGGCCTCCAGGCGTGCCTTGACGTCCGGGTTCACGATCGCGCCCAACAGCCCGTTGGCACGCGCGTCGTCACCGAGGAGTCCGTCGACCGACCGGGCGAGGTCGGCCACCACCTCGTCGTACGACTTGGGGCCCTCCTCCGTGCGGATGCCGTCGCGGGGGATGAGGAGGTTCTGCGGGGTCGTGCACATCTGGCCGCTGTACAGGGACAAGGAGAAGGCCAGGTTGGACAGCATCCCCTTGTAGTCGTCGGTCGACTCCACGATCACCGTGTTGACGCCGGCCTTCTCCGTGTAGACCTGCGCCTGGCGGGCGTGGGTCTCCAGCCAGTCGCCGAACGCCGTCGACCCGGTGTAGTCGATGATCCGGATCTCGGGGCGCACGGCCAGGGTCTTGGCGATGCCCTCCCCGGCCCGCTCGGCGGCCAGCGCCACCAGGTTCGGGTCGAAGCCCGCCTCGGCGAGCACCTCGCGCGCGACCTGGACGGTGAGCGCGAGCGGCAGCACCGTGCGCGGGTGGGGCTTGACGAGCACGGCGTTGCCGGTGGCCAGGGAGGCGAACAGGCCCGGGTAGCCGTTCCACGTCGGGAAGGTGTTGCAGCCGATCACCAGCGCGATGCCGCGCGGCACCGGCGTGAACCGCTTGGTCATCGTGAGCGGGTCGCGCTTGCCCTGGGGCTTGGTCCACTCCGCCGTGTCAGGGGTGCGGACCTGCTCCGCGTACGCGTACGCCACCGCCTCCAGGCCGCGGTCCTGGGCGTGCGGGCCGCCCGCCTGGAACGCCATCATGAAGGCCTGGCCGCTGGTGTGCATGACCGCGTGCGCGAACTCGTGCGTGCGGTCGGCGATCCGCTTGAGGATCTCCAGACAGACCATCGCGCGCATCTCCGCGCCCGCGTCGCGCCAGGCCCGCTGTCCGGCCCGCATGGCGGGCAGCAGCACGTCGACGTCCGCGTGCGGGTAGGTGACGCCCAGCTCGATGCCGTACGGGGAGACCTCGCCGCCCACCCAGTCGTCGGTGCCGGGCTGGCCGAGGTCGAGACGGCCGCCGAGGAGGGCGTCGAAGGCGGCCTTGCCCTCGGCCATGCTCAGGCTGCCGTTCTCCCCGTAGGCCTTCGGGTGCTCGGGGTGCGGGGACCAGTACGCGCGCGTGCGGATCGCTTCCAGCGCCTGGTCGAGGGTGGGCCGGTGCTGGGCGGTCAGCTCGTGCGCGGTCAGTTCGGCGGCCATGCGGGACCATCTCCTCGTCTCAAGAACTCTTCGTCGAGCTCATGACCTGGGCAGAAATAGCCGGACAGAGTTAGAGTAACCGAACGATCGGTCGGGACAAGGGGGACCGCCGCATCTGTGGAAAACCCCGTGCGGGAGGATCGCGCACATGACAGCACTCGACCTCAACAGCCCCGTGGCCGTCGTCGGCACCGGCACCATGGGCCAGGGCATCGCCCAGGTCGCGCTGGTCGCGGGCCACCCCGTGCGGCTCTACGACACCGTTCCCGGGCGTGCCGACGCGGCGGCCGAAGCGATCGGCGCGCGTCTCGACCGGCTCGTCGAGAAGGACCGGCTCGCCGCCGCCGACCGGGACGCGGCACGTGCCCGGCTGCACCCCGCGCACAACCTTGCCGAGCTGGCGGACTGCGCGCTCGTCGTCGAGGCGGTGCTCGAACGACTCGAGGTGAAACAGCAGCTGTTCCGCGAGCTCGAGGACATCGTCGAGCACGACTGTCTGCTCGCCACCAACACGTCGTCCCTGTCCGTCACGGCTATCGGCGGCGCCCTGCGCAACCCCGGCCGCCTGGTCGGACTGCACTTCTTCAACCCCGCGCCGCTGCTGCCGCTCGTGGAGGTCGTCTCCGGGTACGCGAGCGACTTCTCGTCGGCCACGCGCGCGTACGAGACGGCACGCGCCTGGGGAAAGACGCCGGTCGCCTGCGCCGACACCCCCGGATTCATCGTCAACCGCATCGCCCGGCCCTTCTATGCCGAGGCCTTCGCGGTGTACGAGGCGCAGGCCGCCGACCCCGCGACGATCGATGCCGTTCTGCGCGAGTCCGGCGGTTTCCGGATGGGGGCCTTCGAGCTGACCGACCTGATCGGCCAGGACGTCAACGAGTCCGTGACCCACTCCGTGTGGCAGTCCTTCTTCCAGGACGTGCGCTTCACGCCCTCGCTCGCCCAGCGGCGGCTCGTCGAGTCCGGCCGCCTCGGCCGCAAGACCGGGCACGGCTGGTACGACCACGGGGCCGACGCCGAGCGCCCCGAGCCGCACACCGCGGAACAGGCGCAGCCGCCCGCGTACGTCGTCGCCGAGGGCGATCTGGGTCCGGCCTCCGAACTGCTCACGCTGATCCGTGAGGCGGGCATCCAGGTCCGTGAGGACGAGGAGGACCACGGGACCCGCCTGGTGCTGCCCAGCGGCGGGCAGCTGGTCCTCGCCGACGGCCAGACCTCGGTCGAGTTCCGCGACGTCGTCTACTTCGACCTGGCGCTCGACTACCGCCGGGCCACCCGGATCGCGCTGTCGGCCTCCCAGGACACCGCTCCCCAGACGCTCTCCGAGGCCGTCGGCCTCTTCCAGGCGCTGGGCAAGGCCGTCAGCGTCATCGGTGACGCTCCCGGCATGATCGTCGCCCGGACCGTGGCCCGGATCGTCGACCTGGCGCACGACGCCGTCGCCAAGGGTGTCGCCACCGAGGAGGACATCGACACCGCGATGCGGCTCGGGGTCAACTACCCCCTGGGCCCCTTCGAATGGAGCCGCAGGCTGGGCCGGAGCTGGGCCTGCTCCCTCCTGGACGACCTGCACCAGCGCGATCCCTCCGGGCGCTACGCGCCCTCTCTCGCGCTCTACCGCCACGCGTACGCCACCGAGAAGCGCGAGGGAACCTCATGACCACCGCCAAGCGCGACACGTACACCCCCGAGAGCCTGCTCTCCGTCGCCGTCCAGGTCTTCAACGAACGCGGCTACGACGGCACCTCCATGGAGCACCTCTCCAAGGCGGCCGGCATCTCCAAGTCCTCGATATACCACCACGTCACGGGCAAGGAGGAGCTGCTGCGCCGCGCCGTCAGCCGGGCGCTGGACGGCCTCTTCGGCATCCTCGACGAGGAGCACGCGCGCGTGGGGCGTGCCGTGGAGCGCCTGGAGTACGTCGTACGGCGCATGGTCGAGGTGCTCACCTCGGAACTGCCGTACGTGACCCTGCTGCTGCGCGTGCGCGGCAACACGCACACCGAGCGGTGGGCCCTGGAGCGGCGCCGCGAGTTCGACCACCAGGTGGCCGAGCTCCTGAAGGCCGCGGCCGCCGACGGGGACGTCCGCGGCGACGTGGAGGTCCGTCTCGCGACCCGCCTGGTCTTCGGAATGATCAACTCGATCGTCGAGTGGTACCGCCCCGACAGCCGCGGCATGGGCGAACGCGAGGTCGCCGACGCGGTGGCGCAGCTGGTCTTCGGAGGCCTCCGGAACGAGGCGTGAGGCCCGGGGCCCGCTTTGGAAACGGAGGTCACCCTTCCGGTTCCAGGTCCTCCTCCTCGAAGACCAGGAGTGTTCGGGTGCTGAGGACCTCCGGAATGGCCTGGAGGCGGGTGAGGACCAGTTCGCGGAGGGCTCTGTTGTCGGGGGTGTGCACCAGGAGCAGGACGTCGAAGTCGCCGCCCACCAGGGCGATGTGGGAGGCGCCGGGCAGCACCCTGAGCTGCTCACGGACCGTGCGCCAGGAGTTCTGCACGATCTTGAGGGTGATGTACGCGGAGGTGCCCTGCCCGGCGCGTTCGTGGTCGACGCGCGCCCCGAAGCCGCGGATCACACCGTCGTCGATGAGCCGGTTGATCCGCGAGTAGGCGTTGGCGCGGGACACATGGACCCGTTCGGCCACGGAGCGTATCGACGCGCGGCCGTCCGCCTGGAGCATCTGCAGGATGTCCTGATCGATGGCGTCGAGCGGACGGGCGGGCGGCGGGACGGGGCCGGCCTCCGACGGCTCGGCCATTTGTTCAGGTGCCATGTCCCCCCGCCTCCCTACCATGGACGTACTGCGTCCATCTCAGGCTGTGGAGAACCGTTTGTCCACAGCCTGGCGGTGCCTGTAGCCAAAATGCGCCGACGACCGAACAATCGGTAGGTGAGGCGCCTCACACCCGTGCAGCGCCCAAAGCCGCTCCCACGAGGAGGTGCCGTCATGACGGTCATGGAGCAGCGAGGCGCTTACCGGCCCACGCCGCCGCCCGCTTGGCAGCCCCGCACCGACCCCGCGCCGCTGCTGCCCGACGCGCTGCCCCACCGCGTCCTCGGCACCGAAGCCGCCGCGCAGGTCGACCCCGCCCTGCTGCGCCGCCTGTACGCGGAGCTGGTGCGCGGCCGTCGCTACAACGCGCAGGCCACCGCCCTCACCAAGCAGGGCCGTCTCGCCGTCTACCCCTCCAGCACAGGCCAGGAGGCCTGCGAGGTCGCCGCCGCACTCGTCCTGGAGGAGCGCGACTGGCTCTTCCCGAGCTACCGCGACACTCTCGCCGCCGTCGCCCGCGGCCTCGACCCCGTCCAGGCCCTCACCCTCCTGCGCGGCGACTGGCACACCGGCTACGACCCCCACGAGCACCGCATCGCACCCCTGTGCACGCCCCTCGCCACCCAGCTCCCGCACGCCGTGGGCCTCGCGCACGCCGCCCGCCTCAAGGGCGACGACGTGGTCGCGCTCGCCCTGGTCGGCGACGGCGGCACCAGCGAGGGCGACTTCCACGAGGCGCTGAACTTCGCGGCGGTCTGGCAGGCCCCGGTCGTCTTCCTCGTCCAGAACAACGGCTTCGCCATCTCCGTCCCGCTCGCCAAGCAGACCGCCGCCCCCTCCCTGGCCCACAAGGCCGTCGGCTACGGCATGCCCGGCCGACTGGTCGACGGCAACGACGCGGCGGCCGTGCACGAGGTCCTGAGCGACGCCGTGCGCCACGCGCGCGCGGGAGGCGGCCCGACGCTGGTCGAGGCCGTGACGTACCGCATGGAAGCCCACACGAACGCCGACGACGCCACCCGCTACCGCGGCGACTCCGAGGTCGAGACCTGGCGGGCGCACGACCCGATCGCCCTCCTGGAGCACGAGTTGACCGAGCGCGGCCTGCTCGACGACGACGGCATACGGGAGGCCCGCGAGGCCGCCGAGACCATGGCCGCCGACCTGCGCGCCCGCATGAACCAGGACCCGGTGCTCGACCCCATGGACCTCTTCGCCCACGTGTACGCCGAGCCCACACCACAACTGCGCGAGCAGGAGGCGCAGTTGCGCGCCGAACTCGCGGCCGCGGCCGAGTCGGAGGGGATGGCCGGATGACCACTGTCGCGCTCAAACCCGCCACCATGGCGCAGGCCCTCACGCGCGGGCTCCGCGACGCCATGGCCGCCGACCCGACCGTCCACGTCATGGGCGAGGACGTCGGCACCCTGGGCGGCGTCTTCCGTGTCACCGACGGACTCGCCAAGGAGTTCGGCGAGGACCGCTGCACGGACACCCCGCTCGCCGAGGCGGGCATCCTGGGGACGGCCGTCGGCATGGCCATGTACGGGCTCAGGCCGGTCGTGGAGATGCAGTTCGACGCGTTCGCCTACCCCGCGTTCGAACAGCTGATCTCGCACGTGGCACGGATGCGCAACCGCACCCGCGGCGCCATGCCGCTCCCGATCACCATCCGTGTCCCGTACGGCGGCGGCATCGGCGGCGTCGAGCACCACAGCGACTCCTCCGAGGCGTACTACATGGCGACCCCCGGGCTCCATGTCGTCACGCCCGCGACCGTCGCCGACGCCTACGGGCTGCTGCGCGCCGCCATCGCCTCCGACGACCCGGTCGTCTTCCTGGAGCCCAAGCGCCTGTACTGGTCGAAGGACTCCTGGAACCCCGACGAGCCGTCGGCCGTCGAGCCGATAGGCCGCGCGGTGGTGCGGCGCCCGGGCCGCAGCGCCACGCTCATCACGTACGGGCCGTCCGTGCCGGTCTGCCTGGAGGCGGCCGAGGCGGCGCGCGCCGAGGGCTGGGACCTCGAAGTCGTCGACCTGCGCTCGCTCGTGCCCTTCGACGACGAGACCGTCGCCGCCTCCGTGCGACGGACCGGACGCGCGGTCGTCGTGCACGAGGCCGGCGGTTACGGCGGCCCGGGCGGCGAGATCGCGGCCCGTGTCACCGAGCGCTGCTTCCACCATCTGGAGGCGCCGGTGCTGCGCGTCGCCGGGTTCGACATCCCGTATCCGCCGCCGATGCTGGAGCGGCACCACCTGCCCGGCGTCGACCGGATCCTGGACGCCGTGGGGCGCCTGCAATGGGAGGCGGACAGCTGATGGCCCAGGTGCTCGAGTTCAAGCTCCCCGACCTCGGTGAGGGCCTCACCGAGGCGGAGATCGTCCGCTGGCTGGTGGAGGTCGGCGACGTCGTCGCCGTCGACCAGCCCGTCGTCGAGGTCGAGACGGCCAAGGCGATGGTCGAGGTCCCCTGCCCCTACGGAGGCGTGGTCACCGCACGCTTCGGCGAGGAGGGCACGGAACTGCCCGTGGGCTCCCCCCTGTTGACCGTCGCGGTCGGCCCGTCATCCTCCGTCGACGAGACCGAGGGCTCCGGCAACGTGCTGGTGGGGTACGGCACCGGGGCGCCACCGGCGCGACGCAGGAGGGTACGGCCGCCCGCCGGGGCGACCACTCTGCCCGGGGCGACCCCTTCGCCCGGGGCCCACACGCGGACCCGGCCCGCACACCACCCCGCCGCCGGGAACCCCCCGGGCTCCTCGGCGCGGGAGCACACGCCGGCCGCTGACCACAACGCGACGGTGGTACGCGCCGACGGACCCGTACCGGTGATCTCCCCGCTCGTCCGCAGGCTCGCCCGGGAAAACGGCCTGGACCTGCGGACCCTGGTGGGCTCCGGCCCCGAAGGGCTGATCCTGCGGTCGGACGTGGAACACGCGTTGCGCTCGGCCCACACCCCGGTCCGGGCACCGGAGACCCCACTCACCCCGCACACCCCCGTGGCCCCCGCACACGCCACGGCCGGCACCCGTATCCCCCTCCGCGGCATCCGCGGCACGGTCGCCGACAAACTCTCCCGCAGTCGCCGCGAGATCCCCGACGCGACCTGCTGGGTGGACGCCGACGCGACGGAACTCCTGCACGCGCGCAGGGCGATGAACGCCACCGGCGGACCCAAGATCTCCCTGCTCGCGCTGCTGGCCCGTATCTGCACCGCCGCACTGGCCCGCTACCCGGAGCTCAACTCCACGGTCGACACGGAGGCCCGCGAGATCGTCCGCCTCGACCAGGTCCACCTGGGCTTCGCGGCACAGACCGAGCGCGGCCTCGTCGTCCCCGTCGTCCGGGACGCCCACACACGCGACGCGGAATCGCTGAGCGCGGAGTTCGCCCGGCTGACCGAGGCCGCGCGCACCGGCACGCTGACGCCCGCGGAACTCACGGGCGGCACCTTCACGTTGAACAACTACGGAGTGTTCGGTGTCGACGGCTCCACGCCGATCATCAACCACCCCGAGGCCGCCATGCTCGGCGTCGGCCGGATCATCCCCAAGCCCTGGGTGTACGAGGGTGAACTGGCCGTGCGCCAGGTCGTCCAGCTCTCGCTCACCTTCGACCACCGGGTGTGCGACGGCGGCACGGCGGGCGGCTTCCTGCGCCATGTGGCGGACTGCGTCGAACAGCCGGCGGTGCTCCTGCGTTCCCTGTGATCGCGGCGGCACGCATACTCGGGGGATGACCGCGTACGAGCCACCGGGCACCCCCGGCCCCGCCGCCCCGTACGACGCCGTCGTCCTCGCGGGCGGCGCCGCCCGCAGGCTCGGCGGCGCGGACAAGCCCGGTCTGCGCGTGGGTGGGCGCCCGCTGCTCGACCGGGTGCTCACCGCCTGCGCCACCGCCACCACCACGGTCGTCGTCGCCGAGCCCAGAGAGACCGCGCACCCCGTGCGGTGGGCGCGCGAGGACCCGCCCGGCGGGGGACCGCTCGCCGCACTCGACGCCGGTCTGCGGCACACCTCGTTGGAACACGTCGTGGTGCTCTCCGCCGACCTGCCGTTCCTGGACCAGGCGACGGTATGGCGTCTGCTGGACGCCCTGCGGACGGGCAACGCCCCCGAGGGCCCGGCGAAACCCGACGGCGTGCTGCTCACCGACCCCGACGGCCGTGACCAGCCACTCGTCGCCGCCTACCGTGCGGACGCCCTGCGCCGGGAGCTGGCCGCGCTCGCCGCCGCGCACGGCGAAGTCACCGGGCTGCCGCTGCGGCGGCTCACCGCCGCGCTCGACCTCACCCGCATCTCCGACCCCGTCGCGTCCTTCGACTGCGACACCTGGGACGACATCGCCGCCGCCCGGGCCCGTATCAGGGAGCATGGGAACGTGTTGGATGAATGGATTTCCGCAGTCAAGGACGAGCTGGGCATCGACCTGGACGTCGACACCGGCGTCCTGCTCGACCTGGCCCGTGATGCCGCGCACGGGGTGGCCCGGCCCGCGGCGCCGCTGACCACGTTCCTCGTGGGGTACGCCGCCGCGCTGGCCGGGGGAGGCCCCGAGGCCGTCGCGGAGGCGTCCCGCAAGGCCGCGGCGCTCGCGCTCCGCTGGGCGGACGAGGACACCCCCGACGCCGAGCCGACCCCCGACGCCGGATGAACGCGCCCCGTGCCCGACCCCTCGGCCAGGACGCCGACGACCTCGACATGGAGGAGGCCCTGGCCTTGGTCAAGGACCCCCGAGGCGCGGCCGACCCCGGGCGCGGCCACGGCACCCCCGCCGTCCCCGCGCCCACCTCGGAGGGCGAGAGCCGCACCCACGCCCCCGACAGCGCCGAGGGCGACGGGCACAAGGCAAGCCCCTGGTCGCAGGCCCGTACGACCGCCGAGCGGGCCGCCCGATCCGTCCCGCGGCGCGCCCCCGTCTCCGTGTCCCTGGACGCGGCCCTCGGCCTGGTCCTCGCCGCCCCGCTCTCCGCGCTCACCGACCTTCCCTCCTTCGACACCTCCGCGATGGACGGCTGGGCGGTCGCCGGACCCGGACCCTGGGACCTCCGCGAGGAGCACGTACTCGCCGGCCACGCGAGGCCGGAGCCACTCATCGACGGCGAGGCGGTGCGTATCGCCACCGGCGCGCGCATCCCGCGGGACGCCACGGCCGTACTGCGCAGTGAGCACGGCCGCCTCGACGGCCAGGGGCGGCTGCACGCCATCCGGGAGGCCGTACACGGGCAGGACATCCGGCCGCGTGGCCAGGAGTGCCGCAGCGGCGACCAGCTCCTGCCAGTCGGCGCCCTGGCCACCCCCGCCGTGCTGGGCCTCGCCGCGGCCGCCGGATACGACACCCTCGCCGTGATCCCCCGCCCCCGTGTCGAAGTCTTCGTCCTCGGTGACGAATTGCTCACCGAGGGGCTTCCTCAGGAGGGCCTGATCCGGGACGCGCTCGGCCCGATGCTGCCGCCCTGGCTGCGCGCGCTCGGCGCCGAGGTCCTCGCGGTGCGCAGGCTGGGCGACGACGCCAAGGCCCTGCACAAGGCGATCACCCGCTCGGACGCCGACCTGATCGTCACGACCGGGGGCACCGCCTCGGGCCCCGTCGACCATGTCCACCCCACGCTGAGCCGCATCGGCGCCCAACTCCTCGTGGACGGCGTCAAGGTCCGCCCGGGCCACCCCATGCTCCTGGCCCGCACGAAGGAGAACCAGCACCTCGTCGGCCTGCCCGGCAACCCCTTGGCGGCCGTCTCCGGCCTGCTGACGCTCGCCGAGCCCCTCCTGCGCATCCTGGCAGGTCGCGCGGCCCCGGAGCCGTACACGCTGCCCCTCAGGGACGCGGTCCACGGGCACCCGTACGACACTCGGCTCGTCCCTGTCGTGGTCCGTGCCGACCAGGCCGTTCCCCTGCACTACAACGGTCCGGCCATGCTGCGGGGCATCGCGGCGTCCGACGCCCTCGCGGTCGTACCGCCCGGCGGTGCCCGTCCGGGGCAGGAGCTGGAACTCCTCGATCTGCCCTGGGCGTTGGCCGGTATGGGGAATGCCTGACATGAGTGGGGGCCTGAACCGGACGGTGAGCCGGATCGGGAGTGTTTCACGTGAAACTGCCGGGCCATGATGCGATCGCGCGCCAAGCGGACGAGCATCTCGTGACCCATCGGGTGATACTGCCCAGAAAAGTGGTGGAACGCCCCATCCGTCAGGTCGCCAAACGCCTGGCGATAGCCCTGTTCGTGCTCGCCGCGACGGCCTTCATCGTCTGGGTCGACCGCGATGGCTACGACGACAACGCGGGTGACGGCGTCGACTTCCTCGACTCCCTCTACTACGCGACCGTCACCCTCTCGACCACCGGATACGGCGACATCACCCCGGTCAGTGACGCCGCCCGGCTCACCAACATCTTCGTCATCACGCCGCTGTGTGTGCTGTTTCTGATCATCCTGGTCGGCACCACGCTCGAGGTCCTCACGGAACGCACCCGCGAGGAGTGGCGACTCAACCGCTGGAGTCAACGGTTTGCCAGAGGTACCACAACGAGGAGGAGCCGCCGGCCCTTGCGAGGCTGACGGCTCCTGTTGGCGAAACCGGCACCAGTGTTCCGCTACTGGGTTCGCCCGTCGCTACGAGTTTTCACGCCGCGCCGTCGGCATCCTCGTGTTTTGGAGGGTGCGGGTCCCAGCCTGCCGCGAATGACCACTTGATGGCCATCGAGGAGACGGTGAACTGGAGGTATGCACTCTTGTGTCCCTGGGACAGTGCGACCTCGTTGAAGGTGGGACTGACTTTCCCGTCCTCACATTGCAGCGGGGAGCTGATGCCTGTCGGCTTCAGGGTCACCGTCAGGGTTCCCTTGCCTTCGCAGTTCACTGCGGTAGCAAGGGTTTTACCCGCTAGAACTCCGCCCTTGAGAGGATATGCGGCGCTGCCTGTGACGGAGGCGGCGGACGCCACGGCCTTGATGTCGTCCTGAGCGAGATTCGGGGCTTTGGACACCGTGTCTGCTGGGACAGTGGCTGGCTGCGTGGTCTCCGGCGTCGTTGGGGTGCTGCTGTGAGCGGGTTCGCTCGACTTGCCCTGTCCGGACGCGGTGGTGTGGCTGTTCGTGCACCCTGCAACTGCGGTAGCGGAGAGCACAGCGACGCATGCCAGGCGGCCGGTCCGGCTGGAGAAGGTCATTAGCCTCATGTATTCAGCTATGAAAGTGATCTGACGTCCCGGCAGAAGAAGGGTGCCTCCCACCTGCGATGATCTGACTGCTGAGATCAAGAACGTCGCGGAGAAGAGGCACCCAACAGGTGCAGGTTACCGAATGGGATCACCGGCTTGCCGTGCGGGCCGACGGCAAGAACCTGATCGGCCACGCGGGCGTGGTGCTGCTGCGGAAGGTCGCCGACCGCGTCGGCCTGGCCGCCGCGCTGAGTGCGGCGTTGCCGAAGGGCACCGGGCCGGGCTGGCGGGACCGGGGCATGGCGCTGGTCCAGCTGGCCTGTGCGATCGTGCTCGGCGCGACGAACGTCCTGGAGGCCGAGCAACTCCAGTACCACTGGCGTGCGGTGTTCCCGCGCCCGGTTTCGGACAGCACCCTGCGCCGCGCCCTGGCCGCGATCGACGCCCCGGTCGCGGCCAGGGTGGAACGCGCCCGTGCCGCGATACGCCGCGTGGTGTGGACGCTGCTCGCCCTGCGGCCCGGCGGTTTCCCCTGGATCTCGGTGTGCGGCCGGGAGCTGACCGGCTGGTACGTCCTGGACCTGGATGCGACCATCGTGACCTGCACCAGCCGCAAGGAAGGCGCGGCGGGCACCTTCAAGGGGACCTTCGGTCACATGCCGCTGGGGGCGTGGGTGGCCAACACCCGTGAGTGCGTCGCCATGCTGCTGCGGCCCGGCAACGCGCCACCGAACGATGTCGCCGACCACAAGAGCGTCCTGGCCTCGGCGTTTCGGCAGCTCCCGCTCCCGCTGTGGTCGAAGCTGCTGGTGCGGATCGACGGCGCGGCCTTCAGCCACGAGGTCCTGGACCATCTCCAGAGTCTGACCACCAGCCGGCGCCGGGTGCGCTGGGTGACCGGCTGGGCCATCAACGCCACGGACGAGCGGGCCATCGCGCTGCTGCCCGAGAACGTGTGGACGGCCGCACTGCGGCAGGACGGCCAACTCCACGAGATCAAGGGACCCGATGGGGAATGGGTGTCCTACCAGGTCGCCGAGCTGACCGGGGTCCGTGACCTGACCGGCTGGCCGGCCGGGATGCGGCTGATCGTGCGCCGGGTCAAGCCCTCGCGGCGGGATACGAAGAAGCTGACCGCGTTCGAGAAGCGCACCGGCTGGCGCTACCAGATCGTCGCCACGAACATCCCCGCCCGCCAAGGGCTCTCCGGGGCCCCGGGCTCCGGGCAGGTGTGGTTCGTCGACGCCCTCTACCGTGATCACGCCGAGGTCGAGGACCGTGTCAAAGCGATCAAGCGGGTCGGCCTCGGGCTGCTGCCCTCGAAGTCCTGGCAGCTCAACATGGCCTGGGTGCTGGCCGCCACGCTCGCCGCCGACCTCGACGCCTGGACCCGGCTCCTCCTCCTGCACGACGAGCCCGCACTCGCCGCCGCCGAACCGGAGACGATCCGCAGGAAGCTGTACCACCTGCCCGCCCGGCTCACCTCCCACGCCCGCCGGCGCACCCTGCACCTCGACCGCACCTGGCCCTGGGGGGCAGCGTTCGCCACCGCCTGGCAGCGCGCTCACCAGCTTCCGGCCCTCACCTGACGGCCGGCCACCACCCGACAACAACGAGAGGACCGCACCACCCTCGGGCCCGTGGAACCCGACGCCCCGCAGCGTCACGCGACGGCCAGTCCCGACACGGCACGGGACATATCGGGTCTTCGAATTTAGTGGGGGTGTGCCTCCCGTCGGCTTCGCCGGGTGGTTGCGCAGCGTGAGCGGAGGCGTTGGTTCGCTCGGTTGCGGAAGCCGAAGGCGTTACGCGCTTCGAGCTTGATGAGGCGGTTGTTGCCCTCCGAGGCGGCGTTGGTGATCCCGGTGGTCAGGTAGGTCTCGATGCCGTCCCACCACTGCTCGATGGTCTCGGCGAGGGTGACGAGTTCGGGCAGGTGAGCGTGGTCGGCGACGTGGGCGAAGAAGCGGTGGCGGGCGGTGGAGATCGCGGAGTGGTCGGGGGTGACGTGCCTGCGGGTGACGGTCAGGCCCAGGAGGTCGCGCAGGAGTTCCTTGCCCTGCCAGGCCGCATAGATCTGTCGGCCGTAGGTCCCCATGTACTCCAACTCGGTCTTGAGGAGCTCGCGTTGTTCGTCGGTGAGGTCTTCCTTGTTGCGGCGCAGGAGCTTGCGGACGCTGTAGATGCTGTCGCCCTTGCGGGCCCGGCGGCCGTGCTGTTTCCAGGTGAGGCGTCGGCGCAGGTCGGCGAGGTGGCGCTGGGCGAGTTGCACGATGTGGAAGCAGTCCACGACCACCGCCGCGTGCGGCAGGGCACGGTGGACGGCGGCGCGGAAGGTGGAGCACAGGTCGATGGCGACGTAGCGGACCTGCTCGCGCCAGGCGGCGGGCCGGGCCGTCAGCCAGTCGGCGACGGAGGCGGAGTTGCGGCCCTCGACCTGGCCGAACAGGCCGCGCCCGCCGATCGCGTCGACGAAGCCGATGTGCCAGGCGTCCGCGACCAGCTCCCACTTCTCCGTGTCCGGGTTCTGCTCCCACACCGGCTTACCCCGCCGGGTCTCGTCGATCCCGATCGCCTCGGTCACCGGCGGCTCCTCGGGCAGGACCTTCGCGGCGTAGTCCTCGAAGCAGTGCTGCACGATCGGCCAGGACAGGCCCAGATCCCGGCCGGCCTGCACCACCGATCGCCCGCCGTCACACACCGCGGCCCCGGCCGCCCGCCGAAGCGCCCCGGTCGTACGCATCCGCGCGGGTACCTGGCCTATGGACTCGGTGAACGAGCGGCGGTCGCAGTCGAGTTCGGTGCAGTGCCAGCGTGCCTTGCGCCACCGGATACTCACCGGGCGCCCGCCGCAGGACAGGTGTCTGGGGGCGGTGGTGCGGTAGTCCTTCAGCCGGGTGGAGAAAACCCCGCACGAGGGGCAGGCCCTCGCGGACTCCTCGTTCGTCACGACGTATACCGTCGATCCGCCTGCCTTGTCGTCCTTGACCTGCGTCACACTCACCCCCTCCAGCCCAAGCAGTCGCGTCGCAGCCTCGTTGGTCCCGGTATCGTCGATGCTCAAGCCCGTGGGTTCTTCATGATCGGTTGCCTAGACAACAACCATGATCACGAAGACCCGCGGGCTCCTTGCGTCCAGGCCACCCACACCCCAGGCCCATCACGCTCGGTGACTGAACGTCAGGCCGTCACCGCCGCACCCCCACTAAATTCGAAGACCCGACATATCAGGCAGTCAGCCGCTCACACTGCCGCCGCCAGCCCTCGGAAGAATCGAGGTTAGATCTTGGTCTCCCAGATGTACCAGCCGACGTGGTGAGGGGTGTAGCTGGTGACCGTCTTCTTCGGAGTTGTATGGCAGCTGCTGTACACGTGGTAGCTCGTCCCCTGGTTTCGGAGCCTGTACACCCCGTACGTTGCGTGGCTGGATTTATGGGCGGACGTCGACGTCTGGACAGTGTTGCCGAGCTTCGCTGTCATTGATGCCGAGAGGGTGACGTTGTATTTCGCTTCAATCTTGGCGATCAGGAACTTAGCGGTGGTCTTAAGGTCGCCCGAGATGGCGATCCCCACAGTACCGGTGACCTTGGCCGTGAATGTTGACGTTATCGCGTGGTTTGTGCCGTTCGAATTCACGTTGGTGGCGCCGACGCCCTTGACGTGGTAGCCGCCCTTGTTGATTGGCGTGTAGACGTTGATATCGTCACAGAGCTCGGAGCCCGGGTGGTTCATGCCCGCCCCGGTGCCGTCGGAGTTGGCGCCAGGTATATCGGGGTCAGCGTCGACCTGGCTGGGGGTCAGTTCTACTAGATCAGTCTCCGCGGGGTCGGCCTGCGGGTCCGTGTGGACCGTTGTCGAATCCCCCGTCGGGTCCCCGTCATCGGCAAATGCTGCCGATGTCCCGGTCGCGCTGAACAGCAGTACCGCCACAGAAGCACCCATGGCCACCTTGGTCACTCGGTGCCATGCGTGCCGATTGAGCTTCACGATAAATCCCCCTAATTCAAGCACCGACGCGACTTCGCGCCGGTAGGTCACAACTTATTCCGCGAATACTGAACGCGCCCATGACAAGAGTTGAGTAATGATCAATCCTTGACTCGGGCTTTAGGGGAGTGACCGAACAAGGTAGGATCTGACTGTTATGATCCGCCGAATAATTGAGGTTTATCTGAGGTGGAATTGTCACTTCCGAATTATGAATCGAGGCTGGTTTATGCAGAGAAGGGACCGCTGAATCAGCTGTTGGACACTGCCTGCCTGATCGAGATCACGTGGTCTCCGGCTTGGAGGCTTGCGGTCTGCGGCTCGGTGTAGTCAAAGACTGCCTTCCCTCGTACGACGGCCACAACGAGATCCGGGCACTCCCGAGGAGACCGACCAACCTCGTCGTTGGTTACTGGACGCTCCACGAGGTCCAGTCCACTCCCGTAGGTCATCAGATCTTCCAGAGCGTCTGCGGCATGAGGGCTGGCCATAGACAAACCGAGGAGGCGTCCCGCAGAGCTGGAGCTGGTAACGACTGTGTCGGCGCCGCTCTGCCTCAACAGCGGTACGTTCTCGTCTTCCCGCACTGCGGCGACGATGGTTGCGCGCTTGTTGAGCTGGCGCGCGGTCAGGGTGACCAATGCTGCGGTGTCGTCGCGCTGAGGGGCAACGATCACATGGGCAGCACTCTGCAACTCGGCCTTTCGAAGGGTGTCTGAGCGGGTGGCATCTCCGAGTACAGACACCAGCCCGTCGCTGCTGGCAGCCTCCACGGTTTGCCGCTGCGGGTCGACAACAACGATCTCGTCCTTGCGGGTGCCTTGCCCAAGAAGCGTCTCGATGGCCTGCCGGCCTTTGGTCCCGTAGCCGACGACGACCACGTGATCCCGCATACGGGAGCGCCAACGATGCACACGCACCTGTTGGCGGGTGCGCTCGGTGAGCACTTCGAGTGTGGTGCCGACCAGGATGATCAGGAACGGCACGCGCAGCGGCGTGATGACGAAGATGTTGGTGAGTCGGGCGGCGTCGCTGACCGGGGTGATGTCGCCGTATCCGGTGGTCGAGAGGGTGACGGTCGCGTAGTACGCGGCATCGATGAAGTCGACGCTGCCGTCGGAGTTGTCGTTGTAACCGTCACGGTCGAACCAGACGAGAAACGTAGTGACGGCTAGCACCAACAGGGCCATGGCCAAGCGCCGTAGAACCTGCTGGAGAGGCGGCATGCTGCTCTCGATGGGCATGGTGATTGAACGTCCGGCCTCGGCATCGTCTATGGCCTCGGCCCGCGACCGGTACCAGAGAGACCGGAGAATCGAGAACCCCGCGATCTTGGAGGGTGGTCGCTTCGCGTCGTTCATCGCTTGCCCCCTGCGACGGTGATCCAGTCAGCCAGCATGGTCGCTATGGTCTCGGACACGGCAGCTGTAGTTCGTGAGGCGTGAGGCATCGCCGCTGGCCAGCGTGGTGGGTGGGGTGCCTGCGGCAGGGGTACGGCCACCGGCATCGTGATCTTGTGTGACGAAGAATCAAGAAGCGGTGGCCGCGCAGGCCACGGTAGTACACGCCGGGTGGGACGGGTTGTTCGAGGGGTTGATGGGCCGGTTCGCGAGCTGCTTCCCGCGCCGGGAGACCCGGCTGACCTGCCGGAACATGGTCTCTGGGCTGCTGATGGTCAAGGAATCGGCGAACTGCTGGTCGTTGGCCGAGGCGATCGGCCACAGCGGTCCGCATGTCCTGCAGCACTTCTTGTCGAGGGCCCGCTTCGACACCGAGGCAGTCCGCCGGTCGGTCGCGGCCTGGACGGTGGAGCAACTCGGCGAGAGGGAGGTGATGTTGGTGGTGGACGAGACGGGCGATGAGAAGTCGTCCCTCGACGCGGTCGGCGCGGCCCGGCAGTACTCCGGGGCGCTGGGCGGGATCGGGCTGTGCCAGGTCGCGGTACACCTCTCCTACGTGAGTGCCGAGGGGCACGCGCTGGTCGACCGTCGGCTGTACCTGGGCGAGGCATGGGCGGCGGACGACGAGCGCCGTGAGCTGGTCGGGGTGCCCGACGAGAGGGTGTTCGCCACCAAGCCGCAACTGGCCGGCGACATGCTGGAGGACGCCCACGCCTCGGGGGTGCACACCGCGTGGGTGGCCGCCGACGAGGTCTACGGTGGACGGGAGTTGCGTGCGCGGATCCGTGCGCTGGGCTACGGCTACGCGATCGCGGTACCCACCAGCCACCGGGTCACCACCCCGGGCGCCGGGAAGAAGAAGGTCACCGCGCTGCTGGAGCGGGTGCCGAAGCGGGCCTGGATGCGGCTGAGGACCGGCCATGGCACCAAGGCCGAGCGGCTCTACGACTGGGCGATGATCGACGTGAACCCCGACGATGCGCCGCCCGGACAGGCCGCCGGGCACAGCCAGGTCCTGGTCCGACGCCACCGCCGCACCGGCACCCTTTCCTTCTACCGGACCTGGCACCCCGACCCGCAGCCGATATCGGTGCTGGTCAGCGCGGTCTGCCGCAGGTGGCGGGTCGAGGAGGACTTCCAGGGAGCCAAGGGCCTGGCCCACCTCGACACCGGCCAGGTCACCTGCTGGACGTCCTGGCACCGCTGGAGCCTCATGTCAATGATCGCCTACGCACTTCTGGCCGTCGGCGCCCTCCACGAGCGGCAACGCGCCCACCCCGCCAACTCCGACGACGAGTTGGCCATGGTGCCCGTCAGCCCGCGCGAACTCCTCGCGCTATTGCGGGTCTTCGCCCTGCCAAGGCCCCGCCAGGACACCGATCCGGCACACGCCCTGCGCTGGTCGAACTGGCGTCGCCGACACCAGCATCGCGCGACGGCCTGCCACCGCCGCTGGAACAACGTCACAGCAGTGGCCATCGCATGACAGGAACCTCACGAGTCACGAACTACAGCTGCCGTGTCGGATGATGCTGCACCGGTGTTGAACCACAGAACCCAGCACGTCCCTCTCGTGGGTGGCTTCGGGCGTATGCCAGGTGAGGTTCTGTTCGATGAAGATTAGCCAAAGCATCAAGCAGTTCGGCGGCTGCGGGGCGACGCGAGGCGGGGGCGGGGCGCGACTTTTCGAGATAGGTGACACCTGATCTTTGTGGTTGGCACCACCCTGAGAAACGCCGAAGCCGTACCGGATTTCTGCTGTGCCCGTTCCTGCGGCCCGCACAGCGCTAGCGTTGGGTTCCATGATCGTATGGCTCAACGGCACCCACGGCGCAGGCAAGACGACGACCGGTGCACTCGTGCAGCAGTTGATCCCGGATTCACGGGTGTTCGACGCCGAGAAGGTCGGCGAGACACTCATGGACATCACGCCAGGGCTGCCCTGGACGGGCAACTTCCAGCACTGGCCGCCGTGGCGGCCGCTCGTCGTCGAGACCGCCCGCCGCGTACTCGACTACACCGGCGGCACTCTGGTGATGCCCATGACCGTCCTGGTCGAGCAGTACTGGCGCGAGATCAGCACGGGCCTCGCCCAACATGCCATCCCGGTACGGCACTTCGTCCTCCACGCTGACCAAGACACCCTCCGTGGACGCATCGAGGGGGACACTGTTCTTGGCCCCTCCCCATTCCGTCTCGAATACCTTGAGCCCTACGCCGAGGCGGCCCGAACATGGCTACATGGCGAGGCCGAGGTCGTCGACACCACGGACCTCACGCCCGCCCAGGTCGCCCTACAGATCGCAGAAGCCGTCAAGAGTTGAGGTCCACCCGCCAGGGGCCCAGCTCAGCCCAGCACCGCGGTGTCATCTGCCCCGAAAAGTCGCACGGGGCAGTAGACCGGCCTGCGCAGCGAGATGGTCAATGCTTGGCCTAGAATGGGAGCTCAGGCTGAGTGTGCTCACGGGCCTGGCCGCACCGCTCGTCGTCCGCCGGGCCGAGCGCCGGCAGCTCGCCGAGGACGGTGCCCGCGTGCCTCTCACCGTGTGACGGAGGTAGCGTCGGCCCTATGAAGGCAGTGACGATCACCCAGCCCGGCGGCCCCGAAGTGCTCACGTGGACGGATGTGCCGGATCCCGTTCCCGGTGACGGGGAAGTTCTCGTCGAAGTAGTGGCCAGCGCCGTCAACCGCGCCGATCTGATGCAACGGCAGGGCTTCTACAACCCGCCGCCCGGCGCCTCCCCCTACCCCGGACTCGAGTGCTCGGGCCGGATCGTCGAGACCGGCCCCGGAGTCTCCGGATGGGCCGTCGGCGACGAGGTCTGCGCACTGCTCGCGGGCGGCGGATACGGCGAGAAGGTCGTCGTCCCGGCCGGGCAGCTGCTGCCCGTTCCCGAGGGTCTGGACCTCAAGCAGGCGGCCGCACTGCCCGAGGTGACCTGCACCGTCTGGTCCAACGTCTTCATGATCTCCCACCTGCGCCCGGGCGAGACCCTGCTCGTGCACGGCGGCTCCAGCGGCATCGGCACCATGGCGATCCAGCTGGCGAAGGCCGTCGGCGCGAAGGTCGCCGTCACGGCCGGCACCAAGGAGAAGCTCGACTTCTGCGCCGAGCTCGGCGCGGACATCCTCGTCAACTACCGCGAGCAGGACTTCGTCGAGGAGATCGACCGCGCCACGGACGGCTCGGGCGCCGACGTCATCCTCGACAACATGGGCGCCAAGTACCTCGACCGCAATGTGCGGACCCTCGCGGTCAACGGACGGCTCGCGATCATCGGTCTGCAGGGTGGCGGCAAGGGCGAGCTGAACATCGGCGCGCTCCTCACCAAGCGTGCCGCGATCAGCGCCACCTCGCTGCGCGCCCGCCCGCTCGGCGAGAAGGCGGCGATCGTCGCGGCCGTACGCGAGCACGTGTGGCCGCTGATCGCCTCCGGCCACGTACGTCCGGTCGTCGACCGTGAGCTGCCGATGAGCGAGGCGGCCACGGGGCACCAGATCCTGGAGGAGAGCGGCCACATCGGCAAGGTCCTCCTCGTCGTCCCCGGCAAGGACTAAGACACCGAAGCCCCGACGACCCGGTTCGGGTGCCCGGGCGGTCCGCTCAGTCGCGTCGCAGGCGCAGGGCGAGGAAGGCCAGGCCCAGGCCCAGGCCGATGAGGATCAGCCCGCTGCCGAGAGGCAGGATCTCGAGGACCGGTTCGGGGGCGGACGCCGGACCGACCTCCTGGTGCTGGACGGGCACGGCCGCGGGGCGCGACGGCTCGGGTGCGTCGGTCGCCTCCGGGCGGTCCGACGCGGCGTCCTCCCCGGCGGGGTCGCGGTCCGTGTACGTAGGCACGGTGTCCTCGTGGTTTCCGTTCTCGTCCTCGTCCCCTGCCGTCGGGTCCGCCCGCCCCGGTCGCGTACGGCCCTCTCCCTCGCTGCTCCCGGCGCGGGAGACGCCGGCGCTCGGAGTGGGATCGGCGGCGTAGGAGACGGCGTACGAAGGGCATATGGCGCCGGTCGTCAGGACGAGCAGCAGTCCGGCCACACGGAACGCGGTGAGCCGTGGAGTCATGTGGGTGACCCCCTCCCGGTGAGGAGTCCCATGATCAATAGGGCAAGCCTCACATGACCTCCCTTTCCCGGCATCTCGACGATCGCCTGGACGGTGGATCACGCTGCACGGGGGGCACCACCGTGATGAGGTGGAGGGGTGCGAGAGAATGGCCGCATGGAGATGCCGAGGAACGAAAGGTCGCCGGAGAACCCCCAGATCCTGGTCGTGGGCCAGGACGGAATGGCTCTCGGTGGCACCGGTGACGAGGACTCCCGCGAGGTCCCGGTGACGGAGATGGTCGAACAGCCCGCCAAGGTCATGCGTATCGGGAGCATGATCAAGCAACTTCTCGAAGAGGTGCGCGCCGCACCTCTGGACGAGGCGAGCCGGGTCCGGCTCAAGGAGATCCACTCCAGTTCCGTGAAGGAGCTGGAGGACGGCCTGGCGCCCGAGCTGGTCGAGGAGCTGGAGCGGCTCTCGCTGCCCTTCACGGACGACGTGATCCCCACCGACGCCGAGCTGCGGATCGCGCAGGCCCAGCTGGTGGGCTGGTTGGAGGGCCTCTTCCACGGCATCCAGACGACCCTGTTCGCCCAGCAGATGGCGGCCAGGGCCCAGCTGGAGCAGATGCGCCGCGCGCTCCCGCCGGGCGTCGGCGGCTTGGACGGCGACGAGGACCCGCGTGCGGGCGGCCGCTCCGGCGGACCGTACCTGTAGCCCCGGGCGACCCCTTCCTACGAGGCGACCCCTTCTCACGAGACGGGCCCGGCACGTGGAGTGCCGGGCCCGTCCCCTAGGTCCGGCGGGTCAGGCCGGGTTGCCCGTCGAGACGCTCAGCTCGATGTCCGGCATGTCCTTGGGATCGACGTCGTCATGCGCGGACGGGAACTGATCCATGATCGTGTCCTGGCCGTAGGTGGTCTCGTTGACGTGCTTGATCTTCATGTGCCAGCCCGCGGCCTGGAAGCAGGACTTCACCGACGTCAGGTTCTTGTAGCGGAAGTCCGGGATCTGGATCTTGTTCGGGTCGTTGTACGACTCCTGCGGAGACGTGCACTTCTCCTTGTCGATCGTCTTCGACGTGTCCGGACCCTTGTGTCCCGCCACCACCGACGGCGAGGGGCTGCTGCCGCCGCCTTCCTGGTCGTCGCCGTGCCCGTTGCGCAGCGCGAGGGCGGTGATCAGTCCGCCGATCGCGACGAGCGCGACCACGATCGAGCCGACGACGACCGCCTTGTTGCCCTTGCGGCCACCCGGGACGGAGGTCTGGGGCTGGGGGGTGAGGTGGTACGGCGGCGGGGTCGACACGCCCTGCTGGGGGGCGTACACCGGGACCCCCGGCGCCGGGTAGCCCCCCTGCTGCGGGTACCCGTACGCCTGGGACGGCGTGGCGTCGGGGCCGGCGCACCGTAGGGACCGGGCTGGTAGGGCGTCTGTACGGGACCCGGGGTGGGCATCGCCTGGTCGACGGGCGGGAAGACCGCCGAGCCGACGCCCGCGCCGCTCGACGTCCTGGCCCCCGGCACTATGCTCGGCGCGGCGGCGTGCAGCGACTGGGCCACCCGCAGACACTCGTCGCGCATGATCTCGGCGCTCGGGAAACGCTCGTTCGGGTTCTTCTTCAGTGCGCGGGCGACCAGCGCGTCCACCGCCGGGGGCAGCGAGCGGTTGATCGAGGAGGGTGTGACCGGCTCCTCCTGAACGTGCGCGTACGCGATGGCCAGCGCTGAGTCGGCCTCGAACGGCAGCCGCCCGGTGACCAGTTGGAACAGCATGATGCCGACGGAGTACAGGTCGGACCGGGCGTCCACGCCCCGGCCGAGCGCCTGCTCCGGGGAGAGGTACTGCGGGGTGCCGACGACCATTCCGGTCTGCGTCATCGAGGTGACGCCGGACTGCATGGCGCGGGCGATGCCGAAGTCCATCACCTTGACGACGCCGCGCTTCGTCATCATCACGTTGCCCGGCTTGATGTCCCGGTGGACCAGGCCCATCTCGTGGCTGATCTCCAGGGCCGCCAGCACGTCCGCGGTGATCTTCAGGGCCTTGTCGGCGGGCATGGCCCCGTACTGCGCGATGTCCTGGTCGAGCACGGAGCCGAGCGGGCGGCCCTCGACGTACTCCATGACGATGTACGGCGTCGTCATGCCGCCCAGTTCGTCCTCGCCGGTGTCGAAGACCGAGACGATGTTCGTGTGCGTGAGTTTCGCCACCGCCTGGGCCTCGCGGCGGAAGCGCTCGCGGAAGGCCTGCTCGCGGCCGAGCTCGGTGTGCAGTGTCTTGATCGCGACCTGGCGGTCGAGCACCGAGTCGTAGGCGAGGTGCACCGAGGCCATGCCGCCTTCGCCGAGCAGATCACGCAGCTGGTAGCGGCCGCCGGCGACCGCGCGTCCCGCGTACCGGCCCTGTGCGCCGTCCTGGCTCATGTTCTGCGTCCCCCATTGGCGCGGATTGTTCTGCTCGTGCTGCCAGCTGTGCCGCGCACGCTCCGCGCGATCGTGCGATGATCCGCGCGGTGATCTGCGCGTTGAGCGGTGATCTGCGCGTTGATCCGTACCGAGTCCGAGCTGTGATCGATCTGTGTTGCGGTGATCGATTGGCTGATTCCCGGCCAAGTCTGCCGTAGGGCACTGACACGTCAAGCGCGGTGCCCGTTCCGTGACCGTCTGCGAAAGAAGCGTCGCGGAAGCGTTACAGGTGCCGTGCGGGCGGTACACGGAATTTGCACGCGGGCACCCAGGACGGGTTTCATGGCCGGTCCATCTCACTTCCATCTCGGGCCGGAGCCTTGCGCGAAGCCTGTAGCGTGGCCCGACGGAGACCGTAACAACCACCGCGCAGACCGCGGGCAGAAACGACGGCGAGGACTGATGGCACAGCAGCAGCGCGCTCAGGGCCCGTCCGACCCCGAGGCGACTGGCGGCGGTATGTCAGATGCGCCGGAGATGTGGGGTAACGGCGGACTTGTGGGGGACGGCCGATACCGGCTGACCCACAGACTAGGCCGGGGCGGCATGGCCGAGGTGTTTGCGGCCGAGGACGTGCGCCTCGGGCGCACCGTCGCGGTCAAGCTGCTCCGCTCCGACCTGGCCGAGGACCCGGTGTCCAAGGCCCGCTTCACGCGTGAGGCGCAGTCGGTGGCCGGACTCAACCACCACGCCGTCGTCGCCGTGTACGACTCGGGCGAGGACGTGGTCGGCCACGGAGTCGTCCCGTACATCGTGATGGAGCTCGTCGAGGGCCGCACGATCCGCGATCTGCTGATCAACGCCGAGGCCCCCGGGCCCGAGCAGGCGCTGATCATCGTGTCCGGTGTCCTGGAGGCGCTCGCCTACTCGCACCAACACGGCATCGTGCACCGCGACATCAAGCCGGCGAACGTGATCATCACGAACACCGGTGCGGTGAAGGTGATGGACTTCGGCATCGCGCGCGCCCTGCACGGCGCGCAGTCGACGATGACCCAGACCGGCATGGTCATGGGCACACCGCAGTACCTCTCCCCGGAGCAGGCCCTCGGCAAGGCCGTCGACCACCGCTCCGACCTGTACGCGACCGGTTGCCTGCTGTACGAACTCCTCGCGCTGCGGCCCCCGTTCACCGGCGAGACGCCGCTGTCGGTGGTCTACCAGCACGTCCAGGACATCCCGGTACCTCCCTCCGAGGTCGCGGCCGGGGCGCCGCCGGAGCTCGACGGGCTCGTCATGCGCTCCCTCGCGAAGGAGCCGGACGACCGGTTCCAGACCGCCGAGGAGATGCGGGGCCTGGTCCAGTACGGGCTGCAGATGCTGTACGACCAGGGCGGGCACACCGGCACCTGGAACACCGGCCCGGTCGCCGTGCACGAGGGGCTGCACACCCCGGCGTCCGGCTTCGCCGGCACGACCGCGCTGCCGCACCCCGGTGACTCCGGCACCACGCAGATCCCGGCGCCGATGATCCCGCCGTACGGCAGCGGCGGGGACGACGGTGGCTTCGAGGGACACGGCAACCACGGCAGCGGCCGCGGCAAGCTGTGGATCCTCGCGGTCCTCGCGGTGATCGCGATCGCGGCGGGCGTCGCGCTCGCGCTCCACCGCACCAGTGACACCGGCGGTAGCGGGACCAGTACGACGCAGTCGCCGACGGCCTCACAGTCGAAGAAGGACGACGAGGCCAGCGCGACGCCCAGTGACACGGCCACGGACACCCCGACGGACGATTCCACGGACGACGACACCAGTTCGGGCGGCGGTTCGGGCTACACGCCGTCGTACACGCCGTCCCCGAGCTACAGCAGCCGGCCCTCGAGCCAGCCGTCGGACCCGGCCACGAACACGACGCCGACGGACACGACACCTTCGGACCCGGCGAGCCCGAGCGAGGAACCGACGACGCCGGTCGATCCGACGGACGGCGGCGTCGGCGGCGTCGGCGGCGTCGGCGACAACCAGGGCAGCTCGCAGGGCCCTTGAAGGGCACCGACGCAGACGTACACCACGCGCGCGTGAAGCCCGAAACGGGCGTCACGCGCGCGTGGTGTTTCTCCCCTGACCGGTGACGGCGATCAGTCGGCGAACGCCTCGCGCACCGCGTCGTACTCCCGCGTCCACCACACCGCCAGCGCCGAGGCCGCCGGGAACTGCGGATCGGCGCGGGTGTCGCCGCGCTCGTAGTGCCAGCGCAGCATCCAGAAGTCGTTGAGGCGCTCCCACCACACCCGGTGCACGGCGGCCGCCAGTTCGGCGGGTCCCGCGCCCGCCGTCCGCCGGTATGCGCGTGCGTAGGCCCGCACCTTCGCCAGGTCGAGCGCGCCGACGGGACGTACGAAGAAGATCACCGCGGCGCGTACGGCCTCCTCGGCGCGGGGATGGACGCCCAGCCGGTCCCAGTCGACGATCGCGGCCGGTTCACCGTCGCGGTAGAGCAGGTTGAAGGGGTGGAAGTCGCCGTGCACCCAGCCCACCGAGCCGCCCTGCGGGGGCCGTCGGTCGGCATGCCGCTCCAGGAGGGCGCGCCGCTCGAGGAGCCGGTGCCGGGCCAGTTCGTCGAAGGCGTCGTACGGGCGGTGGCGGCGCACCTGGGCGAGCAGGCGGTCGATGAGCGCGAAGGTGTCCGCGGGGTCGGCCCCCCGGGCCGGATCGACCCCTTCGGCCGCCGTTGAGCCTTCCACCCCCGTTGAGCCGTCCCCTCCCGCCGACCTCTCCGCTTCCGCCGTCCCTCGCCTCGCCCGGGTGGTGTCGGCCGGTGTCGCCGGGGCTCGGCCGTCCGTCGGCATCACCCGCTCCAGGCTCGCGTGGACGACGCCCAGGAGCGCCCCCAGTCGTGCGCACTGCTCCGTGGAGAGCTGGCCGCCGTGCCGGTGCCGGCCGTCGATCCAGGGGTGCAGCGCGTACGCGTGGCCCCCGATGACGGCGACCGTGCGCCCGTCGGTGCCGGTCAGCGGTGGGGCGACGGGAACGCCGAGGTCCGCGAGGCGCAGGGTCGCCCGGTGCTGGCGGGCGATCGCGACGGGGTCGGCGGTCTCGGGGTCGAAATGGTGTTTGAGGAAGTAGCGGCCGCGGGTGGTGCGAAGCCGGTAGCCGTGGTTGAGCAGCCCCTGTTCGACGGGGTCGCAGGTCAGCGCGGACCCGGCGGCGTACTGGCGGAGGAGGGCGCCCAGAGGGGGCGCGTGAGACACCGGGGGTGGTACGGATGAGCGCGGCACGCGCCAGATGCTAGGGCACGAGCCGGGCCTCTGACCTCGGGTTTGTCACAGACAGTCGTCTTCGATCAGGGGACAGTCACAGGGTGCGCCGGAACTGGCGTTCCAGGGCATTGTCCATGGAGTGGACGGTGGAGAACTGGGGCTCGATGCCCAGATAGACCGGGTCGTAGGGTTCGCCGTCCACGAACCGCGGCGCGGGCCCGAAGAGCCCCCGGTGGGCCGCGGTCGGCTCCACGGCCTCGCACCGGCCCACGATCTGTACGGACCACACGCTCTCGCCCGGCCCGGCGGAATCCAGGTTGTCGGTGCCGTAGGCGACGACGCTCCCGAGACAGGCCGGGTGGTACCCGCAGCCGCGGTGCAGGCGCAACAGGACGCGGCCGTCGACCACGACGTGGCGGGCGAGGGCGAGAAAGGGCATGGCGCGCAGGCTGGCGGCCACCTGGCCGTGGTCGGTGCGGCCGAGAAGTTCCACGGCTAGGTCGTCGTCGTTGGGCATACCCCCAATTTCCGGCACCCTGAAGGACCCGAAAAAGAGGCGCCCGCCCCCTGAAGAGGGGCCAAAGGTCCCGAATGGCTCAGCGGTGCTGCCTCTCCGCCTGGATGCGCGCCACATAGGCGGCGGCCTGGGAGCGTCGTTCCATGCCCAGTTTGGACAGCAGGCTCGACACGTAGTTCTTGATCGTTTTCTCGGCGAGATGCAGCCGCTCGCCGATCGTGCGGTTGGTGAGTCCCTCGCCGATCAGGTCGAGGATCTTGCGCTCCTGCTCGGTGAGGTGCCCGAGCCTGTCGTCGTTCTTGGCGCTGCCGCCGTGCCGCAGCCGCTCCAGGACCTGGGCGGTGGCCACCGGGTCGAGCAGCGACTTCCCGGCGGCGACATCGCGTACGGCCGAGAGCAGTTCGGCGCCGCGGATCGCCTTCAGCACATAGCCCGACGCGCCCGCCATGATCGCGTCGAAAAGGGCCTCGTCGTCGGCGAAGGAGGTCAGCATCAGGCACTTGATGTTCTCGTTCCGGGACCGGATCTCGCGGCAGACCTCCACCCCGCTGCCGTCCGGGAGCCGTACGTCCAGGATCGCGACGTCCGGGGCCGTGGCCGGGATCCGCACCAGCGCGTCGGCCGTCGTGCCGGCCTCGCCGACGACCTCGATGTCGTCCTCGCCCGAGAGCAACTCATGGACACCGCGGCGTACCACCTCGTGATCGTCGAGGAGAAATGCGGTAATTTTTCCGTTTTCGGGCACAAAGTCAGTGTCACACTCCACCCTTGGCTCTGCCCGGGGTGAACTCTTCCCGTGCCTGGGGTGACCGGGATAACGTGCCCGTGTTCCGGCCCCCTGCAAGGCTGTGACCAGTGCTGTGACCAGCGACTGTTCCCGGCCTGCGTGCATTACTTGGAAATCCGACGAAAAAGTAGTGGGAAGTCCAAGCAAAAACGCAGGTCAGGAGGGGTTTCACAGAAATGTGGAGCACTGGGTAACGTGGCCGTTGCAGGGCGCTCGCCGGGGCACCTGTCACGCCTGTTCCCGGCCGAGTGCACCCACCCCGTGCACGGGTACTTGGAGCAGGCGAGCCGCACTGGCCACCCGGCAACCCCGGGGGCCGGACCGACGGAGGAGCACACGTGACCGTGGAGAGCACTGCCGCGCGCAAGCCGCGACGCAGCGCCGGTACGACCGCTGCGAAGAGCGGCGCCAGTACGACCGGTACGAAGAACGCCGCGAGCAAGCGCACCAGCGCGGCCGCCGGCAAGAAGACACCGGGCGCACCTGGCGCATCGGGCCCCGGTCCCGAGCTCGTCCAGCTGCTGACGCCGGAGGGCAAGCGGGTCAAGGACGCCACGTACGACCCGTACGTGGCCGACATCAGCCCCGAAGAGTTGCGCGGTCTGTACCGGGACATGGTGCTGACCCGCCGCTTCGACGCCGAGGCCACCTCCCTGCAGCGCCAGGGCGAGCTGGGCCTGTGGGCCTCGCTGCTCGGCCAGGAGGCCGCCCAGATCGGCTCCGGCCGGGCCACCCGTGAGGACGACTACGTCTTCCCGACCTACCGTGAGCACGGCGTCGCCTGGTGCCGCGGGGTCGACCCGACCAACCTGCTCGGCATGTTCCGGGGTGTGAACAACGGCGGCTGGGACCCGAACAGCAACAACTTCCACCTGTACACGATCGTCATCGGCTCGCAGACGCTGCACGCCACCGGCTACGCCATGGGCGTCGCCAAGGACGGTACGGACTCGGCCGTGATCGCGTACTTCGGGGACGGCGCCTCCAGCCAGGGCGACGTAGCCGAATCGTTCACCTTCGCCGCGGTCTACAACGCCCCGGTCGTGTTCTTCTGCCAGAACAACCAGTGGGCGATCTCCGAACCGACCGAGAAGCAGACCCGCGTCCCGCTCTACCAGCGCGCGCAGGGCTACGGCTTCCCGGGCGTCCGCGTCGACGGCAACGACGTCCTCGCCTGCCTCGCCGTCACGAAGTGGGCGCTGGAGCGGGCCCGCCGCGGCGAGGGCCCCACGCTCGTCGAGGCGTACACCTACCGCATGGGCGCGCACACCACCTCCGACGACCCGACCAAGTACCGGGCCGACGAGGAGCGCGAGTCGTGGGAGGCGAAGGACCCGATCCTGCGCCTGCGCACGTACCTGGAGGCTTCAAACCACGCGGACGAGGGATTCTTCGCGGAACTTGAGGCCGAGAGCGAGGCGTTGGGCAAACGAGTACGCGAAGTCGTCCGCGCCATGCCGGACCCGGACCACTTCGCCATCTTCGAGAACGTGTACGCGGACGGGCACGCGCTCGTCGACGAGGAGCGGGCCCAGTTCGCCGCCTACCAGGCGTCGTTCGCGGATGAAGGGGAGGGCAAGTAGCGATGGCTGCGGAAAAGATGGCGCTGGCCAAGGCGATCAACGAGTCACTGCGCACGGCCCTCGACGCCGACCCCAAGGTCCTGATCATGGGTGAGGACGTCGGCAAGCTCGGCGGTGTCTTCCGGGTCACCGACGGGCTCCAGAAGGACTTCGGCGAGGACCGGGTCATCGACACCCCGCTCGCCGAGTCGGGCATCGTCGGCACGGCGATCGGTCTCGCGCTGCGCGGTTACCGGCCGGTGGTGGAGATCCAGTTCGACGGTTTCGTCTTCCCGGCGTACGACCAGATCGTCACGCAGCTCGCGAAGATGCACGCGCGGTCGCTCGGCAAGATCAAGCTCCCGGTGGTGATCCGCATTCCGTACGGCGGCGGCATCGGCGCCGTCGAGCACCACTCCGAGTCCCCGGAGGCGCTGTTCGCGCACGTGGCGGGCCTGAAGGTGGTCTCTCCGTCGAACGCGTCGGACGCCTACTGGATGATGCAGCAGGCCATCCAGAGCGACGACCCGGTGATCTTCTTCGAGCCGAAGCGGCGCTACTGGGACAAGGGCGAGGTCACCACCGACGCGATTCCCGGACCGCTGCACAAGGCGGTCGTGGCCCGCGAGGGCAGCGATCTGACGCTCGCCGCCTACGGCCCGATGGTGAAGGTCTGCCTGGAGGCGGCCGCGGCCGCCCAGGAGGAGGGCAAGTCGATCGAGGTCCTGGACCTGCGCTCGATGTCCCCGATCGACTTCGACTCCGTCCAGACGTCGGTGGAGAAGACCCGCCGCCTGGTCGTGGTGCACGAGGCCCCGGTGTTCCTGGGTACGGGCGCGGAGATCGCCGCCCGCATCACGGAGCGGTGCTTCTACCACCTGGAGGCACCCGTCCTGCGGGTGGGCGGCTATCACGCCCCCTATCCGCCGGCGCGGCTGGAGGAGGAGTACCTTCCTGGCCTGGACCGGGTGCTCGACGCCGTCGACCGCTCGCTGGCGTACTGAGGAGAGGGTCGTGACGACGATGACTGAGAACGCGTCGGGGCTCCGCGAGTTCAAGATGCCCGACGTGGGCGAGGGGCTCACCGAGGCGGAGATCCTCAAGTGGTACGTCCAGCCCGGTGACTCCGTCACCGACGGCCAGGTCGTCTGCGAGGTCGAGACCGCGAAGGCCGCCGTGGAACTGCCCATTCCGTACGACGGCGTGGTGCGCGAACTCCGCTTCCCCGAGGGGACGACGGTGGACGTGGGCCAGGTGATCATCGCGGTGGCCGTGGCCGGCGGGGCTCCCGCCGAGGAAGCCCCCGCCACCCAGGCACCGGCTGCCGCTCCCCAGGCACCTGCTGCCGAGGAACCCAAGCCCGAGGGCCGCACGCCGGTCCTCGTCGGGTACGGGGTGGCCGAGTCCTCCACGAAGCGCCGCCCCCGCAAGGGCACCGAGGTCCCGGCCCAGCAGCCCGAGCCGTTCCTGGCGGCCACTGCGATCCAGAGCGAGCTCAACGGCCACGGGTCCGTGGCGGTCGGGCAGCGCCCCCTCGCCAAGCCCCCCGTCCGCAAGCTCGCCAAGGACCTCGGCGTCGACCTGGCGACGGTCACGCCTTCGGGCCCGGACGGCATCATCACGCGCGAGGACGTGCACGCGGCGGTCGCTCCGGCTCCGGTGCAGCCCGCGGTGACGGCGCCCCCGGTTCCCGCCCAGGCCCCGGCTCCCGCTCCGGTCGTCACGTACGACACGGCGCGTGAGACCCGTATCCCGGTCAAGGGGGTCCGCAAGGCCACGGCCGCCGCGATGGTCGGCTCGGCGTTCACGGCGCCGCATGTCACCGAGTTCGTGACGGTCGACGTGACGCGCACGATGAAGCTCGTCGAGGAGCTCAAGCGGGACCCCGACAAATATGGGATGCAGGGTCTGCGGGTCAACCCGCTGCTGCTCATCGCCAAGGCCCTGCTGGTCGCCATCAAGCGCAACCCGGACGTCAACGCGTCCTGGGACGAGGCCAACCAGGAGATCGTCCTCAAGCACTACGTGAACCTGGGCATCGCCGCCGCGACCCCCCGCGGTCTGATCGTCCCGAACATCAAGGATGCGCACACCAAGACCCTCCCCCAGCTCGCCGAGTCGCTGGGTGAGCTGGTGGCCACGGCCCGCGAGGGCAAGACCTCGCCGGCCGCGATGCAGGGCGGCACGGTCACGATCACGAACGTCGGCGTCTTCGGCGTCGACACCGGCACGCCGATCCTCAACTCCGGCGAGTCGGCGATCCTCGCGATCGGCGCGATCAAGCTCCAGCCGTGGGTCCACAAGGGCAAGGTCAAGCCCCGCCAGGTCACCACGCTGGCCCTGAGCTTCGACCACCGACTGGTCGACGGGGAACTGGGTTCCAAGGTGCTGGCCGACGTGGCGGCGATCCTGGAGCAGCCGAAGCGGCTGATCACCTGGGCGTGAGCGTCGGCGCGTAGTCGGCGCCGGACACGACGAAGGGGGCCCGTCGCGGTGAGCGGCGGGCCCCCTTCCTCTGGTGTGCGAGAACTACTTGGCGAAGCCGTAGTTCAGGAGCTTCGTCGCGTCCGTGCCGCGCTGGGCCACCGAGGTGGAGGCGAGGACGGTGCCGATGATGGTCTTGCCGTTGCGGGTGGCGGCGAAGACGAGGCAGAACTTGGCCTCGGGGCCGGAGCCGGTCTTCACGCCGATGGTGCCGCTGTAGCTGCTGAGCAGCGTGTTCGTGTTGGTCCATGCCCCCATGGTGCGGGTGCTGCCGGTCTTCGTGACGGTCTTCGCCGTGTACGACTTGGTCTTCACGACCGTCTTGAACGTGGAGTTCTTCATCGCGCTGCTGGCGAGCTTCGTCAGGTCGCGCGGCGTCGAGTAGTTGGCGCCGTGGCCGATGCCGTCGAACGAGTCGAAGTGAGTGTTCGTCAGGCCGAGGTTCTTCGCGGTGGTGTTCATCTTGCCGATGAACGACTTCACACGGGCGGCACGCGTCGTGCCCGAGCCGAACTTGTCGGCGAGCGCGTACGCGGCGTCGCAGCCGGACGGCAGCATCAGACCGTAGAGGAGCTGACGGACGGTGACCTTGTCACCGACGATCAGCTTGGCCGAGGAGGCGTAGTTGTTGGCGACGATGTAGTCGCTGTACGCCTTCTGGATCGTGACCTTGGCGTCGAGGTTGAGGTTCGGCTGGGCGAGCACGACCTTGGCGGTCATGATCTTGGTGGTGGAACCGGTGGAACGCTTGGTGTCCGCGGCCTTGGTGTACAGGGTCTTGGCCGTGCCGTTGTTCATCACGTAGCCGCCGGCGGCGGCGATCGTGGGCGTCGTGACAGCCCCTGCGGGGGCGGCCCCGAAAGCTCCGGCCGCCAGCACGGCGCCGGTGGTGACGGTGACAGCGGCGGCTCGGCGGAAACGCGTGCCCTTAATGCCGGTAATCAAAATGTACGCTCCGAATGCGCGAAATGCCCCTGGGAGAACGGCACATGGTAGTGCCGTCTTACGTACGGACTCGCGACGAACCCAAAGGGATGCACGAAAGAGGGGGTTGAATTGTGTGACGTGGGTTACGCCGGGGACTGGTGTTGACGCGTGAGGGGGTGACGGTCCGCATCCTGGACGGCGCGTCACCATGCGTACGTGTTGTATCTATGATGTGCGCATGCCTGCCGCGCCGTCTGTGTCCGCTCCGCCCGCAACCAAGCAAGCCCCCGCCGCCGACCGCGTCTACGCCCACGTCAAGCGGGGCGTACTGGAACGTCGTTACGAGGGCGGAACGCTCCTCACCGAGGGCGAGCTCGCCGAGGCCGTGGGGGTCTCGCGCACGCCGGTGCGCGAGGCGTTGCTCCGGCTCGAGGTCGAGGGCCTGATCAAGCTCTACCCGAAGAAGGGCGCACTCGTCCTGCCCGTCTCCGCGCAGGAGATCGCGGACGTGGTCGAGACACGGCAACTCGTCGAGGAGCACGCGGCGCGCAAGGCCGTACCCGCGTCGCCGCACCTCATCGCGCGCCTGGAGGAACTCCTCGCGCAGCAGAAGGAACAGGCCGCCGCGGGAGACCTGGCCGGCGCCGCCGTCACCGACCGCTGTTTCCATGCCGAGATCGTCCGCAGCGGCGGCAACGAGATCCTCTCCCGGCTCTACGACCAGTTGCGCGACCGGCAGTTGCGGATGGGCGTCGCCGTCATGCACGCGCACCCCGACCGGATCACCAAGACGCTCACCGAGCACGAGGCGATCCTCGAAGCACTGCGGTCCGGCGACGCGGAGGCGGCGGTCAATATCGTCCACCGTCACGTCAGCTGGTTCTCGAACCTGGCGCGGGGAGAGGTCCGATGAGCTCCCACTCGGCCGTCTCGCTCCCCGGAGACCCGCCCGGCGGGCGCCGCGCGATCGGCGTCTGGGGCATCGGTGTCTCCGTCTACTTCGTCGCCGTCATCTTCCGCACGTCGCTGGGAGTGGCCGGGCTCGACGCCGCGGACCGCTTCCATGTGAACGCCTCAGCCCTCTCCACCTTCTCGATCCTGCAACTCCTCGTCTACGCGGGCATGCAGATACCCGTGGGCCTGCTGGTCGACGTGCTCGGCACCAAGAAGGTACTGACCATCGGCGTACTGCTCTTCACCGCCGGCCAGTTGAGCTTCGCGTTCTCCTCCTCGTACGGGATGGCGCTGGCCTCGCGTGCGCTGCTGGGCTGCGGGGACGCGATGACGTTCATCAGCGTGCTGCGCCTGGGTACGCGCTGGTTCCCGGCGCGTCGGGGGCCGTTGGTCGCGCAGCTCGCCGGGCTGGTGGGCATGGCGGGCAACCTGGTCTCCACCCTCGTCATCGCGCGGCTGCTGCACGGGGTGGGGTGGACGACGGCGTTCGCGGGCAGCGCGTTCGCCGGGGTCGTCGTCCTCGTACTCCTTCTCCTCTTCCTGAAGGACCATCCCGAGGGGCACGAGCCGGAACCGTTCCCGCACCAGGGGGCCGCGTATGTGCGCCGGCAGATCGCGGCGTCATGGCGGGAGCCCGGTACACGGCTGGGGATGTGGGTGCACTTCACGACACAGTTCCCCGCGATGGTGTTCCTGCTCCTGTGGGGCATGCCGTTCCTGGTACAGGCGCAGGGGCTGTCGCGGGCGACGGCCGGTGAACTGCTCACCCTCGTGGTGCTGTCCAACATGTTCGTGGGCCTCGTCTACGGGCAGATCGTCGCCCGGCATCATGCGGCGCGACTCCCGCTGGCGCTGGGGACGGTGACGGCGACGGCGGTGGTCTGGGCGAGCGCGCTGGCGTATCCCGGTGACCGGGATCCGATGTGGCTGCTGGTCGTGCTGTGCACGGTGCTGGGGGCGTGTGGGCCGGCCTCCATGATCGGGTTCGACTTCGCGCGGCCCGCGAATCCGCCGGAGCGGCAGGGGACCGCGTCCGGGATCACCAACATGGGTGGTTTCGTCGCCTCCATGACGACGTTGTTCGCGATCGGCGTGTTGCTGGACGCGACCGGGGACGACTATCGCGTCGCGTTCTCCGCCGTGTTCGTTCTTCAGGCGGTGGGGCTGAGTCAGATCTTCCGGTTGCGGAAGCAGGCGGCGCGCAGGGAGCGGGAGCGATTGGTGGCGAGCCGGGTGGAGACGGTGCACGTCCCCGCGTAGCGCCCCTTCAGGGGCGCGGGGAACCGCGCGACCAGCCCCCCCCACCGACCGGCAGCCTTCCATCCACTGGCAGGCCACCGGCAGGCTCCCGGCCACCCGCAGGGTCCCAGTCACCTGCGGGCTCCCAGCCACCCGCAGTCGAAGAACCCCGCGCTACGGCGTGACCGCGAAGTTCCTCAGGATGGCTGTGGTCAGTTCCGGGTCGCCCTCTGTCTTGATGCGATCGGAGACGGCGTCAGCCGTGACACGGCCGCAGGCGAGGCGGAAGTACGTCTCCCAGTCGAGGGTGAGGGTGGCGGCCGGGCCGAGAGAGGGGGCGCCGTCTATCGAGCCGCGCCCGTCCGCATCGACGCGCACCGTCCGCAGGAACTCCAGCGGCCCGTGGATGTCGAAGACGACCGCCGAGTTCGCGGGCGCCCCCGCGTCCTTGGCGACGACCTTCGGCAGGGCCCCGAGCAGCTCGTCACGGACGATGTGCGCGCCGGGCGAGTCGAGGTTGCCGGGCGCGCGGAGCGAGGTCCGGAGATCCTGTTCGTGCACCCACACATCGAACGCCCGCTTACGCATCGCCTGCTCGAGGGTGACCTCGGTTCCCAGCGGCCCGCGCACCTTGGCGTCCGGCTGCCGCGACTCGTTGCGCAGCTGACGGTTGCGGCGGATGATCGTGTACTCCAGCTCGGAGGTCATCTCCGGCGCCGTGTGGTGGCGGCGCACGTCGACCTGCATCTCCATGTACCGCTGGTGCTCGTTGGTCACGTGGAACAGGTCGCGGGGGAGCGTGTGGATCGGCCGCGGATCGCCCAGCATCTCGCAGTCGAGCCCGATGACATGCGAGACGAGATCCCGCACCGACCAGCCGGGGCAGGGCGTCCGCCGGTTCCACTCACCTTCCACCAGCGGCGACACCAACTCGGATATCGCATCGACGGAGTGGGTCCAGGCGTCGGCGTAGGACTGAAGGCTGGGATGCAGACTCACGGAACGGGACCCCTCGGGCGGTTGGACGCGGGCAGTGCACAGGCAGCGGGTGTCTTGGGACGCTAAGTTACGCTGCTGTGAGGCACCCCGGCAGTGCTTTGGTGTGACGATCGTAGGCCTGTATGGACGGCTCGAATGCCAGGACGGTGGTAGTGTGCGCGCCTCTCTCCTCCAGATCGACGTAAACGACGGCGAATCGGTCGATTCGCGTCGGCGTCGTGTGGCGGCTCTGGTACGAGAACAAGCCGGAGTCGATCTGGTCGTGCTGCCGGAGCTGTGGACCACGGGGGCGTTCGCCTACGAGTCGTTCGGTGCGGAGGCGGAGGCCTTCGAGGGGCCGACGTTCGAGGCCATGGCGAAGGCGGCGAGCGACGCGGGCGTCTGGCTGCACGCCGGTTCGATCCCCGAGCGGGACGCCGACGGCACGCTCTACAACACCTCCCTCGTCCTCTCCCCCTCCGGCGACCTGGCCGCCGCCTACCGCAAGATCCACCGCTTCGGCTTCGACAAGGGCGAGGCCGTGCTGATGGGCGCGGGCGGCGAACTGGTGACGGTCCGGCTGCCGGAAACCACGGTCGGCATCGCCACCTGCTACGACCTCCGCTTCCCCGAACTCTTCCGCGGGCTCGTCGACGCGGGCGCCGAGACCCTCGTCGTCTCGGCCGGCTGGCCCGAGCGGCGCCGCTCCCACTGGACGCTGCTCGCCCAGGCTCGCGCGATCGAGAACCAGGCGTTCGTTCTCGCCTGTGGAACGGCCGGCACGCACGCGGACGTTCCCCAGGCCGGTCACTCGATCGTGGTCGATCCGTGGGGTGAGGTCCTGGCGGAGGCCGGGGCCGGGGAGCAGGTGCTCACGGTGGACTTCGACCCCGGCAAGGTCGCGACCACACGGGAGCAGTTCCCGGCGTTGAAGGACCGGATGCTGGGACTCACGGCACCACACCGCTGAGTCAGTCCTCGTCCCGCTCCTTCTCCGCCAGGTGGATCACGCACACCGCCACCGCGATCAGCAGCGCGGGGTCCACGTCCTCGCGGACGACGTCCACGCCGTACGTCTCCCGTACGTGCAGCCACCGGCGCGAGATCACCGCCAGGAGCTCTCCGTCGTACTCGACTACGAACTCGCGGTCGAGGATCTTGCCGCTGACGTCGAGTTCCGTACCGTCCACCAGGGACACCCGGTAGTGGTTGCGGAGCAGGGACAGCCGCTTGCGCCGGATCGTCGCCAGCGGTTCACCGTCCCGCTCGATCACCATCGTGTCCCGCAGGGCGAACATCTTCTGGTGGATGTCGACGAGGACCCGCCCGTGGGTGTCCTTCAGCTCGAAGGTGTCCCGCAGCCGCATGGCCTTGCCGTCGACGAGGAACACCTTGGTGCCGTGGTCGTCCTCGATCCAGTAGTCGTCACCGAAGCCGAGGAGCCGGTCGCGTACGAGGAATCTCATACCGGTACCGCTTCCCGGGATCCACGAGATCATCACGCTTACGCCCTCTCCGAAGACGTGGGCGAGGGGGAGGAAGTCGCTGGTGCGAGGTCTGGTGCGAGGTCAAGGGCGAGGGATCGCGGAAAGACGCGCCGTCGTCGGCGTGGCCGTCCTGCTCGTGGCCGCGACCGGCTGCTCCCACGCGCGGGACTGCGCCGGCGTGGGCACCGTCTCCGGTGTCGGCGTGCTGTTCGTCCACCAGGGGTACGGCGACCTCGGGGGCGCCTCCTTCGAGCTGTGCGCGCGGGGTACGTGTACGAAGGGTGAGCTGCGGCCGGAGGGCATCACGGACGTGAAGCTCCCGTTGCCGCACGACGTGGACCCCGACCCCGGCCCGATCCACTTCCGGGTCACCCGCAAGGGCGCCACCCGCCCCGTGATCGACGCGTCCGCCGACGTGAAGCTCACCTTCCAGTCCGACGGCTGTGGTGGTGGCGACTACAGCCGAGGGCTCGCCTTCACCAAGGAGGGGGGTCTTACGGCGAAGATCGCGAAGGCGGTGTCGGACGCCTGGGGCAAGCAGGTCAGATCCCGGGCCACGCCCACGTCACAGCCCGATCCGTCCCCGTCCCCCTGATCCCGGAAAACCCGCGCCCGGCTCCTCCTTCGCGAAGGGACCGGACGTCACCCCTTCCCCCGGACCCGGCCCGAAACGCCGCCGGTACGCCGACGGGCTCAGCCCCGTCTCGCGCCGCAGCCGCGCCCGCAGGTTGGCCGCCGTGCCCAGGCCGCTGCGGGCCGCCACCACGTCCAGCCGCTCCTCCCCGCGCTCGATGAGCCGGCAGGCGAGGGCGACGCGTTCCCCGGTGAGCCAGGCCAGCGGCGTGGTCCCCAGCTGGGGGATCGCCATGGCCGGGGTGCACCAGCTGTGGGCGTACGACCCGGAGGGCGGCACCGTCGGGGTCGCCGCCGGTACGACGAACGAGGGGCTCGTGGACGGGCCGGGGGCCGAGGCCTGGTTCGCGCAGCCGTCCGGGCTCGCCGCCACCGCCGACCGGCTCTGGCTCGCCGATTCCGAGACGAGCGCCCTGCGCTGGGTGGATCTCGACGGGGCCGTCCACACCGCCGTCGGCACCGGTCTGTTCGACTTCGGGCACCGGGACGGGGCCGCGGAACAGGCGCTGTTCCAGCACCCGTTGGGTGTCACGGCGCTTCCCGACGGCTCGGTCGCGGTCAGCGACACGTACAACCACGCGCTGCGTCGCTACGACCCCGCGACCGGCGAAGTGACCACGCTGGCGACCGACTTGAGGGAGCCCAGCGACGCGGTTCTCGTCGGGGACGACATCGTGGTCGTGGAGTCGGCGCGCCACCGGCTGACCCGGCTGCGGCTTCCCGAGGAGGCCGTACGGGTGGAGTCGGTCGCCCATCGCACCCAGCGCGCCGCCACCGAAGTCACTCCCGGCGCCCTCAAGTTGGACGTGATCTTCCAGGCGCCGGCCGGCCAGAAGCTCGACGTCCGCTACGGGCCGTCCACCAGACTCCTGGTCTCCTCCACCCCGCCCGAGCTGCTGCTCGGCGGTGAGGGCGCGGGCACCGACCTCTCCCGCGCCCTTGAGCTGAACCCGGCCGTCATGGAGGGCGTCCTGCACGTCTCCGCGATGGCCGCGTCCTGCGACGACGACCCGGCTGGGGGCACCTCCCGGTCGAAGACTGGGGGAGAGTACCCGGCCTGCCATGTCCACCAGCAGGACTGGGGCGTGCCGGTCCGCCTCACCGAGGGCGGCGCGGACCGGCTGCCGCTGGTGCTGGCGGGGATGGACGACTGACCGTCCCCCACTTCCGCACCGTCACCCGCACGGCCGCTACCCGCACGACCGTCACCTACACGCCGTAGCCGCCCCGGTGGTGCCGCTCCTCCTCGATCACCGGGGTGCTGGGCGGCATGACCACCCGACGCCTCCTGGCGATGCTGCTGAACGTCACGACCCCGATCAGTCCGACGATCATGAAGATGAGGCCGACCAGATCGAGGTTGACCCCCTTCATGTGCCAGTCGGTCGCGAATGTGAGGACCGCCCCCGCTGCGATCAGGATGATGCATCCTCCCCCATAGCCTTAAGGGCATGGGGGGACCCCCACCGGCTCATGGGTGTCGCCTCCTTGTGACCAACTCGGCTTCTCTCAGGCCCGGTCCGGGTACCCGGCGGAGCGCCGGGTATGCGGAGTCATCCCTCCAGGAACGCCACCAGCGCGTTGGCCAGCAGGAACGGGTCGTCCGCGCCGCAGAGTTCACGGGCACTGTGCATCGAGAGGATGGCCACGCCGATGTCGACGGTCTTGATGCCGTGACGGGCCGCGGTGATCGGGCCGATGGTGGTGCCGCAGGGCATCGAGTTGTTGGAGACGAAGGACTGGAAGGGCACGCCGGCCTTCGCGCAGGCGGCGGCGAAGACCGCACGGCCCGAACCGTCCGTCGCGTAGCGGTTGTTGACGTTCACCTTGAGGATGGGGCCGCCGCCCGCGCGCGGGTGGTGCGTCGGGTCGTGCCGCTCGGCGTAGTTGGGGTGGACGGCGTGGCCGGTGTCGGAGGAGAGGCAGATCGTGCCCGCGAAGGCGCGCGCCCGGTCCTCGTACGAGCCACCGCGCGCGAACACCGAGCGTTCGAGCACGCCGCCGAGCAGCGGACCGTCGGCGCCGGTGTCGCTCTGCGAGCCGTTCTCCTCGTGGTCGAAGGCCGCGAGGACGGGGATGTACGTAAGCCCCGAACCGGCACGGGAACCGGAACCCGAACCGGAGCCGGAAGGGGAGCCGTCGCCCGTCACCGCCGCGATCAGCGCCGCCGTCCCCGCGTGCAGGGACAGTAGGTTGTCCATGCGCGGTCCGGCCACCAGCTCCTTGTCGCGGCCCAGGTACGAGGGCCGCTCGACGGAGTGGGTCATCAGGTCCCAGCCGGTGACCTCGCCCGCCGACAGGCCCGAGTCCTCCTCCAGGAAGGCGATCAGATCGCCCTCGCCGGGGTCGCCGAGGCCCCAGACGGGCTGCAGATGACGCTGCTTGTCGAGCTTGAGGCCGTCGGTGGAGACGGAACGGTCGAGGTGGACGGCGAGCTGGGGCACGCGCAGCAGGGGACGGTCGATGTTCACCAGTCGCGAGGAACCGTCCTTGAGCGTCAGCCGTCCCGCCAGGCCCAGGTCCCGGTCCAGCCAGGAGTTCAGCAGCGGGCCGCCGTAGATCTCCACGGCGACCTGGCGCCAGCCGTGCGCACCGCTGTCCGGCTGGGGCTTCACCCGCAGATTGGGGGAGTCGGTGTGTGCGCCCACGATCCGGAACGGGGTGTGCGCCTCGGCACCCTCGGGCACGTACCAGGCGACGATCGCGCCGCCGCGCAGCACGTACTTGCCGCCGCTCGTCCCCTCCCACGCATCGGTCTCGGCGACCTGACGGAATCCGGCCTTCTCCAGCCGCTCGGCGGCGTTCGCCACGGCGTGGTACGGCGTCGGGCTCGCCGCCAGAAAGGTCATGAGGTCGTCGGTGTGGCCGCGGTCGAAGCGGGCGCTTGTGCTCATGGGTTCACCTTAACGACGCCCGAGGTCCCGCTCCCGGCGGTGGGGACAGCCCTTCGTAAGAGGGATGTGAAGGACGGGCATCTGGCGGCGGGCTGCCGCGAGCCCTCTGTGGCCGCATGCGACGGCGGCCCGCCCCCGGAGATTCGCTCCGGGAACGGGCCGCCGACGGCGACGCGATGCCCTCAGACCGCGAGGGTCAGGAGGATCAGAACGCCGCCTCGTCCAGCTCCATCAGGTCCAGGTCCACGCCCTCGGCGAGCTTGCGGGCGCCGGTGACGCCGGGCAGGACGTTGGCGGCGAAGAACTTCGCCGCGGCGATCTTGCCGGTGTAGAAGGGCTTGTCCTTCGCCGAGGCCGTCTCCAGCTTCTCGGCGGCCACCGCGGCACCGCGCAGCAGCAGGTAGCCGACGACGACGTCACCGGAGGCCAGCAGCAGGCGGGTGGTGTTCAGGCCGACCTTGTAGATGTTCTTGACGTCCTGCTCGGTGGCCGCGAGGTCCGTGAGCATGAGGCCGACGATGGCCTCCAGTTCGACGGCCGCCTTGGCGAGCTGCTCGCGGGCCGCGGACAGGTCCTCGCCGCCCGTGCCGAGCGCCAGGAACTTCTTGATGTCCTCGGCGAGGGAGTTCAGCGCCGCGCCCTGGTTGCGGACGATCTTGCGGAAGAAGAAGTCCTGGCCCTGGATCGCGGTCGTGCCCTCGTACAGGGTGTCGATCTTGGCGTCGCGGATGTACTGCTCGATCGGGTACTCCTGCAGGAAGCCGGAGCCGCCGAAGGTCTGCAACGACTGGGCGAGCTGCTCGTAGCCCTTCTCGGAGCCGTAGCCCTTCACGATCGGCAGGAGCAGGTCGTTGAGGGCCTCCAGGGCGGCGGTGTCCTCGCCGGCGGCCTCCTTGACCTGGATCTCGTCCTGGATCGCGGCGGTGTGCAGCACCAGGGCGCGCATGCCCTCCGCGTACGCCTTCTGCGTCATCAGCGAGCGGCGCACGTCCGGGTGGTGCGTGATGGTGACCTTGGGCGCGGCCTTGTCCATGAAGTTCGCGAGGTCGGGACCCTGGACGCGCTCCTTGGCGTACTCCAGGGCGTTCAGGTAACCCGTGGACAGGGTCGAGATCGCCTTCGTGCCGACCATCATGCGGGCGAACTCGATGATCCGGAACATCTGGCGGATGCCGTCGTGCTTGTCGCCGATCAGCCAGCCCTTGGCGGGGTGGCGGTCGCCGAAGGTCATCTCGCACGTGTTGGACGCCTTGAGGCCCATCTTGTGCTCGACGTTCGTCGCGTACGCGCCGTTGCGCTCGCCCAGCTGGCCGGTCTCGAAGTCGAACTCGTACTTCGGGACGAGGAAGAGGGACAGGCCCTTGGTGCCGGGGCCGGCGCCCTCGGGGCGGGCGAGGACATAGTGGAGGATGTTCTCCTCCATGTCGTGCTCACCCGAGGTGATGAAGCGCTTCACGCCCTCGATGTGCCAGGAGCCGTCCTCCTGCTGGACGGCCTTGGTGCGGCCCGCGCCCACGTCCGAGCCGGCGTCCGGCTCGGTGAGCACCATGGTGGAGCCCCACTGCTTCTCGACGGCGATCTTCGCTATGTGCTTCTGGACCTCGGTGCCCTCCTCGAAGAGGATGCCCGCGAAGGCGGGGCCGGAGGAGTACATCCAGACCGCCGGGTTCGCGCCGAGGATCAGCTCCGCGTACGCCCAGATCAGGGAGCGGGGCGAGGTGGTGCCGCCGAGCTCCTCGGGCAGGCCCAGACGCCAGTACTCGGAGTCCATGAAGGCCCGGTACGACTTCTTGAAGGATGCCGGTACGGGAGCCGCGTTGGTCTCCGGGTCGAAGACCGGCGGGTTGCGGTCGGCGTCCGCGAACGACTCCGCCAGCTCGTTCTCCGAGAGGCGGGTCAGCTCCTCGAGGACGCTCTTGGCGGTGTCGACGTCCATCTCCGCGAACGGTCCGGTGCCATACACCTTGTCGCGCCCGAGCACCTCGAAGAGGTTGAACTCGATGTCGCGGAGATTCGACTTGTAGTGCCCCATGGCGACGGCTCCGTAAGGGATCGGGGAGGCGGAGGTACTCGCAGCCTCGTTACACGTACCGGCAAGTAGCCAAGATGATGCTACCCGTCGGTAATAAGAATCAACCCCTGATGGCTCATATGTGGCCGACTACTCTTTGACCCATGTACGGCTACGACCAGAATGCGGGCGCCCAGCAGCAGTACGCCCCGCCGCAGCAGATGCCCGGCGGGTACGGCCAGCAGCCGCCGCTCTATCCCGAGCCGTCCCCGCCCTCGCTGGCGGACGCGGTGCGCGCGTTCACCACGGGATCGATGTCCGCGGAGGACTTCCAGCAGGTCTTCGCGACGTCGAAGGTCTACTGCCCACGTGGCGACAACCCCGGGTTCCTGGCGCTGCACAACACCCAGCAGCCGGTCATCCCGATGTTCACCTCGCTCAAGGAGCTGCGCCGGTACGCCGGCAAGGAGTCCAAGTACTTCGTGATCACCGGCGCCGAGGTGATCGACCTGCTCCCCACCGGTTACGGCTTCGTCGTCGACATGGAGGGGGAGCATCGTATGGTCTTCGACGCGAAGGCCGTGGAGCAGATGGTGGACTTCGCCATGCGCCGCATGTACGGCTAGCGCCCGCTCCCCTACTCCTGCGACAGTCCGGACGCCCGGAGGGAATGCCCTCCGGGCGTCCGTCGTTGTGGGTGGCAGAAAGTTCAACAATCAACTAAACTCGAAGCGCAAGGAGGTACCGACATGCCTGCAGTGACCGTCGAGAACCCGCTGACCCTTCCCCGTGTGGTCGCGCCGGCCGACGCCGTGGACCGTCCCGTGCTCACCGTGACGACCGCGCCCAGCGGCTTCGAGGGCGAGGGCTTCCCAGTGCGCCGCGCGTTCGCCGGGATCAACTACCGCCACCTCGACCCGTTCATCATGATGGACCAGATGGGCGAGGTGGAGTACGCGCCGGGCGAGCCCAAGGGCACCCCCTGGCACCCCCACCGCGGCTTCGAGACCGTGACCTACATCATCGACGGCATCTTCGACCACCAGGACTCCAACGGTGGTGGCGGCACCATCACCAACGGTGACACCCAGTGGATGACCGCGGGCGCCGGCCTCCTGCACATCGAGGCCCCGCCGGAGTCGCTCGTCATGTCCGGCGGCCTCTTCCACGGCCTCCAGCTGTGGGTGAACCTCCCGGCCAAGGACAAGATGATGGCGCCCCGGTACCAGGACATCCGCGGCGGCTCGGTCCAGCTGCTGAGCACCCCCGACGGCGGCGCGCTGCTGCGCGTCATCGCCGGTGAGCTCGACGGCCACGAGGGCCCCGGCGTCACGCACACGCCGATCACCATGGTCCACGCGACCCTGGCGCCCGGCGCCGAGATGACGCTCCCCTGGCGTGAGGACTTCAACGGTCTCGCGTACGTACTCGCCGGACGCGGCAGCGTCGGTACGGGCCGTCGCCCGGTCCACACCGGCCAGACCGCCGTCTTCGGCGCGGGCGGCTCGCTGACCGTCCGCGCGGACGAGAAGCAGGACGCGAACACGCCGGACCTCGAGGTCGTCCTCCTCGGCGGACAGCCGATCCGCGAGCCCATGGCCCACTACGGCCCCTTCGTGATGAACACCCGCGAGGAGCTGCAGCAGGCCTTCGAGGACTTCCAGAAGGGCCGCCTGGGCACCATCCCGGCGGTGCACGGAATGTCCGAGGGCGGGATGTAATCCCCTTCCGACTCCCTTCCGCCTCGGCGGAAAAGGCCCCGTCCGCACGCCGGACGGGGCCTTTCGCGCTGACGCCGTGTCACCCGGGCGGGCCGTCCCGGCGGGACGGCACGGTCCTCGCGTGGTCGGGTGGAAGCGTGCAGCTACTCCCCGAAGGCGTGCGGCGGCTGGCCGCCTGGTGCGCCGTGATCCTGCTCGTCGCCGGTGTGGCGTGGGTCGGGATCCGGCTGTGCGGGGAGTTCCGCACGGCGATCGTGCCCGTGCTGCTCGCGCTGCTCGGCACCGCGCTGCTCGGGCCGATGTACCGGCGGCTGGTGGACGTCGGCGTCAACCGGTCGCTGGCCGCCGCGCTCACCTGTGTCGCGGTGGTCGTGGTCGTCGGCGGCGCCGTCTACATCGTGGTCGCCGCGCTCATCGACACCGGGGACGAGATCGTCGCCTCCCTCAAGCACGCCGCGCGGTCCGTGGCCCAGCACTTCGGCGCGGCGGGGACCTCCCTCGACGACCTCGCCTCCAACGCCAAGGACCTGCTGGCCAAGTTCGGCGGGACGGCCGCGTCCAACGTCATCAGTGGCGTGAGCGTGGTGGGGGAGTCCATCGCCATGGCCGTACTGGCCCTGCTGCTCGTCTTCTTCTTCCTGCGCGACTCCCACCGCACCGCCGGGCTGCTGCGCTCGCTGGCGCCGCGCGGCACCGCGGACACGGTGGAGGTCATGGCCCGGCGCGCCTTCGACGCCGTCCAGGGCTTCATGCGCGGGACCACGGTGATCGCCCTCATCGACGCCCTGTGCATCGCGATCGGGCTGCTGATCCTGCGTGTCCCGGGCGCGGTCGGGCTCGGGGCGCTGGTCTTCGTGGGGGCGTTCATCCCGTATCTCGGCGCGTTCCTGTCCGGCGCGGTGGCCGTGCTGGTCGCGCTCGCCGACCGGGGGTTCGTGATCGCGCTGTGGGCGCTCGGGGTCGTTCTCGCCGTGCAGGTCCTCGAAGGGCATGTGCTGCAGCCGATGATCCAGAGCCGGACCGTGCAGATGCACCCGGCGGTGGTGATGCTGACGATCACGGCGGGCGCCTCCGTCGCGGGCATCCTGGGCATGCTGCTCGCCGTACCGCTGACAGCCGCCGGGTTCGGGGTCCTCTCGGAGCTGCGCACCCGCTACGCGTCGGCCTCCCCGGCCCCGTCGGAAGCCCCGGAGCCGCCTGTCTGACCCGCCGGACGCTCCCCGGCTCCCCCGGCTCCCCCGGGCCCTTCCGGCGCCCGGTCGTCCGACCGTCAGAACCGCTCGTCGTCGTGCTCGCCGTCGGTCTCGTAGAACTCGAACCAGATGCTCTTGCCCTCGCCCCGCGGGTCGACGCCCCAGGAGTCGGCCAGGAATTCCATGAGCACCAGCCCACGTCCGGAGGACGCCAGTTCGCCGGGGTGGCGGCGATGAGGCAGGTCGTCGCTGGCGTCGGTGACCTCGATCCGTATCCGGCGGTCGTCCGGACCGCCGGTCACCTCGGCGACGAGCAGCGCGTCGGCGTCGGTGTGGACGAGGACGTTGGTCAGCATCTCGGAGACGAGGAGGACCGCCGAGTCGCGCTGGTCGTCGGAGGCCCAGTCGTGCAGCATCTCGCGCAGCTGCTGGCGGGCCTCCGCGATCCGCTCGGGCTCGGCCTGCGCCACGGTCAGCGCGGTGCGGCGCACCGAGGGGGAGGCCGGGGCCTCGACCGTGTCGCCGCGCCGCTCGCCCTGCCGGCTCAGCAGCAGGACGGCTATGTCGTCCTCGCGCCGGTCGGCCAGCGGCCCGGGGGTGTGGTGCGAGGAGGGCCCGTGCACGCCCTGGACCAGCGCGTCGGCGAGCTCTTCCATGTCGCCGTCGTGGGACTCCAGAATGCGGCGGATACGGCGCCACCCGGTGTCGAGGTCGTGGCCGCCGGTCTCGATCAGCCCGTCGGTGCAGATCAGCATGGTCTCGCCGGGTTCCAGGGCGAGCCGGGTCGTGGGGTAGTCGGCGTCCGGGTCGATGCCGAGTGGCAGTCCGCCCGCCGTGGGGCGTATCAGCACTGTCCCGTCCGCCATACGTATCGCGGGGTCCGGGTGGCCGGCACGGGCGAAGTCGAGCATGCCGGTCGCGGGGTCCACCTCGACGTACAGGCAGGTCGCGAAGCGCGGGTCCGAGGTGTTGCCGCCGCTTCGGCCGGTGGAGCCGTACGTCACCGAGTCGGTGACCCCGGACAGGAACCGCGAGGCCCGGGAGAGGACCGCGTCCGGCCGGTGGCCCTCGGAGGCGTATGCGCGCAGGGCGATACGGAGCTGGCCCATCAGTCCCGCGGCGCGCACGTCGTGGCCCTGGACGTCGCCGATGACCAGGGCGAAGCGGCCGGTCGGCAGCGGGATCACGTCGTACCAGTCACCGCCGACCTGGAGGCCACCGCCGGTGGGGACATAGCGCGCGGCGACCTCCATGCCCGGCATCTGGGGGCCGAGCGTGGGCATCATCGAGCGCTGCAGCCCGTCGGTGAGCTCCCGCTCCGTCTCGGCGGCCACGGCCCGGGAGAGGGCCTGAGCCAGCATCCGGGCCACGGTCGTCAGCACCGAGCGCTCGTCGGGCGTGAAGCTGACGGGGTAGGTGAAGGCCGCCATCCACGCGCCCATCGTGCGCCCGGCGACGGTCAGCGGAAGAAAGGCCCAGGACTCCCGCCCGAAGTGCTGGGCGAGCGGCCAGGAGACGGGATAGCGCTCCTTGTAGTCCTCCGGGGAGGAGAGGTAGACGGCGCGGCCCGTGCGGACGACCTCCGCGGCCGGGTAATCGGTGGCCAAGGACATATGCGTGAAAGGGCCTTCGTCTCCCGGCTTCTGCCCGTGGTGGCCGATGACGGTGAGCCGGTCCCCGTCCACGCCGAAGACGGCCAGGCCGTCCGGTGTGAACCCCGGCATCGACAGGCCCGCCGCGACCCGCAGTACCTCCGCCGTGGACCGCGCCTCGGCCAGCGCCCGCCCGGCGTCCAGCAGGAACGCCTCGCGGGAGCGGCGCCAGTCGCCGGTGAGCGGGGTGCGCGCGGCGGTGGCCCCCGAGGGCTCGGTGACCTCCTGGAGGGTGCCGAACAGCAGGAACTCCCCGGTCTCGGGGTCGATGGTCGGCTTGGAGCGGCTGCGCACGGTACGGATCACCCGCCCGTGCTCGTCCATGACCCGCAGCCGGACCTCGGCGATCGTGTTCTCGGCGACGGCGAGCTGTACGACGCCGACGACCTCGTTCCAGTCGGCCGGGTGGAACCGGGACCGCATGGCCACTTCGGTGACGGTCGCCGCTTCCGGGGGCAGCCCGAGGAGCCGGGCGGCCTCGGCGTCGATGGTGACCTGCCCGTGTGTGTTGTCCAAGCGCCACACGCCGGTCGCAAGGGCGGCCAGAACGTCCCCCACGGCTGGCAGGGGCTCACCAGTGCGCATTGACCCACTGTATGGAGAGGTGATCGGAAGGTGCCACCGAGGGTATTCGGAGTGGTGATCTTTGGGTGGCCGGTACCCTTGGGGGATCCGGGCGTCGGCCCGGAAGTTTCACGTGAAACAGACCCAAGCTCATGTGAGACAGACCCCGATCCGCGAAGACTGGATGAACGACGATGCATCGGTACAGGTCCCACACCTGCGGCGAGCTCCGCGCCTCTGACGTCGGTAGCGACGTCCGGCTGAGCGGCTGGCTGCACAATCGCCGAGACCTGGGCGGCATCCTCTTCATCGATCTGCGCGATCACTACGGCATCACGCAGCTCGTCGCCCGCCCCGGCACGCCCGCCTACGAGGCTCTCGACAAGGTCACCAAGGAGTCGACGGTCCGCGTCGACGGCAAGGTCGTCTCGCGCGGAGCGGAGAATGTCAACCCGGATCTGCCCACCGGCGAGGTCGAGGTCGAGGTGAGCGAGGTCGAGCTGCTCGGCGCCGCCGCCCCGCTGCCGTTCACGATCAACGCCGAGGACGGCGTCAACGAGGAGCGGCGTCTGGAGTACCGCTTCCTCGACCTGCGCCGCGAGCGCATGCACCGCAACATCCTGCTGCGTACGGCCGTGATCTCCGCGATCCGTCACAAGATGACGGCGCTGGGCTTCAACGAGATGGCGACCCCGATCCTCAGTGCCACCTCCCCCGAGGGCGCGCGCGACTTCGTGGTCCCCTCCCGGCTGAACCCGGGCAAGTTCTACGCCCTGCCGCAGGCCCCGCAGCAGTTCAAGCAGCTACTGATGATCTCCGGCTTCGACCGCTACTTCCAGATCGCGCCCTGCTTCCGCGACGAGGACGCGCGCGCCGACCGTTCGCCGGGTGAGTTCTACCAGCTCGACGTGGAGATGTCCTTCGTCGAGCAGGAGGACGTCTTCCAGCCCATCGAGAAGCTGATGACGGAGCTGTTCGAGGAGTTCGGCGGTGGCCGTCACGTCACCTCCCCCTTCCCGCGCATCCCGTTCCGCGAGTCGATGCTGAAGTACGGCTCCGACAAGCCGGACCTGCGCGCCCAGCTGGAACTCGTCGACATCACCGACATCTTCGAGGGCTCGGAGTTCAAGGCCTTCGCCGGCAAGCACGTACGCGCCCTGCCGGTGCCGGACGTGTCCGGTCAGACGCGGAAGTTCTTCGACGGCCTCGGCGACTACGCGGTCGAGCAGGGCGCGAAGGGCCTGGCCTGGGTGCGGGTGGGTGAGGACGGCTCGCTGACGGGCCCGATCGCCAAGTTCCTCACCGAGGACAACGTCGCCGAGCTGACCAAGCGCCTCTCCCTGGCTCCCGGCCACGCGGTGTTCTTCGGCGCGGGCGAGTTCGACGAGGTCTCGAAGATCATGGGCGCGGTGCGGGTCGAGGCCGCGAAGCGCTCGGGCAACTTCGAGGAGAACGTCTTCCGGTTCTGCTGGATCGTCGACTTCCCGATGTACGAGAAGGACGAGGACACCGGGAAGATCGACTTCTCGCACAACCCGTTCTCGATGCCCCAGGGCGGCCTGGAGGCCCTGGAGACCCAGGACCCGCTGGACATCCTGGGCTGGCAGTACGACATCGTCTGCAACGGCGTCGAGCTGTCCTCCGGCGCGATCCGCAACCACGAGCCCGAGATCATGCTCAAGGCCTTCGAGATCGCGGGCTACGACCGTGACACCGTCGAGGAGCAGTTCGCCGGCATGCTGCGCGCCTTCCGCTTCGGCGCCCCGCCGCACGGCGGTATCGCCCCGGGCGTCGACCGCATCGTCATGCTCCTCGCGGACGAGCCGAACATCCGCGAGACGATCGCGTTCCCGCTCAACGGCAACGCGCAGGACCTGATGATGGGCGCGCCGACGGAGCTGGACGAGACCCGTCTGCGGGAGCTGCACCTCTCGGTGCGCAAGCCGCAGCCGAAGTAGGAAGTCGGCCTCAGGCAGGCCTCAGACAGGCCTCAGACAGGCCGAAGGGCTCGAAACCGGCGCCGGTTTCGAGCCCTTTCGCTTGCGCACCACGTTTCACAGCGCATTCCAATATTTTATCCAGGCTTCCCACCTCTACCGTGCCGGGTCATGACGGATTCTCAAGTACCCGAAAAAAGAGGGACGTTGGCCCGCCGGACGGTCCTGATGGCAAGTGGCGTGGCGGTGACCGCGATAGGGGTCGGCGGCGCGCTGTCGGTGAACGCGTCGGCGGAGGAGACCGCTCCGGAGGGGTCCGCTCCGGCGGAAACGTGCTACACGCTCACCTCGGAGCTGGTCGAGGGCCCGTACTACATCGACGCCGACAAGATCCGCCGGGACGTCACCGAGGACCAGGAGGGCATCCCGCTCACCCTCGAACTCAAGGTGATCGACGCGGACACCTGCAAGCCGCTCAGGAACGCGGCCGTGGACATCTGGCACTGCAGCGCGACGGGCGTCTACTCGGGCTACGAGTCGAGCGGCAACGGCGGTGGCGGCCCGGCCCCGACGGGCCCGCCGCCCTCCGGCACCCCGACCGGCGAGCCCCCGACCGGCGGCCCGGGCGGCGGCGGGGGCCACCAGGAGCCGACCGACGACGACCGCTACCTGCGTGGCACCTGGCGCACGGACCGGCACGGCCGCGTCACCTTCAAGACGATCTTCCCGGGCTGGTACCAGGGCCGCGCCGTCCACATCCACACGAAGGTGCACGTCGACGGCACCTGGACCGACGCGGGCTACGAGGGCGGGCACACCTGCCACACGGGCCAGTTCTTCTTCGACGAGAAATCGGTGCTGGCGTCGGCGGAGGTCGCCCCGTACTCCACCAACACCTCCACGCGCACCACGCTCACCGAAGACACGATCTACCCCCAGAACGGCCACACTGGCGGCCTCCTGTACCTCAGGTACGACAAGAGGCACATCGCGAAGGGAGTCCACGCCCACCTGACGATGGGCGTGGCCCCGGACGAGACGCACGACAGCTCGGACACGCAGCCGAGCGCGTCGGCGTCGCCCTCGGCGAGCTGACCCACCAGCTCGCTCGACCAGGGCCCGGAACTCCACTGGTTCCGGGCCCTCTGGGCTGTACGGGCGCCGGGGCCCGGCGTCCGGGGAGGTTCACCGTGGACGCACAGGCGGTTCGGCGGGGGTGCACAGTGGCGGGGCGTGTGATGTGGGGAGGCGGGTGAGGTCACCTCGCGCCGTACCGGGACATCGCAAGCGCCGGAGGAAGCCATGGGAGTCGTACTGGTCGCACTGTTGCTGATCGTCGGAGCGGTGGCCGCGGTCGCCTACCAGCGACGGTTGTCGCAGCCGTACGGCGCGGTGTCCGACCTGGACGCGGAGGCGGAGGCCCACCGCTGGGTGGAGCGGCTCGGCGGAAGCCTGTCGACGCTCGACGCGGGGGGCGAGGCGACGGCGGCGCAGGCGCTGACCGACGCCGCCGAGCGCCACCGGGCCGCGCAGGGTCAGTTGGCCACGGCTCGCTCCGGCGCGCAGTACGCGATGGCTTCACAGACGGCCCTGGAGGGCCTCCACTACGTCCGCGCCGCCCGTACGTCGCTGGGCCTCGACCCCGGCCCCGCCCTCCCCGACCTGGGCACGGGCTCGGTCACCGCCCGGGACGGCCACGTCACGATCGACGGCAGGACCTACGCGGCCTCGCCCCGCCCCGGTGACGCGACGCCGTACTACTACCCCGGCGGGGTCGTGGACGGCCGACGGATACCGGGCGGTTGGTACAGCTCCCCCTGGTGGAAGACGGCCCTCGTCGCCGGCGCGGCCGGAGCCGGCGGGGTGATCCTGGCCGACGCCCTCCTCGACGGCCTCCGCCACCCGCACGGGGGTGGCCCGACGGGCGGATCCGGGGGATTCGGCGGGTTGGGAGGCTTGGGGGACTTCGGGGGGCGCTCTTGATGGTCAGGCGGAGGTCTGGTTCTGGTTGCCTTCAGCCCGGCCGTCTTCGTTTTCGGCGAACAGGTCCTCGGCCGTGGTGGCGGTCAGGGACCGGTCGAACCAGAGCATGAGGGTGTCGAGGTCGGTGCATGAGGTGATGCGCTTTTGGATGTCCTCAGGGATACCGACAGCGTGCTTCTCCAGCACGCGCAGGATAAGGGTGGCACGGTCCTTGGCCTCGCCCTTGACTTCGCCCTTGGCCTCGCCTTCGGCCTTGCCTTCCAGGTACTTCTCCTCGATGAGGGTTCCCTGGCCCGGGTAGTAAGTGCCGACCGCCATTTGCAGCTCCCTCCACTTCGCCCTGGCTGGGGTGTTCGTCAGGGCGATTTCCATCGTTTCGAACCAGTACGCCAGAGTGTCCTTGTCGAACGACCGCCATCCGTCGGCCACGGTGTCCAGTATGGCGCCGCCTCTCCTGCTGTCGCTATGAACGATGGCCGAGAGCACCGCCAGCCCCGGCCGCCGGGCCGCGGTCGACGGGTCCGTGATTTCCGGAACGGTCCGGGGCCCGAGTACGAACGGGCGCGTGACCTGGGTCGTCCAAGGGCCCACGCCGCACTCGAAGGGGCCGACCGCCCAGTCTGCGGTGTGGCGGTCCCGGCAGACGACAACGAGCAGTACCGGGAGGTCGTACGTCGCGCGCAGATAGGCGACGTAATACGCCCAGTTCGTCGCCTTGTCCGGGGCCCGTTTGGTCTGGGCCTCGATGGCGAGCAGATAGTGCTCCCCCTCGGGCGGCTCGACCTTCAGCACGGTGTCCACCCGGCGTTCCAGCGGCCGGATCTCCGTCGCGTCGGGCGTGATTTCCCTGATGTCCGACTTCGTAGGCGGCGGGACACCGAGCGCCTCGTAGACGGGCGCGAGGGCCTCTGGGTGCTTGGCGAAGATCCGGTGCGAGACCTCGTGGGTTGATGTGACCATGTGGCGGAACCTAGAGGGATCTTGGGCCGGGTGTTTGGCCGATGTGAGGGGATCACTCTTTCGGGGGTCGACGAAACGTTCACGCCGCGGCGGTCAGTTCGCACCAGATGTACTTGCCGGTGCCGATGATGTTTCTGACGTCCCGTTGATGAACCCATCCCCAGGTGTTTGCACAGCTGTGGACGGGGGCTAGGCCGCGGCCCGTTTCGGCCTCCGGGGCGGGGTGCCCGGTCGGGTGGGGTGGGGTGGGGTGGGGTGGGGTGGGGTGGGGTGGGGTCCGCGTCCCAGACGCCGATGCGGAGGGTGCCGTTCTCCGCGCGGAGGCGTAGGGCGGCGGGGCCCTTCGTGTGCTGTACGGCGTTGGTGACCAGCTCCGTCGCCAGCAGTTCGGCGGCTTCCGTGAAGTGGGGGAGGCCGTGGGTGGCGAGGATCAGGCGGACGGTACGGCGACAGATCGGGACGGCTCGGGGGTCGTTGGGGATGTAGAGGGTGTATTCCGATGGGGTGGTGGCTGTTTGGGTGTCGGGCATCCGTGACTCCTGGGGTGGAGCGGGGGTTGGGGGCCGCTGCGGTGGTCGGGCGGTGGCATGTCGCGGCCGTCGTGGCATGACGGTGCGGTGCGCTTCCGGTGCCCCGGGGTTCCGCAGGGTGTGCGTCGCGTCACTGAGAGTAGATACTAAATTTAGTTCGCCGCACCCCGTTGTCGTACCCTGGTCACTCGATGTGGTGATCAGGGGAGGTATGGGTGCCACGTAAGCAACCAACGGTTCGCCAGGAGCGGTTGGGGCGTGAGCTGCGGAAACTGCGTGAGGCGGCGGGGCTGACGGCGCGCGAGGCAGCTCGGGTGCTGGGCACGATCTCGGTGACGATGAGCCAGATCGAATCAGGCGTCGCCGGGGTCAGCGAGGTTCGGCTCCGGAGGATCGCGGCTCAGTACGCCTGTGGGAACGCCGAGTTGGTCGACGCACTGGCGGAGATGGCAACGGATCGCACGCGGGGGTGGTGGGAGGAGTACCGGGACGTACTGCCGTCCGAGTTCCTGGACCTGGCGGAGCTGGAACACCACGCACGTTTCATTCAGGTCATTGCGACCGCTCATGTGCCAGGGCTGCTCCAGACCGAGGAATACGCGCGGGCGGTGTTCGGCTACTGGATTCCGCCACTTCCTGACAGTGAGCTGGAGCTGTGGGTCGCGTACCGCATGCGCCGCCAGCAGCTGCTGGCAAGAGAGGACGTTCCGTACGAGGCGGTCCTGCACGAGTCCGTACTGCGTACCCGAGTCGCCGACCGGGCGACGGCCCTGGCGCAACTTGGCGAGTTGCTGCGTCAGTCGGAGCGGCCGAACGTCGCCCTACGGGTGATCCCCTTCGAGGTCGATGGATTCGCCGGAGCCAGCTCGTCGTTGGTCTATGTCGGTGGTCGTGTGGCCGCCCTGGACACAGTGCAGAGAGATACGCCCTACGGCTCGGCGTTCGTGGACGCCTCTGCTCAACTCGGCGCCATGCGAACACTCTTCCGTAAGGTGGAGTCGGCGTCTCTCGACACCAAGCAGTCGCGGGACTTCATCCACCGTCTGTCGAAGGAGTTGTAGGCGTGATCCAGTGGCAGAAGTCGTCCTTCTCCGGTGGCGCGGCAGGTAACGAATGCGTCGAACTCGCCCACCGCGACGGCACGTTGCTGCTCCGTGAAAGCGACGAGCCTGACCGAATACTCCCCCTCTCTCCCGTCGGCCTCGTCGCGCTGCTTCGGCGGATCCGTGCGGAGCGTCCCTGAACCACCGCTATTGCGGTGTGAGGGATTTGAGCCAGTCCTCGACGGTGACGGCATCCGCCCATTGCGGGAACAGCTTCTCGGTGAGGAGTCGGTGTACCTCGGGGTCGGTGTCGAGGCAGGCGTCCGTCAGGACGGTGAGGCCGAAGTCCAGGTCGATGGCGTGGCACAGGGTGGACAGCACCACGCCGCTGGTGGCGATACCGGTGACAACGAGGCTGTCGATGTCACGAGCCCTGAGGACCAGGTCGAAGTCGCTGCCCGAGAAGGCGCTCCCTCGTCTCTTGGTGACCACGACGTCGCCCTGCCGGGGCGCGATGTCGTGATGGATCTCGGTGCCGGGGGCGCCCTCGGTGAACAGGCCGGCCCGCACGGCGTTCGTGATCACCCTGTTGCGGGGGCTGACTTCCGGGTCGTCCGGCCGTAACGCGATGACCACGTAGATCACGGGGATGCCCGCCGCGCGGGCACCGTCGATCGCCCTGCGCAGGCGCGGCAGATATCCGGAGCCGTCGTCGGCGATGGCCACGATGTCCCGTTGGACGTCCATCACGAGGAGTGCGCTGTTCGCCATGCTCGCGGTCCCTTCGGCACTGGGGAAACAAGGGCAAGTCTGGGGGATCGACCGAGCCACGGTGGAGGTTTCTCAGGACGGCGACCTTTTCGGTCGTCGCGGCCACTGATGAGTCAGAAGCACCGTTCAGCGGAGCTTCGCGCACCACGACACGTGCTCCACCACCACGTAAGGACTCATCCGTGGCATCTCCCTCGCACCGCAGGTCCCTCCGCAAGCGTCGCGCCGTCATCGTCTCCGCCGCCGCCGTCACGGCCGCGGGCCTCGGCGCCGTCATGTCCGGTGCCGTCCTGACCAAGTAGGTCCGGGATACGGCAAGGGCGCCCGGGGCAGCGAAGCCCCGGGCGCCCTATCCTCGGATGCGCTCGCGCGTCTCAGGTGTCGTACCGGCCGTTCCACGGCTCGGCGAACGCGAGGCGGTCCGGGTAGAGCTCGGCCCAGGTCTCCTCCTCGTCCTCCCTGATCACCAGGCCGAACAGCACGCCGTCGACGGTGCGTTGGAAGGGACGGATCGCGATGTTCGTATACGAGCGGCGCGGCAGGCTCCGCAGGAGTTTCGCCAGGTGAGCCCTGGCCCGGGAGAGGACCGAGTCCGGTCCGTCCGGCGCCAGTTGCTGTTCGGCCCAGGTGCCCGCGCACCAGATCTCCGAGTCGCGGTAGCGGCCCTGGGCGTCGAAGGTGTGCAGCACCGTGTAGAGACGTTTGTGCTGCTCCCAGCCGTCGTCGGGACGGTAACCCTCGGGGAAGGCATAGGTGATCGACGCCAGGAACTGGCCGTCCGCGTAGCGACCGATGCTCTCGGTGCGGGACTTCGGCTCGTAGGCGATCGGGATGACCGGAGGGACTGCCATGGCGAAACCATACGGGTGGTCAAGAGCATGTCACCAGCGGGGTCGGTTTCCGGCCGAAGGGTGAGACGGACGGCGGGAAAAGAGAGGGGCCCGGCACCGCTTCGGATCCTGTTGGCGAATCCATCCGGGGGTCTGGCAATTGGCCGTTGAGTCTCAGCGCCACGCCGTAATCCATGGCGTGGCGCTGAGACTCTCAGGACAGTTATGTCGTCCTACGCATTCGCCAACAGCATCCGCTTCGGTGCCGGGCCCCTCCCTGTGCCGTCACTACTCCGGCGCGCCGCCGAAGCGCTCCTTGTACGACTCCAGGTCCTCGTCCGTGATCTTGGCGAAGAGGACCGGGGGAACGGTGAAGGGGGTGCCCGCGGGGACGGCGGACAGGGACCTCGCCTCGTCCGCCGATACCCACACCGCCGTGTCGTCCGTCAGCGCGAACGCCGAGCGCATCGCGCGGGAGGACGCGGGGATGAAGGGCTCCGAGACCACCGAGTAGAGATGGATCAGGTTCATCGCCGTGCGCAGGGTCAGGGCCGCGCCGTCGGGGTCGGTTTTGATCTCCAGCCAGGGGGCCTTCTCCTCCAGGTAGGAGTTGCCCGCCGACCACAGGGTGCGCAGCGCCGCCGCGGCCTTGCGGAACTGGAGGGCCTCCATCTGGGTCTCGTACTCGGCCAGCAGGCCCGCGATCTCCTCGCCGAGCTTCGCCTCCGCCTCGCCCGCCACGGTGCCCGCCGGGACCTCCTCGCCGAAGCGCTTCTTGGAGAAGGACAGGACGCGGTTGACGAAGTTGCCGAGGGTGTCGGCCAGATCCTTGTTCACCGTGGCGGTGAAGTGCTCCCAGGTGAAGGACGAGTCGTCCGACTCGGGGGCGTTGGCGATCAGGAAGTAGCGCCAGTAGTCCGCGGGCAGGATGTCCAGCGCGTGGTCGGTGAAGACACCGCGCTTCTGGGACGTGGAGAACTTCCCGCCGTAGTACGTCAGCCAGTTGAAGGCCTTGACGTAGTCGACCTTCTTCCACGGCTCGCGCACGCCCAGCTCGGTGGCCGGGAACATGACGGTGTGGAAGGGGACGTTGTCCTTGGCCATGAACTCGGTGTAGCGGACGGGGTTCTCGCCGGAGTCCGCCTCGTACCACCAGGACTTCCAGTCGCGGTTCTCCGGGTCCTGGTCCGCCCACTCCTTCGTCGCGCCGATGTACTCGATCGGCGCGTCGAACCAGACGTAGAAGACCTTGCCGTCCGCCGCCAGCTCCGGCCAGGTGTCGGCCGGGACCGGGACGCCCCAGTCCAGGTCACGGGTGATCGCCCGGTCGTGCAGGCCCTCGGTCAGCCACTTGCGGGCGATGGAGGAGGCGAGCTGCGGCCACTCGTGCTCGTGGCGCGCCACCCACTCCGAGACCTCGCTCTGCAGCTTCGACTGGAGGAGGAAGAGGTGCTTCGTCTCGCGGACCTCCAGGTCCGTCGAGCCGGAGATCGCGCTGCGCGGGTTGATCAGGTCGGTCGGGTCCAGGACGCGGGTGCAGTTCTCGCACTGGTCGCCGCGGGCCTTGTCGTAGCCGCAGTGGGGGCAGGTGCCCTCCACGTAACGGTCCGGGAGGAAGCGGCCGTCCGCCGGGGAGTACACCTGGCGGATCGCGCGCTCCTCGATGAATCCGTTCTCGTTCAGACGGCGCGCGAAGTGCTGGGTGATCTCGCGGTTCTGCGGGCTGGAGCTGCGGCCGAAGTAGTCGAAGGCCAGCTCGAAGCCGTCGTACACCGCCTTCTGCGCGTCGTGCGCCTGTGCGCAGAACTCGTCGACCGGCAGGCCCTGCTCCTTCGCCGCCAGCTCGGCCGGGGTGCCGTGCTCGTCCGTCGCGCAGATGTAGAGGACGTCGTGGCCGCGCTGGCGGAGGTACCGGGAGTACACGTCCGCCGGGAGCATGGACCCCACCATGTTGCCCAGGTGCTTGATCCCGTTGATGTACGGAAGGGCGCTGGTGATGAGGTGTCGAGCCATCGCGGGCTGCTCCCAAGTCGCTACGTGGGGTGACGGGCGGCGGTTCAGGTCGTACCGCCTGTCGTCTTACGAACCTTGAAATCGTAGCCGACATGGGTGGGCCGCCCGCTTCCCCTTTTCAAGGGGTGGGAAACGGGCGGCCGCGTGTGGTTCCTGTTGGGCCTACGGAGTCTTACGGGTCTTACGGGCGCCAGTTCTCCAGTACGCCCTCGTAGACCTCCGCGTCGGTCAGCTCGCGCGGGGTCGGGCCCGCGTGGAAGAAGGCCGTGTTGTCGGTCTTCAGCTTGCGGAGGTAGTCGAAGGCCTTGTTGTCGTGCTCACCGAACGCGACGAACGAGAAGAACACCGTGGGGTGGTCCTTGGCCGCGTCCGTGAGGGACTGGGTGGCGGGGGTCTTGGCGTCCGGGGCGCCGTCCGTCTGGAAGATCACCAGGGCCGGGTCCGTGGTGCCGGACTTCTGGTGGTGCGTGACGACTTCCTCGACCGCGATGTGGTAGCTCGTACGGCCCATGCGGCCGAGGCCGGCGTGGAGGTCGTCGATCTTGTTCTCGTGCTCGGGGAGGGTGAGCTCGCCAGTGCCGTCCAGTTCGGTGGAGAAGAAGACGACCTGGACCTTGGCCTCGGGGTCGAGGTGGGCGGCGAGAGCGAGGGCCTGCTCGCCGAGGGCCTGGGCGGAGCCGTCCTTGTAGTACGGGCGCATGGACGCGGAGCGGTCGAGGACGAGGTAGACCTTGGCCCGGGTGCCGGTGAGGTCCCTCTTCGCGAGGGCCGTTCCTGCTTGTTCGTAGGCGGTGGCGAGGTCGGGGGCGTGGGTCTTGACCTGGGTGAGGGGGGTGGCGGGGGTGCCGGTCGTTCCGGCCTCGGCTTCGCCTTCGGCCGGGTCTTCTTCCCCACCCGCACCACCCGCACCACCCGTGACGCTTTCATCGTCGGCTGCGGGTGGCCCCGCCGGGGGCTGCTCGTCGTCGGCGGCCGCGGGCTCGTTCGCGGACTCGTCCGTCAGCTCGTCCACCGGCTCGTCCGCCGCGGCTGCGACCGGTTCCGCGACCTGTTCGGTGGGGGTGACCTCGGTGGTGACCTCGGTGGTGACCTCGGCCGCGACCGGGGCGGGGGTTTCCTCGACGGCTGGCTCCGGGGTCTCCTCGACGGCGGGCGCCAGAACCTCTTCGGCCACGGGCTCGGAGGCCTCTTCGGCGGCGGGTGCGGGGGCTTCTTCGGTGGCGGGTTCCGGCGTGGGCTCGGTGGCCTCCTCGGCGACCGGCTCCGGGGTCTCCTCGGCCACCGGGGCGGGAGCCTCCTCGGCCGTGGAATCCGGGGTCTCGGCGACCGGCTCGGATGCGACCACGGGCTCGGGCTCGGGTTCCGGCTCCGGCTCGGGCGCCTCCACCACTGCCTCGGGCTCGGGCTCGGGCTCGGCCTCGGGCTCGGCCTCGGTCACGTCTTCGACCTCGACCGGAACCTCGGGCTCGGCCTCGGGCGCGACCTCAGCCTCAACCTTGACCTCGGCCACCGGCTCAGGCTCGGTCACCGGCTCAGGCTCGGGCTCGGTCACCGGCTCGGGGTCCGGAGCCGGTGACGGAATCGAAGCGGAAAGGGAAGCGGAAGAGGAAGGAGAAGCGGTAGCCGGAGTCGGGTCCACCTCGGGCGCCTTCTCCTCCCGCTCTTCCCGCACCGGCTCCGCCTGCTTGGGGACCGTGACGTTGTCGAAGGCCGCCGACACCAGCTCGTCCACGACGGACGGCTTGGGCTCCGGCTTCGGCTCCGACGAAGGTGCGGGGATCTTCGGCTCGGCCTCCTGGGCGGGAGCCGGCGTGGGCTCCGGCTCGGTGGCCGGGGCCGGGACCGTGGGGGCCGTAGCCTCCGTCGGCGAGGTCTCCGCGTCGGCGTCACGCCCCTGGCGTGAGCGGCCGAACGCGTTCCGCAGGAGAGTGAGAATGCCCATGTGCGCAACCCTTCGCATGAGTTGAAGCCGTCAATCCCTGGCCAGGACGGACACGTAAGGTTAGCGGCCGTCTTAGGCGATCTTGGGCAGGGTCGGGTACCGGCAGGTAGTGGTGTCAAGAGCGTTATCAAGACCCGTGCGGGAGTGGGAGGTTCACGTTCTGTTCATCCGGCCGCAGGGTGCTTGCACCCGCATCCCCCTAGCGTCACGCTCACACCAAGGGTTCGTAAGGAGAGAGTAAAGTGCGCAGACTGCTGCCGTTGATCGGAACGCCCGGTTCGCATCCCGGTGGGCGATCCGCCCTGACCTGTCGGTTCCGCTGTGGTGACGCCTGCTTCCACGAGGTGCCCAACACCAGCGACAACGCGTACGTCGGTGATGTCATCGCCGGTGCGATCGGCCGCCGTTCGATGATGCGGGCCGCGGCCGTCGTCACGGTCGCCACGGCGACGGGTGCGGCGGTCGTCGGTACCGGCGTCCAGGCGGCCCAGGCGGCAGAAGGGGGTGTGGCGGCCCGTGCCGGACACACGGTCGGCAAGGCCGCGCGCGGGCTCCGGTTCACGCCCGTCGCCCCGAACACCGCCGACGCCGTCACCGTCCCCGGCGGATATGGCCAGAATGTCGTCATCCGTTGGGGTGAGCCCATCCTGCGCGGCGCCCCCGCCTTCGACCCGGAGCACCAGACCGCCAAGGCCCAGGCCGGCCAGTTCGGTTACAACAACGACTTCCTCGCTCTCCTCCCGCTGCCGGGTGAGCGCGGGCGGCAGCTGCTCGTGGCGAACCACGAGTACACCGACGAGGTGCTGATGTTCCGCGGGTACGACCCCGCGAACCCCACCCGTGAGCAGGTGGAGGTGGCGTGGGCCGCCCATGGTCTGTCCGCCGTCGTGGTCGAGGAGGACCGCGGGACCGGCAGGCTCACCGCCGTCACCCGGCACGCCCTCAACCGCCGCGTCACCGCCACCACCGAGTTCCGGCTCACCGGCCCCGCCGCCGGATCGGAACTGCTGAAGACCTCCGCGGATTCGACCGGGCGCAAGGTGCTCGGCACGCTCAACAACTGCTCCGGCGGCACACCCCCTGGGGCACCACGCTGCACGGCGAGGAGAACTTCAACCAGTACTTCGCCAACGGAAGCCGTGACACGGACAAGCGGTACGGGCTCGGTACGGGCGCCACCGAGCGCAAGTGGGAGCGGTTCGACAAGCGGTTCGACGTGGCGCAGGAGCCCAACGAGTCGCACCGCTTCGGGTACGTCGTCGAGTTCGACCCGTACGACCCGGCCTCCACGCCCCGCAAGCACACCGCGCTGGGCCGCTTCAAGCACGAGGCCGCGACCGTGCGGCTGACGGACGACGGGCGGCCCGTCGTCTACACCGGCGACGACGAGCGCTTCGACTACTTCTACAAGTTCGTCGGCAGCAAGCGGATGCGGCACGGTTCCTCGCGCTCCGTCCGGGAGCACAACCTCTCCCTCCTCGACGAGGGGACGCTCTACGTGGCCCGGCTGACCGGCGACTCCCCGGCGGCCGACATCGACGGGAGCGGGAAGCTTCCGGCGGACGGGGAGTTCGACGGCAGCGGTGAGTGGATTCCGCTGGCCACCGCGACCGCCCACGGCGGCGTCTCGCACGTGGACGGGATGACGGCCGAGGAGGTCCTCGTCTTCACGCGGCTCGCCGGTGACAAGGTCGGCGCCACCAAGATGGACCGGCCCGAGGACATCCAGCCCTCCCCGCACACCGGCAAGGTCTATGTCGTTCTGACCAACAACACCAACCGTGGCAAGGCCGGGTCCGCGGGCGCCGACGAGGCCAATCCGCGCAACGCGAACAAGCACGGACACATCCTGGAGCTCACCGAGCGGCGCGGCCGCGCCGAGGCGACCACCTTCGGCTGGTCGCTGTTCCTCGTCGCGGGCGACCCGGCCGACCCGGCCACGTACTTCGCGGGCTTCCCGAAGGACAAGGTCAGCCCGATCTCCTGCCCGGACAACGTGGCCTTCGACCCGCACGGCAACCTGTGGATCTCCACGGACGGCAACCAGCTCGGCTCGCACGACGGCCTGCTGGGCGTGGCGACGAAGGGCGAGCGGCGCGGTGAGCTGAAGCAGTTCCTGACCGTGCCGACCGGGGCGGAGACCTGCGGTCCGATCATCCAGGACCGGCGGGTGCTCGTCGCCGTCCAGCACCCGGGCGAGATCGACGGCGCGTCGGTGGAGAAACCCGCGAGCAACTGGCCCGACGGACCCGGGAAGATCGTGCGCCCGGCGGTCGTCTCGGTGTGGCGCACGGACGGCTGCGACATCGGGGTCTGAGGTTGCATGGGCTTGGGGCCTGTCCTGCGGCATGATCCGCCGGACAGGCCCTAAGGGAGGGCCGGGACGGGGTTGTCCACACCGCTGCGTTCCAGCCACTCCCGGTACGCGGGGGCCTGCTGTGCCGTCTCGCGGTACGCCTCCGCCAGGTCCGGATAGACGTCGTCCAGCTCGGCTTCGGTACGGGCCGATCCTCACCGAGTCCCTGCGCACGGCTTCCGCCACCGGTACGCCCGCTGCCCGCGAGGCCGCCGCCGCTCTCCTCGCCACCCCGGGCTGGCGCCCGGCCCCGTCCCGGCTGGCCTTCGCGGGCAACGCCCGCCAGGCCATCGCCGCCGCGTTCGCCTCCCTCGTCCGGCCGGGCGGCCGTGTCGGCGTCGAGGCGCTGACGTACCCGCTGGTCAAGGAGATCGCCACGCGGCTCGGCGTCACTCTGGTGCCGCTGGCCATGGACGACGAGGGGCTGCGGCCCGAGGCGGTCACCGCGGCCCACCGCTCGGCACCCCTGTCCGCGGTGTACGTCCAGCCCACCGTGCACAATCCGACGTCCGCGACGATGGGGGACGCGCGTCGACGGCGACTGGCCGACACCGCACGCGACCTGGACCTCCCGCTCGTCGAGGACCGCATCTGGTCCTTCCTGCACACCGGCCCCGACCCCCTCGCCGCCCACGCCCCCGAGCGCACCTACCTCGTCGACAGCCTCTCCAAGCGGGTCGCGCCCGGCCTCACCGTCGGCTTTCTCGTCGTGCCCGAGGGCCGGGTCGAGGACGTGGCGGCGGCGTTGCGCTCCGGTGCCTGGACGGCGGGACGGTTCGCGCTGGAGGCCGCGGTGCGCTGGCTGGGGGACGGCACGGTCGCCCGGCTGGTCACCGCCAAGCGGGCGGACGCGGCGCTGCGGCAGGGGCTGGTCGCCGAGCATCTCGCCGGGTTCCGTGTGCGGGCCGATCCGCGGGCGTACCACGTCTGGTGGGAGCTGCCCGCGCCATGGCGGGCGGACACGTTCACGGCGGCGGCAGCGGCGCGCGGGATCGCGGTGACCCCGGGCTCGGCCTTCGCCGCCGCCCCGGCCGCCTCGGCGGGCGCTTCGGACGCCGTCAGGCTCGGACTCGGGTCGGTGGCTCCGTCGGAGCTGGCCCGGGCGCTCGGGACGCTCGCCGACGTCGCGCGTACGCGGCCGTGAGCAGGGCGGTCCCCGCCACCGTGAGGCCGAGCGCGAGCAGCGCCCAGGAGACCAGGCGCAGGGTGTCGGTGAGGGCGTCGTAGACCGCGCCCACCGCCGTGGGGGACACGTCGGGCGGCAGGTCGGCGAGGGTGAGCCGGCGGCCGACGGCCACCGCGACGCCGAGCAGCGCGGCGCCCAGCGCCGTGCCGAGCCCGGTGGCCAGCACCGCCTGTCTGCGGCACACCGCGACGAGGATGCCCGTCACGGCGAGGACGGCCGCCGCGACGGGCAGCCAGAATCCGGCGACTTCAAGCACGTGGAACCCTTTCCGGAGCTTGGCCAGATTCTCCGAGGGCAACACCGTGATCTCGGTGTGCGCGACGGGGATGCGGGTCGCCAACGGCACGTGCGCGTCGGCGAGTTGACTCCTGACCTGTTCGACGACCGGCCCGAGGTCGATCGTCACGGCCTCCTCGCGGTCGCTGCGCAGCGACCGCATCACGGCCTCGTGCGCGGCCCGGTTCGCGGCCTGCCACGCCGTGTGGAACGCCGGTGACAGGGTGAACGAGCGCACCGCGTCCCGTACGAAGTGGTTCACCGGTGCCTGGAGCGGTGCCCGCACGTGGACTTCGCGCAGGATCCCGGTCGTGACGGCCGCGGCGATGGCCTCCCGTACGTCCGTGTCGGCGGCGAGCGGCTCCATCGCGGCCTCGTAGCGCTCGTCGTTGCCGATCCCGTACGCCGCCCACGTCGACAGCGCGCCGAGGGGCGCCAACAGACAGGCGAGGGCGATCAGGACGGCCGACAGGGTGCTGCGCACACGAGGGGACACCCCATCAGGCAAGGCCACGGGGGCGGCGGGCGCGAGCGGTGTGACTGCATATGGACGCAGACGACAAGCCGCTCCGGTGGAGAGCTCACCCGAACGGGTGTTACCTGGTTGTAGCGGCACTTCCCAGGGCTCCTGGGACCTGGTCCCAGGGGGTAGGTGAGTGAGGGAGGTGCACGAGGCCCCGGCAGGCTGCCGGGGCCTCGTGCACCATGGGCCGCCGCGTCAGCGACGCGCCGTTCCGTCAGTTCACCGGGTGGCCGGTCGCGTCCTCGTGCGTGTAGTAGTGGTAGAAACTCCCCGCGAGCACGAGCACCGAGACCCCCAGCGCCACGAACGTGGAGCGCAGCACGGACTCGCCGGTCAGGCTGAAGAGGAACCCGAACGCGATGCCCGCGAACGCGGTCCACACCAGCGCGTGCAGTTCACGCCTGAGCACCGGCGCCAGCATGCGGACGCCGATGTAGGCGGCCGCGAACACGATCGCGCACACGAATCCGAACAGGACGTTCCAGCCCGTGATCGGTCCGGCGTCGCGCAGGTTGGCCGCCGCCCAGTACCCGTAGAGCAGCCCGCCGAGGACGGGCACCGCCCACTTCGCGACGGCGTGGGTGCGCGCGTCGAAGACGTCGGGTGCGCGGTGCGTTCGCGCCGCCCATGTCGAACCCGCGATTCCGGCCGTTCCCGCTGTACGTCCTGTCACCGCTGTGTGTCGTGTCCCTGACGCCGATGAGGCAGCTGGCGCGTGAATCATGGGAGCACTCCTCTCTCCTGGCCCCGGGTTCCAGGTCACACCCCGCCCGGGTCGCTGGCAAGTCGGGATGCGGGGGCTTTGGCCACGTGTTTCGCTGAATTCCATGAAGGTCGTACTCTTCGGCGCCACGGGCATGATCGGCAGTCGTATCGCCACGGAGGCGTCGGCGCGCGGGCACCAGGTCCTGGCGGTGAGCAGGTCAGGGAAGTCCCCGGTCCCCGGGGTCACGGCGACCGCCGCGGACGCCTCGGACCCCGCGAAGGTGACCGAGCTGGTGGCGGGCGCGGACGTGGTGGCGTCGGCCTGTGTGCCGCCCAGAGACGGCACGGAACCCCGGGAACCGTTTCTGGCGCTGAACAGGGCGCTGGTGGAGGGCGTCCGGGCCGTCGGGGTGCGGCGGCTGGTGATCGTGGGCGGGGCGGGCAGTCTGGAGGTCGCCCCCGGACAGACGGTCCTGGACCAGCCCGGCTTCCCGGAGGCCGTGCTGGGGGAGGCGCTCGCCCACCGCGACGCCCTCGACTTCTACCGCACGCTCGACGACCTCGACTGGACCTATGTCTCGCCGGCCGCCGACATCGCCCCGGGCCCCCGCACCGGCCACTTCCGCCTCGGCGGCGACCGCCTGCTCACCGACGAGCACGGCAACAGCCGGATCAGCGCCGAGGACTACGCCATCGCCTTCGTCGACGAGCTGGAGACGCCCGCCCACCCGCGCGCCCGGATGTCGGTGGCGTACTGACAAGGAAGGGGCGGTACGGCGACGTGGGCGCCCTGCGACGCATCCGAGACCTGTCACCGCTGCTCGGCCCGCCGCCCCCGGAGGAGCGCGACGACTCCGTCCAGCGGCAGAAGGTGCTGCGGCTGCGCGGCCACAGCGTCGCCTGGGTGCCGCCGCTGCTCCTGCTCATCGGGATCGGGCTGGCCGACTGGAACACCTCTGACCAGTTCCGGATCATCTCCTGGATCATCCTCGTCCCCGGCATCGCGGCGGCGATCTGCGGGGTGTGGACCACGGCGGTCTTCGCCTGCCTGTCGGTCGTCACCTATGTCGAGGTGGACGCGTCCTGGCAGCACCAGTACCAGACCGGCCTTCCCGACTTCATCCTCGTCAGCGTGGGCGGCGCCCTCGCGGTCCTGGCCTGTGCGGTCCGGGTCCGCAGCGAGCGGCGCATGCTGCACATGATGGACGTCGCCGAGACGACCCGGCGCACCGTGCTGCGCCCGATGCCGCCGGGCTGGGGCGGCCTCGACCACGCGGCCGTGTACCTCGCCGCCGACAGCGAGGCTCGGGTCGGCGGGGACTTCTTCGACATCCAGCCGGGCCCCTGCGGCACCCGGCTGCTCCTGGGCGACGTGCAGGGCAAGGGGCTGGGCGCGGTGGAGGCGGCGGCCGCGCTGCTCAGCACGTTCCGCGAGGCGGCCTACCACGAACCCGTCCTGCGCACCGTCGCCGAACGCCTGGAGGTACGGATGCGTCGGCACATCGGCTACCGCAAGGCGGTCGGACACGACGACCACGACCGCTTCGCCACCGCCGTCCTGGTGGGCTTCCCCGACGACGGCCGGGACACCGTCGAGTTCGTCAACTTCGGTCACGAGCCGCCACTCGTGGTCGCGCCCGACGGCGTACGTGCCCTGCCGCCGGGCCACGGACTCCCGCTGGGCCTCTCCGAGCTGTCCTCCGACCAGCCGCTCGTCCTGACCGCCGTTCTGGTCCCCGGCGAGACCCTGCTCCTGGTCACGGACGGGGTGACCGAGGCCCGCGACGCCGACGGCGTGTTCTTCCCGCTCCTCGACCAGGTGACCCGCGCACGCACCGAGGATCCGCGCACCCTCGAGCCGCAGCACCTCGTCGAACTCGTCCGCGACGGCACACTGCGGCACTGCGGCGGGCACCTGGCCGACGACACCACGATCTTCGCGGTACGACGATGCGAGGGCGCGAACCCGGTGGCCTCGCCGAACGTGGCCCCGGAGGGCGAGGACAGGGGAACAACCCAGCCATAGGCGGGCGTTTGCCCGACTGGCGTCCCCTCTTTGCAGGCGCAGCGGTTACGGTGCTGGCGTACGTGATCGATGGGGAGGGAGAGAACCATGCCCGGAACCGTGCTGCTCCTCGCGGCCTCACCGGTGGGCAAAGGGCGTCTGGTGGACGCGGCGTCCGTGCTCCCCGTGCTCGCGGCGGTGTCCCCCGCGGTGCTGTCCGGCACGGAGACCGCGAACGTGGTGGAACTGGCCGACCCCTTGGAGCCGCAGGCCGTGCTGACCCGGCTGCGCGCGGCCAGCGCGACCCCCGGCCCGCTGACGATGTTCGTGACGGGCCAACTCCAACTGGACCGCCGTCAGCGCCTGCCGCACCTCGCGCTGGCCCGCACCACCCCGTCGACCGTCCGCTACACGGCCTTCCCCTGGCACTGGATCAAGGAGGAGCTCCGGCTGCGCGCGCCGGGCACCACCGACCTCCTGGTCGACCTGCACGCGGACGCGGAGACCTGGGAGCACCTCGCGACGAGCCCCCTCACCGCGGGCACGGGGGTCGGCCTGTACGGCCGCGTCGCCCCGCCGCCGCCCCGGCGCTCGGTGGCGTCACCGGCGTACATGAAGGCGCTCGCCACGATCCTGCGCAGCGGCCGGCGGCCCGAACTCACGCTGCTGCACCAGCAGTCGCTGGCCCGGGTGGAGGCCGAGAGCGGGTCGCCGGGGATCGTGCTGGCGGCGCCCGCGCGGCTACCCGTGGTCCCGGACCCGCATGCCGCGATCACCGCCGCCGCGCAGGCGGGCCGGCACGACGAGGCCGCGGCGCTCGCGGCGCGCTGGGAACAGGAGGCGGTCCGCGCCTGGGGCGTCGCCTCCGAACAGGCCCTGCACTGGGCGGAGGTCCGCGCGGACCTGGCGATGCTCGCGGGCGATCCGGTCGGCAGCTGCCGCACCTGGCTGGCGATCGCCGGGCACCGGCTGGACGGGGGCCAGCCCGCCGACGCCCCGGCCGTGGAGTCGGCCGTGGACCGGGCCCACCACCAGTGGGGTCAGATAGCCGACTTCGCGCGGGCGATCGAACTCGGCGCCATGCTCACCGAGTTGAGGATGCGCGTGCCGGGGCGCCGACGGGGCGCGCTGGACCACGTCCAGCGGCACCTCAGCAGACTCCAGGCGCGGGTGTGAGGCAGGTCGACAACAACTGTCCGAGACATGCGGAAGCCCGCCTTCCCCGGGGAAGGCGGGCTTCCGGGTCACGGCGCCGGCGCATCAGCCGATGAGTCGGCCGATGGATCAGCCGGTGAAGATGAAGTACTTCCAGTCGCCGTGCGTCGTCGAGTTCACGTTGTCGCCCGACGTGCCGTTGTAGTACGAGGAACGCACGCGCATCCGGTAGCCCGTCTCGTGGGTGCCGCCGAGCTGCACCTTGGACACGCCCGTGGAGCTCAGCTTGAAGTACTGGGTGCCCGCGTCGTACCAGGTGCCCTGGTAGTAGAGCTCCATCTCCAGCCGCTGCTGACGGTGCGGGTACGCCGTCATCGTCGTGGTGAACAGCGGGTCCTTGGACTTGTGGAAGTAGTAGTACGTGTGGCCGTACACCGACTTCGTCTTGTACTGGCCGCTGATCGCCGTGGACACCTTCACCTTGGCGCCGACGGTGCTGCTCACGGACTTCGACGTGTAGCGCGAGTCGCCCGCGAACTTCGCGGTGACCTTCGCGTCGCGCTTGAGGTCGAGCGTCACGGTGAGATTGCCCGAGGAGTTCACCTTGCCGGACTTCACCAGCTTGTTGGGCTTGTCGGAGCCGAACGGGTCGGCCCAGATCTCGACCGTGCGGTTCTTGTACGTCGACCCCAGATGCGCCGTGAACTTCACGTCGGTGCCGTACGCGTACACCTTGCGATTGTTGTTGAGGGTCAGCGTCGGGGTGGCGCGCGAGACCTCCACCGTGTCCGAGGCGGACGCCGGGGTGTGCGTGGCGTCACCCGCGTACTTCACCGTGTACTTCACCTTGCCGCCGGCCGGCGGGGTGTCCTTGAAGGAGAACTTGTCACCGGCGCCGAGGGTCTTGGTGCCCAGCGACTTCCCGTTCGGCGACTCCATGTCGGTGCGGGTGACGGTGAGCGGGGTCCCGGCGGGCAGCGCCAGACCGGAGGTGAGCTTGCCGCTGACGGCGAGGGACTTGGCCCGGGTGGCGGTGGCGGGTGCGTCGACCGTCAGGGTGGCGGCGTATTTGCGGGGCTCGTCGACGGCGTGGAACTCGGTGGAGTCGTTGGACCCGGTCAGCACGAACAGCTTCCCGCCGTCGGCCGACCAGTTCATCGAGTGCCCGAACCACGGCATCCAGCTGGACGACAGGTTGCGGACGCTGGCGGGCTTGTCGGAGCCGCCGCTGAAGACATACGTGTCGCCGAGGTTGTCGGTGTCGAGGACGGTCGCCGCGACCGTGCCGTCCGGAGCGACGCTGACCGTCTCCGGTTCGTCGCGCACGGGGTAGGTGCGCACCTGCTCCAGGTCGGAGAGCCGGTACTCGGTGAGTGCCCGGTTCCCAGGCCCGGCCACGACGACGTTCTGGCCGTCCGGGGTGAGGGCCGCGTCGCGGTAGAAGCCGCCCTTCTCAGCGGAGACGCGGATCACCGGGGTACCGGAGGAGATGTCGTAGACGACGATCGGGGCGGAGCTGATGTGCGCGTCGAGCGCGAGCAGCGTGCCCGGGTTGTCGGGTTCGGCGTAGAGCTCGGGCGGGCTGGAGAAGTCGTGGCCGGCCGCCAGGTCGAGGGTGACCGTGGGCGTCTCGGCGGTCAGGTCGACCTCACCGAGCCCGGACTCCCACTGGTCGCCGTAGCCGAACCACAGCTTGCCGTCGGCGTAGGCGAGCCGGGAGGGGATGGTCTTCTCGCCGGTGGGGTACTCGGCGGTCTGGGTGAGTGTTGCCGTGTCGAAGGCGACGATCTTGTCGGCCCCCTGGACCGCCGCGTACAGCGTGCCGGAGTCCGGGCTCAGTTCGAGGTCCCGGACCTGGGGCAGCCCGGTGAGCGAGGTGACGACCTTGCCGGTGTTGTCGGTGACGACGATCCGGTTCTGGTACCGGTCGCTGAAGTAGAGCCGCTGGTGGACGCCGTCGACGACCGTGTCGTCCGCGTCCGAGACCGCGATGGGCCTGGTGGTGTCGGCGGACGCCGCCGGCGCGGCGACGAGCACCGCGGAACTGAAGAGGACCGCCAGCGCTGTGGCGGCGGGAAGAGTGCGCATACGCACGCTGATTCGAACCCCCCGGAACGAAAAAGAAAGTGAGTGCCACCGCGCACGGTCGATGCGTGTGACCTGTGAGCCATGTGTGGCGAGTGAGTGAAGGGTAAGTCATGCCACTGACAACAGGGGGGCACAGGGGTCTCAGGAGCGCGGTGGGTGTGTCTTCCCGCCCCTTGTCGAGAGCCTTCCCGGGCGTCAACTCCGGTGATGGTGAGTCATGACTGCTCGACGTGGGATTCGCGGCCACCCGGGAGTCCGCGTACACGGCCGACGACGTGACGAGCGGTGTGGCGAAGACGCCAGGAGCCGCCTCGCCCTCCGGTGAGAGCGCCGACCGCATCCGCGCGACGACGGCGTCCTGAGCACGCCCGTACGGGCGGAATCGCATCCGGGGTGTACGACGCCGAGCGTCGCTGCACTTGTCTCCTCGGGCGCGGAGCGCCCCTAACGCCATCCGCCGCAGCCGGGCGTGGCGAACGTGTGTACCGGTGATCGCTGGTGGGGCTGAACCGGGAAGCCCTCGGGAAGACTTGTTCGCTCTTCGCACTACGGTGTGAGGTGTGGGCGGTTCGACCAAAGATGGCGATCCGGGGTGTCGGCAGTTCGGGGCCCTTCGGGTATCCGGATAGAGGGTTGAGCCACGGCGCCACGATGACGGTATGACGGGATGACGGGATCCAAGGGGGTGGGGGTGTGGCGGCAGGAAAGGGTGGGGCGACCGAGCCCGCCCGGTATACCTACCGTCTGCGTCTGTCGTCCACTGCCCGCATCGCGCTGTCGCAGGAGTGGGACCGCTGCCGCTGGGTGTGGAACCAGTGCGTGGCCCGCTCCCGCGCCGCCCACAAGGCCAAGGAGAAGTGCGGACCTGCCCTGCTGGACAGGCTGCTGACCGGCTGGCGAGCCGAGCACGGTTGGCTCGGTGAGGGAAGCTGTGTGCCTCAGCAGCAGATCGTCCGGGACTTCGCTAAGTCCCGCGGCAAGGCGGCCAAGGACATCGCGGCCCGGTTGCCGGTGTGTCAGCGGGCTGGGATGCCCCGGTTCAAGAAGAAGGACCTCGCCGAGCCAAGTCTGAACTACACCCGGCGCGGTTTCCGACTGAAAGACGGGCAGCTGTATCTGGCCGGGCGGATCACGCTGATCGTCGTGTGGTCCCGCCCGCTGCCCGTTGCGCCGTCCTCGGTCCGCATCTACCGCGACAGCCTCGGGCACTGGTACGCCTCCTTTGTCGTCGCCACCGAACTCCAGCCGTTGCCCGGGACGGATCGCAGCATCGGGATCGACTGGGGGGTGAAGGAGATCGCGACCACCACCAGTGACGCGCACGATCTCCCCCATCCCCAGCACGGGCGGAAGAGCGCCGCCCGGTTGCGCGGCTGCCAGCAGATGATGGCCCGCCGCAAACCCAAGCGTGGGCAGACGGCCTCCAAGGGATACCGGGAGGCGAAACGAAAGGCCGCCAAGGCCCACAAGAAGATTGCCCGGCAGCGCCAGGACACGGCCCGCAAGTGGGCGAAACGCGTGACCCGGGACTTCGATGAGCTGGCGGTGGAGGACTTCAAGCCGAAGTTCTTGGCGAAGTCGACCATGGCCCGCAAGGCCGCCGACGCGGCGATCGGGGCGACGAAGACCGCGCTCACGCAGATGGCGCGCAAGCACGGCCGGATCGTGCACTTGGTGCACCCGGCGCACACCACCATGGACTGCGGAAGGTGCGGAGCGAGAGCCAAGCACGCACTGCCGCTGTCGGAACGTACCTACACCTGCACCGCGTGCGGAGCATCGAGTCCCAGGGACAAGAACTCCGCGCGTGTGATGCTCGTCCGGGCTGGTTTCAACCCGGCTGGTGCCGATCGCACAAGACCCGACGGACCACAGGTCCGCCAGGCAGCGTGAGCCAGGAATCCCCTCCATCAGGGAGGGGAGGATTCAACCAGACGTTCGCCACCGAGCTGGGCAGGCTGTTCACCGACGACCCGCCGGGCGACGCGGAGCTTGCCGCCGACCTGGACAAGGAGCTCAGGAAGGCTCTTCCGGGCTGACGAGATGGGCGAGCGCCCCCGACACCAGGGTCCGCACCCCCGGCACGAGCGTCGCGAGGTCGGGCGCGAAGTGCGGGCTGTGGTTGCTGGGCACAGCCGCGAACTTCTCCATGAGGTCGTCGCCCGGCGCCGCGTTCCACACCTCGGCCGGGGTGCTGGTCACGAACCAGTAGGAGTACGGGATCTTCCCGTCCGCGAGCCGGGGGAAGTCCTCGCTGCCCATCGCGGGGCCCGGGTCGAGTATGGTCCCGGCGCCGAAGACCTCGCCGTGCACGGCAGCGACCCTGCGGTCGGTCTCCGGGTCGTTGACGGTGACCGGGAAGCTGTTGCCGACGACGACCTCGGGCTCGCGCGGGCAGCCGGCGGCCAGGCACTCGCCCGCCGCGATCCGCCGGATCGCCGCGATCATCCGCTCACGGACCTCGTCCGACTGCGTACGGATGTTGAGGGCGATCCGGGCCTCGGAGGGGATGATGTTGTGCCGGGTGCCCGCCTCGATCCGTCCCACGGTCAGTACGGCCGACTCGCGCGCCGCGATCTCCCGGCTGACGACGGTCTGCAGCCGGGTCACCAGGTACGCGGCGGTGACGACCGGATCGACGGTCGACTCCGGCCGCGAACCGTGCCCGCCCCGCCCGTGCACGACGATGTCGATGTCGGTGGAGGCGGACATGATCAGGCCGGGCGAGTGGGCGTAGAGCCCGGTGGGTCCGGGGGCCGCGTGCTGGGCGAGCAGGACGTCCGGCCGCGGGAACCTCTCGTACAGCCCGTCCGCGACCATCGCCGCCGCGCCCTCGCCGGTCTCCTCGGCGGGCTGTCCGAGCACGAGGAGGGTGCCCGACCAGGTGTCGCGTCCGGCGGCGAGCGCCCGGGCCGCGCCCGCCAGCCAGGTGACGTGCAGATCGTGCCCGCAGGCGTGCATCACACCGGGTGCCTGGGAGGCGTACGGCAGCCCCGTCTCCTCCCGCACCGGCAGTGCGTCCATGTCGGCGCGCAGCAGCACGGTCGGCCCGGGCCCGTTGTGCAGGACCCCGACGACTCCGGTGCCGCCGACTCCGGTGACCGTGTCGAACCCGGAAGTGCGCAGCCGGTCGGCGAGCGCGGCGGCCGTCCGGTGTTCGCGCATCGACAGCTCCGGGTGCCGGTGCAGGTCCCGGTAGAAGTCCTCCAGGTCGGCAACCGGGAGGTCGGCGGTGAGGTCCAACGCGGTTTGTGCGGCAGGCGAGATCACGGGCCAAGGGTAAGGGCCGCCGACGGGACGGGGGAGTTCCCGTCGGCGACCGGTCTACCGCGGGATCCCCGGGTGGCCGGTGTGGTGCTGGAGCGGCGCGGCGGTGGGTTCGGCCGCCCGGGCGGGACCGGCGTTCGCTGCCAGGACCAGGGCGGCGACCGCGACGACGGCAGCACCGAACCCTCTGAAGTAGCGCGCGGAAATACGTCGGAGCATGGCGACCTCGCAACAACAGCGGCGTATTAAGCAGGCTTAATCCGCCGCTTAACGTAGAGGCTCGAAGCATCAAAGAGCAAGGGGCGCAAGGGGAGTTGGACAATAGTCAAAAGTTGGCCGAGTGTAAGTCGGGTTAATGGCATGCTTAACCCATGGCGGAGCGTGACGGCCCGGAGGTCATCGGGCGCAGGGTTCAGCAGTTGCGTACGGAACGCGGTTTGACGCAGAAGCAGTTGGCGGAACCGGCGTACACGCCCGCGTACATCTCCACTCTGGAGGCCGGGCGGGTGCGGGCCTCCGAGCCCGCGCTGCGGCACATCGCCGAGCGGCTCGGCGTGGCGTACGAGGAGATAGCGACCGGGCGCCCCGCCCACCTCGCCACCGGCCTGCGGCTGCGGCTCACCGACGCCCAGCGCACACTCGCCACCGGCGAGGCCGAGGTCGCGGCGGAACAGTACGGCGCGCTCCTCGCGGAGGCGGACACGCACGGGCTCGTCGCCGAGCAGGCCGCGGCGCTGCTCGGGCTCGGCGAGTGCGCCCTGGAGACCGGGGACCTGCAGACCGCGCGGGAGCGCTTCGAGGCCTCGGAACAGCGCCTCGGCGACGCGCCCCTCCCCAACCGGGTACCCGCCCTGCGCGGCCGGGCGGTGTCCCACTACCTCGCCGGTGAACTCCGTTACTCCTGCTACCTGTTCGAGTCCACCCTCGACGAGCTCAACCGCACCGGAATGCACGACCCGGACGCGCTGCTGCTCCTCTACACGGGGGTCATCGCCCCGTACATGGACATGGGCGCGCATGCGCGGGCCGCACAGGCGGCGGAGTTCGCGCTCGCCCTCGCGCCCCAGGTCGGCGATCCGGCCCTGGTCGCCCGGATGCACCGCTCCGTCGCCCGCACGATGATCGCCGAGGGTCGGATCGCCGAGGCCGACGCCTCCCTCGCCAAGGCCTCCGAGCTCTACCGCCAGCTCCAGATCCGTACCGAGCTCGCCAACTGTCACTGGATGCGCGGCTACTTGTACGCCCAGAACGGTGAACTGGAGCGGGCGGAGAGCGAGTTGCGGGAGGCGCAGGTCATGCTCTCCGCGAAGCGCGCCGCGCTCTACACCAGCCAGGTCAACGTGGAGCTCGCGGACGTACTGCACCGGCGCGGGAAGTCGGCCGAGGCCGCCACCCTCCTCCACGAGGTGCTCGGTGACCTCAGCCCCGAGCGCGGCGCCGTGCACTCGGCAGGCGCGCACCGGCTGCTCGGCATCATCGCCGAGGACGCCCGGGACACGGAGTCCGCCGAGGAGCACTACGTGCGGGCGCTGAGTCTTCTCGAGCGGGCCGGGGCGGCGGGGGATCTCGCCGACCTGTGCCGGCTCCTCGGGGACCTGCTGCGGCGGACGGGACGGGTGGAAGCGGCCCTCGACGCCTACCGCACGGGCCTCGGCCACCGCACGGCCCCCGGCACCACCACCCTGGGTCCGGCCCCGGCCCAGCCCCCGCTGTAGCGGGCCGGTGGGGCCGGTCGCGCGGTTCCCCGCGCCCCTGAAAGCCCCACCCCGGCCCGCTTCATTCAGCCCGTCCGGCGTTTGAGGGCGAGGCCGTTCAGGCCGATGGGGGGTGTGGGGGCGCAGCCCCCTGGGAGGGGACGGGTATCTCGGAGGCGGGGATCTCGAAGATGGTTTCGAGGCCGTCGTCCTCGTCCCACTGTTCGCCGACCTCCACGAAGCCGAACCCGCCGATCGTGGCCAGGGACGCGGCGTTCTCCGGGCTGATCGACACCCGCACGGTCCGGACCCGCGCCTCGACGGCGGCCCGCCGCATCAACGCGGCCAGAATCGCCCGGGCGTAGCCCTGTCGGCGGTGGCCGGGGTCCACGGCGTAGCCGATCTCCACCATGCCCGCCTCGTCCGGCAGCCCGTGGAACCCGGCGTAGCCGACGACCGCACCCTCCGGTTCGGAGATCACGGCCTGCGTGATCCACCCCGCGCAGGCGGGGTCCGCGGCCAGCTGTGCGACGCGGTGCCCCCAGACGAACCGCGCGCTGTCGGTGAGGAAGTACTCCGTGAGGTCGGCCCCCGCCTCGACACTGGCCCGGTCGAGGTCGGAGTCCAGCAGGGCGGTCATGGCCGTGCTCGACAGTTCGACGAAGCGCACCGCCTTCGGGCCGGCGGGGAGGACCGGGGCGGGGCGTCCGGCGTTGGGTTCTGCGGCGTTGTCTGTCACAGCGCGGATCCTCATCGGGGGGAGCCGGACGTGTCGAACGGTTTTCCTACGGCGTCACGATCGAGAAGGCCTTGTCGGGCTCCGAGACGTACGAGAGCAGCCGGGCCAGCACGGTCGTGTCGCCGTCCGACTCGATGCCCGCGAGGCCCTGCCCCGACACGACCCCGAGCAGTTCCGGTCGGGTGAGGGTCAGGGTCAGGTCCGCGTGCGGCTTCGGGGTGTGGTGGATCGGCATGGCGCGATGGGTGAGGGCGCCGTTGTGGAGGTTGACGCGGTGGCGGCGCTGTTCGTCGATGACGACGAGGTCAAGGGTGAGGTGTTCGTGCCAGGCGCGGGGGCCCTCGATACGGACGGCGAGCGAGTCGAGGAGCATGCTCACGGTGAGCGCGGACGTCAGTTCGGGGCTCGTGGTGTCGACCGGGATGTCGGCGGTGCCCGCACGCAGTTCCAGGGCGGCCGTGAGGTAGGCGTTGCGCCAGGTCCCGTTCTCCGCGCCGTACCCGAGCCGTTCGTAGACGCCCGCGAGCGTGTCCTTGGCGGCGTTGTTCGACGGGTCGGCGAACACCAGGTGGTTGAGGAGGGTGGCGGCGAACCGCAGGTCACCGGAGTCGATGTACGCCCGCGCCTTGATCAGGGTCTCCGTCTGGCCGCCCGCCAACTCCACGTACCTCCGCCCGAGTTCGACCGGCGGATGCTCCCAGAGGTGGGCGGGGTTGCCGTCGTACCAGCCCATGTACCGCTGGTAGACGGCCTTGACGTTGTGGCTGACCGAGCCGTAGTAGCCGCGGGCGTGCCAGGCCTTCTCCAGGGCGGGCGGCAGCAGCAGCTCCTCGGCGATCTCGGTGCCGGTCAGGCCCCGGTTGAGCATGCGGAGGGTCTGATCGTGCAAGTAGGCGTACAGGTCCCGCTGTTCGCCGAGGAACCTGACGACGTTTGCCCGGCCCCAGATCGGCCAGTGGTGGGAGGCGAACGCCACGTCGTAGGTGTCACCGAACACGTCGATCGTCTCGTCGAGATAGCGGGCCCACAGGTGCGCGTCGCGGACCGGGGCCCCGCGCAGGGTGAGCACGTTGTGCAGGGTGTGGCTGGCGTTCTCGGCCACGCACAGGGCGCGCTGCTCGGGGAGCAGGAAGTTCATCTCGGCGGGCGCCTCGGTGTCGGGCGTGAGCTGGAAGACGAACCGCACACCGTCGACGGTCTCCTCCTGGCCCGTCCGGGTGATGTCCACGTTCGGGGCGACGAGGGTGACGGTGCCGGTGGAGGTGATGGTGCCGAGCCCGGTACCGATCTGGCCGCGCGGCGCCCTGGGCAGGCGGGAGCCGTACATGAACGCGGACCGTCGCAGCATCGCGTTGCCCGCGAAGACGCTCTCGCTGACCGCGTGCTCCAGGAACCCCGCGGGCGCGAGCACGGGCAGCCCGCTCTCGCTGCCGCGCGGCACCACACCGCGGGCGCCGCCGAAGTGGTCGACGTGGGAATGGGTGTAGACGAGCCCGGTCACGGGGCGTGGACCCCGGTGCTCGTGGTAGAGCCCGAGGGCGGCCGCGGCGCACTCCGCCGAGATCAGCGGGTCGATCACGATCACGCCGCGCCTGCCCTCGACGAGGGTCATGTTCGAGAGGTCGAGGCCGCGTACCTGGTACACGCCCTCGGTGACCTCGTACAGGCCGTGGCGCGCGCACAGCCGTGACTGCCGCCACAGGCTGGGGTGCGCGGTGTCGGGGCAGTCCTCGTCCAGGAACGCGTACGCGTTCCCGTCGTACACGATCCGTCCCTCGCCGTCGATGATCACGGGCGGCTCCAACGACGCGATGAACCCCCGATCGGCGTTCTCGAAGTCCGTGAGATCGTCGAAGGGAAGGTCATCACGCGCCGGGACGGTCATACGTCCAGCCTCTGCCGACGAGCGGTGAGCGGCTAGTGGAGTGGGCCGTTTGTGACGTGCGCGGTCGCGAGGTGCGTGCTCGTGACGTGCGTCAGAGCCGGTCCATCCGGCTGTAGGGGCTGAGGATGCGGGCCTGGCGGGAGCCGAAGTCGACGAGCATGGCGATGCCCTCTTCGACACCGATGATCGTGCCCAGGCCGAACTGGTCGTGGGTGACCCGGTCTCCGAGGCTGAATTCCTTGGCCACGGGGACGACCGGGGCGGCGAAGGGGCTGGTGGGCAGGTGGCGCCGGGGCGCGGAGGGTTTCGTCATCGTGTAGCCAGTATGGGCTTTGTTTGGCCGGTTGGAAGCCCCGGATTTGGTTCCGCAGCCGGATCGTGGCCTTCGGCGGTGCCGACGATCTTGGACCAGACGCCCTCGGACACGAACAGCGAACGGCTCTCCGCCGTGTACGGGAGGGGTGCGGGCAGGGCCGCCTTCTTGCCCTTGGCCGGGTGTTCCGCGAAGAGAGCGACGGTGAGCGTGAGGTGTTCGTCGTAGGCCGTCTGCCAGAGTGTGCGCAGGCCCGCGGCGCCGGTGTGGGTGGCCACAGGAGCGCCCGACCGGCCGTACAGGAGCTTGGTGATCAGCCCCGCGCCGTCGGGTGTCATGGCCGTACGGGTGCGGGGGTGGGCCTCGTAGAGGGTGCGGCCCGCCCGGGTGATCTTCGCGACCGTGTACGGCGTGGCGTAGACGCCGTGCGCCGCCGCCGTGGCGTACGCGGAGGCCAGCCGGAGCGGGGTCGGGGCCGCGGTACGGGCAAGGCCCGTGAGGGGAGCGAGCAGCTTCATGCCGGAGAACGGCTGGAGCGCCGTGCCCGCCTCCACCGCTCCGTCCCGCGCGTCGTTGAAGGGCTGAGTGGCGTAGTCCGCGCCGCCGTACAGCACCCGGACCGCGCCGTCCCCGGGGACCAGCGCGACCACGGCCGTGTGGACCCGGACGTCCCCGGCCGGCCTGGCCCGGGACCTCGTCACCCCGCTCGCCTTCTCCTCGGCCGCTTTTTCCCCGGCTGTCTCCGCCCCGGCCGTCTGCTCACGGGTCTTCTTCTCGGCGCCGTCGGCCGCCAGCTCCGCCGTCGCGTCCTGCGCCGTGAGATCGAAGGTCGTACGGACCGTGTAGCCGCCGCGGGCGAGCTGGTCCTCGGTGATGCCGAGCCGGTCGGCGGCCTCCGAGGCGGCCGCGTCGATGAGGTACTGGCGCTGGCCGTCCGTGTCGCCCGGCGGATAGAAACGGAAGGCCGGGAAACGGGCCGCGGCACGCTGTGCGGACGTGATCGCGCCACTGTGCGCCATCGCGTCCAGCACCCACTGCCAGCGGTCCACGAGCTTGGCCGTCACCTTCGGATCGGAGCCTGCCTTCTCGTAGTACGAGGGAATGTTGATGACGGACGCGAGCGCGGCGCCCTGGCTCACCGTGAGGTCCTCGGCGTCGACGCCGAAGTAGTTCCGTGCGGCGGACTGGATGCCGGCCGCGCCCCGGCCGAAGTACACGGTGTTGAGGTAGCCCCGCAGGATCTCGTCCTTCGAACGGGTGCGGTCCAGCTTGATCGCGATCAGGGCCTCGCGCGCCTTGCGGGACAGCGACTGCTCCGGGCTGAGCAGGGCGTTCTTGACGTACTGCTGGGTGATCGTGGAGCCGCCCTGCCGGCCGCCCCCGCTCACCGTCGACCAGGCCGCGCGGCCGATCGCCTTCGGGGATATCCCGGTGTCCGTGCGGAAGGACCGGTTCTCCGCCGCGATCACCGCCTCCCGCACATACCGGGGGACCTGCGAGAGCGGGATCTCCTGCCGGTCCACGGGGCCGCGCCGGCCCAGGTAGTCGCCGTGGTCGTCGACGAAGACCGTGCTCTGCATCGCCGTCTCCGGGTGCGGCTCGGGGATCTTCGTCAGGTGGTACGCCACCACGGCCGCGCCGACGAGGTTCGCGAGGACGGTGAGCAGTACGACGATCGCGCGGCGCAGCCGGCGCCCGCGGGTGCGACGGATGCGGATCCGCCGCCTGACGAGCCTGCGGCGCAGGCCCGCCACGACCCGGCCACGCCCACCGGCGCCGTGCCGCCCGTTGCCGCCGTCCGTGTTCATGTCCATGTCCATGTTCGCGCCGTTCACCGGGCGGCCCCCGTGCTCGCGATCACCCCGCCCGCCGAGTCGTACACCGTGATTCTCCTGGTCACATCGACGGACGTGCCGGGGGCGATCGACTTCGTCGTGTTCACCATCGCGTACCAGACTCCCCAGTGCGGGTCGCCCGCGAGGGTGAGGGCCGTGCCCGCGATCTGGCCCGAGGTGGTCCCGACCTCGACCCGCGCCGCCTCGTTCTCGCCGCGGTAGAGGCCGGAGAGGAAGTACCCCAGGTCGCCCGCACCCTCCTGCCGGACGGTGACGCCGGGCTCGCTCGGGTCGGTGGCACCGGCTTTTACGCTGGTGAACCGCGGTCCGGAGCCGGCGGGCGAGGACCAGTGCTCCCCGTCCTCGGTGAGCCAGATCTTGATGCCGTGCGCGACCTCGACCCGTTCGCCGGCGGTCACGACCCGCACCGTGGTCATGGGCAGACCGGAGGGGGACGCCGCGCGCTCGTCTCCCGCCCCCGAGGACACGGCCTCGCGCAGTGCGACCACGGCCAGCGGGACCACCAGCAGGGCGCACGCGGACCCCGCCACCGCGGCCGTACGGCGCCGCTTGCGCCGCAGGCCCGCGCGCTCGATGGCGGCCAGCGGTACGGCCGAGGGAGTGACGTCGTAGGCGGCTTCGGTGAACACCTCGCGCAGCCGCTCGGCCTCGGCCGACGGGCGCGGGAACTTGCGGTGACGTTTCATGAGCGGGCTCCGGAGACGGGGTGTCGGCGAGCGGGGGACGGGGCGACGGAGGGGGCGGTCGAGGCGGCGAGGCGGGCGGCGAGAGACGGATGGACGCGCAGGGCCGCCAGACCGCGCCGGGCGTGCGCCTTGACCGTGCCGGCCGAACAGCCGAGCAGCTGCGCGATCTCGGCCTCGCTCAGGCCCTCCCCGTGGCGCAGCACCACCACGGCCCGCTGCCGCGCGGGCAGCGCGGCCAGCGCCCTGCCGAGCGCGTCCCGCCGGTCGGCGGTCCGCGCGGCGACCGGCACGGCCCGGCGCGCCCGCGCGGGCAGCAACGGTGTCAGCAGACGCGCGGCGCGTGTCCTGCGCGCCCGGCCGAGGTGGGTTCTGACCAGCGAACGCCGTACGTAGAAGTCGATGTCGTCGCGCGGGATGCGCCGCCAGCGGGCACGGACCCGGGCCAGCGCGGTCCTGACGAGATCCTCGGCCTCGTCGAGGTCCCCGGTGAGCAGATGCGCGGCGCGGACCAGTCGGGGCCAGGCCGTGGTGGCGTACGGGACGAACTCGCCGTTCCTCACTTCAGCGCGCTGCCTCACCTCAGCGCGCTGCCGGCCCGCCACCGGGCCCAGTCCGCGTTCCAGTCGCCGTAGCCGTTGCCCACGGCCACCGTGTCCTTGGAGCCGACGACGGTGACGACGTCGCCGGGGATGACCTCGTCGTAGAACTTCTTGGCGGTGCCGTCCGTCGCGAGTCCGACGCATCCGTGGGTGACGTTCTGGTGCCCGGCGTACGTATTGGCCTTCGGGTTCTGGTGGAGGTAGGTCCCGGAGGTGGTGAGGTGGACGGCGTAGTAGTAATAGCCCGCGTAGGCGTCGCCGTAGCCGACGGTCCGCGAGTTCATGAAGACCTTGGCCGCCTTGTCGGAGACGACCATCGTGCCGTTCCAGGTGTCCATGCCCGGGGCGCCCGCGGTGATCGGGACGATCCGCGTCTGCCCGTCCTTGACGACCTTCATCCGGTGCGTGCGCACGTTCACGACGGCGACGAGCGAGCGGCCCACGGTGAAGTGCCGGGTGATGCCCGAGCCCGCCCGGACGGTGACCTCGGTGCCCGGGCTCCAGTACGCGCGCGGCCGGAAGTCCACCCGCTGCCCTTCGAGCAGATCGCGGTCCTTCACCCAGCTCCAGGAGCCCTCGACATCGACGTCGACCTTCAACTGCCGTTCCACCTCGGCCCGTTCACCGGCCGGTATCGCGTGGTCGAAGGTGACGGATATCGGCATGCCGACGCCCACGGTCTGCCCGTCGGCGATGTTGATGTGCGCGCCGGTCAGTTTCGCGAGGGGCTTGGCCGTGACGGGCCCCGGGGTCCGCTTCTGATCGACCGTCGCCTTCGGCTTCGCCGCCGCGTCCACCTCGGTGCCCGCGCTCCCCGTCACCGACCCCTTCGAGCAGCCGGCGAGCGCGAGCGCGCACACGGCGGCCGCCGTCCAACTCGCCGCGAGGCGACGGCTTCTGGCTCTGCTGGTCATCCTGATCCCCCTGCGGTGTGTTTCGATGTGCGGCGTACGGGACCTGTACGCACGGCACGGACCGCCGGGTTGCACGGGGCGGCGGAAATTCCGAAGTCTCCGGCGAGGGCACGACCGAGGAAGATACGGGGGGCATGACCGAGGAAGAGTTCGACGCGTTCTACGCCGCCGCGTTCCCCCGGCTGACCGGGCAGCTCTACGCGTTCACCGGGGACCACGGCGAGGCGCAGGACGTCGTCCAGGAGGCGTTCGTCCGCGCCTGGGACCGGCGCCGGGAGTTCCTCGCCGAAGGGGCACCCGAGGCGTGGATACGGACCGTGGCGATGCGGCTCGCGGTGAGCCGCTGGCGCCGTGCGCGCCGCTGGCTCGAACTCGTCCGCCGCACCCCGCCACCCGAGCACACGCCGGGCCCCGACCCCGAACGCACCGCGCTGGTCGCCGCGTTGCGCACGCTGCCCGAGGCGCAGCGGATGGCAGTGGTCCTGCACCATCTGTGCGACCTCAGTGTCGAGCAGGTAGCCTCCGAAACCGGTGCCCCCGTGGGCACGGTCAAGGCCCGGCTGTCCCGCGGCCGGGCGGCGCTGGCGCAGACGCTGGCGACGGCGGACGAGTGGGAGACCGCCGGCGGGGGGAAGAAGAGCGCGGACAGGGGGAAACCGTCCGCGGGTTTTGCGGGCTCCCCGGACTCGCCGGGCTCCGCGCACTCGCTGAACCCGACGGACGAGGGGAAGAGGGAGGACGACCGTGTCCGATGAACTCGCCTCCGGCCTGCGCGAGTTGGCCCAGGACGCCGAGACACCCCCGTCGCTGTCCGGCGCCGAGATCCGGCTGCGGGCCGTACGCCGCCGGCGTTTTCGACGGACCGCCGTGACCGTCGCCGGTGCCTGCGCCGCCGCGAGCCTGGCCCTGATCGTGGCCCTGAACCTCACCGGCGGCGACCGCGAGGACCGCCCCTCCCCGGCCGCGAGCCCCACCGCCCCGCCCAGCACACCCGCCCCGACCCGCACCCCCGCCGGACCCGTCGCCACCGTCGACCTCGCGCGGCGCGTGCTGACGGTCGCGGGCCGCGAACTGCCGATCTCCTCCGGTTCCGTCCACTACCCCACGGCGACGGGACGGATGACGGTCGTCACGAAGGAGGAGGCGAAGGCGGTGCCCATGTTCTCGGGCAAGTACGTGGAGAAGGTGGCCTGGGCGATCGGTCTGCGCGCCGCCGACGGCACGACGAACGTCATCGGAGCCCTCACGAGCGACGAGAAGGCCCCCGGGAGCTACGACGTCACGAGCGGCTGGATCGGCCTGCGCCGCGCGGACGCGCAGTGGCTGTACGAGCAGTTGGCGCCGGGCGCGGCGATCGAGATCGAGGGCGCGTCGGCCACCCCGACCGCGACGGGCCTGGATCCGTCGGCGAGCGACGGCTCGGTCCTGCCGGGCGGCGTCGGTGGCACGGCGGCCTCGCCCGGTCAGACCGTCGGCACGCCCGTGCCGTCGGTGGCGGCCGTACCGGCCGGGTAGATGTCGTCGAGGTAGGCGTCGAGCGCGGCGAAGCTCCTGGCGGGCTGCTCGATGTGGGGCAGATGACCGGCCTCGGGCACGGTGACGAACCGCGCGTCGGCGAACGCCGCCGCGAAGGCCCGCCCGTACGCGGGCGTCACGATGCGGTCGCTCTCCCCCCACAGCACGAGGGCCGGGACCTGGACGCGCCCGAGGCGGTTCAGCAGCTTCGGATCGTGCATGTACGGGTCCCCGCACAGCGTCCGCATGGTCACCATGTTGGCCTTCTGGGCCGTGATCTGGTCCTCGGTGAGGGTCGCGGGGTTCACGCCGAAGCGGGCCGGGTCGTGGAAGGAGTACGTGCTGATCTCCCCCGGGTCGAGGGCGAAGACGTCGCGGACCGGCTCGCCGGGCACGTCCACCCCGGCGGAGTTGACGAGCGCGAGGCCGGTGATGCGGTCGCCGTCGTCGCGGACGGCCATCTCGGCGGCGGTCCAGCCGCCGAGCGAGGAGCCGACGACGAGGACGTCGCGGTGGCCCTCGTCCTTGAGCCACTGCAGATAGGCGAGGGCGAGGTCGTCCACGCCGGTGAACCAGTCGGGCCGCTCGGCCCCGTTCCAGCCCGGGTGTGTCGGCAGGACGACCCGCATCCGCTCGGAGAGGTGCGCGGCGATGGACCGCACGGTGGCAGGCCCGCCACCCCCGTGCAGAACGAGCGCGATCCGGCCGTCGGCCGGGCCGCTCTCGGTGAGGGTGAGGGGGAGGTCGGGGCGGATGTGGACGGTGCGTGTCACGGTGCGTGCTTCGGTGTCGGCCATGCGCCAGACTGTATCTACGCATACGTATATACGCAAGCGTAGATACGGGATTAGAATCGAGGCATGACGGTGGAACAGGGGAACGTGGAGCGGGAGCGGGTGGGCCGGGTGCGCGTGGGTCCGGTCGACCTCGAAGTGCTGGGGCGGGCGGTGAAGGAGGCGCAGTACCGGCACCACCGGGCGCTCGACACCCGGCTCGCGCAAGTCGGTACGACCCTCGCCCAGTGGGACGCGCTGCGCGCCATCGCCCGATCGCCAGGCGCCTCCGCGCACGAACTGGCGCTGGCGACCTTCCAGGGCGACCAGTCCTTCGGCACGCTCGCGAGCCGGCTCGCCGCCCAGCACCTCGTAGAACGCCGGCCCGGCCGCGGACGCCGGATCGAGCACCACCTCACCGAGGCGGGCGAACGGATCCTGGAGGCGGGCGGTGAGGTCGCGCGCGAGGTGCTCGGCGCGTCCTTCGCCCCGCTGGACGAGGAGGAACGGGCCACACTGCTGGCCCTGTTGCGCCGGATGGGAGTCCGCGCAGACACGCTTCCCTAGGGCCTGTCCGACGGGTCAAGTCCGGTGCCCGTCCCTGGGTTCAGCCCTCTTGGGCGGTGTCGACGGTGTCGGTGAGGCCGGCGGTGTCGGTGCCTTCGGTGAGGGTTTCGGCTGGAGTGTCGGTGGGGGTCTGGGCGGGCGTGTAGGTCGGTGGGTCGGCAGGGGGCTGGGCGGGCCTGTGGGTCGGCGGGTCGGCAGGAGTCTGGACGGGCGTGTCGGTGGGGATGTCGGTCGGCGCGGTGGTCGGGGGCCGGCCCGCCAGCACGTTCTGGAGGCGTTGCGTGCCGAGTTGGACGGCCTGCTGGGTGGAGTCCTGCGCCGCCCCGCTGAGCCCGCCGTTGGTGAGGGAGACCGCCCGGTCCCCGACCCGCACGGCGGCGAAGTCCAGCGTCAGGACCGATCCCCCGCCGGAAGTGTCACGGCTGTCAACCGACGGCTGACCGCTCATCGTCAGTCGAAGACCCTCCCGCGCGTCACCCACCCCGGGCAACACAGCGGGCACGACCGTCACGTTGAGCCGCCCGCCCCGCACGTCCGTGGACGTGAACTGCGCGCACTTCGCGGGCAGCGTCCGCAACCAGGCCAGCTTGGCGTCCACTTCCGAAGGGGCGGCGTACGAGGCGACCTGGTAGCGCAGTTGGGCCGCGTTGTCGATCGCGTCGAGGCCCACGACGGCCCGGGGTCCCTTCGGCTCGCCCAGCAGATCCTCGGCGTACAGGCCGTCGAGCAGTCGCTGACAGTCCGGTGTGTCCGTCCTGCCCTTGAGGAGCCCGTCCCGCCAGGTCGCTCCGCCCTGCGTGGCGGACCAGCGACCGCCCAGCTCGCCCTGGGTGATCAGCGCGGCCGAGGCCTGGGCGGCGGTGAGGGACGGGGCGATGGAGGAGGCGGGCGGTATGACGGACGGAGCGTCCGCCTGCCTCTTGATGCCGTGCAACGAGCACGCGGACGCCGACACCAGGACGCCCGCGGTCAGGGCACGGACGAGGAGACGGTACGGGCCGGTCGGGCCGTTCGGAACCTTCATGGCGGAGGCCTCCTGGGGGGCGGACGCGCGGGTGTCGCTCCCACGCCACCACCGGGGCGGGCGGCCCACCAGCGCACCGGGCCGTCCGGGTGAGCGGCCGGGCCTCGAGGGGAATATCTGTCATGGCCGGGATAGAAAATGGGCCGCCGTCCGGGCGGTTTTTTTTATTCCCCGGGGTGGGGTGAGATAGTGCGCCGCCCTCCGGGTGCCGCACGTGCTAGTGTCGATATCAGTTGCAGTTGTGGTTCCCAAAGTCTTGGAGCGCACTTTCCGGTCCGTACCGGTCGGTCGCTTCTGAATTATCCGGGATTTTTTCCGGATGGGGCAATCATTGCGGCGACGCGGACCCGCACAGTGTGGGTCCTCGAGCTTTGCCCCGAAGGAGATTTGACATGGCTACTGGCACCGTGAAGTGGTTCAACGCGGAAAAGGGCTTCGGCTTCATCGAGCAGGACGGCGGCGGCGCCGACGTCTTCGCCCACTACTCGAACATCGCCACCCAGGGCTTCCGTGAGCTCCAGGAAGGCCAGAAGGTGACCTTCGACGTCACGCAGGGCCAGAAGGGCCCGCAGGCGGAGAACATCGTCCCCGCCTAGTCCGGGACCCGCTGACGCCTGACTTCTGAGTCGGCCGACGCTTACAGGTGGCCGGGACCTGCACCACGAGGTGCGGGCCCCGGCCACCTGCTTTTTTTCTTCCTTCCGGTTCGGCCCTGGTTCAGCCCCGGTCGTTCCTGGTTGTTCCGGATTGAATTTCCGGCGAATTTTCTGGCCGTCGTGCCCACTTTCCGGTCTGCTGTGCCCACCTTCCGGCGCCGTGAAACTTCACCCGCGGAGACACCATGCGTTGTGTGATCGCCCGTTTCCCCTTCGACCTCATCAAGAGCGAGGTCGAGCGCTCGATGGCGGACGTCGAGCCCGAACCCGTCACTAGCGCGTCCGTGGTCATCGGCCCGCACACCTACCCCGTGAAGCAGGTCGGGGAGGTCATCACCAAGCAGGACCGTCGTGACTTCACCGAGCTCGAGGTGGCTCGGGCCCTCACCCGTCTGGGCTTCGTCTGCCGCCCGGCCGCCACCCCGGCCCGCGCCGCCGTTCCCAGCTGGGCCGAGACCGCGTAACACCCCGTTCGGCCCAGCATTCACGCCTTTTTCTCCGGCCTGCGCAGTCGAGAAAAGTCTCCTCAGCCTTTCATCCACGGGGCGCCGGGGACGCCCGTCCGCACCCTCGCCGCCACGAAATCCACCGTCGCGTAGCGGCCCGGGGACATCCGGTCGGTGACGCGGCGGAGGTTGCCGTCGGTGTCGATCCAGTAGGTGAGGGCGGAGGCGTCGGTGGGGGTCGCGGAGGCGCTCGGGCGGGGGCCGGCGAAAACGCCGTAACCGTGGCCGTCCAGGCGTTCGTCACGCAGCCACAACGGGCCCGAACGGGCGAGGAGTTCGGCGTCGGCGGGGTGGTCGGCGGCCACCGACAGCACCAGGCGCAGGGCTCGGTCCAAGGGCGCCGTGGAGTAGGGGCGGCGGGTCCACTCCCCGCGCTTGAGGGTGGCGGCCCTGCGGACGGCCTGCGCGGCCGTCGTCACGATGTCCGGGGCGGGCGGCCTGGTAGTCGCTCGGCCGGGCTCCGCGCCGGGCGCGGCAGCCGGGGGGCGGGCCACGGCGACGCCCTCCGAATCCCAGGCGAGCAGGCCCTGCAGGGTCCGGGTGCCGTCGGCGATCTCGTACGCGCCCACCGCCCGGTGCACATGGTGGTCGACCACCCCGCGCACCGTGATCGTCCCGTCCCCCGTCTCCGCCGCGGGCAGCCGCACCGTCACCTCCGAAGGACTCGCCTCGTACGCGCGCCAGCGGGCCAGTGCCATGCGCTGCGCCTCGTCCGCCGAGACCGGGTGCGGGGGTGCCTCTCCGCTGCCGGAGAGCAGGAGCAGGAGGGCGGTCAGGGTGCCCGCCAGCGCCGTCGTGGCCGCGACCGCAGGCACCCAGATCTTCTTGTGCGGCAGATGAGGCTTGTGAGGAGAGAAGCGCATGCTTGTCTCTACCTGCGAGCGGGCCCTCCACCGGTCGACTCCGCTGGACAGCCCGCCCCGTGTCACCCTCCCGGGTGAGGCGGGGTCACACCGCCAGGATCGCTCGGACCGTCTTGCCGCCGATGCCCGTGTCGACGACTTCCAGACGGTGGGCGAGGTGCTGGACCATCGCGAGGCCGCGGCCGCTTTCGGCGTCGATGTCCACCAGGCCCACCCGGGGGCGGCCGGGGCTGTCGTCGTGAACCTCGACGGTCACCTCGCCGCCGTGGCCCAACTGCAGCCGCAGCCGGCAGCCGGTGCGGCCGTGCCGGACGGCGTTGGCGACGAGCTCCGACGCGATGAGCGTGGCGTCGTCGACCTGGTCGGCGGTCGGCGCCGCCGTCCGCGGACGCGGACGGGTCAGGAACGCCGAGGTCAACCGGCGGGCCCTGCCTGCTGAAACGGCCGCGCGCGGCAGCGTGTACTCCACGCGAGCGGTCAGTCGGGCGGCGCGCTGCTGCGCACGCATGACAACCTCACTTCCCCTCCCAGGACAACCGGTACCCGGCGGCCGGACCCCCGCCGACCGGGCCCCGCGCGAAACGGTGCGCGGCCCTGCCCCCGGGTGATGCCCGTCCCCGGCGATCGGCAACCAGCGGCAGAGGTCACAAAGCCGCCAAGGATGTACAGAGTTGGTGGTGGTTCACGGCAGGGTTGCCGTCGGTTCACGGCCCGTTGCCGAGGAGGCGGAAATCCGCGTAGTCGAAGCCGGGGGCCACCACGCAGCTGACCAGGACCTCTTGATCGCCGGCCGGGCGGGCGGACTGCCAGACGTGGCCGGGGACCAGGGCCTGCGGGCGTTCGCCGCTTTCCAGTGCGGGGCCCAGACGCAGGACCGTCGGCTCCCCGTCCGGGGCTTCGCCGTCGCCGCCGAGGAGGAGGAGGTCGAGGGGGCCGCCGCGGTGCCACAGCCACAGTTCGTCGGAGCGGACCGTGTGCCAGGCGCTGGTCTCGCCGGGGGACAGGAGGAAGTAGATGGCGGTGGCGGCGGCCCGGGGACCCGGGTAGCCGTCGGGGTGGAAGTCCCGCGCCGCCCGCCACGTCTCCACGAACCAGCCGCCCTCGGGATGCCTTCGCATACCCAGTGCGGCGGCCGTCGCCGGCTTCTCCGGATCGGTGCTCGTGTTCACTCGCCGTCCTTCCGCTCGAAAGTTCTCCGACCACTCCCGTGTCTCACAGGAGTCTGAAAGGGTGTGGGGATGCCGACCCTTTACAGAAGAATGCTCGGTCTGCTGCCCCGGATCGGGGTGCGGGTTCTTGATCTCGGTTCGGGTGCGGCGGTGGTCTACCGGCGCGGCAAACGCACCCGTGTCCCCGTGGGGCGCGCGGCCGATCTGATCGCCCGCGGCAGCGGAGAGTACGTGGTCACGCCAGTGGGCGCGGAGGCGAAGGCTGACATGTGGGTGGTCGCCCGGGAGCCTTCGTCGCCCGGTGACGTCTGGGGCAGCGTCTCCTTCGGTGAGTCCGGTGGACGGCTGCTGGTCGACGAGACGGCGTCGGCAGCCGACGAACGCCGTTTCCAGCTTGCCGCCGCCGAGTATCTGTGTACCCAGCACGTTACTGCCCTGTTGGAGAAGTACCAGGTCAACTGCGTCTTCGACGTGGGCGCCAACGCCGGCCAGTACGGACGACGGCTGCGCAAGCTCGGCTACGCCGGCCGGATCGTCTCCTTCGAGCCCACCAAGGACGCCTTCGAGAAGCTGGAGCGCGCCGCCAAGAAGGACGACAACTGGTGGGTGTACAACGTGGGGCTCGGCCGTGAGGACTCCGCGCAGTCCATCCACGTGGGCTGGAACACCATGAACTCCCTGCTCCCGCCCAGCGACTACGGCAAGGACCGCTACCTCCGGTTCGCGAAGACCAACACCGAGGAGATCGAGATCCGGCGCCTCGACGGGATGCTGGAGAAGGCGCTCGACGGCATCGCCGACCCCCGGCCGTATTTGAAGATGGACACCCAGGGCTACGACCTGGAGGTGTTCGCGGGGGCCGGGGAGCGGATCGCGGACTTCGTGGGCATGCAGTCGGAGGTCGCGGCCCTGCGGCTCTACGAGGGCAGCCCCCGGATGAGCGAGTCGATCGCCACGTACGAGGGCAGCGGGTTCGAGGTCTCGGGCATGTACCCGGTGACGCGTGAGGAGAGCACCGGCCGGGTCGTCGAGTTCGACTGTGTGATGGTCCGCGCGGAGGCCGTACCCAAGGCGGAGTGACCGGGAGGAGTGACCCCTCGTGGTCTCTCCCGGTCACTCCTCGTCAGGCCGGATACGCGTGTGTCTGGGCGGCCTTCACCGTCGCCCAGACCGGCGCCCCGGTGTGCAGGTCGAGCTCCGCCGCCGCGACCGTCGTCAGGTCCGCGGCGAGCGCGAGCTCACCGGTGAGGTCCGCGCGGATCTGGTCGCCGTGCGTCTCCAGGCCCGCGACCTCGCACCGCCACAGGTTGCGCGCGCTGGAGCCGGTCGGGCGCTCGCGGTACAGCGTGACGGCGCCGGGCGGGAACGCCACGAAGACGGGACCGGCCAGATCCTCGGTCGTGGTGATCGCGGGACCTTCGTCCAGTCGTACGGTGTGGCCCTCGGCCGCGCCGCGGTAGAGGTTGAGGCCGACGAGCTGGGCGATGTAGTCCGTGCGCGGGTGGCGGGCGATGTCCGACGGCGTGCCCTCCTGGACCACCCGGCCGTGCTCGACGACGACCAGCCGGTCGGCGAGCACCATCGCGTCCAGCGGATCGTGCGTCACGAGGACGGCGACGGCCTCGAAGTCGCCGAGATGGCGCCGGAGTTGGGAGCGCACGTCGAGGCGGGTGCGGGCGTCCAGCGCGGCGAGCGGCTCGTCGAGCAGGAGCAGCCGGGGGTGGGTGGCCAGCGCGCGGGCGAGTGCGACGCGCTGGGCCTGTCCGCCGGACAGCCGGCGCGGTTTGGCGGCCGCGTGCTCGGCCAGCCCCATCCGGTCCAGCCACTGCGCGGCCCGCTCCCGCGCGGCCGCCTTCGGTACGCCCTGGCAGCGCGGCCCGAACGCCACGTTGTCCAGGGCGGACAGGTGCGGGAAGAGCAGATAGTCCTGGAAGACGACGCCGACCGGGCGCGCCTCGGGCGGAGTGCGCCCCAGGTCCGCGCCATCCAGTCGGATCCGCCCGCCGTCGGACAACGGTGTGAGCCCCGCCAGTGCCCGCAGCGCGGTGCTCTTGCCCGCCCCGTTCGGCCCGAGCAGCGCGACGACGTCACCGGGCGCGGCGGCCAGGGCGACGTCGAGACGGAAGGCGTCGCGGTGGACGACCAGGTGGGCGTCGAGGCCCTTGTCGGAGGCGGGGGGCTTGCCCGGGGGGAGCGTCGGGTCCGTCATGACGGCGCCGCCGTCCAGCGGTCCCTGAGGCCCGCCAGGACCGCGATCGACACCGCCAGCAGGACCAGGCTCAGGGCGATCGCGGCGGCCGGGTCGTTCTGGAGGGCCAGGTAGACGGCGAGCGGCATGGTCTGGGTGCGGCCGGGGAAGTTGCCCGCGAAGGTGATCGTCGCCCCGAACTCGCCCAGCGCCCGCGCCCACGCCAGTACGGCACCCGCGGCGATCCCGGGCGCGATCAACGGCAGGGTGACCCGCCGGAACGCGGTGAACCGGGAGGCTCCGAGCGTCGCGGCGGCCTCCTCGTAGCGCGGATCGGCCGCCCGGAGCGTGCCCTCCACGCTGATGACCAGGAACGGCATCGCCACGAACGCCTCCGCGACGACGACGCCCGCCGTGGTGAACGGCAGCGTGATCCCGAACCGCGAGTCCAGCCACTGCCCGACGACGCCGTTGCGCCCGAGCGCCAGCAGCAGCGCCACACCGCCCACCACGGGGGGCAGCACGAGGGGCAGCGTCACCAGGGCCCGTACGAAGCCCCGGCCGGGGAAGTCCGTACGGGCGAGGAGCCAGGCCAGTGGCACGCCCAGCACCAGGCTCACCGCGGTCGCCGCCGTGGCGCAGACCAGGGACAGCTGGAGCGCCTGCCAGACCTCCCTACTGGTCAGCTGGTCGGGGAGATCCCGCCAGGGGGCCCGTACGAGGAGGGCGATCAGCGGGAGGAGGAGGAAGGCCAGGCCGACCAGGGCGGGGAGGAGGAGGGGGAGCGGGACCCCGGCCGGCCGGCCGGCCGTCCGGACGCGCCGGCGCAGCGGCCCACCGGCGAGGGTGTCGGTCGCGGCGTCGGAGGCGTCCAGCTCGGTCACGGCTGCAGGAACCCCGCGGCGGTGAGCACCTTCTGGCCCTCGGCGGACTGCACGAGCGCGATGAACGCCTTCGCCGCCTCCGCGTTGGGCGCGTCCTTGAGCAGGGCGATCGGGTATTCGTTGATGGCCTTGGCCGACTCGGGGAACTCCACGCCCTCCACCTGGTCACCCGCCGCCTTCACGTCGGTCTTGTAGACGACGGCGGCGTCGGCCTCCTTCAGCTCCACCTTCGTCAGGGCGCTCTTGACGTCCTGTTCGTAGGAGACCGGGGTGAGCTTCAGCTTGCTCGCGTCCAGCGTCTTCAGCGCGGCGGCGCCGCACGGCACCGTCTTGTCGCAGAGTACGACCTTGAGGCCGGACTTCGTGAGGTCCTTCAGGGAGGCGACCTTGTCGGGGTTGCCGGGCAGGGTCGCGATCTCCAGCTGGTTGCGCACGAAGGTCGCGGGCGTGGTCGCGGCGTCCTTCTTGTCCGTCACGATCGCCATCGTCTTGGGGCTGGCCGCGGCGAACACGTCGGCCGGGGCGCCCCCGGTGATGCTGGCTGCGAGCGCGTCGCTGCCGGCGAAGTTGAAGGCGACCTTCGTGCCCGGGTTGGCCTTCTCGAACTCCTCGCCCAGGGTCGTGAAGCTCTCCTTGAGCGAGGCGGCGGCGAAGACGGTCACCGTGCCGGAGAGCTTCGGCGAGGAGGAGGCCGAGGTGTCCGACTTCTGGGAGGAGTTGGAGGAGGAGTCGGAGTCGGAGGACGAGCAGGCACTCAGGGCCAGCAGCGCGGCGGCACCCGCGCCCGCCACGCGCAGAGTGCGGGTGCGGGTCCGGCGCGCGGATCGGGTCATCACGGGTCTACTCCCTCGGAAGCCTCAGGCATGCTTACGCCGATCATACTTCCGCAGATGCGAGCCGGAAGTCTCCTGTCACATCGCATGAGCTGCACAATCGTCGCCTGTATATACGCATGTGCGTTTGTACGGGACCGCCTCCTGGGTAGGGATATGCGGGAGGTGGTGCCCAGTGGGGCAGTCCCTGACTCAGCCGCCCGCTCACTCGCTCGCGTCGGTCGCGTTGACCGGAGACCTCGCCCGCTCGGTCCGGCTGACCGTGCCCGACCTGCTGGCCTGGCCCCAGCACCGGACCCGGGTGAGCTTCGAGTGCGCCACCAGCGGCGTACAGCACCATCGCTTCGACGGGCCACTGCTGCACGACGTCCTGTACGACGCCGGACCGGGCTTCGACCCCGCCCGCCGCAAGGACCGGCTGCGCTTCCTCATCGCGGTGACCGGGGCGGACGGCCATCACGCGCTCCTCACCTGGGCCGAGATCGACCCGGACTTCGCGCACGCTCCGGTCCTTCTCGCGGTCGGCATCGACGACACCCCGCTGGACCGGGCGGGCCCCGGCTCGTACTGCCCCAGGACCGCTGCGGTGCCCGGCACATCAGCGGCATCAACGCGATCCGGGTGGACGGGCGTTACCCGTCATGGAAGTAGCAGCCGCGGAAGGAGCGGACATGGCTGCGGAAGCTGTGGAGGGCATGGATGTGACGTCCGGGCGCCTGCGAACCTGACCCGGTCGAACGGGAGCTGTGCAGTGGGCAGTTGGTGGGGTGCGCGGGTGACGTCCGGTATCCGCGGCCCGCGCCGGCCGACCACCCCTGGCGCACCGTGCCGTGGCAGGCAACGTTTGCCCGTCAAGGAGCGGCGTCCGGTGCGTGCTCTGGGGGTCCCCCGGCCGAAGGCTGGGGGAGTGCCGGCCGGAAGTCCTTGTACTGGACGTACTTGGGCTTTCGGCCGGTGCGGCGAGTGGGGGCACCTCCCACGCCCTTGAGGCAGTGGGGGAGCGTGCCGGGCGTCGCGACGGGGCGAACGTTGCCTGTCGGGGCACTAGGCCCGGTCGATGTGCACGTTCGTCGACTTCACGCGGGCGGTGGCCTCCATGCCGACCTCGAGGCCGAGTTCCTCGACGGCCTCCCGGGTCAGCAGGGAGACCAGTCGGTGCGGTCCGGCCTGGATCTCCACCTGGGCCGCCACGTCGCCGAGCTTGACGGCGGTGACGATGCCCGGGAACGCGTTGCGTACGGAGGTGTAGGAGGCGTCCTCCTCACCGCTGCCGCTCTTGGCGAGCTCGACGGAGAACGCGGCCAGATCCCGCCCGTCGATCAGCCGCCGCCCGCCCTCGTCCCGGTGCGTCGCCACCCGCCCGGCGTCCGCCCACCGCCGTGCGGTGTCCGGGCTCACGCCGAGCAGCCGGGCCGCCTGACCGATGGTGTAGGACTGCATACGCGCCAAGATAGGCGCGAAATCCTTGCATATGCAAGCAAGCTCGTGGGGCGCGTCAGAGATCGCCCTTGACGTACGAGCGGGCCGCCGCCATGACGTCCTTGTGCCGGTCCTCGGCGATGGCCTGCAGCGGTGAGTCGTCCTCCAGCTGCGGATTCATGCCGATCATCCAGGCGCGTGCCGTGTGGCAGTTCTCCTGGAGCTCGATGATCTGGAACACCTGGTAGGCCGCCCGCAGGCGCAGCTCGGAGTCGATTCTCGGGCTGTTCTGGGCGCTGGACCACTTGCCGACCTGCTTCGGGTCCTCGATACCGGCGATGAACGCGGTGAGTTTCTGCCCGAAGTTGTCCTGGAGGAAGCGCGCTATGTCGGCGATCGACTTCTGGACCGTGTTGGCGTGCGCGGTGGTCTCGGTGACCGCGTCGACGGCGCTCCTGGTGACCGTATTGGTCGCGGGCTCTCGCAGTGGCTGCATGATTCCTCGCTTCCTGACGGTCATGAAACGGGTAAGACGCGGGATGGCGCGAGGGGTGACAGACAGGGTGTCAACATGGCGTCTCCTCAGTTGTGTTGAGGGAAGTCTACCCGTCGGAGGGTCTCTCACTCCACCGTTTTCCCCCCTTGAATCCCCTGCGAAATCCCACCTCGAAAGTGGTGTGGGGGACCTGACCAGGGGTTTTCTCCGGTGCCGCCGGTGGGTGCGGGAGGGAGCACCGCTCGATCGGGCGACGCGGGTGCGGCCGAACGCCCGGGGGCGGGCGCCGTTCGGCGGACCCGAAGGCCCCGTCCAGGAGATCCGAAGGCCCCGTTCAGGAGATCCGCAGGCCCCGTTCAGAAGATCCGAAGGCCGTACTCCGCCGCGACCGCGCGCAGTTCGGGGGACTCCGGCTGGATGGGGCGCCGCTCGGCCTCGACGAGATCGACGTCGTGGAAGATGGCCCAGCAGGTGCGTCCGCCGTATCCGGAGCGGTAGGCGATGCCCTGGGCCAGCCGGTGGCCGGCGTGGTTGCGCTGGGCGACCGTCCAGGCCGCGATCTGCCGGGCGAGCCTGCGGTCGCGTCCGTGGATGTGGGGGTCGGTGAGCGGGGGTTCGATGGCCCACGCGGCCAGCTCGCCTCGGAGTTCGCGGGCGAGGACGGCCCGGGTGGACTCGGCGTCGACGTCGAGGAACTGGGCGTCCTTGGCGGGTTCGAGCCGGACCAGGATGTGGTCCTCGCGCCAGCCCGAGGCCAGGTGGCCGAGCCTCATGTGGCTGGGTCGCTCGTCCCACTCGTCGCCGATGAGCCCGCGCAGCTTGGGATGGACGCGGAAGGGCGCGAGTGCCTCGGCGTAACAGCCGGCCGGATCGCTGGCGCAGTACAGCATTCCGTAGGTGGCGAGGCTGAAGCGGCCCGCGCTGGAGCTCTGGCTGGAGCCTTGGCTGGTCTCGGGGTCGAGCCGGTTGTACTCCTTGGGGTGATCCCTCTTGCCCAGCCGCCACACTCCGCGTTCCGGAGCGGGGACGAGGGACGGTAAGTGGGCTGTGGTCACCGCCGAAGGGCTGTTGTTCATCGTGGTCCTCGCTGCTGAGCCGATGGTTCGCGGCCGCTGCCGCGCGGTCCGCACGGGGCACGCGATCCCTGTGTCCCGCAGGTTCCCGAGCCCGTACGCGCCCCGAGCCCGTATGTTCCGCCGGAACATGCGGGCGATCATTCTCCCGTAGCGGGCGCCCGGGGATGTCCGCTTCCACGCCGTGGCGGGGGCGCGCGTGGGGGGCGCTGGGGCACACAGGAGGCGCACACGCGCGTTCGGCGGCCCGGCGGGCGCCGGATCAGCGGCCCTCCATTCGAACGTCGAACACGCATACGCCAGCGACCCCGGCCGCGAGGAGGACGGGGTGTCGCGGGTGCGGGCCGCCCGGCTGCCGGGCGCCGAGCGCGTCGAGGGTGCCGAGCGGGCTGCCGGTCACGATCCGCAGCAGGTGCGAGCCGGTGTCGATGTCCCACAGGTGGATGGTTCCGGCGGGGCCCGTCGCCGCGAGGCACGGGCGGCCGGCCGCGGTCCGGAAGAACGCCAGCGCGGCCACCGGCCCGTCGCCGATGTCCAGCCGCCGCCCGGCCGGCTGTCCGGTGTCGGGATCCCAGAGCCGGATCGTGCCGTCCTCCCCGCCGGACGCGACGAGCACGGCACGGTCGGGCTCGTCGACGGGCACGGCGGCGACGGCGTTGACGACCCGCTGCCCGCAGTGGAGCGGCGGCCCCACGGGTCGAAGGGTGGCCGGATCCCAGAGCCGTACGGTCCCGTCGGTGCCCGCGGAGACGATCCGCGGACCTCGTACCGTGTCGAGCACGGCGACGTCCCGGACGCTGAGCAGATGGTCCTCCCGGCAGGCCAGTGCGCGCGGCCGGTCGAGGTCCCAGAGGCGTACGGTGCCGTCCTCGCCCCCGGTGACCAGCAGGGTCCGTCCGTCGCGGGGGAAGGCGGCCATCGACCGCACCGGCAGGCTGTGGCCGAGGAGCCCGGCCAGTCGTGCGGGGGCGGCGTGGGCGCCCCGGTCCAGGGACCACAGCTGAATCCCGGCGTCGCTGTGCGCGGTCACCAGCAGGGGCTCGCCCCGGACGAGCGCCGAGGTGAAGGCGGTCACGGTGGCGTGGCCCGCCGGGAGGACGGCCGAGCGGCCGGTCCCGGTGTCCCACAGCGCCGTACCGGACTCGTCGGCCACCGCGATCAGCGGCGCCCCGGCGGAGGATCCGGGACCGGCGAGCGCGGCCGCGGTGACGGGCCGCCGTACGGGCGGTCCGGCTTCCAGCGCCGCAGGGTGTGGTCGGCGCCGGCCGAGACGAGGAGCGGCTGCGGGGTGCCCGGCAGCGTGGTCAGAGCCACCGGAGCAGCGGTGTGCCCCTCCAGGGCGCCGCCGATCGCCGCGCCCGTCCGCGCGTCCCAGACCCGCAGGGTGTGGTCGCTGCCCCCGGACACCACCGCCGCCCGGCCCGCCACGGTCAGGGCGGTGAGGGCGATGGCGGGCCCCGCGGGCGGAGCCGGTGCGGCGGCCGTCTCCCGGCCCGTCGAGGCGTCCCGGAAACCGACGTACCCCGAGTCGTCGCAAAGCGCGTACCGCCCCGGCGCCGCGAGGTCCACCAGGGCCCGCACCGCCCCCTCGTGCTCGTGCTCGTGCGCGTACCCGCCGCCCTGCCGCGGATCCCAGACGCGCACCCGCCTGCCCTGGGCCACGGCCAGCGCCATCCCCTCCGTCCCGCCCAGACCGACCCCGCTCAGCAGGGCCGGCGCGCGATCGAGGGAGGGCAGCGGGGTGTCGACGGGCCGGAGGGTGACGGGATCCAGCGCGCCGAGACGGCCGTCGCTGTGGGCGACGAGGACGACCTCCGGGGCGTCCTTCGCCGCGAAGAGCGTGAGGGCGCTGACCCAGGTGCCGGGGCGGTGGACGGGTTCGGCGAGCAGCTGGCCCCGGGTGAGGTGCCAGACACGCACCGAACCGTCGGTGCCCGCGGAGAGCAGCAGGTCGCCCGGGAGCGGCAGCAGATGCTGGACCGCGCCGCCGTACGTGTGCAGCGGTGCCATCGCCGGTACGCCGTGCGGCTCCCAGGTGCGGATCGTGCCGTGGCTGTCGCCGGTGACCAGCAGGCAACGGCCGTCGGCGGTCGTGGTGCGGGTCAGCGATTCGAGGCGGGTCTCGGAGACGGCCAGTACGTTGTCCTGCGCCGTCCAGTCGCTCCACAGCGGGGTGACGCGTGAACCGGACACGCGCGTGGCGGACGTGTCGAGCGGAGCGCGGGGGCGGGTCGCGGCGTGATGGGCCAGATGCAGGCTCGTCAGCCGGGAGTCCGGACCGGCGCCGCCGATGAACGGCTCGACGCGGGCCCACGCCTCCAGCCACTCCTGGCGCCGCGCGGCGCTCGCGGCGCCGCTCTGCCGCAGCAGCGTGCGCACGTTCGCGCTGGACTCCCAGGGCAGCACGGCGAGCGGCACATGGGCGTCGTCGAGGACGTCGCCCCGGGCCGCGTGGTGGGCCAGATGGCGGCTGAGATACGGGTGGGGCGGGATCGTCGGATCGGTGGCGACGAGCCGGGCCAGCGCCTCGGCGATGAGCCGGTGCGCGTCCTTCGTGTCGGCCCACGTCTTCGCGTCGCTCGTGTCGGAGCGGCCCGGACGGGGCGCGCGGTACGGGTTGTCCGCGTCGCTCATACGGCGTCGCTCCCGACGCCGGCCAGCAGGTCCTGCCGGGGATCGCGCAGGAGCTCGGCCAGGGCTTCGTGGGCCGGCCGGTACACCAGCCGGTCGTCCTCGTCGTCGTGGGCCAGATATCCGGCGAGTCTGCTCTTCAGCAGGCTCTCGATCATCCGGTCCGGCTCCTCGAGGGGCCGGCCGAGCAGTGCCCCGGCGACCGCCGGCCACACGTCCGACCAGGGGATGCCCGCGCCCAGCGCGAACGCGGCGGCCCGCAGCAGCGCGAGGGCGACCTCCGCGGGCAGCCCCTCGTCCTCGACGAGCGCCAGATCGCGCCGGAGCAGACCGATGGTGCCCGCCTGCAACAGGTCGAGCCAGTCGGGGTTGTCCGCGAGCGCGCCCGGGTCGGACGCGTGGTGCAGCTGCTCGCCGGCCAGCCGGGCGTCCAGGAACGAGGGCCAGACCCGCTTGGCGACGGTCTCGGCCGCCTGCCGGGTGCTGTCGCCGCCGGACGTCTCGGCGCCGACCAGCGCCTGGACGTAATCCGCGATGTCGCTCTCGCTGTCCGTCTCGTCGGTGCGCAGCACGGACGCCGCGGGGAAGACCTCCCGGAGCGCGCCGAGCAGCCCCGCCTCCCGCCCCGCCGCCCCGGCGGGGGCGGCGCGCTCCGTGCGGGGACGGCTGCTGCGTACGCCGATCAGCAGCCGCAGGGACCGCTGCCGCTCCGCCCTGCGGGGGCCGGGCAGGGCGGGGGTGATGCCGCAGTGGGCGGTCAGCGGGGCAAGTACGTCCCTGACCACGCGGAAGGGTTCGACGGACTCGTCCAGGCCGTCGAGGACGAGCGTGACCGGGTCGCCCGGCTCGTCCAGGTGGGCCAGCAGCTGGGCGCGGCGCAGTTCCACCGGGTCCTCGCTCGGCCCGGCCGGGCGCGGTCGCAGTTCCAGGGCGCGCAGCAGGTCGCCGAGCACGTCGGAGGCGGTGCGGTGGCGGGCCAGTACGGCGGCGGTGACGGAGCCCTCGGACGGGACGGTCTCGGGTGCGGCCGAGCGCAGCGCGGGGCCGTAGCGTGGGTCGTCGCGGAACAGCGGGTCGCTGAGCGTCACGGCCCGCGCCAGCACGGCCGACTTGCCGCTGCCGGCGGTTCCGGTCAGCAGCAGGACACCGCGGGGACGGCCGAGGAACGCGGTGACCGCACGGCCCAGCCCTTCGCGACCGCTGAAGTACCAGCCGGGGTCGGTCTCATGGCGTCGGCCGCTGGCGCGGTCGAGCCAGTGGTCGACCTCGTCGGCCGGGGTGGCGACCTGGCGGCGCGCGGGCCCCACCAGTTCCCGCACCGGCCGGTAGCCGGGGTTCGGCAGACAGGGCGTCAGGGCGGTCTGGCCGCCGCCGTCCAGGACCCGCTTGAGCCGGTGCTTGCGCCGCTCGGTGTCGGTGCCGAGCTCGCTCTCGAACTCCGTCATCAGATGCGCGACGCTCAGCCAGGGCGTGGTGATCTGCGCGGTGGTGCGCAGCCGCTCCAGCACGCGGCGCATCACCGAGGGGAACCGGCGTACCTGGACCAGCTGGTCGTGGGCGCAGGTGGCGACGACGTCCAGGCTGCCGCCGGTGCGCCGGCTCGGCAGGATCTCCTGGTGCAGCTTCTCCAGCTCCTCGGCGATCCCGGCCGCGTAGCAGGTGTTGATGACGACCAGGACGTGTTCGGCGCGGGAGTCGAGGGCCGCGGCCACGATCTCGCTGGTGCGGATGGCCGTGGCCAGCTGGCGCCGGGGTTCGGTCCTCGGCAGCTGGAGGAAGTGGGTGCGGGAGGCGCCCAGTTGGCCGTGGCCCGTGATGAAGACGACCAGGGCGCGGCCGCGCGTCTCGCGCACCTTGCTCTCGTGCAGGAAGCGCTCGACGTCGTAGCGCTCGCGCAGTTCCGGCGCGGGGAGGTGCGTGAAGGGCTCCGGTGCTCCCGGGGCGCACCACCAGTCGGACACGACGGAGAGCTGTTCGTCGATGCCGGCGGTGAACTCCGCGTCCCCGTCGTCGTAGTCGCGGACGGCGAGGGTCAACAGCGTGCGCCGCTCGGCGTCCTCGGCCACGGCGTTCACCGGCGCACGGCCCGCCGTGGCCCGCCCCGTATCACCGGCGTCCCCCGGCTCCCCGATCCTGACAAGCCCGCCCGCCCGCCCTCGCATGCTCTCTATTCTTCCCGCCATGACCGAGCCGTCGCAGCCCGATACCGCAGGCCGCCGCCTGGCCGAGCGGCCCCACCGCCTCCCCGGCCTCTCCCCGAACACGACGCAGGACGCCGTCGTCGTCGTTCCCGGCATCATGGGGAGCGAGTTGTACGACACCGAGTCCGGCGACGTCGTCTGGGGCCTCGCGAGCGCCGGATGGCTGCTGAAGGCGTGGACGGCGCCCCGGGGCTTACGCGCCCTGCACCTCACGCCCGACGAACGCGAGGGCCGCCTCGGCCGCATCCGGGCCCGGCGCCTGCTGCGCACCCCCGCCTGGAGTCCCTTCCTGCGCGGCATCGAGCCCTACAACGACCTGGTCGCGACGGTCACCCGGAGCGTGGCCGACCCGGCGGCCGTGCTGCCCTTCGCCTACGACTGGCGGCTGTCCGTCGCCACGAACGCCCGGTTCCTCGCCGAGGCGGCGCGCGAACACCTGGAGCGGTGGCGGCTCCACCCCGCACACGTGCTCGCCCGCAAGCACCGGGTCGACGAACGGGAGGGGCGGCTCGTCTTCGTCGCGCACTCCATGGGCGGACTGCTCACCCTCGCCGCTCTCACCGACGGCCCCGACGGCGACCTCGCGGCGGACACCCGTGGGGTGCTCACCCTCGGTACGCCCTTCCAGGGGGCGGTGGCCGCCGCCGCGATCCTCAACACCGGGCAGGGCACGCCGGTTCCGCTGCCGCACGGCAGGCTGAGGAGACTCGCGTACACCATGCCGGGCCTGCACGACCTGCTCCCGACGTTCCCCTGTCTCGACGAGGGCCTGAACATCCGCAGGCTCAGCCCCCCGGACATCGCCGACCTGGGCGGCGACAAGGATCTGGCCGTCGACTCCCAGACCCTGCACGACACCCTGCGCGGGCGGGCGCTGCCCGGGCACCGGGCGCTGGTGGGCATCAGCCAGCCGACCCTCCAGTCCCTGACCATCCGTCAGGGCGTCGTGACCGCCTCCGAGCACTGCTACCGCGAGCACAGCGACGGCGAGCTGATGCGCGACGAGACCGGCGCCCCGCGCCGCTTCGACGTGGGCGGCGACGGCACCGTACACAAGGAGTCCGCATCCCCGATCCGCGCCACCGTGCCCCTCGCGCTGCAGCACGGCGCGCTGGCCAAGGGGGAGGCCGCGTTGGAGGCGGTGACCTCGTTCCTGGAGGAGGACGAGCACCTCGGGCCCGCGCAGGCCGGGGCACGGGTCGGCCTGGAGATCCCGGACCTCGTCGCCCCCGGCACGCCCTGGACGGTCCGGGTGCGTGGCGTCGACAGCCCCGCGGGAGTGGACCTCGCCGTCGAGGAGGTGGGCGGAGCCTTCGCCGGACCCGCCCGGCTGTACGGCGACGACGACCAGCTCGCGGCCCGTGTCACCGTGCCCGCGCCCGGCCTCTACCGGGTCACCCTGGACACGGGCGATCCGACCCCGCTGACCCAACTCGTCCTCGCGGCCCCGGACGAGCGCGACGACGGCTGAGATTCCTCCGCAACCTGCGCCGACTATGGTGTCGACACGAATCGAACGCGCAAGGGTTCGAACCCGGTCCGGAGCGGGCGGTCCGGAAAGAACGGCAAGGGGCACGCGGTGGCGGACGAGGGGCGGCTGGTCGCCGGGCGTTATCGGCTGATCGAACAGATCGGCCGGGGCGGCATGGGCACGGTGTGGCGTGCCGAGGACGAGGTCCTCAGCCGCGAGGTCGCGGTCAAACGGCTGCACATCCAGCGGCACCTGACCGACGACGAGCTCGCCACCCTCCACGAACGCACCCGCCGCGAGGCGCGCAGCGCCGCCCGGATCGCCCATCCCCATGTGGTCGGCGTGCACGACGTGGTGGACGACGAGGGGCTGCCCTGCATCGTCATGGAGTACGTGCCCTCCACCACCCTCGCCGCACTGCTCACGGACGGCGGCGCGGTGTGGCCCACCGAGGCGGCCCGGATCGGCCTCGGCATGGTCGCCGCGCTGCGGGCCGCGCACGCCGCCGGGGTGCTGCACCGTGACGTCAAGCCGGGCAACGTCCTGCTGGGCGCCGACGGCCGCGTCGTCCTCACCGACTTCGGCATCGCCATGGCGACCGGCACTTCGACGCTGACCAAGACCGGCGAGATCATCGGCTCGATCGACTACATCGCGCCCGAGCGGATGCGGGGCAAGAAGCCCGGGCCCGCCGCGGACCTGTGGGCGCTCGGGGCGACCCTCTACCAGTCCGTCGAGGGGCGGCCCCCGTTCCGCAAGGCCACGGCCGTGGAGACGGCGTACGCCATCGCCGTCGACCCGGTCGACCCCATGAAGCAGGCCGGGCCGCTGGAACCCCTCATCGAGGCGCTGCTCGCGAAGGAGCCGGAGGAGCGGCCGTCGGCGGAGGAGGTGGAGCGGGTCCTGAGGGACGTGGTGTCGGGGGCACCGACGCAGCTGACGCCCACGCGCCCCGTACCGGCGCCGATACCGGCATCGATACCAGGACCAGTACCGACACCAGCACAGTCTTCGCTGACCGCGACGACGGTGGCACCGGCGCGGGATGCGGCACCGCCCCGGGCCCGTGGGCGGCGGCGCGTGGCCGTCTGGGGCGCGCTGGCCGTGGTGGTGGCCGCCGCGACGGTGGCGGGCGGGTGGTTCATGACCCGGGGCGACAAGAGCGGCGGCACGCACCACAAAGCCGCCACTTCCGCTTCCGCCTCCGTGCCCCCGGCCGTCCCCGCGGGCTACCACCTGGTCACGGAGAAGGAACTGGGCGTCTCCTTCCCGGTCCCGGACGGCTGGAAGCGCGGCGAGGCGAGCTCCGAACAGGTCACCTACGCCGACGAGACCGGTCTCGCGGGCCTCACGATCGGCATGGTCGAGCCGGCGGGCGCGAACCCCGAGTCGCACTTCACGAACATCGAGGCGAACACCAAGGTCAACTACCCCGACTCGTACCGGAAACTGCGTATGCAGCGCACCACGTTCCAGGAGAAGCCCGCCGCCGTGTGGGAGTTCACCTTCGAGGGCCGGGTCCGGGCGTTCCGCGCCATCGACCTGGGCTTCGGCCGGGAGGGCGGCAGGGAGTACGACATCTACCTCTCGGCCCCGGACGCCCAGTGGGACACCTTCCGCCCGGTCTTCGACACGGTCTCGGCGGGCTTCCGGGTCGGCTGAGTCCGGACGGCGGGGCCAGGACGGCGCAGCGGCAGGTCAGGACCTGCCGTCCGTCAGTTCGCTGGCGTCGAGCGGCAGGCGCAGGCTGACCCGGCGGCGTACGGAGGCGAGTTCGCGGTGCAGGGGTGAGCGCGGTACGGCCAGCACCGGGCAGGCGGCGTGCGCGAGGCAGTAGCGCGCGACGGACGGGAACAGCACCCGGCGCATCCGCCCGCGCCGCCCCCCGCCGATCACCAGGAGGTCGCCGATCCGGTCGGCGGTCCGCACCAGGGCGCGCCCCGGCCGGTCCCACACGATCACCACCCGGCACGGCACCCCGGGTCCGCCGTCGCCGAAGGCCGTACCGAGCGCGGTGAGCAGCCGGTCGTCCGCCATCTGCCGGAACTCGGCCATCGGCGGCGCGAGCATCGAACTCGGGTGGGCGAGCGCGCCGCGCGGCGGTTCCCACGCACCCACGGCCAGCAGCACGGCGCCGGTGCGGCGCGCCTCGAACGCGCCCCGGTGCAGCGCCGCCAGACTCCCCGGCGAACCGCTCACCCCCACGACGACCCGCCGCCGCTCTCCCTCGCCCATCGCTCGCTCACCCCTCGGCGTACGTCGACACGGGTATCCGCGTTCCATCGAACGCGGGGGGAGGGCGGCGGGCCAGGGGGTTGGCGTCGACCTGACGCGGTCCCGACCGTTCATGACACTTCGGCACACTCCTCTGTCCTTGGCGGCTTTCGCGCAGTCGCTCGAGAACGAAGCCCGCCCCGGTCGTGGGGGATCTCCGGAGATCCCCCACGACCGGGGCGGGAACGGCAGGGGCGGCTCGGATCAGCCGGCGCAGAGGGTCAGGTTGATCGTGTCGCCGATGGACACCGTCTTCGGGCTGTGCGGGTCGACCGAGTGGACCGAGCCCGGCTTGCCGTTCTTGCCGCAGTCCACCTTGCTGACCGTGCCGAGCTTGAGCTGGGACTTCATCAGCAACTGCTTGGCGAAGTCCAGGTCGAGGCCCGCGAAATCGCGCTTGATTTTGCTGCCGTTGACCAGAACGGTGGTGGCGTCGTCGTCGTCGGTCACGGTGGTCGCGGCGGCGGGCCTCGGGGCGTTGGAACCGTGGGAGACGGCGGTGGCGAGGGCGGTGCCGCCGCCGGCCACGATCAGGGCGGCGGCGAGACCCGCGATGGCCGTGACGCGCTTGCGGCGGGTCTTGCGCAGGATGCCGACGGTGTCGACGGACGGCGCGTCGGCGGAGTTCGCGAAGTCGTTCATGGCGTTCACCAGTTCCTCTTCGAAGGGTGTGTAACCGGTGCGGCCGGAAGGCCGTGCATCGTGTGAGGTCATCGGTTTCCTTCCGCGGGCCGCTGCGGAGAAGGGGCGGAGAGCGTGGGGAACTGGCTTCTCAGCTTCTCGATCCCACGAGCGAGCTGGGACCGCACGGTACTCGCCGAGATCTTCAGATCGGCCGCGATCTCCGCGTCCGACAGATCGTGGAAGTACCGCAGGACCACGACCGTGCGCATCCGCATCGGCAGCTGCTGAAGAGCGCGAACGAGCTGGTCCCTGCTGTCTATCTGCCCGTACTCGTCCCCCGGAGCGGCCCGGTCGCCGCCGCTGTCGGGGTGCGGGGTCGTGCGACGGAATCTTCGCCAACGGTCGTTCGCCAGGTTCACCATGATCCGCCGCACATAGGCGTCGGGGGCGTCCTTGGCGGCGATCGTGCGCCACTTGCGGCAGGCCCGTTCCAGGGTTTCCTGGAGCAGGTCCTCCGCGGCTTCGCGGTTTCCCGTCAAGACGAGGGCGCCACGGAACAGGGCGGCCGACCGGGCGGCGACGAAAGCGGGAAAGTCCATGTCCAGCGACTCGCTCCCGCCGCGCTCGGCGCCCAGCTTCCACTCGGTTGCCAGATCCACACGCTCCTCCCTTCCTGTCACCCCTCCTCGACGGGGAAGCCCCCTCATCTGCTGCACGACGGGGATGAGAGCTGGGTCACAGGGAGGGGGGCGGGCTTGACGGTGGAGGCCGTCCTTCGTCAAAGGGCGACCAGGATCCGGCCAAGCGGGCGTATCCTCGCCGGCCGCGTCCTCTTCCTTGTCGCGGCGCCCGTCCTGCCCGCTCTGCTCGCGTGCACCGTCGGCTGGTTGGCCGCGTGGCTCACCGTCCGCGAGTACCCCAGCGAGGTCGGCGCGCGGCGGGTGGTGGAGGCTGGTCGGGCGGGTGCGGTCACATGGGTGGCAGGTCGAGGACGCGGGTGATCGTGCGGAGGACGCCGTTGTCGTTGTTGGACGGGGCGATGTGGCGGGCCCGGTCGATGATGGCGGGGTGGGCGTTGGCCATGGCGAACGACCACTCGGCGGTGTCGAGCATCTCGAGGTCGTTGAGGTAGTCGCCGAACACCATCGTCTGGGCGGGTGTGATGCCCAGGTCGTGCTGGAGACGGCGTACGGCCGTGCCCTTGTCGGCGGTGACGTTCATGATGTCGACCCAGTGTTCGCCGGAGACGACGACCTGGTGGGTCGAGGTGAAGGGGTGCAGGGCCGGGGCGGTGGTCCGCTCCACCGGTCCGAAGTCGAAGAGCGCGACCTTGAGGATCTCGTCGTCGTCGACGGCGGTCGCGTCGGGGACGGGCTGGAGCCGGGTGTAGTACTTCCGGACCTCGGCCAGAAACGCCTCGTCGGTCCGTTCGACGTACGCGGACCGCTTGCCGCAGACCACCGCGCCGACGTCCACGCCCTCGGCCCGCAGTCCCCGTGTCGTGGTGACGATCCGCGCGGCGACGGACGGGTCCAGCGGGTCGGAGCTGAGCTCCACGCCGTCCCGTACGACGTATGTGCCGTTCTCGGCGATGAACACCATGCCCTGCCCCGCGTCGGCGAACTCCTTGGCCAGGGTCGCGTACTGGCGGCCGCTCGCGGGGCAGAAGAGCACGTCCCGGTGGCGCAGCTCGGTCAGGAGCGACCACAGACCGTCGGGTATGCGCTTGGCGTCGTCGAGGAGTGTGCCGTCCATGTCGGTGACGATGAGCCTGATGTCGGCGACGGCTTCCTCCGAGGGCCGGGGCGCGGAGACGGTCAGGGGGGTGGTCGCGGCGGTGGCGGTCGCGGGGTGAGGAAGGGGCATGTTCTTTCCTGTGGCGGGGGTTGCGGGGGCGACGGGCAGTGGTGCGGCGTCGCCCAGCGCCCCGGCCTCGACCGGCGGCGGCAGTGGGACCGGCGTGTTCACGGCTTGCGGAACGGCGTCGTGCAGGGCAGGGCGGCGCCGGCCGTCGCTTGGCGGATGTCCATTTCCGCCACCCTACCTGGGGCATGAGTGAGGGCTTTTGCCCTGCCGAAAAGGGGTATTTCAGGATTGTTTGTGCTCGCTTCGGGCTCGCCCGGGGTTCGGTTTCTGAAGCGGGAACGGTCCGTGGAGCGGAGCTGACCAGTTCCTCACAAGTCACCCCCAGGCTGACGATCATGGCTTTCTTCACCCGTCGCCCGGCCTCTCCCCGACGGCGTCCGCGTACGCCGTCGATCGCCGCCGGGGCCCTGGTCCTGTCCGTCGCACTCGCCGGATGCGGGGGCACCGGCGCCGAACGGCTCGCCGACGCTCCTGATACGACTGATACGACGCAGGCCAGGCCCGGGCAGCCCGCACCGGACCCCACGGAGTCCGCCACGCCGGTCGCGCCGGCGCGGCTGGCGGGCGTCGGCCCCGCGACGCTGGCCGGGATACCCAAGAACGCGCGGCAGGTCGTCCTGGTCACCGGCCGGGGCAAGGACTCCCCGGTGTCACAGGTGGTGCTGTACCGGCGTACGAGCGCGGGCTGGGAGCCGGGAGCGACCTGGCCGGCCCACAACGCCCTCAAGGGCTGGACGGACGACCATCACGCCGGTGATCTCCACTCGCCCATCGGCGTGTTCACCCTCACGGACGCGGGCGGGCTCAGGCCCGACCCCGGTACCAAGCTGCCGTACGACCGCTCGCGCGGGTTCACCATCGCCGGCACGGGCTTCGAGGGGGAGCCGCTGGCCGGCTCCTTCGACTACGTCGTCGCGATCAACTACAACCACCAGCCCGGCACTTCACCCCTGGACTGGACCCGCCCGCTCGGCGCGGGCAAGGGCGGCGGCATCTGGCTGCACGTCGACCACGGAGGCCCCACGCACGGCTGCGTGAGCCTGCCCCAGGAGCACATGAAGGAACTGCTGCGCGCGCTGGACCCCGCCCAGCACCCGGTGATCGTCATGGGCGACGCCAAGTCCCTCGCCCGCTGACGCCTCCGCGGCCCCGGGGCGCTTGTCAGCGCGGGGGTGTCGCCGGACTTCCGGCGGTGGGCAGGGCCGGAAGCGTGGACAGGCCGCCGCCGAGGAGCCCCGTGACCACTCCGACCACCGGCGACAGCAGGCCGGTCACCGTGCCGAGCGTCCCTGTCAGGGCCTTGACCAGCCCGTCGACCGTCGACTGGAGTTGGGCCAGGAGATCCGAGACCGGATCGACGACCGAGACCGAGACCGAGACCGCGACCGCGACCGGGACCGGGACCGGGACCGTGACCCCGGCCTCGGTCCGCTCCTTCCGTCGCCGTTCGAGGGACGCGTTCGCCGTCTCCAGGGCCCGCGCGTACCCGGCCGCCTCGGCCGCGTCGAGACGGCCGCCCCGTGCGGCGACGGCGGACAGCACGTCCAGCAGGGGGCGGAGTACGGCGTCCCGCTCGGAGGAGGCCTCCTGGCGTACGTCCACGGCCGCCGCGGCCGTGCCGACCGGACCGCGGACCGGCGCGGCGCCGGCCGGGGGAGGCAGGAGGAGTGGGCGAGAGCTGGATATGAGGGCGGGCATGCGCGGTCCTTTCGACGGGTGCTTCTTCCTGGGCCCACCGTGAGATCCACCCACCTCCACCGCAACCCGCCCCACGCCCCCGCCGCGCGCCTCGATCCCTCCCCGGCACAACGCTGAACAGCGCCTTTCTCCCGATGCGCGGCCACCGCCCCGGCCCGCCGCCGTTCGGCTGTCAGGGGAGTCCGTGAGGAGTCCGTACTCCTGAGTCCGTACTCCTGACCCGTACCCCTGGCGTCACCAGCCGGTCAGCAGGAGGTGGTTGAGGAGCAGGGCCAGGGTGGCCTGGGCGGTGAGCCAGGCGCGGGGGCGGGGCAGGAACGCGCAGGCCGGCAGGAGCCACATCGCGAACGGCAGCCAGATCCGTTCCGTCTCCGCCTTGCTCATCCCCGAGAGGTCGGCGGCCAGGAGGGCGAGCAGGGCGGCGAGGGCGAGGAGGGCGAGGCGGGACTCGGGGGAGAGGGAGCGGGGGCGGCGGAGGGCGCGGGGCTTTATGTGCACGGCCGTCGCGGCCGTCCGGCGCAGGCCCGCCACCGTCGCCGGGCCGACGATCAGCGCCGTACAGGCGAGGTTCGCCCAGATCCAGTAGCCGTACGGCCGTACGCCGCCGACCCCTTCGTAGTAGCGCGTGACCAACAGGCCGTACGCCTCCCACCAGTTGAAGCCGAGCAGCGTGAACAGAAGGGGGAAGACGGCCAGCCCGGCGAGGACGTACGGGAGGGGGCGGAGTCGGCGGGAGCCGAGCGGCAGGACGGCGGCGACGATCACGGCGAACAGCGTCAGGCCGTAGGAGAGGTACGCGGTGAGGCCGAGGAGGAGCCCGGCGGCGAGGCCCGTCGCCCGGGGCCGGGGTCCGGTCACCGCGAGGGCGAGGAAGGCGACGGCCCAGGCGGCGACCGCGGCGAAGTAGCCGTCCGCTGAGGCGCCCACCCACACGGCGGCCGGGGCGAGGGCCAGGAAGGGGGCGGCGCGGCGCGCCAGTTCCTCCGCGGCGAGCGCCCGTACGGCGAGCAGGACCGCGGCCGGTGCCGCCGCCCCGACCACGATGCACCACACGCCCGCCCAGCCGCCGCCCCCCAGCCCGACCCGGTCGAGGAGCACGAAGGTGACGGTGGCCCCGGGCGGGTGGCCGGCGATGTGCGCGGGCCAGGGCGCCGGGGAGTGGCTCACGATGTGGTGGGTGAAGTCCCGCAGGGCGGCGGGGATGTCGTGGAAGCGGTCGATGACCTGGAGGTACTCGTTCGTGGCCGTCAGCCGCCCGGCGATCCCCCGCTGCCACCCGTCGACCAGCGCGAGGGAGAACGTCCAGGCGGTGGCGGTTCCCCAGGACGTCCACAGCAGCGTCCGCCACGGCAGACGCGAGGCGAGGGGCGGCCCGTACGCGACGACGGCGACGGCCACGGCGAGCGCGGCCGGGGTGCCGGGGCCGAGGTGCGGCTCCCACTGGGCGAACAGGGGAGGCCACCGGACGAAGAGCGTGTGGTGGCGGCGTTCGATCGACGTGCCGACCAGTGCGGCCGCCGTGACGAGCAGGGCGGCCGCCAGGACGGCGGACAGGTCGAGAAGCGGAGCGTGGCGCCGGTCGTGGAGAGGGTCGTGGATCCGGTCGTGGGGAGGGTCGGGGAGATCGCGGGGACCGTCGTGGGGAAGGCCCGGGGGAGAGCCCGGGGGAAGATCGTGGTTCACATCGGCACGCTAGGCCGCGGACCGGTCTCCGGAGCCGACGCAGGGGCGGACGTCAGAGTTTCGTCATGGTTCGCGGACCCGTTCGGGGGGTGTTCCGGTCCTACGGTCGGGGCATGCCATGGTCCCCCTCCTCCCCCGCGTTCTGGCGCAGCCCCCTGCGCGGCCCCTGGTTCACCTCGGTGCTCGGCGTCGTCCTGCTCGGCGGGATCACCGTGTTGTTCGTGACGGGTCTCGTGTCGTACGCCGCCTACAACCCGAACCTGTCGCCGGTCAACGACATGACCCCGGACAAGGGTCTGCTCGGCTTCTACCTCTTCTCCTGGCCCACCACCCCATCGTGGTTGTACCGCCTCACGCAGGGCGTCCACGTCACGCTCGGGATCGCGCTGATCCCCGTGCTGCTGGCGAAGCTGTGGTCGGTCGTGCCGAAGCTGTTCACACTGCCGCCCGCCCGGTCGCTCACGCACGCGCTGGAGCGGATCTCGCTGCTCCTACTGGTCGGGGGCGCCCTGTTCGAGTTCACGACAGGTGTGCTGAACGTCCAGCTCGACTACCTCTTCCCGGGCTCCTTCTATCCGCTGCACTTCTACGGGGCCTGGGTGTTCTTCGCCGCGTTCGTGGCGCACGCCGTGCTGCGAGTACCGGCGGCGATCCGCAATCTGCGCCACCTCCGGGACGAAAACACCACGGAGGAAGGGGAGTTGGTCTCGCCGGACCCCACCCCGCCCACCGTCTCGCGGCGCGGCGCACTCGGGTTCGTGGGCGGCGGATCGCTGGTGCTGCTCGCCACCACGGCGGGCCGCAGCTTCGACGCGCCGCTGCGGGAGACGGCCGTCCTCGCGCCCCACGGCGGCTCCGAACCGGGCTCCGGCCCCGGCGGCTTCCAGATCAACAAGACGGCCGCGGCGGTCGGCATCGACATGCGGGAGACGAGCGAGGAGGCATGGCGGCTGGTCGTCGAAGGGCGCGGGCGCACGGTCCGGCTGAGCCGGGACGAGTTGCTGAAACTCCCGCTCCGCAGCGCCGCGTTGCCCATCGCCTGCGTGGAGGGCTGGTCGACCTCCGACCAGTGGTGGCGGGGCGTACCGCTGCGGGACCTGGCGCGGCTCGTCGGATACGAGGAGGGCGCGGCGCCTGACGTACTGGTGGAGTCGTTGCAGCGGCACGGGGCGTTCCGGCACGCGGCCCTGCGCTACAACCAGGTGCGCGACCCGCGCTCGCTGCTGGCCCTGTTCGTCAACGGCGAGGATCTGACCCCCGACCACGGTTACCCCGCGCGGATCATCGTCCCCGCGGCGCCCGGCGTGCTCAACACCAAGTGGGTGGCCCGGATGACGTTCGGAGACCTGTGATGCGACGACCTGTGATGCGACGACCTGTGACGCGACGACCCGTGACGCGACGACCTGTGACGCGTCGGCCGTTCGGGAAGCCCGTTCTGGGCAGTCCGTTCCAGATCCTGCTGCTGGCCTGTTCGTTCGCGCTCGCCGGGTACGCCGGGGTGCGGCTGCTCGCCGGGGACCGGTTCGGGGTGGTGCTGTGGTTCGTGGGCGCGGCGGTCCTCCACGACCTGGTGCTCGTCCCGCTGTACGCGGGGGCGGACCGGGCCGCGGCGAGGGCGCTGGGCGCGGTCGGCCACCGGGAGTGGACGGTGTACGTCCGTGTCCCGGCGGCGTTCTCGGCGCTTCTGCTGCTGATGTGGTTTCCGCTGATCAGTGGGCAGATGGCGGAGCACTACCGGTTGGCCACCGGGCTTTCGGGCGACGGCTTCCTGGCCCGCTGGCTGCTGATCACGGCGGTGCTGTTCGGGGGCTCGACGGCGCTGCTCGTCCTGCGGCTTTCCCGGTCGTCGCGGTCGTCCCGAACGTCGCCGTCGTCCCGAACATCGCCGCCGCCGCCGTCGCCGTCGTCACGGTCGTCGCTGTTGCGCAGGGCGACGAACGAGCGGCCCCCAGCCGACCACTGACCCTCCCGGCACCAGCCCGCGTGTGCCGCGTGCCGGAGCAGCGCCGGGGTGCCGAGGCGGGCCCACGGGAAGACCGGCCCGGCCGTGCCCCGGGGGTCGGTGACCCGGACGATATCGACGCTGACCCGCTCGTCGACGTCCACGTCCGCGAGGGTCTCGACGATCAACAGCCCGGCGGGAGCGAGGAGTTGGGACACCCGGCGGAGCAGGGCGGCCGGATCGCCGCCGATGCCGACATTGCCGTCCAGGAGGAGGGCGGTGTCCCAGCGGCCCTCACCGGGGAGCGGCTCGAAGACGGAGCGCCGCAGGGCCTGGCCGCCGAGTCGGGCGGTGTGCTCGACGGCGGCCTCGCTGACGTCGATGCCCAGCGCGGGCCGGCCCCGGGCGGCGAGTTCGGCGACGAGCCGCCCGGGCCCGCAGCCCACGTCGAGCACGGTCCCCTCGCAGCGCGCGAGCACGGTCAGGTCCACCGCGTCGGCCCGTGCGCACCAGCGCTCCACCTCCAGGGGCAGCAGCCAGCCGTCGGTGCGCCGGAGGAAGAGCGGGCCCCGGCCGGTGACCAGGGCGTCCGCGTAGGGGTCGGTGGACCAGGGGCGCGGACCGGGCACCCCTGGCGGGGTCGTCGTGTCGTGCGCGGTGCTCATCGTCCGGTGGCCGTCCGCAGACGTCCGAGCTCGGCGGCGAAGCGGCTGCCGGGCGGCGCGACGGCGGCGACCGCCTCCGCGTCGGCGGCCGTGTCGACGTCCCGGAGGCGGGGCAGATCCCGCACGCGCAGCCCGGCGGCGACGAGCCGCTCCCGCTGCACCGCGCCCGTCGTGGGCGTCGACATGGGCACGCCCCGCAGCAGCTCCGGATCGGGGGCGGCGAGCCCGAGGGCCCAGAAACCGCCGTCCTCGGCCGGCCCGAAGTACGCGTCGCAGCCGTCGAATTCCACGGTGAGCAGCGCGGGTGTCACCTGCGGTGTGTCCATGCCGATGAGCAGGGCGGGTCCGGCGCAGCCCGCGAAGGCGGCGGCCAGCCGTTCGTCGAGGCCGCCCGCGCACTGCGGTACGACGTCGAAGCCGGGCGGCAGCCAGTCGCCCGCCGCTCCGTCGAGCACCAGCACCCGGCGCCGTGCCGGGGTCGCCGCCACCGCGCGCAGGGTGTCCGCGAGGGACGCCTCGGCGAGCAGCGCCGCCTCCCGGGGTGTGAACGGCGGGGTGAGACGGGTCTTGACCCGTCCGGGGCGCGGTTCCTTGGCGATGACGAGGAGCGTCGTCACTGGGTGGTTCCTCCCTGGGAACGGGAATCCGTGGAGATGCGGGAAGCGGTGAGGGCGACGTGGGCGTGGTGCGAGGGCACGGGCGGTTCGGCGAGGACGCGGCGCATGTCCCGTACCGCCTGCCAGGTGCCGCGCCAGGTGCCGGTGACCTTGGAGGCTCCGGTGCGCGGCAGATACGGCACGTCGTGCTCGGTGACGCGCCAGCCGGCGTCGGCGGCGCGCACGACCATCTGGAGCGGGTAGCCGCTGCGGCGGTCGGTGAGGCCGAGGGCGAGCAGCGGTTCGCGGCGGGCGGCACGCAGGGGGCCGAGGTCGTGCAGGCGCAGGCCGGTGCGGCGGTGGAGCATCCGGGCGAGGGCGAGGTTGCCCGCCCGGGCGTGCGCGGGCCAGGCGCCCCGGCCCTGCGGGCGGCGCCGCCCGAGCACGAGGTCGGCCTCGCCGCCTCGCACCTCGTCGACGAAGGGCAGCAGTCGGGCCGGGTCCAGCGAGGCGTCGCAGTCGCAGAAGCACACGATGTCCGCGGTGGCGGCCCGCAGGCCGGCGTGGCAGGCGGCGCCGAACCCGCGGCGCGTCTCGCGCACGACGGTGGCGCCGAGGCCGCGGGCCAGTTCCGCCGAGCCGTCCGTGGAGCCGTTGTCCACGACGAGCGCGCGCCAGCCGGCGGGGATGCGGGCGAGGACCCAGGGGAGGGCCTCGGCCTCGTTCAGACAGGGGAGGATCACGTCGACCGGACAGGGCAGGACCACGTCGACGGGCGCCGGGTCCGGGGCGGCGGCCGCGGCCGTGTTCCGGGCCGGGTCCGGGGCCTTGTGCGGTGCTGGGTCCGGGGCCTTGTCCGGTTCCGGTGCGGGAGAGGTCGTCACGGCTTTCACCCTACGAACGCGAAAGGGAGATATCGGACTTCAGGTCCTTACGAAACACGGACGTCGCGGCGGGATCGCGGCACACGGGTGCGGCCGGTGGGACGCTGGATCCATGCAGCAGCCGTACGAATCCGCAGGTGCCGGACCTGCCCCGGGCGGGCCCGGACAGAGGGCCCGCGTCCTTGTCGTCGACGACGATCCCACCGTCGCCGAGGTGGTCTCCGGCTACCTCGACCGCGCCGGGTATGTCGTGGACCGTGCCGGGGACGGACCCGCCGCGCTCGCCCGTGCCGCCGCGCACTGGCCGGACCTGGTGGTGCTGGACCTGATGCTGCCCGGGATGGACGGCCTGGAGGTGTGCCGCAGGATGCGCGGGCACGGGCCCGTGCCGGTCATCATGCTCACCGCGCGCGGTGACGAGGACGACCGGATCCTCGGCCTGGAGGTGGGCGCCGACGACTACGTCACCAAGCCCTTCAGCCCCCGCGAACTGGTCCTCAGGGTGGAGTCGGTACTGCGCCGCACCCGCCCCGCCGCAGGCGCCCGCCCCCTCCGGCTGGCCGGTCTCGTCGTGGACCCCGAGGCCCGCCGCGCCACCAGGAACGGCGAGGAGCTCGCCCTCACCATCCGCGAGTTCGACCTGCTCGCCTTCTTCCTGCGCAACCCCGGCCGGGCGTACTGCCGCGAGGACCTGATGCGCGAGGTGTGGGGCTGGGACTTCGGCGACCTGTCGACGGTCACGGTCCACGTGCGCCGGCTGCGGGGCAAGGTCGAGGAGGATCCGGGCAGACCGCGGCTGATCCAGACGGTGTGGGGGGTCGGTTACCGCTTCGAGGAGCCCGCGCCCCGCGAGGCCCCGACTCTCCGCGAGGAGGCGGTCTGACCATGCGAGCCATGCCCCTCACGTACGCCGTGCGGGCCACGCACACCGTCCACGCCATGCAGACCGTGCACTCCACGCGCGACACGCTGCTCATCGCCCTGTACTCCTTCCTCGGCGCCGCAGCGGCCGGGCTGCTCGGCGCTGTGGCGCTGCGGCTGATCCGGCGGCGGTCGCTGACCGTGTCCCTCGCCGTCGTCGCCGCCGTGGCGGTCACCGCGATGCTCGCGGGAACGCTGGCCGTCGCCTGGGCGATGTTCCTGTCCGCGCATGACCTGGGCGTCGTCACGACCGTCGTGGCCATGGCGGCAGTGGTCTCCCTGGCGACGGCCCTGTTGCTGGGCCGTTGGGTGGTGGCGCGCAGCAAAGCCCTCACGCTCGCCGCGCGTTCCTTCGGCGACGGCGGTGACTTCGCGGCCCCCGACGGCCCGGCGACCGCCGAACTCGCCGCACTGAGCCGGGAGTTGCAGGCGACCAGCGCGAAGCTCGCCGAGTCCCGCGATCGTGAACGCGCGCTGGAGGCCTCCCGCCGCGAACTCGTCGCCTGGATCTCGCACGACCTGCGCACCCCGCTCGCCGGACTGCGGGCGATGTCGGAGGCGCTGGAGGACGGGGTGGCCGCCGACCCGGACCGCTACCTCCGGCAGATCCGGGCCGAGGTGGAACGCCTCAACGACATGGTCGGCGACCTCTTCGAACTCTCCCGCATACACGCCGGGACCCTCGCCCTGTCCCCCTCCCGCATCTCCCTCTACGACCTCGTCGGCGACGCCCTCGCGGGCGCGGACCCGCTCGCCCGCGAGCACGGCGTACGCCTGGTCGGGGGCCGGGTCGAGCCGGTGCCGGTCGAGGTGGACGGCAAGGAGATGAGCCGCGTGCTGGGCAATCTCCTCGTCAACGCGATCCGCCGGACACCGGCCGACGGCACGGTCGCGGTCGCCGCCGAGCGGTCGGACGAGGGGGTCGTCCTGTCCGTCACCGACGGCTGCGGGGGCATCCCGGAGGAGGACCTCCCGCGCGTCTTCGACACCGGCTGGCGCGGCACCCACGCCCGTACGCCCCCCGCCGGAGCGGGCCTGGGCCTCGCCATCGTCCGGGGCATCGTCGAGGCCCACCAGGGGCAGGCCGCCGTCCACAACGTCCCCGGCGGCTGCCGCTTCGAGGTCACGCTGCCCACGGCGGGGGTGTGACGCGCGGGCCCGGCTCGCTACTCCCCGCGCAGCCCGGCCGCCGCGAACTCCCGCATTCCCTCGGTGAAGCCGGTCTCGGGCTTCCAGTCCAGCTCGGCGCGCAGCCGTGCGGAGTCGGCCGTGATGTGGCGTACGTCGCCCAGCCGGTACTCCCCGGTCACCACGGGCTCGGGGCCGCCGTGGGCGGTGGCCAGGGCCCGGGCCATCTCGCCGACGGTGTGCGGCTCGCCGCTTCCGGTGTTGTAGGCGGTGAGGACTCCGCCGCGCGAACCCGCCTCGAGGGCGGCGACGTTGGCCGCGGCCACATCCCGTACGTGGACGAAGTCCCGTCGCTGTCCGCCGTCCTCGAAGACACGCGGCGCCTCGCCACGGGCCAGCGCGGACCGGAAGAACGAGGCGACCCCCGCGTACGGGGTGTCGCGGGGCGTCCCAGGCCCGTACACGTTGTGGTAGCGCAGCGACACCGCCGAACCGTCCGTCGACCGGGCCCAGGCCGCCGCCAGATGTTCCTGGGCGAGCTTGGTCGTCGCGTACACGTTCCGGGGGTCGGCAGGGGCGTCCTCGCGCACCAGACCGGGTGTCAGTTCCTCGCCGCACCGCGGGCACCGGGGCTCGAAGCGACCCGCGTCGAGGTCGGCGACGGTCCGGGGCCCGGGGCGTACCGGCCCGTGCCACTCACACGCGTACGCGCCCTCGCCGTACACGACCATCGACCCGGCGAGCACGAGGTGGCGCACCCCCGCGTCGGCCATCTCGGCGAGCAGCACCGCCGTACCGAGGTCGTTGCGCGACACGTACTCGACCGCGTCGCCGAACCCCTTCCCCAGCCCCACCATCGCCGCCTGATGGCACACGGCGTCCACGCCCGCCAGCGCGCCGCCGACCGCTGTGGCGTCCCGTACGTCCAGGCCGTCGCGCAGGTCGAACACGACCGCCTCGTGTCCCCGCGCGGTCAGCGCCTCGACGACATGGGACCCGATGAACCCGGCACCGCCGGTGACCAGTACTCGCATACGCCGAACGCTAGGACCACGACCGCACCGCGGGGCAGCACCGCGCCCGTCACGTCACGGGTCCGTAAGACCCGCCGTACACCGGCCGGACGTACTCGACCCCGGGGCAGCGACACGCATCCCGGCGTACGGGACCGGGTCCAGGCGGTGATCTTCGCCTATGACGTGGGTCTGGTACGGCCGGCCTAGAACAACGGAAGGGCGTCCGTGTAGGCGTTCACCGGCTTGGCGACCTTCTTGACGGTACGGGCGTCGAGCGCGGCCGGGGCGGAGCTCGTGCCCAGCGTCCCGCCGGGATGCCACGTTCCCGTGACGGCCACCCAGGTGTCGGCGGGCAGGGCCGCCGCCCCGTGGATCCGTACCTTGACGGACTGGGCGTCCGCCGCACAGCAGGTGAAGATGATCCGGGTCAGGTACCAGCCGTCGCCCCCCTTGTCGGGTGTGACGAAACCGGTCATCCGGATGCTGCGGTCCCTGATGTCCCGCTTGTGGTCCTGCTGCACCCGGCTGGTGAACTGGGTGAGCGTCAGCGGGACGGGCGAGGTCGCGGGCAGCGGCTCGAAGTACCGCTGCTCGGTGACGGCCTTGGGCGCCTCGCGCGCGGCGGTGTACGCGCCGAGGGCCGGCGGGGCGTAGAAGAGCAGACTCAACGCGGGGAGGAACAGCAGCCATGCGATGCGCGGCACGGTGGAGTGGTCGTGTCCGTGTCCGTGACCGTGGCTGTCGGCGGCTTCGCCGCTGTCCGGCTGCTGGTTCGACCACGCCTCCGCCACGCCCAGCACGAGCAGCAGCACCCCCGACGCGACCAGCATCGGACGCATCCCCTCCTTGACGAACCTGAGGCTCAGGTCGGTGAAGAGCGAGGCGTGCAGCAGGCCGAGGCCGCTGAGGACGAGCAGGGTCACCTGGAAGGGGCGTCTCACAGCAGGACTCCTCCGATGAGCGCGCTGCACAGGATCGCGACGACCGTCGTGGCCGTGGAGAAACGGACCGCGAAGGCCCGGCCGAAGGTGCCTGCCTGAAGGGCGATCAGTTTCAGGTCGACCATCGGTCCGACGACCATGAACGTCAGCCGGGCGACGGGCGAGAAGCCGGTGAGCGAGGCCGCGACGAACGCGTCGGCCTCGGAGCACACCGCGAGCAGGACGGCGAGTGCCGCCAGGAACAGCACCGACAGCCAGGGCGAGCCGGAGAACGCGTCGAGCACGGTGCGCGGGACCGCCACGTTGAACGTGGCCGCCGCCATGGCCCCGAGGACCAGGAAGCCGCCCGCGTGCAGGAAGTCGTGCTGGAAACCGCGTCGGAACTCCCGCAGACGGCTCTGCTCGGGCTGGTGCCCGGTGTGCCGTACGGCAGGCTTGAGCCACTTCTCGCGGCCCAGGAAGAGCCACAGCCAGCCCATCACCGCGGCGGTGGCGAGCGAGGCGAGGAGCCGGGCCAGCACCATCTCGGGGTGGCCGGGGAAGGCGATGGCGGTGGCGGTCAGCACGACCGGGTTGATGGCGGGCGCCGAGAGCAGGAACGCGAACGCGGCGGCCGGGGTGACTCCCCGGCCGATCAGGCTGCTCGCCACCGGAACCGACGCGCATTCGCAGCCGGGCAGGACGACTCCGGCGACTCCGGCGACCGGGACGGCGAGCACGGGTCGCCGGGGCAGCACCCGGGTGAACACCCGCGCCGGTACGAACGCGTTGATCGCGCCGGACAGCGCCGTGCCGAGCAGCAGGAACGGCAGCGCCTGCACGGTGACGGCGAGGCAGACGGTCCGCCAGGCCTGCATGGCCGGCTGGTCCATCCACCGGCTGAGGACGTAGAGCACCGGCCCGGACAGGGCGCACGCTCCGAGCAGAAGGGGCCAGTGGCGGGGCCAGTCGCGCCGGGTGCCGGTGGCACTCGTCTCCGCCGCGGGAACCGCGACAGCCGCCTCCGCCTCCGTTTCCGCTTCCGTGGAGGGTACGTCCGCCCCCACGGCCCGTTCATCTGTCTTCTGCACGCCCGCTCCGAATCTCGGATGATCGCACCGAACATAGCGGGCCTCGGCCCCACGGCTCACCACGACTTCACCACTTCTCAGTCATGAGTGGGACCACTGCGGCGAACGGCGACTCAGGACGTCGGAACGCCCGTGCGTCCGGAGCCCTCTCTAGGGGTGGTGGGCGGGAGCCGCGCCGGGTCTCGGGCCGGGTTGTTATATTGCGCAACCATGCAAGCGAGGCGTCCCCGCAACGCCTGACATATGCCTGAACGGCCCGACCGTTTCGTGGGAGTGCGAACATGACTGACCCTGGGGACGGCCCCGCCGGAAACGCCACACGCATCCACGCACGCGGGGTGCCCCGGCAGCGCCACACCTCCGGTTCCGTGACCTCCGGTTCCGGGGCCTCCCGTTCCGCGCCCTCCCGGACGGGGTCCCGTGCGCGGCCCAAGGTCGGTGCCGGCGGGCGCCGGGCCCGGCCCGCACGCCGGGGCGGGCGGATACTGCGGACGGCCGCGATAACGCTGTCGGTGCTGGTGTTGGCCACCTCGGGCGTGGGGTGGTGGTTCTACGAGCATCTGAACGGCAACCTCCACAGCGTCCCGTTGACCGACGGCACGGGCAGCGACAGCGCCGGCAAGGAGAAGCCCGACGCCTTCGGCAGGACCCCGATCAACCTGCTGGTGATGGGCAGCGACGGCCGTACCGACGCGAGCGACTGCAAGCTCGGCGGCGGCTGTTCGAAGACCGGTGTGCAGTCCGGGTCCAACGCGGACGTGGAGATGGTGATGCACATATCCGCCGACCGCTCCAACGCCACCGTGATGAGCATCCCCCGCGACACCATGACCACCGTCCCCGCCTGCAAGGACTCCGAGACCGGCATGTCCACCAAGGGCTACACCGGCATGGTCAACAGCGCCCTGGAGTATGGGCCCGCCTGCCAGGTGGCCACCGTCCACCGGCTCACCGGCATCCCCATCGACCACTTCGTCAAGCTCGACTTCTCCGGCGTGGTGAAGATGTCCGACGCGGTGGGCGGGGTGTCCGCCTGCGTCGACAAGGACGTCTACGACACCTACTCGCACCTGAAGCTCGCCGAGGGCACGCACACCCTCAAGGGGGTCGCCGCCCTGGAGTTCGTCCGCTCCCGGCACGGCTTCGGCGACGGCAGCGACCTGGGGCGCACCTACTCCCAGCACATCTTCCTCAGTTCGATGATCCGCAAGTTCAAGAGCGCCGGGACCCTCACCGACCCCACCGCCGTGTACCACCTGGCCGACGCCGCCACCAAGGCCCTCACCGTCGACACCGGCCTGGGCAGCGTCAGGAAGCTGATCGGGCTCGCCGCCGACGTGGACAAGGTCCCGGCGAAGCGCATCACCTTCACCACCATGCAGACGGCGCCGGACCCGGGCGACAGCAACCGGCTCGTGCCCGCCGCCACCGCCCAGAGCCTGTTCGCCACCATCGCGGACGACCGGTCCCTGACCGGCGCGTCCGGCGAGAAGACGGCCGCTGCCTCCGCGACGGCCAAAGACACGCCCACGGCCACCGCCTCCGCGATCCCCGCCGCACGGATCGCGCTGACCGTGGAGAACGGCACCACCGTCGCCGGCCGGGCCTCCGCCGTCGCCACCGCCCTGATCGACAAGGGCTTCAGCTCCGGCACGACCACGGGCAACGCCGCCGGCACCACGTCCAGGACCACCCTCACCTACGGCAGCGGGCACAAGGCCGAGGCCCAGACCGCCGCCAAGGCCCTGGGCCTGCCCTCCTCCCATCTCGACCAGAGCGGCGCCGCCGGCACCGGCCTGACCCTGGTCATCGGGACCGACTGGACGAGCGGCACCACCTACCCCGCCACCGCCCCGGCCGACACCAAGGCCGCCACCGCCGACGCCCATGCCGAGACCGCCGACCAGTCCAAAACCTGCGCCAAGGTCAGCCCCTACAGGACCGTCGAACTCAACGGCGTCGCCATGACCCCCAGCCAGGCCTACCGAGCGGCCACCGGCACCAAGGACTCGGCACCCTGAGCCGGTGCTCAAAACCTTTGGAGGCCGCGCAATCCGGGAATCACCACACTGGCACGCCGGCCACCCCGTGTTCTGGTCCCTCGACCGGTCACTGGCTCGAGCCTTCTAAGGAGACGGTGTGACCTATGCGCCCGGCCTCCGGCAGGAGGATCGAGTGGAGTTCGAACGAGTGCTGCAGTGCGCGCTCGACGTCACCGACATCCGTTCCGCACTGCTCCGCGACCCCACCGGAAGAGCCGCGAGACGGCTGCGGGACCTGGCGCTGGAAGCCACGGAGGAGATCGCGGCCGCCGTCGGCGACGAGTACCGCGACTACCTCGCCGCCCTCGAGACCCGGGACGCCCGTGAGGCAGCCGGGGGCGAACTGTGGCCCGTTCTCGCCGTGCTCACCCCCCTGGTGGCGGCCGCCGCGTCGGCGGTGCTCCTGCTGATGGGGTACGGACTGCGTCTCATCGAGGCGGCCCCCCGTTTCGCCGCGTCGGTGATCACGGCGGGCTGGGTACTCGCACTCACCGCGGCGGTGACCGTGAGCATCGGTCTGTGGGCCCTGTTGCGCACGGCCCTGCGCCGACGCGAGAGCACGTGCGACGGCCGGGGGTCTGCCGGTGGAACCGATGTGGACCGGGCCCGGGAGAGATGGCGGCAGGCCCTGCTGGAGCGGGGTTTGCTGCCCTACCTGCGAAGCCACCTGCCCGAGTAGCCGGCCGGACGACGGGAGCAGCCGGTTCGAGGGCGGGAGCGGCGGGTTCGACGACGGGAGCGGCAGATTCGACGGCGGCGCCCTGGTGACCCACGCCTAAACTGGGTCGGCGCGAACGTGGGCACGGATGCCCGGGGCGGGACGGGAGAAAGACTGTGACGGCAGACGTCGGTGGCTTCGAGGATCCGCCCGCCGAGGTGCTGGCGGACGCGGCCGCCGCGTTCGGACTGCTGGCCTCCTCGCCCCGACTGCACATCATGTGGGCCCTCGCACAGGGGGAGAGCGACGTGACCCACCTCGCGGAGCGCGTGGGCGGGGCCCTGCCCGCCGTCAGCCAGCACCTGTCGAAGCTGAAGCTCGCGGGCCTCGTCCGCTCCCGCCGCGAGGGCCGCCGGCAGGTCTACTACGTCGACGATGCCGACGTCGTGACCGTGGTGCGCGTGATGGTCGGACAGTTGGCCGCCCGGACCGAGGAGGCATCGGCACCGGTACGCACGCTGCGCGGGATCGGTGGCTGAGACGTCCACGACCGCGGGAGGGGGCACCGAGTGCCCCGCTTCCGCGGACGCCCCGGCGGCGGGGAAACCCCGGGCCGTCCCACCCGCTTCGGGCGGGGGACTCGGCGACCCGACCGCGCTCCAGCTGCTCCGGCGGCTGGACAGCGGTCCGCGGGGGCTGACGGAGACGCAGGCCGAGGAACGCCTCGCCCGGTTCGGGGAGAACACCCTGCCCGCCCGGCGGCCCGTGCCCTGGGCGTGGCGGTTCCTGCGCAGTCTGCGGGATCCGTTCACCGCCGTACTGCTCTGCCTCGGCCTGGTCTCGGCGCTCGTGGCCTCCTGGGGCACCGCGAGCGTGATCACCGTACTGGTGGTGGTCAGTTGTGTGCTGCGGTCGTCCGGTGAGCACCGGGCGGACCGTTCGATCACGGCGCTGCGCGAACTGGTCGCCGGCACCGCCACCGTGCTGCGCAGGACCGATGCGGACGCGGTGCCCACGGACCGGGACCTCCCGGTCGACCAGCTGGTGCCGGGGGATGTGATCCGGCTCGGTCCGGGCGACCTGGTCCCCGCCGACGTACGACTGCTGCGGGCCAGTGGGCTGACCGTCTACCAGGCCGCGCTCACCGGCGAGTCGGCGCCGGTCGCCAAGTACCCCGTCGACGCGCCGGGCGCCGGCGCGGGTCAGCTGTTCGAACAGCCACAACTGTGCTTCCAGGGCAGCGGCGTCGCCTCCGGCAGCGGCACCGCCCTGGTCGTGGCGACCGGCGCGCACACACGGTTCGCGGCGAGCCACCGGGACCTGGGGCGGCGGGAGGCGAGCGCCTTCGACCGGTCCGTGCACGGCATCTCCTGGATCCTCGTCCGGTTCACGCTGCTCCCGCTGCTCGCCGCCGTCCTCGGCCTGTACGCGGCCGGACTGGTGGTCACGCGGTCACGTTACGAACGCCGTCGCGCCGAGGACGAGGCCGAGGACGGCCGCGGGTACGGGTTCGAGCATGAGTTCACGCACAGTGATCGGGGTCGGCGCGGCGAGCGCAACCACGACGGAGGGTGACGCTGGCTTACTCTTCCCTCCATCGATTCGCCTCGGCGCACCGGTGAACGGGCGGAAGAGAGAAGGCGGGACATGGCCGCATCCTGGACGCGGTGGCGGTGGCTCACTCTGCTGGTTTTCGGCCTGGCCCTCTACGTCATCGTGCGGGCGGCCAACACCCCGCAGGCCACTCCTTCGCACGTCCCCCCTCCGCACGCCACTCCTTCGCTCGCCACCACGCCGTCCGGGAACGCGCCGTCCGGGACCACTCCGCCCGGGACCACTCGGACTCCGGCAGATGTGGTCTATCCGTAGGACAGGGCGGAGTGTGGTGAGAACGAGGCCGAGGCCCGCATCCCGGCCGTCTACGAGGCGGGTTCGGCGGTCCACGTGATGTGCGGGGGTTCGACCCGCGCGCACAGGGGGTTGCCGTACGCGTCGGTCAGACCGAGGCGTCCGACCAGAAGGCCCGTGTGCGCGGCGGCGGCCAGCACCTCGGCGGGGATGACGTCGAGCATGAGCTTGGCGCGGCGGAACATGCTGAAGACGCCCGACCCGTCGACCGTGCCCCACGACAGGTAGATGAACCGGCGGCCCAGACGGTCCTGCACGTAAGGCCCTTTGACCTCCGTGCCGGCCGGCGAGGTGACCGCGGTGCACTCCAGGGTCCAGGTCGCGGACGCGGCGTCACCGGGCTGCGGTTCGAGGAGCTCGGCCGGACGGTCCCGGCGTTGTACGGCGACGTGGATGTTGCCGTACGTCGGCACGCCGCGGTCGGCGGGGGCCGGACAGGTGCGGCCGGGCAGGTCCACGGCGTCGATACGGATGCGCATGCCGACCATCATCCCGCCCTCCCGTCGGTGTCGTTGATGGAGTCGACCTCCGTTCAGCAGCCGGTGGCGGTCGGGGTGAACTCCATGCGGGTGTGCTCGTCCGCGCCGCGGGCTTCGTCGTAGGTGGCCGGGGTGACCTGGTACCAGACGTCGTCCTTGGCGGTGTCGCCGTCGACGTTGTCCAGACTCACGCACCACCGTTGCGACCGAACGGTTCGTGTGTACGTCTCGGTGCCGCTGCGGACCTTCTTGCAGGTCCGGTACCGCTCCGTCGTGTACCAGGTGCGGGTCGTCCTGCGGGTGCCCGTGCCCGTGCGTTCCGTGTGCCTGACCCGCCTGGTGGCGGACGTGCACTTCTTGACCAGGTGCGGGCGGGTGGCCCTGGTGGTCTTCTTGGCGAGGCGGCGGACCGAGTCCCTGAGCCCGGAGACGGTGTCAGGGCTCGGCGCGGCCTGCCGGACGGTGCCCGTATCGCTTCGGCCGACGTCGGTCACGGCTCCCGGGTCCTCGCCGCCTGTACCGCCCCCACCGCCCTCACCGCCGCAGGCGCCCAGCCCCGCTATGAGAACCGCGGTCGCCGCGGCCACTATCAGTCGCTTGCCGAACATGTCTCCCCTTGAGGTCAGCGGCGGTCAGCGTAACGGATCATGCCGAATCCCATCGGTCCCGGAGACCAGTGCCCAGTGCCCGCACCGGCTCAGTCAAAGGCGGGTGACGCCTCCGGCGAGGATGCCTTCGCCGGCAGTTGGAACCACATGGTCTTGCCGGTCGCCGTACGGGTGCTGCCCCAGGCCTCGGCGAGCAGATCGAGCAGGTCGATGCCACGTCCGCCCTCCGCGTCGGCGTCGACGAGGCGCCGTACGGGCCCGGTGGGGTCGGTGTCCTCGACCTCGCACCGCAGCCGGGAGTCGCGCGCCTGCAGGTTGAGCCGCAGCGGGCCGCGCGTGTGGCACAGGGCGTTGGTGACCAGTTCGCTGACCAGGAGCTCGGCCGTGTCGGTCAGGTCCCGCAGACCCCAGTCGTCCAGCTGTGCGGTCACCAGGCGTCGGGCCCGGCGGGCCGAGGTCAGGTCGCGCGGCAGGGGCCAGGACGCGTCCCGGTCGGTGGCGCGGCCGCGCGGGGCGTCAAGGGGCCGTACGGGGGCCAGCGCGCGCGACCAGAGAGCCTGGTGCCGGGTGATCCACGAGCTCGGTGCGGCCTTGTGCCCCGGCTCTGCCTGTCGGCGGCGGTACAGCCGGGCAACGAATCCCCCGCGGGAGGTCACGGTGAGGCCGATGGCCTGGAAGGCCATGGAGAATCAGTCCCTTCTGGAGTGTCGGCGGCCATGGTTGCCGCGGCGGCGGAGGTCCGCCGGTGACCGGGCCGTGCGTGCCAGGTCCCGCATTCATTCACGTAGCACTCGCTACATTTCAAATATACGTGTAGCGGGCGCTACAGTAAATACCCGAGCTAAGGCAAACAAAATGGACATGCCGGTCCCGACCGGCAACCCCGACCGCACTTGGGAGCCCCCATGCCGCGCCCGCCCGACCCGGCCAAACGGCGCGACCTGCTGGACCAGGTCCGCGAGTACATGATCCGCAACGGCCTGGCGGACCTGTCCCTCCGCCCGCTGGCCCGGGCCCTGGGCACCAGCGACCGCATGCTCCTGTACTACTTCGGCACCAAGGAACGCATGGTCGCCGAGGCACTCGCCCTGGACGAGCGACGACCGCTCCTGCGTGCCCGGAGCCTGCTCGACGCCGTCGACGGTCCCAGGGGCCCGGAGTGGCTCCGCGGCTTCTTGGAGGACGTCTGGCAGCAGTTCGACGACCCCTACCTGCGCGCCGCGTTTCCCCTCTACGTCGAGATCCTGACCGCGAGCCTGTTTCACCCCGACCGGTACGGGCCCGTCATGCGCGACGTGCTCACCGAGTGGACGGACCGGCTCACCTCCGTCTTCCGGGACATGGGCCTGCCGGAGGCGCGAGCCCGCACGGAGGCCGTCCTTCTGGTCGACTCGGCCTTCGGTCTGCTCGTCGCACCCCTGACCGGCGGCGACTGGGACGAAGCCGACGCGGCCTTCCATGCCCTCCTCGACCGCCTCGAACCCGGCTGGCGAATCGCATAGCGAACGCCGCCGTGCCGTTCGTGACGCCGCGCGAGGGGTCGTACGAGCCGGTATGTTGTGAATGAAGGGCATATGTCCGCCCCCTGCGGGAGACCCACCACGCGCAGGATCACTGCTTCCGCACATCGGAGTGGGCGATGCGTCGACGTCGAGAAGAAAGACATCCGCATGGACCTGAAACTCGAAGTCATCGTGTTGCCCGTCTCCGACGTCGACCGGGCCAGGAGTTTCTACGAGGCGGCGGGATTTCGGATGGACGCCGACCACGCCGCCAATGACGAATACCGCGTGGTGCAGTTCACGCCGCCCGGCTCCGAATGCGCCATCATCTTCGGCAAGGGGGTCACCTCCGCCGAGCCCGGCTCGGTCCGAGGCCTGTACCTCATCGTCCCGGACATCGAGAAGGCCCACGCGGAACTCAGCGGCCGAGGCGTCGAGATGAGCGAGGTGTTCCACGACGCCGGAGGTATCTTCCAGCACGGCCACGGCGCCCAGGGGGTCACCTACCAGGGTGGCGAGGCGGAACGGGTGCCCGGCCCGCACCCCGACCGCGCCGACTACGGCTCCTACGCCACCTTCAGCGACCCGGACGGCAACGGCTGGGTGCTCCAGGAAGTGAGGAAGCGGGCCCCCGGCCGCTGACAGCACGTGCCCATGACAGGAGAACAGGGCTGATACCCGGAGGCGGAGATGACGGGCAGCGAACCCGACCACGGCCACGGCCATGACCTCGCCGGCCGGACGGTCGTGGTCATCGGCGCCAGCGCGGGAATCGGACTCGAGACCGCCCGCCAGGTACGTGCGGAGGGCGGCGCGGTGGTCCTGGTCGGCCGCAACCCCGAACGGCTGCGGCAGGCCGCGCTGGAGCTGGACCCCGTGGGCGCGGCCGCGTTCGACGCCACCGACACCGACCGCCTCCAGGAGTTCTTCCAGGATCTGCCCGGCCCGGTCGACCATGTGCTGGTCACCGCCGGCCGCCCCTACTACATGCCGTTGGAGAGCATGGACCTCGCCGCCGCCCGCCGCGCCTTCGACGAGCGCATCGGCATGACCCTCGGGGTCGCCCTCCACAGCCGTGACAGGATCCGGGCCGGCGGCACCCTGCTGTTCATCGGCGGCACCGGCGGCCGACGCCCCGGTGTCGGCCTGGCCATCGCCTCGGCCGCCACCGCGGCCCTGCCCGCCCTCGTCGCCAACCTCGCGCTCGAAATGGCGCCGGTCCGGGTGAATCTCATCGCCGCCGGATTCGTCGACACCCCCCTGTCGGCCTCGCTGCTGGGGGACGAGGTCGACGCCCGGCGCGAGGAACTGCGGACCACGCTTCCCATCCGACGGGTGGTCGGCCCGGCCGACGTCGCCGCTCTCGCCGTACACATCATGTGCAACGGCGCGCTGACCGGCGCGACGTACGACATCGACGGCGGCCAGCAACTCCTCTCTCACTGACACAGGGTCGGGTACCGCTACGACGGTGCGCGCAGCGCGTCGACCGGTTCCATGCGGGCGGCGCGCAGTGAGGGGTAGAGGCCCGCGAGCAGTCCGACGAGGGCTCCGGCGAGCGGGGCCCCGAGCGCGAGCCGCAGGTCGAGCACCGGCGTCCACTGCTTGACGACGGCGACGCTCACCACGACCGCGATGCCCAGGGCCGCGACGTCGCCGACCGGATCGGCGCCACCCCCGCGCGGGTCGCCCTCGCCTGGCTCGTCGCCCAGGGCCCGCACGTCGTCCCCATCCCCGGCACCAAGACCCCGAAGTACCTCGCCGACAACGCGGGCGCCGCGGACGTCCAGCTGTCCGCGGCCGACCTCGCCGACCTCAACGCCATCCCGGCCCCCGTCGGCGCCCGGTACTGACCGGCCCACGCGGGCGGCGGGCGGTCGGCCGACTCCGACCGGCGACGACCCCGAGGGCACGGTGACGTCGCGCCCTCGGGGTCGTGTCCGCCCAGCCGGGTCCAGGGTTCAGTCCACCGTGAAGTAGTAGTCGTATGCCGCCAGTTGGATGCCGGAGCGGGTCGTGGCGTACACCGTGAGGTAGTGGTAGCCGTCCGAGGCCGGGGTCCAGTCGACGCTCGCGGCGTGGTGGGCGCCCGCGGGGACCGTGACCTCCGGGTCCCCGTCGAAGGAGTACGTGTAGCTCGCGACGCCCTTCACCTTCGGCGTGAACGTGAAGGTGCCCGGGACGCCCACACCACCGCCGGAACCGTTCTCGGGGTAGATGTCCGAAGCGACGGTGGGAGTGGTGTCGTAGCTGATGCCCCACGATGCCGCGTCGGTGACCCAGCCGTTCGCGCTCTTGCTGGTCACCCGGAGATGCTCGCCGTAGATGCCGTCCAGCGCGAGTTTGATCTTCGCCGTGCCATCGGCCGCCGCCGCGACGTCGATGGTCTTGTCGCCGCCCTGACCGCCGATGGTCTGCACGGAGTAACTGACGACCGGGCTCTTCGACTGGAGCGCGGCGTCGGGCCGGAGCGTGAACGTGGTCGGCTTGCCGTACTCGGGCGACGCGACGGCCGGGGTGACGGTGGGCGCCGTGGAGCCGACGCGGAACGAGTAGCTGGTGATCGCGGACCCGTTGAAGGCGCGGTCCAGGCTTCGGACCCACAGGGTCATCAGACCTGCGCCGCTCGGCGGGACCAGACTGAGCGTGGCCGAACCGCCGGGGGCGTCGGCGCGCGTGAAGTATCTGGGGTCCGAGTAGGGGTCTTCGGGCTGCGGAATGCCGTGGTCGCCGATGTTGGTGCCGATGACCGGGAGGTCCTGCTGCCAGGAGTACTCGAACCCGGTGACATCGTCGGCGCCGTTGGCGTTCAGCGTGAACGTGACCGGCTCGCCGCCCTGGTTCCACACGTCCGGCGGGTAGTTCGGCGAGGAGATGGTGGGCGTGCTCGCCGGACGGGTGTTGTCGATCGTGACGTAGCAGGGAGCGGACCAGTCCGAGGCCGCGGTCCCGGCCACCGTCTGCGCCCGCCACGCGTAGCTCTGCCCGTCGGTGAGCGCGTCGGCGGGCAGGTTCGCGACGGCCTCGAACCCGGGGGTGGCGTAGGTACGGGTGACCGTCGTGGTCTGCGTCGGGTCGGTGACCGGCCACACCTGATACCGCACGCTGACCGGGGAGTTGCCGGTGGTGTCGGTGGTCCCGGGGATGCCCTCGACGTCAAGGCCGTTGCGTGCCCAGAGGTAGGTGGGTCGGTCCGCGTCGGTCGAGCAGTTCCGGTAGCCGTTGAAGAGCTGGGTGGGTGTGGTGGGCGTTGCGTCGGCCGCGCTCGCGGGCGACACGGCGGCGGCCAGTGACAGGCCGAGGGTTCCCAGAGAAGCGAGGACGACGCGCGAGCGCGCGCCGAAGGACATGGTCAAGTGATCCCTCCCGTTTGGATGCCCGCACACGGCGCCTGGATACGCACTGGCGTACGGGCGGCGGGGGGATCGTATGGGGTGGCGCAGGCCGAACGCATGAGAATTTAAGGGGCAGTTGAGGGAACAGCGCGAGCCTTGCCGAGCGGGCACGCCGGACAGGCCCCGTCCGCTGCTGTCGGACAGGCCCAGTCCGCTGTCGCCGGGATCCGCACTCTGACAACTTCCTGATATCCGCGATCCAGGCTGGGTCCATGCCCCTGGGCGCTTCGGCGCCGGCGTCACGCCGGGCCGCGTCGACACCGCGCCGCTTCTCCCCGGGGCCGACTTCCCACGACTCGGTGGCAGACACCACCCGACGCGAACGACGGAGATCCCATGCACCGCACCCGCCCGGCCGTCGCCCTTGTCGCCCTGTCCGTCGCGGCCTGCCTTCTGGCCGGCTGCAGCACCGGACCAGGCGACGAGAGCGACCGTACGAAGGCGTCCACCGCCGCGGCCCGAGCGGCGAGCGCACCGCACATACGACTGAACGCGACCGACGGGCAGCAGCACGTCTCCGTCCGGCGCGGTGGCCGTGTCACGGTCGAGGCCGGGAAGATCACCCAAGTGTCCCTGGCCACGGCGAACGGCGGGGTCGTACCCGGCGCCGTGTCCTCGGACGGCAGGACCTGGGCACCGGATGCCGTCCTCGACCACGGCACCGCCTACCGGCTGACCGTGGTGGCCGCGGGCGCCGAGGGACGCAAGGAGACGAAGAAGATCGCCTTCACGACCGTCGCCGAGACCGACCGTTTCACCGGCGCGTTCACCCCGGACAACGGATCCACGGTCGGTGTGGGGATGCCGGTCTCGTTCACCTTCGACAAGGCGATCACCGACAAGAAGTCGGTCGAGTCGGCCATCGAGGTCAGCTCCAGCAGCGGACAGGCCGTCGTCGGCCACTGGTTCGGCGCGCAGCGCCTCGACTTCCGTCCGCAGCAGTACTGGAAGGCCCGCTCCACCATCACCGTCAAGATCCGTCTCGACGGGGTGAAGGGCGCCAAGGGCGCCTATGGCGAACAGGACAGGACGGTCCGCTTCACCGTCGGCCGCGGTCAGGTCTCCACCGTGGACGCCTCCACGCACCGGATGACGGTCGTCCGCGACGGCAAGACCCTGAAGACGCTGCCCATCACGGCGGGCGCCCCCGACTCGACCACCTGGAACGGCCAGATGGTGATTTCCGAGAAGCTGATCAGCACCCGGATGAACGGAGCCACGGTGGGCTACGCCGGTCAGTACGACATCCCCGACGTCCCGCACGCCATGCGTCTGTCCACCTCGGGCACGTTCGTCCACGGCAACTACTGGGCCCCCGACTCGGCGTTCGGGCGCTCCAACCTCAGCCACGGCTGTGTGGGCCTCAACGACGCCAAGGGCGGCAACGACTCCCAGCAGGACGCCGCCTGGTTCTACGACAACTCCCTCATCGGTGACGTGGTCGTGGTGCGCAACTCCGACGACCGGACGATCGCCCCCGACAACGGCCTCAACGGCTGGAACATGCCGTGGGATCAGTGGAAGGCGGGCTCCGCCGGCTGAGGCGAACTTACCTTTCTCATAGGCGACTTGGCTGAATCGAGGCGGCAGAACGGCCGCTTCTGAACGCCTTCGGTGCGGTGCGTGCGCGAATGATTGCTCAAAGTGTTGTGGTCAATTTGAACGATCAAACTATTGAGATCATTTGTGTGATGAGTAGGTTTCCCCTGACATCGCGCGGACCTCATATCGGACCAGTCCGCCATTGCTAGCATGGCGGGAACTTTCGTGGCACTTCACGCGCGAGCGGCAGAACAGCAGACAAGCCGCGAAACGGAACCGCGGCAAGGCGGCCAGGAGACGGTTTCGAAGCGCGGGTTGTCGCTGCGTACGACCCTGCTCGTCCTGGCCCTGGTTCCCACCATCGCCCTGGTCGCCCTGTGGGCGATGAACTCGGCCCAGCTCTACGGCAACTGGAAGACCGTCCACGACCGCAACGAAGCGGGCAAGCAGGTCGGGCAGCCGATCGCCGTCGTCTTGTACCAATTGCAGGCGGAGCGGCAACTGAGCGCTGCGGCGCTCGCCGACCCCAAGGCCTACCAGTCGAGACTGGCGAAGCAGCGTGCGCTCACCGACCGGTCCGTCCAGGGTCTCAAAGCACTCTCCGACGCCATGCCGGCCGCTCTCGCCGAGGGTTACCAGCGGGTCGGCCGGGGCCTGGACCGACTGCCCGCGTACCGTCAGGCGGTGGACGAGCGGGACGCCACCCAGGAGCAGACGTTCGACCACTACACCGATGTCATCGCCTCGGACATGCAACTGTTCGAGGACTTCACCAACGTGGGCTTCGGCGAGGTCACCGTCCTCACCAAGCCGCTGATCGACTCGCAGTGGGGCGCGGAGATGCTCTCGCGCGAGAACACGATCTTCACCGCCGCAACGGTGAGCGGCCACTTCACCAGTGCGCAGCGCTCCCAACTCGCCCAGGCGATCGGCGGTCAGCAGCACATCTACGACAACAAGGTCGTACCGCGGCTGCCGAGCGGGCCCGCCAAGACGTACCAGGGCATCCTGTCCGGCGCGGCCTGGAAGCAGAAGACCCGGATCGAGCAGACGGTCCTGACCGCCGAGAACCCCGGGGAGGACGGCCGGACCCCGGTATCGGCACGGCTGGGCAAGGAGTGGCAGCAGAGCTACGGGGCGATAACACCCCAGCTGACACAGGCAAGCGGCTCCTACGCCGAGTACCTCGTCAGCGCCACCGAGGACCAGCTCGACGGCATGATGACGGACCTGATCGTCAACAGCGCCGTGGGCGGCGCGGCCGTACTGCTGGTGTTCCTGGTCTCGCTGCGGCTCACCGGAGTTCTGCGCCGCCGCATCTTCGGGCTCCGCTCCGCGGCGCTGGAGCTGCAGACCCGGCTGCCCGACATGGTGGAGCGGCTGCGGCAGGGCGAGACGGTGGACACGGACGCCGAACTGCCCGAGATCCGCTACGGCAACGACGAACTGGGCATGCTCGGCCAGGCTCTCAACGAGGCCCGCGGCAGTGCCCTGGAGACGGCCGTGCGGCAGGTCGAGCAGTACCGCGGCTTCGAGCGTCTGCTGCAGCGCATCGCCCGACGCACCCAGTTGCTGATCGGCATGCAGATGAAACGTCTCGGCGAGATGCAGCGGCAGCACGAGGACCCCGAGGTCCTGGAAGGACTCTTCGACGTCGACCACCTGGCCGCCCGGCTGCGGCGCTACGAGGAGAACCTGGTCATCCTCGGTGGCGGTACGCCCCAGCGGCGCTGGCGCAATCCCGTGCCGCTGCTGGACGTGCTGCGCGCCGCGCAGGGCGAGGTGCAGGACTACCGGCGCATCCGGATCGACACCGAGGGCGAGACCTGGCTGTCCGAGCGCGCGGTCGGCGCCATGGTGCACGTACTGGCCGAACTGATGGAGAACGCGGTGTCGTTCTCCAAACCGCCGACTCCGGTGGAGGTGTCCGCGTCCCGGGTGGGCCGTGGCGTCGCGGTCGAGATCGAGGACCGGGGCATGGGCATGGACCCCGAGCAGTACGCCGAGGCCAACCGCCTGATGGCCGACCCGCCCCGCATGGACGTGATGTCCCGCGCCGACGACGCCCGCCTCGGCCTGTACGTCGTGGCGCGGCTGTCCGCCAACCTGGGGCTGAACGTCGAGCTGCGGCCCTCCTCCTTCGGCGGCACCCGGGTGGTCGTCCTGGTGCCGGCAGAGCTGATCTCCGACGGGAGGCCGGCCTCGGAGTCACCGGACGGCGCTGCCCCGGCCCAGCTCTCGGTCATCGGCGCACCCCGCTCCGGACAGGACGACGATCCCCGGGATCCGCGGCCGGAGCCCCAGCCGCAACCGCACTCCGGTGACCAGGAGACGTTCACGCGCCAACTCATCGGATCCTTGGCCAGACCGACGGCCCGCACCACCGCCGAGCCCCCCACGACGAGTTCGGAACCGCTGCCCCGCCGGGTACGACAGGCCAGTCTGGCCGCCGAACTTCGCGATCCTCCCCGTGTATACGCCGAGGCGCCGCACGTCGAGACATCGGAAACGAAGACGGAAACGGAAACAGAGACGGAGCCGTTGCCGCGCCGGAGCGCGCCGCGCCGCTCCGGCGCCACCATCGGCGCCTTCCAGCGCCAGTCCCGGATAGCCCGGCTCGGGCCCGACTCCGATCAACAGCCCACTCACCCCTCACCGGGCCACGACGGGGCCCGCAAGGAAGACAGACGATGACTCTGCGCACCACTGCCACCAACTCCGACCTCGACTGGTTGCTCGACCGCTTGGTCGACCAGGTTCCGGGCACCAGGAACGCCATCGTGCTGTCCGACGACGGCCTGGTGGTCAGCCAGTCCAGCAGCATCGAACGGGTCGACGCGGAACGCCTGGCCGCCATCGCCACCGGCCAGCAGAGCCTGGCCCGCGGAGTCGGTGACGTCTTCGGCGGCGGGCCGGTCCACCAGGTCATCATCGAGCTCCGTGAACTCTGGCTCTTCGTCAGCTCCGCCGGCCGGGGCACGCACCTGGCGGTCGTGGCGGACCAGGAGGTGGACGCCGAGGTGATGTCCGTGGCGATGCACACCCTCGTCCAGCAGGTCGGGCAACGCCTGGGCACCGAGGCCCGTGTGGCGCGGGATGACGCCGAGGGAACGGGGTCCCGCCGCTCCAGCGACGGCGAGAGTGGGGGAGGACGTGGGTGAGCCACTGGGCGGACGCGGCACCGGACGACGAGTACGCGGAGGAGAGCTTCATCAGGCCGTACACGATCACCCAGGGACGCACGACCTCGGCTCGGGACGACCTCACCCTCATCACCGTGATCGCGACGGTCGTCGCGCCCGGTGAGCAGGTCTCGACCCGTGGCCTGCAACCCGAACACAGGCTGATCCTCCAGCTGTGCCGCACCCCGGTGGCTCTCGCCGAGGTCGCCGCCGAGCTGAACCTGCCCGTGGCGGTGACGAAGATCCTTGTCTCCGACCTGATCACGCTCGGCGGGGTGACGGCCCGGCCACCGCTGGCGGTCGCGGTGGGCCAGGGACTGGACATGACACTTCTTCAGGCGGTGAAAGATGGCCTACTCAGACTCTGACGACCGGGTCGGGACAGACCCGACCCACTCCACCGCGGCCCAGGCTCCGGCGGCGGTGAAGATACTCATCGCGGGCGGATTCGGCGTGGGCAAGACCACGATGGTCGGTGCCGTGAGCGAGGTCGTGCCCCTGAACACCGAGGAGCATCTGACGGCCGCGGGCATCGGCGTGGACGACATCGACGGGGTGGACCAGAAGGCCACCACGACGGTGGCCCTGGACTTCGGCCGGATCACCGTGAACTCCCAACTCGTGCTGTACCTCTTCGGCACACCCGGCCAGGAACGCTTCTGGTTCATGTGGAACGACCTGGTGCACGGGGCGCTCGGCGCCGTCGTCCTCGTGGACACCCGGCGGCTGAAGAGCAGTTTCGCGTCGATCGACTTCTTCGAGAGCCGCGGCATCCCGTTCGTCGTCGGCGTCAACTGCTTCGACGGACGCCGGGACCGCACCGAGTCCGAGGTCCGGGAGGCACTCGACCTCGACCCGCACACCCCCATCGTCATGGGCGACCTCCGGCAGCGCCGGGCAAGCCGCGACCTGTTGCTGACCCTGATCGAGCTTCTGATGTCCGGCCGGGCGCAGGGCCACGACGTCGCGGTCGACCGGCTGGCCTGAACTGCGGGTTTCAACGCCCTGGAGCTCCTCTCCAGGGACTGAAACCGGGTTGAAGCCGTTCTGAAGCGCCCCGCCCGCAAGCTCTGCGGCATGACGACGAACCAAGAACCCGCGATCGCGGCCACCGGGCTGCGGAAGTCCTACGGGGACAAGACAGTCCTCGACGGCATTGACATCCAGGTGCCCGCCGGCACGATCTTCTCGCTCCTCGGGCCGAACGGCGCCGGCAAGACCACGGTGGTCAACATCCTGTCGACGCTGATCTCCGCCGACGGCGGGCAGGCGCGGATCGCCGGGCACGACGTCACCGCCGAGGCCCAGGCCGTTCGGGACGCGATCGGCGTCACCGGCCAGTTCTCCGCCGTGGACGGGCTGATCACCGGCGAGGAGAACATGCTCCTGATGGCGGACCTGCACCACCTCTCCCGCGCCGAGGGACGGCGGGTGACCGCCGAACTGCTGGAGCGCTTCGACCTGGTCGAGGCCGCCAAGAAGCCCGCCTCCACCTACTCCGGCGGCATGAAGCGCCGCCTGGACATCGCCATGACGCTGGTCGGCAGCCCGCGGATCATCTTCCTCGACGAGCCGACCACCGGCCTCGACCCGCGTTCCCGGCACACCATGTGGGGGATCATCCGCGAGCTGGTCTCCGGCGGCACGACCGTCTTCCTCACCACCCAGTACCTGGACGAGGCCGACGAACTCGCCGACCGCATCGCGGTGCTCAACGGCGGCAGGCTCGTCGCCGAGGGCAGCGCCGAGGAACTCAAGCGGCTCGTCCCCGGCGGCCACGTACGGCTGCGGTTCTCCGACCCGGTGGCGTATGAGCAGGCGGCGACCGCACTGCGCGAGGTCACCCGGGACGACGAGGCACTGGCGCTGCAGATCCCCAGCGACGGCAGCCAGCGCGAGCTGCGCGCCATCCTCGACTGGCTGGACACCGCCGGCATCGAGGCCGACGAGCTGTCCGTGCACAGCCCGGACCTGGACGACGTGTTCTTCGCTCTGACCGCCAGCCCCGTACCTTCGCAGCCCGCCGACAAGGAGACCGTCCGATGAGCACCGCGACCTACGCGTTCCGCGACAACCTCACCATGCTGCGGCGCAACCTCCTGCACGCCCGCCGCTACCCCTCCCTCACCCTGAACCTCCTGCTCACCCCGGTCATCCTGCTGCTGCTGTTCGTCTACGTCTTCGGCAACGTGATGAGCGCCGGCATCACCGGCGGTCCCGCGAACCGCGCCGACTACGTCGCCTACATCGTCCCCGGCATCCTCGCCCTGACCGTGGCCATGACCTCGCTGGGCACCGCGGTGGCCGTGTGCACCGACATGACCGAGGGCATCATGGCCCGGTTCCGCACCATGGCGATCTCCCGCGCCTCCGTGCTGATCGGCCACGTGATCGGCAGCGTGATCCAGACGATGATGGCCCTGGCGCTGGTCCTGGGCATCGGACTGGCCATCGGCTTCAGGCCCGACGCGTCGCCGGTGGAGTGGATCGCGGCGGCCGGGCTGATGGCTCTGGTCAGCCTCGCCCTGACCTGGCTCGCGGTCGGCATCGGTCTGATCAGCCCCAACCCCGAGGGGGCCAGCAACATCGGAACGCCGCTGGTGATGCTGCCGTTCCTGTCCAGCGCGTTCGTTCCGGTGGACGCCATGCCGGGCTGGTTCCGCTGGTTCGCCGAGTACCAGCCGTTCTCGCCCTTCATCGAGACCCTGCGCGGGCTGCTGCTGGGCAGCGAGATCGGCGTCAGGAACGCGGTGCTGGCCGTCGCCTGGGGCCTGGGGCTGACGGTGCTGGGCTACCTGTGGTCCAAGGCGAAGTTCAACCGCGAACCGCGGAGTTGAGTTCCTGCCGGGCCGCGGCCCGCAGTTCCTCCCGCCCCAGGGCGGCGTACGTCGACCTCGCGTCGTCGTAGGCCGCCCTGTCGGCGTTCTCGGCGGCCTGCCGGGACCGGGCCCAGGACAGGGTGGGGAACTCCTGCACCGTCGGCATCCGCTCCGCCAGCGCCAACAGCCGTACGCCCGCCGGGTCGCCCCCGGCCAGCCCGGCGAAGCCGAGAGCCAGCAACACCGCGCCGTACACCGGCAGTTCCACCGGAGACCTGTCACCCGAAGAACCCGATGAACCCGAAGAACCCGATGAACCCGATGAACCCGATGAACCCGATGAACCCGATGAACCCGAAGAACCCGAAGAACCGGAGGAGCCGGAAGAACCGGAGGAGCCGGACAGCATCCCGAGGAGCCGCTCCCGCAGCTGCCCGGCCAGCGCGGCCGCCGGTTCGAGCCGGCCGTGCTGCGCGTGCGCCGCCAGCGCGGCCGACTGCACCTGCAGCGCCCAGGGATCCACGAACGGATCGCCGGCGAGCAGCACGCTGTCCTGCCGGATCCGCTCCACCGCCCGGCGCCACAGCCCGAGCCCGACCTCGGTCAGCCCCCGGGCCAGCGCGATCTCCGCCCGGGCCGCCAGATCGGGAGCGTAGATCCGGGCGGACTCCGGCTGCTGGTCCAGGGCCGCGAGTCCCAGCCAGTACTCCGCCTCGTCGACCTCCCCGCGTTGCAGACTGGCAAACACCAGCCCCCAGCGGACGCCGATCGAGTCCGGCCAGCCGTCGAACTCCTCGAGCGTGCGCAGCGCGGCCCGCAGATGGTCGTACGCTTCCGTGCCCCGCCCGGACTGGATGCACAGTTCGCTGATCCGCCCGTGGCTGAGCAGCCGCATGGCCGGATTGCCCAGTGACCCCAAGGTGTCAGGCATCCGGCGGGCGCACTCCAGCGCCCGCTCCGGCTCGTGCTCGGCCTCCCACACGTAACTGAGGACGGCCCACGCCGTGCCGGCCAGCAGGGGCGCGTCGGATGAGGAGAGCTCCCGTAGCCGCGTGTACTGCGGCGGGCGCACGTCAGGGATGGCACACAGCACCGCGGCCATCGCCCGCACGACCGTGTCCGGCGGGGCGGGCGGCAGCCGGCGCAGGGTGACCAGTTGCCGTGCGGCGTGCGGGCCGAGGCCCACGAAGAGGCTCCCCGTGCACACCGCCGCCGCGCTGCGGGCCGCCTCGATGTCCTCGGGGTTCTCGGGGCCGGGCCGGAAACGGGACAGCGGCCCGCCGGTCTCGACGCACAGGGCGACGAGCCGGGCGTAGTTGGAGTCGGTGACCCACAGGGAGGCCAGCACGGCGGTGAGCGCCGCGGTGGTGGGACCGTCGGCGCGGGCCAGCGCGTACCGCAGGGCCAGGACGAGGTTGTCCTGCTCGGCCCGCATACGGAACCACGCGGGCACCGGGTCGGCGCGGAACAGCGCGTCGTGGTGCGCCCGCCCGAAGTCCCGGGCCCAGAGCAGGAACCGGTCGGTCACCGCTTCCTCCTCGCCGGCCTCGGCGCGCCGGGCGGCACTGAACTCCCGCAGCGTCTCCAGCATGTGGAAGCGCACCCCGGCGGGACTGTCCCCCACCTTGACCAGGGACTGACCGGCCAACTGCTCCAGCAGCGTCAGCGCGTCCTCGTTCTCACCGAGCACGCGCTGGGCCGCGTCCTCGGTGAAGCCCCCGGGGAACACCGACAGCGCGCGCAGCGCGGCCCGCCCATCCGGCTCCAGCAGATTCCAGCTCCACTCGACCACGGCCTGCAGCGTGCGATGCCGCTCGGGCGCGTCGCGGGCGCCGCCGCGCAGCAGCGCGAAGCGGTCCCGGAGCCGGCGCGAGATGTCCACCACGGACAGCACCCGCACCCGGGCCGCGGCGAGTTCGACGGCCAGCGGGAGCCCGTCCAGGTGGCGGCAGATCTCCGCCACCTTGTCGGCGGGCAGTTCCACGCCGGGCCTCGCGGCCCGCGCCCGCTGCTCGAAGAGCTCGACCGACGTCGCCGGCGAAAGCTCCGGCAGGGCGTACACGGACTCCGAGGTCAGCCCCAGTGGAGCGCGGCTGGTGGCCAGCACCCGCAGCTCCTTCGACCGCGACACCAGCGCCTGTACGAGATCCGCCGCGCCGGTGATCACCTGCTCGCAGTTGTCCAGCACCAGCAGCGCGGGCCCGGCGCCCAGCGCGGCGACGATGCCGCTCACCACGTCCCCGCCCCCGCTGAACCGCCCGCCCTCCCCGGCACCGACGGCCGAGGCCACTTCGGCGGCGACGTCGTCGTCGGCGAGGACACCGGCCAGGGGGACGAAATGCACCACCGGCTGCTCGGCCGCCCGGCTCACCGCGTAGGAGAGACGGGTCTTGCCCAGCCCGCCGGGACCGACGAGCGTGACCACCCGGACCTCGCGCAACAACCCGGCCACGGCGGCGACATCGGCGTCCCGCCCCAGCAGGGGATTCGGTTCGTGCGGTACACCGTGCCGGACATGCGGCACGTCCGCCCGCACCAACTCCTGGTACACGGACCTGAGTCGGGGCCCCGGGTCGGTCCCCAGTTCGTCCCGCAGCCGACGGCGATAGGCGTCGTACCGGGTCAGCGCCGCGGCCCGGCCCGCGGTCGCGGCCTCACACCGCAGGAGCTCCGCCAGCACCTCCTCGTCGCGCAGCAGCTCCCGGGCCAGCTCGGCCAGTGGTGCCGCCGCCTCCTCCCGCCGTCCGACCCGGGCGAGCGCGAGCGCCCGCGACCGTACGAGGGAACGGTGTACCGGGACCCGTTCGACGCGCAGCGCCACCACCGGATCGTGCAGGTCCTCTCCCGCGCCGGCGCCCACGCTCCCGTCCCACAGAGCCAGGCCCGCCTCGGCCTGCGTCAAGGCGCCCATGTGATCCCCGGCCCGTGCCCGCTCGGCGCTCGCCGCCTCGTACAGCGGCAGCGCGCAACTGTCGACCCGTGCCTCGTCCAGCGCCAGCCGGTACCCCGTCGGCGTACTGACGACCAGCTCGGCCCCCAACTGCGCCCTGAGCCGCGACACCAGGACCTGCACCGCCTTGCCCGGCCGCTCCGGCAGCTCGTCCGCCCACAGCCCCTCCACCAGCCGGCCGGCGCTGCACCCGCCGCGCAGATCCCCGGCGAGCAACGCCAGCAGCCCGCGCAGCCGGGGCGCGGTGACCTCCTGTCCGCGATAGGCGACACGGGACAGCAGAGCCAACTCGGTGGTCATACCTGAAGATTAACCAGCGGAATGCCGGGCGGACTCGTCGGCGTGGACCTCACCGCCTTCGTGAAGCAGCGCGTGGATGGAGGCGGTGAGGTCCACGGTGAGGCGTTCCGCGCTCATCTCCGCCAGGTCGCCGGGAGCCTTGCCGCAGGCAGGGCGGTAGGCGCGCAGCGCGCCGCTGCTCAGCCGGACCAGGATGTCGTTGCAACGGTCGCTGCTCAGGTGGCCGTACGGCACGAACTTCGCGCTCGTCGGCCAGCCGCTGCCGGACACCTTGCTGCCCAACGTGCCGTTGCCGCTGCCGCGTTGGACGGTGAGAGCGTCGGAGGAGTTGAGGGTGAAGAGGTCACCGACGCCGTCGTTGCCCGCGTAGTCGCGCGGTGCCGCCGCTCCGGCCATCACCGTGAGGCTGCCGGAGCGGTTGAGGGCGGCGCCCTGGCCGTCGGCGGGCTGGGCGGTGAGCGTCCAGGTGTAGGTGCCGTTGGCGACGAGGCGGCCCGCGGAGTCCTTGCCGTCCCAGTCGGCCGTCTGCAGACCGCGGGCGTCGGAGCCGGACAGGGTACGCACGGTGGCCCCGGCCGTGTTACGGACCGTCACCTTCCAGGCTGCGACGGGCTTCGACAGCCACCAAGTGCCGGAGAAACCAGCCCGCTCTGTCCTTCGGCGGCAAGCTCAGCGACGCCCCGTACGGCAGCGGCCAGACGGTCACCGTCTCCCGCACGGACGCCGCCCACACCACGACGCCGGTGAAGTGGACCGTGCCCGTGGGAGTCGACGGCACGATCACCGTGAAGGACACGCCGTCCATCGGCGGCGCCAACACCTACACGGTGAGCCACCCGGGGGACGCCTCCCACCAGGCGGCCACCACGTCCGCGATCGTCCAGATGTCCCGCGCGGCGACGGCCGTGTCCGTCACCACCAACGCGTCTTCGTACGCGTACGGCGCGACAGCCACCGTCACCGCGCACCTCGGCACGACGTACAACAGCCGTACGGTCTCGGTCTACGCCACGCCCTACGGCGGCACGAAGACACTGGTCAAGACGGGGACCGTGGACGCCGAGGGCAACCTGACGGCCACGTACAAACTCGCCCGCAACACGACGTTCTCGGTGTCCTTCGCGGGCGACTACCGCTACGCGCCCGCGACGGTCACCCGCACCGCGGGCGCCCATGTGAAGGTCGCGACGACGCTCGGCGGCTCCTACACAAGCACCACGTACAGCGGCATCACCTACCGCGTCTACCACCGCACGGTGAAGCCGACGGTGACCGCGACTGTCACGCCGAACAAGGCGGGGCAGTGCCAGCGCTTCCAGGTCCAGCAGTACTACAGCGGAGCCTGGCACACGCGCACCACGTCGGGCTGCTTCGCCCTGGCCGCGAACAGCATCGCGAAGACCCAGCTGAGCCTCACCAACGCGCTCAACCAGAAGTTCCGGGTCCGCTCCGAGTACGAGCGCAGCACGAAGGACAACACCAACCTGAGCACGTGGGGCGGCTGGCTCTACTTCACGGTCAGGGCCTGAGGCGTCGGTCCGACCCTATGTGTGCCGGAAGCCGTGAACACTTAAGCGCTTAAGTGTTCACGGTTGCCGAGGAGAGTGTCCCTGCCGGACGATTCGCCAACAGCATGGGAAGGCCGCGGGGGCCGGGTCAGTATCCGATGGCCTCTCGCAGAAGCAGCACGGTGCCGCGCCCAGGATGGGGTTCCGCGTTGAGGATGAGCAGGCGGTTGACGGCGCTGGGCATCCCGTACACCGCCTGGGCGCGGGCGTTCTCCAGCGGGAGGGCGTGCTCCTCGACGCGGCGCAGCGCTGTGCTCAGGTCAGGCACCACCTTCTGCGCGCCGACGATCCAGACCGCGTGGGCGGCGCCGCCCGCGTTGGCAGGGAGTTGGCTGCCGCTGCCCGAGGCAAGGACGAGCGAGCCGGTCTCGGTGACCGCGGCGACGCTGTTGACGACGAATTCGGGGCCGGCGACCAGCCTTCGGATCTCGTCGGCGCCGGTGGCACGGTCGATGGCCAGGACGCGCGGCCTGATGGCGTCGTACCGGCCGCCGGCGTTGATGTCCTCGTCGATGCCGGACAGCCGGAGGGTCTCGCTGGCTCCGGTGAGCACGCTGGCGCCCTCGGGGACCAGGTCCTTGACGCGGGCGCGCGCGGCCGCGGCGTCGTCGAGGATCTCGGCGGCGAAGCCGCCCGCCCGCAGCGCGGCGGCTACCCGCTCCAGTCGTTCGGCCGATGCCGGGTCGGCGAAGGACGCGGCCGGAGCCGGGGTGGCCGTGGCGTCTTCCGGGTCGGTCCCAGAACCCCGCGCCGCGTGGGGCGCCGTGCCCGCCAGCGGGGAGGTGTCGAGATACCTGACCTCGTACACCCGCTCGGCGAACTTCCAGCCCTCCGCGGTGCGCTGGTAGCGGTCGTGGTAGACGGCGTAGTTCAGACCCTGGCGTCCGTCGAGGGTGCGCGCGAGTTCTTGGATGTAGGCGCGGCCGGTCGCGGTGTCGCCGTCGAGCAGGATCGTGCCGGGGTGTGTGGTCTGTACGAAGAAGTCCCACTGGCTCTGCAGCCGCTCGCCCCCGGCACGGATCTCCTCGCGGCCGACCTGCTCGGCGGGGATGTCGGGCATGCGCAGGGCACCGTCCGGTGTGAACAGCGACGCCAGGCGGGGTCGGTCGCGCATCATCGCCGCGTCGGTGAACTCGCCGCGCAGTGCCTCGATCTCGACGCGGTCCGCGATGGCCCGGAAGTCGTTCATCAAAGTCACCTCTCCGTCTTGTTGTCGTCCTCACCGGTACGACAACGCGGCCCTTCGGAATGTGAGGCGGCGCGTCGGCCTCACATTCCGATGCGCTGTCTTGTCGTACCGGGTAGAGGCACAGAGGCGAGCGAGGGAGACGGCCAGACCATGACCACCAGAGCCGAGCCCGGCGACGATCAGAGCGATCCGGGCCTCAGCGCGATCATGAGCGAGCGGCGCCGGCTGATCAACCTCGGCTATCGGCTCCTCGGGTCCCTTGCCGACGCCGAGGACGTCGTGCAGGAGACCTACGCCCGCTGGTACGCCATGTCCGCACGGGAGCAGCAGGCCGTCGAGTCGCCCGGCGCCTGGCTGGTGACGGTCGCCAGCCGCATCTGCCTGAACCTGCTCGGCTCGGCGCGGGCCAGGCGGGAGACGTATGTGGGCGACTGGATCCCGGAGCCGCTGCCCGAGCCCACGGAATGGATCACCGGGCGTTCCGGCGCCGGCGGGATCGACCCGGCCGATCGGGTCACCCTCGACGAGTCGGTGACGATGGCCTTCCTGGTCGTCCTCGATTCGATGACCCCGGCCGAGCGCGTCGCGTTCGTCCTGCACGACGTCTTCCGCTACCCCTTCGGCGAGGTCGCCGAGATCGTCGGCCGCACTCCGGCGGCGTGCCGCCAACTGGCCACGTCCGCCCGCCGTCGTATCCGCACCGCGCAGACCCCGGCGGGTCCGAGTGCCGGGCAGGCCGGCCTCGTCAGGCAGTTCAAAACGGCGTGGGAGGTCAAGGACATCGACGCCCTGATCAGCCTGCTCGACCCCGATGCCACCGCGACCGCCGACGGCGGCGGGCTGGCCGTCACCCACCAGCACCCGCTCGTGGGCGGTGAGCGGATCGCACGTGCCTATGCCGAGATCGCCCGGGTGTCGGGCGACCGCACGACGTTCGTGGAATGCACGGTCAACGGCCTGCCCGGCTTGGTGGCGCAGCAGGACGGCAACATCGCGACCGTGTTCGCGTTCGAGATCGCGGGCGACCGGATCAGGCATATCTGGGCGGTGCGAAACCCCGAGAAGCTCCGTCCCTGGCGGATCAGCTGAGGAGCGATCCCAAACACCGCAGCAGTTCCCGCAGTCTGTTTTCGCTGGTCGTAGCGGCGGCAGTGCCGTGTGCCAGCAGGATGAGCTGCCTGTAACAGGGGTACCGTGAATATGTGACCCACGTCGCACATCCGAAAAAGCCCGAAGTGTGATGCCATGCCTCGCCGCCGCACCGGTTCACCCAGTGGGACCGCAGAGCTGCTGGACACGCTTGGTGATCTCACCGGCCGGATACTGGATCGGATCAAGGTCCAGCAGGCGCGCGTGGAACTGGCTGCCGCGCTGCAGCGCCAGGTCCTCGCCGCCGAGCTGCCGGCCCTGCCGCGCCTGCACGTGGCGGGACGGTACGCGCCCGCACGGGCCGGGCTGGACATAGGAGGCGACTGGTACGACGGCTTCCTCATGCCGGACGGCTCGGTGGGATTCGTGATCGGAGACGTACAGGGCCACGATGTCGAAGCCGCGGCTCTCATGGGGCAGGTGCGCACCTGTCTGCGCGCCGTCGCCACCGCCACCACGGACCCGGCGGAGGTGCTCCGGCGCACCAATGACCTGCTCGTCGCCATGGACTGCGGGCTGTTCGTGACCTGTTCGTTCCTGCGCTTCGACCCGGTCACGAGCGAGCTTTCCGACGCCCGCGCCGGGCATGTCCCCGCCGTCTGGGCCACGGCAGACGACTGCTGCTACACGGTCCTGAGCGACGGCGGTCTGCCGCTGGGCATCCATGCGGGCGAGAACTACCGGTCGACCCGCCGGCTGCTCACCGGCGTGGGCGCGTTCGTGCTGCTCACCGACGGCGTGGTGGAAGGCCCCAAGTACCCGATCGAGGAAGGCCTCGAGCGGGTGGCCGAACTGGTCGGCGGCGCCTGTCGCACCGACCCCGATGAGCTGGCCGCGCAGGTGATCAAGGTGGCGGATCTCACCGGCCACAGCGACGACGCCGCGGTCCTTGTCCTTCGTTACGGAGGGCTCGGGGACGAGCAGCGTCACGGAGGGTTCCAAGAGCAGCGGCAGGGCGAGAAATGAGCGACATCCGCGGCATGTGCGACCCCGGTGCGGCACGCCTCGTCCGGTGTGACCGCTGGGGTGAGCGAGGATGAGCAGTGCCGCGCGCGGTGAGCGGCTCCGGCGGTACACCGCCGGGGGCCTGCAGGTGGCCGCCGTCACGGCCGCTTACTACGTCAGTGCCAAGATCGGGCTGCAGCAGCAACTGGTGCGAGGGCAGGTCACGCCGCTCTGGCCGCCGACCGGCCTCGCTCTCGTCGTCCTGATGCTGTGGGGCCTTCGCATGTGGCCAGGCATCGCTCTCGGGGCGTTCGTGGTGAACGTGATGCTCGGGCCGTCGATCCTCCCCGTGCTCGCCATCGCGGCCAGCAACACGCTCGCCCCGATCTGCGCCTATCTCCTCCTGCGGCGTGTGGGATTCCGTACCGCGCTCGACCGACTGCGGGACGCTCTGGCGCTGGTCTTCCTCGGGGCCCTGGGCGGGATGCTGATCAGCGCGACGCTCGGCACCGCAGTCCTGGTGGCCTCCAGCGCGCTGGCAGCCCGGGATTTCTGGCCGACCTGGTCGGTGTGGTGGACGGGCGACGCGATGGGGGTCCTGGTCATCGCGCCCTTGCTGCTGGCCGCGCGCACCGCCCGATGGCCACGCGGCACACCTGTGCTCCGCTGGGCCGAGGCGGTGGCCCTGCTGGGCGGCACGGCCGCGGTCGCCGTGGTGGCCACGCACAGCTCGGTCGAGCTTCTCTTCCTTGTCGTCCCCTTCCTGATCTGGGCTGCCTTCCGCTTCCAGCTGGTCGGCGCCGCGCCCTGTGTGCTGATCGCTTCCGTGATCGCGATCGACGCGGGTGCCGACGGGGCGGGTCCGTTCTCCGGTCACGATCTCCTCGCCAAGATGGTCGTCCTGCAGGCTTTCAACGGCACCGTGTCACTGACGGCCCTCCTGCTCTCGGCGGTCATCACCGAGCACAACCGCACCCTCTGGGAGATCGAAGAGGCCTGCGAGCGCCTGACGGAAGCGCTGTATCGGCTCGCGCCGGACGAGACGTTCGATCACTGGCCGTCCTCCCGCCGGGAAAGACCGGATCACCAGAAGGGGCACCGCTCTTGAAACGAGCGGGCTCGTCGCCCATGGCGGAATGACTTCGGGCCCCGGTGTCCCCGGGGCCAGGGAACGTTTGTACGGTATGGCTCTTCCAGTGACCCGGAGTGGCTGAAACCGCTCCCTCTTCATCGGAGTCGCCACGGTGCGGTCTTCCCTGCGCGCGACCACAGCCTTGGGTGTGGTCCTCTTCTTCTCCGCCTCCGCGGCCGGGCCCGCCCTGGCTGACGACGGCCCCTCCAGTGCCGGTGTGGTCGGTGACGTGAGTGTCCTCGAGCAGACGGACTCGGTCACCGGCGCTCAGGAGACCCAGGACGCCTCGGGCGCCTACCGGGGCGATGTCCTCGTCCGCTTCACGCCGGTGGCCGACACGGGCTTCCACCTCGAGGCCGGCACGGGCAAGGCGACGTACTCCACGCGCGCCGGATCGGACGACTACAGCTCCGTGACGGTCAGCCCCGTCGGCACGGGTTACTTCAGGCTGGACACACGGAAGCTGCCGGACGGCCAGAACACCCTGGACGTCACAGTCACTGAAACCCCGGACGACACCGGCTCCGGGGCCACCGCCCAGACCGTCAGCGGCACCGTCGGCCTCACGGTCACCAACCCGTCGGCGGTGTTCACCTCCCCGCAGGCGCACACGCTCGTCTGGGGGGCCACCACGTACACCGTGGACGCCCAGCCGGCGACAGACGGCTCCGCGATCGACCACGTCGACTTCTACGAGACGGCCCTGTTCACCAAGAGCAACAAGCCCCGCGCGACGGACGACACCGCTCCGTACACCTACACCAGTACGTACTCGGCCATGGCCTACCACCCGGTCGTCCAGGCCGTCACCGTCGACAAGGACGGCTACCGCTCGGCCCCGGTCTCGCTGCAGCTCACGGCGACCCCCGGCCCGACCGTCACGGCCACCACGAGCGCCCCGCGACTCGCGTACGGCGGTGCGGACTCGATGGACATCGCGTGGACGGCCGCCGTGCCGTACGGCTGGAACAGGACGGTCTCCGACCCCAAGCACTACGAGGTGTGGCTGACCAAGGAGGAGGTCGCGGTCGACGGTACGACCGTACGGTCCTACGCCGACGGCGACACGCAGTTCTCACCGCTCCAGGTGCAGAACGGCGGCGTCCACCACATCGACACCAGCTGGGGCGACGGCCTGGACACCTCGGCCTGGTCGGTCGGCACCCACACCGTCACGGTGACGGTGACCGACAGCACGGGTGCGGTCGGTACGGCATCCGTGAAGGCGGTCGTGACCGCCGACAAGCTGACCGCGACCGCTCCGGGCAGCGTGGTGCTCGGCAAGAACGTGACGGTGTCCGGCCTGCTCACCGCAGGCACCGGGAACCCGCTGGCCTACCGTACGGTCTCGCTTCAGGCCCGGCCGGCGGGCAGCACCGCCTGGAAGACGGTGGCCACCGGCACGACGAACGGCAACGGCACCATCGCGCTGACCACCAAGCCCGCCCGGAACGAGAGCCTGCGCCTGGTCGCCGCCGCCGGGACCAAACCTGTTTCGGCCGCCCTCAAGGCGTCGGTGTCGCCGCAGGTGACGCTGAAGGCGTCCGCCACCACCGTCAGACGCGGCGCCACGGTCAAGTTCAGCGGCGCCGTCGCCTCGAAGGAGACCGGTGCCACGGTGAAGCTGCAGGTGTACCGCAGCGGTGGCTGGACGACCATCGCCTCCAAGCCCCAGTCCAGCACGGGCCAAGTCACCTTCAGCGTCAGCGAGAAGACCAAGGGCACCTTCACCTACCGGCTGCTCACCGTGGCGACGACCGGCTTCGCCGCCGCGCACAGCCCCTCGGTGAAGATCACCGTGAGCTGACCGATCCGCTCCGTCGGCGTCCGGGCAGAGATCAAGTAACGGCGGTCCCCAGCGACGCTGACTTCGGCGACTTTGCGAATTCATGTGCGGTTGTTCCGCGTTCGTTTCCTGGCTGGCCCCGGGGCCAATTCCTGATCGATCATACGATCGGGCGGCCGCCGGGCGGGGAACAAACTTTCGGGAACGTGTTGGTCCCGAACCAGTTGGCGGTAGCCGCGAGCTGCCGTCGGCCGGCGGCTTTCTCCCTGTCCGCGTGCGAGAAAACCCCTTTCACGGACGGGAGACCTGAGTGTTCTCTACCCACAGGCCCAACGGGGGCGTAAGACGCAGGCGACGGGCGCGGAGAGTCGTTCCCGCCGCCGTGGCGCTTGCCGCCGCCCTCGCCGGCGCCCTCACCTTGGCGTCCGCCCACGCTTCCCCCGCCCCCGCTGCCGCTCCCTCGCCGGCAAGGGCGGCGGTCCCCTCACAGGCCCAGCTGACGGCCCGTGTGAAGGGCGCACTGCGGACCGACCAGGCCTCGCAGACGCGGTCCAAGCCGTCCGCGACCTCCGCGACGCCGACCACCGCGACGCCGACCGCCACGCCCTCCGCCTCAGCCACCTCCTCCGCCTCCACGACGTCCACCGTCGACCCGAAGATCATCGGTGGTACGGAGACCACGATCGCCAAGGCTCCGTGGATGGCGCAGCTCTGGTACTACGACGACAAGGGCACCAGCGACACCTCGGACGACACCGGCTTCTTCTGCGGCGGCTCGGTCGTGTCGCCGACGAAGATCCTCACCGCCGCGCACTGCGTCAAGGGCTACGACTGGAACGCCAACGGCACCATCGTCACCGGCACCGACCAGCTGCCGACCGACAACAGCGACGGTTCGGTCGACCTGCACGGAGGCACCGTCTCCGGCGCATGGCGACAGTGGAACCACCCGTCGTTCAACACGACCACGGTCGACAACGACATCGCGGTCCTGACGCTGCCGAACCCGGTCAGCGCCAAGCCCATCAACATCACCACGTCGAACGACACCTCCTCCTACACGGCGGGCACCAACGCCACCCTGTACGGCTGGGGCCGCACCAGCTCCACCAGCGGCGACATCGCGCAGACGCTGCGCACCGCGACCCTGCCCATGGTCGCGGACGCCACCTGCTCCAGCACCTACACCACCGACTTCGTCGCCGGCCACATGGTCTGCGCGGGCACCCCGGGCACCGGCTCGGACAGCGGCACCGTCGCCGCCTGCAACGGTGACTCGGGCGGCCCGCTGATCGTCGACGGCAAGATCGTCGGCGTGGTCTCCTGGGGTGTCGAGGACTGCGTGGCCTCCGGCTCGTACAGCGTCTTCACGAAGGTCAGCACGTACGCCGGCGCGACCTCCCCGCGCCTCGACGACACCAATCTGAGCGGTGACGCCATGGCTGACCTGTTCGTGCGCCGCGCGTCCGACAACACTGGCTTCGAGTACGACTCCAAGGGCACGTCCTTCGCCACGCGGATCTCCTGGGGCTCCTACACCGACAAGAACGTCGTCCTGCAGACCGACCTCAACCGGGACGGCTACCAGGACCAGATCATCCGCCGCGCCTCCACCGGCGCCGTCTACTGGCGGCACTACATCCCGGCGAGCGACAGCTGGACCACCACCCTGGTCTTCGGCGACTGGTCAACCCGTACGAAGATCGTCGCACCGGGCGATGTCACCGGCGACGCCCTGCCCGACCTGCTCTCGGTGACGGCGAGCGGAATCCTCTACGTCTACCCGGGCCTCGGCAACGGCACCTTCGGCTCGCCGGTCGCGGTCGGCAGCGGCTGGAACCAGTACAACCAGTTGCTCGGCCACGGCGACTTCACCGGCGACGGCAAGGCCGACCTGATCGCCCGCAGCAGCAGCAACTCCTACGTCTACCTCTACCCGGGCACCGGCAAGTCCGGTTCGGCGGCGTTCGGCGCCCGGATCCAGGTCCGTACGTGGGGCCAGTTCAACGCGTTCGACGCCGTCGGCGACATCACCGGGGACGGCAGGGGGCCGACCTCGTCGCCCGCACCCCCCGCTGTAGCCGACGCCGCCGCTCAGCGGCTCACCCCACCCGCCCACCAAGGAGGGACACCACCGCTCGCGGTGAACCAGACCACCTGGGATGACGGCGGACACCAGTTGTCCTTCGACGGCGGAGTCAGTCGTGTGCAGCCCGCTGATCTGGGCCGACCAGGTTGGATGTCGACGAGTCTGCTCGGCACAGCAGACCGGAGACCACACGGATGCCGAACTCTCTCCGGCGCACGATCTCCGCTGACCAGTCTCCACATCCGGTGTGCACGCCGCGTCGGCTCAGTCAAAGAGCGGGCCGCGCTGGTCATCAAGCGACAGTGGCCGAAGACCGCGGTACTGCTGCTCTCGCGTATGTGGAGGAGCGGTACGCGGCGGACCCGCCGTCCGCGAACACCTCGGGGATCGGCTACCTGCTCGAGCAACGGGTCGCAGATGTCGAGGAGTACGCCGACTGCCTGCGGCGGGTGGCCGCGGGCGGCACCGCGCCAGACCCGCAGGGGACGCGCAGCTGCCGGCGCGTCGCCACAGCGATCCGCTGGACCGGCTCACCCCGCGAGAGCGCGAGGCCCTGGAGCTGATGGCGGCCGGTTCGCCTGAGTACGGCGGGTCGTGGACCGTGCCGGTTCGAACCGATGAGCCGGCCGTCAGCGACGGCAAGTCCCCGGCGTGACCTGCGCGCTCCACGGCCCGGAGAGAAGCTTGACGCCAGCCAGGGAGATCCGTAACATGAACAAGTTGCCTCGAGCCGTGACGATTCTGTAGTGGAACTCACCGCCACTCAGGCGACAGGACAAACCACTGGCACGGTCTCCCAACGGGACTGAATTCAGGCATGCCTGCATGCGTGAATTCAGCTCCATCCGCCTCGATTATGAGCGGCCGGGAGAATCCGCTAGAGTTTGAGACGCCGGAACGGCCCAACGGCCGGGAAGGCACCCCCTCCGACGGGAAAGTCAGACATCGAAAGAGTCTGATAGAGTCGGAAACGCAAGACCGAAGGGAAGCGCCCGGAGGAAAGCCCGAGAGGGTGAGTACAAAGGAAGCGTCCGTTCCTTGAGAACTCAACAGCGTGCCAAAAATCAACGCCAGGTATGTTGATACCCCGTCTCCAGCCGATCGGCTGGAGCGAGGTTCCTTTGAAAAAGTCCTGCCGGGCACTGCCTGGTAGGCGCACAGCGAGGACGCTGTGAACCGGGAGGATTATTCCTCTTCCTGGTTCCGCTCTCGTGGTGTCGTCCCGATTACGGGAAAACATTCACGGAGAGTTTGATCCTGGCTCAGGACGAACGCTGGCGGCGTGCTTAACACATGCAAGTCGAACGATGAAGCCCTTCGGGGTGGATTAGTGGCGAACGGGTGAGTAACACGTGGGCAATCTGCCCTTCACTCTGGGACAAGCCCTGGAAACGGGGTCTAATACCGGATAACACCTGCCTGGGCATCTGGGTGGGTTAAAAGCTCCGGCGGTGAAGGATGAGCCCGCGGCCTATCAGCTTGTTGGTGAGGTAGTGGCTCACCAAGGCGACGACGGGTAGCCGGCCTGAGAGGGCGACCGGCCACACTGGGACTGAGACACGGCCCAGACTCCTACGGGAGGCAGCAGTGGGGAATATTGCACAATGGGCGAAAGCCTGATGCAGCGACGCCGCGTGAGGGATGACGGCCTTCGGGTTGTAAACCTCTTTCAGCAGGGAAGAAGCGAGAGTGACGGTACCTGCAGAAGAAGCGCCGGCTAACTACGTGCCAGCAGCCGCGGTAATACGTAGGGCGCAAGCGTTGTCCGGAATTATTGGGCGTAAAGAGCTCGTAGGCGGCTTGTCACGTCGGGTGTGAAAGCCCGGGGCTTAACCCCGGGTCTGCATTCGATACGGGCTAGCTAGAGTGTGGTAGGGGAGATCGGAATTCCTGGTGTAGCGGTGAAATGCGCAGATATCAGGAGGAACACCGGTGGCGAAGGCGGATCTCTGGGCCATTACTGACGCTGAGGAGCGAAAGCGTGGGGAGCGAACAGGATTAGATACCCTGGTAGTCCACGCCGTAAACGGTGGGAACTAGGTGTTGGCGACATTCCACGTCGTCGGTGCCGCAGCTAACGCATTAAGTTCCCCGCCTGGGGAGTACGGCCGCAAGGCTAAAACTCAAAGGAATTGACGGGGGCCCGCACAAGCAGCGGAGCATGTGGCTTAATTCGACGCAACGCGAAGAACCTTACCAAGGCTTGACATACACCGGAAACGGCCAGAGATGGTCGCCCCCTTGTGGTCGGTGTACAGGTGGTGCATGGCTGTCGTCAGCTCGTGTCGTGAGATGTTGGGTTAAGTCCCGCAACGAGCGCAACCCTTGTTCTGTGTTGCCAGCATGCCCTTCGGGGTGATGGGGACTCACAGGAGACTGCCGGGGTCAACTCGGAGGAAGGTGGGGACGACGTCAAGTCATCATGCCCCTTATGTCTTGGGCTGCACACGTGCTACAATGGCAGGTACAATGAGCTGCGAAGCCGTGAGGCGGAGCGAATCTCAAAAAGCCTGTCTCAGTTCGGATTGGGGTCTGCAACTCGACCCCATGAAGTCGGAGTTGCTAGTAATCGCAGATCAGCATTGCTGCGGTGAATACGTTCCCGGGCCTTGTACACACCGCCCGTCACGTCACGAAAGTCGGTAACACCCGAAGCCGGTGGCCCAACCCCTTGTGGGAGGGAGCTGTCGAAGGTGGGACTGGCGATTGGGACGAAGTCGTAACAAGGTAGCCGTACCGGAAGGTGCGGCTGGATCACCTCCTTTCTAAGGAGCATCTAGGCTGCCGGGCTTGCCCGGTGGTCCAGGGCCATTACGTCGGCAAATGTTCGACGGTGGTTGCTCATGGGTGGAACGTTGATTATTCGGCACTCTTGACTGTCTTCTCCTTCCAGTACTGCTCTTCGGGGCGTGGAACGAATGAGGGAAGCGGTGGGGGTGCCGGGCACGCTGTTGGGTGTCTGAGGGTTCGGCCGATTGTTGGCTGCCTTCAGTGCCGGCCCCAGTGCACTCGAACCGGAAGGTTCGGGGTGATGGGTGGTTGGTCGTTGTTTGAGAACTGCACAGTGGACGCGAGCATCTGTGGCCAAGTTTTTAAGGGCGCACGGTGGATGCCTTGGCACCAGGAACCGATGAAGGACGTGGGAGGCCACGATAGTCCCCGGGGAGTCGTCAACCAGGCTTTGATCCGGGGGTTTCCGAATGGGGAAACCCGGCAGTCGTCATGGGCTGTCACCCTTGCCTGAACACATAGGGCAAGTGGAGGGAACGCGGGGAAGTGAAACATCTCAGTACCCGCAGGAAGAGAAAACAACCGTGATTCCGGGAGTAGTGGCGAGCGAAACTGGATGAGGCCAAACCATATGCGTGTGAGACCCGGCAGGGGTTGCGTATGTGGGGTTGTGGGATTTCTCTTTCACGGTCTGCCGGCCGTGAGACGAGTCAGAAACCGTTGATGTAGGCGAAGGACATGCGAAAGGTCCGGCGTAGAGGGTAAGACCCCCGTAGTCGAAACGTCAACGGCTCGTTTGAGAAACACCCAAGTAGCACGGGGCCCGAGAAATCCCGTGTGAATCTGGCGGGACCACCCGCTAAGCCTAAATATTCCCTGGTGACCGATAGCGGATAGTACCGTGAGGGAATGGTGAAAAGTACCGCGGGAGCGGAGTGAAATAGTACCTGAAACCGTGTGCCTACAAGCCGTGGGAGCGTCGCGCATTGAGTTTACTCAGTGCGTCGTGACTGCGTGCCTTTTGAAGAATGAGCCTGCGAGTTTGCGGTGTGTTGCGAGGTTAACCCGTGTGGGGAAGCCGTAGCGAAAGCGAGTCCGAATAGGGCGATTTAGTAGCGCGCTCAAGACCCGAAGCGGAGTGATCTAGCCATGGGCAGGTTGAAGCGGCTGTAAGAGGTCGTGGAGGACCGAACCCACCAGGGTTGAAAACCTGGGGGATGACCTGTGGTTAGGGGTGAAAGGCCAATCAAACTCCGTGATAGCTGGTTCTCCCCGAAATGCATTTAGGTGCAGCGTCGTGTGTTTCTTGCCGGAGGTAGAGCACTGGATAGGCGATGGGCCCTACCGGGTTACTGACCTTAGCCAAACTCCGAATGCCGGTAAGTGAGAGCGCGGCAGTGAGACTGTGGGGGATAAGCTCCATGGTCGAGAGGGAAACAGCCCAGAGCATCGACTAAGGCCCCTAAGCGTACGCTAAGTGGGAAAGGATGTGGAGTCGCAGAGACAACCAGGAGGTTGGCTTAGAAGCAGCCACCCTTGAAAGAGTGCGTAATAGCTCACTGGTCTAGTGATTCCGCGCCGACAATGTAGCGGGGCTCAAGCGTACCGCCGAAGTCGTGTCATTGCAGCAATACGCCCAACGGCGGCTGTGATGGGTAGGGGAGCGTCGTGTGCCGGGTGAAGCCGCGCCGGAAGGCAGTGGTGGACGGTTCACGAGTGAGAATGCAGGCATGAGTAGCGATACACACGTGAGAAACGTGTGCGCCGATTGACTAAGGGTTCCTGGGTCAAGCTGATCTGCCCAGGGTAAGTCGGGACCTAAGGCGAGGCCGACAGGCGTAGTCGATGGATAACCGGTTGATATTCCGGTACCCGCTGTGAAGCGTCAAACATCGAACCAGGCGATGCTAAGTCCGTGAAGCCGCCCCGGAGCCTTCGGGCAAAGGGGAGTGGTGGAGCCGACGGACCAGACCTGTAGTAGGTGAGTGATGGGGTGACGCAGGAAGGTAGTCCATCCCGGGCGGTGGTTGTCCCGGGGTAAGGGTGTAGGACGTCAGGTAGGTAAATCCGCCTGGCATATAGTCTGAGACCTGATGCCGAGCCGATTGTGGTGAAGTGGATGATCCTATGCTGTCGAGAAAAGCCTCTAGCGAGTTTCATGGCGGCCCGTACCCTAAACCGACTCAGGTGGTCAGGTAGAGAATACCGAGGCGTTCGGGTGAACTATGGTTAAGGAACTCGGCAAAATGCCCCCGTAACTTCGGGAGAAGGGGGGCCATCACCGGTGATGAGTCTTGCACTCTGAGCTGGGGGTGGCCGCAGAGACCAGCGAGAAGCGACTGTTTACTAAAAACACAGGTCCGTGCGAAGCCGTAAGGCGATGTATACGGACTGACGCCTGCCCGGTGCTGGAACGTTAAGGGGACCGGTTAGTCACTCTTCGGGGTGGCGAAGCTGAGAACTTAAGCGCCAGTAAACGGCGGTGGTAACTATAACCATCCTAAGGTAGCGAAATTCCTTGTCGGGTAAGTTCCGACCTGCACGAATGGCGTAACGACTTCTCGACTGTCTCAACCATAGGCCCGGTGAAATTGCACTACGAGTAAAGATGCTCGTTTCGCGCAGCAGGACGGAAAGACCCCGGGACCTTTACTACAGTTTGATATTGGTGTTCGGTTCGGCTTGTGTAGGATAGGTGGGAGACTGTGAAGTGCGGGCGCCAGCCCGTGTGGAGTCGTCGTTGAAATACCACTCTGGTCGTGCTGGATGTCTAACCTGGGTCCGTGATCCGGATCAGGGACAGTGTCTGATGGGTAGTTTAACTGGGGCGGTTGCCTCCTAAAGAGTAACGGAGGCGCCCAAAGGTTCCCTCAGCCTGGTTGGTAATCAGGTGTTGAGTGTAAGTGCACAAGGGAGCTTGACTGTGAGACCGACGGGTCGAGCAGGGACGAAAGTCGGGACTAGTGATCCGGCGGTGGCTTGTGGAAGCGCCGTCGCTCAACGGATAAAAGGTACCCCGGGGATAACAGGCTGATCTTCCCCAAGAGTCCATATCGACGGGATGGTTTGGCACCTCGATGTCGGCTCGTCGCATCCTGGGGCTGGAGTCGGTCCCAAGGGTTGGGCTGTTCGCCCATTAAAGCGGTACGCGAGCTGGGTTTAGAACGTCGTGAGACAGTTCGGTCCCTATCCGCTGTGCGCGTAGGAGTCTTGAGAAGGGCTGTCCCTAGTACGAGAGGACCGGGACGGACGAACCTCTGGTGTGCCAGTTGTCCTGCCAAGGGCATGGCTGGTTGGCTACGTTCGGGAGGGATAACCGCTGAAAGCATCTAAGCGGGAAGCCTGCTTCGAGATGAGGACTCCCACCCCCTTGAGGGGTTAAGGCTCCCAGTAGACGACTGGGTTGATAGGCCGGATCTGGAAGGCGGGTAACCGCTGGAGGTGACCGGTACTAATAGGCCGAGGGCTTGTCCTCAGTTGCTCGCGTCCACTGTGTTGGTTCTGAAACCACGAACAACCCCGTTGTCGGGCCACGGCAATGGTGCGGTAGTTACAGTTTCATAGTGTTTCGGTGGTCATAGCGTGAGGGAAACGCCCGGTTACATTCCGAACCCGGAAGCTAAGCCTCACAGCGCCGATGGTACTGCAGGGGGGACCCTGTGGGAGAGTAGGACGCCGCCGAACAAATTTTGAAAAAGGCCCACACCGTTTCGGTGTGGGCCTTTTTGTATTTCACGACGGCTTCCTCGCGGCACCTTGAAGAGCAGCGCGGTGGCATGGGCGGCAGTGGGGCAGGAACACCCGCTGTTGACCATGGTTGTCCGCCCTTACGGGCCCGGGGTTGGGCACGGCGGGGCTACTTGTGCTTCCCGCTGCCCTTCTCGCCGCTTGCCTGGCCGTTTCCGCCCGCGTTGCCCGTGCCGCCGGGGTTCTTGCCGGAGGCGCCGGCGCCCCCCGCTTTGCCGTTGCCGGCGGGCTTGCTCGGCGCAGCGGTCGCCCGCGCCAGCTGCGCCGAGCAGTACGCGGCGACCTTGTCCTTCCCGCCGGCGGCCGTGATGAGTCGCTGCCAGGCCCGCGCGTCGAGCGCTTTGCCGTGATCCTTGACCTGCTCGTAGGCGCGGCAGTGGGCTTCGATGTCCTGGGCGGTGGCCGGGCGGTCCGTCGGTCCGGGGCCGCCGGAGGACGCCGACGAGGCTTCGCCGCCCGGCTGGTCAGGGGCGACCGCCGACGGGTGCGCGGTCCCCCGCCCGGCACCGTCACCGTCCGTGGACGAGCCGACGGAGCCGATGGCCGCGACCGCGACTCCACCCAGCGTGAGGCTGGCGAACACCACGCCGAGCGTCATCTTCACGGGACGCCTGGCACGCCGCTCCGCGAGCGGTCGCCAGTCGTCCCGGCGCCGGTGACGCGCCCGGTGCGCGCCTGCGTCGTGGGCGGCCCGGAAGGCGGTCAGGGCCCGCTGCTCGGCCTCGGGGTCGAGATGGCCTTCGCGTAGGAGAGTGCCCAGCTCCGTTTCCAGCGTGGCGGCGTCACGCACCTCCCACGGGTCGGACGCGGCGCCGCCGGGCTGCACACGTCGACGGCCCGGAACTCCGTCGCCGCCCAGCCGTTTACTCATGTCCGCTTCCGTTCCTGTTCGACCGGTTCGATTCGTTCGGCGTTCCGGGCTTGATGCCTGTCAGTCGGTCACTGTCGCCGTCGTGGTTCATTTCGACTTCCCCAGCGTTGGGGAGGCCTCATTCGTCACACCCTTGTCCGCTTCGGCGGCGACGCCCAGTTGGCGGGCGAGGCGCTTCAGGCCCCGGTGGGCGGCAGTGCGCACCGCTCCCGGGCGCTTGCCGAGGACGCGCGCGGCGGCGGGACCGTCCAGGCCGATGACGACCCGCAGGAGCACGGCCTCGGCCTGGTCCCGCGGCAGCCCGCGGACCAGTTCCAGCGCCCGCTCGGTGGACAGGGACTCCAGGGCCTCTTCATGGGTGCTGTACCGGCTGGGCAGGTCCAGTACGTCCTGCTCGGTCCCTCCTGCCCGGGGCCGTACGCGCTGGCGGCGCAGATGGTCCAGCGCCCGGTGCCGGGCTATGGTCGAGGTCCAGCCGCGGAACCCGGCCCCGTCCCCCTTGAAACGGCGGAGGTCACGGGCGATCTCCAGCCAGGCGTCGGAGGCCACGTCCTCCGCGTCGTCGCCGACCAGGCCGCGCAGATAGCCGAGCAGGCCCGGCTGCACGATCCGGTATGCGACCGCGAAAGCCGTCTCGTCGCCGTCCTGGGCCCGCGCGACCGCCGCGCCCAATTCCCCGTCGTACGCCTGTACACGCCGGGGTTGCCGTACCTGGCCCAAGACTGTCCTCGTTCGTACCGGGTTCATGGCGAGTGCATGCCGTCCGCCGTGCTCCGGTCGCATCGACGGCCCCATGGTGACCAGCGTCTGTCCGCACAGAAGTGTCACAACGCCTCGGGCGCCCCTCCACGTCGTCGCCGGCGCCTGCCACCCAGGACCTGTCCGGCCGATCATGGTGGAGGAAGGCAGCCACCCACCCCCGGGACCTCTCTCCGACCGGTAGCGGGCGGTCCGGTGCGGATCACGGACCTCACCGCGGCCGCCGATCCCGGGGTTCGGGTGCGCCCGCCGTCGCGTCGCGGCACAGCAGCCGCAGCGAGCCGTCTCCGGCGAAGCAGCGGCGGCCCTCGTCGATGGGATCCCACAGCCGTCCCTCGGCCGTGCGGATCCAGTGGTGGCCGTCCGCCTCCCACCACTCGGCGCCCGCCTGGCGGACGATCACCTCACCCGCATACGCCCCGAAGCCGCGCAGCACGCTCTCCACGGCGGCGTACGGTGTCTCCTCGCGCCGCAGGTCGTCGATGATCCGGTCGACGCGCCACAGGCTGGATGCCGAGTAGTCGAGGCGCAGCCGTGCCCCCTCCCGCATCGTCGCCACCACGTCCGCCGCCCACCGCACGGGCCTGGCCGCCGCATGGGGTCTCGTCTCCTGCTCTGTCGTCACATACGAAGAGAGCGAGGTCGGCGGTCGATCCGTTACGCGGTTCCGGGGAATTCCCGGCAACCGACGCGATACCGCCCCACCCCCGCGCGCACGACGGTCGAGGTGACTTCCCTCAATCCGCGTCCGTCGGGCCGCGTAATGCTTCGGCGCTCCCGTGCGCTCCCTCTGGCATGAGTACGTACCTCCGTCTGCGAGCGGTGCCGCCTCCCGCACTGCGCAACAGCACGACCTGGTTTGAACGACTCTTCGAGGACGACTCGGAGAGCGTCCGGCACCGGGTCGTCCGGCACCGTGAAGAGGCGCTGGACGAGCATTATCTGGACCAGGAACGCATCTACGCCGGCGCTGCCCCGCATCGCGGCGAAGACCGGCCCTGGACCCAGGTGGTGCTCGGTGGTCGGCCGGTGTTCCGCGCCGACCGGTACAAGCCGCCGTTCCTGGTGCTGACGGCGGCCCAGGCCCGCCAGGTGGCCCGATTCCTGACGATGGCCGACTTCGACGCGCTGTGGGATTTCGCCCGCGCCGAACTGCTGCCACGCTACGGCGGCGTGACCGCGGAGCCCGAGACGTGGCACGCGTTCGCGGCGGCGCACCAGGAGTTGAGAGCGTTCTACGCGCAGACAGCCGAGTGCGGGGACGCGGTGGTGAAGTGGCTGCCGGCCTGAGGCGAGCGAAGGGCGCGGGTCAGGAGTCCGCGGCCGACAGAGACACCGGGTGTCCGCCTCGCCGAGGACCGTTTCCCGCTGCTGCGACTGATGATCGGCAGGCCCGGGTGGGCCCAGAGGTGCCCGGCAAGGACTTCCCTCCGCGGGACCCCGGCTTTGCGCGGTCGGCGCCGTACGACGGCTTTCCGCGGCAGGTGCCGCGCAACGGCCTTCCGTAGCCGCCCATTCCCCCCGGGCTTCCGGCAGCCCGGACCGTACGAGACACGGCAGTCGTCCTGAGAGGACAGTGAGCAGAGCCCATGAGTGGACACCGGCGCCGACCGCGCCAGCGCTCCGTCGGCGGCACGCGTGCCGGGGGCGACCGCGCCACCGGCCGCCGGGCCGCACATCGTGACCAGGCAGGACAGGACCTGTCGGGCCTTGCCAGGAGAAGGGCGCCACAGGGGAAACGTCGGATCGACTACCCGCGCGGAGGCAGGACGGGCCCGCGCCGCTGGCTGCCGTCGGTGCGCCAACTGCTGGCGCTCTTGTTGCTTTTCATCGGCGGCACGGCAGCGGCCGTCGGCTACGCCTACGCCACGGTCACCATCCCCGACCCCAATCCCACGGCACTGCTGCAGAACAACGTCTACTACTGGTCGGACGGCACGGTCCTGGCGACCGACGGCAGCGTCAACCGGCAGAACGTGTCGCTCTCGCAGGTACCCGCCGACGTGCGGTGGGACTTCATCGCCGCGGAGAACGCCTCCTTCTACACCGACCCGGGCATCGACCCGCAAGGAATTGCCCGCGCCGTCGTCCACATGGCCGAGGGGGGCTCGGTGCAGTCCGGATCGACGATCACCCAGCAGTTCGTCAAGAACACCTACCTGGATCAGGCGCAGACGGTCTCACGAAAGTTCAAGGAACTGCTGATCTCCACCAAGATCGGCGCCGCCATGACCAAGGAGCAGATCCTCCAGGGGTATCTGAACACCTGCTTCTTCGGCCGTCAGGCCAACGGCATCCAGGCCGCGGCCCGCATGTACTACAACCTCCCGGTGGACAGGCTCGACGTGAGCCAGGGGGCCTTCCTCGCCGCGGCGGTCAACGAGCCGAGTCTCTTCCAGCACGCGGACTCCGATCCTGCGGCCAGAGCACAGGCGGAAGCTCGCTGGTCCTGGGTGCTCGACCGGATGGTGAGGACCGGCAAGCTGACGCCTGGGCAGCGGGCACGGTACAAGGCCGCCGGATTTCCCGCACCCAGGAAGTGGACGCCCGGTTCAGGGCTCACGGGTGAGACCGGCTACCTGGTCCAACTCGCCAGGTCCTATGCCGAGGCACACGACCGGACCATCACCGACAGCAGCCTGAGCAGGGGTGGCTACCAGATCCACACCACCTTCGACAGGAAGAGGACCGCGGCACTGGCCAGGGCCGTCGCCAAGGTGCGGGGGCAACGCCTCGACCCCGCCCGCCGGTCGGTCGACCGGGACGTTCAGGTCGGAGCTGCATCGGTGGAACCCACGACCGGCAGGATCCTTGCCGTCTACGGCGGTCCCGGCTTCGACCACGCCCATTACTCGGACAACGCCGACACCTCCGGCGTCCCGGTGGGGTCGACCTTCAAACCCGTCGTCCTCGCCGCCGCGCTCCAGCACGGAGCCGTGCTGCGGCCAGGCGAGTCCCCGGAGCCGATCACCCCGGCCAGTAAGTTCAACGGTGACGACGGCATCGAGATCAAGGACCGGCAGGGCAACCGCGTCGCCGACCCCAAGGACCCCACCGGGCTTCTCCACCAGCACAACGACACCCCTCGGCGTTGGGGGTACATCCCTCTGCGCAAGGCGATGGAGCAGTCGGTCAACACGCCGTACGTGCAGCTGGGAGAGGACGTCGGCTACGGGAGCGTGGCGAGGACGGCCGAAACCCTCGGCCTACGCCCGAGCAGCCTCGCCGCCCCCAGCGCCGGCTTCTACATCGGCACCTCGACACCGAGCGCCATTCGGATGGCGGGTGTCTACGCGACCTTCGCCGCCGAGGGGATGCAGACATCCCCGTACTCGGTGACCAAGGTGACCCACAACGGCTCCGTGCTGTCCGGGTTCACCGCCCCCGCCACCGTGCGGGCTCTGCCGGCGGCGGTCGCCGGCAACGTGACCGACGTGCTCCGGGGCGTCATCGCCCGGGGCACCGGCACCAAGGCCCAGGCTCTCGGCAGGACCGCGGCGGGCAAGACCGGAACCACCGACGACTACCGGTCGGCCTGGTTCATCGGCTACACCCCCCAACTCGCCACCTCTGTCGTCCTCTTCCGAGAGGACTCGAACCACCCACAGCTGCAGTCCCTGGTAGGCGTCGGTGGCCTCCAGAAGGTGTTCGGCGGCGACATCCCCACCGAAATCTGGACCCAGTACATGCGCGACGCCCTCGCCGGCCTGCCCGACGCCTCCTTCCCTGTGCCCGACTCCCTCGGCCGCGGCACCGACGAGCCCGGCGCTCCCACGCCCTCCCCGTCCGCGGCCCCCGCCAAGCGGAGCGGCAAGAGGGCGGCCACCACAGTCGCCCCCACACCGAACGCCCCGACAAAACGCCCCAAGTGCCGCCACCACAAGTGCGGTTGACCACAGCAGCGGCGGCCCCCGGGGGGCATCGGGCGAGCGGGGCGCACCCGGTGCCGCAGCGCCGCCCGGTTCGTTGTCCGTGGTCGTCATCGCGGTGAGACACCTCTCGCACGGGGAGTCGGGATCGTGGGTCGAGCACGCCATGGCGGACTGCGTCACCGCATTGCTTTACTTGCCGACAGGTAAAACAATGGGGATGTGAGCACCATAGCCTCATTGCCTGTCGATCGGCAAGTGATAAAGGGTGGGGCCGGATCGGCCGGACGCGACGGGACCGGCCGTAGGGTTGAAGGCCACGCGGGGAAAGAGGACATCCATGGCCGGACGCCGTACCGACACCCGTCAGCGCGCCCAGCGCGTGGCGTTGGGACTCTTCGCCGAGTACGGCTACGAGGGCACCTCGTTGCGGATGATCGCGGAGGGGCTGAACATCACCAAGGCCGCCCTCTACTACCACTACAAGTCCAAGGAGGAGATCCTCGCGGCCGTCCTGTCGGACTTCTCCGGCGCGGTCGCTGACTTGATCGAGTGGGGCAAGCAGCAGCCCTCGGGGCCCGAAACCCAGCGTGAACTGCTCCGCAGATACGGCGAGTTGACCGTCGACGGAGTCACGGCCGCAGCACGCCTCATCCAGGTGAACGAGCCCGCGCTGCGTGAACAGCCGCTGGCCGCAGAGGTCCAGGCCCAGATCATCGCCCTGTTCGACCTGCTGGCGGGTCCGGGCCTACTCACGGGGGCGGACGGCCCTGTCGCGGCACTCAGGGTCAAGCTGGCCATCTCCGCATTGCACCTGGCAGGCGAGGAAGCCGAGAGCGGTGGCCGGGACGTCATGGACGCGGCCCTGGACATCGCCTGCGGCCTCCTCGACCCGCAGTGGGCCGGTTCGGCACCCTGAAACCTCACCGACGGTGTGGGCGCCACGGTGGTGGGCGCGTCGTGGGAGAAGCGTCCCGGTATTGAGGCGGTGGCGAGGACGGCAGCGTGAAGTGCCCGCAGGACTCGACGGGATGGCACGCAAGTACCGGCGTACGAACAGGGCCCGGTCGGTCTTCCCGAACGCCCCACACCCGGTGGCGGATGCCGGGGTGAGTGCGGCGCCGATCGCACCCTGGTCTCCGTGGAACTGTGGGCCACTCCGCGATCTCTTTCCCCGGTGCTCCTGATGGGCCTGGGCCTGCTGTTACTCTCGTGCCGCTGTGCGTGGGGGGCAGCTCGGGGGCTGGACATTTTCGCAGCACCGTCGACGCGCGCTTGATCGGCCGCCGCCGTCCCGTCACGCCTTTCTCTGTTGAGAGGTCCAGGAGACGATGATGGTCCCTCGTACCACCGCCCGTACGACCGCCCGGGGCGTCGTCGCCGCGCTGGCAGTCCTCGCCGTGACCGTCGGATCCGGCCCGCTCGCCGTCACGGCCGACGCGGACAACGGTGTCGGGGGCACCGCCCTCGCGACGGAGAAGGTCTTCCAGGCGGACCGTTACCTACCGCGGGGGGACCGGATCCACACCGCCGGCCCCAGTGGCTATCTGCATGTCCAGGAGGGCCGTTCCGGCTACCTGTGGACGTCGTACGACACCGGTACGACGACCGAGCTGGGCGAACTGGCCCGACTCGAAACCGGCGCGTACCTGGGATCGTCGTCCGACGTCGTGGCCGATGTCGTCTCGCCCACCCAGAAGGTCGTCCTCAGGGACCTCTCCGCCGGTACCGCCACGGACATCGCGCTCACCCACGGCACGTACTGGGGCACCTTCGGCACCCATGTGCTGACCCAGGCCCGGGATGCCGACGGCAACCGCGTCCTGTGGCTCTACGGCGACGGCGCCCCCGCCGACGGCACCCTCGTCGACGGGTGGCCGACCGGAATCACGACCAACTTCACCGTCCTGGGCGGTGACGGCGGCACCGCCGTCATCGGCTACGCGTCGGCGAACGGCGAGCGGCACCTGGCGCTGGTGGACCTGGCCACCGCGAGAGTCACCGGCGACGTGGCCGTGTCCGCCGCTCCGACGGCCGTCGCGCTGAGCGCGGACCGGCTGGTCTGGTACCGGTCCGACAACCCGGTGGCACACGTCCTGAACCGCGCTGACCTCTCCGCCGCCGAGACGAAGGTGACGCTGCCCGACGCGGAGGGCACCCCGTCCGTGGGCATCGCCGGACGCTGGCTGGTGGTGTCCCGTTCCATGACGTTGACCCCGAACAACCTGGTCGACAAGTCCGGGCAGCGGCTCATGGCCGTCCCGCTCATGGGCGGTGACCCGCTCACCCTGCTCCGGCACGCGAACAGTTCCCTCGTCACGGCACCGGACGGCAGTCTGCTGGCAGTCGGCGGCACCGACGCCGGGCACTGGGCGGTACGCAGGGTCACCGACACGGGGGCGGACACCCCGACCCTGACGGAGCTGACCGCCGTACCGCCGATGGCCGCGAAGATCGACCGGCTGTCGCTGCAGAACGGCACCCTGGCCACCGACGAGACCAACAGCAGCTTCCTGGGCGCCTACTACACCCGGCGCATCGCCGCCGACGGAACGCCGAGCGCGCCGACCTGGCGGGACTGGGACGGTTTCGACGTGGGCCCGTACGCCACCGGGGACGGCCGCGCGGTGACGTTCACCGCCGACTCCGACCCCACCGCCGACTCGTACGTCCGGACCCTCGACCGGACCGACGAGGCGGGCTTCTTCTATGTGCCCTCGACCTCCGGAACCGTCCTCGACATCACCGGCCGCTACGCGATCGTCAACGGCACGTCCCCCGCCAAGCAGTACGTCGGCGACCTCGGCGTCTACACCGACCTGAAGCCCATCGTCACCCGCTCCGTCACGGCCGCCTCCGTCTGGGGGACCAGCCTGTGGACGCCGGGTTCCGGCACCGGTGTCGTCACCGCGAAGGACCTGAAGACCGGCAAGACCACCGACACCGTCAGCACCGGCGCCCCATGCGTGCCCAAGGAGCTCCAGGTGGTGGGCCGCTGGATCTACTGGTCCTGCGGCCCGACCGCGACGTCGGGTGTCTGGGACCGGACGGCGAAGAAGAACATCGCCGTCCCGTCCGGCGAGGCGCTGCTCAGCGACGGCTACCTCGTCCGGCACGACACCTCGGCCGGGGCGCTCCTCCTCACCGCGTTCGCCGATGGCACCGCGACCACCCGAAAGATCGGCGACCTCGCGGCGGGCACGACCAGCCTGCGCGGGGTGACGTGGACCGTGGACAAGTTCGGCGGTCCCGCGGCCTACGTGGACGCGGACAAGCGGATCCACCTTGTGCCGAGCGAGGTCGCCACCCAGCGGCTCGCCGTCATCGAGTCCGAGGCGACCGACAACGCGTGGGAGAGCAGCTCGGCCGGCAGCCCGTGGTGGCAGTGGCGCGGACTGCTCTCCAAGCCCGCCACCTCCTGGACGGCCACGCTCACCAGCAAGGCCACCGGCGCGGTGGTGCGCACGCTCTCCGGCGGAGAGGTCGACGGCACGCTGGCCACGAGCTGGGACACGCGCGACAGCAGGGGCGCGTTCGTCCCCAACGGCACGTACACCTTCAAGCTGACAGCCCCGCCCGCTGACGGTTCAGGACCGGCGCTGACGGTGTCGCAGACGGTGAAGGTGTCCGACGGAGCCACCGTACGCCACGACTTCACCAACAGCGGCACCTGGGCGCCCGACGGAACCGGCGACGTCCTGACCCTCACCTCGTCCGGCGTCATCAGCTACCGGCCGGGCAACGGGACGGGAGCCTTCGGCGGGGCCATGCCGGCCTCGGGCTGGCCCTCCTCCGTGACGCCGGTTCCGTTCGGCGACCTCAACGGCGACCGCCGCAACGACATCCTCGTCCGGTTCAGCAGCGGCGAACTGCGGGTGTACCGGACCATGCGCGGGCAGGCCTTCCTCACGAGCACCCCGCACACCTCGCTCGGCAAGGGCTGGAACCAGTACAACGTGCTGACCTCGCCCGGGGACGTCACCGGCGACGGCCGCCCCGACCTCATCGCACGCAACAGCTCAACCGGGGCCGTCTACCTCTACAAGGGGACGAGTTCCGGAAAGCTCTCGGCACGCGTGAAGCTCTACGACAACTGGAAGACGTACAAGAAGATCGTGGGCGTCGGCGACCTCAACGGCGACGGCGTTGGCGACCTGATCGCCCAGGACAACTCCAACAACCTGTACCGGTACTTCGGCACGGACACAGGCACCTTCAAGGCGCGCGTGAAGCTGTTCTCGGCCTGGGGAGGTTCCTACAACGCCATCGTCGGCGTCGGCGACATCACCGGCGACGGCAAGGCGGACATCATCTCCCGCGACACGTCCGGCAGCCTGTGGCGCAACAGCGGGAACGGAAAGGGGTCGTTCGGGCCCCGCACGAAGATCGCCTCGGGATGGCAGGCGTACAAGGGCGTGTTCTGACGGCCCGGCGCAACGCCCGCGGCCCCGGCGGCAGCAGGAAGCCGTTGATGAGCCCGTTTCGGATGTGCGTGATGTCCGGCAGCGAACGTTCGAACTGCCTTTGGGCGACGCATGGTAGAGAAAGTTGTCTCTTTGAACCTCGGGATCGGCCAGGGCCGGGGCTCAGTGCACCGGGAAGCCGAAGGAGTAGCCCTGCTCCTTGATCCGGGGGAGGATCCGGCGCAGGGCCTCGACGGTCTGGGAGCGGTCGCCTCCAGCGTCGTGGAAGAGGAGCGTCGGCCCGCCCGGCAGCTCCCGTTCGACGGTGGCGACGATGGCGTCCGTGCCCGGCCGCTCGAAGTCCTTGGTGTCCACGTTCCAGCCCAGCGGGCGCATGCCGCGCGAGGCGGCGAGCGTGCGGCTGTACGGGGTGAAGGCCCCGCCGGGCGCCCGGTAGTACATCGGCCGTACGCCCCCGGACGCCTCGGTGATCATGCGTTCGGCGTCAAGGATCTGCTGCGACTGGTAGGCCTGGGACTTCTTGTCCATGGTGGTGTCGTGCGACACCGAGTGGTCGCACAGCCGGTGCCCGGCCGCGACCACCTTCTTCACGAGGTCCGGGTGGGCCTGCGCCTGCGTCCCCACCATGCAGAACGTGGCCTTCACCCCGTACTCCCGCAGCACGTCGAGCACTTGAGGGGTCCACACGGGGTCGGGGCCGTCGTCGATGGTGATGTTGACGCCGCGCGCCCCCTTGTCCGAGGCGTGCGCGATGGTCACCGCGACCGGCGGCGTGGCCGACGCGGTCGCCTTCGGCGACAAGCCGCCCACGGCACCGGCCTGCGCGGTCCAGATTGAGGCACCGGAGGCGAGCAACGTCACCCCGAGCGCCGCGCCGAGCACCTTGCCGTACCAGCCCCGCCCGCCGCCGTGCCGTGCCATATCCGCCCCGCCTTCGCCCAGTTCCGTACCGATCCTCGGTCGACTTGCGACCTTCTGGCAGGACGAGGGACGGCGGCCACTGGATGCGTCCGTTACTGATCACGGACAATCCTGGGGGAGTTCACGGACAACCCGGCCAGCAGCGGCCGGGGTTGGGCCGGTTGGCCCGGTCCCGCCGGCATGGACAGTCCGATGCCCTCGACGTCTCCTCTCTCGCAGCCCGCGTCGCCTGCTCGGGCCGAGTTCCTGCGGTTGCTTGCCAAAGGTGGTGGATGCGGACCTGTCGGCCGGTCAGGTGGGCCCGTCCGGGCTCCGGGAGAAGGCCGTGTCGCCGGCTGTCGCCACGATCGCGTCCTTGACGAGCAGCACTCGCGGAGGGGTGTCCTGCGCCTTGTCCCCGGGGTCGTTCAGTGCGGAGGTGCGCCATACCTCCGCTCCGGTGCGGCTGTCCAGTGCCAACAGGCGGCCGAATCGGTTGGAGAAATAGACCCGCTTGTACGTCGCTGACACCGCGGGCGCGGACAGAGCCTCCACGTCCGTCGTCTTCTGCCAGAGTTGTTTGCCGCTGTCCGCCGACACCGCGGTGACCGACCCGTTGGACCGGACGAAGTAGACGACGCCGTCCACAAGGGTGGCCGCGCCGGTCAGCGGACGTGCCAGCGGTATCCGTCTGACCTGCCCGGTTTCCGGGTCCACTCGCAGCAGCGCGTTGTACGGCCGTTCGTACCCGGCTTCGTACACGTCCTTCGCGGTCTGGGGGGCGAGGAACACGGGTTGCCCGCCGACAGCACCGAGCGCTTCCGCCTTCCGGGGCAGTGCGGCGGTTTCAGTCAGGCTGTCGGGTTTGAGCTTCATGAGGTCGACCGGGGCCTGGCCGGGCTCGGTGCCGGCCGAGCACAGGGCGTAAGGGACGCCTCCCAGCGCCGACGGGGTGCAGGACCCGTCCAGCGAGGGCGCCCGCCACAGTTCCTTGCCGGAATGCCCGTATGCGACGAACGATGAGGAATCGGGAGACAGGGTCAGCAGTCCGCCGTCGTAGAGGACCGGGTTCGCGGCCTTGTTGATGTCGCGCTGCCACCGCCGGTGCCCGGTACCGGCGTCGAGGGCCACCACACGCCTGGTCGTATCGTCCGGATCCTCGTACACGTAGACCAGCCCGTCGTGAACGCCGATCGGCTGCACCCCCTGAGGACGGGTGCCGGTCCGCCACAGGGTACGGCCGGAGGCCGTGTCGATCCTGGCGACCGTGAAGCCCGTACCGCCGCAGAACAGGGCGCCTCCGTCCGCCAGGCACCCGGGGGCCTGGTAGTCGAGAGGGACACCCTTCACGTCGTACCGCAGGGCCGTGCGCCACGGCCGCCAGCCGTCGGGCAGGGACGCGGCACGGGCGGTGGTCGTGGCGCCGGCGGTGGAGTTGGAGGCGGTGGTCGTGTCCCGGCCCGACACGAAGACACCCACCCCGATACTCAGCCCCATGATGGCCAGCGTCGCGCCGAGGCCGGTGAGCAGCATCCGGGCTCGGCGTCCCTTGTCGGTGCCGGTCGCGGCGCCCGGAGGGGTGGTGGACGCGCCCTGGGGAGTAGGTCGGGGCCGGGGTTTCGCGGACTCCCTGGCCTTCGGGGGCGCGGTGGCGTCGGACTCCGGCAACGCCTGGAGCATGCGATGCAGATCCGCCAGTTCCGGCCGTGCGGCCGGGTCCTTGTCGAGGCAGCGCTCGACAATGCGCAGGAGCGCTTCGGGCACCCCGTCGAGGTCCGGGGGTTCGTACATCACCTGAAAGCCGGTCATGTATGGGCTGTTGGCGTCGAACGGTCCTGTGCCCACGGCCGCGAACACCATCAGTGACCCCAGCGAGAACACGTCCGAGGCCGGGGTGACGTCTCGGGGAGAGGCGAGCTGTTCCGGCGACATGAAGGGCGGAGTGCCGATCACCCGCCCCGTCATGGTGAGGCTCTGGTTGTCGGCAGCGCGCGATATACCGAAGTCGATGACGCGCGGTCCGTCCTCGGTCATCAGGACGTTGGCCGGTTTGAGGTCCCGGTGCACCAGGCCCGCCCTGTGGATGTCGCGCAGCGCCTCGGTGAGCCCCAGTCCCAGCGCGCGCAGTTCCCGCCGGCTCAGCGGGCCGTCCTTCTTCACGACTTCGGCAAGGCTGAGCCCTGGCACGTAGAGCGTCGCCATCCACGGCCGGTCGGCGTCCGGGTCGGCGTCCACGACGGGTGCGGTAAAGGCGCCGCTCACCCTGCGCGCTGCCGCGATCTCCTGCCGGAAGCGCGTTCGGAACTCCTCCTCCTGGGCGTACGACCCGTGCACGAGCTTGACCGCGACCTGCCGTCCCGAGGCGGAGACTCCCAGATAGACGACTCCCATGCCGCCTGCCCCGAGCCGACCGAGAAGGGTATACCCGCCTATGGACTCCGGGTCCCCGGTGCTCAGGGACGTCATCGCCGATCATCCTTCCCAGCGCCTGCCTGCCTCACGGGGATCACAGTAGGGCCTGCCGCCCCGGAGGCGGAGCCGCGCGTACCACGGATCGTCGAACGACCTCGCGGGACGGCACCGCCGCGGCCGACGTCATTGAGGCTCCTGGTGTATGCGTTCCAGGTCAGGTGCCGGCGGGTGATGCGCGGGGCGACGACGGGCCTGCCGTCCAGCACGAGGCCGGAACCCGGACTGTGAACTTTCCGTCTTCCCCCGTCGGGCGGGCTGTTTTTCGTGAGGTAGAAAATGGCCCCGACCGGAAGGCGACGAGCGAAACCCATCCCGACCTTTGACTAAAATTTAGCAAATAGGCCAAGAATTGAGACATATACCATCGCGGTCTTCTTCGCGAATGAACTGCAGAATCGCGTTCTCCGTGTGGCGTCAACCGCGGGCGAGACTCTGGGCCGTAGCGGCTGTCGCGGCCCTCGGATTCCACATTGCGCTGGAGATCGTCGCACGTCGCTACGGCCTGCCCGGGCCGATCACCAACGAGGTGCGAGATGCGGTATTCGCCCCCAAATCAGGCTTCTTGTTGTGCGCCGGTATGGCGTTGATGATGGTGGTGCTCACCTGGCGGCAACGGTTCATCGCGGCTGGTGCCGCGATCGGTATCGACGTCGCCTTCTTGGTGGTCCGGTGGGCGGTCGGCGCCAAGACGACCGACGGCGACCCCGTCGGCACCGGCGCGTTGTGGGTGCTTCTGGGCTGTGCGGTCATCGCTGTCACGCGTCGCACCGGCCGGGAACGTGCCCTGCTGCTGAAGGGCGTCGGGCTGGGCCTGCTGCTGGTGGTCGGCCGCACGATTGGCGACACCTGGCTGTTCGTCACCGCCAAGACCCGCCCAGCGGTGCTCGACCAGTACGTGGCGACCGCCGATCACGCGCTGGGCAACCCGTCGTGGCTGGTAGGCCGGATTGTCACGGCCACCGGCCCGATCGGCTTCAACATGCTCCATATCGTTTACGGTCAACTCGCGTTGGCCGCGGTCATCGTCGCGCTGTACCAACTGCGTAACGTGGCGGTCGAGCGTCGCTTCCCGGGCCATCATCTGTTGCGCACCTTTCTGGTGATCGGCCTCCTCGGGCCGGCCTTCTACATGATCTTTCCGGTGGTCGGACCGGTCTTCGCCTACGGGACCGGCGTCGAGCACTGGACGACGGTCAGCCTGTGGTCGGAAACACCGCCCAGCGAGCACTGGGCGGTGGCCGACCTGTGGCCGGAAACGCCGCCGCCGATCAATACCCCGCACCACATGCCATTCGACGAGATCACCCCGCGGAACTGCATGCCCAGCCTGCACACAGCGTGGGCAACAGCGATTTTCATTCACTCCCGGAAAGGCCCACGGATTCTGCGATTCGCAGGCACGTTGTGGCTGATTGCCACGCTCGGCGCAACGCTGGGCTTCGGCTACCACTACGGCGCGGATCTCATTGCCGGCGTGGTGTTCACGCTCACGATCGAGGCAGCTCTGCGCTCGCTCGACCGCGGCTGGGATCGATCAGGGATCCGGCTGGTCGCTTACGGTGCAACGGTCTTCGCTGCGCTCTTGGTGTCTTATCGCTATCTGCCGTTGGAGATGGCCGAGCATCCGTGGGTGTCCGGACCATTTCTCATGCTGGCGATGACCTCAGTGGTCTACGGCTACGTACGGACCACCAAACTGTGGGAACCGAAGCCCGCACCAGCGTGGCAACCGGGACCACAACCCGAACTGATTTGAATCATGTTGCCTCAGGTCGTGTGCCGAGCGCTGCCCGGATGGGGCGGGATGCTGAACGTGTGCAGGCGAAGACCTTCACCGTGCCGCGGGCGCTGGAGGTCTTCTCCTCATCGAGAACGGCTCCACGGCTGCCCCGGGCGCCATCAAGGAGGCCCTGGACGGCCTCGCAGACGGTGGCCGGGGTGTCTTGGGCATGTGGCATGGATCGGGCCCGGACGAACCACGTCGTCCGGGCCCGCGGGGCAGTGGCGAAGGCCGGCTCAGAACAGGCCGTACCCCTGCCAGCCAGTGGCGATCCTCGTACGGCCGCCGAAGGAGCCCTTGCCGTTGCCGTTGTTGCGCCAGACGGTGCCGGAGGTGTCGCGGGAGACGATGTCAGCCCTGCCGTCGCCGGTGATGTCGCCCACCCCCACGATCACGTTGTACGACGGGCCCCAGTCGTTGAAGACCTTCACGCGGCTCTTGAACTTGCCGGTCGCGGTGCCGTCCTGCTCGCCGTGATCCGCCACCTGGGCGGCCCGGCCGTACTCGTCGGCCACTCGATCTCCGGCGGCGCCGCCACCATCGCCGCTGCACAGGAGCCCTCGCTGATCACCGCGGTTGTCGAACTGGCGCCGTTCACCCGCAAGCAGTCGATCCGCCTCGGCGACCTGCGGGTCAAGCGCTTCCGGCGGGGCATGCTGCGGCTGCTCGGCGCGGGCGCGTTCGGCAGCGTGCCGCTCTGGCGTGCGTACCTCGACGTCGCCTACCCCGGCGTGAAGCCGGCCGACTGGGCCGAGCGGCTCGGCCGCATCGACTCCCTGCTGCGCGAGCCGGGCCGGATGAAGGCCCTGCAGGGCATGGGCCGCAGCGCCCCGACCGACGCCGGCGCGCAGCTCGGCAACGTCCGCTGCCCGGTTCTGGTCGTCATGGGCACGCTCGACCCCGACTGGGCCGACCCGCACGCCGAGGGGGCGGCGATCATCGACGCCCTGCCGTCCGGCCTCGGACGCCTTGAGATGATCGAGGGTACCGGGCACTACCCGCACGACCAGTTCCCCGACCGGATGGTTTCACTCATGCTCGCCTTCCTCCGAACGGACGCCGCTCGTGCCTAGGGTCGGCCTGGACCCGGCGGCCGTCGTCGCGGCCGGTGCCGCCCTCGCCGACGAGGTGGGCTTCGCCAACCTGACGATGGGCTTGCTGGCCGAGCGGGTGGGAGTGCGCACCCCGTCCCTGTACAAGCACGTGGGCAACCAGGAAGACCTCAACCGGCGCATCGCGGCCCTGGCATTGAACGAGGCCGCCGACGCCGTCGGCGGAGCGATCCAGGGGCACGCGGGCCGCGACGCCCTGGCGGCCGCTGCGCGCGCCTTCCGTGCCTTCGTCCTGGAGCACCCCGGCCGGTACGCCGCGACGATCGGCATGGAACCGTCCGGCCCGGACGATCCGCTGGCCACCGCCGGTCAGCGGCTGCTCGGCGCGTTCATGGCGGTCCTGCGCGGCTACGAGATCCCGGAGTCCGACGTGGACCACGCCCTGCGCATGCTCCGCAGCCTCTGCCACGGCTTCGCGACCTTGCAGGCGGACAACGGCTTCCAGTGGAGCGCCGACATCGACGAGAGCTTCGAGTGGCTGATCGCCTTCGCCGACCGGGGCCTGCGCGCCATGTGAGAGATGCTGCCGCCATCGACGAGCGCGGGCAGTGTGCTGCATCCGGATCGACGGAGAGCTCGATCAGCAGGTCCAGCTTCCGGCCCGCTCACCGACCTTGGTGTAAAGCCCGGCACATGACAGCCACGACGCACGGCGCGAACTACCGCTTTGCGTAAGGGACTTCGCAGAAGTCATCCGCGATAGTGGCGCAGGTCACGCAACATGTGTATCGCTATTTGAGGACAGTCCGGGGCAGGGATGACCAGAGTGACGCCAGGGCACCCCTGAATTGGACTAGACAACAAACAAACCCCAGGCCACTGACCTGGGGTTTCAATATGGAGCGGGTGATGAGAATCGAACTCGCACTCTCAGCTTGGGAAGCGACGGCGCTTGGAAGGTCATGTGATCGTTGACCTGCACTTATGTGGCGTAGAGACCGCCTCGCGAGAACTGGTTCGCTCCGCTGTTGACCGTGGTTGTCCGCTCTTACGGGCACGCTGTGGGCACGGCTCGAAGCGCGCGGCGGGCCGAGCGCCAGAGTGAACGGGCTCCGCTCTCGGCTCGACTGGTTCGCATGTCCAGCTCAGGGAGCACTTCGCGAGTGCAGCGCCGTCCGGCGAAGTGTCCCACCTGCAACTGGCTCACTTGCCGACTTCGGGGCCGTACCACTGGAGTGCCTGGCCAGTGACGGCGGCGATGCACTCGAAGTCCCGGTCGCGGTGCAGCAGAGTGAGCCCCTGCAACTCGGCCGTGGCGGCCACCACCAAATCGACGGCCCCGGCACTGCGGTGCTGTCCGCGCTGAGTGAGAAGCTCCTGGACCCGCCAGGCGCGGTCGTAAGCGCGGTCGTCGACCGGCACCCAGCCGAAGAGCATGCGCATGGCTTCGATGCCTTGTGCGCGGTCGGCAGGGGAACGTGCACTGTAGAAGAACTCCAGCTCGGTGATGGGGCAGGTGGCGATGAGCCCGGCGGCTGCCGCCTGGTCCCACCCGTGCTGCTCGGCGTCGCCGCGAAGCAGTCGGGCGAGCGCACTGGTGTCGATCAGGTATTGCGCGGCGTTCACCGGCGGTAGTTCCCCTTGTCCTCGAAGAGGCCGAGATCGAAGGCGCCCTCTTCCGCCGACGCCCGTAGGCGGGTAAGCGCCAGGGCCCGCCGTCGGTTCTCCAGCACCTCGCGCAGCGCGGTATTCACCGTCTCCTTCTTGGTGCTGGTTCCGAGGGCCTTGGCCACGTCGGCGACCAGCTGATCGTCCAGGTCGATCACGGTCCGACTCATGATTGCACCTCCACGGATATCATCGACACCATCGATTATATCTCGATGGGCGCAAGGATGAGTTCGGGGAATCGACGCCTGACTGCTGGCAACCCGTTTCAGCAACAGGAGCGACAGATCAGCCGCAATCGTCGCCCCGGCCACTGTGCGCGGCACGCACCTCGGCCAGGCTGACGGTGATCGCCTGCGCGAAGTCGGCGAGGCGGGTCGTCACGCTGCTCAGCTGTTCCGAGAGGCGGTCGTACTCAGCCATTTCGGCGGAGTACCAAGGACCGTCGTCGTCCTCCATCTCCGAAATGCGCGGTCCCGCCAAGGCCGCTTGGATCACTGCCTCGGCAGTGATCCGCAGGCGTTCCGCGGCATGTTCCGGCGTATGGGCGAGCAGCAGGTCCAACTCCTGCGGCTCGGGGAGAGCTGGGATGCGGTGCTCGATCCAGAAATCGCTCCAGAGGCGTCGCCGTCTGGCCTCCGGCTCGTCGTCGGGGAGGACCGGGGTCTCGCCCATCGCATCCGGTACGCCCAGGAACACGCTCAGCTCCCCCGAGCTGACGTGTGTGCTCGTCCCCCGCAGGCAAGAGAGCCAGTTCTTCCTTGGTCATCAGAGTGCCCGGCGCCGCCCCTCCCACGCGTGCGCGCACGATGGGCGTGCCGAGGACCGAGGATTTCCATGCCACCATCGCCACATCCGTCCACCAGCCGACGAACTCGCGCGCGGCATCCCGGTACATCTTCGCGGAGTCGGTGGCCAGTTGGAGACGCAACGACAGCAGTACACGTTCCGGGCGGTAGGGCAGGCTCGGTTGCCCTGCGCGGTCCCGGATCTCGGCTTCGCTGAGGTCGTTCCATTCCTCCATGCGCTGTTGCGCAGCCTCGCACTCCTGAAGAAGGTCGGTCGCGGCGCGGGCCATGGCGGACAGCGTCTCGTCGATCTCGTCCGCTGTCGTCTAGGCCGCGGCCTCGTATGCCTCGGACTCTGCTTCGGGCGAAAGTGGTCGGTCGTCCAAACCGAACTCCCATGACGAGGAAAACGGGGCTACGCAGTGCCGCTGCGCTCGGACCCTAGTTGCCCAGGTGGTGGTAGACACCGGAAACAGCGGAAGACGCGAAATGCCGGACGCCGACCTGTTAGGGACGAGGCCGCTCTCGGTGATGTCGGTGGACGTTCGGGAGTGAGCGGACTCCCAGAACGGTTGTGCGGCCCCTGTGTGGATCGACAGTTCGTCCGGGCCTCTCGTGTCGCCCTTACTACCATGAGTGGGCCAACGGGGGACGGGAGTATTCGTGGAAGACGCACGGCTCAGTGAGCTGGCCGCCCGTGTACGGGAGTTCGGTGACGGTGGAGAACCGCAGCGCGTACTCGACGACGATGCCTTAGCTCTCGCGGTGGATCTCTTCGCCTCGGTCGACGGACGCCCCGAAGAGACCGACCCCGATGTCCTTCACACCGTTGCCGCGTTCTATTGGGCCCGCTCCGTGGCGCACGGGAACAGCGCCCTTGCCGCCAAAGACCTCGACATAGCCATCGGTGTGTTCGGCCTGCTCTACCTGGTCGATCACCGGCGAGTGCCAGGTGAGCTGTGGCCCCGGTTCGTCGCTGAGACCGGGTACGACCCGTGGAGCGACCCGCTGGAACATGCGGCAGATCTGGTCGTCGATGCCGAGGAGACGGGTGACGTCGCTGCCCTCGACCAGGCCATCAGTCTGATCAGGACCGTCGCGGACAGCGATGACAACTCGTACCGGGACACCCTCCACGGCCTCGCGCTCCGACACCGCGCGGCTCTTCCCGACCGTCCTGCCGTGGAACGGACCGCCGACGCCGATGCCGCGGTGCAGCTGCTGAGCAGGGTAGCCGCTCTCCCGGAGCCGTCCGCTGCGCGGCGCGCGATCCGATGGACGTCTCTCGCCGATGCCCTCGTACGGCGCTTCGAGGCCGCAGGGGACATCGGGGATCTCGTTCAGGCCGAGGAAGTCTGCCGGGCTGCCCTCGTGCACGCTGCCGGGGACGCCTCAGCGTATGCGCGTGCGGCCGGCGGACTCGGTTCGGCTCTCGGCCTTCGGGGGGAAGCAGGGAACGCGACAGCCGGCGACGACGATGCCGTAGCCCTGCTCCGCGAAGCGGCAGGGTGGCTGCGTCAGGCGGTCGACCTCACGGACGGCGCCCAGCGCGAGGCGTATCTGGCTGCCCTGGACAGAGCCATGAGGCTCCTTCTTGAGCGGACGTCCCGAGCCCGGAGGGCCGGGGAGGCCAGGAAGGACAGGGAGGCCAAGGCGGCCGACGGGGTTCCCCAGTCAGACAACGCTCCTACTGCGCCCGAGGACGGCCGCGCGCCCCGCCCGGGCGGTCCCGAGGTCCGGCGTCAGGCCCAGACCCTGGTCACCCTCGCCGGACAGCTCGCGGCGCGGGTGGTGACCGAGAACGAGGCCGTACGCCGGGCGAAGGACCCGTCGCTCGTGCTCTCGGAGGCCGCCGTGGTCTCCGTGGTGTTGGGCGCCTTACGACTCGTAGCGGCCGGTGAGGCGCGCGACGCGGTGCCGGTACTGACCCTGGCGCTGGAGGCTGCGCGCGCCCGTTGGCCCGCCGGACAGGGAACGCCCTGGTGGTGGGCGGCCGATGCCTACGTCGAGGCAGGACGGCTCGCGCTGATCGAGATGGCCGACGGGCTGCTCTTCCGCCGTGTCTGCGCCGTGGCGGACGAACAGATCGCCGTACTGCGCGACAGCGGCCGCGCCGAGGACGTCGCCGAACTCGCGGAGACACTGTTCGCCGCGGGGCTGGTGCGCACCAGCCCGTATCTGGGAAGCATGTCGGGACTGACCTTCGAGTCGGCCCACGACCTGTGGCGCGAACGCCAGGCTCGGCAGCGCTCGATCCACCCCGACGACTCCGTCCCACCGGAAATCGCGGAAATGCCCGCCCCACTGGTCGCCGGCGAGGAAGCGGTCCGGTACCTGCGCGAGGCGGCGGACCTGTCGCACGGGCACAAGCGGGGGCGTGTCCTCAAAGCGCTGGCCGAGGCCCTGTCCTTGGTGGCCGGTCTCCGGCAGGTGTCGCACGACGAGGAGATCCGGGCGGTTGCCCGTGAGGCGTTCGACGTGCTGGACCCGGTCGAGGATCCCCTCGGCCATCTGTACCTGCTCAGAATCCTATGTCTCCTGGGTGAGCTGGCGCTGCCCGGCGATGTTCAGGACGTGCTGCCTCTACCGCTGGCCGCTGTCCTGGACCGGCAGGGGATGCGGGACGCCGCGGGGGTCTTCGCCGAGGCGCTGGCCCTCGCCGAGGAGGCCCGCCGGCCCGATCTGGAGTTCCAGCTGATCGAGGCTGCCGACCGCGAACTGCCGGACCTGCCCGGGGACTCCTACCGTCGGCGCCGCTGGGCCAGTGAGGTGCACTGCCTGGCGGACAACCGTCTGCGCTGCTCCCCGGGGCCGTTCCGGCTGGAGGAGGCCGCAGGAGAGTTCCGCACCATCGCCGACCGGGACGGCTGGCCTCCCGAGCAGCGCGCGGCGACCCTCGTCCACCTCGCGGCGCACGTCCGCGGAGACGACGAGGAGCGCATCGGCCGCGCTCTCATCGCAGAGGCACGGGAACTGGCTCCGGAGCTGTGCGGCCGGCATCGCCCGGCACTCGACTACCTCGACGGCACGCTCGCGTACGACATGGGCCTGCGCACGTCGGAGGCGGGACAACATGCCCTCGCCGCACGCCACTTCGCCGACGCAGTCGCCGCCCATGCCTTGTGCGGCCAGATGGACATGGCGCTGAACAGCCTTGATGCCGCACTGCGCGGTGTGCTGGAGGCCGACGAGAGCAGCGCAGCCACGGCCGTGGCCGCGTTGATTCCCGCCGCCGTGTGGCTGCGGGGCGGCGTCGACGAGGTCATCGGCTGGAAGCTCCGGGACCTGTACCAACAGTTGGTCGTCAGACTCAGCGGTCCGACCATCTCGTACGGCCTGATGCTGGCAATCCACCAGGCCGCCAAGGGAGTGGACTTCACGCTCATCACCGGACGGCCCGGCCCGTTCACGCCCTCCGCTCGGCTCTCGCGGCTTCTGGCGCGTGTCAGGGCGGACGAGACGCGGCTGCCGGGACCGCTCAGCCAGCCCGAACTGCCCGGCGCCCACGATGCGATGCTCTTCTACGTGGGCACCGGCGAGTCCGAGCCCGGCGGCGACGCCGAGACGGAGCACCGCAACATGCAGCGTGCCGTGGATCGGTGGATCAGTCAGGAACTCCTTGCCTCCGGCCGCACGGACCGTATGCCGATGATGTTCCCCGACGAGTTGCAGGCGCTGCTGCCCGAGGACACAGTGCTGCTCTCGCTGTATCTCGGCCATGCCCGACGGGACGGCGCCGAGGCGCCGGTGACCTCGCTGTCCGGCATGGCGGTGACCCGCGACGACATGGAACACCGCACCGTGCTCCTGCCGAACTTCGAAGCCGGGCTCATCCGCCTCACGCGTGCGGGGCACTCTCTCTCCCTGCACCCAGTGGCCCTTCATGTCGCCGCCTTACGACAGGCCGTCGTCGCGGACCCGCTGCACCGACCGGTCAGCCGTGACGCACAAGGGCAGCTCAGGGACGACAGCGTCCCCTATCTGGCGGCTTTCGCCACTTCGCTGGACGGCTGGCGGGCCCAGGGCAAGCGGCACCTGTGCATCTGGCCCAACGGCCCACTGCACTACCTCCCTTACCACCTCCTGGAGGTCGACGGCCGTCCGATCGCCGAGGACTGGACCGTCACCCAGGTGCCGAGCCTGGGCTTCCTGCGCACGCAGGCACCCGGCCTCCACCGTCCGTCCGGGCGTGGGCTCGTGGCCTTAGCGTCCGCGGCCGGGGGTGCCCGCCACGGTCTCCTCGCGCAGGACACCCTGGAGGTGCACGCCGCCCAGGTCGCCGCGGCCATGGGCGGTCACGCGGTGCTGGGAGCCGCGGCGACACCGCGGCGGCTGCTCGGCGAACTCGCCGACGCGCGGTACGTCCACGTCGCCGCGCACGGGGCGCACAACGAGTGGGCACCGTGGTATCAGTGCCTGTTCCTCTCGCCGGACGCGGACAATGACGGTCGTGTCTTCGCCCACGACATCCTCCAGGCCGACTTGCGGGGCGTCGAACTCGTGACGATGAGTTCCTGCGAATCCGCCCTCGGCAGGTTCGACGTCAACGACAACCTGCGCGGCCTGCCCGCCGCGTTCCTCTCTGCCGGCGCCTCGGCCGTCATCGGCTGCCTGTGGCCGGTCCACCCGGAGGTGGCCACGGAGTTCTTCGGGACGCTCTACGAGCACCTCGCGCGGACATCGGACCGACGGGCCGCGTTCCGCGCCGCGCAGTCGGCCGTCCGCGACCGTCATCCGGCGTACCGGGACTGGGGCTCGTTCTGCTTCATCGGCGACTGGCGTCAATCGGATTCGAACCACGGAGCTGCCTTGTGAGCCAACTGGACCTGCCTCCGACCCCGCTCCACGAGATCGACCTGGTGGAGGTGCCTCGGCTGCAGTCGCCCGCCCCGCAGCAGCGCATTGAGGGGCGGGTGTCGCTCAGCACCGCCGTCGTCCACCCGCTGACGGCGGAGGAGGCGGCCGCGGGTGACGCGGAATGGCTCGGCTTCCTGACCGCGGAGGCGGCGCACAGCGACTATCTCCTCCTCAGCCTCACGTGCGCCTTCCGCCCACCGGCGAACGGTGATCCCTTCGCCGACGCCGCCGTCGGGGTGCTCCTGAAGTCCCCGGACGAACCCGCGGATCTACAGCCGATCGCCTGGTCGATCTCTCCCAAGAGGCGGTCCCATCCGGTGGAGCGGGCCACCACCATCGCGCTCAGCGCCAAGCTGGCGATCGTCGAATCCACGCTCGAAGTCACCCCCGGCCAAGGCCGGGAGGAACTCTTCGTCATCGGAATGGGCGAGCGCGACAGCGACCCGGAGTGGCGCGTCCAGGCGACGAACCGGCACCCCCTGATCGGCGACGAGACCTTCACGCTGATCGTCAAGGCCACCGCAGGCGCGCCTGTGCAGGCCCACGTGACGGTGGCAGCCACGATCAAGCACCGTCGCTTCGGCCTTGTCCCCTACCGAGGGGACCTCCCCGCCGCGTTGCGCACCATCGACCTGCGCCGCCGGACCGACTCGCAGAACGGAGACACGAGGGCTGCCTCGCGTACGACCGGCGCCTGAGGCAGAGCGCGATCACCGCATCGACGTGGACCGGACAACAACAAATCCCAGGCCACTGACCTGGGGCTTCAACATGGAGCGGGTGACGAGAATCGAACTCGCACTCTCAGCTTGGGAAGCTGCGAGCTTTTGCGGCCGGTTTCGGCGCTGACCTGGACGAACGGTTTGCTCGGGGCCTCGATGGGTGCTGCCCCCTTCTCCGTGGTTCCCCGCTGTTCCCCGCTCGATCTGGTGCGGTTGTGGTGCGGTCCGGTCGACGTTTGGAATCAGCCCAGGGACCTGTGCAAGTACCTCAGAGGTGCTGCTTCGCTGAGACGACGAGTCGGCTGATGTCGTCACGGGTCCGTGCTCTCAGCTCGTCCAGCTCGGCCCTGGCGTCCGCCTTGGGTAGCTCCGTGATGTTCGCCAGCACGTCTTCCGCGGTCCGACTCAGCCTCCGGTCATCCGTCAGCATCTGGACCCGGAATAGGGCCTCCTGGGCGCTGGAGCGCAAGTCGTAGGCGCGGATACGCACCGCGTCGGGGTCCTCCGGTGGCGGCTGCTCATGCTCACAGAACCACAGATGGACCAGACAGCGGCGATAGTTGACCAACGCGCCGGCGTAGGCGGAGTAGGCATCGAGTCGCTCCTGCCGAAGCTTCTCGCGGCGGGTGAACTGATGGCTCCTGTCGGTGGTGCGCTGTTGAAACGCCAGAGTGATCCCCGACCCAAGCAGGGTTCCAAGAACGGCTATGGCGCTGGCGATGATGGACTCCACGCCTCAAGCTGATCACGCTTCGCCGTCGCCGGTGGGCTGCTGGCCCAACTTCGCTGCCAAGTTGGCGATGCCCTCGGCCCACGCTGAGACCGAGGGCACGACCTTCTGATCCGTAGCTCTAGCCAGTTCGGTCAACGACGGTCATTCCGGTCGCTCCGAGGCCCCTGAGGAGCACAGATGGGCGGGGTAGTCGCTGGGGTTGCGGTACCGCGCTGCTGTACGGCTTGCTTCGCTGCCAGATTCCGGGCGTGAGCTTCTCGTCGTAGCCGCCGTTCGTAGTCGGCGATTTGACGCGTGACGGGGACGCTGGTGGCAGTTCGAATCAACCGCTCGTTTTCACGATCCACTAGAAAGGGACCGTTGCCTCCCAACCGAGGCCGCGGTCCGTTCGGACCATCCCAGACTGCCCCCCAGTAGAAGATCCACCCGAACGGCAAGGCCTCCACACGCAGGATCTGAAGGTCGTACTCGACGCAGCCCTGTGCGGCGTCGATTTCCGCAAGCACCAGTCGGCGCGCGTCCTCCTCAGTCAGCATCCCCCGATGATGACACGGCGCCTTCACACGCCTGGGCGTATTACGCCTGGCGTACACCCGCTTTAGGAGAGAGGCTGGGTGATCTGCGGGCTGACCTGCGGCTTCGATGGCCGAGAAAGTGAGCGGCTACTCGACTGCGGGACACCGGTGTTGACCGTGGCTGACCTGACCCCTGCATCTGGCACGGTTGTGGCACGAACCTCAGCCGACGACAGTCAGCCACGATGGCGGGTGCGTCGACCGACGAGGCGCGCGTGTGTCTCGCTGCACCCCTACCGGCCTCCACCACGCTGCCAGTGCCGTCGACCAGAGAAACCCAGGACGGCCGGCACGTGATGACGGTGCCTGAGCCCTCAGCTCGGGAAGCTTGGGTCCTCGGCGGCGGTTGCTGCGCTGACCTGCGGCGAATCGGCAAGGGGGCTTGCCGTACCACCGACCTCGTCCCCGCCATTCCCCGTGGTTCCTCGCACGATCTGGAACCCATCCTCTATGTGCGACTTCCCGCCACCAAGATGGCTACATAACTTTACCGTGGGCGATGATTATCTGCTCGGCGCAGAAGCGTAGGAGAGGGGTCTCCTTGGAAAGCTCAGTATCATCCACGAACGGGAAATACTTCGGCCTTGCGCCATCCTTGGCGTGGACAAGGGAGTTTCTCGTCTGATAGATGCGTTTCGCTAGTGCTGCCTTTACTTCTGCATCTCGGTCGACTTCAAGGTTAACGGGGACATTCTCAGAGAACGACGGCGAATTGGTCTTATAGTAGTCAATCAGGTCCGGATCATGGGCTCTCAAGTCGTCGAGTAGGCGATCCAACCTGACAAAGTTCTCCAGCACCAGAGCGAGTGCGCGCTGTTCGTCGACGCCGCCTTCATCTCGCACGCGGCGCTGAGTCGCTGTCACTAGCTTAATCACGCCCTGAATGTCCTTTGATCGCTTGAGAGAGAAAGCCGGATCTGCAATTTTTCTGCGGACCTGCTCGACGAAGTCATCGTTGAAGACTTTCTCGAAGAAGTGTTCAGCGATGTGATAGTAAGACAGATACTGCAGCATGGGGCTTTCGGCCGATACTGCCAACTGATAATGGTGCACGAGATCTGAGTTATACGTCATCCTTGGTGCGTCCATAGCGGCCTCGGCTGCCCGGCCGCGCCTCCTGACTCTACCCGCACCGAATAGATGTTCGATGTCGCTAGTAACGCGGAACGACACGTCGTAATTGAATGCCAACTGAAAAAGGAAAGCCTCGGCAGCGTCCTTGAAATCCGACCGAGGTCGCGCCGACTCGATGCGCAGGGTCATGAGGGGCATGACCTCGCCCATGAGGCCGCCGAGGGAAATATTCGATTCAGTCGACGATGGATCGAAATACCTCACTCTGCGATCCCGGATCCTCCTACGAGCATTCTGGATGAAGAACGGGGTTCTCGGTATCGAGGGTGTAGGAGTTTTCGCTTGGAGGAGCAGGTTGAGCGAGTACTCCAGAGAAGGATTTCCAACCGAGTACTTCAGTCCGGTCTCATCGGATGATGCGATCTCCTCAAGATCTCTTGGCATAATCCCAGCGGGGCCGAGTGCGCCGTTTCGGACGATTAGGAATTCGCAGCGATTGTTCCATTTGAGTTGGGCAGCATTTTCTCTGTTTGCCTTATTTAGCTCGCCGATTGCGATTTTTAGGTCCGCATTTTCAAGGCGGCCCACTTGGGTGTGCGAGTCGAGGTTAATTGGATTTTCCAGGATTAGGTGATTCTCGGTCCACGCGTCGATGTCAAGTACGAGTTTGAGTGCCTCAATGGCCTCCTCGTGGGTTACTTCAGTCATCGCCCAGCTCCTTTGGTCATCGATGGATGTGATGGTCAGTTATATCTGAACTGATGGAATCGTGTGATGGATTCGCGTAGTCCGATGCTGGCGGAGTGGGTTCGACCGGTGGCTAAGACCGTGGAACCAACCCGGCTTGACGTATCCCTCGTCTGGCAGCAAGCGGCGGATCGCCTCAGCCCGCGGCACGGGCGCCGGCCGGGCTGGAGCGGGACGGAGGCAGGAGCGCAGGCCCGGCCGGGGGCCGGGCCGCGCGCGGTGAGCGGAGCGAGCCGCCTTGAACCAGTAGAGAAAGTTGTAACTCAGTACTTGGTGTAGGGCTTGAAGTCGTATGCGCAGGATGGAAGTTCAAGGCTTCGCCGGTGTGCCAGGGGTAGGAAGAGCGCTGGTCGGGCCGTCCAAGTGATGCGAGTACTGCCCTGGTTGATCGTGACTGTGCAGGGTTCCGAGCACAGGAGGGCTCTTCTCGTCTTGATGCGGCCCTCGTACAGCCATTCCCAGGCTTCGTCGAAGGCTCTGGTGTCCAGTGCTGGCGTGATGGTGCGCAGTGCGATCGCTATCCAGCGGTCTGCTTGTCCGGCCGAGTAGGCGTCGAAGGAGCTGTGAAAGGTCGGCTGTTGCGCCTCGGTGAGGTCTTCGGTCCAGCATTCGCACCAGAAGCCGCGGGTGTATCCGTTCACGAGGCCGCTCCCGGCGGGCAGGCCACGAGGACGTAGCGCGTGTTCTCGTCGTGCAGGGTGAGTTGGTAGGCCGTGCCTGTGGTCAGGTAGGCGAGGGCTCGTTCGTGTTCGGTCTCGTCCCTCAGCCAGTAGCGGCCCGGCTGGGCGTATGCCATGTCGAGTTGGTCCGTGACGTTCCTCGTGCGTTCGCGAAGCCATCGCAGGGCTAGGCGGGGGCTCGTTGCATCGCGTGATCCCAGGGGGATGGAGCTGGTCTCGTGCAGCGGGTAGGCCGTGGCCCAGCAGCGGTACGCGCCGCTCTGCCCCGCCGCGGCTAAGTCCTCGGGAGTGGTCGACGTCAGCACGGGTGGCCTCCCGGGTGGGCGCTCGTGAAGAGTTCTGCGGTGATCGTGTGGCCGGCCTGGCTGTCGTGGATCACGACTCGGTGGGCGATTGCGCTGACCATGCCGAGGCCTCGCCCGTGTGTGGCGTTCTGGTCGGCGCTCTCGGCCTTCGGTGCCGTCCCGGTGCCGCCGTCGTCCGTGACCGACAGGGCGACCACCTGCGACGAGATCGCGAGTGCCAGATGGAAGCTGCCCGACTGCTGTCCGCTGGCCGTGTGGAGGATCGCGTTCGCGCTCAGCTCGCTCACGATCAGTTCCGCGTCCTCCGCTAAGGGCGAGCCGCGCAGGATGTCCCGGGTCCAGCGGCGGGCCCTGCTGACCTCTTCTGGGAAACCTGGGCAAGTGAGGCCCCAGACCCGCGCAGTGCTCGTATACTCGTGCATACAAGTTCCTTCGTGCTGGTAGGCCGCCATGTGCAGCGGGTTCGGGCTAGACGAGTTTCACGCCGTCGTGGGCGCGGATGGCCGGCGGGGATGCCGCGTCGAGTGCGTCCAGGACGCGGATCGCGTATGCCTCGTCGGCGAGGTCGGTGACTTCTTCGCGGGTGGCCCAGCGCAGTGCGTAGGTCTCGTCCCCGGTGGTGGGTGTGCCGTCGGCGGCTTCGCAGCGGAAGACCAGCGAGACGATCAGGCCCGTCATGTTCTTGTAGACGCCGGTGAGAGTCGCGGGAAGCGCGATCTTGATGCCGGTTTCTTCGAGGACTTCGCGTTGGAGGGCCTCGGGGATGGTTTCCTCGCGTTCGAGGACTCCGCCCGGGGGTTCCCAGTGACCGTTGTCGCGACGCTTGATCAGCAGGGCTCGGCCCTGGTCGTCGACAATGACTCCGGCAACGCTCACGGAGTGCGGGCGGTCAGTGGTCACGTTCCTCGGCCTTCTCGGATGGCTAGGCTCTCCACCGTAGCAACAACACTCGCCCACTCGTCTAGATACCTAAAGGAGTACTCGTGACCTCACTCCCGACCAGCCTTCTCGGCGACCTGGACCCCACGAGCGATCGTGCGGTGTTCCGGCAGATCGCCGACCAGCTGCGCGAGGCCATCGACCGTGGGCGATTCAAGGAGGGCGAAAAGCTCCCCTCGGAAGCTGAGCTCGTCGAGCACTACGGAGTGTCCCGGATGACCGTCCGGAACTCCTTCTCCATCCTCCAGGGCGAGGGGCTCGTCCATGCCGAGCACGGGAAGGGCGTCTTCGTGCGACCACGCCCGCCCGTGCGGCGGCTCGCCTCCGACCGGTTCGCCCGGCGCCACCGTGAACAGGGAAAGTCCGCGTTCATCGTCGAGGCCGACGCCGCCGGAAGTCACCCGCAGGTGGACAGTCTGGAGGTCAAGGAGGAGAAGGCCAGTCAGGACATCTCCACGCGGCTCGGCTCCGTGCGGCGCGTGCTCGCCCGCCGGCGCCGGTATCTCCTCGACGGGCGTCCGGTCGAGTTCGCCACCTCGTATCTCCCGCTCGACATCGCCCGCGACACCCCGATCGCCGAGCCCAATCCCGGTCCCGGCGGCATCTACGCCCGTCTTGAGGAGCTCGGTCACCGCCTCGACCACTTCGAGGAGGAGATCCGGGCCCGGATGCCCTCGCCGTCCGAGGTCAAGACGCTCCGGCTGGCTTCCGGTGTGCCCGTGATCCACCTGATCCGCACCGCGTACGACACCGAGGGGCGGGCCGTGGAGGTCTGCGACACGGTCATGGCGGCGGATGCGTACGTCCTGTCGTACCAGCTCCCGGCGACGTGATCGGCGTGAGGAGCGGGTGATCCGCGGTGGTGCGCGAGGCCGCTTCCCGGAACTCGTACACGCCAACAGGCATACTCGTATAGACGAGTGGGCAAGTTGTGTGGCAGGGTGGTCGTCGTTCCCGGAGATCGGGTTCGAAGGCTGCATCTTGTATAGACGAGTAGATAGGAAGAACTCTTGCGCACCATCCGTGTGGAGACCTCGGCCGCGACGATCCTGCTGACCGAGGCGCCCGAGCCCAAGGTCCGCGACCGGCAGACCGGCGAGATCGCCAAGGACGTCAACAGCGGCGAGGCCCTGATGACGATCGGCGTCGTCTACATCGAGGAAGGGGAGTCCTCCCTGATCAAGGTCACGGTTCCGGAGAGCGGGGTGTCCGAGGGGCTCGCGCTCGGTGCTCCGGTCTCGCTGCCGGGGCTCGTGGCCCGTCCGTGGGAGAGCGTGTTCAACGGGCAGCAGCGGCACGGCATCGCCTACCGCTCCGCCGCCGTCACTCCGGCCGCGTTCCCCGCGGCCGTGGGGGCCACGGCCTGATGACCGATCTGGCAACGCTTCTGGAGGTGGGTGGTCCTGTCGCCGCGCTCGGCGGCGGGGCTGCCTACACCCGGGCCAAGCACCCCGGCGTCTACTGGTCCACGGTCGGCCTCCCGATATCCACGGCCCGGCTGCTCAGCTCCTACAGCTCCGTCATGGAGGCCTGCGGCCTGACCGTGGCTCCCTCCCGGCTGCGGGTCCTGGCGGTCAAGGCCACCACCCGACGGGAGATACGCCCCGTACCGCCGCGTCGGGGAATCATCCGGCCCACTTCGACCGGGTTACGGCTTCGTCTGCGGCTCGCTCCGGGGCAGGAACCCGCCGACGTAGCCGCCTCGGCCGAACGGCTGCGGCATGCCTGGGGCGTCCACGCCGTGTACGTCACGACCGTCAAGCCTGGTGTGGTCGAACTGCGGCTCGTCGGCTTCGACGTGCTGAGGCGGGTCCGGATGCCGCGCAAGGTTGATGGCGGGTTCCTCAAGGTGCCTGTGGCGCTGCGGGAGGACGCCACCCCGTTCGTACGGGACTACCGGACCGTGCCTCATCAACTGACCCTCGGTGCCACGCTGTCAGGCAAGTCCATGTACTTGCGGCATCTCGTCGCTGGACTCGCCCCGCAGCCCGTCGCCCTGGTCGGCATCGACTGCAAGCGCGGTGTGGAGCTGGCGCCGTTCGCCGACCGGCTCTCGGCACTGGCCACCGACCCCGAGCAGGCGGCCGAGCTGCTGCCGGTGCTCGTCAAGGAAATGGAGGACCGATACGACCTGATCAAGGCCCGGCAGGGGATCGCGCCGGACGCCCCCGACGAGGAGATCACCTCGGACATCTGGGGCCTGCCCGAGCACGAACGTCCCGTGCCCATCGTGCTGTTCGTCGACGAGGTGGCCGAACTCTTCCTCGTCGCCACGCGCAAGGACGAGGACCGGCGCGACGAGATGGTCACCCAGCTCATCCGTCTCGCTCAGCTCGGCCGTGCCGCCGGTATCTACCTGGAGGTCTGCGGGCAGCGCTTCGGCGCCGAACTGGGCAAGGGCGCCACCATGCTCCGGGCCCAGTTGACCGGCCGTGTCTGCCACCGCGTCAACGACGAAGCCTCCGCCAAGATGGCGCTCGGCGACATCGCCCCCGAGGCCGTCTCCGCCGCGTGCGCCATCGCTCCCGAACGGCCTGGCCTGGCCGTGGCCGGTGACACCTCCGGTGGCTGGTCCCGCATCCGCACCCCGTATCTCTCCCTCGGCGACGCCGCCGAGATCTGCCGCGAGTCGGCCCACCTGGTGCCCGACCTGCCCGCGCTCAAGCGCTTCCGGCCCGACGTGCCCGTACGGCCCGTCGAGACTGCGACGGCCTCGGTACTCCAGCCGCGCCCCGTGACCGACTGACACTCGCCCCTCCCCACCCCGGTCGGCGTGACCGCCTCGCGCCAACTCCCTACCCCTCCCATGCCTGAATCCTAAATCCGGAAGGAGCCGTAGCATGCGCGCCCAACTGGCCCGTGTCGACGCGGTACTCGTCCAGGCGCTCATCGCCGCAGCACTGTCCTTCGCCCACCTGCACGACGTCGCCTCGGCGGCCGGTCAGGACGGATGGAAGGCCTGGGCGTATCCCGTCTCCGTCGACCTGCTGCTCGTCGCCGCCTGGCGCCGGCTGCGGACCGGTGAGGAGAAAGCGGCTGGGTGGTGCTGGTTCGTCATCGCGCTCACCGCCTCCCTCGGGGCCAACGTCGCCACCGCCGGACTCCTCGACCTGGACCAGGTGCCGGCATGGCTGCGCATCCTCGTCGCGGGCTGGCCCGCGGTCGCCTTCCTCGGCGGAACCCTCCTCGCCCACTCGGCCCCGGCCCCGCACGAGGGCACCGAGGACCAGCAGGACCAGGAGGACGCGCCCGATCCCACCCCGGAGCTCCCCGCGCAACCGGCACCCAAGCCGACCCCCGCGCCGCCTGCCGTCGCCGTACCGGCCGCCCTGGTCGAGCACGCCCGAAAGGTCGCCGCCGAGCACCGGAACCGTACGGGAGCGGCCATCGACACCCCGACTCTCCGCGCCCGACTCGGCGTCCCCGCCCCCATGGCCGACGCCATCGTCGCTCAGCTCTGAAAGGAGATCCGCGTGACCGCCAACCGCCGCTTCCGTGACGTCACCCGCATCGGCCCCGTCCAGGTCGGCACCGCCTACGACAAACGGGGCCGTGAGAAGCACACCGCCGCCTGCACCGCCCCGCGCTGCGGCTTCTCCGCCGACTACGACAGCCGCGCCGCCGCCGAACTCGCCGCCCGCACCCACCGCTGCCCCGTCCGCTGAAAGGACCCGCACCCCCGTGACCGTCAGCCTCCCGCTCGTCCTCGTCCTCGGCTTCATCGCCTGGGGAGCGGTCAAGTTCCTCGGCGTCCGCACCTGGATCGTCGTCGTGATCACCCTGTTCGGCTTCCTGCTCTCGCACACCTTCATGGCCCCCGCCATCGACTCCGGCACACGTTCCGGCGTGGGCATTGTCAACGGCTGACATGACTAGACGAGTAGATAAGGAGACGCTGTGTTCCTGCCCAAGTACCCCGACAACCCGACGCCGCCGCCCGCGCACACCCACGCCCCGGCCGATCCGGCCCCCGTACGACGCACGCTCCCGCAGATCTCCATCAGCCCCGGAGCGGTCGCAACAGTCCTCGTCGGCGGAGTCGTCCTGACCGCGCTCCTGGCCGCCGTCGCCGTCACGGCCATATCGGTCACCATCGCCGCCGTGGTCCTGCGCTCGATGCTCCGCGACCACCACCGGCGCTGAACGGCGCCTGATGCCCCGGGGCGGTTCGACACGGCCAAGCATCCGCCGCCCCGGGGCTCATCCCTCCTGACCAGCGCAGCAAGCCAGCCAGAAGGAGAACGCCATCTTCACCCGCCCCACCCCGCCCCCACTGCCCGAACTCGCCAAGCTGGCCCAGCACGGCACCCTGCCCGGTATCCTCCGCCAGCTCTCCGGCCTCGGCGGCTGCACCCACCCGATCCGCCTCGACGGCCACCGCACCGAATACGACGTCAACACCCGCACCGGAGAGATCGGCAACATCCTCCACCGCCTCGACTCCACCACCCTCCCGGCCGGTCACCTCCTGGTCCGCTGCAACAACCGCCGCACCACCCGATGCCCGGCCTGCGCCGAGGTCTACCGCCGCGACACCTTCCACCTGATCACCTCCGGCCTGCGCGGAGGCAAGGGCATCCCGGAACGCGTCGCCGCACACCCCCGCGTCTTCGCCACCTTCACCGCACCCAGCTTCGGCCCCGTCCACAACCGCCCCACCGGCCCGGCCGGTTCAGTCCGTCGCTGCCGCTGCGGCGTCCACCACGACCAAGACGACGCCGAGCTCGGCACCCCGCTCAACCCGGACACCTACGACTACGAAGCCGCCGTCCTCTGGAACGCACACGCCGGTCCTCTATGGCGCCGCCTCTCCACCTACCTGCGCCGCGAGGTCGCCAAGCGGGCCGGACTCTCACAACGCACCTTCCGCGAGCACGCCCGGGTGTCATTCGCCAAGGTCGCCGAGTACCAGAAGCGCGGCGCCGTCCACTTCCACGCCGTCATCCGCATCGACGGCCCCGGGGGCGGCGACACCCCGCCCCCGGCCTGGGCCACCGCCGAGCTGCTCACCGACGCCATCGGTGCCGCCGCTGCCCACGTCCGCGTGGACGGCCCGCTCATCAACGGACGCGCCCACATCTTCACGTTCGGCCGTCAGCTCGACGTCCGCACGATCCGATCCGCCGACTTCGACGGCGGCCAGGAGCTGACCGAGCGGGCCGTCGCCTCGTACATCGCCAAGTACGCCACCAAGGGCGCCGAGACCGCCACGGGAGCTCTCGACCGCCCCCTCAAGTTCCTCGCCGAACTCGCCCAGCTCGACATCACCGACCACGCCCGCCGAATGATCCGTACCGCCTGGACCCTCGGCGCACGCAAGGACCTGGAAGACCTCCGACTCCGCGCCTGGGCCCACATGCTCGGCTTCCGCGGCCACTTCTCCACCAAATCCCGCCGCTACTCCACCACCCTCGGCGCACTCCGCGACGCCCGCGCCGAATGGCGCCGAGCTCAAGCCACAACAGCCACCGAGACCGGGACCGACACGACATACGTCCTCGCCCACTGGGCCTTCGCCGGAACCGGCCTGTCCTCCGCCGAAGCCTGGCTCGCCGCATCCCTCGACCCCGCCCCCGGAACGGAAGGAGAACCGACCCGTGGCTGAGCACTATCTCTCGGTCGACCAAGTCGCCGATTTGCTCGGCACGACCGTCCGCTTCCCTCGGCGGCTGATCGAGGAGCGGCGCATCCGGTACGTGAAGGTCGGCCGGCATGTCCGCATCCCCGAGAGCGCGGTCGAGGAGTTCATCGCAGCGCGCACCGTAGAGCCGATCCGGCTTCGTCGCGTCGGCCTGCGGAGGGCCGCCTGATGGCCAACAAGAAGGGCAGGCGTCGCCGCTTCGGCGCGGTGCGGCAGTACCGATCGGGGAGTTGGACAGCGTCCTACCTGGCGCCCGACGGTGAACGTGTCCGGGCGGACGAGACCTTCGCGACCAAGAAGGACGCGGAGATCTGGCTCTCCCAGGTTGAGGCAGATCTCAGCCGAGGGGACTGGCGCGCTCCTGACGCCGGGTCGGTCAACTTCCGCGTCTACGCCGAGAAGTGGGTCGAGGAGCGGGAGTTGGCCGTTCGCACCGAGGATCTGTACAAGCACCTCCTCCGACTGCACCTCCTTCCGACCTTCGGCGCGCTCGATTTGGACGAGATCACCGCTCCTCGCGTCCGTGAATGGCGGTCTGAGCGGCTCCGCACCACCGGAGCCAAGACCACCGTCGCCAAGGCATACCGCCTCCTCAAGGGCATCTTCGAGACGGCCGTAGATGATGATCTGGTGAGCCGCAACCCGTGCCGGATCAAGGGCGGGGGCAAGGAGTCCGCCGCTGAACGCCCCGTCGCCACCGTCGCCCAGGTCGACGCCCTCGCCGATGCGATCGGTATCCGCTGGCGCCTCATGGTCTACCTCGGCGCGTACGGTCCGATGCGGCCCGAGGAACTGGCCGGCCTGCGCCGTCGTGACGTCGACCCCGACAACCTGGTGATCCGTGTCCGCGTCGCCGAGCCGGAGCGGACGAACGGCAAGCGTGCTCCCGGTGAGACCAAGTCGGACGCGGGCGTCCGTGCCGTCGTGCTTCCGGGTTTCCTGCACAAGGAGGTGAGGCAACACCTCGCCTGGTTCGCCGAGAAGGGCCCGGACGGTCTGCTTTTCGTCGGCGAGAAGGGAGCTCCTTTCCGGCGAACCTCCTTCGGCCGGAAGTGGCGCCGGGCCCGTGCAGCCGTGGGCCTCCCGGACGGCTTCCGTTTCTACGACCTTCGTCACACCGGACACACGCTCTCGACTCGTTCGGGCGCCACCCTTAAGGACACGATGGTCCGGGCCGGTCAGTCTTCCGAGAAGGCCGCGCTGATCTATCAGCACTCCGACGAGGAGCGGCAACGGGACGTGGCGGCCGGGCTCGACGACATGGTGCGCGCCGAGCGTGCCAAGCAGGACGGGGGCTCTGATTCGTAGCTAGCAAGTCCCGATGTTGATCTTGAAGGGTGGGCGCTGAAGCGCTCGCCCTTCTCTTGCGTAACTCCCTTATTGCTCGGCGCGATCTGGGCGGACAAAAATATGTGAACCAGTCCGATCGTGCTCAAGTACCCTTCCGCTCATCCGACATGAGGAACGAGCATGAGTAACGTCACGCGCCAGCAGTACCGCGAAACTGTCGAGAAGCTGGTCGCCGACTACCGGGCGGCTGGGCCTGTTGAGGCGAAGCACCGCAACTATCGGCCCGTTCTCATCGGGCACGGGTGGTGCGCCGAGGTGCACCGCCTCGCAGAGTCGGCTCTGCATCTCGTCGATCTCGGGTATGGCCATGAGGCACTGATCTTGCTTCGGACCATGTTCGAGACGACTATCAGCCTGCACTGGCTCTCACAGAAGGGTGACGCCGGTGCCCGCGGTGTTTTGGCGGAGGGTGGTCGGACGAACCGGGCTGCTCTGACGGACATGCAGAAGGCGTTCAAGCTGCCGCAGGACCTCGTCGACACCATCAAGAACGAGCCTGCCGAGAAGAGCGACGAGAGTGAGATCTTTCGCAAGTTCCAGGCCCAGTGCGACGAGATCGATCCGAAGCGGGAGCTGTATTCCGTCTACCGTCATCTCTGCGGCTACGCACACCCCAGCACGGTCGGCGCCTTCGCCTTCATCGAGCCGACGACCGAGCCCCCCAGCCTCCGCAGTGAGCCTAGGGTGGGGACCTCCGTGGTGGAGGTGACGGCTGCCATGTGCCTCATCTGGGCAGGACGGGCCTTCGATGAGATGGTCAGTGGGAAGCCGCGCAAGCAGTTCCTGCGCTCGGCTGCCAGGGAACTGGAGCTGCCCCCGATTCTGCCGCGAGTCAGCTGACCGAGTGGTGTGCCTTGGCCTAATGGTGCGGTTATGGTGCGCGCCCCGCCTACAGGTCTAGACAACAAAGAACCCCCGGGTCATCGACCTGGGGGTTTCATATGGAGCGGGTGACGAGAATCGAACTCGCACTCTCAGCTTGGGAAGCTGATGTTCTACCACTAAACTACACCCGCGTAAGACGCCGGTTTACCCGGTGTCGAATGCTCGCTCACTCTACCTCATACCCGCTCCCTGGCGCTGACGCCGTGGGGCCGGTGCGCGTTTCGGGGGGTGGACGTGGGTGCGGGGGGCCGGAGTTGGGGCGTACGGTGGAGGGGTCGAAGAGGGTCTGGGCGGGACTGGAGTGCCGCCTGGAGGGCCGTCCCTTTCATCCCGTAATGTGGCTTTCGTCGTCAGTTAGACGCGGCTCTTGGGGAAGGGACTCTGAGGACTTGATGGAGCGCACCGTCGTCCGTTGTGCCGAGGGGCACGTGTTCAGCACCGCTTCGTTCCCGATGCAGCAGGCCGAGCGGCTCGGCCCCGGTCGATTGATCCGGTGTCCGCGGTGTGCGCGGCTCCGGAGCGTCGTTCCGGTCATGCTCGAGAAGCGGTAGGACTCAGCGGTAGAACCAGCGGTAGGACCTGGGGCGCGGGGACTGTGCGAAATGCTGACAGTCCCCGCGTATCCTCGGGGCGTGCTTCTCTCAGACAAGGACATCCGCGCCGAGATCGACGCCGGCCGGGTGCGTATCGACCCGTACGACGAATCCATGGTGCAGCCCTCGAGCGTCGACGTGCGGCTCGACCGCTACTTCCGGGTGTTCGAGAATCACCGTTATCCCCATATCGACCCTTCCGTCGAGCAGGCCGATCTGACTCGGCTCGTCGAGCCCGAGGGGGACGAGCCGTTCATCCTGCATCCCGGGGAGTTCGTGCTCGCGAGCACGTACGAGGTGATCTCGCTTCCAGTGGACCTCGCCTCGCGGCTGGAGGGCAAGAGTTCGCTGGGGCGGCTGGGGCTCGTCACGCACTCCACCGCCGGGTTCATCGACCCCGGCTTCTCCGGGCACGTGACCCTGGAGCTGTCCAATCTCGCGACGCTTCCGATCAAGCTCTGGCCGGGCATGAAGATCGGGCAGCTGTGCCTGTTCCGGTTGAGCTCGCCGGCCGAGTTCCCGTACGGCAGCGACCGGTACGGCTCCCGCTACCAGGGCCAGCGCGGGCCGACCGCCTCCCGGTCCTTCCTCAACTTCCATCGGACCCAGGTGTGAGCGGAAGTGGGGAGAGTAAGGGAGTGAGGATATGAGCTTGTCCGACGCCCGGGAGAACCTCACCTACGAGCGGTTCGGGGCCGCGGTCCGTGAGCTCGCCCAGACCATCGCCGACGACGGCTACCAGCCCGACATCGTGCTCAGCATCGCCCGCGGGGGTGTGTTCGTCGCGGGTGGACTGGCGTACGCCCTCGACTGCAAGAACATCCACCTGGTCAACGTGGAGTTCTATACCGGTGTGGGTACGACGCTCGACATGCCCGTCATGCTCGCTCCCGTTCCCAACGCCATCGACTTCTCCGACAAGAAGGTCCTGATCACCGACGACGTCGCCGACACCGGCAAGACGCTCAAGCTCGTGCACGACTTCTGCGTCGACACCGTCGCCGAGGTCCGCAGCGCCGTGATCTATGAGAAGTCCCACTCGCTGGTGAAGTGCGAGTACGTGTGGAAGCGGACCGACGACTGGATCAACTTCCCCTGGAGTGTGCTGCCTCCGGTGCGTAAGTCCGGAGAGCCGGTCACCCCGTCGAAAGAAGCGCTCTGACCTGGCCCAGGCAAGGGATGGAGAAGGCCCCCGGCAGTGGTTCGGTGCCGGGGGCCCTCTCGTACGTACTCGACGTTACGCGGCGTACCGCGCGTCCTTGCTAGAACGTGCCCAGCTTGATGATCGACAGGATCGCGATCAGCTGGATGGCCGACGCGGCCAGTGCCTTCGGCCACGGGAGGTCGTGGGACTTGCTGACCATGAGGGTCAACAGGGCGCCCGCCGCGACCCAGGTCACCCAGCCGAGGAGCTGTACGAAGGACGCGTCGCCGCCGAAGAACATGGCGACGACCAGACGCGGGGCGTCCGTGATGGACATGATCAGCATGGAGAGGCCGACCGTGGGCTGCCAGGCGCCGTCGCCGCCGAGCTGGCGGGCCAGGGTGTGGGTGACCACACCCAGGATGAACGTGCTGATGACGATCGCCACGGCCGTCGTCAGGACGATCGGGACGGCGTTGGAGAGGGTGGCCTCTATGGCGTCCTTGCGGGCGCCGTCGAAGCCGAAGACGGCCAGCAGGCCGTAGAGGAACGTCACGATCAGGGCCGGGGCCCACATCGTGTAGTCGCGCATCTGCAGGAAGGTCTGGTTGGGGGCCGTGACGATGCCCCTCAGCAGGTCCTTCCAGTGCAGCCGGGGGCCGATCGGCGGGGCCGCCACCTGGCCGGCGTGGTAGGTGCCGCCCTGGGTGTAGGGGTCCTCGCCGACCGAGAAGGACTGGGTGTGACCGGGGCTGTTCGCCGCGTACGGGTCGGGGCCCTGCTGCGGGTGACCGTCGCCGAAGTACTCCGGCTCGCCGTGGCCGCCGCCGTTCGCCTGGGGCCAGCCCTGCTGGCCGCCGCCGTACTGCTGACCCCCGTACGGCTGCTGCTGCGAGGGCGCGGGCGGGTAGCCGTACGGCTGCTGGCCTCCCTGCGGAGCCTGCTGTCCGTACGACGGTCGGTGTTGTTGCGGTCGCGCTTGCGGGGCCCGGTCGTCCCGGCCGCGTCCGATCCTGAATCCAGCCACGTAATCGAACGTACCTGGTCCCGCACGGTGACGTGCTGGGTGCGGGCCATCCGAGGGGGTTTGGGGCCGAGCTGTGACATCCCCTAAGGGGAGGAGTACGCGTCTCCCTTACGGGCTTTCGGGCTCCGGAAGAGGTAAGAGGGCGGAAGCCGGGCCCGTGGGTGCGGGCCCGGCTCGAGAGCAGGTGGGATCAGTCCGCGAAGTTGGCGCCGAACGCCGGAGTGCCCGTCGTCGAGACGCCCGCGTCGGCCGGCCAGATGGCGCGGGAGCCGGTCGTGGTGATCTTGGAGCCGTTGGAGGGCAGGTAGGTGACGCTGCCGTCGCCACCGTTCTCGTAGGAGCCCACGAGCAGGTCGGCCTTGCCGTCGCCGTTGACGTCGTCGAGCTTCGTGTCCAGGCCGAAGAAGTCGGACTTCTCGTCGCTGCCGGGGACGCCCGGCGTGCTCTGGGCGAAGGCCTGGGTGCCGGAGGAGGTGTTGACGCCGTTCGCGGAGCCGTACAGGACGGTGACCATGCCGGTGTCCGCGACACCGTTCAGGTCCTCGTACGCGGCGCTGATGACCAGGTCCTGGTAGCCGTCGCCGTTGATGTCGCCGAGGTCCAGCTCGTAGCCGAAGCTGTCGGCCTTCTCCGAGCTGCCGGGCACGTTGCCGGAGTCCTGGGTGATTCCGGTGGTACCGGCGGGGCCGGACGCGGAGCCGTAGGTGATGTTCACCTTCCCGCCGAGCGCGGAGTCCGGGACGGTCGTGCCGTCCTCGGTCTTGTTGTCCCAGAACGCGCCGCTGACGATGTCGCCGAAGCCGTCGTTGTTGATGTCGCCGATGGCGGTGATGATGCCGGGCTTGAGGGCCTTGGCGGCGGAGACGTTCAGGCCGTTCGCGGTGCCGGGCACGTAGTAGTTCGTGTTCCAGCCGTAGTCGGTCTTGGTCTCGAAGCCGTCGACCACCAGGTCGGTGCGGCCGTCGCCGTTGATGTCACCGGCGGTGAGGTTCCGTGGGCCGAGGGCGTTGCCGCCGGACTGGATCGGGGGCTTGATCGTGGTGCGGGCGAGGCCGGCCGCGCCGGTGGAGGTGATACCGCCCCGATAGACGTAGATCGTGCTGGAGGAGTTGCCGACGGCCAGGTCAGCCTTGCCGTCGCCGTCGAAGTCGCCCGCGGCGATGGTCTTGCCCCAGTAGTCGTGCGAGGAGCCGGCCGGGTCGGCGATGGCCACTCCCTTGCCGGTGAGGCCGCTCGGGGAGCCCCAGAGGACGGCGAGGCCACCGGCGTCGGTGTCGTTGCCGAACTTCTCGTGCGCGGAGGACACGGCGAGGTCGTCGTAACCGTCGCCGTTGAAGTCCGCGTACGCCGTGTCGGAGCCGAAGATGTCCCCGGCCTCGGCGGTGCCGGGGACACCGGCGGTGTTCTGGCTGAGGGTGGAGCGCTTGGCGCCGGACACGCCACTGTGGGTGCCGTAGAGGACGACGACCTGGCCGGCGGCCTTGAGGCCGCTCACGTAGGCGTCGGAGGCGGAGAAGGCGACGTCGCCGATTCCGTCGCCGTTGAAGTCGGCCTGCGGGACCTTCGTGGAGTCCGCGGCCGTCGCCGTCGCGGCCGAGAAGGTGAGCAGACCGCCCGTCAGCGCGACCGCGGTGGCCGTCGCGAGGGCGAGTCTGAAGGTGCGTGTGCGGTGCTGCGGGTACTGCTTGTGCATGCGGGGGTCTCCTGGGCATGCGGGGATGCCTGACGGGCATTCCCAGTCAATGGGGTGCGGACCGCCGTCGTTCACCGGGAGTTGTCCCGGGGTTCGGGGGCTGGTCGGCGAACAGAAGACCTTGAAAGGGGGCTGAGGGTTGTACGTGAGTTTGATTATTTTCCGTGATGCCTGAGGCGAGTGCTGCTGGTGGTGACTGGCGGTGACTGGTGGTGAGGTGATTGGTGGTGAGGTGATTGGTGGTGAGGTGACTTGTCGTGAGGCGTCTGGTGGTGAAGTGACTCGTGGTTCAGGAGTTCATTCGCAGGAACTCGGACGTGGAGAACGTGACCGTCGGCTTCGCCGCCACCAACGCCTCCTTGCTGCCCACGTACACCGCGACCGTGTCCTTCGTCTCCCCGTCGTACGTCCGCACGACCAGGTCCGCCCGCCCGTCCCCCGTGAAGTCGGCGACGGTCAGGACCCGGGTGGTACCCCGGGCCGGTGGCGGCACGGTCACCATCCCCGTCGTGGACAGTCCGGTCGTACGACCTCGCAGGATCCGCAACTCCGCTCCGCTGGATACGAGTTCACTCACGCCGTCCCCGTCGAAGTCCCCGGCGTCCAGCACCGAACCGGGGGTGCTGATGCTGCCGGGTACGGCGGTGGGGAGGTCGTAGCGCAGATACGTTCCGTCCATCGCGCCGACCGCCGCGTCGAGGGCGCGGCCCTTGCCGAAGCGGCCGAAGGCGACGTCGATGCCGGTCGGCAGGGTGGTGCCGGTGCGGGTGGGTCCGGCCGGGCCGCCGAGGACGAGCGCGGAGGTCGCGGGGCCTTCCGCCGTACGGACGAGAAGGTCGTCGTAGCCGTCGCGGTTCACGTCGAGGGCGGGGCCGGTGGGCACGTGCCGGGTGAGGGGAGGGGTCTGCCCGCCGCGCGGGGGGCGCCCTTCCTGGTGAACGGGCCGCGCAGATAGCTGAGTCGGCCGTCCGAGGCGTGCACGACCAGGTCCTCGGCGCCGTCGCCGTCGAAGTCGCCGCACACGGGCTGGTCGGGCCAGTCGTTGCCGGCGCGGGCCGCCGCCGGGATGACCAGCTCGACCGCCCTGCCGGTGAGGCCGGCCGGGGAGCCGAAGAGGATCTGGAGGGGGACGGGGGGCCGGCCCTGCCCGTCGTACGGCGGGTCCGTCGACACGACGAGATCGGTGAAGCCGTCCTTGTCCAGGTCGCAGCTCGCCTCCGCGTCGAAGACGGCGGGTGACCGGCCCTTCGTACCGGCTGCTTGGCGCGCCGGGTTCAGCAACTGCCGTGCGCCGGGCGCGAGTCCACGTGTGGCTCCGGCTCCCGTTCCGGCTCCGGTTCCGTAGACGATCCCGATGCCCGCGTCGTCGCCGTGGGCGAACAACGAGTTCGGCGCCGGTACCACCGAGGCGCGGCACTTCACGGCGTACGGGGCGAAGAACGACACCACCGGCCTCGCCACGAAGCGGGTCGCGAGCGACATCGCCGAGAAGCTCGACCTGATGAACCCGATGCACCACATCGGGGAGGAGAACCCCAGCCGGTCGAGGCACTGGTGGATCCGCCTCGGCACCAAGGACTCCGACACCTCGCTGACGGTCTCCGCCAACCTGGCTGCCGCGCTGGACAACCTGGGCGACGACGTCGACCACCTCTACTACTGGGACGAAGGTCACGGTTCGAACGTCGACCCGGGCGACTTCCTCAAGTGGGTCGCGAAGGTGACGGGCGACTCGGCGCGGCGCCGCTCCGCGAAGTAGCCGCGCCCCCGGGCGCGGTGTCCTGGGGCGGCTTCAGTCACCCCGGGACAGCCGGGCCCGCACAGAAACGGGCTCGGCATCGCGCTGCCCACGGCGTCTCACGCCCCCGCCGCCCGGGGGCGGCGGTCTTCGTCGTCAAGGGGCGGACGTCGGGCGCCGGGCGCCGGACGTTTGAGGGGCGCGGGGAACTGCGCGACCGGCCCCCACCCTCCCGCGGTCGAAGACACGGCCCTCGGGGTCTGGGGCGGAGCCCCAGGCGGGGATGGGTCGGGTAGGGGCGGCGGAGGCGAGAAACACGGACGCCGGCGGGGGCGAGAGTCTCGCCTCCACCGGCGTCCGGGGGAATCGGCCGGTTACTTGACCGGCTCGGGCTCCGGCTCGCTCTCCGCCTCCGCCGCCCCCGCCGGATCAACCGGCGTCCTGACGGAGTCGAGGAGAAGCTGAGCCACGTCCACGACCTGGACGGACTCCTTGGCCTGGCCGTCGTTCTTCTTGCCGTTGACCGAGTCGGTCAACATCACGAGGCAGAACGGACAGGCCGTGGACACGATGTCCGGGTTGAGGGAAAGAGCTTCGTCGACGCGCTCGTTGTTGATGCGCTTGCCGATCCGCTCCTCCATCCACATCCGCGCACCACCGGCACCGCAGCAGAAACCGCGCTCCTTGTGCCGGTGCATCTCCTGCTGACGCAGGCCCGGAACGGCCGACATGATCTCGCGCGGGGGCGTGTAGATCTTGTTGTGGCGGCCCAGGTAGCAGGGGTCGTGGTAGGTGATGAGGCCGTCCACCGGGGTCACCGGGAGCAGCTTGCCCTCGTCGATGAGGTGCTGGAGCAGCTGGGTGTGGTGGATGACCTCGTAGTCGCCGCCGAGCTGCGGGTACTCGTTGCCGATCGTGTTGAGGCAGTGCGGGCAGGTGGCGACGATCTTCTTCGCCGACTTCGGCTTCTTCGTCGACTCGTCCTCGTCATCCTCACCGAAGGCCATGTTCAGCGCGGCGACGTTCTCCATGCCGAGCTCCTGGAAGAGGGGCTCGTTGCCGAGGCGGCGGGCGGAGTCACCGGTGCACTTCTCGTCGCCGCCCATGATGGCGAACTTGACGCCCGCCATGTGGAGGAGCTCCGCGAAGGCCTTCGTGGTCTTCTTGGCGCGGTCCTCGAGGGCGCCGGCGCAGCCGACCCAGTACAGGTACTCGACCTCGGACAGGTCCTCGATGTCGCGTCCGACGACCGGGATCTCGAAGTCGACTTCCTTCGTCCACTCGAGGCGCTGCTTCTTGGCCAGGCCCCAGGGGTTGCCCTTCTTCTCCAGGTTCTTGAGCATGGTGCCCGCCTCGGACGGGAACGCGCTCTCGATCATCACCTGGTAGCGGCGCATGTCGACGATGTGGTCGATGTGCTCGATGTCGACCGGGCACTGCTCGACACACGCGCCGCACGTGGTGCAGGACCACAGCACGTCGGGGTCGATGACGCCGTTCTCCTCGAACGTGCCGATGAGGGGGCGCTCGGCCTCGGCGAGCGCGGCGGCCGGCACGTCGGCCAGCTGCTCCGCCGACGCCTTCTCCTCGCCCTCCATGTTCTTGCCGCCGCCCGCGAGCAGGTAGGGCGCCTTGGCGTGGGCGTGGTCCCGGAGGGACATGATGAGGAGCTTGGGGGAGAGCGGCTTGCCCGTGTTCCAGGCGGGGCACTGCGACTGGCAGCGGCCGCACTCGGTGCAGGTGGAGAAGTCCAGCAGGCCCTTCCAGGAGAACTGCTCGACCTGGGAGACACCGAAGACGTCGTCCTCGCCGGGGTCGGTGAAGTCGATGGCCTTGCCGCCGCTCGTCATCGGCAGCAGCGCGCCGAGGGCGGTCTCGCCCTTCGCGTTCCGCTTGAACCAGATGTTCGGGAAGGCGAGGAAGCGGTGCCAGGCGACACCCATGTCGGTCTTCAGGGCGACCGTGATCATCCAGATGAAGGAGGTCGCGATCTTCAGGCCCGCGAAGAAGTAGGTGAGGTTCTGGAGCGTGGAGACGTCCAGGCTCTCCAGCCACGACACCACCGGGTACGAGATGAAGAACGAGGACTCGTAGCCGTCCACGTGGTGCTGGGCACCCTCCAGCGCGTGCAGCATGAAGATGCAGACGCCGACGATGAGGATGACGGCCTCGACGAAGTACGCCTGGCCGAAGTTGGAGCCGGCGAAGCGGGACTTGCGGCCCGGCCTGTCCGGCCTGCTCAGCTGGCGGATCACGATCAGCGTCAGGATGCCGAGCACGGTCATCGTCCCGATGAACTCGACGAAGACGTTGTACGGCGCCCAGTCGCCGATGACCGGCAGGATCCAGTCGGCCTCGAACAGCTGGCCGACGGCGTTGACGATCGTCAGCAGCAGCGAGAAGAAGCCCACCGCCACGAACCAGTGCGCGACACCGACGATGCCCCAGCGGTTCATCCGGGTGTGGCCGAGGAACTCCCTGACCACGGTGACGGTGCGCTGGACGGGCTCGTCGGTGCGGGTGCCCGCGGGCACGTCCTGGCCGAGCCGCATGAAGTTGTAGATCTGCAGGAGGGCGCGGGTGAACAGGGCCACGCCGACCACGATCAGAACCAGCGACACAATGATCGCGGCGAGTTGCATTCGGGGGCTCCTCGGGCCTGCGAGGGGGAGCTGAAGGCCGACCTTCAGCCGATTACTAAGCGGTAACTTATGCAGTCCGTCTGAGACTACCCATATCTTCCGCCGCACTGTAGTCAGCGGTGCGGTGATCTGCGTCGCTGAGGTCCACCTGAGTCGCCGAACTCACGGACCGCCAGTCACGGAAGTCGCCGACCGCCAGTCGCCCAGGTCACCGACCGACACGTAAACCCGATCGTGTTATCTGCGGCGTATTTGCGACATTTAATACTAAATTGGCGGCGTGCTGTACGGAATCGCCGCCGCCACCTCTGCCCTGCTCCTCGCCGCCGTGCTCGCCGCCCTGCTGCGGCTCCTCGCCCTGCGCTTCGGCGTGGTCGAGCGGCGGCGGGCGCGCGCGGTGCCGCTGCTCGGCGGGGTAGCGGTGGTGGCGGTGACGGCGTTCGTCGCCGGGGTCGGGGACTGGACGGACGTGGCGCCGCTGGGACCCGCGAGCGGGCGGCTGCTGGTCGCCGGGATCGGTGTCGGCGCCTTCGGGCTGGTCGTCGACCTGTGGTCCCGCTCGGCTCGCCTGCGGCTCGCGCTGCAGGCGGCCGTCGTGACCGGTGCCGCCGCGCTGACCGTGCCGTACGGCGAACTCGGTCCCGTGGTCGGGGTGGTGGCTGTCGGCTGGATCGTCATCGTCACCCACGCCTTCACCTCCCTCGACCACGCCGACGGAGTGATGGGGACGGTCGCGGTGGTGACCGCCTTCGCGCTGAGCGGATGTGCGGCCGCCGAGGTCATGGACGGGCTCGCGGCGCTGCTGAGCGTGCTGGCCGCCGCGCTGACCGGGTTCCTGATGCACAACTGGCCGCCGGCCCGGATCGTCCCGGGGCGCTGCGGCGCGCTCTTCACCGGGTTCGTACTGGCCTCGGCGGCGGTGCTGGTGCATACCGGGCGGGAGGCCGGGTCGAGCGCGGGTGCCGGGTTCGCGCTGACGGCGGTGGCGACCGTCGACGCCGTACTGGTGCTGGTGTCGCGGCGGCGGGCCGGGCGTCCGCTGCTGCGCGGCGCCCCCGACCATCTCGTCCACCGGTTGCGCCGCCTGGGTGTCACGCCCCAGGGTGCCGCGGTCGTCGTGGGGATCACCGGCTTCGCGGATGCACTCGTCGGGATGCTGATCGACATGGGATGGGTGAGCGCGACGGCGGCGTTGTGGTTGGCGGGCGGCGCCGGTGTCGCCGTACTGGCGCTGCTTCGGATCCCCACCTACGGGGGACGGCATGTCGCCGCGTACGGGACTCAGTTGACCGCGAAACAGCAGGTCGGACCACGTGTGCGAGCGCACCTGCGTGTAAGCAAGAGATAAGACTTGAGCCCCCTCGACTCATGTCTGTTGACCCAGCGGTGCGTGTCGTGCACACTTGAGTCCGTTCCACTCAAGTCATTGCTGGAGGAATTGAAATGGCACGTGCGGTCGGCATCGACCTGGGCACGACTAACTCCGTCGTCAGCGTTCTTGAAGGCGGCGAGCCCACCGTCATCACCAACGCAGAGGGCGCCAGGACCACGCCGTCCGTCGTCGCCTTCGCCAAGAACGGCGAGGTGCTCGTCGGCGAGGTCGCCAAGCGCCAGGCGGTCACGAACGTGGACCGGACGATCCGGTCCGTCAAGCGTCACATGGGCACGGACTGGAAGATCGAGCTCGACGGGAAGAACTTCAACCCGCAGCAGATGAGCGCCTTCATCCTGCAGAAGCTGAAGCGCGACGCCGAGGCCTACCTGGGTGAGAAGGTCACGGACGCGGTCATCACCGTCCCGGCGTACTTCAACGACTCCGAGCGCCAGGCGACGAAGGAGGCCGGCGAGATCGCGGGCCTGAACGTCCTGCGCATCGTGAACGAGCCCACGGCCGCCGCCCTCGCGTACGGCCTGGACAAGGACGACCAGACGATCCTCGTCTTCGACCTCGGTGGCGGCACCTTCGACGTGTCCCTCCTGGAGATCGGCGACGGCGTCGTCGAGGTGAAGGCCACCAACGGTGACAACCACCTCGGTGGCGACGACTGGGACCAGCGCGTCGTCGACTACCTGGTGCAGCAGTTCCGCTCCGGTCACGGCGTGGACCTCGCCAAGGACAAGATGGCGCTCCAGCGTCTGCGCGAAGCCGCCGAGAAGGCGAAGATCGAGCTGTCCTCGTCCACCGAGACCTCGATCAACCTGCCCTACATCACGGCGTCCGCCGAGGGCCCGCTGCACCTGGACGAGAAGCTCACCCGCGCCCAGTTCCAGCAGCTCACCGCCGACCTTCTGGAGCGCTGCAAGACGCCGTTCCACAACGTCATCAAGGACGCGGGCATCAACCTCTCCGAGATCGACCACGTCGTTCTCGTCGGTGGCTCCACCCGCATGCCCGCCGTCGCCGAGCTCGTCAAGGAGCTGACCGGCGGCCAGGACGCCAACAAGGGCGTCAACCCGGACGAGGTCGTCGCCATCGGTGCCGCCCTGCAGGCCGGTGTCCTCAAGGGCGAGGTCAAGGACGTCCTGCTCCTCGACGTCACCCCGCTGTCCCTCGGTATCGAGACCAAGGGCGGCATCATGACGAAGCTCATCGAGCGGAACACGACGATCCCGACCAAGCGGTCCGAGATCTTCACCACCGCCGAGGACAACCAGCCGTCCGTCCAGATCCAGGTCTACCAGGGCGAGCGCGAGATCGCGGCGTACAACAAGAAGCTCGGGATGTTCGAGCTGACCGGTCTGCCGCCGGCCCCGCGCGGTGTCCCGCAGATCGAGGTCGCCTTCGACATCGACGCCAACGGCATCATGCACGTGACCGCGAAGGACCTGGGCACGGGCAAGGAGCAGAAGATGACCGTCACCGGCGGCTCCTCGCTGCCGAAGGACGAGGTCGACCGGATGCGCCAGGAGGCCGAGCAGTACGCGGACGAGGACCACAAGCGCCGCGAGGCCGCCGAGACCCGCAACCAGGGCGAGCAGCTCGTCTACCAGACCGAGAAGTTCCTCGCGGACAACGAGGACAAGGTCCCGGGTGACGTCAAGACCGAGGTCGAGGCCTCCATCGCCGAGCTGAAGGAGAAGCTCAAGGGCGAGGACACCGCCGAGATCCGCACCGCCACGGAGAAGGTCGCCGCGGTCTCGCAGAAGCTCGGCCAGGCCATGTACGCCGACGCCCAGGCCGCGCAGGCGGCCGGTGGCGCCGAGGGTGCGCCCGGTGCCGAGCAGGCCAAGGCCGATGACGACGTCGTCGACGCCGAGATCGTCGACGAGGACCGCAAGGACGGTGCCGCGTGACGGAGGAGACCCCGGGCTTCGAGGAGAAGCCCGACGTCCCCTCCGGCGCCACCCCTGACGACGCCGAGCCGCAGGCCGCCGCCGCCTCCACGGAGGAGGCGGCGGCCCCGGCCGGGGACGCATCAGCAGCAGCACAGCTGACCGGCCTGACCGCACAGCTGGACCAGGTCCGTACGGCGCTCGGTGAGCGCACGATGGACCTCCAGCGGCTCCAGGCCGAGTACCAGAACTACCGCCGCCGGGTCGAGCGTGACCGGATCGCGGTCAAGGAGATCGCCATCGCGAACCTCCTGACCGAACTCCTGCCCGTGCTCGACAACATCGCCCGCGCGCGGGATCACGGCGAACTGGTCGGCGGCTTCAAGTCGGTGGCCGAGTCGCTTGAGACCGTCGCGGCGAAGATGGGCCTGCAGCAGTTCGGCAAGGAGGGCGAGCCCTTCGACCCGATGATCCACGAGGCCCTGATGCACTCGTACGCGCCGGACGTCACGGAGACGACGTGCGTGGCGATTCTGCAGCCGGGGTATCGCATCGGCGAGCGCACCATCCGCCCCGCGCGGGTGGCGGTCGCCGAACCGCAGCCGGGGGCGCAGACCGTCAAGGCCGAGGCGGCCGACGACAAGGAGAGCGGTGGCCCGGACGAGGGCTGACGTTGACACGATGAGGAAGGAGGGACGTCGAGGATGAGCACCAAGGACTTCATCGAGAAGGACTTCTACAAGGTCCTCGGCGTCCCCAAGGACGCCACCGAGGCAGAGATCAAGAAGGCGTACCGGAAGCTCGCCCGCGAGTTCCACCCGGACGCCAACAAGGGCAACGTCAAGGCCGAGGAGCGCTTCAAGGAGATCTCCGAGGCGAACGACGTGCTCGGTGACCCCAAGAAGCGCAAGGAGTACGACGAGGCACGCGCCCTCTTCGGCAACGGCGGCTTCCGTCCGGGTCCCGGCGCGGGCGGCGGCAACTTCAACTTCGACCTGGGCGACCTCTTCGGAGGCGGCGCCCAGGGCGGAGCGGGCGGTGCCGGCGGCTTCGGCGGCGGCATCGGAGACGTCTTCGGGGGCCTGTTCAACCGCGGCGGCGCGGGCACCGGTACGCGGACCCAGCCCCGGCGCGGCCAGGACATCGACACCGAGGTGACGCTCAGCTTCACCGAGGCGGTGGACGGCGCGACGGTCCCGCTGCGGATGACGTCCCAGGCGCCCTGCAAGGCCTGTTCGGGCACCGGCGACGCGAACGGCACACCGCGTGTGTGCCCGACGTGCGTCGGCACCGGCCAGGTCGCGCGCGGCTCCGGCGGCGGCTTCTCGCTCACGGACCCCTGCCCGGACTGCAAGGGCCGCGGTCTGATCGCGGAGAACCCCTGCGAGATATGCCACGGCAGCGGCCGCGCCAAGTCCTCACGCACGATGCAGGTCCGCATCCCGGCGGGGGTCAGCGACAGCCAGCGCATCCGTCTCCGGGGCAAGGGCGCACCCGGCGAACGGGGCGGCCCGGCGGGTGACCTGTATGTCACGGTCCACGTGGACGCCCACCCGGTCTTCGGCCGCAAGGGCGACAACCTCACCGTCACCGTGCCCGTCACCTTCGCGGAGGCGGCACTCGGCGGCGAGGTGCGCGTACCGACCCTGGGCGGTCCCCCGGTCACCCTGAAACTGCCCCCGGGCACGCCCAACGGCCGTACGATGCGGGCCCGCGGCAAGGGCGCCGTCCGCAAGGACGGCACGCGCGGCGACCTCCTCGTCACCGTGGAGGTCGCGGTCCCCACGGACGTGTCGGGCAAGGCTCGCGACGCCCTGGAGGCGTATCGCGAGGCAACCGCGGGCGAGGACCCACGGGCGGAGCTGTTCCAGGCCGCGAAGGGAGCATGAGCAGATGGACGGCCGTCGTCGGAACCCCTATGAACTGACCGAGGAGACCCCGGTCTACGTCATCTCGGTGGCGGCCCAACTCTCCGGCCTGCACCCGCAGACCCTGCGCCAGTACGACCGCCTCGGCCTGGTCTCCCCCGACCGCACGGCCGGGCGCGGCCGGCGTTACTCGGCCCGCGACATCGAACTGCTGCGCACCGTCCAGCAGTTGTCGCAGGACGAGGGCATCAACCTGGCCGGCATCAAGCGCATCATCGAGCTGGAGAACCAGGTCGCCGCCCTCCAGTCCCGCGTCGCGGAACTGGAGTCGGCCCTGGACGGCGCCGCTGTCGCGATGCAGCAGCGCGAGGCCGCGGTGCACGCCTCGTACCGCCGCGACCTGGTCCCGTACCAGGAGGTCCAGCAGACGAGCGCGCTGGTGGTCTGGCGCCCGAAGAGGCAGTCGGACTAGCTCCCGCGTAGCGAAGGGGGTGGGGAGGTCGTCGACCTCCCCACCCCCTTCGGCGTTCCTCAGGTCACCGCGCCGGTCCGGTGACCGTCCAGTCGCCGGCGGGCAGGGTCTCGGTGCCGTCGGCCTTCACACCGGTCACCCAGTAGTAGGACGTGGTGCCGCGCTTCGCGCCGGTGTCGAAGTACACGAACGCTCCGGCGGAGGTCTCGTGGATCTTCTCGTACGCGGCGGTGGCGGGATTCCACCGGTAGATGCGAAAGCCCTGCGCGGGCTCCGCGGACTCCTCGTCGCCCGCTCCGAGCCCGGACCAGAACAGCTGGTTGCCCTCGTCGCCCTCCGTCGCGGACGCCTCCAGGCGGAGCGGCGAGCCCTCGGGCGTCGGCACGCTCGGCGTCGTGTCGAGCTCGGTCGCGACCACGGCCTCGGCCGTCCGGGTCCACTTGAACGAGGAGTTCCAGGACGTGTCGATGGCGTCGACGAAGAAGCAGACGCGGTCGCCGTCCGGTCGGGTGGTGTACGAGTACGAGGTGGTGTCGGCCGGGAGGTACTCCGTCAGCGTTCCGGCGCACACCTGCTCGTCGCCCTCGTCGCCCCAGAGTTCACCCCGGTAGACGGTGTACCTGCCGAGGTCGGTGGCCGGGTTCTTGTCCCACTCCAGCTCGAAGCCGTACTCGGTCGGGGTGACCGTCAGTCCGGTGACGGCGGGCGGCGGGGTGAGGTCCTCGCGCTCGCCGGCGGCGGCCGTGGAACGCGCGGACTCGTTGCCCGCCGCGTCGAGAACGGTCACCCGGTAGTAGTAGGTGACGCTCTCGACGGCCGAGGTGTCCAGGTACGACAGCTTGTCCGTACGGCCCACCTCGCCGTACACGCCGTTCTCGCTCGTCGCCCGGTAGACGCGGTAGGACACCGCTCCCGTGACCCCGTTCCAGTCCAGTTGCAGCCCGCGCGGCAGTGAGGTGGCGATCAGCCCGGCGGGCGCGGCGAGCGCCGTCCGGTCGACGGTGGTCACGGCCTGGTCGGTGGTGCCCGTCGACTCGTTGCCCGCCTTGTCGTAGGCGCGGACCTCGTAGTAGTAGGTGTCGCCGGTCGCCGGAGGTGTGTCGGTGTACGAGGTGGCGGTCGTCGTGGCCGTTCTCGACCAGGTGGTACTGCCCTTGAGGCGGCGGTAGAGGCGGTAGCCGGCGAGGTCCATCTCGTTGTTCTTCGCCCAGGTCGGCCTGGCCTTGCCGGTGGCTTTGTCGTACGCCACGAAGATGCCCGTCGGCGTGAGGGGCTTGACCTTGTCGACGGTGGCGGTGGTGCGGGGGGTGTAGCCGAAGCTGACGTTGGCGGCGCCGGTCCAGTTGGCGTAGTCGACGCGGAGGGTGTGTTTGCCGGAAGGAATCGTGACGTTGACGGTCTTTTTGACCGTGGAGGAGACGTTCTTCCAGAGGTCGATCTTGCGGGTGCCGTCGAGGTAGACGCGCAGGCCGTCCTGTGCGGCGACGGGAAGGGCGAAGGGTCCGCCGGAGCCGAAGTCCCTGGTCACGGTCCAGCGGACGCCGAAGTTGTCCTTGGGGAGGCCGGAGGCGGGGGCCTTCGTGCCCCAGTTCTCGTTGACCGTCGTGTCGCAGTCCGTTTTCTTCGGTGTGCCGGAGAAGGTGGTGTTCGCGTAGAACTGCCGCTTGTACGCCGGTGACGCGCAGCTGCTCGTGGCGGAGGCGGGTACCTCCGACACGGCGAGCAGGCCCCCGGCGGTGGCGACCGTCAGTGTCGCGGCGAGTGCCGGTCCACCCCGTCGAACTGGTCTCATGCTTCCCCTGCCCCGTGCTGCGATGTGCGTGGCCACGTTGAAGACTCCCGGGCGCGCGGGCGGGTTGTACGCCGCCGGGGAGCGAGTGACGCAAGTCAATCAGAGGGTTCTGTGGAAGTGGAACCGCACCCCCTTCCCATCGTGTTCACTTGGGGAACACAGACCGCTGTTGCCATCTCGTTAAGTGGTTACTCCTTGACGCTGAGGTGATCGCCGCGTTGGCTTTCAGCCACCTGGGTCGCAAAGCAGCTACCTCGCCCGGAAGGCACCTGATGTGAACACTCGTAACACCTGGCTTCGTCGTACGGCCATAGCCCTGGCTTCCTCCGCGGCGGCCGTCTCCCTCGCTGCCTGCGGTGTCGTGGACGGAATCGGCGGCAGCAACACCAAGGCGAGCCCGACCAAGGGTGACGACATCACGGTTGGCCTGCTCCTCCCGGAGAAGGCCAACACCCGTTACGAGAAGTTCGACTACCCGATCATCAAGGAGCAGGTCGCCAAGCTCACCAACAACAAGGGCAAGGTCGACTACGCCAACGCGGGTCAGAGCGCGCCCAAGCAGCTCGAGCAGCTCCAGCAGATGGTGAACGACAAGGTCGATGTGATCCTCGTCGACGCGGTGGACTCCAAGTCCATCGCGAGCGGTGTCCAGAAGGCCAAGGACGCGGGCATCCCCGTCATCGCCTACGACCGCCTGGCACAGGGCCCGATCGACGCGTACATCTCCTTCGACAACGAGCTCGTCGGCCAGGTACAGGGCAAGGCCCTCCTGGAGGCGCTGGGCACCAACGCCTCGTCGAAGAAGATCGTCATGATGAACGGCTCGCCCACTGACCCGAACGCGGCGCAGTTCAAGTCGGGCGCCATGGGCGAACTCACCGGCAAGGTCGTCATCTCCAAGTCGTACGACACCAAGGACTGGGACCCGGTCGTCGGCAAGGCCAACATGGAGAAGGCCATCTCGGCCATCGGCCTCAGCAACATCGCCGGTGTCTACTCCGCCAACGACGGTCTCGCGGGCGCCGTCATCGACGCCATGAAGACCATGGGCGTCAGCAAGGTGCCGCCGGTCACCGGTCAGGACGCCGAGCTGGACGCGGTGCAGCGGATCGTCCGGGGCGAGCAGTACATGAGCGTCTACAAGTCCTACCCCGACGAGGCCTCCGCGGCCGCCGAGATGGCGGTGGCGAAGATCCAGGGACGCAGCATCGAGTTCGACGCGCTCACCCGCGACAAGGTCGACAGTCCCACCAACAAGAACATCCCCTCCCAGCTGATGCCCGTGGTCGCCCTGACCAAGGACAACATCAAGGACACGGTGATCCAGGACAGCATCTACACCGTCAAGCAGATCTGCACGGCGGCCAACAAGTCGGCCTGCGCGGCGGTCGGCCTCAAGTAGTCGTGCTCCTGCACCGACGACCTGCACTGACGAATTTCCCTGACGAACGCGCGGGAGCCCTGGGCGAGGGGTTCCCGCGCGTTCGGCGGATCAGGGGTCAGCGCCCCATCGACTGCCAGATCGTCAGCGCCAGCGCCGTGCACGAGGTGGCGGCCGCGAGGGAGGGCAGGGGCCAGCGGGTGCGTTCCAGGGCGTCGAGGTGGGACTCGTGCTCGTCGAGTGTCTTGTCGGTCTGGTCCGCGCGTTGCAGGAGGAGGGCGAGGTCGCCGCGGGTGGTGGCGAACCCGACGTCGACCGAGCGGCGCAGCCGCTCCAGTTCCAGGGCGACGCTCTCGGCCTCAGTCGTCGGCATCGGCGGTTTCTCCGCGGGAGGGCCCGCGCAGCCACCCCGGCAGCAGCCGGTCCACCGCGGGCATCGCCATCACCCGGCTGAGCAGCGCGGCGCCGCCCACCACGGCCGTGAGCGCGGGTACGTCCCGGATCAGCGGGTCGTCGGCGACCAGCGGCAGGACGGTGATCAGGGCGAACAGGGTCTGGAGTGTCGTACGCAGGGTTCTGCGGCCGGCGTCGCTCATCTCCGGGCTCCTTTCGGGTGCTCCAGTGCTTCTCGGGTACGTCCGGCCCCCCATGTGCGCGGGACGCGCAGCTTGTCCCAGCTGGTGCGGCCCGGGGTGCCGTCGGCGTCCTTGCCGACGTAGCCGAGCCCGCGCTGCCAGGCCGCGTACGACAGGACGTCGGCCTGCGTCCACACCGGGCCGGGGCCGGTCGAGTAGCGCCCGCACCCCTCCGCGACCAGTCGCTCGCCGACGGCTGTGATCAGCGGACTGCGGCGGCCGAGCGCGAAGAACGCGGCGCCGGGGAAGGGTTCGTACGAGACCGGGCGGGAGCCGAGCCGGGCCGCCACCCGTTGCCGCATCCCGGACATCGAGAACGACGGGTCGATCTTGCGGCGGGTCCACTCCTTGTGCGCGATCACGCTGGACGCGGACCAGTCGTGGGCGCGGCAGATCGCGGCGGAAAGCCGTTCCACGGCGGAGAGTTGGGCGGCCGGGTAGGGGTCCCGCCCGTTGCCCAGGTTCTCGATCTCGAAGCCGTAGAAGCGGGCGTTGCCGTCCACGGCGTCCGGTCCGGGGGCGGGCAGTGGGGCCTGCTCGGCCCGTACGGCCTCCAGGACCGCGGTCGAGCCCGAACCGGCGTGGTTGGTGCGGCCGTAGCCGACCAGGTGGACGGTGCCGTCCTTGGTGATCAGGCCGATGCAGAGCGGGCCCGGCAGGTCCGCGGTGCCCTCGCGGCACAGGCGGAGGCTGTCGGTGCCGGCTGTGTGGTGGAGCATGACGCCGTGGACCGGGCCCCAGGCGCCTCGGCTGTTGCGGTTGTGGGTGCGCCAGTTGCCGCTCTCGGAAAGGTCGACGCCCTCGTCGCGCAGGGCGCGGGCGAGGGCGTCGGCGGTCAGGGGTGTGGCCATGGTGGAGTCCTCAGTTGACTGGGGTGACGGTCACGAAGCGGTAGGCGCCGGTGGCGGTGGCGGTGGCGGCCGACGACTTGTAGGCGGCGGTTGCCGTGTACACGCTGTTCGGGGTGAGCCCGGTGACCTGGAACTGGGTGCTCACGGAGCACTGGTCGGTTCCGGTGGAGATCGCCGAACGGGCGTCGGCGGCGGCCAGCACGACGGTGGTGGCCTGCCGGACGTTCGCCGACATGAAGCAGGATGTGGCGGTGGCGCTGCTGCTCAGGCGGGCGCCCAGCGCGACGAGCACCGCGCCGGAGGCTGGGGCGGTGAAGGTCACGGCGGTCGGATCACCGGTGGAACCGGTGAGCGACTCCACGTACGACGCCGAAGTCGTGTTTCCCGCGGTTGAGTTGGCCTTGTGGACGGGGCCGGGCGCCAGCTGTGTCCAGACGCTGCCGGTGTAGAACCAGTACTGCTTCGGTGTGCTGAGCCAGCACAGCATGCCCGCTACCGGGGCGGTCACCTTGGTGTCGCGTGTGGCGGCGTCGGCGAAACGCAGCACGGTGCGTCCGTCGACGGCTTCGGCGAGGGACTGCATGTGCACGGGGATGTTCGCGGTGTCGGCCGGCTGCGGGTAGGGCAGGCTGCCGAGCGGGGTGAGCAGGGCCATGAGGGCTTCCTTCCGGATCTCACGTAGGGGGACGACGGACGGCGCGGTCAGCCGCCGAGCGCCGGCGGGAACAGGTCGGCGGGTGTGCCGCTGTCGCCCTCCTGGGCCGAGGAGCTGTCGATCGGCACGGGGTGTGCCACGTTCCCGTCGTCGTCGGCCGACACAGCGTCCTCGGGGGGCAGTTCGCTCATGCCGCGTTTCCCGGAGCCTTGAGCAGGTCGCGATAGGTGATCTTGCTGGTGGTCAGGGCGTCGAGCGTCGCGTTCTGCGCGTCGATCAGGGCGTACGTGCGCTGGGTGCCGTACTCCGGATCGACCGGCGCGTCCGGGGTGAGCCCGGAGTCGGCCGGGGCGCCGTTGTACGAGGTGCCGCGCAGCGTCAGCGTCTGCTGGGGTGCGGTGCCCGCCTGGCAGGTGGTGCGGATGCCGACGACCCAGGCGAGCGTGTCGAGCACGGCCCCGCTGCGGTCCACCACCCGTACGACGTCCCCGAGTTGGATGCGCGGGTCGTGCAGCACCTCCACCTCGCCGAGCACCGGCACCGGGTAGCGGCCGGCGTCGAGCATGGCGTGCGAGAGGTCCGAGGCCACCTGCTGCTGTTGCACCCAGTCGGTCGCGGGCGCCTGGTAGACCTGTTTGCCGTAGAAGGACTGGCTGGTGGTGTTGTACCAGGCGAACGAGCGCTGTCTGGGGTCCCGCGCGCGCTTCTGCGGGATGATCTGCACGGACGGTTTGCCGTCCTTGGTGACCGTCCACACGCTCGCCGTACCGTAGTTGGTGAACCGGACGATGTAGTTCGGGCCGTCGCGCCGCGAGCTGACCGTCACGCTGCCCTTGACCGAGCTGCCGCCCGTCGCAGCGCTGCCGAAGCGGACGCGGTGTCCGCCGACGGGTGCCACGTCGTCCTCGATCTGCAGCGGGCCGATGTCGAGCTCGTCCTCGGCGACGGCGTAGGCGACGTCCACCGAGGCGCCCGGCTTGATCTCCCGGATCACGGTGTCGGTGACCGTGTCGCTGTACGTGCTCGTGACGCCGGTCCAGTCCTGATAGGGCTGTTCGCAGTGGTTGCGGCAGGCGTCGATCTCCTCCGAGACGGTGAGCGCGGCGATGTCGCGCCGGGTGGTGACCGTGAGGTCGGGGCGGGCGGGCACCGACTGGAAGCGGCCGGGACCGCGCCAGTGGAAGACACCCTGCTCGTCGAACTCGGCGGTGGACATGGTGGCCTTGGCGATCTCGGTGACGGCGTCCCACTGGGAGCCGGAGACCTGCGGCACGTGGTAGAGCGGCACCGTCGCGTCGTCGAGCACCGCGCCCTTGACCCAACGGCCCTTCTGTTCCCACTCGTCGGCGGTGTACGAGGAGAGGTCGGGCCACGACCGGTCGGTGACCTGGAGGCACTCGACGGCCACGTCCGTCTTCAGGTTGATCTGGAACAACTCCGAGGGCGGCTGCAGTGCGGATGTCTCGGTGAACGTGTAGGGCCCGGTCGACGGGACGACGTACTCCCCGTCGGGCGCGGTGAGCCGCGGATACACGGTCGCCTGGGTGTTCGCGCCGACGGTGCCCGAACGGCTGTCGACGGTGAACCCGAGGTGCCACACGCCCTTCAAGGAGGCGAGCTTGGGGATCGTCCAGCTCGCGACCGTGCCCGACCCGTCGACCGTTCCAGAGGTGATCTTCACGACGCCCGTGGCGAAGTACACGTTCAGGGCGTAGTTCCCGTACGCGCCCGCGCTGCGGTCGAAGATCAGCTTGAATTCGAGCTCGTTGCCGACGGACAGAGCGGTGTTGACGTGCACCTCGGCCTGGAACACCTTGCCCGCGACGACGAAGCGGGACCGCGGCATCCAGGAGACCGCGAGCCCGGCCGCCTTCGGCATCAGCGCCATCTCGAACGGCGCCCCGTCCCGGACCCAGGAGTACGTCGACGGGGCCGGCAGCGTCTCGGGCTGCCCGTACGAGGCGTTGAAGCCGCCGTGCAGTGAGGCATAGAGCGCGGTGAACGGCCTGGAGACGTCGGCGTCGACGGAGGGGGCGCGGGGCGGCGGGCAACTGTGGACGCCGGCCTGGCGCAGGAGTTCGTCCGCGCACCAGGTCGCGGTCGCCACGGGCTGGGCGCGCAGCAGCCCGTGGTACGGCCGTGGCAGCTGCGCGGGCCCCGCAGCCGCTCCGCGCCGTCCAGCGCCTGGACGGTGACGGTGTCGCTGCCGGAGGCGGCTGTACGGGACCGTACGGTGCCGCGGAAGGCGGGCACCGTACGGCCGCTCGCGCCCGCCTCGTGCACCACGGACTGCCCGGGGCGTACGACGTCGCCGGTGGTGCGACCCGCCCAGGCGGAGTACAGCCGGGGCGCGGGCTCGCCGGTTCCGCCGAGCGACAGCTCCAGCTGGGCCGCCGCGCTCCCGGAGAACGCCCGCAGCGCCTCGGGCACATCGGTGCTGTACGCCCGTTCCACCCGCCAGGACTGCACCTGCCCGCCCATCTCACGGCCGCCGAGCCGGGTGGAGTGGGCCGGGACCCGTTCGGGGGCGGCGAGGGCGTCGGCGAGTACCTCGTCAGAGTTCCGCACCGTGCACCTCCACCAGGTCGACGCTGACGCTGCGGTAGGGCAGCCGGGCGGACGGGACGTCGCTGTACGCCGTCACGGACATCGCCGGGCAGCCCTCGCCGAGCGCGTGCGCGACGGGGCTCTCGCCGATGGTCAGGCAGGCTCCGGCGAGACCCCGCAGACCGGCCGCGCCGGGCCCGCCGACCGGGGTGACGAAGGCGGCCCCGGCGGGTGCGGTGCCGGTGATGCTCGCCCCGTTCACGGCCGTCGTGCTCGGATACGAGCCGTCGGCGGCCTTCCAGTCCAACTGCGCGACGGCGAGGGCCGGATCCCAGTCGGCCGGAACCAGCCAGGACACCTGCATGCCGGGCGTCACCGGCCAGCCCGTCCACACGCCGTGCCGCCAGCCGATCCGGGTGGTGTCCTGGAAGTCGGCGACGACCGTGTCGTTCACGGACGGGCTGACGACCATGGTGCCGGTGACGGTGAACCAGTGGTCGCTGCCGCCGGGCTCGCTGCTCTGGGCGGCGGCCTGGTACGGGTCGAGCAGATTCACGGAGGCCGGGTCGAGCACGGCGAGTGGCCCGTACGACGTCAGCGAACTTCCCTGGACGCCAGGTCCGTTGACGCGGCGGGCCAGCCCGGAGAGATGCTGGGCGTCACCGGGTGCGAGCGACTCCCAGGAGAGCTTGAGCCGACGGATCGTGCGGGCCGGGGCGACGGTGGTGACCCGCCCTTCGAGGGACTTGAACTCGGTGACGTTCAACTCGGCCGTACGGTCCCAGTTCCTGGCGGCCTGGTCGATTTCCCGCAGCAGACCGGGCTTGCCGATCCAGAGATTCCTGGCCATGGTCCTTGCCTCACCTCCGGGCGAGCTTGCGCTGTCCGAGCAGGACGGCGCGCGCGATGGTCTGGGAGTCGACATCGATCTGGACGGGCCGCTCGGCGAGCGCCTCGACGGCGGCGGCCAGCCGGCGCATGCCGCCGCCCGAGCCGAGCATCCGCTCCAGCCTGGACAGCGGGATGACCGCCTCGGACTCGCCCGCCTCGCCGACGAGGGCGAGGGTGCCGCCGGTGCGGGCGGGCACGATGCCGCCCTGGGCGAGGGTGGGAATGTTGGGCAGCATCGGCAGGTGGATGCCGAACTCGCGGCCTCCGAAGTGGGGGACCCAGCCGGGGATCTTCACATGGATGCGGTTCAGGGCGCCGATCATCGCGTTGAGGCCGCTGATGTAGGCGCGGGGCAGGGCGGTGAAGGCGTTGATGATGCCCTTCATGACGGACTTGATCGGCCCGGCGCGGTTCTTGACGGCCCCGTAGATGGCGTTCCAGGCCCACTTCACGCCCTTGGCGAGGGCGGCGGAGACCTTGTCCATGTTGATGAACTGGGAGATGAGCGGCGCGAGCAGACTCATGATCAGCCCGAAGGCGTTCGCCTTCATGGCGGTGTTGAGCCCCTTCTGCGCGAGCGACGCCCCCTTGAGCCCCTTCCCGAAGCCGCCCATGGACGTCCCGCCCTGCCCCGCCTGCTTGCCCGCCCTTCCGACGGACTTCTCCACGGCGTCGGACTGGCTCTTGACGTCACGAAGGGCGTTCTTGGCCTGCCCCGAGGAGGACTTGAGGTGGTCGAGGGAGGTTTTGAACTTGTCGGTGGCGCCCTTGGACTTGCCGAGGGTCGTGTCCGTGGTGCGCAGACCGTCGCGCAGCTTGTCCACCGCTGAGCCGGCCTGGCCGGTCCGGTTCCTGATGGTGGTCAGCGCGCCGCCGGTGGAGCCGGCCGCGGAACGAAGGCGGTTGAGCGCCGTGGTGGCACTGGAGAGAGAACGAACGAGTGACACGGGATCCTCCGATCAGATGGATGGCCGCCTTGGGTCAGCTCGCACTGCCACCGCCGCCATCGGCGACGACCCGGGACAGCGCGGTGAACCGCTGCTCGAGCGTGTGCGCCGCCCGGGCGAGCTGGTCGACCTGCGCGTGCTGCTCGGCGGCCCGCGTCAGCCGTCCGGCGGCCGAGGCCAGTTGGCGCATGGACCGGGGGGATGGCAGGTTCCGGGCCTGGGTGGAGTAGGTGTGCACCACCCGGTTCAGGTCGTGAATGGCGTCCTTGACGGCGTTGACGCTGTCGACGGAGGGGAGAGGGTTGGGGGACTGGGGTTGTTCGGGGGTGGCTAGGGAGATGCGGCCGCGGTCGTTGGTGGTGAACTCCTTGCCTCCGGCCAGCGAGCGGGTAATGGCCTGAAATGCCTTTTGGAGGTCCAGGAATTTCACGCCGATGGTGGTGAGCAGAGCCTTGATTACCACGATCGCCAGGATGAGGGTCGCGGCGGTGCCGTTCGCCTTGAAAATCCCGATTACTTCCTTCAGGACGGGAAGCTCGCTGATGGCGCCTATCAGGTCCGTGGGCTTGTCCTTCGGGCCTTCCTCGATCGCCTTCTTCAGGGAGGCTATTTTCTTGTCGAGCTCTGCGGAGGTGATGGCTTTCGAGTCGCCCTCCTTGGGGAGGGTATCGACTGATTTCTCCAACGACGTCAACTTCTCGTAGACGTCTTCGTTCGTGTGCTGTGCCACGGGATGCACCGCCTTGTATGCTGCGTGCGGGTTTGGTTTCCCAGTTCGGGTGATCAAGAGGGGGTTCGATGTACGAAGCTGCTTCCGAGGTGAGTCGCTCCGAGGTGTTGGCCAGAATGGCGGGCACTGCTTTGGCCTCGATCGGTGGAGTTTCTCTGCTCCTCGCTGTCGCGTGCTATGTATCAATTCGTCAAGATAGGCAAAAGGGCGACTTGTCGAATGTGTCTCGGGTTCGTCGAAACGGCATCATCTGCGCGATTGTCGGAGTCCTGCTGATAGCCAGCGATTTCTTCATTTGGTCTCTCAGTGGCGCCTACGGCTAAGAAAGAGGGGGGCGATGTACCGCCTTTCTCTGTCGCTCCTTGATCCCCCTGCGAGCCCTTGCGGTGGGTGAATGGATAGAGTTCGTGACCGCTGAGGCGCAGGTGAGGCCGGAGGGTGGGAAAGTGCTGGAGGTGCTGCGAGGCAACAGGCCGGGTGTGCTGATCTTCGGAATCCCTGTGCTGGCCGGGTCGCTTCTCTTCATCTGGCGCGATGGAAATCTCGGGGCGGAATCGTGTCATGGATCGTCGGAGGAATCGCGGCCGCTCTGCTCCTCGTGACCGGTATCTCCTGCCTCTGACCCTGTCCCGCCCTCAGGAAAGGAACCGCTGGATTTCCTGCAGCGAGGGCAGGGAATCACCGGACGTTCCTCGGGGGCGCTCGCTGCGCATGTTCTTCAGGCGGTCCACGTCGATGTCGGTGACCAGCGCAGCCGGTGGGGCGTGCTCGGTTCGGTCTTCTTGCGTGGGATTCCGAACTCGTTGTGCTCGTATCCGCGCTTCCGCAGCAATTCGGTGACCAGGGTGTCCTTGTCGATGAGATTGCCGGCCGCGGAAGCGGCCAGCGCCGCACCGACCGTGCACGTTAAAAGGTGAGCAGGTTTCTGTGGGGAGGGTGGGAATGAGCGGATCGGCGATTCCGATTGCCGTTATTGCCGTTATTGTTCTTTGGTTTTCCGTAGGGATCTACAGGCGGGGACGGGTGCTGCGGACGCGGGGTGTCCATACCCAGGCCACCTGTGTGAACGAAGCACGGGAAAAGAGCGGAGCGGTCACTCTGCTGGTGCGGTTCCAGGCCCAGTCGGGGGCCGCTCTGCAGACCAGCGTCGGGCCGTTCAGATATCCACCCGCTCGTCCGGGCGGTGTGCTGGACGTGATCTACGACCCGCAGGACCCCGGCAACATCGAGACTCCCGACAAGGTGACCAACGGCAGGACCGCACTCGCCTTCACGTTGGGATCCACGACGGTTCTTGCCGTCTGTCTCGTTCTGATTGTTCTCGGTTTCCTCGGCTGAAATTGCAAGAGAGGGAATCTGCGACTCCAGAGTCCCCAGCTATTCAGAAGTGGTGTCGCAAAGGGGCCGCGGAATCGTGTCATGGATCGTCGGAGGAATCGCGGCCGCTTTGCTGCTCGTGACCGGTATCTCCTGCCTCTGACCCTGTCCCGCCCTCAGGAAAGGAACCCCTGAATTTCCTGCAGCGAGGGCAGGGAATCACCGGACGTTCCGTGCGGGCTCTCGCCCGGGTCCGAAGGCTGCCCCGGCCGGGGTACCGGTTCCGGGTAGTCGAGCGGTTCGCTGTCCTCGTCGCGGTTGACCATGGCGAACATCCAGTTGGCTTCGGCGAGTCGGTCGATGACGTTCGCCAGGAGGTAGTCGGTGAGCGACCACTCGGCGGCCTCGCCATGAAGTTCCTTCAGCAGGGCGCTGTCCCGCGGCAGGTGCCGGACCAGCACCGCGAGCCGGCGGGAGGAGAGCCGGCCGTGGTGCCAGTCCAGGAGGTCGATGCCGTAGTGGCGGAGCAGGTCCGCCTCCAGGGCCTCGGCGTGCTCTTCGACGAGCTCGCCGAGGCTCAGTCTTCCCCCAGGCCCAGCCCCGTCTCCTTGCCGTAGGCCTCCAGGATCGCGGCGATGTCCTGCATGGTGACGTCGAGCTTCTCGAAGCGGGCGAACTGCTGCTCGCCGAGGAGGAGTCGGAGCAGTCCGTCCACGTCGTTGTCGTCGAGGTCGCGCAGCTTGTGCGCGGTGGCACGGGTGAGTTCGGTCGGCAGCTCGAAGCTGTCGCCGTCCAGCTCGAAGGTCCATTCGCGGCCGAGCGCTTCGAGGCGCTGGGCCCGGGCGGCGTTGACGTCGAATCCGGCCATCGGGGCTCCTTGTGTCGGTTGCAGGCGTGCTGAAGGGGCGGCCCCGGCGCCCGCGGAAGGGGGGGCGGGCGCCGGGGCCGGGGAAGGCGGCGTGGACTAGGCCAGCGCCGCCGGGTCGTTGACCAGCCACGTGGCCAGCGGCTTGGTGGCGTCGTCACCGGACAGCGCGGTGAAGGTGACGCCGAGCTTGACCGCGCCGGTGCGGGTCAGTGACAGCTCCTCCACCTCGGACACCGCGCCGTACGGGATCACCAGCCGGTACCGCAGGTCCTTGGTGCCGTTGTTGTCCGCGAAGTCGATGGCGAGGGCCCGCTGGTCCTGGCCGCCCGGCGCACCGGTGATGTCGATCTTCTGCGCGGTGGTCTCCGTCTGGGAGCCGGACGCGACGACCGAGGACGACGGAAGCCCCAGGTAGAACGGGAACGTGTCCTTGTTGATCTGGAGCAGCTGGAACTTCAGGGTCAGGTCCCGGTCCGAGAGCATGAAGCGCGCCGGGGCCATGGACTGCCAGGTGTCGACCGGGTCGTTCTTGTCCTTCTTGTTGAGCTTGACGCCGTCGGACGAGGTGAAGCCGAGGTTCACCCACGGGGAGGCCAGCGCGGCGGTGTCCTTGGTGGTGGTCCCGGCCGGGGCCCACCAGACGTTGCCGGTTCCGGCGATGCGGATCTCGGTGTTCTTGAAGCCTGCCATGTGTACTCCTCAGTGAGGGACGTGCGAACGGGTGGTGCTCACGCGGGCCTGATGGACAGCCGGAGCGTGGCCAGGTAGCGGTTGCCCGCCGGCCGGTTGTAGTCCGGCAGCCAGCGCGGCCCGTCCGCCTCGTCGACGTCCGTGACGAGCGCTGTGCCGTAGCGCGTGCCGGTCAGTTCCAGGACACAGGCGCGGGCCGCGTGGGCGACGCCGAGTGCGGTGGTCTTGTCCGGCCCGTACACCTCTAGGTCGACCAGCGGCCTGTCGAGGTGGAGGTCGTCGATCCAGGCGCCGCCGGCGCGGGAGACGAGAACGACCTGCTGGGTGCCGTCGAATCCGGCGGGCGGCCTGTTGTCGACCGTGGTCCCGGCCAGTTCGGTCCGGTTCTTGAGGAAGTCGACGACGAGCCGCTCGACGTCGGGGAAGTTCAGGATCGCCACATGGACGCTCCCTTCGGGGAGACGGGAGGCGGGAGGGGCCCGAGATTGCGGGCAGCGAAAAGCGGCAGGTCCGCCGCCCTTCGAAGGGGGCGCAGCTCTGCCGCTGCTTCGAGTGTGACGGTGGTCGGGGAATCCCGCAACTCGCCGCCTTTCAGGGGGTGTTGGGGCCCCGGGTGCACGAGAGGGGCCCCGCCGCATGGTGCGCGACGGGACCCCGGTGACGTACGAACGAGGGAGCGGCGGGGAGATCAGCGGGTGCAGCCGCGGGCGCGATACGTCGCGCGCTCGGCCGCGAACACGTCCTCCAGGCGGTACAGCTGCCTCCGCCCCTGCGCGCCCGCGGCCCGCAGGTGCCCGCGCTGTACCCACTTGCGGATGGTCGCGGCCGTGACGCCCGCCTCGTCGGCGGCCAACTCGGCGGTGATCAAGGGGGTGTTCACGATCGTGCGTCCTCCTCGGGTACCGGTACGTCCGCCGGTGCCGCCCGTACGGCCCCGCAGGCGGGGTTCACACACCGCACCTCGGCCCGCTCGGGAAACGCCCGCAGTGAGACCGAGTCGCAGGCCGGGCAACGGCCGGGCAGGCGGACCAGCTGCTCGGGCTCGCCGAGCGTGCGGGCGCACCGTGCGGCCATGCGCCGGGTCTCGTCCTCGACGTGTGCGGCGAGGACGGGGTCGGCGGCGATCCGCTCCAGCAGCCCGGCGATCCGGCGCAGCCGCACCGGGACGGGGGCGGGCGGCACGGCCCGCAGCCCGAGCCGTTCGCGTACGGCCTCCTCCAGTTCGACGACCCCGTCGGTGATGTCCCGTACGGCGTCCGAGACGTGCAGCCGTACGGGCAGCGTCGTCCCCGCGACAGGCCCGCCCCCGCGGCGCTCCCGCAGCCCCCCGTGGGCAGCGGGCGCCAACTCGTCGACGAGGTCGGGGAAGCGGCGGACGAGCGAGGCGATCCAGACGGCGCCGGGCAGTTCGCGGCTCATCGTGCGGCTCCCTCCGGGGTGTCCTGCGGCATCCCACGAGACACCTCGCGCCCGTTGCGCCACAGCCGTCCCCCGCTCACTCCGTCGAACCACGTGTGCGAGGGGTCGACGACGGCCTCGCATTCGTGACGGATCGGGCACTGATTGCAGGCGCGCAATACCGGCTCGGCCTCGGAGAGGATGCGGGTGAACACGGAGTGTTCGGGAAGATCGGCGCAGGCTGCGGCGCGGCGCCAGTCCAGTCTTCGCGTGCAGAGGGAAAGCGCCAGGTCATGGCAGTGGTGGATGCGGTCGGCTGGTTGAGCACGTGCAACCCCTCCCCAGATGTGGGAACATGTGTTCGACAGTTGCGAACGCGCGATCAGAGTCGCATGGTGCGAGCGCGTGCGCAAGTTACTACGCTCCGGAGTCGCGCTCGATCGGAATCAGAGTCGGAGTCGGGGCCGAGGTCCGCTCGGGAGGTGTCGACAGCGCCTGTACCAGCCGCATATGCCGCGACGAGAGCGCTCGCGCAGGTCGGAACTTTACGAATGCGTGCGAGCGCGCACTCCCAGAGGTGCGCGCGCTCGGTACTCTTCCCTCGCGACGAGGGGAGAGCCACCACATGGGTGCAAGCTCGTGGGCCAACGCCTACAACGACCAGGGCCATCGCGCCGACAGTGGCCGAACGGCCAGGGCCGACGGGCTGGAGGAGTTCGCGGTCTGGATAGAAGGACTGATGCGCACGCGCGGCTACGACATCGACAGCCCGCGGGGCGGTGGCAAGTCCAAGCTCGCCGACGACGCGGGGGTCCACCGGGCCGCGGTCAGCCGGCTGTTGCAGCGGCAAAGCATGCCGGATCTGGAGACGATGCGCCGGTTGGCGACGGTTCTGGCCGTTCCCTTGCGGGACATGTTGATCCGGTCCGGCCGGCTGTCGGAGGACGATCTTCCGCTCGACACGCGGATCGGCGAAACCGCCGGGAGCCCGGCTGCGTCACTCAGCCCGGCGGAGGCGGCACGGCTGCTCGGGGTGCCGTCGGAGCTGCAAGAACTTTTCGTGAAGGTGGTTGGCCAGTTCCTGCCGGAGGAACGCAGACGAGAGTGACGCTTCGGCAGGGGGATTCGGAGCAGCGGTGAAGAGGGGTGTGCAGGTGGGGCACGGGCACGAGGGGGGAGACCCGCATGCGCGCGACCCGCGTGCGCGCGGTTCGCACGACTCACATGGCTCACACGACTCGCACGCACGTGATCCACGCCCGCCGGAGGAGGAAGCGGACGGACCGGCCACCGCGCCGGATCCGGACGCCGTGGCGTACACCGTGGGCGGCCTGCTGATCGAGCTGGGGGAGAAGATCCGGCGGGCCGGTACGGAGGGCGTGCGCATCCTCACCGATGACGAGGTGCAGCGGGACCAGCTGGCCTGGTTCCGCGCGGGCTGGACCGAGCATGCCCGAGCGACGTCCCCCGACCGGCCCGACGGCCCCGAGCCCTCGGGCGGCCCCGGCCAGCACCCGGACAGCGAGGGCTTCCCCGTGCCGCCGGCACGACTGCTCCGCTTCCCCGAGCGGCAGCCGGAGAATCACGATCACCAGGACGAGCGGCGCTCCCGTTACGCCGAAGGCCCTCGGGAACACCACAAGACCGATGAGTTACGGCTGCCCGTGGTGGGCGTGGGCGAGTCCCGCATACGTGACCTGATGCCGCACCGGCCGCGCTTGAGGCGGTTACGGGAGGGCGAGGACGAGGGCGACCGGGACACGCCGCCGGACGGAGACTCGGAGTGAAGACAGCCCCATTGGAAGTGGGTGACGAGCTCGTCGCCACCGCTTGACTCCAGCGGCCGGCTGTCGGCCTCGCGGCTTGTGGCCGGCGGTGCATGCGCGTTCGGAGGCCTGGTTCTCGCTGACGACAGGACCTAGAGCGCGGACAGCAGGACGATGAGGGAGACGGGTGGGTACGCGGCGGTCGCCGCTGTGACGGGCAGGCCCAGGAGCACATACGCCAGGACGGAGAGCGTGCGTACGGCGGGCCCCTTGCGCGTGGTCATCCGCTTCGGGGCGCAAGGGTCGTAGGTCACCTCGATCCGCTCCGGATCAGTCGCCACGAGCCGGCCGCTTCCGCGGAACGTCCGCTCCTCGCCTGCCGCGTCGGTGAACGAGTACGTCTTGACGAGCACTTCGCCGACGTAGTCGCTGTCTTTGTAGACGGCGAGGACGGTGATGCCGCGGCGGCGCAGCAGCCACCAGTCCACCGTGACCCGGTACACGATGTGCGTGAGCGCGCACCCGACGAGGAACGGTGTGTAAGAGGCGGCCCAGAGGACGACGAACACCCACTCCCCGGTGGCCGCGGCGAGGGCCGTCCCCAGCGCGAACAGCGCGCCGAACGCCCATTGCACCCTCCGCTCGCGGGATGTCGTCCAGCGGTCCTTCGGTTCCGTACGCGGCGGCACGGGCACGGTGGTCACCAACGTCGCCCCGTCCGCGCGCGGTTCGACGGCGTCGCGGACGGGCAGCGCGGCGTTGACCGCGTCGGCGAACGCGGTCGCGGCGGTGGCGTTCGGTGGGCTCAGCGTGTGGACGACGGGGGTGGCGTCGGCGGAGGTCAGGACGATCTCGATGACGCGCCGCCTCGATCCTCCGCCCGTACGGACGGTCTCGATCGCGGTGAGGGGGATACGCAGTCGCATCCCTCCCCGGTCCAACAGCACGGCGTCCCGCTCGAAGAGGGCTGTGGTACGGCGGGCGCGCAACACCAGTTCCGTCACGAGGAGCAACATAAGGCACCTGTACGTGTGTTCGGCAGTCCTGACTCTCACATCCCGGCTGAACCAATCCGGGCCCGTCGGTGTCTCAGAGGGGGACCGTGCTTGTTGTGTTTGATGCGCTCGTTGCGCTGGAGGCGTCCGTGGCCATGATCGGCCTGTTCTGGATCACCAAGGAGAGCGTGTACGTGGGCGCCGAGCCCGAGGGGCACGGGCGCGGGGTGCGGCTCACCCCCGAGGGGCTTCAGGCCGTGGGTACGGGCCAGGAGGGGTTCTGGTCCTGGGCGGACGTCCGCGAGGTGACCGTCCACGACGTGCAGGTGCGCTCCAGTACCCGGTGGCTGGTGAACAACGTGATGGACACGGTCCTCGACATGGCGACGGGTGGCGGTGAGGCACCGCCCGCGTTCGAACTCCACGTACGGACGGACGAGGAGAAGGCCGAGCTGACGGTGTACACCGCGGCCGTCGGGGGCTACGTCCAGTCCGAGTACGAGCTGTCGGTGGCACTGCTGAACCGGTTCGTGGACGGTACGGCGGACGTGGGGCGGCTGCTGGAGTGGGGGAGCGTCGAGGGCGACGGCGTGACGCCCTGGCGGGCCGCCCGCGAGGCCCTGCTCACGAGCTGGGCCGCGGCCTGAGATGTTCGAGGAGGGCGGCGAGCCCCTCCGGGGTGGTGGCGAGTACGGTGCGGGGTTCGTCGCTCTCGCGTAGGCGGATCGTTCCGTCGGGGGCGGTGGCGAGGTAGAGGCAGTTGCTCTCCGGGCCACCGCTGAAGGATGACTTCTGCCAGTTCAGGCGGGACATGTTGGGCTCCTAGAGCGTGTAGAGCAGGTGCTGGATCAGGGCCAGTGAGTCCTTGGTCGCAAGCTCCTCAGGAGACGTGCGCACGCCGATCGGTGCGAGTGCACTCTCCGTGAGCCGGTCGAACATAGTGTCGTACAGAGCGAGGTGTTCGTCGTCGCTCAGGTACAAGGAGCCTGCGGGATGGTCCAGCACGATCGTGCTCAGCTCCGGCACGGGGGTGATGGTGTGCAGGAATGTCCCGCTGAGTGCGGCGTCCAGATCCGCGCCGAACGGGAAGATCTGGACGGTGATGTTGGGCAGTTGGGCCACTTCGATGAGGTGCAGCAGCTGCTCCCGTAGGACGGTTGGGCCGCCGAACCGCATGTGCAGCGCCGCTTCGTGAATCACCGCATGGAAGGCCGGAGCGCTCTCAGAGGTGAGGATCGCCTGGCGTTCCAGGCGGAAAGCGGTGGCCTCGTCGATGTCACGCACGTTCAGCTTGGGGCTGGAGAAGATGGTGCGGATGTACGCCTCGGTCTGGAGCAGGCCCGGAATGAACAGCGCCTCGTGTGTGCGCAGTGATGCGGCGCCGGCTTCCAGTTCGGCGAGGTTCATCGCAGCCGAACCGATGTTGCCCTTGTAGGCGCTCCACCAACCTTTGCCGCTGGCCTCCGACATGGCGACGAGCGCTTCCATGTGGGGCACGCTTTCGCATCCCAGTACGTGGCAGAGATGCCGCAGTCGGTCCGAGAGGATCGACGTACGCCCGGCTTCGATGTGACTCAGTTGGCCGCGCCCCATGCCGATGCGGTCGGCGGCTTCCCCGGCGGACAAGCCCGCTTGCTCGCGCAGCTTCTTGAGCTCGTGTCCGAGTCGGCGCTGGCGCTCGCTGATGATGGTGCGCATTCCCAAGGGGGTGTCTCCTCAGTCGTCAGTCGAGAGTCTGCCTCGACAGGGGGAGCTGGTCCACCAATTCACCGAAGCAGGTTGCGAATGCGTTCCCTAACTCCCTACCTTGAGTGTGTCATCAGTGACGCTCCGGAACCGTACCGGAGTCGTCCAACTCCCCTGTCCACAAGCGAAAGCGCACCCGGACCGTCGTCCAGCCGGACTTGGGCAATGCCATCGCGGGCGTACGACAGGAGCCGAACTCCCCATGGAAGCTGCCCGCAGGGCGCCCCACCGGCCTGCCCTACTCGCCTACGACTACAGCCTCTTCGCTCCCGCCGACGCCACCGCTCCCAAGGTCTGCCGGGACTTCGTACGCGCCGTGCTCCTCACCCTCGATCGCGCACCCCTCGTCCTGCCCGCGACCCTGTGCACCTCGGAACTCGTCACCAACGTCCACCTGCACACCAAGGGCGCGACCATGCTCCGCGTGCAGCTCACCCCGGCGCGCCTGCGGGTCAGCGTGTACGACGAGAGCCACGACCCCCCGCGCATGCCGGAGGCGACTCCCACCGCCTGCCGGGGCCGCGGCCTCGCCCTGGTCGCCGAGGTCGCGGACCTGTGGGGCGTGGCCGCCGACCGGGCGGGGCGGTTCGGGAAAGGGGTGTGGTTCGAGCTTCTGGGGGAGGGGGAGCCGGGCGGATCGTTCCGTCCTCACCGCATTGGGTGACCCGGAGCCGGTTCCCCTGGTCGGCCCTGTCGCCGTACCTACCGTGATCGCGTTGCTTGTGCCCCATGGACGCCAAGCCCACACTTGAGAGGAGGTGTCGCCATGACCGCTCTTGCGCACGAGAGGCCCGAGACCATGCCTGAGACCAGGACCGAGTCCGTGTCCCCGGCCGAGAACGGCCCCGACCTGGACGAGGTCGTCTGGCAAGCATGGAAGGCCATGGAACTCCCCGAGGGCTACCGCGCTGAGATCATCGAGGGAGCCATCGAGGTGTCACCCACCGGCCGCTATTCGCACGGCCAGATCATCAATCTCCTTCGGGACGATCTGGCGGTCTTCCTGAAGGACGGGGACTTCGTCGCCCGCAACGACATGAACGTCATCCGCGAGGGCAGCGCTTGGGTACCGGATCTCTTCATCGTCCCCAGGGACACGGACCGTTACGTGACGGCTGATGGCCTGGGGGTCACAGCCGCTGCCGTCCGCCTGGTGATCGAGGTGGCCTCCCCCGGCAAGCGCAGTCAGGACCGCGACCGCGTGAAGAAGCGCCGCGAGTACGCCCGCGCGGGCATCCCCGTCTATGTGATCATCGACGACCACGACACTCAGGGCACCGTCACCGTCCTCACTCAGCCCCAGCCGGAGAAGGCCGACTGGGTGGGAGTCCACCGAGTCCCCTACGGCACCGACGTCACCATCCCTGAAGGCCCCGCCAAGGGTTTCGTGATCGGAGAGGCGATCACCGGGCCCAAGCGGAGCTGAGCCCGCGACCGACCCCCGGGGGGATACCGACTACGACGACGTGACCCCGCACAAGGGGATCTACCGTGGGGTGGCCGGGGGGCGCCGGGGCGCCGGATAACCCGGTTTCGATCGGCTGCAGGGCGGCCAGTACCGACTCATGGGCGGTCCTGACTTCACCCTGCCGCTCAAACTTCTCGTCCCCCGCATCGGCCAACGCGTACGCGTCAAACATGTCCGCCATGGCCTGACGGTAGGTGCGGTACGTAACGTACCGATCACTCGACGATTTCCGGCAGCTCACGCGATCCGGACGAGGGCGGGAGGTGCCCTGGCCGGACGAGGAGTGTCCGGCCAGGGCGGGTCGGGGCGCCGTGTCGCCCCGGTGGAGCGGGTCCACGATGGCAGCGGGTCGCACACCCCCACCACCGTCATCTTGTTGTAGAGCGCCGTGCGGAGGTGGGGATATTTCCGTACGTACAGGGGTGATTGGGGGCGCGCGAAGGACGCAGCCGTGTTGCGATGGCGGTCGGGGCCGCGCATAGTTGCGCTGCGGACGGCGCGGAGGCGTCGCATCGCGAGGATGCTGGAGCCAGGGGTGGAAGATGGCCGGGCACAGGAGGGACAGGCATCCGCACGGCGCTGACCGACTGTGCGAGGCCGGGGACCGGGTCTACTCCCGGGCCGTGCGGCGCGGACGCGTGCCGCGCGAGGACGCCGAAACGGTGCCCTGTCTGGTCGAGTTGGCGTTGCTGCATCCGGACCCCGACGACATGGGGTGGCTGGTGCCGACTTCGCCGCAGGAGGTCATGACACGGCTGCTGCGGGGCGTGTACGAGGAGATCAGCTCCAGCCAGGCGCGCGTGGGCGACGCGGTGGCGGCGTTCGAGTGGTACGTCGGGCTCGGCGGGCGCGTCCAGGCGCCGGGCGAGGGCGTGGCGATCCGCGTCCTGGACGGGCTGCCCCGGATCCGGGCCGCGATGGACGAGGCGACCGAGGCCTGTACGACCGAGGTGCTGACCGTGCAGCCCGGCGGCATCCGGCGCGAGGACGAGCTCTCGGAGGGGCTGCACCGGGCGCTGGAGATGCGCCGGCGCGGAGTGCGGATGCGCGACCTGTACACGCACGTGGCCCGGCACGGTCAGGGCCTGCACAACTACATGGAGTTGATGGGGGGAGCCGCGGAGGCCCGTACCCTCGACGAGGTCGTGGAGCGGCTCATCCTCTTCGACCGCAAGGTGGCGTTCATCCCGGCCAACTCCGACCGCACGATCGCGCTGGAGCTGCGGCACCCCGCACTGGTCGACTACCTGGTCACGGTCTTCGAGAGGCTGTGGCGCCTCGCGATCCCGCTCGCCGCGCCGCTCCCGGACACCGGCATCGACGGCATCACCCATCGCGAGCGGTCCATCGCGGCTCTGCTCGCCGAGGGACACCAGGACGCGGTGGTCGCGGAGCGGCTGGGGATCAGCGTCCGTACCTGCCGGGCGCACATCGCGCGCCTCTCGGAGACCCTGGGCGCCGCGAGCCGCACTCAGTTGGGCGTGCGGATCGCCCAGGCCGGCCTGGACGGACCGCCGCGCGCCGCGGAACTGCTGCTCAGTGATCCTGGTCGAGAATCCCCGACCGCCCGATGAGGTAGCCGAGCTGGGCCCGGCTCTCGCTGCCGAGGGTGACGGCGAGTTTGGCGATGTGGACGCGGGCCGTGCGGACGTTCATGCCGAGGCGGTCGGCGATCTCGGCGTCCGTGTGACCTTCGACGAGCAGGGCGGCTATGGCGCGTTGGCGGGGGGTGACGCCGTTGTGGGACGGGCGCTGGACGGCTTCGGGGTACATGGGGGTGGCCAGGCGCCAGAGCCGGTCGAAGGTGGTCACGAAGTAGGAGACCAGGGCCGGGTGGCGGACTTCCAGGGCGAGGAAGCCGTCTTTGTCGGCGGGGATGAAGGCGACGGTGCGGTCGACGGCGATGAGCCGGTCGGTGATCTCGTCCAGGCTCCGAGCCTCGACGTCGCCGTTCAGCTGTTCGTAGCGGGCGAGAGTCATGGGTGAGTGGCGGAGCGTGTGCTGGTAGAGGGTGCGGATGCGGGCGCCTCGGTCGAGCAGGGCCTGGTCGCGGCTCAGGGCGGTGGCCTCGGCCGCCGCGTAGCGCTGGCCGATGTGGCCGGCGTGGGGCTGGATGGTGAGGAGTTCCCAGGATGCGGCGGCCATGGCCTCAGTGATGGCCCCGTTGATCCGCTCCGTACCGCTGAGGACCCGGATGGTCGGGGTGTCCGTGGCTGCCGTGCGCCGGCCGTCGATCCGCATCAGTGGCTCGAACACCGCGGTCAGTCTGGCCTCGCGCCGTCGTTCCTCCGCGACGCGTTCCTCGGAGGTCCGTAATAACCGGTGGAGGGCGACAGCCGGGGCGACGGGCTCCAACCAGTTCAGATCCTCGATGGCCGGGTGCACCAGTCCGAAGTCGACGAGGCAGGGCGCTTCGGCGGCGTCCGTGCTGCGTACGCGCCCTTCGCGCAGGGCCCGTTCGTACAGCTCCGATCCCGCCGCGCACAGTTCTTCCACGCCGTGGGTCGGGTGCGGCACGTTGGTCACCCCGCCGTTCCCTCCTGCTTGAGGATTCCCGATTCCGCTATGAGATAGCCGAGTTGGGCGCGGCTGCCGCTGCCGAGAGCGGTGGCCAGCTTGGCTATGTGGGAGCGGCAGGTGCGGACGTTCATGCCGAGACGGCGGGCGATGGCCTCGTCGACGTGGCCCTCCACCAGGAGTTTGGCGATGGAGTGCTGGATGTCCGTGATGCCGGCGGGGTCGGTTTCGTAGGGAGCGCCGGCGCTCAGCGGGACGGCTCGGCCCCACATGAACTCGAAGACCTTGGTCAGGTAGCGGACGAGGCCCGGATGGCGAAGCTCCAGGGCGACCTGCTGGTCGTCGCGGGTGGGGATGAAGGCGACCGTCTCGTCGCAGACGATGAGGCGCTCCACCAGTTCGTCGATGGTGCGGTACTCCACCTTGCCGTTGGAGAACTGGTCCACGTAGGCGAGCTTCTCGGGGCTGTACCGGGCCGTGTGCTGGTAAAGGGTCCGGATCCGCACACCACGTTCGATCAGCGGCCTGTCGCGCTCCAGGCCCTGAATGATGCTCCGGTCGGAGAACCGGTTGCTCGGCTGGACCGTAAGCACTTCGGTCTGGCACTGGGCCGTGGCCAGATCGAGTGCCGCGTTGATGCGGTCGCCACCCTCCAGTACCGAGATCGAGTGCGTGGTCGCCGTCGTCTGAGTGCTGAGGTCCATGAACGGCTCGAATGCGTCGGACAGTTCGATCGACAGCCGTCTGCGCTCGGTGATCTCGCGTTCTATGGGGTTGAGTCGCTGAGCCAGGGCGATCGACGGGGCCACGGGGCGCAACCAGTTCGCGTCATCAGGATCAGGGTGAAGGAGAGCGAACTCCATCAAGCAGGGAGCGGATTCCACGTCCTCGCGTGCGATGCGTCCTGCGCGGAGAGCGTTCGCGTAAAGACGGCCGCCGTCGTCGCACAGCTCGGTCATCGCATGGGGATGTGTGGCTTTTGTTCGATTCGTTGTCAAATCTCCACCCCCCAGGGTCCTGAACGTGCAGGAACATGATGCATCGATTATGTGGCCATGACGTGCCCGAATGAGCCATCGTCGTATCCGACGGGGGAAGAGGGGACCTTCAAGTGAGGACGAAGCCGATTATGCGTAACAAAATGCTTCGCTCGGTGCTTGTCGCCGCCTTCTCCGCCGTTGTGGCCTTCGGTGCGCTGGGTGGCCTCTCCGATGCGAAGGGTGACGCACGGGCGGACACCAGGTGGCCGGCGGTGGCTGTGTCGGATGCACCTGTCAGTGACGGTGCCATGTCGGTCGGCACGGACAACAGCATCGGGAGCTGACGTGACGACACCCCCGGACGACCGATCCTTCCGCCGAGAAATGGCCACCGCCTACCGCTCCGGATGGCACTTCATCGACCTGGCGACCGCCATTCCCCACAGTGGCGACTCGTTGATGGTGACGGTGTTCGGAGAGCCGGTCGTGGTCACCCGGGACGATGACGAGGACGTCCGGGCGTACCGGTGTCTGCGGCGCCCGCGCGGCGCGCCGCAGCCTGTGCGATGTGCCATTCGGTACGGAATGATCTTTGTGAACCTCGACCAGCGTGACCATCAGCTGGCCGAGCCGGAAGCCCCGGATGTAAGGACCGTCTCAGCCACCCCCCGCAGTGCCTGACGCGATTCCCCCGTCGTAGTAGATCGCGCAGGTACTTCCCCCCGCAGCGGCGTCACCGTGACCTGAACACGGTGACGCCGCTGCAGTTTTGGGCGAAAGATCCAGGTATCCGCCCATCTTCTTGCCATCTCCACAACGGCTGAAATCAGCCGTGCCGCATGGCCGGGGCCGGTCGGCCGGACCCCCACGCCCGTGACCGGTCAGCCGCGCCCCATCGCCGAGGTCAGTGTGATCTCGATCGCCACCCGGTCGGGGTTCGGGGAGGGCGCCCTCCCATACCGCTCCGCGTAGCGCCGCTCCGCCTCCGCGACACGCGCGGGGTCCGCGGAGATCCTCGCGCGCCCCTCCAGCGTCGCCCACCGGCGCCCGTCCACCTGGCAGACCGAGACACGCGCCCCCTGCGCCCCCGCGGCCAGCGCATGGCCCACCTTCGCGCTGGACTTGTTGGTGATCACCCGAGCCAGACCCGCCTCGGGGTCGTATGTAACCCCAACGGGCACGACGTGCGGGCTGCCGTCCGCCCGGAGGGTGGTGAGGGTGCACAGATGGCGTTCCCGCCAGAAGGTGAGGTACGCGGGGTCGGGATCGTGTGGGTCCACCGGGTATGCGCTCATGGTCGGAAATGTATCCCCACCCGTGAGTGCCATGGCTTCCCCGGCCTTCCTTGAGTGGAATAGACTCAACTTTGTGTACGTTAGGTGAGTCAGTCCGTACATCAGGGTCGTATTGAGGAGGAGAACGCGAACGTGGACGCCGAGCTGACCAACAGGAGCCGGGACGCGATCAACGCGGCCACCAGCCGGGCCGTGTCCGAGGGGCATCCCGACCTCACCCCTGCCCACCTGCTGCTCGCGCTGCTCGGTGGTCAGGAGAACGAGAACATCACCGACCTGCTGGCCGCGGTCGACGCCGACCAGGCCGCCGTACGGGCCGCGGCCGAGCGTGTCCTCGCCGGCCTGCCCAGCGTGACCGGATCCACCGTCGCGCCCCCGCAGCCCAACCGCGAACTGCTCGCCGTCATCGCCGAGGCGGCCGACAAGGCCAAGGAGCTCGGGGACGAGTACCTCTCCACCGAGCACCTCCTCATCGGGATCGCCGCGAAGGGCGGCCCGAGCGGCGACGTACTCTCCCAGCAGGGCGCCAGTGCGAAGAAGCTGCTTGAGGCGTTCCAGAAGAGCAGGGGAGGACGCCGGGTGACGACCCCGGATCCCGAGGGCCAGTACAAGGCGCTCGAAAAGTTCGGTACGGACTTCACCGCCGCCGCGCGCGACGGGAAGCTCGACCCGGTCATCGGCCGGGACCAGGAGATCCGTCGGGTCGTGCAGGTGCTGTCCCGGCGCACCAAGAACAACCCCGTCCTCATCGGTGAGCCCGGCGTCGGCAAGACCGCCGTCGTGGAGGGGCTCGCCCAGCGGATCGTGAAGGGCGACGTGCCCGAGTCGCTCAAGAACAAGCGGCTGGTCGCGCTCGACCTCGGCGCCATGGTGGCCGGGGCGAAGTACCGGGGTGAGTTCGAGGAGCGGCTGAAGACCGTCCTCGCCGAGATCAAGGACTCCGACGGGCAGATCATCACCTTCATCGACGAGCTGCACACGGTCGTCGGCGCGGGCGCGGGCGGCGACTCCGCCATGGACGCCGGCAACATGCTCAAGCCGATGCTCGCCCGCGGTGAGCTGCGGATGGTCGGCGCCACCACCCTCGACGAGTACCGCGAGCGGATCGAGAAGGACCCCGCCCTGGAGCGCCGCTTCCAGCAGGTCCTGGTCGCCGAGCCGTCCGTCGAGGACACCATCGCGATCCTGCGCGGACTCAAGGGCCGCTACGAGGCCCACCACAAGGTCGTGATCGCGGACAGCGCGCTGGTCGCCGCGGCCACTCTCTCCGACCGCTACATCACCTCCCGCTTCCTGCCCGACAAGGCCATCGACCTCGTCGACGAGGCCGCCTCCCGGCTGCGCATGGAGATCGACTCGTCCCCCGTCGAGATCGACGAACTCCAGCGCGCGGTGGACCGGCTGCGCATGGAGGAGCTGGCCCTCGACAAGGAGACCGATCCCGCCTCCCGGCAGCGTCTGGAGAAGCTGCGCCGCGACCTCGCCGACAAGGAGGAGGAGCTGCGGGGCCTGACCGCCCGCTGGGAGAAGGAGAAGCAGTCCCTTAACCGCGTCGGTGAGCTGAAGGAGAAGCTCGACGGGCTGCGCGGTCAGGCCGAACGCGCCCAGCGCGACGGCGACTTCGACACCGCCTCCAAGCTGCTCTACGGCGAGATCCCCACCCTGGAGCGGGACTTGGAGGAGGCCTCCGAGGCGGAGGAGGAAGCGGCCAGGGACACCATGGTCAAGGAGGAGGTCGGCCCCGACGACATCGCGGACGTGGTCGGCTCCTGGACGGGCATCCCGGCCGGGCGCCTCCTGGAGGGCGAGACCCAGAAGCTCCTGCGCATGGAGGAGGAGCTGGGCCGCCGCCTCATCGGCCAGAGCGAGGCCGTCCAGGCCGTGTCCGACGCCGTACGGCGCACCCGCGCCGGCATCGCCGACCCGGACCGCCCCACCGGATCCTTCCTCTTCCTCGGCCCGACCGGCGTCGGCAAGACCGAGCTCGCGAAGGCCCTCGCGGACTTCCTCTTCGACGACGAGCGGGCCATGGTCCGCATCGACATGAGCGAGTACGGCGAGAAGCACAGCGTCGCCCGGCTGGTCGGCGCCCCGCCCGGGTACATCGGCTACGAGGAGGGCGGCCAGCTCACGGAGGCCGTGCGCCGGCGCCCGTACAGCGTCGTGCTGCTCGACGAGGTCGAGAAGGCGCACCCGGAGGTCTTCGACATCCTGCTCCAGGTGCTGGACGACGGACGGCTCACCGACGGACAGGGCCGCACGGTCGACTTCCGCAACACCATCCTCATCCTGACCTCCAACCTGGGCAGTCAGTTCCTGGTGGAGCCGCTGACCTCCGAGGAGGAGAAGAAGCAGCAGGTCCTGGAAGTCGTACGGGCCTCCTTCAAGCCGGAGTTCCTCAACCGCCTCGACGACCTCGTGGTCTTCTCGGCGCTGAACAAGGAGGAACTGGAGCGCATCGCCGGACTTCAGATCGGCCGCCTCGCCAAGCGGCTGGCCGAGCGCAGGCTCACGCTGGAGGTCAGCGACGCGGCCCTGGCCTGGCTCGCGGACGAGGGCAACGATCCGGCGTACGGGGCCCGGCCGCTGCGCCGCCTCGTGCAGACCGCGATCGGCGACCGGCTCGCCAAGGAGATCCTGGCGGGCGAGGTCAAGGACGGCGACACGGTCCGGGTGGACGCCTTCGGGGACGGCCTGATCGTGGGAGCCGCGCAGTAGTCCGGGCGGTCCGATCCCCCGCGTTCGACGGCGCCGGTCCCTCCGGCGCCGTCGTCACTGACCGCATCGGATACACACTCCCGGTGGCGGTGTCCGTGCCTTTGCCTGTGGGGTTGCCACTGACCGCCCGTGATGGGGGAGGATGGCAGCATCCGTACGAAGGGAAATACACGGTGAGCATCGACCCGTCCTCGATTCCGAATTTCGGGGGCCAGCCCGAGCCGCAGCCCGGCGGACCGGCGGGCCCCGTCGTCCCGGATCAGGACCTCGTGAAGCAGCTCCTGGATCAGATGGAGCTGAAGTACGTCGTCGACGACGAGGGTGACCTCGCGGCGCCGTGGGAGGAGTTCCGTACGTATTTCATGTTCCGCGGCGAAGGGGACCAGCAGGTCTTCTCGGTGCGGACGTTCTACGACCGGCCGCACCAGATCGACGAGAAGCCGACTCTGCTGGAGTCCATCGACGACTGGAACCGCCGCACGCTGTGGCCGAAGGTCTACAGCCACACGCATGACGACGGCACTGTCCGCCTGATCGGCGAGGCACAGATGCTGATCGGCACCGGCGTCGCCCTCGAGCACTTCGTTTCGTCGACGGTCAGCTGGGTGCGGGCCGCCATCGAGTTCGACAAGTGGCTCGTCGAGCAGCTCGGCCTCGAGCAGGAAGTCAACGAGGCGGAGGAGAAGCCGGAGGACGACGAGGAGTAGTCCTCCCACCAGGATTTACAGCGGCGTGTGGGCGATGACGACCAGATACGCGCCGTAGGCGAACGAGAGCCCGGCCAGGGCGCCGACCACCAGGGCGGCGTGCCAGGGCCGGGCTCTTGCCGTGCGGACCAGCGCCCGCGCGAGCGGCAGCAGCAGCGGGAACGCGGGCAGCAGGAAGCGCGGCTTGCACTCGAAGAACCCCGACCCGCCGAGCGCGATCAGCAGCAGTACGCCGCTGTGCACGAGCAGCGGCAGCGGGGCACGGTCCGCGATCAGCAGCCCGTACAGCAGCACGGCCGCCGCCACGACCACCATCGTCATCGGGAACACGAAACGGTCCCCGTGCGTCAGCAGATGCCGGACGAAGCGCAGCGAGCCGACGCCGAAGTCGAAGCGTGAGCCCCACAGCCGCTGCACCTCGAAATAGCCGCCGAACGGATCGCCCTCGCGGCGGCCCACCCACAGCACATAGCCGCCCCAGCCGACCGGCGCGAGCGCGGCGCCCGTCCACAGCCTGTGGGTAACCCGCCCGCGCCGCCGCCAGATCTCGCACGCCGCCGCGGCCAGCACCGCCGCGGCCACCGCGAGCCCGTTCGGCCGCGACACGCCCGCGAGCGCGGCCAGCGCGCCCGCCCACAGCCAGCGCTCGGTGAGCACGGCGTACAGCGACCAGGCGGCGAAGGCGGTGAGGACGGGCTCGGTGTACGCCAGGGACAGCACGATCGAGTGCGGGAGCAGGCCCCAGAGCAGGACCAGGGCGGTGGCGACGGCGCGGCCGTGCAGCCGGGCCCCGATCGCGTAGATCCCGCAGGCGGCGACCGCGGCGGCGGTCCAGGCGACCAGCAGGCCCGCCGCGCCGCCGCTCAGCGGGGTCAGTGTGGTGACGGCGCGGATCAGCCCCGGGTAGAGCGGGAAGAAGGCCAGGTCGCTGTGGACGACGGTGGGCCTGAAATACAGGGTGCGTGCGTAGCCGTGTGCCGCGATCCCCAGGTACCAGAGGGAGTCCCAGGACCGTCCGAGCAGGGCGAGGGGCCGTTTGCCGCCCGCCCAGGCGGTTCCGGCGAGCACGAGAACGCCGACGACGCGCGCCGCCGCGAACAGCGCCAGTGCCTGCGCGACAGGGGGCAGGCCGTGCGCGGGGCGCGCGGGGCGGCCGTGCCCCTCGTCACCGGGCTTCGGGGCGGCGGGGGCCGGAAGGGTACTGGCGTGGGTCACACCCGAACTGTGCGTCCCTTACGGGGTATTTGCGAGCTTTACACGCCTGGGTGAGCGCGCTTTCCCCCACTTCGGCGCGCCATGCCCGCCGCCCGGGGCCCCGTGCTACCAGGCCGCCTTGAGCCGCTTCGCCGCCTCTTCCAGCACGTCGGTCCGTTTGCAGAACGCGAACCGCACGAAGGGCGCGCCCGCCTCCCGGTGGTCGTAGAAGACCGCGTTCGGGATGGCGACGACCCCGGCGCGCTCGGGGAGCGCGCGGCAGAAGGCGAAGCCGTCCGACTCGCCGAGCGGCCGGATGTCGGTGGTGATGAAGTACGTGCCCGCCGGCTGGAAGACCTTGAACCCCGCCTCCGTGAGCCCGGCCGCCAGCACGTCCCGCTTGGCCAGCATGTCCGCGCGGAACGCCTCGAAGTACGTGTCCGGCAGCGCCAGCGCCTCGGCTACGGCGTACTGGAACGGCCCCGACGCCACGTACGTCAGGAACTGCTTGGCCGACCGTACGGCGGTGACGAGGTCCGGCGTGCCCGTCACCCAGCCCACCTTCCACCCCGTGAAGGAGAAGGTCTTCCCGGCGCTGCCGATGGTGACCGTCCGCTCCCGCATCCCTGGGAAGGAGGCCAGCGGCACGTGCTCGGCGTCGTCGAAGACCAGGTGCTCGTACACCTCGTCCGTGATGACGAGGAGATCCCGCTCGACGGCGAGCTTCGCGATCTCCCCGAGCTCCTCGCGGGTCAGGACGGTGCCGGTCGGGTTGTGCGGGGTGTTGACGAGCAGCAGCCGCGTGTTGTCGGTGACCGCGTCGCGCAGCTCGTCGAGGTCGAGCCGGAAGCGCCGGTGGGTGACTCCGTCGAGGGTCTCCTCGTGCGGGCGCAGGGTGACCGGGATCCTGGTCCCGCCCGCCATCGCGATGCTGGCCGCGTAGGAGTCGTAGTACGGCTCCAGGGCGATGACCTCGTCGCCGGGCTCGACCAGTGCGAGCAGCGCCGCCGCGATGGCCTCCGTCGCACCGGCCGTGACCAGCACCTCACGGTCCGGGTCGTACGACAGTCCGTACCGGTGCTTCTGGTGCGCGGCGATTGCCGTACGCAGCTCGGGCACGCCCGGGCCCGGCGGGTACTGGTTGCCGCGCCCGTCGCGCAGCGCCCGTACGGCGGCCTCCCGGATCTCCTCGGGCCCGTCCGTGTCCGGGAAGCCCTGACCGAGGTTGATCGATCCGGTGCTCAGGGCCAGGGCCGACATCTCGGCGAAGATCGTCGTGCCGAACTCGGCGAGTCGACGGTTGAGGAAGGGGCGGCGGCCGTGGGAGTTCATGCCGGTCATCCTGCGCCGAAGCTCTGGACTTCCTCAACTCTGCTTTGCCTGGTGAGACGCGAGGGCATCCCCCTGGCACGCAAGAAGCGAGGCGCCCACGGGGGGTCGCTTCGGGGGAACGAAAGGAGGGTGACGCCATGTTCATCGGCTTCATCCTGGCGGTCGTCTTCATCCTGTTCGTCGTGTCGCTGCGTGCCGCCGTCCGCGGCCGCAAGAAGGTCGGGCTCTCGAAGAGCTCGTCGGGTTCGGCCGCCCGCCGCCGCTCGCGGGGCGGGTCGGACAGCTCCGGCAGCTGGTGGGCCGGCGGGGCCGGGGGAGCGTCGTCCTGCGGCGGCGGTTCGTCCGGTGGGCACCACGGGGGGCACTCGTGCGGCGGGCACTCGTCGTGCGGGGGAGGCTCGTCCTGCGGAGGCGGGTCGTCCTGCGGGGGCGGCGGGGGGTGCGGCGGAGGCAGCTGACACACAGCTGAACTTCGCCGGGGGCCCGGGGGCCCGGGGGCGTGGGGGTGCGGGGGTGCGGGGGCCGAGGGAGGGCCCTCGTGCGGCGGGCCGGTGGGGGCTGGTCGCGCCCGCGCGGCGGAGCCGCAGATGTCACTGCCGCGCCCCTTGTGGCGCGCGCCCGGCGCACGCCGTGGTTGAACAGTTGAACTGTGGAGCCCTCGGGGGGATGGAAACCCTACGAAGTTGGGTAAAAACGCTGTGGTGGCGCCACAGTTCATGATTCCCTCTAATTCACCAAAGCAGCCCTCGGATCGTCCCTTCCTCACAGGGCAGACCGGGCTGACCGGGCCGATCCCCCGGTACCGAGGTACCGACCGGGTGCGCCGGACCCCCACCTCCCTTTTTGCGTGCTAGCGGAGCCGACCCATGCTCACGACCCTGAACACCTCGTACACCGACACGCGCGCGGCCGATCTCGCCTGGGCCCTGGGGCGCGAACCGCTCCCCGCGCTCGCCACCCTCGACCTCGAACTCGACGGGGCGAGACTGCAGTTGCGGCTCCTCGGCGCGTCCCACCAGGTCCTCCTGGAGGAGGAGCGGGGCAGCTGTTCGGAAACCGTCGCGTGCATCGCCGGCAGCAGCATGCCGCTTCCGCTCGGGGTGGCCAAGCGGGTCGGTGACTGGGAGTACGAGTTCGCGGCGCGCGTCGAGACGCTCTCCTGCGGGTCCTTCGCGGGGCGGGCGCAGGAGTTACTGGCCCTGGTCTCCGACCACCCCAACGGACTGGCCGGCGTCTTCCCCGGCAGCCCGCACGCCTTCACCGCGCTGCTCGCCCAGCGCCACGAAGGGCAGGTCCACTGGCGTACGTGGCATGCCTACCCGCAGGAGGGCCAACTGGTGGCGACGCGCACGAGGGTGGGGGCACGGGTGACGGCGAGGGCGCGTTGAGGGGGCGCTTCGGCCGCGGACGCCACCCATCGGGACGGCATTTCCACACGTGTGGGTGACGAAGCGTCGTGGTGGCGTGACGTAGCGTTCCCAGCGTGATCGAACCGCACGCGCCTGCTCCCCCCGGCGCGCCGCCGCCCTGGGGCGTCCAGGGCCAGGCGCGGCTGCCCGTCCGCCCGGGCACCGGGCGGTTCCTGGTCCTCGCGGGCGTGTTCGTCTGTGCCGCCTGCGGACTCGTGTACGAACTCGAACTCGTCGCCCTCGCCTCGTACCTGATCGGCGACTCGGTCACCCAGGCCTCCGTGATCCTCTCCGTGATGGTCTTCGCCATGGGCGTCGGCTCTCTCGCCGCGAAACGCCTGCGCCCCCGTGCCGCGGCCGGCTTCGGCGCCGTCGAGGCGGCGCTCGCCCTGGTCGGCGGCTGCAGCGCGATGGCCCTGTACGCGGCGTTCGCGTGGACCGGAGACTGGGGCGGGGTCTGGTCGAGCGGCTCGCGCTACCTCCTGGCGGCCTTCTCCCTCGCCATCGGCCTTCTCATCGGCGCCGAAGTCCCCCTCCTCATGGAGCTGATACAGCGCATCCGCCGCCAGGACCCCGGCGGGGCGGTGGCGGACCTCTTCGCGGCGGACTACGTCGGCGCCCTCGTCGGGGGACTCGCCTTCCCCTTCCTCCTGCTCCCCCTCCTCGGGCAACTGGAGGGCGCGCTGCTCACCGGAACCGTGAACGCGCTGGCCGGCGGAGCCCTCGTACTGGGCCTGTTCCGCCGGGACTTGAGCCGACGCGGACGCTGGTTCCTGCTGATCGCCAACCTCCTGGTCCTCGGTCTGCTCGCCACGGCCGCCGCCCACGTCGACGACTTCGAACGCGCGGCCCGGCGCGCCGTCTACGGCAAGGACGTACGGGTCGCCCTGCGGACCGGCGTCCAGGAGGTCGTGCTCACCGGTGGCACGCACGGCCGCCCGCTCGGCCTCTTCCTCGACGGACGCCTGCGGGTCAGCGGCCGCGACGAGCACCGCTACCACGAGGCGCTGGTCCACCCCGCGATGAACGGTCCCCACGCGCGCGTGCTCGTCCTCGGCGGCGGCGACGGACTCGCCACCCGCGAGGTGCTGCGCGATCCGGGCGTACGCAGCGTCGACGTCGTCGAACTCGACCCAGGGGTGGTGCGGTTGGCGCGCACCGACCCGGCCCTGTCGGCGCTCAACGCTCACGCGTTCGGCGACCGGCGCGTGCACGTGTTCACCGCCGACGCCTTCGGCTGGCTGCGCGGGGCCGAGTCGACGTACGACGTGGTCGTCTCGGACCTGCCCGACCCCGGGATCACGGCGAGCACCAAGCTGTACTCGCAGGAGTTCTACGGCCTGGCGCGCCGCGTCCTCGCCCCCGGCGGCCGGCTGGCCGTCCACGCGGGCCCCGTCTCCTCCCGTCCCCGCGTCTTCTGGACGGTGGTGTCCACGCTCCGGGCGGCCGGCCTGCGCACCACCCCCTACCTCGTCGGCGGCCGGGACGCCGGCTTCGCGGCCGGCCCCGACCGCATGGCGGGCGCGTCGCGCGCCCCCCGCGACTGGGGCTTCGTCCTGGCCTCCGTCACGCGCACGCCCCTGCGACTCGACCCGCACGGCCCGCACCTGCGCACGCTCACACAGTCGTCCCTCACCGCCGACGCGCACGCCGCGTGGCGTACCCGCGTACCTGGCCTGGCGCCCTCCACCCTGGTCCATCCGCGCTACGCCGACTGAGACGACGGACGGACGAATCCCCGGATACGAGGGTGCGGTGCGGGCCGTCCTGGGTAGGCTCGGCCGACATGGAGCATGAGGTGTTCGTTCCGGTTCAGGCCGAGCGGCTGAGGGAGGCGCTGGCCGATCCCGTACGGGTGGCCCGGGCGGTCCCCGGACTCCAGCAGGACGCCGGGACGCCGCCCGTCTCCGGGCGCCTGAGAGTCCGCGTCGGCGGCCACACCATCACCTACCGGGGGACGGTCCGGGTCACCGCCCGGGACGACGGCTCGTACGCCGTCGAGGGCGACGCCACCGAGGCGCGCGGCCCCGGCACCGTGAAACTCGCCCTCACCCTCACCTTCTCTCCCTCCGACGGCGGCACGACCGTCACCATCACCGGAACCGCCACCGCGGACGGCCGCGTGGCGGAACTCTCCCCGGACGCGGTGTCCGCGGCCACGGGCCGTCTGCTGAACCGGTTCGTCGAGAACTTGGCGGGGCTGAGGCAGACGCCACCGGTCGGCGCCGGGCGAGAGCCGGAACGGGAGACCGAGCCGGAACGGGAGCCGGGGACGGATACCGAGCCGGAGGTCGAGCGGGAGCCGGAGGCCGAGATCGAGCCCGCCCCGGAGCCCGAGCCCTCCCCCCTCTTCGAGGAGGAGGAACCGGCCCCGACCACCCCGAGCCGTGTGAACAGGGAGGATGCCGTGGCCGAGGCGGCGCACGCGCGGCGGACGATGATCGGCCGCAGCGCGGAGGAGGTGGACCACGCCCCGCCGCGTGGCCGCTACGCCCCCGTCCCGGCGCCGGAGACCGCCACCGCCCGCGCCACGCTCCGCTGGGCGGCCCCCGCCGCGGCCGTCGCCCTGGCCTCGGCCATCGCCGTCACCCGAGCCCTGCGCAAACGCCGCTGACCGCACCCGTCAGGGGCGGACAAAGAATCAGGCCCAGTAGGGTCAACTCCGTGAGTAACGAAGACATCACGCTGACCGCGGGCGACGCGGAAGTGACCGTCACACCCGGCAACGGCGGACGGATCGGCAGTCTACGAATCGGCGGCGCCGAACTACTGCGGCAGGGCCAGAAGTTCGGCTGCTTCCCGATGGTCCCGTGGTGCGGAAGGATCCGCGACGGCCGCTTCCTGGACGGCGCCACGGTCCGGCAGATGCCGCTCAACGCCCCACCGCACGCCATCCACGGCACCGCCCGGGACGGCGCCTGGAGCACCGCCCGGGACGGCGCCTGGAGCACCGCCCGCACCAGCGAGTCCGAGGCCGTGATCACGTACGACCTCGTGGACCCCTGGCCCCACCCCGGTCGCGTCACCCAGGCCTTCACCCTGACCGAGGACGCCTTCTCGGTCACCATGTCCGTGGAGACGTACGAGGACTCGTTCCCCGCCCAGGTCGGCTGGCACCCGTGGTTCAACAGGAACCTGGGCCAGGAGGACGTCCGGGTCGACTTCACCCCGGCCTGGCAGGAGGAGCGCGGTGAGGACCACCTGCCCACCGGCCGCCGCATCGAACCGAAGCCCAGCCCCTGGGACGACTGCTTCGGCATGCCCGGCGGCGTCGACGTCACGCTCACCTGGCCGGGGCAGTTGGAGTTGAAGGTCGCCGGCAGGGAGGAGTGGGTGGTGGTGTACGACGAACAGGAGGCCGCCGTGTGCGTCGAACCGCAGACCGGCCCGCCCAACGGGCTGAACACCCACCCGCGCCTGGTCACCCCCATCGAGCCCCTGGAGGCGACCATGACCTGGAGCTGGCGGCGCCTCTAAGCTGGCGGACATGAGTGACGTACGCGGCGCGCTGCTGCAGCAGATCAAGGACAAGGCCGTGGTGCACGGCAAGGTGACCCTTTCGTCGGGCAAGGAAGCCGACTACTACATCGACCTTCGCCGGATCACGCTCGACGGTGTGGCCGCTCCGCTGGTCGGTCAGGTCATGCTCGACCTGACCGCCGAACTCGACTACGAGGCCGTCGGCGGTCTGACCCTCGGAGCGGACCCGGTCGCGACCTCGATGCTGCATGCCTCCGCCGCGCGCGGGAAGACGCTGGACGCCTTTGTCGTGCGCAAGGCCGGCAAGGCCCACGGCCTCCAGCGTCGCATCGAGGGTGCCGAGGTCAAGGGACGCCGTGTTCTGGCGGTCGAGGACACCTCCACCACCGGTGGCTCGGTGCTGACCGCGGTGGAGGCGCTGCGCGAGGCCGGTGCCGAGGTCGTCGCCGTGGCCACGATCGTGGACCGGGACACCGGTGCCGCCGAGGCCGTCGCCGAGAAGGCCGGAGTGCCGTACTTCTTCGCCTACTCGAAGACCGATCTCGGCCTGGACTAGCGCCCGGCACGGGACCCCGCGGAAATCGGGGTCCCGTATGCCGGACAGGGTGTCTGGAGCATCCGGTCAAGTCTGGAAAGATGGGGACGACGATGACGTCGCCCCCCCCAGGTCAGGGCCGAAAGCACCAGTCCCGTCGTACCGCATCAGCGGTACGCAGACCCGCACATACAAGGAGCGGACAGATGCCCATCGCAACCCCCGAGGTCTACAACGAGATGCTCGACCGGGCGAAGGCAGGCAAGTTCGCCTACCCGGCCATCAACGTGACCTCCTCCCAGACCCTGCACGCTGCACTGCGCGGCTTCGCGGAGGCGGAGAGCGACGGCATCATCCAGATGTCCACCGGTGGTGCGGAGTTCCTCGGCGGCCAGCACAAGAAGGACATGGTGATCGGCGCCGTCGCGCTCGCCGAGTTCGCGCACATCGTCGCCGCCAAGTACGACATCACCGTCGCGCTGCACACGGACCACTGTCCCAAGGACAAGCTGGACACGTACGTGCGTCCGCTGCTCGACATCTCCGCCGAGCGCGTCGCCAAGGGCGAGAACCCGCTGTTCCAGTCGCACATGTGGGACGGCTCCGCCGAGACCCTCGCCGACAACCTGGCCATCGCCCAGGAGCTGCTCGCCAAGGCCGCCGCCGCGAAGATCATCCTCGAGGTCGAGATCACCCCGACCGGCGGTGAGGAGGACGGCGTCAGCCACGAGATCAACGACTCCCTCTACACCACCGTCGACGACGCGCTGCGCACCGCCGAGGCCCTCGGCCTGGGCGAGAAGGGCCGCTACCTGCTCGCCGCGTCCTTCGGCAACGTGCACGGCGTCTACAAGCCGGGCAACGTCGTGCTGCGCCCCGACCTCCTGAAGGAGCTGAGCGAGGGCGTCGCCGCCAAGTACGGCAAGCCGTCCCCGTTCGACTTCGTCTTCCACGGCGGCTCCGGTTCCACGGCCGAGGAGATCGCCACCGCGCTGGAGAACGGCGTCGTGAAGATGAACCTCGACACCGACACCCAGTACGCGTTCACGCGCCCCGTCGCGGACCACATGTTCAAGAACTACGACGGTGTCCTGAAGGTCGACGGCGAGGTCGGTTCCAAGAAGACCTACGACCCGCGCACCTGGGGCAAGCTCGCCGAGGCGGGCATGGCGGGGCGTGTCGCCGAGGCGTGCGAGATGCTGCGCTCCGCGGGCAACAAGCTCAAGTAGTCACCCGGGTTCTCCCCGGACCGTACGAGTAAGGGCTCGGCACCCCCCGCGGTGCCGAGCCTTTCCGTATGCTCCGAGGTATGGCCGCGCTTCCGCAGGAGAATCCAGGCGAGGGTCCGGGAACGGGTCCGGGGCCGGGAACATGTCCAGGAACGGATCCGGGACCGGGTCCGGGACCGAGGCCGAGGCCGGGATCAGGCCCAGGATCAGGTCCGGGAACGGGGCCCGGTGTACGGATCGCCAGCCCCACCGGCAAGTGGGTCCTGCTGACCACCGTCCTCGGCTCCAGCATGGCCATGCTGGACTCGACGGTCGTCAACGTCGCGCTGCCCACGATCGGCCGTGACCTGGGCACGGGCCTCGCCGCCCTCCAGTGGACCGTGAACGCGTACATGCTGACCCTCGCGGGCCTGATCCTGCTCGGCGGGTCACTCGGCGACCGCTTCGGGCGGCGCAAGATCTTCGTCCTCGGTGTGGTGTGGTTCGCCTCCGCCTCGCTGCTGTGCGGCCTCGCGCCGACCGGGGGCGTACTGATCGCGGCCCGCGCCCTGCAGGGGATCGGCGGGGCGCTCCTGACCCCCGGATCGCTCGCGCTCATCCAGGCCTCCTTCCACCCCGACGACCGGGCCAGGGCCGTCGGCCTGTGGTCGGGCTTCGGCGGCGTCGGCGCGGCGGTCGGCCCGTTCCTGGGCGGCTGGCTGGTGGACGGCCCCGGCTGGCGCTGGGTCTTCCTGATCAACCTGCCGGTGGCGCTGATCTGCGTCCCCGTCGCCCTGCGCCACGTCCCCGAGTCGGCGGACGGCCGCACACACCGCCGTGGCTTCGACGTGCTCGGCGCCGCCCTCGGCGCCCTGGCGCTCGCGCTGGTGACATATGCCCTGATCGAGGCCACGAGCGGTTCCGTACTGGTGTGGGTGTCGGCGGCCGGGGGCGTGGCGGCCGGCGTGGCGTTCGTGTACGTCGAGCGGGGCCGCCCCGATCCGATGATGCCGCCGGACATCTTCGCGTCGCGCCAGTTCACGGCCGTCAACCTCGTCACGCTGTGCGTGTACGCGGCCTTCGGTGGCTTCTTCTTCCTGACCGCGCTCCAGCTCCAGGTCGTGGCGGGCTACTCGGCCCTGGGCGCCGGTACGGCGCTGCTGCCGACGACCGTCCTGATGCTGCTCTTCTCCGCCCGCTCCGGCGAGCTCGCCCAGCGCATCGGCCCGCGCATCCCGCTCACCGTCGGCCCCCTGCTGTGCGCGACGGGCATGCTGCTCATGCTGCGGGTGGGCCCGCACGCCTCGTACGTCAGCGATGTGCTCCCCGCGCTGCTGGTGATGGGCGCGGGCATGGTGACCCTGGTCGCGCCCCTGACCGCGACCGTCCTCGCCTCCGTGGACGCCGGGCGGGCGGGCCTGGCCAGCGGGATCAACAACGCGGCGGCCCGGGCTGCCGGACTGATCGCGGTGGCCGCGCTGCCGCTGCTGACCGGGATGGGCCCGGAGGCGTACCGCTCGGCGGACGCCTTCGACGCCGCCTTCCGGCGCGCGATGCCGCTGTGCGCCGGGGTGCTGGTCGTCGGGGCGGTACTTGCCTTCGCCACCGTGCGCCGCCCGGCTCCCGACTGCCGGTGCCCCCAGTGCCGTACGCACGGCTGTGTGACGGCCCCGCCACTGGAACCCGCGAGGCCGCGGCCGTCCGCGTGAGGCCATGGTCCGTGTCCGTGTCCGTGTCCGTGTCCGTGTTTGTGTCCGGCTCCGCGGCCGGGCGCGGAGCCGGACCGGGCGGGTACCCCGGGCGGCCGGGTACCCCGTGCGGCCGTCGCTGTCTGAGTGACGGCGGCACAGACGTCTCAACTGCGGTGATTGTTACCGCTTCAGCTCGGTGTACGCCTCGGCGCTGCTGTCCTTGAGGAACTGCCAGCAACGCTCCGACTCGTCCTTCTCGTCGATCTCGCCCGCGGCACGAGCGAGGGCGGCGAGGCAACGCAGGAAGCCGCGATTGGCCCGGTGGTCCCAAGGGATGGGGCCGTGGCCCTTCCATCCGGCCCGGCGCAGTGCGTCCAGACCGCGGTGATAGCCGGTCCGTGCGTACGCGTACGACTCGACCACTCGCCCCGCCTCGAAGGCGTCGTCGGCGAGCATCGCCCAGGCGAGTGAGAACGTGGGGTGCTTCGCCGCGACCTCGACCGGAGGCTGGGACTCCGCGCCCAGCAGGCGGTACGCGTCTTCGTTCTCCGGCAGGTACGTCGGCTCCGGGCCGCCGAGCAGGTTCTGGTGCGTAGTCATGGCAGCAGTCTGCCACTTGCCGGTCTGTGCCTCGATCGTCGATCTGGAGGAACTGGGCCCACCGTCGACTTCGTCCGTCAGCCGTCGTGCTCCGTGGCCGTCTTCGAGTAGTTGTCGTGCCAGGCCGCCTTGGCGCCCGAGTCGCCGATGCGGTAGACGTCCACCACGGCGCCGACCGCGACAGCGAGGGAGAGGATCACGACCGCGCTCCGCAGCAGTACCGAGGGTGACCACGAGGCGCCCGACGTGCCGTCCGGGGCGGGCGCCGAGCGGCGGGCCGTCCACCAGACGACGGCCGAGATCACGAAGAGGCCGAGAGCCCACGGCAGCAGGCCGTCGCCGAGTTCGGCGTGCCTGCGCACCAGCGGGTCGCTGCCGACGTGCTGTTCCAGCCACTCTCCCGCGTGTGTGGCCAACGGGACGCTCGCCAGCGTCACGAGTGCGAGGACGGGCAGCAGCAGGCCGAGCCGCCGGGCGCCGTCGGGCCAGGCCGCGCACACCACGAGTGCGAGTGCGCTCAGAGGCACGAGCACGATGACGGCGTGCACGAACAGGACGTGTGCGGGCAGTCCGCTGACAACAGTGAGACTCATGTGGGTTTTCTCCATGGTGGTGGCCGGACCGTACGCGCGTGGACTGGATCCCCAGCCGATACGGGGCAACCGCGGCACTTTTTCACAGGGACCTCTCAGTTGCCTCTGAAGCCCATCGGGATTATTGACCCCATGGATCCCAGGCGGTACGGCTCAGGGAACGAGTGAGAAGTGGTGTCGCACGGATGCCGATCCGCATTGACGACGGTTCGGCCCCAGTGTGAGGCATCGCGTCGGGGGATATTTGTCACTGATGAGTCAGCGGCAAGGGATGAGAGGACTTTCACAAGTGCGGTTCGTCTCCGTTCGCCGGAATCGGTCGATATTGAGGAATCGCCCCACGTGCCGAACTCAGAGGGAATTCATAGGCAACCCGCGCGGGATGATTTTCCCCCATTCAAAAAATGGACATACAGGGACATAACCTCCTTGATCTCCTCACTCACGGGCACTTTTCGGCCTGTGAGGGTCATGTAGCCTCTGTGGCCAAGCTGTGTCCCTCCAAGGGGAACGTGCAGAGGGAGGCAGGGCTTCGGGGCGTGGGTGTCATTCCGGGTCTTCGAATTTAGTGGGGGTGCGGCGGTGACGGCCTGACGTTCAGTCACCGAGCGTGATGGGCCTGGGGTGTGGGTGGCCTGGACGCAAGGAGCCCGCGGGTCTTCGTGATCATGGTTGTTGTCTAGGCAACCGATCATGAAGAACCCACGGGCTTGAGCATCGACGATACCGGGACCAACGAGGCTGCGACGCGACTGCTTGGGCTGGAGGGGGTGAGTGTGACGCAGGTCAAGGACGACAAGGCAGGCGGATCGACGGTATACGTCGTGACGAACGAGGAGTCCGCGAGGGCCTGCCCCTCGTGCGGGGTTTTCTCCACCCGGCTGAAGGACTACCGCACCACCGCCCCCAGACACCTGTCCTGCGGCGGGCGCCCGGTGAGTATCCGGTGGCGCAAGGCACGCTGGCACTGCACCGAACTCGACTGCGACCGCCGCTCGTTCACCGAGTCCATAGGCCAGGTACCCGCGCGGATGCGTACGACCGGGGCGCTTCGGCGGGCGGCCGGGGCCGCGGTGTGTGACGGCGGGCGATCGGTGGTGCAGGCCGGCCGGGATCTGGGCCTGTCCTGGCCGATCGTGCAGCACTGCTTCGAGGACTACGCCGCGAAGGTCCTGCCCGAGGAGCCGCCGGTGACCGAGGCGATCGGGATCGACGAGACCCGGCGGGGTAAGCCGGTGTGGGAGCAGAACCCGGACACGGAGAAGTGGGAGCTGGTCGCGGACGCCTGGCACATCGGCTTCGTCGACGCGATCGGCGGGCGCGGCCTGTTCGGCCAGGTCGAGGGCCGCAACTCCGCCTCCGTCGCCGACTGGCTGACGGCCCGGCCCGCCGCCTGGCGCGAGCAGGTCCGCTACGTCGCCATCGACCTGTGCTCCACCTTCCGCGCCGCCGTCCACCGTGCCCTGCCGCACGCGGCGGTGGTCGTGGACTGCTTCCACATCGTGCAACTCGCCCAGCGCCACCTCGCCGACCTGCGCCGACGCCTCACCTGGAAACAGCACGGCCGCCGGGCCCGCAAGGGCGACAGCATCTACAGCGTCCGCAAGCTCCTGCGCCGCAACAAGGAAGACCTCACCGACGAACAACGCGAGCTCCTCAAGACCGAGTTGGAGTACATGGGGACCTACGGCCGACAGATCTATGCGGCCTGGCAGGGCAAGGAACTCCTGCGCGACCTCCTGGGCCTGACCGTCACCCGCAGGCACGTCACCCCCGACCACTCCGCGATCTCCACCGCCCGCCACCGCTTCTTCGCCCACGTCGCCGACCACGCTCACCTGCCCGAACTCGTCACCCTCGCCGAGACCATCGAGCAGTGGTGGGACGGCATCGAGACCTACCTGACCACCGGGATCACCAACGCCGCCTCGGAGGGCAACAACCGCCTCATCAAGCTCGAAGCGCGTAACGCCTTCGGCTTCCGCAACCGAGCGAACCAACGCCTCCGCTCACGCTGCGCAACCACCCGGCGAAGCCGACGGGAGGCACACCCCCACTAAATTCGAAGACCCGTCATTCCCTGCGGAACGTGCTTTTCGAGATCGCGCATTCCGCAGGAACGTCAATACGAGGGGCTCGTTACATGGTCGCGAAAAGGTGCCGGTCAGATGCGGACCTACCGCTGTCGCGCCTGCCGGAGAACTGGCGGTCGCGCTCATGACGGTCGGCGTCTTCGTACTCCTGAGCTCCGGAGCCTCCGCAGCGACGCAACCGATACCCGGGTCGTCGCTGGACGCGTACAACCACCACATTTCATACGACCCGGGCGTGCACCAGATCGCGCGGTTGGCCGCACTCGTCGCCTATGTGCTGATGGTCTCCACGGTGGTCCTGGGGGTGACGCTCCGGCTGCGGTTCATGCAGCGTGCCGTCAACCGGGCCACCTTCTACGGAGCCCACATGACGCTGGCGCTGTCAGCGATGATCTTCGGGGGTATCCACGGCCTGACCTTCCTCTACCAGCCGATCTGGCGGATCGGCTGGCCGGAGCTGACCGTACCGTTCGTCGGAGGCGTCCAGCGTGTACCGGTGGGCCTCGGCATCCTGGGGACGGAACTGGCCATCGCCGTCGCCTGCTCGGTCTGGCTGCAACACCGCCTGGGCTACCACCGCTGGCTCAGGACACACCAGCTCGCCTACGCGTCCTTCGCTCTGATCTGGCTGCACATCTTCCTGGTCCATCCAGAACCGCGCCATCTGAACCTGGTCGCGGTCGGCGTCGCCGCAGGCGCCGGAACGGTGCTGGTGGCTTTCCTGATACGCCTCTTCCCCTCGGCTTCCAGGCTGCGTCAGCGTGCCTTCCCGAGTGAGGTCGGAGGGGCTCGGTGACACACCCCCATCCCGGCCCCCCGGAGGTCCATACCTGGCCCACGGCCCCGAACCACAGCCATGGGATGGTGCCCTCGGTACCGCGCCAGGCGCAGCACATCACGCCGCTGGACCAGCAACGCGCGGTCGTACACCAGTCACCCGCGATCTCGGCCGAGTCGTTCAGCCTGCCGCGGCCGGCGCTCGTCCCGGAGGACGAGCCGGTCCGGATCAGCGTGGACAACAACCGGTGCCACATCTACGGCATCTGTCAGCAGGAGGCGCCCGAGGTCTTCCGGATCTCCGAGGGCGGATCGCTGCACTACACCCGCGGTGTCCCCGCGGAGCTCGCGGCCAAGGCGCGCCAGGCCGCGCGCTGCTGCCCCATGCAGGCCGTCGCGATCGAGGGCGGACAGAGGCCCGGCCCAGGGTCCTCCGGCGACCGGCGGGGCACGCGTCCTGTGCGCAGCGGGACAGGAGCCCGGACAAGCAGCAGGCGCATCGTCGTCGCCGGGGCCGGGCTGGCCGGGCTGAGCGCGGCGGCCCGGCTCAGAGAGCGAGGCTTCGACGGGGAACTCGTCATCGTGGGGGAGGAGCCGCACCGCCCCTACAGCCGCCCACCCCTTTCCAAGCAGTACCTGTCGGGTGAACTGAGCGAAGAGCAGCTCATGTTCAGGGCGGACGCCGAGCTGGATGCCCATTGGCTGCTGAACACCCGACTGGTCGGCCTCGACCTCTATGGATCGGCCCTCGAAATGCCGGGTGGCGAGCGACTGCCCTTCGAGGGGCTGGTCGTGGCCACGGGGGTGGGCGCCAAGCGCCTTCCCGAGGCCCCGCTCTTCAGTGAGCGGGTGCGCACCATTCGCACGCTGCGGGACGCGGCCGCGGTACGACAGGCGATGGACGCCGCACGGGCCCGTCACGTGGTGATCCTCGGCGGGGGATTCGTCGGATGCGAACTGGCGTGCACGGCCCGGGACAGTGGTTTGGATGTCACCCTTGTCGTGCACAGTGCCCCCTTGCTACGGCGGGTACTCGGCGAGCGCCTCGGTGCCGTGGTCGGCGACATCCAGCGCAGGGCCGGCGTCGACGTGCGGCTCGGCACGCAGGTCGTCGACTGGCAGGACCACGGTGACGTGCTGAGGCTGCGACTGGACGACGACGAGATCATCGACTGTGACTTCGTCGTCCTCGGCCTGGGCGGCGAACCGCGCACCGAATGGCTGCGCGGCAGCGGACTGGACATCTCCGACGGCGTGCTCTGCGCCGCCACCTGTCACGCGATCGACGCGTGGGGCCGCCCCACTCCGCACATCGTCGCCGCAGGTGACGTGGCTCGCTGGCCCAACCTTCGCTTCGACTCCGAGCCGCGGCGCATCGAGCACCTCATTCACGCCGTGGAGATGGGCCAGCAGGCCGCCGACGCGCTGCTGCGCGGGCCTGAACGTGCCGCGCGCTTCGCCCCGGTCCCGCGCTTCTGGTCCGAGCAGCACGGCACCCGGATACAGGCTGTGGGCATTCCGGCCCTCGGCACCGAGGTCGAGATCACTGAGGGGTCTCTCCGCTCCGAGCGCTTCGTCGCCCGCTATACCCGGGACACCCCTCATGGTCCTCAGATCGTGGGCGCCGTCGCCTTCGACATGCCGTCGGAACTCCTCGATCACCGCGACCAGATAGGCCGAACCCGTCCGCGCTCGCGGACCACGAACAGAAGGAGGCGACGATGAGCCGGGGTAGACGCAACCGTGCCCGCCGTGCCGGACGTCCGGCGTCCGGCGGGCCGCTGACCTGGGTGATCAGCCTGCCCGCCCGCCTGCACCTGCGCTGGCTGGTGATCCTCGTCGTGACGGCGGCGGTGATGGGCGCCTACGGAAGGGTGCTGGTCACCGCGTTGCCGATGCCGCCGGGCAAGGCTCCGGCCGTCGACGCTCAGCAGGGGCGCAGCGGCCCCACCCCACACGTCGGGAAGGCATCGCGAGCCAGGTAGGGAGCAGGAGCGGAACCGCGGCTTCCTGCGCGCCCTGCACGGCCTCGCCCGCGCCGCGCAGGCGATCGGCGAGCAGGAGGAGTACGAGCGCTGCAGCCAGTTCCTGAAGGACTCCTCGCCGACGGCGGCGCAGACGCTGGGCTGAGTCCCAGGGAGTACCCGTCAGGGTGTACTCGCAGGTCGTACGGGTCCGCCTGGTCGATGTGACCGGGCGGACCTTGCGGTTTCGGGTGACGATTGTGGAGGATGCCCGGTGGGGACCGGGGCCCCCGTGTCGGTAACGGCAGGGGCGGACCGCTACCCGGAGTACGCATCAGGAGACAGCGATGTCGTCCCAGCAGGCTCAGCCCGTCGAGGCCCAGGAGCCCGAGACCCCGCATCTCGACTTCCAAGGAACGACTCCGTACGAGGACTATGTCCAGGCGGACGTTCTGACCCACCTCCAGCACACCCTCTCCGACGACCCCGGAGAGATGGTCTTCCTGGTCACCACCCAGGTCATGGAGCTGTGGTTCACGGTCATCGTCCACGAGTGGGAGACCGCCGCGGACGCGCTCCGGGAGGACCGGGTGCCGGTCGCGGTGGCCGCGCTGAAGCGGTCCCTACGGGAGCTGGAGGCGCTGAACGCCTCCTGGCGGCCCCTCGCCCAGCTCACCCCCGCCCAGTTCAACTCCTACCGCTCGGCCCTCGGCGAGGGCTCCGGCTTCCAGTCCGCGATGTACCGCCGGATGGAGTTCCTGCTCGGCGAGAAGTCCGCGTCCATGCTGGTCCCGCACCGGGGCGCGCCGCGCGTGCACGCCGAGCTGGAGAAGGCACTGCACGAACCGAGCCTGTACGACGAGGTCCTGAGGCTGCTCGCGCGCCGCGGCCACGCGATCCCGGCGTCCGTACTGGACCGGGACGTGTCCCGGCGCTACGAGTCCTCGCCGGAGGTGGAGGCGGTGTGGACGACCCTGTACGCGGGCGACGAGCACGACGAACTCGCCCGCCTCGGCGAGGTGCTGACGGACGTCGCCGAACTGGTGTGGCGATGGCGCAACGACCATCTCGTCGCGACACGCCGTGCGATGGGCGCGAAGACGGGCACGGGGGGTTCCGCCGGGGTGGCCTGGCTGGAGAAGCGGGCGCAGAAGAACGTGTTCCCCGAGCTGTGGACGGCGAGGTCCCATGTCTGAGCGGTTTGAAAGGCCTGAGCGGTTTGAAAGGCCTGAGCGGCTCGAAAGGTCTGAGCGGTTCGAAAGGTCTGAGCGGTCTGACCTGGGTGTCAGGGCCGCCGAGCTGGACGCCTCCGACGAACTCGCCAAACTGCGCGCGCAGTTCGTCCTGGACGACGTGGTGTACCTGGACGGGAACTCGCTCGGCGCGCTCCCGGCGGCGGTCCCCGGCCGGGTCGACGACGTCGTACGCCGCCAGTGGGGCGAACTGCGCATCCGCTCCTGGGAGGAGAGCGGCTGGTGGACGGCGCCGGAACGGATCGGCGACCGGATCGCGCCGCTGGTCGGAGCGGCCCCGGGCCAGATCGTGGTGGGCGACTCCACCAGCGTGAATGTCTTCAAGGCCCTGGTGGGAGCGGTCCGCCTGGCCGCTCTGTCCTCCGCCGGGCGTAACGAGATCATCGTCGACGCGACGACGTTCCCGACGGACGGCTACATCGCGGCGTCGGCGGCCCGCATGACGGGCTGCGAACTGCGCCCCATGGATCCGTCGGAGGTCCCCTCCGCACTCGGCCCCCGCACGGCGGCGGTGTTGCTGAACCACGTCGACTACCGCACCGGCCGCCTGTACGACCTTCCGGCCCTCACGTCCGCGATCCACGACGCGGGCGCCCTGGCGGTCTGGGACCTGTGCCACAGCGCCGGGGCCCTGCCGGTGGACCTCGACCGCCACGGGGTCGACCTCGCGGTCGGCTGCACATACAAGTACCTGAACGGAGGCCCGGGCTCCCCGGCGTATTTCTACGTCCGCGCCGATCTCCAGCCCCGCTTCGACTCCCCGCTCCCCGGCTGGAACTCCCACGCCGACCCCTTCGGCATGAGCCCGGCCTACGAACCGGCCCCGGGCGCCCTGCGGGGCCGCGTCGGCACCCCGGACATCCTCTCCATGCTGGCCCTGGAGGCCGCGCTGGAGGTGTGGGAAGGCGTCTCGATCGACTCCGTCCGCACCAAGTCCCTCGCCCTGACCGACTTCTTCCTGGAATGCGTCACGGCGTACGTCCCCCAGGGCCGAGTGGAGTCCCTCACCCCCTCCGCCCACGCCGAACGCGGCAGCCAGGTCGCCCTGCGCTGCGCGGACGCGGGCGAGGTCATGAAGCGGCTGATCGAACAAGACGTCGTGGGCGACTTCCGCCACCCCGACGTCCTCCGCTTCGGCTTCACCCCCCTGTATGTGGGCTTCGGTGACGTGGAGCGGGCGGCACGGGTGTTGGGGGAGACGGTGGGATAGCGGGCTCAGCCCGGGTGTGTTCTTCGGCCGCGGGCGGGTGGGGGTTGGCGGCGCGGTTCCCCGCGGCCCTGAAAGCCCCTGCCCGCCCGCTGTCCGAGGACGGCTCCCACGCTCCCCGCCCCGTGCCGCGCCCATCCTGACGAAACACCAGAACCCTTTCCCCCTCACCGTGTGTGACATCCGGGTGTAGACGCACGTCACGGGCCTGATACCGTCCCCGCCAACGGCCGAAATCACTCCTGGTCCGCCAAATCCGTTTCACCGCTGAGAGGTTGGAGCATGCCGGACGACGCCGCAGCACGGGACGCCGCCGAGGAGGCCTCGGCCTTCTCCCACCCGCCGGTCGACCCCGACGTCACCGCCACGTACGGCGACCATCCCGACCAGGTGATCGACTTCTACACCCCGCGCGAACCCGACCCCGAGGTCCCCGCCCCGCTGGTGATCGTTCTGCACGGCGGCGCCTGGCGCGCCCCGTACGACCGTCGCCACATCACCCCGTTCGCGGACTTCCTGGCCCGTCGGGGCTTCGCCGTGGCCAACGTGGAGTACCGCCGGGGCGCCGCGATCCCCGCGCAGGGTGGTGAGGGCCCGGTCGCGGGCCGCTGGCCGGACACCTTCGACGACATCGCGGCGGCTCTCGACGCGCTGCCGGCGCTCGCCGGTGAGCACCTGCCGCAGGCGGACCTCCGCCGTACGGTGATCACCGGCCACTCGGCCGGCGGCCACCTCGCGCTGTGGGCCGCCGCCCGCCACGTCCTGCCCGCCGACTCCGCCTGGCGCACCGACCGCCCCGCCCCGCTGCGCGGGGTCGTCGCGCTCGCCCCGATCGCGGACTTCACGGTCGCCGAGAAGCTGAACGTCTGCTCCGGAGCCTCCCGCCAGCTCCTGGGCGGCGAGGCGAGGTTCGCGGAGCGTCAGCCGTATGCCGACCCGGCGTTCCTGCTGCCCACCGGCATCGCCACGGCCCTCGTGCAGGGCCGCACCGACGTCGTCGTCCCGGAGGCGGTCGCCGAGTCGTACGCGGAGGCGGCGGCCAGGGCGGGCGAGGTGGTCGGCCTGACACTTCTGGAGGATGTGGGCCACTTCCCGCTGATCGACCCGGCGGCGGACGCGTGCGCGGTGGTGGCCGAGGAGATCGCCCAACTGGCCTGGTAACAGGCGGAGTTGCGGGGGTGTCGGCGATCCTCGCTCAGGCCCCGAGCGTTCCGCTCAGGGTTTCCCGGTCATACCCGTAATACCTGAGAGCTACCTCGCAGGTGAGCTCCCTGGCGGGACGCGAGCGACACGTGACGATCCGTAACTTCCCATCCAGAGGCGCCCGATGAGCGGGCGGACTGGACGGGAAGGACGCCATGGAGCTCCGGGGGAAGCCGAACGCGGCGGGGAGGGCGACACCAGTCGCACAGGCGCCACCGCCTGATCCAGACCTTGAGCCGTCCAGTCCACCCGTCCGATTCCTGCGGCGCCTGTGCCGCACCCTGCTCGCCGCGCTGATCACGGCGGCCGTGGTCGTCCCCGTCTCCGCCGCGGCCCGCCCCCGGATCCCGGCCCCGGCCCCGGCCGCACTGGCCCCGCCGACGACAGCGACGCTGGACAGGGCCTACGCGGCGAACCGGGCGAACGCCGACGAGGCGTCCCGTATGGCCGCCGGCCACGGCGACCGCACCCGCGCCGCCGCGGACCGCGCCATGGCCGCACCCTCCCGCCACTTCCTCTCCTTCGACGGACGCGGCCAGGGCCTGGCCGTCGAGGTCCTCGGCGACCTCGCCCACGCCGACCGCGTCGCGGTCCTGGTCCCGGGTTCCGACACGACCTTGGAGACCTACGGCCGCTTCCGAGCGGGAGCCGGGGCCCTGCAAGACCGCCTCAACAGCGCCGAACGCCGCCATGGATCCGCCCCCCGTACGGCGGTCATCGCCTGGCTCGGCTACGAGACACCGGGCACGGTCAGCACCACGGTCCTGACGACCGGCCGCGCCGAGGACGCGGCCTCGCGTCTGAAGGGGTTGAGAACTGCTGGCGTTTGACTGAGTACGAGCGTGTTCTGGCGTGCACGAGTGAGCGCTGACGCTTCCGGGCGGCAGGAAGGGGCGGGGTGCTGCTCTTCCAGGACGGGAAGGAGAGTTCGTCCGTCGAATGTGTGACCTTTTCCTGTGTTGTTCGTTGGGTGTGGTGACCGGGTTTTCAAGGGCTGTATGGGGGCGGGATGGGTGGGCTGCGGAAGCTGGCAGTGCCGTTTGTCGCGTCCGGTCCTTCGGGGGTGGCGGTCCGTACCCGGCTCAAGCAGCTCGCGCCTGCTGATGAGAAGGTGTTGCGGCTGGTGGGCGCGCATCTGGGCGCGCTGGCCTCCCGTGATCTGAAGGCGCGCTGCGCGGATGCTCTGGCGCACGACGGCGAGGCGTGGGCGGCGCGCAAGCGGGAACTGACGCCCCTGTCCTCCTCGCGGTGGGCGGGAGCGATCACCAAGGCCAGCCACGACCAGTGGGCGCTGTCCCGCCGCTGTCAGCTCGCCCACATCCAGAGTTTGGAAGCCGGTATCAGCACGATCAGGCACCGGCTGTCCCTGCCTCTGCGGGAGAAGGGCGGCAGGCGGGCGCCGGGCGGATACCACAGCAAGTGGGAGTGGCACGCCAAGACCCGCCGCCTGTACGTCCTTCAAGGCCGGCTGGAGCAGGCTCGCACGGACCGTGATGTCGGGGTCGTGCACGTCGTACGGGGCGGCAAGCACCTGGCCCGCACCCGCCACCACCTGTCCGCCGCACAGCTCACCGAGGCCGAGTGGCGACAGCGGTGGGAGGCCGAGCGGTGGTTCCTGAAGGCCGACGGTGAGTCCGGGAAGCGGTTCGGTAACGAGACCATCCGCGTCGGTGCGGACGGTGAGGTGAGCATCAAGCTCCCAGCCCCTCTCAAGGAGTTGGCCAATGCCCCGCACGGCCGGTACGTCCTCGCCTGCCAGGTGCGGTTCCCGCACCGAGGGGAGGAGTGGGCGGACCGGGTGGAGGCGAACCGGGCCGTCGCCTACCGCATCCACTACGACACGACCCGCGGGCGCTGGTACCTGACCGCCTCCTGGCAGATCCCGGTGTCCCGGACCGTCCCCCTGGCCGCGGCTCTGGCGGATGGCGTGATCGGGGTCGACATGAACGCCGACCATCTCGCCGCCTGGCGCCTGGACGTCCACGGCAACCCGACCGGAAACCCACGCCGCTTCCCCTTCGACCTGTCCGGACTGGCCGGCCACCGTGACGCCCAGGTCCGCCACGCCCTCATCCGGCTGCTGAACTGGGCCAAGGCCTGCGGCGTCAAAGCGATCGCCGTCGAAGACCTCGACTTCACAGCAGAGAAGACCCGCGAGAAACACGGCCGCAAACGCCGATTCCGGCAGCTCGTCTCCGGCATGCCCACCAGCAGACTGCGCGCCCGCCTGGCCTCCATGGCCGACCGGACCGGCATCGCGGTCATCGCGGTCGACCCGGCCTATACCTCGAAGTGGGGCGCCCAGCACTGGCAGAAGCCCCTCACCCACGAAACCAGGAAGACGACCCGCCACGAGGCTGCCGCCGTGGCGATCGGACGGCGCGCCCAAGGGCATCCGATCCGGCGACGGGCGACACCGCCCCCTGCACACCAGAGCGATGTACAGGGGCATCGGACCGTCCAGGCCGGACCAGGCACCCCTGGGCGTGAGGGACCCCGCCCCCGCATTCCCGGACCACGCACACGATGCGTGCCGCCGGACTGTGGAGCGAACGCGGGCAACCAGAGCGCCCAACACCGTTCGAGGCGCTCGGCTGAGCATGAGTACTGGCAACAGGACTCACTCCCGCTCAGTCCATAGGAACGGTTCCTACGCGAACTGCGGGGCGTCGTCGGCGAGAAGGCGCACGTCTCCCTGCTGTGTCACTCGTACGGCACGGTCGTCTGCGGCCGTGCGGCACGCGGGCTCGACGTGGACGACATCGCCCTCATCGGCAGCCCGGGCACCGGCGCGGACTCCGTGCCGGCCCTGCGCACCTCCGGCTTCGTGGTGGCGGCCTTCCTGCCCCGCGACGGCGCGGCCACCGGCGACACCCCTTCCACCGCCCCTTCCACCGCCCCATCTACCGACGTCGATCGCACAGGTCGTACAGGTCGCACAGGAGACGAGAGCCCATGACGAGCAGCACCATCCGCGTACTGATCGCCGACGACCAGCAGATGGTCCGCCAGGGTTTCACCGTGCTGCTCAACACCCAGCCCGACATCGAGGTGGTCGGCCAGGCGGTCGACGGCCTGGACGCGGTCGCCAAGGTCGCCGAACTCGCCCCGGACGTCGTGCTGATGGACATCCGCATGCCCGAGCTCGGTGGTATCGACGCGACCAGACGCATCACCGGCGAGACCCCCCACATCAAGGTGCTGGTACTCACCACCTTCGACCTCGACGAGTACGTGTACGAGGCGCTGCGTGCCGGCGCCTCCGGGTTCCTGCTCAAGGACGCGTCCGCCGACCAGCTGGCCGAGGCGGTACGGGTGGTGGCGGCGGGCGACGCGCTGCTCGCCCCCGGGATCACCCGTCGTCTCATCGCCGAGTTCTCCCGCCTGGACTCCACACCCCGCGCCCCGCTCAAGCAGCGCGTGGGCGAGCTGACCGAGCGTGAGACGGAGGTACTGGCACTCATCGCGCAGGGTCTGTCGAACGCGGAGATCGCCGAGCGCCTGGTGGTCGCCGAGCAGACCGTGAAAACCCACGTGGGCCGCATCCTGGTGAAGTTGGGCCTGCGCGACCGCACGCAGGCCGCGGTCTTCGCCTACGAGTCGGGTCTGGTACGCCCGTCCGGCTACTGAGCCCGCCACCCGTTCCCTCCCGGGGGATACCCGTAGTACTTGAGACGGATTCCGCAGGACCCTTCTCACTGGTGACGACCGCGACCCGGCAGGCGGCCTACCGTTTTGAACGTGACCGAGACGACCCAGATGCAGATGACGCCGCCCGGCGGAGCCAAGCCACGCAGCCCGGAGTTCCGGCTGGCCGCGGACGCCCTGCGCGGGCTGCGGCAGGACCTGTTCCACGATGCCTTCGCCTACCGTCCGTTGCCGCGGATGCGGGTGGACGGTCCGCTCGCCCGACGCCTCCCCGAGCGCGTCAGGGAGTACGCGGTCTGGACTCCGCACGCCGTGATCGCGGCGTGCGGACTGCTCGCGATGGCCGTCGCGAGCACCGCGAACGAAGGCGCCCCCGGCATCGGGAGTCTGGTGCCCGGCCTCCTCGCGCTGCTCCCGGTCCTGCTGACGCTCGTCCGGCCGGTCGGAGCCTTCTGGTTCTCCATGGCGGCGACACCGTTCGCGGCCGTGTTCAGCGGCAGCTGGGGCAACTGGCCCTGGCCGCCGGGTGCCTTCATCACCCACCTGGTGGTGCTGACGATCGTGGCGCTGCGGACCGGGCCGCGCACCGCCGCCTGGATGTGGGCGCTGACCGCGGGGTACGGGTTCATGTCCGAGTCCCTCTTCGGCGCCGGGCACATCGGGACCAACACGGCGCCGCTGCTGTTCCTCTCCGCCCTGGTCCTCCTGGTCGTCACCGTCCTGCACATACGCCGCGCGGCGGAGCAGGAGGTGACCGCCCACCAGTCGGAGACGGCGCAGGAGCGCTCCAAGCGCACCCTCCTGGAGGAGCGCACCACGATCGCCCGCGAGCTGCACGACGTGGTCGCCCACCACATGTCGGTGGTCGCCATCCAGGCGGAGGCCGCCCCCTACCGGGTGGAGAACCCGCCGCCCGAGTTGGAGCAGGCCTTCGTCACCATCCGGGAGAACGCGGTGGCGGCGCTCACCGAGCTGCGCCGTGTCCTCGGTGTCGTGAGGGCCGCGGACTACGAGGCTCCGGACGCCCCGCAGCCCACCCTCGCCGACCTGGGCGCGCTCCTCGCCAATGTGCGGGAGGCGGGCCTGAGCGTGGAGAAGACGGTCACGGGTGCGGTGCGTGAACTCCCGCAGGGCGTGGAGCTGTCGGCGTACCGCATCGTTCAGGAGGCGCTGAGCAACACCCTGCGGCACGCACCCGGCGCGACGGCCCGCGTCGAGATCGGCTACGTTCTCGGCGGTCTCGGCCTGCGGATAGTCAACGGCCCCGCGCGGAGCACCACCCTGGTGAAGTCCACCCATGGCGCGGGGCACGGCATCACCGGGATGCGCGAGCGGGTCACGATGCTGGACGGTGAGATGACGACGGGAGAGACGGGCGACGGGGGATACGAGGTGACGGTCTTCCTGCCGGTGCCACTGAGGGCTGCGGAGGAATCCGGATGACGAACGGCACCATCCGCGTCCTGATAGCGGACGACCAGGTGATGGTCCGCGAGGGCTTCTCGGTGCTGCTCGGCGCGATGCCGGACATCGAGGTGGTCGGCGAGGCGGTCAACGGCCGGGACGCGGTCGAGCGGGTCCGTGAGCTCGCTCCGGACGTCGTGCTGATGGACATCCGCATGCCGGAGATGAACGGCATCGAGGCGACCCGGGAGATCGTCGCCGCGGACAGCGCCGCGAAGGTGCTGGTGCTGACCACCTTCGACCTCGACGAGTACGTGTACCAGGCGCTGCGCGCGGGAGCCTCCGGCTTTCTGCTCAAGGACGCCTCGGCGCGCCAACTCGCCGACGGGGTGCGGGTGGTGGCGGCCGGGGAGGCGTTGCTCGCGCCCTCGGTCACCAAGCGGCTGATCACCGAGTTCTCCAAGCTCGCGGACGCCCCACGGCTCTCGGCCACGGCGCAGGCGGCCTACGGCGACCTGGCCGAGCGGGAGACGGAGGTGCTGGTCCTGATCGCCCAGGGACTGTCGAACGCGGAGATCGCCTCGCGGCTGTTCGTGGCCGAGTCCACGATCAAGACCCATGTGAGCCGGATCCTGGTGAAGCTGGGTCTGCGGGACCGCACCCAGGCCGCGGTGTTCGCGTACGAGGCGCGGCTGATCACACCCAGGTGACCCGGGTGACTCACATGCCGACGGCGGGGTACGGGGGTCCCCGCCGTCGGTCCGCTCGCCGGGACACCCCTGTTCAGCGGGGCGGAGTCGGGTTAGCGTCCGCCCATGGCAGCCTCGCACACCCCGCAGTCCTCGCAGTCCCCGCAGTCCCCGCGGTCTTCGCAGTCCCCGCAGACACCGTCGGCCTTCGATCCCTGGAACCCGGAGTTCGTGGCGAACCCGTACCCCGCGTACGCGGAGCTGCGCGAGCGCGGCCGGGTGCATTACTACGAGCCCACCGACCAGTGGCTGGTCCCGCACCACGCGGACGTGTCGGCGCTGCTGCGGGACCGGCGCCTGGGACGGACCTACCAGCACCGTTTCACTCACGAGGACTTCGGGCGGACGGCGCCTCCGCCCGAGCACGAGCCGTTCCATGTCCTCAACGACCACGGAATGCTGGACCTGGAGCCGCCGGACCACACGCGGATCCGACGGCTGGTCTCCAAGGCGTTCACGCCGCGCACGGTCGAACAGCTCAGGCCGTATGTGGACCGGCTGGCGAACGAGCTGGTCGCCGAGCTGGTGGCGGCCGGCGGCGGTGATCTGCTCACCGATGTCGCCGAGCCGCTCCCGGTGGCCGTGATCGCCGAGATGCTGGGCATCCCGGAGTCCGACCGGGCGCCGCTCAGGCCGTGGTCGGCGGACATCTGCGGGATGTACGAGCTGAACCCTTCCGAGGAGACGGCGACGAAGGCGGTCCGGGCGTCGGTGGAGTTCACGGAGTACCTCCGGGAGCTGATCGCGACGCGCCGCGAGGAGCCCGGCGACGACCTGATCTCGGGGCTCATCGCCGCGCACGACGAGGGGGACCGCCTGACCGAGCAGGAGATGATCTCCACCTGCGTCCTGCTGCTGAACGCGGGGCACGAGGCGACGGTGAACGCCACGGTGAACGGGTGGTGGGCGTTGTTCCGTAACCCCGGTCAGCTGGCGGCCCTGCGCGGTGACCGCTCGCTGATCCCCACGGCGGTGGAGGAGCTGATGCGCTACGACACCCCGCTCCAGCTCTTCGAGCGGTGGGTTCTGGACGACATCGAGATCGACGGCACGACCGTTCCCCGGGGCGCGGAGATCGCCCTGCTCTTCGGTTCCGCCAACCACGACCCGAAGGTCTTCGCGTCCCCGGAGAAGCTGGACCTCTCCCGCTCGGACAACCCCCACATCTCCTTCAGCGCCGGTATCCACTACTGCATCGGCGCCCCGCTGGCCCGTCTCGAGCTGACGGCGTCCATGGGCGCTTTGTTGGAGAAGGCGCCGACGCTCGCCCTCGCCGCGGAGCCGGAGCGCAAGCCGAACTTCGTGATCCGGGGGCTCGAGGGGCTCAGCGTCGTGCTCTGACCCGTTGGCCGAGGGCCCACAGTCCCGGTGCGGCGGCCGTCAGGTGCTCATGTCCCGGCGTCGCAACGCCGCCAGCCCTGTGGCGGTCAGGGCCACGGCGATCGCCGTCAGGGTCAGTACCGGCGTCCACGTCATCTCCCCGCCCGGGAGCTTGGGGAGGTGGCCGAAGGGGGAGAGGTCCATGGCGGCCTGGGGGACGTTCAGAGCGGGGCCGATCCAGCCCAGCAACAGGGCCACCCCGGCCGCGCCCCAGGCCCCCGGGGCCAGCCGCGGCGAGAGCCCGTACAGAAGGACCGCCAGCCCGCCCAGTGTCCAGACCGCCGCGAGCTGGACGAGGCAGGCGCCGAGCACGGGCCCGAGCTCATGGCCGTATCCGAGTCCGAGTCCGAGCCCGCCCAGCGACATGATGAGCGCCGCGCCGCCGAAGGCGACGACCAGGTGGCCGCAGGCCCACCGCAGCCGCCCCACCGCGTTCGCCAGCACCGGTTCCGCCCGCTGCGAGGTCTCCTCACCGTGCAAACGCAGCACCGACGAGACGACGTAGAGCGCGGCGACCATCCCGAGCATGCCGACCATCGCCGCGAGGAACGCGTCCGTGAGCCCGGACTGCCCGCCCATCCGCTCGATGATCTGCCGAGTCTTGTCGTTGCTCCCGACGAGATCGGCGGCCCCCTTCGTCATCCCGCCGAACGCGGCCCCCGCGGCGAGGAACCCCAGGCTCCACCCGAGCACGGCGCCCCGCTGCAGCCGCCAGGCCAGCGCCCCGGCCGACCCGAGCCGCCCCTGCGCGGGCCCCGGCCGGGTCGGCAGGAAGCTCATCCCGACATCGCGCCGCCCGGCGAGCGCGTAGGCGACCGCGCCCTGGATCACCACGGCCGCGACGAACAGCGGCAGCACCCACCACCGCTCCTGCGCGAACGGGCGTTCGTTCTCCAGCCACCCCAGCGGCGACACCCAGGTCAACACGGACGAACCGTCGTTCGTCGACGAGTCGCCCGCCGCCCGCAGCACGAACGCGGCGCCGAGCAGCCCGCCCGTCAGCCCCTTGGCGAGCCGCGCGCTCTCGGTGAGCTGGGCCACGATCGCCGCCATGGTGGCGAAGACCATGCCGACACCCCCGACGCCGAGCCCGAGAGCCAGCGCACCGGAACCGCCCTGCCCGGCCAGCCCGCCCGCGATGAGCAGCGCGAGCACGCCGTTGGCGACGAGGGCGGCCAGCAGCGCCGCCGTCAGGGGAGCCCGGCGCCCCACCATCGCCGACGAGAGGAGTTCCTGCCGCCCGCTCTCCTCCTCCTCGCGGGTGTGCCGTACGACGACCAGCAGGCTCATGATCCCGGCGAACAGCCCGGCGTAGCCGCCGATGCGCCAGGCGGTGAGTCCGCCGAGCGAGTCGTCGAACACCGGCCCGTACGTGGCGCGCAGGGAGCTGTTGGTGAGCATCTGGCGGGCGAGGTCGGCGCGTTCGGCGGGGGTGGCGTAGACGGACTTCAGGGAGTTCGGCATGGACAGCACCAGCAGGCCGATCACGCCGACCCACAGCGGCATCATCAGCCGGTCGCGGCGCAGGGAGAACCTCAACAGCGCGCCCGTTCCGGCGAGTTGGCGGGAACCACGGGCTCGTACTCCGCCCCGTACGGCAGTGGTCGCGGCCGTCATCGCGCCATCGCCCCATCGCCGTTCACCCGGACGTCGTCCTGGTAGTGCCGCAGGAACAGCTCCTCCAGGGTCGGCGGCGTCGAGGTCAGCGACCGTACGCCCGACTCGGTGAGCGAGCGCAGTACGGCGTCGAGCTTGTCGGTCTCGACCTGGAGCCTGACCCGGTGGCCCTGGACGTCGAGGCCGTGCACGCCGGGCAGGTGCGCCAGCCCGTTGGGCGGGCCCGCGAGTTCGGCGGTGACGCTGGTACGGGTCAGATGGCGCAGGTCCGCGAGGGTGCCGCTCTCGACGGTGCGGCCCTTGCGGATGATGCTGACGCGGTCGCACAGCTCCTCCACCTCGCTGAGGATGTGCGAGGAGAGCAGGACGGTCCGGCCGCGGTCGCGTTCCTCCTCGACACACCGCTGGAAGACCCCCTCCATCAGCGGGTCGAGACCGGACGTGGGCTCGTCGAGGATCAGCAGGTCGACGTCCGAGGCGAAGGCGGCGACAAGGGCGACCTTCTGCCGGTTGCCCTTGGAGTAGGTGCGGCCCTTCTTGGTGGGGTCGAGTTCGAAGCGCTCGATCAGTTCCGTCCGCCGCGCCCGGTCGAGCCCCCCGCGCAGGCGCCCGTACAGGTCGATGACCTCGCCGCCGGAGAGGTTGCGCCACAGGGTGACGTCACCGGGTACGTAGGCGACCCGGCGGTGCAGTTCCACCGCGTCCGCCCAGGGGTCCCGACCCAGCACCTGCGCCGCGCCCGAGTCGCCGCGCAGCAGGCCCAGCAGGACCCGGATGGTGGTGGACTTCCCGGAGCCGTTCGGACCGAGGAAGCCGTGCACCTCACCGGCCTCGACGTCCAGGTCGAGACCGTCCAGCGCGTGCGTCCCGCCGAACGACTTGTGCAGCCCGGAGACGGTGATCGCCTTCGTCGTGGCCTTCGTCATTCCCTTGGCCCTGCCCTTCGTCATGCTTCAGAACGTACGCTTCTTTCAGAAATTTGTGAAGTTAACGAATTGTATAAACGCTCGGATACAATCGAGGGATGGCAGAGCCGGAGGCGGTGGGAGCGGTAGGGGCGATGGGTCGGGACGCGGAGGCGGTCTCGCGGTTCGTCGAGCACTTCGCGGCGCAACTCGTGGAGGCCGGGATGCCCCGGATGCCGTCCCGGGTCTTCGGGGCGCTGCTCGCCTCGGACACCGGCGCTCTGACCTCGGTCGAACTGGGCGAGCAACTGCGGATCAGCCCCGCGGCGGTCTCCGGCGCGGTGCGCTATCTGGCACAGGTGCACATGGTGTCGCGCGAGCGGGAGCCCGGTTCGAGGCGTGAGCGGTACCGCGTGCACAGCGACCAGTGGTATGAGGCGCTCACCAATCGTGAGGCGATCATCAAGCGCTGGGAGGACGCGCTGCGCGAAGGCGTCGCCAGCCTGGGCGCGGACACCCCGGCGGGCGGTCGGCTCGCGGAGACCCTTGCCTTCTTCGAGTTCATGGAGGGCGAGCTGGAGTCGATGATGGACCGCTGGCGGATCCACCGGGAGCAGCACTTCGGCGAGGGCTGAGAGCCCTCGCCGAAGAGAGAAGCGGCGTTTTCCTACCTCTCCTTGGTCTCCTCCAGGACCGTCCGCCCGAGCAGGGCGTACCGCTGCGGTGCACGGCGCTTGAGGTACGTCGCGTAGGCCACGCCGCCCACCGCGATCAGGGCGACGATCCAGGGGGTCGCCTTGAGAACGAGGGAGCCGGACTCGGTGCCGGCCGCGGCGCCCATGTTGGACACCAGCAGGACGACCACGCCGAGCATCGCGAGGCCGCCGACGAGCGGGGCGGTGAAGGTCCTGAACCAGTGCCTGCTCTCGGGGTGGTTCCTGCGGAAGTAAGCCAGCACCGCGAAGGAGCAGACCGCCTGCACCACCAGGATGGCCATCGTGCCGAGGATGGCGAGCAGGACGTACGTGCCGGTGTACGGGTCCTTCCCGGCGATCCAGAACGCGGCGATGAGGACGGCGCTGACGACCGTCTGGACAAGGCCCGCGATGTGCGGGGAGCCGTGCTGGGGGTGGGTGCGTCCGATCGTGCGCTGGAGCGAGGGGAGGACGCCCTCACGGCCCAGCGCGTACATGTAACGGGCGGCGCAGTTGTGGAAGGCCATGCCACAGGCCAGCGAGCCGGTGATCATCAGCCACTGCATGACGTCGACGGCCCAGTGGCCGACGTAGCGCTCGGTGGGGTTGAAGAACAGGGCGAGCGGGTTCGAGGAGGAGGCGGCCGTGACGGCCTCGCTCTCGCCGTTGCCGATGATGGCCATCCAGGAGACGAAGACGTAGAAGACGCCGACGCCCAGGACGGAGATCATCGTCGCCTTGGGGATGATCTTCTTCGGGTCGCGGGACTCCTCGCCGTACATCGCCGTCGACTCGAAGCCGACCCACGACCAGAAGGCGAAGAAGAGGCCGAGGCCCGCCGAGGTCCCCTTGAAGGCGTTGACCGGGTTGACCGGGCCGAAGGTGAAACCGTGCGGGCCGCCGCCGTGCAGGGCGACGGAGACGGCCATGGCGGCCAGGACCGTCACCTCGGTGGCCAGCAGGACGACGAGCAGCTTCTCGGCGACGGACACCCCGAACCACGTGCCCGTCGCGTTGACGGCGAGCATCAGGATCGCGAACGCCCACCAGGGCACGTCAAGTCCCGTCTGGTCCTTGAGGGTTCCGGTGGCGAAGGTCGAGAAGATACCGATCAGGGCCGGTTCGAAGACGACGTAGGCGAAGGTGGCCAGCAGTCCCGAGGCGAGTCCCGCGGTGCGGCCGAGGCCGTAGGAGATGAAGCCGTAGAAGGCGCCGGTGGAGGTGATGTGCTTCGCCATCGAGGTGAAGCCGACCGCAAAGATTGCCAGGACGACCATTGCGACGAGATAGCTCGCCGGGGCGCCGATGCCGTTGCCCGCGGAGACCATGAAGGGCACGTTGCCCGTCATGGCGGTGATCGGGGCGGCGGTCGCGACGGCCATGAAGACCACGCCCAGCAGCCCGATCGCGTTCGGCTTGAGCCGGTGAACTGTGCCGCCGGGGGCCTCCGGTGTGCCCGCCGCCTCAGGGACGACGCCCTCTTGCACTGCCATCGAGTGGCCACTTCCCGTGTCGCTCGCCGGCCGCACCCTGGGTGCGGCGGAGTGGATTACGAACCGGAATGCTGCATGAGAAATGAGTCCTGTCACGGGTCGGGGCGTTAAATATATGTCAACCAGACCTTTAGGAGTCCGGGTGGAGCGAACGTCCTTGTTAACTCTCCGCCGGACCGTGGACCGCGCCCGACACCCCTCCGTACGGTCCCTGGCATGAGCACCTACTCCGCCACCCTCGGCGGCCGGACGCACTCCTTCGCCGGTCTCGCACGGCTGCTCGCCGCCGCGAGCCCCGAGCGTTCCGGCGACCGCCTCGCCGGGCTCGCCGCCGACTCCGCGCAGACACGCGTCGCCGCGCGGTGGGCGCTGGCCGAGGTCCCGCTCGCACGGTTCCTCGCCGAGCCGGTGATCCCGTACGAGACCGACGACGTGACCCGCCTCATCATGGACAGCCATGACGCGGCGGCCTTCGCCCCCGTCCGCGGACTCACCGTGGGAGAGTTCCGCGAATGGCTGCTGTCGGACGCGGCGGACGCGCCGGCGCTCGCCGCACTCGCCCCCGGACTGACTCCGGAGATGGTCGCCGCGGTGTCGAAACTGATGGGCAACGCGGATCTGGTGGCGGTCGCCCGCAAGGTCCGGGTCGTCACCGCCTTCCGCTCCACGATCGGCCTCCCGGGCCGCCTGGCCACCCGCCTCCAGCCCAACCACCCCACCGACGACCCCGCGGGCGTGGCGGCGGCCCTGCTGGACGGCCTGCTCCTCGGCTCCGGCGACGCGGTGATCGGCATCAACCCGGCGACGGACAGCCCCCAGGCGGTACGGGACCTGCTGGACCTCCTGGACGGGGTGATCGGCCGTTACTCCATCCCCACCCAGTCGTGCGTCCTGTGCCACGTCACCACCAGCATCGACCTGATGGAACGCGGCGCCCCGGTGGACCTCGTCTTCCAGTCCATCGCCGGTACCCAGGCCGCGAACGCCTCGTTCGGGGTCACGCTGGGGCTCCTGGACGAGGCGCACGAGGCGGCCCGCTCGCTGGACAGGGGCACGGTCGGCTCCAACGCCCTGTACTTCGAGACGGGGCAGGGCAGCGCGCTCTCCGCCGACGCGCACCACGGCGTGGACCAGCAGACGGTGGAGGCACGGGCGTACGCGGTCGCCCGCCGCTACGAACCGTTGCTCGTGAACACGGTGGTCGGCTTCATCGGCCCGGAGTACCTCTACGACGGCCGCCAGATCCTCCGCGCGGCCCTGGAGGACCACTTCTGCGGCAAGCTGCTCGGCCTGCCCATGGGCCTCGACATCTGCTACACCAACCACGCCGACGCCGATGACGACGACATCGCCACGATGCTCACCATGCTCGGCGTCGCCGGCGCCTCCTTCGTGATCTGCACCCCCGGAGGCGACGACATCATGCTCAACTACCAGTCGGCCTCGTACCACGACGCGTTGTACCTGCGCGAGGTACTCGGGCTGCGCCCGGCGCCGGAGTTCGAGGCGTGGCTGGAGCGGATCGGTCTGCTCGACGACGGTGGCGGGATACGGGACGTGGCGGGTACGGGCCATCCGCTGACGGCGATCGGACGGGGGCTGGCGGCATGACGGAACGTCAAGTAATCGCACCGGAGTCGGACACCGCCCTCTGGAACTCCCTGCGCCGGCACACCCAGGCCCGGATCGGGCTGGGGCGGGCGGGCTCGGCGTTGCCCACGCGGCACCGGCTCGAACTGCAGGCCGCGCACGCCGCCGCGCGGGACGCGGTGCACTCGCCGTTCGACCCGGACGTGGTGGCGTCCGCGCTGACGGGTGTGGCGACGATACGGGTGCGCAGTGCCGCCCCCGACCGGCTCACCTATCTCCAGCGCCCCGACCTCGGACGCAGGCTCCACGACGTGGACCGGGCGCACCTGCCCCGCGACGGCTGGGACGTGGTGTTCGTCGTCGCCGACGGGCTGTCCAGCCGGGCGGTGCACGAACATGCGGCGGCCGTGCTGCGCGCGACGACGCAGCGGCTGCCCTCCGACTGGCGCGTCGCTCCCGTCGTGCTCGCCGAGCAGGCGCGGGTGGCTCTCGGCGACGACATCGCGCACACGTTGGGGGCCGGGATGGCGGTCGTCCTCATCGGGGAGCGGCCCGGGATGTCCGCCGCGGATTCGCTCGGCGCGTACCTCACCCACGACCCGCGCCCCGGCCACACCACCGACGCCGACCGCAACTGCCTCTCCAACATCCGTCCGCCCCTCGGCCTGTCCCACGCCGCCGCGGCCACGAAGCTGGCGACGCTGATGCGAAGGGCCCGCGAGCTCGGCCGCACCGGCGTATCCCTGAAGGACGAGTCCGCCCCGGTCCTGCCCCGGCCATAGCCCCGCTTTCAGGGGCGCGGGGAACTGCGCGACCAGCCCCCACCCACCCGCAGCCGACCCACACGCCCGGGGTCGAAGGGGCGGAGCCCCCGGGATGGGACGGGTAGGGGCGGCGGGGGCGAGAACCCCCCGGGAGCTCAGCTCGGCAGCGTAAGCCCCCACCCCCCTTCCCGAACCGTCCACGTCCGCGTCCGCACAGGCCCGGACACCACGGAATCCGCCCGATACCGAAAGTCCGCCCCGGACACGGTCACCCGCCGCCCCACCACCCGCAGTGGCGAAGCCTCCGCCCCCACGGAAACCGGCCGAACCTCCACCTCCGCACCCCCGGAAGCGCCGGGCGTCACGGACACCGTCTCCACCGGCTGGTCCAGATCGACCAGCGTGACCCCGTCGACCTCGACCCGCAGCCGCGAAGGCCCGGGCCCCGGCACGGACGCCACGCGCGTGGGCCGCGCCGCGAGCGTACGGACCAGCGACTGACAGGTCCGCAGCCACGCATGCCCCCCGAGCCCGGAAACCCCACCCCCGAAACCACCGACTCCACCGATACCGCCGATACCGCCGACACCCTCCATGTCGGCCTCGTCGGCGCCCCCCGTCGCCCCGCCCGCCCCCACCGGCGGAATCCGCAAGGCTCCCAACACCACCCCGTCACTCTCGTCGACCAGCAGATCGAGCCGCCGCTCGACCCCGTCGAGCACGGCCCGGGCCGCCGCGACGGCCCCCGTCGGCACCCCCAACGCCCGCGCGAGCGACAACACACCCCCGACCGGCACCAACGACACCCCACATCCGGCCAGGTCCCGCTGTCGGTGCAAAAGGGACACAGCACGCAGGAGGGCCCGGTCGTCACCGACCACGACCGGCCGCCGGGACCCTCTGCGGGCCAGCGCCCGGGCAAATTCCTCGGGCCCTTCCGGCAGGCACACTTTCGTCGTCGCACCCGCGCTGAGCACGTCTTTTGCGATCCGTACTGACTCGCCGTCCGTCCGGCGGGCGACCGGGTCGATGACCACCAGGAGCTGGTCGGAAGCCGCCACCTCGGTCATGCCTCGCTTCCTCGGGTAGCATCTTGGTGCAAGAGCCCCTTGCGCTATTGCGCCAGGGGCTTCGTCTATTCCGGGGCATCCGGTCCGACGGTCGCGGCCAAAGGAGGTCGCCGGCGTACGCAGCCGTATCGAAAACCAGCCGCGTACGTCCCCGACCTTGGACATGCCCCGCCCGGAAGGGGTGTACGCCTGTGCCCGCACTTGTGCTGCTCGGTGCTCAGTGGGGTGACGAAGGCAAGGGAAAGGCCACCGACCTGCTCGGTGGATCCGTGGACTATGTGGTGCGCTACCAGGGCGGCAACAACGCCGGCCACACGGTAGTCGTGGGCGATCAGAAGTACGCCCTCCACCTCCTCCCTTCCGGAATCCTCACACCGGAGTGCACTCCGGTGATCGGAAACGGAGTCGTCGTCGACCCGTCGGTCCTGTTCTCCGAGCTGAACGGACTGAACGAGCGCGGCGTCGACACCTCCAAGCTCCTGATCAGCGGAAACGCTCACATCATCACGCCGTACAACGTCACCGTCGACAAGGTGACGGAACGCTTCCTCGGGAAGCGGAAGATCGGTACGACCGGGCGTGGCATCGGGCCCACCTACGCGGACAAGATCAACCGCGTCGGCATCCGTATCCAGGACCTCTACGACGAGTCGATCCTGACCCAGAAGGTCGAGGCGGCGCTGGAGGTCAAGAACCAGCTGCTGACCAAGCTCTACAACCGCCGTGCCATCGAGGCGGGCCAGGTCGTCGAGGAGCTGCTGGGCTACGCGGACCGGCTCAAGCCGTACGTCGCGGACACCGTCCTGATCCTGAACCAGGCGCTGGAGCAGGACAAGGTCGTGCTCTTCGAGGGTGGCCAGGGCACGCTCCTCGACATCGACCACGGCACGTACCCCTTCGTGACGTCGTCGAACCCGACCGCCGGCGGTGCCTGCACCGGTGCGGGTGTCGGCCCGACGAAGATCAGCCGGGTCATCGGCATCCTCAAGGCGTACACGACCCGTGTCGGCTCGGGCCCGTTCCCGACCGAGCTCTTCGACGAGGACGGCGACGCGCTGCGCCGTATCGGTGGCGAGCGCGGTGTCACCACCGGTCGTGACCGGCGCTGCGGCTGGTTCGACGCGGTCATCGCCCGTTACGCGACCCGTGTGAACGGTCTGACCGACTTCTTCCTCACCAAGTTGGACGTCCTGACCGGCTGGGAGGAGATCCCGGTCTGCGTGGCGTACGAGATCGACGGCAAGCGCGTCGAGGAACTCCCGTACTCGCAGACCGACTTCCACCACGCGAAGCCGGTCTACGAGAACCTCCCGGGCTGGTCCGAGGACATCACCAAGGCGAAGTCCTTCTCCGACCTCCCGAAGAACGCCCAGGCGTACGTCAAGGCGCTGGAGGACATGTCGGGCGCCCCGATCTCCGCGATCGGCGTCGGCCCGGGCCGGACCGAGACGATCGAGATCAACTCGTTCATCTAGTACCGGGTGTGGTGCGCGTGCAGCGCACGCGTTCAGTGCAGGGAGGGGCGTCCGGCCGGGCGCCCCTCTTGCCGTGCGAGTCAGCTCTCTTCGGGCTCTTCCGGTGCCAGGAAGCCCGAGGTGTCGAGCGTGCAGTCGAATGGCGCCGGGATCTGCAGTTTCTCGCCGAACGGCACCGTGAGGCGGGACTCGTACCCCTTGGCGGACGGAGTCCACAGGGCGGTGGCCTGCTCCTCCTGCATGTCGAGGATCAGGTAGACGGGGACGCCTGCCCTGCCGTACGTCTCGACCTTGTCGGTCAGGTCGTCGTCCCGCGTCGAGACGGAGGTCAGCTCCAGCCGTTGGGCACGTTCAGCTCGTCGAGGAGGTCCAGCAACGCCTCGAAGCCGGGGGGCTCAGTGCCGCCTATCGTCGGTCGCTCCAGCATCAGGGTCAGGATGCGCCTTTCTCGTGATGCAGGCCAGTCGCCACTCAACGTATCCATGTCAACACGGCACGTCACGAGATTGGCTATTTCCGTGGCTGCGCAACGAGCGCGGCCCGTCCGGTCAGTGGCGGATCGTCTCGACCCACGCGTACGTGAGGTCGTCCGACGAGATGGTCTCCTTGCCGGATGCCGGATGCCGGATGCCGGATGCCGTGATCGTGCCGGAGCATGCGCAGGCAGACTGTTCCAGGAGTGCGAGGGCGTGGTCCGCCGGGGCGGCGGCGACCGTACGCCGGACGAGTCGTTGTTCTCCATCGACGTGGCGCCGGGCGATGAACGGCTCAGCAAGGTCGTGGCGAAGATCCGCGGTTGGGTCTACATGCCCGGCAAGGGCCCCGGTGTCCTCGTCGACACCCTTGAGCCGCAACGCCGCGAAGCGGTTGGCCAGTCAGCAGGCCTGACCCACGAGAAACACGGCCCAGGCTTCGCCGCTGACGGTGAGGCTTGGGCCGCCGGGGTTCTTGGAGTCGCGGATGTGGATGGAGCGGGGGCCGTGGGGGCAGGCGGCGACTTCGACACAGGCACCGCCACTGTCGTTGCTGTACGACGACTTGCGCCAGGTATAGGCGACTTCGAGGCACTCGCCACCACTGGCGTTGCTGTAGCTGGACTTGAACCACCGCAGTGTGCTGCTCATCGTTGCTCTTCTCCCGCCAACTTCTTGATGAGGCTCAGAGAGTCGTCCGGGCCCAGAGCCTGTGAGCGGATCTTCGCATAGCGGTGCGAGAGTTGGGACGCCTTCGAGGGATCGCTGACCAGGATGCTCTCGTCCTCAATCTCCATGTAGACCACGTGGTGGTGCTCCTTCGTCTCCACCAGAATCATGTCGCCGCGCGCTCCTGCGTGCCCGCCGCGCAACCCACGCTCCAGTGACATCACTTGGATGCTGACATTGTCCCGCTCGGCATCCTTGACGAGCGAGCGCAGTTGATCGCGGTGGATGTCCCAGCTTACGAACGGTCGCCTCAGCACTGCCTCGTCGAGGACCATCTCGATCATCGCGGTCGGGTCCCGATCGAAGAGCGCCTTGCGTGCGATACGGGCCTCGACCAGTTCCTCCACCTTCTCCTCGGACAGCTTTGGATAGCCGCCGCCGATTAGGGCACGGGCGTACTCCTCGGTCTGGAAGAGCCCGTTGACCACGTACGTCTCGTACGCAGAGAGCGTCACGGCACCCGCCTCCATCAACGCGAAGTTCTTGAACTGTGGCGGGTACTTGTCCAGCAGTACGAACCTGCGCGCCTTCTCGAACAGTCCCAGCCCGCCCCCGATCACCTCCTCCAGCTTGACCAGCATCTTGTCGCTCGCGGGCTGCGCGCACGTCTCCATCGCGCTGACCGCCGACGCCGTGTAGCCGATCTGCTGGCCCAACTCCTCCTGTGAAAGCTGGTGTTGCTCTCGGAACGCCTTCGAGATGGCGGCGACCATATGCGCCGTTCCACCCGCCTCGATCTTGTTCTCCGCCCGCGCCATTGCGGTCACCCCCGGACTCAACCGAACTCAACCGGTCACCAGTAGCCCACGCCGACCCCCGACCGTTACCGAGAGTCGACGCAGAGTCATGGAAACGCTAGCCCCGCCTGCGGAAACTGTCCCCATGGATACACAAAGTCACGAAACAAACCTCGCTGAACCCCCATTCATCCCTGACTGGATCCCCGTCACCGGCATTCAACTCCGCAAGGCCGGTGTTCAGTTCGACGCCGTACGCGTGGACGGCGACACCGGTCGCCAAGTCGCCGACGCCCTCGCGAAGATGACGGGCGGTGATCCCGGCCCGGTCGTCGAGGAGGCGAACGGGCGCCGCGCGGTGTACTTCCTGGTCCCGGCCGGCAGCACCTCGCACCACACCTGGCCCGACGGAGTCACGAGACTCACCGCAGGCCCGCAGCACATCTCCTACGTCCCCGTCCCGGCCCTGGGCGGCCAGACCTGGCCCCTGAGCTGGCGCTATCGCCCCCGCGCCGACGGCGGCCTGGTCCACGCCCTGCTCCTGCGCTCGGCGCTTCACTCCCAGGGGTGAAGAACGCGAAGGTCTGCCGGGGAAAAGGGAGTTCGGCTTGCGTTGGTCGCTCTGAGTGCCCATAGAGTCACGCCAACGAAACGCCCCCGCGGTGCGCCAACACCCGGGGGCTCGACACCAGGAGAAGCACCTCCAGATGCGTATTCATCGTACGACGCCCACGCGCGCTTTTTCGGTCTTCAGCAACGCCCTCCTCCGCGACCGGAGCCTCTCCTGGTGCGCGGTTGGCGTACTGACGTACCTCCTGAGCCTCCCGAACGGCGCCCGTGCCACCATTCGCACGCTCGCCGAGCAGCGCAAGGAGGGGCGGGCGCGGATCGCGGCCGCCTTGCGGGAGCTGGAGGAATCCCGGTATCTGCGGCGGGTGGTCCGCAAGGATGGGGAGTCGGGTCAACTCTTCACCGTGTACGAGGTGTTCGATACCCCGTACGGCAACGAGCCCCCTGCGGGTGAACCCGAAAAAGTCGAGAACCTGGCCTCCGGTGAGTCGGACGTCGCCGGGGCGGGCGATCTCCCTTCGGGAGAAAAAACCCGGGAACAAGAACCTCCCTCCCCGCCACCCGAGCCCGAGCCCGAGGGCAAGGGCAAGGGTGAGCGCGAGGTCGCGCCGACCGCGCGCACGGCGCTCGCCGCGAAGCTGCTCGGCTCGCTCGGCCGCGCGGAACCCCGGCTCGCCCTCGGTGGTGCCGAGGCGCTGCGGCTCGCGCCGCTGGTGGAGGACTGGTGGGAGCGGGGTGCGACGAGCGCCCAGGTGCGGTCCGCGTTGACACAGGGGCTGCCGTCCCCGGTGTACTCGGCCCGCGCCCTCGTCGAGGACCGCCTGCGCCGCAAGCGCCCGGCGGCCCCTGAGTCGGCTGAACCGACAGCCGCTCCGGCCACGACCGTCGAGATCCGCACCCTCGACTTCCGTAAGCCCGGCGCATCCGCCTACCGGGAAGCCGCCCGGCGCGGCGGCGCACTGGCCCGCGCGCTGCTGACTGGGCGACCGGAGCCGGCGTAGGGCCCGAGAAGACTCCCGGTGCGCAACCGCGCGGCCGGGTCCCCGAGAGAAACCAAGAGAAACGGACTGCCGATGACCGTCACACTCGCACGCCCAGAGGCGGTATACCGTCGGTATACTGGCGCCATGGCTGACACCACGATCAAGGTCGACCCCGCCGTCCGGGACCGCCTCCTGGAGCTGGCTCGGGAGCGAGGCATCACCATGCGTGACCTCGTGGCCGAGTTGGCCGGGGCCACGCCCACCAAGGAAGAGCTGCGGAAGCGGTACGAGGAGACCAGGGCGTACGTCGAGGACCACTTCCTGGGCAGGCCGTACACGGAGGAGGACGAGAAGGCCGGTGAGAAGCTGTGGGCCGACCTCGAGGCCGGACGCATCGGAGAGGTCCAGTGACGGAGAAGGAGCGGTACCCGCTGCCGCGTGCCGTCATCCTCGACGACACCGCCGCGCTCGCGCTCGGTGCGGGGAACAGCATGGCCTCCCGGCTCGTCGTCGAGGCTGAGAAGGATCCGGCCCTGCGGGTCTACGTCCCGGCGCTCAGCCTGGCCGTCGCCGAACGCGAGCGGGCGGGAGTGGCCGAACACGTCGGTGCGCTGCCGTCCGTCCACATCGAGGGCCTCGACTTCGCGGCGGCGGCCGCAGTGGGCAAGCGCCTGAGGACCGCTGCCTCCGGGGGCGAGGAGCAGAGCGACAAGGGTGAGCCGGACTGGAGCGGTGCCCATGTGCTGCACCTCGCTCTGCCCACCGTCGACTGGCCTCGTGGCCGCCCCGTCCTGACAAGGACCCCCACCCGATACCGGGGTACGGGCATCCGCACGATCCGCATCGTCGAGTAGGGCCGACGGCGCGACGGCGCCCCCGGCGAAGCTTCGGCCGACCCTAGGGCGCCGCCCGCGCCATGCCCATCCTTGACCTGGACATGGCCTGTTCCTGGTTCCCGGCGGCCCGGGACGCGGCGACGATCTACGCGTGTAGTGCACGTAGCACCAGTAGTGCACATGTAGTGCCCGAAGTCCCCGCACGGCTCGCGCAGTTGCTCCCGTCAGCCAAGTCCCAGCCAGTCCCAGGAGACACGTATGCCCGTCAATCCCATGAACCGCCGGGAGTTCGTGAAGAAGTCGGCCGTCACCGGGGCGGCCGTCACGGTCGCGGGGGCCGTCGCCGCGACCCCGGCCCAGGCTCAGGCCCCGAACCACAAGCCCGAAAAGGCGCCCCGTACCTGGTCGTTCTCCATCCTGGGCACCACCGACCTGCACAGCCACGTCTTCGACTGGGACTACTACACGGACGCGGCGTACAAGGACAGCAAGGGCAACTCCGTGGGCGTCGCCCGCGTCGCCACCCTCATCAAGCAGCAGCGCGCCGCCAAGGGCGAGGAGCGCGTCCTGCTCGTCGACGCCGGCGACATCATCCAGGGCACCTCGCTGGCGTACTACTACGCGCGCGTGGACCCGATCGTCCCCGCCACCGGCAAGCACGGGCCCAAGCACCCGATGGCCGTCGCCATGAACGCCATGCGCTACGACGCCGCCGCGCTCGGCAACCACGAGTTCAACTACGGCATCGAGACCCTGCGCAAGTTCGAGAAGCAGTGTCACTTCCCGCTGCTCGGCGCCAACGCGCTGGACGCCAAGACCCTGCGCCCGGCCTTCCAGCCGTACACCGTGAAGCGCGTCCGCGTCCCCGGCGCCCCGGACATCAAGGTCGGCATCCTCGGCCTCACCAACCCGGGCATCGCCCTGTGGGACAAGGACAACGTCTCCGGGAAGATGGCGTTCACCGGGCTCGTCGAGCAGGCGAAGAAGTACGTACCGCGGATGCGCGCCCTCGGCTGCGACGTCGTGTTCCTCACCGACCACTCGGGCCTGGACGGCAGTTCGTCGTACGGCGACGAGCTGCCGTACGTCGAGAACGCCTCGAACCTCGTCGCCCAGCAGGTTCCCGGCATCGACGCGATCCTCGTCGGTCACACGCACGTCGAGGTCTCGTCGTACACGGTGAAGAACGAGCAGACCGGCAAGGACGTCGTCCTCTCCGAGCCGTACTGCTGGGGCATGCGCCTGACCGTCTTCGACTTCGAGCTCGAACTCCACCACGGACAGTGGAAGGTGACGAGCACCAAGGCGCAGACCCTCAACAGCAACACGGTCGAGGAGGACCCGGAGATCGCCAGGCTCCTCAAGGCCGACCACGACCTGGTCGTGAAGTACGTGAACACGCCGGTGGGCACCTGTACCGCGGACCTCTCCGCGGCCGAGGCCTGCTGGAAGGACGTCCCGGTGATGGACTTCATCCACCAGGTCCAGATGGCGACGGTCGCCTCCGGCCTGTCCACCGCCGATGCCGCCCTCCCCCTGATCTCCGTCGCCGCGCCCTTCAGCCGCACCGCCGACATCCCGGCGGGCAACGTCACCATCCGCGACGTGGCAGGGCTCTACATCTACGACAACACCCTGTACGGCAAGAAGCTCACGGGCGCCCAGCTCAAGGACTACCTGGAGTACGCGGCGAAGTACTACTACCGGGTCCCGTCCGGCACGAAGGTGGACACCGCCACCCTCACCAACGCCAACAGCTTCTGGGACTACATGTACGACACCGCCGCCGGGGTCGAGTACGACATCGACATCGCGCAGGCCGAAGGTTCGCGCATCAAGAATCTCACCTGCAAGGGCGCGGCCGTCGCCGACGACCAGGTCTTCGTCGTCGCCGTCAACAACTACCGCGCCAACGGGGGCAGCGGCTACCCGCACATCGCGGCCGCCGACATCGCCTACAGCTCCACCAACGAGATCCGCCAGCTGATGATCGACTACGTCACGTCCAAGGGCAGCCTCGGCCCGGCGGACTTCGCGGTCACCAACTGGAAGCTGACACAGGACGGGACGCCGGTGTTCTAAGCCGTAGCGCCCCCTCTCTTTTGAGGCCGGGGCCGCCGACCGGATCACCCGGCCGACGGCCCCACCCCTAGGACCTGTCCGGCCGGGGTGTGCGCCTCAGCTGAAGATGATCATCGATCCTTGGGCGAGGCTGCGGGTCGCCGCCGCGTGCAGGCCGAGCCACACATGCCGCTCGCGCGCGAACGGGCTCGCGTCGTACGGGGCGGGCGCGGCCGGCTCCTCCAGATCGGTGGGAGCCATGGGCGGCTGCGGGGCGGCCGGCGGGTTCGCCGGGTCGATGCCGATCGACGGGGCCACGAACTCCAGCTCGCGCAGCAGTGTCTGGGAGGAGCCCAGGGGGCCGCCTCCGGCGAGGAGTTCGTCGTTGGCGAGCGGGTGCGGGAAGTCGACCGGGACGTACGCGCCCGCGTGGTCGTAGTGCCACACGAGGTGGGACTGCTGGGCGTTCGTCTCGAACATCTCCAGCAACTGCTCGTAGTCACCCCCCAGTTCGTCCACCGGGGTCACCGCGAGGCCGCACATCTGGAGCAGATACGCCCGGCGCAGGAAGTGCAGCGCGTCGTAGTCGAAACCGGCGACCGGGGCCACGTCGCCGGACAGCCCCGGCATGTACGCGTACACCGGGACCGGCGGAAGTCCGGCCTCGCCCAGCGCCTTGTCGTAGAGCGCCAGTTCCTCGGCGAAGGGGTTGTCAGGGGTGTGGCACAACACGTCGACGAGCGGGACCAGCCACAGGTCACAGGCCAACAGACGGCTCCTCTAGCTCCTTGGGAAGCACGGTGGTCAGGGAAGCGTAATGGGTGGGACCCGTCCTCAGTCCCCCCTCGTGCCGATCCCTTCCCCACACCTCGTGTGCCCACCTGTCGCACCGGCGCACACCTCTCCCGCCACGACCGCACGTCGCGCTCATCCGGCGGCCAGGCGTTCGAGGAGCGCGAGGGAGTGCTCGTTGTACGCGGCGATGATCGCGTGCGCCCCGTCCGGATCGCGACGGGCCAGCGCGTCCACGAGCTCCGTGTGGCCTGCCCACAGGTGGCCCTTCAGATCCTCCACCCGGCGCAGGTGCTGCACCGTGCACACCCAGGACTGGACGCGCAGGCGGTGCAGGAAGTCGGCGAGGTAGAGGTTGCCGAAGAGGGCGCTCAGTTCGCGCCAGAAGCGCAGGTCGTAGCCGATGAGGATGTTCAGGTCGCCGGCCGTCGCGGCGCGCTGGGCCTCCTCGCCGCGGCGGCGGACGCCGACGAGGGCCGCGACGGTGCGCGGATCGTCGGCCTGCGCCATGCCTCCGCGGAGGAGACTCTGGAACATCCCGTCGGTGACCAGACTCCGGGCCTCGATCATGCCGCGGTAGTCGGCCAGCGAGTACTCGTGCACGCGGAAGCCACGGTGCTGGTCCGCCTCCAGGAGGCCCTGGGCCGACAGATCGACGAGAGCCTCGCGAACGGGGGTCGCGGAGACGCCGTACTGCTCGGCGATCTCCTTCACCGTGAACGCCTGCCCGGGCCGGAGTCGGCCTGCCAGCACCTCGTCGCGAAGCGCGTCCGCGATCTGCTGCCGCAGGGTGCTACGGGTCACGGCGCCGTTGCCGCCGATGCCGGGCATGGTCTCTCGCTCCCTCATCACGTACGGGCGCACCTACGCGCGCTCTCTCTATGAGCACGCCACCTTACGCGGACCCGAGCACCCTGGGGGCGCGGGGAACTGCGCGACCAACCCCCACCGGCCGTCAGCCGAAGAACTTCGGCGGGCGGGGGATGTGGGGCGAAGCCCCACCCCTGGGGGCGCGGGGAACTACGCGACCAACCCCCGCCCGCCCGCAATCGAAGGAACCACCTCGGGGGTCTGGGGGCGGAGCCCCCAGGTACGGATGTGACGGGTAGGGGCGGCGGGGGTGAGAAGCCCCCGCACGGTCACGCGGTGTACTCGTCCGCCACCGACAACGCCTCGTCCAGCACCGCAAGCCCCTCCTTCGCCTCCCCCTCGGAGACATTGCACGGCGGCACGACATGAGTCCGGTTCATGTTGATGAACGGCCACAGCCCCCGCGCCTTCGCCGCCGCCCCGAACGCGACCATCGGCCCATTGGCCTCCCCGGCGGCGTTGTAGGGCACCAGCGGCTCCCGCGTCTCCCGGTCCTTGACCAGCTCCAGCGCCCAGAACACCCCCGTACCGCGCACCTCACCCACACTGGGATGCCGGGAGGCGAGCTCCCGCAGCCCGGGCCCGAGCACCGTCTCCCCGATCCGCGCGGCCTGCTCGACGATGCCCTCCTCCTCCATCACGTTGATGGTGGCGACGGCGGCGGCACAGGCCAGCGGATGCCCGGAGTACGTGAGCCCCCCGGGGTAGGGCCGCCGGGCGAAGGTCTCCGCGATCGCCGAGGAGATCGCGACGCCGCCCAGCGGGACGTAGCCCGAGTTCACGCCCTTCGCGAAGGTCATGAGGTCCGGCGTCACCTCGTAGTGGTCCGCCGCGAACCACTTCCCGGTACGCCCGAACCCCGCCATGACCTCGTCCAGGATGAAGACGATCCCGTACTGGTCGCAGAGCGCGCGGACCCCCGCGAGATAGCCCGGCGGCGGCGTCATGATCCCCGCCGTCCCCGGAATCGTCTCGAGGATGATGGCCGCGACGGTCCCCGGCCCCTCGAAGACGATGGTGTCCTCCAGGTGCTGCAGCGCCCGCTCGCACTCCTGCCGCTCACTGTCGGAGTGGAAGGGGGAGCGGTAGAGGAACGGCGCCCAGAAGTGGACGACCCCCGCCGCGCCGCTGTCGTTCGGCCAGCGCCGCGGGTCACCGGTGAGGTTGATCGCGGTGGAGGTGGCCCCGTGGTACGAGCGGTACGCGGAGAGCACCTTCGGACGGCCGGTGTGCAGCCGGGCCATACGCGTGGCGTTCTCGACGGCCTCCGCGCCACCGTTGGTGAAGAAGATCTTGTCCAGGTCGCCCGGGGTCCGCTCGGCGATCAGCCGGGCCGCCTCCGAACGGGCCTCCACGGCGAAGGCGGGCGCGAACGTGGACAGGGTCGCCGCCTGTTCCTGGATCGCGGCGACGACCTTCGGGTGCTGGTAGCCGATGTTGGTGAAGACGAGCCCGCTGGTGAAGTCCAGATACCGCTTGCCTTCGTAGTCCCAGAAATACGACCCCTCCGCGCCGGCCACGGCGAGCGGGTCGATGAGCTCCTGCGCGGACCAGGAGTGGAACACGTGCGCGCGGTCCGCGGCCTTCACAGCGGCGCCGACCTGGGGGTTGGGCTGAGGAGTCATGCGCCGAAGCGTAAATGTCCACGGAGGGGGCGCGATATCGACGTCCTGTCTGTCACCGGGGGCTTTCCACGACAGTCTGTCGGGCTTGGGCGCCGGCAGGGCGCTGGGCGAGACGAGATCGACGGGGCCGCGACGGACGTCACGAAAACGCCGGGTGCTGTTACTGAACCGTAGACAGCGCCCCACCCACCGCCCCGTAGGGCCGCACTATCCTCGGGCTCGGGCGGTTGCACAGGCACGGGGGAGGGCGACACGACGATGGAGAAACTGGGGGCGGGGGAGCCGCAGCAGATCGGGGCGTACCGACTGCTCGCGCGGCTCGGTGCCGGCGGCATGGGGCGCGTCTATCTGGCCCGCTCCGACCGGGGCCGCACCGTCGCCGTGAAGCTGGTGCGCGAGGAGCTCGCCGCGCAGGAGGAGTTCCGGGCCCGCTTCCGCCAGGAGGTGCAGGCCGCGCGCCGGGTCGGCGGCCACTGGACCGCGCCCGTCCTCGACGCGGACACCGAGGCCGCTGTCCCGTGGGTGGCGACCGGATATGTCGCAGGACCGTCCCTCCAGACCGTCGTGGGCCACGACCACGGAGCGCTACCGGAACGTTCCGCCCGCATCCTCGCGGCCGGACTCGCCCACGCCCTCAAGGACATCCACGCCGCCGGGCTCATCCACCGCGACCTCAAGCCCTCCAACGTCCTCGTGACCATCGACGGCCCGCGCGTCATCGACTTCGGTATCGCGCGCGCCCTGGAGACCGTCACCGACGGCGGCCTCACCCGCACCGGCGCCCTCGTCGGCTCGCCTGGGTTCATGGCGCCCGAGCAGGTCCGCGGCGACCGTGTCACGCCCGCGTGCGACATCTTCTGCCTGGGCTCGGTCCTCTCCTACGCCGCCACCGGCGCCCTGCCCTTCGGGGCGGCGGGCAGCGGAGTGCACGCGATGATGTTCCGCATCGCGCAGGAGGATCCCGACCTGGACGGCGTACCGGAGGGCCTCGCCGACCTCGTACGGCACTGTCTGCGCAAGGACCCCGCCGCCCGCCCCGGCCTCGACGAGATCCTGGAGCGCATCGGAGCGCAGGACACCGTCGTGGACGGGCGGTCCCGCGACCCGTGGCTGCCGAGCGCGCTCGTGGCCCAACTCGGGCGGCACGCCGTGCGGTTGCTGGACACGGAGAACCCGGACGAGCGCCCCGCACCGGCCCCGGCGCCGCCCGCGCACCAGGGCGCCGTCCCCGCTCCGGAACCGGCCCAGGGATCCGCCCCGGCGGCCCTGGACCTGTCCAAGCCCTCGGCCGCACCCACCCCCGCTCCCGCCCCCGAGGTCGCTCCGGAGCACGCCGCCACCCCGCCCCCGCCCGGAGGACCGGCCTCGACGGACCACTTTCCGACGCTGATCGCGGGCGCCGGCCAGGCGCCCCCACCGGCCGCGCCGCCCGCCGCGCACCCCGCGTACGGCCATCCCCAGCAGCACCCGAACCCCACGGGCCCGCCCGCGTACGGCTATCCGCAGGGGGGCTGGGGCGCTCCCGGCTCGTACGGCCCGACGCCGCCGTACGGACCGGGCATGCCCACGACGCCGTACGGCCCCACGGGCGTCCCCGAGCCCGAGCCGCCGCGCAGAAGCGGCCGCTCCACCGCCGCCCTGATCGCCGTGGCGCTGGTCGTCGCGCTCGGCGCGGGCGGTTCCGTCTACGCGCTGATGCAGGGCGGCACGGCCAAGGGCACCGACGACGCGAAGGCGTCCTCGCCCGCGTCCACGACCCCGAACGCCCCCAACTCACCTTCTTCCCTTCCCTCCTCTCCCTCCGATTCCGCCTCGCCCCGGACATCCCAGGGCGGCACGATCCCGGAGGGGTTCCTCGGCACCTGGGATGCCTCCATCGACAACGCGACGGGCCACAACACCCGCCAACTCACCATCCAGCAGGGCGGGGTGGGTGACACGGTCCTCTCGCTCGTCGCGGACGGCCCGTCCGGCAGCAGCACCTACCACTGCGTCTTCCGAGCCAGACTGACGGCAGCTCCCGGCGCCGGCGGTCCTCTGGTGATCGGCCCTTCCGAAGTCACCGGCGGCGCACCGATCTCCTCCTGTTCTCCGGGTGCCGCCTCCGAGATCACTCTCCTGTCGGACGGCCGGTTGCGCCGGGTGAACACGGGCTCGGGCGAGTCGTTGACGTACACGAAGAGCGGCTGACGAGTCGTCAGTTCGGCTGAACGGTCGCCGAACTTCACCTGGCGTACGCCGGGCGTTCCCGCCCCGAGCCGTACGGTGACCGCACCTTGGGCTCGGGGGAGTGGCTCGCGATGGAGTGGCTGAGCGCGGAGAACATTGTGGCCGTGGGGACCGCCGTGATCGGCGTCGCCGCCTCCGCGGTGATGGTCTGGTACGAACGCCGGGTGCCGCGGCGCTGGGGGCACCGCCCACGCCCTTAAGGCAGTGAGGGAGGATCGGCTACCGGGTGCAGATGGACAACCCGATTGGCGACGACGTGCGTTCGGGGCGCGCCAACGTACGGCTCGGGCTGTTCGACGAGACGCCGGGCATGATGGACGCCACCCTCGTGCTGCTGCGGATCGAGAACGACGGTTCGCAGAGCATCGCCGGCGACGACTACACGAGCCGTGAACGTCACGGTCTGACGGCCGTGTTCACCGACCGCACCATCCGCGGTGTGTCGGTCACCCAGCCGCCCGGCACCGACCACCTCATGGACCACTTCACCCCCGCCGCGGGCCTCAGTTACGAGAACGGCGTCCTGCGCATCCCGCGCGTCCCGCTCAACCGGGGCGAGCACTTCAAGCTCCTCGTACTGCTGTCGGGCGGGGACGTGGGGCGCGAGATACGGCTCATCGGCGGGCTGCGGGACGGCGAGGTCAGCCCCAACCGCAGTACGACACCGGACGACCAGCCGCCCCTCTTCAGCCGGGCGGCCCGGCTGATCACCGTGCTGCTGACCGCGTGTGTCGTCACGCTCGCGCTGATCGTCGTGCTGCGGGACGACTCCTGGCCGCCGATCGGCTGCGAGAAGGGCACGCTCACCGTTACCGGATCGACCGCCTTCGCGCCCGTGATGAGCGAGCTGGCGAAGAAGTACGAGCAGGACTGCGAGGGCGCCGACATCGTGGTCGACGCGCACGGGAGCACGGCGGGCGTGGGTGAACTCGGCGAAGCCGGCGCCAAGTCGGCGAAGGGCGCGCCGCCCGTCGACGCCCTCTCCGACGGGCCCAAGCCGAGCGGGTTCCCGCAACTGCGTGAGAACCGGGTCGCGGTCTCGGTCTTCACCCTGATCGTGAACGACGACCTGCCCGTCCGGAACCTGTCGCTCGCCGACGTACGCCGCCTCTACCGCGGCGAGATCAAGAACTGGAAGCAGCTGGGCGGCCCCGACCGCCCGGTGCTCCTCATCAGCCGGGACGCCAACTCCGGCACCCGCCAGGTCTTCCAGCGCCGGGTCCTGGGCCGCGGGGAAATCGCCAACTCCTCCCTGGACTGCGTCCACAAGGACGACGCGACGGCGCCGGTCGTGCGGTGCGAACTCGACTCCACGGAGCGGGTGCTGAGCACGGTGGCCGGGTTGCCCGGGGCGATCGGCTACAGCGAACTGAACCTCGCCACCGGCTACAAGGGCCTGCACCAGCTCACCCTCGACGGTCACACCGCGTCCGTGGAGGACCTGGAACACGGCACGTCCTCCTACCCGTACCGCGAGATCGAGTACGCCTACACCTACGGCCAGCCGCCCGCCGACTCCCTCGCCTCCAGCTTCCTCACCTACATCAGCCGCGGCAACGGCCAGGACGTCATCCGCACCCACGGCCACCTGCCGTGCGGTACCCCGGTGGGCCTGAAGATCTGCGGTACGAACTGATCCCACGGACGATCGCCCCGCATCTTCAGCCCGTCCGGCGTTTGAGGACGAGCCCTTCGGGCGATGCGGGGGTCCGGGGGTGGAGCCCCTGGCGGGGTGCAGGGGTGGAGCCCCTGGCGGGGTGCAGAGGTGGAGCCCCTGGGGATGGGACGGGTAGGGGCGGCGGGGGCGGGAAACCGCTAGCGCGGCTCAGGGGGACGCTGGCGGGGCATGTTCGGGCGCGTACCCGGCGGCAGCGGCAGCCGTCCGGCCGGTGCGCCCTCCGACCGAGGCGCCCCGGCCAGGGACGACTGGATACCCAGCGGCGCAGGCCCCGTCCGGAACTCCACCATCCAGTCCGCCGTCTCCACGCGCACCAACTCGGTCACATCCTCCGAAAACCTGCGCAACACCCCCAGACACCGATCCGCCGCCTCACTGGCGGTCCCCTCCGTCGGCCCCAGAACCTCCCGCACACTCTCCGACGCCCAGTCGAACTGCAACGCCTGCAACCGCCGCTGTACGGCCTGCGCGGTCGCCACGTCCCTTATCCACCCGGAGGTCACCCCGAAGAACCGGTCCCCGGCGACGCACGCGACCCCGAGCAGCAGCGCGAGATACCCCCAGGGGGCGACCCCGCCGACCACTCCCGTGAGGTCCAGCAGGGGAAGCGCGGCCCCGGCCACCGCCCCCGTCGCCGCCCCGCCCCGCAGCGCACGCGCCCCCCGCCGCTTCCACACGCGGTCCTCGAGATACCAGGACGCCGTGTCGAGCGCCCCCCGTTCCACCCACCGGTACAACTCATGGAGCCGCTCGGCCGGCTCCCCCCAGTCCCCGAGCGGAAACGTCCGGCCGGTCAGATCACCCGGCCGGGTCCCCGCGGCCCCGTCGTCCCGCCCGTCCTGGGGCGGCCCCTCGGGCTGCATCTCCGGCTGGCTCACCCGGCACTCCCTACTGGAGAAGGACGACGAAGGACGAAGCTGTTGCTGTTGATGTCGCTGATGACGTTGTGTCTGGTGACGTTGTGTGATGTCAAGTGACGCGTGGTGCCGAAGCGCCGCCCCCTTCCTACCGCCCAATGGGTGGCGATGGCCCGAGTTTCGCCGCTTTTCCGCCCGGAAGAGGGTCTTGATCAGGTATGGGCTTCGGGGTCGTCTCACTCGAAAGAGTGCTTGGGCGACGGCCCCGCCAACCACGTAGGCTCTGTCTGAACGGGAAAAGCCCGTCCAGACAGCCGTACGAACCAGGAGCTGATCGTGATTCCCGGTGGTGGCCAGCCCAACATGCAGCAGCTGCTCCAGCAGGCCCAGAAGATGCAGCAGGACCTCGCCAACGCGCAGGAGGAACTCGCGCGCACCGAGGTCGAAGGACAGGCGGGCGGCGGTCTGGTGAGGGCGACGGTGACGGGCTCGGGCGAGCTGCGTGCCCTGGTCATCGACCCGAAGGCCGTGGACCCCGAGGACACCGAGACCCTCGCCGACCTGGTCGTCGCGGCGGTCCAGGCGGCCAACGAGAACGCCCAGGCGCTCCAGCAGCAGAAGCTCGGCCCCCTCGCCCAGGGCCTCGGCGGCAGCGGCATTCCCGGCCTGCCCTTCTAAGACCGGCGGTGGCCAACTACCGTACGTACTGAAAGATTCCAGGAAGGGCGGCAGTCCGTGTACGAAGGCGTGGTCCAGGACCTCATCGACGAGTTGGGGCGGCTGCCCGGCGTCGGTCCCAAGAGCGCGCAGCGGATCGCCTTCCACATCCTGCAGGCCGAGCCGACGGACGTCCGCCGGCTCGCGCAGTGCCTCATGGAGGTCAAGGCGAAGGTCCGGTTCTGTGCGACCTGCGGCAATGTGGCGCAGGAGGAACTGTGCAACATCTGCCGCGACCCGCGCCGGGATCTGACCGTCATCTGTGTGGTCGAGGAGCCCAAGGACGTCGTCGCGATCGAGCGGACGCGTGAGTTCCGGGGCAAGTACCACGTGCTGGGCGGCGCGATCAGCCCGATCGAGGGCGTCGGCCCCGACGACCTCCGGATAAGGGAACTCCTCGCCCGTCTCGCCGACGGCGCGGTCACGGAGCTCATCCTCGCCACGGACCCGAACCTGGAGGGCGAGGCGACGGCCACGTACCTCGCCCGCATGATCAAGCCCATGGGCCTCAGGGTCACCCGCCTGGCCAGCGGCCTCCCGGTGGGTGGCGACCTGGAATACGCGGACGAGGTCACACTCGGGCGCGCCTTCGAGGGGAGACGACTCCTAGATGTCTGACGCCACGCTGCACGCGACCAGTCAGGACCCCGACGACTTCGTGGTCCAGATCGCGGACCAGGTCGAGAGCTTCATCGTCGCTGTCACCGAAGTGGCGAAGGGCGACGAGCCGGACTCGGCCGTGCCCTTCCTCCTCCTGGAGGTCTCCCAGCTGCTGCTGGCGGGCGGCCGTCTCGGCGCGCACGAGGACATCGTCCCCGACGAGCGCTACGAGCCGGACCTCGGTCCGGAGCCGGACGTCGACGACCTGCGCGAGCGCCTCGCGGTCATGCTGGACCCGATCGACGTCTACTCCGAGGTCTTCGACCCGTACGAACCGCGCAAGGCCCCGGTGGCCTGCCGCATCTCGGACGACCTCGCGGACGTCATCACCGATCTGCGGCACGGCATGGCCCACTACCGCGCGGGCCGCACCACCGAGGCCCTGTGGTGGTGGCAGTTCTCCTACTTCTCCAACTGGGGGTCCACGGCCTCGGCGGCCCTGCGAGCCCTGCAGTCCCTGGTGGCCCACGTCCGCCTGAACCAGCCCCTGGACGATCTCAACGGCCTCGACACCGACCAGGACCTCGGCGAGGAGGTCCTCGCGGAGGAGGCGGGCCGGGTCATGGCCGAGGAGATCGGCGAGCAGCTCGGCATCAGGTCGTCCAAATAGCCCCGGTCCGGGGTCGGGTCAGTCGGCGGAGACCAGCGCGGCGAAACCCTGGAAGACGTGGGGTACTTGGGGCCAGCCCCATAACTCGACCGTCACGTCGCCGAGTTCACCCCGATGTCGAACGCAGCGCCAACGTCACCGCCACCCCACAGGGCCGGGAGGTCCCGCAGCCACCGACGACCCGCGGCCGCCGTGCGACGCGAGGGGCCGCGCCGGTGCGTCGCAAGCCCGTCGCTTACGTCCGGATCGAGCAGCGGCTCGCTTGCCCGGCCCACGTCTGATCCAGCGGCGACGGGCTCGACGTACCGGTACGGCCCCGCCCCACCCTCCGACACCCTCCGACACCCACCGCACCCGGCACCCGACCCGGCGCACCCGGCACCCGACCCGGCGCACCCAAACCGCACCCGGCGCCTCGCGCGCAGTCACCCCAGCCCCCACAACCCCTTCCCCAACGTGGTGAGCCCCCCGGTCAACGCCAGCAACAGAACCAGCATCCGGGCCCGCTGCTCGGGCACCCGTTCGGCCAGCACCTTCCCGACCGAGGCCCCCACCACCATCCCCGCCAGCACGACCTCCCAGCGCGACACCCCAAGGCGCGGAACGCCATTCGCGGCCACCGAGAAGGCGTTCACCACCACCCCGTAGAACAGCGCGTTCGGCGCGAACTCCCGCACCGTCCACCCCGCGTTGAGGGCGTACAGCGAGACCGGCGGACCCCCCACCCCGGCGGCGGAGTTCATGAACCCGCCCGCCGCTCCCGCGGCCACCGCACCCCGCGTGCCGCGCAGCGCGGGCAGCCGGGTGCCCCGCATGACCACGACCACGGCCACCGTCACCAGTGCGCCCATGAACGCGAGCAGCGCGGCCGGCGGCAACCGCCGGGCCACCCAGCTGCCCATCGGGACGGTCAGCGCCGCCGCCACGCACAACGGCACCATGGCGCGCGGTCGCACCCGCCGCCATCCACCGGCCAGCCCCACGACACAGATGGCCCCGGCGGCGCAGTTCGCGAGGACGACACCCTGGGCCGGCCCGAGCAGCAGCACCAGCGCCGGCACGGCGACGAGCGCGAAGCCCATCCCGGTCAGCCATTGCACACAGGACCCCAACAGCACGATCCCGCCCAGCATCAACTCGCCCGTCACCCACGCCCCCTACCCCACCACCTCGTCCGGCACCCCCGCGCGCCCGTCGTCGTGCCCGAGAGTCAAGGCACGGCGGCCTCGTGGGACACACCTCGAGTCCACCTCTCTTACGGCGTCTCGTGTGACACGGGGCACTTTCCGGAGTGGCGGGGCGTGTGGGCGGGCAGGTGCCGCTCGGAGCGGCCGGAGGAACCCTGCCGAAACCGGTGGATCTGACGACTCCGGTGGACTTCCGATGGACCCTGACGGTCCGGAGTGATCACGTCGTGAGCGGGACATCTCACGATGCGAGACTCCGGAAGGGAAATCCGGCCGCTCGTTAGACTGAGCCGACCGCAGTTGTGCGGTGCAGAGACGGATTGAGCGAGGAGCGCACGTGGGCCTTGTCGTGCAGAAGTACGGAGGCTCCTCCGTAGCCGATGCCGAGGGCATCAAGCGCGTCGCCAAGCGAATCGTGGAAGCGAAGAAGAACGGCCACCAGGTGGTCGTGGTCGTTTCCGCGATGGGCGACACGACGGACGAGCTGATCGATCTCGCCGAGCAGGTATCTCCGATGCCCAGCGGACGAGAGTTCGACATGCTGCTGACCGCCGGAGAGCGGATCTCCATGGCCCTGCTGGCGATGGCGATCAAAAACCTGGGCCACAGCGCCCAGAGCTTCACCGGCAGCCAGGCAGGCGTCATCACCGACTCGGTCCACAACAAAGCGCGGATCATCGATGTCACGCCGGGCCGTATCCGGACGGCGCTCGACGAGGGCAACATCGCCATCGTCGCCGGCTTCCAGGGCGTCTCGCAGGACAAGAAGGACATCACCACGCTCGGGCGCGGCGGGTCCGACACCACGGCCGTCGCGCTCGCCGCGGCGCTGGACGCCGAGGTCTGCGAGATCTACACCGACGTGGACGGCGTGTTCACCGCCGACCCGCGGGTGGTGAAGAAGGCGAAGAAGATCGACTGGATCGCCTTCGAGGACATGCTGGAGCTCGCCGCCTCCGGCTCCAAGGTGCTGCTCCACCGCTGTGTGGAGTACGCCCGCCGCTACAACATCCCGATCCACGTGCGCTCGTCCTTCAGCGGGCTGCAGGGCACCTGGGTCAGCAGCGCACCGATCAAGCAAGGGGACCAGAAGGTGGAGCAGGCCATCATTTCCGGTGTCGCTCACGACACCTCCGAGGCCAAGGTCACGGTCGTCGGTGTCCCGGACAAGCCGGGCGAGGCCGCCTCGATCTTCCGCGCCATCGCCGATGCCGAGATCAACATCGACATGGTCGTGCAGAACGTGTCCGCCGCCTCCACCGGCCTGACGGACATCTCCTTCACCCTCCCCAAGACCGAGGGCCGCAAGGCCATCGACGCCCTGGAGAAGGCGAAGAACGTGATCGGCTTCGACTCGCTGCGCTACGACGACCAGATCGGCAAGATCTCGCTCGTCGGCGCGGGCATGAAGACGAACCCGGGTGTCACGGCCGGCTTCTTCGAGGCGCTGTCCGACGCGGGGGTGAACATCGAGCTGATCTCCACCTCCGAGATCCGTATCTCGGTGGTCACGCGTGCCGACGACGTCCCCGAGGCCGTCCGCGCGGTGCACACCGCCTTCGGACTCGACTCCGACAGCGACGAGGCCGTCGTCTACGGAGGCACCGGACGATGACCGTCCTCTCGTACGGCGGCACTGGCCGCCGCTGATGGCCGGGACCGCAGGACCGACGCTGGCGGTCGTGGGCGCCACCGGGGCCGTCGGCACCGTCATGCTCCAGATCCTGTCCCAGCACGCGGACATCTGGGGCGAGATCCGTCTGCTCGCCTCGCCGCGCTCGGCCGGCCGCAAGCTGGCCGTGCGCGGCGAGGAGGTCGAGGTGCTGGCGCTCAGCGAAGCCGCCTTCGACGGGGTCGACGTGGCGATGTTCGACGTCCCCGACGAGGTGGCCGCGCAGTGGGCGCCGATCGCCGCGGCCAAGGGTGCCGTCGTGGTCGACAACTCGGGTGCGTTCCGGATGGACGCGGACGTGCCCCTGGTCGTCCCCGAGGTGAATCCGCACGCGGCGCGCGTGCGCCCGCGCGGGATCATCTCCAACCCGAACTGCACCACTCTCTCCATGATCGTGGCGCTCGGCGCGCTGCACGCCGAGTTCGGCCTGCGCGAGCTGGTGGTCTCCTCGTACCAGGCGGTGAGCGGCGCCGGGCGCGCCGGCGTCGAAACCCTGCGCCAGCAGCTGTCCCTCGTCGCCGGTACGGAACTGGGGACCAGCCCCGGTGACGTACGCCGGGCCGTGGGCGACAACACGGGCCCCTTTCCGGAGCCGGTGGCGCTGAACGTCGTCCCGTGGGCCGGGTCGCTGCGCGAGGACGGCTGGTCCTCGGAGGAGATGAAGGTACGGGACGAGACCCGCAAGATCCTCGGGCTGCCGGACCTGCCCGTGGCCGTGACCTGCGTCCGCGTCCCGGTCGTGACCACGCACTCCCTCACCGTGCACGCTCGCTTCGAGGGCAAGGTCACCGTGACCAAGGCCCGCGAGATCCTGGCCACCGCACCCGGGGTCGTCCTGTTCGACAACCCGGCCGCCGGTGAGTTCCCCACCCCCGCGGACGTCGTCGGCACCGACCCGACCTGGGTGGGCCGCGTACGCCGGGCCCTCGACGACCCGACCGCGCTCGAGCTCTTCGTCTGCGGCGACAACCTCCGCAAGGGCGCCGCCCTCAACACGGCCCAGATCGCGGAACTGGTGGCGGCGCACCTCTGAGCGTCGGGCGGCTCGCCCGGGAGGGACGGGCACGACGGTCCCCGAGCGCCGACTTGCCTGGCCGGTAAGTTTCCCTGCCCAGGGTGGCCAGGGAGCAAAATCTCCCTGGCCATCCCGGGATTCGTTTGTAGGATCTGTGTCAGCTGTGTGGCCGAAATAATGGTCCGGACCACTTGTACGGGACCCGCTTGGCGTTCGAAGATTTCCCTCCCCGTTCTCCGCAACCGCGCGGAGGGCGGGGAGCGTCTTTGCGGTCGCCCTGACGGGTGTCCGGGGGCGGCACGGCATAACGGGGCGTAGGGGGATGAGCTAGTACGCATGAGGGCATTCAATGCACCGCCGGACGCGCCACCGGTCGCGTCGGCAGGCGTTGCGGCACATGGTCCGGCGGGTGTTGCGGGGTGCGTGAGGGCGGGTCTTGTGGAGCGCGTGGGGACGGGCGTTGTGGGGCGCGTGGGGGCAGGCGTTGTGCGGTGCGGGGGAGCGGGCGTTGTGGGGCGTGTGGGAGCGGGCGGTCCGGTCGGTGTGAATCCTGAAGCGAATGTGATGCCTGTCGCGTACAACCCTCACGGGGGGAAGCGTGTCCAACTGGCGTGGCAGAGGTTCTCGAATTCACTGCGGTACAGACCAGGGGCGCGCCCCTGCGTCCACCCCGCCGACTCCGCAGCCCCGGCGTGCCCGGCGGCATGCCGGTGATCGCGCCCATGCCTGCAGCGCGGCCCGCCCGCATACCGAGTCAGCGCGACGGCGCTGAGGACAGCATGGCCGCCGGCACCACGGTGGACCATCTCACCGAGACCTACCGCGCCCATTACCGGTCGCTGCTGGGCCTCGCGGCACTCCTGCTCGACGACACCGCCTCCTGCGAGGACGTCGTCCAGGAGGCCTTCATCCGGGTGCACTCGGCGCGCAAACGCGTCCGTGACCCCGAGAAGACGCTCGCGTATCTGCGTCAGACCGTCGTCAACCTCTCGCGTTCCGCCCTGCGCCGGCGCATCATCGGCCTCAAGCTCCTCTCGAAGCCGATGCCCGACATGGCGAGCGCGGAGGAGGGCGCGTACGACCAGCTGGAGCGCGACGCCCTGATCAAGGCGATGAAGGGCCTCCAGCGCCGCCAGCGCGAGGTCCTCGTCCTGCGCTACTTCGCGGACATGACCGAGGCCCAGGTCGCCGAGACCCTCGGGATATCGCTCGGGTCGGTCAAGGCGTACGGCTCGCGTGGCATTGCCGCGCTCCGTGTCGCCATGGAGGCCCCGGCATGAGCCAGCGACGCGACAACCACGACCGACACGAGCCCTATGAATGGCATGAGCCGACAGACCGGCCCACGGCCGCTGAAGACGAGCAAGAGCACGAGCAGCAAGCTGGGAACGGAACTGTGAACCACGGACCCGACGCAAACGGCCCCCACCCCCAGGGCCCGGACGCGCTGGGCCCGGACGCGCTGGGTCCCGACGCGCTGGGTCCCGACGCGCTGGGTGCCGACGGATTCGGCTCGGACGAGCTGGCACTGCGGCGGCTGCTGCACCAGGCCGTCGAGGAGATCGAACCCACCGACGGCACGCTGGAGCACCTTCGTCGCGCGGTCCCCGCACGACGGGCCCGCAAGCGCCAGGCCATCGTCGGTATGGCCGCCGCCGCGCTCTTCATCGGCACCGCCGTCCCCGCCCTCGTGCACGTCTCGAACGCCTCCGGGGCGAACGCCGACCCGTCCATAGCGGGCAACAGCTCCCAGGCCCAGGGCGGCACCAGCCAGGGCAAGGACCCCGACGGCGGCGAGAGCTCCGCGGGTGGCACCTCCGGCACCTCCAAGGATGCGGACAAGGGCGGCAAGCCCGGCAAGCCAGACAAGGGCAAGGGGACGAGCACCGGCTCGGCCACCGGCGGCCCCGATCCGTCGGCCTCGGCCGTGATCGCGCCCCCGTGTGGGCCGGCCCAGCTCGGCGGGGCCACCAGCACCGTCGGCTCCCCGGACGCCACCGGCGCGGTCTACGGCTCCTTCACTCTCTCGAACATCTCCGCCACCAGCTGCACCGTCAGCGGCGCGGGCACGGTCGGCACCCTCGCGCAGGGCGCCGCGGACTCGGCCAAGATCAGCGTGGTGACGCATGTGGCGGGCGACGCGGCCACCGGGCTGCCCGACCCCTCCACGGAGGTCGCCTCGGTGGTGCTGAAGCCGAGTACCTCGTACGTCGTCAAGTTCGCCTGGGTGCCCTCGGAGACCTGTCCGACCATCGGCGGACAACCCTCGCCGACCCCGACCGCCACGGAGAGTGCCACCCCCGGCAGCACCGTCGGGGACGCCGGTGGCACGGGCACCTCGACCCAGCTCATGACGGAGGACGGTGGCGTGGCCGACGGCAGCGTCTCCGTGTCCTACACGGCGGGGACGGGCTCGGCGACGGCCTCGACGACCGTGCCCAACGCGTGCGCCGGGACGGTCTACCGGACGGGGATGCTGTCGGCGTCCTGAGGCGTCCTACCGGACGGGAACGCTGTCGGCGTCCTGAGGGGCGTCGGCGGCGGCTTCGGCGACCGTGGCTTCTTCCTCGTCATGATCCGGGACGAGACCCAGCTCCGCGTCCCGCGCGAACTCCGCCTCGCGGCGCAGCAGCCGGAACCACATGAAGACCACGAAGCCCGCGAAGACGAACCACTCACCGGTGTAACCGAGGTTCTGGAACGCCTTCAGATCCAGGCCGGTGCCCTGCGGGGCGCTCGCGGGCACCGCGCGCATCCCGCCGTCGGCCTTCGTGAGGGTGATCCAGGCGTCGTACACCTTGTACGGCACCAGGTTCACCAGTGACGCCGAGCTGATCGCGCCGGTCTGTCCGGCGGGCAGACCTCCGGCGGCGGTGACGCCGTCCGACCCCGGGCTCTCGGACGCCTGGAGCGCACCCGTGACGGTGACCTCACCGGTCGGGGCGGGCGGCGCCTTCGCCGGGTCGGCGTCTCCGGGCAGCCAGCCCCGCACGACGGGCAGTGCCTTGCCACCGGCGCCGTCGACGCGCAGCAGTGTCAGTACGTAGAACCCGTGCCTGCCGTCGAGCTCGCGGCCCGGTACGAGGAGCTGCTTGCCGTACCGGCCGGTCGCGGTGGCCTGCTTTCCGGACGTCTCCGTGCTCACGGGCAGCAGCCGGTCGAGCGGACGGGCCGCCTCCGTCCTGGCCGCGGTGATCTGCTCACCGGCCGCGCGGTGGTCCTGCACCCGCGCCTCGAACCGGCTCAACTGCCACGACCCCATGAAGATGCAGAAGGGGATGGCCAACAGCACGAAGACGTTGATCCCCCACCAGCGGGGCGTCAGCAGGAACCGGTACACGACTTCAAAGGTACGGTGCCGCCGCACCGGACCCGGCTTCGGGGCCCTTTCCGGGGGCGCGGGTCGGGGAAGTTATCCACAGGCTGGGGGCCTCGCCGACGCGGGGCCGGTCGGGCCAGGCACTATGGGGCCATGACTGAGAGCAACGGGTCCATCGAGCAGCAGCAGGCAGCCATGCCCGACTGGGAGAAGCGCTTCAGGGCGCCGCGGGTGTCGCTGCCCGACTGGGCGGAGGACGCCCCGCACCGCGCGCTGTTCGTCTCCAACGCGACGGGGACGTACGAGCTGTACGCGTGGGACCGCGCGACGGGGGAGCAGCGCCAGGTCACGAACCGGGTGAACGGTACGACGGACGGGGTGCTCTCCCCGGACGGCGAGTGGATCTGGTGGTTCGACGACAAGGACGGGGACGAGTTCGGCATCTGGCGCCGCCGGCGCTTCACCGCCCCCGAGGCCACGGACACGGTGAACTCCGTCGACCGTGCCGACGAACCCGCCGCTCCGGGCCTGGAGCCTTCCTACCCTGGCGGCCTGGCCATCGGCAGGGACGGCCGTACCGCGGTCGTGGGCCGCTCCACGGACGAGGACGGCTCGACGATCCACGTGGCTCGCTCCGGTGAGGAGCCGGTGGAGATCTACCGCCACCGGGAGTCGGCGGGCGTCGGCGACCTCTCGCACGACGGCTCGCTGATCGCCGTCGAGCACACCGAGCACGGCGACGCGATGCACTCGGCGCTGCGGGTGCTGCGCCCGGACGGCTCGACGGTCGCCGAGCTCGACGACACCAAGGACGGCACGGTCGAGCTGGGCCTGGAAGTGCTCGGCTTCGCCCCCGTCGACGGCGACACCCGCCTCCTCATCGGCCATCAGCGGCGCGGCCGTTGGGAGCCCCTGGTGTGGGACGTGGTGACGGGGGAGGAGACGGACCTCGCCCTGGACCTCCCGGGCGACGTGGCGGCCGAGTGGTATCCCGACGGTTCGGCCCTTCTCATCGCCCACAGCTTCGAGGCCCGAAGCGACCTGTGGCGCTACGACCTGGCGACCCGCGAGCTGGTCCAGGTGCCGACCCCGCAGGGCACGGTCTCCGGGGCGACGGCCCGCCCCGACGGAACCGTGGAGTACCTGTGGTCCTCGGCGGCCGAGCCGTCCGTGGTCCGCTCGACGACGGGCGAGATCGTCCTCGATCCCCCCGGCCTGAAGTCCCCGGGCTCGGTCCCGGTGGAGGACGTGTGGGTGGAGGGCCCCGGCGGCCGCATCCACGCCCTCATCCAGAAGCCGGCGGGCACGACGGGCCCCCTGCCCACGGTCTTCGACATCCACGGCGGCCCGACCTGGCACGACAGCGACTCCTTCGCGGCGGGCCCGGCGGCCTGGGTGGACCACGGGTACGCGGTGGTCCGGATCAACTACCGAGGCTCCACGGGCTACGGCCGTGAGTGGACGGACGCCCTCAAGCACCGAGTCGGCCTGATCGAGCTGGAGGACATCGCGGCGGTCCGGGAATGGGCGGTGACGTCCGGCCTCGCCGACCCCACCCGCCTGATCCTCACCGGCGGCTCCTGGGGCGGCTACCTCACCCTCCTCGGCCTCGGCACGCAACCGGAGGCGTGGACCCTCGGCATCGCCGCCGTCCCGGTCGCCGACTACGTGACGGCGTACCACGACGAGATGGAAGCCCTGAAGGCGATGGACCGCACCCTCCTCGGCGGCACCCCCGAGGAGGTCCCCGAACGCTTCGAGGCATCCTCCCCCCTCACCTACGTCGACGCGGTCAAGGCCCCCGTATACATCTCGGCCGGCGTCAACGACCCCCGATGCCCCATCCGCCAGATCGACAACTACGTGGACCGCCTCACCGCCCGCAGCGCCACCCACGAGGTCTACCGCTACGACGCGGGCCACGGCTCCCTGGTCGTGGACGAACGTATCAAACAGGTAAAACTGGAACTCGACTTCGCAAACAGGCACCTGCCCCAGTAGGCGGGGCGGGGGCGTCTTTTGGCTGCCCGCAGGGGCGCAGCCCGAGGGGGTCTGGGGGGGGCGACGTCCGTCTGCGGTGCGCAGGGGCGCAGCCCCGAGGGAATCAGGGGCGGCGGCATCCTTCGACGGGGTGCAGGGGCGGAGCCCCGCGGGGGTCGGGGTGCGGAGCCCCCTGGTGGGGGCTGGGGCGGAGCCCCAGAGGGATGGGACGGGTAGGGGCGGCGGGGGCGAAGAAAATCCCCCCACCCCACTCCCCGCACCAGAACCAGAGCCCTCGAACCGCCCCCGAGACCCAAAAACCTACGTGCCCGCCGACTCCCGCCGCCGCCTCCCCAACAACTCCGCCAGCCCCCTCCGAGTCGCAGCCAACACCACCCGATCCTCCGCCCGAAGCACATACGTCGACGGAAGATCCCAGACCAGCCCGGACCCACCCCGCTCACTCCCACCGCCCCCCACGGCGGACACCGCTTCACCACCCCGCCGTCCTCTCGACGCGGCCGTATCCAGCGCGAGCACCCGCCACGCCCCCGCCCGAAACGCCTCCCCCACAGTCCGCCCCTCCAACTGCGGATGACCACCCACCACGATCGCCGCGAACAGCAACACCCGCCGCTCCACCGGAATCGCCCCGAGGATCTGCCGCCCCATCATCGCCCCGGCAAACGCGGGCGCGGCGAGATGCGACACGCTACGACTCCGGGTCAGCGCCTGCGGATGCGCGGCCCGCAGGGTGCGGTACACGGCGGTGGCGAAGTCGTCGTCGTACAACCGCAGCACGACCCGCAGATCGGGCCGCACGGTACGGGCGTACAACGCGGCTTCCAGGTTCGTCGTGTCCGCGCTGGTCAGCGCGAGCAACGCATGCGCCCGATGAATCTTCGCGGCCTCCAGCACACCTTCCTGCGTCACATCGCCCAACACCACCGGCACCCGCAACCGCCGCGCCAGCGCCAGCCCCCGCGCCTCCGGATCGGCCTCGACGCACACCACCGGAATCTGCAGCTCACGCAGGCGCGCCAGCACGCGCGTCCCGATCTTCCCGACCCCGAGCAGCACCACATGCCCGGACAGCCCCCGCGGCGGCTTGCGCAACGCGGACCCGCTCCGGAACGTACCGAGCGCCTCCAGCACCGCGGCGAGCAGCACAGGCAGCAGCAACAACCCGACGAGCCCGGACAAGAGCTGAAGGATCTGCCGCCCGAGGGGCTGCCCGATCGCGGGGTTGTTGATGGCGAAGAGATCGAGCAAGGTCAGATAGGTCGCCCCCAGCGGGGGCTCCCCGGTGACGACCATCGACGCGACCGCCAGCCCGACCACACACCCCACCAGCCCGGCGAACGACCAGCGCAACCGCCGCGACAGCAGCGAGCCGAAGGGCACGACGCTGCGCCCGGCGGACGGCGCGGACGCGGCGTACGACACCGTCTCCAGGACGACGGTCCCGCGCCCGGTGGCCGCGGCCACGGCCCGCTCGTCGGGCAGCAGCCGAGGCCCCTGCGGCCCGCTGCTCTCGGAACCGTCCGCGCCGGCGGGGTCGTTGGTGGTGGCGGACAGCAGCGCGAGCGTGCACAGCCCGGGATCGGCGACCTCGCCGGGCCCCGGCGGCGGCCGCTCCACCGCCCGCAGCATCAACCCGTCGGTCTGGACGACCTTGCTGGTCCCGGCGACGGCGGTCGCGGCGAGCGCGGGAGCGGCGGTGTCGGCATCGGACAACACGGTGGTGGACGCATCGAAGCCAAGCCCCCCGCTGCCTCCGCCACCGGCTCCCTCGCCATCAGTCACCGCCATGGCCAACGCCGAGGCCTGATCGAGGAGTTCCTCGATGTGCTGCCCGAGGCGCCGGTTGTAGAGCCGTATGACGAGCCGCAGCCGCGGATTGAGACGGCGCGCGGTGAGCGCGGCCCGGATGTTGGTCTCGTCGTCGTCATGGACGAGCGCGAGGGCGGCGGCCCGTTCCACACCGGCCTCGGCGAGTACGGCCTCAGTGAGTTCGGTGGCTTCCAAGACCCGTTCGGCACCGGCGGGTTCGGCCGTCCGGTTGGGCGGCCCCTGCGGCCCCTCCCCGTTGCCCGCGGCCCGGTTCATCGCCGCGGACATCCGGTCGAACAGTGTCGAGGCCCGCGCCCGCCCGACCACCGGCGGCCGCACACTGCGCTGGGTGGGCGGTACGACGAGGGTCACCCGCTCGCCGTACACACCACGCAGTTCGGCGGCCAGCCGGTGCGCCAGGGCGTCGTCCCCGGCCACCACCATGTGCGCGGTCGTGTCGGTCGACGGGCTTTGATACGGAAGGGTCGCCACGAGGGAGAAGAGTGCCGCACCGGGATGTGTGGTTCCAGAGGGCGGCGGTAGGCCGCCACCGCCTCAGCGACGCGTACGGGCCCGTGCCGCACGCGGCGGCCGGACGAACTGTAACCCCAGCGCGACCGGCGGTTCGGCGATTCCCGACCCTCCGGCGGACGCCCAACTCGCCAGCTCCTCGGTGCAGTCGTCCCCCATCGCGAACCCGATCCAGGCCGCCGAGCCGCCGACCTGGGAGCCGCCCCCCCAGGCGATCAACACCGGGGCCGACCCACTGGGCGTGGCCCCACCCGCCTGGACCCGGCGAGCCTCGCTGACCTCGAAGCCGAGACGTCTGCGGCGAACCGGTGTTGACCCTGGTCAAGGGATGCTCGTGCACGTCTCTGTCCGGGGGCGTTGATCAGCGACAGATGCCGGGACCGCCTTTGGTGGTGATCGTCGCCATAACCGCGTCAGTGGCCCCCCAGCGCGGCCGTACGAGTGGATTGAGCCTCCACGCAATGGAGTTCCGGGCACTTCTTGATCATGCTCCCTTAGCGTGCAATTGCGCATCGGCTCCTGCCGTGCCGCCCCAGCCTCCCCCGGTCGCCAAGTGAGGTCGCACCCATGAGAATTCGTAGCGTCATCAGCTCCTTGATTGCCGGAGCGGCGGTGGCAGTACTGGCATCCCCGATGCCGGCTTCGGCGGCGGATACGCCGGTGACCGTCCAGGTCTCGTCAGGCACGCTCGACATCAGCGTCCCGGCGGGGCCCGTGAACCTCGGCACCGTCGCCGTCAGCGGCAGTCCGCAACAGGTCTCCAGCCTGCTGGGCAACGTCACGGTGACAGACGGTCGAGGCGGCACCGCGGGCTGGACCGCCACGGCAAGCGCAGTCGACTTCACCGGCCCCCAGAGCATCTCCGTATCCGCTCCGGGCTCCAGCAGTTACACCACACCGTCGGCCTCGGTCAGCGGCACCGCCACTGTCACCGCCAGCGACTTGAACCCGCTCTATCCCCCTGGCCCCGTCCAGGTGGCCACCGGCGTGAGCGGCATCAACTCGGCCACCTGGAACCCGACGATCCATCTCACCATCCCCGGGAACGCGCTGGCGGGCACGTACAGCTCGACGATCACCCACTCCGTCGCCTGAGACCTCGTACGTCCGTACCGCAAAAAAGGAAACCGTAAAGCCCTGTGCCCAGGTTCTCTTCCCTCGCGGTGCTGGTGGCCACGGCGTTTGCCGTGGCCACCAGCACCGCTTCGGCCACATCCCTCGTATCGGATCCGGTACAGCGACCGAACCCTCCGGACGCGGTGGGCATTCGGCTCGTCGATGTCCCCGCCGACCTCATCAAAGACCCACGGGCCAGGCAGTACATCGTCGACAGTCTGAGACCCGGTGTCACCGTGAAGCGGCGTATCGAGGTGTCGAACAAGTCGGACGACTCCTTGCATGTCGCGGTCTACCCCGGCGCCGCCGACATCCGCCGGGGTTCCTTCGTCGGCGCTGCAGGAAGCACCGGTAACGAGCTCACCTCCTGGGTCAAGCCCCGTCAGCTGAGCCTGGACATCCCCGCTCACTCCAGAGCCCGTGACACCGTGACCATCGCCATTCCGAAGGATGCTGCCCCCGGCGAGCGATACGGCGTGGTGTGGGCGCAGGTCAGCGGTCGCGACCTGGGCAGCGGCATCACCTTGGTCAGCCGCACCGGAATCCGGCTCTACCTCGCAGTGGGCGGAGACAATCCGCCGCGTGCCCGATTCACGGTGGACAACATGACGGCTGAACGTGATGCCAGTGGGCGCGCCCTCGTACACGCCAAGGTCCACAACACCGGTGGCCGCGCTCTGGACCTGACCGGCACGATGAAGATGTCCCAGGTGTCCGGAAGCATCAGCGCCGGGCCCTACCCGGTGGACTCCGGAAAGAGCTTGGCGCCCGGCCAATCCGCGTCGGTGAACGTCATCGTGACCGACCAGGTCACGGACGGCCCATGGGACGTCTCCCTCAAGCTGAAAAGCGGGCTGTTGGAGGTGACGCAAGGCGCTCGCATCACCTTCCCGAAGGGGCCAGGCATGGCCGAGGCAGTCCTTTCAGGCCGTGATCGGCAAAGCCCGCTGAACTGGAGTCTCATCTCAGCGGCGGCGGGTCTGATCCTCCTGATTTTGGGGACGCTCGCGATGATCCGTTCTCATCGGCGAGGAGCCGGAGGCAACGAGCCCTGATTCGGAACGGACCCCTGCGGTCGCAGCCACGCACGACCTCGCTCAAGCCGGCCATGGCGCGGGACAAGGCCAAGCGCAACGTCGTCGAGCTTTGATCCGCGCCCCGGGGACAGGCGGGGCTCCGCGGGGAGCGGGTCGGCTTCCGGCCGGCTCCCAGGCGCCCTCCGGCGTATGAGGCGCTGACGACGGCGTTGGGCGTGGCCTGTCCCAGCGGATTCGTAAAGCGGTCCCAGTGGATACGTAAGCGGAATGGCCGAATCTCTCCCACTTCTTTGATCATCGTTGACCCGCGTTTGCCTCTGCTGTCACTGGCGTGACCTAGGCTCCGGTTACTTCCCCAGTTCAACAACAGGGGCTCTTTTCGTTCCGGGGGGTTCGAAACCACCGTGCGCATACGCACTCTCCCGGCCGCGACGGCGCTCGCGGTCCTCTTCAGCTCGGCCGCGCTCGCGGTCACCTCGGCCGCGCCCGCGCTGGCCGACTCCAGCACCACCCTGCCGGTCAAGTCGACCGGCGACGTCGTCGTGGACGGCGTCCACCAGCGGGTCTTCATCAGCGACCCGACCAGCGGAAAGGTCGTCGCAACCGACTACAGCGGCACGGTCGTCGGCACCGTCGACTCGTTGCCCGGCGTCCGCGGCCTGGAATTGTCCGCCGACTCCGGCACCCTGTACGCGGCCGTCGAGGACGCCGACGCGATCGTCGCCATCGACACGGCGACCGCCACCGAGGCCCATCGCTACCCGACGGGCGACGGCACCCAGCCCGAGTATCCGGCCCTCGCCGGCGGCAAGCTCTGGTTCGGCTACCGCGGTGCCGGCAGCGGCAACATCGGCTCGCTCGACCTGAGCGGCAGCGACCCGGTCGTGGCCCTCCACCAGGACACCACCCGTACCTGGAACGACGCCCCGATCCTCGGCTCCTCGGCCGGCGCCCCGGGCACCATCGTGGCGGGTGCCCCTGGGCAGAGCCCGGTCGAACTCGCCGTGTTCGACGTGTCGTCGGGCTCGGCGAACCGCACCGCGTACGCCTGGGATCCGGGCAGCAGCAGCAACCTCACCGACCTCGCCGTCACTCCGGACGGCAAGGACGTCGTCACGGCCAGCGGCGCCCCCTACAAGCAGGAGGTGTTCAAGCTCTCGGACCTGTCGGAGGACGGCAGCTACGCCACCAACCCCTACCCGAACGCGGTCGACATCGCCCCGAACGGAGCCGTCGCCGCGGGCACCTTCTCCTGGTACGACCCCGACGTCCACATCTTCGAGCCGGGCGTCTCCGAGCCGGTACGGCAGTACGACTTCCCGAACACCGGCGGCAGCAGCGGCTCCGACACCCTCGCGGCCTCGGGTCTCGCCTGGGCGCCGGACGCCAGCAAGCTGTTCGCGGTGTCGTACAACGACTCGAATGTGTACTCGCTGCGGGTTCTCGACGACCCGACCAAGGCGGGCACCACCCTCGTGGCGACGGCCCCGGCCACCGCCACGCGCGCCAAGTCCCTCACCGTCACGGGCAAACTGACGTCGGACACCGTGCTCCCGTCCGGCACCACGGTCTCCGTCACCCGCACCGACGACGAGTCCCCGGCCGGCAAGGCGCTCGGCAAGGCGACGGTCGGTGCCGACGGCTCGTACACCTTCGCCGACACCCCGCCGGCCGGCGGCAAGGTCACGTACACCGTCACCTACGCGGGCGACGAATACCACGCGGGCGCCACCGCCACGAGCGCGGTGAACGTCACCCGCACGGCGACCACGGTGACGCTCAACAACAACGGCAAGGTGTACGCGTACAACAGCGCGGTGAAGTTCACGGCGCACCTGGGGACGACGTACAAGAACCGCACCGTCGCGATCTACGCCAACCCCTACGGCGCCGACAAGCCCGAGAAGCTGGTCAAGTCCGGCACGGTGGACTCCTCCGGCAACGTGTCCGTCACTCTCTCCGTGACCCGCGACACCAAGCTCACCGCCAAGTTCACCGGCGACACCCGGTACGCGCCGGCGACGGCCACCAGCACGGTCGGCGCGCAGGTCAAGGTGTCGACCGCGCTCAGCGGCTACTACACGAGCAAGACGGCGTGGAGCCAGACGTACCGCTACTTCCACAAGTCCAAGGACCCGGTCTACGACACGACGATGACGCCGTACCCGGGCCGCAAGTACAAGGTGGAGATGCAGGGCTACTACCAGGGTGCCTGGCGCACCACGCACTCCGAGTACCTCGTACTCGGCTCGGGCGGCAAGGACACGCTCGAGCTCACGGGCACCCCGCCGACGGGCGTCCGCTTCCGGATCCGGTCGTCGTACGTCGACACGAAGTCGGGCGACAACGTGAACTCGACGACGTACGGGACCTGGAAGTACCTCATCTTCACCAGCTGACGTCCGGTACTCCTTACCGAAGACTGACGTGACGGGCGCGGGTCTGCTGCTGAAGCGGGCCCGCGCCCTCGGCATGCGCCACGCCGAGCAGGCACAGGACCGCCGGCACCGGGCGACGGTCGGGCCCCGAGGGGGCTGCGGCAGGAGAACGCGCCGTGGACGGACACGACGCGCTCGGCGAGCCCGGTACCCGAGGCCGCGGCAAGGGGTCAGCGGTCACCCACGGCCGACGCAGTGTCCAGAGCTCCCGACGCGCCAGCTCGCTCATGAGCTGCCGTTCAAACGCGTCGTCGTCCAAGACTTGGAGATCGGTGAGTCGGTCCAGCGCGGGCACGCCGGACAGGATCTGCGCGTGGATCGCGGCGCGGGTCGACTCACGGGTGTCCGAGTGAGGCAACCCCCCGTCCCGCGACAGTAGGACCCGATCATTGGGCCAGGCCGGAGTGACGACCTCCAGGATCCAACTGTCCCCGGTAACGGTATGAAATCCTCCCCCGAAGAGCCGGGCTATACGCACCCTGCTGCCGGTGACCGGACCCAACCCAGGGCATGACAGGTCGGGGGACGCGTCGGGAGTGTCCTCGTCCGGATCGGGGTCGCGGTCCCGGTCAATCTTCTCTCCCGTGACGGGGTCGAAGAGGCCGTGACCATCGCGGGAAACGACCATCAGTGTCCGTAAGCCCTCGCCTGAAAGGATCCGGCCGGTACCGAACAGGACGGGTTGTGGAATCCATGACGGAAGAGGAGCCGCGCCAGAGGCAGCGGGCGCGCTTCGAAAGACTGGCGCACGTGGTGGTGGAACCGTTGCACCGGTATCTGCTGCGACGGACGAGCGCCGACATGGTCGACGACATCCTGGCGGAGGCGATGCTGGTGCTGTGGCGCCGTATTGACGACGTCCCCGGCCTGGGGTCGGCGCCAGGTTCCCTGCCCGACCCCGATGACGTGCTGCCGTGGTGCTACGGGGTGGCGCGGGGCTGCCTGGCGAATGCCCGCCGTGCCGACGGGCGCCGGCTCCGGCTGGTGGAGCGGTTGATCCGGACGCAGGAGCAGCAGCCGGCCGGGGTCGCCGATCACAGCGATCTGCACGCCGCGCTCGCCGCCCTCGGGGCGCTGGACCGTGAGGTGGTGCGGCTGTGGGCGTGGGAGGGGCTGGCGCCCCGGCAGATCGCGGAGGCGACCGGGCTGACGTCCAACGCCGTGAGCATCCGGCTGCACCGGGCGAAAAAGAAACTCGCCGAACAGTTGAGGCGAAAGCGTGACGAACCGTCCGGACACAAGAGAGATGAAGGAAGGAGCGGTCAGTGAATGACGACGAGTTGCTGGCCCGGCTGAAGTCCGCGGACCCGGCGCTGACCCCACATGCTCCGCTGCCCGACATCGAACGACTTGTGGAGGACATCTTGACCACCGACACCGCGCTCCAGGCCGGCAATACGGTCCCCGCGAAGACCGCTGCGCGACGGAGCCGCCGTCAGCTCCTCGGACTCGCGGCGGCTGCCGGTCTGCTTCTGCTCGGCGGCGGCATCGCCGGAGGCGTCATGGCGAACAATGACAACGGGCACTCGGCCTCGACCGGCCCACTGACACTCACCACCCACAGCGGCTTCGGCAGCCAGAAGTGTGTGACACCCAGTCCCGACACCCTGCGTGGGTACCCGACCCTCTTCGTGGGAACGGTCACCTCCATCAAGGGTTCCACGGTCACCTTCCGTGTCGACTACTGGTTGAAGGGCGGCGACACAAAGACGGTCGTGCTCGACAGCGACGCGAGCCGGCCGGAGGCGCTGACGTTCTCGGAAGGTGAGCGCTACATCGTGGCCGCCGAGAACGGCGTCGTCCCCGTGTGCGGTGTGAACGGGGCCTCGGACAAGATCGTCGACGAGTTCCGCCAGGCATTCGGGAAGTAACGGAAACCATCTGCACGGACGATCCGAGCCCACCGACGGCCGCGGTGGGCTCGGGCCGGTTCGGGAAGGCAGCGCTTCTCTTGTTATGACCGTGTTCGCGCCGCGATGATCCTCAACGAACGCGAAACGGCCCACCAGTTGGTCTCGCCGGCGAAGTACTTCGCGACCCTCCGCAGGATCTCCCGCTCCGTCTCCAGCTCCCTGATCCGGGCCCTGATCTGCTTGTTCTCCTCTTTCAGCACATCGTCGGAGGCTAGAGCGGCGTGCCACCCGCGGACTCGCACAGCGTGACGGGACGTGTGGAGTGGGCCACCGACGAAGTGATGTGCACATACGAACCGTTGACTGTCGGTGCTGTCCTGGGACCGGAAACGCACTGGCCACATGTCTTCGCCGTGATGAAGGCTCTGGCAGGCCGCTTCGGTGATGACGGCGTTCGCCTGGTCGTGGCGTTCGACTGACCGCACAGAGCCCCTCGTCTCGCGCAACGCCGACCCAAACCTCGGCCAACCTTCTCGGGCAGGCCATCGGGAGCATGGACGGTGCCTGTGTACGCGGCTTGATGACTCACGTCATGCGTTCGCGCTTGAACGGCGCCACGAACGCCCGGGCGCGCAGCGCCGGTTCGGCGATGTCCTGCGGATACGCCTGATACGCAGAGACCGTTGAATCGGTGTGGGCGGCTCGTACGACGCGACCGTGCTCCGCGTCCGTCACCGACCGCGCGCCTCGGACGCCCACATGCTCGCCTTGCGGTTCTCCGGACCCTCGGCGTGTGCGGCACCGGCCGTGTACAGCAGCCACAGCAGGTCGAGGGATCCGAAGAAGGATTCGCCCCAACTGTCGACCCAGACGTGGACCTGCGACGGGCCGACCGGGACGACGTCCCAGAACTCCCAGCCTCGAGAATCCTCGTCCGGGTCGAACCGGTAGATCCAGTTCTGCAGGGACCAGGGATTTCCACCACTCCGGTTGGTGTACGCGGTGCGGCCGTCCCGGGCGAATTCCTGGTGCGTCTCACCGTCCCGGGCACTGATTGCCGTGAACCAGTCCGGGAATTCGTCGGCCGGCAGATCCTCGTCGTCGAACTCCGCCGTACCGGCCAGATGGAGCGCGGCCGAGAGGACGTGACGTACCCGCTGCGCGTACGCCGCGGGGGAGCCCTCGGCGACATCAACAGTGAAGGCGGCCAGAACCGGCGGAGCCGACTCGGCGGGGGCTGTACTGGCCGGGGAAGCGGAGCGGGGTGTAGGCGGTGGCGCCCCAGAGGGCGGTGGGGGGGGGCGCCAGGCGATGTCGCCGTGTTCGTCGACGAGCTCGCGGGGGGAGCCGACGAGGTCGGTGACGATCGCGAAAAAGCGGGAGTCGATCTCCTTCTGGGGCGCGTCGGCCGCGGTGGTGCGCTCGGTCTGGGCGATGGGCTTCAGGCCTTGGTGGTCCCAGGTGAGGGTGACCGGGTTCGGCAGGCCGGCGGCCCGCGTCGTCTGCTCGCACAGCGTCGTGCCGTCCCAGGTGAAGTCGACGCGTTCGACGAACGTGTCGCCGTCGGCGCCGAGGGGGAGCTTCGCGGTGCGGCGGCCCAGCGGGTCGTAGGTGTAGCGCCAGCGGGTTCCGTCCGGGGTGGTGACCTGGACGAGCCGGTCCTCTGTGTCCCACTCGTAGCGCCAGGTATCCGGCTTGCGCGACAGCCGGGTCTTCTGGCACACCTCGCGATTTGTGGGGGTTTGGTTCAAGTTCCGAGAGATGGCTGCGTGTTGTAGTTGCCGATCTCGCGCAGTTCTCTACTCACCCGGACGCCTAGCAGGCAACAACTGACCGCGGAAGCCGGTTTCGTGACGGTCAGGCCGCGTCCCTCGGGCCATTCCACGAGATCCAGCGCGGCACGCTGTCGTGCGGTCCCGGGGGCCCGCAGACCGCACACCTCGTGCAGTTCGGCATGAGCTTGAATGCGACCGCCGCCGTTCCGAGGATGCCCGCGGCCGGCTCCGCGGGCATGACGGGGGGCGTGGCCGGGGGCGCGGGCAGCGCCGCGGCCGACCCCACGCCCGCTCCTACGGCCTCGGTCTTCGCGCCGCACCGGTGACCAGGTGGTCGGCGATCTCCTCCGGGCCCAGGCCGGGGAACTGCCGACGCAACGTGTGCAGATCCCTCGGGCACTGGCTGGACCGAGCCTTCGCTGCCTGAGGCGGACGCGGTTGGGTCGGTTGTGCGCGGGAGAATGTTAAGATCACGCGCTTACCCGGGGGGGGGCGGGCCTGGTGTTATCGCCGGTTCGTGACGTGCGGCGCGTGGCCGCGTCGCAGGGACATCTCCTGGGGCCTTCGCCTTATGTCTTCCGAGAGGTCCTGCGTGGCCAGACGTTCCCTCATACGCGGCGCTGTCGCCGCCGCCGTGTCAATGACGCTCGCCTCGGGCCTGGCACCGCTGACGGCTGGTACCGCGTACGGTGAAGCGGTCCCCGGGGAGGTGGTCGTCCCTGCCACCACGGCCATGGTCCCCCGGACGAGCCTGCTGAGCGCAGGGCCCTCGGGGTTCCTCCGCTACGAGTCCGACGGCGGCTATCTGTGGACGAGCTACGCCGGTGCGGACACGGTCGTCGACGCCTCCGGCACGGACCCTTTCGGCACCCCCGACTTCGGTGCCGGCTCGGATGTCGTCGCCCGCTACGACGACACCTCCAGGACCGTGACACTGCGGGACATGTCGACCGGTGAGTCGCGTACGGTCACGCTTCCCAGCGGACACCGGTACTGGAACACCCTCGGGTCGACGGTCGTGACGATCGCCGGATCCCTGGGCACCGACGCCGCCTTGCATCTGCTCGACCCGCAGGACGACGGCTCTCTCACGGACCGTGCGGTGGAGGGCCTCCCCGACGTCATCGACGACATGTACGAGGTCAACGCGGCGCTGGGCGATGCGCACGGTCAGGTCGTGCAGTACCGGAGGGGCATGGTGAGCCACGCCGGCTGGCTCGATGCCGACCAGGGACGGTGGATCCCGCTGCCCTACAACGTGGATCTGACTCCGGGGCATATCGCGGTCACTCCCACCCATCTGATGTGGTGGCAGGACGGGACCGTCTCCATCTCCTCCCGCCAGGACCTGACCGCAGCCCCACGGACGGTGCCGCTCGCCGGCGACGGGCAGCTGCACGGCATGATCGGTGACACCCTCATCGTGTCCCGTTACGACTCCTCCCTGGGCCGCTACGACTACTTCCTTCCGGTCTGGCGGGTCGAAGCCGTTGCCCTCGACGGCTCCACGACAAAGACGCTGCTGGCCAGGTCGCGCGGGCTCGCCCTGCCCACTCCCGACGGCCGTCTCCTGGTACCGGGCGGGTCCGACACGGACCACTGGGGCGTCTCCGTCATCGAGGCCGCCGACGGTGGCGGAGTGACCCTCCACGGGATCGCCGACGCCCACCCCCAGCAGACCGTCCACCAGGTCTCCCAGCTGACCCTGACCCAGGGGCGGCTGAACACTCTGGAGCGGGACCCCGCGCAGGAGAGGACCTTCCTCTACACCCGCGACGCCGGCGTGGCCGGCTCCCTCACGGTCGGGACGCGCACCGTCCGTGGCCCGGTGCCCGCGGACTACGACAACTGCTGGAACGGGGAGTGCCCGAGCCTCCAGGACACCGGTGACGGCCGAACGGTCGTCACCGGCCTCAACCGCGGCGGCCCCACCGCCGACCTGCAGCCCCAGCTCCTGGGGCCGACCCAGTCCCTGCCCGGCACCCGGATCGACAGCTCCCGCACCTACATGCGGACCGCGGCCGCCACCGGTCGTTTCGCCGCCCTGATGGGACCGTACAAGGGCACCGGGCACGAGATCCGGGTCATCGACGTCGACAGCGGGCGCACGGTGTTCACCACGATGGAGAGCGTCGTGGCGATGTGGGGCACCACCCTGTGGGTGCGGGACAGCAACAACAGCGTGGTCCCCGTCGACGTCCTGACCGGGCAGCGCGGCACTCAGGTGTGGTTCGGGAACGGGTGCCTCTTGGAGGACCTCCAGGCCGTCGGGCGGTGGCTGCTGTGGACCTGTGTGGGCTCCGCGGAGGGCCAGGGCGTCTACGACACCGTCAAGGGGACGAACCTGCGGCTGATCGACGGGCCTGACTGGGGGCGCGCAGGGCTCGGTGACGGCTTCGTCGTGACCGAGGAGGACGGGCACCTGAAGGTGACCGATGTCCGCAGCGGGACACCGGTGTCGCACACTGCCGGGGAGTTCGAGCGTTGGCGTCCCTGGGACGTCGACCCGTACACCGGCGTGATCGCCCACGTCGGCGGGGACAGCGGCATCCACCTAGTCCCCAGCGGCGTCCCCGTCTCCGTCCTCTCCCAGCTCGACGCCACCGTCGTCACGTCGGTGGACGTCAAGGGAGGAACCGGGCAGTGGAGCCCTAAGTGGTGGCTGAACAAGCCGGCCGCCTCCTGGAAGCTCGTGATCACGAACAAGGCGACCGGCAGGGCCGTCCGCACCCTCTCCGGCGGCCTGGCGCGCGGCCTGGTGAGCACGGCGTGGAACGGCAAGGACGGATCGGGCCGGCTGGTGCCGAACGGGGCCTACACCTGGACGCTGACCGCCACGCCTGCTGACGGGCAGGGCGCCGGTCTTACCAAGTCCGGGACGGTGAAGCTCAGCGGCGGCGCCGCCGTGCCCCGGGACTTCATCGGCTCGGACGGCTTCGGCGAGCTGCTGACGCTGAACGGCTCGGGTGCCCTGACCTACCACCGGGGCGACGGCGCCGGGAAGTTCTCCACCAAGACCACCGGTTCCGGCTGGCCGACGACCGTCAAGGCGGTGCCGTACGGCGATCTGAACGGCGACCGGTGCAACGACGTGCTGGTGCGGTTCAGCAGCGGCGCCCTGCGCGCGTACAAGCCGGGCTGCGGCAAGGCGCTGACGCCGTCGACGCCGTACACCTCGCTCGGTACCTCGGGCTGGAACCAGTACGACATCCTGACCTCGCCGGGGGACATCACGGGTGACGGACGTGCGGACCTGATCGCGCGCCAGTCCTCGACCGGAGACGTCTACCTTTTCAAGGCGACGAGCACCGGCAAGCTTTCGGCGCGCACCAAGCTCTACTCCCGGTGGACCGGATACAAGAAGATCGTGGGCGCGGGCGACCTGAACGGTGACGGTCGCGGCGATCTGCTCGCCCAGGACAAGTCCAACGAGCTCTGGCGCTACGAGGGCACCAGCTCGGGCACGTTCAAGGCCCGGGTGAAGGTGTTCAACGACTGGGGAGCGTCCTACAACGCCGTCGTCGGTGTCGGAGACATCACCGGTGACGGCAGGGCGGACCTGGTCTCCCGCGACACCTCGGGCAACCTGTGGCGCAGCACCGGCAACGGTAAGGGCTCCTTCGGGGCGCGCTCGAAGATCGCCACCGGCTGGCAGGGGTACAAGGCCCTGTCCTGAGCCCGCTGGACGACCAAGCCGTGGACAGGGCCTCCTCAGCATTTGAGGAGGCCCTGTCCACGAGCAGGTGGTGCGGCGGCCTGGCGGGCGGCTTCGGCCTGCGGGCGTGCCGGCGCTTGGCGTGCCAGCGCCCGGCGGCGGTGGTGAGGAAGAACAGGGTGTCGATCAGCATCGCCGTGGTCGCGCCATCCTCGCCTCCACCCCAGCGCCGGCCACCGCTTGGCGGACGGTCTCGTGTAGCTCTTCGCGCGCGGTGCGTTCGCGGCCTTGGCGTTTCGCCTTGTGGCGCTCGGCGCTGGAGGGGCGCTTGGCAGCCCGAACGCCCGGTGCGCCCGGCCTCCCACCGGCCGCTCCGCCCCTGGGCGTGACGTGGCGCAGCCGGTTCTACGACGATGGCCTGATGGTCGGGAGGCGGGTTCCGATTACCTCGAACGCAGCCCGTCTTCTCCGATCTCGGCGGCAGGCACGAGAAGGGAGTTCGGTCGCTACGCATGCGATGGGGCGGAGCGGAGGAAGGCGGTGTCGTATGAGCCCAAGCTCGCGGCTGCCCTTTCCGGCGCCACGCGGCGACAGCTGTCCGCCTACGCTCTCGTCGCAGGGCCACGGTCTCCAGAAACCTGTCAGGGGCCTGATCCACTCGGTGGATCAGGCCCCTGACCTGGTACTTCACTGTCGGGGTGGCGGGATTTGAACCCACGACCTCTTCGTCCCGAACGAAGCGCGCTGCCAAGCTGCGCTACACCCCGATTGTCGCTGCTCTCGCGGCGACGTCGTTTACTTTAGCCCACTGGTGGCCGGAGACGAAATCCGGTTTTCGGGGCGTCGGCTGCGGTGGCGGAACGGGTCGGGGCGGACGTGGTCCAGGGCGATGACGACGAGGGCGAGGGCGTAGAAGGCGACGCCGAGGATCGCGGTGTTGCCGAGGATGCCCACGTAGCCGTGCCGGTCGACGTCCACGAAGGGGTAGAGGTAGCGCGTCGGCGTACCCGGCGGCAGCATCGCTCCGCGGGTGAGGGAAAAGGCCAGGTAGGCGAGGGGGTAGAGAAGCCACGTGGTCGCATGCCGCAGGGCGAACGGCGCCGGGCGGGTCAGCAGGAGCCAGTCGATCACCGCGGCGATGGGGATCGCCGTGTTCAGGATCTGGTTCGACACCGTCTGCCAGGCAGTGAGCGGGGCGATGCCCCCGGTCATGGAGAAGCCACTGGACGGGTCCGTCAGGATCAGGTGGTAGACCAGGCCCGTGATCGAGATGTAGAGCAGCGTGCCGCCGGTGAGGACCGCGGGCAGCGGGCGACGTGCCGTCCATGCCTGCCGGGCCGAGGCAGCGAAGACCAAGGCCACCAGCAGGTTGGCCTGGATGGTGAAGTAGCTGAGCACGTGGAGCGGGCTGCCCAGGCGCATCTCGATGGCCACGCCCGCGGCCGCGACGAGGGCGACCAGGAGGCGGAAGGTGGCCGCCAGGGGGCGGCGCACGGGGGTCGTCACCGCCGTCGCCGGGACGACAGAGGGGACCGGCGGGGGGATGCCCGGTATCGCGGGCAGGTCGGGTATGTCCCTGGGGAGCGGGGCGATCATGTCCCCACGCTAAGCACGGGGGGCGAATCGGGCGATATGGGTCACCCGGGTGGGTGACGGCGGGGCGCTGACCTGCGCCCCATCAACATCGACAGTAACTTCCACTTCGACATCGACATCGACTTCGGCTTCGACGCCTTGATCGCTCCGCCCGGCGCCGCCGCCGACCACCCCTCACGCTCGACGGCCCTCACGCTCGACGGCCACACTCCGGCCGACCCGTTTCCGTTCGCCCTGCCGTCGTCGTCCGGCCTACTGCCGAGCGACCAGCGTCAGCAGTGACGCCTCCGGCGGGCACGCGAACCGTACCGGCGTATAGCGGTTCGTGCCGCAGCCCGCCGAGACGTGCAGGTATGACGTCCGCCCCTCCGCCGTATGCGTGGACAGGCCCTTCACGCGGTCCGTGTCCAGGTCGCAGTTGGTGACGAAGGCGCCGTAGAAGGGGAGGCACAGCTGGCCGCCGTGAGTGTGGCCGGCCAGGATCAGGGGATAGCCGTCCGCCGTGAACGCGTCGAGCGAACGCAGGTACGGGGCGTGGACCACGCCCATCGAGAAGTCGGCCGACTCCGACGGGCCGCCGGCCACGCGCGCGTAGCGGTCCCGCTTGATGTGCGGGTCGTCGAGGCCGGTCAGCTCGATCTCGGCGCCTTCTATCTTGAGCGTCCCCCGGGTGTTCGTCAGGTTCAGCCAGCCCGCCGTGTCGAAGCCGTCGCGCAGGTCCTCCCACGGGTTGTGGATGACACCCACGGCGGGCTTGTTGCCGTTCAGGCCGTGGTGGCCCTTGGACTTCTCCAGCAAGTACCGGGCGGGGTTGCGGAGTTTAGGGCCGTAGTAGTCGTTGGAACCGAAGACGTACGCACCCGGGAGCTCCATCAACGGGCCGAGCGCGTCCAGGACTTCGGGGACGCCCTCCGGGTCGGAGAGGTTGTCCCCGGTGTTGATGACGAAGTCGGGGCGCAACCCGGCCAGCGAGCGCAGCCAGCGCTGCTTCTTGCGCTGACCGCTCACCATGTGGATGTCGGAGACCTGCAGGACACGGAGCGGCCGCATGCCCGGGGGCAGGACCGGGACCGTCACCCGCCGGAGGCGGAACGAGCGGGCCTCGAAACCCGCCGCGTACAACAGTCCGGCGGCGCCCACCGCCGTGATTCCCAGGGGTACTCCGTATCGCGCGCGCATACGTCCATCGTGTCAGACCCCGTCACCCTCCCCGTGCACCCCTGTGGACAACCTCGAACCTGTGGACATTCTCGCGCCCGTCGACGGCGCGTCCCGGGCGCGGCGCTGAAATCAGCAGGCGACCGCCGCACCACACCTGCGACAATCGACGGCATGACCACGCTCAAGTCGAAGCTGCAGGAAGACCTCAACTCCGCCATCAAGGAGCGCGACGAGCTCCGCTCCTCGACGCTCCGGCTGACCCTCGCCGCGATCACCAAGGAAGAGGTCGCCGGCAAGACGAAGCGCGAGCTCTCCGACGACGAAGTACAGAAGGTGATCACCCGCGAGGCGAAGAAGCGCCGCGAGGCCGCGGACGCCTTCGCGCAGGGCGGGCGTCCCGAGTCGGCCGAGCGGGAGAAGGCGGAGGGGGAGATCCTCGCCACGTACCTGCCCAAGCAGCTGTCCGACGACGAGCTCCAGCAGATCGTCGCGCAGGCCGTCGAGGAGGCCAGGGCGGCGGGTGCCGAGGGGCCGCGTGCCATGGGTCAGGTCATGAAGATCGTGAACCCGAAGGTCGCGGGGCTCGCCGAGGGCGGCCGGGTCGCCGCCGTGGTCAAGAAGCTGCTCGCGGGCTGAGCCCCAGAGGGACCAGACCCAGCGCCAGTAAAGCAGCAGAAGCAGTAGTAAGCAGTAGTAGAACTCCGTACCTGTACCCGTACCCCGGTACCTGTACCCGTACCCGCTTGCTCACCGAACGCCGTCGGCCTCGGCGCTCCCCCGACTGGGGAAGCGCCGAGGCCGACGACTGTGCTGGGCCGTTCTCGGCCGGCGGTCGTCACGGGGTTACCCGTTACGCCCCCCGTTGCCGTTGCCGTTCTGTCCCTGGATGAAGCCCGAGGGGATCGAGAACGAAGGCGTCGGGAACCCGCCACCGTTCGTGTCACCGTTGGCGCCACTGATCGTGTTCCCGTTGATCGTGTTGCCGTTGGTGGTGTTCCCGCCGTTCGCGTTGCCCCTGTTGTCGCCGTTGTTGTCGCCGTCGGTCGGGCCCTGGCCGTCGTCCTTGGGCTTGTCGTCCGGAATGTCGACGAGGTTGAAGGACGGGGAGTTCTTGCCCGAGAGGGCGCCGGTCATGGCGTCCTTCCAGATGGGGCCGGGCACCTCACCGCCGTAGACGAGGGGGCGGAAGACGCCGCCGATGCGGATGTTCGTCATCTTGACGTTCTGCTTGGGGCTGCCGACCCAGACAGCGCCCGACAGGTTCGGCGTGTACCCGACGAACCAGGCGTTCTTGCGCTCGTCCGTCGTACCCGTCTTACCGGCGTTGTCGCGGTCGGAGAGACCGGCCTGCTGACCCGTACCGGAGTCGATCACGCCCTGGAGCAGTGTGTTGACGGTGTCCGCGGTCTTCTCGGACATGGCCCGGGAGCAGGTCGACTTCGGGACCTCGAGCGACTTCTCCTTGCCGTCGGCCTTCTGGGTGATCGACTCGATGGCGATCGGCGTGCAGTACATACCCCGGGAGGCGAAGGTGGCGTACGCGCTCGCCATGGTCAGCGGGGAGATGCCCTTGGAGCCGAGGGTGATGGCGGGCACCTCGGGCAGCTTGTCGCCGTTGCCCTGCACGACGTGCAGCTTGTCGGTCATCTTCACCACGGGGCAGATGCCGATGTCGGAGATCATCTGCACGAAGTAGGTGTTGACCGACTTGGCCATCGCCGTCTTCAGCGCGTACGGGCCCTTCTCCTCGGTGCTCTCGTTCGACAGCTTCTCGTTGATCAGGTTGGTCCAGGGCTTGCTGCTGCACGTCTGTACGGGGCTGGGGTAGAGCATCTCGTACGGCGACGAGTAGTGCTGGGTCGCCGGCCGCCCCTCCTCCAGCGCGGCCGCGGCCACGAACGGCTTGAAGGTCGAACCGGTCGGGAAGCCGAAGTTCGAACCGCCCATGTCACGGTCGACCGAGTAGTTGTACTCCGTCTCGTTCTTCCCGTAGCCGTACGGCCTCGACTGGCCCATGCCGACGATCTTCCCGGTGCCGGGCTCGACCAGGGTGGCCGCCGTGGCGACCGAGTCCGACTTGTTGACGTGGGACTTGATCGAGGACTGCACCGACTCCTGCGCCTGCGGGTCGAGCGTCGTACGGATGGTCAGGCCGCCCTGGTTCCAGACCTTCGCCCGGGCCTCCTTGGTCTTGCCGAAGACCGGGTCGGTGAGGAACACGTTCTCCACGTACTTGCAGAAGAAGCTCGCGCCCTTGACCGCCGTGATGCAGCCGTTCTTCGGCCGGCTGACCTTCAGGCCCAGCTTCGCTTCCTTGGCCTTGTCGGCATCCTGCTGGGAGATGTCGTGAACCTCGGCCATGCGCTGCAGCACGGTGTTGCGCCGCTTGGTGGCCTCCGCCTCGTCGTTCACCGGGTCGTACCGGCTGGGCGACTGGACGATGCCCGCGAGCAGCGCCGACTCTTGGAGGTTCAGGTCCTTGGCGGGCTTGGAGAAGTAACGTTGGGCGGCGGCCTCGACGCCGTAGGCCTGCTCGCCGAAGAACGTGATGTTCAGGTAGTTCTCGAGGATCTTCTTCTTGCCGAGCTTCTCTTCCAGCTGGATCGCGTACTTGAGCTCGCGGACCTTGCGGCCGAGGGTCTGCTGGGTGGCCTGGGCGACCTTCGTCGGGTCGTCGCCGGCCTCCTCCACGAAGTAGTTCTTCACCAGCTGCTGGGTGAGCGTGGAGGCGCCCTGGGCGACCCCGCCGTTCTGCGCGTTCTGGTTCACGGCGCGCAGGACGCCCTTCAGGTCGATCGCGCCGTGCTGGTAGAAGCGGGAGTCCTCGATCGCGACGATCGCCTTCTGCATGTACGGCGAGATGTCCTTGAGGTCGACCACCGTACGGTCGCGCGAGTACACCGTCGCGATCTGACCGCCCTTGCTGTCCAGGATGGTGGTGCGCTGACTCAGCGCGGGACTCTTCAGGTTGTCGGGGATCTCGTCGAACCCCTGGACGGAACCCTTGGCCGCGAGACCGAGCGCGCCCGCTGCGGGCAGCGCGATTCCGGCCATGACTGCTCCAGCGAGCACGCTGACACCGAGGAACTTGGCGGCCTGTTGCGTTGGCGACAGACCACCGCCCGAGCGCTTCTTTGGCATGGGGGCAGCCTACGTTCTCATTCGCCGGACACGCGTATATGCCTTGGCCTAAGCTGCTCTCAACTGTCACAGCAGTATGGCCACGTATCAATACGTCCGGCGACCCCGAATCGTTCCGGAGGTTCCCCAACTTTTTGGGGAGGTCGTGTCCGAATCAGCCTCATGCGTCACCAGGTGTCCGTTGTGACTCAACTGAACTGTCCCGGTTTGCCGGGATACTCACGTATGTCCGCCGCTCACTCCCCCGGGTGATCTGCCGCTTACGCATAGTCCGTTCGGGCCATTCAAGATTGGGCCCGCAGGGGGTGTTGCGCTGTGCCTGCCTTCCGTAACGTCCTCAACTGGCGGCGGTGAATATGCCGCTGCCGCCGTGGGGGAGCCTCGATTCGGGAGAGGACGGCGCCGGTATGGGCTGGGTAACCGACTGGAGTGCGCAGGCGGCCTGCCGCACTACCGATCCGGATGAACTGTTCGTTCAAGGAGCAGCGCAGAACAGGGCGAAGGCAGTGTGCACCGGATGTCCGGTACGCACGGAGTGCCTCGCCGATGCGCTCGACAATCGCGTCGAATTCGGCGTGTGGGGTGGCATGACGGAGCGGGAGCGTCGCGCACTGCTGCGCAGGCGTCCCACCGTCACCTCGTGGCGTCGCCTGCTGGAAACCGCGCGTACGGAGTACGAGCGCGGCGCGGGCCTGCTGCCCCTCGACGAGGAAGAGGTGTACGAGCGCTACGCGGCGGTGGGGTGACGGTGCCACGGAGGGCGTCCCGCGGGGCCACCTCGGCCCGCGTCGGACCCACCCGTCGCCTCGGACCCACCCGCCTCAGGCCATCTCAGGCTCAGCCATGAGCCCATGACTCAGGCCTGGCCGCGAGTTCATGACTCAGGTCTGATCACGAGCCCATGACTCAGGTCCGGCCCGGGCCCGTGGACGGCGCCGCTCAGGCGCCGGCTTCAGGCAGCTCCGGCCGGTTGGCCGCGAGCCGGTCTCCGATGTTCCGCAGTCCTGCGAGATCGTGTACGTCGCCGGGCAGCGCGGCCACTTCGGCAACCGCCACCTCCGGGTGGAGCGCGGCGAAGCGGTCACGCGTGTGCTGCTCGCGGGAGAGCAGCTGCATGCGCTCGGCGTGCAGCCTCAACAAACCTGCGGTGAGTTGTTCGACGGTCCGGTGTCCGTGCGGCGGCGTGTCGGTCGGCGCGTCGGCCCTGTCCGTGGCGTCTGTGCTGTCCGTGGCGGCGGGGGAGCCTTCATCGGAACCGTCGGAGCCGGCTGGACCTTCGGAGCCGTCGGGAGCTGATGTCTCGGAAGCGGGAGATTCTGAACTGCCGTACGTGTCGGGAGAGTTACGAAGTCCAGCTTTCCCGCCCGCCTGATCCACAATGCGGGCGTCGTCAAGATTTTCCGCGGCCTCGGCATCGAGATTCTCCGCCGCTGCGAGCGCCCGCTCGGCGGACAGCTGGGCGGCACCGCTGCCGTGCACCCGGTTGAGCACGAGGCCGGCGAACGGCATGTCCTCGGCCGCCAGCCGTTCCACGAAGTACGCGGCCTCGCGCAGCGCGTCCCGCTCGGGGGCCGCCACCACCAGGAACGCCGTCCCGGGCGCCTGGAGCAGCTTGTACGTGGCGTCCGCGCGCGTACGAAAGCCCCCGAACGTCGTGTCCATCGCCGCCACGAACGTCTGCACGTCCTTGAGGAGTTGTCCCCCCAGCAGCTTCCCCAGGGTGCCGGTCATCATCGACATCCCGACGTTCAGGAACTTCATCCCCGCACGCCCGCCCAGCTTCGCCGGGGCCGTGAGGAGCCGGATCAGCCGTCCGTCGAGGAAGGACCCGAGCCGCTTCGGCGCGTCCAGGAAGTCGAGCGCCGAGCGCGACGGCGGCGTGTCGACGACGATCAGGTCCCACTCGTCCCGGGCCCGGAGCTGGCCCAGCTTCTCCATCGCCATGTACTCCTGCGTGCCCGCGAAGCCCGCCGAAAGCGACTGGTAGAAGGGGTTGTTCAGGATCGCGGCCGCCCGCTCGCCGTCCGCGTGCGCCTCGACGATCTCGTCGAAGGTGCGCTTCATGTCGAGCATCATGGCGTGCAGCTCGCCGCCCGCGGAGTCGTCGATGCCCTTCACACGGCGTGGGACGTTGTCGAGGGAGTCGATGCCCATCGACTGCGCGAGCCTGCGCGCCGGGTCGATGGTGAGCACGACCACCTTGCGGCCCCGCTCGGCGGCGCGCAGCCCCAGGGCCGCCGCCGTGGTCGTCTTGCCGACGCCGCCCGAGCCGCAGCACACCACGATGCGGGTCCTGAGGTCGTCGAGCAGCGGGTCGACGTCGAGTACGCGGGCAGGGTCGAGACTCATGAGATCCCTTGAGTGCGCAGTTCCGTTGCGAGCTCGTACAGGCCCGCCAGGTCCATTCCCTCAACAAGCAGGGGGAGTTCGTGCAGCGGCAGGTCCTGCTCGGTCAGGACGGCGCGCTGCTCGCGCTCCAGGGTGTGCCGCTCGGCGTACTCCTCGGCCTGTTCCAGGAGGGGGCCGACGAGCCGCTCGGCGTTCCCGCCGCGACGGGCGCCGCCGAGTCCGGCCGCCGAGAGCGACTTGGCGATGGCGCTGCGTGCGACGGCGCCGGTGAGATCGAGGTCGACCTCGTCCAGGAGCGCGGGCCGCACCATGTTCACGATGATCCGCCCTACCGGGAGCTTCGCCGCCCGCAGCTCGGCGATGCCGTCCGCGGTCTCCTGGACGGGCATCTCCTCCAGCAGCGTCACCAAGTGCACGGCCGTCTCCGGCGATTTCAGGACGCGCATCACGGCCTGCGCCTGATTGTGTATCGGGCCGATCTTGGCGAGCCCCGCGACCTCCTTGTTGACGTTCAGGAAGCGCGTGATCCGCCCCGTGGGTGGCGCGTCCATGACGACGTAGTCGTACGCGAACCGCCCGCTCTTGTCCTTCCTGCGTACGGCCTCACACGCCTTGCCCGTGAGGAGCACGTCCCTGACGCCGGGGGCGATGGTGGTCGCGAAGTCGATGGCGCCGAGCTTCTTCAGGGCCCGGCCGGCGCTGCCCAGTTTGTAGAACATCTGGAGGTAGTCCAGAAGCGCCAGTTCGGGGTCGATGGCGAGGGCGTACACCTCCCCGCCCCCCGGAGCGACGGCGATCTTCCGCTCCTCGTAGGGCAGCGCTTCTGTCTCGAAGAGCTGCGCGATGCCCTGCCTGCCCTCGACCTCGACGAGGAGGGTGCGCTTCCCCTCGGTTGCGAGGGCGAGCGCGAGGGCTGCGGCTACCGTGGTCTTGCCGGTACCGCCCTTGCCGCTGACGACCTGGAGCCTGCTCACGTCTTCGAGCCTAACCAGTCCGCCGCCGTAGTACGCAGGAGGCTGTGGACAACGTGTGCGCGAGGCCCCCGGCGGCAACGGCTACAGTCGGCGACATGACCAAGTGGGAATACGCAACCGTGCCGCTGCTCGTCCATGCCACGAAGCAGATTCTGGACACCTGGGGCGAGGACGGCTGGGAGCTCGTCCAGGTCGTGCCCGGGCCGAACAACCCCGAGCAGCTGGTGGCCTACCTGAAGCGCGAGAAGTCGGCATGAGCGGCGCCGTCGAGGCGAAGCTCGCGGAGCTCGGCCTGACACTGCCGGACGTCGTTCCGCCGCTGGCCGCCTACCAGCCCGCCGTGCAGTCCGGTGTGTACGTCTTCACGGCGGGGCAGCTGCCGATGGTGGACGGCAAGCTTCCGGTCACCGGCAAGGTGGGTGCGGAGGTCACCGCCGAGGAAGCCAAGGACCTGGCCCGCATCTGCGCGCTGAACGCGCTGGCCGCGGTCAAGTCCGTCGCGGGCGACCTCGACCGCATCGCGCGCGTCGTGAAGGTCGTCGGCTTCGTGGCCTCGGCCTCGGACTTCACCGGCCAGCCGGGTGTCCTGAACGGCGCGAGCGAGCTCCTGGGCGCGGCCCTGGGCGACAAGGGCGTCCACGCCCGCAGCGCGGTCGGCGTGGCCGTCCTCCCGCTGGATGCCCCGGTCGAGGTCGAGATCCAGGTGGAGCTGACGGCGGTGTAGCCGGTCGGGGCCGCGCCCCGCACGGGAGCACGCGGCTCGGGCCCCCACCCCGGCCGGGGGATCCTCATGGGCCCCTCGAACATTCGCCCGGCTCGGGATAGCCTCCGGCCATGGCGAATGGGCAGTGGTATCCACCGGAGTGGCCCGAGCGGATCCGCGCGCTCGCGGAGGGCACGCTGACCCCGGTGCCCCCCAAGCGTGCGGCCACCGTCATGCTGCTCAAGGACACCCCCACCACGCCTGTGGTGCACATGCTGCGCAGACGCGCCTCCATGGCCTTCGCCGGAGGCGCGTACGCGTACCCGGGTGGCGGCGTGGACCCACGCGACGACGAGCACCAGATCCGCTGGGCGGGCCCCACGCGCGCGTGGTGGGCGAAAAGGCTCGGCACCGACGAGACGTCCGCCCAGGCCGTCGTCTGCGCGGCGGTCCGCGAGACGTACGAGGAGGCCGGCGTTCTGCTGGCCGGACCCGCCCCGGACACCGTGGTCGGTGACACCACCGGCGAGGACTGGGAGGCGGACCGAGCGGCCCTGGTCGCCCGCGACCTCTCCTTCGCCGAGTTCCTCGACCGCCGGGGACTCGTGCTCAGGTCCGACCTCTTGGGCGTCTGGACCCGCTGGATCACCCCGGAGTTCGAAACCCGCCGCTACGACACCTGGTTCTTCGTGGCCGCCCTCCCGGAGGGCCAGCGCACCCGCAACGCCTCCACGGAGGCCGACCGTACGGTCTGGATCCGCCCCGCGGACGCGGCGGACGGATACGACAAGGGCGAGCTCCTGATGATGCCGCCCACCGTCGCGACCCTGCGCCAGCTCATCCCGTACGGCAGCGCCGCCGACGTCCTCGCCGCCGCTCCCGCCCGCGATCTGACCCCCGTCCTGGCCAAGGCCCGCCTGGAGAACGGCGAAGTCGTCCTCGCCTGGCCCGGCCACGACGAGTTCACCAAGCACATCCCGACCGGTGGAGCCCCCGCATGACCGACGCCGCCGCCCTCCCCGGCCAGCCGCGAGGCGGGGTCCTCTCCGGCTCCGCCACCCCGCGCGCCGTCAACGTGCTCGCGTCCAACGCGTCCGCGATGACCCTGGACGGCACCAACACCTGGATCGTCTCCGAGCCGGACTCCGACCTGGCGGTCGTGATCGACCCCGGGCCCCTGGACGACGTACATCTGCGCAATGTCGTGGACACCGCCGAGAAGGCGGGGAAGCGGGTGGCGCTGACCCTGCTGACGCACGGGCACCCCGATCACGCCGAGGGCGCCGCGCGGTTCGCCGAACTGACGGACACGAAGGTGCGGGCACTGGATCCGGCGCTGCGGCTCGGGGACGAGGGGCTCGCGCACGGGGACGTCATCACCGTCGGCGGGCTCGAACTGCGTGTCGTGCCGACCCCCGGCCACACCGCCGACTCGCTGTGCTTCCATCTCCCGGGCGATCGGGCCGTCCTGACGGGTGACACCATCCTCGGTCGCGGTACGACCGTCGTGGCCCACCCCGACGGCCGCCTGGGCGACTATCTCGACTCGCTGCGGCGGCTCAGGTCCCTCACCGTGGACGACGGCGTGCACACCGTGCTGCCGGGGCACGGGCCCGTCCTGGAAGACGCCCAGGGCGCCGTCGAGTTCTATCTCGCCCACCGCGCCCACCGTCTCGCCCAGGTCGAGACGGCGGTCGAGAACGGCTACCGGTCGCCGGCCCAGGTCGTCGCGCACGTGTACGCGGACGTGGACCGTTCGCTGTGGCCGGCGGCGGAGCTGTCGGTCCGGGCGCAGATGGACTACCTCCGGGAACACGGCCTCATCTAGGGCCTGTCCGGCGCCGGGCGTCCGCACAGGTGGCACCGGCGACCGCCGGGGACACGAGAAGGGCCCCGCTGTACGGCAGGGCCCTTCAAGTGCGTCGAAAGTCGGCGCGCCGTGTGGTCTCGGCGCGCCGTGCGGTCAGCGCGAGCGCTTCGCGAGGCGCTCCACGTCCAGCAGGATGACCGCGCGGGCCTCCAGGCGGAGCCAGCCGCGGCCCGCGAAGTCGGCGAGCGCCTTGTTGACCGTCTCGCGGGACGCGCCGACCAGCTGGGCCAGCTCCTCCTGCGTCAGGTCGTGCACGACGTGGATGCCCTCCTCCGACTGCACGCCGAAGCGGCGGGAGAGGTCCAGGAGCGCGCGGGCCACGCGGCCGGGCACGTCCGAGAAGACCAGGTCGGACATCTGGTCGTTGGTCTTGCGCAGGCGCCGGGCGACGGCGCGCAGCAGCGCGGCGGCCACCTCGGGCCGGGCGTTCAGCCAGGGCTGGAGGTCGCCGTGGCCGAGACCGAGCAGCTTGACCTCGGTCAGCGCGGTGGCGGTCGCCGTGCGCGGGCCCGGGTCGAACAGCGACAGTTCGCCGATGAGCTCACCGGGGCCCAGGACGGCCAGCATGTTCTCGCGGCCGTCGGGTGAGGTGCGGTGGAGCTTCACCTTGCCCTCGGTGACCACGTAGAGGCGGTCACCGGGGTCGCCCTCGTGGAAGAGAGCGTCGCCGCGTGCGAGGGTCACCTCACTCATGGAGGCGCGGAGCTCCGCGGCCTGCTCGTCATCGAGCGCCGCGAAGAGCGGGGCGCGCCGCAGAACGTCGTCCACGAGTTCTCTCCTTGTCGACCTGCTCAGGGGATCTTGCTCCCCCGTGATACCAGGGGACCGTGTTCCCCATCTTGCTGGACGGTCCAAACAGTGTGATCAGTCACAAGTCTGCCGCACTGGCGTGCCGGGCAGTGCGGCAGGGGGCCAATTGGGGGCTGATCTTCTGGGTCCGGGGCGGATGTCGGTGGTGGGCTTTAGGCTGGCCGAGTGTCCAAATCGCCGGTGAGAGCACAGGCCAAGGGGGCTGGGCGGGTGGTTGTACGTCGCGATTCCGCTGTGGGCGAACAGAGCCCGGCCGGAAGTATGAAAACGACAAAAGCGGCAAAATCGGCGCCGGTGAAGCCGGTCACGAAGAAGGCCGTGAAGAAGGTGGCCGAAAAGGCGACAGCCACGACCGACAAGAAGACAGGCGTGGCCAAGAAGGCGACGGCCACGATCAAGAAGGCGGCGACCACGTCCACGGCGACCACGTCCACGAAGGCGACAGCCACGTCCGAGAAGAAGACGGCTGCCGCCAAGAAAGCGACGCCTGCCAAGACCGTTGCCAAGAAAGTTGCCAAGAAGGCGGTCCCCGCCAAGACCGTCGCGAAGAAGACGTCGCCGGCCAAGCAGGCGGCCTCTACCCGGACCGCCCCCAAGAAGGCGACCGCAGAGTCCCACGCCGCTCTCGTGCGCCGAGCCCGCCGTATCAACCGTGAGCTCGCCGAGGTGTACCCGTACGCCCACCCGGAGCTGGACTTCGAGAACCCCTTCCAGCTGGTGATCGCCACGGTCCTGTCGGCTCAGACGACCGACCTGCGGGTGAACCAGACGACTCCGGCGCTCTTCGCCAAGTACCCCACTCCCGAGGACCTCGCCGTGGCGAACCCGGAGGAGGTCGAGGAGATCCTCCGCCCCACCGGTTTCTTCCGGGCCAAGACGAAGTCGGTGATAGGGCTCTCCAAGGCCCTGGTGGAGGACTTCGGGGGCGAGGTCCCCGGCCGCCTCGAAGACCTCGTCAAGCTTCCCGGCGTAGGCCGCAAGACCGCCTTCGTGGTCCTCGGTAACGCCTTCGGGCGCCCCGGCATCACCGTGGACACCCACTTCGGCCGACTCGTGCGCCGTTGGCAGTGGACCGACGAGACCGACCCGGACAAGGTCGAGGCCGCCGTCGGCGCGCTCTTCCCGAAGAGCGAGTGGACGATGCTCTCGCACCACGTGATCTTCCACGGGCGCCGTATCTGCCACGCCCGCAAGCCCGCGTGCGGCGCCTGCCCCATCGCGCCGCTCTGCCCCGCGTACGGAGAGGGCGAGACGGACCCGGAGAAGGCGCGCAAGCTCCTGAAGTACGAGAAGGGCGGTTTCCCCGGCCAGCGTCTCAACCCGCCGCAGTCCTACCTGGACGCGGGCGGCATCCCGGCACCCCCACTGGGCGCCGGATGACGGAACGAACACCGCGCCGCCCGGCGTTGGGGAGAGCAGAACGGGGGTGGCGATGACGCACGCGAGCAACACGCACAGCAGGCACGACGAGCCGGAGACGCACCACACGCAGAACGAGACGGGCACACACCGCACGCGGAACGAGTCGGGTACGCACCACACGCACGACGGCCCCGGCGCGCACCACCGCACACACGAAGGCGCCGACTCGCACAACGGCCGGGTCCTGGTGACCAAGGACGGCCTGCCCCCCTGGCTCGACCCGGTGGTGCACGCCGTCGAGACCGTGGAGCCGCTCCAGCTGAGCCGCTTCCTGCCGCCGGCGGACGGCGCGGGGCGGCAGTCCGCCGTTCTCATCCTCTTCGGCGAGGGCGCCCGCGGTCCCGAGCTGCTGCTGATGGAGCGTGCCAGCTCCCTGCGCTCGCACGCCGGGCAGCCCTCCTTCCCCGGCGGCGCCCTCGACCCGGAGGACGGCGACCCGATGGCCGACGGGCCGCTGCGGGCCGCGCTGCGGGAGGCCGAGGAGGAGACCGGGCTCGACCCGAGCGGCGTCCAGCTCTTCGGGGTGCTGCCGAAGCTCTACATCCCGGTGAGCGGCTTCGTGGTGACCCCGGTCCTGGGCTGGTGGCGCGAGCCGACCCCGGTCGGCGTGGTCGATCCGGCCGAGACGGCCCGGGTCTTCACGGTTCCCGTGGCGGATCTCACGGACCCCGCCCACCGCGCGACGACCGTGCACCCCAGTGGCCACCGAGGCGCGGCATTCCTGGTCGAATCGGCCCTGGTCTGGGGCTTCACCGCGGGGATCATCGACCGCCTGCTGCACTACGCGGGCTGGGAGCTGCCCTGGGACCGCGAGAAGCAGGTCCCGCTCGACTGGCGCGCATGACAGGGTGGCCCCCGTGAACGTGCTGGACATTCTGTTGCTGGTCGCCGCCGTGTGGTTCGCGATCGTGGGCTACCGCCAGGGCTTCGTCGTCGGCATCCTGTCGGTGATCGGCTTCCTGGGCGGCGGCCTCGTCGCCGTCTATCTGCTCCCCGTCATCTGGGGTGCTGTGACCGACGACACCAAGGTGAGTACGACCGCCGCCGTCGTCGCGGTGATCGTCGTGATCGTCTGTGCCTCCGTCGGCCAGGCCCTCACCACGCACCTCGGCAACAAATTGCGCCGCTACATCACCTGGTCCCCGGCCCGCGCCCTGGACGCGACCGGCGGCGCCCTCGTCAACGTCGTCGCGATGCTCCTGGTCGCCTGGCTGATCGGCTCCGCCCTCGCGGGCACGACGTTGCCGACGCTCGGCAAGGAGGTCCGTGGTTCCAAGGTGCTCCACGGCGTCTCCGATGCTCTGCCCTCCCAGGCCGACACCTGGTTCGCCGACTTCTCCTCGGTCCTCGCGCAGAACGGCTTCCCGCAGGTCTTCAGCCCGTTCGCCAACGAACCCATCACCGATGTCCAGCCCCCCGATCCGGCGCTCGCGAACAGTCCCGTCGCCACTCGCGCCGAGAAGTCCATCGTCAAGGTGATGGGCACCGCGCAGAGCTGCGGCAAGGTCCTCGAGGGCAGTGGCTTCGTCTTCGGCGACCGCCGCGTGATGACCAACGCGCACGTGGTCGGCGGGGTCGACGAGCCCACCGTCCAGATCGGCGGCGAGGGCAGGAAGTACGACGCCAAGGTCGTCCTGTACGACTGGGAGCGCGACATCGCCGTACTCGACGTACCGAACCTGGACGCGCCCGCCCTCCAGTTCACCGCGAAGGACGCGGCGAGCGGCAACAACGCGATCGTCGCCGGCTTCCCGCAGAACGGCGCGTACAACGTCCAGCCCGCGCGCGTACGCGGCCGCATCACGGCCAACGGCCCGGACATCTACCACCGCGGAACCGTGCGCCGCGACGTCTACTCGCTCTACGCGACCGTGCGCCAGGGCAACTCCGGCGGCCCACTGCTCACGCCCGACGGCAAGGTGTACGGAGTGGTCTTCGCGAAGTCCCTCGACGACGCCAACACCGGGTACGCGCTCACCGCGGACGAGGTCCAGCCGGACGTCACCAAGGGCCGTACGGCCAATCAGCAGGTGGACAGCGACAGCTGCGCGCTCTGAGGGTGACGGATGGGGTGGTGCGGGGGCTCAGCCTCGTGGGTGACGCAGCCGTACCGAAACCCAGCGGGCCCGGCGGCGCAAAATGCGCGGGATCCCCACTTGGGGGTCCGCGCCCGGCAACTGCGGGGTGCCCCTCTGATGGGAGCTCAGGCCCGTCGCCGAGCGGCGGTTGCGTGGTGCGTCACTGTAGTCGTGCGTCCAGCCCATACCCCGACGTGTGCCCCTGCCCCAAGGTCGATAACCGTGCCCGAGCCCCCCAATTGGCCTATGCGCCAGGCATTTGGCTGTTCGTAGGACAGGTGTTCCCGTCCGCATACCGGGCGCGCCACGGGCCGCAATCGGACAGTCACCGACGGATCACCGGTCGGGCTCGGGATCCTTCAGCCAGTTGACCAATTCGGTCGAAAACGCCACCGGGTCCTCTTCGTGGGGGAAGTGTCCGAGACCGTCGAACAGCCGCCAGCGGTACGGCGCTTCGACGTACTCCCCGGATCCGGCCGCGCTCCGTGTCCGCATCACAGGATCGAGCGATCCGTGCAGATGCAGCGTGGGCACCCGAACCGGGCGCTTCATGCGCCGGTTGAACTGGATCCCGTCCGGACGCGCCATCGAACGGACCATCCACCGATAGGGCTCGATCGAGCAATGCGCCGTCGACGGGATGCACATGGCGCGGCGATACGTCTCCACGGCCTCGTCGTCCGGCTGCCGCGGCCCCGACCAGTCCCGTACCAGACGACCCACCAGGGCGCCTTCTTCGGCCACGAGTTGGCGCTCGGGGATCCAGGGCCGCTGGAACCCCCAGATGTACGAACCCGCGGCCGACTGCTTGACGTCGGAGAGCATGGCCGAGCGCCAGCGCCGCGGATGCGGCATGGACGACACGGCGAGCCGGCGGACGAGCTTGGGGCGCATCACGGCCGCCGTCCACGCCAGATAGCCGCCCAGGTCGTGTCCGACGAGTGCGGCGTCGGGCTCGCCGAGGGACCGTACGACCCCGGTGATGTCGAGTGCGAGGTTGGCGGGGTCGTAGCCGCGGGGCGTGCGGTCGCTGCCGCCGACGCCGCGCAGATCCATGGCCACGGCCCGGAAGCCCGCGTCCGCGAGCGCCACCATCTGCCGGCGCCAGGTCCACCAGAACTGCGGGAAGCCGTGCAGCAGCAGGACGAGCGGTCCGTCGCCCATCTCGGCGATGTGGAAGCGCGCGCCGTTGGCGGCGACGTCCCGGTGGGTCACTTCTCTCCCGCCGGGGACGTCGAGCCGCACGACCGAGGTGGGTTGCGCCGAAGGGGTGGCGGGGTCCGTCATGACGTCGAGCGTGCCACAACCTCGACCGCGTCACTCACAGGGGCGGTCCGGGGATGCGGTTTGGCGTTCTGGAGCACGCCCGCCGTCTCCTTGACCGAGGCGGCCACCTTCTGCGGGCCCTTGCCCTTCTTCGCCTTCTTCGCGAAGACCAGACCGATCAACGCGAGGAGGGCGGCGACCAGCACGTTCGCGGCGAACGACAGGACGAAGCAGATCGCGAGATTCCAGTGGCTCCAGGTCCGGATGCCGTACGCCAGGGCGAAGTTCAGCATCGGCAGGGAGAAGATCAGCACCGCTCCGGCCGCGGAGAACGCGCCGCCGCTGACCGCACCACGCTTGACATCGCGCTTGAGCTGCGCCTTCGCCAGCGCGATCTCGTCGTGCACCAGCGCGGACATCTCGGTCGTCGCCGAGGCGAACAGCTGGCCGATGCTGCGTTCGGCGCCGACCGGGCTGCCGTCGGGTGCGCTCATCGCGGACTCCCTCTTCTGTATGTGTCTGCTCTGTCGTGCCGCTCTGCACGGGTCCGGCTGCCAAGGGTGCCGGTACGGACCCTGGCTTCTCCAGAGTCCGTACCGCCGTACCGCCTGCTGCCGAACTGTCTACTGCTGACCGTTCGGTCTTGACCGTTCGGTTCTGACCATCCGGTTCTGCTCAGATCATGCCGGACCGTCGTTCTCCTCGCTTGCCCCGCCCGCCACTTCGGCAAGCCTTCGGTGCTCGGCGGCCTTCCGTTCGTGGATCTCGGCCATCCGCAGGTGGTACGCCGGGTTGTCCTGCTCGTAGATGTCGGGGATGCCGTCGCTGTCCTCGTCGAGCTCCTCGGCCTCGCACAGCGCACGGTACTTGGCGTTGCGTATCTTCAGCAGCGTCGTGGCGAGTACGGCGGCTATGAGTGAGCCGATCAGTACGGCCGCCTTGACCTCGTCGGTGAGTACCGAGTCGTCCGTGAAGGCGAGCTCGCCGATGAGGAGGGAGACGGTGAAGCCGATTCCGGAGAGGGAGGCGACGGCGAAGACGTCGGGCCACACGAGATCCTCACTGAGCGAGGCGCTGGTGAAACGTGCCGCCAGCCAGGTCCCCCCGAAAATGCCCACGGCCTTCCCGACGACGAGCCCCAGCACGACACCGAGCGTCTCGGGTCGCGTGAACACATCGCCGACCGCTCCGCTGGAGACGACGACCCCGGCGCTGAAGAGCGCGAACAGCGGCACGGCGAGCCCGGCGGAAAGGGGCCGCACAAGATGCTCGATGTGCTCCCCCGGTGAGTGCTCCTCGCCCTCCCGCCGGTGACAGCGCAGCATCAGCCCCATTGCGACGCCGGAGATGGTGGCGTGGACGCCGCTGTTGTACATCAGCCCCCAGATGACGAGCGCGAGCGGCACATACACGTACCACCCGCGTACGCCCTTGCGTAGGAGTACCCAGAACACACCGAGCCCGACGACGGCCCCGCCGAGCGCACCGAAGTCGATGTGTTCGGTGAAGAAGATCGCGATGATCAGGATCGCGACCAGGTCGTCGACCACGGCGAGGGTGAGCAGGAAGGCGCGCAGGGCGGACGGCAGGGAGGTGCCGATCACGGCGAGCACGGCGAGCGCGAAGGCGATGTCGGTGGCGGTGGGCACGGCCCACCCGCCCAGGGACCCGCCCCCGACCGCGTTGGTGAGCGTGTAGACGAGCGCGGGTACCGCCATTCCGCACACGGCCGCGACGACGGGCAGTATTGCGGCCTTCGGATCCCGCAGATCCCCCGCCACCAGCTCGCGCTTGAGTTCGATCCCGGCGACGAAGAAGAACACGGCCAGCAGCCCGTCCGCCGCCCAGTGCTGAACGGACAGGTTCAGCCCGAGAGCCGAGGGCCCGAAATGGAGGTGACTGACGGTGGCGTAACTGTCCCGCAGCGGCGTATTCGCCCACACCAGCGCGGCAACCGCCGCGACGAGCAACAACACCCCACCGACGGTCTCGGTCCGCAACGCCTCCGCGACGAAGTTCCGCTCGGGCAGCGACAGCCGTCCGAGAAGCTTGCGGTTGCTGGGCGCGGCCACGGCGGGACCTCCGGGTCGTTACGGCTGCTTGCTGACGGCCGCCACACGGGATCGCTGACGACACCGCCGACCAGACTTCCCGGCACACCCTGAGGTCACTACTTTACCTTGCCATTACAGCGAGGTACTTCGCGTTGCGAACATATGGGACATGGGGCGAGCCCCAGGAGAAGGCCTCCCGGTGTCGCAAGGCCATGGCGGCACTGCCCGCCTCGCGGCCGACCGGAACAGGGCCGCGGAGCCTCACAAGGTTGGCGGGTGTGGGGGCACGAAGTACCCCCACACCCAAAAGGGGCGGGTGGGTGAGGGAAACCCTCAGTCCTCGCTCGGCGCCGCCGGCAGCTTCGCCTGGATGAGATCCATGACCGTGGAGTCCGTCAACGTCGTGACATCCCCCAGCTCCCGGTTCTCCGCCACGTCACGCAGCAACCGCCGCATGATCTTCCCGGACCGGGTCTTGGGAAGCTCGGCCACCGGCAACACCCGCTTCGGCTTGGCGATCGGCCCCAGCGTGGCTCCCACGTGATTCCGCAGATCCGCCACCAGCCCGGCATCCTCCGCGGAAGCGGTCCCCCGCAGAATCACGAACGCGACAATCGCCTGCCCCGTCGTCTCGTCCGCCGCACCGACCACCGCCGCCTCGGCGACCGAAGGATGCGAGACGAGCGCCGACTCCACCTCGGTCGTCGAGATGTTGTGCCCGGACACGAGCATCACGTCGTCGACCCGCCCGAGGAGCCAGATGTCCCCGTCCTCGTCCTTCTTGGCGCCGTCCCCGGCGAAGTACTTCCCCTCGAACCGCGACCAGTACGTGTCGAGGAACCGCTGGTCATCGCCCCAGATCGTGCGCAGCATCGACGGCCACGGCTCGGTCAGCACGAGGTACCCGCCACCCCCGTTGGGAACCTCCTGGGCCTCGTCGTCGACCACAGTCGCCGAGATCCCCGGCAACGGCCGCTGCGCCGACCCCGGCTTGGTCTCGGTGACCCCCGGCAGCGGCGAGATCATCATCGCGCCGGTCTCGGTCTGCCACCACGTGTCCACGATGGGCGTCCGGTCGCCGCCGATGTGCTTGCGGTACCAGATCCACGCCTCGGGGTTGATCGGCTCGCCCACGGACCCCAGCACCCGCAGGCTGCTGAGATCGAACTTCGCGGGGATGTCGTCCCCCCACTTCATGAACGTACGGATCGCGGTGGGCGCCGTGTAGAGAATCGTCACCCCGTACTTCTGCACGATCTCCCAGAAACGCCCCTGGTGAGGAGTGTCCGGCGTCCCCTCATACATCACCTGCGTCGCACCGTTCGAAAGCGGCCCGTACGTGATGTACGAGTGCCCGGTGACCCAGCCGATGTCGGCCGTGCACCAGTACACGTCGGTCTCCGGCTTGAGATCGAAGACGGCGTGGTGGGTGTACGAGGCCTGCGTGAGGTAACCGCCCGAGGTGTGCAGGATGCCCTTCGGCTTCCCCGTGGTCCCGGAGGTGTAGAGGATGAACAGCGGCTGCTCGGCGTCGAACGCCTCCGGAGTGTGCTCGGCGGACTGCCGCTCGACGATCTCGTGCCACCACACGTCGCGGCCCTCGGTCCAGTCGACCTCCTGGCCGGTACGGCGGACCACCAGCACCTTGTCGACCCCGTCGACCCGGCTCACCGCGTCGTCGACCGCCGGCTTGAGCGCGGACGGCTTACCGCGTCGGTAACCGCCGTCGGAGGTGATGACCAGCTTGGCGTCGGCGTCCTGGATGCGCGTGGCGATCGCGTCCGCGGAGAACCCGCCGAACACGACCGAGTGGGCGGCGCCGATCCGTGCGCACGCCAGCATCGCGACGACGGCCTCGGGGATCATCGGCAGATAGACGGCGACCCGGTCGCCCTTCCCGACGCCCAGCTCGGTCAGTGCGTTGGCGGCCTTGCTCACCTCGTCCTTGAGCTCGGCGTACGTGATCGCCCGGCTGTCACCCGGCTCGCCCTCGAAGTGGATGGCGACCCGGTCGCCGTTCCCGGCCTCTACATGCCGGTCGACGCAGTTGTACGCGACGTTCAGCTTCCCGTCGGCGAACCACTTCGCGAACGGCGGGTTGGACCAGTCCAGGGTCTCGGTCGGCTCGGTGGCCCAGGTCAGCCGGCGGGCCTGCTCGGCCCAGAAGCCGAGCCTGTCAGCCTTGGCCTGCTCATACGCCTCCGCAGTGACATTGGCGTTCGCTGCCAGGTCGGCGGGCGGCGCGAACCTGCGCTCTTCCTTCAGCAGGTTGGCCAGGCTTTCGTTGCTCACGACATCTCCCTTTCCCAGGGTGTCCGTTGTGTCCCAGGCCACAGCTCATCAGACCGGGGGCCTCGATGACAAGGGCCGATCTCAAATTGGTTTAGACCTATAGGGGAGCTGAGGTCTCTTCAGAAGCACGCACCAGGCACACGTGAGGTACGCACTCCGAGCCACGTACGGACAGGTGCGCGGGTTCACCCGGCGACGTCTCCCGCGACCGACCCCCACATGGACGCGTGACAGATGTGGCGCCCGGGCGTGTCGCGGCCCCCGCCCCAGGTCCGCACGAGGGAGCCGTCACCCCGTACCTGCCGTATCCCTACGCACGGCGTGGTGCGCGCCCCCGCCGACCGGGGCCGCGCACCACGCCGAGGTCACACGGGTGGCGAGGTCAGGCGGGGTGCCGTAGATCCTCGGTGGCTCCCACGTGATCGAACAGCTCGCCACCGTCACGTTCGACCAGCAGATACGCCTGCGCCTCCCCGACGTGGAAATACATTCCGTGCAGTTCGAGCGCACCCTCCCGCAGAGCCCGCGCCACGGACTCGTGTGCCCGCAGATGCTCCAACTGCTGGACCACGTTGGTCAGACACAGCTGCTCCACCGCGTCGGCCGGCGCCCGCCCGGCGATCCGGGCCCAGGGGCGGTTCTTCGCGGCCATCCGCTCCAGACTCGGAAGCCCATGCCGCAACCACCGCTTGAGTGGGGTCTGTGCCCCGCCGGGCTCCGAGTTCAACAGGGCCTGCATGGCCCCGCACCCGGAGTGCCCGCACACCGTGATGGACCGCACATGCAGCACGTCCACCGCGTACTCGATCGCAGCGGCCACCGAGTCGTCCCCGCTCTCCTCCCCGGGCCTCGGCACGAGGTTGCCCACGTTGCGTACGACGAAGAGGTCACCCGGACCACTGGAGGTGATCATCGACGTGACGAGCCGTGAGTCGGCACAGGTCAGGAACAGCTGCGAGGGCCGCTGCCCTTCCCGCGCCAGCCGCGCCAGCTCACCTCGCACCAGGGGCGCGGTGTTGCGCTGGAACGCGCTGATTCCGCGTGCCAGTTGGTGCGCGCTCTGCCCGCTGCGGCCGTCGCGCCCGGCGGAACCGGCCGCTCCGTCGGGTCCCTCCGACCCGTCTGCCGGGCCCTCCCCACCCGACCGCTCGCCGGGGGATGCGGGCTGCGGACCGGCGGAGGGTTCGCAGTGGTGGTTGCGCCAGGGCGTCCAGGGGCGGCAGCGGCAGTGGGAGGGGCCCTCGGGCTCGGCGATCCTGGTGCCGGTCCGGCCGGACCGGCCGGTCAGCTCGACCGTGCCGCCTCGCGCGACATGCGAGTTCTGCCAGTCCTGCAGGGACTCGTACGCCGCGTGGTCCATGAACGAGCCGTCCAACTCGAGCACCACATCAGCGCCTTGAGGCACCAGGTGCAGGGCGCGGCTGAGCCGAGGCACCGCGAGGAACGTCAACTGCCCTCGCACTTGTACGTGATGGACTGCTCCTCTCTCTTCGTGCGTGATGCGTGTGCGGGCGAGGCGGCGCAGGGCTACGGCGACGGCGACGGAGACCCCCAGCGCCACGCCCTCGAGGACGCCGAGGCATACGACGCCGAGCGTGGTGACGATGTACACCAGCACTTCGCGGTGGCGGGTGACCGTGCGGATGTGGTGCAGGGACACCATCTGGATGCCGACGGCCATCACCAGGGCGGCGAGCGATGCGAGGGGGATCAGCTCCAGGATCGGGACCATCAGCAGCGCGGCAACTACTACGAAAACGCCGTGCAGCATCGTGGAGTTCCGGCTCACGGCACCGGCTTGCACATTCGCCGAACTGCGCACGGCGACCCCGGCGAGGGGCAGTCCGCCGAGCGCGCCGGAGACGACGTTGCCGGCGCCCTGCCCGAGCAGCTCCCGGTCCAGGTCGGAGCGGCCCACCCGGGTTTGCTGCGCGGGCCGCCCCGCCACCATCTTGTCCACGGCCACGGCGCCGAGCAGGGACTGCACACTGCACACCAGCGTGACGGTGAGGACGGCGGCGGCGATTCCGAGCACCGGTCCCTCGGGCAGCCCGGCCAGCGCGTGGCTGCTCCAGGACGGCAGGTCGACCTTGGGCAGGACCAGCCCCGTGAGCGAGGCGGTCACGGTGGCACCGGCGACGGCGACGAGCGCGGTGGGCACGGTGCGCAGGACGTGCCCGACCCGTCCGGGAATCCGGGGCCAGGCGAAGAGGAGCGTCAGGGTGAGCGCGCTCATCGAGACCGCCCCGGGGTGAACGTTCGCCAACTGGGCGGGCAGCGCGCTCAGGTTCTCGAGCACGGAGCTCTGCGGGGTGCCGCCCAGCACGATGTGCAGTTGGGCGACGGCGATGGTCACACCGATGCCGGCGAGCATGCCGTGCACGATCGCGGGGCTGACGGCGAGCGCGGTACGGGCCACGCGCAGGCATCCGAGGCCCAGCTGGGCGACCCCGGCGAGGACGGTGATGGCGCAGGTCGTACGCCATCCGTAGCGATGGATGAGATCGGCGGTGACGACCGTGAGGCCGGCGGCGGGCCCGCTCACCTGGAGCGGTGAGCCGCCGAGCCGCCCGGCGACGATTCCGCCGACGGCAGCCGCGACAAGGCCCGACTGGAGCGGCGCGCCGGTGGCGAGGGCGATACCGAGAGACAACGGCAGGGCGATCAGGAAGACCGCGATCGAGGCGGACAGATCGGCGCCCGCGATACGGAATCGGCGGGGCGGGGTGGGTGGGGGGCTGTGGGGTTTGTGGATGCGCCTGGGCCGAGATGAGTCGGTGGCGCGGGTGGGGACGCAGGCAGACATTCCCGTCTCCTCCGGGGCAGCGCGGTCGCGGAACAGGTGGTCCCCGCCCAGGGAGGGCGGGGGCGGATCGCGGCCGTGGGTCACGGCGTGCAGCGGCGGGACTTTCAACGATCGGTAAACGAATCGTAATCCAGAGTAAAGCTCTTATGCGGACTTTAGTGGCAAATGGGGCAGCAAATCACTCACGTGGGTGAACCGGTCTTTTTATCGGCTTGTCGTATTTATTCATTCTCGGTCGCGTGCGACCTTGGCGGCGCTGTCGGCATTTAGCCGCACATCACCCTAGAACGCCCGAAGCGGCGTTGCTCTGACTGAAGGAAGAAGGTGGGCGGAGATGGCCGCCACCCAGAGGATCGCCGCGAGCGTAGCAATTGCCGCGGCCTGCGCCACGGCGCTCGCCGGTTGCGCCACCGGTACCCAGCAAGGCGCGCACGGCGCGAACGAGGCCGCAGGGGCCCCGGCGCCCCGGAGCGTGGTCCGCCTGATCGGCGACGGCTCCACCGCGTATACGGGAGCGCAGCCGAATCTGCCCCAGCCCGAGCGACTGAAGCCCGGTCAGAAGCCCCCGCAGTTCGTGGTCTTCTCCTGGGACGGCGCTGGTGAGGACAGCCAGAAGCTCTTCTCGCACTTCCGCGAGGTGGCCAAGGCCAACCGGGCGACGATGACGTACTTCCTGAGCGGTGTGTACATGCTGCCGGAGGACAAGCGCGAGTTGTACAAGCCACCGGAGCATTCGCCAGGCAGCTCGGAGATCGGCTTCAACGACGAGCAGGGCATCAAGAACACCGTCGAGCAGCTACGCGGTGCGTGGCTGGAGGGCAACGAGATCGGCACGCACTTCAACGGCCACTTCTGCGGTCCGGAAGGCGGTGTCGGCGAGTGGTCGGTCGCCGAGTGGAGGAGCGAGATCGCCCAGGCGAAGGCGTTCGTGAAGTCCTGGAAGACCAACGCGGGCATGAAGAACGCGGCTCCGCTGCCCTTCGACTACGACAAGGAGCTCATCGGTGCCCGTACGCCCTGCCTGGAGGGCCAGAAGAACTTCATGAAGGCGGCCCGGCAGCTGGGCTTCCGCTATGACACCAGCGGCGTCAACAACCAGGTCTGGCCCAAGAAGAAGAACGGCCTGTGGGATCTGTCGATGCAGCTGGTCCCCTTCCCCGGACACACCTTCGAGCAGCTCACCATGGACTACAACTTCATGGTCAACCAGTCGGGCACGCTGACCCAGGGCGACCCCGACAAGCGGGAGTACTGGGGCAACCAGATGCGTGACGGCCTGCTCAAGGGCTTCGACCGCGCCTACGACGGCAACCGCGCGCCGCTGATCATCGGCAACCACTTCGAGTCCTGGAACGGCGGCACCTACATGCGTGCCATCGACCAGGTCGTGGAGAACGTCTGCAACAAGCCTGACGTCCGCTGCGTCTCCTTCCGGCAGCTCGCCGACTGGCTCGACGCCCAGGACCCGACCACGCTCGACAAGCTGCGCGGCCTCAACGTCGGAGAGGCCCCGAAGCAGGGCTGGGCGTCCCTCCTGTCGGGTCGCCCGGCCCCGGCCCCGAAGGGCATCCCCGGGGCGCCGGCCGTCAGGCCGTAGCCACCAGCCCCTCGCCGAGTACGAAACCGGGATCGACCTGCGCCGCCAGGTCGGCCCCGGTCCTCTCGTTGCCCCAGCTGCCCGCGTTCTTCAGGTGGAAGTGCACCATCTGGCGCGTGTAGCGCTCCCAGTCCCGCAACTCGTACGTGGCGTCGGCGGCACTCTGCAAGATGCGCAGGGAGCGCCGGTTGGCCTCCTCCAGGAGCTCGAACCGGGGTGGGCGGCCCTTCTCCATGGCGCGCACCCAGTCCGAGTGCCCGACCGTGACCAGAAGGTCGTCGCCGACCTCGGCGCGGAGGAAGTCGATGTCGTCCTGGCCCTGCACCTTGTTGCCGACGACCTTCAGGATGACCCCGAAGTCGCGGGCGTACTCCTTGTATTGCCGATAGACGGAGACTCCCTTCCGGGTCGGCTCGGCGACGAGGAACGTGATGTCGAAGCGGGTGAACATGCCGGACGCGAAGGAGTCGGAGCCCGCCGTCATGTCGACGACGACGTACTCGCTCTGGCCGTCGACGAGATGGTTCAGGCAGAGCTCCACCGCACCGGTCTTGGAGTGGTAGCAGGCCACTCCCAAATCGGCCTCGCTGAACGGGCCGGTGACCATCAAACGGACGGCGCCGCCGTCGAGTTCCACCGGCCGCGCACAGGCGTCGTACACCGGGTTGTTCTCGCGCACCCGCAGCAGTCGGGACCCCTCGCCGGGCGGTGTCGTCTTGATCATCGTCTCGGCGGACGTGATCCGCGGATTGGCTCCGCGCAGGTAGTCTTTGATCAGCTGCAGCCGCGGGCCCATGGCGGGCAGCCCGGCGGCCACCGCCTCGTCGAGGCCGAGCGCGGCCCCCAGGTGTTGGTTGATGTCGGCGTCCACCGCGACGACCGGCGACCCCGAGACCGCGAGGTGGCGGATGAAGAGGGAGGACAGGGTGGTCTTGCCGCTGCCGCCCTTCCCCACGAAAGCAATTTTCATGTTCACCAAGGGTAGTCGGGTGATTGCTCATGGTGCCCTGGTGACGTGAAGAAGACCACTCCTTCGTGGGGCGGGCCGCCGGGGTGCGTAGGGTCGTACTCATGAGTACGACAGGCGCGACCGCCGATCCGCTCGCGGCCCTGGGCTCGCTGCCCGGCGTGGCCGAATCCGTGGAGTCCGTCCGCAAGGCGGTGGACCGGGTCTACGGACACCGGATCATGCGGCGCCGCAGTAACGAGATCACTTCCGAGGCCGCGCTGCGGGGCGCCCGCGGCTCCGCGGCGCTGTCGGGCACCGACTGGGCTCTCGAAGAGGTGCGCCGCCGCACCGACTTCAGCGGTGACGGCGAGGCCCGCGCGGTCGGCGCGGCCCTGCGGCTGACCGCCGAGGCGGGTCAACTCCTGTCCATCTGGCGACAGTCGCCGCTCCGGGTGCTGGCCCGGCTGCACCTCGTGGCGGCCGCGGACAGGGCAGGCGCGGTCGGTCGGCCCCGCCAGGACGGCGAACCGGTCGACGAGCCGCTCGTCGAGCTGCCCCTGCCGGAGGCGAGCGAGGTGGCCGGCCGGCTCGAAGGGCTGTCTCAGCTGATCATCGCGGGTGGTTCGGCCCCGGCTCTGGTGACGGCGGCCGTCGTGCACGGCGAACTGCTCGCGCTGCGCCCCTTCGGCACCCATAACGGCCTCGTCGCGCGCGCGGCCGAGCGCATCGTCCTGGTCGGCAGCGGCCTCGACCCCAAATCCGTCTGCCCGGCGGAGGTCGGTCATGCCGAGCTGGGCCGCGCGGCCTATCTGGCGGCCCTGGACGGTTATGTCTCCGGCACCCCGGAGGGCATGGCGGCCTGGATCGCCCACTGCGGAAAGGCGATTGAACTGGGAGCCAGGGAGTCGACAGCCGTCTGCGAGGCGCTTCAGCGCGGCGCGGCATAAGTCCTACAGCGCGGGTCCGTGTGCGAACCGGCCCCAAAAAGGGTTGCGGCGGTACGAGTTTTCGTACCGCCGCTGGCATGCTCACCGGGTTACCAAGCGTCCTCGATATGTTGCCCATCAGGTCGGGAACTCCTGCCCGTCACCTGGTGCGGCTGGCCCGTAATCGACGGGTCGACGTCGCGTGGGTGCTCGATGTCCATGCTCGGTCCGTGGGGCCTCGTTGCGTTTGAAGGTGATCCTTTCGGATGTCCTTGGTCTCGCGGGCCGTTAACCCCTTTGTACTCCTGGTCCAGGGGAAGCGGAACCCCTGACTGCACTTCTTTACTTTTAGGTTCAAACGGGTGTTAATCAGGCATAAATGTGCGGCGCCCGCATGCGTGACACGCTCACGCCACCGTGGTGCGCCGCTTGCTCGCGTACCAGACGAGCCCCGCCGTGGCCGCTGCCGCGCCTATCGCGGCCGCCGCGACGAGCGCGGGACGCGGCGGCACCGACAGTGCGGGCAGCCGCTGCTTGAGCCGGACCGGTCGGTGGAAGTCCAGAATCGGCCACGAACGGGCAATTGCCTCGCGTCGCAGCGCACGGCCCGGATTCACCGCATGGGGATGGCCGACGGCCTCCAGCATCGGAACGTCGGTCACGGAGTCGCTGTAGGCGTAGCAGCGCGAGAGGTCGTACCCCTCGGACGCGGCCAGCTCCTTGACGGCCTCGGCCTTCGTCGGCCCGTACGCGTAGTACTCCACCTCTCCGGTGAAGCAGCCGTCCTCGCCCACGACCATGCGCGTGGCCACCACCCGGTCCGCGCCGAGGAGCTCTCCGATCGGCTCGACCACCTCCGCCCCGGACGTGGAGACGATCACGACGTCGCGCCCGGCGGTGTGGTGCTCCTCGATGAGGGAGGCGGCCTCGTCGTAAATGATCGGGTCGATCAGGTCGTGCAGCGTCTCGGCGACGATCTCCTTGACCTGCCGCACGTTCCAGCCGCGACACAGCGCGGAGAGGTAAGCGCGCATCCGCTCGATCTGATCGTGGTCCGCGCCGCCCGCCATGAACACGAACTGGGCGTATGCGGTACGCAACACGGCCCTTCGGTTGATCAGCCCGCCTTGGTAGAACGACTTGCTGAACGTGAGCGTGCTCGACTTCGCAATGACCGTCTTGTCCAGGTCAAAGAAGGCTGCCGTGCGAGGCAAGGAGTGGTTTTCCACGAGCCCGAGCATATGCGCCCACCATTCGGGCTAGTGTGGGGCGCGTGGGTTTGCCTGAGAGGGCTCTCGGGTACACCATGGAAGTCACGGATCGTTCGCGACCGTGCTAACCCGGTCCGACTCCTCCCCCCCCGAGTCGGCCGTGGGGACGACCCCCGCTCTCCCCCCCGGCGGGGGTCGTCGCATGTCCGGATGGGTTTTTCCCCTCTTTCGCGCGGCCCCGGGACCCCGTTGTCACCGTTGCGGCCGTCCCTTTCGCATGTCCGCGATCTGTCACTCTGCGTAGCCGTGAGGCTGCTCTGTGAAAGTCGCACGCGGTTCACCGGTATGAGTGATGGCGATATTCACAGCCACTGAGTTGTCCACAGTTATCGACCAAGATCCACACGATTTTCGGGATCGCTGCACCGTGATTCCAGCGCGTCCCGCTCGCGGCGAGTTCCTCGCGGCAAGTTCATGGCCGGTTCCGTTTGTCGGACGCGTTTGGCCGGTTCGTATCGGCCGTTCATATGGAGGCCGCTTGCCGGTTCTTCACACGAGCGGGAATCGCGGGTCCGCAGAGGACCCTGCGGGCTCCGCGCAAGAAGCAGCGAAGGGGGCTGGAGATCATGGCGGGAGCCATCACACACGACCTGCCGCCCGCCGCCGACGGGCGGCAGGGCGGACCACTGATCGTCACGGAGGACGCCGAACTTCTCGACGACCTGCTGCGCCTGTGCGCCGCGGCGGGCGCGAGGCCGGAGGTTCACCACGGGGTGCCGGAGGGCCGCGGCAGCTGGGAGGCGGCACCACTCGTCCTGGTCGGCGACGACGCGGCGCGGCGCGTGCGCGGGGCCGTGCGGCGACGCGGAGTGGTGCTGGTCGGCCGGGATCAGGACGACTCCGGCGTCTGGAAACGGGCTGTCGAGATCGGAGCCGACCATGTCCTGATGCTTCCGGACGGCGAACAGTGGCTCGTCGACCGCATCGCCGACGTGGCCGAGGGAGTCGGCCGCCCCGCGCTCACCGTCGGCGTGATCGGCGGCCGCGGCGGGGCCGGAGCCTCCACGCTGGCCTGCGCGCTCGCCGTCACCTCGGCGCGTGAGGGACGCCGCACCCTGCTCGTGGACGCGGATCCCCTGGGTGGCGGACTCGACGTACTCCTGGGCGGAGAGGCGGCCGAAGGCCTGCGCTGGCCGGCGTTCGCGGCCTCCCGTGGCAGGGTCGGCGGCGGCGCCCTGGAGGAGTCCCTTCCAGAATTGCACGCGCTGCGCGTCCTGAGCTGGGATCGCGGCGACTCCGTGACCATTCCGGCGCAGGCCGTGCGAGCCGTCCTGGCCGCCGCCAGACGGCGCGGTGGCGCGGTGGTGGTCGACCTGCCCCGGCGCGTCGACGAAGGCGTCGCGGAAGCCCTCGCCCAGCTCGACCTCGGACTACTGGTGGTCCCCGCAGATCTGCGCGCCATCGCGGCGGCCAAACGGGTGGCGTCCGTGGTCGGCATGGTCCTGCGCGACCTGCGCGTCGCAGTCCGCGGCCCCTACACACCGGGCCTCGACGACCGCGAAGTGGCCCGTCTGCTCGGACTGCCGCTGGTCGGCGAAGTGCCCGCGGAATCCGCGCAGCTGGACACCGGAGTGCCACCCGGGGGAGCCGTGCGAGGGCCGCTCGCCCGGTTCTGCGCCGCCTTCTGGGAGCGGGTTCCGGTGGAAGGCGGGGGCGTATGAGCCGGGAAGCGGGCACGGGCGTCGGTACCGGCACAGGACTGCTGGACGGCGTACGGCAGTGGCTGGCCGAGAGCGGGTCGGAACCGACCCCCGCGCGCGTGGCACAGGCCCTGCGCGAGCAGGGGCGCGTGCTCGGAGACGCCGAGGTCCTCGGCACCGCCGAGCGGTTGCGCTCCGAACTGGTCGGCAGTGGTCCGCTGGAGCCGCTGCTCGCCGACCCGTCGGTGACCGACGTCCTGGTGTCCGCGCCGGACCGGGTGTGGGTCGACCGGGGCGGTGGCCTGGAACTGACGGCGGTCACCTTTCCGGACACGGCCGCCGTACGACGCCTCGCGCAGCGCCTCGCGGCCGTGGCCGGGCGAAGGCTCGACGACGCCCGCCCCTGGGTCGACGCCCGGCTTCCGGACGGCACCCGCCTGCACGCGGTGCTGCCCCCGGTCGCCGTCGGTTCCACCTGCCTCTCACTGCGGGTCGTACGGCCCCGGGCGTTCACCCTCGACGAGTTGGTGGCGGCGGGGACGATCCCGCACGGCGGGGACCGGGTGCTCAGAGCCCTGCTGGACGCCCGGCTGTCGTTCCTGATCAGCGGTGGCACCGGGAGCGGCAAGACGACCCTGCTGAGCGCGCTGCTGGGGCTGGTCGGACCCGGGGAGCGGATCGTGCTCGCCGAGGACTCGGCGGAGCTGCGGCCCGACCATCCCCATGTGGTGCGCCTGGAGGGACGGCCCGCCAATCAGGAGGGCGCCGGACTCGTGGCGCTGCAGGACCTGGTCCGTCAGGCCCTGCGCATGCGACCGGACCGGCTGGTCGTCGGCGAGGTGCGCGGACCGGAGGTCGTGTCGCTCCTGGCGGCGCTCAACACCGGCCACGAGGGCGGCTGCGGAACGGTGCACGCGAATGCGGCGGCGCAGGTACCGGCCCGCCTGGAGGCCCTGGGCACGGCGGCAGGGCTCGACAGAGCCGCGCTGCACAGCCAGTTGGCGGCGGCGCTGTCCGTGGTCCTGCATCTCGTACGCGACCGGGCCGGGCGGCGGCGGATCGCCGAGGTGCATGTCCTGGAGCGCGATGCGACGGGGCTGGTGGTGACGGTGCCCGCGCTGCGGTGGGGCGCGGAGGCGTTCGCGTACGAGCGGGGGTGGGAGCGGCTGCGGGGGCTGCTCCGGGACGGGACCGAGAGGAGTGGTCTGTGATGACGGGGGTCGTTGACATCTCGGTGGGGGCGGCCATGGCGTGTGCCGGGGTGGCGGCCTGGTTGATGGGCGGATGGGACGCGGGGGCACGCAGGGCTCGGCTGCTGTGCGCGGGCGGCGGGGTGGTGGCCACCGGTCCGCCGGCGTGGGAGCGGGCACGGGCCGAGTGGCGGCGACTGCGCGGACGACTGCGACCCGAAGGGTGGTCGCTGGTAGCCGGGTTGGTGATCGCGGTACTGGGCACGTCCGTGGTGCCGCTGTTCCTGGGGGCGGCCGGGATGCCGCTGCTCCGCCGGGTACGGCGGGCCGGCGAGGCGCGTCGGGACCGGGAGCGTCGGGGCGAGGCGGTGATCGCGCTGTGCGGGGCGCTGGCCGGCGAGGTGCGGGCCGGGTGTCAGCCGGGCGAGGCACTGCGGAGAGCGGCGCGCGACTCGGGCGGGCTCGGCGAGGCACAGGCGGTGGTGCTGGCTGCGGCGCGGTTCGGCGGTGATGTGCCGGGCGCGCTCACCGACGCGGCACGGCAGCCGGGAGCCGACGGGCTGGTGGGGCTCGCCGCGTGCTGGCGGGTGGCGGTGGACCGGGGCGCCGGCCTGGCGGCGGGACTCGACCGCCTGGAAGGGGCCCTGTGCGCGGAGCGGGACCAACGGGCCGATCTGCGCGCTCAAGTGGCCGGATCGAGATCCACGGCGGTGATGCTCGCGGGACTGCCCGTTCTGGGGCTCCTGCTGGGCACCGCGCTGGGAGCCGATCCACTGCACGTGCTGCTGCACAGCGGGCCGGGCCTGGGCTGTCTGCTGGTCGGCGGGGTGCTGGAGGCCGTGGGGCTGTGGTGGGCGCTGCGCATCGTGAGGGGAGCGGAGGCGACATGAGCACGGAAGTTGTCCACAGGCTGGGGGCGCTCGCGTGCGGAGCGCTGGCGCTGGGGTGGCTGCCGCGAGCGCTTGGCGCGGCGCGGCGTGAGCGACGGGCACGCAGAAGGTTGGCCGAGCTGCTGGCCCTGGACCGGACGCCCGAGAAGCGGCACTTCGCGGTCCGGGACGTCGGGCGGCGGTGGTTGCCGGTGGCGGGCGCGGTGTGCGCCGGCTGGGTGCTGGTCGGCGGTCTTGCCGGGGTCGTGGTGGGACTGCTGGCCGGGTTCGGGGCCTGGCGGTGGCGGCAGCGGCGCAGACCGGGGCCGGTGAAGGAGCACGACGCGACGCTGGTTGCCCGGCAACTTCCCCTTGCGGCCGACCTGGTCGCGGCCTGTATCGCGGCGGGGGCGGACCCGGTGGTGGCAGCCCAGGCGGTGGGCGAGGCACTGGGCGGACCGGTGGGGGAGCGGCTCGCGCGGGGCGCGGCGGAGGTACGGCTCGGAGGCGAACCGGCCGAGGCATGGCGGAGGCTGGCGTCGCTCCCGGGCGCGAGGGCACTGGCGCGGCTGCTGGAACGGGCCGGCGAGTCGGGCGTACCGGCGGCCGTGCCGGTCGGGCGGCTCGCCATGGAGGCCCGCGCCGAGCGGGGCCGCACCGCGACGGCGCGGGCGCGCCGGGCGGCCGTCATGGTCACCGCGCCCCTGGGGCTGTGCTTTCTTCCCGCGTTCCTCGCGATGGGCGTCCTGCCCGTGGTGATCGGGCTGGCGGACGGGGTGCTGGGAGGGGGTGGCGGATGACGAGCGACAGCGTGCGGTGAACGACGGACGATCAACAGGCTTGGAGCTTATGGGGGTTGAGATGTGCAAGACGGTAGGCGTACGGATGCGGGCGTGGGTGCGGGCCCTGGCGGCACGGAGGGACGCGGGAATGGTCACCTCCGAGTACGCGGTGGGTGTCCTCGCGGCGGTGGCCTTCGCGGCGGTGCTCTACAAGGTGGTGACGAGCGGCCAGGTCGGCGCGGAGTTGCAGGACATCGTGGGGCGGGCGCTCAATGCGCCGATGTGAACGCGGGACGGCTGGTCGGGACCGGGACCGGGATCGGGCCTGGGGCCGAAATCCGAGCCAGAGCCGGTCCCGGTCCCGGTTCAGGGACCGGCCCCGAGACCAGGGATTTGTGACCGCCGAGGCCGCCGTGGTGCTGCCCTCGCTGGTGCTCGTCGGAATGGCGCTGGTCTGGGCCCTGCTCGCCGCGTCCGCGCAGATCCAGTGCGTGGACGCGGCCAGGGCGGGCGCCCGCGCGGCTGCCCGTCAGGACCCGCCGGACACGGTGCTGGCGACGACCCGCCGTGCGGCCCCGCGGGGCGCCAGGGTCACGGTGACCCGGGAGGGCGACCTCGTCCGGGTCATGGTCAAGGCGAGTGCGCCGGGACCGGACGCGCTGTCATTGGAGCTGGGCGACGAGGCCGTGGCGTTGGCGGAGGAGACGGTGGGGGTGGTGAGGGGATGAGGGTCTGGAGCCCTGGTCGCGCCGGGTGGACGGCCGCTTGGAACAGATGGCGCACCCGCCGGATCCGCGGCCCGGACATCGGCGGCCGCCGTCTTCCGTCGGACATCGGCGGGACTCTTTGCTCGGACCGGGGGTCGGCCACCGTCTGGACCGTCGGGGCGATCGCCGTGCTGTGTGTCGTGTTCGGTGCCGTTCTGGTCATGGGGCAGGCGGTCGTGGTCCGGCACCGCGCGGCGGGGGCGGCCGACCTGGCCGCGCTCGCCGCGGCGGACCACTGGGCGGACGGCGGCACGGCGGCCTGTGCCCAGGCTGACCGGGTGGCACGGGCCCAGCACGCCCGGCTGGTGCGGTGCGCCGTGGAGGGCGAGGTCTCGGACGTTACGGCCGTGTCGGGCTCCAGGCCCTTCGACGCGGAGGTCAGGTCAAGAGCCGGGCCCGCGACACCACAGGAGCCGGAGCCTAGCCCTCCGGCGCCCCCCGCAGAAGTTCCGTGAGCAGCCGCACAGCGCCCCGTTTGTGCAACGGCTCGTTCCCGTTGCCGCACTTGGGGGACTGGATGCAGGACGGGCAGCCGGCCTCGCACTCGCAGGACGCGATGGCCTGCCGGGTGGCGGTGAGCCAGGCGCGGGCGGTGTGGAAGGCGCGCTCCGCGAATCCCGCGCCGCCCGGGTGGCCGTCGTACACGAAGACCGTGGGCAGGAGCGTGTCCGGGTGCAGCGGGATGGACACGCCGCCGATGTCCCAGCGGTCGCAGGTGGCGAACAGCGGGAGCATGCCGATCGACGCGTGCTCGGCGGCGTGCAGGGTGCCGCCGAGGATCTCCGGGTTGATCCGGGCCGCGTCCAGCTGGTCCTCGGTGACCGTCCACCACACGGCGCGCGTGCGGAGCGTACGAGGCGGGAGGTCGAGTTTCGACTCGCCCAGTACTTCGCCGGTGATGACACGACGACGCAGGAAGGAGACGACCTGGTTGGTGACTTCGACGGACCCGTAGCACAGCCGTCCCTCGCCCCACGGGACTTCGGTGTCCGTCTCCAGGACGGAGATGGAGGTCGTGTCGCGGGCGACCGTCGAATACGGCGGGTCGGCCTCCTCGACCAGGGCGACGGAGTCCTCCAGGTCCAGGTGCTTCACCAGGTACGTACGGCCCTGGTGGAGGTGGACCGCGCCCTCGTGGACCGTGGTGTGCGCGGAGCCCGCGTCGACCGTGCCGAGCAGCCGTCCGGTTCCGGCCTCGACGATCTGCACCGGACTGCCGCCTTCGCCCCGGATGTCGGTCAGGTCGGCGGCCCGCTCCCGACGCGTCCAGTGCCACGCCGTCGTTCTCCGGCGCAGCAGTTTCGCGGCCTCCAGCTGTGGCAGCAGACCGGGGGCGGCCGGCCCGAAGAGCTCCAGATCCTCTTCCGTGAGGGGGATTTCGGAGGCGGCGGCGCACAGGTGCGGGGCGAGGACGTACGGGTTGTCGGGGTCGAGGACGGTGGACTCCACCGGCTGGTCGAACAGGGCTTCGGGGTGATGCACGAGGAACGTGTCCAGTGGATCGTCGCGGGCGACGAGGACGGCGAGTGCGCCCTGCCCCGAGCGGCCGGCGCGGCCCGCCTGCTGCCACAGGGAGGCCCGGGTGCCCGGGTAGCCCGCGATGACGACGGCGTCCAGGCCGGAGACGTCGATGCCGAGTTCGAGGGCGGTGGTGGCGGCGAGGCCGAGGAGTTCGCCGGAGTGCAGGGCGCGCTCCAGGGCGCGGCGTTCCTCGGGGAGGTAGCCGCCGCGGTAGGCGGCCACGCGCCGGGCCAGTGAGCGGTCGATCTCGGCGAGGCGCTCCTGGGCGATCACCGCGATCAGTTCGGCGCCGCGGCGGGACCGTACGAAGGCGACGGAGCGTACGCCCTGGAGGGTCAGGTCGGTGAGGAGGCCGGCCGTCTCGGCGGTGGCGGTACGCCGAACGGGTGCTCCTTTCTCGCCGTGTAGTTCGGTGAGCGGGGGCTCCCAGAGGGCGAACACGAGTTCGCCGCGGGGTGAGGCGTCGTCGGCGACCTCGACGACCGGGAGGCCGGTCAGCCGGCGGGCGGCGACCGAGGGTTCCGCGGCGGTCGCGGAGGCCAGCAGGAAGACGGGTGAGGCGCCGTAGCGGGCGCACACTCGGCGCAGTCGGCGCAGTACCTGGGCGACGTGGGAGCCGAAGACACCTCGGTAGGTGTGCACCTCGTCGATGACGACGTACTTCAGGGCGCGGAGGAAGGAGGACCAGCGGGGATGGGAGGGCAATATCCCGCGGTGCAGCATGTCGGGGTTGGTCAGGACGTAGTTGGCGTACTGCCGTACCCACTCGCGTTCCTCGAACGGAGTATCGCCGTCGTACACGGCTGGGCGAACGGCATTGCCCAAAGGTTGTGAAAGTTCCTTCACCGAACGGCGCTGATCGGCTGCAAGGGCCTTTGTGGGGGCCAGGTACAGCGCGGTGGCCCCACGGCCGTTCGGGGCCTCGGAGCCGTCCAGGAGGGCTGTCAGGACCGGCGTGAGGTATGCCAGGGACTTTCCCGAGGCGGTGCCCGTGGCGACGATCACGGAGTCGCCGTCCAGGGCGTGCTCGGCGGCCAGTGCCTGGTGGGCCCAGGGGTGCTCGATGCCCGCGGCCTGCACCGCCGCGATGACCTCCGAACGGATCCGATCGGGCCACACGGCATGGCGACCCGCCCGTGGGGGCAAGTGCTCCGTATGAGTGATGCGCGAAGCCCGACTCGGCCCCGAGGCGAGCCGGTCCAGGACCGTGCCCGGATCGGGGCGGGAAGCGGTGTCCGTCGAGGGTCGATCGGATCGGTGATTCTTGGCCATCGGCATCGAGTGTGTCACTGGCGTGACGGACAATGGGCCCAAGGCGTCGTGCACGCCTGCCGGTAAGTGATTGAATGCCATCGCGGCTGGCGAACCGTCCCGGGGGCTCTGCCGAGGTGTCCCTTGGGATGACCGCTCGATAGCAAGGTGCTGGAGGATCCGTGGACCTGTCCCTGTCGACCCGTACCGTCGGCGATCGTACGGTCGTCGAGGTCGGTGGCGAAATCGATGTATATACCGCGCCCAAGCTGCGCGAGCAGCTGGTCGAGCTGGTGAACGACGGCAATTTCCACCTTGTCGTCGACATGGAGGGCGTGGACTTCCTCGACTCCACCGGGCTCGGCGTGCTGGTGGGCGGCCTGAAGCGTGTGCGTGCCCATGAGGGCTCGCTGCGACTGGTCTGCAACCAGGAGCGCATTCTGAAGATCTTCCGCATCACCGGCCTCACCAAGGTGTTCCCCATCCACACCTCGGTCGAGGAAGCGGTAGCGGCCACCGACTGACCCCGTCCCGGGCCTCACGAGTGATGTGGTGTCCGAGACGGTAGAAGCAATGGACGGGGGACCGGGCCTCGGCGGCCCGGCCCCCTGACAGCACGCCCGTAGTTGAGGGGGATGCATGGCCACCGTTGAACTCCGCTTCAGCGCGCTGCCCGAGCACGTCAGGACCGCCCGACTGGTGGCGGCAGCGGTGGCGCGCAGGGCCGGAGTGGACGAGGCCGTCCTCGACGAGGTCAGACTCGCCGTCGGTGAGGCCTGTACTCGTGCCGTCGGACTGCACCAGAGCAACGGCATCTCGGCGCCGGTGCAGGTGAAGCTGATCGAGGAGGAGAAACAGTTCTCCATCGAGGTCGGCGACGAGGCGCCGCGTTCGGTGCCCGGTGAGACGGCATCCGGTGCCTCGGGTGATCCGGACATGGATGCCGAGGAGGACGAGATGGGCCTCGCGGTCATCAGCGGCCTCGTCGACGATGTCGAGGTCACTTCCGGTGAGCACGGTGGACTGATCAAGATGAGCTGGCCGACCACGCCGCCGGCCGCGCTCGTCCCCTGATCGCACCCCCGCAACACACTCGAAGGGCCCTGCTCAGCAGGGCCCTTTTTGTATGCCCGCGTCCGGCCGGGTTCGGCCCAGGCCTTTTCGTGAATTGATTCACGATCAATCACACGATTATTTGATCAAGCGTCAACGCTTTTGGGGCATTACTTCTTTTGGGCCCCACGGATGCCCGTCGATCATTTGCTGATCGGCATGTGAAGGCGAATTCCGTTTACCGGGCACTGTTTTGATCAGGTTCCGGTACCTACAATCCGTCCACATCTTGAGCTCAGCCCAAGCGTCAAGGAGGACGAATGGCGGGGCTTTCTACCCCTCATCAGTTTGACCATCCCACAACCTTCGCAGCCGCAGTACTGACCAATGACAATCGCTTGATCGTGATGGTCATCGGCGCCGTGGCCCTGGCGGCTCTGGCGGTAGCCGGGGTGCTGGTACGGCAAGTGCTCGCGGCCGGCGAGGGCACCGACAGCATGAAGAAGATCGCGACGGCCATCCAGGAAGGCGCGAACGCCTACCTGGGGCGACAGATGCGCACGCTCGGCGTATTCGCCGTCGCGGTGTTCTTCCTGCTCATGCTGCTGCCCGCGGATGACTGGAATCAGCGCGCCGGACGATCGATCTTCTTCCTGATCGGCGCGGTGTTCTCGGCGACCACCGGTTATATCGGTATGTGGCTCGCCGTACGAAGCAACGTCCGCGTGGCCGCCGCGGCAAGGGAAGCGACCCCGGCCGAGGGTGAACCCGAAAAGGATCTCACCGCCGTCTCGCACAAAGCCATGAAGATCGCTTTCCGTACCGGCGGCGTCGTCGGCATGTTCACGGTGGGGCTCGGTCTACTGGGCGCCTCCTGTGTGGTGCTGGTGTACGCGGCCGACGCGCCGAAGGTCCTGGAGGGCTTCGGTCTCGGCGCGGCGCTGATCGCCATGTTCATGCGTGTCGGCGGCGGCATCTTCACCAAGGCCGCCGACGTCGGCGCCGACCTGGTCGGCAAGGTCGAGCAGGGCATTCCGGAGGACGACCCGCGCAATGCCGCGACCATCGCCGACAACGTGGGCGACAACGTCGGCGACTGCGCCGGCATGGCCGCGGACCTCTTCGAGTCGTACGCCGTCACGCTCGTCGCCGCGCTGATCCTCGGCAAGGCGGCGTTCGGCGACGCCGGGCTCGCCTTCCCGCTGATCGTGCCCGCGATCGGCGTCCTCACCGCGATGGTCGGCATCTTCGCGGTGGCACCACGGCGCTCCGACCGCAGTGGCATGTCCGCGATCAACCGTGGTTTCTTCATCTCCGCGGTGATCTCGTTGGTGCTGGTGGCCGCAGCCGTCTTCATCTACCTGCCGGGGAAGTACGCCGACCTCGACGGCGTCACGGACGCGGCGATCAAGGCCAAGGAGGGCGATCCGCGGATCCTCGCGGTCGTCGCGGTGGCCATCGGCATCGTGCTCGCCGCCCTCATCCAGCAACTGACCGGCTACTTCACCGAGACCACCCGTCGTCCCGTACGGGACATCGGCAAGAGCTCGCTCACCGGCGCGGCCACCGTCATCCTGGCCGGTATCTCCATCGGTCTGGAATCGGCCGTCTACACCGCCCTGCTGATCGGCCTCAGCGTCTACGGGGCCTTCCTGCTCGGCGGTACGTCGATCCTCCTGGCGCTGTTCGCGGTGGCGCTCGCCGGAACCGGCCTGCTCACCACGGTCGGCGTCATCGTCGCCATGGACACCTTCGGCCCGGTCTCCGACAACGCGCAGGGCATCGCCGAGATGTCCGGCGATGTCACGGGCGCGGGCGCGCAGGTGCTCACCGACCTGGACGCGGTGGGCAACACCACGAAAGCCATCACCAAGGGCATCGCCATCGCCACGGCCGTCCTCGCGGCCTCGGCGCTCTTCGGCTCGTACCGGGACGCGATCCTCACGGCCGCGAACGACGTGGGCGAGAAGGTCTCCGGGCAGGGCGCGCCGCTGAACCTGATGATGGACATCTCGCAGCCCAACAACCTGGTGGGCCTGATCGCGGGCGCGGCGGTCGTCTTCCTGTTCTCGGGCCTCGCGATCAACGCGGTGTCCCGGTCCGCGGGGGCCGTGGTCTACGAGGTGCGGCGGCAGTTCCGCGAGCACCCCGGGATCATGGACTACACGGAGAAGCCGGAGTACGGGCGGGTCGTCGACATCTGCACCAAGGACGCCCTGCGGGAGCTGGCCACTCCGGGTCTGCTCGCCGTCCTGGCGCCCATCGCCATCGGCTTCACGCTCGGCGTCGGCGCGCTCGGCTCGTATCTGGCGGGCGCGATCGGCACCGGCACGCTGATGGCGGTCTTCCTCGCCAACTCCGGCGGCGCCTGGGACAACGCGAAGAAACTGGTCGAGGACGGCCACCACGGGGGCAAGGGCAGTGAGGCCCATGCCGCCACGGTGATCGGCGACACCGTAGGTGACCCCTTCAAGGACACCGCGGGCCCCGCGATCAACCCGCTCCTCAAGGTGATGAACCTGGTGGCGCTGCTGATCGCACCCGCGGTCGTGAAGTTCTCGTACGGCGACGACAAGAACCTCGGTCTGCGCATCCTGATCGCGGTGCTCTCGATCCTCGTGATCGTGGGCGCGGTGTACATCTCCAAGCGGCGCGGGATCGCCGTGGGTGACGAAGGCAACGCGGAACGGGTGTCGAAGTCGGCCGACGCCGCGGTGGTTTCGTAGCGCTAGGTCCTTTGGGCAGGTCCCGACGGGCGGGCGGCACGCAGCGACGTGCCGCCCGCCCGTCGTTTGTGTGCGTTCACGCCCGTGTCGTGAGCCTTCTCTCGCATGGAGCAAATGGCTTCAATAGTCACTAAATCGGAAATTCGCTATGGGGGTGGCGCCCGTGTGGCGTGTAAGTTCCGGGGCCGAGAGCCACGGAAGGGACCAATCCGGTGAACAAGAAGCTCGCGGCCGCACTGTCCGGCGGTGCGGTACTGGTGCTGGCGCTGTCGGCATGCAGCAGCGGTAGTAGTACCAAGGACGACAAACTGGACCCCTGGGCCAAGCAGGTCTGTGACGCGGTGCAGCCCCAGGTCCAGAAGATCGCGGCCGCCAACACCGCGATCCAGAAGGAGACCACGGACCAGAGCGCTCCGGCGGACGTGCAGAAGGCCGACTCCAAGGGCTTCCAGGACATCTCCGACGCCTACAAGGCGATGGCGGCCGCCATCGAGAAGGCCGGCCCGCCGGACGTGGACAGCGGCAAGACCAAGCAGGAGAACGCGGTCAAGGAGCTCAACGCCCTCTCCGCCTCCTACGCCGATCTGGGGAAGCAGTCCGACGCGCTCAACACGAAGGACCAGGCGAAGTTCGCGGATGGTCTCGACGGCGTCGCCAAGCAGCTGGAGAAGCTCAGCAAGACCGGGACCGACGCCCTGAAGGAGCTCGAAGCGGGCGACGTCGGCAAGGCGATGGCCAAGCAGGTGAGCTGCAAGTCCGCCTCCGCGTCCGCCTCGCCGGCGACCACCCAGGGCTGACCCCCCCCGGAGAGCGACCGGCGAACGCCCGGAGAGCGACCGCAGAGCAGGATCCGTCCCGTCCACCCGGAAAGAGCCCGGTACGCGCGCGTACCGGGCCCGTGGCGCCTGCCCTACGGCTCTCGCGGCGCAAGCCCACGGCTCCCGACGGCGCATGGCCCATGGCTCCCGCGCGAGCCCCCACGGCTCCTCGTGCGGGCCTGTCCACACCGGCGCGGGCTCTGTCCACAGGTGTACGTCCCTTTCGGCCGGAGCGGACACAATGGGGGACGTGAGTCACACCAGCCTGCCACCGTTGCCCTCGTCCGACCGCGTCGACGTCGCCGCTCGGCTGCGGGACGCCCTGCTCGGCGCCTCCTTCACCGCCGACGGTCTGCTCGACCTGCTCGGCGCCCCCGCGTACGCGGCGCTGGCACGCAGCGAGACCGTGCCCGCGCTCCGGGCGACCCGCGGCGACACACCGTTGGAGACGCTCGTACGGCTGTTCCTGCTGCAGCAGCCCGTCTCTCACGCGCGCGTGAGAGACGGGCTGCCGGTGGAGGACTGCCTGGAGAGCGGCTGGCTGACCCGCGCGGGCGCGGACGAGGTCGCGGCGACCGTGGACATCCGGCCGTACGGGGGGCCTGGTGGCGAGGACTGGTTCATCGTGTCCGACCTGGGGTGCGCCGTCGGCGGCGCGGGCGGCATCGGCAGCCGCGAGGAGGGCGTCGTCCTGGGCGTGGGCGGAGCGTCCACGACGCTGGCCGGCATCACCGTCCGGACACCCGTCTCCTCCGCGCTCGACCTCGGCACCGGCTCCGGGATCCAGGCCCTGCACGCCGCGCAGCACGCCACGCGCGTGACCGCGACCGACCTCAACCCGCGCGCCCTGCACATCACCGCGCTCACCCTCGCGCTCTCCGGCGCCCCGGCGGCCGATCTGCGCCAGGGCTCCCTCTTCGAACCGATCGCGGACGACGAGACGTACGACCTGATCGTCTCGAACCCGCCCTTCGTGATCTCGCCCGGTGCCCGGCTCACCTATCGCGACGGCGGGATGGGCGGGGACGATCTGTGCCGCACGATCGTTCAGCAGGCGGGAGACCGGCTCAGCGACGGGGGGTACGCGCAGTTCCTGGCCAACTGGCAGCACGTGGAGGGCGAGGAGTGGCAGGACCGGCTGCGCTCCTGGGTGCCGCGCGGCTGTGACGCCTGGATCGTGCAGCGCGAGGTACAGGACGTCACGCAGTACGCGGAGTTGTGGCTGCGCGACGCGGGCGACCACCGCGACGACCCCGCCGAGTACCAGGCGCGGTACGACGCCTGGCTGGACGAGTTCGAGGCCCGCAAGGTCAAGGCTGTCGGCTTCGGATGGATCACGCTGCGCAGAACGGCGGCCGCCGAGCCCTCGATCACGGTCGAGGAATGGCCGCACTCCGTCGAACAGCCGCTCGGTGAGACCGTGCGCGCACACTTCGACCGCGTCGACTACCTGCGGGCGAGCGACGACGCGGCCCTGCTCGCCGGGCACTTCAGGCTCGTGGACGAGGTCGTTCAGGAGCAGGTCGGGCTGCCCGGCGCGGAGGACCCGGAACACGTGGTGCTGCGCCAGCACCGCGGGATGCGCCGGGCCACCAAGGTGGACACGGTCGGCGCGGGCTTCGCGGGTGTGTGCGACGGCACGCTGAGCGCCGGGCGGATCCTGGACGCCATCGCTCAATTGGTCGGCGAGGACCCGGTGTTGCTGCGCGACCGGACGCCCGCGCAGATCCGGCTGCTGGTGGAGCAAGGGTTCCTCGAGCCCGCGGAGTGAAGAGCTGAGTCGCATGTGCTTGTTCTGACGGGATTGACCGACATTGATCAGGATTGGTCGGTAAAACGGCTCCTGTCAGTGGTGCGTGCGAAGGTACCTTCAAGAGACAAGTTCCATGCGTCCTCGGAGGCGGCGCGCTGTCTCGGGGGAGGCGCCATGGGGAGGGCGTGGCTCGCGTACGACGCGGAGTTGGCTTGCGAGGTCTCCATGAGGGAGATCGCGCTGCCGGACGTGCCGATGGACGCGACGCAGCCCGCGCAGCGCGTCGCCCGGGCGCGCAGCCAGGCCCGGCACGCGGCCCGGCTGCGCGGGTATCCCCATGTGGCCACCGTTCACGACGTGGTGGTGCGCGAAGGACTGCCGTGGATCGTCATGGAGTACGTGCCGGACGCGGTCGATCTACATGCGGTCGTACGGCAGTCGGGGCCGCTGTCGCCCGCTCGGACCGCCCGGATCGGGCTCGCCGTTCTCGACGCGCTCTCCGCCGGACACCGGATCGGGATCCTCCACAGGGATGTGAAACCGGCCAACATCCTTCTGGCGCCAGACTCTTCGGACGATCCCTATGCACGCGTGCTGCTCACCGACTACGGGATCGCACTTCAGCCTGTTCTTGTGGGAACCCCAGGGCTTCAGCCGAGGGGGAATCGCATCTTCGTCGAGGCGACCTGCGCGCGTGCGACGAGGCCGCCGGCTGGGCGAGCGAGGTCGCCTGGTGAGATCAGGTCCCGGTGGGGGCTGGGGGCGCAGGCCGCCCAGCACGTGATCAAGAGGGTGTGCGACGCGTGCGCCACGCTGAAGGCGGAGGGCGGGGAGCCTAGGCATCGTGAACCTCGCCACCACCTCGGACGGCGAGGTCATGGCCGGACGGGAACTCAACCGCGTCCGATTCCGGGAGCGCACGCTGCGCGCCAAGCTCCAGAGGAAGAACACGCCGTCCGCCAACGCCGCGCCAGGAAGCGGCGGCGCAAGGAGGCGCGGAGGGCGCGGGACATTGATCACGCGGACCGGAACAGCTCCCGCTGCATCCGCGCCAGAGCTCGGCAGTTGTGGCGGCGCGGGGTCCAGTCAACGGCCCCCGCCCCACCACCGCACCAGCCCGGCGCTTCAGCGCCGGGTAGTTGACCAAAGTCGTGTGCACTGTGACCTGCGTTCCACAGTTGAGCGGGGTTCTCGGGGGTGTGGCAGGGCATCGGTGCAGGTCAGGCGGTTGCACCTAGCGCGAAAGGCCGAAAACGCCTAGTGGCACGATGTTGTCACCCCCATGCCTGTGACATGGAATGATGTGCGTATCGTCTAGCGGCATGTATGTGAAGACGACGTCCCGGCGGAACAAGGACGGGCAGACGGTCCGGTATCTGCAGCTGGCCCACAACGAGTGGGACCCGGCCGTGGGGCGTTCGCGTACGAAGGTGCTGCACTCCTTCGGCCGGGAGGACGAGCTCGACCGCGAGGCGGTGCGCCGACTGGTCGGCGCGCTCTCGAAGCTGCTGGACCCCGCGTCCGCGCTGGCCGCGACCGGCTCGGGAGACCTGTCACTGATCAGTTCCAGGCCGTGCGGCGGGGTGCACGCGCTGGACGGACTCTGGCACCGGCTCGGCCTCGACGGTGTCGTGCACCGCCAACTGGCCGGGCGGCGGCTGGATCCGCGCGTCGAACGGGTGCTGTTCGCGCTGGTCGCCAACCGGGCCCTGGCCGCCTCCAGCAAGCTCGCCGCGACCGAGTGGATCGCCGACGACGTCCACATAGACGGCCTGGAGGCGATCAGTGACGAAGCCTGCTACCGAGCCATGGATTACCTGCTGACCATCGAGCCGGCCCTGGCCAAGGAGACGTACTTCCAGGTCACCGACCTGCTCAACCTGGAGGTGGACCTGCTGTTCTTCGACACCAGCTCCACGTACTTCGAGACCGAGGACGCCGACGAACCTGTCGCCCGCGACGAACACGGCGAGCGCCTGGCCGCCGACGCGCCGGCCGAAGACGCGGTGCGACACGACGGGTTCCGCACCCACGGCAAGTCCAAGGACTCCCGCGACGATCTGCCCCAGGTCGTCATCGGCATGGCCGTCACCCGCGACGGGATCCCGGTGCGGGTGTGGTCCTGGCCCGGCAACACCGGTGACCAGGCCCTGATCCGGCAGGTCCGCGACGACCTGCGCGAGTGGACGCTGTCGAAGATCGTGTGGGTCGCCGACCGCGGCTTCACCTCCGCCGCCAACCGCCGGGCGCTGATGCGCGGAGGCGGCGGCTACATCATCGGCGAGAAACTCCGCACCGGATCACCCGAAGTACGCGCCGCCCTCTCGCGGCAGGGCCGCTATGCGTCCGTGCGCGACAACCTCCAGGTCAAGGAGGTCAACATCGGAACCGACGACCGGTTCGTGATCTGCTTCAACCCCGACCAGGCCACCCGCGACGCCGCGATCCGTCAGCGGATGGTCACCCAGCTCACCGAGGCGATCGAGGCCACGGACAAGCTGCCCAGGCCCGAACGCGACAAGCTGGCTGGGGTGTTGTCCACCAAGCCCGGTCTGAAACGGTTCTTGCGCACCACCCCGAGCGGGCTGCTGCGGGTGGACAAGAAGAAGATCGCCGCCGAGGCCAACCTCGACGGGAAGTACCTCCTGCGCTCCTCGGATCCGAAGCTGTCGGCCGAGGACATCGCCCTGGGTTACAAACAGCTCCTGGAAGTCGAGCGCGGCTGGCGCGACATGAAGCAAATTCTCGATCTCCGCCCCGTTTACCACCGCCGCGAGGACCGCATCCGCGCCCACGTCCTGCTCTGCTGGCTCGCCCTGCTGCTGATCCGCGTCGCCGAGACCTCCACCGGCCAGACCTGGAACCGCCTGCGCGCCGAACTCCAGCGCCTGCACGCGGTCACCTACACCGGCCCGGCCGGCACCTTCCGCCAGTCCACCGACCTCACCAAGCCCCAGCGCGACATCTTCACCGCCCTGAACGTCACCCCGCCCAAGAAGATCATCGATCTGACCGCAGGCCGCTGACCAGGCACTATCCCCCCGCCTAGTGACACGCCATCTCGGCGTGCTCACAGGCGTTTCCGCAGGTCAACCCACGTTTTCGTTCCCTAGTCGACACCGCTAACTGTGGAACTCAGGTGTGAGGCGTGTCGACAGCACGCGGACGAGCGGCCGGATACCCGACCCCACTACGGTCTGAGCGGTCCGTGGGGTGTCGTCTGCCCGGCGTTCACCGCAGGTTCGCACGCCCGCTTCCGGCCCGCTTCCGGAGGGTGCCAGCCTCCCCACCCTGGGGACCCGGGGCGGAAGGGCATATCAGTGGAAAGTGGACCGGCGATCTTTGTGGGGACGGTGTTCGCGCTGTTCGGAGGCGGACTGCTGATCTGGACCGCGGTGCGGCTGCGACACGGCGAGCCCGTCGCCGTCGGTGTGAACCGCGTCGCATCGGCGACGCTCGCGAGCGTCGCCGGAGTGGGTGCGCTGGCGCTTGGGATGTGGTGTTTGACGCGCGCGTGAGAGCCGGGTCTCCGGTAACTGAGAGGTCACGCTCCGGATAGGCCTGAAAGGGCTGCTGGACACTCCGGGCGGCAGGAATGGCGGTAGTCGGGTTACCGTTCGAGTGGCCGTTGCGGGCTTTTCCCGTTTGACACGGGGGCGGGATGTACCGTCACACTCCGCAGCGTCAGCATGACCCGACCCCCGGGACCAAGGCCTGGGGGAGACCCCCTGCGTCGACCGGAGAGAAGAGCGAAGTTGTCCCCGACCAGCGACACCGCACACGGCGGCCGCCGACTCGTCATCGTCGAGTCGCCTGCCAAGGCGAAGACGATCAAGGGCTATCTCGGCCCCGGCTATGTCGTCGAAGCGAGCGTCGGGCACATCCGCGACCTCCCCAACGGCGCCGCGGAGGTGCCGGAGGAGTACACCGGCGAGGTGCGCCGCCTCGGCGTGGACGTCGATCACGACTTCCAGCCCATCTACGTGGTCAACGCCGACAAGAAGGCCCAGGTCAAGAAGCTCAAGGACCTGCTGCGCGACTCCGACGAACTCTTCCTCGCCACCGATGAGGACCGCGAGGGCGAGGCCATCGCGTGGCACCTCCAGGAAGTACTCAAGCCCAAGGTCCCGGTCAAGCGGATGGTCTTCCACGAGATCACCAAGGCCGCGATCCAGGCCGCCGTCGCCAACCCGCGCGAGCTCAACCAGAAACTCGTCGACGCCCAGGAGACCCGCCGCATCCTCGACCGCCTCTACGGCTACGAGGTCTCGCCGGTCCTGTGGAAGAAGGTCATGCCGCGGCTGTCGGCGGGCCGCGTGCAGTCCGTGGCGACCCGGCTCGTCGTCGAGCGGGAGCGTGAGCGCATCGCCTTCCGCTCCGCCGAGTACTGGGACCTGAACGGCACCTTCGGCACCGGCCGTGCCGGTGACGCCAGTGACCCGTCCAACCTGGTCGCCCGTCTGACCGCGGTCGACGGGAAGCGCATCGCCCAGGGTCGCGACTTCGACTCGCTGGGTCAGATCAAGGGCGCGAACACGCTCCACCTGGACGAGACGAACGCCCGTGCGCTCGCCGCCGCCCTCCAGGACACAAACTTCGCGGTCCGCTCGGTCGAGTCCAAGCCGTACCGCCGCTCGCCGTACGCGCCGTTCCGCACGACGACCCTCCAGCAGGAGGCCTCGCGCAAACTCGGCTTCGGCGCGAAGGCCACCATGCAGGTGGCCCAGAAGCTGTACGAGAACGGCTTCATCACGTACATGCGTACGGACTCCACGACCCTCTCGGACACGGCGATCTCCGCCGCCCGTGCCCAGGTCACGCAGCTCTACGGCGCCGACTACCTGCCAGCCCAGCCGCGGACGTACGCCGGGAAGGTCAAGAACGCGCAGGAGGCGCACGAGGCGATCCGTCCCTCGGGTGATCGTTTCCGCACCCCGGCCGAGACGGGCCTGACCGGCGACCAGTTCAAGCTGTACGAGCTGATCTGGAAGCGGACCGTCGCCTCCCAGATGAAGGACGCGGTCGGCAACTCCGTCACCGTGAAGATCGCGGGCACGGCCTCCGACGGCCGCGACGCCGAGTTCAGCGCGTCCGGCAAGACGATCACCTTCCACGGCTTCCTGAAGGCGTACGTCGAGGGCGCGGACGACCCGAACGCCGAGCTCGACGACCGCGAGCGCCGTCTCCCGCAGGTCAACGAGGGCGACCCGCTGTCCGCCGAGGAGATCACGGTCGACGGGCACGCCACCAAGCCCCCGGCCCGCTACACCGAGGCGTCGCTGGTCAAGGAGCTCGAAGAGCGCGAGATCGGCCGCCCGTCGACGTACGCGTCGATCATCGGCACCATCCTCGACCGCGGATACGTGTTCAAGAAGGGCACGGCACTCGTGCCGTCCTTCCTGTCCTTCGCCGTGGTCAACCTCCTGGAGAAGCACTTCGGGCGGCTCGTCGACTACGACTTCACGGCCAAGATGGAGGACGACCTCGACCGCATCGCGCGGGGCGAGGCGCAGGCCGTGCCGTGGCTCAAGCGGTTCTACTTCGGTGAGGGCGACGCCAGGGGCGCCGCCGAGGCCGGAAACGGCGACGGGGACCACCTGGGCGGCCTCAAGGAACTCGTCACCGACCTGGGCGCCATCGACGCCCGTGAGGTGTCGTCCTTCCCTGTCGGCAACGACATCGTGCTGCGGGTGGGCCGCTACGGTCCGTACATCGAGCGCGGCGAGAAGGATTCCGAGAACCACCAGCGCGCGGACGTTCCCGAGGACCTGGCCCCGGACGAGCTGGGCGTCGAGCTCGCGGAGGAGCTGCTCGCCAAGCCGAGCGGTGACTTCGAACTCGGCACGGACCCGGAGTCGGGCCACCAGATCATCGCCAGGGCCGGCCGCTACGGCCCGTACGTCACCGAGGTGCTCCCCGAGGGCACCCCGAAGACGGGCAAGAACGCCGTCAAGCCGCGTACCGCCTCACTCTTCAAGTCGATGTCGCTCGACACGGTGACGCTCGACGAAGCCCTCAAACTGATGTCCCTGCCGCGCGTCGTCGGCAAGGACGCCGAAGGCGTGGAGATCACCGCGCAGAACGGGCGCTACGGGCCGTACCTGAAGAAGGGCACGGACTCGCGCTCCCTGCAGTCCGAGGACCAGCTCTTCAGCATCACCCTGGAAGAGGCGCTGGAGATCTACTCCCAGCCCAAGCAGCGCGGGCGTGCGGCCGCCAAGCCGCCGCTCAAGGAGCTGGGCGAGGACCCGGTCAGCGGGAAGCCCGTCGTGGTCAAGGACGGCCGTTTCGGGCCGTACGTGACCGACGGCGAGACCAACGCGACCCTGCGCTCCGCCGACAGCGTCGAGGAGATCACCCCAGAGCGCGGCTACGAGCTGCTGGCCGAGAAGCGCGCCAAGGCTCCCGCCAAGAAGACGGCGAAGAAGGCCGCCGCCAAGAAGACGGCGACCAAGAAGGCCCCGGCCAAGAAGACGGCCGCCAAGAAGACGACGACTTCGAAGACGGCCGCCAAGAAGGCTCCGGCCAAGAAGGCCGCCGCCAAGAAGACGGCGGCTTCGGAGAACTGAGGTCCGGGTTCTCGGCCTGCAAAAGGTCTCGCGGCCTGCACCAGGTCTCGCGGTCCCTGTCAGGTCTCTCGCGGTCTCTGTCGGATTCAGATGTGGACGCCTCTACACGTTTCGGTGTGGGGGCGTCCACATGTTCGGGCACCCCTTCGGGCAGTCACTGGGGCCGGATAGGCTTGCAGGATGACGCGAGCCGAGCAGCCAACGGCCCCCAATCCGGCCACCGACGACGCCCTGGTCGCGGATTCCCGCGAGCGCGCCGTCCGCGCGCTGCTGCGCCGACCTCAGCTGAAACGGTTGTGGAGCGCCCACCTGGTGGGCGGTGTCGGCGACGTCCTGGCCCTGCTCGTGCTGGTCGTCCTCGTCCTTCAGGCGGCGATCGCGGAGGGTTCCTTCGGCGGTGGTTACCGTGGGGTCGCCCTCGCCGTGGCGGCCGTCTTCGGGGCACGCATTCTGGCCACGCTGCTCTTCGGAGCCGTACTCCTCGGGCCGCTCACCTCGCTGACGTCCCAGGAAGGGCCGCTCGACCGGCGCTGGACCATGGTCGGAGCCGACGGACTGCGCGCCGTGCTCATGCTCCTCGCGCCCCTGTGGATCGACTGGACCCCCGACAACGCACTCGCCGCCCTCCTCGTCGTCGCCTTCGTGACCGGCGTCGCCGAGCGCTTCTGGACGGTGTGCCGGGAGAGCGCGGCGCCCGCGCTGCTGCCCGCGCCGCCGCTGGAGGGCGCCACCGTACGCCCGCTGCCGGACCACTTGGACGCGCTGCGGCGCCTGTCGCTGCGTACGGCCTTCGTGGCGGTGCCGATCGCGGCCGCCACGCTCGTCGTGGTGTCACTCGTCAGCAACCTGCTCGGTGCCGGGATCGCCTGGTTCGATCAGCACCAGGCGGCGCTCGCCTCGTACGTCGCCGCCGGACTGTTCGCCGCCTCGCTCTCCGTGCTCACGTCCCTCGAACTGCCCGACACCCGCACCCCGCGTGCGCGCTCGCCCCTGGAGGGTCTGCGCCGCCCCAGGACGGGCACGGACGTCGACAAGGGCCGTACCGGCGTGATCCCGCTCCTGGTGCTCGCCTGCGCGGCCGTCGCCGCGGCGATCGCCGCGGCCGTCGCCGTCTCCGTGCTGCAGGCCAAGGACCTGGGCGGCGGACCGGTCACGTACGGCCTGCTGGTGCTGGCGCTGACCGGGGGCGTCGTCATCGGCATCCGGACGGCCCCCTCCATGCTGCCGTCGCTGTCACGGCGCAGGCTGCTCTCGCTGGTGATCGCCTTCACCGGGATCGCGCTGCTGGCCGCCGGTCTGGTCCCGGACGTCACCACGGTGTTGCTGATCGCCGCCCTCGCGGGCATCGGCGCTGGCGTCGCCGCGAACACCGGGCACGCCCTGCTCGACCAGGAGACCGAGGAGTACCGGCGGGCGCGTACGACGGAACACCTGCACGCGGTCGTACGGGTCTCCGTGGCGCTCGGCGCCCTGCTGGCGCCGGTGGTAGCCGCGGCGATCGGCCCGCACCGGCTCGAGAACGGCAAGTTCGTGTTCGCGCACGGAGGCGCCGCCTTCACGCTGATGCTGGTCGGCGCCCTGCTGCTGCCGGTCGCCGCGCTGGTGCTCGCCAAGGTCGACGACCGCTCCGGAGTGCCGCTGCGACACGACCTGCTGGACGCGCTGCGCGGCGGCGACGACCCGGTGCAGACTCCCACCGCGAACGGGTTCTTCATCGCCCTGGAGGGCGGCGACGGGGCCGGGAAGTCGACGCAGGCGGAAGCGCTCGCGGAGTGGATCCGCGCGAAGGGCCACGAGGTCGTGTTGACCCGCGAGCCGGGCGCCACGCCGGTCGGCAAGCGACTGCGGTCGATCCTGCTGGACGTGTCGTCGGCGGGCCTTTCGCACCGCGCGGAGGCGCTGCTGTACGCCGCCGATCGTGCCGAGCACGTGGACACGGTGGTGCGGCCCGCGCTGGAGCGGGGTGCCGTGGTCATCTCCGACCGCTACATCGACTCGTCGGTGGCCTACCAGGGAGCCGGCCGGGACCTGTCTCCGACCGAGATCGCCCGCATCAACCGGTGGGCGACGAACGGACTGGTGCCGCATCTGACGGTGCTCCTCGACGTCTCCCCGGAGGCGGCGCGCGAGCGCTTCACGGAGGCGCCCGACCGCCTGGAGTCGGAGCCGGTCGAGTTCCACACGCGCGTGCGGTCCGGATTCCTGACGCTGGCCGCGGCCGACCCGGGCCGGTACCTGGTCGTCGACGCCGCCCAGGAGCCCGAGGCGGTCACCACCGTCGTCCGGCACCGGCTCGACGTGATGCTGCCCCTCTCCGAGGCCGAGGTGAAGGCCCAGGAGGAGGCACGCAAGGCGGCCGAGGAGGCGGCCCGGCGCAAGGCCGAGGAGGAGGCCGCCCGCAAGGCCGAGGAAGAGCGACTGGAGCGCGAGCGCCAGGAACAGCTCGCCCGGCTGCGGGCGGAGGAAGAGGAGCGCAAGCAGCGCGAGCTGGAGGAGGCCCAGCGGCGCGAGGCCGAGCGGCAGGCGGAGGAGGCCCGGCAGCGCGCCGAGGAGGCCCGCCGCCGGGCCGAGGAGGAGCGGGCGCGGCTGCTGGCCGAGGAGCAGGCACGGGCCGCCGAGGAGGACCGGCTGCGCAAGCTGGCCGAGGAGCAGGCACGGCTGCGGGCCGAGGCGGAGGAGCGCCGCCTGGAGAAGCAGCGCAAGGCCGAGGAGGCGCTGCTGAGGGCGGAGGAAGCGCGGCGGACCGCGGCGGAGTCGGCGGCAGCGGCGGCGGCCGCGGCCACGGCCGCTTCGACTTCCGCTTCGGCGGCTGCGGGTTCCGGTGAGCCGGCGGTCGCGGGTCCCGTGGCCGCCAACGAGACGACGCTGCCCACGCCGGTCGTGACGCGCTCCGGAGAGCGCCGCGAGGGTTCCCGTTCCGACTCGGAGGAGACGGCCAAGCTGCTGAAGCCGCCCGTGCCCGAGGAGGCGGCCGAGAAGACGGCCGTTCTCCGGCCGGTGGTTCCGGGGGCCGCGGACGAGACCGCTGTGCTGCCGCCGGTACGGGACACGGGCGCGGCCGACGAGACGGCCGTGCTTCCCCCGGTACGGGACGCGGGCTCGGATGCCGCGACGGGCGCCGGCGTGGGTGATCCCACGGGCCGGGTGCCCTCGGGCTTCTTCCGGGACGAGCGGCCGGAGCCCCGGCCCGAGGGTGCCGGTGACCGTACGCGCGAGCTGCCGCAGGTCGATGCCGAGGGTGCTCCCCGCCGCCGCCCCCGTCCCGACTGGGCGGAGGAAACCCCGCTCGACGATCTCCCGACTCTGGCGGACGAGCTGCTGGGCCCGCGTGACGAGGACGAGCCGGACGACGGGCGTGAGGGACGGAGCGGCCGCTACCGCTGAGAGCCGGTGCTGAGAGCGGCGGTCGGGGGACGGTCGGGGGGACCCGTTGTCAGTGGCGACCCGCACAATGGACGCGGCAAGGCAAAGTGCGACGAAAGGGCGGTGCCCCGTGCCCGTATGGGACGACCTGGTGGGCCAGGACAAGGTGAGCGAGCAGCTCGCCGCCGCCGCTCGGGACGCCGACGCCCTCGTCACTGCGATCGCCGAGGACACCCCGCCCCCCGAGGCGTCCAAGATGACGCACGCCTGGCTGTTCACCGGCCCGCCCGGCTCCGGCCGTTCCACTGCGGCGCGAGCCTTCGCGGCGGCGCTCCAGTGCGTGAGCCCCGACCGCGCGCTGGGCGGAGTGCCCGGCTGCGGCTTCTGTGACGGTTGCCACACCAGCCTGATCGGGACGCACGCCGATGTGCAGATCGTCCGCACCGATCTCCTCTCCATCGGTGTGAAGGAGACCCGCGACCTGGTCCGCCGCGCCCAGATGTCCCCGGCGACCGGCCGCTGGCAGGTCATCGTCCTGGAGGACGCGGACCGCCTCACGGAGGGCGCGGGCAACGTCCTTCTGAAGGCCGTCGAGGAACCGGCTCCCCGTACGGTCTGGCTGCTCTGCGCGCCCTCCATCGAGGACGTCCTGCCCACCATCCGCTCCCGCTGCCGCCTGCTCACCCTGCGCACCCCGCCGGTGGACGCGGTCGCCGACATCCTCGTCCGCCGTGACGGCATCGAGCCCGGTGTCGCGGCGGCCGCCGCCCGCGCGACACAGGGGCACATCGGGCGTGCCCGCCGCCTTGCCACGGACCAGAGCGCCCGTGAGCGCCGGGCCGCCGTCCTCAAGCTCCCGCTGCGGGTCGACGACATCGGCGGCTGTCTCAAGGCGGCCCAGGAGCTGATCGACACGGCAGCGGAGGACGCGAAGCAGCTCGCCGAGGAAGTCGACGTCAAGGAGACCGAAGACCTGAAGGCGGCCCTCGGTGCGTCGCAGGGCGGCCGGATGCCGCGTGGCACGGCGGGTGTCATGAAGGAGCTGGAGGACCGGCAGAAGCGCCGGAGAACGCGTACGCAGCGCGACAGCCTGGACCTGGCCCTCATCGACCTCACCGGCTTCTACCGCGATGTCCTCGCTCTCCAGCTCGGTTCCCGGGTGGCCCTCGCCAACACGGAGGCCGAGGATGTACTCGAGCGCCTCGCCCGCGGCAGCTCACCGGAGGCGACCCTCCGCCGGATCGACGCGATCGCCGCGTGCCGCGAGGCACTGGACCGCAATGTGGCCCCACTGCTGGCGGTGGAGGCGATGACGATGGCGCTGCGGGCGGGCTGAGCCGAGGAGCGCGTGCGCGCAGCCGACAGCCGGGCCCGGGCCGAGGGGCCGGAGTGAGGAGCTGAGGCGAGGTGTGGGCACGAGGAGCTGAGTCGCGGTGTTGACCGCATCACTCGTAAGAGGCAGATCCGCGACTGGTGGTGATCATTGCATCGCGCAGGGTTACGCTCGCGAGATGTACTCCAGGTACTTCAGGCGCACCCCTCGGCTGCCCCGGTCCCGTCGGCCGGACCGACCCCTCGGCGCGATCCGCGCGATGCGTACCGTCCGCACGGGCGGCGCGCTGCTGGCCGCCACCGCGCTGCTCGTCTCCGCCTGCTCCACGGGGAGTTCGATCAGGACGGCCACGACGTCGGCCGACGCGGAGCTGGCCGCGCTGCCCCGCGCCACACCGTCCGCGCTGTCCTCGTACTACGACCAGAAGCTGGCCTGGCGCAGCTGCGGCACCGCCGGCTTCGAGTGCGCCACGATGAAGGCGCCGCTCGACTACGCGAAACCGGCCTCGGGCGAGGTCAAGCTGGCCGTGGCCCGCAAGAAGGCGACAGGCCCCGGCAAGCGCATCGGCTCGTTGCTGGTCAACCCGGGCGGCCCGGGCGGCTCGGCGGTGGGCTATCTGCAGGCGTATGCGGGGGTCGGCTACCCGGCGGAGGTGCGTGCCCGCTACGACATGGTCGCGGTCGACCCCCGCGGGGTGGCGCGCAGCGAGCCCGTCGAGTGCCTGACCGGCCGCCAGATGGACACGTACACGGAGGCGGACGTCACCCCCGACGACAAGAGGGAGACGGGTGAACTGGTCGACGCGTACAAGAAGTTCGCCGAGGGCTGCGGCCGGCGCTCGCCCAGCCTGTTGCGGCACGTGTCCACGGTCGAGGCGGCCCGGGACATGGACATCCTGCGCGCGGTCCTGGGCGACCCGAAGCTGAACTACGTGGGGGCGTCGTACGGCACGTTCCTCGGGGCGACGTACGCGGGCCTGTTCCCGGACCGGGTGGGCCGTATGGTCCTGGACGGCGCGATGGACCCGTCCCTGTCCGCACGCCAACTCAACCTGGACCAGACGGCGGGCTTCGAGACGGCGTTCCAGTCCTTCGCGAAGGACTGCGTGCGCCAGAGCGGCTGCCCGCTGGGTGGCCCGGGCACGAGTCCGGACCAGGTCGGCAAGAACCTCAGCGCCTTCTTCAAGCGGCTCGACGCGGCCCCGATCCCGGCGGGCGACGCGGGTGGCCGCAAGCTCGGCGAGGCGCTCGCGACGACGGGCGTGATCGCGGCGATGTACGACGAGGCGGCCTGGCCGCAGCTGCGTGAGGCGCTCACCACGGCGATGAAGGACAAGGACGGCGCGGGTCTGCTCGCCCTCTCGGACAGCTATTACGAGCGCGACACCAAGGGCAAGTACGCGAACCTGATGTTCGCCAACGCGGCCGTGAACTGCCTCGACCTCCCGGCCGCCTTCGCCACCCCCGACCAGGTGGAGAAGGACCTTCCCGCGTTCGAGAAGGCGTCCCCCGTCTTCGGTGACGGCCTGGCCTGGGCCTCCCTGAACTGCGCGTACTGGCCCGTGAGGCACACCGGCGAGCCTCACCGTATCGAGGCGAAGGGCGCGGGCCCGATCCTCGTGGTCGGCACCACCCGGGATCCGGCGACCCCCTACGCCTGGGCCAAGTCCCTCGCCTCCCAGCTGTCCTCCGGCGTCCTCCTCACCTACGTCGGCGACGGCCACACCGCGTACGGCCGCGGCAGCGTCTGCATCGACTCCACGATCAACCGCTACCTCCTCCAGGGCACCCCTCCCGCGAAGGGAAAACGCTGCGCATAGCCCTCCCGCACGCCCCGGAACCGGTCCTCCCGGGGCGTGTACGGAGCACCCCCGGAAACTGTGTAGACTTACCGACGTTGCTGATCGCACCATAGTGTGTACAGCGCGCCGCCTTAGCTCAGATGGCCAGAGCAACGCACTCGTAATGCGTAGGTCTCGGGTTCGAATCCCGAAGGCGGCTCTGTGGAAGCCCCAGGATTCTCACTCGCCGTGACCTGGGGCTTTTGCTTTTTACCGGAGCCGTCGGCGGCGCCGTGCACGTGCCGCGCGGCTGTCCGTGGTCTCAATTGTGGTCTCAATTGCAGGTTCGGGCTGCGGCATGAAGGCGTCTCCCATGCGGCGCATGGCGTCCTTCGAGAGGTGAGATCTTCCCTTCACGTACCGGCGCGTCTGACTGATCTGCGTGTGCCGAAGGATCTCCATGATGGTCGGCATGTCCACGCCCAGCTCATTCAGGATCGTGCCCGCGGTGTGCCGACTCCCGTCGTACAGGCGACGGTCGTCGATGCCTGCCTCTTTCAGTAGATCCTTGAATTCCTCCCAGTCGGCTCGGGGGTCCAACGGCCGGCCGTCCGGCCGCGTGAACACCGCCTTGTGCTCCTGCCACTCCTCGCCCGCGGCCGCTCGCATTTCCTCCTGCCGTGCCTTGTGCTCGCGCAGGTACGGAACGAACGGCGGCGGGATCGGGACGGGGTTGGTGCTCTTCTTCGTCTTCGGGCGAGTGAAGACCAGCCCACCGCCCTTGCGCTCAGGGCATGCGCTCGCGTGCCTCGTGCACGTCTTCGTGCACGGCTGGGGGCAACCGCGCGTGTAGTTCTTGTGCGTCTTGCAGTCCGGCGGGCAGGGCTCGAAGCGGTGAAGGCGAGCACCGCAGGCGTGCGCGTCCTTGCAGCCATGGCGCCACGTAAGGCGCTGAATCTGCCACTGGGGGTGGAACAACTCGCCTTCGAGGTCGACGTATGGCCACCGCAGGCCGAGCGTTTCTCCCTGCCGGAAGCCCATCCCAACGCCGACGCACCACCGCATGAAGTTGGGACGCTTGGCAGCGGCTTGCAGGAAGGCCTTGGCCTCATCGGTCGTGAACGGGTTCGCCTCCGTCTCGTCGACGGCCGGCGGGTCCACCAGCGTGGCCACGTTCTCCACGATCATCCGGCGACGGTGGGCAATCTTCAGGGCTCGCGACAGGATGCGGTGCACCTTGAGCACGTGAGACGGCGCGTGCCCCTCATCGAGCATGACGCGGTACATCTTCTCCAGGTGCTCAGGGGCGAGCTTGTCGAGGCGGTGCCGCCCGATGCCCGGAACGATGTCGTTGCGGGTCTTGGACCAGTAGTCGTCCAGGGAACGCGGCTTGAGCTTCAGGCTCGCGATGTCGGTGAGGTAGGTCTCCATCCACTGGGCCACGGTCGGTTTGCGTCCGGCCTTAGGTGCACGCCCCTTGTCTCGGAGATCCTCCAATTCCCTTACCTTGCGCCGCACTTCGGGCTCTGTCTTGGCCCTGCGGTGGCGTCGGTCGGGGCTGCCGTCGTCCTTGACGCCCATCGTGACGCGGCCGTGCCACCAGCCGTCGCTGCCCTCGTAGATGGACGATTCCATGTTCAGTTTCTTGGGGCGGGGGCTCATGCAGTCCTCCATGAAAGAGGCGGCCCCGGACGATTGTCCGGGGCCGCCTCGGTCGGGCTCGGGTCAGTTGGGCAGCGGTTCGAGGCTGTCCACGTAGGCCTCAAGGTCGCTCCGGCGTATGCGGCGGGAGCGTCCTCGCTTGATGTACTTCAGGGCCCCCTCGGCCATCAGCTCGTAGACGGTTGAGCGGCCGTAGCGAAGAACCTTTGCGGCATCCTCGGGGGTGTAGAGCAGTTGATCGGCGGACGAGAGCGCGGTGCTCATCGGGCGTGCCTCCTCGGCGGGCGTCCTCTCTGGGGCCTCTCAGAAGTCCGCTACATCCGCTACGCCGCTACATCGCAGGTCAGCGGCATGTTTTGTGTAGCGGATGGGCGGGATGTAGCGGCTACGGCCGCTTACGGGTGCGGGGGCGTAGCCGCTACATCGGGGCTCGCCGCTACAGATTCAGTTGCTCTGACCTGGGCTGTAGCGGTGTAGCGGATGTAGCGGCCCCAGGGGGCGGGCAGTAGCGGGACCATGCGTCGTCGAGGTCCTTGGCGAAGAACCCTTTGAGGACTCCGCCGGCGGTGCGGATGTTGCGGGAGACGATCGGGTCGCCGTCGACGGTGACGTACTCGCTGAGCATCTTGGAGAGGCGCCGGTTGTCGAGCGGCTTGCCGTTGAGGTCGGCCCATGGGGCGTCATCGAGGGCGTTGAGGCGGTCCAGGATGGCGACGGTGGGAAGGCGGTCGATGCCGATGAGCACGTGATCGCGTAGGTCTGTCAGGAGCCGGATGCCGATGCTGCCCTTGTCGTTGGCCCGTGAGGCGTTGACCAGGGTCAGGCAGGCTTCGCGGGCTCGGCGGGGCCAGTCGCCCCCGGCAGCGTCCGCGACGGCGAGCAGCGGTTCCCAAACGTCCGCCGGGCGGTCGGTGACGCCGTCCGGCAGAGCGGGGAAGGCGCCAGCGACGCGCTTTTCTACGGACTCCGCCCACTTGGCGAGGCGGTCGCGGATCACGTTGCCCTCGCGGACGTGGATACGGGAGCGGAAGGGTTCTGCCTTCTCGTTCCTCGCCCGGCGGCGCATTCGGATGATGACGGAGCGGGTCAGGATCGTGTCGGGCAGCGAGCCGAGTCCGGCGACGGCGACAGCGCAGTACGAGGGGAAGCCCTGTACCTGCTGGTTGGAGCCGTCCCCGACGCATCGGTACATGACGCGTCCGCGCGCGTGGCCGGCGTTGATGAACCCGCGGAGCTGCTCGTTGTCCCCGGCTTTGGGGCCAAAGACGGTGTCAATCTCGTCGAACAGGATCGTGGGCCGTCCGCCGTCGATCCCGGAGACGGCCCGGAACAGGGCGGCGGCGGATGCGTCCGCAGCGGCCATGGAGCGCGGCACGAGGGTCTCGACTACGTCCAGCGCGCGGGACTTCCCGGAACCCGGTTCGGGCGAGAGGAACGCGAGTCGGGGGGTGGAGTCGAACGCGTCGAGCATGTGCGCGTGTGCGTCCCACAGCGTGACAGCGACGTAGGCGGCTTCGAGCGGGAAGACGTTGAAGCGGCGGTGGAAGGCTTCCACCTCGTTCAGCAGGGCCGCGCCGTCGATGGACGGGCCGGGCGTTGTGTCGGTCATGCGGCGGTCCTCCCTTTCTGGGGAGTGCGGAGCGGGCAGGCGTCGCGGTGGGCTTCGTGGTCGGTGATCAGGGCGAGGACGCGGGCTTTGCCGACGGCGCTGCGGTCACGGCCGCACAGGCATTTCGAGGTGGCGGTCGGGACGGCGCCGCGCGGGGCGCAGATGTGCAGCCACGCGACGGGGTAGCGGCCGTCTCCCTGCTGCGGGTCAGGGCGAACGGCAATGGGGACGCCTTCGGCGACGCCCTTCGGCTCGCCCACGGCCGGTGTGTCCACAGGCTGTGGAGCGACGTGCGGCGTGGCCGTGGTGGGGGTGATGCTCTTCAGAGGGGGATGGGAAGGGGCGGTCATGCCGCGTCCCGCCGGCGCTGGTTGTGGGCGATGGACCAGTTGAGGGCGCTGCGGAGGGTGGCGCGGCACTGGGACGACGGCAGTCCCACCGCCTCGCCTGCCTCCTGAAGAGCCTGCTCGACCTCGTGTCGGGGGAGGTCGCCCCACGCGATGAAGCGCCCCATGGCTCGCGCCGCCCGGAACAACCTCGCCTCGCGCTGGCCGAGTTGGGCCCCGGAGACGTTGCGGACCTCATTGCCGAGCGCCGTGCCCGCGTATCGGCGGGATTGTTCCGTTACGGGCGCTGCGGGGGCCTGTACGGGCTTGGGGGCCGGTTTCAGGATGCTCAGCAGCCACGAGGGCAGAGAAGCCGTTACAGGGCCGCTCATGGCTTCGTAGGGTCCGGCGGGGGTGATGCTGCCCGCGGCGACGACGTAGCCGCCCCACGCCCGGGTGTCGACCAACGGGGCGATCGTTCCTGCCGTGTTGGCCAGCCGCACGCCGGACGGCGCCGCGAAGTACAGGTGCCATCCGCCGCTCGCGGTCCGGGTCCGGTAGGTGTTGGGGACGGCGTGACCGGTGCGCTCGCAGAGCGCCTCAAAGGTCGTCGCGCCGTCAGGCGCGTCCCCATTGCTGTTGTCCTTGGGCATGTCGAGGTCGACGACCAGCAGCCCGGAAGGGCCGGTGGCGATACCGACGTTGAACGCGCTCGTGGCCCAAGTGGCGCGGATGCGGTCGGGGTCGGTCGTCGCGCGCTGCTCCCACTTGAGGTGGCCTGCCTCGCACGCTCCGGTGCGCGGGCAGGTGGCTTCCCCGTGGAGGGCGGGGCGCTTGGTGCCGGGGCGGAGCGGGAAGACGTACCAGCCGCGGCCGGCAGCGTTCAGGGCGGCGGCGAGTAAGACCTCTCGCCGGTTGTCCGTGGGTTGGGTCATGCTGGAGGTCTCCAGTTCCTGTGTTGGGTTCTGGTTGGCAAGGGCGGCCCCGGACTTTGGCGAGACGGGGGCCGCCCTTGGCGTAGCTACTGGTTCTCGGCCCAGACGGCGTATTCCTGGCGGACGTAGCCGCGCGGGTGGGCGAGCGTGGCCGGGTGCTCCGGCCAGTACGGGGCGCCGCTGTAGTCGCCCTCGCCGTCCTGGTCGATCTCGATGAGCTGGCGAGCGGCATGGGCCGCGATCTCGTCGGTTCCGTTGCGGACGCCGTCGGCCTCGTGCTCCAGCGCGATGCGGTCCAGCAGGGCGGCTTTGCGGAGCCAGTACTCGCGGTCCACGTCGCCGCCGTGCGGGTTCTCGGTGAGCGTCCTGGCCGTGGAAGCGGTCCATGCGATCTCGTAGGTGATGCCGGGGGCGGTGGCGTAGGCGTCTTCCGGCGTGGGCCATGCTGTCGGCCCTGCCTCGGTCGCCTCGGGGGCATCGTTGAGCAGCGCGGCGGGGTCGGGGTGGAAGGCTTTGGTGTAGAGGCGGACGCGGTGGCCGTTGTGGGCGGGGCGGCGCTGGATGGGGTCGCAGTCGAACGCGGCGGTCAACGCGCGGGTGATGTCCGGCTCGTCGGCGGGGTCGCAGATGATGCGGATGTCGAACACGGTTCTCCTCTGGGGGTGTTCAGCCGTGGAAGTGGCTGCGCTTGATGACGGCTTTGCGGATGTTGACCGTGCTGCCCTTGCCGCCGGTGATGGCGCGAGCGGGGGTGCGCAGGGCGAGGACGACGAGGGCGATCCAGATCAGTGCCCCGCCGCTGAAGCCGGCGGCGGCGTTGATGACTTCGCCGATGCCGTATCCGGCCCCGGCGGACAGGGCGCCGCCCCCGATGCCGGCGCCCATGAGGCGCTGCGCGACGGGGTCGAGGAGCGGGAGCGGGGTCAGGTCGCGGGGCGCGGGGGCGACGACGGCGGGCGGGGCGAGGTGCTTGGGCATGGGGACCATGCGGCCGTAGGCGTCGGGCACCCACACCACCGGCTGACGCTCGGCGTACGGGTCCATGGCCACCGGCGTGGCGAGGTCGTAGGGCGCGAGCGGGGTGGGGTGGTGGACTTCCACGGCCGTCGGCTCGTATCCGGCCGGGCGGTGGTAAGCGGTGGGTTCGTTCACGTCCTGGTCTCCCTTCAGCGGCCGGTGCCGGCGAGGGCGCCGGTGACGGCGGTGACGAGTTGGTTGACGGTGTCGGCTGCGCCGGTGCCGGCGAGGTAGAAGCCGAAGAGCACGGCGGCGACGGCCGCGCCGGCACCGAGCGCCCGGAAGCGCAGCAGCAGCGCGAGCACGGCGGCGAGCAGCAGCACGAGCGGGATGGTGATGACCATGGGTCCTCCCCTGGGGGTGGTCAGCGGGTGCCGGCGCGGTAGGTGCGCGCGGCGCGGTTGTAGATCCAGCGGCCGACGCGTATGCGCTTGCCGGTGGCCTGGCAGCGGCGGCAGTCTTTGCCGCGCTTGAGGCGTCCCTTGCGGTCGGTCTTGAAGGCGTGGCCCATGCCGGCGCACTTGCGGCAGTCGCCGAACGGGCTCAGCCAGCACTTGGCGCTGTAACCAAGCGTGACGGTCAGCAGGAAGGCGGTAGCGAGGACGGGAAGGCTCATCAGGGGCCTCTCAGGCGGGTTTCGAGGGTTTCCGCAGGTGGGCCGATAGGTGCTAGCGACCTGATCAGGGGCGGTTTGGGTCGCTAGCAGGGTTGCTACCGGTAGCGACCCCTGCCGCTACCGGTAGCAACCTCTGGGACCTATCCGGCGTCCCGCTTCCTGTTGCGCTCCGTAATCGCAGTGGCGAGGTCATCGCGCTTGATGCCGCGCTTGTTGACCTGTTCGCCGTCGATGCGGCGGCTGATCTGGAGCGTGCCGACGCCGAACGGCTTGAGCGCGTTGGAGAGGGCTTCGGCCTTGGGCTTGGGATCCAGCTCGGCCCACGCGCCGTAGGACTCGGGGCGCAGGTCGGCGAGGCGGTCGACGATGGTCTCGGACCACACCTTGGCCTCGCCCTTGTCCAGCACCTGGGCGACGTCGTCCAGGATCGTGGCGGAGACCTCCGGGGCCGGGGCCTCGCCGGCCGCGTCGCCGGTGAGCGTGCCCTCGGCCTCGCGCAGCGCCGCGGCGCGGGTCAGGATGCGTTCGGCGTCGCGGCCGTCGGCAAGGTAGGTCCGCACGATCCCGGAGTCGTCCGACATGCCCTTGAGCAGGCCTACACCCTTGTGGGACTTGAGGAGCTTGGACGCGTCCAGGCCCTCGGAGTACGAGCCCGCACCGAGGATGGTGTCGGAGACCTGGTAGGCGCCGACGCGCAGCGCGAACCGTGCTTGGTGCTGGTCGCGCAGCTCCGAGGGGCACGCCTTGTCGTCCGGCTTCTGCGTGGACGTCATCACGCTCACGCCGACCGCCGGCGCGACCCGGGCGAGGTAGACCAGCAAGGACAGGATCTCCTTGCCGTGCTCGGGGTGCTGCAAGTACTCCTGCACCTCGTCCACCACGAACAGCGTGAGGGGCATGTTCAGCTTCTTGTCCCGGCTGATCTCCGGGGTGAGCTTGCCCTCCGGGCAGATGTGCAGCGGCAGTTCAGAGAGCCGGTGGTAGCGGTCCTCGACGTCCGCCTTCAGCTCGCGCAGCGAGGTCAGCATGTGCACCACCGGATCGAACCCGTTCTTGGGCACGATGCCGAACGCGATGCGGTGGGCGACCTTGGCGAACTTGCGCCAGTCCGGCGACGCCTTCCCGTCGAACAGGTACAGGCGTACGTACGGGTCCAGCGCGGCGGCGAGCGCGATCGTCCGGGCAGAGAACGTCTTACCCTGCCGCGGTACCGCGCCGACCAGCAGAGACAGCCACAGCATCGTGGCCATGACCGGGTTGCCCCGCTCGTCCACACCCCACGGGAACGGCTTCCAGAAGTCCACCCGCGTCGCCCCCAACAGCGGGGACTTGCCGGACGGGACGGCGAGCGGGTCGCGGTCGGCGATCCAGTACGACACCCGCCGGCCACTCGTCTCGTCCTTGTCCAGGAAGAGCTGAGTCGGCGCGATGTCCATGCCGGACGCGAGCCGGGCGTGAGCATTGAGGGCGTCCTCGAACGTCCTGCCGTACGGCAGATCGACCACCACACGCCACCCATCGCCGTCCCGCCCGATCGGCCGCGGGAACGCAATGGACTGGTCCTTGCTGGTCAGCCTGGCAGCTTCGTGCGCGCGGATGACGATGTCCGAGGACAGCCGCCGCTTGCGGAACGTCACCTTGGCCATGTCGATTAGCGGCCGGTCCGCCGGCGCCCCCACCGCGCCCAACGTGGTGGTCAGCGTGGCCACGGCCAGCAGGAGCAGCCACGACGGCGCCATGACGTACAGGGTGAGCGCGGCGGCGAGGCCGACCAGGCTCGCGATCGCCGCGACGATGCCCCGAAGCCTCACGCGGTCGTTGCGCTGCCGCGAGAGCTTGAGGTACTCGGCCGCGTCCTCGTTGGCCACGGAGGCGAGGCGCAGGGTTTTGCCTTCCGCGTCGAACACCCACCGGCCGATCGCGGCCGACCAGCGCCACGCCCCGCGCGGCGAGTACCACAGCACCTTCGGCGTGTAGATGCACGGCAGGCGAACGGCGTGGTAGCCGGCCACCGCGGAGTAGTGGCGGACCGCCCACTTGCGGACGGCTTTGCGCTGGTCGGGCAGCTTCACCCAGTCCGGCAGCACCGCCATGCGCGCCTTGTCCTTGGCCTCCATCCACTCGGCCACCGAGGGCGGGTAGACCTCGCGCGGCGGGTCGACCGGGGCACCCTCGGCCAGTCCTTCGGCCTCGGGGTCGTCGGTGTCGGGGGGTTCGGCCTCCCACTCGCCCGGCTTCATCACGCTCTCGGCCGGCAACTCCGGGGCGGGGGCCGGGTCGGTGTCCTTCTTCAGCGGGAACGGCAGCACGTCGGCCGTCCGCTCGCTGGTGCCCGCCGGCTCGTCGGGGGGCGTGAATACGGTGGTCTCGGTCACGATGGATCTGCTCCTTCACGGGAGTCGAGGGCCCGACCGGTTGCTGTGGAAGGTGGGCGGTCGGGCCCGGCAGCGAGGGGAGGTTCAAGCGGGCAGCAGGGTGATGTCGGCGAGGCGGCCGGTGCAGCCGTGGGCGCCCAGCCAGGCGCCGATGTCGCGCAGGGCCCGGGCGCGGCAGTAGCCGTGTGGGCCGGTGACGGTGCCGGAGGCGAACGCGCGGCCCTGGCCGCGTACGGTCACCCAGCCGTGCCAGGAGTAGGCGACGGCGGGCGGGGTGGTATTGGTGCTGGTCACAGCGGAACTCCTGGGTCTGGTCGACGTGTTCAGGCGGCGCGCTGTTCGTCGTCGGGGTAGGCGCAGGGCACGCACATGCCGAGCGAGGTGGGGATGACGTATCCGGCGTCCGTGCGGCACTTCGGGCAGGTGCGGCGCGCCAGGTTGGCCTTGGCGAGCGCTGCCCACCTCGCCGGGGTCATGGGCCGGACGGGCTTGGCTCGGTCGACGCGGTAGAGGTAGGCGGTCAGCGGGCCGCGCCGGTAGCGCGGGCGCAGCACCTGCGCGGCTATCTGCTGACCTCCGGGGCGTAAGCCCCGGGCACGGAGTTGGCGGCGGGTGGCGAGCCCCTTGGGGGCGTAGCGCCAGGGGTAGGTGGGGATGCCGAACTGACTGCCGGAAGGGTCGTAGCACTTGCCGAACGACCCGCCCATCAGCCGGCCTTGACGGTGCCGTCGCGTTCAGCTCGGAGGGTCTCGCGCAGGGTCCGGGCGTTCTTCGGCGAGGTGTGCACCGCGAGGCGGATCCCCTCGGCCGTGAGCTTCGCGTCCGGCCAGTCGGCGGTCACCGTGCGGGCTTCGGCGAGCAGTTGATCCGGCGTGCGCCTCGGCCGGCTCGATCGGGCAACCTCGGGAACCCGACCCGTCGCCCGACGCGGGCGGGCCGACTCAGCCGCGGCCACCGCGCGCCGCTCGATCGCCGGGGCAACAGTCGGGGCGAGGGCGGTCGGTACGGGCTTGAGGGGGAGAGTCGACTTCACGAACTCCACGGCCACCGGATCGGGCATCCGCACCGGAGCCGCGGGAACGGGCTGTGGGGTCGATTCCGTGAGGTCAGCCGTAGACCGATTGCTTACGGTCTCGGTCGATTCCTCCGCATTCACGACCGGGGGCGGGATCGGGGCGGGGCGGTGGTGCAGCACCTTCGCGACGAGATCGGAGCCGAAGTAGATCGACCCGACCGGGAGCGAGGTGGCCAGCAGTACGAGCGCCCAGTTCGCCGGGTCCCAGTCCGCGAGTCGTCCCCAGTCGACCGTCCGGCCGTGCAGCTCGGGAACGAGTCCGTGGACGTAGTTGAGGACCAGCGAGGCGAGCGTGTAGGTGCCCAGCACCCGCAGTGAGAACGTCCGGTCCCGTCCGGCCAGAACGAGCGTGGCGACGAGGGCGAGGGCCATGAGGCCGTCGACCACGAACGGGTAGAGCGTCGCGGCGGTGTGGTCTGCGCCGATGGCGTTGGCGATGTCCCGCAACGCGTTCCACGAGACCCTGAACGCCATCGCGACGACCGCGACCAGCGCCGTCACCAGCAGGATCCTGCCCGTGCGGTTCATGCCGCACCCCCGAGGGCGAGCAGGGCCGCGAGGATGAGCAGGGCGCCGCCCGCGCGGGTCAGGTGGACCGCGCGGCGCAGGTTGGTGAACTTGGCGACAGCGATGCGGGAAAGGCCCGCGATGTCCGCGGCCTGGTCGCCGGCGAGGGTGGCGCTGATCTCCTCGGCCGTGAGCGTCGCCCACAGCGGGAACCCACGACCACCGCCCAGGTTCGGCCGGACCGCCCGCAGCAGAAGGTCAGCCGCGGCGACCAGCAGCCCCATCCCGAGCCCGCCCACGACGTACGCGGGAACGGTCAGCGGGACGTCCTTCGCGACCGTCCACGATCCGGCGAGGACGGCACCGACGAACGCCAGCAACAGACCGGTCTTGGTGTCGGTCCGCGCGATCTCCGCTTTGACCTCGGCGTGCGCGGCGGCGAGGTTGTCGGGGGCGCTCACGCTCCCACCCCCGGAATGCGCATCGTGGTCATGTTCGACAGTGCGAGGCGAGCGGTCAGCACCTTGCGGCGGGCCCTGCGGATGCGCCGCTGGTCCAGCTCGGTGGGGGTGCGGTCCAGCGTGATGATCTGCGCGTCCAGCAGCTCGACTTCCGCCCGGATCACGGGCATCTCGTGCGCGATGGCGTCCAGCTCTGCGAACGTCGGCTCGCGGTCGAACTCGTCGGCGGTAACAACCGCCTGGTCAGTACCGATGTGTTCCATGGGTCGTGGTTCCCTTCACGGAGGAACGGCCCGAAAAGCGGCTCCCGGGTGGCACCCCGGGAGCCGCGCGCCGTTGATGGTGGAAGGTCGCGTGAACTACGCGCGACGGTGAGCGAGCGAGGCGTCCTACTCGTCGTCGGTGCTCTCGGTCTTGCTCCCGGCACCCATGACCACGTCGCCGTGGACGACACCGCCGGACACGGCCACCTGGTCCCCCAGGACCACGGAGCCGCCGAACGTGATGTTGCTGTCGCCGAAGTTGAAGACGGCGCCGCTCTTGCTGTCGCTCATGTGCTTCTCCTCTGTGCGTGCCGGACGTACAGCGGTCGGGCGACCGCAGCGCCCCGGGCGGGATTCGGTCCCGCGCCCTCGCGGCTGGATGCCGGGGCGGTGGTGCGTGTCTCCTTCATCGCGACCGCGCTCCCGTGTCAGGTAGAGCCGTCCGGCCTCGAAGTAGGCGTATGGAGACGTGACCTTTCGGTCTGAGCCCTCCGGTGAATGCCAAGGCGCCGGGTCGCCTCCCCCCGTCCGATGCGGGGCTCCTGGTCGTGCGGTGATGCAGTACCTGTTTTACAGGTACTGCATGGGGGTCCGTCAAGTGCAGCGACGGAACGTCTTGGCTTCGCGCCGGGGACTTCTTGGCGCACCATCAGAATCGGTGCAGGTCAGGGGAGTTGGTGACCCCATGCGTGGACAGCTCACGCCGATCTGGCTACCGTCAAGAGCTCCCTAGAAGTTCCATCGGGAGTGCAGATGTCCAATGAGCGTTTGCGGTCCGCTCTCCTGGCGCGAGGCATGAGCGTCCAGGACTTGGCGGAAGCGATCGAGGTCAACCCAAAGACTGTCGAGCGTTGGATCACTCAGGGGAAAGTGCCGTACCGGCGCCATCAGTACGCGACAGCCTCAGCGCTCAAGGTCGACGTGACCACACTGTGGGAGGACAGTCGCACCGTCGACAGTGCGATGGATCTGAGCAAGGCTGAGATCGTCGCGGTCTACCCACACCGGCACACGGTGCCCGCTGGACTCTGGCGCGAGATCTACGCGCGGGCGGAGAAACACCTAGACGTGCTCGTCTACTCCGGGCTCTTCCTGTCTGAAGACCCCGTGTTTCACGACATCTTGAAGGCGAAGGTCGCTGGGACTACGCAGGTGCGAATCCTGCTTGGGGACCCCGGCAGCGAAGCGGTCCGGCAACGTGGCATAGACGAAGGGCACCGGATCATGGACGGCAAGATCCGCAATGCCCTGTTGAACTATCGCCCACTCTTCGAGAGCCACCCAGACATCGGCTTCCGGCTGCACGATTCGACGCTCTACAACTCCATCTACCGGTCTGATGACGAGATGCTCGTGAACCCGCACGTCTACGGCATCGGCGCCTATCTGGCCCCTGTTCTCCATCTGCGTCGCATGCCGGGCGGCGGCCTGTTCGACACGTACGCGAATAGCATCGAACAGACGTGGGGTGGCGCTCGCCACATCACGGACCGCGACATCACGGGAGCTTGAACATGGCACGCATCGACTACCTGCACGACCCCGACGCCCCGCCGGCCAATTCGGTCGTGCCCTCGGTGGTGGCGTTCGTCCAGAACGATGCGGGGGAGGTGCTGATGATCCAGCGGTCCGACAACGGCCGTTGGGCGCTGCCCGGCGGTGGTCACGACGTGGGGGAGTTCATCAGTGACACCGTCGTGCGCGAAGTCTGGGAAGAGACAGGTATCAAGGCGGAAGTCGTCGACATGTCCGGTGTCTACACCGACCCTGGGCACGTGATGCGATACGACGATGGCGAGGTCCGCCAACAGTTCAGCATCTGCTTCCGTGCGCGACCGGTCGGCGGCGAGGTGCGCACGAGCAACGAGACGACACAGGTCCGCTGGGTTGCCCCCGCGGACCTGTCGGCGCTGGACGTGCACCCCACCATGCGGCTCCGGATCGAGCACGCGATGGACAGTACGCGGACGGCTCCCTACATCGGCTGACGCTTGGCGGCAGCGACCCGTTCGAGGACGCGGGCCGTGCTCGCCAGGATCTCGGGTTCGGCGCGGCGGATGAACGTACCGATCAGGCTGTCCGGCCCGTAGCGTCCGGTGATTTCGTTGATCCGGTCCACGGGATTCGTCGGCGTGCCGTCCGGCGTGGTGTTCATGTCGCAGTAGCAGAGAGCGTCATTGAGGTGCGCACTCTCGCGGGGGAACTCGCCCTCCAACTCCTCGCGCAAGCCTCGCGCATCTGCCTCCATCCACGCGCAGGAGTGGTGCGCCACCAGGTGCACAACCCGCTCGTCGGCGTCGGCAACGTCCCGGAGGTAGCGGGCGCCATCGAGCGGATGGAATCCCGTCTTGGCGAGGTCCGGCGAGTAGCCGATGTCATGGAGCACCGCGGCCGCTTCGAGTAGTTCGGCGTCCGCGCCGACGATCGAGGCGATCGTGCGTGCTCGCTCAGCGACTCCAAGCGAGTGCTTCCAGCGGCGCGGCAGCGGCTCCGAGAGCAGCGATTCGGCGAGTGGGTAGGCCCACCCCGTCAGTCCCGTCAAAGCTAGGAACGCTCCTCTCGATTCGGCAGGGCTCGCACCGTCCGCACCTTCCCCTGCCCTCCTTCGGACAGCCATCCTGCGGCTTCCAGTTTCTCCAGTGCCTTGGTCACCGTCGGACGTGAGGCACCGAATCTCTCGCTCAGCGTGGAGGCGCTCGGAAAGGCTGCCCCTACCTCCAGGCCGTCATCCGCGATCACGTCGGCGATCCGGTCCGCCAGCGGGCGACGGTCAATCCGCTGGCCCGCCCGGACCACACGCCAGCGCCCACCCGGCACCTGCTCTGCCACGCCCTCTTTCTCAAGGACGCCGAAAGCCCGGAGCGCGACACCGCGAGAGATGCCGTGATCGCGTACGAGGTCCGCGGCCGACGGGAGCTCCACCATCCCCGGGTCGGACTCGATCTGAGCCTTCACGGCGTCCGCGATCTTCTGGAAGGTCCCCCGCGGGCTCGCCTGCTGCGCCACTCGCTCTCCCTCTCTGTCTGCCCGTCATCAGGCTCAAGCCTCGCACGTCGGGCAAGCCGCTGGAACGCCCGGCGGGGTCGATCCTCGGCGTCAGGGGCGGTCTCAATTGCGGTCTCAATTGCCGCTCATTCCGGGGCGGTCCGCTGACGTCCACCCAAGTCCGGCAGACCCTCTGACCAGCGGCGCGAGCCGCACGGCGGACGCCCGTGGATGCCCCCGGATCAAGATCGGACAACTCGTAATGCGTAGGTCTCGGGTTCGAATCCCGAAGGCGGCTCCATGGTGAACCCCAGGTCAGGCCTCTGAGCTGGGGTTTCTTGTTTTGGTTGACCTTGGAATTCGGACAGTTCGTACACTTGCGGCCTGCGCATCGCAATGCGTCGGTCGCGGGTTTGCTCTCTGTTGCCAGCGGGCCGTGATGAGGCTCTGACCAGCGGTTTTGATGTATTGAGTCCTTCGGTTGCCTGTGCAGGCGAATGCTCCGGTGGACAGTCGGTGGACAAGCGTGCGTGACGGCTCGTCGGAAACGCCTTGCCGCCCCTGGGGGGAGCCGAGGGTTTCGGGTGTCTTGGGAAGGGTGGTCGGCGGCGTAGGGGTTGTGCTGTTCCGACAGGCTGGGGAAGCCCTGGTTGCCGAGGGATGACGTCGCTGGTGAGGTTCCCGCCGCAGCGTTGCCCACGGACGGGACCCCTGTCCGTGGGAGGATCGGCAGGTAGGCCGGAATGTGGCGGAGGTGACGGCCTTGGTGGCGGACGGGGCGATGGCGCAGCGCCTGCTGGGTTGGCTGGTGCCCGACGGTGACTCGCTCGTCACGCTCTCGGTGGCCGAGGTCGAGCGGTTCTGCTGGTACGAGCTGCCTCGCAAGTGGCACGCGGACACCTCTGAGCAGCGGCGGGCCGTTGCTGTCCTGGCCGATCTGCTGACCGGAGTCGGCCGTGTTCGGGCCGCCGCGGTGTGTGCGAGTGGGACCACCTCCCAGGTGCTGGCGGCTTGGCAGCGCTCCGAGGAGGCGGGTTTCGCGGCGTACCGCAAGGCCGTGGCTGCCTCGCCCACGACTCCGCCGGACGTGCCCGAGCTGAGCTGGGGGCAGTTCATGGGTGTCCGGGAAGCGCAGGCCCGTGCCAATCTCGAAGGTCGACTGGAGCGGGCTCTGGACGAGGGCGAGCTCGACCCGGACGCGCGTACGTTCCCGGCCGCGCGCCGACGGTTCGTCCAGCAATGGCTCACCACCGAGCAGCCCGGGTTCGAGGGCCGCGCCCCGCTGGAGGCCGTGCGGCGTGAACGGCGTGAGTTGTGGGCCGTGGCTCCCCCGACCGAGCGTCGCGCTCTGCTCGCCGCCGTCCTGCCGGCCCTGGAGGAGCCGGCCGTGGCACCGGTGGACACGGCGGAGCCGCTGCGGTGGCTGCTGGAGCAGATCGGTGATGGCGTCACCCTGACCCAGGCCGGTTACCTGCCGCGGGAGGTGGTGGCTGCTGCGTTCGCCCGCTATCCGCTCTGGTACCCGATCGGCAAGGGGCCGCGCTCGGAGGCGGATCTGTTCCAGCTGGCCGATCTGCATGAACTGGCTCGCATCCACCGGCTGGTGACCAAGCGCCACCGTACGCTCAAGCTCTCGCCCGCTGGCCGCGCCTTGCTGACGGACCATCAGCGGCGTCAGTACACGGCCGCGCTGGCCTGGCTCGGCACCACCGCGGCTGAGCGGCAGGTGGCCGAGTCCGCCTTGGGCGCGCTGTGGGCGGAGCCCCGGCTCCGCGAGGACCTGCGCGATGATGTCCATCCAGTGCTTGCCGCGGGTTTCACCCACGGCGACGGCAGCGCGATGGAGGTGAAGGACACCGAGCGGCTGCTGTGGAGGTTCTGGCACACAGGTCGCGAACTCGGCTACCTCGACGAGCGGGACCGGTCCGTCGACGCCTCGATCTCTCTGTCCGCCACCGGCCGCTCGGCTGCCCTCGCGGCGCTCCGCGTCCTGGCCGAGGGGCCGCGCGACCGCGTCTGAGCGTGGCTCAGCGGGCTGTCAGGCCGGCGTCGGTGAGGCGCCGCATCAGTGAGGGTTTGCCGCGGTGCTGTTCGCGCAGGTCGTCAAGGCGCCGGGTGAACTCCTCGGGGGTGCCCGCCCGGTCGTGGATCTCGCGGAGATCTTTCAGGAGGGTGACGGCGGTGTCGTAGGGGCCGGGCTGCTTCTGCCCGATCAGGTGGGCGATGTCCTGCCAGGCTTGCTGGGTGTTCTCGGACAGGCGGTCCAGGTGGCTCTCGCGAGCGCGCTGTTCGGCTCGGCGGGCCTGGGTGCGGGCCGGGGTGCGGGCCTGTTCCTGTTGCCGGGTGTGCTCGGTGCGCACCTCGTAGGCGGCGTCGAGGAGTTCCGCGGCTGAGCGGGGCCGGGTGGCGGTGGACGGTCCGGCTGTGCCGTGGGACGCGGCGCGGTGGCGGGCGAGCAGGGCGGGGCCCGGTTGTGGGGCGGTGCCCAGGGCGGCGTCCAGCAGCAGGGTGTCCTTCTCGTGTGGTGGCAGGGCGCGGATCCAGTTGGCGAGGGCGTCCTTGTCGATTGCCTGGGAAGGGGCGGCGCCGCTGGCGCGGGCAGCCGCGGTGAGCAGGTGCGGGTCGACGTGAAGAAAGTCGGCCAGGGCCTGTTGCGGGCCGGTGAGTCGGGCAAGGCCGGCGGGTACGGGCGGCTCGACGGCGTGGGTGTACTCGTCCTCGTCGACGTCCTCCTCCAGCTCCCAGCGGGTGAGTGCGGAGAGCCAGGCCAGGTAGAGGGGGCGCAGGTCGCCCGCGGCGAGTTCGGTACGCAGGGCGGTGAACGAGGCGAGGGTGAATGAGGTGGAGAAGTCCCACTCGCCGTCTTCCTCGGCCTGGTAGGAGAAGTCGAGCAGCAGATGCCCTTTCCTGCTCCAGCAGGTCAAGGCGTCTTCCGAGCAGTAAGGTTCGGCACGGCGGGCAGGCAGCAGGGCGGTGGGCAGGCGCAGCATCAGGCGCCGCGAGCCCCAGTTGGCGAAGTACAGGTGGGCGTCGTACACCTGCTCCATCAGTTTGCGCTCATCGCCGCGGAAGCTGCCGTAGTGGTACTCGTTGACGAAGTGCGTCGCGCTGATCCGAGCCCGGCTCGACAGCGCCCGCACCCGTTCTAGTTCGTCCTTGGTCAAAGGCCGGTCGATGGCCTGGAACTCGTAGTATTGGTACTCGCTCACGGCCGTGCAGCCTACTGCCGTGCGCCGCGGCTCATACGGCGGGGACGGGCCGGGACCCCTCGCTCGGAGCCCATCCACGGTGACGGTCCCGGCGGTGCTGTCGGTAGGCTGGTCCACGCGGGTGACGGAGCGTGCCCGTTGCTATCCGTTCCGCTGCTTCCCGAGCGAGGTCGCTTGAGTACCGTCACCATTTGCCCTCCCACAGATGACGGCTCGGCTCCGCGGTCCGAAGGGCTGCCTGACGCGTTCGCGGTGCTGTTGGCCCGGCTGGGCGCGGCTCCGGTGGATCCGGTCACCTCGGTGCTGGTGGACGCGGCGGTGGAGGTGTGGCGCAGGCCGGGTTTCGACTCCTTCCTGTCGCTGCCGCAGCTGTCCTTCGTGCCGTTCGGGTACCAGATGCAGACCGCTCAGACGGTGCTTCGGCGGATGCGTGGCCGGGCGATCCTGGCCGACGAGGTGGGGCTGGGCAAGACCATCGAGGCGGGTCTGGTGCTGTCCGAGCTGCGGATGCGGGGGCTGGCGGACCGGACGCTGGTGCTCACCCCTGCCGGGCTGGTGGAGCAGTGGCGCGAGGAGCTGGAGCGCAAGTTCGGCCTGCCCACAGTGATCGCCCGGGGCGGGGGCTGGGAGGAGACGGACGCGGAGCGCCCGATGGTGCTCGCCTCGATCGCCGCCGCGCGCCGGGAGCCGCTCAAATCCCGGCTGACCGCAGGGCAGTGGGATGTGGTGGTGGCAGACGAGGCGCACCGGTTGCGCAATCCGCGCAGCGCCTCGGGGAAGCTCGCCCGGGCCTTGCGCGCCCGCTATCTGCTGCTGCTCACCGCGACTCCGGTGGAGAACCGGTTGCAGGACCTGTACGAGCTCGTGAGCCTGGTCGCGCCCGGGTTGCTGGGTACCCCTGCGCAGTTCCGCCAGCGGCACGCCGGAGCCGGGACGGATCCCTCGGCGCCGCGCAACCTGGACGAGCTGCGGGCCCGTACCCGCGAGGTGATGGTCCGCCACCGACGCAGCGAGGTCGAGGTACTGCTGCCGCAGCGGCTGGCCGAGACGGTGCTGGTGACGCCCTCGCAGGAGGAGGCGGAGCTGTATGCGGGGATCGCGGCCAGGATCAGGGCGGAGGCCAAGGGCGCGTCCTCGGCGCGGCTGCTGACCCTGCGCGGGCTGACCCGGCTGGCCGGGTCGAGCCCGCAGGCCGCCGCGCCGACCCTGGCCAAGGCGGGCTGGCCGGACCTGGCGGCGCTGGCCCGCCAGATCGAGGGATCCACCAAGGCGGATCTCCTGCTGGAGCGGCTGCGCCGGCACAACGGACAGGGGGAGAAGGTGCTGGTGTTCACCGCCTTCCGGCAGACCCTGGACGCGCTCGCCACTCGGCTGGAGCGCGAGGGCGTCCAGACGGCGGTCTACCACGGCAGCCTCTCGCGCCGGGACAAGGAAGCGGCGGTGGCGGCCTTCCGCGATCAGGCGCCGGTACTGCTGTCCACCGAGTCCGCCGGAGAAGGCCGCAACCTGCAGTTCTGCCATGTGATGGCCAATGTGGACCTGCCGTGGAACCCTATGCAGATCGAGCAGCGTCTGGGCCGACTGCACCGGGTGGGGCAGGAGCACGACGTGGTGCTGACCAATCTGGTCGCCCGGGGCACCATCGAGCAACGGATCCTGCACGTCCTCGAATCCAAGATCAACCTGTTTGAGCTGGTCGTCGGCGAGCTCGACATGATCCTGGGCCGGGTGGACGAGGACTTCGACTTCGAGACCTCCGTCTTCGACGCCTTCGCCACCGCGGAGGACGACGCGGAGTTCGCCGAACGCCTGGAGCGCCTGGGTGAGCGGCTGGTCAGTGCCCGCACGGACTACCTGGACAGCCGCGGCGCGGTCGATCAACTGGTCGGCGGCGACGACGAGCGGGAGGCGGGCCGGTGATCCGCAAAGAGGCCGGGCTGGCCTTCTGGCTGGACTGGGTCGCCCACCGCGGCGGGCTGTGGGAGGACGCAGGGGACACCGCCCTGGCACTCCTGCCCGCCACCCTGGCGAGCGAACTGGAGCTGCCCGAGGAGACCGCGGTCACCGCCGACCCCGATGTCGCCCGCGATGACGGCGCCCTGCTGCTGGTGACCGGACACCCGGTGGTCGCCAAGGCCGCAGAGAGTGTGCTGGCCGCAGGTGACACCGGCACCCTCACCCTGGCCGCGCCGCGCTCCGTGCCGCCCGACGCCGCCACGTTGCTGTCCAAGGCCCGCGAGTATCTGCCGGTCGACCACGGTCGCCTGGATCCGCGCGACGACGCCACGCCCGAGCGGGCCCTGCGGCCGGTGCTGCGCGTGGGAGCCCTGGTGGGCTACGAGCTCTCCGTGGAGGACCACTTCCAGGAGCAGGTCGAGGTGTTCGTCGACGTACCCAGCCGCCTGCGGGTGCCGGCGGGGGTGAGCGAGCGCCTCGCCCGCACCGGCCATGACCCCCGTGCCCAGGTCGCGCTGCCAGTCGGGCTCGCCGCCGCCGTGGACTACGCCTCCACCAGCCGGCCGGACCTGGCTGCGGCCCTCGCCGAGGCCCACCGGATGCTGGAAGCCGCCGCCGAACTGCGCCGTGAGGCACTGGCCGGGCAGATCGGCGACGCGTACGCCAAGGAGCGCACCCGCGCCGAGGAGTATTACGCAGCCGCCGTGGACTCCTTGGAGCGCCGCGTGGCCACCGCGCCCGAGGACCGCGCGGCGTTGCTGCGTGCCCGTATCGAGAGCACCCGCGAGGAGCGCGCCCGCCGTCTGGCCGAGATCGCCGAAAAGTATCGTGCGCGCCACACGCTGACTCCCTACCGGCTGCACCTGCTGAGAGTGCCGGTGCTGCGCCTCGCGCTGGACGTCCGCAGGGGCGAGCGGCGCTACCCGCTGGACCTGGACTGGTTGCTGCCCGCTGGGGAGTTCGCCCCACTACGCTGCCCGGCCTGCGCCCGCAGTAGTGCGCAGCTGGTCGCGGCCAAGACCCACCTGGGCTGCGACCGATGCCTGACCCCCAAGCGTCCCACCCCGCATCCAGCCCCGGAGTCCGTACCGCCGCCCCGCGACGGCGCTGGCGCGCACGCTGCCGTATCCGCGGAACGCGCGGCGGCGCCGGTGCGTGCGGGCGCGACCATCGCTGTGGGGCCGTCGTCCGCACGAAATGCCGAGGCCGCAGGCGGCGCTGCGCCGCGAAGCAGAGGTGAAGCGAAGGGCGGGCGAATCGCTGAGGCGTCCGCAGCGCGCGCCGCCTCTGGCCGGCCTGCCGCACCCGGCCATGCCCAGTCCCCGCCGCAGCGCCGATCTGTCGATCCCCAGACCCTGCAGAAGCGGGCCTTCGCCTTCTGGGAGCACGCCGCAGGGGGAGACCGTCGCAAGCTGGAGCGGCTGTGCGCCCCGGACTCGCCCGCCGCCGCCCTGCTCCGGCTGTACGGCGCGGCCGGGCCGCTGTACGGGATCGGCGTCGGCTCCCGGGAGCGGGTGGAGTCCTGCAGCGCCGCGGTCTTCCCCGCCGAGGGACGACGCGGCTGGGACAGTGCCGGAGGTGAGGTCCACACCGACCGGGGACGCCATGACTACCTGCTGCGCTGGTCCCTCGGGCCCGACCGGCTGATCGCCGAGGTCCTGCCCCACCGGACTCCCTTCGCGATGAATGCCGGCACCATGATGGCGCGTTACCGCTCGGGTGGTACCGAGCTGGCCACGCGCCTCCCGCGCACCGCTGCCGAACTGGACCCGGTCGCCCACCTTCTGTGGCAGCGCACCCCTGCCCGGCACGGGGCGCACCTGGCCGCACGGGCCCTGGCTTCCTGGTGGCGGCTTGCCGCCCCGCAGGCGTTGCGGGAGCGGTACCCGGCTGCGGTCCTCGCTGCCGCCGCCGAACGGTCCGCCTGCTACTGGAGCGGCGTCGGTGGAGGCGGCTACGGCGACGCGGCACTGTTGTGGCAGGTCCCCGAGACCGACCTGCGCAAGGCGGGCACGCACCTGCAGCGCCTGCTGACACTGACCCAGGACCAGCCCTGGTAGTCGCGCACCGCGCTCGGAACGCACTGCCGGAAGCCGGGGTGGATGAGAGGCTCCGTCTCAAGGGCCTGAAGGTCCTCGAGGAGACGCACTTGCCGAAGCCTCGACCTCGGCTGCCCGCCGGACGCGCTCGCGGTCTGTGGACGCGCCATCGAGCCCCGCAGTTCAGGGCGGTCACGATGATCGGGACGACGGTGGTCCTGCGGTCGGCTGGGGGCGGCCTCGCCTCCCCCTCGGCGAGGCTCCCGTGCCTGGTTGCGGAGCGAGGCGTCGCCGACGAACACCACGGCGACCGGTGGACAACGCTCGGGCAGGGGCATACTGGGTGCATGGAGTCACGGGTGCGGTACGCGGAGATCCGGCCCTACACGGTTCCGGAGACGCTGGAGGAGCTGGCCGGTCCGGCAACCGGGGTGGTGGTTCTGCCGACCGTACTGGACTGGACGCCGAAGCGCGTCTACGACCTGTCGGACGACGTCGACCTGCGGATGCTCTATGAGACGGTCCTCCGTGAGGCCATGCATGTGGAGGAGCTACGGAAGTTCCTGGACCCGGTGCTGCTCTCGGCCGTGTGGCAGAGGCTGTGGCTTCCGCCGCGCGCACGGTCGATGTGGGAAGGGCGATTCCCGCAGCTGGTCCGCAGGGCTGCGTAGTATTCACCTGCATGGATCCGTTTCATGCCCGACTCGCCCGCATCGGTCTTGGAGCCGCTGCGAGATACGGCTTCGTCCTGGCCGGCGGGTACGCGGTTCAGGCGCACGGGTTCCTGGAACGACTGTCGGACGACGTCGACCTCTTCACGGACATCGCCGACCCCGTCGCCTTCTCCGAGGCTGTCGAGGCGGTGGCTGCGGCCTACCAAGCGGCCGACCTGACCGTTGAGGTGGAGAAGTCCGCCGGGGTGTTCACCCGGTTCGCGGTTGCTGACGAACAGGGGCACAGGGCGAAGGTGGAACTCGGGTGCGACTGGCGGGCTCGGCCGCCTGCGGTGTTGGAGATCGGTCCGGTACTGCACCCCGATGACGCGGTGGCCAACAAGGTGACGACGCTGTTCGGACGGGCCGCGCCGCGGGATTACCTCGACGTGAATGCCGCGCTCGCCTCCGGGCGGTACTCGGGTGGGCAGTTGCTGGAGTTGGCGTCGGAGCACGACGCCGGGTTCGATCCGCGCTACTTCGCCCAAGCGCTGCGGGCGGTCGACCGTTGGCCGGACCGGGAGTACGAGGCCTACGGTGTCGATGGCGGCCAGGTGGAGGATATGCGCCGACGGTTGCGCGCCTGGGCTGCCGAGATCCTTGACGAACGGCTCGACGAGAAATGACCCGGCCAGCTGTGTCGACCCTGAGCACCCACAGACGCGGGCGACCTCGCCGACCACGGTGTCTCTGGCACCGGAACTGAAGGTGACGGTGACCGAACCCGGCGATGGGGCGCTTGTAGATGTCCTACAGCGATATCCGTTCGTCTCTCCGCCTGGTCGACAGCGTCGTTGGGAGCGCAGCTCCAGTCTCGCTGGTGCGCCGTTGACACTTCCTTCGGTGGACAGCCGGTGGACAGACGCCTTTGGACGGTGCATCACGGGGTGGCATGGGCCAACCTGCCGAACGTGCTCTGATCAGGAAAAACGTCACTGGACAGCACGACGAGGCACTACGCAACATGAACGCTCATGGTCTCGTAATGCGTAGGTCTCGGGTTCGAATCCCGAAGGCGGCTCTGTGGAAGCCCCAGGATTCTCACTCGCCGTGACCTGGGGCTTTTGCTTTTTTCGGGGCCGGTTAGGGCGTGGCGAGGTGTACGGCTGGGACGCCGTGAAGGGGCTTGCGTGAGCGGAACGGTGCCGCGGCCTTTCTTGATGTCGATGTCGGCGGCGAGCATGAGCGTGGCTACGCCGTGCCGGAGGTCGTGCAGCCGGATCGGCGGGAGGCCGGAGGCGGCGACGAGGCGTTCGAAGAGGTCGGTGACCTTGCCGGGGTGCAGCCAGGAGCCGTCTGCCTGGGTGAAGACGAGGCCGGTCTCGATCCAGGCAGAGCCCCACTCCCCGCGATCCGCCTCCTGCTGCTTCCGGTGCCGCTCCAGGGAACCGCTCCGGTTCGCAGGCCGGGTTGCCCGATAGAGAAGGCGTATAGGCGGATCGCGGAGTTTTGGAGGCGCTCGCCGGGACTGGCCGGCGGGGTACCGAATCCGTGGAGGACCCGTGCGTCGCCGTCCCGCCATGCTGGTCGTCGGCACCGCCGCCGTGCTCTCGGCCGTTCCCGGACTCACCGCGCCCGCGGTCGGCACCACCAGCGCCGACGAGTACCTCCTCGGTGGCGCCCTCCATGGCGACCTCAAGCGGGTCCGCGCGGTGTGCAGCGGAGTGAAGAAGACCTCCTGCGACGCCACGGCCTGGACTTATCACCAAGCCGTCGACGAGTTCGGCTCCGTCGCTTCCGTCGACGTCCCGGCGGCCTGAGGCCCGTTCGGTGTGCGGCGGAGCACGCCGTTCGCGGCGCGACGAGAGCCGCAACGCGGCCGGGCACATCCGCACCGGCCGCTCCTCACCCCACCGATATCGCCGATTCTCGGAGGTTTCATGTCCACTCTGCCTTCAAGTGCCACATCCGCCTTGCTCCGCAAAGCCGCCGTCGTCCTGCTGGCGGGCGGCGCCACCCTGTCGCTCGCCGCGGGCCCGGCCCAGGCGGCGTCGCCCGGTTGGGAGACCCTTGCCAAGCCCAACACCGACGGCTCGCTCTATGACGTTCTGCCGGTCGGCGACGGCAGCACCGCCTTCGGCCAGACCGTCTGGGGCCGCAACAGCGGGGACGCCGAAGTCGTCCGTTACTGGCTGCGTCAGGGGACGGCTTGGAAGGAGCTGACCTACGAGAAGGATCGTGCGGACGACGGGATCTGGGCCGCCACGTCTGCCAACGACTTCTGGGTCCTGGGCAAGAAGTACCAGCAGTCCCTTTCCGTCAGCCACTGGAACGGCACGGCCTGGGAGAAGCGGAACCCGGCCGACGCGTCCGTCAACTTCCTTGGCATCAAGGCGGTTTCGGCCACCGATGTGTGGGCCGTGGGCGAGTCGCGAACGGACACCGCCACGAGTGTCCCGGGCGTCGTCGGGCACTGGGACGGCACCTCCTGGAAGGTCACCAAGCTCCCGCAGGCCTCCGGCGGCAGTACCAAGCTGAACTCCGTCCAGGTCAACTCCGCCACCGACATCTGGGCGGCCGGACAGACCTGCACGGATACCGCGGGCACCAACTGCCGTCCGTACGTAGTGAAGTACGACGGCGCCAACTGGAAGGAGGTCGTCACGCCCACCGGCCTCACGGGCTCCCTCACCAAGGTCGTCGCCCGCGGCTCCGGTGATGTGTGGGTCGTCGGCGGCACCACCGCCCTGCACTGGAACGGCACCGGTTGGACCCGCGCGGACATCACCCTGAAGGGAGTTACGAGCTTCGCCGATCTGGCTTTCTACGGCGGACAGTTGTACGCCGGTCTGCACTCCGGCACCGACGGCGCCTTCGCCCGCTGGAACGGGCAGGCCTGGGAGGCCGTCACCGGTCCCGTCTCCTACTCGGCGGACGGCGTCCGGCTGACCACGGCTACCGACGGGAGCCTGTGGGTGGCCGGCCGGACCATGTCCTTCTTCGGCAGCTCGTCGCCGTTCGCCGCCAGGCTCGCGGCGCCGGCCGCCGGCTGACGATCCGCGCGGCCGGGACTCCCCGGCCGCGGTTTTGGCGCCCCCAGCCGGTTCCGGCACGGTCACTCCATCGTGCCGGAACCGGCCCCTGTGCATTGCCTCCCTCGTCACCCGTGATCCAATCCGCGTCCTCTCCCCATCCCCTTCACGACGTCGCTCGAGACCCTTCCTCCGAAACGGAGTGACCGATGCCCCGCCCCGCCCCGGTTCCGTCTCTTCAACTCCCGCTCTTGGCAGGCCAGTCCGGCATCTGGCGTGACCTCCGGGCCGGCGCCGGCAGCCAGCAGTACAACGTCGGCCTCTACACCGATGTGCGCGGACCGCTGCATGTCCCGGACTTCCAGGAAGCCGCCCGCCTCGCCGTGACCGAGACCGAGGCGCTGCGGGTGCGATTCGTCGAAGCCGAAGCCGAAGCCGAAGCCGAAGCCGAAGCCGAAGCCGATGGGCATGGGGCGGGCTGGGCCGGGGGGCGTCCGGGGCAGTACGCGGACGGCGGGATCCGGCAGGAGGTCGGGCCGCCCCTCGACTGGGAGCTGCCGCTGGTCCGGGCTGCCGACGAGGGGGCCGCCCATGACTGGATGCGCGCCGACCTGGCCCGGCCCGTCGACCTCGGCCGGGATCCGCTGTTCGCCTTCGCGCTGATCACCGTCGCCCCCGAACGGCACTTCTTCTACCAGCGCGCCCACCATGTGGTCCTCGACGGGCACAGCGGTGTGCTCGTGCTGCGCCGCACCGCCGAGATCTACACCGCTCTGCGCGAGGGCCGGGATCCTTCGGAGGGAGCCCTGCCGGGCCTCGCCGAGCTCCACGCGGCACAGGCCGAGTACCGGGCGTCGGAACGGTTCACCGCGGACCGTGCCCACTGGGCCGGGCGCATGGCCGACCGGCCGGAGCCCGTCGGCCTGTCCCTCGGCCTGGCCCGGCCGCGAGGGCGTACGGAGCGCACGCAGGGCGCGGACGATCTCGTACGGAGCGCGGAGTGCATTCCGCGGGAGACCCTGGACCGGCTCGGCGCGACCGCCCGGCTGGCCGGCACCAACTGGTCCACCGGTCTCGTCGCCGCCGTCGCCGCCTACCTGCACCGCATGACCGGCCGGGACGACATCCTGCTCAGCCTGCCGGTCGTCGGCCGTGTCACGGAGGTCGCGCGGCGGACGCCCGGCATGACGGCCAACATCCTTCCGCTGCGCATCAGGGCGGACCGTGACACGACCGTCCACACCCTCATCCGCAGTGCGCTCGACGAGACCCGCCAGACCCTGCGCCACCAGCAGTACCGCTACGAGGAACTGCTCCGTGACCTGCGCGACGGCGGCTCCGAGAGCGCACATCGGCAGTTCGGTCCGATGGTCGACATCATGGGCTTCGACCTCGGCATCTCCTTCGACGGCACCCTGGGTAACGCTCACCGGCTCACCTCCGGCCCCGTCGAAGACCTGGAGATCGCGGCCTGTCCGGTGCCCGGTGAGGGCGGTCTCCAGATCCGGCTGGTCGGCCATCCCTCGCGCTACACAGAGTCCGAACTCACCGCCCACCTGCGCCGGTTCACCCGATTCCTCGCCGCCTTCGCCGCCGACCCCGATGCCCTGGTGGGCGATGTGCCCATACTGCTTCCGGGCGAGCGGGAGCGGCTGCTCGAGGAGTGGAACGACACCGCCGTCGAGCTGAGTCCGGCGACCGTGCACGGACTGTTCGAGGCGCAGGCCGCCACCACGCCGACCCGGATCGCCCTGATCCACGGCGAGGAGCGGCTCACCTACGTGGAGCTGAACGCGCGGGCCAACCGGCTGGCGCACCGGCTGATCGACCAGGGGGCAGGGCCGCGCACCGTGGTCGCGGTGTCGCTGCCGCCCTCGGTGGAGCTGGTGGTGGCGCTCCTTGCGGTCATGAAGTCGGGGGCGGCGTATCTGCCCGTGGACCCCGGGGATCCGGCCGAGCGGATCGCGTTCATGCTGGACGACGCCAAGTCCGTCGCCGTACTCGCGGAGCCGGCGGCCGTGCGGCACACCGGCGGGTGGTCCGAGAACAACCCCGCCGCGCAGGAAGGCGCGGCCAGGCATCCGGCGTACGTCATCCACACCTCCGGTTCGACGGGTCGGCCCAAGGGCGTGGTGATCCGGCACGAGGCCGTGGCGGGCTATCTGTCCTATCTGCACGATCTGACGGGGCTCGGGGGCGACGACACCGTCCTGAACCTGGCGTCGGTGTCCTTAGACCCGTCGGTGCGGGACATCTTCGGGCCGCTGACAGCGGGCTCCCGGCTCGTCCTGGCGGAGCAGGACGAGGCCCAGGACCCGGCCGCGCTGTTCGCCCTGCTCAGGCGGCACCGGGTGACTGTGCTGCCCGCTCTGACGCCGACGATGCTGAACGCGCTCGCGGACGCCGCGCGGGATGCGGCGGACGAGGGGGACGTGCCGTCGCCCTGGCTGCGGATGGGCCTGGTCAGCGGTGAGGAGCTGACCGCCGCGCACCTGCGGCGGGCAGCCTCGATCGGCGCGGACTGGCGGCTGGTCAACCAGTACGGGCCGACCGAGTCGACCATGGCGGCCACCGTCCACCCGGTCGGTCCCGAGGACGGGGCGGGCGGGACGCGGCTTCCGATCGGGCGGCCGATCGCCAACGCCCGCTGCTATGTGCTCGACCGGTGGCTGCGACCGGTGCCGCCCGGTGCGACCGGCGAACTGTACCTGGGGGGCGACGACTTGGCCGACGGGTACATGAACCGTCCCGGACTCACCGCCGAGCGGTTCCTGGCCGACCCGTACGGGCTGCGGCCGGGAGCGAGGATGTACCGCACGGGCGACCTGGCGAGCTGGCGGGCGGACGGCACCCTGGAGCTCCACGGGCGCGTCGACGACCAGGTGAGGCTGCGCGGTGTACGGACCGAACGGGGCTAGCCCCAACCTGAAAGTTCCGGCGACATTGGCTCGATTGCCGCGAAATATGGCGCCCAAAATGCTTGCGATATGACGAGAATATAGCTGCCGGATAGGCGAAACCTCAAGAATGTCAAGGAGCACGTCGAGCATTCGACGCGATCAATGTTCGGGAGGTGACAGTCGTGTCGGAGCCACCATTCTCAGGAATTCTTTCGACCGTGGGGAACACCCCGCTCGTGGAATTGGAGAGGCTGCTGCCGGGGTTTGAGGCCCGGGTATTCGCCAAGATAGAGAGATTCAATCCGGGCGGCAGTATCAAGGACCGGTCCGGGCTCAGCATGCTGAGCAGCGCGATCGAGAGCGGCGAGCTGGTACCCGGCCGCTCCGTGGTGGTCGAGTCCAGCTCGGGGAACCTGGCGGTCGGACTCGCCCAGATATGCCGCTACTTCGGGTTCCGCTTCATCTGTGTGGTGGACGGAAAGACCACGGAGCAGAACCTGGCGATCCTGCGCGCCTACGGCGCCGAGATCGAGGTGGTGACCGAGCGGGACGAGCTGACCGGCGAGTACCTGCCGATGCGGCTGCGCCGTGTGCGGGAACTCGTCGCGCGGACGCCGTACGCGTTCTGGCCCAACCAGTACGCCAACCTGCTCAACCCGCGGGCCCACGAGAAGACCATGAGGGAGATAGCGCGCGCCCTCGACGGCCGGGTGGACTACCTGTTCTGCTCGGTCAGCACCTTCGGCACGTTGCGAGGCTGCGCCGACCACATCCGCGAGCAGGGGATGGACACAACCATCGTCGCGGTGGACGCGGAGGGCAGCGCCATCTTCGGCCTGGAGTCCACCCGCCGTCTCATCCCCGGGCACGGGGCGTCGGTCGTGCCGGCCCTGATGGACCCGACCGCCGCCGACCGGGTCGTCCACGTATCCGACCTGGACTGCGTGGTGGCCTGCCGCAGGCTCATCCACCGCGAGGCCATCCTGGCCGGCGGCTCGTCCGGGGCGACCGTCGCCGCGCTGGCCCGGCTGAGGGACGAGATCCCGGCCGACTCGACCGTCGCGCTCGTCTTCCCCGACGGCGGCGACCGTTATCTCGACACGATTTATTCCGACACGTGGGTGCGCCGAAATTTCGGTGAAGTCGCGCACCTCTGGAAGGACTGAACCCCGTCATGCTCATCATCCGGCACTCCGAGGTCGGGCAGATTCTGAACGGCCGTGAACTCGAGAACATCGAGGCCGTCGCGGACGCCTACCGCATTCACGCACAGGGCGACACCGCGGTGCCGCACTCCATATTCCTTCGCTTTCCCGGACAGTCGCGCAATCGCATCATCGGCCTGCCCGCCTACCGGGGCGGAGAGAAGCCGGCCGCGGGTATGAAGTGGATCTCGTCCTTCCCGGCCAACATCGACCGGGGCATTCAGCGCGCCAACGCGGCGATCATCCTCAACTCCCTGGAGACCGGCCGCCCCGAGGCGCTCGTCGAGGGCTCGCTGATCTCCGCCAAGCGCACCGCCGCCAGCGCGGCGCTCGCCGCCGAACTGCTCACCCGCGACCGCCGCCCGGACGGTCTCTCGCTGATCGGCTGCGGCGTCATCAACCTGGAGATCCTGCGTCACACCCGGGCGGCCGTCCCCGGCCTCAAGACCGTGACGCTGTACGACAGTTCGGCCGAGCGGGCCGCTTCGTTCGCCGCCCAGGCGGCCGAGGCCGCCCCGGAGGCGCGGGTGGTCACCGTCACCACCGCCGAGGAGGCGCTCGCCGCCCACGGCCTGGTCTCCATCGCGACGTCCGCCATCGAACCGCACCTGGACCTGAGGGCCGCCGTGCCCGGCACGGTCGTCCTGCACATCTCGCTGCGCGACTTGCTGCCCGAGTCGCTGCTCGACGCGCACAACATCGTCGACGACGTCGACCACGCGCTGCGCGAGCGCACCTCGCTGCACCTGGCCGAGCAGTTCGCCGGCCACCACGACTTCATCGACCCGACGATCGGCGAACTCCTCCTGGACGAGGGCACGTTCACTCCCCAGCCGGGCCGCACGATCGTCTACGCGCCCTTCGGGCTCGGTGTCCTCGACATCGCGCTGGCCGACGACGTGCTGACCACGGCCCGGCAGAAGGGGCTGGGCGTGGAGGTGGAGGGCTTCCTGCCGTAGCCCCGGGCCGCTCGGCGGCGTACCGGCATCACCTGAACGACGACACGAGAGGAACTACCATGACCGACCGCAACGGCTGGTCGCCGCTGGAGATCACGCCGGGCGACGTGGGCGCAGCGGCGACCCCGGAGGCGCTCGTCGAGCACCTCGACAGCATCGACCTGGCCGGGCTGCTCGTCCGCGAGAAGGTCGTGGTCTTCCGCGGGTTCAAGGTGCCCGGCGAGGGGCTGGACCCGGTCCTCGACCGGCTGCTGCCCCGCCGCCTCGCCTACGTGCACGGCAACTCGCCGCGCACCAAGGTTGGCTCCAACGTGTACACCTCGACGGAGTACCCGCAGGAGTACACCATCTCGATGCACAACGAGATGTCGTACGCCCACGCCTGGCCTACCCGGCTCGCCTTCTACTGCGCCGTCGCGCCGGAGACCGGCGGTGCCACTCCGGTCGTCGACGCCGCGCTGTGGCTGGAGGCCCTCGACCCGGAGGTCCGCGAGGCCTTCGAGGCCGGGGTGCGCTACACGCAGAACCTGCATGGCGGCAGGGGCCTCGGCAAGAGCTGGCAGGACACCTTCGAAACCGGGGACCGGGACGAGGTCGACGTCTTCCTCAAGGAGGCGGAGGCCGAGTGGAGCTGGGGGCCGGGCAACAGCCTGAAGGTCAGCCAGCTGCGCCACTCCACGATGCGCCACCCGGTCACCGGCGCCGAGGTCTGGTTCAACCAGTCCGACCAGTGGCACCCGGCCTCGCTCGGCGACGACACCGCGAAGGCGCTCGCCCAGATCATGCCGGCCGACGAGCTGCCGCAGTCCGTGACCTTCGCGGACGGCAGCCCGATCCCGGACGAGTACGTCCTGCAGGTGCGCGACCGTGGCCTGGAGAACGCGGTGAACGTCGACTGGCACGAGGGCGACCTGCTGCTCATCGACAACCTGCTGGTCGGCCATGGCCGCCGCCCGTTCACCGGCCCGCGCCGGATCCTCGTCGCGATGTCCGACTGACGGCCGGTCCGACCGGCCAACCTTCGTAGGTCAACTTCCGTTGGCCGACCCCGGTTGGTCAATCTCCGTTGGCCGACCCCGGTTGGCCAACCTCCGTAGGCACCCCCCCGCAGCGGGGCCCAGCCGGTGGATCCCCCGCCATCGGCCGGGCCCCGCCGGTCTGTTTCAGGCCTCGTATAGGCCGGATATGGGCCCGGATCGAAAACTGGCCAACGCATTACGACCAGCACACCACCGCTCCACCGAAAACACAGGAGACCACCGTGTCCGAGCAGCACGAATCCGCCATCACCCACCGCGTCGTGCTCAACGACGAGGAGCAGTACTCGATCTGGTGGGCCGACCGTGACCTGCCGGCCGGCTGGCACGCCGAGGGCACCGAGGGCACCCGCGAGGAGTGCCTGGCCCACATCGAGCGGATCTGGACCGACCTGCGCCCGGCCAGCCTCCGCCGTCGGATGGACGCCGCGTAACCGGCCCGGCTCCGGCCGACGGCGCACCACGCGTACGACCGGGCTCCCGCCCGGCACCCCGCTCTCGATCAGTCACTCACCACACGAGGAGCACACCCTCCATGTTTCCCGAGTCACGGACGGACGCATCGGCCGATGCAGCCCAGCTCACCCCCGTGCTCGTCGGCCGTCAGGCTTCGCTGACTCCGGAAGCGATCGCCGTGGAGCACGGTCGGCAGCGGATGACGTACGCGGAGCTCGACGCCCGCAGCAACCGGCTCGCCCACCTGCTGAGGGCCCAGGGCGCCGGACCCGACCTGCCGGTCGGCGTCCGGCTCGCCCGCGGCCTCGACCTGGTCGTCGGACTGCTCGCCATCTGGCGGGCCGGTGCCGCTTACCTGCCGCTGGACACCGAGGCGCCGCGGTCCCGCACCTCCGCGCTGATCGCCGCGTCCGGCACCGCACTCGTCCTCACCGACGCCCGGGGCAGCGCCGCCGTCACCGACGCCGGGGCCCGGCCCGTCGTCCCCGAGGACCTTGCCGCCGAACTCCGGGAGCAGCCCGCCGGCGCCCCGGTCACCGGCGTGCACAGCACCAACGCCGCCTACGTCCTGCACACCTCCGGCTCCACCGGCACCCCCAAGGGCGTCGTGGTCAGCCACGCCGGCATCGCCAACCGCATCGGCTGGGCGGTGCGACAGCACGGACTCTCGACCGCCGACCGGGTGCTGCAGAAGACCGCCCTGGTTTTCGACGCCCATGTCTGGGAGGTCTTCGCCCCGCTGGTCAGCGGCGGCACCGTGGTGCTCGCCCCGGCCGGTGCCGAACGCGATCCGGCCGCCCTGGTCCGCGCGGTCGGCGAGCACCGGATCACCGTGCTGCAGGTCGTGCCGTCCGTGCTGCGCCTGCTCGTCGCCGAGGACGGCTGGCAGAAGTGCGGCGAGCTGCGCCTGGTGTGCTGTGCCGGTGAGCCGCTGCACGCTGAACTCGCCCAACGGCTGCGGGCGTTGAGCGATGCCGAGTTGTGGAACACCTATGGTCCGACCGAGTGCTCCATCGACGTCACCGCGCACCGGTTCGACCCCGCCCAGCTGACCGGCCCGGTGCCGATCGGCCGCCCCATCGAGAAGACGCGCGTCCTGGTCGTGGACGCGTCAGGCAGCCCGGTCGGCGTCGGTGTCCCCGGCGAGCTGCTCGCGGGCGGTGCCGGTGTGGCGCGCGGCTATCTCGGCCGCCCCGGCCAGACCGCCGAGCGCTTCCTGCCCGACCCGTTCGCCAAGGACGGCAGCCGCCTGTACCGCACCGGCGACCGGGTCAGCTGGCGTGCCGACGGCGTACTCGAATACCTGGGCCGCATGGACGACCAGGTCAAGGTCAACGGCGTACGCATCGAACCCGCCGAGGTCGAGGCCCAGCTGGCCGCGCACCCGGCGATCGCCGGTGCCGTGGTCCGCCCCTACGCCGCGGCCGACGGCGCCACGCGGCTCGCCGCCTATTACGTGATCCGCGAGCCGGTCGCCGAGACCGAGCTGCGCGGCCACCTGCTGGAGCGGCTGCCCAGCACCCATGTGCCGGCCGCCCTGATCGAACTGGAGTCCTTCCCGCTGGGCCCGACCGGCAAGGTCGACCGGCGGGCGCTGCCCTCGCCCGACGCGGTCGCCGAACCGGCGGGCACCACCCCCGCCACCGAGGCCGAGCTCCTGGTCGCCGAGGCCTGGCAGAGTGTCCTCGACTTCGGCCCGCTCACCACCTCCAGCGACTTCTTCCGCGGCGGCGGCACCTCGCTCCAGCTCACCCGGGTCGCCGCCCGGCTGCGCGCCGCCACCGGCCGCGACATCTCCTTGCGCGCCCTGCTCGGCGCCCCCACCCTCGCCGACCACGCGGCCCTGCTGACGGCGGCCGCCGGGGAGGATTCCGCGCCCGTCCGGCCCGTTTCGCGCGAGGGCGGCCTTCCGCTCTCGTACGGGCAGCGCCGCCTGTGGTTCATGGACAAGATGCATCCGGCCAGTCCCGAGTGGGTCGCCGGTCTGCTGCTCAAGGTGCCCGCCGGCACCGCTTCCGAACTCGTCGGGCGGGCCCTGGACATCCTGGTCGCCCGGCACGAGGCGCTGCGCACCCGGTACGCCGAAGTGGACGGCGAGCCGCGCCAGTTCATCGAGGCGCCGACCGGCGTCCCGGTCCGCGCGATCACCACCGGCCGCGAGGGGCTGCCCGCCGTCCTCGCCGAGCTGCTCGGCACCGGCTTCCGCCTCGACGGCGGTGAGCTGCTGCGGGCCGCGCACATCACGCTCGACGACGACAGCGAGCTGCTCGCCGTCGCCATGCACCACATCACCACCGACGGCTGGTCCACCGCCGTCCTGGAGCGCGAGTTCCACCAGGTCCTCGCCGCGCTGACGGCCGGCGAGCAGCCGACCCTGCCGCAACTCGCCGTCCAGTACGCCGACTTCGCGGCCTGGCAGCAGGAGCGGCTCACGGGCGAGGTCGTCGGGCGCGAGCTCACGCACTGGCGCGCCGTCCTCGACGGACACCAGCCACTCGCCCTGCCCACCGACCACCCGCGTCCCGCCGTCCGCGACGGCCGCGGCGGCATCACCCCGGTCACCATCGACGCCGGCACCCTCGCGGCCGTCGACACGATCGCCCGCGAGCACGGCACCACCCGGTTCACCGTCCTGCTCACGGCGTACGCCACCGTCCTCGCCCGGCACAGCGGCCAGTGGGACCTGCCGGTCGGCACCCCGGTCGCCGGGCGCGAGCGGCCCGAACTCGACGGCGTCGTCGGCTTCTTCCTCAACAACGTGGTGCTGCGCTGTGTGCTCGACGGCGAACTCGGCTTCAACGACGCGGTCGCCAGGGTCGCCGCCATCACCCGAGACGCCTTCAGCCACCAGGACCTGCCGTTCGACCTCCTCGTCGACGAGCTGGCGCCCGACCGCGACCTGTCACGCACCCCGCTCTACCAGGCCGCCTTCGACCTGCACGGCGAGGACTTCAACGCCGCCGTCGACGGCGACACCGAGACGGTCCGCAGGATGTGGCGGATCACCCACACCGACCTCACCCTGCTGCTGCGCCCGGCCGCCGACGGCACCCTGGTGGGCGGCCTGGAGTACGCGACCAGCCTGTACGAGGAGGCCACCGCAGCCCGCCTCGCCGCCGGCCTGACCACCCTGCTCGCGTCCGCCACGGCCGACCCCGACCGCGCGCTCGGCGCCCTCGACCTGCTCACCCCCGGTGAGCACGCCGAGCTGACCCGCTGGGGCACCGCCGAGGCGCCCCAGCCCGTCATGTCGACGCCGCAGATGTTCGCCGCGCAGGCCGTGCGAACCCCGCACGCCACCGCCGTCGAGGGCGACGGGTTCGCCCTGACCTACCGGGAGCTGGCGGCCCGCGCCGCGCGGATCGCCCGCCACCTGCGTTCGATCGGAGTCCGCCAGGGCAGCACCGTCGGTGTCCTGCTCGACCGGGGCCCGGAGTTGCACGCGACACTGCTCGCCGTCTGGCAGGCCGGCGCGGCGTACGTGCCGATCGACCCGGCCTTCCCCGTCGAGCGGGTCACCGGGATGCTCGCGGACGCCGACGCCCGCGTCCTGGTCACCCAGAACGCCTGTGAGACAGGGGAGTTCGACGGCACGGTCGTACGGATCGACGGGGCCGACGCCGACGCGATCGCCGCACAGGACGCCTGGACGCCGCCACTGGAGGCCCACTTCGACGACCTGGCGTACATCATCTACACCTCTGGCTCGACCGGCCGCCCCAAGGGCGTCGCGGTCACCCACCGCGGCCTCGCCAACCACCTGAACTGGGCGGCAGCCGAGCTCGCGGGAGCGGGCACCGGCGGCGGCGCGGTCTTCTCCTCGGTCGCCTTCGACCTGGTCGTCCCCAACCTGTGGGCGCCGCTGCTCACCGGCCGGCGGGTACTGCTCCTTCCGCAGGACCTCGACCTGTCCGAACTCGGCGAGCGCCTGGCCGCGCACGCCCCGTTCAGCTTCCTCAAGCTGACGCCGGGCCATCTCGACGTCCTGACGCAGCAGTTGACCGAACGACAGGCAGCCTCGCTGGCCCCGATCGTGGTGGTCGCGGGCGAGGCCCTGGACGGCTCGCTCGCCGCCACCTGGGCTTCGCTGCTCGGTGAGGGCGGCCGGCTCATCAACGAGTACGGCCCGACCGAGGCCTCCGTGGGCACCAGCGTCCACCCGGTGGCGACCGGCACCGGCCCTGGCGTCGTGCCCATCGGCGGCCCGCTGCCCGGCATGGTCATGCGCGTCCTGGACGAGCGGATGCGGCCCGTCCCCGTCGGCGCGGTCGGCGAACTGTACGTCGGCGGCACCGGAGTCGCCCGCGGCTATGTCGGCCGCCCCGGCCTGACCGCCGAGAAGTTCCTGCCCGACCCGTACGGGCCCGCCGGAACCCGCCTCTACCGCACCGGGGACCTGGCGCGCTGGCTCGACGGCGGCGCCGTGGAGTTCCTCGGCCGCACCGACGACCAGGTCAAGATCCGCGGCTACCGGGTGGAGACCGGCGAGATCCGCGCGGTCCTGCTCGATCACCCCGGCGTCGCCGACGCGGTCGTCGTGCCGGTCGGCAGCGGCGCCCGGGTCCGGCTCGCCGCCTACTTCACCGCCGTCCCCGGCGGCGACGCGGACGCCGCATCCCTCGCCGCCCACAGCGCCCTGCTGCTGCCCCCGTACATGGTCCCGGGCAGCTTCACCGAGCTGGAGCGCATCCCGCTCAACCCGAACGGCAAGATCGACCGGCGCGCCCTGCCCGAGCCGGCGGCGGCCGAACCGCCGCGGCGCGCGCGCCCCGCCGACCCCGTCGAGGAGCGCCTCCTCGACATCTGGCGCGACGCCTGCGGGATCGAGGCCGGCCTCGACGACAACTTCTTCCACGCCGGTGGAAATTCGATCCTCGCGATCCGGCTCATCGCCGCGATCCAGACCGACTTCGAGATCACCCTGCCCGTACGCGCCGTGTTCGAGGGCCCGACCGTCGCCGAACTGGCGCAGACGATCGAGGACCGGATCCGCGCGGAGATCGCCGAGATGTCCGACTCCGAAGTGATGGCGGACTCGATGCTGCTGAAGGAGCAGAACGCATGAGCACCGAGGAAGCAACCACCGCCGTGCCCGCCCCGTCGGGCGCCTCACTCCGCGACGAACTGCTGCGCCGCCGCCTGGCCGGCCGCCGCGGCGCCCGCCGCGACGAGATCACCCGTGCCGAGCGCAGCGCCCCCCTGGCGCTCAGCGCCGGCCAGCAGCAGATGTGGTTCCTCAACCGCCTGGAGCCGGACAGCACCGAGTATCTGGTGCCGCTGGTGCTGCGGCTTCGCGGCACCCTCGACGCCGCCGCCCTCGGCCGCGCCTTCGAGACGATCGCCGCCCGCCACGAGATCCTGCGCACCCGGTACGCCTTCGAGAACGGCGGCCCGGTCCAGGTCGTGGACGCGCCCGGCGCCCGCGCGCTGCCGCTGCCGGTCGTCCCGCTCACCGAGGAACCGGCCGCCGAGCGCGAGCGGAAGGCCACCGAGGTGCTGCGCGAGCAGCTCGCCACCGGCTTCGACCTGGCCACCGAGTGGCCGGTGCGCGGCACGCTGCTGCGCCTCGCCGACGATGACCACATCCTGGCCTTCGTCTTCCACCACATCGCCTGCGACGCCTGGTCCACCCGCGTCTTCGGCGGCGAACTCAGCGCCCTGTACGCGGCGTTCGTCTCCGGCCACGAGGCTCAGCTGCCGCCGCTCACCCTCCAGTACGCCGACTACGCGGCCTGGCAGCGGCAGCAGCTCGCCGGCCCCGGCGCCGAGGCTCACCTCGACTACTGGCGCGAGCGCCTGGCCGGCGTCGAGGCGACCGACCTGCCGACCGACCGGCCGCGCCCGGCCGTCCGCGACCACGCGGGCGCCGACCTGGACTTCGAGCTGCCCGACGGGCTCGCCGACCGGGTTCGAGAAGCCGCGCTGAAACACGACACCACGCCGTTCACCGTGCTGCTCACCGCCTACCAGACGCTGATCGCCCGCTACACCGGAAAGCGGGACGTGACCGTCGGAACCGTCGTCTCCGGGCGCGGCCGCCCCGAGCTCCAGCAGCTCATCGGCTACGGCATCAACACCCTCGTCCTGCGCGCCGGGTGGGACGATCAGGCCACGTTCGGCGGGCTCGTCGCATCCGGTCGGCGGCACATTTTGGACGCCTTCGACCACCAGCAGGTGCCGTTCGCGCAGCTGGTCGACGAGCTCCAGCCGGAGCGCGACCAGTCCCGCACCCCCCTCTACCAGGTCGCCTTCACCCTGCACGAGTGGCGCCTGGACTCCTTCGAGCTGCCCGGCCTCACGGTGGAACCGTTCGGTGACAGCGACGGCATCGCCAAGTGCGACCTCGCCCTCCAGGTGCAGGAACTGCCCGACGGCTCGTTCAGGGCCCGCTTCCAGTACGCCACCGCCCTCTTCGACCAGAGCACGGTCCGCCGCCTCGCCGGTAACTTCGTGCGCCTGCTCGACCAGGTCCTGGGGGTCCCGGACGCCCCCCTCGCGGCCATCGACATCCTCAGCGAGGCCGAGCGCGCCATCGTCACCGGCGCTCTGGACGGCCACCGCACCACCGAGCCGGTCACGTCCCTCGCTCATGAGTTGTTCGAGGCGTGGGTGGTGGGGGCGCCGGGGTCGGTGGCGGTGGTGGCGGGTGGGTTGTCGTTGTCGTATGCGGAGGTGAATGAGCGGGCGAACCGGTTGGCGCATGTGTTGCGTGGGGCGGGTGTGGGTCCGGAGGATCTGGTGGGTGTGCATCTGGAGCGGGGGGTGGATCTGGTTCCCACGCTGTTGGGTGTGCTGAAGTCGGGGGCGGGTTATCTGCCGTTGGATCCGGCGAATCCGGTGGAGCGTCTGGGGTTTGTGCTGGGGGACGCGGGTGCGCGGGTGGTGGTGACGACGTCGGCGTTGTTGCCGTCGTTGTCGGGTGTGTATGCGGGTGCGGTGGTGGTGCTGGACGCGCAGGAGACGTGTGCTGCGTTGGCTGCGGCTTCGGTGGAGAATCCGGTGCGGGTCTCTCATCCGGACAATGTGATCTACACGATCTATACGTCGGGTTCGACGGGTCGGCCCAAGGGTGTGGTGCTGAGCCATGCCAATGTCGTGCGGTTGTTGGAGACGGCGCAGGAGCATTACGGGTTCGATGAGTCCGATGTGTGGTCGATGGCGCACTCGTATGCCTTTGATGTGTCGGTTTTCGAGATGTGGGGTGCGCTGGCTCATGGTGGGCGGCTGGTGGTGGTTCCGCGGGCGGTGACGCGTGCGCCGGAGGAGTTTTTGGATCTGCTGGTCGGGGAGGAGGTGTCGGTCCTCTCTCAGACGCCGACCGCTTTCCGGTCCCTGGTCGCGGCCGCCGCCTCCGGTGATCCGCGTGTTCACGAGCTTTCCCTGCGTGCTGTCGTCTTCGCGGGCGAGAAGCTGGAGGTCTCCGAACTCCAGCCATGGACGGACAGACTGGGCCTCGACGCTCCCGTGCTCGTCAACATGTACGGCATCACCGAGACCACCGTGCACACCACCTACCACAAGGTCGAGGAACAGGACGTTGACGGCCTGGCGGCGAACCGCGTGGGCTACCCGCTCAGCGACCTTTCGGTCTATCTGCTGGACGCCTCGGGTTCGCTCGCGCCCGTCGGTGTACCGGGTGAGATCCATGTGGCGGGCCCGGGTGTGGCGCGCGGTTACCTCGGACGTCCGGACCTGACCGCGGAGCGGTTCGTGCCGAACCCGTTCGGGCCGGCCGGCGGCCGGATGTATCGCAGTGGTGACCTTGCCCGCCGCCGTGAGGACGGCAGCCTTGAGTTCCTGGGCCGTATCGACGACCAGGTCAAGATCCGCGGCTACCGCATCGAGCTCGGCGAGATCTCGGCCGCGTTGACCGCGCACGAGGACATCGCTCAGGCCGTCGTGGTCGTCCGCGAGGACACCCCCGGCGACAAGCGACTCGTCGGCTACCTCGTCCCGGCGCGGTCCGGTGCCGGGCTGCCCGTCGCCGAGATCCGCGCGGCCCTCGCCCGCGAGCTGCCCGAGTACATGGTTCCGGCCGCCTTCGTGGCGCTCGACACCATTCCGCTCACCACCAACGGCAAGCTCGACAAGCGCGCCCTGCCCGCCCCTGACGTCGCCCTCCAGCTGCGCGCCGCGGGCGAGTTCACCGCGCCGCGCACCCCGGACGAGGAGTCCGTCGCCGCCGTCTGGCGTTCGGTGCTCGGCGTCGAGCGGGTCGGCGTCCACGACAGCTTCTTCGAGCTGGGCGGTGACTCGATCCGCGCCGTCGCCCTGGTCGGCGAGCTCCGCGAGGCCGGCCACGAGGTCGCGGTCCGCGACGTCTTCGACTGCCGTACGGTTGCCCGCCTCACCGAGCTGGCCACCGGCCGCCCCGCCGCCACGGCCGCCGCCGAGCGCCGCGTCGCCCCCTTCGAGCTGATCGGCGACGAGGACCGGGCCGTCCTGCCCGCCGACGTCGTCGACGCCTACCCGCTGGGCCAGAACCAGCTGGGCATGGTCATCGAGATGCTGATGGACGACGGCCGCAACCACTACCACAACGTCTCCACCTTCCGGATCCGTGACCAGCACCCCTTCTCGCTCGACGCCCTCGTCGAGGCCGGCCGTATCGTCACCGCCCGGCACGAGGTGCTCCGCACGTCCATCGACCTGGCGTCCTACTCGCGACCCCTCCAGCTCGTCCACGCCACCGCCGAACTGCCCATCACCGCAAAGGACCTGACCGGCCTCGACGCCGAGCAGGTGGAGGCCGCGCTGCGCGCCTTCACCGTCGCTGAGCGGGCCCGCCTCTTCGACCTGGCAGTGCCGTCGCTGATGCGCTTCCACGCGCACACCACGGATGACGGCGGCTGGTGGATCTCGGTCACCGAGTGCCACCCCATCCTGGAAGGCTGGAGTCACCACTCCCTCCTGATGGAGCTGTTGACGACCTATCAGGCCATACGTGACGGCCGCGACCCGGAGCCGGCGGAGCTGCCCTCGCTGCGCTTCGCCGACTTCATCGCGGGCGAGCTCGCCGCCCTCGACTCGGCCGACGACCAGGCGTACTGGACCGAAGTCACCGAGAACCACGCCAAGTTCATCCTGCCCACCACCTGGGGCGAGCCAGGGGCCGCGCACACCACCTTCCAGACCGGCATCTCCTGGCAGGACCTGGAGTCGGGCCTGCGCGCGCTGGCTACGGCCGCCGACGCCTCCCTCAAGAGCGTCATGATCGCCGCCCACCTCAAGGTGCTCGGCCAGCTCACCCACGAGCAGGCCTTCCACACCGGCCTGGTCTGCGACGCGCGCCCCGAGGAGACAGGCGCCGACCGCGTCTACGGCATGTACCTCAACACGCTGCCGTTCCCGCACACCAAGGGCGCCCGCACCTGGCGTGAGCTGGTGGGCCGGACCTTCGCGGCCGAGGTCGAGCTGTGGGGTCACCGCCGTTACCCGCTGCCCACCGTCCAGCGCGACTGGGGCGGCACCGGCCGCCTCATGGACGTCTACTTCAACTACCAGGACTTCCGGCAGATCGACACCGACCTGGTGGACGAGCTGGCCGGCATCGACGACAGCCCCACCGAGTTCCCGCTCAGCGTCTCCTCGCGCGCCGGGCATGTCATCCTGACCGCCGACACCCGCGCCGTCACCCCGGCCCACGCCGAGCGGCTCGCCGAGATGTACCGGTCGGTCCTGGAGGCCATGGCCGCCGACGCGGACGGCGACGCCACCCGCACCTTCCTGCCAGAGGGCGAGCGGGCCGCCCTGTTCGCCGCCGCCGAGGGCCCCGCCACCGAGCCGGTCAGCCGCACCGCGCTCGAGGCGATCATGGCCACCGCGGCCCGTACGCCCGGCGCGGTCGCCGTCCGCGACGCCTCAGGTTCCCTCGACTACGCGGGGCTGTCCGCCCGTTCGGGGGCCCTGGCCCGCCGCGTTCGCGCGGCCGGCGCGGGTCCCGAATCCGTGGTCGGTGTGCTTCTCGACCCGACCGTCGACCTGCCGGCCGCCCTCCTCGCGGTGTGGCGGGCCGGAGCGGCGTACGTCCCGATGGACGGCTCCTGGCCGGCCGAGCGCATCGCGACCGTCGTCGCCGACGCCGGCTGCCCCGCCGTCGTCACCCAGGCCGAGTACGCCGATCGCTTCGCCGGATTCGGCGGCCGGGTCCTGCTCGTCGATGAGGACGCCGGCGTCCGGGGTATCGGTGAGGGTGCGGAGGTCCTGGACCCGAACCCGCTGCCCGGGGCCGACCCCGAGCAGCTCGCCTATGTCATCTACACCTCCGGCTCCACCGGCAGGCCCAAGGGCGTCCAGATCACCCACCGCTCGCTCGCGGGCTATCTGGACTGGGCGGTCGCCGACTACTTCGGCGGCGCCCCCGGCGACACCGCGCTGTTCTCGTCCGTCGCCTTCGACCTGGTCGTGCCGACGCTGTACGCCCCGCTGATGACCGGCGGCGCGCTGAACCTGTTCGGCTCCGAGCGCGACCTGTCCGAGCTCGGCGACTGGCTGGCCGAGTCGGGCCCGTACGGCTTCCTCAAGCTGACCCCCGGCCATCTGGAGATGCTGGGCCAGCAGTTCGACGGCGAGCGCGCGCACGGCCTCGCGCCGGTGCTCGTCGTCGGCGGCGAGGCCCTGCTCAGCCGCACCGCGGAGCGCTGGCTCGACCTCGTCGGCGGCGGCCGTGTCGTCAACGAGTACGGCCCGACCGAGATCACCGTCGGCAACAGCGTCCACGACGTCACCGGTCCCCAGGCAACCGAGATCGTGCCCGTGGGCCGTCCGCTGCCGGGCACCACGATGCATGTCCTCGACGACAACCTCCAGCCGGTACCGGTCGGCGGCACCGGCGAGCTGTACGTCGGCGGCCGCGGCCTCGCCCGCGGCTATGCGGGCCGCCCGGCCCAGACGGCGGCGTCCTTCCTGCCCGACCCGTTCGGCCCGGCCGGCGCCCGCCTCTATCGCACCGGCGACCTCGCCCGGGTCCTCGCCGACGGCACGGTCGACTTCCTCGGCCGTATCGACGGACAGGTCAAGATCCGCGGCTACCGCGTCGAGCCGGGCGAGATCGAGGCCGTTCTCGGCGGCCACCCGGCGATCGGCGAGGTCCGCGTCCTCGTCCATGAGAGCGCCACAGGCAAGCAGCTTGTCGCCTACGTCGTTCCCGTCGTCCCGGAGGGCGAACTGCCCCCGCACGCCGAGCTCGACGCGTACGCCGCCGACCGGCTGCCCCCGTACCTGCTGCCCTCCGCCTACCTGGCGCTGGAGCGCATCCCGCTGACCGCCAACGGCAAGCTGGACCAGCGCGCCCTGCCCGCCCCTGACGCCGCCGCCTTCGACGCGGCCCCGCACGTCGCGCCACGCACCCCCGCCGAGGAGCGGATGGCCGCGGTCTGGGCCGAGCACCTGGGCCTGGAGCGGGTCGGCGTCCTCGACAGCTTCTTCCAGCTGGGCGGCGACTCGATCCGCGCGGTCGGCCTGGTCGGCGCGTTGCGCGCGGCGGGGTTCGAGGTCGGCGTCCGTGAGGTCTTCGAGAAGGCCACCGTCGCCGCGCTCTGCGAGTCCGTCACCGGGCGCCCCGCGCCCACCGCGCAGGTCACCGCCGTCGAGCCGTTCGCGCTGCTCTCGGACGCGGACCGGGCGCTGCTGCCCGAGGGTCTGAGCGACGCCTACCCGCTGTCGCAGAACCAGACCGGCATGCTCGTGGAGACCCTCGCGTCGGACGGCCGCAACAACTATCACGACCTGACCTCCTTCCTGGTCCGTGACGGCGCGCCGTTCGACTTCGGCGCCCTTCAGCGGGCCGTGGAGGTCGTCGGTGCCCGCCACGACATCCTGCGCACCTCGGTCGACCTGACCGGGTACAGCGTGCCGATGCAACTGGTGCACAGCGAGGTCGCCATCCCGCTGGACCGGGCCGACGTGCGCCACCTCGACGAGGACCGACTGGCGGCGGAGCTGGCGGAGTTCGCCGCCACCGAGCGGGCCACCCTCTTCGACATGACGTCGTCCGCGCCACTGCTGCGGATCTTCGTCCACGTCCAGACCGACGCGGCCTGGCGGCTGACCTTCACCAAGAGCCACGCCATGCTGGAGGGCTGGAGCTACCACACCCTGCTCAACGAATTGGTGGAGGTCTACCGGGCGCTGCGCGACGACGCCGAGCCCGCCCCGTACGAGGCGCCGCCCGTGCGCTTCGCGGACACCGTCGCCGCCGAGCTCGCGTCCCTCGACGACGCCGAGGACCGCGCCTACTGGCAGGGCATCGTGGACACCCACGCGCCGTTCGCGCTGCCCGCCGACTGGCACGGCGACCGCACCGCACCCCCCGAGACGGTGGGGGCCGGCTTCTCCTACCGCGACCTGGAGCCCGCGCTGCGCGGCCTCGCGACCAAGGCGGGAGTGCCGATCAAGGCGGTGCTGCACGCGGCCCACCTGAAGGTGATGTCGCAACTGACCGACGAGGAGCGCTTCTTCACCGGCATCGTCGGCCACCAGAGGCCCGAAGTCCCCGGCTCCGAGCGCCTGTTGGGCATGTATCTCAACACGATGCCGCACGCCCACGACCGGTCCTCCCGAACCTGGGGTGGGCTGGTGAGGCAGGCCTTCGACGGTGAGGTCGCGGCCTGGCCGCACCGGAACTTCCCGCTGCCGGCCATCGAGAGCGGCGGCCGCCGCCTGATCGGCGTCTACTTCGTCTACCTCGACTTCCACCTCGTCGGGGAGGACCAGGTGGTCGACGAGGGCAACGGCATCAACAGCAGCTCCACCGAGTTCGGCCTCGGCGTCACCGCCATCGGCGGCTTCATCAGCCTCCGCGCCAGTTCGCACGTCCTGTCCGCCGAGAACGCGGAGCGCGTCGCGGGCATGTACCGCTCGGTCCTGGAGGCGATGGCCGCCGAGGGCGTCGACGGCGACGCCGGCGCGGTTCGGGTGACGGCCGGGGAGTACGACCTGCTCGTACGTGACGCCCGGACCCCGGGCTCCGAAGTCACCTCTCTCGCTCATGAGTTGTTCGAGGCGTGGGTGGTGGGGGCGCCGGGGTCGGTGGCGGTGGTGGCGGGTGGGTTGTCGTTGTCGTATGTGGAGGTGAATGAGCGGGCGAACCGGTTGGCGCATGTGTTGCGTGGGGCGGGTGTGGGTCCGGAGGATCTGGTGGGTGTGCATCTGGAGCGGGGGTGGATCTGGTTCCCACGCTGTTGGGTGTGCTGAAGTCGGGGGCGGGTTATCTGCCGTTGGATCCGGCGAATCCGGTGGAGCGTCTGGGGTTTGTGCTGGGGGACGCGGGTGCGCGGGTGGTGGTGACGACGTCGGCGTTGTTGCCGTCGTTGTCGGGTGTGTATGCGGGTGCGGTGGTGGTGCTGGACGCGCAGGAGACGTGTGCTGCGTTGGCTGCGGCTTCGGTGGAGAATCCGGTGCGGGTCTCTCATCCGGACAATGTGATCTACACGATCTATACGTCGGGTTCGACGGGTCGGCCCAAGGGTGTGGTGCTGAGCCATGCCAATGTCGTGCGGTTGTTGGAGACGGCGCAGGAGCATTACGGGTTCGATGAGTCCGATGTGTGGTCGATGGCGCACTCGTATGCCTTTGATGTGTCGGTTTTCGAGATGTGGGGTGCGCTGGCTCATGGTGGGCGGCTGGTGGTGGTTCCGCGGGCGGTGACGCGTGCGCCGGAGGAGTTTTTGGATCTGCTGGTCGGGGAGGAGGTGTCGGTCCTCTCTCAGACGCCGACCGCTTTCCGGTCCCTGGTCGCGGCCGCCGCCTCCGGTGATCCGCGTGTTCACGAGCTTTCCCTGCGTGCTGTCGTCTTCGCGGGCGAGAAGCTGGAGGTCTCCGAACTCCAGCCATGGACGGACAGACTGGGCCTCGACGCTCCCGTGCTCGTCAACATGTACGGCATCACCGAGACCACGGTGCACACCACCTACCACAAGGTGGACGGTGTGGACCTGGCCCGTCCGGCGGCCAGCCGGGTCGGGCATCCGCTCTCCGACCTCTCGGTGCTGCTGCTCGATGCGGACGGCCGGCCGGTGCCGGTCGGTGTACCGGGTGAGATCCATGTGGCGGGCCCGGGTGTGGCGCGCGGTTACCTCGGACGTCCGGACCTGACCGCGGAGCGGTTCGTGCCGAACCCGTTCGGGCCGGCCGGCGGCCGGATGTACCGAAGCGGCGACGTGGCCAAGCGGCTGGCCGACGGAGGCCTGGAAGTCCTGGGCCGTATCGACGACCAGGTCAAGATCCGCGGCTACCGCATCGAACTGGGCGAGATCGCCTCCGCGCTCGCCGCCGAGCCGTCCATCGCCCAGGCCGTCGTGGTCGTCCGCGAGGACACCCCCGGCGACAAGCAGCTCGTGGCGTACGCGGTGCCCGCCGAGGGCGGACTCGCCGATCCGCGCACGCTGCGTGAGAGCCTGGGCCGCGCACTGCCGGACTACATGGTCCCGGCCCTCTTCGTGGCGCTCGACACCATTCCGCTCACCACCAACGGCAAGCTCGACAAGCGCGCCCTGCCCGCCCCGGACCGCTCCGACCTGGCGGTGGCGGCCGGCTCGGTCGCCCCGCGCACCCCGCAGGAGCAGCGGCTCGCGCTGATCTGGGCCGACGCCCTCGGTCTGGACTCGGTCGGCGTCGAGGACGCGTTCTTCGACCTCGGCGGCGACTCGATCCGCGCCGTCGCGCTGGTCGGCGCGATGCGCGCGGCCGGTCTCGACGTGTCCGTCCGGGACGTCTTCGAGCGGCGCACCATCGCCTCGGTCGCCGAGCTGCTCGCGGGCCGCACCGCCCCGGTCGAGGAGTTCCGCACGGTCGAGCGGTTCGCGATGATCAGTGCGGCGGACCGGGCGCTGCTGCCGGTCGGCGTGGTCGACGCGTACCCGCTGACCCAGGTGCAGACCGGCATGCTCGTCGAGATGGTGGCCGGTTCGCGGGACGGCGCCCCGGCGGCGTACCACTCGACCGCGAGCTACAAGGTCCGCGACGAGCGGCCGTTCGACGCGGACGCGCTCCGCGCGGCGGTGCGCACCGTCACGGCCCGGCACGAGGTGCTGCGCACCTCCTTCGACCTGTCCACGGCCTCCCGGCCGCTGCAGCTCGTGCACGCCTCGGCCGGGACCCCGGTCGCGGTGCACGACCTGAGCGACCTGGACGCGGCGGGCGCCGACGCGGCGCTGCGAGCGCACCAGGCCGCGGAGCGGGCCGAGTTGCTCGACCCGGCGGTCGCTCCGCAGCTGAGGGTCGCGGCGCATGTCGTGGGCGACGGGTGGTGGCTGGGGCTCACGCAGTCCCACATGATCACCGAGGGCTGGTCGCAGCACGCGATGCTGATGGAGATCATCGCCTGTTACCGGGCGTTCGCGGCGGGCCGCGCGCCCGGGACGTACCAGGCGCCGGATGTCCGCTTCGCGGACACCGTGGCCGCCGAGCTGGCCTCCCTGGAGTCGGCCGAGGACCGCGCGCACTGGCAGGGCGTGGTGCAGGGGTACACGCCGTTCGTGCTGCCCGCCGACTGGGCGGACCGCACGGGCGCGGCTGAGGACTACGCGGTCACCGTGGAGCTGATGGACCTGGAGGCGCCGCTGCGCGCCTTCGCCGCCAGGGCCGGGGTCTCCGTCAAGAGCGTGCTGCTCGCCGCCCACCTCAAGGTGCTCAGCACGCTCACCGACGAGCCCGCCTTCCACACGGGGCTGATCTGCGACACGCGCACCGAAGTCCTGGGCTCCGACCGGGTGTTCGGCATGTACGTCAACACCTTGCCGTTCCCGCACACCCGTACCGCCCGCACCTGGCGGGAGCTGGTGCGCCAGGTCTTCGACCGCGAGGTCGCGCTCTGGCCGCACCGCCGCTTCCCGCTGCCGGAGATCCAGCGCACCGCCGGCACGGCCGGGCGCCTCATCGAGGTGATCTTCAACTACCAGGACTTCCACAACCTGGACGGCCGACAGCTCGATCTCGCGGCCGGGCTCGGCTCGGGCTCCACCGAGTTCGCCCTGGAGGTCTCGACCTCCGGCGGGGGTCTCACCCTGAAGACCGACACCTCGGTGCTGGGCCGGGACGCGGCGGACCGCCTGGCCGCGATGTACCGGTCGGTCCTGGAGGCGATGGCCGCCGAGGGTGTCGACGGCGATGCCCGCACGACCCGTCTGTGCGCCGCCGACGCGGAACTGCTCGACTCCTGGGCGGACACGGCCCGTACGCCGTCCTGGATCAGCATCGAGCGGGAGTTCGAGCGGTATGCCGCCAAGTACCCCGACCGGCTGGCGATCTCCGACGACACCACCGCGCTCAGCTACGCCGCCGCCAACGCGGAGGCCAACCGGCTCGCCCGCCACCTGCGCGGCCTCGGCGTCGGCCCCGACACGGTGGTCGGCATCAGCGCCGACCGTTCCCCCAAGACGGTCCTCGCCGTCCTCGCGGTGCTCAAGGCGGGCGGCGCCTACCTGCCGCTCGACCCGGGCTACCCGGCGTCCCGGCTCGCCTTCATGGCCGCCGACGCGCAGGTGAAGGTGCTGATCACCCAGGGCTCGTACGCCGACGCCCTGGCCGGGATCGACGCCGCCACGGTGCTGCTCGACGAGCCGGCCGACTGGGCCGCGCAGGACGCCACCGATCTGCCGGAGACCGCCCACCCCGACGACCTGGCGTACGTCATCTACACCTCCGGCTCCACCGGCAGGCCCAAGGGCGTCCACGTCCACCGGCACGGCATGGCCAACCACCTGCTCGCCAAGGTCGAGGACCTGGAACTGACCGACGCCGACAGCATCGTGCAGAACGCGTCGATGGCCTTCGACATCTCGGTGTGGCAGATGCTCGCCGCGTTCGCGGTCGGCGGCCGGGTCCGGGTGGCCGACGCGGACACCGCCCTCGACCCACTGTCCTTGTTCCCGCGAACCGCCGACGAGCACATCACCGTCCTCGAAGTCGTACCGTCGCTGCTGCGCGCCGCGCTCGACGCGATGGACGCGGGCGCCCTCGATGTCCGCCTCCCGTCCCTGCGCTGGATGGTGGTGACCGGCGAGGCGCTGCCGCCGGACCTGTGCCGCCGCTGGTTCGACCGATTCCCGCACGTGCCGATGGTCAACGCCTACGGCCCGACCGAGTGCTCCGACGACATCACACACGCCCTGATCCGGGCCGGTGACGAGATCGGCGACACCCGCGTCACCATCGGAAAGCCGGTCCGCAACTTCCGGCTGTACGTACTGGACGAGCACCTGGCCCCGGTCCCGGTCGGTGTCCCCGGCGAGCTCTACGCGGGTGGCGTCGGCGTCGCCCGCGGCTACGGTGGCCGCCCCGGTCTGACGGCCGAGCGGTTCGTGCCCGACCCGTACGGCCCGGCCGGCTCCCGCCTGTACCGGACCGGTGACGTCGTCGCCTGGAACCGGGAGGGCGACGTCGAGTTCCTGGGCCGCGTCGACCACCAGGTGAAGATCCGCGGCCAGCGCATCGAACTCGGCGAGATCGAGGCCGTGCTCGTCGACCGGCCCGAGGTCGCCGACGCCGCCGCGGTCGTCCGTGAGGACACCCCGGGCGTCCAGCTCCTGGTCGCCTACCTGGTGCCCGCCGAGGACGACACGCTCGACGTGGCCGCGCTACGCGCCGAACTCGCCGAGCAGCTGCCGCCGGCGATGGTCCCCGGCGCCTACGTCACCCTGGACGCCCTGCCGCTCACCCCGAACGGCAAGGTCGACCGGCGCGGCCTGCCGGTCCCCGAGGCGGACGCGGACGCCGACGCGGCGTATGCCGAGCCCGCCACCGAGGCCGAGCGCGCGGTCGCCGAGGTCTGGGAGCAGGCCATCGGGGCCCGCCGGATCGGCGCCCAGGACGGCTTCTTCGACCGGGGCGGCGACTCGATCCGCGCCGTCACCGTCGTCGGAGCGCTGCGCGGCCGGGGCTACGACGTGTCCGTGCGGGACGTCTTCGAGCACCGCACGGTCGCGGCCCTGGCCGAACAGGCAGCCGGGCGCGACAGGTTGACCGTCCAGGCCGGTGCGGTCCGCCCGTTCTCCCTGATCGGCGCGGCCGACCGGGCGCTGCTGCCCGCCGACGCCGTCGACGCCTACCCGCTCGGCCAGGTCCAGCTCGGCATGGTCGCCGAACTGCTCTCCGAGAACGGCCGCAACAACTACCACACGGTGGTCTCCAAGCGGATCCGCGACGACCGGCCCTTCGACGCCGACGCGCTGCGCGCCGCGGTCCGCACCGTCACCGCCCGCCACGACACGCTGCGCACCTCGGTGCACATCACCGGCTACGGCGTACCGATGCAGGTGGTGCACGCGACGGCCGAAGTGCCCGTCCGGATAGATGACTTGAGGGGGGCCGGCCCGGTGGAGGGCGAGCGCGAACTGCTCGCGTACGTCGCCGCCGAGCGCGCCGACCTGTTCGACTTCCGTGTCGCCCCGCTGCTGCGCGTCGCCATCCACCTGGAGAGCGACGACGCCTGGTGGCTGACCCTGACCCAGTCCCACGTGATCGTCGAGGGCTGGAGCCAGCACACCCTGGAGATGGAGCTTGTGAACGCCTACCGGGAGTTCCGCGACTCGGGCGAGTCCGCCCCGTACCAGGCCCCGCCGGTGCGCTTCGCGGACTTCGTCGCGGGGGAACTCGACTCGCTGGACAGCGCCGCCGACCGCGCCTACTGGGAGCGGATCGTCAAGGAGCACGCCCGGCTCGCCCCGCCCGCCGCCTGGGCCGGCGACCCGGCCACCGCGGAGCCGTACGGCATCGACGTGCCGCTGGACTCGCTCGCCGAGGCCCTGCGCGCGCGGGCCGCCGAGGCGGACGTGCCGCTCAAGACCGTGCTGCTCACCGCCCACCTGACCGTCATGGGCCGCCTCACGGACGCCGCGGCCTTCCACACCGGTGTGGTCTTCCACGCCCGGCCCGAGGCCGTCGGCGCCGACCAGGTGATCGGCATGCACCTCAACACGCTGCCGTTCGCCCACGAGCGCGGGGCGCGCTCCTGGCGCGAGGCGATCGTCCAGGTGTTCCGCCGCGAGACGGAGATCTGGGCCCACCGCCGCTACCCGCTGCCCGCCATCCAGCGTGCCTGGGGCGGCCGACGGCGCCTGCTCGACGTCCACTTCAACTACATCGACTTCCACCAGACCGACACCGACCTGGTGGACACCGGGACGGGCATCAGCGAGGCGCCGACCGAGTTCGGGCTCTCCGTGCACGCGCACGGCGACCGCAAGATCGGCATCCACAGCGACACCGGCCTGATCACCCGCGCCAACGGCGAGCTCCTGGCCCAGATGTACCGCGAGGTTCTGGAGTCGATCGCGAACGGGCTCGACGGAGAGATCGGGCTCGACGGAGAGATCGGGCTCGACGAGTTCGGGACCACGGAACCAGTGCAGGGGGAGGCTGAAGTGGGCGTTCTCGCTCATGAGTTGTTCGAGGCGTGGGTGGTGGGGGCGCCGGGGTCGGTGGCGGTGGTGGCGGGTGGGTTGTCGTTGTCGTATGTGGAGGTGAATGAGCGGGCGAACCGGTTGGCGCATGTGTTGCGTGCGGCGGGTGTGGGTCCGGAGGATCTGGTGGGTGTGCATCTGGAGCGGGGTGTGGATCTGGTTCCCACGCTGTTGGGTGTGCTGAAGTCGGGGGCGGGTTATCTGCCGTTGGATCCGGCGAATCCGGTGGAGCGTCTGGGGTTTGTGCTGGGGGACGCGGGTGCGCGGGTGGTGGTGACGACGTCGGCGTTGTTGCCGTCGTTGTCGGGTGTGTATGCGGGTGCGGTGGTGGTGCTGGACGCGCAGGAGACGTGTGCTGCGTTGGCTGCGGCTTCGGTGGAGAATCCGGTGCGGGTCTCTCATCCGGACAATGTGATCTACACGATCTATACGTCGGGTTCGACGGGTCGGCCCAAGGGTGTGGTGCTGAGCCATGCCAATGTCGTGCGGTTGTTGGAGACGGCGCAGGAGCATTACGGGTTCGATGAGTCCGATGTGTGGTCGATGGCGCACTCGTATGCCTTTGATGTGTCGGTTTTCGAGATGTGGGGTGCGCTGGCTCATGGTGGGCGGCTGGTGGTGGTTCCGCGGGCGGTGACGCGTGCGCCGGAGGAGTTTTTGGATCTGCTGGTCGGGGAGGAGGTGTCGGTCCTCTCTCAGACGCCGACCGCTTTCCGGTCCCTGGTCGCGGCCGCCGCCTCCGGTGACCGCCGGGTCAAGCGGCTGAGTCTGCGCGCGGTGATTTTCGCGGGCGAGAAACTGGAAGTCTCCGAACTTCGGCCGTGGACGGACAGACTGGGCCTCGGTCGCACCTCGCTCGTCAACATGTACGGCATCACCGAGACCACCGTCCACACCACCTACCACCGGCTCACCAAGCGGGACTTCGCACCGGGCGCGGGCAACCCGGTCGGTCGTCCGCTGGCCGACCTGACCGTGCACCTGCTCGACGCCCAGGGCGCCGAGGTGCCTGTCGGCACCGAGGGTGAGATCCATGTGGCGGGCCCGGGTGTGGCGCGCGGTTACCTCGGACGTCCGGACCTGACCGCGGAGCGGTTCGTGCCGAACCCGTTCGGGCCGGCCGGCGGCCGGATGTATCGCAGTGGTGACCTTGCCCGCCGCCGTGAGGACGGCAGCCTTGAGTTCCTGGGCCGTATCGACGACCAGGTCAAGATCCGCGGCTACCGCATCGAGCTCGGCGAGATCTCGGCCGCGTTGACCGCGCACGAGGACATCGCTCAGGCCGTCGTGGTCGTCCGCGAGGACACCCCCGGCGACAAGCGACTCGTCGGCTACCTCGTGGCGGCCGGGCAGTTCCTCCCCGACGCGGGCGCCCTGCGCGCACACCTGGCGCGGACCCTGCCCGACTACATGGTTCCGGCCGCCTTCGTGGCGCTCGACACCCTCCCGCTCACCACCAACGGCAAGCTCGACAAGCGCGCCCTGCCCGCCCCGGAGGAGGGCGGTCAGCTCCGCTCGGCCGCCGGGTACGTCGCTCCCCGCACGGCCGTCGAGGCCCAGGTCGCCGCGGTGTTCCAGTCGGTGCTCGGCGTCGACAAGGCCGGCGTCCACGACAGCTTCTTCGACCTCGGCGGCGACTCCATCCGGGCCGTACTGCTCGTGGGCACACTGCGGGACGCCGGGTACGAGCTGAGCGTGCGCGAGCTCATGGAGCGGCCGGTCCTCGGCCCGCTCGCCGAGCTGCTCGCGGGGCGCACCGGTGCCGCGCCCGCCGCCGCCCCGGCCCCGGTCGCGCCGTACGCCCAGATATCCACCGCAGACCGTGAGCTGCTGCCCGCCGGTGTGGTGGACGCCTATCCGCTGACGCAGAACCAGCTCGGCATGCAGATCGAGATGCTGTCAGCGCCCGAGCGGCCGGACTACCACCTGGTGACCAGCCTGCGGCTGCGCGACGCACGGCCCTTCGATGCCGCCGCGTTCCAGCGGGCCCTGGACGCCCTGGTGGCCCGGCACGACGTGCTGCGCACCAGCGTCGACCTCGACACCTACAGCGTCCCGCTGCAACTGGTGCACGGCACCACGGAACTCCGGCTGAAGGTTGTCGACCTGACTGGGCTCGGCGAGGCCGGTGCCACCGCCGCCATCGAGGCCTACGTCGACGAGCGTGGCCGGACCGCGCTCGATCCGGCCGCCGCGCCCCTGCTGGACGTCACCGTCCACCTGTGCGCCGACGGGAGCCGCCAGCTCACCGCCGTCAACTCCCATGTGATCCTGGACGGCTGGAGCCTGGGCGGGCTGCTCACCGAATTGCTCGCGCTGTACGACGGGGCCCTGGCCGGGAAGCTGCCCGCCCACGAGGCACCCTCCGTGCGGTTCGCCGACACCGTCGCCGCCGAGGCGCGGGCCCTGGAGTCGAGGGAGGACCGGGCTCACTGGCAGGCCGTCGTCGCCGGGCACGAGCGGTTCGCGCTGCCGGCCGGCTGGGGCGAGACCGACCCGGACGCGTCCGGGGAGATGTACCTCCTCGACGTCGGCTACGCCGACCTGACCGAGGGCCTGGAGCGGCTCGCCGCGCAGGCCCAGGCGCCGCTGAAGAGCGTGCTGCTCGCGGGCCATCTCAAGGCGCTCAGCCTGCTCACTCCCGAGCCCGTCTTCCTGACCGGCCTCACCTCGCACGTGCGGCCCGAGGCGGCCGGCGCCGACCGGGTGCACGGCATGTTCCTGAACATCCAGCCCATCGGGTACACCGACGGCGCCCGCACCTGGCGCGAGCTCGTCGAGCGGACCCTCGCCGCGGAGCTCGCCGGCTGGCCACACCGGCACTTCCCGATGCCCGCCATCCAGCGGGAGTTCGGCGACGGCTCCCGGCTGGTCGAGGTGTACTTCAGCTATCAGGACTTCACCTCGGTCGCCGCCGGGCAGCAGGACCTGGGCGCCCGGGTCGACGCGGATGCCAGTATCGGCGCCAGCTCCAACGAGTTCGGCTTCTCCGTCGGCACCGCCCCCGGCCGGCTCCAGCTGCGCTGCGCGCCCCGCGCGGTCGGCCGGGCCCATGGCGAGCGGATCGCCGCCCTCTACCGCCAGGTCCTGGTGGAGATGGCGGGCGGTGCGGACGGCGACGCCCGCTCCGGCTGCCTGCCGCCCGACGAGACCGGCCGGATCGCGGGCTGGGAGGCGGCTTCCGAGGGGGCGACCGCCGGCCGCCCGGTGTACGAGGTGTTCGCCGAGCAGGCCGCCCGCACCCCGGACGCCGTCGCGGTGGCCGGGGACGGATTCGCCCTGACCTACGCCGAGGTGGAGGCGCGCAGCAATCAGATCGCGCACCACCTGCTCGCCCAGGGAGTCGGCACCGAGTCGCTCGTCGGTGTGCTCCTCGATCGGGGCCCGGACCTGCACGCCGCGCTGCTCGGCGTGTGGAAGGCCGGAGCGGCCTACATCCCGCTCGACCCGGCGTTCCCGGCCGCCCGTATCGAGACGATGCTCGACGACGCGGGCGCCACCCTCGCGCTGACCGGCACCGGCTACACCGACCGGTTCGCCGCCGGGGTCACGGTCGTCGACCTGGCGGCCGACGCCGCCGCGATCGCGGCCCGGCCGACGGCCCCCGCCGGCGTCCCCAGCGAACCGGACCGGCTCGCCTACGCCATCTACACCTCGGGCTCCACCGGCCGCCCCAAGGGGGTCGCGGTCTCCCACCGGGGGCTCGCCAACCATCTGGGCTGGGCGGTCCGCGAACTCGTCGGCGCGGGCCCCGGCGGCGGCGCGGTCTTCTCCTCGGTCGCCTTCGACCTGGTCGTCCCCAACCTGTGGGCGCCGCTGCTCACCGGCCGGCCCGTGGTGCTGCTGCCGCAGGACCTCGACCTGTCCGAGCTGGGGGAGCGGCTGCTCGCCCATGGCCCGTACGCCTTCCTCAAGCTCACCCCGGGCCACCTGGAGGTGCTCTCCCACCAGGTGAGCGACGAGCAGGCCCGGGACCTCGCCGGAGTGATCGTGGTCGCGGGCGAGGCGCTCCAGGGCGAACTCGCCTCCCGCTGGGCCGAGGTGCTGGGAGCGGGGCGGCTCATCAACGAGTACGGGCCGACCGAGGCCTCCGTCGGCACCAGTGTCCTTCCGCTGACGTGGCCTCTCGCCGCCGAGGTGGTGCCGATCGGGCGCCCGCTTCCCGGCATGGTGATGCGCGTCCTGGACGGCGGGATGCGCCGGGTACCGGCCGGGGCCGTCGGCGAGCTGTACGTCGGCGGCACCGGAGTCGCCCGCGGCTACATCGGCCGCGCCGCCCTGACCGCCGAGACGTTCCTGCCCGACCCATACGGCCCCCCGGGCGCCCGGATCTACCGCACCGGCGACCTGGCGCGCTGGCTGGCCGACGGCACGGTCGAGTTCCTCGGCCGCGCCGACGACCAGGTCAAGATCCGCGGCTACCGGGTGGAGACCGGCGAGATCCAGGCCGTCCTGCTCGGCCACCCGGCGGTCCGCGCGGCTTTTGTCGCGGGCCGCGAGCACGCCCCGGGCGATGTGCGGCTCGCCGCGTACGTGGTGCTCGACGAGGCCGTCGAGGCGGGCGCGCTCGCCCGGCACTGCACCGGGAAGCTGCCCGACTACATGGTCCCGGCGACGTTCACGGTCCTCGACTCGATGCCGCTGAACGCCAACGGGAAGGTCGACCGCAAGGCGCTGCCCGACCCCGAAGAGGCCGACAGCGAGGGCGAGTTCGTGGAGCCCGCCACCCCGACCGAGACCGCCCTCGCGGCCATCTGGTCGAGGGTGCTCGGGGTGGAGCGGGTGGGCGCCACCGACAGCTTCTTCGCCCGTGGCGGCCACTCCATTCTGGTCATCCAGGTGGTCGCCGCCGCCCGCGAGGCCCAGCTGCCGCTCTCGCTGTTCATGCTCTACCAGCACGAGACGCTGGCGGAGCTGGCGGCGGCCGTCGACGAGGCGGTCGCGGCCGCCGCGCCCAAGCCCGCCCCCGGGCCCGCCCCGGCGAGCCTGCTGCCGGTGCCGGCCGAGGTGTTGGAGCGGTACCGGGTGCCCGGGGTCAGCGTCGCCGTCATCATCGGCGGCGAACTGGTCGCCGCCGAGGCACACGGCCTCGCCGCAGGTGGGATCCCGGTCACGCCGGTCACGACGTTCCAGGTCGGCTCGCTCAGCAAGCACGTCACCGCCTTCGGCGCGCTGCGGCTGGTCGGGGACGGGGTGCTCGCCCTCGACGAGGACGTCAACACCTATCTGCGCGGCTGGCGCGTGCCGGACGGTGAGGTCCCGGTCACGGTAGGGCAGTTGCTCGGCCACCTGGCCGGTCTCACGCCGACCCCGGGCAAGGGCTTCCAGCCCGGCGACGCGGTACCGACCCTGCTCGACCTGCTGCACGGCAGCGGGCCCACGACGACCGCCCCGGTCGGCCGGGACCTCGAACCCGGCACGGTCTTCCGCAAGGCCAACGTCCATTACTCGGTGCTCCAGCAGGCCATGACGGACGCCACCGGCGAGCCGTTCCACCAGCTGATGCGGACCCTGGTGCTCGACCCGCTCGGCATGCGGGACAGCAGCTTCGACCAGGGCTTCCCTGTCATGCCGGGGCGCGTGGGCAAGGTCGCGCTCGGTCACGACGCCGAGGGCCGGCAGATCGAGGGCGGCCGCCGGATCCGCCCCGACGCGGCTGCCGCCGGCCTCTGGTCCACCGCGCCCGACCTCGCCAAACTGGCCCTGGAGATCCGCCGTTCGGCGCTCGGCAGGCCGCTCGCGCTGCTGCGTGAGGAGACGGCGGCCGAGCTGCTCACGCCCCACCGGGACACCTTCTACGGTCTGGGCACCGTGGTCGACGCCACCGGCGCCGACACCCAGTTCGGCCACGGCGGCACCCCGACGGGGTACCACGGGGTGTCCGTCACCCGGCTCACCGCGGGCTCCGGACTGGTCGTGCTGACCAACGGGGACGCGGGCGAGCATGTGGTCAAGGCAATCGCCGCCGCCATGGACACCGTCTGACCCCGCCCCTTTCCGGTGGCCGGTCCGGCAGGGCCTCGTTGGTCCAACCCGTCGGACCGGCCGCCATCGACGCACCCAGGAGCACACAGTGACCCCTCGGCACCTCATCTCCCTCGACGACCTCTCCGACGCCGAACTCCGCGCGATCGTGGCCCGCGGCGCCGACTTCTCCGCCGGCACCGCCGCCCACGGAGGCCCGCTGGCCGGCACCGTCACCGGCGTCTACTTCCGCAAGACCTCCACCCGGACCCGTACCGCCTTCTCGGTCGGGGCGCTGCGGCTCGGCGGCCAGATCCTCTCGTACGGGCCGGACGACCTGCAGCTGAACACCGGCGAGACCACCGAGGACACCGGCCGGGTCTTCTCCCGGATGCTGGACGTGCTGGTCGCACGGACCGCGGGCGACCCCGCCGAGCTGCGCGGCTGGGCCGCACAGCGGCGGATGTCGGTGGTCAACGCGATGAGCGCGGACGAGCACCCCACGCAGGGCCTCACCGATCTCACCACGCTGCTGCGGCGGTTCGGCCGGGTCGACGGGCTGCGGGTGCTGTACCTCGGCGAGGGCAACAACACCGCCGCCGCGCTCGCCCTCGGCCTGAGCCGCTTCAACGGCACCACGCTGGAGCTGCGGACACCCCAGGGGTACGGGCTGGCCGGACAGGTACGGCGCCGGGCGGACGAACAGGCCGCCCGGACCGGCTCGTCGGTCGTCGAGCACCACCACATGGACGCCCTCCCGGGCGACTTCGACGTCATCTACACCACGCGCTGGCAGACCACCGGCACCGCCAAGGCCGACCCGGACTGGCGCGCCGGCTTCCTGCCGTTCCGGGTCACCGCCGACCTGTGGAAGACCAGCCCGCGCGCGGTCTTCATGCACGACCTGCCCGCGCACCGCGGCGAGGAGGTGGCCGCCGACGTCCTGGACGGGCGCCACAGCACCGCCTTCGACCAGGCGGAGAACAAGATGCACAGCGCGATGGCGGTCCTGGAGTGGTGCCGCCTCGGCACCGTCGGCGGCGTCCCGTGTTCCGAGCCGATGGCCGTGGCGGCGGGCCGGTGACCCTGCTCGACCAGGCCGAGGTCCCCGAGGAGACCGAGAAGCCGCCCCCGCTGCGCCGCAACAAGAACTTCCTGCTGCTGTGGTCGGGCGCGGGACTGTCCCAGTTCGGCGTCCGAGCCGCGGTCTCCGCGTACCCGCTGCTGATGCTCTGGTACACGGGCTCGCCCGCCGACGCCGGCCTGGTCGGCTCGGCGGCACTGTTGCCACAGCTGCTCCTGCTGCTGCCGGCCGGCGCGCTGGTGGACCGCTGGGACCGGCGGCGGCTGATGGTGGTGTGCGACGCGGTCGGGCTCGTCTCGATGGGCAGTTTGGCCGCCGCGCTGTGGTTCGGGGTGCTGTCGGTGCCGCACGTGATGGCCGCGGCGTTCCTGGAGGGCGGCGCGGTGATCTTCTACAAGCTCGCCGAGCGGGCCGCCGTACGCCACGTCGTGCACCCCGACCACCTGTCGGCCGCGCTGTCGCAGAACGAGGCGCGCGGCCAGGCCGCTGGGCTGCTCGGGCAGCCGAGCGCGGCGGTCCTCTTCCAGGCGTTCCGCTGGCTGCCGTTCGGGGTGGCCGCGTTCACCCACTTCTTCGCGCTGGTCACGCTGCTGCTCATCCCCAAGTCGTTCCAGGACGAGCGGGACGAGGAGGCCGGACGGTCGGTGCGGGCCGAGATCGGCGAGGGCATCGCCTGGGTGTGGCGACAGCGCTTCATGCGGGCCGCGATCGTCATTGTCGGCGGCAGCAACCTGCTGTTCCAGATCCTCAATCTGGCCCTGGTGCTGATCGTCAAGGAGGGCGGGTACCCGCCTTCGTACATGGCCGTCATCGGGATCGTCGAGGGCGTCGGCGGCGTCCTGGGCGCGCTGACCGCCTCCTGGTTCATGAAGCGGCTGCCGCTGCCCGCGATCCTGATCGGTGCGCTGCTCGGCTGGGCGGGCCTGATCGCCGGGATCGCGCTGACCGGGCAGCCGGTGGTTCTCGGCGCGCTGTGCGCGGGCACCAGCTGGGCCGGGGCGCTGCTCAACGTGGCCGCCGGGGTGCACCAGGTCCGGGTGACCCCGGACGAGATGCAGGGCCGCGCGATGAGCGTGTTCGGCCTCGTCGGCTCCGGCATGAACTCCCTGGGAGCCCTTGCCGGCGGGCTGCTGCTGGCCGCGGCGGGCACGTACCGGAGCGTTCTGGGCGTGGCCGCCGCGATGGCCGTCCTCGCCCTCGTGGCCCTGGCCACGCCCGCGGTGCGCAGCATGGGCGCGGAGGAGCGGCAGGGCTGATCCGGCCCGGTCGGCGGGCACCCGGCGGCGTGGGCCGACTCCGGGTGCCCGTCGTCGGCGTACCCGAATATCGAAGGGATATAGAGCCGCACGGAAGGCTCGGAGCACCGGACGCCCCCATGGGTCCGGTGCTCCGCCATGCGGCGCAGCGGGACAACTCCACAGCGTCTGTCTTTCACGTGTAAGAAACTGTTGACAGGTACCTCGGGCACCTGTCATGGTTTTCTTACACATGAAAGAGGTCGCGATGGAAACATTCCTGACCCCGACCGGTGATGAGGTGTTGCAGATGCTGGCAGCGCTCGGGAATCCGCACCGGATGCGGATCGTCGCGGCGCTGTCGGAGGGGCGTAACTACGTCAGTCGGCTCGCCCGCGAGATCGGTATGAGCCGCCCGCTGCTCCATATGCATCTGCAGCGCCTCGAGGCGGCAGGGCTCGTGACCGGAGTACTCGAACTGTCGGAGGGCGGTAAGGCGATGAAGTACTTCGAAGTCACCCCCTTCGTCCTGCATCTGACCCCCGAGACCGTGGCCGACGCGGCCCGGACCCTGACCGATCAGGACGAGAGCAAGAACGAGACCGCGAGCACCACAAAGGGAGCGAAGTGAACGGGTACGAGACGGTGAAGCTGGCCAGTGATCCGTGGAGCGGCGACTCGACGGGCCTCGTGGCGTCGGGCGGCGTCTTCCTGCTGCTGATCGTGATCGTCTGGCAGATCGCCGCCACCTGGCGAGCCCGCATGCTGGCCGCCCGGGAGGACGAGTACCGCCGGCTCACCGCCAAGTACGCCCAACTGCTCGAGGACAACGTGGAGCTTCACCGCCGTACGTCCGAAGAGCTCACGCAGGCGCGTCAGGCCATCGTCTCGATGGAGAAGATGATGCGCGAGATCGAATAGGGCCGAGCGGCCTGGTCCCACCCCCCTGCGTGCCGTGGGCCGCACCACCGAGTTGGCGCTCGGTGGCGCGGCCCGGGCAAGGGAATACACGAAAGTCCCGCACAGCCGATCTTGGTGTCACGGCAAGGCCTAGGAACCGAAGGCCGTGACCCCGGCCGGCGTGCGTCCGCTACCGCACTGCACTCCCCTGCATAGGAGACCATCTCATGCCGAGCATGACACCCCCCACGTCACCGCTGGGGGAAGGGCGAAGGCCGCTGACCGTACGGGTCGCCGGCTGGTCCGCCCGCAATGCCAAGAAGACGATCGGCGGCTGGCTCCTGCTGGTGGTGCTCGCCGTGCTGATCGGCGGTGCGGCCGGGTCCGGCGCACAGACCTCCGACCCCGGTGAGTCCGGCCGGGCCCAGAAAGTCATCCGCGACCAGGACGTCGAGGAGCCCTACCAGGAGTCCGTGCTGGTCGAGGCCAAGAACCGGACCTCCGCGAGGTTCGCCGACGACGCCAGGCTGCAGCAGGCCGCCCGGGACCTGGTCGCCAACCTGAAGGCGATCGGCGGCGCCGCCACCGACGTGGCGTCCCCCCTCGGCGCCGAGGGCGCGGAGCAGATCTCCAAGGACGGCCACTCCGGCCTGGTCGGCCTCACCGTCGCGGGCCCCGAGGAGCAGGTCGACGCGCACTTCGAATCGGTGCTCGCCGCCGTGCAGAAGACCAAGGCCGCCAACCCGGACGTGCGCATCGCCGAGGCCGGCGACCTGTCCCTGCAGAAGGCCGTCAACGACGCCGCCGACAAGGACCTCGCCAAGGCGGAGCTGACCTCGCTGCCGCTCACCCTGATCATCCTGCTGGTGGTCTTCGGCGCCCTGGTCGCCGCCGGCATCCCGGTGCTGCTCGCCGTCACCTCGGTGCTCGCCGCCCTCGGCCTGCTCGGCGTCGTGGGCAACTTCATCCCCGCCAACAGCACGGTCTCCTCCGTGGTCCTGCTGATCGGCATGGCGGTCGGCGTCGACTACTCGCTCTTCTACCTGCGCCGCGAACGCGAGGAGCGCGCGGCGGGCAGGTCCGCCATCGAGGCCCTGGAGGCCAGCGCCCGCACCTCCGGCCACGCGGTCGTCGTCTCCGGTATCACCGTGATGCTCTCCGTCGCCGGGCTCTTCATCACCGGCATCGACGTCTTCAACGGCATGGCCGTCGGCACCGTTCTCGTGGTCGGCCTCGCCGTCCTCGGCTCGGTCACCGTACTGCCCGCCACCCTCTCCCTGCTCGGCCGCCGCGTCGACGCGCTGCGCATCCCCTTCCTGGGCCGCCGCCGCACCGCCGCCACCGAGTCCCGTACCTGGACCGCCATCGCCCGCGGCGTGGTGCGCAGGCCGCTGCTGATGGGCGGCGCCGCCGTGGTCCTGCTGCTCGCCCTGGCCGCGCCGGCGCTCCACATGAAGCTCTCCGACCCGGGCCAGACCCGCTCGCTGCCGCGCTCCATCGAGGCCGTCGACGCCGGCGTCCGCATTCAGGAGGCCTTCCCCGGCGGTCCCGCCCCGGCCTCGGTCGTCGTCTGGGGCGAGGGCGCCACCACCGGCAAGGCCGACGCGGCCGTCGCCGAACTGCGCCGCGAGGCCGCCGACAGCCCGGCCCTCGGCGAGCAGATCTCCACCCACAAGGTCGGCGAGGCCCTGGTCATCAAGGTTCCGCTGGCCGGTTCCGGCACCGACAAGGTCTCCACCGACGCCCTCAGGACGCTCCGCGACGACGCCCTGCCGAAGGCATTCAAGGACACCAAGGGCCTGGCGTACGCCGTCACCGGCTCCATCGCCGGACAGCACGACTTCGCCTCCGCGCTCAGCGGCCGCGCCCCCTGGGTCTTCGCCTTCGTCCTGGTCCTCGCGCTGGTCGTGCTGACCCTCGCCTTCCGCGCGCCGGTCGTCGCCCTCGTCTCCATCGCGCTCAACCTGCTCTCCATCGGGGCGGCCTACGGCCTGGTCGTCCTCGGCTTCCAGAACGGCGGCCTGGGCGGTCTGCTCGGCTTCGACTCCTACGGCGGAATCGTCAGCTGGCTCCCGCTCTTCATGTTCGTGATCCTGTTCGGCCTGAGCATGGACTACCACGTCTTCATCCTCAGCCGGGTCCGCGAGCTGTGGCAGCGCGGCGACAGCGCCAAGGACGCGGTGGTCAGCGGGGTCGGCTCCAGCGCCGGCGTCGTCACCAGCGCCGCGGTCGTGATGATCTCCGTCTTCGCGCTCTTCGCCACGATGTCCGGCATCGAGTACAAGATGCTCGGCGTCGGCATGGCCGCCGCGATCGCCATCGACGCGACCATCGTCCGCGGCCTGCTCCTCCCTGCCGCGCTGACCCTCCTCGGCGACCGCGCCTGGGGCAAGCGCCCCGAGGCCGCCACCCCGGCGCCCGTCTCCGCCACCGGCGAACTCGCCGCGCCCGAGGCGGAGTCCGCCGACCTCGCCACGTCCCGCCGATAAGCCGACCGCCCGCACGGAAGATGAGAAGGTAGATCCTCGTGAGCATTGACAGCAGGAGCCTCAAGAAGTTCGTCGTGTGCGCGGTGACCGTGGCGGCCGCGGCGGTCGTCACCACCGGGTGCCAGGAGTCGGACGGCCTCGGCAAGTCCGCCTCCAGCTCCAGCCAGTCGTACGACGTGACCGACAAGGTCACCGGGGTGAGCGTCGACAACAACGGCGGGAACATCGAGATCGTGGCCGGCACCGGCAGCGCGATCAAGGTGACCGAGCGGTTGGAGTACAGCGACAGCAAGCCGAAGACCGAGCACTCCGTCTCCGGCGGCGCACTGGCCCTCAAGGGCGGCGACTGCGGCGGCTCCGCCTCCAAGTGCTCCGTGGACTACCGCATCGAGGTGCCGGCCGGCGTCCAGGTCGACGCCAGCACCGGCGGCGGCGACATCACCGGCACCGGCCTCGGCGGCACCGTCGTCGCCAAGACCGGCGGCGGCAACGTCGACGTGGCCTTCGGCACGGCACCCGCCAGCGTCAACGCCGACAGCGAGGGCGGCAACGTGACGGTCAAACTCCCCAAGGGCTCGTACGCCGTCGACGCCTCCACCGACGGCGGCAACAAGAAGGTCGACGTGCCGGTCAACGACGGCTCGGCCAACAAGGTCAAGGCGCACAGCGCGGGCGGCGACGTCACCGTCCAGTCCGCCTAGGGCCTGTCCGGCGGATCAAGTCGGAGGGCAGCGGCGGTGCCTCATAAGCAGAGGTGAGCGGGGCTTGGTGCGTGCAGCTGCAAGGCGGAGGAGGGAGTCGACGCGATGGGGGTCCCCCCGCTCGAGCGAAGTCGAGAGTGGGGGAGTCGGCGAGTGACGACAACGCCGCTGGGGGTACCCCCTCTGGGGGAGGGCGTGCCAAGCCCCGCGTCTGCGGCATGATCCGCCGGACAGGCCCTATCCAAGCCCTGCCGGGAACCGGCAGTTCACGAGACTCCTGGAGGGCCGTCTCCGTACGGGGCCTTCACGTCCCCCGTCATGGTCGCGTAACGGAAAAATATAGGCACTCCCGGCAGAGTGAAGCCCCGGACGGATAGCCGTCCGGGGCTTCACCGTTGTCGCGGTGCATCTCACCGCCTCCACCGAACCACCGCTGACGAGCAGGGAGTTGCCGCGCTCATGACTGTTGTCCAGGCCGCCACCGGCACCGACTGGTTGCGGGTGTTCGCCGTCCGGCCGGCCGCCAGGCTGCGGCTGTTCTGTTTCCCGCACGCGGGCGGCGCGGCCAGTACCTTTCGCGAGCTGGCCCGGCTCGCTCCGCCGGACATCGAGCTGGTGGCCGTTCAGTACCCGGGCCGCCAGGACCGCTACGGCGAACCGCTCGCCGAGACCCTCGAAGAGCTCGCCGCAGGTGTCACCGAGGCCATCAGACCGCGCCTGGACAAGCCCGCCGCGTTCTTCGGCCACAGCATGGGCGGCACCGTCGCGTTCGAGACCGCGCGCCGGCTGCGCGCCACCCACCCGGGTGCCCCCACCCGGCTGTTCGTCTCCGCCCGCAAGGCCCCGCACATCGACATCAGCCGCGCCGTGAGCTTCAGCGGCGACGCCGATGCCATGGAGTACGTACGCGCCCTCGGCGGCGCCGGGGCCGCCCTGCTCGACAACCCCGAGCTGCGCGAGCTGACGCTGCCCGTGCTGCGCGGTGACTTCCGTCTCATCGAGGAGTACCGCTTCACCGCGGGCGCCCCGCTGACCTGCCCGGTCACCGTCGTCACCGGCGACAGCGACCGCTCCTGCACACCGGACGACGCCGCCCAGTGGGCGCGGCACACCGTGGCCGGACACGAGGTGCACACCCTGCCCGGCGGCCACTTCTACCTGGAGACGGCGGGCGAGCAATTGATGCAGCTGCTCACCGACCGGCTCGCCGCCCAACTGCCCGGGACCGTCCGCGCGACGACCGTGACCGCACCCGCCGACAGGGGGACCCGCCCGTGAACCGCCACCCGTCCGACCCGCCCGCTCCCGCCCTGCGGCGGCTGCCGCTGTCGGTGCCGCAGACCGGAGTCTGGTTCGCGCACGGCCTCGACCGCACCGGCTTCGCCTACAACATCGCCGAGTACTTCGACATCATGGGCGAGCTCGACCCGAAGCTGATGGAGGCCGCCTGGCACCGGCTCCTCACGGACGCCGAGACGCTGCGGGTCCGCCGCGTCGTCGAGGACCCCGACGGGGGCCTCTGGCAGCTCGTCGACGACGGGCCGCTGCCCGGGCTCCCGTACTTCGACCTGCGCACCGAACCGGAGGCGTTCGACGCCGCCCGGGCGTGGATCGACGACGACATGGAGCGCCCGATCGACCTGGCCGAGGGCCACCTCAGTACGTTCGCGCTGTTCCGCGTCGCCGACGACCGCTTCCTCTACTACCAGCGCGTCCACCACATCCTCATCGACGGCTTCGGAGGCTCGCTGATCTCCCGCAAGGTCGCCGACGCCTACACGGAGCTGGCGGGCATCACCGCCGTCGAGGGCGGCCTCGAACCGTTCGCCCCGCTCGCCGAGACCCTCGCCGAGGACGCCGCGTACCGCGCGGGCGAACAGGCCGGTGCCGACCGGGAGTACTGGACCGGGCGGCTCGCCGGGATGCCCGCACCCGCGCTGCTCAGCGACCACCTCTCCGGCGGCCCCGGCGCCGCGGCGGCCCCGCCCGCCGTGCGGATCCGCCGCACCAGCAGGCTGCCGCAGGAGTACGCCGACCGCCTCGCCGTGGCCGCGCGCGGCTGCCGTACCCGCTGGCCGCTGTTCGCCGTCGCCGCCACCGCCGCGTTCCTGCACCGCGTCACCGGACAGCGCGAGGTCGTCGTCGGCCTCCCGGTCACGGGCCGCGCCACCCCCGCGATCCGCCGCACTCCGCTGCTCGCCTCCAACGTGCTGCCGCTGCGCATCGAGGTCGCCCCAGGCGACTCCATGCGTGAGCTGATGCCCCGGGTCACCCGGGAGGCGCGCGGCGCGCTCAAGCACCAGCGGGCCCGCTACGAGGACCTCCGCCGCGACCTGGGCCTGACCGGCAGCGACCACAGCCTGATGGGCCCGGTCGTCAACATCATGGCGTTCGACTACGAGCTGAGGTTCGCGGGCTGTCGCGCCGACATCCACAACCTGGGCCTCGGCCCGGTCGACGACCTGTCCGTCGCCCTCTACGACCGGGGCGACGGCACCGGCCTGCGCATCGACTTCGACGGCAACCCCGAGCGCTACACCGACGCCGACCTCGCCGCCTGCCAGGAGTGGTTCCTGCACTTCCTGGAGGAGGTCACCGAGACACCCGACCGCTCCTTCGCCACGGTCGACCTGCTGCCGGCCGACTCCCTGGCCCAGCTCCTCGACGGCTGGAACGACACCGCGTACCCGGTGCCGGACGACAGTCTCGCCGCCCTCTTCGAGCGGCAGGCCGCCCGCACCCCCGACGCGGTCGTGATCGCCGTGGGCGAGCGGGAGATCACCTACCGGGAGCTCAACTCCCGTGCCAACGCCCTCGCCCGCCGCCTCACCGCGCTGGGCGTCGGCGCGGAGACCCCCGTCGCGATGCTCCTGGAACGCTCGCCGGACGTCGTCGTGGCGACCCTCGCCGTCGTCAAGTCCGGCGCCGCGTACGTGCCGCTGCACGCCGGGTACCCGCCGGAGCGGATGGGCTGGGTGCTCCAGGACACCGGTGCCCCGGTCCTGATCACCGACCGGGACGACGCGGCCCTCGGCTTCGCCGCCGACGTCACCGTCCTGCGGGTCGCCGGCACCACCGCCCACGCCGCCGATGCCGACGCCGATCCCGGCAACCTGGAAATCCCCATCGACAGCGCCCAGTTGGCGTACGTCATCTACACCTCCGGCTCGACGGGCGTGCCCAAGGGTGTCGCCGTCGCGCACCGCGACGTGGCCGCGTTCGCCGCCGACCGGCGCTGGCGGGGCGGCGCCCACGAGCGCCTGCTCATGCACTCCCCGCACGCCTTCGACGCCTCCACCTACGAGATCTGGGTGCCGCTGCTCTCCGGCGGCCAGATCGTCGTGGCTCCGCCCGCCGGGCTCGACGCGCCGGGCCTGCGGGAGCTCGCCGCCCGCCACGGCCTCACCGGGGTCTTCCTGACCACCGCCCTGTTCAACCTGATCGCGGGGGAGGACCCGGCCGCCTTCGCGCCCCTGCGCACCGTCCTGACCGGTGGCGAGGCCGCCACCCCCGCCGCCATGCGCCGGGTCCGCGAGGCCTGCCCCGAGCTCGCGCTCGCCCATGTCTACGGGCCGACCGAGACCACCACCTACGCCACCCACTTCCCGCTCGACACCGTCGACGACGTGCCGCCGATCGGTGCCGCCCTCGACAACATGCGGGCGTACGTCCTGGACGGCGGCCTGCGCCCGGTCCCGGCCGGGGTCGCGGGCGAGCTGTACCTGGCGGGCGCGGGCCTGGCGCGCGGCTATGTGCGCCGCCCGGGTCTGACCGCCGAGCGGTTCGTCGCCGACCCGTTCGGGGCGCCCGGCTCGCGCATGTACCGCACCGGAGACCTGGTGCGCTGGCGCGCCGACGGCGTACTCGCGTACGTGGGCCGCACCGACCACCAGGTGAAGGTGCGCGGCTTCCGCATCGAGCTCGGCGAGATCGAGGCCGCCCTGATGGCGCTCGACGGCGTGGCCCGGACGATCGTCCTCGTCCGCGAGGACCGCCCCGGTGCCCGCCGCCTGGTGGCGTACGTCGTCGGCGAGGACCTCCGGCCGGAGCGGCTGACCGCCGAACTCTCGGGCAGGCTACCTGAGTTCATGGTGCCCTCGGCGATCGTGGCGCTCGACGAGCTGCCGCTGACGCCGAACGGCAAGGTCGACCGCGCGGCGCTGCCCGCCCCCGAGGCCCCCACCGCAGGTGGCGGCCGGGGCCCGGCGGACGCCCGTGAGGAGATCCTCGCGGCCGCCTTCCAGCAGGTCCTCGGCATCGCCGGGGCCGGCGTCGAGGACTCCTTCTTCGACCTGGGCGGCGACTCCATCATGGCGATGCAGGTGGTTGCCCGGGTCCGCGAGGCCGGCTTGGTGATCAGCGCCCGCGACGTTTTCCGGCTGCGCACGGCCGCAGCGATCGCCGAGTCCGCACGGCCGGCGCCGGCTGCCCCGGCCCTCTCCGACGAGCCGCTCATCGAGCTGGACGACGACGAACTGGCTGTACTGGAAGCCGGGTTCGCCGACGAGCTCGGCCTGGCTGACGCCGACCTGGCCGTGGAAGCGGGGCACTGACATGACACCGACGGCACAGAGCACGGCACCGAACACAGCACGGGAGACGCCGCGGGAGACGCCACGCGGGCCGGTCCCGGCCGTCGAGGCATCAAGATCCGCGCCCGCCGCGCGCCCCGCCCGCGCCCTTCCCGAGGGCATCGAGGAGCTGCTGCCGCTCTCCCCGCTCCAGGAGGGTTTCCTGCTCCACGCCGCCGACGCGCGGGCCGCGGGCGCCGTGGACGTGTACGCCACTCAGATCCGGATCGACCTGCAAGGTGCGCTCGACCGGGCCGCGCTCCGCTCGGCTGCCGAGCGGCTGATCGCCCGGCATACCGCGCTGCGCGCCGCCTTCCGGCACGCGGGGCTCAAGCGTCCGGTCCAACTGGTGCACCGGCATGTGCCCCTCGCCTGGGAGGAGTTCGACCTCGACGGACTCGGCGAGGACGAGCGCGAGGACGAGGCCGCCCGGCTCGCCGCGGCCCAGCGCACCCGGGGCTTCGACCTGTCGCGTCCACCGCTGCTGCGGTTCGCGCTGCTCGGGCTCGACGCCGGGCGGCACCGGCTGGTGCTGACCGCCCACCACATCCTGTGGGACGGCTGGTCCGTGCCGCTGCTGCTGACCGAGCTGTTCACGCTGTACGCCGACGGCCCGGACGCGGCACTGCCCCCGGCCGTCCCGTACCGCTCCTTCCTCGCCTGGCAGCGTGCCCAGGACCGGCCGGGCGCCGAGAAGGCCTGGGCGGCCGCGCTTGACGGGCTCGCCGAACCCACCCTGTACGCCCCGCACGCGGCCGATCTGCCGCCCGCCCCGCAGGACGAGGTCAGGGCGCAGCTCCCCGCCGCGGTCGCCGACCGGCTCGCCGAGCACGGCCGCCCGCACGGCGTCACCGCCAACACGGTGGTCCAGTTCGCCTGGGGCCTGCTGCTCGGCCGGCTCACCGGCCGCGACGACATCGTCCTCGGCGGCACGGTCTCCGGCCGTCCGGCGCAGCTCGCGGGAGCGGAACGGATGGTGGGGATGCTCCTCAACACCGTCCCGGTCCGGATCCGGTTCCATGAGGACGAGCCCGCCCTGACCGCGCTCGCCCGGCTCCAGGCCGAACAGGCCGAACTGCTCGACCACCACCACCTCGGCCTCGTGAGCGTCCAGCGGGCCGCCGGGCACGGCACCCTCTTCGACACCACCACCGTCTTCCAGAACTTCCCGCTCGACCACATGGCCCTCGACGGCCTGCTCTCGCGCGGCGGGCTCCGCCTCACCGGTTACGGCATCGGTGACGCCACGCACTACCCGCTGCGGCTCGCCGTCACCCCCGGCGACGGGCTCGACCTCCGCCTCGGCCACCGCACCGACGTCGTCGGCGCCGCCGAGGCGACGACCCTGCTCGACCGGCTCATCCGTGTCCTGGAGGCCATCGCCGCCGAGCCCACCCGCCCGGTCGGCGCCATCGACGTACTGTCCGAGGAGGAGCGGCACCGGCTGCTCACCACCTGGAACGCCACCGAGGGCCCGCGGCCCACCGCCACGCTCATCGAGCGCTTCGAGGCGCAGGCCGACCGCACGCCCGACGCCACCGCCGTCGTCTTCGGCGACACCTCGCTCACCTACCGCGAACTCGACGTCCGGGCCAACCAGCTGGCCCGGCTGCTGATCGCCGACGGGGCGGGCCCCGACCGGCTCGTCGCGGTCGCCGTGCGGCGCTCCCTCGAACTGGTCGTCGCCCTGTACGCCGTGCTGAAGGCGGGCGCCGCCTATCTGCCCGTCGATCCGGACTACCCGGCGGGCCGCATCGCCCAGCTCCTCGAGGACGGCGCCCCGGTCGCCGTGCTCACCACCACCGGCACGGCCGTCCGGCTGCCGGCCACCGACGTCCCGGTCCGCCACCTCGACACCCTCGACCTGTCGGGGCTGCCCCGGACCCGGCCCGCCGCACACGGCCACCCGGTCGCGTCCCTCGACGACACGGCGTACACGATCTTCACCTCGGGCTCGACCGGCCGCCCCAAGGGCGTCGCGGTGCCGCACCGGGGGATCGTCAACCGGCTCAGCTGGATGCAGGAGCGCTACCGGCTCACCGCCCGGGACCGGGTGCTCCAGAAGACCCCGGCGGGCTTCGACGTCTCCGTGTGGGAGTTCTTCTGGCCGCTGCTCGAAGGCGCCACCCTCGTCGTCGCGCCACCGGACGCCCACAAGGACGCCGAGCAGCTCGCCGAGCTGATCGTCCGGCACCGGGTCACCACCGTGCACTTCGTGCCGTCGATGCTCGCCGCGTTCCTGCGCGAACCCGCCGCCGCGCGCTGCACCGGCCTGCTGCGCGTGGTGTGCAGCGGCGAGGCGCTCCCGCTCGACCAGCAGCTCCGCTTCCACGAGGTGCTGCCGGACGTCGGGCTGCACAACCTGTACGGGCCGACCGAGGCCTCCGTCGACGTCACCTCCTGGGAGTGCCGCCCCGAGCCGGACGCTCGCTCGGTGCCGATCGGCACGCCGATCACCAACACCCAGGTGTACGTCCTGGACGGCGGCCTGCGCCCGGTCCCGGCCGGGGTCCCGGGCGAGCTGTATCTGGCGGGCACCGGCCTCGCGCGCGGCTACGCGGGCCGCCCGGGCCTGACCGCCGAGCGATTCGTGGCCAACCCGTTCGGGGCGCCCGGCTCACGCATGTACCGCACAGGTGACCTGGTGCGCTGGCGAGCCGACGGCGTACTGGACTACGTGGGCCGCACCGACCACCAGGTGAAGGTGCGCGGCCTGCGCATCGAGCTCGGCGAGATCGAGAACGCCCTGACCGCAGGTGAGTACGTCGCCCAGGCGGTCGTCGTCGTCCGCGAGGACCGGCCCGGCACGCGGCGCATCGTCGCATACGTCGTGGCCACCGGCTTCGACGAGGAAGCAGTGCGCGGCGAACTGGCCGCGGTCCTCCCGGAGTTCATGGTGCCCTCGGCGATCGTCGTGCTCGACGAGCTGCCGCTGACGCCGAACGGGAAGGCCGACCGCAAGGCACTGCCCGCCCCCGAGACGCCGACCGGCTCAGGGCGCAGCGCCGCGGGCGGCCGCGAGAGGGTCTTCACCGCCGCCTTCGCCGAGCTGCTCGACCTCTCCGAGATCGGCGCCGACGACTCGTTCTTCGACCTGGGCGGCGACTCCATCATGGCGATGCAGGTCGTCTCCCGGGCCCGTGAGGCCGGACTGGTCGTCACGGCCCGCGAGGTCTTCCGGCTGCGCACCGCCGCCGCGCTCGCCGAAGCCGCGCGCGACGCCGCCGCGGAGCCGGCAGCCGAAGCCCCGGACGCCGGCCTCGGCTCGGCCCCGCTGAGCCCACTCGGCCAAGAACTCCTCGCCGGGGGCGGCAAGTTCGACGGATTCCATCAGGCCGTCCTGGTGGAGCTGCCCGCCGGACTCGACGACCGTACCCTCACCGCTGCCCTGCAGGCCGTGGCCGACCGGCACGACCTGTTGCGCGCCACTCTGGTGCGCGGCGACGGTGAGCCGCACTTCGCGATCCCCGCCCCGGGCGCCCCGGGCGCCACCCCGATCCGCCTGGCCCGCGCCGAGCTCCCGGACCAGGGCGCCCCGGAGCGTACGGCCGCCGTCACCGCCGCCGCCGAGGCGGCCCGTGCCGGGCTCGCCCCCGAGCGCGGCGTGATGCTGCGCGCCGTACGCCTGATCACCCCCGACGGCGAACCGGACCAACTCCTGCTCTGCGCACACCACCTGGTGATCGACGGGGTGTCCTGGCGGATCGTCCTGCCGGATCTGGCCGCCGCCACGGCCGCCCTCACCGAGGGCCGCCCGGTTGCCCTCGCCCCGGTCCCGGCCTCCTACCGGACATGCGCGCGCGCCGTGGACCCCGGGCGGGACACCTTCGCCTCCGCCCGGCACACCCGGCTCGTCGTCCCGGCCGACCTCGCCGATGACCTGCTCGGCGCGGTGCCGGCCGCCTTCCACGGCCGCCCCGACGATCTCCTGGTCACCGCGCTCGCCCGGGCCGTCGACGCCTGGCGGGTCAAGCGGGGCGGCCCCTCGAGGTCTGTGGCCGTCGACATCGAGGGGCACGGCCGGGACACCGGTGACGCCCGCGACCTGTCCCGCACGGTCGGCTGGTTCACCGAGGTCCGCCCGGCCCTGCTCACCCCCGCGGGCGCCGACCTGCCCGGCGCGGTCAAGCGGGTCAAGGAACAACTGCGCGCACACCCTGCGGACGCCCGACTGCCGCGAGCCCAGATCTTGTTCAACTACCTCGGCAGGATCGGCGACGACCTTGCGGCCACCGGCGGCGGCTGGCGGATCCTGCCGTCCGCGGCGCTGCCGCACGGAGCCGACCCCGGCATGCCCACGCCGTACGCCCTCGAAGTGCACGTACTGGCCCAGGAGACCCCCTCCGGCCCCGAACTGCACGCCGTGTGGACCACTCCCGGGGAGCTCTTCACCCCCGAGGAGACCGCCGAACTCACCCACCTGTGGCTCGCCGAACTGGACGCCCTCGCCCTCCTCGCCGACCGGCCGGGCGCGGGCGGGCGCACCCCGTCCGACCTGCCGCTGATCGGGCTCACTCAGGACGACATCGAGCAGTTGGAGGCCACCGCCCCGAGCCCCGCCGACATCCTGCCCCTCACCCCACTCCAGGAGGGCTTCCTCTTCCACGCCGCCGAGGCGGGGGAGGGGCTCGACGTCTACACCACGCAGGTACGCCTCGACCTGGAAGGCCCGCTTGACACGGCCGCGCTGCTGCGGGCCGGGGAACGCCTGGTCGCCCGGCACACCGCACTGCGGGCCGGCTTCCACCACGAGGGCCTGACCGTCCCGGCCCAGGTGGTCCACCGCGAAGTGGCCCTGCCCTGGGCCGAGGTGGACCTCGGCGCGCTCCCCGAGCGGGACCGGGCCGCCGAGGCCGCGTCGGTGGCCGCCCGTGAGCGGGCCCGTCGCTTCGACCTCACCCGGCCACCGCTGCTCCGGTTCGTACTGCTGCGGCTCGGCGCCGAACGACACCAGTTGATCATCACCGGGCACCACATCGCCTGGGACGGCTGGTCGACGCCGGTCCTCGTGGAGGAGCTGTTCACCCTGTGGGCACGCGGCAGCGCCGAAGGCCTGCCCCGGCCCGTCCCGCACGTGGCTCACCTGGAATGGCTCGCCGGACAGGACACCGCCGCCGCCGAGGCCGCCTGGGCGGCACACCTCGACGGACTCGAGGGCCCGCTGCTGGTCGCCCCCGAGGCGGCCGACCGCGACCCCGTCCCGCAGGAGACCGTCATCGAGGAGCTCCCCGCCGAGTTGCTCGGCCGCCTCACCGACGAGGCGCGGCGGCACGGGCTCACCCTCAACACCCTGCTCCAGGGCGCCTGGGCGCTGGTCCTGGCCCGCGCCACCGGACGCGACGACGTCGTGTTCGGCACCACCGTCTCCGGGCGTCCCTCCGAACTCGCCGGCATGGAACGCATGGTGGGCCTCTTCGTCAACACCCTGCCCGTACGGCTCCGGGTGCCCGGCGGGGCAAGCCTCCTCGACGTGTTCGCCCGCCTCCAGAGCGAACAGGCCGAACTCATCGACCACCACCACCTTGGGCTCGGCCGCATTCAGCAACTCGCCCGCACCGGCCAGCTGTTCGACACCACCACCATGCTCGTCAACTACCCGCTCGACCTCGACGCCCTCTCCGGCGGCCTCGCGAGCCCCAGGCTCACCGGCATCGGGGTCGACGACGCCACGCACTATCCGCTGCGCCTGGTCGCCGTCCCAGGGCCCGGCGGCGCACTCACCATGCGCCTCGGCCACCGCCCCGACACCCATGGGGCCGACGAGGCGGCGAAGTTCCTCGGCCGCACCGCGAAGGTGCTGCGGGCCTTCGCCGACGACCCGGCGACGCCCGTGCACCGCATCGATCTGATGGACGAGGCGGAGCGCGCCCAACTGCTCGTCCAGTGGGGCGGCTACTAGATCATCCCGGGCCCGCCAGGCCCCCAGAGGGGCGGCTGCCCCTATGCCCGAGCACGTCAGCAGACAGCACTCACCGAGAGGCCAGACCGTGATCCGTCACCGTGCCAACGTGCGCTCCCCGCGCCCCGTCGTCCTGCTCGCCGAAGAGCTCTCCCCGGCCACCGTGGAGGCGCTCGGCTGGGACGTCGACATCCGCCGTGTCGACGGCGCCGACCGTGCGGCCCTGCTGCCCGCGCTCGCCGAGGCCGACGCCGTCCTCGTGCGCAGCGCCACCCGGATGGACCGGGAGGCGATCGCCGCCGCGCCCCGCCTCAAGGTCATCGCCCGGGCCGGCGTCGGCCTCGACAACGTCGACATCCCGGCCGCCACCGAGGCCGGCGTTCTCGTCGCCAACGCCCCGACGTCCAACATCACCAGCGCCGCGGAAATGGCCGTCGGCCTGCTGCTGTCCGTCGCCCGCAACATCCCGCAGGCCGACGCGGCCCTGAAGACCGGCGCCTGGCAGCGCAGCCGGTGGTCCGGCGTCGAGCTGGCCGGCAAGGTCCTCGGCGTCGTCGGCCTCGGCCGCATCGGCACCCTCGTCGCCCAGCGGATGGCCGCCTTCGGGATGGACGTGGCGGCGTACGACCCCTACGTGACCGCCGCGGGCGCGGCCGCCGTCGGTGTGCGGCTGCTCTCGCTCGACGAGCTGCTCGCCCAGGCCGACTTCCTCACCGTCCACCTGCCGCGCACCCCGGAGACCACCGGCCTGATCGGCTTCGAGGCGCTGCGCAAGGTCAAGCCCACCGTGCGTATCGTCAACGCCGCGCGCGGCGGCATCGTCGACGAGAACGAGCTGTACGCCGCGCTCAAGGAGGGCCGCGTCGCGGGCGCCGGACTCGACGTGTACGCCGCCGAACCGTGCATCGAATCGCCGCTGTTCGACCTCGACAACGTCGTCGTGACCCCGCACCTGGGCGCCTCCACCGACGAGGCGCAGGAGAAGGCGGGCATCGCCGCCGCCCACTCGGTGCGGCTCGCGCTGGCCGGCGATCACGTGCCGGACGGGGTGAACGTGCAGGGCGGCCCGGTCCCCGACGCGGTACGCCCGTGGCTGCCGCTGACCGAGCGGCTCGGCCGGGTCTTCACCCGGGCCGTGGGCGGCGTCCCCGCCCAGCTGGAGATCCAGCTGCACGGCGAGATCGCCGAGCTGGACGCCGGCGTGCTCGAACTCGGGGCGCTCAAGGGCCTGCTGGAGACCGTCGCCGGGGGCGCGGTCAGTGATGTGAACGCCCCGCTGGTCGCCCTGGAGCGCGGCCTGACCTCGCGGCTCACCACCCACCAGGGGGGCGGGAGCCACCGCTCCACCGTCACCCTGCGCGGCATCTTTCCCGACGGCCGGGTCGTCACCGTGAGCGGCACCCTGGCCGGTGTCCGCCTCCAGGAGAAGCTCGTCGAGGTGCTCGGCCACGAGCTGGAGCTGCCGCTCTCCGGCGACCTCGCCTTCCTGCGCTACCCGGACCGGCCGGGCGCGGTCGGTCTGATCGGCTGCGAGTTCGCCGACGAGGGCGTGAACATCGCGGCCATGCAGGTCGCCAGGGACGCCGCCGGCACCACCGCCCTGGCTGGCCTCGTCGTGGACTCGCCCGTACCGCCCACCGCGCTCGGCCGCGCCGCCGCCTCCGTCGGCGCCGACCAGAGCTGGACCGTGCCGGCGGCCACCGCCCGAACCGGCCGGTCGGACCTCGCATGAGCACCGAAGTCCTGCGTGCCGAGGTCCCGCGTGCCGAGGTCCCGCGTATCGGGGCCACCCGCGCCGAAGTCCCGCGCACCGACACCTCGCGTCGCCTGCTCTCCCTGCTGAACGGCGCCCACGTCCCGTACCGGCTGATCCGGCACGCCCCCGAGGGCCGCACCGACCTCGTCTCGGAGCTGCGTGGCCACCCCCTGGAACAGGCTGCCAAGTGCCTGGTGGTGAGGGTGGGCACGGGCCGCCGAAGACGCCGCTACGTGCTGGCGGTGGTGCCCGGCGACCGCCGCGTCGACATGGCCTGCGTCCAGGAGCTGTTCGGGGGTACCGACACCGCCTTCGCGTCCCGCGAGACCGCCGAGAGGCTCTCGGGCTGCGTCAGCGGCTCGATCGTGCCGTTCAGCTTCCACCCGGAGCTGGAACTGGTGGTCGACCCGGACCTGCTCGCCGGGGAGGAGATCTTCTTCAACGCGGCTCGCCTCGACCTGTCCCTGGCGCTCGGCGTCGAGCCGTACCGGGCGCTCGCCCGCCCGCGCGTCGCCCGCGTCGCGACCCCCGCCCCGATGCCGGCCTGAGCCGCCCCGCCGAGCTCCTGTCCAGTGTCAGCCCGCCTTGACGAGACCGAAGCCGGGCGCGGGGAGCGGGGTGGAGCGAGGGGCGGAACCGGGCAGGGATCCGGACCCGATGGCGTCCTCCAGCGGCCCTTGGAAGAGCAGTCGCACCAGAGGGTGCAGCTGGTACAGCGGCAGGCCGCGGCGGTCGATGCCGCACAGGTCGAGCATCGAGAGGTCCACCAGCTGCTCCAGGACTTCTTCGGCCGCGGCCTCACCGGTGCCGAACGCCACCCCGGCCGCCGCTGCGTGGAAGGGCTCTCGACCAAGCAGCGGCAGCCGGCCGAGCAGCGCCCGGCTCGGCCGGTCGAGCCCCTCCAGCGGCCGGCCCAGGGAACGCTGTACATCGAGGTCGCCGAGGCGGAGTTCGAGCAGCCGGGTGCGCGGGTCGGCGAGCCGCTGGGCGAGCCGGTCCGGCGACCAGTGCGGCCGGGCGGCGAGCCGGGCTCCCGCGATCCGCAGCGCCAGCGGGAGCCCCGTGCAGTGCGCCACTATCTCCCGGGCCGCTTGGGGTGCGGCGTCGATCCGGCCGGGACCGGCCGCCGTGCGCAGCAGCTCGTGCGCGGCGGCGTCGTCCAGCGGGCCGAGCACCGTGGTGTGCGCGCCGACCGTCTCGGTGAGAGGGGTCCGCGCGGTGATGATGACCGCGATGTCGGGGCTGCCGGGCAGCAGTGGGCCCAGCTGGAGGTCGCCGGAGGCGTTGTCGAGCACCAGCAGGAGGCGCTTGCCCGCGGTGCGGGTGCGGTAGCGGCGTACCAGCTCGTCGAGGTCGTCGGCGATGTGGCTCTCCCGGTCGAGACCGGTCTCGCCGAGCGCCCGCAGCAGCCGCAGCAGGACGTCGCAGGGGTCCTTCGGGGTGCCGTCGGGGCCGCGCAGATCGGCGTAGAGCTGCCCGTCGGGGAAGTGCTCGGTGCTGGCATGCGCGGCCCGTACGGCGAGCGCGGTCTTGCCGATGCCGGGCATGCCGGTGATCAACAAGCGCCGGGGGCGCCAGGCGTCGCGGCCCGGCGTGGGCCTCACCAGCTCGCAGAGGGAGGCGAGTTGGTCTTCCCGGCCGGTGAAGGCGACGGTGTCGGCGGGCAGCGTCGCGGGCGCCGCGGTGGCGGGCGGCGGGGTCCGCTCGCCGCGCAGCACGATGTGGTACGTCGCTTCGAGCTCGGCGCCGGGGTCGACACCGAGCTCGTCGGCGAGGATGCGGCGGCCGTGGTGGTAGGCATGCAGGGCGTCGGACTGCCGGCCCGAGCGGTGCAGGGCCAGCATCAGCTGCGAGCGGAGCTTCTCGCGCGTGGGGTGGCGGGTCACCAGACCGGTCAGCTCGGCGGTGATCTCCTGGTGCCGGCCGAGGGCGAGATCGGCCTCGATCCGGTTTGCCAGGGTCGCCGCGCGGGCGTCGTCCAATTGCGGAATCTCGACTTCCGAAAGGAATTCGGTGACGTTCGCGAGCGCGGGCCCCCGCCAGAGTTCGAGTGCGTCCCTCAGGAAGTTGCCGGCCGTTTCGTAGTCTCGCTGCCGCAACGCCTCCCGGCCGAGCCGGTCGAGCCGCTCGAATTCGAGAAAGTCGATGCTGCTGTTTCCGGGGCGCAGTACATATCCTGGCTGCTGCCGCGCGATCTCGACATCGGGGCCGAGCTGTTTGCGCAGCCGCGAGACGTAGGTGTAGATCTGCGAGTTCAGCGTCGCGGGAGGCGACCAGCCCCACAGCAGGTGGCTGAGGCGGGCGTCGGACACGACCCGGCCGCGGGCCAGCAGCAGCGCCGCCAGCACCGTGTGGATCTTCGATCCCGACAGCGCGGCGACGGTGCCGCCCCGGCTCGCCTCGACCGGTCCTAGCAGTCGAAATTCCATGTGGGCCCCCGTTGTGAGTTCTGTGATGAACACTCTTGGAGGATAGGACGGCTCATTTTTGACGTGTTTTCGGCTCGATTTCGTGGGGGGCGAAATCGAAACAACATCGGGTCGACAGGTGCGATCCATAACGTTTCTCCTGTCGCACCGGGCACACCGCAGACAAGGCGAGCGGTCGGGGCGGTCAACGAAACGTTCACCCGCACATGGCGTACGAATGACTGTTTTTATATGGGGGAGAAGTAATGCGTAGCAGCACCCGCACTTTCCTGGCCTCGGTTCTCGGCGCGCCCGCTCTGGGCGGTGTCCTGCTGGTCGGCGGCACAGGCGCGGTTGAGATGCCGTCCGTCCTGGCCGTCGAGGCCCCGGCGGTCGTCGTCATCGCCGACACCCCGGCGGTCGTCGACGAGAACAACCCCTGGAGCTGACCCGAGTGACCGAGCCCCGCACCTGGCGCAGGTGCGGGGCTCGCTCCGTTCAGGCGCTCTGTTTCGGCGAGAGAGTCAGTGCGCGGAGAGTAACTGCCGGAGCTCCTCGGGCGACGGCCCGTACGGGGGATGCTCCGCGGTCAACGAGTCCATGACCAGGGTGATCCGTTCGCCCTGTGGTCTGGCGCCGTACTCGGCGAAGGTGTTCCTGGCCCGGCGCAGCCGGCCCACCGCCCCGTCCCGCCCGGCCAGCAGGTCCAGGCAGCCCAGATTGGCCTCGGCCCGGGCCCGCAGCAGATGGTCGCTGATGTCGTCGGCGATCGTGAACGCCTCCTGCAGGGTCACCTCCGCCTCGGTCAGATTCCCCTGCCGCCAGAGAATCTCGCCCGCGAGCCGCAGGATGTGGGCCTCGCCGGTCCGGTCGCCGTGCTCCCGGACGATCCTCAAGGCTTCGTCGCACTCGCTCGCCGCCTCGTCGAGCCGGCCGTGCCGCGTCAGTGCCTCGGCCAGGCGGAGGATGGACTGTGCGAGGCCGCGCACCAGCCCCGTCGCCCGGCTCAGGGCTATGGCCTCGGTGGACAGTCGCAGGCTGCGCTCCAGGTTTCCGCGCTCCAGCTCTATCTGCGCCAGGGCGCCGAGCCCGTGCGACTCGCCGCGGGCGTCCCCGATCTCCCGGAAGCCGAGTAGCGAGGCCTCGCCGTCCCGCAGCGCCTGGTCGAGGTCGCCGCGTACCCGCGCGTTGTGGGTGAGCATGCGCCGGGTGAGGGCGGCGCCCGCCACGTCGCCGATCTCGTCGAAGATCCGCAGGGCCGCCCTGAGCCGCCCCTCGGCGATCTCGTAACGCTGGGTGTGCAGCGCGACCCCGCCGAGCAGCCGCTGCATGCTGGCCTCACCCTGGCGGTCGAAGCACCGCTGAGCGGCCGCCAACGCGCGCTCGGAGCAGATCTCCCACTCCTCCAGATAGTTGCGGGACTCCTGCAGCGGGTTGCTGAGCAGCGCCAACTTCCAGGCATGGGCGGCCCGGCCGGTCTCGGCGGCCTGCCGGACCGCGTCGACCAGGGCGCTGTGCTCCGCCTCCATCCACTCCATCGGATCCGTGAGCAGCTCCTCCACCAGCGACTGCGGAAGGTTCGGCTCCGGGATCCCGTCCAGGGACGCGAACTCGGCGCCGTACAACCGCTGGTAGGCGACCCAGCACAGCGAGAGCCAGCCGTCCAGGGCCCGGTCGAGGACGCCCTCGCGCTCCTCCGGGGTGTCCTCCTCCTGGGCGCACTCCCAGGCGAACAGGCGCAGCAGGGCCTGAAAGCGGTAGCGGGGCGGCTCGCCGGGGCGGCCCGAGGCGACCTCCAGGAGCTGGGCGTCGACCAGTTGCTCGATGAGGTCCTCGGCCTCGATCGGGTCGGTGTCGAGCACCGTCGCGCCGACCCATGCCGCGAAGTCGGGCATGGTCAGCAGCCCGAGCCGCCGGTACATGCGGGCCGCCGCGGGCGGCAGATCGCGGTAGCTGAGCCGGAAACCGGCTCGCACGCCGCCCTCGTTGGGGCTGAGTTCGTCGAGCCGGCGTCGCTGGTCCTCCAGGCGTCGCACCAGGTGCCGGACCGACCAGTGGGGCTTGGCGGCCAACCGGGCGCCCGCGATCCGCAGTGCCAGCGGCAGCCGGTCGCAGAGCGTGCCGAGCCGGGCGGCGGCCTCCGGGTCGGCGGCGATCCGCTCCGGTCCGGCCACCGCACCGAGCATGGCGGTCGCCTCCGCCTGGCCGAGCACGTTCAGCTCGATGCGGTGTACGTCGTAGTCGCCGGTGAGGTCGTCGATGGCGTCCCGGCTGGTGATCAGTACACAGCAGTGGCGGCCGCCCGGCAGCAGCGGCCGGATCTGCGCGAACGACCGGGCGTTGTCGAGCACCACCAGGATCCGTTTGCCGTCCAGGATCGACCGGTACAGCGCGGCCCGCTCGTGCTGGTCGCCCGGTATCTGGGGCCCCGGCACGCCGAGCGCGCGCAGGAACCGGTCGAGCACGGCGGTCGGCGCCTGCGGCGAGTCCGACTCGTCGTAGCCGCGCAGGTCGGCGAAGAGCTGGCCGTCCGGGAACCGCCCGGCGACCTGGTGGGCCCAGTGCACCGTGAGCGCGCTCTTGCCGACCCCGGCGATGCCGGAGACGGCCGCCACGGCGAGCGGCGACTCCTGGCCCTCCCCGTCGAGCAGCCGGTCGAGCAGCGCGAGTTCCCGGCTGCGCCCGGTGAACGCGGCGGCCGACGAAGGGAGTTGCGCGGGCACGGTACGCGGCTCCGGGGCGACCTGGGGCTCCGGCGGCAGGGTCAGCTCGGGGTCGTCCCGCAGGATCAGTTCGTGCAGCTCCTGCAGCTCGGCGCCGGGCTCGATGCCCAGCTCCTCCACGAGCACCTGGCGTCCCTCGCGGAAGATCTCCAGCGCCTCGGCCCGCCGCCCCGAACGGTACTGGGCCAGCATCAGATGGGCCCGGGCCTGTTCCCGCAGCGGGTGCTCGCGGACCAGCGCGGCCAAGTCGGAGATGAGTGAACGGTGCTGGCCGAGCTGCAGTTGCAGTCCCGCCTGCTCCTCGCGCAGCTCCAGCCGGAACTCGGCGAGCCGGGAGGCCTCGTGGTCGATGGGTCCGCCCGCAGCCCCGTCGAGCGCGGATCCGCGCCACAGCGAGAGCGCCTCGGTGAACAGGGCGCACGCCTGGACGGTGTCGCCGGCCCGGGCCAGCTCCCGCGCCTTGCGCACCCGGGTCTCGACCTCGTGGATGTCGATCCGATGCTCGCCGAGGTCGAGGATGTAGCCGGGGTGGGAGGTGACGATCAGGTCGTCGACGCCGGCCGAGGTGCGGAAGGTCTTGCGCAGCGCGGTGACACAGATGGCGACCTGGTTCCGCGCGGTGGCCGGTGGCTCCTCGCCCCAGACGGCCTCGATGAGGGCGTCCACGGAGACCACTCTGTTCAGAGCGATGAGGAGCATCGTCAGCACGGTGCGCTGACGGCCACCACCAAGTCTGACGGGCTCCCCGTCCACCCGTACGTCCAGCGGTCCGAGCAGCCTGAAGTCGATCCGGTGCAAGACGCCCTCCACTTCCCCCGAGTCCCCCACCCGGAGTCGCCGAGACATTGTGGGCCTTGCCGCGTCGCATAATCAACCAAGATCCATAAAGCGTTCACATGGCACTCACACGCCAGGTGATCATGTGCCTCCTTTCTGATCCAAATCACTATATGTAGGACCGATGGAGAGGGAATATAGGTCATCGCGGAGAGTGGATTGTGACGTTCGCCCGCCGCCGCACAGGGGCGAGGCACCGCCGAGCAGAGGAAGCTGACATGGCAACGAACCCCTTCGAGGATGCCGACGGCACCTTCTCCGTCCTGGTCAACTCCGAGGGCCAGCACTCGCTCTGGCCGTCCTTCGCGGAGGTCCCGGCGGGCTGGGAGCCGACCTTGACGCGTGCCACCCGCCAGGAGTGCCTGGCCCATGTCGACGCCACCTGGACGGACATGCGCCCGGCCTCGCTCCGCTAGGGCCTGTCCGGCGGATCAAGTCGCAGGAAACAGGCGGCGCCTCATCGACGCTGGTGAGCGGGGGTTGGTGCGTGCAGCTGCAAGGCGGAGGAGGGAGTCGACGCGATGGGGGTCCCCCCGCTCGAGCGAAGTCGAGAGTGGGGGAGTCGGCGAGTGACGACAACGCCGCTGGGGGTACCCCCTCTGGGGGAGGGCGTGCCAACCCCCGCGTCTGCGGCATGATCCGCCGGACAGGCTCTAGTTCTGCCCCTGTCTCCGTCAGGTCCGCCAGGCCCGGTCCGCCATTCCCCGTGCCGGCGGATCCGCCTCGTCTCTCCGCTCGGTCCGTAACTCGTCTGCGTCGCCGTGCTGGTGAGCACGGTGCCCGGGTCCGCCGGTGCCGGGGCCCGTTGGTGATGCTCGGTCACGGCCCGAAATGCCAGAGAACCGCCACGGCCGGAAAACACCAGAAAACCGCAGACCAGGGATCTGACCGGAAAACTCAACGGTCAGATGGGGATGGCGAGATAGCCCCTCGATGGTGACGGTCGGGGGCTGGTGTGGGGCGGTGGGGTCGTGGGATGTCAGGCGGCTGCCGGGGTGAGGGTGACGTCGTGGCCGAGGGCCTTGAGCTGGCGGACGAGGTCGCGGCTCTTGCGGGCCGGGTCGAGGTTGCGGGTGTGGAAGTCGGGGCCGAGGTCTCGGTAGCGGGCGGTCGGGTCGTTCATGAGGTGCCAGACGGCGACCAGGATGGAGCGGGCGACGGCGACCAGGGCTTTCATGTGGCCGCGGCGTTTGACGATGCGGCGGTAGCGGGCGCCGAGGAAGGTGTCGGTGCGGGCGGCGGAGATTGCTGCTTCGCCGAGGGCGCCGCGGAGCCAGGGGTTGCCTTTGCCGGTGGGGCCGGAGGTGTTCTTGTTTCCGGACTGGAGGGTGCGTGGGGAGAGTTTCGCCCAGGACACGAGATGGCCGGCGGTGGGGAAGACCGTCATGTCCAGGCCGGTCTCGGCGAGGATGACCTGCGCGGTGCTGGGGCCGACGCCGGGGATCTCGTCGAGGCGTTCGGTGTCGGTGATCGGTATGAGGGTGCCCTGTCCGGGGCCTTCGTCGTCCTCGGTGGTGGACAGCTCGGCCAGACGCAGGGTGATCCGGGCGGTGAGCTTGTCGATCTGCACGGTGAGGTAGTCGACGGTGTCCAGCAGCATCCGGCACATGAAGGCGTGGTGTTCTTCGAACCGGCCGGTCAGGGCCTCGGCCAGGGTGCTGTGGCTGGCCTTGATGGTGCCGTGGGCCAGGTCCGCCAACGCCTTGGGGCTGCGTTCGCCCGCGATCAGTGCCTCCAGCATGGCCCGGCCGGAGACGCCGAAGATGTCGGCGATCACGGTGGACAGCTTGATCTGGGCGTCCTCGAGGAGTTTCTCGGTGCGCTGCTTGTGGCGGGTGCGCTCGTGGGTCATGACGGCCCGGGCCCGGGTCAGATCGCGCAGTTCACGGACCGGCTTCGGGGGTACGAACGAGGGCCGGAGCATGCCGCGTTCGGTGAGCTTGGCCAGCCAGACCGCGTCCAGGCGGTCGGTTTTGGGCCGGCCCGGGACGTTCTTGACGTCACGGGCGTTGACCAGCCAGCACTCCAGACCACGCGATTCCAGCAGAAAGAAGTACGGCTTCCAGTAGGTCGACGTCGCCTCCATCACCACCCGGGTGACGCCCTGGCAGACCAGGTGGTCGGCCAGGTCCAGGATCGCGCCGCTGGTCGCGACGGTGTTGAAGACCCGCTGCACGCGCTTGCCGGGCTTGTCCTCGTGCGGCACCCGCACACAGACCATGCCCGACGCCTTGGCGATATCGATCGCCGCGACACGGGCCACGAGCTCCTCGGCCTGCTCGATCTCCTCGACGCCACCGTCGTCGGTGTCCGCCATGCACAACTCCCTGGTATCGATCCGTACGGGCCGACGCCTGCCCAGGGGGCCGCGGGGGAGCGAAAATCTGACCGGCGTGCTCGATGGCAACAGTGCGTGGCCCCTCTGCGGCCCCGGCACCAGACTGACCTACGGGCTCAACGTCCCAACGAGCTACCGGCGTCGGCGGGCAGGCGCCGCAGCCATGTTTTCACGCCGGCAAGGCGCACCCGAAGGGAACAGGGGGACTGACCTGCGGTTTCTTTAATGCTGCGAGAGTGTGGCTCGGGTGCGCGGGTGGGGTCAGGCCTTCGCCTCGACCGCCTCGGGGGCCGCGTCCGAGGCGGGCTCGACCTGCGGCTGGGCGGCCGCCGCGCGGACCGGGATGAGGAAGGCGACGATCGCGGCGGCGATGCCGACCCCGGAGCCGATCAGCATGGCGACGCGGAACCCGCTCTCGGAGGGCAGGGAGACCGGGCCGAACTTCGTGGTCATCTGGGCCAGGACCACGGCCATCACGGCGGCCGAGACGGAGCTGCCGATCGAGCGCATCAGCGTGTTGAAGCTGTTGGCCGAGGCGGTCTCCGACTGGGGTACCGCACCCATGATGAGGGCGGGCATCGCACCGTAGGCGAAACCGACGCCCGTGCTGCAGACGATGGTCACGGCGAGCAGGCCCAGGGCGGAGCCGTTTCCGATGAGCGGCAGGGAGATGCCGTAGCCGAGGGCGATGATCAGGGCGCCGACGGTCAGGGTGATCCGGGGGCCCTTGGCGGCGGAGAGCTTGGCGCCGACCGGGGAGATGATCATCATCATCAGGCCGGCCGGGGCCATCCACAGGCCCATGGCCAGCATCGACTCGCCGAGGCCGTAGCCGGTCTCCTTGGGCAGCTGCAGCAGCTGGGGGATCACGAGGGACTGGGCGTACATCGCGAAGCCGACCAGGATCGAGGCGGCGTTCGTCATCAGTACCTGCGGGCGGGCGGTCACACGCAGGTCGACCAGCGGCTCGGCGGTGCGCAGCTCCCACCAGCCCCAGGCCAGCAGCAGGATGACCGCGGTGGCGAGCAGGCCGAGCGTGGTGCCGCTGCCCCAGCCCCAGTCCGCGCCCTTGGAGACTCCGAGGAGCAGGCAGACCAGGGCGATGCCCAGGCCGATCGCGCCGAGCAGGTCGAAGCTGCCCGCGGCGGTGCTCTCGCGGCCCGCGGGCACGAAGAACCAGATCAGCGTGGCGACCGCGAGGGTCAGTGCGGCGACGACCCAGAACAGCACGCGCCAGCTGGCGTTCTCGGCGATCGCCGCGGAGAACGGCAGGCCGAGCGCGCCGCCCACACCCATGGACGCGCTCATCAGCGCTATGGACGAGCCGAGCTTCTCCGCCGGTACGACGTCGCGCAGCAGGCTGATGCCGAGCGGCACCACGCCCATGCCGAGGCCCTGCAGACCGCGTCCGGCGATCATCGGGACGACCGAGGAGGACAGGGCGCAGACCACGGAGCCGAGGACCAGCGGGACCAGCGAGGCCAGAAGCATGCGCTTCTTGCCGTACATGTCACCGAGACGGCCGGCGACGGGGGTGATCACGGCAGCCGCGAGCAGCGTGGCGGTGACGACCCAGGAGGCGTTCGAGGCGGTGGTGTCGAAGAGGGTCGGGAGTTCCCCGATCAGTGGCACCACCAGGGTCTGGGTGATCGCGGCCACGATGCCGCCGAAGGCGAGGATGCCGACAACACCGCCGGAGCGGGCTGCGGGCTGAGAACTGTCCACGAGTACTCCCTGTTGCTCTTTCCGGGCTTGTTGCCGTGCTGCGCATCCGGGCCTGTCGCGTACGAGTTGCAAGGTGCACGCGAATTGCATGGTGCACGTAGTGTGCATCATGCATGCCTAGTGCATCATACACATTGCGATGGTATACCTGGCGGGAGGTAGCTTTCCTGTAGGGGAAGCGAGCCGGGAGCCGAAGGATGCCTCGCGTGGACAAGCCACTTGACCTGCTGGAATTCGAGACCATGCTGCTCGGGCGTCACATGCACATGCTCAACCCGCGGGGGCGCGGGATGAGTGAGGAGCGGCTGGACCGCAGTGCGTACGTCCTGCTCAGCCGCATTCAGGTGGAAGGCCCGATGTCCATCGGTGGACTCAGAGAGGCCTTCGGCCTGGACGCGTCCACCCTCAACCGGCAGACCGCCGCGATGCTGCGGGCCGGGGTCGTCGAGCGCATGCCCGACCCCGAGGGGGGCATCGCCCGCAAGTTCACCATCACCGCCGAGGGCAGGCGCCGGCTGGACGCCCATCGCGCCGAGAACCTGGACGGTCTGGAGAAGATCATGACCGACTGGGATCCCGAGGAAGTCGCCGAGTTCGCCGCCTATCTCAGCCGCTTCAACCGCGACATCGAACGTCTCGACGGGCGCCCCTGGCCGCGCGGGTGAGCTGGTGAAGGGGGGAGAGGGGAGGGTGGGGGGTCAAGGGTGGGTCGTTTGTCCGGCCCGTCCTGGTGTGGTCCAGGGGGTCGTGTTGTCGTTCGCGGACGTCTCCGTGCCGCCTGCGTGATGCCGGTCGAGGTCTCGGCCGGGGTGATGGGCATGCCGTAGGGCGCGTTGCTCGTCGGGGCACGTCGTTCGTCACGTCGCTCGTCCCTCGCTGGTCGCGTCGCTGGTTCTCCGCTCCCTTCGGGGCCCCGCCCCCCACTCGGCGTCAACTCGCCTGCCCCTTTGTTAGTTGATCTTTCACCGCTGCGACACCCCGCACCGCTTGAGCGCTCAACGAGTCAGGTGAGGGTGATCCGGGCATGCCAATGAAACCGCTTGCCCCACCCCCACCCCCTCGCGGTCCCTCAGGAGGACGCAGTGCAGAAGAGCTCGCGCGTACGCAGAGCCTCGCTCATCCTCGGCAGCGCCGTCGCGCTCGTCGTCGCCTTCCCCGGCAGCGCGCTCGCCGCCCCGCCCAAGGCCCTGCCCGCCAACGCGGACGACCTGGAGAAGACCTGGCAGCCGGCGTACGACTACGACACCGACGGCTGCTACCCCACGCCCGCCATCGGTCCCGACGGGACCATCAACGGGGGCCTCAAGCCGACCGGTTCGCTCAGTGGCGAGTGCCACGACACCTCGGATCTCGACAACACCAACGGCTACTCGCGTGAGAAGTGCAACAACGGCTGGTGCGTGATCCTCTACGGCCTCTACTTCGAGAAGGACCAGGCCACGATCGGCGGGCACCGCCACGACTGGGAGCACGTGGCGGTCTGGGTGCAGAACAACCAGGCCAAGTACGTCTCCACGTCCGCGCACGGCGACTTCAACGTCTACAGCGCCGACCAGGTCCTGTGGGACGGCACGCACCCCAAGATCGTCTACCACAAGGACGGTCTGAGCACCCACGACTTCCGGCTCGCGAACTCGGGCGACGAGCCGCCGGAGAACGGCTACCACACCTGGCAGTACCCGGCCCTGGTCGGCTGGAACGGCTACCCGGCGGGGCTGCGCGACAAGCTGAGCGCCTACGACTTCGGCAGCGCCAACTTCGGTCTCAAGGACGCCAACTTCGCCGCCCACCTCACGAAGGCCATGCCGGCGGGCATCTCGTTCGACCCCGACGCCTGACGGGCCGGGGATCTCTCCTCTGTCCCTGTCACACAACCGCCCGCGGGCGCGTCAGGGAGATGGCGCCACCCACACGCCCTGGTAGCGGTGTGACAAGTGTGGCAGGTGTGACAAGGCATGACATATGTGACAGGGACGAGAAGGAGATGACGACATGGCCGTTCTGATGGTGCGTGCGACGGTGAAGCCCGAGTGTGTCGACGCGCTCGAAGCGGCGCTGGGGAAGATGTTCGCCGCGATCGAGGCCGCGCGGCCCGAGGGTGTGCGCTATGCCTCGTACCGGCTCCCCGACGGAGTCACGTATCTCGCGGAACTGGAGCTCGCGGACGGGATCGAGAATCCGCTGACCGCGATCCAGGAGTTCCGTGAGTTCCAGGCGGGCTTGAAGGGCTGGCTGGCCGCCCCGCCGTCCGCCGAGCGGTTCGAGGTGCGGGGCGCGTACGCCGCCTGAGGCCGCCCGGGTGTGCGCTCGGTAAGAGTCGGCGAGCGTCGGTGAGAGTCGACGAGACTCCGGGCGCGCATCCCGTGCCGTGGCCCCGCGCCGAGTAGGTTCGCTCCTGACCGCGCAGAAGCAAGCGAAGAGCCGCGTACGGCGTGAGTAAATGCGGAGAGCACGAGGAAACGCGGCGTACCTGAGGGAGACGCACGGTAAACGGCTAGCATCGCGGGCAGAGTTGTCGGCCTGGGATGGAGTGGTGTCGTGTCGGAGGGGCCTCGGATCGCCGTTGCCGTCGTGACCATGGGGAACCGGCCCGACGAGGTCGACGCGCTGCTCGCCTCGGTGGCCAAGCAGGACGTCGCGCCCGCACGGATCGTGATCGTGGGGAACGGGTGTCCGCTGCCCGAGTTCGCCGAGCGGCTGGGACTGCCCGGTGAGGTGACCGCCATCGAGGTCGACGAGAACCTCGGCTGCCCGGGTGGGCGCAACGTGGGCCTCGCCCGGCTCAGGGAGTTCGCGGACGTGGACGTCGTCGTCGAGCTGGACGACGACGGGCTGCTGGTCGACGCGGATGTGCTGCGCAAGGTGCGGGACCTGTACGCCGCCGATCCGCGCCTGGGCATCGTCGGCTTCCGTATCGCCGACGAGAACGGGGAGACCCAGCGCCGGCACGTGCCCCGGGTCGGGGCCAAGGACCCGATGCGGGGCGGTCCGGTCACCGGGTTCCTCGGCGGTGGACACGCGCTGTCCATGCCCATGCTCGCCCGGATCGGGGATTGGCCCGCCGAGTTCTTCTTCGCGCACGAGGAGACCGACATGGCCTGGCGGGCCGTCGACGACGGGTGGACCGTGCTCTACGAGCCCGGACTGCTGCTCCAGCACCCCAAGACCTCGCCCGCCCGGCACGCCATCTACTACCGGGTCACCGCCCGCAACCGGGTCTGGCTCACCCGTCGCAGGCTGCCCCTCCCGCTGATCCCCGTGCACCTGGGAATCTGGATGCTGCTGACGCTCCTGCGGACACGGTCGCTGGGCGGGCTGCGGGCCTGGTTCGGCGGCTTCGCGGAAGGGCTGCGGCAGTCGGGCGGCGAGCGGCGGCCGATGCGGTGGCGGACCGTGTGGCGGCTGACGCGACTGGGACGCCCGCCCGTCATCTGACGGTGGCCGGCGGCCGATGGGCGGTCGGCGACAGGCGGCAGGACGGCCGGGGGCGGACGAGGGCCCCGGTCGCTCACCTCCGACGACCGGGGCCCTCTCTGTCCCCGGATCCGGCCACGGCGGCGACACTCCCCCGAGTTACGCGTTGTACGCGCGCACCGTCGGGCCAGATCCGATGGAGTGATCCCATCAGGCCGCGCCAACGGATCGCTAACATGTCGCCAACGGGTTTCCATCCGGAAACCTGGAAACCGGAAGCCGGTCGGCGTGAAGTCGCCGCAAGAAGGCGCGAAGTCGCCATGGGTGTGGTCGGTACCGGTCTGAACCGGTCGGGCCGGTCGAGCGGGAAGGCAGTGGAGCGGGCTATGCGGTACGAGCTGCGGTTCGGGCTGCTGGGGCCGCCGGTGTTGTACGACGCCGACGGCGAGGTCCGTTCGATCGGCGGCGGCAAAGTGCGTGCCCTGCTGGTCGCGCTGCTCCTCGAGCCGGGCCGGGTCGTCTCGGTGGACGCGCTCAAGGACGCGCTGTGGGGCGGGGCGCCGCCCGCCTCCGCGCAGGCCTCGCTGCAGAACCACGTCACCCGGCTGCGTCGGCTCCTCGACGATCCGGAGCGGCTGCGGGCCATGCCGCCCGGGTATCTCCTGCGGGTCGACGAGGGCGAGTTGGACGTGCGCGTCTTCGAGGCCCACGTCACGGCCGCACGCGCCGCGCACGCCGAGCGCGACTGGGAGCGGGCGCTGCGCGAGGCCCTGGCGGCGCTCGCGCTGTGGCGCGGCACACCGCTCGGCGGGGTCCCGCCCGAACTCGGCGGACACGCGCTCGTCCAGCGCCTGGAGGAGGCGCGGCTGCTCGTCCTGGAGTGGCGGTACGAGGCCGAACTGCGACTTGCGGGGCCGGGAGCCGGAGGTTCCGGTTCCGGTGCCGGTGGTGCGGGCGAGGGTACCGATGGTGCCGGGCGAGCGGGGGGTGCCGGGGTCGGCTGGGTTTTCGGGGACGTCGGGGGCTCCGCCGACGCAAAAGCAACGGTAGCCGCCGATGACGTCGGCGTCCGCTCTACGGCTCTCGGTACCTCCACAGCCCCGAACGTCTCCATAGCTCCCGACGCCTCCACAGCCCCCGGTGCCTTCAACACTCCCGGCCCCGCCCGACTCGCCGCCCTCGCACCCGAGTTGTCCGCACTCGTCGCCGAGTACCCCTTGCGTGAGGCCTTCCACCGACTGCTGATGCTGGTGCTGCACCGCACCGGACGTCAGGCCGAGGCCCTGGCCGTCCACCGGGATCTACGGGCCCGCCTGGTCGAGGAGCTCGGTGTCGAGCCCGGGCCCGCGGTGCGCGAGGCGCATCTGGAGATCCTGCGTGAGCGGGCGGGGGAGCGCGACGGGCCCGAGCGCGACCGGGACGAGGCCGCCGACGCGCGGCGGGCCACCCCCACCGAACCGGCCTCACCCCGGCCCGCCCAACTCCCACCCCCACCCGCGCACTTCACCGGCCGCGGGGACCTACGCCAGGAACTGAACCTGGCTCTCGACACGGCCCGGCACCCCAGACCCCCCACCCCGGCTGTCGCCGTCATCAGCGGAATGGCCGGAGTCGGCAAGAGCGCGCTGGCGCTGCATGTGGCACATGGGCTGCGGGAACGTTTCCCCGACGGCCAGCTCTACGTCAACCTGCACGGGGCCACGCCTGGAATGACCCCCCTCACGCCCGGCCAGGCGCTCGCCGCGCTGCTGCGCGACCTCGGTGCCGAGCCGCGCCGCATCCCCGAACACCTCGACGCGGCGGCCGCGTTGCTCCGGTCGATACTCGCGCCGACGCGCACCCTGATGGTGCTCGACGACGCCGCGCACGCCGCACAGGTACGGCCGCTGCTGCCGGCGGGCGCGGGGTGCGCGGTGATCGTGACGAGCCGTTCGCCGCTCACCGCGCTGGACGGCGCCCGGCGCTTCCCGCTCGCGCCGCTCTCGGACGAGGACAGCGCGGCGCTGCTGCGCGCGGTCTCCGGTCGGGTGAACGGCCTCGACGGCGCACACCCCCTCGTCGAACTCACCGGGCGGCTCCCGCTCGCTCTCCGCGTGGTCGCGGCTCGCCTCGCCGCGCGCCGCGCGCTCACGCCGGACGCCCTCGCCGGTCAACTGACCGCGACTGAGGGGCGGTTGCACCACCTGGAATACGACGATCTGAGCGTCCGCAGATCCCTGGCCGTCGCGCTCGACGCGCTGCGCGCCTCGGAGCGGGAGGCCGACCAGGACGCGGCGCTCGTGCTGCGCGGCATCGGCACGCTCGACCTCCCCGTATACGGCGCGCCCCTGCTCGCCCGGCTCTCCGGCATCGCCGAGTTCCGCGCCGAGGCCGCCCTCGACCGCCTCGTCGACGTCGCGCTCCTGGAGGAGACGGCGTACGGCCGCTACGCACCCCACGACCTGGTCCGCCACTTCGCCAGGGAGATCGCGGGCGCGACGGACGGGGAACCCGCGGAGGGAGGCGCGGGCATCTGCGTGTCCGAGCGGGCGTTGCGCTGGTACGCCGGTGTCGCCGCCCGCTCCCTCGAAGCGATCGTCGAGCCGGGCCTCGACCGCCAGGACCGCAGCCGGCCGACCGCCTCGCAGCCGGCCGCGCACACGGTGGACGCCGCGGCCACCCCGCCGTTCTGCACCGCCAAGGACGCTTTCACCTGGGGCGATCTGGAACTGGAGAACGTGGTGGCGCTGGTGGAGCGGTACGCGGACACATCCGCGTACGTTCCCGTGCTCGTTCGGCTGCTCAACCCCTACCTCCAGCGCAGCGGCCGGGTCGCGGAGTCGGAGGTGCTCCTGCGGGCCGCGCTGGGCGCGGCGCGGCGGCTGGGTGACGAGGCCGCGCAGGCGTACGCGCTCGGGGACCTCGCGGGGCTGCACTTCATGACGGGCCGCGCGAGCGAGGCGCTCACGCTGAACGACGAGGCGCTGGCGATCTGGCGGCGGCTCGGGGTGCTGTCGTGGATCCGGCGTGGTCTGAACAACCGCGGCATGCTCCTCGAGGGGCTGGGCCGCCACGCCGAGTCCAGCGAGGCGCTGCTGCAGAGCCTCGAACTCTCCCGGGAGCTGGGCGACCCGCACACCGAGGCCATCACCTACAGCCACCTCGGCAATCTGTACGAGCACACGGACGCCCGGGCCGCCATCGACCACCACAAGCGCAGCCTCGCGATCGGCGACGCGATGGACGACGTGATCATCCGGCACTCCGCGCACTCCAACATCGGCTACGCCCATCTGAGGCTCGGCGAACCGGCCGCCGCCGTACCGCACTTCGAGGAGAGCCTGCGCATCCTCGGCGGTCACGGCGACTGGCACGGGGAGTCGCAGACGCGGCTCGGGCTGGTGCGTGCGCTGCGCGGGGTGGGGCATGTCGAACGGGCCGCGCGCGAGTGCGATCTGCTGCTGCGCCGCGCCGATCAGCGCGCCGACCGGTACACCGGCGGGCTCGCCCGGCATCAACTGGGTCTGGTGCTGCGCGCGCAGGGGGATGCCGGAGAGGCGTACGAGCTGTGGAGGTCGGCGCTCGCGGCGCTGGACGGGACGGACAGCTCGGTGGTGGGGGAGCTGAGGAAACTCCTGGGGGAGGAGTAGCGGCGGTCCTGCTGCTCCAGGGGCACCGTCCTGGTCACTTCGCGTCCGCGTAGCACTCGACCACCGCCGTCGTGAACGGGAAGCGGACCGGTGTCTCGCCGAACGTCAGCCGTCCCGCCAGCTCCGCGGCCTCCCGGATCGCGGCCACGACGGCGTCCGCCTCCTCGGCCGGGCAGTGCACGATCACCTCGTCGTGCTGGAAGAAGACCAGCTCGGCGGTGAGGTCCCCGCAGGTGCGGCGGAGGGCGGCGAGCAGCAGCAGCGCCCAGTCGGCGGCGCTGCCCTGGACGACGAAGTTGCGTGCGAAGCGGCCGCGGGCCCGGGAGTTGGAGGAGGCGTAGCCCGGCACCCAGCCCTGGTCCGCCAGGGTCTCGGCGGGCTCGTCCTGCGGGATGCCCGCCTCTTCCGAGGCGGCGTCGGAAGAGCCGGCCGCCGGGGGACTGGTCCGCCCCAGCCATGTCCGTACGAGCCGGCCCTCCTCGCCGGCCCGCGCCGCGTCGTCCACGTAGGCGACAGCCCGGGGGAAGCGTCTTCTCAGCGCGGCCAGGTTCTTCAGGCCGTCGCCGGACGTCTGCCCGTACACCGCGCCGAGCACGGCGAGCTTGGCCTGTGCCCGGTCGCCGGCGAACGCCCGGTCCGACACCGACTGGTACAGGTCGCTCTCCCGGCCCGCGACCTCCATCAGGCCCGGGTCGCGCGAGATGGCGGCCAGCACCCGCGGCTCCATCTGGTCGGCGTCGGCCACCACGAGCCGCCAGCCCGGGTCGGCGACGACGGCACGCCGGATGACCTTGGGGATCTGCAGGGCGCCCCCGCCGTTGGTCACCCAGCGGCCGGTGACGGTCCCGCCGGGCAGGTACTCGGGCCGGAAGCGCCCGTCACGCACCCAGTCCTGCAGCCAGGACCAGCCGTGCGCCACCCAGATCCGGTACAGCTTCTTGTACTCGAGCAACGGCTTCACGGCGGGATGCTCGATGGTCTCGATCTCCCACCGCCGGGTGGATTTGACCTTGATCCCGGCCTGCGCGAAGGCCTTGATGATGTCGGCGGGCAGGTCGGGGCGGACGCGCCTGCCGAAGGCGGCCGACACCTCGTCCGTGAGCTCGGCGAGGCGTCTGGGCTCACCGCCGCCCGCGTACCGCTCGCCGAGCAGCTCGTGCAGCACCTCACGGTGGACGTCCGCGCGCCACGGCAGACCGGTGCGGTTCATCTCGGCGGCCACCAGCATGCCCGCCGACTCGGCCGTCGTCAGCAGGTGCATGCGCTCCGGGTGCGCCGTCGTGTCGTGGCGGCGGCGCTGATCGGCGTACACCTCCAGGAGGTCTTCCAGGGGTACGCGGACCGGGCGCGGCTCGAAGAGGGACGACTGTGAGCCGGGCTCGGCGGAGCGCTGCGGGGGATCCGGCGGTACGGGGCCGCCGCGCAGCCTTGCCAGCGCGGCGGCCGCCGACCGGGGTTCGCCGAGCCGGCCCTCGTGGCCGAGCAGCAGCGTCTCGGCGGCCTCCATGTCGTAACACCGCTCCACTCGCACCCCCGCGGCGAGCAGACGCGGGTAGACGTCGGCCGTGGACCGCCAGACCCACCGGACCACGTCGGGCCGCCCCCGCACGGCCTCGACCAGGTCCGCCTCCCTGCGCACCGGCCCCGCGGGCAGCCCGTCGGAGCCGAGGGGGGCGACTTCCGCGCCACCGTCCTCGGCCGGTCCGAGAGCCCACCGGTCGCTCATGATTCCGAGTTTCGCAGGCGGGTCTGACAACGGCCGCGGACGCGACGTCCTACTGATCCTTCCGGTCCTTCTGATCCTGCTGGTCCGGCTGGTCCTTCTGCTGTCCCGCCACCGTGATGAGCTCCAGCACGCGCGCGAGGTAGGCCTCCGCCGCTGTCTTGTCGATGCCGAGGTCGCTGAGGACGCCGTTGCCGTTCTCGTACTCCAGGAGGGCCAGGAGGATGTGTTCGGTGCCGATGTAGTTGTGGCCGAGGCGGAGGGCCTCGCGGAAGGTGAGTTCCAGCGCCTTCTTGGCGGCGGGGCCGTACGGGATCAGCTCCGGGACCTCGTCGGCCGCCGGCGGGAGCGCCGCGGTCGCCGCCTCGCGGACGGCGTCCAGGGTCACGCCCTGGGCGGTGATCGCCTTCGCGGCGAGCCCCTCGGGCTCGGAGAGGAGGCCGAGGACGAGGTGCTCGGTGCGTCCCTCCGCGTTGCCCGCGGCCTTCGCCTCGTTGTGCGCGGCCATGACCGCGTTGCGGGCGCGGGGCGTGTAGCGGGTGAAGCCCTGGCTGGGGTCGAGGTCCGACTCGGCCTTGGGGACGAAGCGCTTCTGCGCCGCCTGTCGGGTGACGCCCATGCTCTTTCCGATGTCGGTCCAGGACGCGCCCGAACGCCGGGCCTGGTCCACGAAGTGGCCGATCAGGTGGTCGGCCACGTCGCCGAGGTGGTCCGCCGCGATCACCGCGCCCTGGAGCTGGTCGAGCGCGTCGGTGTGGACCTTCTTGATGGCCTCGATGAGGTCGTCGAGACGTACGGATGCCTTGCCGGGTGGGTTCGTCGTCATGTGTCAACCGTAAGTTGACAGGCAGGGGGTGTCAACCCGAAGTTGACACCCTTCCCGCCTTCACTGTCCACAGGGTGTGGACGGCCCGGTTCGGCAGGCGTGACACGATCGACGCATGAGCAGTACGCCCAGCACCGTGGAGCGCGCCTTCGAGGCCGCGCTCTACGCCGACAGTGACGGGGCCCTCGACTCGGGCGCCTCGCTGCTCGCCGCCGACCCCGCCTCCGACACCGAACTCGCCCGCCGCGGCGAGGAGTTCGTCGCAGCGGCCTGGCGTCGCGGCTGGCAGCCCGCCGACGTCGTACGGATCGTGCGACGCGAGCTGGACGACGTACACCTGCGGCTGGTGTCGCAACTGGTGCGCGCCGAGGCCGGCCGGGACCGGCGGCCCCGGGGCCCGCGATGGGCGGCACAGCTCGAAGGGCTGGACGCCGGGGCCCCGCGCACCGACCGCTTCTCGCAGGCGACCGCGGCGCTGGAGCTGTACCGGCTGCTGCTGCGCCTTCCCACCCTCGAGCCGCTCGACGCGCACCGGCCGCACGGCACGTCACGGCACCCGGCCGCCCCGCAGGACTCCCGCATGCTCTCCCGCATCCGCGCGCTGCTCGCCAAGGCCGAGGCGACCGGGTTTCCGGAGGAGGCGGAGGCACTGAGCGCCAAGGCGCAGGAGCTGATGGCCCGGCACAGCATCGACGAGGCGCTGCTAGCGGCCCGTACGCACGCCAAGGACGCGCCCGGCGCCTGCCGCATCGGTGTCGAGCCGCCGTACGAGACGGCCAAGGCCGTGCTGCTGGACGCGGTGGCCGACGCGAACCGCTGTCGTGCCGTGTGGAACGAGTCGCTCGGCTTCTCGACCGTCGTCGGTTTCGAACCCGACCTGGAGGCCGTCGAGCTCCTCTACACCTCGCTGCTCGTGCAGGCCACGGCCGCGATGACGAAGGCGGAGGCGGCCCAGCGGGCCGGAGGAAGGAAGCGTACGAAGAGCTTCCGGCAGTCGTTCCTGGCCGCGTACGCGCACCGGATCGGCGACCGGCTGGCGACTGCCGCCGAGGGGGCCGAGGGGGAGGTCGCCTCGGCGGCGCCGGCGGGGGAGTTGCTGCCCGTGCTGGCGGCCCGTGACGTGGCCGTCAACGACCACATGGAGCGGATGTTCCCGGACACCGTCACCACCCGGCTGCGCGGCGTCAACGACGCGGCCGGATGGCAGGAAGGGGCCGCGGCGGCGGACCGCGCCCAGGTCAGGGCACGTCCGCCGCTTCGCTGACGCCCGGCTTCCGCCGGGATCCGCTCAGTCGCCCGCGGGCTGGAACGAGCTCACGGAGGCGTTCGGGTCGCTCGCACCGGTCTTGCCGGCGACGGGGCCGTACGACCACTTGAAGCTCTGGGTGGTGGCGGCGCCGGGCAGGCTGATCTTCAGCGCCGTCGCGTCGAGGCTCTTCCCGTCGCCCGCCGTGCCCCGCACGTAGGTGATCGTGAAGGAGGCCGTGCCGCTCTTCGCCAGCGTCAGCTTCGGCGGATTCGGGGCCTTCTCCTCGGGCACGTCCGTGCTCTTGCCCCCGTCCTGCACCGTGACGGCGGGGAAGCCCTGGAGGGTGCACTCGGCGCTCTTGTTGGTGAGTGTGACGGGCACGTTGCCGGTGTCGCCCGCGGCGGGGGCCGCGTTGGCGGGGCCGACCTGGATGCCGATCTGGTCGATCTTGCAGGCCGTGGAGGCGGCGGCGGAGGAGGCCTTCTTGCCGCTGTCACTGCTGCTGTCGCCGCCGCTGTCGCAGGCGGTGAGGGTGAGTGCCGCCGCGGCGGCGACGACGGCGATCGGAAGGGCGCGCATGGGTTTCCCCCTGGGTTCGTGAAGGTGCTCATGGATCATCACGCAGACCGATGGGCATGCGTTGCGCGACCCCCCTGTCAGGCACCTCTCCCATGCCGTGTATGCCCAGAAAACTCCCCTGAGTCGACGGAATGAGCGACGGACACGCGAACGGACATGTGGACGGGCATGCGAACGGGCCGCGGAGTCCGACGGACTCCGCGGCCCGCTGTCAGAGGCCGGTCGGGACAGGTGAGGGCAGGTCAGGGAGGGGTCGGGCCGGTCAGGAACCCAGGCTCGCCGTCGGCAGTCCCGACGGGAGCTGACCGCCCTCCGCCTTCGTGTACGACTCCTTGCCGAGCTTCCCCGACCAGGTGACCTTGAGCGTCGTACTGTTCACGGAGTCGACCATGCCGGTCGTGCGGTCCTTGTTCCCGTCCGTGCACTTGAGGTGGATCATCTGCATGCCCGCCTCGTCACCGGCGGTCCCGCTGCACACGGTTCCGCCCGTCGTGAAGAGCCCGGCCTGCTTGCCGGTGATCACCAGCGCCACGACCTTGCCGCCGGTCGTGGCCGCCCAGCTGCCCTCCAGCTTGCCGGCGGTGGACGGGGTACTCGAGTCGCCGCCCGTGCCGGCCGTCCCCGAGGCGGACGCGCTGGGGCTCGCGGCCCCGGCCCCGGAGTCGGACCCCGAGTCGCCGCTGCAGCCGGTCAGCGCGAGCGCGCCCGCCAGACCCGCGGCCAAGGCCATGGCCACGCCCCGGGTCCGCCGACGCGGAAAGGTCGCCGAAGTCGCCGATGTCACTGAAGCCCCCAAGGGTGATGGTGTCGCTGGGGTCGCCGGAACGACCGCAGCAAGCTATCAGCCGTATTCACGAACACCCTGAGTGAGACATCGGGAGAACCTAGGAATGTTCTGGGGGAGCCGTCGAGTCATGGTGCCGAGGGAGTCGTCGCCCCGTCACGGATTCTCGCGTACGAGCCGGAACGGATGCCGCGCGTCCGGTGGCCGAGGTCGATCCGGCGAACCCTGCGGATTGGGCCATTACGTGAACGTTGAAACTCGAAGGGCCCGGTACGCGTCTCTTCCTAGTGGATGAGGGATTCGACCCGGACGACCCTGCACGGATGATGGCGCGGAAGATCATGCACGGGGGCTGGAGAGCGCATGTCATGCGATCTCCGGGGCACACGCTGGACCGGGAGCAGCCCGGCGAGTACCAGGCAGTAGTCAAGTGGTCAACACGCCGTAGTCAAATGGCGGTAAAAGCTGTAACCGTGGCGCCACCCCCCGTGCACGTGCATCTGCCCATGCATCTGCACATGAACAGAGCTATGATCCGGGGCAGTTGGCCACTGCATCAATGGCCACATTGGCCAATGCACGACCGGGGAGCGACCTGTGGACCACGACGTGTACGACGTGGATGACCTGGATGACGTGTACAACGGCATGGCTGCGACGGGGCTGACCGGAGTGGCCTGGCAGAAGAGCAGGCACAGCAACTCGCAGGGCTCCTGCGTGGAGTTCGCGAGACTGCCCGGAGGGGACGTGGCGGTGCGGAACTCGCGGTTCCCGGAAGGGCCCGCGCTCGTCTACACCCGCGCCGAGATCGAAGCCATGCTCCTGGGCATCAAGGACGGCGAGTTCGACCACCTGGTCGCCGGCTGACATGAGCCGACGCCGCCCGCGTGGGCGCGTACTCGAGTGGGGCAACCGGCATAACTGACGGCGACCGCCATGTCGCGATGCGTAACGCGCGTAGAACCGCGGCGCCAAAAGGCGCCGCGGTTCTCTATTCGGTCGAAACCCCGCCGGCGGCCGCCTGTGGGAGCCGGAACAGCGCCCATACGACCTTGCCGCTGAGGGTGCCCGCGAGCGGGTGCCAGCCCCAGCTGTCGGCGAACGAGTCGACCAGGAACAGGCCGCGGCCCGACTCCGCCGAGAAGTCCTCCGAGTCGCCCGCGACCGGACTGTCGTGACTGGGGTCGCGTACCGCGCACACCAGACGTGAGGTCCACCGCATCAAGTGCAGCCGCACGGGCGGCCCTTGGTCGTCCGGGCGGGGTGTGTCCGAGGGCAGTGCGTGCCGCAGCGCGTTGGTCACGAGCTCGGAGACCACCAGGCAGACATCGTCGAAGCGCTCGCCGATGTCCCACTGGTCGAGCGTTCTGCGGGTGAACTGCCGCGCTTCGCGCACCGCTTCGTAGCGTGCGGGCAGCGCACAGGAAGCGGCGTTGGACACGGCCGCGGGGTCGAGCGGCGGAAGTCCCTGCCGTAAGGGCTCGAGCATGGTCGATCCATTCGTCCCCATGCGAGGCACTCCCGAGTGTTCGCGGTCGTTGCGATGCAGCGGTGGCGCGGGGACCATGGTTCCGAATGCGTACAGCAGATGCAAGGGCAGATGCACGTGCACGCGCCCGAATTAGACCTTCCTCCACCCTTTCTTGGTCATTTCTTCTGTCACCTTCTTCCCCCTTGTTGACCCTCTACCGATCTTTTCCTGTGTGGCACCTTTGGAGTCTCTCCGTTTCTGTAACTGAACGAGTACTGCTTGAAGTGTTTTAGTGGCAGACTTCGGCCCTTGAAGACGGTTGGGGAGGCGGACGAACGTGAGCGCTGGTGAGTCGAGCGGCTCGGTGGTGCGGCGCATGCTGCTCGGATCACATCTGCGGCGCCTGCGGGAGGCGCGTGGAATCACCCGGGAAGCGGCCGGTTACTCGATCCGCGCCTCCGAATCGAAGATCAGCCGCATGGAGTTGGGACGGGTGAGCTTCAAGACGCGCGACGTCGAGGATCTGCTGACGCTGTACGGCATCAATGACGAGGCCGAGCGCACGTCGCTCGTCTCCCTCGCCAAGGAGGCCAACGTCGCCGGCTGGTGGCACAGTTACTCGGACGTCCTGCCCAGCTGGTTCCCGACCTACGTCGGCCTGGAGGGCGCGGCCCACCTGATCCGGTCGTACGAAGTCCAGTTCGTGCACGGCCTGTTGCAGACGGAGGCCTACGCCCACGCGGTCGTCGCGCGCGGCATGCGGGGCGCTTCGCCCGCCGACATCGAGCGGCGCGTAGCGCTGCGCCTGGAGCGGCAGAAGTACCTCGTCTCCGAGAAGGCCCCGGAGTTCCACATCGTCCTCGACGAGGCCGCGCTGCGCCGCCCGTACGGCGACCGCGAGGTGATGCGGGGGCAACTCCAGTATCTGATCGAGGTGTCGGAGCGCCCGAACGTACGACTTCAGGTCATGCCGTTCAGCTTCGGCGGCCACTCGGGTGAGAGCGGTTCCTTCACCATCCTGAGCTTCCCCGAGTCCGATCTGTCGGACGTCGTCTATCTGGAGCAGCTCACCAGCGCGCTCTACCTGGACAAACGCGAGGACGTCACCCAGTACGAGGGTGCGCTCAAGCAGTTGCAGCAGGACAGCCCCGGGCCGTCCGAGAGCCGGGACCTGCTGAGGGGGCTGCTCCAGCTCTCCTGACTTCTCCCCACCACCTCCCCCGAGTCTTCACGGACTCCTCCCGTGAATCTTCACAGCCTGTTCGCCTGTGAGTCTTCGTGGACTCTTCGGAGGTGCTCTCCAACTCCCTTTGATCGCAAGTACGATGACGTCTGATCAGACGTTGATCGGATGTGTCTGCTGACTCAGACTCGGATGTCTGCCTCGGCAGCAAGGGGATTGAGGAGCACATGTCGTCCTACTTCACCGAACTGGCCCGGCAGTACATCGACGGCGAGTGGCGCCAGGGCACCGGCTCCTGGGACATCATCGATTTCAACCCGTACAACGGCGAGAAGCTGGCGTCGATCACCATAGCCACGGTCGATGAGGTCGACGAGGCCTACCGCGCCGCCCAGCGCGCCCAGAAGGCATGGGCCGCGACCAACCCGTACGCCCGTCGCGCGGTCTTCGAGAAGGCCCTGCGCCTCATCGAGGAGCGCGAGGCCGAGATCACCGAGGTGATCATCGCCGAGCTCGGCGGCACCCACCTCAAGGCCGGCTTCGAGCTCCACCTCGCCAAGGAGTTCCTGCGCGAGTCGATCCAGCTGTCGCTGCGCCCCGAGGGCAAGATCCTCCCCTCGCCGATCGACGGCAAGGAGAACCGCCTCTACCGGGTCCCCGTTGGTGTCGTGGGCGTGATCAGCCCCTTCAACTTCCCCTTCCTGCTCTCCCTGAAGTCCGTCGCGCCGGCCCTGGCGCTCGGCAACGGCGTGGTCCTCAAGCCGCACCAGAACACCCCGATCGTCGGCGGCTCGCTGGTGGCGAAGATCTTCGAGGACGCGGGCCTGCCCGGCGGTCTGCTCAACGTCGTCATCACCGACATCGCCGAGATCGGCGACGCCTTCATCGAGCACCCCGTCCCGAAGGTCATCTCCTTCACCGGCTCCGACAAGGTCGGCCGCCATGTCGCCACCGTCTGCGCCTCGCACTTCAAGAGCGCGGTGCTGGAACTCGGCGGCAACAGCGCCCTGGTGGTCCTGGAGGACGCGGACATCGACTACGCCGTCGACGCGGCGGTCTTCAGCCGCTACGTCCACCAGGGCCAGGTCTGCATGGCCGCCAACCGCGTGCTCGTGGACCGCTCGATCGCGGACGAGTTCACCGAGAAGTTCGTCGCCAAGGTCAGGACGCTGAAGGTCGGCGACCCGAGCGACCCCCAGACGATCATCGGCCCGGTCATCAACTCCTCCCAGGCGGACTCGCTCACCGGCGCGGTCGACCAGGCGATCGCCGAGGGCGCCACCGCTCTGGTGCGCGGCGCCACCACCGACAACCTCGTCGAGCCGACCGTCCTGACGGACCTGCCCGCCGACTCCGCCATCCTCCAGCAGGAGATCTTCGGCCCGGTCGCGCTCCTCGTCACCTTCGACGGCGAGGAGGAGGCCGTCCGCATCGTCAACGACACCCCGTACGGGCTCAGCGGCGCCGTGCACACCGCCGACGTCGAGCGCGGTGTCGCCTTCGCCAAGCAGATCGACACCGGCATGTTCCACGTCAACGACGGCACCGTCCACGACGAGCCGCTGGTCCCCTTCGGCGGCGAGAAGCACTCCGGCATCGGCCGCCTGAACGGCGAGACGACCGTCGACGCCTTCACCACCCAGAAGTGGATCTCGGTCCAGCACGGGCGCAGTTTCTTCCCGTTCTAGGCCCCCTTCCGTTTCAGGACTCCTCACTCCTCCCGTTCCGGGACTCTTTGTCGCCTCCGGGCCCTTGCGGACAGAATCTGACCGCAAGGGCCCGTACGTTCGTCGGTGTCAGGCAGGGGATGCCAGGCAGGAAGACCCGATGAAAGGCGGCGATCATGGTTACTCACGTTTCGGCGGAGACTCCCGGTGACGAGCGCGGAGCACTGCTCTCCTTCTTGGAGGCCGAGCGCGGCGGGATCCGCCGGGCCCTGACCGGGCTGACACCGGAACAGGCCACGAGCCGGCCGAGCGCGAGCGAACTGTCCCTCGCCGGACTGCTCAAGCATGTCGCCGAGACCGAGCAGGCCTGGATCGCCCGCGCCAAGGGCGAGCCGCCCGCCGTCGAGCGGGACGAGTCGACCTGGCACGAGTGCTTCGCGCTCGTCGGCGACGAGACCGTCGAGTCGCAGCTCGCGTACTGGGAGAAGGTCGCCGCCGAGACGGAGGCGTTCATCCGCTCGGTGCCCAGCCTCGACGAGACCTTCGCACTGCCCGAAGCCCCCTGGTTCCCCCGGGAACGGGTCTCGATGCGCTGGGTGGCGCTCCACCTGATCCGTGAGACGGCCCGGCACGCCGGCCACGCCGACATCATCCGCGAGTCCCTGGACGGCGCCACCGCCTTCGAGCTGGTGGCCCGCGCGCAGGAGGGTTGACCTCCGCGCCCCCATCTGCCCCCCATAACCTGGACCGCATGTCAGCGATCCGTCTCCTGGTGTTGGGTGCCGTCCGCCAGCACGGGCGGGCCCACGGCTACCAGGTGCGCAACGACCTCGAGTACTGGGGCGCGCACGAGTGGTCCAACGCCAAGCCCGGCTCGATCTACCACGCGCTCAAGCAGATGGCGAAACAGGGACTGCTGCTCGCCCACGAGATCGCCCCGTCCACGGCGGGCGGCCCGCCGCGCACCGAGTACGAGATCACGGACCAGGGCACCGAGGAGTACTTCACGCTGCTGCGCCGGTCGCTGACCGCGTACGACCAGAAACCGGACATCCTCTCGGCCGCGCTCGGCTTCATGGTCGACCTCGGCCGTGCGGAGACCCTCGAACTCCTCCAGGAGCGGGTGCGCGCCATCGAGGAGTGGCGCAAGTCCGTCACCGGGTACTACACCCCCGAGGACGGCCCCGGACAGCTCGGCCACATCGGCGAGATCATGAACTTCTGGGTCCACTCCGCCGACTCCGGAGCGCAGTGGACCCGGGGCCTGATCGAGCGGATCCGGGGCGGCGCGTACACCTTCGCCGGCGAGGGCGAACCCTTCGTCGGCGTCCTGGTGGACGGCGAGGAGAACCCGTACGCGACGGGAACACCGCACCCCGGCGACCAGGAGTAGCCGCACCCGCACCCTCCGCCGGACAGGCCCTAGTGGTGGAAGCCGGTCGCCGCCTCCTTGTCCCGGGTCAGTGGATGCGGCAGCTTGCGCAGTTGGGGCACCAACCGGCTCAGGTCCTCGATGAACAGGTCGGCGAGATCCACCGAGAAGCCGTTGCGGCACACCACACGCAGGACGGACAGGTCCTCCCGGTTGGCCGGGAAGGTGTACGCGGGCACCAGCCAGCCGCTCTCCCGCATGCGCCGGGACACGTCGAAGACGTCGTACGTGCTCACATGAGGTGCCGTTGTGAACGCGAAGACGGGCAACTCGTCGCCCCGGGTCAGAAGTCGGAAGTCCTCCAGCGCCTCGATCCGGTCGGCGAGCCCGCGGGCCAGATCTCTGGTCGTCTGCTGAACGGCCCGGAAGCCTTCCCGGCCCAGCCGTAGAAACGTGTAGTACTGCGCCACGACCTGCGCGCCCGGGCGGGAGAAGTTGAGCGCGAAGGTCGGCATGTTGCCGCCCAAGTAGTTGACCCGGAAGACCAGCTCCTCGGGAAGCTCGGCCTCCGTCCGCCACAGCGCCCAGCCGACACCCGGGTAGACCAGTCCGTACTTGTGCCCCGAGGTGTTGATCGAGGACACCCGCGGCAGCCGGAAGTCCCAGACCAGGTCCGGGTCGAGGAAGGGGGCGATCATCGCGCCGGACGCGCCGTCGACATGGACGGGGATGTCCAGGCCCGTACGCTCCTGGAGCTGGTCGAGGGCCGCGCACAGCTCGGCGATCGGCTCGTACGACCCGTCGAAGGTGGAGCCGAGGATGCCGACGACCCCGATGGTGTTCTCGTCGCACAGCTCGGCCGCCGCCTGTGGGTCGAGGTGGAACCGGTCGCCCTCCATGGGCACCTGGCGTGCCTCGACTTCCCAGAAGTTGCAGAACTTCTCCCAGCACACCTGGACGTTCACCCCCATCACGAGGTTGGGGCGCGCTCCTGGATAGCGGTCCGCGTTCCGCCGCATCCAGCGCCGCTTCAGCGCCATGCCGGCGAGCATGCACGCCTCGCTCGATCCGGTCGTCGAACAGCCGACGGCGGAGGCCGGATCCGGCGCGTTCCACAGATCCGCGAGCATCGCCACGCAGCGCCGCTCGAGCTCGGCGGTGCGTGGGTACTCGTCCTTGTCGATCATGTTCTTGTCCTGGCACTCGTCCATCAGCACCCCGGCCTGCGGTTCCATCCAGGTGGTGACGAAGGTGGCGAGATTCAGCCGCGCGTTCCCGTCCAGCATCAGATCGTCGTGGACGACCTGATACGCCGTGTTGGGCGGCAGCGGGCCGTCGGGAAGCCGGTGCTTGGGCGGGGCCTCGGTCATGCCCCCGACCGGATTCGCCTCCCCGAAGAAGGGGTTGACGGACACCGGTCGCTCGTCGGGCTTCTCGGGACCTTGGTGGAGCGGCATGGGAACTCCTATCGAGTTGGCGGTCGGAGGGTCCTACGGGTTGATTGGATCAGGGGTGTTACTGGTTCATTGGACCGGGTGGTTCATCGGATCGGGTCCCCACTGGTTCATCGGATGGGAGAGGCCTGTCGGTTCACCGGATCGAGCTCCCGTCGGCGCGCAACTGCATCTGCGGGCGTCCGGTGACGATCAGCCAGGCCGGTACCGAGGCCAGCACCAGCAGGGGCAGCACGCCCGGCTGGGCCACCAGGACGGCCGCCGTGAACAGACTGATCCAGCCCTGTCGGGTGACGGCCAGGAGCACACCCAGGACCGCGCACACCACGGCGAGCGTGGGATTCACCTGCGGTACCAGCGCGTGGGCGCACAGCCCGAGAGCTACCCCGGCGAACACGGAGGGAAAGATCCGGCCGCCCCGGAAGCCGCACGAGGTGGCGACCAGCAGCGCGGCCAGCTTCACCACGGACATCAGCGCGAACCGTCCCGCCGACCAGCCCTCCGGGTTCGCGGCGAGGGTCTTGACCTCGTCCAGGCCCTTGAAGAGCGTCAGAGGCCCGCCCAGCGCCCCCAGCAGCCCCAGGATGAGACCGCCCACGGGAAGCGCCAGCAGGGGGTGTCCGAGCCGGGAGAAGGCGCCGTGGACGTACGGGAGGGCGCACACCGCGGTCATCCCGATCGCCGCGGCGACCGAGGCGACCACCAGGGCGCTCAGCAGGTCGCCCCAGTGGGGACCCGGGTAGGCGGGCAGCGCGAGGTCGAAGCTCGGGTGCTCCAGCAGCGTCATGGTCAGCGCGCCCGTGCCGCCCGCGAGCAGCGGCGGCAGCAGCCGGTCCCAGAGGGCGCCGGGCGCCGGCTGTCCGGCCAGCACCTCGGAGAAGATCAGCGCGGCGGCCACCGGCGTCCCGAACAGGGCGCCGATCGTGCCCGCGACGGCCAGGCCCACCCACAGCCCCACGGCGGAGCCGGGGATCACCCGGGTGCCGAGCCAGTAGGCGAGGGCGACGTTGGCGGCCGTGATCGGGTTCTCGGGGCCGAGGCTCACCCCGCCCGCCAGCGTCAGGACGGTGGCGACGAGCAGCCCCGGCAGAACGCCGGGTGGCAGGGGAGCGTCGACCAGGCCCGTGGTCGCCGGATCGGGCCCCGCGTGCCCCGGCACCTTCCACACCACCAGACCCACCGCGATGCCGGTCGCCGTCAGCATCACGATCATCCACAGCACGGAGTAGCGGCCCACGCCCAGTGCGTCCGGAAGGGTCTCCCACAGCACGTCCTTGAACCGGTCGGCGAGCAGGCTGACGCCCAGCAGGACGAGCGCCGCGGCCACACCGACCACCACGGAGGGCACGATCAACGGCAGCAGACGCCGTAAGGGGGTCGCCGTGGACGCATCGGTGCTCACGGCCACACCTTAAGCGGGCAAAAGCCGCACAACGCCCCAGGGGAGAGCCTCCGGCACGCCGGGATTTCCGGCTTGCACCTCACGTGGCGTGAGGGCTCATGGTGGGACGCGTACCGAGGAAGGAGCGGAAGTGGGCTACTCAGTGGGCCAGGTCGCCGGTTTCGCCGGGGTCACGGTGCGCACCCTGCACCACTACGACGAGATCGGCCTGCTCGTGCCGAGCGAGCGCAACCACGCGGGGCACCGGCGCTACAGCGACGCCGACCTCGACCGGCTGCAGCAGATCCTGTTCTACCGGGAGCTGGGCTTCCCGCTCGACGAGGTCGCCGCCCTGCTCGACGACCCGGAGGCGGACCCGCGCGCGCACCTGCGCCGCCAGTACGAGCTGCTGACCGCCCGGATCGAGAAGCTGCAGAAGATGGCCGCGGCCGTGGAGCACGCCATGGAGGCACGCACGATGGGCATCAACCTCACGCCCGAGGAGAAGTTCGAGGTCTTCGGGGACAAGGATCCCGAGGAGCACGCGGAGGAGGCCGAACGGCGGTGGGGCGGCACGGCGGAGTACGCCGAGTCGCAGCGCCGTGCCGCCCGCTACACCAAGGACGACTGGCAGCGCGTCCAGGCCGAGGTCGCCTCCTGGAGCGAGCGTTACGACGCCCTCATGGAGGCGGGTGAACCCGCGACCGGCGAGCGGGCCATGGACATGGCCGAGGAACACCGGCAGCACATCGGCAAGTGGTTCTACGACTGCTCGTACGAACTCCACGGCGGCCTCGGCGCGATGTACGTGTCCGACGAGCGCTTCAAGGCGTACTACGACTCCATGCGCCCGGGTCTCGCCGAGCACCTCAGGGACGCGATCACGGCGAACGCGGCCCGGCACTCCCAGGGAGCCTGACGGCAAGACGGTAAGGGGCACCCTCCACGAGCATCGTTCGTCGTCTCGACCAGGATGTCCGACTGGGGTCGTGGGCCATGGACCTCCGCGATCGCGGAGGTCCATGGCCCACAGCTTTGTCCCAGTGGGCACACAGTGCATCCTGGGGGCACTGGTGGAACCTGGCACGGACACTGTGCGTTGATAGCTTTGGCCGACAGTACTGATGTGCTGCCGTCCCAGGACCGCCGTACTCTTCCTCCCCCCTTCAGGAGCCCGGAACCGTGAACACGCTTGCCCTTGGTCCAAGCTGGCTGGATCCGAACACGCTCCTGGACAACTTCGGCATCTGGGGTCTGCTGCTCGTCGTCTTCGCCGAGTCCGGCCTGCTCATCGGATTCTTCCTGCCGGGCGACTCGCTGCTGTTCACCTGCGGTCTGCTGATCACGTCGAACAAGCTTGACTTCCCGCTGTGGGCGGCCGTCGCCCTGATCTGCGTCGCGGCGGTCCTCGGCGACCAAGCGGGTTACCTCTTCGGCAAGAAGGTCGGCCCCTCGCTCTTCAGCCGCCCGGACTCCCGCCTCTTCAAGCAGGAGAACGTGGTCAAGGCCCACGAGTTCTTCGAGAAGTACGGGCCCAAGTCCCTGGTCCTCGCCCGCTTCGTGCCGATCGTGCGCACGTTCACGCCGATCATCGCGGGCGTCAGCGGCATGAAGTACCGATCCTTCCTCACCTTCAACGTCATCGGTGGTGTCCTGTGGGGCGCGGGCGTCACGCTGCTCGGCTCCTGGCTCGGCAAGATCGACTTCGTCAAGAGCAACATCGAGGCGATCCTGATCCTGATCGTCCTCGTCTCGGTGATCCCGATCGCCATCGAGTTCCTGCGGGCGCGCTCCAAGGCCAAGAAGAACCCGCCGGAGCCGGAGGCCCCCCAGGGCCCGGCCGCCTACCAGCAGCAGCCCACGGCGCCCGTCATGGACGACGCGACGCGCCCGCTGCGCATGCACCAGCCGCAGCAGAGCCAGGACCCGTACCAGCAGGATGCGTACCAGCAGGGCCAGTACGCCCAGGGCTACCCGCAGCAGCAGCCCCAGCAGCAGCCGTACGGCAACCAGGACCAGGGTTACTACCAGGGCCAGGGCTACGACCAGAATTACGGTCAGAACTACGACCCGAACTACGACCCGAACTACGACCAGGGCCAGGCCTACCCGCCCCAGCAGCAGCCGCAGGGCTATCCGCAACAGCCGTACGGCGCGCAGCAGAACCCGTACAACCAGGGCTACCCGCAGAACTGAGCCAGGAAGCCGCGCCCCGCTCGCCACCCGGCACAACGCACCGAGCTCGTAGGCCCCCGCGCTCAGAACCCCCGCGTCCGCTTGGCGGCCCTGCGCCCGCCGGCGGTGCCCCCCGGCACCCGCAGGAACAGCCGCGAGATCTCCGACCCCAGGTTCACGCCGATGGCGATGGCCATGGCGAGCGCGGCGGCCTTCGAGAGCGACACCAACCCCTTGTCGACGTTGTTCTGGGCGATCGACAGCAGCCCGAAGTAAGTGGCCGACCCCGGCAACAGGGGCCCGATCGCGGCGGTCGTGTACGGCAGCGCGGACGCGAACCGGTAGCGGGACAGCAGCTGTCCGAAGAGGCCCACCAGGCCCGCCGCGACGGCCGTGGAGGCGACCGGTGAGATGCCGCCCGGGTAGTGCATCGCCCCGTACACCGACCAGGCGACGCCTCCGTTGAGGGTCACCGCGAGCACGGTGGATCGTTCCTGCTGGAGCAGGATCGCGAAGGTCAGGGACAGCAGCATGGCGGCGGCGATCTGCACCAGGGGCCGCTCGGAGATGCCCAGCGCCTGGTCCGGATTGAGCGCGGCGCCGAACTTCACGCCGAAATAGAGCACGATGAGGACGCCGACGATGATGCCCACGAAGAGGTACATGACCTCCAGAAGGCGTGCGGACGCGGTGATGTAGAAGCCGGTCAGTCCGTCCTGCACGCCGGCGACGAGCGCCCGCCCGGGCAGCAGCGCGAACAGTCCACCCGTGATCACCGCGGACGACTTCGCGTCGACGTGCGCGAGCTGGAGCGCGACACCTATCGCGGCCGGCGGCATCGCGGCCACCGTGAACTGGTAGAATTCCGGCAGCCCGCGCCCCGCGCACAGCCAGGCCAGCCGGTCGCCCAGCATCGCGCCGAGCGCCGCGGCGACGAACACGATGGCGTCACCGCCGACGAGCACCGAGGCCGCACCCGCGAGCAGCCCGCTGGAGCCGGTCAGCACCCAGCCGGGATACGGGTGCCGGTTGCGCCGCATCTCCGCGAGACGCCGGTAGGCCTCCTCCAGGGAGAACGTGGTCTCCGGGTCGCTCAGGTCGTCGACGAGCCGGTAGACGGCCGCGAGCCGGGTGTAGTCGGTGCCCCGGCGGCGTACGGTCCGCGAGGCCGTCACGGGATCGTCCACCAGGGACGGCTGGTGCGAGATCGACAGCAGGGTGAAGGTGACGTTCGGCTCGCAGCGGTCCAGGCCGAACGAGCGGCAGACGGCGAACATCGCCGTCTCCACGTCCTCGGCGCCCTCGCCGCCCGCGAGCAGCAGCTCGCCGATGCGCAGCGTCAGGTCGAGCACGCGGGGGACGGCCGGGCCGACCTCGTCCTCCTTGTGGGGCAGGTCGGGAGCCGGACGCTCGGCCACGGGCATGCGCAGCATCGTGCGCATCCGGTCCTGCCAGGGCACGTCCTTGGTCAGACTGACCACGGGGATGCCCGTCGCCGGTGTGAAGGCGGGTGGGGCGTGCTTCGCGCTGTAGGTGCGCGGGGTGCTGAACGCGGACCCCTCGGACTCGGTGCCCGTCGTCTCGGGCGGCGCGAGCCCCTGGGGGATCGCGAACTCCGACGTGGTCCCCGATTCGTCCTCGACCGCCGGTGCCACGCCGTCCGGCTGTGCGAAGGCACTCCTCGCCTCGTCCGACTGCGGTTTGCGGTCCTCCGCCTCCGTCACCCACCACTCCCGCTGTTGCAGACCGTGCGCCTCCCGTACGCCCCAGTATGCGCACGGAGACGCGAACGGGCCGCGCCACCCCAGGAGGGGTCACGCGGCCCGCGGGGCTCAGGAGGGATCAGTGACCGCCCTGCTCCTTCAAGCGCTTGTAGGAACGCTCGATCTCGGCCTCGGCCTCCGCGCGGCCGACCCAGTTGGCGCCCTCGACGGACTTGCCCGGCTCGAGGTCCTTGTAGACCTCGAAGAAGTGCTGGATCTCCAGGCGGTCGAACTCCGACACGTGGTGGATGTCCCGCAGGTGCTCCACGCGCGGGTCGTGCGCCGGGACGCACAGCAGCTTGTCGTCGCCGCCGGCCTCGTCCGTCATACGGAACATGCCGATCGCGCGGCACTGGATCAGGCAGCCCGGGAACGTCGGCTCGTCCAGGATGACCAGCGCGTCCAGCGGGTCGCCGTCCTCGCCGAGGGTGTTCTCGACGAAGCCGTAGTCGGCCGGGTAGCTGGTCGAGGTGAAGAGTCGACGGTCCAAGCGGATCCGACCGGTCTCGTGGTCCACCTCGTACTTGTTCCGCGAACCCTTCGGAATCTCGATCGTGACGTCGAACTCCACCGGTGGCTCCTCCATGATCAACACATAGTTCTGGTGGTTAAGTGTCCCTCACGCAGGTGTGTGATCGCGAAAGGGGCTGGTGGTCGTGCCAGAGCTGAGGGCTTGGTGGGCCGCGAGACCGCTTGTGGAGCGGGTCGAGCGGACCGTGCGGCCGCACGTGACGCGGGTCGCAGGGGCCGTGCAGCCGCGTGTGACGAGGGCTGCGCAGTCCGTGCGACCGCACATGGCGCGGGCTGCTCAAGCCGTCCGGCCGCGTTCCGTGAGGTTCACGACCCCGCAGTTCACGGCCGTCGCCGCCACCGCGGGTCTGGCACTCGCGGCCGGGGCGGTGGCCCTGGCCGGTCCCTGGGACTCCTCCGGTCAGCGTACGGCCGAGCGCGACTGGGCCGCATCGCGAGACGGGGAGGGTGTCGCAGATCACGGACGTAGTTCCGATACGTCCCCCAGGGAGCCGAAGCCCGCCCCCAGCGCCGCCTCCGTGCTGATGGGTCTCGGCGGCTCCACGGTGGCGGTGCCGGCACCCACCGAGAAGGCCCTCACGAACACCCTCGACCGGCTCCTGGGCGACCCCGCGCTCGGCGCGCGGCGCACGGCGGTGGTCGTCGACGTGGCGACCGGCAAGCGGCTGTACGGCAAGGGCGCCGACGACGCGCAGACGCCAGCCTCCACCACGAAGATCGCCACCGCGGTCGCCGCGCTCTCCGCGGCGGGCGCCGACCACCGCATCGAGACCCGCGCGGTCCTGAAGCCCGGCACCAAGGAGGTCGTGCTCGTCGGGGGCGGCGACCCCACCCTGACCGCCCGCAAGGAGACGGCCGGCTGGGCGAGCCTGCGCACCCTGGCCGACAGGACGGCGACCGCCCTGAAGGCCCGTCATCTGGACCAGGTCACGCTCTCGTACGACACCTCGCTCTACACCGGCCCCGCCCTCCACCCCATCGGCGCCAACCCCAACCTGGCGCCGGTCAGCGCCCTCATGGTCGACGAGGCCCGCACCGACGACTCGTCCAGCGGCCCGGTCGTCCGCACCGCGGACCCGGCGGCGGACGCGGCCGGGAAGTTCGCGGAGCTGCTGCGGGCCAAGGGCATCAAGACGACGGCCTCCGGCTCCTCCAGGGCGACGAACCGCGCGCAGTCGCTCGCCTCGGTCTCCTCGCCGCCCCTGTCCGCCCTCATCGAGCGGATGCTGACGAACAGCGACAACGACATCGCGGAGGGCATGGCCCGCCAAGTCGCCCTGGCCACCGGCCGACCGGCCAGCTTCGACGGTGGCGCGGCGGCGATCGACGCCGAGCTGAAGAAGCTCGGACTCCCGCTGTCCGGCGCGCACTTCACGGACGGCAGCGGTCTGAACCGGGACGACAGGCTGACGGCGGACCTGCTCACGGCCCTTCTGGTGAAGGCCGGTGACCCCACGCACCCCGAACTCCGGCCCATCCTGACCGGCCTTCCGATCGCGGGCTTCACGGGCACCCTCAGCGACCGGTACTCCGACGAGTCGTCCGGCACCGGCCTCGTACGCGCCAAGACCGGCACGTTGACGGGGGTGAACACCTTGGCGGGCACGGTGGTCGACGCCGACGGCCGTCTGCTGGCCTTCGCCTTCCTGGCCTCCGACACGACCGACCCGTCGGCGGCCCAGTCGGCCCTGGACCGCACGGCTTCGGCGCTGGCGGGCTGCGGCTGCCGTTAGGAACCGCCTGCACCTCGAGCCCCGTGCGCCCCGGAGTACGGGGCATATCCGGCGACGTACCCCTCACCGCACCCGGACCCGCTCACGTACGGTTGACGCATGACGAGCATCGGTGGTGCCGAGATGGTCGACTGGAATCTCGCGGTGGCGACCGCGACACGGCTCGTGCGGCCTGGCCCCGAGGTGAGCCGCGACGAGGCCCGAGAGGTCGTCGCGGAACTGCGCCGGCATGCGAAGGCCTCGGAGGAGCACGTCCGGGGCTTCACTCGTATGGGCACGGAGGACATCCACGACACCCCCATCCTCGTGGTGGACCGCCCGGGCTGGGTCCGGGCGAATGTCGCGGGGTTCCGGGAGCTCCTGAAGCCCCTGCTGGACAAGATGCAGGAGCGGCGGGGGAGCACCCCGGGCGGAGCGGTCCTCGGCGCCGTCGGCGGCAAGGTCACCGGCGTGGAGCTGGGCATGCTGCTGTCGTTCCTGTCCTCACGCGTCCTCGGGCAGTACGAGACCTTCGCCCCGGCGACCCGGGAACTCCCGGCGGGTGAGAACGGCGGCGGCAGGCTCCTGCTCGTCGCACCGAACATCGTCCACGTGGAGCGCGAACTCGACGTGGAGCCCCACGACTTCCGCCTGTGGGTGTGTCTGCACGAGGAGACGCACCGTACGCAGTTCACGGCCGTGCCCTGGCTGCGCGACCACCTGGAGGGCGAAATCCAGTCTTTCTTGGGCGAGACCGAGGTCGACCCCATGACGGTTCTGGAGCGCATCAGGGAGGCCGCCCAGTCCCTCGCCGGAGGCCGCCCCGAGGGCGAGGAGGACGACGGGGGCCGGTCCCTGGTCGAGATCGTGCAGACGCCGGCCCAGCGGGAGATCCTCGGCCGCCTCACCGCCGTGATGTCCCTCCTGGAGGGCCACGCGGACTTCGTGATGGACGGCGTCGGCCCGGACGTGGTCCCGTCCGTGGGCGAGATCCGCGAGAAGTTCCAGCAGCGCCGGGCCAAGGGGGCCTCGCGTCTGGACCTCGCCCTGCGCAAGCTGCTCGGTCTGGATGCCAAACTGAAGCAGTACAGGGACGGTGAGCGGTTCGTGCGCGCGGTCGTCGACCAGGTCGGCATGGACGGGTTCAACCGTGTGTGGACTTCCCCGAACACCCTCCCGACCAAGACGGAGATCGCCAAACCGGCGGACTGGGTCGCGCGGGTGCACCGCAAGGCGGAGTCGTGAACCCTACGGCAAGGTCGTGAAACGAATTCGGCCGACGGCAGGAGAACGCCCCTCCAATCACCCGTCCGAGGGACCGTGAGCCAACGGTAGGCGTGCAATGCTCGGGGAACGGCCCGTTTCTGTCACCATCGACACACTCTGAGTGACCAGACTCGGGCTCACCCCCCGAAAACTTCATGAAGGGAACCGGACATGGGTCCCCATCCTGCGGTCGCGGCGATACGCCTGGCGGTCCGCCGCGTACTCCACGACGTCCTCTCCGACCACACCCGTCCCCCAGGCGAGTCCTCCCCGCTCGTCCTCGTCGCCTGCTCAGGCGGCGCCGACTCCATGGCGCTCGCCTCCGCCCTCGCCTTCGAAGCCCCCAAACTCGGCATCCGCGCCGGTGGCATCACCGTGGACCACGGTCTGCAGCCCGGCTCCGATCTGCGCGCCGACGACGTCGTCTCCCGCCTCGTCGAGCTCGGTATGACCCCCGTCGAGTCCCTCGCCGTGACCGTGGGCCGCGAAGGCGGCCCCGAGGCCGCCGCCCGCGACGCCCGGTACGCCGCCCTGGACGCCGCCGCAGAGCGACACGGCGCCTCCGCCGTCCTGCTCGGCCACACCCGTGACGACCAGGCCGAGACGGTCCTGCTGGGCCTCGCCCGCGGCTCCGGAATCCGCTCCCTGTCCGGAATGGCCGCGGTCTCGGGGGCCGGCGGCCGTTACCGCCGACCGTTCCTGCACCTGGACCGGCAGACCGCCCGCAAGGCCTGCATGGTCCAGTCGCTGCCCGTCTGGGACGACCCGCACAACGCCGACCCGGCCTACACCCGCTCCCGGCTGCGCCACGAGGGCCTGCCCGCCCTGGAGAAGGCGCTCGGCAAGGGAGTCGTCGAGGCCCTCGCCAGGACCGCGCAGCTGTCCCGCGACGACGCCGACGCCCTCGACGCCTGGGCCCGCCAGGCCGAGGCCTCCGTACGCGACACAGCGGGCCTCCTGGAGTGCGCGAAGCTCTACGCCCTGCCGCCCGCCGTGCGCCGCCGCATCCTGCGCCGCGCCGCCATCGAGGCGGGCGCCCCGGCCGGTTCGCTGTTCGCCCGCCACATCGAAGAAGTCGATCGGCTGATCACCGGCTGGCGCGGTCAGGGAGCCATCAATCTCCCGGGCAAAGTCGTCGCTCAGCGGCAGGGTGGCAGACTGGTGATTCGGCAAGGCTGAAACCGGACCCTCCAGCGGGACCGCTCACGCGGCTCTCCGGGACCCCTCACTCGGGTCACGGGCGGTCCGGGCGGCCGCGTGAGTGAGCCGAAGGGGAGCGACATCAGCACCCCGTAGGTGAACGAGCCCAAAAAAAGTGGGACGGACGACCGAAAGTGATGCGGGTGGACGCGAAAGACATGAGCACCGACCTCAAGTCGGTGCTCATCACCAAGGAAGAGATCGACGCCAAGCTGGCTGAGCTGGCCGCGAAGATCGACGCGGAGTACGCGGGCAAGGACCTGCTGATCGTCGGTGTCCTCAAGGGCGCCGTCATGGTCATGGCGGACCTCGCGCGTGCGCTGTCCACCCCCGTCACCATGGACTGGATGGCGGTGTCGTCGTACGGCGCGGGCACCCAGTCCTCGGGCGTGGTGCGGATCCTCAAGGACCTCGACACCGACATCAAGGGCAAGCACGTCGTGATCGTCGAGGACATCATCGACTCCGGGCTGACCCTGTCCTGGCTGATCTCCAACCTCGGCTCCCGCGAGCCGGCCTCCCTCAAGGTGTGCACACTGCTGCGCAAACCGGAGGCGGCCAAGGTCGCGATCGACGTGGAGTGGGTGGGCTTCGACATCCCCAACGAGTTCGTGATCGGCTACGGCCTCGACTACGCGGAGAAGTACCGCAACCTCCCGTTCGTCGGTACGCTCGCGCCTCACGTCTACGGCGGCTGAACCTCCGGGTCCCAGTCCTCGTAAGACGATCGGGAACCCCAGCGGGTTTCGCGCCGTTGGAGCATGCGTGGGCGGGATTGCCAGTCGTCCCCTGCGACTTCGGGTGACAATGCTGGGGTACCGTCCGAAGAACAGTCTTTATAAGTCTTTATCAAACTCACTATGGCAGGAGGGACGGGGCGGCACCGCTCCGTATGGATGGACGTGAAGCGATACTTCCGTGGGCCGGTCATGTGGATCGTGCTGGCCGTCCTTGCCGTGGTCGTGTTGATGCAGGTCGTCGGCTCGTCCGGCGGCTACAAGACAGTGGACACCGGCCAGGTCGTCCAGGCGATCAATGACAACAAGGTCCAAGAGGCCAAGCTGACCACCGGTGACGAGCAGGTCATCAAGGTGCAGCTCAAGGACGGCCAGAAGGTCTCCGGCAGCTCCAAGATCCAGGCGAGCTACATCGGTGACCAGGGCGTCAACCTTGCCAACACACTTCAGGACAAGTTCCAGAACAAGCAGATTCCGGACGGCTACACAGTCTCGCCGTCCAAGCAGAACCCGTTCCTCGGGATCCTGCTGTCGCTGCTTCCCTTCGTCCTCATCGTCGTCGTCTTCCTGTTCCTGATGAACCAGATGCAGGGCGGCGGCTCCCGGGTCATGAACTTCGGGAAGTCCAAGGCGAAGCTCATCACCAAGGACACCCCGAAGACGACGTTCTCGGACGTCGCGGGCTCGGACGAGGCGGTCGAGGAGCTCCAGGAGATCAAGGAGTTCCTCCAGGAGCCGGCGAAGTTCCAGGCGGTCGGGGCGAAGATCCCCAAGGGCGTGCTCCTGTACGGGCCTCCTGGTACCGGCAAGACGCTGCTCGCGCGCGCCGTCGCGGGTGAGGCCGGCGTTCCCTTCTACTCGATCTCGGGTTCCGACTTCGTCGAGATGTTCGTCGGTGTCGGTGCCTCCCGAGTCCGTGACCTCTTCGAGCAGGCCAAGGCGAACGCTCCGGCGATCGTCTTCGTCGACGAGATCGACGCGGTCGGCCGCCATCGCGGCGCCGGCCTCGGCGGTGGTCACGACGAGCGTGAGCAGACGCTGAACCAGCTGCTCGTCGAGATGGACGGCTTCGACGTGAAGGGCGGTGTGATTCTCATCGCTGCCACGAACCGGCCCGACATCCTGGACCCGGCGCTGCTGCGTCCCGGCCGTTTCGACCGTCAGATCGCGGTCGACCGTCCGGACATGCAGGGCCGTCTGGAGATCCTCAAGGTTCACCAGAAGGGCAAGCCGGTCGCGCAGGACGTCGACCTGTCGGCCGTCGCCCGCCGCACTCCCGGCTTCACGGGTGCCGATCTCGCCAACGTGCTGAACGAGGCCGCGCTTCTGACGGCCCGCAGCGACATGAAGCTGATCGACAACTCCATGCTGGACGAGGCGATCGACCGCGTGGTCGCGGGCCCGCAGAAGCGGACCCGGATCATGTCGGACAAGGAGAAGAAGATCACCGCGTACCACGAGGGCGGCCACGCCCTGGTCGCGGCGGCGTCTCCGAACTCCGACCCGGTCCACAAGATCACGATCTTGTCGCGCGGCCGTGCCCTCGGCTACACGATGGTCCTGCCGGACGAGGACAAGTACTCCACGACGCGCAACGAGATGCTGGACCAGCTGGCTTACATGCTGGGCGGCCGCGCGGCAGAGGAGCTCGTCTTCCACGACCCCACCACGGGTGCTGCGAACGACATCGAGAAGGCCACCGCAACGGCCCGCGCGATGGTCACGCAGTACGGCATGACCGAGCGTCTCGGCGCGATCAAGTTCGGCGGCGACAACACCGAGCCCTTCCTGGGCCGGGAGATGTCGCACCCGCGCGACTACTCGGAAGAGGTCGCCGCGCTCGTCGACGAAGAGGTCAAGAAGCTCATCGAGAACGCGCACAACGAGGCCTGGGAAATCCTGGTCGAGAACCGTGACGTCCTCGACGCGCTGGTGCTCCAGCTGCTGGAGAAGGAGACGCTGAGCAAGGAGCAGATCGCCGAGGTCTTCGCTCCCATCGTCAAGCGCCCGGCCCGCCCCGCGTGGACCGGTTCCTCCCGGCGCACCCCGTCCACCCGCCCGCCGGTGCTCTCCCCCAAGGAGCTGTCGCTGACGAACGGGGCGAACGGATCGACGGCGGCCATCGCCAATGTGACGGAGTCCGTCCCGGCGAAGGAAGTGGCTCCGGAGGACCGCCCCGAGAGCTGACCAGGCTCCCGGCGGGGCCCCACCAGGCCCGGAATGGATGCCGCGCCCCCCAGGTTCTAGCCTGGGGGGCGCGGCATTTTTCCACGACCGCACGTTTTGGACGCGTCGACCAGCACGCGCAAGATCCACAGGAACGAGGACCACATGACCGACCCCGTGACGCTGGACGGCGAAGGTGTGATCGGCGAGTTCGACGAGAAGCGCGCCGAGGACGCCGTACGAGAGCTCCTCATCGCGGTCGGCGAGGACCCGGACCGCGAGGGCCTGCGCGAGACGCCGGGGCGGGTGGCGCGGGCGTACAAGGAGCTTTTCGCCGGACTGAGGCAGGCTCCGGAGGACGTGCTGACGACGACGTTCGACCTCGGGCACGACGAGATGGTCCTGGTGAAGGACATTGAAATCGTATCTTTGTGCGAACACCACCTCCTGCCGTTCCATGGCGTGGCTCATGTCGGGTACATTCCGGCCGACACTGGCAAGATCACTGGCTTGTCGAAGTTGGCGCGCCTTGTCGAGGTATTTGCCCGGCGGCCGCAGGTGCAGGAGCGACTCACTACACAGATTGCCGACTCGCTCATGCGGATCCTTGAGGCGCGTGGTGCGATCGTCGTCATCGAGGCTGAGCACATGTGCATGTCGGTCCGTGGCATTCGCAAGCCAGGTGCCAAGACCACCACGTCCGCGGTGCGCGGCCAGCTTCGGGACGCTACGACCCGGGCTGAGGCAATGAGCCTGATACTGGCGCGCTGACCTGATTGTCAGTGGTGCCCGATACGGTCCTCGGTCAGTGGAGTTGATCGCTGATCAAGGGGGATCGCGGTGGGGTATGGGCTGCCCAGCAAGCAGACGGTGAATGCGGTCGGTGGGCGCAGGCGGGCGCGCAACATTCAGGCGGGCTGCCGCCTCTGGGCGTTGGAGGGAGAGCGCACGGTCCAGACGACGGTCACGGAAGTGGTGACCGTCAAGGTCCGCGAGGTCGTCGAAGTAGTGACCGATCATGTGACGTTCACTGCCGCGCCGGATCAGATGCTGGGCACGCCCGATGGCTGGGTCCACGCGAGAGACGCGGAAGGGACCGTTCTCGCCTGGACGGCCGCTAGGAAGCTGCCGCGCACGACTGACCATCGAACCGGGCTTCGACTTCGGCTACCTGATCGGAGCGACGTGCTCGGACGGGACGGTCGGCCAGAACTACGTGTCGCTCGCTGGTGGTCAACGACAGGGCATTCGCGGAGCGGTACGCACGCTGCTTGACCAACTCGACGGGGCTGAACGCCCGACTGGAGCCGGTGACACGTCCTTCCGGCTACTTGCAGCGGGACGCGCCCGGATTTCGTGTGCGGGTGGTCTCGTCGTACCTGGCCGATCTGATGCGGCAGTACGTAGGCGGGGACGCGCACCGCATGCGGCAGGGCTTTCCGCGCGTGGTGCTGCGCGACAAGGAGACGTTCGACGGTTTCCTGGACGGCTACATGGATGGTGACGGATGTCCGGCCAAAACCTGGCCCGCGCGGGTGCTGGTCAGTGCAAACGTGCCGTTTCTCATGGAACTCGCCCAGATCGTCGGCGCCAGATTCACGCCCCGCACGGATGGCAAGGCCTCGAAGCTCCTCGTGGCCGACAGTTGGCCGTCACGAGGAACGTTCAAGCCAGAGCAGCACTCCCTTCAGCTCAGGGAGGCGGCCTGGTCCCAGGTCCATCAGGTGCGGCGGCGCATCGCCAAGGACAAGCCGTCCACCCTCTACAGCTACCGCCTGGACCCGCACCCCGGCTTCCTGGTCAACGGCCACCTTGCCCGGCAACCCTGGTGACCCCTACGCGACCGGTGCCGCGCCGCCGTGTTCGTTGTCGTCGTCCTCCGGGAGCTTGCAGACGCGCTCGAGGAAGAAGGCGGCCGCTATCACGGCGATGCCCGCGAGGACCGAGAAGCCGGCGTAGATGGCCTGGTCGCGACGGGCGGGGACGTCCAGGGACTCGAGCAGGAACGCGCCCGTACCGCCGTACATGCCCGCCACCAGGGCGGCGACCAGCGCGCTCGCCTGACCGAAGACGACCGCGCGGGCCGCCATCAGGGGGTCGACGCCCTTGGCGCCGGGGCGGCGTTCGCGCTGGGCCTTGAGGCGGGCGCGCAGCGAGAGCGCCGTGGACAGCAGGACGACGGCGATCAGGGCCAGGACGATGGGGGCGGCCAGGGGGACCCGGGGGAGGGTCCCCACCGAGTCCCACAGGCGCGCGCCCGCCCAGGACAGCACACCGGCCACGACGAACACGGCTGCCAGCGTCCTGATGCGCAGCTGTTTCACGTTGTTGTCCCTTTGCCCCTCTTGTAAGCCCGCCTCTGGTCGTCCTGACCTTAACGACTACTCGGGCAGCCGGAGTTCCAGGTCGGGCCGGGGCAGCACGCCTTCCCGGGTGACGGCGGTGAGCAGGTGGGCCACGGGGCCGCGGTCGGGCAGCTGCGCCTCGGGCTCCACGTCGTGCCAGGGGGCGAGCACGAAGGCCCGTTCGTGGGCGTGCGGGTGAGGGAGGGTCAGGACCGGGTCGCCGGAGACGACATCGGCGTACGCCACGATGTCCACGTCGATCGTGCGCGGGCCCCAGCGCTCGTCCCGTACACGGTGGAAGGCCTCCTCGATCGCGTGCGCCCGCTCCAGGAGCGAGGACGGAGGGAGGGTGGTCTTGAGGACCACGACCGCGTTGAAGTACGTCGGCTGGCTGCCCGGTTCGACGCCCCAGGGCTCCGTCTCGTAGACGGGGGAGACCGCCTTGACGCGGACGCCAGGGGTGTCCTCCAGGGCGTCGATGGAGCCCTGGAGGGTCTCCAGACGGTTGCCCAGGTTCGAGCCGAGGGAGAGCACGGCCCGCTTCGGGTTCTGCAGGGTCGTGTCCGCGGCGTCCACCTGTTCGACCACGGAGGCGGGTACCGGCTGTACGGTCGGGTCGCTCTGACCCTCGGTGAAGTAGGCGGTCATACTCGGCTCCGGGTGATCGTGACGGTCACGTCGTCGAAGGGGACCGTGATCGGCGCGTCCGGTTTGTGCACGCAGACCTCCACCTCCTGGACCCCGTCGTGCTTCAGACAGGTCTGGGCGATGCGCTCGGCGAGCGTCTCGATGAGGTCGACGGGCTCGCCCTCGACGACGGTCACGACCTCCTCCGCCACGATGCCGTAGTGCACGGTCTTCGACAGGTCGTCCTCGGCCGCGGCCGGTCGGGTGTCGAGGCCCAGTGTCAGGTCCACGATGAAGGTCTGGCCCTCTTCGCGTTCCTTCTGGAAGACACCGTGGTGCCCGCGAGCCTTGAGGCCGCGCAGCGCGACACGATCCACGCGAATCACTCCTGCAATCGTCGGTAGCGGCCGATGTCCACCGAGTGCGGTCGGCGCACCGGCCTCAAACGAATCTACCTGCGGGCACTGACAGAGCTCACCCGCGGGGACACGCGCCCACATGATGGTCGTGAGGCTTCATCGGGCGTTTCCCCTGGGGAACACCGCGGCTCACGGGTTGGTAGCCGCCCCTACCCAGCGGTTCGTGATTCCAACCACTCCTTGATGCCAGTGGACCGTCAGCCCACCCGACCGGGGGTGGCCGCGGGCTCGGCAGAGGGCGGGTCGGTCCTCAGCCGGGGGTGTCCTCGTCGTCCTCCTCCTCGCCGGATTCGGCGAGCACGGGTGAGGCGTGGTGCGACCAGAGCTTCCAGCCGTCCACCGTGCGACGGAACACGTTCGTGGCGACCACCAGCTGGCCGACGAGCGGGCCGAGCTCGTCGCTGGCCTCGGGGGCGGGGCCGCCGCTGAGGATGTTCTCGGTGCAGGTCACCAGCGCGATGTCGCCCGTGACGGAGACGTGCACGTCCGTGAGGAAGAACTGGATGTACTCGGTGTTCGCCATGATCAGCGCGTACGAGCGCAGGACCTCGCCGCGGCCGTTGAGGACCGGCCAGCCGGGGTGGACGCAGGAGACCACCGCGCCCTCGCCCTCGATGTCGTCGGCGGCGGTTTCCAGGGGAGCCAGCCACAGCGACGACACTGCGTCGAAGTCGCCCCGCTCGAGTGCCTCGTAGAAGGCGGTGTTGGCGAGTTCGACCTGCTCGATGTCGGTGCGGGGTGCGCTCACAGGGCTCCCTCTACGGCCCGGGCGACTCGTACGGCGTCGGCGGTGGCCCGTACCTCGTGGACGCGGACCGCCCAGGCACCCTGGTGGGCGGCGAGCGCGGAGACGGCGGCGGTGGCGGCGTCCCGTTCGCGGGCCGGCGGCGGGGCGCCCTCCGGGCCCGCCAGTACGTGGCCCAGGAACCGCTTGCGGGAGGCGGCGACGAGCAGGGGGTGGCCGAGTTCGCGCAGCCGGTCGAGGTGGGCGAGGAGCGAGAGGTCGTGCTCGGAGTCCTTGGAGAAGCCGAGGCCCGGGTCGACGACGACGCGGTCGGGGGCGATGCCGCCTTCCAGAACGGCCTCCACACGTGCGTGCAGTTCGTCGACGACTTCGGAGACGACGTCCGCGTACGTTCCCCTCACGTTGCCGCCCTCGAGGAAGCCGCGCCAGTGCATGACTACGAAGGGCGCGCCGGCCGCGGCGACGGTGGGGATCATCGCGGGGTCGGCGAGACCGCCGCTCACGTCGTTGACGAGGGCGGCGCCCGCGGCGAGCGACTGCTCCGCCACGGACGCGCGCATGGTGTCGACGGAGACGGTGACACCCTCGGAGGCGAGGCCCCGGACGACCGGGATGACACGCTTGAGCTCCTCCGCCTCGTCGACGCGGGTGGCGCCGGGGCGGGTCGACTCGCCGCCGACGTCCACGAGGTCGGCGCCCTCGGTGACCAGGTGGAGGCCGTGTTTGACGGAGGCCGTCGTGTCGAACCAGCGGCCGCCGTCGGAGAAGGAATCGGGGGTTACGTTGACGACTCCCATGACCGCGCAGCGGTCCCAGGTCGGCAGTCCCGCGACGTGGCCGCGGAGGCGCTCGGAGTTCATGCGTCCAGCCTAGGCCTCCGGCGGGGGGCCGAATCGTCCGCGGGTTCGCTCCGGCGGGGGTCTTTTGGCCGCTTCACGGCCTGTTCCCCGCCCGCCCGATCGACTCGGTCGGTCAAGCAGTCACCTCGAAAGGGGCGAGAGCGTTGATATACCACCAAAGGGGGGCGTGGCCCGGGCGAGGGTCCCCAGGGCTGGGGTAGGGGCCCTCGCCTCGCCCGGGCCTGTTCAAAGGGGCTACGCCGCCCTGACTCCGCGTTCCGCCACGCCGTGGGCGCACGGGCGCGGAGCCGGTGCGCGGCGGCGCAGCAGGCTCGGGAGGGCCAGGTTCAGGAAGCCCTCGGCCTGCATGGCGGCGAAGCCGATGCGCGGGAGGTCGCGGGAGGAGCCGTAGACGACGAAGCGGGGTTCCCACCGGGGGCGGAACTTCGCGTTGAACTTGTACAGGGACTCGATCTGGAACCAGCGGGAGAGGAAGACGAGCAGGCCGCGCCAGGCGCGCAGCACCGGACCCGCGCCGATCTTCTCGCCGCGTGCCAGCGCCGAGCGGAACATCGCGAAGTTGAGCGAGATCCGCTCGATGCCCAGGCGCGGGGACGCCTCGAGCGCCGCCACGATGAGGAGTTCGTTCATGCCGGGGTCGGCCGAGCGGTCGCGGCGCATGAGGTCGAGGGAGACCCCGTCCGTGCCCCACGGGACGAAGTGCAGGACGGCCTTCAGATCGCCGTACGGGCCGAGCACGTCGTCCGCCTTGTGCGCGGTGGCGATCAGGCAGTCGCTGTCGGACGGGTCGCCGATGCGGCCGAGCGCCATGGAGAAGCCGCGCTCGGTGTCCGTGCCGCGCCAGGCCTCCGCCGCCCGTCGTATCCGCTCCAGCTCGCCCTCGCTGAGGTCACGGATGCGCCGTACCCGGGTCTCGTAGCCAGCGCGTTCGATGCGCTTCACCATTTGACGCACGTTGCGCATCGCGCGCCCGGACAGGGAGAAATCCGCGACATCCACCACCGCCTCGTCGCCCAGTTCGAGGGCGTCGAGGCCGGTCTCGCGGGTCCACACCTCGCCGCCCGTCTCCGAGCAGCCCATGACGGCGGGGGTCCAGGAGTGGGCCTTGGCCTCGTCCATGAAGCGTTCGATGGCGCCGGGCCAGGCCTCGACGTCGCCGATGGGGTCGCCGCTGGCGAGCATCACGCCGGAGACGACGCGGTAGGTGACGGCCGCCTTGCCGCTGGGGGAGAAGACGACGGCCTTGTCGCGGCGGAGCGCGAAGTGGCCGAGCGAGTCGCGACTGCCGTGCTTGTCCAGCAGGGCCCGCAGTCGGGTCTCGTCGTCCTCCGTGAGCCGGGCGGCCGGGTGTTCGGGCCGGAAGGCCAGGTAGATCGTGGTGACGGCGGTCAGCCAGCCGAGCGCGCCGAGCGAGAAGGCGACCGTCCAGGACGTGGGTCCGGCGTAGTCGACGGGGCCCTCGAAGCCGACCAGGCCGTACAGGACGTGCGTGATGCGGTCGGCCAGGCTCGGGTCGCCGACCATCCGGTTCTGGTGGGCGCCGACGATGACCAGTCCGAGGACGAGGGAACCGGCGCCCATGAGGACGAAGTTGGCGAGCGCGCGCCAGCGGCTGCGCGGATCGGGCAGGGCGGCGAACTCGCTCCGGTGGCGCAGCAGCGGCGCGAGCAGCGCGACGGAGATGACGACGCCGATGATCGAGTGCCGGTACGCGAACTGGGCGACGGCACCCGCGGGCAGCAGGACCACGGCGGCCCGCCACGCCCGGCGCTTGCGGCGCCGCAGCCCATGAGCGAGCAGCAGCAGGAGTACGCCCGCGCTGAGCGACAGCGCGGCGGCGAAGGGGCCGAACGAGCCGGGCAGCACCTCGGCCATGGCGTGCATACGGCTGCGCCGGAAGCGGGGGAAGACCCCGGCGCCGATGTCCAGGAGCCCTACGAGTGTGCAGGCCCTGGCGACCAGGGTGGGGACAGCCTCTGGGCGTGGACCACGGAGTATGCGTCGCGTCCTGCCTGTTCGGTCTGGAACCTCACCCGACATTTCCCCATCTATCCTGACAGACATCGCATCCCGTAGTTCTGCGAGAGACCTTGAATCCGGTGCCATTCCGGCATCCGGCGACATTGCGCCCTCTAGGACGGTGTCTTGGGGAGTCAGGTTCACTCCCCACCGGAAAGCCGGTTCAAAAGGCAAGGAAAGTCCAGGGCAAGGCCTCGCGAAAGTGCAGGGCGGCCAGGGGCGGAAAGCGCAGGCAGGACAGCTCATGGGTCTCACGAGCAACAAGGTGCTGGTGCTGGCGGTTCTGTTCGCCGTGCTGCTGTTCGTCGGTACGGTGTGGTGGTGGCCGCGGCTGGCGCGGCGCAACTGGCGGGCCGTCAGCGGGCGGGTCGGGATGCTCCTGGCCACCCAGGTGGCGGTCTTCGTCTCGATCGGCCTGTTCGCCAACCAGGCGTTCGGGTTCTACGCCAGTTGGGCGGACCTCTTCGGTCAGGAGAGCGGCCAGGGCGTGGTCATGTACCACGGCGGCCAGAGCGACCACGGCGGCGGGCCTCTCCAGGTGGTCGGTACCCAGCCGGTGAACGTGGCGGGCGGGACCCGGCCACCGGTCGGCGGTCAGATCCAGAAGGTCGACATCGTCGGCCGTACGACGCACATCGCCACGCCCGCGTTCGTCTACCTGCCTCCCGAGTACTTCCAGGCGCGCTACCGCACCCGCACTTTCCCGGCGGTCACGGTCCTCACCGGCTACCCGGGGACCGCCGCGGCGCTCATCAAGGGCCTGCACTATCCGCAGACGGCCCACGAGTTGTCGAAGAACGGGCAGATGCAGCCGATGATCCTCGTCATGATGCGGCCGACGGTCGCGCCGCCGCGGGACACGGAGTGCGTGGACATCCCGGGCGGCCCGCAGACCGAGACGTTCTTCGCCAAGGACCTCCCGGAGGCCGTATCGGCTCACTACAGGGTGGGCAAAAAGCCCGGCAGCTGGGGCATCGCCGGCGATTCCACGGGCGGCTACTGCGCGTTGAAGCTGGCACTGCACCACCCCGAGGCGTACGCCGCCGGGGCGGGTCTGTCGCCGTACTACAAGGCACCGATCGACCCCACGACGGGCGACCTCTTCCATGGGAACAAGGAGCTGCGCAACAACGCGGACCTGCGCTGGTTCATGCAGCACAAGCCCGCGCCGGACACATCGCTGCTGGTCACCAGCAGCAAGGTGGGCGAGCACAACTACAAGGAGACGCTGAAGTTCATCAGCCTCGTGCAGTCCAAGCAGCGCACCCGGATCGCGTCGATCATCCTCGACAGCGGCGGCCACAACTTCAACACGTGGCGGCGGGAGATCCCGGCGACGCTGCAGTGGTTCAGCGGGCGGCTGAGCGACCGTTGACCGTCGTCCCCGAATACGGGGCGGCCCTCGTGATACGTGCCGCCCCTCGTGGAATTCCCCGAGTCCCTCGAATCTCCCGAATCACTCGAACTCAAGGAAATTGATCAACAAGTAGCCGCCTTGTGGGGCAAGCGGGAGCCCTTGCCGGACAAGGAGTTGCCCTTATAGGCGGCTGTGGCGGTGTGAAACCCCTGGGGTGGCCGTGTTTTTACCGGGCGGGGCTCCAAGATTCGCCTACGCGCGGTAAGTTTCTGGCCATGCCACGTGGACGTCACCGCCATTCCCCACCTCTGCACCGGCTGCTGCCTCCTTCGGCGATCGCAGGCGTCTCGCTCGTCTGTGCCGTGGGGCCCTGGCTGTTCACGGAACCAACGGTGCTCCGCGCCTTGGCCGCGGCCGCCGCGGTGACCGCCGTCGCGGGCGGTGTCGTCATGCGCCGCTGGGACACGGCGGCGGGCAAGCGGGTCGCGGACCTCACGCGCGCGCGTGCGAGTGACGAGTGGCGTCACGAGGAGCGCGTCGCCGAGCTCGAGACCGACCTCGACGAGTCGCGCGAGCTGCGCACGAAGCTCGAGCACAAGCTGCGCGCGAAGCGGGCGGAGCTGGCGGGCCTGCGCAACGAGCACGCGGCACTGCTGCGACGGTACGCCACGGCGGAGACGGAGCGGGCGAGCGCCCTGGAGGGACGCCGGCTGCTCGAGATAGAGACGGTGGCCCCCGCTCGCGCGCTGACCGCCGGGGCGGAGACCGTGGAGTCCGCGGAATCCGTGGACGCCGTCGACTCGGCGGAGCCGGAGGCTCCCGAGGGCGTGGCTGCCGAGGACGAGGACTTGAACGAGGGTGCGGGCGACGGCGCCGGCGAGGACACGGACGACGGCGGCACCGCCGAAGACGTGACCGCCGCGGAGGCGGAGAACGCCGCCGAGGAGCCGACGGACGCGCCCGCGTCCGCCCAGGTCTTCTCCCCGGCCGGGTCGTCGCTCTTCCTGCGCGCCAGCACCGCGCTGAGCCGGATCACGAACGGCGAGGCGGCGACCGAAGTGTCCCTCGCGGACACCGAATCGGACACCGACCCGGATACCGACACGGACGCCGACCCCGACACCGATCCGGACGACGACGCGAAGCCCGGCGCCGAGGCCGAAGTCGACGTCGACTCCCAAGCGGGCTCCGAAGCCGAGGTCGAAACCGAAGCCGCCTCGGATTCCGCGGCCGAGTCTGGTGCCGATGCCGATGCCGCTGCCTCCGGTTCCGACGAGGGAGAGCACGCCAAAGGAGAGTCCGCCAAGGGAGGGTCCGTCAAAGGAGAACCTCCGACCGACGGCCCTCCGAAGGGCAGCCGCCCCCTGACCGACGCCAAGCCGGCGGCGCTGCCCGTTCCCGCCGCGCGCGCGGTGTCCGTCGAGGCGGAGCCCCCCGCGCAGGCGCCCCACCCCGTGAAGCCGTCGAAGCCGGCCCGTGCCTCCGGGCACTTCACCGTGCCGACGGCGGTGGCCGTCGCCCCGGCCGCGCCCGTGCGGCGCCCCTCGGTCGAGGGCGGTTTCGACTTCTTCGGTACGCAGAAGGGGACGTCCTCGGCGGCCATGGAGGTCATGCAGAACGAGGACCTCGCGGACGTGGTCGGACAGGAGGCGCTCGCGCTGCACAAGGCCGAGGCCGAGTCCGGCTTCAAGCCCGTCGACGAGGGGTCCCGCGGTGTCGGTCAAGTCATCGACCTGACCGCGCACGACGAGACCGAGCAGATCGACCTGGCGGAGCTGCGGACCGCGGCTTCCTGAAGCCGCCTGGCACGTGGCTCACGCAGATGAGGGCAGTGGCTCAGGCCACTGCCCTCACGCCGTCCCAGGCCGCACGCCGGCGCATGTCAGCGCATGTCAGCGCACGTCGTCTCAGGGTCTCAGGCCATCCACCGGTCCGGCCGGGCCTCCCGCCGCCCCGTCCGTGACCGGTCGGCCTGCGACTGAAGCAGCTCCGCGGCCTCCGAGGCGTCCCGCAGCCGCGCCGTCACCGTCTTGTCGGCCCCCGTGTCCACGTGGACGTCGGCGACGCCCTTGAAGCGCTCCCAGGGCCCCTGTGTCAGCCGTACGCTCTGCACCTTCGCGTGCGGCACGAGCGAGAGGCGGCGGCGCAGCAGCCCGTGACGCGCCGCGAAGACGGTGTCGGTGACGGCGAGCCCGTAACCTCGCCACCACAGCGGCACGCACCACCAGGCCCGGCGCGGCGGCCGGGACAGGGCGGACGGCACGGTCACCCCGGGGAGCACCCCCGCGATCACCGACTCGGCGACCTCGCGTGGAGCGACGGGCACGAGGACGGAGTTCGAGGAACCCGCCACGTCGAGTTCCACCCGCACCCACCCGCGTCGCCGCCACAGCAGCGGTTCGACGATCCGTACGGTCTGCACGCGTCCGGGCGGCACCGTCTCGTGCGTACGGTCGAGGAGGCCGTGGTCGATGCGCAGCCCGTCCGGGGACTCGCCCACCGTCCAGTCGTACTCGGCGACGAACCGCCCCACGCTGCTCGCGCCCGCGGCGCCGAGCAGCGGCACCCCGGTGGCGAGGACCGTCCACACGCTGTGGGTGGTGAACCACAGGAACGGGGGCACGACGAGCGCGGCGGCCAGGGAGCCCCAGGTGGCGCCGGTGAGGACGAGGGAGACGGCGAGGAAGCCCGCCGGGACGTGCAGCAGCTGCCGCACCGGCGCCTCGCCGACCTCGTGAGCCGTCTCGGGGGCGAAACCGGCGGCGCGGGCGAGGAGTTCGGCGCGCAGGGTGCGGGCCTCGTCCTCGCCGAGAAAGGCGAGTTCGTCCTTCTTGTCCGTTCCTATGACGTCGAGTTTGAGCTTGGTGACGCCCGCGACGCGGGCCAGCAGCGGCTGGGTGACGTCGACGGCCTGCAGCCGGTCGAGCCGGATGTGCGCGGTGCGCCGGAACAACAGGCCGGTACGGATGCGCAGTTCGGTCTCGGTCACCGCGAAGTGCGTGAACCACCAGCTCAAAAAGCCGTAAAGGGCGGCCGCCGGGACGATCACGGCGAGACCGATGAGCAGCGCGGTCGTCGTCAGCCTGGTCAGCTGCTCCTGCGCCTGGTTGGGGTCGTGGACGGCCCACCCGGCGACCACGGTGACCGGCGCCCAGGCGCGCCGGAACGGTGTAACGGGGTGCAGCCGCCGCTCCACCAGCGGCTTCTCCTCCGGTATGGCGTCCTCCGCGCCCGGCGCCGGCGTGCTCACAGCCCCGCCGATCGGGCCTCGCCCAGCTCGGTCAGCCGGTCGCGCAGCCGCTCGGCCTCGGCCGGGTCCAGACCCGGGATGCACGCGTCGGTCGCGGCGGCCGCCGTGTGCAGCTGCACGCTCGCGAGCCCGAAGTGCCGCTCCACGGGCCCGGAGGTCACCTCGACCAGCTGCATCCGCCCGTACGGCACCACGGTCTCCTCGCGGAACAGCACACCCCGGCTGATCAGCAGGTCGTCCGCGCGCTCGGCGTACCGCCAGGAGCGCCAGTTGCGCCCCAGCATCCGCCAGCCCCACACCATCAGGGCGAGCGGCAGCAGCGCGAAGGCCGCCCACGCGGCGCCGGCGAACACCCCGAGAAGCAGCCCCAGGGCGATCGTCAGCAGTCCCAGCCACACCACCAGCAGCAGCCGGCGCATCCGCAGCAGTCCCGGTGGCAGTCCGGTCCAGACCGGCTCCGCCGCCGTGTTTCCCGCGGTCTCCGCGCTCCCCGTATCCATGCCGCAAGGGTACGTACGACAGACTGTCCTCATGACTCCTACGACGGAGACCATGGTCGGTATCGGCGGCGCCGCGGAGAGTACCGACATGGTGCTCAACATCGGGCCCCAGCACCCGTCCACGCACGGCGTGCTGCGGCTGAAGCTGGTCCTGGACGGTGAGCGGATCCAGCACGCGGAACCGGTGATCGGTTATATGCACCGTGGCGCGGAGAAGCTCTTCGAGGCCCGTGACTACCGCCAGATCGTCATGCTCGCCAACCGCCACGACTGGCTCTCCGCCTTCTCGAACGAGCTGGGCGTGGTCCTCGCCGTGGAGCGGATGCTCGGCATGGAGGTCCCCGAGCGCGCGGTGTGGATGCGCACCCTGCTCGCGGAGCTCAACCGGGTCCTGAACCACTTGATGTTCCTGGGCTCGTACCCCCTTGAGCTGGGCGGGATCACCCCCATCTTCTACGCCTTCACGGAGCGCGAGGAACTCCAGCACGTCATGGAGGAGATCTCCGGCGGGCGCATGCACTACATGTTCAACCGCGTCGGTGGTCTCAAGGAGGACCTCCCCGCCGGATGGACCACCCGCGCGCGTGGCGCCGTCACGGCCCTGCGCTCGCGGATGGGCGTGTACGACGACCTGGTGCTCGGCAACGAGATCTTCCGGGGGCGTACGCGGGGCGTGGGCACCCTCGCCCCGGAGGCCGTGCACGCCTACGGAGTGAGCGGGCCGATCGCGCGCGCCTCGGGCGTCGACTTCGACCTGCGCCGGGACGAGCCGTACCTCGCCTACGGGGAGCTCCAGGACACCCTGAAGGTCGTCACCCGCCAGGAGGGTGACTGCCTGGCGCGCTTCGAGTGCCTCCTGGAGCAGACGCACAACGCGCTCGATCTGGCCGACGCCTGCCTCGACCGGCTCGCGGGCCTTCCGGCCGGGCCGATCAACCAGCGCCTCCCGAAGGTCCTGAAGGCGCCCGAGGGACACACCTACGCCTGGACCGAGAACCCCCTCGGGATCAACGGCTACTACCTGGTCAGCAAGGGCGAGAAGACGCCGTACCGGCTGAAGCTGCGCTCGGCCTCGTTCAACAACATCCAGGCGCTGGTGGAGCTGCTGCCCGGGACGCTGGTGGCGGACATGGTGGCGATTTTGGGGTCACTGTTCTTCGTGGTCGGGGACATCGACAAGTAGGCCGTCGGCCGGTGGAGCGTCGGCGAGCGGGCCGTCGATCATCGGGTTCGCAATTCCCACCGGCTGGAGGAGCCAGCCGAAGTCGCCCAGGCCGCCGGTCGCGGTGAGCTCGGCGGCCTCCCCCGCCCCGGCGAGAGCGCGTACGTAGGCGGCGGGGTCCTTGGCGGCGAGCGTGAGCGCCGGCCGGGCGCCGCTTATGCCGAGCGCGCGCAGTGCCGCCCGCTGGGTCACCACGCGCCCCCCGGGCAGCGCGCAGGCGTCCAGCGCCACATGCGCCGTGATGTCGCACGAACCGTCCGGGACGGGCACCGTCTCCCTGCCCTCGCGGAAGCCGGTGAGCGTCCCGTAGGGCGGGCGCGCCGCGGCGAAGTGCGCGTAGTCGACAGCGACGGCGAGACCCCGGTCCAGGGAGGCGACCGCACTGGCCCAGGCGGTGTCCCTGGGGAGGCCGATCTCGGCGCGGGCCCCCTCGAAGGGCGCCTCTTCGGAGGGCGTCCCTGGGAAAGGCGCCTCTTCGGGGGCCAGGGGCCACCACCTCCGCAGCCACTCCGCCTCCGCCCCGGCCACGGGGTCACCCAGGCGCTCGGCCCCGTCGTCATCCCGTACGAGAACCAGCCGGGGTACGCCCGTCGCGTCCACCTCCGCCACCTCCACCGGCACGTTGTCCAGCCACTCGTTGGCGAACAGCAGCCCGGTGATCCCCTCCGGGGGCCGAGTGAGCCACTCGACCCGGTGATCGAGACCGGCGGGGCGGTCGGCACGTTCGACGGCGTACCCGCGCGCGCGGGAGGCCACTTCGGCAGGGAGCGCGGCGAGGACGGCGGCCACCAGCTCACCGCGGCCCGCCGCCATGTCCACGAAGGCGAGCTCGGCGGGGCGGCCGAGGGCCTCGTCGACCCGGCACAGCAGCCGGGCCACGGCCGCGGCGAACAGCGGGGACGCGTGCACCGACGTACGGAAGTGGCCGGCCGGCCCCTCGGGCCCGCGATAGAAGCCGCAGGGCCCGTACAGGGCCTCCTCCGTCGCCTCGCGCCAACCTCGCCACTCACCTGTCCCCACACGCCTCACCGGGCCAGGCTAGGCCCTGTCGAAAGACGGGCACTATCCGTCTCGGACGGGGGAGCATCCACCTTGGGGAGTACGAGCGCCCTTCGCGGATCGACCCTCCGGTTGACCCCTGCACGCTGCGTGCTTCCCTACTCTGGGTTACGTGCAGCGCCTTTATGACTTCCTCCGCAGGCACCCGACATGGGTCGACAGCTTCTGGGCCGTCGTCCTGCTCGGGATCTCCGGCGTGAGCCTGAGCAATGTCAACGGCGCCGCTGATCAGCGCGGGTCGCTCGCCGCGGCGCTCCCGATCGCCGTCGTACTGAGCGCGGTCGTCGCGCTGCGCCGCCTCATGCCCGAGAAGATGCTGGTGCTGGCCGCGGTGGCAGGTGTCGCACAGGTGATCCTGGATGTCCCGTCGGCGCCTGCGGACTTCGCGATGCTGGTGATCATCTATACCGTCGCCGCGGACGGTGCCCGCTGGGCTTCGCGCCTCGGGCTGATCGGCGGCCTGTGCGCGGCGACCGTCGGGCAGCTCCGCTGGCCCCTGAAGGATCAGGGCCCGCTGGGCGCCGTCCTGATAGTGATCTTCCAGACGGTTCCCTTCGCGCTCGCCTGGGTCCTCGGCGACTCCATCCGCACCCGCCGCGCCTACCTCGCGCAGCTGGAGGAGCGCGCCGCCCGTCTGGAGAAGGAGCGCGAGGCGCAGGCCAAGGTGTCCGTCGCCGCCGAGCGCGCCCGGATCGCCCGTGAGCTGCACGACGTGGTCGCGCACAACGTCTCGGTGATGGTGGTGCAGGCCGACGGTGCCGCGTACGTCATGGACACCGCCCCCGAGCAGGCCAGGAAGGCCCTCGAGACCATCTCCGGGACCGGTCGCCAGGCCCTCGCCGAGATGCGCCGCCTGCTCGGCGTGCTGCGCACCGGCGAGCACCAGGAGAGCGGTGAGTACGTGCCGCAGCCCGACGTCGAACAGCTCGACGACCTCATCGAGCAGTGCCGCACCTCGGGCCTGCCCGTCGACTTCAAGGTCGAGGGCACCCCGCGCCCGCTGCCCAGCGGGGTGGAGCTCACGGCGTACCGCATCGTCCAGGAGGCGCTCACCAACACGCGCAAGCACGGCGGCCCGAACGCGGGCGCGAGCGTGCGCCTGGTCTACTTCGACGACGGGCTCGGGCTGCTCGTCGAGGACGACGGCAAGGGCGCGCCCCACGAGCTGTACGAGGAGGGCGGCGCCGACGGCCAGGGGCACGGCCTGATCGGGATGCGCGAGCGTGTCGGTATGGTCGGCGGCACCCTGGACGCGGGGCCGCGCCCGGGTGGAGGCTTCCGCATCAGCGCCCTGCTGCCGCTCAAGCCGGCTCACTGACACCTGTAACGATACCTTTTGGCCATTTCCAAAGCCTTTTAACCGTTGTTCTAAAGCCTTTTGACCGCTGATGGAGAGGGAAGAGACCCCGATGGCGATCCGCGTGATGCTCGTCGACGACCAGGTGCTGCTGCGCACCGGCTTCCGGATGGTGCTCGATGCCCAGCCGGACATGGAGGTCGTGGCCGAGGCGGGCGACGGCGTCGAGGCCCTCCAGGTCCTGCGGTCGACGGCGGTCGACGTGGTGCTGATGGACGTCCGCATGCCGAAGCTGGACGGTGTGGAGACCACCCGACGCATCTGCTCGGATCCCAACCCTCCGAAGGTGCTGATCCTCACCACCTTCGACCTCGACGAGTACGCCTTCTCCGGGCTGAAGGCGGGCGCCTCCGGCTTCATGCTCAAAGACGTGCCGCCCGGCGAGCTGCTCGCCGCCATCCGCTCCGTGCACAGCGGTGACGCGGTGGTCGCGCCCTCCACCACCCGGCGCCTGCTCGACCGCTTCGCGCCGATGCTGCCCAACGCCGGCAAGGAGCCTCAGCACAAGGAGCTGGAGCGGCTCACCGACCGTGAGCGCGAGGTGATGATGCTGGTCGCGCAGGGCCTGTCGAACGGCGAGATCGCGGCCCGGCTCGTGCTGTCCGAGGCCACTGTGAAGACGCACGTGGGGCGCATCCTGACCAAGCTGGGGCTGCGGGACCGGGTGCAGGTGGTGGTCCTCGCCTACGAGACGGGGCTCGTACGGGCGGGCGGGCAACGCTGATGGTCGGTTGCGTGACCGCGGCGTGACCGGGGTCCACTAAGGTCTGCGCATGCTCCTGTGGATCAACGGCCCTTTCGGGGGCGGAAAGACACAGACCGCACACGAGATCCAGCGACGGCTGCCGGGCAGCGTCGTCTGCGACCCGGAAGACGTCGGTTTCGGTCTGCGCCGCATGCTGCCGCCCGAACTGCGCGGGAACTTCCAGGACTTGGCGTCCTGGCGGCAGGGGGTGGTCGAGGTGCTCGACCTCGCCCTCGGCAAACACGACGGCGTGGTCATCGCCCCCATGACGGTCACCAACGCCCGCTATTTCGAGGAGACGGTCGGGCGACTGACCGAACTGGGCCACGACGTACGGCACTTCGCGCTCCTCGCCGAGCGCGAGACCGTGCTGAAGCGGCTGCGCGAGCGCGGCTTCGGACACCTCCTTCAGTACGTCGCGGGGAAGGACGCCCCGCTGCGGCGCGAGAGCTGGGCCGTGCGGCAGCTCGACGACTGCCTGGAGCGGCTGCGCGAGCCGGAGTTCGCGGAGCACCTGTGGACCGATCACACGACGGTCGCCAAGACGGCCGACCGGATCGCCGTGCTCGCGGGGCTGACGCTGAGGCCGAACACGGACGGGGTGGTGCGGGGGCGGCTGCGGCGGGCGTGGACCGGCGCCAAGCACATCCGGTTCGACTGATCCTCCGCGGCGCCGGACAACGGGGGCGTCGGGTTCGGCGTGGTGCTGCCGGGCTCAGCGCAGGATGCCCTCCAGGAAGTCGCTGCCCAGCCGGGCCACGACACTGACGTCCAGCTGGTGCAGCACGTACCGCCCGCGGCGCCTCGTGGTGATCAGGCCCGCCTTCTTGAGCACGCCCAGGTGCCGGGATATCTCCGGGGCCGTCATCCCGTTCACCTGCGCCAGCTCACCCGTCGTGAACGCGCTGCGGGCCAGACTGCGGCAGATCCGCATCCGGACCGGATGGGACAGGGCTGTCATCCGCAGGGTCAGCTGCTCCAGCGAGAACGGTGCAGCGAGCTCCGGGGAACCGACCGGGTAGTGCAGCACCGGCTGCCAGCCGTAGCGGTGCAGCACCATCAGGTGCGGCCAGCCGAGACTGGTCGGCACGAGGAGGAGCCCGCCCTCCCCGGTGGCCGTCTGGCCCTGGCCCAGCTTGTCGACCGTGATCGTCCGGCCGGTCTCGTCGAGCGTCATCGCCGGGGACACCGAGGCCACGGCCTCGGCCAGGCCCTTGTGCCGCAGGAGGTCCGTCTTGTGGCGGGCGTCCGCCGCGAGCTGGTGGCGCAGCCGGGACCAGGTCTCGGCGAAGAAGGCCTCGTCGCAGTCCTCCAGGAACTGCCGCAGCCATGCCCGGATCTGCGGCGGATCGTCCAGCAGCCGCTTGCTGAACCGCACCTGCTGGGGTCCGCGCGCGGCGGCCAGCTCCAGGGCGCGCCGCTGCAACTCGGGGTCGGAGAGCGTGTCCCGGCCCGGCGCCGCGTACGGAAGCGCGCAGGTGAACTCCAGGGCGGCGTCCACGAACTGCTCGTCGGTCAGCTTGTCCAGCAGGTCCAGCTCCTCGGCGAGCGTGGCGCCCGGGAGCGTGGTCCCGCCGGGAATCCCCGCGTACGGCAGGAACAGGTCCGAGAACGTCGTCCGCCACAGGAAGTCGGCCTCGCACATCCGGTCCGCGAGATGCGAGTCGAGCCGGGCTGTCACGCCGGTCGCCCAGCCCTGCAGCCCGGGGTGGTGACCCGGCTCGGACAGCGCGTGCAGCGCCATGCAGAGCTCGGCCAGGGGCGACGGCACGACGGAGATCCGCTCCTGCCGCAGCCCGGTGACGTCGATGCGCACGCTCATGACCTCATGGTGCACCCCGCCACCGACAACGCCGCCGCCGATTGACGGCGACCGTCAATCGGGGCGGCGGCCGCGCAAGACGGTCGCGATCCGGGATCACAGCCCGTCGCCGGTCTTCGCGCGGGGTCAGCCGGGCAGTCGCTCCACGAACTCCCGGACGGCCGCCCGTACGTCCTCCGCCGTCCACTCCAGGCCGGGCGCCGCCACCGTGACCTCGGTGAGCGCGAGCCCCGGACCGCCCCGCATCCAGCTCTGGGAGAAGAGCGAGGTCTTCGTCTCCTCGGTCTGCCGCAGGGCCGCGTCCGTGAGAACGTCGGGGTCGTACGGCAGCCAGACCTGGAACTGATGGGTGTGTGGCTCCTCCGGGTGGACGCGCGCCCAGGGGACCTTGGCCTCCGCGAACCCCTCGCGCAGAGCGGCGGCGACCACGCGCGCGTGGGCCACGTACTCCGGCAGGCGGGGCAGCTCCCGCTCCAGGCCGATGAGCGCGGCGAGGACGGTGGGGAACTGCTGGAGGATCATGCCGCCGTACCGGTGCCGCCAGGTCTTCGCCTCGTCGATCAGCGTCTTCGGGCCCGCGATCGCCGCCCCGCCGAAGCCTTCGAGCGACTTGTAGAACGACACGTACACGCTGTCCGCGAGGCCCGCGATCTCGTCCAGAGGGCGGCCGAAGTGCGTCGTGCACTCCCACAGGCGGGCGCCGTCGAAGTGGACCACCGCGTCACGGTCCCGGGCGGCCTCCACGACCCGGGACAGCTCCTCCCAGGAGGGCAGCACAAAACCGGCGTCCCTGAGAGGCAGTTCGAGCAGCAGCGCCCCGAAGGGTTCCTCGAAATCCCGTACCTCCTCGGCGGTGGGAAGCCGGGGCTCGTCGGTCACCCGCACCGGGCGCAGGCCGCTGACCTGGCTGAACGCATGCCGTTCATGGACCTCGGGGTGGCCGAGCGCATGAAGCGCGACGGTCGGGTTCCCGGTGCGGCCCGCCCAGCAGCGCAGGGCGACCTGCTGGGCCATGGTGCCGGTGGGGAAGAAGGCGGCCGCCTCCTTGCCGAGCAGGCCCGCGACCCGCTCCTCCAGGGTCTCGACGATCTGGTCGCCGTACAGGTCGACGGGGCGGTCGAGGTCGTACACGCCTTCGGCGCCGTTGTTCAGCCAGGCCAGCCGTGTCCGCACCGTGTGCAGGTGGCTGGGCCGCCACAGCAGGCGCCGGGCCGCCCGCAGCGCGGCACCCCGCCGCTCCCGCAGCCGCTCGGCCGCGTCGTGCGGGTCCTGGCCCGCACTCTCCGGGTCCTGGCCCGCCGTCTCCGGGTCCTGCCCCGCCGTCGCTTCCGCCGTATCGCTCATCCCCGGATGATGCCGCGCGCCGCCCCGCCTCGGCACCCCGATTTCCCCACCCCCCGCGACCTGCGGAAACCCACAGCCTGTGGACAACGAAAACGGCGCTCGAACCAATCGCGTTAACATGACGAGAAATCGTCCGGTACCCCGAGCGGACTGGAACGGAAGGCCGCCGTCGAGTGAGTACATTCCCCCAGCCAGACCCCAAGGACCGCCCCGCGCGGCTCACCGTCGGCGTTGTCGGCGCGGGCCGCGTCGGCCCCGCCCTCGCCGCGGCCCTCCAGCTCGCCGGGCACCGTCCGGTGGCCGTCTCCGGGGTGTCCGACGCCTCCAGGCGGCGCGCCGCGCTGCTCCTGCCCGACGTGCCGCTGCTCTCCCCGGCGCAGGTCATGGAGCGCTCCGACCTGGTCCTGCTGACCGTCCCGGACGACGCCCTGCCCGGGCTCGTCGAGGGGCTCGCCGAGACGGGCGCCATCCGGCCCGGACAGCTGCTGGTGCACACCTCCGGGCGGTACGGCGCGCGAGTGCTCGACCCGGCGCTCAGGGCGGGCGCCCTGCCGCTCGCGCTGCACCCCGCCATGACGTTCACCGGCACCCCGGTGGACGTGCAGCGGCTCGCCGGATGCTCCTTCGGGGTCACCGCGCCCGAACAGCTGCGCCTGGCCGCCGAGGCCCTGGTCATCGAGATGGGCGGCGAGCCCGAGTGGATCGCGGAGGAGTCCCGCCCGCTGTACCACGCGGCTCTCGCGCTCGGCGCCAACCACCTGGTGACCCTGGTCGCCGAGTCCATGGAACTGCTGCGCACCGCCGGCGTGGAGGCCCCCGACCGGATGCTCGGCCCGCTGCTCGGCGCCGCCCTCGACAACGCCCTCAGGTCGGGCGACGCCGCCCTCACCGGGCCCGTCGCGCGCGGGGACGCGGGCACGGTCGCCGCGCACGTGGCCGAACTGCGCAAGCACGCCCCGGGAACCGTCGCCGGCTATCTCGCGATGGCCCGCGCGACCGCCGACCGGGCGCTGGCCCACGGACTGCTGAAGCCGGAACTCGCCGAGGACCTCCTCGGGGTACTCGCCGACGGCGCGACCCTGCCCGACGACGGGAGCGACCGATGACCACCACCCTGCTGCGCACCGCCGACGAGCTGCACGCGCGTGTACGCCGCGGCCGCAGGGCCGTCGTGATGACCATGGGCGCCCTGCACGAGGGCCACGCCACGCTGATCCGCGCCGCCCGCGAGATCGCCGGACCCGAGGGCGAAGTCGTCGTCACGGTCTTCGTGAACCCGCTCCAGTTCGGCGCGGGCGAGGACCTCGACCGCTACCCGCGCACCCTCGACGCCGACCTCAAGATCGCCGAGGAGGCGGGCGCGGACGCCGTGTTCGCCCCCTCCGTGGACGAGGTCTACCCCGGCGGCGAGCCCCAGGTCCGCCTCTCCGCGGGCCCCATGGGTGCGCGCCTGGAGGGCGCCGTGCGCCCGGGCCACTTCGACGGCATGCTCACCGTCGTCGCCAAGCTGCTGCATCTCACCCGGCCCGACGCGGCGCTCTTCGGGCAGAAGGACGCCCAGCAGCTCGCCCTGATCCGACGGATGGTGCGCGACCTGAACTTCGGCGTGGAGATCGTCGGCGTGTCCACCGTGCGCGAGGAGGACGGGCTCGCCCTCTCCAGCCGCAACCGCTACCTCTCGCCCGAGGAGCGGCGCACCGCGCTCGCCCTCTCCCAGGCCCTCTTCGCGGGCCGCGACCGGCACGCCGCCCAGGAGGCCCTGCGCGCCCGGGCCCGCGAAGTGCCCGCCACACGCGCGCGTGCCGAGGCGCTCAGCGCGATCGGCGAATCCCGCGCCGCCGCCGACGCGCACGCCGTCGCCAAGGCCGTACCCGGCGGCCCCTTCGCCGTCCGCGCCGCCGCCCGCCTCGTCCTGGACGAGGCCGCCCGCCTCCAGCCGCCACTGGCCCTGGACTATCTGGCGCTGGTCGACCCGTCCGACTTCACCGAGATCGAGGACGACTTCACCGGCGAGGCGGTCCTCGCCGTCGCCGCCCGGGTCGGGACGACCCGCCTGATCGACAACCTCCCCCTCACCTTCGGAGCCGCCTCGTGACCGGCACAGGCACAGGTACAGGTACACCCACGGAAACCGGCATACGACTGCACGCGCCCGCCCCCGGCTGGGCGCTCACCGCGGACGTGGTGGTCGTCGGCTCCGGCGTCGCGGGCCTCACCGCGGCGCTGCGCTGCGAGGCGGCGGGCCTGAAGACCGTCGTCGTCACCAAGGCCCGCCTCGACGACGGCTCCACGCGCTGGGCACAGGGCGGCATCGCCGCGGCCCTCGGCGACGGCGACACCCCCGAGCAGCACCTCGACGACACCCTGGTGGCGGGCGCGGGCCTGTGTGACGAGGACGCCGTACGCATCCTCGTCACCGAGGGCCCCGACGCCGTACGCCGCCTGATCGAGACCGGCGCCCACTTCGACGAGTCCACCGAAGGCGAGCTGGCACTCACCCGCGAGGGCGGTCACCACCGCCGTCGCATCGCGCACGCCGGCGGCGACGCGACCGGCGCCGAGATCTCCCGGGCACTCGTCGAGGCGGTACGCGCGCGTGGCCTGCGCACGGTCGAGAACGCGCTCGTCCTGGACCTCCTCACGGACTCCGACGGCCGCACCGCGGGTGTGACCCTCCACGTCATGGGAGAGGGCCAGCACGACGGCGTGGGGGCCGTCCACGCCCCCGCCGTGGTCCTCGCCACCGGCGGCATGGGCCAGGTCTTCTCCGCGACCACCAACCCGTCGGTCTCCACCGGCGACGGGGTGGCACTCGCCCTGCGCGCCGGCGCCGAGGTCAGCGACCTCGAATTCGTCCAGTTCCACCCGACCGTGCTGTTCCTCGGCCCGGATGCCGAGGGCCAGCAGCCGCTGGTGTCGGAGGCGGTACGCGGCGAGGGCGCCCACCTGGTCGACGCGGACGGCGTGCGCTTCATGGTCGGCCAGCACGAGCTGGCCGAACTGGCGCCCCGGGACATCGTCGCCAAGGGCATCATGCGGCGCATGCAGGAACAGGACGCCGAGCACATGTACCTCGACGCCCGGCACTTCGGCGCCGACATGTGGGAGCACCGCTTCCCGACCATCCTCGCCGCCTGCCGTGCCCACGGCATCGACCCGGTCACCGAGCCCGTCCCGGTCGCCCCGGCCGCCCACTACGCCTCCGGAGGCGTCCGTACGGACGCCCGCGGCCGCACCACGGTGCCCGGCCTCTACGCATGCGGCGAAGTCGCCTGCACCGGCGTCCACGGCGCCAACCGGCTCGCCTCCAACTCCCTCCTGGAAGGCCTCGTCTACGCCGAGCGCATCGCCGCCGACATCGCGCGCAGCCGCTCGGAAGACGGCCTCCACGCGCGTGTGCCCGTCCCGGTCCCGCACCCCGAGAAGCCCGCGCACCCTCTGCTCGCCCCCGAGGCCCGGTTCGCGATCCAGCGGATCATGACGGAGGGAGCCGGTGTGCTGCGCTCCGTCGAATCCCTCGAGACCGCCACCGGCCGGCTCCAGCAGCTCCACGCCGACGCCCGTGACGCCCTCGACGAGAACGGCAAGACCTCCGAGCCCGGAGTCGACACCTGGGAGGCCACCAACCTCCTGTGCGTGGCCCGGGTCCTGGTCGCGGCCGCGCGCCTGCGCGAGGAGACTCGTGGCTGCCACTGGCGCGAGGACCACGCCGACCGCGACGACGCAGACTGGCGCCGCCACATCGTCGTACGGCTGAATCCGGACCGCACGTTGACCGTACACACCACGGACACCGCAGACTTCCCCCCGACCCTCCCGGAAACCCCCGGCTCCCCCCGACCCGGGGGGACCCCCGTGCCCCAGCGCCTTCAGGAGCAGTGACAGCAGTGAGCACCCCCGACCTTCCCCTCGTCCAGAGCGGCGGCTGCGGCGACGGCTGCGGCTGCGGCGCCGAAGCGGACGACGACGCGTACATGGAGTGCGGCCTCGACCCCGCGCTCGCCCAGCTCCTCGCCGACGCCGGGCTCGACCCCCTGGAGGTCGAGGACATCGCGAACGTCGCCATCCAGGAGGACCTCGACCACGGCGTGGACGTGACGACCGTCGCGACCATCCCCGAGGACGCCGTCTCCACCGCCGACTTCGTGGCCCGTGACGCGGGAGTCGTCGCGGGCCTGCGGGTGGCCGAGGCGGTCATCTCCGTGGTCTGCACCGACGAGTTCGAGGTGGAGCGGCACGTCGAGGACGGCGACCGGGTCGAGGCGGGCCAGAAGCTCCTCAGCGTCACCACCCGTACCCGCGACCTCCTCACCGCCGAGCGCAGCGCGCTGAACCTGCTGTGCCGGCTTTCCGGCATCGCGACCACCACGCGCGCGTGGGCGGACGCCCTGGAGGGCACGGACACCCGCGTGCGCGACACCCGCAAGACGACGCCGGGCCTGCGCGCCCTGGAGAAGTTCGCCGTGCGCATGGGCGGCGGCGTCAACCACCGCATGTCGTTGTCGGACGCGGCACTGGTCAAGGACAACCACGTGGTCGCCGCCGGAGGCGTCGCCCAGGCCTTCGAGGCCGTCCGCGAGGCCTTCCCGGAGGTGCCGATCGAGGTCGAGGTCGACACGCTGCACCAGCTGCGCGAGGTCGTGGACGCGGGGGCCGACTTGATCCTTCTCGACAACTTCACGCCCGTCGAGTGCGAGGAGGCGGTGGCCATCGTGGAGGGCCGGGCCCTTCTCGAGGCCTCGGGGCGGCTCACCCTCGCGGGCGCCGGGGTGTACGCGAAGACCGGCGTCGACTTCCTTGCAGTGGGCGCGCTGACCCACTCCTCGCCGATCCTGGACATCGGCCTGGACCTGCGCGAGGCGTCGACGGACCGGACCTCGACGGACGAGGCGGAGTAGGACTCATGCTGCTCACCATCGATGTCGGCAACACGCACACCGTCCTCGGTCTCTTCGACGGCGAGGAGATCGTCGAGCACTGGCGCATCTCCACGGACGCCCGCCGCACGGCCGACGAGCTCGCCGTGCTCCTCCAGGGCCTGATGGGCATGCATCCGCTGCTCGGCGAGGAACTGGGCGACGGCATCGACGGCATCGCGATCTGCTCGACAGTCCCGTCCGTCCTGCACGAGCTGCGCGAGGTGACCCGCCGCTACTACGGCGATGTCCCCGCTGTGCTGGTGGAACCCGGCATCAAGACCGGCGTACCGATCCTGATGGACAACCCCAAGGAGGTGGGCGCCGACCGCATCATCAACGCGGTGGCGGCCGTCGAGCTCTACGGGGGACCGGCCATCGTCGTCGACTTCGGTACGGCGACCACCTTCGACGCGGTCTCCGCGCGCGGGGAGTACACGGGCGGTGTCATCGCGCCCGGCATCGAGATCTCCGTCGAGGCGCTCGGGGTGCGGGGGGCACAGCTGCGCAAGATCGAGCTGGCCCGGCCGCGGGCGGTCATCGGCAAGAACACCGTCGAGGCGATGCAGTCCGGCATCATCTACGGGTTCGCGGGCCAGGTGGACGGGGTCGTCAACCGGATGGTCCGCGAGCTCACCGAGGATCCCGACGACGTCACCGTCATCGCCACGGGTGGCCTGGCTCCGATGGTTCTCGGCGAGTCCTCCGTCATCGACGAACACGAGCCGTGGCTCACGCTGATCGGGCTGCGCCTGGTCTACGAACGCAACGTGTCCCGTACCTGACCCCCCGCCAGGGACGCGGGGAACTGCCTGAGCAACCCCACCGCCCCGCAGGCGAAGGGATCGGGTGGATCGGGTGGATCGGGGTTCGGGGCGGAGCTCCGTCGGGGGTCGGCGGGTGGTCCACCGGCCCGCGGTCGACCACCCGCCGACCCCCGGAGGGACACGCGCAGGCGCTATGCGGATTTTGTCTGATTAGCGCGTATCGTCGCCGCATGCCCACGCCCTACGGATCCCGCGGCGGCATGGCGTTCGGAGCGCAGGAGCTGCTTGTGCTCCGTCGCGCTCTCGCCCTCGCCCTCCACCCCACCCCCGCCTCGGCCGAAGACGTCCAGGACTGCCTCCGTCTCGCCGAGTCCGTCGACGAGGCGACCCGCGAGGGAGCCAGGCTCAGGGCCTTCCTGCTGGCCGACCTCGCCCGCTACCGGGCCGCCCTGCCCGGTACCGCCGCCGGCTACCTCGTCCTCCTGGAGGAGGCCCTCGGCTCGGGCTACCGTCCCAACCCCGACGACCTCGCCGCGCTGCGGGCGCTGCGCGGCAACCCCACTGCCGCCGCCCTCCTGGACCGCTGCCGCACCCACGCCGAGCAGGACGTCCGTACCCGCCCCGCGGGCCACGGCCCCACGCCCACGGTCCCGGCGTCCCGTACCCGCCTGACGGCTCTCCCCGGGGGCCTGGCCGGGACCTCGGCCGCGGAGGAACCCGCGAAGAAGCCCGCGGGCAGTCCCGCCACCGAGCCGCGGCCGCAGTCCCCGGCCAGGAGCCCGCGTCCGGACCGTCCGATCCCAACCCCGGGCGAGGTCTTCCCGCCGAAGCGAAAGCCGGCGCCGCCACCGGCGAACCCGCCGCAGCAGCTCGCCGCGGGCTAGCTACTCTGGGGGCATGGACTACGTCTCCGCGCTGGTGCCCCCTGTAGTGATGGCCGTGTTCTTCATCGGGTTGATCGTGACGATCGTGAAGACCCAGGGCGGGGCCAACAAGTCGAAGGAGGACGCGGTCGTCGACGCCGCGCTCGCGCGCGCGGAGAGCGCCCGCCAGGCCTCCCCCGACATCAAGGCCTGACCTCCCGACCGACGCGGCCCGCGTCCCGGTCGGGGGTGCTCATCGGCGTACGACTCATGCGTTCTCATACGTTTTTCGAGTCGTACGCCCTTTTTGTCGCCGATCTCCCACTATTGTTCTGAACTGTGCCTCGCCCATTGGGAGAACTCGAAGACGCGGTCATGACGCGGGTGTGGAAGTGGAACCGCCCGGTGACCGTTCGAGAAGTCCTGGAAGACCTTCAACAGGAGCGGTCCATCGCGTACACCACGGTGATGACCGTTTTGGACAATCTCCATCAGAAGGGCTGGGTGCGCCGGGAGGCGGAAGGCCGGGCCTATCGATATGAGGCGGTCTCCACGCGTGCCGCCTACGCGGCCGCACTGATGAACGACGCGTGGTCCCAGAGCGACAACCCCGCCGCCGCTCTCGTCGCCTTCTTCGGCATGATGAGCGAGGAACAGCGGCGCGCGCTGCGGGATGCCGTACGGATCGCGCAAGGGCCTGAAGAAGGCCCCGAACAAGGCGCGGATGGCGGCGAAACACGTGTAACCCCGGACGTCGCCGACGAGAAGCGTGTCGAGAAGCCCCTCGAGAAGCCCCTCGAGAAGCCCCTCGAGAAGCCCCTCGAGAAGCCCCTCGAGAAGTCCGTCGAGAGGCCTGACGAGAAGCCTGATGAGGCGTCGGGTGAGACGCCGGGTAAGGAGTCGGGTGAGAACCCCGACTCGGACCCGGGCGGCACCGGGCGATAGCGTCCGGACATGCCAGCAGAGCATCCAGCACCGCGTCCCGAAGGCACCGCGAAAGCCGTCACCGTCCGGCGGGCCAGGACCAGTGATGTCCCGGCCGTGCGCCGCCTCCTCGACGCGAACGTCCGCCGTGGCATCCTGCTCGACAAAGCGACGGTGACGCTTTACGAGGACATCCAGGAGTTCTGGGTCGCGGAACGCGACGACAACGCCGAGGTGGTCGGCTGCGGTGCGCTGCACGTCATGTGGGAAGACCTCGCGGAAGTCCGCACTCTCGCGGTGAACCCCGTGGTCAAGGGCGTCGGCGTCGGTCATCAGTTGCTGGAGAAGTTGCTGCAGACCGCCCGCTGGCTCGGCGTTCGCCGGGTTTTCTGTCTGACCTTCGAAGTCGACTTCTTCGCGAAGCACGGCTTCGTGGAGATCGGCGAGACGCCCGTCGACAGGGATGTCTACGCCGAGCTGCTACGTTCCTATGACGAGGGCGTGGCGGAGTTCCTCGGTCTCGAACGAGTGAAACCGAACACCTTGGGCAACAGCCGGATGCTTCTGCATCTGTGATCGCCGGCGACTATTCCGTCCGACCGCCTTGCCCGCGTTCCCTATGTCCGAAACGCGTACGTTTCCGGTCTTCCAGCGGATCCCGAGTCTCACCCAGGGGTTTGTGTTTTTCCGGCAAAAGCGGTTTGCTTTCCGACGTACTGCAGTACTGCATATAACAGGGGACGTGAAACAGCGGCAGACGCCGCAGGTCCTCGACCCTCAAGTTATCGATGAAAGGAAATCCGGTGGCACAGAAGGTTCAGGTCCTTCTTGTCGACGACCTCGACGGTGGCGAGGCGGACGAGACCGTGACGTTCGCGCTGGACGGCAAGACGTACGAAATCGATCTCACGACCGCCAATGCGGACAAGCTCCGTGGCCTTCTCGAGGCCTACGTGAAGGGTGGTCGTCGTACCGGAGGCCGCGCTTCGGGGGGGCGTGGAAAGGCGCGTGTCGCTTCCGGCGGCAGCCAGGACACCGCACAGATCCGCGCGTGGGCGAAGGAGAACGGTTACGAGGTCAACGACCGTGGCCGCGTTCCGGCTTCCATTCGCGAGGCCTACGAGAAGGCCAACGGCTGAGTCGAGGCCCATGGCCCAGCCGAGGTCTACGAGTAGGCCGACGGCTGGGCGCACGCGCGTCGAAGCCGGACCCGGTGGCATTGCGTCGCCACCGTGTCTACGACGCGTACGAGATCGGGGGCGCCCCCATCGCCCCCCACGGCCGACAGAGTCGGCAGCGAGGGTTCCACCTCGCAGCCCGGCTCGGGGGGCCGCAACCAGACGGCGGCCCCCTGTGGACCGGACCCGCCGGGCCCATCCGCCCCGGCCCCGGCGTCGTCCGCGGTGAGTGGCCCCTCGGGCACCCCCGGCGGCAGCGGAGCCTCGATGCTCCCGCCCGCGCCGATCGCCGTGAGATCGAGCGCGAGAGCGCCCCACTCCAGCCAGTCGAGCAGCCCCGGCAGTTCCTCCGCGCTTCCCGCGGCCACCAGCAGCCACATCCGCGCCCCGCACCGAGCCGGCCACTTTCCCCGCCGAGCCGCCGGATCCTCGCGCCGGGCCGCCGGATCCTCGCGCCGGGCCGCCGGATCCTCACGCGGTGCCGATCGGCTCCCGTGCAGTGCCACCGGAGAGGCCGGACCCAGGTGTCGCAGGGCCTTGACGCCCGCCTCCGCAGGGATGTCCAGGACGTCGAAGCGCAGGCCGGAGGCCAGTCGTAACGGTGAACCGGGCACTGTCGCCCAGCCGAGTTCGTTCTCATACCACTGCCGCACCGAGTCGCTCGGGTGGAGCGGGCGGCGAGGGAGGGGGACAGTGGGAAGCATGTCAGGAGCAACCGTCGGAAGGGCTCCAGAGTTACGCTGGGTGTTTCATTATGTGCGCAGAGTATCGGAACAAGGGGCTCGTGAGGGCGATCGGTGGCGCAAGGGTGTTCGCCCATAGCGGAGGGAACCGGTGCGCGCGGCATGGAGTGTCAGTGCGTACGGGTAAGACATCCCTAGTGGGAGGGGCGACACGCATGGCTCAGGCATCTCACGTTCGCCATCGGCGTACAGCTGGTGAGGGTATCTGCCTGGCCTGCGGGAACATCGTCTCGCACCATCAGGTTGGAGCAGATGTCGGCGTTCGGGGTCAGGAGGCCAAGGACGGTGTCGGCAGTTGGAATGAGCGGTCCCCGCTTGCGGGACTAAGCTGCGGAAGGACAGGGAGGGGAGCGTCCCCTTACTGCCTGACCGCTCTGAGGAGCGATTAACGATGTTCGAGAGGTTCACCGACCGCGCGCGGCGGGTTGTCGTCCTGGCTCAGGAAGAAGCCCGGATGCTCAACCACAACTACATCGGCACCGAGCACATCCTCCTGGGCCTGATCCACGAGGGTGAGGGTGTCGCCGCTAAGGCCCTGGAGAGCCTCGGGATTTCGCTCGAGGCGGTCCGCCAGCAGGTGGAGGAGATCATCGGGCAGGGGCAGCAGGCCCCGTCCGGGCACATCCCCTTCACCCCCCGTGCCAAGAAGGTCCTGGAGCTGTCGCTCCGCGAGGCCCTTCAGCTGGGCCACAACTACATCGGCACGGAGCACATCCTGCTCGGCCTGATCCGAGAGGGCGAGGGCGTCGCCGCCCAGGTCCTGGTCAAGCTGGGCGCAGACCTCAACCGGGTGCGGCAGCAGGTCATCCAGCTGCTCTCCGGCTACCAGGGCAAGGAGACCGCCACCGCAGGCGGTCCTGCCGAGGGCACCCCCTCCACGTCCCTGGTCCTCGATCAGTTCGGCCGGAACCTCACCCAGGCCGCTCGTGAGTCCAAGCTCGACCCGGTCATCGGGCGCGAGAAGGAGATCGAGCGGGTCATGCAGGTGCTGTCCCGCCGGACCAAGAACAACCCGGTCCTCATCGGCGAGCCCGGCGTCGGCAAGACCGCCGTCGTCGAGGGCCTGGCGCAGGCCATCGTCAAGGGCGAGGTGCCCGAGACCCTCAAGGACAAGCACCTCTACACCCTCGACCTGGGCGCGCTGGTCGCCGGTTCCCGCTACCGCGGTGACTTCGAGGAGCGTCTGAAGAAGGTCCTCAAGGAGATCCGCACCCGCGGCGACATCATCCTGTTCATCGACGAGCTGCACACGCTCGTGGGTGCGGGTGCCGCCGAGGGCGCCATCGACGCGGCGTCGATCCTGAAGCCGATGCTGGCCCGCGGTGAGCTCCAGACCATCGGTGCGACGACTCTGGACGAGTACCGCAAGCACCTCGAGAAGGACGCGGCCCTCGAGCGCCGCTTCCAGCCGATCCAGGTGGCGGAGCCTTCCCTCCCCCACACGATCGAGATCCTCAAGGGCCTGCGCGACCGTTACGAGGCACACCACCGCGTCTCCATCACGGACGAGGCACTGGTCCAGGCCGCGACCCTGGCCGACCGGTACATCTCGGACCGCTTCCTGCCGGACAAGGCGATCGACCTGATCGACGAGGCCGGTTCCCGGATGCGCATCCGCCGGATGACCGCGCCGCCGGACCTCCGCGAGTTCGACGAGAAGATCGCGGGCGTCCGCCGCGACAAGGAGTCGGCCATCGACTCCCAGGACTTCGAGAAGGCGGCCTCTCTCCGCGACAAGGAGAAGCAGCTGCTGGCGGCGAAGGCCAAGCGCGAGAAGGAGTGGAAGGCCGGCGACATGGACGTCGTCGCCGAGGTCGACGGCGAGCTGATCGCCGAGGTCCTCGCGACCGCGACCGGCATCCCCGTCTTCAAGCTGACCGAGGAGGAGTCCTCGCGTCTGCTGCGCATGGAGGACGAGCTCCACAAGCGGGTCATCGGCCAGAAGGACGCCGTCAAGGCGCTCTCGAAGGCGATCCGTCGTACGCGGGCCGGTCTGAAGGACCCGAAGCGTCCGGGTGGTTCGTTCATCTTCGCGGGCCCGTCCGGCGTCGGTAAGACCGAGCTGTCCAAGGCCCTCGCCGAGTTCCTCTTCGGTGACGAGGACGCGCTGATCTCCCTCGACATGTCGGAGTTCAGCGAGAAGCACACGGTCTCGCGTCTCTTCGGTTCCCCGCCCGGATACGTGGGCTACGAAGAGGGCGGTCAGCTGACCGAGAAGGTCCGCCGCAAGCCGTTCTCCGTCGTCCTCTTCGACGAGGTCGAGAAGGCCCACCCGGACATCTTCAACTCGCTGCTGCAGATCCTGGAGGACGGTCGTCTGACCGACTCCCAGGGCCGGGTCGTGGACTTCAAGAACACGGTCATCATCATGACGACCAACCTCGGCACGAGGGACATCTCGAAGGGCTTCAACCTGGGCTTCGCGGCCACGGGTGACACGAAGTCGAACTATGAGCGCATGAAGAACAAGGTCTCGGACGAGCTCAAGCAGCACTTCCGCCCCGAGTTCCTCAACCGCGTCGACGACGTGGTCGTCTTCCCGCAGCTGACGCAGGAGGACATCCTCAAGATCGTCGACCTGATGGTCGGCAAGGTGGACGAGCGCCTCAAGGACCGGGACATGGGCATCGAGCTCTCCCAGTCCGCCAAGGAACTGCTGTCCAAGAAGGGTTACGACCCCGTCCTGGGCGCGCGGCCGCTGCGTCGCACGATCCAGCGCGAGATCGAGGACACGCTCTCGGAGAAGATCCTCTTCGGCGAGCTGCGCCCCGGTCACATCGTGGTCGTCGACACGGAGGGCGAGGGCGACACCAAGACCTTCACCTTCCGCGGTGAGGAGAAGTCGGCACTGCCCGACGTCCCGCCGATCGAGCAGGCCGCGGGTGGGGCAGGACCCAACCTGAGCAAGGAGGCGTAGCGCTCGGCGCTCGCCTGAACGAAGGGGCTGCCCCGGGACCTCGGTCCCGGGGCAGCCCCTTTTTTTCACACCACGCTGTCCGTTTTCTCGATGGTGACGGCCGCGGTGTCCGGGAGCGACGCCAGGAGATGTTCCGGTACGTCGGTCACGTCCGGGGCGAGATGGAACGTGACCCTGCGCAGACCGGGAAAGAGGGCCGGGACATTTGAGAGGTCTTCGTTTCCTGTGAACTTGTTGAGCCGCAGTCTCGTCACGTTCGGCAGTACCGGACCCGCGCTCCACCCGACGGCATTCCAGTTCACCCGAAGTTCTTGTAGAGCGGGAAGCCGGGTGATCTCCTCGAAGTCCTCGGGGGTGAGGTTTTCGGGGAGTGTGGCCAGACTCAGCTGCTTCAGCGAGCGCATATGACTCAGGCCGCGCAATCCCGTGTGCCGCAGAGCGTTCCTGGTGAACCGCAGATACGTCAGCGGCAGGTCTTGGGGGAGAGCGGCGTCGAGGGAGTCACTGTGCAGCGGAAAGCCGATGTCGAGCATCCGTAGCGTGCGGGAGGCGGAGAGCGGCGCCAGGGCACCCGGTTTCTCGAGTCCTGGCAGGGTATCCACCGAAAGCCATTTCAAGGGCAGTTCGGCGAGCGGGGTGAGGTCGTCGACGTTCGGGTTGTTGCCGCTGATGTCCAGATGCGCGAGCCGCCCCTGGCCCGATAGGAAGGCCAGATCGCGCAGGATCCGGTTGTCGCGTACGACGAGTTCGCGCAGCTGGTCCGGCAGCAGCCCCTCGCGTATGTCGCCCGCGTCGATGTCCCCGACGACCTGGAGCATGGGACGGCCGCCGAGGTCGCGCAGGGCGCGCAGCTGGTCGGCGGTGTGCGCGCAGAAGTACAGGTCGGCCGGTGGCAGATGGGCGATGACGTCGGCCGTGTAGCGCCGGGTGTCGAACCGGTGGGCGGTCCAGGCGAGTTGGGCCCGTACGAGCAGCGACGGATGCGACCGGAAGCGGGACAGGACCGGAAGTGCCGCGTCCGTGCCGACGAGTGACGCGGTGATGACCACGGCCCTGGCCTCGTCGTCGGTGAGCCCTTCAGGCCCGGGCAGCAGCTCCAGGACGAGCGGGCCCGCGTCGGCGAGGGTGCGGGCCTCCTCGGTCGTACGGGGCGGGATGAGCGAGGCGGCGTTCCGCTCCACGGACGCGCGGACGTGGGGGTCGAGTTCCGTGGCGTGTTCCAGCGCGGCCAGGGCGAGAAGTCGTACACGCGTGCCCGCCGTTCCGGACGTCTCCTCGGCGGACCTGGTCAAGTCGGCCAGCAGGGTGGCCCGTTCGCGGGGGCGGGCGTGGGCGACCGCCATCCGGATCACGTCCGACCACTGGGAGTCGAAGGCGCCTCGCACCAGCAGCCCGAAGTCGCCGTCCTCCACCGCCGCCCGCGCGCCCAGGTAGTCCTGGAAGGTGCGGTGGACGAACTCGACGGCGCCGAGGGTGGGTTCGCGGAGCAGGCCGCTGCGCACGAGGAGGTGGCGCAGGATCGCCTGGGCGTCGCCCTGCGCGGCGGCGGACGGGAGGGAGGGCAGGACGTCGGCGACGATGCGTTCGGCGCGGTCGCGGTCCATCTCGGACTGGTTGTTGCGGATGAGCCAGTAGGCGAGGCGCTGGAGGAGCTGGATCTGCGGGAGTTCCGTGAGGTGGATGCCGCCCGGACGGTCGGGTGCGAACATGTCCCGCTCCTCGTCGCGGCGCGACAGCAGCATGGACAGGGCGGCGTCGTACAGCTCCTGGCGGCCGTGCGGCAGATAGCCCCGTCGGTCGCGGTGCAGCGCGCAGATCAGCCCGCACATCAGCGGGTTGGTGGCGAGCCGGCCGAGGTCGGGCTTGGTCCCCACGGCGGTGAGGAGGGAGTGTTCGTAGCCGTCGAGGCGGTCGGTGTCCGGGGCGTCCAGCCGGGCCGCCGTGTGCCAGCGGCGGATGAAGGCGGTGACGTCGTCGCGGCTCATCGGGGTGAGTGCGAGCTCGGTGAAGCCGTCCGGGGTGAGCCAGTCGTCGCGGACGGCCGAGGGGCGGGAGGTCACCAGCCACTGGTTGCCGGGATAGACGTCGAGCAGCTCGCGCAGCCAGCGGCGGGTCCGCTCGCGGTCGCGTTCGGGGATCTCGTCGATGCCGTCGACGAGGAGCAGCCCGCGTCCGGCGCCGAGGACACGGTCGCTCCAGCCGTCGGGCTGGGTGGCGTGGAAGGGGACGCGGGCGGCGGCGAGGAATGCGTCGGGCGCCGGGAGCCCGTCGGGGCGGCGGACGAGGGTGCGCAGAGGCAGGACGAACGGGATCCGGTCGCCGCGCTCGCCCCGGGCCGCGGTCACGGCCAGCCACTGTACGAGGGTGGTCTTGCCGGACCCCGCCACTCCGCGCAGCAGCACCAGGTCCTGTTCGGAGAGGGCCGCTTCGGCGGGGAGGGTGCTTCCGGCTGCCGCGATGTGCGTTCCGTCCGGGCCGGTGGCCTCCGCGTCCTCGGCGGCCCGCACGGCCCGCAGACTGAGGTAGGCGGCGTCGAGGGGCCAGCGCTCGGGGGAGTTGACGAGGTCGATGCCGTAGATGGTGAGCCGGCTGTGCTTGGTTGCGAGGTATGCGAGGTACCGCTGTTCGAACGCGGGATCCGTGCCGCCGGTCGGCGGTGTCCGCGCGATCAGAGCGTCCACCTTGGCGATGAGTTCACTCTGCTTCCGGCTCTGCTCGACCAGCGTGCGGGCCACGAAGGCCGAGCGCTGGGTGAAGAAGTGCAGGATGTGCAGACAGGCCGCGCTCAGGATCCGCTCGTAGAGCAGGGTGGCGTCGAAGGAGAGATCGCGCTCGGGGTTGCCGCTCGCGGCGCGCAGCCGCAGGGCGAGCGCCTCGTGACCGAGTTCCACGGCCTGTACGTCGGTCATGGCGAGGTCGCCGAGGGCGTGCAGCGTGTCGGCGAGGGCGTGGACGACGGCCTGCTCCTCGTCGGCGGCCAGCGGACGTTCCCCGGTGCGCAGGGCCCGCGCGACCAGCTCGGCGGCGAGCTTGGTCAGCTCCTTCTCCCCGACGGTCCGTTTCTCTCCCCTGAAGGAGACGAATCCGGAGATCCGCACCGGCTTCTCGACCAGCCCGGCGCCCGGCCCGTCCGCCACGAACAGCTTCTTGACGAGCGGCGTGACCACGCTCGAGGCCAACTTGGCACCTATGGCTGCTGGTTCCATGTCGCTCCCCCGGACGGCACGGTGACGGCTGCTCCGCTCAGCCTAGAGCCTGTCCGGCGGATCACGTCGGAGGGAAGCGACGAAGGGGTCGCGCCGGAGGCCGAACGAAGCCTTGGGGCACCCCCGGGCGGTGACATGACACACAGGCGATTTGTCCGTTACTAGGTCGGGTAGTGGAAGGCGCCGAGGGGGCAAAACGGACGTAATGGTGCGGAACCCCCATGGGGTGTGCGGGGGTGGGGTGTGGGGTGCCGTGAGGGCCGTACTTCGCCGGAACGCAACGCCTGTAAGTGGGGTTAAACGTCTTTACTGCGAAAAATCGGGCGCATTCGATACGGGGTGGGGCGTCTGTCAAGAAGGTGGAAATTTTAGGGTGAACTACGACCTGGCGTCGTAGATGGGCATTTTGTAGGTCTGGCGGGAGTCGGGTTACCAAGGGATGGCCCACCCGGCGACGACCTGTCCACGGGTGGACCTGACTCCCGTCCCCGTCCCCATGAGGTTCCCGATGTCGAAGCGCGTCACGTCCCGCCACTCCCGTATGTCCCTGCTCCGCTCCAGGGCGGCCGTCCTGGCCGTCGGCGTGGGCGCCACGGCCGTACTGGGTGCCGGGGTCGCGGCCGCCGCCACCGAGGCGGCCCCGCAGGCCGCCGTGAAGACGGCCGCCGCCAAGACGGCCGCCTCCTGGGTCGACCCGGTGAAGAAGTACACGCTTTCCGCGGGCTTCAACCAGGCCGGCAACCTGTGGCAGCACAACCACTCCGGGCAGGACTTCGCCGTGCCCACCGGTACCGAGGTCGTCGCCGCTCACGGCGGCACCGTCGTCAAGGCCGGCGGCAACGGCGCCGGTGACGGTCCCGCGTACGGCAACGCCATCGTCATCAAGCACGGCAACGGGACCTACTCGCAGTACGCCCACCTGTCCCGGATAGACGTGCGGATCGGGCAGGTCGTCGGGACCGGCCAGCACATCGCGCTCTCCGGCAGCACCGGCAACTCCACCGGCCCGCACCTGCACTTCGAGATCCGTACGACCCCGAACTACGGTTCCGCGGTCAACCCGGTCGTCTTCCTGCGCGCCCAGGGTGTGACCGTCTAAGACGCCTCAGGGGTGACGGTCGCGCCGCCGTGCGCCTGCGTCACCAAGTCGATCGCGACCTCCAGGACAGCCTTGCGCTTCTCCTCGGGGTCGCCTTCGACGTCCTTGAGCAGGAACATCCCGGCGTGCATCGAGAACAGCGCGCTGATGCAGCGCACCTGGTCCGTCAGATCGGCGTCCGGCTCCTTGAGCAGGCCGACCATCCGGATCATGCGGTCCTTGAAGTCCTCGCCCGTGCGCAGCTCGCGGACGGCCGCCTGGTTCTCCTGCATGAAGCGGAAGAGCGGGGCCGCGTCGGCGAGCGCGTTGCTGTAGCGGCGCAGGATCTCCTGCTTCGTCTCCAGCGTGCGAGGCTGCTGCCGCGCCCACTCGATCAGCTCGTCCATGGGCCGGGACAGGTCCTGGAAGAGACTGATGAGGATGTCTTCCTTGGTCTTGAAGTGGTAGTAGAGCGCCGCCTTCGTGACGTCGAGGTGCTCGGCGATCTCGCGCAGCGAGGTCTTCTCGTAGCCGTGCTCGGAGAAGAGTTCGAGGGCGACGTCCTGGATGCGCTGGCGGGTGTCCCCGCGCCGCTGTCGCTTGGTGCCGTCCATGGTGTCGCCGCCCATCTCTGTACTCCTCGCACTCCTCGAAACGTTACGTGTCGTCCGACTGGCAAATCCAGGAAAACTTACTTGACGCCCGGCTAGTTACCGGTCTAACTTCCCTCAGTGTAGTCAACTTGCCGGGCGGCAAGTAAGTACCCAGGGGAGTGGAACCGTGGCGGACAACAAGGAAGCGGTCATAGAGACCGAGAAACAGCCGCGCAGCGTACGCGTCGTACTGCTCGCGCTCATGATCACGATGATGCTGGCGATGCTCGACAACATGATCGTGGGCACGGCGATGCCGACGATCGTGGGCGAGCTGGGCGGCCTCGAGCACCTGTCATGGGTCGTCACCGCGTACACCCTCGCGACCGCCGCCTCCACCCCCATCTGGGGCAAGCTCGGCGACATGTACGGGCGCAAGGGCGCCTTCATGACCTCGATCGTGATCTTCCTGGTCGGCTCTGCGCTCAGCGGTATGGCCCAGGACATGGGTCAGCTGATCGGCTTCCGTGCCGTTCAGGGTCTGGGCGCCGGCGGTCTGATGGTCGGCGTCATGGCGATCATCGGTGACCTGATTCCGCCGCGGGAGCGCGGCAAGTACCAGGGCATGATGGCCGGCATCATGGCCCTCGCCATGATCGGCGGACCGCTCATCGGCGGCACCATCACCGACCACTGGGGCTGGCGCTGGTCCTTCTACATCAACCTGCCGCTGGGCATCGTCGCGCTCCTCGCCATCAGCGCCGTACTGCACCTGCCGAAGAAGCGCCTCAAGGCGAAGATCGACTACCTCGGTGCCGGACTGCTGGCCCTCGGCATCTCGTCCATCGTGCTGGTCACCACCTGGGGCGGCAGCGAGTACGCCTGGGGCTCGGCCAGGATCATGGAGCTCATCGGCATCGGTGTCGCCGCACTGGTCGGCTTCGTCTTCGTGCAGACCAAGGCCGCCGCGCCGATCATGCCGCTGCACATCTTCCGCAGCCGCAACTTCACGCTGATGTCGATCATCGGCTTCATCACCGGTTTCGTGATGTTCGGCGCCACGCTCTTCCTGCCGCTCTACCAGCAGTCCGTGCAGGGCGCGTCCGCGACCAACTCCGGGCTGCTCCTGCTGCCGATGCTCGGCGCGATGCTGGTGACCTCGATGGTCGCCGGTCGGGTCACCACCGGCACCGGGCGCTACAAGGCCTTCCCGATCGTCGGCGGCGTCCTCATGGCGGTCGGCCTGTTCCTGCTCTCCCAGATGGACACCGGCACGACCCGGTTCACCTCCGGGCTGTACATGGCGGTGCTCGGCCTCGGTATGGGCTGCCTGATGCAGATCACCATGCTGGTCGCGCAGAACAGCGTCGAGATGAAGGACATGGGCGTCGCGTCCTCGTCCACCACCCTCTTCCGTACGCTCGGATCGTCCTTCGGTGTCGCGATCATGGGTGCGCTGTTCAACCACCGGGTCCAGGACGTGATGGCCGAGCGGGCCGGGGTGCTGGGGTCCAAGGTCACCGAGCAGTCGGCGCAGCTGGACGCGGCCAGCCTGGCCAAGCTGCCGGCCGCGGCACGGGAGGCCTACCAGTACGCGGTGTCCTCCGGTACGCACTCCGCGTTCCTGCTGGGCGCGGTGGTGTCGCTGGGCGCGCTGGTGGCCGCGGTGTTCGTGAAGGAGGTCCCGCTGCGGGGAGCGGGGGCGCCGGCGGCGGACGAGGCCGAGGGTGCGGTGAACGACTCGACGCCGAAGCCGACGGTCGCCGAGACCGTCTGACATCACCGACCTAGCCCGATCCACCCCTGCCTGATCCGAAGACCCCCGGAGTGTCCGCCCCGGGGGTCTTCTCCTGTACGGGCCGGGGGCGCAGCCCCGCAGGGGCAGGGCCGCACGGGGGCAGGGCTGAGCCCGGCCGATCAGGTCGGCAGTATCGGGTAGCTGCCGGTGTTCGTCGGCGCGTGCTCCGGCAGCCACAGCACCGCGACCGCGCCCTCCGCGGGCACGCCCTCCGGGGCTCCCGCGGGCCGGACGTTACGGAAGGTCAGCCGCGCGCCGAGCACCCGGGCCTGGCCGGCCGCGATGGTGAGGCCGAGGCCGTGACCGTGGCCCGAGCGGTCGCTGCTGCCGGTGCGGAAGCGGCTGGGGCCCTCGGCGAGAAGTTCCTCGGGGAAGCCGGGACCGTGGTCGCGGACCCGGATGACCCGGCCCTCGACCGAGACCTCGATCGGCGGCTTGCCGTGCCGTGCCGCATTTGCCAGCAGGTTGAACAACACGCGCTCCAGGCGGCGCGGATCCGTCATGACCTCCGACTCGTGGATCACGCGTACGTCGATGTCGGAGTCCTTGGCGGCCACGCGCCGCGACACGAACTCGCCGAGCAGGATCTCCTGCAGCTCGGCCCGCTCGGAGGCGCCGTCCAGTCGCGCGACTTCGAGGACGTCCTCGACGAGGGTCCGCATGGCCTGGGCGCGGTCGCGGACGAGTTCCGTGGGGCGGCCGGGGGGAAGGAGCTCCGCCGCCGTCAGCAACCCGGTCACCGGCGTGCGCAGTTCGTGGGCGATGTCGGCGGTCACCCGGCGCTCGGCCTCGATGCGCTGCTGGAGCGCGTCCGCCATGGCGTCCACCGCGCGCGCGAGGTCGTCGGTCTCGTCGCGCACGACCCCGCCGATCGCCTCCCGTACCCGAACGTCGGTCTCGCCCTTGGCGACCTGGTTCGCCGCCGCGGCGGCCTTGCGCAGCCGCCGTGAGAGCTGGCCGCCGATCAGCACGCCGAGCGCGCTGCCGCCGAAGACGACCGCGATCGAGCCGATGATCAGCGCCTGGTCGAGGTCCTTCATGACGTCGGTGTTGCGGTCCGTGAAACCGGTGTGGAGGGAGAGGACACGGCCGTCCTTGAGGGGGAGGGCCGCCCAGATGTCCGGAACCCCGTTCGGACGGTCGGCCACGTAGGTGGCGCGCCGGCCCTCCATGACCTTCGCCAGCAGGTCCTTCGGGATGGTCGGGTCGTCGACCTTGACCCCGAAGGCCTGGGTCCGCCCGGACTCGTACATGCGCTCGGCGACCGTGATGCGCTCGTCCGCCAGGTCGCGCGAGTTGTCGAGCATCGAGACGCGCGCCGAGTTGTGCACGACGAGGCTGAGCGCGACCGCGACCAGCGCGCCGACCATGGCGATCGCCGCGCTGAGCTTCCACCGGATGCCCGTGCGGATGCCGGAGTTCCCGGCGGCGGCCGCCATGCGCATGCTCATAGGTGTGCCGCGGTCGACGGATGCGCGCCGGCCGACGGGTGTACCCCGGCCGGCAGGTGTGTTCCACCCGGCCGACCCGCTCCCGTTGACCGGCCCGCTCCCGTTGACCGGCCCGTTCCCCTTGCTGGAGCCATACCCATTGGCCGCCCTGCGCTCGTCGCGTCCGTCGCGTCCGTCGCGTCCGTCGCGCCCGCCACGTCCGTCGGCCAGTCCGTTCCGGCCGGTCGGGCCGCCGCCCGCCGGAGTCCGGCGCTGAAATATCCCCCGCATACCCTGCTCAGGCCTTCAACTTGTAGCCGAAGCCGCGGACCGTCTCGATCCGGTCCTGGCCGATCTTCGTCCGCAGCCGCTGTACGTGGACGTCGACGACGCGCGTGTCCCCGCCCCAGCCGTAGTCCCACACGCGTTCGAGCAGCTTGTCGCGGCTCAGCACCGTACCCGGCGCGGAGGAGAACTCCAGCAGCAGCCGCATCTCGGTGGGCGTCAGGGCCACCGGCGCACCGCCCTTGAGCACCTCCATGCCCTCGGTGTCGATCTCCAGGTCGCCGAAGGAGAGCACCCCGCCGTCGACGGACGAGGCCTCTTCGGGGGCTCCGTTCGGACCGCTCGCGTGTCCGAAACGGCGCAGCACGGCGCGGATCCGGGCGACCAGCACGGCCCCGTCGAAGGGCTTGGTCACGTAGTCGTCGGCGCCCGCCTCCAGGCCGAGCACGACGTCGATCGAGTCGGCGCGCGCGGACAGCATGATCACGGGGACCGTGGACTCGTCACGGATGCGGCGGCACAGCGAGACGCCGTCGAGTCCGGGGACCATCACGTCCAGCAGGGCGATGTCGGGACGGTCGGCGCGGAAGGCCTCCAGGCCCGACAGTCCGTCGGGCATGGCCGTCACCGCGAAGCCGTCGCGCTCGAGAGCGAGCTGCGTGGCCTCGCGGATGACGTCGTCGTCCTCGACGAACAGGACGTGGGTCTGCTCTGCCATCCGGCTGCTCCGTCTGCGCTCAGTTCGCGGGAGCGGGCGTGTCCACGCCGCCCACCGCGTTGCTGTAGTCGTTGTGCGTCCGGGACTCCTCGGTGAAGCGGGTCGCGGTCCACCCGTAGGTGATCACTTCTTCGCTGGAGGGGTACTCCACCGGGTCGCCCTTCTTGTACAACTGCTGGGTGACCACCAGGTCGCCCCGGTCGATCTCCGCGTAGACCGGCGGCTCCTCGGCCTTGAAAACATTCTCGTATCTGCCGCTTTCCTCGCGGTAGACGTACGAGCCGATTCCCACAGCATCCCCGCAGGTCATGACGTTGACCACGATGTCGTCGGTGGTCCCTCCGGTCAGTTCCCCGTACGACACGTCGACCGGGTACTCGTCGGCGACGCACGGTTTGGTCAGGGTGCTCTTGACCGATTCGCTGACCTCCGGGTCGTCCTTGACGAGCTTGACCGCGTCCACGCGCTTGGGTGTCTTGGACGGGGAGGCGGCGGCCTCGGCGCTCGGGGCCCCCTTCGCCACCGCCTCCCTGCTCGCCGGACCCTCGTCGCGGGCGCCCGTGCCACCCGTGGCGCAGGCGGTCAGGAAAAGGCCGAGGGCGGTGAGCGCGGCCGTCGCCGCACTCCCCGCCTTGAGGACCTGCCTGGCCCGAGTTCCTAGGCCGCGCAACGCTCCCGCTCCTCACGTTCGAGCGCGCGTGCGTCCAGGTCGCGGCTCTCCAGCTCCTCGCGGAGCCGTGCGAGCGCCCGGTGCAGCGTGCTCTTGACCGTTCCGGCCGACATGCCGAGGGCGGCGGCCGTCTCCTCCGTGGACATCTGCTCCCAGTGTCGCAGCACCACGACGCTGCGTTGCTTGGGAGCCAGAACCTTCATGATGTCCATAAGGAGCGCCCGGTCCGCGTGCTGCTCGGTCGAGTCGTCGACGCAGGCGTCCGGGAGCTGCTCGGTGGGCACCTCTTCGAGTTTCCGCGCCCGCCACCACTCGGTGCGCGTATTGATCATCACGCGGCGCAGGTAGGCGTCCGCGAGCCGCTTGTCCGCGATGCCGTCCCAGCGGCCGTACGTCCGTACGAGCGCGGTCTGCAGCAGGTCCTGGGCGTCGACGGGGTCGGGGACCAGGCGACGGGCACTGCGCAGCAGCGCGTCCTGCCGAGTGCGGACGTACTCCTCGAATTCGAGCACCTCGCCGTGCGCCATGATCAACCGCCTCCATCCCCGTTTTCCGACCTGCCTGGCTCGCGCCTGCTGCCGGTTGTCCGTTTCCTGTGTCCCGCTGTCGTTCTGCTGTGCGTGCGGTACGGAAATGAAGCTACGGAGGCGTTGTCACGGGGTTGTCCGGGGCAGCCTGCGGTGAGCCCTCGGCTGTACGTCGGTTGTGTAACGGATGTATGAGGTGGGTAAGGCGGTGTGGTTACAAGTCCCGGTTGGGGTGGTTTTGCGGGCGTGACGGGCGTCGCGGGGACGGTGACTAGGTCAGGGGCAGCCGATACAAACCACCCGGGAGCGGCTCCACGAGTCCGTCGGCGACGAGTCCGTCGAGGGCGCGGGCCCGTTGCACGGGCTCGTCCCACACCCGATCGAGTACGGACTGCGGGACCGGGCCCGCGACGGCATCCCTGAGTACGGCGAGGAGCTTGCCACGCACCTGGCGGTCCGTGCCCGCGTACGTCTGGCCGCGCCGGGGCGGGCCGTCGTGCGCCGGCTTGCCCGCCAGCCGCCAGGCGCACTGCGCGGCGATCGGGCAGCGGTGGCAGGTCTCGTTCTTCGCCGTGCAGATCAGCGCGCCGAGCTCCATGGAGGCGGCGGCCCAGCGGGAGGCGGTGCCCTCGTTCTCGGGGAGGAGGGCGCGCGCGAGCTTGCGTTCGGCGGCGGTGGTGGCGTTCGGCGGGTACTGCACGCCGCTGACGGCCCGTGCGAACACTCTTCTGACGTTGGTGTCGAGCACGGCATGCCGCTGCCCGTACGCGAACGAGGCGACGGCGGCGGCGGTGTACTCCCCGATCCCGGGCAGCGCGAGCAGCTGAGCGTGCTCCTTGGGTACGTCGCCGCCGTGCCGTTCCGTTATGGCGACCGCGGCGCCGTGCAGCCGGAGCGCGCGGCGGGGGTAGCCGAGCCGTCCCCAGGCGCGGACGGCTTCGCCCGGAGCCTCCTTGGCCAGGTCGGCGGGGCGGGGCCAGCGGGCGATCCATTGCTCGTACACGGGCAGGACGCGGCTCACCGGGGTCTGCTGCAACATGAACTCACTGACCATCACGCCCCAGGGGCCGGCGTCGGGGCTGCGCCAGGGGAGGTCACGGGCGTGCTCGTCGAACCAGGTGATCACCGGTTCGTGCAGGGTCTTGCCGGTGGCGTCGGGCTGGGGGCTGGGTGTGGGCATGGTGGGTGCAGTCATGGCGGTTCCGATCCTGCCATGCGGGGGCGGGACTACGCGGTTTCCTTCAAGGCGCGGAGGAGTGGCTTTTCGCCCCTGCCCCCGTTTCCCGCGCTCCTGAAGGGGCGCGCTGCTCGGCCGGAGGCCCGGGTCCGGCAGCCCTCGGGGGACGGGAATGGCCGGTGTGGGCGTAACTCGGATGGTGTGCCGGGATGATGATCCGGAAAAGTTGGGGCTCGGGGCGGCGGGTGGGGCGAGCACCGGCGTGGATCTCTCGTACAGTTTGAGCCGTGGGATCTATGCGCAATCCGGTCGGGCCACTTCCCTCCACCATCTACTGGCGTCGGAGGGTCGTTCTGCTGTCCCTGTTGGCGCTGTTGGCGCTGCTGATCGTCTGGGTCGTCAGCAGCGGCGGCGGAGGCGGCAAGAAGAACACCGACGGGTCCAACGGGAAGAACCCCGTGCAGACGATCACCCCGGGCCCCTCCGGTTCCGGACCCGCGATCAGCCAACACCCGGGCGGCCGCGACGAGTCCAGCGCCAGCGCGAGTACCGGCACGGGAAGCGGCGGCAGCGGCGACGGCGGCAGTGGGGACGGGTCCGGCGGTACGGGTGGCGCGGGCAGCGGCGGTTCGGGCGGCGGTTCCAGCGGCGGCGGCACCGGCTCCGCGGATCAGGTCCCGGCCGGCTCCACCCTCCCCAACTGCACTGCGGGCGCGGTCAAGTTGACCCTGCGCAGCGTGCACAACACGTACGCCCCCGGCGACAAGCCCTCGATCGAGCTGATCGCGAAGAACTCCTCCGCCGGCGACTGCAAGGTCGATCTCGGCCCGAAGAGTGCCGTCCTGACGATCACTCAGGCCGGCGGCGACAAGAGCTTCTGGTCCTCCAGCGACTGCCCCAAGGACGTCGCCAGTCTCTACTTCCGCGTCCCGGCCGGCGACCAGGTGACCTACACGGTCGACTGGGACCGCACGGCCAGCGCCGCCCAGTGCGCGACACCCCCGGCGGGTTCGGCGACCCCGGGCACCTACCTGGTGGAGGCGAAGGCGCCGGGCCTCACGAAGGCGACGACGTCGTTCGTGCTGTCCCAGGACTGAGGACGGGACGGGGGGCGGGGGCGCGAGTCCCCGGCGGGGCACGCAGGCCCTGAGTACGCAGGCCCCGAGGCCTGCCGCGCGCCCTCCGAGCGCGCCGGACCTCGTCAGACGTAGCGCTCCAGGATCGACGACTCCGCCAGCCGCGACAGCCCCTCACGGACGCTGCGCGCCCGCGCCTCGCCCACCCCGTCGACCGCCTGCAGGTCGTCGACGCTCGCGGCGAGGAGCTTCTGCAGACTGCCGAAGTGCTCCACGAGACGGTCGATGATCGTGCCGGGCAGACGCGGAACCTTGGCGAGGAGGCGGAAGCCGCGCGGGGAGACCGCGGAGTCGAGCGCCTCGGGGGAGCCGGTGTAGCCCAAGGCTCTCGCCACCGTGGGCAGTTCGAGCAGCTCGGAGTGGGCCAGGGCGTTCAGGTCGGAGAGAGCCTCGTCGACCGTGCGGGAACGCTTCGCGGTCGGCCCCGGCACGTAGTCCCGGACCACCAGCTCCCGCTCGGGCTCCACGCCGGCGATCAACTCGTCCAGCTGGAGGGCGAGCAGACGCCCGTCCGTGCCCAACTCCACCACGTACTCGGCGATCTCCGTGGCGATGCGCCGCACCATCTCCAGGCGCTGCGCCACCGCCGACACGTCGCGGACGGTGACCAGGTCCTCGATCTCCAGCGCGGAGAGCGTGCCCGCGACCTCGTCGAGGCGGAGCTTGTAGCGCTCCAGGGTCGCGAGGGCCTGGTTGGCACGGGAGAGGATCGCGGCGGAGTCCTCCAGGACGCGGCGCTGACCGTCGACGTACAGCGCGATCAGACGCATCGACTGGGAGACCGAGACGACGGGGAAGCCGACCTGCTTGCTCACCCGGTCCGCCGTGCGGTGCCGGGTGCCGGTCTCCTCCGTCGGGATCGTCGGGTCGGGCACCAGCTGGACGCCGGCCCGAAGGATCTTGGTGATGTCCTTGTCGACGACGATGCCGCCGTCGAGCTTGCACAGCTCGCGCAACCGGGTCGCCGTGAAGTCGACGTCCAGGACGAAGCCGCCCGTGCACATCGACTCGACGGTCTTGTCCCAGCCGAGCACGATGAGTCCGCCCGTGTTGCCGCGGAGGATTCTCTCGAGCCCGTCGCGCAGGGCCGTGCCAGGTGCCACGGCGCTCAATGAGGCGCGCATCAGGCCATCGGCACCGGAGCTCCCACCGGACTTTCCGGGAGCTGCTGCCCGGTCGTTGGCTGCCACTGCACTCCTCCGGTCGCGGGTTTCCGGTCGCCCAAGGTTCGTCCAGGGTTCGTACGGACGGGCGAGACCAGGGCAAAGTCTACCGGCGCTGTTCCTCGTCCCGTGGGGCCTCTCTGCGACGGGAGCGCGGGAGGACTCGCAGGGCGTCGCCCATGTCGGCGACTTCCAGGACCTTCATACCGGCAGGGATCTTGCCCGGATCGCTCGGAACGAGGGCGTGCGTGAAGCCCAGGCGGTGAGCTTCGGCCAGTCGCCGCTGTACCCCCGTGACCCGTCTGACCTCGCCCGCGAGACCCACTTCGCCGATCGCCACGAGGTTCTTGGGGAGCGGGGTGTCACTGGCCGCGGACGCGAGCGCGAGGGCGATCGCGAGGTCCGCGGCGGGCTCGGAGAGCTTCACGCCGCCCACCGTCGCCGAGTAGATGTCCCGCTTGCCGAGGGCGCTGATGCGGCCCCGCTGCTCCAGGACCGCCAGCATCATCGAGACCCGGGAGGTCTCCAGGCCGGACGTCGTGCGACGGGGGGAGGGGATCTGGGAGTCGACGGTGAGGGCCTGCACCTCGGCCACCAGTGGGCGGCGGCCCTCCAGGGTGACGGTCAGGCAGGTGCCGGGGACGGGCTCGGCGCGACGGGTGAGGAAGAGGCCGGAGGGGTCCGCGAGGCCCGTGATGCCCTCGTCGTGCAGCTCGAAGCAGCCGACCTCGTCCGTCGTCCCGTACCGGTTCTTGACCCCTCGGACCAGACGCAGGCGCGCATGGCGGTCGCCCTCGAAGCTCAGGACGACGTCCACGAGGTGTTCGAGCAGGCGGGGGCCCGCGATCGCGCCGTCCTTGGTGACATGACCCACAAGGAGCGTGGACATGCCGCGCTCCTTGGAGGCACGGATGAGCGCCCCGGCGACCTCCCGCACCTGGGCCATACCGCCGGGCGCCCCGTCGATCTCCGGGGAGGCGACGGTCTGGACCGAGTCCAGGATGAGGAGCGAAGGCTTCACCGCGTCCAAGTGGCCGAGCACGGCGGCCAGGTCGGTCTCCGCCGCGAGGTACAGGTGGTCGTGGATCGCCTTGATGCGGTCGGCGCGCAGACGGACCTGGCTGGCCGACTCCTCAGCCGTCACGTACAGCGTGCGGTGCTCGTCGCTCGCCGCCTTCGCCGCCACGTCCAGGAGGAGCGTGGACTTGCCCACACCGGGCTCGCCGGCGATCAGGACGACCGCGCCGGGCACGAGACCGCCGCCCAGAACGCGGTCCAGCTCGGGTACACCGGTGGAGCGGGCCGTGGCCTGACGGCCGTCGACCTGCCCGATCGGCACCGCGGAGGTGGTGACACGGCCCGGTGTCGTCGTACGGACCGCGGGCGCGCCGTACTCCTCGACCGTGCCCCACGCCTGGCACTCGGGGCAGCGGCCGAGCCACTTGGCCGTCTGCCAGCCGCACTCGGTGCAGCGGTAGGACGGCCGGTCCTTCGCGGTTTTCGTACGGGCAGCCATGACGGAACCGTAACCGAGAGGACTGACAGCACGGGCGGGCCCGCCCGGCGGGGCATCTGCCATGGCCTGCCGTTGCCGCCTGTGACGGTGTGGGCCACGGAATCGGAGGCTCCTGTCCCCCTTTGAGGGATCGTTTCACCCGTATGGATTAAATGTGCTCAAGGGGGAAGAAGGGGCCACCCCAGGGCACCTACGGTCGCACAGGTGATGAGCAGCAGTCCGGAGACCTCCACGCACACCACCGGCACACACCGGGCGCACGGAGACGCGCGCAAGCGGGTGACCGCCCCCCGCGGCGCGCACACCCGCACCCTGGCTCAGCGCCCTCCCGCGCGCTACGAGCCCTACTTGGACGGCCTGTTCACCTACTGCCTGTCCGTGCTGTGCGACCACGACGAAGCCACCGTCGCCCTCGGGGACGCGCTCGCGCTGGCCGAGCGCCGCGGCCAGGCGGCGCCGGAGGACCGCAGGGCCTGGCTGTACGCCCTCGCCCGCTGGTCCTGTCTGCGTAAACTCACCGAGGCCCGGCGCAGGCGCCAGGCGGCCCACGCCTCGGGTCGGCCTACGCCCGCCAAGGGCCACAAAGCCCTCTTCAAGGGCCACAAGGAAGCCGCCGGCCGGTGTGCGGCCGAGGCGCTGAGCGCCCCCGTGTCCGAGGAGGCGCAGGACCGGCGGCGGCTCGAACTGGCCCTGCTGGCCTGGCCGGAGGCCGCCGGCACCACCCCCGAGCAGCGCGAGGCGCTCGAACTCGCCGTGCGCCACCAGCTCGCCGCCGCCGAGGTCGCCGCCGTCCTCGGTCTGGACCTCGCCAAGGCGCGCGAACTGCTCGCCACCGCCGCCTGCGAGGTCGAACGCACCCGCGCCGCCCTCGCCGTCGTGGAGACCGGCACCTGCCCGAGCGTCGCCCGCCTCACCGGCGACAACCAGCTCGTCCTGAGCGCCACCCTGCGCCGGGAGCTGGTCCGGCACGTCGACGACTGTCCGCGCTGCCGCCGTACCGCGGAGCGCGCCGCGCCCGGTGCCTGGCCCGGCACCAGCGTCACGCCCGCCGCGCTCCCCGTCCTCGAGGCTCCGCGCGCGGCCCTGCACATCGCGATGGCCCACGTCCCGCGCGCGCGGGGTGTCGCTCCACGCTTCGACCGGCGCGGTTTCCCCGTGGACCCCAAGGACCACGCCGCCCGCAGGGACCGCCTTCGCGCGCGTGCCGTCACGACGACCGTCGTCGCCACCGTCGTCGCCGCACCCGTCCTCGCCCTCTGGGCGGCCTACCGCGGGGCGCCCCTGACCGGCGAGGGCGCCGACGGCCGCTCGATCACCGCGAGCGAGGCGCACGGGCCCGACGGCATCACCGGCGAGCAGGCGGGCGGCTACGAGAACGCCGGCAACGCCAGCGCCGGACCCGACACCCGTTTCGCCAAGGGGAGCCACTCGCCCGACGTCTCCGTGGAGGTCATCAGCGCCCCCAGCGCGGGAAACGGCGCCGGACACCTCGCGGTCAGGGCCTCGGGCAGCGGCGACACGACCCTCGTCACGCTCACCGCCTCCGGGAGCTCACCGGTCCACTGGTCCGCCGAAACGGGAGCGTCCTGGCTCTACTTCAGCCAGTCGTCGGGAACGCTGACCCCCGGAGAAACGTTCACGATCAAGGTGTACGTCGATCATCTTCGCGAGCCGGTGGGCCCCTGGGGCGCGCGGGTGTCGATCGCACCGGCGGGAGCGGTGGTCACGATCGGGGGGTACGGAACGGCGGGTCCGTCCGCCCCGGCCAGCTCCGGCCCCGACCCCACGCCCGGCCGTCCCACCCCGTCCGGGCCCGGCCCGACCCCGCCCCCCTTGGACCCGTCGCCGACGCCCAGCGATCCCCAGCCGACTCCCACGGACCCGTCGCCCTCGCCGTCTTCGCCGTCCCCGTCGGCCCCGGGCGGTTCGACGCCGCCCGGCGACAGCGACGCCCCGAGCCCGTCCTCGTAACGCCCGCGGGGCCGGAAGACGATGGACCGGGGCACGCTGGACCGGGGGGTCTCAGGCGACCGGGTCCGCGGGATGCGGAGCCAGCAACGGCAGCTGCGAGGCCAGCCGCTCCTGGCAGAGCTCGACCAGCCGGTCGTAGCCCGCCTTGCCCATCAGCTCGATCAGCTCCGGGCGGTACGAGACGTACACCGGGTCGCCCGCGCCGTGTGCCGAGGTCGCCGACGTGCACCACCAGTGCAGGTCGTGGCCGCCCGGACCCCAGCCCCGGCGGTCGTACTCGCCGATGGAGACCTGGAGCACGCGGGTGTCGTCGGGCCGGTCGATCCACTCGTACGTCCGGCGCACGGGCAGCTGCCAGCAGACGTCCGGCTTGGTCTCCAGGGGCTCACGCCCCTCCTTGATCGCCAGGATGTGCAGCGAGCAGCCCGCGCCGCCGGCGAAGCCGGGCCGGTTCTGGAAGATGCACGAGCCCTGGTACGGGCGGGTCTGGCGGTCGCCGTCCTCGTCCTCGGAGACCCAGCCGGTCTTCACCCCCACGTCATGGTGCTGCCAGATGTCCGGCGTGAGCCGTGCCACGTGCGAGGCCACCCGCTTCTCGTCGTCCTCGTCGGAGAAGTGGGCTCCGAGCGTGCAGCAGCCGTCGTCGGCGCGACCGGCCTGGATGCCCTGACAGCCGCTTCCGAAGATGCAGTTCCAGCGAGAGGTCAGCCATGTCAGATCGCACCGGAAGACCTGCTCGTCGTCGGCGGGATCCGGAAACTCCACCCATGCCCGAGCGAAGTCGAGCCCCTTCTCGTCGGACACGGTGGCCTTCTTCGGGGACTTCGTCGGGGACTTCTTGGACGCGGAGGTCTTCGCCTGCGAAGAACCCTTGGCCGATTTGTCGGGCTTCGCCTTTTTCGTCTTTGGCACCCGTCCAGGGTAAGTCGCTTCAGCCCGCTCCGGGGACGGTCGACCGTCGTACGCGCAGTAGCGTTCCGTATATGAGACTCGGTGTCCTCGACGTGGGTTCGAACACGGTGCACCTGCTGGTGGTGGATGCACACCCCGGCGCGCGCCCGCTGCCCGCGCACTCGCACAAGGCCGAATTGCGGCTCGCCCAACTGCTCGACGAGAGCGGGGCGATCGGCCTCGACGGCGTCGAAAAACTGATCGCGACGGTCCAGGACGCGCTGGTGGCCGCCGAGGACAAGGGCGTCGAGGCCCTGCTGCCGTTCGCGACCTCCGCCGTGCGCGAGGCCAGCAACGCCGACGACGTACTGGCCCGGGTGCAGGCCGAGACCGGTGTCGAGCTCCAGGTCCTGACCGGGGCGGAAGAGGCCCGGCTGACCTTCCTGGCGGCCCGCCGCTGGTTCGGCTGGTCGGCGGGGAAGCTGCTGGTCCTCGACATCGGCGGCGGCTCGCTGGAGATCGCCTACGGCATGGACGAGGAGCCGGACGCGGCGGCGTCGCTGCCGCTCGGCGCCGGACGACTGACCGCGGGCTGGCTGCCCACCGACCCCGCCGACCCGGCTGACATCAGGGCCCTGCGCCGCCATGTCCGGGCCGAGATCGCCCGTACCGTCGGCGAATTCAGCCGCTTCGGCGCCCCCGACCACGTGGTCGCCACCTCCAAGACCTTCAAGCAGCTCGCCCGCCTGGCCGGCGCCGCCCGCTCCACCGACGGCCTCTACGTCCAGCGCGAACTCAAGCGCCGCTCCCTGGAGGACTGGGTCCCCCGCCTGGCCTCCATGACCGCAGACGAACGCGCCGAACTCCCCGGCGTCTCCCCCGGCCGCTCCAGCCAACTCCTCGCCGGCGCCATGGTCGCCGAGGGCGCCATGGACCTCTTCGCCGTGGAGACCCTGGAAATCTGCCCCTGGGCCCTACGTGAGGGCGTCATCCTCCGCCGCCTGGACCAGATGGCATCAGAGTGACCGAGTAACCGAAGTCACGTCCCCCGCCCCCACCAGGGGCGCGGGGAACCGCACGCCCAGCCCCACGCATCCCGCACCCGCCCACCGACGCACGCCCCCACCAGGGGCGCGAGGAACTGCGCGCCCAGAGCCCCACACCACCCGCACCTGCCCACGACACCCCCCAACGGCGACAAGGCACCCCACCCCACGCCCACCTGACCCTCATCCAACGCCGACCCCCCACCCAACCCCCACCACCCCCCGCCCAACCGCCGGAGGCTTACGCTGTCCCTCGTGGCAGAACCAGTCGTGCGCATCCCGGATGCGAAGGTCGCGCTGTCCACGGCGTCCGTGTATCCGGAGTCGACGGCGACGGCCTTCGAGATCGCCGCGCGCCTGGGCTACGACGGTGTGGAGGTCATGGTCTGGACGGACCCGGTCAGCCAGGACATCGAAGCCCTCCGCCGCCTCAGCGACTACCACCAGATCCCGATTCTCGCCGTTCACGCCCCCTGCCTGCTGATCACCCAGCGCGTCTGGTCCACCGACCCCTGGGTCAAGCTGCAGCGCGCCCAGGCGGCGGCGGAGAAGCTGGGCGCGTCGACGGTCGTCGTACACCCCCCGTTCCGCTGGCAGCGCCAGTACGCGCGCGACTTCGTGACGGGGATCTGGCGTATGGCGAACGAGACGGACGTACGGTTCGCCGTCGAAAACATGTACCCCTGGCGCTACCGTGACCGCGAGATGCTCGCGTACGCCCCCGACTGGGATGTGACGAAGGACGACTACCGGCACTTCACGATCGACCTCAGCCACACCTCGACGGCCCGCAGTGACGCGCTGCAGATGGTCGACCGCATGGGCGACCGCCTCGGCCACGTCCACCTCGCCGACGGCAACGGCTCCAACAAGGACGAGCACCTGGTCCCGGGCCGCGGCACCCAGCCCTGCGCCGAACTGCTGGAGCGCCTCGCCCTCTCCGGCTTCGACGGCCATGTCGTCATCGAGGTCAACACCCGCCGCGCGATGTCGAGCGCCGAGCGCGAGGCGGACCTGGCGGAGGCCCTGGCCTTCACCCGCCTGCACCTGGCCTCCGCGGTGAAGGTGCCGCGCCGGTGACGGACGCCGCCACCCCCCGCCGTGGCCGGGGACGCCCCTCCCGTACGCAGTCGGAGGCGGCCCCCGCCACCCGCGACCGCATCCTGGAGGCGGCCCGAGAGGAGTTCTCCGAGCGTGGCTACGAGAAGACGTCGGTGCGCGGCATCGCCAAGGCCGCCGGTGTGGACTCGGCCCTCGTGCACCACTACTTCGGCACCAAGGAACAGGTCTTCGAGGCGGCCATCGAGGTCGCCTTCGCCCCCGCGCTGGCCGCGCCGACCGCGGTCGAGGACGGCCCCCTGGACGGTGTCGGCGAGCGCCTGACCCGCTTCCTCCTCGGCATCTGGGAGAACCCCACCACCCGGACCCCGCTGCTGGCGATCGTCCGCTCCGCCGTGAACAACGAGACCGCGGCCGCCGTCTTCCGCCGCCTGGTCGCCGCCCAGCTGCTGCGCCGTATCGCGGGCCGGCTCGACCTCCCCGACGCGGAACTCCGCGCCGAACTGGCGGCGGCCCAGCTGGTGGGCGTGGCGATGCTCCGCTACGTCATCAAGATCGAGCCGCTGGCCTCGGCGGACGTGGAACGCATCGTCGAGCGAGTGGCCCCGGTGGTACAGGGCCACCTGACAGCCCCGTGAGCCGAGCGCCCCTAAGGGGCGCGGGGCGGTGACATTGTGCGGCTCCGCCGCGTGGGCGCGCTCAGCCAAATCGGATCCGCACTTCACCTACCGAGAACAGCCCCCCCGCACCCACCCACCGAGAACAGCCCCTGGCACCCGCCCACCGAGACAACCGTCCCGCATTCCGGACACCCCGTCCGAATCGTGGCGCACGGGCGTAGGCTCGACCTCAGTCATTACTCTCCGAAGGAGCGAGCGACGATGCCCGAACTGAGGTCCCGCACAGTCACCCACGGCCGCAACATGGCGGGCGCACGCGCCCTTATGCGTGCCTCCGGTGTACCGGGCGCGGACATCGGACGGAAGCCGATCATCGCGGTCGCCAACTCCTTCACGGAGTTCGTGCCGGGCCACACCCATCTCCAGCCGGTCGGCCGCATCGTCAGCGAGGCGATCACGGCCGCCGGGGGCATCGCGCGCGAGTTCAACACGATCGCCGTCGACGACGGCATCGCGATGGGCCACGGCGGCATGCTGTACTCCCTGCCCTCCCGCGACCTGATCGCGGACTCGGTGGAGTACATGGTCGAGGCCCACTGCGCCGACGCCCTGATCTGCATCTCGAACTGCGACAAGATCACCCCCGGCATGCTGATGGCGGCCCTGCGCCTGAACATCCCGACGGTGTTCGTCTCCGGCGGTCCCATGGAGTCCGGCCGCGCCACCCTGGTCGACGGCACGGTCCGTACGCTCGACCTGGTCGACGCGATCTCCGACGCCGTGAACGACAAGATCTCGGACGAGGACATTCTCCGTATCGAGGAGAACGCCTGTCCGACCTGTGGCTCCTGTTCGGGCATGTTCACGGCCAACTCGATGAACTGCCTGACCGAGGCCATCGGCCTGTCCCTCCCCGGCAACGGCTCGGTGCTCGCCACCCACACGGCCCGCAAGGGTCTGTACGAGGACGCGGCGCGCACGGTCGTCGACATCACGCGCCGCTACTACGACCAGGACGACGAGTCGGTCCTGCCCCGCAACATCGCCACACACGCGGCGTTCGAGAACGCCATGGCCCTCGACATCGCCATGGGCGGCTCCACCAACACGATCCTGCACCTGCTGGCCGCGGCCCAGGAAGCGGGCGTCCCCTTCGGCCTGGACGAGATCAACGAGGTCTCGCGCCGCGTGCCCTGCCTCGCCAAGGTCGCCCCGAACGTCGCGAAGGACCGCACGTACTACATGGAGGACGTGCACCGCGCAGGCGGCATCCCCGCCCTGCTGGGCGAACTGCACCGCGCGGGCCTCCTGAACGAGGACGTCCACTCGGTCCACAGCCCGTCCCTCTCCGACTGGCTGAAGACGTGGGACGTGCGCGCCGGCTCCCCGTCCCCCGAGGCGATCGAACTGTGGCACGCGGCCCCCGGCTGCGTCCGCTCCTCCGAGGCGTTCTCCCAGTCCGAGCGCTGGGAGGCCCTCGACGAGGACGCCGAGAACGGCTGCATCCGCTCCTCCGAGCACGCCTACTCCAAGGACGGCGGCCTGGCGGTCCTCAAGGGCAACCTGGCGGTCGACGGCTGCGTCGTGAAGACGGCGGGCGTCGACGAGTCCATCTGGACCTTCGAGGGCCCCGCGGTCGTCTGCGAGTCGCAGGAAGAGGCCGTCGACAAGATCCTCCGCAAGGAGATCACCCACGGCGACGTCGTCGTCATCCGCTACGAGGGCCCCAAGGGCGGCCCTGGCATGCAGGAGATGCTCTACCCGACGTCCTTCCTCAAGGGCCGCGGCCTCGGCAAGACCTGCGCCCTGATCACCGACGGCCGCTTCTCCGGCGGCACCTCCGGCCTGTCCATCGGCCACGCCTCCCCCGAGGCGGCGTCCGGGGGCACCATCGCCCTGGTCCAGGACGGCGACCGCATCCGCATCGACATCCCGAACCGCTCCATCGAACTCCTGGTCTCCGACGAGGAACTCACCGCCCGCCGCAACGCCCTGGGTGGCGTCTACGCCCCGGCGGCCCGCGAGCGCAAGGTCTCCGCCGCCCTCCGCGCCTACGCCGCGATGGCGACGAGCGCGGACAAGGGCGCGGTGCGAGACGTCTCGAAGCTGGGCTGATCCGACCCAGAACCTCTTCAAGAGTGCTCTTCAAGGGGCCGCTTCTTCGGAAGCGGCCCCTTTGCTCCGCCCTTTTGGCTCACCAGGCCGCCGGATCGTCCCCCGCCACGCCGAACACGGTCCCGTCGGGCGCACTCGAGTAGACGTGGCCATCGGCGATCATCGGCGTCTGCAGTACGGCCGGGACCCGGTCCGACTCCGTTGCGAGCCGTGTCCGGGTCTGGCCGACGAGCTTGCCCCGGACGGCGTCCACGGCGAGCAGCCGCCCGTCAGCGGCGGTGAAGTACACGTGCGTGGCGTCGGCGGCCGGTGCCGAGCCCTGGCTCACGGCGGTCTCGAGGCGCCAGCGCTGCTTCCGGGCGTCCATGTCGACGGCCACCAGTGCGCCGAGGGTGCTCATCATGTAGACGGTGCTCCCGCGGACGGTGGCCTGAGCCTGTGGCAGCGCCACCTCGAGCCCCACCCGGTGTGACGTCTTGCTCTTCGGGTCGTACTGGACCAGGGCGACGGTCCGGGTGTACTTGTCGACCGACGTGAAGAACACGGTGCCCCGCCATGCGCCGACCGGATACAGCGTCCCCTTCAGCCCGGTGTTCCACCGCACGTCGCCGGTCTCCGGATCCACCGCGGTCACCTGCGTACGGCTTCCGTCGTCCGTCGTGCTCGTGGCGTAGCCGAGTTCGTCCCCGGCGAACGCGGCGAAGTTCGGCGCGGTCTGTTTCGGCAGCCGGCGGCGCCACCGGTTCTCACCCGTGGCGCCGTCCACCCCGCTGACCGTCCCGTCGGCACGGGTGAGGAGCACCATGCCCCCCACGTGCTGCCGCCGGCCGTATGCCGTGAGGTCCATCTTCCAGTGCACCTTGCCCGAGGCGGGATCGAGCGCCTCCAAGAGCCGTCCGGCGTGAGTGACGGCATGCACGAGGCCGCCCGACATGGCGGGCGCTCCGTCCGGGAGGCTCCGCTCGGTCGAGGTGTGACGCCACAGCACCTTGCCGTCGACCGGGTCGAGTGCGGAGACCAGTCCCGGCTGGGCACAGAACAACTTCCGGCCGCCGTACGAGCATTGGGGCGTCCCGCTGGCTCGGGCCGCGGGCTTTGTGTCCCACCCGCTGAAGGCGGCGGGAGCGGACCGCTGCCGATGGTCCTGCGGAGCGGCGCCGCTGTCGTCCTGCCCGAGCAACCGGGGCGCGGCCAGTGCCCCGCCCGCGACGAGGACGAGAGCGCCGACGGCGACGGCGACGCGCCTGAACGCTTGGCCCTTGGGCCGTCGCACGGGCGGCGGAGACTCCGCGTCGGCGGGAGCGGCCGGGGCCTCAGGGGCGGCCGGGGCGTCAGGGGCGGCCGGGGCATCGGCCTGCTCGGTGCGCTGAGCCGGAATGAACGCCTGTGTGTCGTACGAGGCCGCCACCGAGCGCAGCTCCCGCATCAGCTCGTCGGGCGTCGGCCGGTCCTCGGGCTCTTTGGCGAGGCAGCGGGTGATGAGCGGTGCGAGATTCCCGGGCACATCGGTCAGATCCGGTTCGTCGTGCACGACTTGGTAGGCGACGACGTAGGGGCTGTCGGAGTCGAAGGGGCCACGGCCCGTCGCCGCGTGCACCATCACCGAGCCCAGGGCGAAGATGTCGGCAGCCGGTCCCACCTCCCGCGGACGGCGGAACTGCTCAGGTGCCATGAAGGGCGGCGTCCCGATCAACTTGCCGGTTTCGGTGCGCAGTTCACTGTCCGACGGCCGCGAAATACCGAAGTCGATGACCTTGGGGCCGTCCTCGGCGAGCAGGACGTTGCTGGGTTTGAGATCCCGGTGTACGACTCCCACCCGATGGATGTCGCGCAGTGCCTCGGCCAGCCCGGCCATCAGCCGGCGCAGCTGGGAGGCGGGCATGGGCCCGTTCCGTTTCACCTGCTCGGCGAGGGTCGGGCCCGGTATGAACAGGGTCGCCATCCAGGGGCGCTCGGCCTCCGGGTCGGCGTCGACCACGGGCGCGGTGAACGCCCCGCTCACCCGCCGCGCCGCAGCGATCTCCTGCCGGAAACGCCCCCTGAACTCGGGATCCATGGCGAACGCGGCATGCACGACCTTCACCGCGAGCCGCAGCCCCGAGCCGCTGCGGGCCAGATGGACCACGCCCATGCCACCGGACCCGAGGCGCTCGTCAAGGCGGTACTGCCCCGCGTACTCGGGAAGTTCCGCTTCCGGATCCGCTCCGGAGTTCCGCTGTGGCGCCATGGACCCACCCCCGTGCTGTTCGTCCGCGCGCGCGACGCACGGAGCCTAGTCGATTCCTCGTACGAGACCGAGGCGGCTTGCTAGCCTCCGCGTGCGACAGGCGTACGCATGCACATTGCCTGATTCCGTCTGTTCCGTCTGTTCCATCTGATTCAACGGGGGAGGCCTCAATGGCTGTTGAGCGTATTCAAAACATGGAGAGCAGTGACGAGGGGGTGGCGTCGACGACGGCGACCGCGAGCGTGGCCGCAGTGCAAGCGGTCACCTACCCCATCGCACCCGGCTCCGCGGTGAACGTCCGCAGCGGCCCCGGCACCAGCTACCGCATCGTGCGGGTCCTGCCTGAGGGTTCACGCGTGTCGATCCTCTGCCAGCGCCCGGGCGAATCCGTGAGCGGCCCCTACGGCACCACCAGCATCTGGGACAGCATCGCCAACGGTGAGTACATCTCGGACGCCTATGTGAAGACCGGCAGCGACGGCTACGTCGCGCCGCGCTGCTCCTGACCGAACGAGGCCCAGGGTCCCCGCGGCCGACCGGAGCGATAATCGTCGAGTGAGTGACGAGAACCGATCCGGTACCCCCGCGGGACCCCAGCCCGAGCCCCTCCGCTTCTTCGGGACGACCTGGGTGGCCCAGGACGGCGGCTACACGGCCCGCCGCATCGCCGTCGCCGTAGGCTCTCTCGCCGCCGCGGTCGCCGCCTGCTTCGTGCTCCGCTTCGCCTACCAGGGCCTGGCGATCGCGGACGTCGGCAAACCCGTGACCCTCCTGGTCGTGCTGATGTTCGCGGTGTGCAGCGCGCTCGCGTTCCGCCACACCTGGGACGCCTTCTCCAAGCGCCCGGACCCCGACCGCCAGGCCTCCCTCCGCGGCCTCCTGGCCATCGGCTTCATCGGCTCCCTCCTCGCCTACGCCTTCCGCACCCTCACCGAGGCCCCGGGCGAGAAGCTCGCCCGCGAGGAGTACGAGGAGGCACGCCGCCAGTACGAGCGCCGCTCCCGCAACCCGTCAAAAAAGCCCCGCCGCCCTTAACGGCGCCGGGGCGCAGCCCCGCGCCCCAGGGGCGCGGGGAACCGCGCGCCAAGCCCCCACCGGCCCGCAGCCAAAAGACCCACCCGGGGCCTGGGGGCGGAGTCCCCAGGAACGGGAGGGGACGGGTAGGGGCGGCGGGGGCGAAACACTGCTGTTCCCCACCCCCACCCCGCCCCCCACCATCACCATGGCCTTATGACGACCCCTCCGCCCTCCTCCTCCCACACCACCCGAGCCCACTCCTTCAACACCGCCGCAGCCCAGTACGCCGCGAACCGCCCCTCCTACCCACCCGCCCTCTTCACCACGATCGAAGACCTGGCCGACCGCCCCCTCAAGGGCGCGAAAGTCATCGACGTGGGCGCGGGTACGGGCATCGCCACCACCCTCCTGCACGCCCGAGGCGCGGACGTCATCGCCGTGGAACCCGGCGAGGGCATGGCCGCGGAGTTCCGCCGCACCCTCCCCGACATCCCCCTCGTCCGGGGCACCGGCGACGCCCTCCCCCTCGCCACCGCCTCCGCCGACTTCCTCACCTACGCCCAGTCCTGGCACTGGACGACTCCGGCCCACTCCCTCCCGGAGGCCTTCCGCGTCCTGCGCCCCGGCGGCGCCCTCGCGCTCTGGTGGAACACGGACGCCCTGGACATCCCCTGGATCGCCGCCCAGGCCCAACGCATCGAGCGGTACTTCGAGGGCGCCCACCTCACCAAACAAGGCATCGCCACCGGACAAGGCATCGCCACCGAGCAAGGCGCCGCCACCAAACAGTCAGCCGCGGAGCTCCGCACCGAACGCGCCTTCCAAGGCGTTCCCGAGCCCCCGCTCCACACCCACCGCACCGTCCGCTGGAGCCGCCGCGTCCCCGTGGACACCCACCTCGCGAACATCGGCAGCCACTCGATCTTCCTGGTCCTCGGCAAGGAGGGCACCGAGGCCTTCCTCGCCGAGGAGCGCGCCCGCCTCCTCGAGGCGTTCCCGGACGGTCAGGTCGAGGAGGTCTACGACGTACTGGTGATCGTGGCGACCCGCTCGTGATCCCGCGCGGCGGCCCACCGCTCCAGGGCCGCCGCACACGCGTGGTCCACATGCCGCAAGCCGCCCAACTCCAGCCGTACGTCACGGTCGTGCGGCAACGCCTCCAGGGCGTCCAACAGCTTCGGCAGCCGCAGGAACGTGGCGTTCCCGATCACCCGTACGACCATCCCCGCGGCCCCCCGGTCCTCCGTCTCCACATGCACATGGCTGATGTCCCACGCGGTCTTGGCGACGGCGAGCGCAAGCCCGACCAGCACCCCTTCGAACAGGTTCCCCACCACGATCGCCACCGCGGTCACCCCCAGCACGACCACCTCCCCGCGATGCCCGCGCCACAACACCCGCACCTCCCGCACCGGCACCAACTTGCAGCCCGCGTGCACGAGCAGCCCCGCCAGCGCCGCCACCGGAATGATCCCGAGGACCCCGGGCACCACCACCGTGAAGACCAGCAGCCACACCCCGTGCAGTACACGCGAGACCTTGGTCTTGGCCCCGGCCTGCACATTCGCCGCGCTCCGCACGATCACCGCGGTCATCGGCAGCGCCCCGAGCATCCCGCACACGGTGTTCCCCGCGCCCTGTGCGATGAGCTCACGGTCGTAGTCGGTCCGCGGCCCCCGGTGCAGGCGGTCCACCGCCGCGGCGCTGAACAGCGACTCGGCGGAGGCGATCAGCGCGAAGGCGACCACCGTCCCGAGCATGCCCACTTCCGTGAGCCGCCCCAGGTCCGTCAAGGACGGCGGCTGTACGGCATCGAGCAGCCCGCGGACCTCGACCCGCCGCACCGGCAGATCGAACACCCCGGTCACACCCGCGGCGAGCGCCACCGCCAGCAACGGCGCCGGCACCACCCGCGCCCCGCGCCACCAACGCGGCCACAGCAGCAGGACCACCACGGTGGCGCCCCCGACCGCGAGGGCCACCGGGTCCGCCTCCCAGGGCAACGAGACCACCCCGGCGATCTTCCCGAGCCCGCTCGCGGGCGCGGACGCGTCACCCATCGCGTAGACCTGGCCCGCGATCAGCACGAGCCCGATCCCGGCGAGCATCCCCTGCACCACCGCGACGGACACGGCCCGGAACCACCGCCCGAGCCGCAACACCCCGAGCGCGAGCTGCACCAGCCCGGCGCCGAGCACCAGCACACCCAGGGCCCGCAGTCCGTACGTCTGCACCGCCTCGTACACCAGCACGGTCAGCCCGGCCGCGGGCCCGCTCACCTGGAGGCTGCTCCCGGGCAGCACCCCGGCGACCAGCCCGCCGACGATTCCGGTCACCAGCCCCAACTCGGCCGGCACGCCCGAGGCGATGGCGACCCCTACACACAACGGCAACGCGACGAGAAAAACGACGAGGGACGCGAACAGATCGGCTCGACGCAGATCGACTTTGCGCATGGCAACGGCACCTCCGGTTGAGAACGGAAGATGCGTGGGTGCCGAGCCGGGGGAGGGCACGGCGGATCCGACGGCGCGGCACCAAGGCCGGTGGGCATATGACCGCGCACTGAAATCCATTGTCGGTAACCGGAGTTGATCGCGCAGCCCTTCCGTGTGACCGCCGAGTGAACGTGGAAGCGCACCACCCCACCGCGCGCCGGAACGCGCCCTTCCGATCACGCCGCCGCGCGCCTGCGCCGTCGAATGCGACCGGGCTTGACGACGCCGCCCCGATCCCCCGATCCCCCGACCGCCCCACGGCCACCACCACCTCGCAACCCCCGGACAAGGCCTCCCCCCAGTCCCCGACCACCGCCATCCGCGCCGCAGACCTCACCGTCGTACGCGGCCCCCGCACCGTCCTGCGCGGCCTCGACTTCGCCGTACCCCGTGGCCAGATCACCGGCCTCCTCGGCCCCTCCGGCTGCGGCAAGTCCACCCTCATGCGCACCGTCGTCGGCACCCAGGCCAAAGTCACCGGCACCCTCGAAGTCCTCGGCCGCCCCGCCGGCGACGCCGCACTGCGCTCCCGCATCGGATACGTCACCCAGGCCCCCTCGGTCTACGACGACCTGACCATCCGCCAGAACCTCGACTACTTCGCCGCGATCCTCGACCCGGGCCGCGCCGCCGCCGACCGCCGTGACGCCCATGTCACCCAGGCCATCGCCGACGTCGACCTCACCACCCACGCCGACTCCCTCTCCGGCGGCCAGCGCAACCGCGTCTCCCTCGCGGTCGCCCTGCTCGGTACCCCCGAACTCCTGGTCATCGACGAGCCCACCGTCGGCCTCGACCCCGTCCTGCGCCGCGACCTGTGGAACCTCTTCCACGCCATCGCCACGGAACGGAAGGCGACGCTGCTGGTCTCCTCCCACGTCATGGACGAGGCCGAGCGCTGCCACCGCCTGCTCCTGATGCGCGAGGGCGAGATCCTCGCCGACGACACCCCCGACGCCCTGCGCGAACGCACCGGCCGCGACACCGTCGAGGCCGCCTTCCTCCACCTCGTCGACGAGGCGGTCGCGACCGGCGACGCCCGCAAGGAGACCGTCCGATGACCACGACCACCGTTCCTATGGACTGAGCAGGAGTGAGTCTGCTCAGCCGCACGCCCCGAACGGTCTTGGGCGCTCCCCCACTGCCTTAAGGGCGTGGGAGGTACCCCCAGGTCCCCGGCGTACTCGACCCCGGGGCGGCGACACGCATCCTGTGCGTGGTCCGGGCCCGGGAGGTCGGTTCCCTTCGCGACCTGGCCACATGGGTACGGCCAGAGGCGACGGGGGAGGCTCTGAACCATCACTCCGGTGGAGCAGGGGCCCCGCACGCTGGCGCCGTACCCGGCGTCCCAGATCACACGATCACGTTAACCCGGACGGCCCAGGACGCCGCAAGCCCGGAAGTCGACCATCACACGATCGAGCTAAACCGCCCTCATGCACGCTCCCCGGCGAGCAGTTGCCAGCCCCCACGCACACGGGCACGACGGCCCCCGCCCGCCCGAGCGCGATCAGCTACTCCCGTACGACCGCCACCGCGACCCGCGTGCTGCGCCAGCTCCGCCACGACCCGCGCACCATCGCGCTGATGATCCTCATCCCATGTCTGATGCTCGTCCTGCTCCGCTATGTCTTCGACGGCAGCGCGCGCACCTTCGACTCCATCGGGGCCTCCCTCCTCGGGATCTTCCCGCTGATCACGATGTTCCTGGTCACCTCCATCGCCACCCTGCGCGAACGCACCTCGGGCACCCTGGAACGCCTCCTCGCCATGCCCCTCGGCAAGGGCGACCTGATCGCCGGATACGCCCTGGCCTTCGGTGCCGTCGCCGTAGTCCAGTCGGCCCTGGCCACGGGCCTCGCGGTCTGGTTCCTCGGCCTCGACGTCACGGGCTCCCCCTGGCTCCTGCTGCTGGTGGCCCTGCTCGACGCCCTGCTCGGCACGGCCCTCGGCCTCTTCGTCTCGGCCTTCGCGGCCTCGGAATTCCAGGCGGTCCAGTTCATGCCGGCGGTGATCTTCCCCCAACTCCTCCTCTGCGGCCTCTTCACGGCCCGCTCCACCATGCACCCGGTCCTCGAAGCCCTCTCCGACGTCCTGCCCATGTCCTACGCCGTCGAGGGCATGAACGAAGTCCTCAAGCACACCGACATCCGGCCAACTTCGTCCGCGACGCGTTCATCGTGGCGGGCTGCGCCGTCCTGGTACTGACCCTGGGCGCGGCAACCCTGAGGCGCCGCACCGCATGACGAATCGATGGTGATGGGGCGCCGGGGCGCAGCATGCCCCATGGGCGCGGGGAACTGCGCGCCAAGCCCCCCACTCACCCGCAGCCGAAGGAACCACCTCGGGGGTCTGGGGGCGGAGCCCCCAGGTACGGATGGGACGGGTAGGGGCGGCGGGGGCGAAAAAACCCTCCACGGCAGCACACCCACCCCGTCCGCCCAACGGACACCCCACCCCGCCCAACCCCCCCAAGTGCGAGGATGACCCCAGGACGACGCACCCTCGGAGGGCACCCGCACCATGACCCAGAAAGTCGCAGTCCTCGGCACCGGCAAGATCGGCGAAGCCCTGCTCAGCGGAGTGATCCGATCCGGCTGGGCCCCCACCGACCTGCTGGTCACGGCCCGCCGCCCCGAGCGCGCCAGGGAACTCCAGGAGCGCTACGGCGTCACCGCCGTCACCAACGCCGAGGCCGCCAAGAGCGCCGACACCCTGATCCTCACGGTCAAGCCGCAGGACATGGGCACCCTCCTCGACGAACTCGCCCCCCACGTACCCGCCGACCGCCTGGTCATCAGCGGCGCGGCCGGTATCCCCACCTCCTTCTTCGAGGAGCGTCTGGCCGCGGGCACCCCGGTGGTCCGGGTCATGACGAACACCCCCGCTCTCGTCGACGAGGCCATGTCCGTCATCTCGGCAGGGAGCCACGCCACCGAAGCGCACCTCGCCCACACCGAGGAGATCTTCGGCGCCGTCGGCAAGACGCTCCGCGTCCCCGAGTCCCAGCAGGACGCCTGCACCGCGCTCTCCGGCTCGGGACCGGCGTACTTCTTCTACCTGGTCGAGGCCATGACGGACGCGGGCATCCTGCTCGGCCTGCCCCGCGACAAGGCCCACGACCTGATCGTCCAGTCCGCGATCGGCGCCGCCGTGATGCTCCGCGACAGCGGGGAGCACCCCGTGAAACTCCGCGAGGCCGTCACCTCTCCCGCGGGCACCACGATCAACGCGATCCGCGAACTCGAGAACCACGGCGTCCGCGCCGCCCTCATCGCCGCACTGGAGGCAGCCCGCGACCGCAGCCGCGAACTGGCCTCCGGCAACAGCTAGAGACGGCAGGGCCGGAGCCACCGCCCCGGCCCGCCGCCGATAACCGTTCTCCCCTCAGGGACTTCAGCCGGCGGCCAGCAGCCCGATCGCCTGGTACGCCGCGTCCACCCGAGGGCGCGCCATCTCCCTGGCCTTCCCGGCACCGTCGCGCAGAACCGCCTCCACATACGAGGGATCCGCGCACAGCCGCTTGTGCCTCTCCTGCACGGGCCTGAGGAGTTCGATCACGGCCTCGGTGGTGTCCTTCTTCAAAGCGCCGTACGACTCATACGCGCCGCCCAGGGTTTCCGGATCCCCACCTTCACAGGCGGCGAGAATCTCCAGCAGATTCGAGACCCCCGGCCGCGCCTCGGGGTCGTACACGACGTCCTGTCCGCTGTCGGTCACGGCCCGCATGATCTTCTTCCGTACGGCGTCCGGCTCATCGAGCAGGTAGACGACACCGGGCCCCACGTCATCGCTCTTGCCCATCTTCGACGTCGGCTCCTGCAGATTCATGACCCGCGCCGCGATCTGGGGCCGCGTGGCCCGGGGCACCACGAAGGTGTGGCCGTAGCGCTGGTTGAACCGCACCGCGAGATCCCGGGTCAGCTCCACATGCTGCGTCTGGTCGTCCCCGACCGGCACCTCGTCGCTCCCGTACGCCAGGATGTCCGCCGCCATCAGTACGGGATACGTCAGCAGGGACAGCCGCACACTCCCGCCCCGCTCCCGCTCCCGCACGGCCTTCTCCTTGTACTGGATCATCCGCCGCATCTCCCCGTCGGTCGCGACGCACTCCAGCAGATACGACAGCCGGGCGTGTTCGTCCACATGACTCTGTACGAATACCGTGCACAGCTCCGGATCGAGCCCCGAGGCCAGCAACAACGTCGCCGCCTGCCTACTGAGCCTGCGCACCCGCGCCGGATCGTGGTCCACGGTCAGCGCGTGCAGGTCGACGATGCAGAACAGGGCGTCGGCCCGGTGCTGGTCGACATCGGCCCACCGCCGGATGGCCCCCAGATAGTTCCCCAGCGTCAGATGCCCGGTCGGCTTGACCCCGCTGAAGACCCGTGTCATCTCTCCACCTCCTGGTCGAGGCCGCCGCACCCGCCGGCCGGCTCCTCAGGAGGGAGACACAAAAACGGCCGCCGAGGCGGCGGCCGTTGTGTACATACGTGAGTACGGCCGCCGTCAGGCGGCCCACCACTGCTGGGTGCACGTATGTGTAGTCATGGCTCAGACAGTACGCCTCCGGAGGCCGTCCCGGGGCCGAGTTGACACGCCTCTGCCCGGTACGTAGTGTTCTCCGAGTTGTCCGACGTGAGCGCCGACTCCGGTCGGTCCCCGGACAGCCATTCCGCAACAAGCACTCAACGAACGACGACTCGTCGTCAGCTCGTTTTCCTGCGTGTTTGCGAAATGAGGAATCCGCGTTCGAAAGGACGCCACCCCGATTAGCTCGGGAGTCAGGAATCCGCTAAAGTCTCACTCGTCGAAACGGCCCCAAGGGCTGGGAAGACAAGCCCTACTGACTGGGAATCAGGCCCG
>NZ_JAPEPW010000001.1:0-2380000 GCF_026339955.1 Streptomyces sp. NBC_01549 | reverse complement strand
GCCAAACCATATGCGTGTGAGACCCGGCAGGGGTTGCGTATGTGGGGTTGTGGGATTTCTCTTTCACGGTCTGCCGGCCGTGAGACGAGTCAGAAACCGTTGATGTAGGCGAAGGACATGCGAAAGGTCCGGCGTAGAGGGTAAGACCCCCGTAGTCGAAACGTCAACGGCTCGTTTGAGAAACACCCAAGTAGCACGGGGCCCGAGAAATCCCGTGTGAATCTGGCGGGACCACCCGCTAAGCCTAAATATTCCCTGGTGACCGATAGCGGATAGTACCGTGAGGGAATGGTGAAAAGTACCGCGGGAGCGGAGTGAAATAGTACCTGAAACCGTGTGCCTACAAGCCGTGGGAGCGTCGCGCATTGAGTTTACTCAGTGCGTCGTGACTGCGTGCCTTTTGAAGAATGAGCCTGCGAGTTTGCGGTGTGTTGCGAGGTTAACCCGTGTGGGGAAGCCGTAGCGAAAGCGAGTCCGAATAGGGCGATTTAGTAGCGCGCTCAAGACCCGAAGCGGAGTGATCTAGCCATGGGCAGGTTGAAGCGGCTGTAAGAGGTCGTGGAGGACCGAACCCACCAGGGTTGAAAACCTGGGGGATGACCTGTGGTTAGGGGTGAAAGGCCAATCAAACTCCGTGATAGCTGGTTCTCCCCGAAATGCATTTAGGTGCAGCGTCGTGTGTTTCTTGCCGGAGGTAGAGCACTGGATAGGCGATGGGCCCTACCGGGTTACTGACCTTAGCCAAACTCCGAATGCCGGTAAGTGAGAGCGCGGCAGTGAGACTGTGGGGGATAAGCTCCATGGTCGAGAGGGAAACAGCCCAGAGCATCGACTAAGGCCCCTAAGCGTACGCTAAGTGGGAAAGGATGTGGAGTCGCAGAGACAACCAGGAGGTTGGCTTAGAAGCAGCCACCCTTGAAAGAGTGCGTAATAGCTCACTGGTCTAGTGATTCCGCGCCGACAATGTAGCGGGGCTCAAGCGTACCGCCGAAGTCGTGTCATTGCAGCAATACGCCCAACGGCGGCTGTGATGGGTAGGGGAGCGTCGTGTGCCGGGTGAAGCCGCGCCGGAAGGCAGTGGTGGACGGTTCACGAGTGAGAATGCAGGCATGAGTAGCGATACACACGTGAGAAACGTGTGCGCCGATTGACTAAGGGTTCCTGGGTCAAGCTGATCTGCCCAGGGTAAGTCGGGACCTAAGGCGAGGCCGACAGGCGTAGTCGATGGATAACCGGTTGATATTCCGGTACCCGCTGTGAAGCGTCAAACATCGAACCAGGCGATGCTAAGTCCGTGAAGCCGCCCCGGAGCCTTCGGGCAAAGGGGAGTGGTGGAGCCGACGGACCAGACCTGTAGTAGGTGAGTGATGGGGTGACGCAGGAAGGTAGTCCATCCCGGGCGGTGGTTGTCCCGGGGTAAGGGTGTAGGACGTCAGGTAGGTAAATCCGCCTGGCACATAGTCTGAGACCTGATGCCGAGCCGATTGTGGTGAAGTGGATGATCCTATGCTGTCGAGAAAAGCCTCTAGCGAGTTTCATGGCGGCCCGTACCCTAAACCGACTCAGGTGGTCAGGTAGAGAATACCGAGGCGTTCGGGTGAACTATGGTTAAGGAACTCGGCAAAATGCCCCCGTAACTTCGGGAGAAGGGGGGCCATCACCGGTGATGAGTCTTGCACTCTGAGCTGGGGGTGGCCGCAGAGACCAGCGAGAAGCGACTGTTTACTAAAAACACAGGTCCGTGCGAAGCCGTAAGGCGATGTATACGGACTGACGCCTGCCCGGTGCTGGAACGTTAAGGGGACCGGTTAGTCACTCTTCGGGGTGGCGAAGCTGAGAACTTAAGCGCCAGTAAACGGCGGTGGTAACTATAACCATCCTAAGGTAGCGAAATTCCTTGTCGGGTAAGTTCCGACCTGCACGAATGGCGTAACGACTTCTCGACTGTCTCAACCATAGGCCCGGTGAAATTGCACTACGAGTAAAGATGCTCGTTTCGCGCAGCAGGACGGAAAGACCCCGGGACCTTTACTACAGTTTGATATTGGTGTTCGGTTCGGCTTGTGTAGGATAGGTGGGAGACTGTGAAGTGCGGGCGCCAGCCCGTGTGGAGTCGTCGTTGAAATACCACTCTGGTCGTGCTGGATGTCTAACCTGGGTCCGTGATCCGGATCAGGGACAGTGTCTGATGGGTAGTTTAACTGGGGCGGTTGCCTCCTAAAGAGTAACGGAGGCGCCCAAAGGTTCCCTCAGCCTGGTTGGTAATCAGGTGTTGAGTGTAAGTGCACAAGGGAGCTTGACTGTGAGACCGACGGGTCGAGCAGGGACGAAAGTCGGGACTAGTGATCCGGCGGTGGCTTGTGGAAGCGCCGTCGCTCAACGGATAAAAGGTACCCCGGGGATAACAGGCTGATCTTCCCCAAGAGTCCATATCGACGGGATGGTTTGGCACCTCGATGTCGGCTCGTCGCATCCTGGGGCTGGAGTCGGTCCCAAGGGTTGGGCTGTTCGCCCATTAAAGCGGTACGCGAGCTGGGTTTAGAACGTCGTGAGACAGTTCGGTCCCTATCCGCTGTGCGCGTAGGAGTCTTGAGAAGGGCTGTCCCTAGTACGAGAGGACCGGGACGGACGAACCTCTGGTGTGCCAGTTGTCCTGCCAAGGGCATGGCTGGTTGGCTACGTTCGGGAGGGATAACCGCTGAAAGCATCTAAGCGGGAAGCCTGCTTCGAGATGAGGACTCCCACCCCCTTGAGGGGTTAAGGCTCCCAGTAGACGACTGGGTTGATAGGCCGGATCTGGAAGGCGGGTAACCGCTGGAGGTGACCGGTACTAATAGGCCGAGGGCTTGTCCTCAGTTGCTCGCGTCCACTGTGTTGGTTCTGAAACCACGAACAACCCCGTTGTCGGGCCACGGCAATGGTGCGGTAGTTACAGTTTCATAGTGTTTCGGTGGTCATAGCGTGAGGGAAACGCCCGGTTACATTCCGAACCCGGAAGCTAAGCCTCACAGCGCCGATGGTACTGCAGGGGGGACCCTGTGGGAGAGTAGGACGCCGCCGAACAAATTTTAAAGAGAACCCCCGTACCGGGAAATCGGTACGGGGGTTCTCTGCGTTTGGGGGTCTAGGGTTTTGTCATGCGCTATGACTTGGTGATCTTCGACAATGACGGCGTCCTCGTGGACAGTGAGCCGATCTCCAACACGATCCTCGCCGCCTATCTGACCGAACTCGGGCACCCGACCTCGTACGAGGAGTCCATCAGGGACTACATGGGGTCCGCCATGCACCGCATCCATGAGCTCGTCCAGGAGCGGAGCGGGCGGCGGCTGCCGGAAGAGTTCGACGACGTCTTTCACGGGCGCGTGTTCGCCGCCTTCGAGCGGGAGCTGCAACCCGTTCAGGGTGCTGTAGAGCTGCTGGAGAAGCTGGCCGCGGACGAGGTCCCGTACTGCGTGGCCTCCTCCGGGAGCCATGAGCGGATCCGGGTCGGGCATCACAAGACCGGGCTCGACCGGTGGTTCGACGAGGGGCGTGTCTTCAGTTCGCAGGATGTGGGGCGGGGCAAGCCGGCACCCGATCTGTTTCTCTACGCGGCCGAACGGATGGGCGTGGCGCCGGAGCGGTGTGTCGTCGTCGAGGACAGTCCGCTCGGGGTGCGGGCGGCGAACGCCGCCGGGATGGACGTGTACGGGTTCACCGCCATGACACCGGCCGCCAAGCTCACCGGTGCCACTCAACTCTTCTCCGAGCTGGGCGAGTTGGCTGACCTGCTCGTATGACGGCACCCATCGCACGGCACTGACATTTGTCACGCCGAGCTCCGGACGATCGTTTCTGTTGGCGAGTGGGGTCCGACCGCGAAGCTGAGTACATCGAACGGGACGTACACAGCGACGACGGAGGGACCCGATCATGAGCATCACGGCCATCGAGACCAGCACTGGAGCGACCACCGTCGAGGCATCGGCCGCCACGAGCGCCGACCTCGCCGCCCGGCCCAGCTTCCTGCCGCTGATCCTCGACGTGGCGGTGCCCGTCGGGTCGTACTACCTCCTCAAGAGCGGGTTCGGCATGAGCACCATGGCGGCCCTCGGCTGGAGCAGCGTGGTGCCCGCCGTGCGGACCGTGTGGAGCGCGGTGAAGGAGCGCAGGGCCAACGCCCTGGCCGGGCTGATCCTGTTCGTCAACGTCGTCGGGCTGGCCCTCAGCCTCGTCGCCGGTGACCCGCGGCTGATGCTGGCCAAGGACAGCGGGGTCAGCAGCGCGATCGGCATCGGCATCCTGGTGTCCGTGAAGCTCGGCCGGCCGATGATGACGGCGGGCATGAAGCCGTTCCTCATCAAGGGCGACGCGGACAAGAACGCCGCATGGGACCGGCTGGCGGCCGGCTCCCCGCGGTTCCGGAAGGCCGAGCGGACCTTCTCCCTGGTCTGGGGCGTGGTGCTGCTCGGGGAGTGCGTCGCGCGGGTCTTGGGGGCGTACACCCTGCCGGTCGACACGATGGTCTGGCTGGGCACGGTCGTGATGATCAGCTCGATCGCGGTGGCGATCCTGGTCGCTGGGCGGCTGGCGGTCGGTCCGATGGAGAAGATGCTGGAGAACGAGGTCGCCAGGACCTCTCAGCCGAAGAGTTGAGCAGAATTCATCTTCGGTTGGATCTACCCACCGGTAAGCCGGGGCCCTACGCTCGCCGCCATGACAGATGTGCTGCGGCGCGGTAGGGCCTCTTTGGCGTTCAGCTTCTTCGCTCAGGGCGCCACCTTCGCTCTGCTCGTGACGCGCATTCCGGCCATCCAGGACCGCTACGGCGTCTCCGACGGGCTGCTGCCCGCGTTCCTGGCCGCCGTGCCGATCCTCGCCGGGGTCGGGAGCGTGACGACCGAGCAGCTGGTGAAGCGAATACGGCCCAGCCGGCTGCTGCGCTGGTCCCAGCCCGTTGTGCTCCTGGCGCTCCTTGGGGTCGGGTCGGGGGACCGGCTGGTCGAACTGGCGGTCGCACTCGGCGCCTTCGGGCTCGCGGTCGGCGCGCTGGACGCCTCCATGAACATGCTCGGAGTGAGCCTCCAGCGGACGTACGGACGCAGCATCATGCTCGGTTTCCACGCCACGTACAGCCTGGGCGGGATCTTGGGCGCCTCGCTCGCGTGGGCGGGGGCGCACTGGCATCTCTCGCTCTTCGTGTCCTATCTGCCGGTGGTGCTGGTACTGCTGCCGGCGGCTTTCGTGGGGAGTCGGTGGTACGTCGACGGGGGCGCCGCTTCTGGTCCCGATACCGATGCCGCTGCCGACGTCGATGCCGGGGCCGGGAAGGCGCAGGGGGAGAGCGGAGCCCTGGTCTTCAGGCTGCTGTTGCCGCTGTGTCTGGTGATGACGTTCGCGTACATCGGGGACTCGACGGTCTCCAACTGGAGCGCGAAGTATCTGCAGGACGTGCTGGGCAGTTCGGAGCAGTTGGCGACCGTTCCGTACAACGTCTACATGGTCATGACGCTGGTGGGGCGGGCCGTCGGGGACTTCGGGGTGCGGCGGTTCGGGGCGGTGGCCGTCGTACGGCTGGGAGCGGTCGTGGCGGCGCTGGGATTCGCGGTGGTGGCGGGGGCGCCCGGGGCGTGGGTAGGGATGCTCGGGTTCACTCTGCTGGGGCTCGGACTGTGCGTGCTGGTGCCGCAGACGTTCGCGGCGGCCGGGCGGTTGTTCCCCGGGGCTTCGGATACGGCCATCGCGAGGCTGAACATCTTCAATTACGTGGGGTTCTTGATCGGTTCACCGTTGGTGGGGGCGTTGGGCGACGCCTGGAACTACCGGGGCGCCATGCTTGTGCCGATGGTGTTGGTCCTGGCGACCTTGGGGTACGCCCGCTCGTTCGCGCCCGAACCGGACCGATACGGTGACGGACATGAGCGGCCGCGCACAGCTGATGTGGGACGAGGCAGTAACGGGCTATGACTTCGGCCCGGACCATCCGATGGATCCGGTCCGGCTGGCGCTGACCCGGCGACTGGTCGATGCCTTCGGGCTCGATCGGGAGATGGACGTCGTCGCGGCGAAGCCGGCCGGGGAGTCGACGTTGCGGCTCGTGCATCGCGAGGACTACGTGGAGGCGGTCAAGGCCGCGTCGGTGGATCCGGGGGCCGCGGACGCCTCGTACGGGCTCGGGACCATGGACGATCCCGCCTTCGCGGGAATGCACGAGGTCTCCGCGCTGATCGCGGGGCAGTCGGTCGGGGCGGCGGAGGCGGTGTGGCGCGGGGACGCGCTGCACGCGGTGAACTTCGCGGGTGGGCTGCACCATGCGATGCCGGGCGGGGCGTCCGGGTTCTGTATCTACAACGACGCCTCGCTCGCGATCGCGCGGCTGCTGGAACTGGGGGCCGAACGGGTCGCGTACGTGGATGTCGACGTGCACCACGGGGACGGGGTGCAGGCGGCGTTCTGGGAGGACCCCCGGGTTCTGACGATCTCGCTGCACGAGCATCCTCGGACGCTGTTCCCGCAGACCGGGTGGCCGGAGGAGACGGGAGCCGCCTCGGCGGAGGGCGCCGCCGTCAATGTCGCGCTGCCGGCCGGGACGGGGGACGCGGGGTGGCTGCGGGCCTTCCACTCCGTGGTGCCCGAGCTCATCGCCGACTTTCAGCCGCAGGTGCTTGTCACCCAGCACGGTGCCGACACCCACTTCGAGGATCCGCTCGCTCATCTCGCCGTCTCGCTCGACGCGCAGCGGGCCGTGCAGGTCGCCTGTCACGACCTGGCGCACGAGTACGCCGACGGGCGGTGGGTCGCGTTGGGTGGCGGCGGGTACGCGGTCGTGGAGGTCGTACCGCGGTCGTGGACGCATCTGGTCGCCGTCGCGGCGGGGCGGCCCATCGACCCCGAGACGGTGATTCCCGAGAGCTGGCGGCAGGAAGTCTTCGCTCGTACGCGGCAGTTGGCGCCCATGCGGATGACGGACGGGCGGTGGCCCGTGTCCTGGAAGGGGTGGGAGTCCGGGTACGACCCGGCGGACCGCCTCGACCAGGCGATCGTCGCGACGCGCCGCGCGGCGTTCCCCCTGCGGGGCCTCCTCCCCTGACACCCACCCGTCCCCACCTGCGCCCCGGCTCCCGGCGGGGACAGCCGGGGCAGAGTGTGCATTACGCCAACTGTGGGGCGTTTTCGGGAAATTCGGGTGAAGAGGGCTCGGGTGCGTCAGCATCGCTGTCGTGTTGAGCACCGGAGCATTACGTGCGCACCTGCTGGCGGCCCGGTTGGCCGGGCCCGTTGCCACCTCGCGTGAGGAGAGTCTGCGGAGTTATCGGCTCTTCGTGGCCCGTGACCCCCGTGTGTTGATCGGGCTCGATCCCGAGTGGACATGGGGACCCCGGGACCTGATCGAGTTGATGGCGGACAAGTGTGGAGTTTCGGCCGACCCGACGCACACGAGCGGGCATGATGTGATCGACCCTGAGCGGACTTTGGCCGCGCTCGATTCCTTCGCGGCGCGGCTCGGAACGGCGGCCCGAAGGCGTGAGGCGGTGCTCCTCGGGACCGGTCATCCGCACCGTCTGCTCGGTTTCTACGCCGCCCTCGCGGACGCCCTGTCGGCGGCGGGATGTACCGTCCTCACCCCCGCGCAGGGTAGCTCTGTCGACATAACGACCCGGTTCGGTCTACGCACGTACAACCTTGACTACGTACAAGGTGTCGCGTTGGTACGCGAACCCGGCGCGCAAGCCCCCGGTGGTGCGACCGGCGCACACACCCACTCGCCGCTCCCGGTTCGGACCGTTCTGGCGGCCGCCGCGGAGGCCGGCGGACCGCTCCCGGAGCTCGTCATCGGGGACCACGGTTGGGTCTGCGGAGCAGGTCAGCTGGGGTTCGAGGCCATGGGGCTGGCCGATACGGACGATCCTGCGCTCTTCGTCGGAGAGGCAGAGGGGCGGGTGTCCGTCGTCGTTCCGCTTGATGACGCTGTGCGGTCTGATTACTACCGACCGCTTACTCGCTATGTACTCAATCGAGCGTGTCTGTCACAGTAGGCGGCCGATGGCATCCCCTCTTCCCCACTCGCATCACCCGCCCCTACATTGGGGAGTGAGCACGCAACGACGAAGAGTCACCGGAAGGGGAAGCCGGTGGCCGTCGAGTGCGGAAGGTTCAGGTGTGTCATGGCTGCAGCTGGCGAGAGGCCTCTGAACGAGGTTCAGTTCCTTACCGTGGCGGAAGTCGCCTCGGTGATGCGAGTGTCGAAGATGACCGTGTACCGCTTGGTGCACAGCGGTCATCTGCCGGCGATCCGGGTGGGGAGGTCCTTCCGGGTGCCGGAGCAAGCGGTTCACGAGTACCTCCGCGAGAGCTATGTGGGGGTGGAGACGGCCTGACGGTTGCTCCGAGGGGTTCCCGAGAGGCCCTTGTGGCCGCCTCGGGAATCCACTCGGATCCCCTCGATTACGACCTCGGCGCTCGGACGGGTAGGCTGGCCCCTCATAGGTCGTGTGGGCCCATGCAGCCCAGCACCGAGTAAAGAGAAGTGAGCGAGGGTAGTCGTGGGCTCTGTTATCAAGAAGCGGCGCAAGCGGATGGCCAAGAAGAAGCACCGCAAGCTGCTCAAGCGCACTCGCGTTCAGCGTCGCAACAAGAAGTAGGGCCGTGCCCCGCATCGCCGGGGCTCGTCTTTGCGCTTGTGCGAGCGCTGCGAACGGCGCGCTCTGTGGCCCCCCACCAGCCGGTGGGGGGCCACAGCCGTTTTCCGGCCCGGGCCCGACCGGGGCCCTGGGGCGGGGCCCGCTCTCCCGCCGCACCGGGTTCCTCCGGAACCGGGTTCCTTCGTACCGGCCTCCTCCGTCGCGGCGGCTTTCGCCCAGAGCGGGTACTTTCCGCGGGGAGCGGCGCGCGTCTCCTGCGCGAGGGCTCCCGAGGGCGATGCTGTGCGTACGCCCATGTGCCGTGTGGCTTGGTCTGATCGTATGTCTGTGGCTGTCGTCACTTCGTGCATCGGGCGGTCATCACAGCGCAACATCAACCCGCTAGGTTGGCGGCACACGGGGAACACGGCAGGGTACGAGCAGAGCTACGTCCGCTTACGCGCAGAACGGGAAGAGAGGCGCTGATCTTGGGGAAGGTCGTGCTCGTCACCGGAGTGGCTCGTCAACTGGGAGGCCGGTTCGTACGACGGATCCAGCGTGACCCCCAGGTTGACCGGGTGATCGCCGTGGACGCGGTGCTGCCCGAGCACCATCTGGGCGGGGCCGAGTTCGTCCAGGCCGACATCCGCCAGCCCACGATCGCCCGCGTGCTCGCCGAGCACTCCGTCGACACGGTCGTCCACATGGACGTGACGGGCATCGCGCTGGGCGGTGGCAGCCGGACGACGGTCAAGGAGACCAACGTCATCGGCACCATGCAGCTGCTGGGCGCCTGCCAGAAGTCCCCGTCGGTCAAGCGGCTGGTCGTGAAGTCCAGTACGAACGTCTACGGGTCCGCGCCGCGGGATCCGGCCGTGTTCACCGAGACCACCCCGCCCAAGTCGCTGCCCAGCGGCGGCTTCGCGAAGGACACGGTGGAGGTCGAGGGGTATGTGCGTGGCTTCGCGCGGCGGCGCCCCGACGTCGCCGTGTGTGTGCTGCGGTTCGCGAACATCCTCGGGCCGAGCGCCGACTCGCCGCTCGCCTCGTACTTCGCGCTGCCGGTGCTGCCGACCGTCTTCGGCTACGACCCGCGGCTGCAGTTCGTGCACGAGGACGACGTGATCGAGGTGCTGCGGATCGCCTCGGACGATCCGGAGCGCGGCACTCTCAACAGCGGAACCTTCAACATCGCCGGAGACGGCGTCCTGTTGCTCTCGCAGTGCGCCCGACGGCTGGGGCGTCCCACGGTGCCCCTGCTACTGCCGGCGCTCAGCTGGGCGGGCACGGCGGTGCGTACCCTGGGCGTGACGGACTTCTCCCCCGAGCAGCTGCGGCTGCTCACCCACGGCAGGGTCGTGTCGACGAACCAGATGCGCGAGACGCTGGGCTATAAACCGAGATACTCGACCGCGGAGACGTTCGCGGACTTCGCACGCAGCCGGGGGCCCGGACTCCTGCCCCCCGAGGCCCTCGCGGGGGCCGTCGACCGGATCGCCGCGCTGCGTCATGTGGGCGGCGGCCACCCCCCGACACTGAGCGCCAACTGAGGAGCGCATCGACGATGGCGGACGCCAAGGTCATTCCGTTCGACGACGACCGGTCGCGCGGGGGTGCTGTGCAGCGCCCGCCGCGGCGGCGGGCCGCGGGGAACCGGCGCAAGGGCGATCCCGTGGTGGTACGTGAGGTCCAGCCCCTGCCCGACCGGCCCTTCCCGCAGGATGATGTTCCTGTGACGCGTGAGGAACAGCCGCCTCAGCCGTCGACGCCGAAGAACGCGCCGTCGACGTCGCAGGCGCGGGAGGGCGGCGGGCTGGAACGGCGCGTCGCCGGTGGCCTCGCCTTTCTGCGCCGGCGTCTCACCGGGGACTACGAGATCGATGACTTCGGGTACGACCAGGAGCTCACCGAGCAGGTCCTGATGTCCCTGATCCGCCCGCTGTACGAGAAGTACTTCCGGGTCGAGGTGAAGGGCATCGAGAACATCCCGACCGACGGCGGCGCCCTGATCGTCGCCAACCACTCGGGCACCCTCCCGCTGGACGGCCTGATGATGCAGGTCGCCGTCCACGACAACCACCCCGAGAGCCGCCATCTGCGCCTCCTCGCGGCCGACCTGGTCTTCATGCTGCCGGTGGTCAACGAGCTGGCCCGCAAGGCCGGTCACACCCTCGCCTGCGCCGAGGACGCCGAACGGCTCCTGGAGCGCGGCGAACTGGTGGGCGTGATGCCGGAGGGCTTCAAGGGCATCGGGAAGCCGTTCAGCGAGCGCTACAAGCTGCAACGTTTCGGCAGGGGCGGTTTTGTGTCGACGGCCCTGCGGCAGGGCGTCCCGATCATTCCGTGCTCGATCGTCGGCGCGGAGGAGATCTACCCGATGATCGGCAACGCGAAGACGTTGGCGCGGCTGCTGGGCTTCCCGTACTTCCCGATCACGCCGACCTTCCCGTGGCTGGGTCCGCTGGGTGCCGTGCCGCTCCCCACGAAGTGGACGATCCAGTTCGGCGAGCCGATTCCCACGGACGGCTATCCGCCGGAGGCCGTCGAGGACCCGATGCTGATGTTCAACCTGACGGACCAGGTCAGGGAGCAGATCCAGCACACGCTGTACAAGTTGTTGGTGCAGCGCCGATCGGTCTTCTTCTGACGGCTGGTCTGCTTCCGGCAGGCGGGTTCGCCCGGCGGTCGGTTTCCTTCGGACAGATGTACGAGGCTGGGGGCGCCCTTTCTGAGAAGGGCGCCCCCAGCCTCGTAACGGAGTTACCCGTTGTCCTCGCTGTCGATGCCCAGGCCCGGCAGGAGACCGGGCAGCAGCGGGGGCAGGGTGACGTCCGGCGCGCCGCTTGTCGGGCTGGACTTGCCGGCCGACGGGGATGAGCTGGTGGTGTCCTTGGGCGGGTCCAGGAGGCCGCCCGTGGTGCCGCCGAGCAGGCCCTCGCCGGTGCTGCTCGAGCTGGACGGCTTCGGGTTGCCGGTGCTGCTGTGGCTGCCGGCGGTGGAGCCGCTGCTGGCGCTGGGCGCCGGACGGTCCGTGCCGGACGACGAGCCGGGGGCGTCCGAACTGGCACCCCGGTGACGGCCCGTGCCTTCCTTCGCCGGGGTTCCCGGGAGCAGTGGGTCGACCTCCTCGTCTATGGCGGCGAACACCGACGAGACCTGCTGACTGACGTCGCCGAGCTGGACGGGCAGCCGGTCACGCAGCGCGCCCCAGGCCTGGCGGTGCGACTGTGCGAAGGCGGACAGGGTCTGGAGGGGGCCCAGCGAGCCGTCCCGCTCATATGCCTCGTACAGCAGGCGGTGGCCCTCGGAGGCGTCGTGCTGCATGCCCGACAGCGCGCGGCGGATCTCGCCCAGTGACTCGTGGTCGAGGTGGCCGGAGCGGCCGCGCTCCATCAGCCGGCGTGCCTCGCTCAGGCGTGTGGACGCCTGGTCGAGGTAGAGCTCGCCGCGGTCGCTGTCGCCGTGGGCCAGGCCGAGCTTGATGTCCTCCATGCCTCGCTTGAGCCCGTAGAGCGAGTCACCGGGCAGGGCGTCGGAGCTGGCGGCGGCCACGCCGCCGAAGGCTCCCGCGGCCACGCCCACGGTGAGCCCGCCCGCGGCCAGGCCCTTGGACAAACGCGAACGCGGTCGCAGCTTCCCCAGTCCGGTCGCCCGGTGCGCGCCCCGTGCCCGGTGCGAGCGCTGCTCGGGCACGGAACGGTCCGGACCTTCGCCCCCCGCGGCGGTGCCTTCCAGCAGCATGGCCTCCATCGCGGCCACGAGCTGCGCTCGCTGCACGATTTTGACCTCGGGGTCCAGCTCCGGTTTGGGCAGCGCGCCGAGACCGGTGGCGAGGGCCAGCAGAAGGCCCTGCTCGGTCTGTTCCGACGCAGCCTGGGACGGTGCCGATCCATCGGGCTGCTCGGCCGCCGTGCCCTGGTCGGAATGCTCCTCCAGGGCCTGGGCGAAGGCGTTCGCCCGCCGGTGTGCCGATACGTTCGCGATCACTGGCGGCACCTCCTCTCGTCAAGACGGTCGACTCCCCAGGGGGTCCTGAGGGTTGCACGCCCCGAGCGCATCCACACGATCGAGTGATCGGCGGTGGCCGGGTCGTGACCACAGGGAGCCTGTATCCCGCACAACGAGCGTCGCGGCACTTGGGTTACGGACGATGGATGATCGGGCCGCGAAGTCAACGCACCTTTACGGAAGGTGAGTTGGGCGTCGCTGAGCGTGCGGGATCGCTATGGCGTTCGTACGGGTTTCAGCGGGCGTCGTCCGGGAGGAGTCGCGCCAGGGTGCGGACGGCTCGGTACTGGAGGGTCTTGATCGCTCCCTCGTTCTTGCCCATCACCCGGGCGGTCTCGGCGACCGAGAGCCCTTGCAGGAAGCGCAGGGTGACGCACTCCTGCTGCTGAGGATTGAGCCGTCGTACGGCGTCGAGCAGGGCCGCGTTCGACAGTGACTCCAGGACGGAGTCCTCGGGGCTGCGCTCGACCTCGTTCGCGTCGAGCATTTCGCCGGTGGTCACTTCGAGTCGGAATCGGCTCGATTTGAAGTGGTCCGCGACCAGGTTGCGGGCGATGGTGACCAGCCAGGCGCCGAAGTCTCGGCCCTGCCAGGTGAACGTTCCGATGCGGCGCAGGGCGCGCAGGAACGTCTCGCTGGTGAGGTCCTCGGCGGTCGCCTTGCCGCCGACGCGGTAGTAGATGTAGCGGTACACGGTGTCGCTGTACTGGTCGTAGAGGCGGCCGAAGGCGTCGGCCTCGCCGGCCTGGGCGCGCTCCACGAGGTCCATCATCCGGGCGCTGTCGCTGTCTGCGGCCGGGCGGCGTGCGGTGGGCGTGGCGGCCGAGCCCGAGCGGCCTCGTCTGCCGACCGCCGCGCTGCCCTCGGCCAGGGCGTAGCAAGGGCCGAGGGGCGCGGGGACGGCGGCGAGGGCGGGGACGGCGTACGCGGTGGGGACGAAGCCGCGCAAGCGGTCCAGGACCGTTGCGCGCAGCGTAGCCAGGCCCGAGGCGTCAACCCCGACGTGTGAGTACACGGGACTCCCAGAGGCAGAGCTTCCATCACGTGCAGTGCGGGACCGTTCACCCGTCGTAGCGACGGAGGGGTACCGGTTTGCGTCTGAGGAGAATAACGCTTCGTACAGGCAGCGCTACACCGAGTTGCTCAAATCGTCGATTACGTCGCTTCTGTAACCGATTGACGCCTATTCAAGTGCCAGACAGTGACCGTTTGTTGATCGGATGGGTTCGGGTTCCGTCTGGGTGCGGGGCGTGTTGTGGCCGTGTGGGGGTGAGGTGACTGGATGGGGGGTCAGGGGGGTAGGACAGGGGATTGGCCGACGTCCGGGGCGGTGCCCTGGGCCGTGTCCCTCGCCCCCGCCGCCCCTACCCGTCCCATTCCCAGGGGCTCCGCCCCTTCGACCCGGCCGGGGGCTGCCGCCCCCAGACCCCCGCATCGGCCTGAACGGCCTCGTCCTCAAACGCCGGACGGGCTGAAGGATGCGGGCCGGGGCCTTTAGGGGCGCGAGGAACTGCGCGCCAAGCCTCCACCGGCCGTCGGCCGAGCGAGTCGGGGTGGGTGGGGGATGCGGGGCGAAGCCCCCGCCCGCCGTCAGTCGGGCGGATCGGGGTGGGTGGGGATGGGGGGGGGGCGAAGCCCCGCTGGCCGGGGTGCGGCACCCGGGGGATGGTCAGCGGCGGCGGCGGTGGAGGGCGATGGCGGCGGCTGTGCCGCCGGCCACGGCGCCGACGCCGGCCGCGGCGGGGATGCCGACCTTCGCGGCCTTGCGGGCCGTGCGGTAGTCACGCAGACGCCACTCGAACGTACGGGCGTGCTTGCGGAGTTTCGCGTCCGGGTTGATCGCGTAGGGGTGGCCGACCAGGGACAGCATGGGGATGTCGTTGTGGGAGTCGCTGTAGGCGGCGCAGCGCGAGAGGTCGAGCCCCTCGGCGGCGGCCAGCGCGCGGACGGCTTCCGCCTTCGCCGGGCCGTGCAGCGGCTCGCCCACCAGCTTGCCCGTGTAGACGCCGTCCACCGACTCCGCGACCGTGCCCAGCGCCCCGGTCAGGCCCAGCCGGCGGGCGATCACCGTGGCGATCTCCACGGGGGCCGCCGTGACCAGCCAGACCTTCTGGCCCGCGTCCAGGTGGGCCTGGGCGAGGGCGCGGGTGCCGGGCCAGATGCGTTCGGCCATGTACTCGTCGTAGATCTCCTCGCCGATCGACATCAGCTCCGCGACACGGTGGCCTTTGACGATCGAGAGCGCCGAGTCACGGGCGTCCTGCATGTGTTCCGGGTCCTCGATACCGGCCAGCCTGAACCACGCCTGTTGCCAGGCGAATCGGGCGAGGTCGCGGGTCTCGAAGAACTTCCGTTTGTACAGGCCCCGGCCGAAGTGGAAGAGGGCGGCGCCTTGCATCACGGTGTTGTCGAGGTCGAAGAAGGCCGCGGCCTTCTCGTCGCCGAGGACCGGGAACTCTGGTTCCCGGTCGGGCGCGTCGGCGCCGGGCGCGGCGTCGTGGGCTAGTTCCTCCAGTTCCTGGGAGGACTTGCGCGCTGCCTCCGCCGAGGCCTCGCCTGCCAACACGCTCCGCGCGGTGGCGGAGCGCCTACGGGGAGTGAGCCATCCGAGAGCGGCCATGTCGTGAGCATAGCCAGTTTGTTCGGAGCTTCCGGAGTCGAGAGGATTCGATGCTGTGAACTCTCCGCGACCGAGCCGTTAAAGAAGTCGTCCGACCGGCACGTCGGCGTCGCGCGGGTGGCGGGAGAATGACCCGTATGAGTTCCATGTTCCGGCGCGGTGAGCGCCGTACGACGCAGAAGGCGCCCTCGGAGCGGCTGGTCACGCTCATCAGGAAGCCTGGTTGTCATCTGTGTGATGACGCACAAGAAGTGGTGGAGAAGGTGTGTGGGGATCTCGGGGTCCCCTGGGAGCACAAGGACATCACCGAGGATGAAGAGCTGCACCGTGCCTACTGGGAGCAGATCCCCGTGGTGCTGGTGGACGGGGCGCAGCACACCTTCTGGCGTGTGGACGAGGCGCGACTGCGCAAAGCCCTCGCTCCGTAGCGGCGCCGCCTGGCGCGGCGAGGCGCGGCGCTCCGCCCGGATTGTGCCGTTATCGGGTCCGGACTCCGTCCTGACCCGTGAGTCCAGCGGGTCCGGAAAGTCGCCTAGGATCGACGGCGATTGGTCTCGGGGGCGGGATTCGTTGAGGAGAGTGTGCGGTTTTGCCCCCTTCAGGTGCGGAACGAAGTCGTGCGCGCGCCGGTTCCACACAGGCGCGCCGAGAGCGCGTGACCCCCGTCACGTTGCCCGGGCAAATCGGACACCATCTTTGTGCACGCGTTCACAAAGACATAGCCTGCATTCGACGGGGCGGTCTAGGTACGTGTGACCGCCTGCAGCCCCGCGCTACCCGCAGGAGCACCGTGGCAACTGGCCGAACTCACCGACCGGCGACCCGCAGCCGAGGGATTCCCGAGGCCACCGTCGCCCGGCTTCCGCTGTACCTCCGAGCCCTCACCGCACTGTCGGAGCGCTCGGTACCCACCGTCTCCTCCGAGGAGCTCGCGGCTGCGGCGGGGGTCAACTCCGCGAAGCTGCGCAAGGACTTCTCCTACCTCGGTTCCTACGGGACGCGTGGTGTGGGATACGACGTCGAGTATCTCGTGTACCAGATCTCCCGTGAGCTGGGCCTGACCCAGGACTGGCCGGTAGTGATCGTCGGTATCGGTAACCTCGGCGCCGCACTGGCCAACTACGGCGGGTTCGCCTCCCGTGGTTTCCGGGTCGCCGCGCTGATCGACGCCGATCCCGAGATGGCCGGAAAGCAGGTCGCCGGGATCGCCGTGCAGCACAGCGACGGCCTCGAGAAGATCATCGACGAGAACGGCGTCTCCATCGGCGTCATCACCACCCCGCCGGGCGTGGCCCAGCAGGTCTGCGACCGCCTGGTCGCGGCCGGAGTCACCTCCATCCTCAACTTCGCGCCGACCGTCCTGTCCGTCCCGGACGGCGTCGACGTACGCAAGGTCGATCTCTCCATCGAGCTGCAGATCCTCGCCTTCCACGAGCAGCGCAAGGCCGGCGAGGAGGCCGAGGCCCAGGCCGGTGCCGCCGCCGTGGCCCAGGCCGCCCAGGAGAACAACGGCAAAGGGCCTGACGGGGACGTCCCCGCCGTGATGCCGGCATGAGTCTCCTCGTCGTCGGGCTGAGCCACCGCAGCGCCCCGGTCAGCGTCCTGGAGCGGGCCACGCTGAACGCGGACGCCCAGGTCAAGCTGCTGCAGGACACGGTCGCCGCCGAGCCGGCCGCCGAGGCCACGCTGCTCGCCACATGCAACCGCATCGAGCTGTACGCCGACGTGGACAAGTTCCACGCGGGCGTCGCCGAGCTGTCCACGCTGCTCGCCCAGCACAGCGGGGTCGGCCTCGACGAGCTCACCCCCCACCTCTACGTGCACTACGAGGACCGGGCCGTCCACCACCTCTTCTCGGTGGCCTGCGGCCTCGACTCGATGGTCGTGGGCGAGGGCCAGATCCTCGGCCAGATCAAGGACACGCTCGCCACCGCGCAGGAGCAGCACACCGCGGGCCGGCTGCTGAACGACCTGTTCCAGCAGTCGCTGCGGGTCGGCAAGCGTGCGCACTACGAGACCGGCATCGACCGGGCCGGGCAGTCCCTCGTCACCTTCGGCCTCCAGCAGTTGTCGGGCGGCACCGCCGTCGACGTGTGGGCCAAGGGCAAGAAGGCCCTCGTCATCGGCGCGGGCTCGATGTCGTCGCTGGCCGCGGCGACACTCGCGCGCGCCGGAGTGTCCGAGATCGTCATCGCCAACCGCACGCCGGACCGTGCGGAGCGGCTCGCCCAGATCCTCAACGAGAACGAGGGCGGCGGCACGGACGTGCTGGCCCGCGCGGTACCGATGGATTCGGTGCCGGTCGAGCTGACACGTGCCGACATCGCCATCTCGTGCACCGGCGCCACCGGGCTCGTCCTGACGGCCGAGTCGGTCGCGGCGGCCGTGGAAGGACGTACGGGAGAGCCCGTGGTCACGGCGAAGCCCGCCGCGCGGGGTGCCGACTTCGGCCGTACGGCGTCGTCCGCGGCCGTGGGCGACCCGGCGCAGCTCGCTCCCACGAGCGTCGGCACCGACGACGACTGCCCGCTCGACCTGTCCGCCGTGCAGGGCACGGCCGGCTTCTCCGTGCTCGGCGAGGCCGCCGTGGCCGGGATGGGCGCCGCCGAGCTGGAGCAGCACGCGGCCTGGGTGGACAAGGGCGATGTCGCGGCCCGCGCCCCGCGCGGGGCTGCCGTACTCGACCCGGAGGCCGACGCCGACGCCATCGCCGCACTCGTCCTGGCCGTCGCCACCGTCGGCCGGGTGCCCGAGCGCCGCAGGCCCGAACCGGTCGCCGAGGCCCCCCGGCCCGCGCCCGTGCTCTCTCTGCTGGACCTCGCCATGCCCCGTGACATCGACGCGGCCGTGCACCGGCTGCTCGGCGTGCGGCTCGTCGACATCGAGTCGCTGGCCGAGGCGTCCGCGGACGCGCCGATGGCGGCGGACGTGGACCAGGTGCGAAGGATCGTTTCCGACGAGGTGGCCGCGTTCAGCGCCGCCCAGCGGGCGGCCCACATCACCCCCACCGTCGTGGCGCTGCGCACCATGGCCGCCGACCTCGTCGCGAGCGAGATCGCGCGGCTGGACGGGCGGCTGCCGGACCTCGACGACAAGCAGCGGGGCGAGATCACACAGACCGTGCGGCGCGTCGTCGACAAGCTGCTGCACGCGCCGACCGTACGGGTCAAGCAACTGGCCGCCGAACCCGGTGGCGCCGGGTACGCGGACGCGCTGCGAACCCTGTTCGACCTGGACCCCGAGACGGTCGCCTCCATCTCGCGGGCCGAGAACAACAACGAGAACGCCAAGAACCGAGGGCGAGCATGAGTGAGCCACGTGAGCCACGTGCGCCGCAGGGGCAGGCTGGAGCGCCCCAGGGGCGACCAGATGAGAAGGCCGCACTGAGGCTGGGGACCAGGCGCAGCAAGCTCGCCATGGCCCAGTCCGGGCTGGTGGCGAAGGCCGTGAGCCAGGTGACCGGCAGGCCCGTCGAGCTCGTGGAGATCACGACGTACGGCGACACCTCCCGTGAGCACCTTGCCCAGATCGGCGGCACGGGCGTCTTCGTCACCGCGCTGCGCGAGGCGCTGCTGCTCGGCGAGATCGACTTCGCCGTGCACTCGCTCAAGGACCTGCCGACCGGGCAGCCCGACGAGCTCGTGCTGGCCGCCGTGCCGCTGCGCGAGGACCCGCGTGACGTCCTCGTCGCCCGCGACGGGCTGCGCTTCGAGGAGCTTCCGGACGGCGCGCGCGTCGGCACCGGTTCGCCGCGCCGGATGGCCCAGCTGAACGCGTACGCCCGCGACCACGGGATGACGATCGAGACGGTCCCGATCCGTGGGAACGTCGATACGCGGATCGGATACGTGCGCAGCGGGGAGCTCGACGCCGTCGTGCTCGCCGCCGCCGGCCTCGGCCGCCTGGGGCGGATAGAGGACGTGACGGACTTCCTGTCCGTCGACACCGTTTTGCCCGCCCCCGGCCAGGGGGCCCTGGCGATCGAGTGTGCCGCGGACAACGCGGATCTCGTCGCCGTGCTCGGCGAACTCGACGACCCGTTCACCCGGGCCGCCGTGACCGCCGAGCGGTCCCTGCTCGCCGCCCTGGAGGCCGGCTGCAGCGCACCCGTGGGTGCTCTCGCCGACCTTTTGGCCGACGGGCAGATTGTCAAGGAGATGCGCCTGCGCGGCGTCGTCGGCACGACCGACGGCACGACGCTGGTGCAGCTGTCCACCACCGGTCCCGTGCCCGAGACACATGACCAAGCAATGGCGCTCGGCCGTGAACTCGCCGCCGAGATGCTTGCCAAGGGCGCGGCCGGTCTGATGGGGGAGCGAGCACATTGAGCCCCACCACCCTTCCCGCCGGTCCCGAACACGGGCACGTCACCTTCCTCGGTGCCGGACCCGGAGATCCGGGACTACTGACACTGCGCGCCGTCGAGGCGCTGGCGAACGCGGACGTTCTCGTCGCCGAGTACGAGGTACTCGACATGGTCCGCGTCCACGCCAGACAAGGCGTCGCCGTAATGAGTACGGATACGGACGGGGGGACGCCTTTGGGCACGTCTTCCAGTACGTATCCGAGCACAGGCACGCCTCAACTAGCGGTTGTTGACGCCGTGTCAACGACCGCTGGTGACCCCGCGTTGAGGGGCGCTGCCAATCTTGTCATGGAGGCCGCGCGGGGCGGCAAGCGGGTCGTGCGTGCGGTCTCCGGTGACCCCGGGCTCGACACGTACGCCGCCGAGGAGATGCTGGCCTGCGCCGCCGCCGGCGTGCCGTTCGAAGTCGTGCCGGGCGTCGCCGCGGCCGTGGGCGTGCCCGCGTACGCCGGTGTGCCGCTGCGTGACGCGCAGGGCGCCGACGTGCGGATCGTCGACGCGCGCACGGCCTCCGACCGGTGCTGGACCGAGGTCGGCGCGTCGGACGGGACGGTGGTCGTCTCGTCGACGCTGGACTCCGTGGCCGCCGCCGCGGGTGAGCTGGTCGCGGCCGGCCGCAAGCCGGACACGCCGATGACGGTGACGATCGCCGGTACGACGACGCGTCAGCGGACCTGGTCGGCCACGCTCGGGACGATCGCCCAGACCCTGAAGCAGGCGAAGGTGCTGCCGTCCCCGGACGGTGGGCGCCCGGTGATAGCCGTGGTCGGTGAGCGTTCCGCCGCGGCTCAGCGTGAGCAGCTCTCGTGGTTCGAGTCCAAGCCGCTGTTCGGCTGGAAGGTGCTCGTGCCGCGGACGAAGGAGCAGGCGGTCTCGCTCTCCGACCAACTGCGTTCCTACGGCGCTGTGCCGCACGAGGTGCCGACGATCGCCGTCGAGCCGCCGCGGACGCCGCAGCAGATGGAGCGCGCGGTCAAGGGCCTGGTGACGGGCCGCTACGAGTGGATCGCCTTCACGTCCGTGAACGCGGTCAAGGCCGTGCGGGAGAAGTTCGAGGAGTACGGGCTCGACGCCCGGGCCTTCGCGGGGATCAAGGTCGCCGCGGTGGGGGAGCAGACGGCGAAGGCGCTGGTCGCCTTCGGCGTGAAGCCGGACCTGATGCCGAGCGGTGAGCAGTCGGCCGTGGGGCTTCTGGAGGACTGGCCGCCGTACGACCCGGTGTTCGACCCGATCGACCGGGTGTTCCTGCCGCGTGCCGACATCGCCACCGAGACGCTGGTCGCGGGGCTCATCGAGCTGGGCTGGGAGGTCGACGACGTCACGGCCTACCGGACCGTGCGCGCCTCGCCGCCGCCGGCGGAGACGCGGGAGGCGATCAAGGGAGGCGGCTTCGACGCCGTACTCTTCACGTCGTCCTCGACGGTACGGAATCTCGTGGGCATCGCGGGCAAGCCGCACAACGTGACGGTGATCGCCTGTATCGGTCCGGCCACCGCCAAGACGGCGGAGGAGCACGGGCTGCGGGTCGACGTGATGGCTCCGGAGCCGTCCGTGCACAAGCTGGCCGAGGCGTTGGCGGACTTCGGTCTCCGGCGGAGGGCCGCCGCCGCGGAGGCGGGGGATCCGGTTACTCGGCCGAGTGAGCGTCGGCCGGGGGGGCGGAGGCGTCGTACGACGTAAGGGTGCGCAGGGGTGCGTAGGGGGTATGGGGGCTTCGCCCCTCATACCCCCGGTGTTTTTTCGGCTGCGGGTGGGTGGGGGCTGGGCGTGCGGTTCCCCGCGCCCCTGAAGGCCTCCAGCTCGTCCGGCGTGCGAATCGGGTACCGGCACGGTGTCGGCAAGGGGGGTCGAGGGGCGGGCGTAGCGTAGAGGACATGACGAAGTACGGATCCTTTCCCGGTGCGCGGCCGCGGCGGCTGCGTACGACGCCGGTCATGCGGCGCATGGTCGCCGAGACCCGGCTGCACCCCGCCGACTTCATCCTCCCCGCGTTCGTGCGGGAGGGCGTGAGCGAGCCGGTCCCCATCGCGGCGATGCCCGGCGTCGTGCAGCACACGCGCGACAGCCTGAAGAAGGCCGCTCTGGAGGCCGTGGAGGCCGGGATCTCCGGGATCATGCTCTTCGGCGTGCCGGAGGAGTCGAAGAAGGACGCCGTCGGAACTCCCGGGACCGATCCGGACGGGATTCTGCAGGTCGCCCTTCGCGACGTGCGCGCCGAGGTCGGCGACGGACTGCTCGTCATGTCCGATCTGTGTCTCGACGAGACCACCGATCACGGACACTGCGGGGTGCTCGACGCGGAAGGCCGCGTCGACAACGACGCGACCCTGGAGCGGTACGCCGAGATGGCCCAGGTCCAGGCCGACGCCGGGGCGCACGTGGTGGGGCCCAGCGGGATGATGGACGGGCAGATCGGGGTCATCCGGGACGCCCTGGACCAGATCGGGCGCGAGGACGTCGCGATCCTCGCCTACACCGCGAAGTACTCCTCCGCCTTCTACGGGCCCTTCCGGGAGGCCGTCGGCTCCTCGCTGAAGGGCGACCGCAAGACGTACCAGCAGGACCCCGCCAACGTGCGGGAGTCCATGCGGGAGTTGGCTCTCGATCTGGAGGAGGGGGCCGACATGGTGATGGTGAAGCCGGCGGGACCGTATCTGGACATCCTCGCGCGGGTCGCGGACTCCGTCGACGTGCCCGTCGCCGCGTACCAGATCTCCGGCGAGTACTCGATGGTCGAGGCGGCGGCCGAGAAGGGCTGGATCGACCGCGACAAGGCGATCCTGGAGACGCTGACCGGCATCAAGCGGGCCGGCGCCCAGAACATCCTCACCTACTGGGCCACCGAGGTCGCGCAGAAGCTTCGCTAGGGCCTGTCCAACGAACAGTTCCCAGGACCTGACAGCCGCTCAGTAGGCCAGCGCGTCGTCCAGGCTCTGCTGCCAGTAGGTCACCGTGAGCTTGTCGTCCACGTAGACGCCCTTGGACGGCAGTGCCGGGGTCGCGCTGCTGCCCTTGGCGAAGCTGACGACGAGGGTCTTGGCCGTGTAGCCGTTGCCGCCGCTGCCGTCGGCGGCCGAGAGCAGGACGCCCGCGTAGCCGGACTCGCCCGAGGCCAGCGTGACGACCGCCTGCGGGTGGGTCGACTCGGCGACCGGCGGGACCGACTGGGCCTCGCCGAAGCGGGCGATCGGGTAGCCGGTCAGGTCACAGTTCTTCGCGCCGGTGTTGGTGACGGTGAGGAGCAGGTGGTTGAGGGGGCGGGACACCTCGGTCGCGGTGGTCTTGGTGTTGGTGCCGTTGCAGGCGGGGTTCCGGGTGGTTGTGGTGCCCGCGCCGTTCTTTCCGGTGGAGCCGGAGCCGCCGCTGGTGCCCGTCGTGCCGGTGCCCGACGTGGTGGTACCCCCTGTGCTGTTGCCCTTCGGGGCGGCGGTCGAGCCCCCCGTCCCGCCCGCCGGCTTCGCCGTCGTACCGCCGGCGGTAGCGGACCCGCTCGTCCGCGAGGAGGAACCGGACGCGGCGGACGGGCCCTCGTCACGTACGCCCTTTCCGTTGTCGCAGGCCGAGAGGGCGAGCGCGGCGAGCGCGACCGTCGTGGCGGCGAGGAGACGGGTGCGGGCGGTGCGTGCGGACATGGGTGATCCCCCTGTGGGTGTGCCTGGTCGACAGCCGCTCGACCGGTCGAGGGGAGCGGCGTGCTTGGATGACCACAGCTTGTCGGGTGATCCGTCCCGGCCGCCACGGTTGCCGGGGGATACGGGACGCCGGAACGTTCGTATGGGGTCTGACCAGGGGGAACACCGTCCCCCTGGAACGCGGCCCGGGACACGGGGGATGGAGGAACGGTGGACGGGGACGAGTTCGCGGGGCTGCTGCGGGAGCTGAAGGAGCGGTCCGGACTCAGTTACGGGGTGCTCGCGAAGCGGCTGCACGTGAGTACGTCCACGCTGCATCGGTACGTCAACGGGGACGCCGTACCGACCGACTACGCGCCCGTGGAGCGGCTCGCGCGGGTATGCGGGGCGACTCCCGAGGAACTGGTGGAGCTGCATCGGCGGTGGGTACGGGCGGATGCGCTGCGGGGGCAGAAGGGGGCACCACCCGCGGCGCCCACGGCTCCTGAGGTGGCTTCAGGCGCCGAGGGTCTGGCTTCGGAGGTTGTGGGCGAGCCCTCGGTCGGTCCCTCGGGCGAGGCTTCGGCAGGGGGCCGGCGGCGGCGTACGGTCCTGCTCGCCTCGGTCGCCGTCGCCGCGGTGCTGGCGTCGGCCGCGCTCGCGGTGCGGTTCGTGCCGGACGGGAACGGCGGGCGCAACGGAGGGCGGGAGGAGGTGGGGGCCGCCGCGTCGGCCGGCCCCCGGGAGGGCTCGCGGGGGACGGCGTCGCCCGATGACAAGCACCGGAAGCCTTCCGCCTCGGTCAGCACCTCCGCCTCCGCCTCCGCCACGCGCGGTGGCGGGCCCGAGGCGTCCGTCTCGGCGGCGGCTTCGAGTGGGAGTACGGGCCAAGCGGTCGCCGGCGGTGCCACCGCACCTGTCGTGGCCACCAACCCGTACAAGTGGGACGGGCCGTGCAGCCAGCACTACCTGGTGAACCGGAAGGCCGCGCAGGTGCCCCCGCCGCCGAACGAGTCGGACGCGCGCGGGTGGGTCACGGCGCTCGGCGGGGTCGCCGGTCAGGAGCAGATGCTCGCGCTGACCGTGCAGGGGACCGGGAAGGCCACCGTGGTCCTGAACGGGCTGCATGTACGGGTGGTGGGGAAGGACGCGCCGCTCGCCTGGAACGACTATGCGATGGGCGTCGGCTGCGGTGGAGGCGTGGAGACGAAGTCCTTCGCCGTGGACCTCGACGCGGGGCGGCCCGTGACTACGCCCAAGGCCGGGCAGCGGGACTTTCCGTACAAGGTCAGCGAGTCCGACCCCGAGGTCTTCTATGTGTTCGCGGACGCGCGGGCGCACGACGTGAGCTGGTATCTGGAGCTCGACTGGTCCAGCGGGGCGCGCAGTGGCACGGTGCGTATCGACGACAACGGGAAGCCGTTCCGGACGAGCGGGAATGTGGGGCGGCCCGCGTACGACTATCCGCTGGGCGGCAGCGAGTGGCAGACGGCCGCGACGGGTTAGGGCCCGTCCGCCGGACAGGGCCTAGGTAGGGGACGGGCACTATCAAGTGCCCCTGGGAGTTGGGTTGTTGCCCGCTGAATAACGCGACTCTTCAGGGAGAGGCTTTATGCCCGGTGATGCTCTTGGCCAGGACCGCGCCGAGCCGGCAAGGAGGATCGACACCAGCAAGGCGCACCCGGCGCGCGTCTACGACGTCCTCCTCGGGGGCAAGGACAACTACCCGGTCGACCGGGCCGCGGCCGCCGCGGCGCTCGCGGTCAATCCGCGGGGTTACCTCGATGTCCGGCACAACCGGGATTTCCTGCGGCGGGCGATCACCACGCTGACCCGGGAAGCGGGGATCCGGCAGTTCCTGGACATCGGTACGGGGCTGCCGACGCAGGAGAACGTCCACCAGATCGCGCAGCGGATCACCCCGGACTCGCGGGTCGTGTACGTCGACAACGACCCCGTTGTGCTCGATCACGCGCGTGTGCTGCTCGCCAGTGGGCCCGAGGGGCGGACGGACTACATCGACGCGGACCTCAAGCAGCCCGCGCGGATCCTCGAAGGGGCCGCGAAGACACTCGACTTCGAGCAGCCGATCGCGCTCGTGCTGGTGGCGGTTCTGCACTTCATCGAGGACGAGGAGGCCCGTCCGATCGTGCGTGAGCTGGTGGAGGCGTTGCCCTCGGGCAGCCGGCTCGTCCTCAGCCACCTGACCGATGACCTCCACGCGGAGAGCATTCGGGCCGTTCAACGGACGTTCACCGAGCGGGGGTTCACGTTCGTGCTGCGGAGCAGGGCCGAGGTGGAGCGGTTCTTCACCGAGAACGGGCTGGAACTGGACGAGCCGGGTGTCGTGCCCGCGCACCGCTGGCGGCCCGACGGTGCGGCGCCGTTGCCCGAGCAGGTGGACCCCGCGTACCTCGCCACCCTCGACGACATCGAGAAGATCCGCTATCTCGACATCAATGACGTGACGGACGCGGACATCAATGTGTACGGGGTGACGGGCGTCAAGCCCTGACTCCCGCCCCCGCCACCCCCACCCGCCCCCTCCTCGACCTGGGGGCTCCGCCCCCGACAAGGGAGTCGGTCAACCGGCGGTCAGTCCCACCAGAAGGACCACACCCTCTTGCCGAGCACCTCGTCCGCCGCGTACGCGCGCAGCGTCTCCCCCTCGCCCTGCGTGATGTTGTCCGGGCAGAAGGCGAAGTGCTCGGCGGCCACCGCCTCGGCCTCGGCAGCCGTCGTGGGCGGGGCCGCCACCGACAGGACCAGCTGGTCGAAGGTGAGGGCCACGACCCGTATGCCGAAGCGGTCCTCCCAGGAGCGGAGAACCGTGCAGAGGCGGGCCACGTCGCCCTCGTAGTTGACGGGGCCGGACCAGCCGATCGCCGCCGGGATGTCCGCGCTGCGGCGCGCCGGGACCAGGGCGAGGCGCGGCTCCTTCAGCCAGGAGCCGCCGCCCGCGAGGGAGTCGGCGAGCTCGGCGGCCCGGTCGTCCGGGTCGGCGTCGGCCGCGGTGGCCGGTGCGAGGCCGGGCCACTGCACGCCGTGCGGTGCGATCGTCTCGGCGAACTCCTCGGCCTCACCGAAGAGTTCGACGACCGTCTCCTTGCCGGGGTAGTCCACGTCGGCGTCGAGCTCCAGCTCGTCCTCCGCGTACTCCTCCCAGTACCCCGCCAGCACCTCGTCGGCGTCATGATCCCCCGGATACGACACCTCCTCGGGCATCAGCTCCCACTCCTCCGGGCCGCCCTGACTGCCGCCAACCTCGATGAGGAGGGGGAGCAGCCCGGCCGTGCGCGGGGCGGAACCCAGCGCGGTCCAGTCGCCGGGGGCCGCCGGTCCCTCGGCGTGCCACAGCAGCGGCTCGTGCCACGGGCCCTCGTCTGTCGCGTCGATCAGTCTCCCGGGCGGGAGTTGGAGGCCGAGCGCGCGCCCGCTCGGATCTGCCGCCAGCGAGGGCAGCGGGTTCGGAAGTGTCGCCATGCCCGTGACTTTAGGGCCCGCCACTGACAACGGGTCCCGGGGTCCGCCCACGAGGTCCTGGACGGCCGGGGCACACAGACGGCGGCGTGCCACAGATGGTTCGTGGCACGCCGCGCGAAGAGGGGGGATCAGCCGCGGGTCGAGGGCGGCGCAGTCCGTGCGCCGGCCTCGACCCGCACCGGGTCAGCGGTGGCCGTGGCCCGGACCGCGGCCGTGGTCGGCGCCGTGGCCGCGACCGTCGTCACCGTTGCGGCGACCGTCGTTACCGTGGTGCCTGGCGTCCCACGTGATGGTGTCGACCAAGCGACGGTGGTCGTTGCGGAGCGTGGCGGTGTCCTCGCGGTCGTCCCAGACGAAGTTGCGGCGGTCCTGGTAGACGTCGCGGTAGGTGTCACGGCCGAAGCCGGTGTGGACGCGGACGCTGGAGTGGCCGTTCAGACGCAGGTGGCGGAACGTGTAGACGCGGCCCTGACGGTTGGACAGCGTCCAGTCGTCCAGGTTCACGCTGTCGCGCCCGCTGTTGGTGATCTGCACCCACTCCTCGTTCAGCGAGCGGTTGGACCTGGAGCCGTGCCCCGGGGCGTCGTACTGGACCCTGCTGATCTCCACCCGCGAATCGCGCGGCCCGGATCCGTCGGCCGCCGCCGGCAGGGCGGCTGCCCCCACCAGCGCGGCGGCGGACAGAGCGGCGGCGGCCAGGCGACGGGCCGTGAAGGTCTGCGAAGCGGTCATGGGTGCCCCCTTGGGGTACTGGCGGGTCGCGGCGACAGGATCGTGCCGTCGGCCCGCTGTTCGTGCACCCGGCCTGCTGGCCGGACACCGCATAGCTTGCCGACTGAAGTGCTCCGCTACGTCCGGGAATCGGAGGGCGTTGCCGATCAACGACATTGTTGTGATGGTCGGCTGTACTGTGCACTTTTTGTGAAGGTGTGTCGGGTTGACGCCCCTTCAGCAGGTGTGGCCGCATCAGTGTTGGTCTGCCGCGCTTGTTCGCCATGCCGCGCCACCCGTCCGCGACCCCCGCCGTCACCCGAAAGTGAGTAACAGATCCGAGCGGGCACGGGCACCCGCTCGGGTGGCCGTGTGTACGCGCGTTCGGGTGCGGAAACGACTGATCCCGTAGGCGGCATCAGCGGCCTACGGGATCAGGTGCTACGGGTACGAAGAGCAGGTACTACGGGTACGGAGCGGGTACTACGGGATCGGCGACCTGCGGGAGATCAGAGGCGCTCGGGCGTCCTGATGCCCAGCAGCGCCATGCCCTGGTGCAACGTGCGAGCGGCGAGGTCGCAGAGGAAGAGGCGGTTCTCCGCGACCTCCTGCGCCGGCGCCGGCTTGATGACCGGGCACTGGTCGTAGAACGTCGTGAAGAGCGACGCCAGCTGGTACAGGTACGCCGCCAGCTTGTGCGGGGCGTACTCGCCGGCGACCTCGTCCAGCGTCTCCCCGAACCGGTCCAGGTGCAGACCCAACGCCCGCTCCGCCGGGGCCAGTTCGAGCTCCGGATGAGCCAGCGGCGTACGGTCGCCGGCCTTGCCGAAGATCGACCGGATACGGGCGTACGCGTACTGGAGGTACACGGACGTGTCGCCGTTCAGCGACACCATCTGGTCCAGGTCGAACTTGTAGTCCCGGACGGCGGAGGTGGACAGGTCCGCGTACTTCACGGCACCGATACCGACGTACCGGCCGTTCTCCACGATCTCCTGCTCGCTCAGGCCCACCTTCTCGGCCTTCTCCCGCACGACGGCGGTGGCGCGGTCGATCGCCTCGTCCAGGAGGTCGACCAGCCGGACCGTCTCGCCCTCACGCGTCTTGAACGGCTTGCCGTCCTTGCCCAGCACCGTGCCGAAGGCCAGCTGCTGCGCCTGCACGTCCTCGCCCAGCCAGCCCGCCCTGCGCGCGGTCTCGAAGACCATCTTGAAGTGCAGGGACTGGCGGGCGTCCACCACGTAGACGAGGTTGTTCGCCTTCAGGTTGAAGACGCGGTCCCTGATCGCCGAGAGGTCGGTCGCCGCGTAGCCGTAGCCGCCGTCCGACTTCTTCACGATCAGCGGGACCGGGTTGCCGTCCGGGCCCTTCACGTCGTCGAAGAACACACACAGCGCGCCGTCGGAGCGGACCGCCACACCCGACTCCTCCAGGAGGCGGCAGGTCTCGTCCAGCATGTCGTTATAGCCCGACTCGCCGACCACGTCCGGGTCCCGGATCTCCATGTCCAGCTTGTCGAAGACCGAGTAGAAGTAGATCTTCGACTCGTCCACGAACTTCTGCCACATGGCGAGGGTCTCGGGCTCGCCCGCCTGGAGGTCGACCACCCGGCGCCGCGCCCGCGTCTTGAACTCCTCGTCGGAGTCGAAGAGCGTCCGCGCCGCCTTGTAGAGCCGGTTCAGGTTCGACATGGCCTCCTCGCCGGAGACCTCCGCCGCGCCCTTGTGGTCCAGCTCGTGCGGGTGCTCGATCAGGTACTGGATGAGCATGCCGAACTGGGTCCCCCAGTCGCCGATGTGATGGCGCCGGACCACGCTCTCGCCGGTGAACTCCAGGATCTGGACCACCGCGTCGCCGATGACCGCCGAGCGCAGGTGACCGACGTGCATCTCCTTCGCCACGTTCGGCTGCGCGTAGTCGATGACCGTGGTGCCCGGGTTCTTCGCGAGCGGCACGCCGAGGCGCTCGCCGTCCTCGTAGCGCGCCGCCAGGTTCTCGGTGATGGCCTGGTCGGTGATCGTGATGTTCAGGAAGCCGGGCCCGGAGACCTCGACGTCCTTGATCACGTCACCCGACTCGACCCGTGCCACGACCTGCGTCGCCAGCTCTCTCGGGTTCGCCTTCGCCTTCTTGGCGAGGGCCAGGATCCCGTTGGCCTGGAAGTCGGCCCGGTCGCTTCGTCGCAGCAGCGGGTCCGCGGAACCGGCCTCCGGCAGGGCTGCCGAGAGGGCGTCCGCGAGGCGCTGGTGGACGGAGGCGGTGAGGGACGTGACCGAGGCCATGGAGTGGGTGCCGTTCTGCTCGGGTTCCGGAGGTTCGACAGCTGTGACAGCTACGAAACCCCAGTATCCCATGCACTGAAAAGCCGTTTTCGCGGTTCACGCCCCAGCTGGGAGAATGGTCCCGTCAGCCGTACTGGCGTATGAGAAAGAAGGACGTGCCGATCGTGGCTCAGAGCACCGAGACCACCGACTGGGTCTCCCGTTTCGCGGATGAGGTCATCGAGGAATCGGAGCGTCGGGCCCCGGGCAAACCTGTGGTCGTCGCGTCCGGGCTCTCCCCCTCGGGTCCGATCCACCTCGGCAACCTCCGCGAGGTCATGACCCCGCACCTGGTCGCCGACGAGATCCGCCGCCGCGGGCACACCGTGCGCCACCTGCTCTCCTGGGACGACTACGACCGCTACCGCAAGGTCCCGGTCGGCATCCCCGGCATCGACGACTCCTGGGCCGAGCACATCGGCAAGCCGCTGACCTCCGTCCCGGCGCCCAAGGGCTCGGAGTACCCGAACTGGGCCGAGCACTTCAAGGCCGCGATGGTCGAGGCGCTGGCCGAGCTCGGCGTCGAGTACGACGGGATCAGCCAGACCGAGCAGTACACCTCCGGTGTCTACCGCGACCAGGTGCTGTTCGCGATGAAGCACCGCGGTGACATCGACGCGATCCTCGAGCAGTACCGGACCAAGAAGGGCCCCGCGAAGAAGCAGCAGGGCCAGAAGCCGGTCGACGAGGCCGAGCTCGAAGCCGCCGAGGGGTCCGGGGCCGCAGCCGAGGAGGACGGCAGCTCGGCCGCCGGGTACTACCCGTACAAGCCCTACTGCGGGCAGTGCGAGAAGGACCTCACCACCGTCACCTCGTACGACGACGAGACCACCGAGCTGGCGTACACTTGCTCCGCCTGCGGCTTCTCCGAGACCGTCCGGCTGAGCGAGTTCAACCGCGGCAAGCTGGTCTGGAAGGTCGACTGGCCCATGCGCTGGGCCTACGAGGGTGTCGTCTTCGAGCCGAGCGGGGTCGACCACTCCTCTCCGGGGTCCTCCTTCCAGGTGGGCGGCCAGATCGTGGGCATCTTCGGCGGCAAGCAGCCGATCGGGCCCATGTACGCGTTCGTCGGCATCTCCGGCATGGCCAAGATGTCCAGCAGCAAGGGCGGGGTGCCCACCCCGGCCGACGCGCTCCAGATCATGGAGCCCCAGCTGCTGCGCTGGCTGTACGCCCGCCGCCGCCCCAACCAGTCCTTCAAGATCGCCTTCGACCAGGAGATCCAGCGGCTGTACGACGAGTGGGACAAGCTCGCGGGCAAGGTCGCCGAAGGCCCGGTCCTCCCGGCCGACGCCGCCGCGTACGCGCGCGCGGTGGGCACCGCCGCCGGGGAGCTACCCAAGACCCCCCGCCCGATGCCGTACCGCACCCTCGCCTCCGTCGCCGACATCACCGCAGGCGCCGAGGACCAGACCCTGCGGATCCTGAGCGAGCTCGACCCCGAGAACCCGCTCGCCTCCCTGGACGAGGTCCGGCCCCGCCTCGACAAGGCCGAGACCTGGATCAACACCCAGGTGCCGGCCGAGGAGCGCACCGTCGTGCGCGACGAGCCCGACGTCGACCTACTCAAGTCGCTCGACGACCAGGGCCGCGAGTCGCTGCGACTGCTCCTCGACGGGCTGGAGCGCAACTGGTCCCTCGACGGCCTCACCCACCTCGTCTACGGCGTCCCCAAGGTCCAGGCCGGCTTCCCCGCCGACGCCACCGCCAAGGAGCTCCCGCCGGAGATCAAGGTCGCCCAGCGCACGTTCTTCGCCCTGCTGTACCACCTGCTGGTCGGGCGTGACACCGGTCCGCGCCTGCCCACGCTGCTGCTCGCGGTGGGACAGGACCGGGTGCGCAAGCTGCTCGGCGTGTAGGGCCTTCGGCCGTACGAGGAGGGGGCGCCCGGTGATCACCGGGCGCCCCCTCCTCGTACGCGGGTCTGTGCCTACGCGATGTGGTCCTCCTCCAGTTCCGTGTTGAAACGGTTCTGGAATCGGCTCATATAGCGCCTCAGCTCGCTGTCGGTGAGCGTGACGCCGTACGTGGCCTCGACGTTGCCGCCGAACTCACCCTTCGTGGGCAAGCCCTGGCCGGGCATGATCGACTGGCGGAACACCTGGTAGAGGCTCTCCTCGCGGGCCTTCTCGTCGGAGAGCGGCGACTGCTCCTCCCGCGGGGCGGGGATGGGCAGCTGCTCCTGGTACTCCTGCTGCTCCTGGGCGACGCCCTCACCCAGCTGGCGCGTGCGGCCGGGGCCCGCCGGGATCGGGAAGGTGCCCGTCTCCTCGGGGCCGGGCTCGTACGCCTGCGCCTGCTGCTCCTCGTACCACTGCTGGTACTGCTCCTCGGGGACGTACTCCGGGTCGTAGCCGCCCTCGTAGACGGTCTCCTGCGGAGCGGGGGAGGCGAACCAGGGGCTGGAGTCCGGCTCCGGAGCCTGTGCCTCCTGTGCGTACGGCGGCTGGGACTGCCGCGCGGGAGCCGGGGAGGACTCCAGCTCCCGGTGCTCGGGGGCCGCCGGAACCGGGGCGGGCGCCACCACCTGTACCGGCGCCGGAGGCAGCAGGGCCGGCTCGATGCCCGCCGCCGCCAGGCCGGAGGGGGCGGTCTCGGCGAGCGGGACGCCGTAGCGGGCCAGGCGCAGCGGCATCAACGACTCCACCGGGGCCTTGCGGCGCCAGGCGCGGCCGAAGCGGGAGCGCAGGCGGGCCTGGTAGACGAGACGTTCCTGCTCCAGCTTGATGACCTGCTCGTAGGAGCGCAGCTCCCACAGCTTCATACGGCGCCACAGGAGGAAGGTGGGGAGCGGGGAGAGCATCCAGCGGGTGAGGCGGACGCCTTCCATGTGCTTGTCGGCGGTGATGTCCGCGATCCGGCCGGTCGCGTGCCGGGCCGCCTCGACGGAGACCACGAACAGGATCGGGATGACGGCGTGCATGCCGACGCCCAGCGGGTCCGGCCAGGCCGCCGCGCCGTTGAAGGCGATCGTCGCGACCGTCAGCAGCCACGCCGTCTGGCGCAGCAGCGGGAAGGGGATGCGGATCCACGTCAGCAGGAGGTCGAGGGCGAGCAGCACACAGATGCCCGCGTCGATGCCGATCGGGAAGACGTACGCGAAGTTCCCGAAGCCCTTCTTGAGAGCGAGCTCGCGCACGGCCGCGTAGGAACCGGCGAAGCCGATCCCCGCGATGACGAGCGCACCGGCGACGACCACGCCGATGAGAATCCGGTGCATTCGTGTGAGCTGGATTGGCGCGGCCACCCGTACTCCCCTCCCCTTGCGTGTTGTTGCGCGCAACAGGGTGGCACATGTGTACGGCCCACGGGTGGCCGGTATGGCAGGAGCCCGGTCTGCGTGGGGACCGGGCTCCGTCAAATGCCCTGCTGGGCAGGCGAGTTGCGCGACGATGCCCGTTGAATGTCAGTACTTCTCGAATGTCAGTTCTTCTTGGTGGCCGACGCCGAAGCCGAGGGCTTGGAGCTGGCCGACGTCGACGGGGAAGCCGACTTGGAGGGGCTCGCGGACTTGGAGGCGGACTTGGAGGGGGAGGCCGACTGCGACGGGGCGGTGGTCGCGCGGCCGCCGTCCTGGTTCGCGGAAGCCACCGCGGCCACCGCCTCCTTGGAGGCCTTCTCCGCGGCCTTCGTCAGATCGTCCGCGCTCGGAGCCTTGTCCCCCGCGAGACCGGCGCCGTTGTAGTCGAGCGTGATGACGACGTTCTCGACGCGCGTCACGACCGTCTGCTGCTTGAAGGAGCCTTCCTTCTTCTTCAGGTCGTAGCGCACAGCCGTCGACGCGTCGCCGATCCCGGAGGCCGGCTCCGACCGGGCGCCCGTCGCGCCGGCCACCGTCTGCGCTTCCTTGACCTGCTTGTCGTAGTAGGTCTGTGCGAGCTGGTTGCCCTCGCCGCGGGTCGCGTCCGAGTCGAACCGCAGCAGGGAGACGTTCAGCCAGCGGAACTGGGAGCCCTTGACGCCCTTGTTGTCGAGGCTGTTCCAGGAGCAGCTGCTGCGGTCCTTCGCCTCGTCCGACTTGCCCGACTTGGCCGACTTCAGGCCCTTCGGGACGAGTTCGCCCAGTGTCTTCTTCGAGAACATCGAGCAGGGGGTCGGCAGCGTCGTGTACGCGGCGGGCTTGACGGTGCCCGCGGAGGTGTCCGGGGACGCGGACGAGGTCGCGGCGGAGCTCTTCTGGGCGGCGTTGTCGGCGCTCGAACCCGATCCGGAGCCGGAGCCGGAGTCCGAGGAACAGCCGGCGGCGGCGAGTACCACCGGGATGGCGGCTGCGCTGACAAGGATGCGGGTGAGTCGGGGGGCTCGGCCTACTCGCTGTGCTGGTCGGTGCATGGTTCCTTCACTCGTGGCGCTCGTGGTGCGACCGCACATGGCAGGTGCGACCGGTCGGGTCCGAGGGGCCACGGTACGCGGTGAGGCAGCGATGCGTTTCCGGTTCGAGGGGTTCGCGTGGGGTGCCCCCGCGTCCCGGCGGCCCCGTCAGTCGTTGAGCCGGTCGACGAGCTTCTGTGCCAGATTCCGGGCCCTGTCCTGCATTTCCTTGCTGTCCGGGGTGCCGCTGGAAGCCGTCGGCTGCTCGGCGTACTCGATCCTCACGATCACGTTGGACGTGCGGAAGACCACAGTCACCGTGCGTTGCTGGGCCGTCGAGGAGGCGGAGTTGAGCTTGTCGTTGAGGAACGCCTCGTCGCCCAGGTCGCTGAGCTTGCGGGGCTGGAGGTCGGCGGGGGGCTCGCTCGCGCCGGCGGAGGCCGAGGCCGAGGCGGAGGGGGATGCGGAGGTGGAGGGGGTGGCCGAGGAGGTGGCGGTGGGGGTGCCGGTGTCGGACGGCGTGGCCGAATCGGAGGGTGCGGGGAGGTTCGCCGCGGTCTCCTCGGTCGCGTAGACGTCCTGGGCGCGGGAGTCGTCGCTCACCGCGTTGTCGTACGAGACCACGCGCTCGAAGTCGACGAGGAGGTGGTCGGTGGCGTCCGTGGAAGCCACCTTCCAGCCGCAGCCGACGCGGCGGTCGGTGTCGTAGGTGAGGGTGGCCTGGCCCTCGTACGCCTTGTCGCGCTGGTTCTGGTCGGTGATCTGCTTGATGCCGGGCAGCAGGGAGTCGAGGCTGTCGTGGCTCACGGCGGCGCAGGCCTCCGGGAGCGTGCGGTACTTGCCCGGCTGGGCGGCCGGGGTGCTCACGCTGAGGTCGCCCGGCTTGGGGTCGGCCGCCGTGCCGTCGCTTCCCGAACCTCCGGTGCAGGCGGCCAGCCCCGCCGCGAGGAGCACGGCGATGCCGGGGACGTATGCCTTCCGCTGCACGGTCAGGCTCCTCTCGACGGTTCCCGAGGCCTGCGGCCGGGATGCCCTGTGGTGCTGTCCTGGGATTGTTCCTGGTTATTCGGTTGCCGCGTGGGGGCGGCCCCTGGAGACAATGTGTATCGCACGCACAGCCGTGAACGCCGGTCCGTTGTCCCATACGTCGACCTTGGCGCCGGTTTTGCGCTCTATGGCTTTTGTCGCCTTTCGGGGGAATGAGGATGGTATGTCGTACGTAGAGATACCGGGCGCGAAGGTGCCCATCCGCATGTGGACGGACCCGGCGTCGGTCGAGGACGTGGCCCTGCGCCAGCTCCAGAACGTGGCCACGCTCCCGTGGATCAAGGGGCTCGCCGTCATGCCTGACGTCCACTACGGCAAGGGCGCGACGGTCGGGTCGGTCATTGCGATGCGGGATGCGGTGTGTCCTGCGGCGGTGGGGGTCGATATCGGGTGCGGGATGTCCGCCGTCAAGACCTCGCTGACTGCAAATGATCTGCCGGGGGATCTTTCGCGGCTTCGGTCGAAGATCGAGGAGGCGATTCCGGTGGGGCGGGGGATGCATGACTCACCGGTCGAGCCGGGGCGGTTCCATGGGTTGGCCACCGGGGGGTGGGACGACTTTTGGGGGCGGTTCGATGGGGTTGCCGAAGCGGTCAAATTCCGACAGGAGCGTGCGATTAAGCAGATGGGGACGCTCGGATCCGGAAATCACATGATCGAAATCTGTCTTGACCAGTCAGGTTCGGTCTGGCTGATGCTGCACTCCGGCTCCCGGAACATCGGCAAGGAGCTGGCCGAGTACCACATCGGTGTCGCCCAGAAGCTCCCGCACAATCAGGGTTTGGTCGACCGTGACCTGGCAGTGTTCGTCTCGGATACTCCGCAGATGGCGGCGTACAGGAACGATCTGTACTGGGCCCAAGAGTATGCCAAGTACAACCGGACGATCATGATGGCGCTCCTCAAGGATGTGATCCGCAAGGAGTTCAAGAAGGCGAAGCCGACCTTTGAGACGGAGATTTCCTGCCACCACAATTACGTGGCGACGGAGCGGTACGAGGGCATGGACCTGCTGGTTACCCGCAAGGGCGCGATCCGGGCGGGCTCCGGTGAGTACGGGATCATTCCGGGCTCCATGGGCACCAGCTCGTACATCGTGAAGGGGCTCGGCAATGAGAAGGCTTTCAACTCGGCATCCCATGGAGCGGGTCGGCGCATGAGCCGGAACGCTGCGAAGCGCCGTTTCACGACGAAGGACCTGGAGGAGCAGACGCGGGGTGTCGAGTGTCGCAAGGACTCCGGCGTGCTGGACGAGATTCCGGGGGCCTACAAGAACATCGACCAGGTGATGGAGCAGCAGCGCGATCTCGTTGAAGTCGAGGCGAAACTGAAGCAGTTCATCTGTGTGAAGGGCTGACGCGCGAGGCCCCCGGGCAGGGAACCGGGGGCCTCGCTCAGCTGGTCATTCGTCGGTCGGCAGGGGGACCTTACCGGTCCGCAGGCGCCAGAGGCGGACGTAGCAGCTCTTTTGGGTTCGGCCGAGTTCCTTGGCTGCCGCGGCATCGTCGTTCAGTTGCAGCAGTACGCGGTCCTCCCGCGCCATCCAGCGGCGGCGGTCAGGTGCGACCCGCATGTTCGCCGGCCGGACCCACGCGCCCAGTGATTCGGCTGCATTCTTCTTACGTTGCAGGGACAAGCAGTCTTTGTAGTAGAGGTCAGCTGCCAGCTCCTGGGCGTTCTCCTTCGTGTAGAGGATGTTGTAGATACCGTCTCGGGCGTTGCGCTTCAAGGTTCGCTCGGCTCCTGTGAGCTTTCCTGCGTAGAAGCACAGGTAGGCGCCGATTGCGGTGCTCGCCGTGGTGAGGGCGATGAAAGGCCAGCCCTGCTTGGTGTATCCGACAGAGCCGTCCGCATCGATGACCCCGCGCAGGTAGTCGCGCCGCGAGAACTTCCCGCGCGGCGGGGTGATCGTCTTGGACTTGCGGCCGTAAGGCAGGCCGAGGTCGTTGAGCAGGGTCCTGGCTTCGAGCGAGCACAGGGTCCAGGTCGCTGAGTGGTGGGTCTCGGCGAAGTTCGTGGACCGGGTGCGTTCGGTAATGCTGCTGTTGTACGGCGTCAGCCCCTGGAACTGGCGCAAGAGGTCGATGTCCCGTGCGTTGATCTCTACGGTCAGTCGCCCTCGCTGCCTTGACTGCTGGGAGAGATGTCCGTCGGCCTGCAAGAAGCCGAACATGTAGGCGTAGTTGGGGTCTTCGAGGTCCATGAACCTCGTCGTATCGACGCCGAGGGAGTCGTCCAGTGTGAATTGGCGCGCGTTAGGCTCGCGTTCAGCCACAGGGAAGTCCGCCTTCCTTGGTGGTCAGGCCCTCGGTCGGGATGGCAGTCCCGGCCGGGGGCCGTCGTGTTTGATGTTGTGGCGCGAGCCTAGATCGGGAGTTCTGGTGTCGTATGGGTGATCTATGCAGTTCACCCTTGTGAGTTAACGGAGGCGTTTCTCCAGGAGGGTCACCGCGTATGGGTTGCCCAGGCCGCCGTCCTTGGCGGTCTGTTCGCCCATGACCGTGTAGCCCGCTGCCTGGTAGTACTCCCGCAGGCGGGGGTTGGTGGAGAGGCAGTCCAGGCGGGAGAGAGGGCGGCCCGTGGCGGCGATGCGGCGTTCCGCTTCCGCGAGCAGGTGGCGGCCGGTGCCGGGCGGGGCCACCCGGCGGTCGGTCATCAGGCGGTGGATGTAGGCGGCGGTGGGCGGTTGGGGGCCCCAGGCCGCCGGGTCGTCCCACCAGAGTTCCCAGGCGCCCGCCACCTGGTCGTCCAGGAGGGCCAGCCAGACCTCGCCCTCCGCGATGCGGGTGCGGAAGTGGGGTTCGGTGAGCTGGCCCGGCTTCCACTGGTCGATGCCGTGGGCGATCTGCCAGCGGGCCGCATCGTCGCGGAGACGGACCAGGGTGGGGATGTCCGTCTCGGTCGCCCGGTGGAAGGTGAGGGGGGAGGAGGGTCCGAGGAGGTGGGTGCGGAGGGCCGGTACGAAGGTGGGAGGCAGGCCCAGGGTCTCGGTGACGTAGGACTCGACTGAGCCGTAGCGGGACTTCAGGTCCGACAGGAATCCGGTCATGATCTCGGCGGGGGCCGTGCCGTAGGCCGGCCACACCAGTTCGCGGTCGGGGTTGTCGGTGCGCCAGTCCGCCACCAGGAGGGGGGTGGCCCGTTCCGTGAGGGTGAAGTCCTCGGTGATCGTCCGGTCCGGGACGCCGAGGAGGGACAGGACGAGGGCTGCCACGAGGCCTGTGCGGTCCTTGCCCGAGGCGCAGTGGAAGACCAGAGGTGTGTCCGACTCGGCCGCCTCCGCGATCAGGCTCAGCGTCTCGCGGATTTCCTTCGTGCCGTCCTCGGCGACCTCCGCGTAGCGGGCCGCCAGGTAGGGGCCGGGGGCGACGGAAGGGGGCAGTGCCGCCTGGTCGTACGGGCGGTGCTCGATGCTCTGGTTGTGGTACGTGAGGGAGGGGTGCTGGGGGACCCGCCCCTTCGCCTCGATCTCCCAGGGGTAGCGGAGGTCCACGACCGTGCGGATGCCGAGGGTGAGGAAGAGATCCCAGTCCTGCGTCCCGGGGGCCAGTTTGCCGAGCGAGTCCGCGCGGTACAGGCGGGACCGGCGGACCGTGCGGCCGTCCGCGGTGGTGTATCCGCCCAGGTCGCGGAAGTTGTGCAGGCGGGCGAAGGGTATGTGTCTGTTCGCGTCGTGTCCGTTCACATCGCGGCAGCGTACGGCGGACGTACGGCTGCCGCGATCACTTCGCGTGAGTCACCGCGTAGATCATGACGAAGGCCACGATGTGGATGCCGAAGAGGAAGTAGGCGAGGTACCACCAGACGTAGCGCTGGTTCTTCTTCTCCGCGGCCAGGTGGCGGCGCTCCGCGGAGGGCTCGATCAGCGTCTCGCCCGACGTCTCGCCCGACGTCTCGCCCGACGTCTCGCTCGGCATCCCGTCCGGCATCACAGTTCGCGGTGGACCTTGGTGTTCGACGCCTGGGCGCGGGGGCGTACGACGAGGAGGTCGATGTTGACGTGGCTGGGGCGGGTGACGGCCCAGGTGATGGTGTCGGCGACGTCGTCGGCGGTCAGCGGCTCGGCGACGCCCGCGTAGACCTTGGCCGCCTTCTCCGTGTCGCCGCCGAAGCGGGTCAGCGCGAACTCGTCCGTCTTGACCATGCCCGGCGCGACCTCGATGACCCGGACCGGCGTCCCGACGATCTCCAGGCGGAGGGTCTCGGCGAGGACGTGTTCGGCGTGCTTGGCGGCGACATAGCCGGCGCCGCCCTCGTACGTGCCGTGGCCCGCGGTGGAGGAGAGGACGACGACCGTTCCGTCGCCGCTCGCGGTGAGGGCGGGGAGCAGGGCCTGGGTGATGTTCAGTGTGCCGATGACGTTCGTCTCGTACATCTGGCGCCACTCGGCGGGGTCGCCGGTCGCGACCGGGTCGGCGCCCAGCGCGCCGCCCGCGTTGTTGACCAGGACGCCGATCGTCTTGAAGGCGCCGGCGAACTCGTCGACCGCCGCGCGGTCCGTCACGTCCAGCGCGTACGCGGTGGCCTGGTGGCCCGTCGCGTTGATCTCCTCGGCCAGCGCCTCGATGCGGTCCTTGCGGCGGGCGGTCAGTACGACGCGGTAGCCGGCCGCGGCGAGCTGCCGGGCCGTCGCCGCTCCGATGCCGCTGCTCGCGCCGGTGACGACGGCGATGCGGGAGGGGGCGGAGGGCGCGGCGGACGTCATGGGCTGCTCCTAGGACGTGGCTGACTGGCGTACGTGGTGTGGTCGGTCCTCGTCAGGATAGGCAGGTGGCCGGCGCCGACGGGGCCGTGGGCTCAGTTGCCGCCGCGCGGCGCGTACATGATCACGGCCATTCCGGCGAGGCAGATCAGGGCGCCGGTCACGTCCCAGCGGTCGGGGCGGTAGCCGTCCGCGACCATGCCCCAGACGAGGGAGCCGGCCACGAACACTCCGCCGTACGCGGCGAGGATGCGGCCGAACTCGGCGTCCGGCTGGAGCGTCGCCACGAAGCCGTAGACGCCGAGCGCCATGACGCCCGCGCCGATCCAGAGCCAGCCGCGATGCTCGCGCACGCCCTGCCAGACCAGCCAGGCGCCGCCGATCTCGAAGAGCGCGGCGACGACGAAGAGGGCGGCGGAACGGACGATCAGCATCCCGTCACTCTCGCACGGGCCGCGTCCGCCGCTTCCGTCACCTGATGGACGGCGCCTGTCGACGGTCGGGGGTGGCATACATCGGGTGATCACGTGAGTGCGTGCGGGCCCCGAGCGAAGGAAGCGACGTCATGCGGATGCCGATGCGGTTGGGGATGAGGTTGGGGATGAGGTTGGGGATCAGTGCGTGGGTGCGGAGCATGGGTGTGGTGGGTGCGGGGGCGGTCCTGACGGTGGGTGGGGCGCCGGCTGTCGGTGCCCTCGTTCCTGAGGCCGATCTCGCCTATCACGGCTCGGTGACCGTGGCGGCCGGGCTCGTCGATCTGCGGCTGACCCCGCAGAACCACGGGCCGAGCGCCGTCGAGGACGCGACGGTCCGGCTGCGCTGGTCCGCCCCGCTCGCGGACGCGCAGCGGCTGCCGGGCGACTGCGCGCGTTCGGGCGAACAGGTGGTGGTGTGCCGGACGGGGCCGCTGGCGGCGGACGGGCTGGGGGACCGGATCCGGCTGAAGGTACGGCTGCGGGGGGCGCCGTCGGAGGTGATGCTGGAGATCGACACGGTGTGGGGCGGCGGCGCGGTCGACCGCAATCACGGCAACGACCGGCAGCGGGTGCTGGCGCTGGACACTGGGGACTCGTACGTGTTCTAGGACCTGTGCCGAGAGGGTCAGTTCGTAGTCGACGCGGACGGGCACGGACGGGGGTCACCGTGCGGACCGGGAAAGGTGGGGAATGCGGGGCGGGGCCGCGAGGAACTGCGCGCCGAGTCCCCGCCCGCAGCCGAAAGGATCCTGTCGGGGTCTGGGGCGGAGCCTCAGGGATGGGATGGGCGGGTAGGGGCGGCGGGGGCGGGGAGTCGGGTCAGTGGGTGGTGGTCGCGTAGGTGGTGGTCGCGTAGGTGGTGGGGGGTACTCCTACCGTCGCTGTGAAGTCGCGGATCAGGTGGGCCTGGTCGGCGTAGCCGAGGTCGGCGGCGAGGGCCGCCCAGTCGACCGGGCCGGAGGCCTCCGCGCGGGACAGGGCCTCGTGGATCCGGTAGCGCAGGATGATCCACTTCGGGCCGACGCCGACGTACGCGGCGAAGAGCCGTTGCAGCGCTCGTACGGTCATTCCCTCGGCGCGGGCGAAGTCGCCGACGTGGCGGATGGCGCGGTCGCCCCGGATCCGGTCCACCAGGGCCATGGCGAGGTCGGCCTGGGGATCCGGGCGCGGGCCGAGACCCAGGAGGAACGCGTCGAGCGCGGCCACACGGGCGTCCTCGTCGGTGGGGTCGAGGACGGAGGGGATCGTGGCGGCGTCCACCGTGGGGAACACGGTGTGGAGGGGGATCCGCTCGCCCGTGAGTGACGTCAGGGCGCGTTCCGGCGCGAAGGGACGGAAGCCTCCCGGGCGGAACTGGATCCCGCACACCCGTCCCCGGCCCTCCAGTTTCTGCGTGAACAGGTCGAGGCCGATGCCGGCCACCTCGCCGAAGCCGAGGGGGTCCTGACCCGCGTACCTCTGGAAGACGATGTTCACGGACGGGTGCGGGACCACCTGGGAGGCGTACGGCTCGGGCAGGTCCCAGTCGATCAGCCAGTAGTGCTCGAGGTAGGGGCGGAGCGGCTCGGCGGGTTCGCGGCGGCGGAAGCGTACGCGCGCGAAGAGCTCCGCGGCGTCGACGATGCCTCGGGTGTCACGGCGTGGGGCGGCCATGACGGGATCGTAGGGCGGGGCACTGACAGTCGGGAGCCGGGGAGCGGGGGAGCGGGGGAGCGGGGGAGCGGGGGAGCCGGGGAGCCGGGGAGCTGGGGAGCTGGGAGTGAGGAGTCGGGGGCACGGAGTGGGGGGCGGAGGGTGTGCGGAATAGCGGGGCGGGGTGGTTCGTTTGCGGGTATAGTTGAATCGTAAACAACCTGGAGGGTGAGCGACCATGCAGTTCGGAATCTTCAGCGTCGGCGATGTGACGCCGGACCCGACGACCGGCCGTACGCCGAGCGAGGCCGAGCGGATCAAGGCGATGGTCGCCATCGCGCAGAAGGCGGAGGAGGTTGGGCTGGATGTGTTCGCGACGGGTGAGCACCACAACCCGCCGTTCGTGCCGTCGTCGCCCACCACGATGCTCGGCTATGTCGCCGCGCGGACCGAGCGGCTGATCCTGTCCACGTCCACCACGCTGATCACGACGAACGACCCGGTGAAGATCGCCGAGGACTTCGCGATGCTGCAGCACCTGGCGGACGGACGGGTGGATCTGATGATGGGGCGCGGGAACACCGGGCCGGTCTATCCGTGGTTCGGGCAGGACATCCGCCAGGGCATCAACCTGGCCGTGGAGAACTACGCGCTGCTGCGCCGGCTGTGGCGTGAGGACGTGGTGACGTGGGAGGGCAAGTTCCGCACACCGCTGCAGTCGTTCACCTCGACGCCGCGTCCGCTGGACGGAGTGCCGCCGTTCGTGTGGCACGGGTCGATCCGGTCCCCCGAGATAGCCGAGCAGGCCGCGTACTACGGAGACGGGTTCTTCCACAACAACATCTTCTGGCCGGCCGACCACACCAAGCGGATGGTCGAGCTGTACCGGGAGCGGTACGCGCACTACGGGCACGGCACGCCCGAGCAGGCGATCGTCGGGCTCGGCGGCCAGATCTTCATGCGGAAGAACTCCCAGGACGCGGTGCGCGAGTTCCGGCCGTACTTCGACAACGCGCCGGTCTACGGGCACGGGCCCTCCCTGGAGGAGTTCACCGACCAGACCCCGCTGACCGTCGGCTCCCCGCAGGAGGTCATCGAGAAGACCCTGTCCTTCCGCGAGTACGCCGGTGACTACCAGCGCCAGCTGTTCCTGGTGGACCACGCCGGGCTGCCGCTGAAGACCGTGCTGGAGCAGATCGACATGCTGGGCGAGGAGGTCGTACCCGTCCTGCGTGAGGAGTTCGCCAAGGGCCGCCCGGCCGATGTGCCGGACGCGCCGACCCACCAGTCCCTGCTCAAGGCTCAGGAGGTGAGCGTCGCATGAAGCTCGTCGTCGTCTCGGCGGGGCTGAGTGTCCCCTCGTCCACGCGGCTGCTGGCCGACCGGCTGGCCGCCGCCACGGACCGGCACACGCCCGTCGACGTCCAGATCGTCGAACTGCGCGACCTGGCCGTCGAGATCGCCCACAACTTCACCAGCGGCTTTCCCGGGCGGGCGCTGTCGGCGGCCCTGGAAGCGGTGGCGGGCGCGGACGGGCTGATCGTGGTCACACCGGTGTTCTCCGCCTCCTACAGCGGCCTGTTCAAGTCCTTCTTCGACGTACTGGACCAGGACGCGCTCACCGGAAAGCCGGTCCTGATCGCCGCGACCGGCGGCTCCGCCCGCCACTCCCTCGTCCTCGAACACGCCCTGCGTCCCCTCTTCGCCTACCTGCGTGCCGTGGTCGTCCCGACCGCGGTCTACGCGGCCTCGGAGGACTGGGGCGCGGAAGGCCTGGCCGAGCGGATCGACCGCGCGGCGGGAGAACTGGGGAGGCTCATGGAAGGTATGGGGTCCGTGCGGAGGGCTTCCGCGGCGGAGGCGACGCGGGACGCGTCGGCGGCCGTGGACACCGACACCGCTGCCGCCATCGCGCCGCGCCTTATCGACGGGGTCGTCAACTCGGCCGACAGGTTCACCGTCGTGCCCTTCGAGCAGCAGCTCGCCGCGCTGCGGCCGTAGTGCGGCAGGGCCGGAAGAGGCGGTGGGGGGAAGGCCGGAAGAGGGGGTGGGCCGCCACCGTCGTGCGCTTCCGGCCCACCCCCTCCGCACCGGCCGGACCCCTGCCTGGGGGTTCGCGGCCCGTCCTGACATACGGGACACACTGACCGGGCGAGGTAAGGGGCGCGCGCGAGGACGGGTGAGAGGCGGGTAAGAAGCCCACCCTCACCACCGCTCACCAGGTGGTACCCGGCCAGGGGCTTGGCAGACTGGTGGGGTGCCCCAAAATGTGCTGCTCGCCGAGGACGACCGTGCCATCCGCCATGCCCTGGAAAGGGCGCTGACGCTGGAGGGCTACGCGGTGACGGCCGTCGCCGACGGCGTGGAGGCGCTGGCCCAGGCCCACCGCACTCCACCGGACGTCCTCGTCCTGGACGTGATGATGCCCGGTATCGACGGGTTGCAGGTGTGCCGTGTGCTGCGCGCGGAGGGGGACCGTACGCCGATCCTGATGCTCACCGCGCTGGTCGAGACCGCCGACCGCATCGCGGGCCTGGACGCCGGGGCCGACGACTACGTGGTCAAGCCGTTCGACGTGGAGGAGGTCTTCGCCCGGCTGCGGGCCCTGCTCCGCCGCACCGGTCTGGTGAACGGCACGCCCGCCGACGTACCGGCGGTGCCGTCGGCATCGGCATCGGCGTCCGCGTCGAAGGAGGCGTCGGGACAGATCGTCGCGGCCGGGCTGCGCATGGACATCCAGGCGCGCCGCGCCTGGCGCGGGCAGCGCGAGCTGGAGCTCACCCGTACCGAGTTCGAGCTGCTCGAACTGCTCGTCCGCAACACGGGTATCGTCCTCGACCACGCCACGATCTACGACCGCATCTGGGGCTACGACTTCGGTCCAGGTTCCAAGAACCTCGCCGTGTACGTGGGGTATCTGCGGCGCAAGCTCGACGAGCCGGGGGCACCGGCGCTGATCCACACCGTCCGGGGCGTGGGGTATGTGCTGAGGGAGGACTGAGTGCCCCCCGGATGGCTCACGGGGCTGCGGCCCCGGCGGGTGTCCTCCCTGCGGGCCACCTTCACCCTGTCCTTCGCCGCCGTGGCCGCCGCGGTCACCGTGCTCGTCGGGTTCCTGAGTTACGACGCCGCCGCCCGGCTGGTGCGGGTGGATCAGCAGACGGTCTTCACCGAGGTCGTGCAGGACCTGCGCAGCCAGGTGCGCGAGACACCGCTCGACCCGGGTGACTTCTCGTCGTCCGATCCCGACCACGACGGACCGCTGGACGACATCATCCGGCCCAGCCGTACGGATGTGCAGGTGCTCGGGCGCGGCGGGGTGATATCCGACCGCGGGCGGCCCGTGCTGCCCGTCACCGCCACCGACCGGCGGACAGCCGAGACCGCGACCGCGGGCAAGTGGGTGGAGCACAAGGAGGTCGACGTCGCAGGCGACCGCTACCGGGTGGCGACCGTCGCGCTCGGCGGCGGGCGGGGCGCGGTGCAGGTGGCCCAGCAGTTCAGCGACACGGAGGATCTGCTGCAGGAGCTGCAGCAGCGGACCGTGCTGCTGGTGGGGGCGGTGGTGCTCGCGTCGGGGCTGTTCGGCTGGTGGCTGGCCCGGCGCATCACCCGGCGGCTGGTGCGGCTGGCCGGGGCCGCGGAGGACGTGGCGCGCACCGGGCGGCTCGGCATCCAGGTGCCGGTGGCCGGATACGACGAGGTGGCCCGCCTCGGCCGCTCCTTCGACCGGATGCTCGGCCGGCTCGCCCAGTCCGAGGAGGACCAGCGCCGGCTGGTCCAGGACGCGGGCCATGAACTGCGTACGCCGCTGACCTCGCTGCGTACGAACATCTCCATGCTGCGTCGCATCGACGAGCTGCCGCCCGACGCCCGCGAGGAGCTGGTCGCCGACCTGGCCCAGGAGTCCCGTGAGCTGACCGACCTCGTCAACGAGCTGGTGGCGCTCGCGGCCGGGCGGTCCGACACCGAGCCCGTGCAGCGGATCGACCTGGCCGATCTCGCCGAGGACGTGGCGATCGCCACGCGGCGCCGCACCGGGCGGGGCATCATCGTGCGGGTGAGCGGTGACACGACGGTCGACGGCCGCCCCACGGCACTGCAGCGGGCGGTGTCCAACCTGGTGGAGAACGCGGCCAAGTTCGACCGCGAGGGCAAGGCGCCGATCGAGATCGCGGTCACCGGTCCGGTACGCCCCGGCGTCGGGGCGGGCGGCGGTCTTCCGGGCAGCGTCCGGATCGAGGTCCTCGACCGGGGTCCGGGCGTGGCCGAGGGCGATCTCGTCCGGGTCTTCGACCGCTTCTACCGTGCCGCCGACGCCCGCAGCCTGCCCGGTTCCGGGCTCGGCCTGTCCATCGTCCGCGAGGTGGCCACCGGCCACGGCGGAGCGCCGTTCGCCTTCCGGCGGGACGGGGGAGGCACGGTCATCGGGTTCACGGTGAGCGCGGACTACCCGGCGGAAGAGGACTGACAGGAGCGCTTAGCCGACGTGTACGCGCGGTCGGCGGGAGCGGTCGGGTTCGGCCTCGCGCAGGACCTCTCGGGTGACGGGGGCGACCTCGCCCTGGCCGAAGAGGAAGAAGCGCAGGAAGTTGGTGAAGGGGTCGCCCTCGGTCCACTCGAAGTAGATGTGCGGGGTGCAGCCGGTGCGGTCGCGGACGTACAGGAGCAGGGCGGCCAGGGCGTTGGGGATGGAGGAGGACTCCAGGGTCAGGACGCGGTAGCGGCCGTGGAGCACCTCGCCGCGTACGGTCAGGCCCGACTCGAACTCCGAGGGGTCCAGGACGGTGACCTCGACGAAGACGAAGTCCTCCTGGGCGGGGAGGTCGTTGTCGGCGCGGATCTGCTCGATCTTGTCGCGGTACTCGGCCTTGTCGCGGTTGTCGGGTTCGTTGGCGATGAACCGGATCCGGCGGCTGGCTATGTCGCGTACGAACCGGTCCGCCATGTCGTCCAGGCTCACGCTGGTGACCCGCAGTTCGAAGGCGCGGGCCAGCCGGGAGAGCAACGAGACGAGGATGATGCCGGCGATGAAGCAGGCGCCGATCTTGACGCCGTCGGGGCGTTCGATGACGTTCACGACGGTCGTGTAGAGGAAGACCGCGGAGATGACGGCGAAGGCGATGGTCCAGTTGCGCTGGCCGGCCTTGCGCGCGGCGATGGTCACGGCGATCGCGGCGGAGCTGATGAGGACGAGGACACCGGTGGCGTAGGCGCCGCCCTGTGCGTCGACGTTCGCGTCGAAGATCCAGGTGACCAGGAACGCGATGAGGATGAAGACGATCACCATGGGGCGGACGGCGCGTGCCCAGTGCGGGGCCATGCCGTAGCGGGGGAGGTAGCGGGGCATGAGGTTGAGCAGCCCGGCCATGGCGGAGGCGCCGGCGAACCACAGGATGGCGATGGTCGACACGTCGTAGACCGTGCCGAAGGCGCCGCCGAGGTACTGGTGGGCGAGATAGGCGAGGGCGCGGCCGTTGGCCTGGCCGCCGGTCTTGAACTCCTGCTCCGGGATGAGGAGCGTGGTGATGAAGCTGGTGAGGATGAGGAAGACGCTCATGATCACGGCGGCGGTGGTCAGCAGTTTCTTGGTGTCCCGGATGCGGCCGGCCGGCTTCTCGTCGGTGTCGGTGGCGTCGCCCTGGACGTGCGGCATGACGGCCACGCCGGTCTCGAAGCCGGAGAGGCCGAGGGCCAGTTTAGGGAAGACCAGGAGGGCGACCCCGACCATCGCGAAGGCGTTTCCGTGTTCGGTGGTGAGGGCGCTGGTCCAGTCGGTGATCACATGTTCGGCGGTCGCCACGTGCCACAGGCCCACGATCACGACCACGGTGTTGAGCGCGAGATAGATCCCCACCAGGACGACGGCGACGCCGATCGCCTCCAGGAATCCCTTGAGGAACACCGCGCCGAGCAGCGCCACCAGGATGAGCGTGATCAGCATCTGCTTGTCGTGCAGGGTGCTGGTGAGATGGGGGTTCTCGATCAGGTGGGTGGAGGCGTCGGCCGCCGACAGGGTGATGGTGATCAGGAAGTCGGTGGCGGCGAAGCCCAGCAGGGTCAGGACGAACAGCTTGCCCTGCCAGAACGACAGCAGTCGCTCCAGCATCGCGATCGAGCCCTCGCCGCGCGGGCTCTCCTCGGCCACCCGCCGGTAGACGGGCAGTGCGCCCGCCAGGGTGACGACGACCAGGACGATGGTCGCGACGGGCGACAGGAGTCCGGCGGCCAGGGCCGCGATGCCGGGCTGGTAGCCCAGGGTCGAGAAGTAGTCGACGCCGGTCAGGCACATCACCCGCCACCAGCGCTGCCCCTGGTGCACGGGCTCCGGCAGGGCGTGCGGGCCCTGCGGGGTCCTGGCCATGTCGGACAGTCCCTCGAGCATCCACGCGCGCAGCCGGCTCGCACCCGTCGTACCTCTGGTACGGGCGTGGTCGGTGGTGGCCATCGGGGTGCTCCTGACGTGCTGCCCGGCGTGGTGTCCATTGTGATCCGATTGTGGGCAATGGGGGAGGAAGCGGCAGGGCGGGTGGACATTGCGGCGAACGGGGGACGGTGGAGGCACGGTGGTGTGGTCACAGGGATGGCAACCCCCTGTCCGGCCCCCGCCGACGAGAATGCCGTGCTTTTCGCACACGTGGTCGGCCGACGGCATCAAGGACGCGTCAAAGTCGTCCGGGGCGACATCAGGGGCTCATCAAGGGCCGGTGTGTGTGGCCGGAAGCGGTCGCAGACTGGGCGCGGCACGGGGGACACGGACGAGCGTCCGTGGCGTGCCGATGGAGGGGCTCGTGGCTGTCACGGCCGGTACCACGCACAGTCCTGCGGCGCGAGCCGAGACCACGCACAGTCGTGCGGCGGGAGCCGGGACCACGCACAGTCCTGCGGCGGGAGCCGGGACCACGCTCAGTCCTGCGGCGGGAGCCGGGACCACCGGAGCGCCACCGCGCGCGGCGACCGCCCCCTCCGGGGGTGGCCGCGCACCTCGGCCACGGCGCGCCGGTGCGCGGCCGAGGCGACCCCGACGCCCCAGGCGGCCCCGAAGTCCCCGGCGCCCCCTTCGCCTCGCACACCGAAGAGTTGGCACGGCCCTGCATCGCCGCTTCTGGGCGACCCTGCCCGCGCGGCTGCGGCTGCTGCGGACCGCCACCGTCCTGCTGACCGTCGCCCTCGCCCTGCTGCTCGCGTTGGCCGGGCTCGCCGCCACCGGCACCTGGGACACCGTCGCGGGGCGCGACGCACCCCGCACCACCAGCGCCGCCGACCTGAACCTCGCCCTCAACGACATGGACGCGCAGGCCGCCAACCTCCTGCTGGCCGGCGGCGACGGGGGCAAGGGGCGCCTGACGACGCCGTACGAGAAGGCGGTCGGCTTCTACGGTGACGCGCGTCGTGCGATCGGCCACGACCTGCGCGCCCTCGCCGTCGCCGCCCAGGGCGACCGCACCGACGAACACACCGTCGAGTCGCTCACCGACGACTTCGCCGAGTACCAGGAGCTGATCGGCAGGGCCCTCGAGAACGACGACCGCGTCGGCGGCAGACCGGCCGCGCTCGTCGACTACCGCGAGGCCACCGATCTCCTCCAGGCCCACCTCCTGCCGAGCGCGAGGAGGCTGGTGGACTCCAACGACAGTGCCTTCGACCGGCAGTACGACCAGGCCCGTTCGGCCCTCGCGGCCCAGCTCACCGCCGTCCTCGCGCTCGGCGCGCTGCTGCTCGCCGCCCTCGGCGTCCTCCAGTGGTACCTGGCCCGCCGTCTCCACCGGATCCTCAACCCCGGCGTGCTGGCCGCCACCGTCTGCGCGCTGCTCGCCGTGCTCCTGGGCAGCCAGGCGCTCTCCGCCTCCGCCGACCGGCTGCACGGCGCCCGCCGCGACGCCTTCGACTCCGTCGTCGCGCTCTCCCGCGCCCGCGCCATCGCCTACGACGCGAACGCCGACGAGAGCCGCTACCTGCTGGACCCCGAGCGCCGCGACCAGTACGCGCAGGCGTTCCTCGCCAAGTCGCAGCAGTTGTACGGGATGAAGGGCGCGACCCTCGACTCGTACGACTCCGGGCTCGGCGCGACCTGGAAGGAGTACCGCGCGGACCACCACACCCTCGACTTCGGCGGTGAGTTCGCGCGCGAGCTCACCAACCTCACCTTCCCCGGCGAACGGACCGCGGCGGAGCGGACGGTGGACGCGTACGCCGTCTACCAGCGCGACGACCGGAGGATCCGGGCACTGGTCGCGCAGGGCAGGGAGCGCGAGGCCGTCGCGTTCTGCATGGGCTGGGGGCCGGGCACGTCCAACGCCCACTTCGGGGTCTGGATGACGGCACTGGACAAGGTGACGGACATCAACCGGCGGCACTTCACGGCGGCGGTCCGCGCGGGCCGATTCGAGGCGAGCGGACCGCTCCCGTGGACGTGCGGGCTGCTGCTCGGCGCGGCTGCGCTGATCCTGCTGGGGCTGCGTCCGAGGCTCGCCGAGTTCCACTGAACCGGGGTCCTCCGAACAGAGCTGCGCCGGCCCGAGCTCCGCCGCGGGCGTGCTAGCGGTGCCGGCTGCCTGCCCGGGGCCCCGGTCCCTGCGGCTCGCCCCGCCGGAAGGAGCCCGGCGCCCTGGCCGTGGGCCGGTCGGCGTGGGCCGAGGACGTCAGCTGCCATGGCACGCTCGTGACCATGACCCCCGGGGTGAACAGGAGCCGGTTCTTCAGCCACAGCGCCGACTGGTTGTGCAGGAGGTTCTCCCACCAGTGTCCGACGACGTACTCGGGGATGAAGACGGCGACGATGTCCCGCGGGCTCTCGCGGCGGATCGAGCGGACGTACTCCACGACCGGCCGGGTCACCTCGCGGTACGGCGAGTCGATGATCTTCAGGGGGACCTCGATGCCGTACTCCTCCCAGCTCCTGAGCAGCGCCGCGGCCTCGTCACGGTCGACGGAGACCGTCAGGGCCTCCAGCAGGTCGGGGCGGAAGGCGCGCGCGTAGGCGAGGGCGCGGAGGGTCGGCTTGTGCAGGGTGGAGACCAGTACGATTCCCAACACCCTTGAGGGTCGGGTGAGTTCACTCTTCGGGTCGGTCACCGCCAGCTCCGCCGACGTGGCGTCGTAGTGGCGTCGGACACCGCGCATCATCACCCACAGCACGATCGCCGCGAGCACGGCGAGCCACGCGCCCTCCGTGAACTTGGTGGCCAGCACGATCACCAGCACCAGGCCGGTGACGACCGAGCCGAGTGCGTTGATCACGCGGGCGGTGTGATGGCGGCGTCGCAGTTGCGGGTCGCGTTCGACGCGCAGCTCTCCGTTCCAGTGCCGGACCATGCCCAGTTGGGAGAGCGTGAAGGCGGTGAACACGCCAAGGATGTAGAGGTGGATGAGGCTGGTGACGTTCGCCTTGAAGCCCCACAGCAGCGAAGCCGCGACGATCGCGAGCGCCAGGATGCCGTTGGAGAAGGCGAGCCGGTCGCCCCGGTTGTGCAACTGGTGTGGAAGATAGCGGTGTTGCGCCAGGATGGACGCGAGCAGCGGGAAGCCGTTGAAGGCTGTGTTCGCCGCCAGGATCAGGACCAGCGCGGTCGCCGCCTGGATGACGTAGAAGCCGACGCTGTGCTCGCCGCCGAAGACCGCCGCCGCGATCTGCGCGATGACGGTGCGCTGGGTGTACGAGCCGCAGTCGCCGGTGAGCCCCGTCAGCCGGCACGCGTCGTCCGTGATGCGCACCTTGGTGATCAGCGCCAGCGCGGTGACGCCCACGAACATGACGATCGCGAGGGCGCCCATCGCGGTCAGTGTCTCGGCCGCGTTCCTCGACTTGGGCTTGCGGAAGGCCGGTACGCCGTTGGAGATGGCCTCCACCCCTGTCAGCGCCGTACAGCCGGAGGAGAACGCGCGCAGGACCAGCATCAGCAGGGCGAGGCCCGTCAGGTTCGCGTCCGAAGGGTCCGGCGTGACCCCGTACCCGGCGCTCTCGGCGACCGGCGCGTCCCCCAGGGCGTACCGGATCAGGCCTGTGACCACCATGATGAGCACGCCGCTGATGAAGAGGTACGTCGGTGCGGCGAAGGCGCGTCCCGACTCCCGGACGCCCCGCAGGTTCATCGCTGTCAGGACCGCCACGAAGCCGATCGCCATCAGGACACGGTGGTCGGCGAGGCGTGGGACGGCGGAGATGATGTTGTCGACGCCGGAGGCGACCGAGACGGCCACCGTCATGACGTAGTCGACGAGGAGCGAGGCGGCGACGACCAGTCCGGCGGTCGGGCCGAGATTCGTCGACACCACCTCGTACGAGCCGCCGCCGCTCGGGTAGGCGTGCACCACCTGGCGGTACGACAGCACCACGACCGTCATCAGCGCCACGACCGCGGCCGCGATCCACGGGGTGAAGTGCACGTAGGCGAGGCCGCCCAGGGTGAGGACCAGCAGGATCTCCTGGGTCGCGTACGCCACCGAGGACAGCGGGTCCGAGGCGAAGATCGGCAGGGCGAGCCGTTTGGGCAGCAGCGTCTCGTGCAGCTCTTCGCTGCGCATGGCCCGGCCGATCACCAGCCGCTTGAGGATCCCCGTGACGTTGAACACGGGCGGAGGGTAAGCCGGGGGAGGGGCAAGGAGGGGGCCCGACACTCACTCCGCCCCGGACGGCGGGCCGCCACGCTGAACCTTCGTCTCCCCCTGTCCCTCGGTTCGTGTCACACCTTCACGGGTCATTTTGTCATAAGGGTGAAAGCGGAAAAGCGGACAAAAGCCTGCCGACCCAAGGAGTGAAGTGATGACCAAGCCCGTTCTTGAGCTCGCGGCGCAGGAGCTCGCGGAGGCGACGGCCAAGCCGCCGTTCCTGTACGAGCTCGGCCCGGAGGGTGCCCGGAAGGTCCTGGACGACCTGCAGGCGGCGCCGGTGGCGAAGTTGGACGTGGAGGAGAAGTGGATCACGGTGCCCGCCGAGGTGGGTGATGTGCGGGTACGCATCGTCAAGCCCGTCGGTGGCCAGGGCACGCTGCCGGTCGTCCTTTACGTGCACGGCGGCGGCTGGGTCCTCGGCAACGCCGGCACCCATGACCGTCTGGTGCGTGAGCTGGCCGTCGGGGCGAATGTCGCCGTGGTGTTCGTCGAGTACGACCGTTCGCCGGAGGCCAGGTACCCGGTCGCGATCGAGCAGGCGTACGCGACGGCCCGGTGGATCACCGAGAAGGGCGCCGGGGAAGGCCTGGACGTCTCCCGGCTGGCGGTGGCCGGTGACTCCGTCGGCGGCAACATGACCGCGGCACTGACCCTCATGGCCAAGCGGCGCGGGGACGTGACCTTCGTGCACCAGTCGCTGTACTACCCCGTCACGGACGCGGGCCAGGACACCGACAGCTACCGGGAGTTCGCCGACGGCCCCTTCCTCTCGGCCAAGGGCATGGCCTGGTTCTGGGACTGCTACACCACCGACCCCGCCCAGCGGGCGGAGATCACCGCCTCGCCGCTGCGGGCGAGCCTGGAGGAGCTGCGGGGCCTGCCGCCCGCGCTCGTCATCGTCGACGAGAACGACGTGCTGCGGGACGAGGGCGAGGCCTACGCCCGCAAGCTGACCCAGGCCGGTGTTCCCACCACCAGCATCCGCGTCAACGGCATCCTGCACGACTTCATGATGCTCAACCCCCTCCGGCCCACCCAGGCCACGACAGTCGCGATGGAGCTGGCCATTCACACCCTGCGCACCGCACTGCACGGCAACTGAGAGTTCTCCGCGGCTCAACCGCAGCACCTCGAACCTCTACCTCGAAAGGCACCCCTCCCATGCAGGACCGCAAGCCCACCGTCGTACTCGTCCACGGCGCGTTCGCCGACTCCTCCAGCTGGAACGGCGTCATCAAGAAGCTGAAGGAGGACGGGTACCCGGTGGTGGCCGTGGCGAATCCGCTGCGCTCGCTGAGCGGCGACGCCGCCTACGTCAAGGACCTCCTGGCCGGCATCGACGGACCGGTGGTCCTTGTCGGGCACTCCTACGGCGGAGCGGTGATCAGCAACGCCGCCCACGGCTGCGACAATGTCAAGGCACTCGTGTACGCCGCCGCCTTCCTCCCCGACAAGGGCGAGAACGCCAATGAGCTGGCGAGCAAGTTCGAGGGCAGCACGCTCGGCCAGGCTCTGCGCCCGGTTCCGATCACCAGGCCCGACGGCTCCCAGGACGTCGACCTCTACATCGACCAGACCGTGTTCCACCACCAGTTCGCCGCCGATGTCCCCGCGAGCATCGCTGACACCATGGCGGTCACCCAGCGTCCCGCGACCGGCACCGCTCTCAACGAAGGTGCCTCCGAACCCGCCTGGAGGACGATCCCGTCCTGGTCCGTGGTGGCCACCGACGACCTGAACATCCCCCGGGAGCTTCAGATCTACATGGCCGAGCGCGCCAACGCCCACGTCGAGGAGGTCCGTTCCTCCCACGCTGTGACCGTGTCCCAGCCGGACGCCGTCACCCGCGTCATCGAGAAGGCGGCGGAAGCGGTCCGCTGACCGGACGACTCCACGGGTGGGGCGGCAAGGTGTGCCGCCCCACCCGTTCGTCGCCCGCACTGTTTCCCCGGCTTGGTCGGTCAGTCGCTCACTCCAACCCCGATTGGCGACCAGGACCCGGGGGTGCGACAAGAAGCGTGGGCTGCCGTTACGCGGGCCGGGCGGCCCGGCCTCCCGCGGCCCATCGCCCGAGCACCGGCTCCGCGAGGGTGCGAGCCGGGAGGCACAGGGTCTGGCCGTGACGGGCGAAGAGTTCGTCGCGGGAGGTGAAGTGACCGAGGTCGAGGCGGAGGTGGTCGGACAGGTCGCAGACGGCTCCGGGGCCGCCGTCGCAGCTCGCGGCGGCGTGGCCGTCCCAGGCGACCGCCGTACGGGCCACGGCGTCGAAGAGGGTCTCGCCACCCTTGTTGGTGAAGCCGCCGGATGCCGCGCTCATCTCGTCCGGGGTCCCGAACAGCTCGGCGATCGGCACCCAGTCACCGTCCAGCAGGAACTCGGGCCACGCGAGCAGCACCCGCTCCGGGACCAGCGGCTTGAGCCGGGGGAACCGTGGATACCAGAAGACTCCGTCGACGAGCAGCCCCCGCACGCGCGTGGGTACGGCGATGGCCCGTGCGACGGCCTCCAGCACCGCCATGCGCTGACTGCACGAGCCCCGCTCGAGCGCCAGCGTCCGTGAGGCGCTCCGCAGGTCGTCCACCGAGTACACCGGCCGCACCTCACGCGCGATGATCCCGTGCGCCACGCGGAGTGAGTCGCGGGCGGTGTCTTCCCTGGGGATCCGCTCAACGAGGGTGGTGACGTTCGGGTGGGTCCAGTCGAGGATCGGGGTGGGATGCGTGGACCCGCGTACGGGTTCGGTCCCCGGGGCGACCGGGTCGCCTCCCGCACGTCGGCACGGCATCAGCAAACGACTGGTCATGGCCCGCCCCTTTCCCCCGTTTTCTTCTTCAGGCTACGCCTCGGCGCTTCGCCCGCGACTTCGTCGCCCACGACCGGCAGCGCGACCCCGGTGTCGAGGCGTCGATGCCGGCGGCCTCCCGGACGGGCCCGACTCCCCACGAACCCGCGACCAGCAGGACGAGCGGTGTGTCCTGGGGAAGGCTGAAGCGGTGACGCCCGCCGCGCCCTGCTCGTGCGCCACGCGCTCGCCGAACGGCTGCGCGCGGACGGCGTCGCCCATGTCCACGGCTGGGTGGACGACATGCCCGGCCTGATGCACGCGTGCCACGTGCTCGTCCAGAACGCGGGCGGGCTCACGTCGCTGGAGGCGCTCGCCGGCGGACTCCCGGTCGTCAGCTACCGCTGCATACCCGGGCACGGCCGGACCAACGCCGCCGCGCTCGACGAGGCGGGCCTCGCCCCCTGGATCCGCGAGCCCGACCAGTTGGCGCCGACCCTGACCGAACTCCTCCACGGCCCGCGCGGCCGGGCGCGGCGCGAGGCGGGCCTGGCCCTGCATGCCTCTGGCGGCGGCACCATCCTGCTCCACGACTCCGACTGCACCTCGGCCCCCGACTCCTGGCGCGTCACCCTCGCCGCCCTGCCCGGCGTCCTCGACACGTGCGAGGCACACGGCTGGCAGATCGGTCCCCTGCGCGAGCACGGTGTTCAGACGAGGTGGGCGAAGACCACCAGGTTCTCGGTGTAGTCCCTCGCGGAGTGGTCGTAGTCGCCGGCGCAGGTGATCAGCCGGACCTCGGCGTCGCGGGTGTCGGCGTACACGCGCTTGTCGGGGAAGTCGTCCTTCGCGAAGGTGTCGGCGCTGTCGACCACGAAGGTGGCCTTGCGCCCGTCGGCCCTGTTCACGGTGAACCGGTCGCCCGGCTCCAACTCCCTGAGGTCGGCGAAGACGGCGGCGGAGGTGGTCGTGTCGACGTGACCGGCGATGATCGCGGCCCCCGGCTCACCGGGGGACACGCCCTTGGCGTACCAGCCGACCATGTTCGTGTCGTTGGCGGGCGGCGGCTGGAGCTTGCCCGTGGCGTCGACGGCCAGTTCGGTGAACGGGGCGTCCACGCCGATCTTCGGGATGAGCAGCCGCGTCGGCTCGGACCGCGGCAGATGCTTGCCCGTCGGCGGGCCGGCCGAGGACGACGGTGAGAGCCCCGCCTCGGCATGGGGCTTGGCCGAGAAGTCGGAGGCGCCGGAGGGCTTGCCATGGCCGCCGAACAGGCTCAGCGCCAGCAGCATGATTCCGGCGCACCACACGTACAACGGCATGCCGGGCCGGGCGCCCTGGAGCGGCGTCACGGACTGGGGCTCGACAGGGGAGGACAACCGGGATGCCATCGGGCACCACCTCACTGGAACACGTACGGGACAACTCGCTGGACTACGGCGGCGGAGCCGGCGCGGCACGGGGGCAACCAGCCGGGCCGCCACACTGTGCGCAGGAGGCGGCCCGGGCTGCTATGTCGTCAGGCATGGATCAGGACAGGCCGTCCGCCGCACGCTTGCGGCGCATCAGGAAGTAGGCACCCGCACCGGCGAGGCCCAGGACCGCCAGCCCACCGGCCTTCGTCCCCGGCGTGGCGAGCGCACCGCCACCCGTGTGCAGACCGCCGCGGGGCTTGTCGCGCTCCGAGTCCGAGTCGTCCCTGCCGCGGTCGGAACCCGAGTCGTCCTTGTTCTTGTCCTTGTAGGTCTCCGGGTCGAACTTCTCGTCGTCCTTGTTCCAGTCGTCGCTGCGTACGGCGCTGAGGGCGCCGCCACCGGTGTGCACGCCGCCGCGGGGCCTGCCGTGCCCGTGCTTGGAGCCGGAGTCGGAGTCGGAGTCGGAGCCGTAGCCGGAGTCGGAGTCGGAGTCGGAGTCGGAGTTGCCCTTGCCGTGGTCGGAGCCGCCGCCCTTCTTGCCCTGTCCGGAGTCCGACGAGTCGCCCTTGCCACGGTCGGAGCCCGAGTCGTTGCCGCTCGAGTCCTCGCCGCGCACGAGACTGAGGGCGCCGCCACCGGTGTGCATGCCGCCGCGGGGCCTGCCGTGCCCGTGCTTGGAGCCGGAGTCGGAGTCGGAGCCGTAGCCGGAGTCGGAGTCGGAGTCGGAGTTGCCCTTGCCGTGGTCGGAGCCGCCGCCCTTCTTGCCCTGTCCGGAGTCCGACGAGTCGCCCTTCTTGTTCTGTCCGGAGTCCGACGAGTCGCTCTTGCCATGGTCGGAGCCCGAGTCGTTGCCGCTCGAGTCCTCGCCGCGCACGGTGGTCAGGGCTCCGCCACCCGTGTGCACCCCGCCGTTCGGCTTGTCGTGCTTGCTCTCCTTGTCGTGTTCCCTGCTGTAGGAAGAGTCGTCGTGGCTCCCGTCACCCGCCGTGGCGGCGAGGGCGCCTGGTGCGCCGATCGCGAGGGCGGCCGTGGCCGTCGCGGTGGCGAGGAGCATGCGGGCAGATCGCATCTTCGGAGTCCTTCCGTCGCAGCCAGGCAGCTGACACCTTGTCAGCTCGTGAGAACCCGACCCTGACGTGATCCACCGTCAGTCCGCCGGGCTCCGCGCACCACTCGAGCCGCTCACCTGGCGCACCCCGAGGCCACGCCCACCCAGGCCCATTCGGCCAACAGATGACTCGTCAGACTGCACTGACCTGCCGTTTCGTCAGGGACAAGCGGCCCTCACCCGGCCCGCACCGCATCTCGGGTACTACCCGATCGGCGGCGACACGACTGCGCGCCCCGCACCTTCGGTCCGCCGCGGTCCGGGCGCGTCCTTGCCCCTCCACACCGCACCACGCCGGTCACACTGACCTCAGAACCCCCCCACCCCCGCGAGGTCCCCCATGGCGTACGGCCTGGCCCGCCGCGAACTGCGGCCAAGAGTTCCGCTGCGGCACGGGGAGGGCGACAAGTACCACCTGACCAGCATCGAGGGGCTCGCCGCGCTCTCCCTGGACGCGCTGAGCTCGGTGGCGTACGGCCCCGAGGCGATCGTGCTCGTACTGATCGCCGCCGGGACGAGCGCGCTGTCCGCCACGCTCCCGGTGACGCTCGTCATCGCCGGACTGCTGGCGGTGCTCGTCGTGTCGTACGGACAGGTCATCGCCGTGCATCCGGACGGCGGAGGCGCGTACGCGGTGGGGAAGAAGGATCTCGGACCGACCGTCAGCCTGCTCGCGGCGGCCAGCCTCGTCGTCGACTACGTGCTGACCGTGACGGTCAGTCTGGCGGCGGGCGCGGCCAGCCTCGCCTCCGCGTTCCCGGTGCTCGGTTCGCACCTGCTCGCGGTCTGCCTGATCGGGCTCGCCCTGCTCACGGCCGTCAACCTGCGCGGTGTGGCCGAGAGCGCACGGGTGCTGATGCTGCCCACGGCGTTGTTCATCGTGAGCATCCTCGGCATCGTCGTACTCGGCCTGGTGCGAGGCCATCCCGTGGCGGTCGTCGGCACCTTCCAGTCCGTCCACGCCACCGAGGCGTTGAGCGTCTTCCTGCTGCTCAAGGCGTTCTCCTCCGGCTGCTCCGCGCTCACCGGAGTCGAGGCCATCGCCAACGGCGTGCCCTCCTTTCGTGAACCCCGCGTCAAACGCGCCCAGCGCACCGAGCTGATGCTCGGCGCGCTGCTCGGCCTGATGCTCATCGGCATGGCCCTGCTGATCCGCCGCGACCATGTCGCCCCGCGCGGCGGCGTGACCGTACTCTCGCAGCTGACGGCGGGCGCGTACGGGACGGGATGGCCCTACTACGCCACCAACCTCATCGTCACCCTGGCCCTCGCCTTTGCCGCGAACACCAGCTTCGGCGGTCTGCCCGTCCTGATGAGCCTGCTGGCCAAGGACCACCGACTGCCGCACCTCTTCGGGCTGCGCGCGGAACGGCCTGTGTACCGCTGGGGCGTGATGACCCTCGCCCTGCTCGCGGCGGTTCTCCTGATCGCCGTGAACGCCGACACCCACCGCATGATCCCGCTCTTCGCGATCGGCGTGTTCACCGGCTTCACCATCAGTCAGATCGGGCTCGTACGGCACTGGGCGGGGCGGCGTCCGCACGGCTGGCTGCGGCGCGCGGCCCTCAACGGGGTCGGCGCGGTACTGACCGCCGTGGCGGGAGTCGTCCTGCTGGCCACCAAGTTCCTGGAGGGGGCCTGGGTGGTGGTCGTCGCGATTCCGTTGCTGATGCTGCTCTTCGCCCGCGTCCAGCGCTACTACACGGTGGTCGGCCGGGAACTCGGGCTGGGTGAGGTCCCGCCGCCGGTGCGCCTCGGCGACTCCCTCGTCATCGTGCCGGTCGGCGAGGTCAGCAGGCTCACCCAGCACGCGCTGTCGGCCGCCCGCGCCCTCGGGCAGGAGGTGGTCGCGGTCGCCGTACACGCCGACCCGGCCAAGGTCAGTGCACTCAGGGAGAGTTGGGACCGCTGGAACCCGGGCGTACGCCTGGACGTCGTCGACAGCCCGCAGCGCTCGCTCGTGGAACCGATCGTCGACTACGTCGGGAGGGCGGCGGAGGAGGGACGGCAGATCGCCGTCCTCATCCCCGAGGTGGAGCCCCTCCACCGTCGCTACCAGATCCTCCAGAACCAGCGCGGCCTGCTCCTCGCCGCCGCGCTGCGGGCCCGTACGGACGTGGTCGTCTGCGTGGTGCCGTACCGGCTGAGCCTCTGAACCGGCCGCCGCGCCAGGGCCGGATCCCGAAGAGGGGGATCCCGAAGAGGGGCCCTACAGGCCGACGTCCCGGCGGCTCATGTCGTCCAGCGATTCACGGCGTACGAGCACGCGCGCGATGCCGTGGGAGACGGCGACCACCGGTGGGCGGCCCACGAGGTTGTAACCGGACGCCATGGACAGGTGGTACGCGCCGGCCGCCGGGACGGCGAGGAGGTCGCCGGGGCGTACGTCGCCGGGGAGCGCCACCTCGTCCGCGAGGACGTCGCCGGCCTCGCAGTGCCGGCCGACGACGGTGACGAGGCGGGGTGGCGCGCAGGAGGGGCGGCCGATGAGCCGGGGCGCGTACCGCACTCCGTACAGCGCGGGCCTGGGGTTGTCGCTCATTCACCACCGGGCGGTTCCCAGGCGAGTACGACCCGTGATTCATGACACTTCCCTTCCCTGACACCGCCAGAGCGGCGGGCGCCGGGCGCAGGCTGGAACCGGGCTCTGACGTCGGGCTTACCCCCTACTGGCACACTGGCCGTCCGTTCCGGGAAATCCGGGGAAGGAGTACCGCATGTCGATGGTCGGCAACCTGCGCAAAGTCGCCCGTCTGGCACGCGGTGGACGCCGGGTGGACCTGAGTCACCCGGCCCGTTCCCCGCTCGGCTCGGCCGTCGTCAACTGCGTCATCTACCGTGACGGCGTCCGTCAGGAGGCCGCGCCCAGCGTCGAGGAGGCTGTCGCCCGCGTCCGCAAACGCGGCGGCCAGGGCTTTGTCTGGCTGGGGCTGCACGAGCCGACCGAGACGGAGTTCGCCCGGGCCGCCGAACTGTTCGGCCTGCACCCGCTCGCCGTCGAGGACGCGGTCCACGCCCACCAGCGCCCCAAGGTCGAGCAGTACGGCGACGTCCTGTTCGCCGTGTTCAAGACGGTCTCCTACGTCGAACACGCCGAACTGACCGCCACCAGCGAGGTCGTGAACACCGGCGAGATCATGGTCTTCGCCGGCCCCGACTTCGTGGTGACCGTACGGCACGGACGGCACGGCTCTCTCGGCCCCCTGCGCGAGGACCTGGAAGCCGAGCCGGAGCAGTTGGCCAAGGGCCCGGCCGTGGTGCTGCACGCCATCGCCGACCACGTCGTGGACGACTACCTGACCGTCACGGACGCCGTCCAGGACGACATCGACCAGGTGGAGACGTCCGTCTTCTCACCCCGGGGAGCCAAGGGCGCCGACGCCGGCCGCATGTACCAGCTCAAGCGTGAGCTCCTCGAACTCAAACGCGCGGTGGTCCCCCTCGGCCGTCCCCTCAACCTCCTGGCGGGCGAGCCGATGCGCCTCATCGCCCCGGAGATCCAGGCGTACTTCCGCGACGTCGCCGACCATCTGTCGCGGGTCACCGAACAGATCACGGCCTTCGACGCCCTCCTCGACTCCATCCTCCAGGCCCACCTCGCCCAGGTCTCCGTCGCCCAGAACGAGGACATGCGCAAGATCACCGCCTGGGCCGCGATCGTCGCCGTACCGACCATGGTGTGCGGCGTCTACGGCATGAACTTCGACCACATGCCCGAACTCCACTGGCGCTTCGGCTACCCCCTGGCCCTTACGGTGATCGCCGTGGCGTGCTTCGTCATCCACCGGGGGTTCAAGCGCAACGGGTGGCTGTGACGGTGACCGTGTCCCCGGACCCGGACCCGGACCCGGACCCGGACCCGGACCCGGACCCGGACCCGGACCCGGACCCGGCCTAAGGCCGCGGTTCCTCGTAGGGGATGCGGTTCAGGTGCAGGACCTTTCCCAGCGTGCCCCACTCGTCCCCGCCGAGCTTGGTGAGCGGGAGCAGACGTTCGGAGCCGGGGCGGCCGTCGACGATGCGGTCCTCGTGCACCGCCGCGTGGAGGACCCGTCCGAAGACGAGGGTGGCGTTTCCCATACGCAGGGTGGTGTGCGAACGGCACTCCAGAACGACGGGGGAGGCCGCCACTCTGGGTGGTCGGACATGCAGGCTCGGTTCGCGCTCGATTCCCGCGTAGTCGAATTCACTGACCGACCGGGGGAAGTCGGTGGCCGTGGCGTTGATCAACTGCAGCAACGGTTCGGTGGAGAAGTTGACGACGAACTCCCCGGTGTCCTCGACATTGCGCAGGGAATCCTTGCGGCCGATCGAGGTGAACTGCACGACCGGCGGGTCCGTACTGGCGATGCTGAAGAAGGAGTGCGGGGCGAGGTTTTCGGTGGAGCCGTCCGGTGTGACGGTGGAGATCCATGCGATCGGACGCGGGATGACGACCGAGGTGAGGAACCGGTAGAAGGCGGCGCCGCCCATGGCCTCCGGGTCGAAATCGATGCGCATGAAATTCAGTATTCACCGGTCCCGAGTGGCGCGCCTGTTGTCGGGCCGCCCCCGGGCGGGACCGCGAGCCCCGCCCGTGTCACGGAGAACCGGAGATCAGGGCCACACCAGGCAGTACGGCTGGTGCCCCGCCTCGTGCAGACGGTGGCTGAAATCCTGCCATTCGTGGAGGAGCTGGTACACGTTGAAGGCGTCCCGCGGGCCTCCGCGGTCCGGGACGGTCGACCAGATGAAGGCCGCCGCTCCTACCGCCTCCTCGCCGATGCCCCGGAGGGGGTCGACGACGGTCATGGGGAGCTTCACGACGGCGTAGTCGGGGTGGAGGACGACCAGTTCCAGGGGCGGGACCTTGTGGAGAGGGACGCCCTCGATGCCGGTGAGGACCATCGCGGCCATGGTCTCCGGCTTGATCTTGGTGAACATGCCGTTCATGCCGAGCTCGTCGCCGCCGAGTTCCTCGGGGCGCATCGAGATCGGCACGCGGGCCGCCGTCGCACCGTCCGGCGCGCCGAAGTATTTGTAGGTCACCCCCACCCGGCCACCATTCCCGCTTCCTGCCCTGAGCCGGTCTGCCCCGCGGTCCGTGTAGTCCATACCGTCCATACGGCCCGACGGGTCGATCCGCTCAGGATCGTTCTGTGATCCTTGCGACCCCTGTGATCCGGGTGATCCGGGTGATCCGGGAGATCCGGGAGATCCGGGAGAGCCCGGCGACCCTTGTGTCCGCCGCGCCTCGGCCGCTTCCTCCGCCTCGCGCCGGTGCCTTCCCCGCCGGGCACGCCGAGGACCGAGGTCATCGGTCCCCTCGCCCAGTCCGCCACCGCGATGCATATCTCCACCCGACTGCTTTTCTAAGGCGCGCGACCCCCGCCACGCAACCCGATCATCGTGACAGTGACCTCCCCCACGGCCGCACGCCGAAACGTACGCCGAAACACTTGTCCGTCGCCGAGGGCCAGCCCCAACCCTGCGGGGTGAACTATCCCCGAGAACGGCGCCTTCATGGATTTTAGGTAGTACGTTCCCGCCATGACCAGCGAAGAGGGGGGAGCGGCGCGGAAACGCCGCGTGGCAGCAGGGTATACGGACAAATCCGAGGCCAGCCCGCAAGCCCAGGACGAGGCTACCAAGGCCAGAGCGGTGGAGCGCGGCTGCGTGTTCCTGGGCCACTACCGCGACATCGGGGTGTCCGGGTACGCGTCTGGTGCTGAGCGTCCGGACTTCGCCCGCCTCCTGCATGACTGCAGGACCGGCAGGATCCAGGAGATCGTTGTCTTCGACGTCAGCCGCCTCTCGCGACGGAGTTCGACGGAGACGGGCCCGATCGTCACCGAACTCTTCGGCCTGGGTGTCACCATCACCTCATGCACCGAGGGTGTGTTCTCGCCAGACAGCGCGGCCGACCTGGGCCGACTGCTCTCCCGACTGGACAGTGCGCATCAGGACAGCAGGAACCGGGGCGATGCCATCTCTCGGAGCAAGCGCGTAGCCAAGGAGTTCGGAGGGTGGGCGGGGGGCGCGCCACCGTATGGCCTGGTGAGCGTGGCGCGCACCGAGGTCCGCCATATCGAGGGCAGGGCCGTCACGGTAGCCGTCCGCACGCTGCGGCCCAGCGCACCCGACAGTGCGCGTACGGACGAAGCGAGCGTGGTCCGGGGCATGGTGGAACAGGTCCTGCGCCACAAGAGCCGACCTCATGAGGGAAAGAAGAGCGCGCGGCCGGGTTCCATCAATTCGGTACTGGCTTGGCTCAACCAACGGGAGGTTCCGGCCCGGGGCGGCGGTCCCTGGCGGTCCGCGACGGTCAAGCGTGTCCTGTCGGATCCGCGCATCGCCGGTTTCGCGGCGGAACCGCTGTACCGGGTGGGGAAGGACGGCGCCCCGACCCGCACACAGAGCGGCTACCGGATTGTCAGGGACCCCGAGAGCCATGAGCCGGTCACGATCTGCGAGCCGATCATCCCTCCCGCCCAGTGGTACGAACTGCAGGAGTGGCTCTCCGAGCGCGGGCGTGTGAAGGGGGAGTCGCGCGTCCAGGCCCTGCTCAGTGGCCTCGGGCTCCTGTTCTGCGAATGCGGCAGGCCGATGACCCGCTCGGGCGACTGGTACAAGTGCTCACGGCCGCCGGGGACGGTGGAAGCGGGGCAACATGCGGGAGGATGCACCATTCAGCGGGAGGCACTCGACGCCCACGTGGTGCGTCGCATCCTCGACGTGTTCACGGCCAGTGCCGATGCCTCTGACGCGCAGGGTGTGCTGCGGGAGGCCGCTCGTCGTTTCGCCCAGGGCGCCGACCGCGCGGCCGACGCGGCGCGACGTGGCGAGCGGGGTGTCCTACTGTCCGAACGCGTGCTTGTGACCGATGAGTTGGAGCGCCTCTATGACGACCTGAACGGTGGGATCTACAGCGGGAGCGTCGGGCGCCGGAGGTTCCTCGCCGACAAGAGGGCGCTCGATGAACGTCTGGGCAGACTGGATTCGTGTATCGCCGGCTCGGGCGCGGACGGGGCCGAACCGCGATCCGAGCAGTTCTCCGACTGGCTCTCGCCGGGTGGCGGTATGGACTCCTCGGAGCCGGGCTTGTGGTGGCACGGTGCCTCCTTGGAAGACCGGCGCAGACTGATCACACTGGTCGTGGACCGGATCACTGTCACCAAGGCCGCCTATCGCGGAGGTGTCCGGCGTGGCTGCCGGGTCACGGAGCGAGCTACGGTCACATTCGCGGGAGCAGAGCCGACCGTGCGGGCGAACTTGGTCCGGGTTGCTCCGCGGCAACGCCGTACGGTGCGGGCCTGACCCGGTACGGACCTGTTCCGGCGCCCCGGGGTAGGGCCGGACTGGCGGACGCCGGGCCGTACGCTGAACGCTATGGCAGAGGCGAACAACATCTCCGGCGGTACGTCACCCCAGACAGGGGAGACCGCGCACGCGCCGTATCCCTATGAGGCACCGGTCTCGCAGGCCCTCTTCGACCGTGCGGCCCTCGTCACGCCCGGCGGCGTGAACTCTCCGGTGCGCGCGTTCCGCGCCGTGGGCGGTACGCCCCGCTTCATGGTGTCCGGAAACGGTCCATACCTGACCGATGCCGACGGGAGGGAATACGTCGACCTCGTGTGTTCATGGGGGCCGATGATCCTCGGGCACGCGCATCCCGACGTCATCGGCGCCGTCCAGGAGGCCGTCGCGCGCGGTACCTCCTTCGGCACCCCCGGTGAGGGCGAGGTCGCGCTCGCCGAGGAGATCGTCGCCCGCGTCGAGCCCGTCGAGCAGGTCCGGCTCGTGTCCAGTGGGACCGAGGCGACCATGTCCGCCATCCGGCTCGCCCGCGGGTTCACCCGGCGGTCGAAGGTGATCAAGTTCGCCGGGTGCTATCACGGGCATGTCGACTCGCTGCTGGCGTCGGCGGGGAGCGGGGTGGCGACCTTCGCGCTGCCCGACACCCCCGGTGTCACCGGCGCCCAGGCCGCCGACACGATCGTCCTGCCCTACAACGACCTCGAAGCCGTGAACGAGGCGTTCCACGCGCACCCCGGTGAGATCGCCTGTGTGATCACCGAGGCCTCGCCGGGCAACATGGGCGTCGTGCCGCCCCGGCCCGGGTTCAACCAGGGACTCAAGGACGCCTGCGCGCGCAACGGCGCCCTGTTCATCTCCGACGAGGTCATGACCGGATTCCGGACCAGCAAGGCCGGTTGGTACGGGATCGACGGGGTACGTCCGGATCTCATGACCTTCGGGAAGGTCATGGGCGGAGGGTTCCCCGCCGCCGCCTTCGGTGGCCGCAAGGACGTCATGGAGCACCTGGCTCCCGCCGGGCCCGTCTACCAGGCCGGCACGCTCTCCGGGAACCCCGTCGCGACCGCCGCCGGGCTCGCCCAGCTGCGGCTGCTCGACGACGCCGCGTACGACAAGGTCGACGCAGTCTCCGAGGAGATCCGCGGGCTGGTCACGGAGGCGCTGAGCAAGGAGGGCGTGGCGCACCGGCTGCAGAACGCCTCCAACATGTTCTCGGTCTTCTTCACCGGGCGTGAGGTGCGCGACTACGAGGGCGCGAAGGCGCAGGAGTCCTTCCGGTTCACCGCGTTCTTCCACGCCATGCTGGCGCAGGGCGTCTATCTGCCGCCGTCGTCCTTCGAGTCGTGGTTCGTGTCCACGGCCCACGACGAGCGGGCCATTCAGCGGATCGCCGACGCCCTTCCGGCGGCGGCCAGGGCAGCGGCGGAGGCCACGGCATGAGCCAGGATCAGACGCGGGATCAGGCGCGGGAGGCGCAGGATCAGATGCGGGATCAGACACAGGGGCGCGATCAGGACATCACCGTCGTGCATCTCATGCGGCACGGCGAGGTCGCCAACCCGGACGGGGTGCTGTACGGGCGGCTGCCCGGCTATCACCTGTCCGAGCTCGGGCGGCAGATGGCCGAGCGGGTCGCCGAGCACCTGGCGGAGCGGGACGTCACGAATGTCGTCGCCTCCCCGCTGGAGCGGGCGCAGGAGACCGCGACGCCCATCGCGAAGGCGCACGGTCTCGACCTCGACACCGACGGGCGGCTGATCGAGGCCGACAACGTGTTCCAGGGGAAGACCTTCGGGGTGGGGGACGGGGCGCTGCGGCGGCCCGAGAACTGGAAGCACCTCGTCAACCCGTTCAAGCCGTCCTGGGGCGAGCCGTACGTCGATCAGGTCGTACGGATGGTGGGGGCGCTGGACGCCGCCAAGGACGCGGCCCGTGGGCATGAAGCGGTGGTGGTCAGCCACCAGTTGCCGATCTGGATCGTGCGGTCCTTCGTGGAGAAGCGGCGGCTGTGGCACGACCCGCGCAAGCGGCAGTGCACGCTGGCGTCCCTGACGACCTTCACCTACCGCGGCGACAAGATCGTGTCCGTGGGGTACAGCGAGCCCGCCCGGGACCTCGTGCCCGCCCATCTCCTCGCGGGCGCCAAGCCGGTGAAGGGGAAGAGCAAGGCGTTCGGGGCGTAGAGCGCTCATTCCCGTACATGCGCTCATTTCCGTACATATCGCCGCGAAGTTTTCGGATGCTGCGTTACCCGATTTGTTCTTCGTAAAATACGATCAATGTTGCGCGTTCTGAGGAACTTATCCGCTTGTCGTGCCCTCTTATTGTGTGTCAGCTGGGGGCCAGCTGAGAGGGCACGATGAGATGGGGACCGAATGCGGGACATCAGCCGACGGGGAATGATCGGCCTCGGGGCGGGTGCCGCGGCGGCGATGGGACTCGCGGCGTGCGGCACCGCACAACACGACGGTCCGAGCGGGGGCGGCGGTTCCCGGTCGGGCAAGCCCGGTCCGTCCGGCAAGCCCAGCGCCTCCTCGCACCCCGCCCGCCCGATAGGCGACGGCTCCACCTCCTTCACGGGCAAGCAGCCCAACCAGCCCGCGAAGCCGGTCCCCCTGGAACCGGGTCAAACCCCTCCGCAGTTCGTGGTCTTCTCCTGGGACGGCGCGGGCGAGGTCGGGACCGGTCTCTTCTCCCGCTTCCTGCGGCTCGCCCGTGAACACGAGGCGCACATGACCTTCTTCCTCTCCGGGCTGTACCTCCTGCCCGAGTCGAAGAAGCGCAAGTACCTGCCGCCCAACAACCCCCGGGGCGCCTCCGACATCGGCTATCTCGCCGACGACCACGTCAAGTCGACGCTCGGGCTCGTCCGGCAGGCCTGGCTCGACGGCCATGAGATAGGCACGCACTTCAACGGCCACTTCTGCTCCGGCCACGGCACCGTCGCCAACTGGACGCCGGCGCAGTGGCGCAGCGAGATCGACCAGGCCAAGTCCTTCGTCAAGGAGTGGCGGACCAACACGGGCTGGACCGATCTGCCCGCGCTGCCCTTCGACTACGAGAAGGAACTCGTCGGCGCGCGCACCCCCTGTCTGCTCGGCCGCGACAACCTGCTGCCCACCGCCAAGGAGCTCGGCTGGCGCTACGACGCCTCCTCGCCCGGCGGCCGCCAGGTCTGGCCGGACAAGCGGCACGGCCTGTGGGACCTCCCCCTCCAGGCGATCCCCTTCCCGGGGCGCAGCTTCGAGGTGCTGTCCATGGACTACAACATGCTGGCCAACCAGTCGATCAACTCGACGAAGGCGCCCGCGCACAACTACCCGGCGTGGCGTGAGCAGTCGGGCGAGGCGTACGTCGCCGGATTCCGGCGGGCCTACGAGAGCAACCGGGCGCCCTTCTTCATCGGCAACCACTTCGAGCACTGGAACGGCGGCATCTACATGGACGCCGTCGAGTACGCCTTCAAGCACATAGCCCGGGAGAAGGAGAAGGGCCAGGACGTCCGCCTCGTCTCCTTCCGGCAGTACGTGGACTGGATGGACGTACAGAAGCCCGAGATACTCGCCAAGCTGCGGACGCTGGACGTGGGACAGCGACCGGCGGGTGGCTGGAAGGCGTTCCTCGGCGACACCGGCAAGGGGGCCGGTACGGGGGCCGGTACGGGTTCGGGCACCGGCACCGGTACGGGCTCTGGGACGGGCACTTCCAAGGGGTCCGGGAGCGCCGCCTGAAATGGTGTTTTCCGCCCGCAAGGGGGGTGCGGAAGATCCTCGAAACGGGCATGCGAAACTTTTCACATGAGTGCCGCCTGCCGCGCCCAACAGCGCTCGAACCGCACCCGTAGCCGCGCCGCCCTGCTCACCACCGGGGCCGCCGTCGCCGCGCTTGTCCTGTCCGCGTGCGGTTCGGGCGGGACGTCCGGGGGCTCGGGCGGCAGCAACTTCGTGGCGGGCAAGGACGGCATCTCGACCGTCGCCAAGGGCTCCCGGGTCGAGGCCCCCGACCTCTCCGGCCCGACCGTGGACGGCAAGCAGCTCGACGTCAAGGACTACAAGGGCAAGATCGTCGTCGTGAACGTGTGGGGATCCTGGTGCCCGCCGTGCCGCGCCGAGGCGCCGAACTTCGTCAAGGTCGCCAAGGACACCGCGGCGAAGGGCGTGCAGTTCGTCGGCATCAACACCCGTGACGCCAACATCAGTCTGGCCCAGGCGTTCGAGAAGCAGCAGGGCGTCACCTACCCCAGCCTCTACGACCCGACGAGCAAGCTGCTGCTCCGCTTCAAGAAGGGCACGCTGAACCTGCAGACGATCCCCTCCACGATCGTCATCGACCGGGACGGGAAGATCGCGGCCCGTACGCTGCAGGCCCTCAGCGAGGACAAGCTCCGCGAGATGCTCGACCCCGTACTCGCGGAGAAGTGACCTGACGTGTCCCTTCTCGCCGCGTCCATGAACCTCGCCGCGTCGTCCGACACCGTCGTCAGCGGTGCCTTGGTGCTCGCCCTGCCGATCGCCGTCCTCGGCGGCCTCGTCTCCTTCTTCTCACCGTGCGTGCTGCCGCTCGTCCCCGGCTATCTGTCGTACGTGACCGGTGTCACCGGCACGGATCTGGCGGAGGCCAGACGGGGGCGGATGGTCGCGGGCGCCAGCCTGTTCGTGGTGGGTTTCACCGCCGTGTTCGTCTCCGGCGGGGCGCTGTTCGGCTACTTCGGGTCGACCCTCCAGGAGTACCAGGGCACGATCAGCAAGATCCTCGGCGTGCTGATGATCGCGATGGGCGTGTTCTTCATGGGGATGATGCCCTGGCTCACGCAGCGTGAGTTCCGCTTCCACAAGCGGCCGGTGACCGGCCTGCTGGGTGCTCCGATACTCGGCGCGCTCTTCGGCATCGGCTGGACGCCCTGCCTGGGACCGACCCTCTCCTCCATCAATTTTCTTTCCATGAACCAGGCGAGCGCGGGCCGCGGCGCCATACTGACCGTCGCGTACTGCGTCGGCCTGGGAGTGCCCTTCGTCCTCGCGGCCGTCGCCTTCCGCAAGGCGCTCGGTGCCTTCGCCTGGGTCAAGCGGCACTACGTGTGGGTGATGCGGATCGGCGGCGGCATGATGATCGCGACCGGCCTGCTCCTGCTCACCGGTGCCTGGGACAGCATCGTGCAGCAGATGCAGACCTGGTCCAACGGCTTCACGGTAGGGATCTGATCGATGAGCACGACCGACACCGACACCGGCACGGGCAGGACGAAGGACCCGGCGGCCGCCAAGCGGCACATCGGGGTGAGCGCCGACGGCGAACTCGGCGAAGCCGGATCCCAGCTCTCCACCGCGCCGGTCGACACGGCCGTGCCCGGCTCCTTCGGCGGGTCCCGCGCCCCCGGCGCCCTGGGATGGCTGACCTGGACCGGCCGTGAGGTCGTCGGCTGGGCCCGCTGGTTCTGGCGGCAGCTGACGTCGATGCGGGTCGCCCTGATCCTGCTCTTCCTGCTGTCGCTCGGGGCGATCCCTGGCTCGCTGATCCCGCAGTCCGGGACCGACGCCCAGAAGGTGGCGGCCTTCAAGGACGCGCACAGCATCCTCGGGCCGGTCTACGACAAGCTCGGCCTGTTCCACGTCTACAGCTCGGTGTGGTTCTCCGCGATCTACATCCTGCTGTTCGTCTCGCTCATCGGCTGCATCATCCCGCGCACCTGGCAGTTCGTCGGGCAGCTGCGCGGCCGTCCGCCGGGCGCCCCCAAGCGGCTGAACCGGCTGCCCGCGTACGCGACCTGGCGCACCGCGGCCGAGCCCGAGCAGGTCCGCGAGGCCGCCCTCGAGATCCTCAAGCGGCGACGCTTCAGGGCGCACATCGAGAAGGACGCCGTCGCCGCCGAGAAGGGCTACCTCCGCGAGACCGGCAACCTGCTCTTCCACATCGCGCTGATCGTGATGCTGGTGGCCTTCGCCTGGGGCCAGCTCTTCAAGTCCGAGGGCAACAAGCTGATCGTCGAGGGCGACGGCTTCTCCAACACGATCTCGCAGTACGACGACTTCAAGTCCGGCAACCTCTTCAGCACCGACGACCTCACGCCGTTCAGCTTCAACCTCAAGAAGTTCACCGGCACCTACGAGCGCACCGGCCCCAACAAGGGCACCCCCCGCACGTATCAGGCGGACATCACGTACAGCGTCGGTGCGTACGGCAAGAAGAAGAAGACCACCGTCAAGGTCAACGAGCCGCTGAAGATCGGCGACTCGAAGGTCTACCTCACCGCCCACGGCTACGCGCCCGTCGTCACCGTCCGGGACGGCAAGGGCAACGTCGTCTACCACGACGCCGTGCCGATGCTGCCGCTCGACTCGAACGTCACCTCGCAGGGCGCGATCAAGGTCATGGACGGCTACAAGAACGCGCAGGGGACGACCGAACAGCTCGGTTTCTCCGCCTTCTTCGTGCCGACCTTCGCGGGTGCGGGCAAGGGCGACATGTTCTCCCAGTTCCCCGCGCTCGACTTCCCCGTGCTCGCGCTGTCCGGGTTCCACGGCAGTCTGGGCGTCGACGCGGGCATCCCGCAGAACGTGTACCAGCTCGACACCTCGAAGATGAAGCAGTTCAAGGACGCCAAGGGCAACATCGTCAAGGCGCGTCTGCTGCCCGGCGAGACGATGAAGCTGCCGAACGGCGCCGGCTCCATCACCTTCGACAAGGGCATCGAGGAATGGGCGAACTTCCAGGTCACCCAGCAGCCCGGCAGTGACTGGGCGCTGGTCGGTGCCTTCACCGCGATCTTCGGTCTCGCCGGTTCGCTCTTCATCCAGCGCCGCCGTGTCTGGGTGCGGGCGACCACCGGGGCCGACGGCGTCACCGTCGTCGAGATGGCGGGCCTCGGCCGCAGCGAGTCCGCGAAGCTCCCCGAAGAACTGGGGGACCTGGCCGCCCTCGTCCACGAACAGGCGCCCACCAAGATTGACGACCCTCAGGTCGTGCCTGCCGAAGGGGCTGAGAATTGAGACCTCCCCCTCGCGGAGCGAAGGAGATTCCTGGCTCACGCTGCCTGGCAGGCCGACAGCCCGTCAGGTCTTCCACGATCAACACCAGCCGGGTTGAAACCAGCCCGGGGAAAGCAGTTGCAGTGTTTCGACGGCATCAGCATGCGCTTGGTTCTCGCTACACACCGCTGCCACGCGATCGCAAGGTAACAGAGGGTCGCATCGTCCCGCCGGAAAATGCCCGGGAATCCACTGAAGGGGGCCTGAGGTGACTCTCGCCACCGCAACCGACCTGGGCGCCGTGACCGATCTGGCCACGGCCACCAACGAACACCTCGCCAACATCAGCAACACGCTGATCTACTCCGCGATGGCCGTCTACACCCTGGCCTTCTTCGCGTACATCGCCGAGTGGATCTTCGGCAGCCGCAGCAAGGTCGCCCGCACGGCCGCCGCGCTCACCGCCACCGAGAAGGCGAAGACCCCCGCGGTCACCGTGAAGTCGGCGGGCGGTACGGCCGTCCTGGAGCGGCCGAAGGTCGTCACCCGGTCGGCGGCGGGCGCCCGTGACGTGCCCGACGGGCCTGGCGCGCACGGCGGGGACGAGCAGGGCGACCTCTACGGCCGGATCGCGGTGTCCCTCACCGCGCTCGCCTGGGCCGTCGAGACGGCCGGTGTCCTCGCGCGTGCCCTGTCGGTGCAGCGGGCACCGTGGGGCAACATGTACGAGTTCAGCATCACCTTCTCCACGGTCGCCGTCGCCGTGTACCTGGTGATGCTCGCGCTGAAGAAGAACATCCGCTGGCTGGGCCTGCCCCTGGTCGCCTCGGTCCTCCTCGACCTCGGCCTCGCGGTCACCGTTTTGTACACCGCGAGCGACCAGCTGGTGCCCGCGCTCCACTCGTACTGGCTGTACATCCACGTCTCGACCGCGATCCTCTGCGGCGCCGTCTTCTACGTGGGCGCGGTCGGCACCCTGATGTACCTCTTCAAGGACTCGTACGAGAACAAGCTCGCCACCGGCGGCCAGCCGGGCCGTTTCGCCACCTCCGTCATGGAGCGGCTGCCCTCCTCGGCCTCCTTGGACAAGTTCTCCTACCGCGTGAACGCCGCCGTCTTCCCGCTGTGGACCTTCACGATCATCGCGGGCGCCATCTGGGCGGGCGACGCGTGGGGCCGCTACTGGGGCTGGGACCCCAAGGAGACCTGGGCGTTCATCACCTGGGTCGCCTACGCCTGCTACCTCCACGCCCGTGCCACGGCCGGCTGGAAGGGCCGCAAGGCCGCCTACATCGCCCTGATCGCCTTCGCCTGCTTCCTCTTCAACTACTACGGAGTCAACATCTTCGTCTCCGGCAAGCACTCGTACGCCGGGGTCTGATGCGGATCCCGCTGTCTCGGGCCACGCTGGTGTCATGACCGGAGTGACCCGAGGCATCGAAGAGGGCGCCACCGAGACCCGGGAGGACGGCACCCGCGTCCTGCACTACCTGCTGCGTTTTCCCCAGCCTGTGGAGAACGTCTGGAAGGCGGTGGCCACGTCCGAGGGCCTACGGGCGTGGCTGGCCGAGGCCGAGGTCTTCGAGCCGCGACTGGGCGGCGCGGTCACGCTGCGCGGGGTGGGCAGCGGTCGTATCACGGCGTGGGACGTCGAGCGGATCGCCGAGTACACGGTTGAGGGGCGGGGCCGCATCCGCTTCCACCTGGAACCGACCCGTCCGTCAGGCACGACGGTCCGCTTCACCCACGAGTCCCCAAGGGACGAGGACCCGGGCTGGCGCCAGCGCTTCGAGCGACTGATGAGCGCCCCGTAGGGGCGCGGGGAACTGCGCGCTCAGCCACCATCAGTCCGCACGTACCGAACCACCGTCCCCCCAACGGCGCCCCCCTCTCAAGCCGGCGGCAGACACTCCGCGGAGGGCGGCTTCCCCTCCGGCCATGCGATCTTCACAAAGCGAGCCCGGGACTCGGGCGTCAGCTGCACGATCGGCACCGCCTTGTCGTACGGATTGCCGTGGACGTTCAGGCAGATCCACCCGCTCGCCCCGTTCACCCGCTGCTGCTTGCCCTTGACCTGCGGCCACTGGAGGCCGACGTCCGCGAGGGCCGGGATCTTCCCGGTCGGCGAGGCCCCGCGGATACCGCGCACGGCGAGCCGCGTGGCGTCGTACGCGATGATCAGCTGGCCGTCGTCGAGGGCGATCGGCCCGACGGGCCCGACCGGCTCCTTCCCGGCACTCCCCAGAAGTGACCGCAACACCTTCGCGTCGGCCGCGCTGCCGCCCGTCTTCGCGCTGTCCTGGAGCCAGGCGTCCGGGTGGGCCAGGGACGTGTACCGGACGGTCAGCAGCGGGTCCTTGAGGGCGGCCGGGTCGAGGTCCTTGTCCCCGGCGAGGTAGGAGCCTTCGTCGCCGGTGAGCACGGTGAACCGGCGGTCGTGGCAGCCGCGCTGGCCCAGCATGTTGATGAACTGCCGCAGTTGGGTGTGGCGCCCGGCGAAGAGGATGGTGTTCGTGGTGGTCGGCGTGTTGCAGAGGATGTTGGTGATCTGCATGAAGACGTTGGAGGTGCTGCCCTCCTTGCTGCGGTCGGAGGGCGGCGTGAACGGCTGGGCCTCGTAGCGCGAGCCCTTGAGCATCTTCTCGAAGGACGCCTGGAGCGTGCGCGTGTACGGGTCGCCGGTGCGGTCGTAGACCAGGAAGGCGTTGGCGGCCGAGACCTTGGCGAAGGAGGCGAGGGCGCGTGCCTCGTCGGTGTTGGTGGGGGAGACCCGGGCGAGGCCGGGGAACGGGTCCTTGCCGTTCTGCCCGTTGGCCAGGTCGTCGGCGGTGATCGAACTCCCTATCACCGGGATGCCCCGGCTGGTCAGCTCCTTGACGGCCTTCTTGTTGTTGTCGGTGCTCAGACCGACCCCGGTCACCGCGCGCAGCCGGTCGGGGCCTTGCGTCATGCCCGCCAGCTGGTCGACCGTGTGCTGCCAGTACGTGCCGGTGGAGCCGGGGTTGGCCAGCACCAGGCGGATCTTCGGCTTCAGGCCGGTGGTGTCGTGGTTGGCCTGGTACTGGGCCAGATAGGCGCCCTGGAGCTCGTGCAGCACATCGGCCAGGTTGTCGGCGTCGGTGGCGGTGAAGGGTTCGAGGAGCGCGACGGTGACATAACTGCCGGGGGCGAGACGGGCGTTCTCGCGGTGGATGGCCCGTACGGTGTCGGCGAACTGCGGACGTCCGAAGGCGTACGTCGTCCACGAGACGCCCACGCACTCGTCGCTGCCCTTCGGCTGGACGACACCGGGTGCGCAGGAGCGGTTCTCCTTGGTGGCCGTCATACCGCCCCAGACGCCGAGGCCCGCGAGCACCGCCGCGAGGGTCAGCGCGACATATCTGCGGAAACGAATCTCCCAGACGTCCTCGCGCAGCCAGGTCCACAAGCGCGCCATCACAGGTCCCCGTTCCCGTTCTCGTCGTCGTCACCAGGGATGCGCAGGGGGCGGCCGGCGAGGGCGTCCGACGGCCACTCCCGCGAGGCCCGCCACAGCAGCGGGTTGCCCGCGGGCCGCAGGTTCGACAGCTGCTCCAGCTCGAAACGGAGCCGGTCGGACACCTTCGGATCCGGCAGCACCAGCGGATCGGTCAGCTGCCAGACCGCGTGCAGCAGCCGTCGTACCCGCAGATGCAGTACGGCGTCCACGCTGTCCGGTGGCTGCTGGGCGGCGTCGGTGCGGCCGAGCGCGACGGCCGCCCGGTCGTCGTGACCGCCGTGGCCGCCGAAGTCGCGGCCGTCCGGGTCGTGTGCGTGGTAGTAGGGCGCGGACGCGATGAAGACGAGAGAGGACAGCCAGGACTCCGTATCGGTGCGCGGGAAGGTGTCGCGCAGGTGCGCCACCGCGAAGTCGGCCTTCCCTAGGGCGAGTTCGTGGTGCAGCCGATAGCGGGCGCTGTCCCGCTGGTCCCCGTCGCCGTAGTGGTCGATGAGGGTGCGGTGCACGGACCGCCAGCGTGCGTGGTCGGGGTCGTCGTGGTGCAGCCGCAGCAGGAGCAGCGCCCGCAGGAACGGATCGCCCACGAACTGCCCGGCGGCGGGCGCCCAGCCCTCCTCCGCGAGCCGTTCCTCCAGCGCGAGGACCCCCGACGCACCGAAGTCGTCGGAGAGCTGGACCTCCGCGAGCACGCAGGCCGAGTCGCGGTCGTGGGCCGCGGCGAGCACGGTCAGCTCGTCGAGCCGGCCACCGGGTACGAGTCGGCCGAGCAGCTCCTGATAGGTGGGCCGGCCGTCGTGGTCCTCGTGAACGGCGACGTCTGAGGTGAGCAACTCGCCGAGCGACTTGGCCCCTTGGGGCAGGTTCTGGCGGGCGGACTCCGCGAGGAGGGTGACGCCGAGCGGGCTGCCGCCGGACAGCCGGTGGGTGGCGTGCGGGAGTTGAGGGGGGATGGCGAGGCCCTGCGAGACGCCGCCCACGAGGTGCAGGGTGTCGTCCGGGGTCAGCGGCGGCAGCGCGACGAGCAGCGCCCGTGAGGACGGCGAGGTGCCCGGCTCCCAGCCGGAGTGCCGGGCGACCTCGGGGAGGGTGCGGCGGCCCGCGTTGCGCAGCGCTCCATGGGTGTAACCGCGCAGGGCGGCGAAGAAGGCGACGTGGTCGGCGATGCCGTCGGCGCGGTCGCGCAGCACCGGTTCCATCAGGCCGAGGCCCGCCCGTTCCTGCACGTTGTCGATCAGTACGACCGGCCGGCCCAGCCGGTGCGAGCGCTGCATGACCCCCGCGTACGCGTCGTCGAGGTCGGCCAGCAGGGCCCGTACGAGATAGCGCTCGGCGTGGGTGCGGGAGTCGCCGCCCGCTCGGAAGTGCGAGGAGAGCAGGATCAGACCGAGTTTGGGGTTGCCGCCCGCGTTCGGATAGTCGCGGTACCAGGTGGCGGCCCTGCGCAGCCGGCGGGGAGCGGGGCCGATCCCCTCGGCGAACGCCTCAAGGGTGGCTTCGATGATCGGCGCGATCACGGGACCCGTACCGCTGAGCGAGGCGATGAGCTTGGAGACGACCTTGCTCACCCAGCGGCCCGCGAACCCCGAGAGCCATGAGCCGGTCTCGTTCAGCAGCAGGATCCGTTCCGCCTCCTGCCGGATGCGCGGCACGTCACGGTCGCTCCAGCCGCCCGCCGCGACCGCGAGCAGCCCGGAGGTCAGGCGCGGAAAACCGATCCGCCCGGCGCCGGTCACCGGCTCGGCCAGCTGCTCGGCGACCGTGGTGAGCGCCTGTCCGACCGGCGACCAGGACTCCGCGGGCCGCTCGGCCGGCGGCCCGGCGAACTGCCGCTCCTCGCCGTCGATCAGGGCGACCGGCGTGTGCCCGCGATACGCGTCGCGCAGCTCCCGCAGTACGGCACTCTTGCCGAGCCCCCGCCCGCCCGCGAACACCACGAAGGGCAGTTCCTTCGGGTGTTCGTATGGGCTTGAGCGCAGCTGGTACGGGCGCAGGCCGACGAGCCGTAGCGCAAGACCGGGCGGATCCGTGTCGAACAACGCTCCGCGTCCGTGCAGCCCTCTGTGCACCGCATCTCCCCCTGGCGCGGTCCGGTCCTGCTCTGTGCTGCTGTGAGGTCTATCAACACAAGTGTAAAAAGGGGGAGTTGGTTTGCACTAGGGCACGGGATGTCCGTTTGGTTACGAAAATTTTCCGCACCCTTTCACCCGCTTACCCCACAGTGATCGAATCCAGCTTTTCGCGCAGATAGACATGGGAGTCGACCGGCGGATACGCGACGCGCCCCACCGGCGCGGGCACCGACTCCACCACGGTCCCCGGCGTGCACTCGCCGAAGTACACCAGCGACATCAGCTCCTCGGCCGGTACGTCGGCGGGCGGGGGCAGCACCCGGTGCCGCCCCGAGCGCCACCGGTCACCCGTCCAACGGGCCATCAGATCACCGATGTTGATGGTGAACGCCGCCGGGTCGAAGGGGGCGTCCTCCCAGCCGCCCTCGTCCGTGTAGACCTGCAGCCCGCCCCTGCCCGCCTGGCGGTCGAGGACGGTGACGGTGCCGAAGTCGGTGTGCGGGCCGATACGGAACTGGCCCGGCTCGGGCTCGCCGACGACCTCCGTCCCCGGGTACCAGTTGATGTTGAAGCCGTACGTGGGGTGGTCCATGTGCCGGGTGAAGAAGTCCGGCTCCAGTCCCAGGGCCTCCCCCAGGAGGGCCAGCAGATGGTTCTCCAGTCCGCCCATCCCCGCCAGGTACTCCTCGCAGAGTTTCCGCAGCCCCGGGGCCTCGGCGGGCCAGACGTTCGGCGCGTACCACTCCGCGTTCGTCACCGGGTCCTCGAAGGGCTCGTGCGTCGCGAAGGTCAGCGACTCCTTGAGGTCGGGGGGCGTCTGAGTACCCTCCGAATAACCGTTGGCCTCGGCACCCGGCCCGAGCCAGCCGCGCCCGCCGACCCGGACGGCGTACGGCTGCTTGAGCTCCGCGGGGAGGGTGAAGAAGGCGCGGGCGGCCTCGCGGATGCGGGTGCGCAGGGCCGGGTCGACGCCGTGCCCGGTGACGAGGAGGAAACCGGCGGTCTGGAGGGCCTCGTCGACGGTGCGGGCGACGCGGGTACGGGCGTCGGAGTCGCCGTCCAGCCAGAGCCGCAGGTCGATGGTCGGGATGCGCGGGGTACCGGGGGTACGGGGGCTGCTCGGGGGGCTACTCACCAATGTCCTCGTTCCACAGAGCCGGGTTGTCCTTGATGAAGTCGCGCATCAGCGCGGTGCACTCGGGGTCGTCCAGGAGCACGATCTCCACGCCGTGCTCGGCCAGCCAGTCGTGGCCGCCGTGGAAGGTCTCCGCCTCGCCCACCACGACCCGCGAGATGCCGAACTGGCGCACCAGACCGGAGCAGTACCAGCACGGCGAAAGAGTCGTCACCATGGTCGTACCGCGGTACGAACGCTGTCGTCCCGCGGCGCGGAACGCCGAGGTCTCCGCGTGCATGGACGGGTCGCCGTCCTGGACCCGCCGGTTGTGACCGCGGCCGAGAAGCGTGCCGTCCGCGCCGTACAGCGCGGCGCCGATGGGGATACCGCCCTCCGCCAGCCCGGCGCGGGCCTCCGCGACGGCCGTCGACAGCCACGCCCGTGCCTGTGCCTGATCAATGCGCTCCATGACTCCACTCTCCCGTGGCCGAAACACGAGGGCAACGTGCGGAAAGTACTCTCCCGGCAACCCGCACCCGGACGGACTGTCAGCGCCTGATGGAGGTTTTCGTGCCCGCACTCACCCTCCGCGAGATCCTGGCCCTCGACCCTGTCCGCGGCAGCGAACCCGAACTCCTCGCCGGCGAAGGCGCCCTGGACCGCCCCGTCCGCTGGGTGCATTCGAGCGAGGTGTACGAGGGGGCGAACTTCCTCGACGGCGGCGAACTGCTCCTCACCAACGGCTTCGGGCTGACCGACGCGGACGAGGACACCCGGCGGCGCTACGTCCGCGAGCTGGCCGCGCGCGGTGCGGCGGGGCTCGCGGTGGAGGTCGGACGGTCGCTGGTACGGATGCCGGAGGAGGTCGCCGACGAGGCCCGGCGGCTCGGGCTGCCGCTGCTCGCCCTGCACCGGGTGGTGCCCTTCGTCCGCATCACCGAGGCCGCGAACCGGGCGATCGTGGCGCGCGGTCTGTCGGGCCGGGCGGCGTCCGTACGGCCCTGGGGCGGCGACCACACCGCCGCCCTGCTCGCCGATCTCGCCGACGGGCAGGCCCTCAACCAGCCCGAGGTGGAGGCACGCGCGGCGCTCGCCGGGTTCCATCCAGGACCGGGCGCGCGGCTGGTCGGGGTGTCGGCGCACGGGGCCCGCGAGCTGGGCGTGGTCGACCGGGCGGCGCGCTCCCTGGGCGGGGTCGCGGTGCTGCGGGCGGCGTTCCCGGGGGACGTACTGGCGCTGGTGGCGATGCCGGACGACGCCCTACGAGCAGCGGTGCGGCGCGATGTCGTACGGGCCGTGCAGGAGGCCTTCCGGACGGTCGCCGAGGCCGGGGTGACGGTGGCGGTCGGGCACGCGGTCCTCGCGGGCGGCGGCTGGCTGCGCTGGAGCGAGACACTGCGGGCGGCCCGGACGACCCTGGAACTGGCGCTCACCGTGCCGTCCGCCGAACCCGGTCCGACCGGCGGCCCCGTCGTCACCTCCTCCCGCGCCCTCACCCTGGAACGCGAGCTGACCCGAGGCGGCGTGGACGCCAACCGCGACCGCCTCGCCCGCCTGGTCCAGCACACCCTGGGGCCCCTGCTGGCCTGGGAGGCCGCCCACCCCAGCGACCTCCTCCGCACCCTGGAGATCCACCTCCGCCACGGCTGCTCACCCACCCGCACGGCGGCCCTGCTCCACATCGGCCGCCAGTCCCTCTACCAGCGCCTCGAACGCATCGAATCCCTCCTGGGCCTGGAGATCGACGACCCCGACCTGCTGGGCGAACTGCTGGCGGCGCTGTGCGCGCAGCGGATCGTGCGCGGGGTGCCGGCGGCCGCGGGGGGCGGGTTGCGGACGGTGGCCTGACCCGACCGGCAGCGGGTGCGGGTGCCGTCCGCCACGCAGTCCGCCGATGGTCCGGGGACGGCCGACGAAGGTATCGGCGGGGCTGCCGAGCGAACGTCACACCTCGGACGCCGCCTCGACGATGCCGTACGCCAGGGCGTCGAAGTTCTCCCGGTAGAAGCCCAGCCGGATGTGGAAAGGCTCCTGCAGGAATGCGCCCTCGCACGAGACGAACATGGTCGCGGCGGTGGTCAGCGCGCTGTGCATCGCGTGCAGTTCCTCCGCGCGGAAGCGGATGTCGCGTGACTCCGTGTGCCCGCCGGAGAGGCGCTCGATGAGCGCGTCGACCGTCTCGCGGCCGATACCGAGCTGCAGCGTCAGGGTCAGGTCACTGTCGTCCCGGTGACGCAGGTAGATCAGCGCCTCGCGCATCGCCGCCGTCTGGGACGGGGCGAGGCGGGCGACGAACGCGTCCCCGTCGCGGGTCAGCTTGAACCGTGTTCTCATTCGTCTCCTCGTCTCCTCATCCCGTCCCTCGAAGGGGAACGCCGCCGTCACACCGGCGGTTCCGGCTTCCGGGCCACGATGAACGCCTGCGGTGTCTTCTCGTGGGCGTCGGCCTCGCGGACGAGGCGGGCGACCTCCACCAGCCCTGCCTCACGCAGGAGTTCGGCGACGCGCTCGGGCGGGAAGCGGTAGACGTCGAGGTCCAGGTCATGGCCGTAAGCGTGATCGAGGTGTACGCGTTCGTCGCCCACCTTGAAGGCGATCAGCAGATGGCCGCCCGGTGCCAGAGTCCGGTGGAACTCCGTGAAGAACAGGGGCAGTTCCGTCAACGGTGTGTGCACGGTGGAGTACCAGGCGAGGGCCCCGGCGAGTGAGGCGTCCTCGATGTCGAGGTCGGTCATCGAGCCCACCTCGAAGCGGAGGTGCGGATGACTGCGCCGGGCCTCGGCGACCATCTGCGGCGACAGATCGATCCCGTACGCGTCCAGCCCGAGACCCTCCAGGTGAATCGTCACCCGCCCCGGCCCGCACCCGAGGTCCGCGACCTGCCCGCCCCCGCCGGCCCGCACCTGTTCCGCGAAGGCGGCGAGCATGGCCCGGTCGAAGGGCTTGTTCTCCAACTCGGCCTTGAGGAGCTCGTTGTAGGCGACGGCGACGGTGTCGTACGACGCCCTGGTGGCGTCCGGGCGGGAGGTCATCGGGTGAGAGGTCATGTCGAGGGAGGCTAGCCGGGGGGACTGACAGTGCTCCCTTCAGCGCGTACGGGGCGTCCGCCGCAGCAGCGCGTACAGCGCCGCGCTCAGCGCGAAGCCCACCAGACAGGTGATGTCGCCGAAGGACGCCCAGTGTTTCGGCACCCAGCCCACGTACTTCTCCTGGTTGGAGAAGAGCGGGACCGAGACCGCCACGCCGATCAGCAGGGCCGCGATGCCCGGCCAGTTGGTGAAGGCGCGGTCGCCCAGGCGCTGGGTCAGGTCGTCGTCCGAGGTGCGCGCCTGAAGCCACCGCTCCACCAGCACCACTCCCAGCCACGGCCCGATCCAGTACGCGATGACCAGCAGGAACGCCTCGTACGCATGCCCGGCGTCGGACAGCGACGCCCACGCCGCCGCCGTACCCGCCACGCCCGAGAGCACCACCAGCGCGCCGCGCCCCAGCCAGGCCGGCAGTCGCAGGCCGAGCGAGGTGATGGACATGGCGGAGGAGTAGACGTTCAGCGCGTTCGCCGAGACACCGCCCAGGATGATGGAGAGCAGCACCAAGTCGCCCAGCCAGGACGGGAGATGGCCGGTGAAGGCGGCCGTCGGGGTCGCGCTGTCGGGGGCCGCGATCGTCGCCGACGCCGCACCGATGAGGGAGACGACCGCGACGGAGAGGAAGAGTCCGACGGCCGGGTAGAGGGCGGTCCTGAACCTGTTCGCCGTACGGGGGAGGTAGCGCGAGTAGTCCGTGGCGTACGGGTTCCAGCCCGCCGCGTACCCCCACGCCGTGCTGAACGCCAGCAGGAAGCCGCCGATGCCGCCGCCCCCGCCCGAGGTGCCCAGGTCCGCGTGGTCGAACGTCCACACGCCCGCCACCAGGAACACCACCGCCAGCGCCGGGAACGCGTACCTCTCGAAGGCGTGCACGAAGTTGTGGCCGATGAAGCCGATCACGATCTCGACCGCCACCACCAGCAGCAGGGACGGCAGGGGGCGCAGGCCTGTCAGCGTGTTCAGCGCGAACGCGGCGCTCACGCTGTTCACGGCGAACCAGCCCACGCCCGCCACCAGGGCGTTCACTCCGGCCGGCAGCAGATTGCCCCGGTAGCCGAAGGAGAGGCGGCCGATCACCATCTGCGGGACGCCGAACCGGGGTCCGTCGAGGGACAGGACGCCTTGCGTCAGCGCGCCCAGCGCCGTGCCCAGCAGCAGCGCCGCGGCCGCCTGCCAGAAGTTCAGCCCGAAGAAGAGGACCGAGATCACGCCGATGTACACGGTCGCGAACTCGATGTTCGGGGAGGCCCAGGTCCACAGCAACTGGAGCGGGCTGCCGTGGCGTTCGACGTCGGGGATCGGTTCCGAGCCAGCCGTCTCGACGGCGATGACTCTGTCGCCGTACTCGGGCGTGATCGGGGCGGTGGTGCCGGCGGGAGCGGTCGTCATGCACCGTAAGTGTCCGGGGCCCCGCCACCCCCGGACAGAGGCGCACTGTCCGTTTCGGGAGGCTCGTCGGCGTACACCTTGTACGGGCGGCGGGGCGGCTTCCTCAGCTCTCGGAGCCCTCGCCGGCCTCGCGCCGGCGCAGCTCCTCCTCGCGGCGGCGCAGGTCGGCCTCCCAGTCCTTCAGGAGCGCCTCGTCCTTGACGTCCTTGGAGGGGGCGGACTCCGCCTTGAGGGAGTTCAGGAACTCGGGGTTGTCGTCGGGGGCGACGTACTGCGGGCGCTGGTCGCGGTGCCACTCGGAGGGCATGACGCCTCGGGTCGGGCCCCGGCCGACCTTGCCCGCGACGAGCCAGGCGATCGGGCCGACGAGAACTTCCCCGAAGAGCAGGATGATGATCACCCACACCACCTTGGGCAGGCTCCGGACCTCTTCCTCCGGTGTGTTCAGGCAGTCGATGAACGCGTAGATCCACAGGGCCAGGACCAGGAGGAACGGCAGATACCTGAGCATGGCGGAAGGATCCCCCAGTGAGGCGGCGGCGGGGCGGTGCGGGCCCCGGTGACGCGCACAGGTTAGCGGGTGCTTTCAACGGGGGTGGGTTCGTCGGCTGCGGGTGGGTGGGGGCTGGTCGCGCAGTTCCCCGCGCCCCTGAAAGCGGGGCTTCGCCCCGCATCTTCAGCCCGTCCGGCGTTTGAGGACGAGGCCGTTCAGGCCGGTGCGGGGGTCTGGGGGCGGCAGCCCCCAGTGGGGTCGAAGGGGCGGGGCCCCTGGAGGATGGGACGGGTAGGGGTGGCGGGGGCGAGACCAGGCGGTTCGGCCCACGGCGGTGGGGCGCACGTAGGCGCCAAGCACCCCTCAGCGATACTTGGACGCATGGCTTACGACGATCTTCGATCCCTGCTGAGGGCACTCGAGCGCGAGGGCGACCTCAAGCGCATCAAGGCCGAGGTGGACCCGTATCTGGAGGTCGGGGAGATCGTCGACCGGGTGCAGAAGGCGGGCGGACCGGCGCTGCTCTTCGAGAACGTGCGCGGCTCCGCCATGCCCCTCGCCATGAACGTGTTCGGGACCGACCGACGGCTGCTGAAGGCCCTCGGGCTGAAGTCGTACGGCGAGATCAGCGAGAAGATCGGTGGCCTGCTCAGGCCCGAACTCCCGCACGGCTTCGTCGGCGTACGCGAGGCCTTCGGGAAGCTCGGCGCGATGACCCACGTACCGCCGAAGAAGGTGAAGTCCGACAACGCACCCGTGCAGGAGGTCGTGCTGCACGGCGAGGACGTCGACCTGGACGCGCTCCCCGCGCTCTTCACCTGGCCCCAGGACGGCGGCTCCTTCTTCAACCTCGGGCTCACCCACACCAAGGACCCGGAGAGCGGCATCCGCAACCTCGGGCTCTACCGCCTCCAGCGCCACGACAAGCGCACCATCGGCATGCACTGGCAGATCCACAAGGACAGCCGCAACCACTACCAGGTGGCGGCGAGGAGGGGAGAGCGGCTGCCGGTCGCGATCGCCTTCGGGTGCCCGCCCGCCGTGACATACGCCTCCACCGCCCCCCTGCCCGGTGACATCGACGAGTACCTCTTCGCCGGGTTCATCCAGGGCAAGCGGATCGAGATGGTGGACTGCAAGACCGTCCCGCTCCAGGTCCCCGCGAACGCGGAGGTCGTGCTCGAAGGGTGGCTGGAGCCGGGCGAGATGCTGCCGGAGGGGCCCTTCGGCGACCACACGGGGTTCTACACGCCGCAGGAGCCCTTCCCGGCGCTGACCATCGACTGCGTCACCATGCGCAAGCGGCCGCTGCTCCAGTCGATCGTCGTGGGGCGGCCCCCGACGGAGGACGGCCCCCTGGGGCGCGCGACCGAGCGCTTCTTCCTCCCCCTGCTGAAGATCATCGTGCCGGACATCGTGGACTACCACCTCCCCGAGGCCGGCGGCTTCCACAACTGTGCGATCGTCGCGATCGACAAGAAGTACCCCAAGCACGCCCAGAAGGTGATGCATGCCGTCTGGGGGGCACACATGATGTCCCTCACGAAGCTCATCGTGGTCGTGGACTCGGACTGTGACGTCCACGATCTGCACGAGGTCGCGTGGCGGGCCCTCGGCAACACCGACTACGCCCGCGACCTCACCGTCGTCGAAGGTCCCGTGGATCACCTCGACCACGCCTCCTACCAGCAGTTCTGGGGCGGCAAGGCGGGCATCGACGCGACGAGGAAGTGGCCCGAGGAGGGCTACACCCGGGACGGGGGATGGCCGGAAATGGTCCTCTCCGACCCGGAGACGGCGGCGACGGTCGACCGCCGTTGGAAGGAGTACGGCCTGTGAGGTCCATCAACAGCGGACGGGTCGACACCGGACGGATCGACACCGGACGGGTCGACACCGGACGGGTCGACACCGGACGGGTCGACAGCGGACGGGCGGGCGGCCGGTGACCAGCGCATCCGCCGCGCTCCCGCAACCGGGGCGCACCAAGGCCTTCCTCCGGCTCGTCATGATCGAGCACTCCGTCTTCGCGCTGCCGTTCGCCTACATCGCCGCGCTGACCGGGATGTTCGAGTGGGACAAGAACGTCCACTGGGGCCGGCTGCTGCTCGTCACGATCGCGATGGTCGGCCTGCGCACGTTCGCGATGGCCGCGAACCGGATCATCGACCGCGAGATCGACGCCCGCAACCCGCGCACGGCCCACCGCGAGCTGGTCACCGGCGCGATGAGCGTGAAGCACGCGTGGACGGGCGCGCTGGTCGCGCTCGTCTTCTTCCTGGGCGCCGCGGCTCTCCTGAACCCCCTGTGCCTGGCCCTGGCCCCCATCGCCGTGATCCCGATGGTGGTGTACCCCTACGGCAAACGGTTCACGAACTTCCCGCAGGCCATCCTGGGTCTGGCCCAGGCGATGGGCCCGATCGGCGGCTGGCTGGCGATCTCCGGCGAGTGGTCGTGGGACGCCGTCATCCTGGGGCTCGCGGTCGGGGTCTGGATCGGCGGCTTCGACCTGATCTACGCCTGCCAGGACGTGGAGACGGACCGTGAGATCGGGGTCATGTCGGTGCCGGCGCGCTTCGGCATCCCGGCGGCGATCTGGGGTGCGCGCGGCTGCCACGCCGTCACCACCGCGCTGTTCGCCTGGTACGCCGTGGCCACCGACGCGGGCGCGTTCTTCTGGCTCGGCCTGCTGATCGTCGCGGGCGCGTTCCTCTACGAGCACTCCATCGTGAAGCCCCACGACCTGTCCCGTCTGAACCGCGCGTTCTTCCAAGTCAACGGATTCATCGGCATCGCCCTGTTCGTGTGTGCCCTGCTCGATCTGCTGGTCCGCGGGCTCACGGTCTGAATCCCGACAGCCGCCGGATACCCTCGACATCATGAAGCCAGGACAGACGCAGCGCCGGCCTTGGATCGTGGGGGTGTCGGGCGCCTCCGGTACGCCGTACGCCGCCTCCGTGCTGCGGGCGCTCCTGGCGGCGGGGGAGAGCGTCGACCTGGTGGTCTCGCGCGCCTCCCGGCTCACGCTGCTCGACGAGACCGGCCTGTCCTTCCGGGACGCCCACTGGCAGGACGACCTGCGGGAATGGCTGGCGCGTGGCGCGGACGGCAAGCCCGGCACCTTTGACGTACGCATCGACGACGTACGGCACTGGAGCGCCGGTGACCTGGCGGCGGGCCCCTCCTCGGGCTCGTACCCCGCGAAGGGCATGCTGATCGTGCCCGCCTCGACGGCTTGCGTGGCCGGGGTCGCCCTGGGGCTGTCGAAGGACCTGCTGCAGCGGGCCGCGAGCGTGACCCTCAAGGAGGGGCGCAGGCTCGTCGTCGCCGTTCGCGAGACTCCGCTGAACGGGCAGACGCTGCGCCACCTGGTCTCTCTGGACGACGCGGGCGCCACCGTGCTGCCCGCCTCGCCGGCGTTCTACGCGGGGGCCACCCACATCCAGGACCTGGTGGACTTCGTCGCGGGGCGGGTGCTGGACGCGGCGGGCGTCAAACACGGGCTGTACCGCCGGTGGGAGGGCGAACTCGGCGGCGGTTCCCGAGCGACCTGAGCACTCACGACCCGAGCACTCACGACCCGAGCACTCACGACCCGAGTACCACTGAGCAACATCGCACCACTCATGACTCACACACTTCAGCGGAAGGCTAGCGATCGCATGGACGCGGTGGACAGGCAGCTCATCCAGGCCCTGAGAGAGAACGGTCGGGCCTCCTACGCGGAACTGGGGCGCCTCGTCGGTCTGTCGGGACCCAGCGTCACCGACCGCATCAACCGGCTGGAGGCGGCCGGGGTCATCACCGGCTACCGCGCCACCGTCGACTCCGCCTCGCTCGGTCTCGGCGTCATCGCCCTGATCGGCATCTCGCTCTCCGACGCGGCCGACCACGAGGACGTGGCCCACCGGCTGAGGGACCTCAGCGAGATCGAGGACTGCTGGTTCATCGCGGGCGACGACTCGTTCATGCTCAAGGTGCGGGCGAGTGATGTCGACGGGTTGGAGAAGACCATCCGACGGCTCTCGGGGACGAAGGGCGTCTCCCGCACCCGTACGACGATCGTGCTCTCCACGAAGTGGGAGAACCGGGTCGGGGAGCTTCCCGAAGAAGGCTAGGGCACGAAGTGCCTGATGGGGCCCCTCCCGCCCGGAGGGTGGGGGAGTACGGTTTACGAAGTCTGTCTTAGGAAGAGGTAGTGGCATGGACGTCGGGCTCAAGCGCGAGCTGGAGCAGAAGGTTCGAGCCGGTGAGCGGCTGACCCGCGAGGACGGCATCGCGCTGTACGAGTCGGACGACCTGGCCTGGCTGGGCGGGCTCGCCCACGAGGTGCGGACGCGGAAGAACGGCGATGTCGTCCACTTCAACGTCAACCGCCACCTCAACATGACGAACGTGTGCACCGCGTCCTGCGCGTACTGCTCCTTCCAGCGCAAGCCGGGCGAGAAGGACGCGTACACGATGCGCATCGAGGAGGCCGTCCGCCTCGCCAAGGCGATGGAGAACGAGAACCTCACCGAGCTGCACATCGTCAACGGCCTGCACCCGAACCTCCCGTGGCGCTACTACCCCCGGTCGCTGAGCGAGCTGAAGAAGGCCCTCCCGAACGTCTCCCTGAAGGCCTTCACGGCGACGGAGATCCACCACTTCGAGACCATCTCCGGGCTGTCGGCGTCCGAGATCCTCGACGAACTGATCGAGGCGGGCCTCGAATCCCTGACCGGTGGCGGCGCCGAGATCTTCGACTGGGAGGTCCGGCAGCACATCGTCGACCACCGCACCCACTGGGAGGACTGGTCGCGCATCCACCGGCTCGCGCACGAGAAGGGCCTCAAGACGCCGTGCACGATGCTGTACGGGCACATCGAGGAGCCCCGTCACCGGGTCGACCACGTTCTCAGGCTCCGTGAGCTCCAGGACGAGACCGGCGGTTTCCAGGTCTTCATCCCGCTGCGCTACCAGCACGACTTCGTGGACATGAAGGACGGCAAGGTACGTAACCGCCTTCAGGCGCGCACCCAGATGGCCACCGGCGCCGAGGCCCTGAAGACCTTCGCGGTCTCCCGGCTCCTCTTCGACAACGTCCCGCACGTCAAGGTCTTCTGGGTCATGCACGGCGTCCAGACCGCGCAGCTCGCGCTCCAGCACGGCGCCGACGACATGGACGGCTCGGTCGTCGAGTACAAGATCACGCACGACGCCGACAACTACGGCACCCCGAACAAGCTCACCCGCGACGATCTCCTCGACCTGATCCGCGACGCCGGCTTCCAGCCGGTCGAGCGGAACACGCGCTACGAGATCATCCGCGAGTACGACGGCCCGGACCCGGCGCGCCGCGAGTCGCCGCAGCCGATGCGCGTCTGACGCTCCGCGGACCGGCCGTGCGTCTTCGGCCGCCCAGCCTCCGGCCGGTCCGCTCCGACCTCGGTGTTCTACGCTCGGTGGCTGTGCCACTGACCTTCACCCTGTTCACCCGGGACACGAAGCCGCCCCAGACCCTGTCCGGTCAACTGCTCACCCTCTGGACGGATGTCACCAACGCGGGCGGTGCGGTCGGCTTCGTGCCGCCGGTGACCGCCGACGACATACGCCCCCGCGCCGAGGCCCACCTCACCGCGATAGCCGAGGGCCGCACCCGGCTCCTCGCCGGTTTCACCCCCGACGGCCGGCTCGCCGCCACCGCGTTCCTCGCTCTCAACGACCACGCCCTCATGCGTCACTGGGCCTGGCTGTACACCGTCATGGTCGACCCGGCTCTCCAGGGGCGCGGCTACGGCGCCGACCTGCTCCGCGAGGCCGAGGACCGGGCCCGCGCGCTCGGCCTGGAAGGGCTCCGCCTCACCTGCCGGGGCGGGGAGGGACTGGAGCGCTTCTACGCCTCCTGCGGCTACAAGGAGATCGGCCGGGCGCCCGACGCGCTGCGTGTCGCGCCCGGCGACGACCGTGACGAGATCACGATGTTGCTGCCCCTCCCGCGCTGCGACTGAGGCCCCCCTGTACGACAGGCACCCCGGTCGTGCTTCACTGGACGGTGCCCTTTGGGAACGTTCGAAACGGTTCGGAACGGAAGAGTGGATTGACATGGGCCGCTACACACTGATGCGCCTCGGCGTCTTCGCCGGCTGCCTCGTGGTCGTCTGGGGCCTCGTCCAGCTCGGCATCGCCCCGCGCGGCCTGGGTGACTCCAACAACATGTGGGTCGTCCTGCTCGCCCTGGTGATCTCCGCGCCCATCAGTTTCGTCGTGCTGCGCAAGGAGCGCGACCGGGCCTCCGCCCAGGTCGTCGCGCGCGTGGACCGCATGAAGACCAACCTGGACCAGAACCGCAGCCAGGAGGACGGCGTGGACGACGCCGCCCGCGGCGGCGTGCAGGGCCAGACCTCGTAACGCTCCTTGGCTTCTTGGTGCCTGACCGGTGGCGGCCGATCGTACGCTTACCTGTATGGGTGCTGTGAAGAACAAGCGGATGCCGCGCGCGGTACGCGAACAGCAGATGCTGGACGCCGCTGTGCGGACCTTCGGGCAGCGGGGGTACCGGTCCGCTTCGATGGACGAGATCGCCGATCTGGCGGGCGTGTCCAAGCCGTTGGTGTACCTGTACCTGAACTCCAAGGAAGACCTCTTCACCGCCTGCATCCGCCGTGAGGCGGCCGCGCTGACCGCGGCGGTGCACGCGGGCGTCCGGCCCGGGCTGCCCGCCGACCGTCAACTCTGGGAAGGCCTGCGGGCGTTCTTCACGCACACGGCCGAGAATCCGGACGGCTGGGCGGTCCTGCACCGTCAGGCGCGTACGCACGGCGAGCCGTTCGCGGCCGAGGTCGCGGTGATGCGCGAGGAACTCGTCGTGTTCGTCACCGAGCTGATCGTGGTCGCCGCGCGCGAGGCGCACCGTGACCCGTCCCTGCCCGAGGGGGAGGTCGCCGGACTCGCCGAGGCCCTCGTCGGCGCCGCCGAGTCCCTGGCCGCGTGGGCCAACGCCGCACCGGGCGTCTCGGCGAAGCAGGCGGCGGCGACGCTGATGAACTTCGCCTGGGCGGGCCTGGGCGACCTGATGGAGAACCGCCCCTGGACGCCTCCGCAGGACTGACCGTTCCTTTGGACTGACCCCTTCACCGCATGGGCTGTAGGTCGCCCGTCAGATGCAGGCGCTCGGTGTCCGTGCCGCGGAGCTCGAAGGCGGGGCCGTCGGCCGCGTAGGTGACCGTGCCCGGGAGGAGGACGGGGGCCTTGAAGTCGGCGCGCAGACGTACCGCGTCCTGGGGGCCCTGTTCCGCGAGGCAGCGGGCCACCGTCCACATGCCGTGGGCGATGGCGCGGGGGAAGCCGAAGAGGCGGGCGGCGAGGGCGTGCAGGTGGATGGGGTTGCGGTCCCCGGAAGCGGCGCCGTACCGCCGCCCGACATCACCGCCGAGCCGCCACTCGGCGCGGACGGGAAGGGACGCGCCGCCGTCGGACTCCCGCGGAACCGGGGACGCCGTCTCCTCGCTCTTCCCGCTCTCCTCGCTCTCCCCGTTCGTCCGGTGCCGCGCGAGATAGACACTCCGCGACTCCCACACCAGCTCGCCGTCGACCCTCGCCTCGGTCACGACGCAGGCCTGCGTCCCCCGGCGATGGGGTTCCAACCCCGCGACGCGCACGCCGAGTTCGTACGCTTCCCCAGCGGCCAGTGCCCGCCGCTGGGTGATCTCGATCGAGGTGTGGACGAGCCCGAGCAGCGGCAGCGGGAACGAGCGGCTCGCCATGATCCGCATGGCGAGCGGAAACCCGAGGACGTGCGGATACGTCACCGGCAGCGCGTCCGCCCCCGTGGCGAACCCGCAGATCCGCTCGTACCTCGCGAGCCGGTCGAGATCGATACGGACGTCCGGGAGAACGAGCCGGGTCGGCGGGACGTGGGCGTCCGGATGGGGTCGCTTGAAGGGCGAGAACAGGGCGCCTCGGGCGAGGAGAGGGGTCATCAGATAGCGGTCGGCCATGGTCCAGCTCCCGGCTCGGATTTATTTACTCCGGAGTCAGGTTACCCAGGGTAAGTCCGCGTCAATACCTGCCGTGGCAGAGCACGGCGCGCGTTCGTCGCGTGGTCCGCGTCAGGGGCCCGCGATCCCGGGCCCGGCGGTGACGAAGGCGGACCAGGTGGTGGGGGAGTGGGGCGGGGGCCGGTGGGGTCCTTGGAGTCGCGGATGTGGATGGGGTGGGGGGTGACAGCGACTTCGAGGCACTGACCTCCCTCGCCGTCGCTGTAGCTCGACTTGCGCCAGATGTAGGCGACTTCTAGGCAGTCGCCGCCCTCGCCGCTGCTGTAGCTGGACTTGAACCAGTTCAACTGCCGTACGCCCCGCTCCATCGCCGAGATCGCGTCGGGCCCGTATCCCGCCGTCTGCCCGAACTCCTTCTGTGTCATCCCCGCCGCTCACGCAAGAGCTTCAGCATCTTGCCGAGCGCGGTGCACAAGCCCGTCGTTCCCTCGGCCTCCGCCGGAGTCTCCGGCCTCCGGTCGGTCTCTTCCATCACGTACGCCACCGCCTTCACACGCTCACCGCCACGCCCGACAACCCGCGCACCGCACCCGTACGGCTACGCAGCGTCGCCAGGTCGCTCCTGGTCAGCGTAGGACGAGCCGACCACGCTCGGCGATGTCACCTTCTCGGCCGTGAACGGCCGAGCTTGTGCAACTCGGTCGTTCACACCTTGTCGCGCTCCCGACTGTCCCCTACGACAGGATGGTCACGGGGCGCATCTCCCGCGTTCCGGCTATGCCGATGACGGGACGGGCATGGTGACAAATACCCACGCCGAGCGTGCGCGGTCGCGCACGTTGACCCCGGCGACGTGGTCGGCGGGCCCAGCGAGGCCGCACCGACGACAGGAGAAACGGTCCCGGGTGGGCCGGTTGGCCCGCCCGGTGTGCCCGCAGCGCGGGCAGCGCTGCGAGGTGTAGGCCGCATCCACTGCCAGGAACGGCACCCCGGCCCGGCGCGCCTTGTAGGCGAGATGCTGTCCGAGCTGGTGGAACGGCCACGAGGAGAGCGTGCCCCGCTGGTCGCGACGAAGCCGTACCCGCTCGCGGATCCCGTCGAGCTGCTCGACGGCAATCCCACGACCGGTGCGTTGCGCGACAGACACAATCTCCTTCGAAATCCGGTGATTCACGTGCGCTGCATGGCGCTGCTCCTTCTTCGCATGGCGGGCTAAGCGGCGGGTGGCCGAGCGAGTGCACCTGGCCTGGAGTTCGGCGCGTTTGCGGGCCTGCCACCTGCGGTAACGGTTCAGGCGACGGCCCTGGTAGTTGGTCCCGTCGCTGGTGGTGGCCAAGTTGGCGATGCCACGGTCCACCCCGATCCAGTCCACCGGCTCGAACACCTCCGGCTCGGGGATTTCGCAGGTCGCGATCAGGAACCACTTCCCGCCCCGCCGCACCAGGTCGGACTCGCCCTTGCGGTACTCGGCCAGCGTCTTGAGCTGGTCCGCACAGCCGGTGTAGCGGATGCCGCGCATCCGCCCGTCCACCGTCCAGATCGACACCGTGCGCGCATCCGTCTGCCAGGACAGGCACCGGTCGTCGAACGGCTGCGCCGCCTCCGGCCGGAAGCCGACAGCAGAGCCGACGGCCTTGCGGTACCGCTTCGACGACGGGCGGCCCAGCCGCCCGGCCCGCAGACTCGCCGCGAGCGTGCGGTAGGCGTCCACGACCTTCTTCACCACTCGCACCGCCGGCTGCGCTGACAGCCCAAAACTGGCCTTGATGTCCGTATACACCAGTTTCTGCAGGCCGTTACGGTCCATCACTCCGGACGCGAAGGCCGTCTGGGAGACGTGCTCGGCGGCCCGGTTACAGGCGCGCAGAGTCGCCTCCAGCGCCGCCGCCTGCTCGGGCGACGGCAGCAGCTTCACCTGCACCACCAGCTTCACAACACGCCAACCTAGACAACGCTTCGCACACCCGGGCGGGCTTCGCATGCACTCACCCATACCCGCGACCGCATCGCACGCGCGTGCGCATTTCCCGGTTCCGCTGGGAATCGATGAGGGTGCCCCGCACCCGGCCGTAGGGCGCAGTGACGCTCCGCGTCACGGTCCGGGACGCGATTCCTCCCTGACGTGAGTGACACCGTGCAGCACGTCGTGGCCGAACTCGCCGCCAACGCGGTCACCCACGGCCGCGTACCCGGACGCGACTTCGAACTCCGCCTGCTGCGCCTCCCGGAGGGCGTCCTGCGCGTCGGGGTGACCGGCAACTGCGGTTCGGCGCGGGGGAGGTGGACGGTGAGGGAGGGCGGGGCCTGGTCATCGTGGCCCTGCTCGCCCCTGTCTGGGGCATTATCGACCGCCTTGTCGGCAAAACGGTGTGGGCGGAACTCCCGCTGGAGATTTAAGGTTTACCCGGGGTAACGCCCAGTCAACTCGCACCCCGCCCGCCCCAAACACCCACAAACTCCACACCTCGACCCCGTACGATCCCGGTCACCCCCTGCCTTGTTGAAACTCGCATGAACCCCCCACGTCCCAGGAACGTATGAGGCCTTGCACTCCCAACCCGCCTCATACCGAACGGGTCCCGGCAGCCAAGGAGCCGCCCCATGTCCAGCCAGTCCAGCCTCTACGACTCCACACCCTCCCTCGTGGAGCCCGAGATCAGGCGGCTGGACGGAGTGGTGCGCGAGGTGTCCGTGCCGCCGTTCGTCGGTCAGGTGACCCACGGCTCGCTCGCGGACATCCCGTTCGACAACGCGACCGTGGCCCCGAACGAGGCGGTCCTCAGCAGGAAGAACGCCGACGGCGACTGGGAGGACGTGACCGCCGCCGAGTTCGCCGGGCAGGTACTGGCGGTGGCGAAGGGCCTGATCGCCGAGGGCCTGGTCCCGGGCGACCGCATCGCGATCATGGCGCGGACGACGTACGAGTGGACGCTCCTGGACTTCGCGGCCTGGGCGGCGGGTCTGGTCACCGTCCCCGTCTACCCCACCTCCTCCCTCTTTCAGGTCCGCTGGATCCTCCAGGACTCGGGAGCCGTCGCCCTCGCCGCGGAGACGGTGGCGCAGGCGTCCGCGCTCGGCCCGGAACGCGACCGGATCCCCGACCTGCGGCACATGTGGGTCTTCGAGAAGGGACACCTGGACCGGCTGGCCGAGCTGGGCCAGGGCATCCCGGACCAGGAGGTCGCCGTACGCCGCGGGGTGCTCGGCCCCGACACGCTCTGCACCCTCATCTACACCTCGGGCACCACCGGCCGGCCCAAGGGCTGCGTACTCACCCACGGCAACTTCTTCGCCGAGATCGACAACGCGATCGACCTGCTCTTCCCGATCTTCAAGGCGAAGACCTCGGACGCCGCGTCGCTGCTCCTCTTCCTTCCCCTCTCCCATGTCTTCGGGCGGATGGTCGCCGTCGCCTGTCTGCGCGCGCGGGTGCGCCTGGGTCACGCGCCGAGCCTGAGCACCGACGACCTGCTCGCGGATCTGGCGAGCTTCAGACCCACCGTCCTGCTGGGCATCCCGTATGTCCTGGAGAAGGTGTTCAACACCGGCCGGGCCACGGCCGAGAAGATGGGCCGCGGGTCCTCCTTCGACCGCGCCGCGCGTATCGCGCGCAACTACGGCGAGGCGCTGGAGGCCAAGCAGCACGGCACCGGGCCGGGTCCCTCGCGCTCCCTGCGCGCCGCCCGCGCCCTCTACGACCCCCTGGTGTACCGCCGTATCCGCAACGCGCTGGGCGGAAAGGTCCGTTACGCGATCTGCGGCGGTTCCCCGCTGGGCCGCCGTCTCGCCGCGTTCTACGCGGGCGCCGGCATCGAGATCTACGAGGGCTACGGCCTGACGGAGTCCACCGCCGCCGCGACCGTCACGCCCCCGCTCAAACCCCGGCTGGGCACGGTGGGCTGGCCGCTGCCCGGCACCCGGGTCCGCATCGCCGGGGACGGCGAGATCCTGCTGAGCGGCGAACAGATCTTCCGCGGCTACTGGGACCCGAACGCGGGCGGCGTCGTCGACGCGGCACCGGACGGCTGGTTCGCGACCGGTGACATCGGCGAACTCGACGACGAGGGCTACCTCACCATCACGGGCCGCAAGAAGGAGATCCTGATCACCGCGGGCGGCAAGAGCGTGGCCCCCGCACCCCTGGAGGACTGGCTGCGGTCGCATCCGCTGATCGCCCAGTGCATCGTCCTCGGCGACCGCCGCCCCTACGTCACCGCCCTCATCACCCTCGACGAGGACGGCATCACCCACTGGCGCCAGATGATCGGCAAGCACCCCGTCCCATCGGAGCTCCTCACGGACGACCCGGAGCTGAACGGCATCCTCCAGCGCGCGATCGACGAGGCCAACAAGCTCGTCTCCCGCCCCGAGTCCATCCGTCGCTTCGCCGTCCTCCCGGGGGGCTTCACGGAAATGGCGGGCCACCTGACCCCCACCATGAAGCTCAAGCGTGCGGCGATCGAACGTGACTTCAACAAGGAGATCGAGGAGCTGTACGTGCGGTAGGGCCGCTCCGGACAAAGGCAGGAGCCCCACGACCGGCTGGCGCGGGGCTCCTTGGGTACTGCTATCCGTTCCGGATCAAAGCATTGGGCTCATGGAGCCGAAGGCTTAGAGCGGGGTGACGTTCTCCGCCTGCGGGCCCTTCGGACCCTGCGTGACGTCGAAGGAAACCGACTGGTTCTCTTCGAGAGAGCGGAATCCGCTCGCGTTGATCGCGGAGTAGTGGACGAAGACGTCCGGGCCGCCGCCTTCCTGGGCGATGAAACCAAAGCCCTTTTCGGCGTTGAACCACTTCACGGTTCCGGTAGCCATAAGCCCTCCTTGGGCCCAAAGGGTTGCCCTGCTCCAGAACCTGCGATTGTGTAAACAACTGCATACGTCTGAAAACGACGAGAGCCCGCGGTCACATGCTCCGCAGGCTCTGTACTGCAAGGGAAACCAAACTGCAACTTGCGGCGAGCCTAGCACGCAGGCAGCCGAAAGCAATAGGGGGCAAGATCACGTCACCCGGATGTTTGACCCGCATGGCGGATCGGTTGACGTCGTGGTGCCGACTTGCTGTCGCAAGGGTTGACGCAAGAGGACTGAAGGGTTTCGGAAACCACACGGGGACCCTGGGGACTGCACGCTACCGCATGGGGTCTAGCCTCGCGATGTGGACAATTACCGCACCCGGCCGCGCGTCGGCCACATCCAGTTCCTGAACTGCCTGCCCCTCTACTGGGGGCTCGCGAGAACGGGCACGCTCCTCGACTTCGAGCTCACCAAGGACACCCCGGAGAAGCTCAGCGAGCAGCTGGTGCAGGGCGACCTCGACATCGGGCCCATCACGCTCGTCGAGTTCCTCAAGCACGCCGACGAGCTGGTCGCCTTCCCGGACATCGCGGTCGGCTGCGACGGTCCGGTGATGTCCTGTGTGATCGTCTCGCAGGTCCCGCTGGACCAGCTGGACGGCGCCCGGGTCGCCCTCGGCTCCACCTCGCGTACCTCTGTCCGGCTCGCGCAGCTGCTGCTGGCCGAGAGTGTGGGCGTCCAGCCGTCCTATTACACGTGCCCGCCCGACCTCAGCCTGATGATGCAGGAGGCCGACGCCGCTGTGCTCATCGGCGACGCGGCCCTGCGGGCCAACCTCCTCGACGCCCCGAAGTTCGGCCTGGAAGTGCACGACCTCGGCTCGCTGTGGAAGGAGTGGACGGGCCTGCCGTTCGTCTTCGCCGTGTGGGCGGCCCGCCGCGACTACCTGGAGCGCGAGCCCGTCGTCACCCGCAAGGTGCACGAGGCCTTCCTCTCCTCCCGGGACCTCTCACTGGACGAGGTCTCCAAGGTCGCCGAGCAGGCGGCCCGCTGGGAGGCCTTCGACGAGCGGGTCCTGGAGCAGTACTTCACCACGCTCGACTTCCGCTTCGGCGCCCCGCAGCTCGCGGCCGTACGGGAGTTCGCCCGGCGGGTCGGCTCGACCACCGGCTTCCCGACGGACGTGAAGGTCGAACTGCTCACTCCCTGAGATCGCGAAGGTGTTCTGAACCCGCGGGGGGCGTTCGGAACCCCGCGGGGGCGTACGGAACTACCCTGCTGGGCAGTGCGTCCGTGCGTACGGGGGAGGTGGGAGCACCATGCAGCCGCTCGGAGTGGACGAACCCACGGTGGTGGGGCCCTACCGGCTGCTCGGCCGGCTGGGTTCCGGCGGCATGGGGCGGGTGTACCTGGGCCGCAGCGCGGGCGGGCGGACGGTCGCGGTCAAGATCGTGCACCCGCACTTCGCGCTCGACGAGGAGTTCCGCGCCCGCTTCCGCCGCGAGGTCGAGGCCGCGCGGCGGGTCGGCGGCGCGTGGACGGCCCCGGTCCTCGACGCGGACCCGGAGGCGTCCGTGCCCTGGGTCGCGACGGGTTACGCGGCCGGTCCCTCGCTCGCGGCGGCCGTCGCGGACGCGGGCGGTCCGCTTCCGGCGCATTCGGTACGGGTACTGGGCGCCGGCCTTGCCGAGGCGCTCACGGCGGTCCACGCGCTGGGCCTCGTCCACCGGGACGTCAAGCCCTCCAACGTCCTGCTCACCCTCGACGGCCCCCTCCTCATCGACTTCGGCATCGCCCGGGCCACCGACGGCACCGCCTCGCTCACCTCGACGGGCGTCTCCGTCGGCTCCCCCGGCTACATGTCCCCCGAGCAGATCCTCGGCAAGGCAGTCACGGGCGCGGCGGACGTCTTCTCCCTGGGCGCGGTGCTGGTCTACGCGGCGACGGGCGAGTCCCCGTTCCCCGGTGACTCCTCGGCCGCCCTCCTCTACAAGGTGGTGCACGAGGAACCCCGGCTCGGCTCGCTGGAGGGCGAGCTGCGGGAACTCGTGGCCGCCTGCCTCGCCAAGGACCCGGCCGGCCGGCCGACCCCGGGAGAGGTGGCGGCCCGGCTGGCCCCCGAGGGCGCGGCCCGGCTGGTGACCGCCGGCTGGCTGCCGGGGCCGCTGGTGGAGCAGGTCAGCCGTAGCGCGGTGCAGCTGCTCAACCTGGAGGCGGCGGAGGTGACGCCGTCCGGGCCGGTGGGGTTCAGCAGTCCTTCGGTGGGCACGGACTCCGGGGCCGCGGCGCCGCCGGCCGACGGGGTGTTCGGTCCGCCGCCGACCATGCCGCCGTACGCCATGCCGACGTACGTGCCGGGGCAGCGCGACGTCCAGGACGCGGTCGCGGCGCCGACGGTCCACCCGAGCACGTCCGATGCCCGCCCCGGTCACCGGGACGACGACCGGCGAGATCACCCGGGCAAGCTCTCCGTCAGCATGGCCGCGACCTCCGCGCCCGGTGCGAACGGCCGCGGCCGCAAGGTGAGTTGCACGCTCGCGCTGGCCGTCGCGGGAGCGCTGGCCGCGGTGACGGTGGGCTCGGTGTTCATGTTCCACCTGCTCCCGGGCGGCGGTGACGACGACACCGCCGCCGGCGGCTCCGACGCCGCGGCCAGCCCTCCGGCGGCGACACCGAGCGCCCCCGGCCCGGCCGGCGCGACGCTCGCCTCCGTGCCCGCGCACTACCTCGGCACCTGGTCGGGCGATGCCTACGCACTGAGCGGGAAGCTGCCCGCGGGCACGTTCCGGGTCACCCTCCACCAGGCCGCCGTGGGTAAGGAGCTGGGCACGTTCCGGTCGACCGACCTGATCGGCGGCATCTGTGACGACGTACTCGTCCTGAAGAAGGTCACGGACGAACAGCTCACCGCGACGAGCACCGCCAAGACGTCCAACCCCAGCACCTGCACGACGGGCAGCCACGAGGTGCGGCTGATCCCCGCCGGGGGCGACCTCAAATACGAGACGGACAACGCGGACGCGGGTGATCCGGTGGCGCGCATGTCGAAGGCCGGGTAGCCGTGGACCTCGAACTCTGGTCCGTGCGGCCGCTGTGGCTGACCGTCGTCGCCGCCCTCTGGGGTGCGGCGGCGGGGCTGCTGGTGCCGCGGGCCGCGTACCGGTTCGCGGTGGAGCCGGACGAGGCGTGGCGGACCCGGTGCCCCGACGGACACGCCCTCACGGGCGCCGCGGGCGGCTGGCTCGGCCTCGCCCGCTGCGCCGACTGCGCCCAGCACCTTCGCAACCTTCGCGCGCCGTGGTCGACGCCCGGCGACGCGGAGCCCGGTGGTGCGGGGCGCCTGCCGGGCGACGCCCCGACGGCGTACCGCTACGGCCCCGGCACCCCACTCGTCGCCCTCGCGACCGCACTTGCCTGTGCCGGTCTCGCCGTCGCCACCGGCGCCCGCCCCGAACTGGCCGTCTGGCTGCTGCTCGCCCCGCTCGGCGTGCTGCTCGCGGTCGTGGACTTCCGGGTGCAGCGCCTGCCGGACGTCCTGACCCTCCCGCTCGCGGGCCTCGCGCTGGCGCTGCTGGGCGTGATGGCCCTCGTACCGGAGCACGCGGGGCAGTGGCCGACGGCGCTGCTCGGCTCGCTCGCGCTGGGCGGCGCGTACTTCCTCCTCTTCCTCGTCAACCCGAACGGCATGGGCTTCGGGGATGTGAAGCTCGCGCTGGGAATCGGGGCCGTGCTCGGCTGGTACGGATGGGGGACCGTGGTGCTCGGGACCTTCGCCGGCTTCCTGTTCGGCGGCCTGTACGGGCTGGGGCTGGTGCTGTTGCGACGCGCGGGGCGCAAGACGTCCATCCCCTTCGGACCGTTCCTGATCGCGGGGGCGTACGTCGGGCTGCTGATCGGTGCGTACGCGGCCTGACGTCGGGTCGCGAACAGGGCTGGCGTAGGCTGGCCGAGTCCGTCCAGAACCCTTACGAAAGGGACGCTCCCGGTGACCGAGAAGGCCGACCTCACGTCTTTTGATGTCACAGCCGTCCTCGACCGTGCTGCCGCGGGTGGGCGGATCACCCCCGAAGAGGCGCTCGTCCTCTACCGCGACGCGCCGCTGCACGCCCTGGGCGCCGCCGCCGACGCGGTGCGCCGCCGCCGGTACGCGGGGACCGAGCACATCGCCACGTACATCATCGAGCGCAACATCAACTACACGAACGTGTGCGTCACGGCGTGCAAGTTCTGCGCCTTCTACGCGGCTCCCAAGGACACGGCCAAGGGCTGGACCCGCGACCTCGACGACATCCTGCGCCGCTGCGCCGAGACCGTCGAACTCGGCGGTACGCAGATCATGTTCCAGGGCGGACACCACCCGGACTACGGCGTCGAGTACTACGAGAAGCACTTCGCCGCCATCAAGGCCGCCTACCCGCAGCTGGTCATCCACTCCCTCGGCGCGTCCGAGGTCGAGCACATGGCCCGCATCTCCAAGGTGAGTGTGGAGGAGGCCATCCAGCGGATCCACACCGCCGGCCTCGACTCCTTCGCCGGCGCCGGAGCCGAACTCCTCCCGGCCCGCCCCCGCAAGGCGATCGCCCCCCTCAAGGAGTCCGGCGAGCGCTGGCTGGAGATCATGGAGACCGCGCACGGGCTGGGCGTCGAGTCGACGTCCACCATGCTCATGGGCACCGGCGAGACCAACGCCGAGCGCATCGAGCACCTGCGGATGATCCGTGACGTACAGGACCGCACGGGTGGCTTCCGCGCCTTCATCCCGTACACCTACCAGCCCGAGAACAACCACCTGAAGGGCCGCACCCAGGCCACGCTCTTCGAGTACCTGCGGATGATCGCGATCGCCCGGCTGTTCATGGACAACATCGCCCACATCCAGGGCTCCTGGCTGACCACCGGCAAGGAGGTCGGCCAGCTCTCCCTGCACTACGGCGCGGACGACCTCGGCTCGATCATGCTGGAGGAGAACGTCGTCTCCTCGGCGGGCGCCAAGCACCGATCCAACCGCATGGAGATCATCGACCTGATCCGCAAGGCCGGCCGCGTGCCCGCCCAGCGGACCACGACGTACGAGCACATCGTCGTCCACGACGACCCGGCGAACGACCCCGTCGACGAGCGGGTCATGTCCCACATCTCGTCCACCGCGATCGAGGGCGGCACGGCGCATCCCGAGCTGAAGCTGCTCGCCTCCAACTAGCGCCGCCGTGCTGACGATCCACACCGCCGACGAGCTGCGTGTCAGCCGGGACGCGGACCCGCTGAAGGGTGGCGCGGTCGCCGTGGAGGGTGACCGGGTCGCGGGCGTCGGGCCACTGGACGTGCTGCTGAAGCGTTTTCCGGGGGCGCGGGTCCGCAGCTGGCCCGGGGTCCTCGGGCCGGCGCTCGTCCATGAGGGCCCACTGCCCGAGGCACCGTCCCCACGGGAACGCGTCCACGCCGTGCTGAAGTCGGGTGCGGTGGCGGTTCTGGCGGAGTACGCCGACACGCCCGACCTCCGCGCGGCGGCCTCCCGTAACGAGGTCGCCGTACTCCCGCGTACGCGAGAGACCGCGATCGTCGACACGGGACGTGCCGACCTCGCGGTCTTCGATGCGGACGGGGTATGCGTCGCGACGGTGTGCGCGGGCCGCTTGGTACACAGACGCCGCTGAACCGTTCCTATGGACTGAGCAGGAGTGAGTCTGCTCAGCCGCACGCCCCGAACGGTCTTGGGCGTACTGGTCCCCGGCGTACTCAACCCCGGGGCGGCGACACGCATCCTGTGCGTGGTCCGGGCCCGGGAGGTCGGTTCCCTTCGCGACCTGGCCACATGGGTACGGCCAGAGGCGACGGGGAGGCCCTGAACCATCACTCCGGTGATGCAGGGGCCCCGCACGCCGACGCCGTACCCGGCGTCCCAGATCGCACGATCACGCTAACCCGGACGGCCCAGTACGCCGTAAGCCCGGAAGCCGACCATCACACGATCGAGCTAAACCGCGCTCATGCACGCTCCCCGGCGAGCAGTTGCCAACCCCCACCAACCCGCACCCGACGAACTCAGCCGGCGAACGCCTCCGCAAACGCCCCCGAACTCTGCGAAACCCCACTGCAATTGGTGGCCGCATTGTCCGAAGAAGCGTCATCACTCGAACACTGCTGATCCCGGAACGTCGACCACATCGACACCCAAGCGATCTTCTTCGACTCGGCGAACGCCCGAACCTGCGCCGCGTCCGAGAGGCTGAACGTCTCGTTGGACACGTCGTTGTCCCCGATCATCGAGGTCAACGCGAGCCCCTGCCAGGCCCCCGCACTGGACAGCCCGAAGACCTTCTCCAACTGATCATGGGTCGCCTCGGCGGACTTCTCGGCATAGTCGGCCATGTCCGCCGTGTACGAACTCCCGTAGTTCATCGTCATGATGTTGACGGTGGAGACCTGCACGGAGTTGTCGTTGGCGGACTCCAGCAGCGCCAGACCGTCCGAATCCAGCCCGGACGGCATGACGGGCAACGTGAAGGACACCGTCAGGTCGCTGCGCTCCTTCTGGAGCAGAGCGATCGCCTTGGCCCGCAGCGCGACCGACGCGGAGTCGGTCAGCGTGTCCCCCTCGATGTCGAAGTCGGCCTGGGTGGACCCGGCGGCGTCGAGCGCCGCCCCGTACGCCGCCGCGAGCGCGCTCGCGCTGTCGCAGACCTCCGCCAGCTCCTTGCCGGACGCCCCGCCGAACGAGACGCGCACGCTCGCGCCGGACTCCTTCAGCGCCGAGATCCGGGACTTCACGGCGGCCTTGTCGATGGCGTCCGTCCCGTTCCACTTGGCCGTGCAGTGGGTGCCGTCGGAGATCACGAAGGCCAGGTTGTACGTGGTCGGAGACCCTGTCGAGTCCGTCGCGGAGGCCTCCGTGGCGCTCACGTAGGGGGCGTACGAGGTGCTGGAGGAGGTGTCGGAGGCGGACGCGCTCTCGGAGGGTGCCGCACTCGCCCGTGGGGCCTGGGAGATCTGCGCGGGCGCCGAGTCCGAGGCGCCCGTATCGCCGGAAGAGCACCCCGCCGCTCCCAGAGCAAACAGGCAGGTGAGCCCGGCAGCCGGCCTCATAAAACCCCTCATTGCGTATGCACCCGCTCTCGTGATTTCTGTCTCAGGACCGAAACAAAGTGCGATTCAGGAGTTCCAAGGTGGCACATCCGAGGGGGATTCCCGAATACAGGAAGCTCATGGGTGACCCATGAGTAGCGGTGCATGAATCGGATAGATCGGGCCGCAAAATGGTGCACAAGGTAAAAATATATCGCCCGTGGGCTGCGTGGATGTTCAAGGATTCTCTCAGGGAATGGACAGCTTGGGCCAAGTTTCATGGGCGCCTCACATGAGAAACAGAGAATTGGCCACATAGAGGAGCCCTAATATCCGGGGAATGCAATCCGAGTCAGCCATCGAAAACCACAGTCAAGGGCGCGGCCGCCGCCGCAAACGCGGCAACGCGTCCGAAGACGGTCCCGTGTTCGTTGACAACTCCGGGCGCAGAGCACGTCTGCTGCGCAGGTTCGGCATGCTCGTCGGCGCCGTCTGCTTCGGTTACGCGGTCGTCCTCGGGATGGCCTTCATGGGCTGGGGCACCTCGCTGACCCCGTCCTCGCTGATCCCGTTCGGCGGCGGCCAGGCGGGCTCCGCACCCGGACGCGACCTTCAGCCGCAGGGCCGCGAGGTCCCCGCCGGCAGGCGGACCGGCACCGCGCCGTCGCGCCTGCCCCAGAGCGCGGCCCCCTCCTCGGCCGTCTCCTCGACCCCCTCCGCGTCCGCTTCCACCGGCGCCAACTGACCGGAAACGGACCCACCTCCATGACTTCGACGACGCCTCCGCGCGGACGCCGGCGCGCCCCCACCAAGATGGAACGGGCGGCCGGCAAGGCCGCGGCGCTGCAGAAACCGCGTGTGATCCTCGCCCTGCTGCTCCTGCTGGGGCTCACCAGCGTGATGCTGCTCGACGGCTATCTGCGTTCCGAGATCGGCAACGACGCGCGGGTGCGCGACGGCGCGGCCTACGACAAGGTGCCGCAGAAGATCCTCGACGGCGGTCCGCTCCTGACGTTCACGGGCGGCACGGCCAAGACCCAGTCCGTCCCGAAGAAGACCATCGTGCTCACCTTCGACGACGGTCCGACCCCGACCTGGACTCCCCAGATCCTCAAGGTGCTCGACGACAATGGCGTCGAGGGCACCTTCTTCATGGTCGGCTCGATGGTCTCCCGCTACCCGAGTGTCGTGAAGGACCTCGTGGACCAGGGCAACGAGGTCGGCATCCACACCTTCACCCACGTCGACCTCTCCTACCAGGGCACGGGCCGGCTCCAGCGCGAACTGAAGCAGACCCAGCTCGCGCTCGCGGGTGCGGCCGGGATCACGACGACGCTGTTCCGGGCCCCGTACTCCTCGGAGATCAACGCCGTCGACAACTACAGCTGGCCCGTCTACAAGGAGATCGGCAACCTCGGCTACACCAGCGTCTTCGTCGACACCGACAGCGACGACTGGAAGAAGCCGGGCGTCTCGAAGATCGTCCAGTGGGCCACGCCGAAGAACAACAAGGGTGCCGTCGTCCTCATGCACGACGCGGGCGGCGACCGCTCGGAGACGGTCAAGGCGCTCGACACGTACATCAAGAAGATGAAGGCGAAGGGGTACTCCTTCGCCACCGTCAGCGGCGCGATGGCGAAGCTGAACGGAGTGCCGAACGGTGCCGGCCGCACGGTCACCACCGGTTCCGGACAGGCCGTCGAGGCCGGGGTCGGACAGACCGGTGCCGGTGCGGGGGCCGGTGCGGGTGCAGGTACGGCCGCGGGTGGCGGCACCGGCGCGCAGGGCGAGCAGCCGGGCGGCACGCAGTCCGCGCCCGGTTCGGGCTCCGCCAGGAAGGTGAACATCGAGCAGTCCGGTCAGCAGCAAGCCACCGGCGCCACCCTCTACGAGGGCAAGGCCCTCATCTACGCGGTCGCGGTCGCCGAATGGGTCCTGCCGCTGCTCTCCTGGCTGCTGCTGGTCGTCGGCATCTCCGTCATGGGCCGCTTCGGGATGATGCTGATCCTCGCCCGCCGCCACTACGGACAGCGCAACAAGAAGCGCGGCAACGGTGGCAAGTTCAGCTGGGGGCCGACGGTCACCAGGCCGGTGACGGTGATCGTGCCCGCGTACAACGAGAAGGAGTGCATCGCCAACACGCTCCACTCGCTGGCCCAGAGCACCCATCCGATCGAGATCATCGTCGTCGACGACGGCTCCACGGACGGCACCAAGGAGATCGCCGAGTCGCTGGGCCTGCCCAACGTCCGGGTCATCCGACAGGAGAACGCGGGCAAACCGGCCGCCCTCAACAACGGGGTCCGCAACGCCAGTTACGACATCGTCGTGATGATGGACGGCGACACCGTCTTCGAGCCGGACGCCGTGCACCAGCTCGTCCAGCCCTTCGCGGACCCGGGCATCGGCGCGGTCGCGGGCAACGCCAAGGTCGGCAACCGCAACACCGTCATCGGCGCCTGGCAGCACATCGAGTACGTGATGGGCTTCAACCTCGACCGCCGCATGTACGACCTGCTGCGCTGCATGCCCACCATCCCGGGCGCGATCGGCGCGTTCCGCCGCGACGCGGTCCTCGAGGTCGGCGGCATGAGCGAGGACACGCTCGCCGAGGACACCGACATCACCATCGCGATGCACCGAGCGGGCTGGCGGGTCGTCTACCAGGAGCACGCCAAGGCCTGGACGGAGGCACCGAGTTCGCTCAAGCAGCTGTGGTCGCAGCGCTACCGCTGGTCGTACGGCACCATGCAGGCGCTGTGGAAGCACCGCAAGTCCCTGACGGACAAGGGCCCGTCGGGTCGCTTCGGCCGCATCGGCATGCCGCTCGTCGTGATCTTCCAGATCATCACCCCGGTCCTCGCGCCGCTCATCGACGTGTTCACCGTCTACTCGATGATCTTCGTGGACTTCTGGGCCTCACTACTGGCCTGGCTGGCGGTGCTGGTGGTCCAACTCGTCTGCGCCGCCTATGCGTTCCGCCTCGACCGCGAGAAGTACCGCTACCTCGCGATGCTGCCGCTGCAGCAGCTCGCCTACCGCCAGATGATGTATCTCGTCCTGATCCACTCCTCCGTGACGGCCCTGACCGGCGGTCGGCTCCGCTGGCAGAAGCTCAAGCGCACGGGTGAGGTCGGGACACCGGCAGGAGTGAGCTGACATGAGCTGGGGCTCGGAACAACAGCGGTACCAGGGATATGAGGGGTACCAAGGCCAGCAGGGGCAGCAGGGTCAGCAGGAGTACCAAGGCCAGCAGGGGCAGCAGGGGCAGCAGGGTCAGCAGGAGTACCAAGGCCAGCAGGGGCAGCAGGGGCAGCAGGGCCAGCAGGAGTACCAAGGCCAGCAGGGCCAGCCGGGATACGACTATGGGTACGGGCAGCAGCCCGATCCCTACGGCCAGGGTCCTCAGCCTCGGGTTCCCCAGCAGTACGGCTACGGCCAGGGGTACGCCGACCAGGGCCAGGTGTACGTCACCGAGACGGCACCCCTGCCGGTGATCGAGCCGGAGCCCGCGGTGGACGCCGCTGTCCGGACCGAGCCCAGCCCTGACGCCGGGGAGCCCGAGAGCCCGGCCGCCGGCCCCGCCCCGAAGGCCAAGGGCACCGGACGCGACCGGTACTTCGACGCGCTGCGCGCCGTCGCGCTGGTCCGTGTCGTGGCGTACCACACCTTCGGCTGGGCCTGGGCCGGCCTGGTCTTCCCGTCGATGGGCGTGATGTTCGCGCTCGCCGGCTCGCTGATGGCCAAGTCCCTGGAGCGCCCCGCGCTCAAGGTGGTCAAGAGCCGGATGCGACGGCTGCTGCCGCCCTTCTGGTTCTGGGGCTTCTTCGTCGTGGTGGCGATGCTGATCCACGACTGGATGCCGGGTTGGCAGATCGTCTTCTGGATCGTGCCGGTCGGCGACCCGCCGGGCAACGAGTGGGGCATCCAGGCCTGGGAGATCCTCTGGTACCTGCGGACGTACCTCTGGTTCGTCCTGATGTCCCCGCTGCTCCTGAAGGTCTTCCGCAAGGCCCCCCTCCCGGTCCTGCTCCTGTCCCTGGCCCCGATCCTGGTCTTCCAGTACGCCTGGCAGCCGTCGGACAACCGCTTCGGCAGCGGCCTGACGGACTTCGCGACCTTCCTGTTCTGCTGGCTGGTCGGCTTCGCGCACCGAGAGGGCGTGCTCCGGCGGCTGAAGCCGGCCCAGGTGATCCTGGCGTCGCTCGCCCTCCTGGCGTACGGCGGCTGGTACGCCTTCGCCCACCAGGCGGAGTTCGGCACCTACGACCTGGACGAGATCCCCGTCGCGCAGACCTTCTGGTCGGCCGGCTTCGTCACCCTGCTGATGTACTTCAAGGCGTACTACAACGTCGACTTCGCCTGGCTCGCCCGTTTCAAGCGGCTCGACCGGATTGTGACGATATTCAACGGGCGGGCGGTGACGATCTACCTCTGGCACGAGATCGCCCTCGTGCTAGCGGTCCCGCTGATCGACCAGTTCTGGAAGGTGCCCGCCTTCGAGAAGTGGCTGCCGCTGGAGAGCCAGTGGTTCATGTTCGGCATCGGCTGGGTGCTGATCTGGATCGCCATCCCGCTGGTCGGCTGGGTCGAGGACGTGGCCGCCAAGAAGAAGCCGAAGCTGCTTCCCTGAAGGGGGCGTGCGAGACCGGCGTACGGGCCGGGCGCCGCAGAGTCGCCCGGTCCGTGCTGCCACAATGGGGGAGTGACCCGCGCATCCCTGGACAAGCAGCCGCACGAAGTCGCCTCGATGTTCGACGACGTGGCGGAACGGTACGACCTGACGAACGACGTACTGTCGCTCGGCCAGGACCGGGTGTGGCGCAGGGAGGTCGCCAAGGCGGTCGACGCGCGCCCCGCGCAGAAGATCCTGGACCTGGCGGCCGGTACGGCGACCTCGTCCCTCCCCTTCGCCCGCACCGGCGCGTACGTCGTGCCCTGCGACTTCTCCCTCGGCATGCTCCGGGTCGGCAAGAAGAACCACCCCTGGCTGCCGCTGACCGCGGGTGACGCGACGAAGCTGCCCTTCAAGGACGACACCTTCGACGCGGTGACGATCTCCTTCGGCCTGCGCAACGTCCAGGACACCGACACCGCGCTGAGCGAGCTCTACCGGGTGACCAAGCCCGGCGGCCGCGTCGTGATCTGCGAGTTCTCGCACCCCACCTGGGCGCCGTTCCGCACGGTCTACACCGAGTACCTGATGCGTGCGCTGCCGCCGGTCGCCCGTGCCGTGTCCTCCAGCCCCGACGCGTACGTCTACCTCGCCGAGTCCATCCGCGCCTGGCCGAACCAGCCCGAACTCGCGGAGAAGCTGCGCAAGGCCGGCTGGTCGAAGGTGGCCTGGCGGAACCTGACGGGCGGCGTGGTGGCCCTGCACCGGGGCTACAAGGCCGTCTGACGGCTCCTCCGGGCCCACCTGGCGCTCTGGGCTCCGGAGAGTGCCTGTCTCACCTGAGCACCTCGAACGGGTCCCCGGGCTCGTCGAGCTCACGGCGCATGCCCCCCGACGGCGGTCGCGGCAGCCGCGGCTCCCGCACGCCCGCGCCGCCCTCCGCGTCACCGAGGTCGAACCACACGGTGACCACGGCCCCACGCGGCACCTCGGAGCCGGGCGGCGGGTATTGGCGTACGACGTAGTCGACGACGGTGAGATGGAAGTCGGGCCGGTCGGGCGCGGCGAGCAGCACACCTCGCGCGTCGGCCGTCTCGCGCGCGTCCACGGCCATCAGGCCGATGAGCCGCGGCACGCGCACTTCGGGTGTCTTGGGTGTCAGGCGCACGGACGTCACCCCCAGCGGTACCGGAAGGGTAAGCCCGGGGTCGGCCCTTCCGGAAGCCGTCAGAGGGCGAGGCGGTAGCAGTGCGCGGGCTCGGCCGACGTGGGATGGGCGAAGACCTCGGCCGACTCCATGCCGAGGCGCCGGGTCACGGCGATGGAGCGCTCATTGCCGGGTCTGACCATGGCGACGACGCCCGAGACGCCCGCCGCGCGCACCCGCTCCAGAGTGGTGAGCGCGGCGGCGGTGACGTACCCCTTGCCCCAATGCGCCCTGCCGAGCCGCCACCCGATCTCGATCTCGCCTCTCGGCCCCCACGCGCGCGGCCACGGCTGCGCGCCGGTGAAGCCCAGCACCTCACCCTCCGGGCCGACCATGGTCCACAGACAGAAACCCAGTTCGGCGTCATGCCGGCGCTGCCGCGCGGTGAGCTCCTCGTACACCGACAACTCGGCCGCCTTCCCGCCGTGGAACTCCATGACCTCCGGGTCGGCGAAGATCCGGTGCCAGGCGAACGCGTCCTCGTCGGTGGGGACACGCAGCCGTACGTCGGGCAGAGCTTGGTTCACGGGGCAACCCTTCAACCAGGTGATCAGTACCGCTGCATAGACTGCCCATGTCCAGTGCCCGTCAGCACGCAGATTTCGAGTCTTGGGGAGACCCCGCCGTGACCGAGCCCCAACCCCTCTCCGAAAACACCGCAGATGTGATCGTCGTCGGGGCTGGACCAGCCGGTTCCACGACCGCGTACTACCTGGCGAAGGCCGGACTCGACGTCCTGCTCCTGGAGAAGACCGCGTTCCCGAGGGAGAAGGTCTGCGGTGACGGCCTGACCCCGCGCGCCACCAAGCAGCTCGTCTCCATGGGGATCGACATCTCCGAAGAGGCCGGCTGGTTGCGCAACAAGGGCCTGCGCATCATCGGCGGCGGCGTCCGCCTCCAGCTGGACTGGCCGGATCTCGCCTCGTACCCGGACTACGGACTCGTCCGCAAGCGCGACGACTTCGACGAGCAGCTGGCCCGGCAGGCGCAGAAAGCGGGCGCGCGGCTGTACGAGCGCTGCAACGTCGGCGCCCCGATCATCGACGACCGCACCGGCCGCATCACGGGCGTGCACGCGAAGCTGGGCGACGCGGGGGAGAAGCGCGAGGTCACCTTCCACGCGCCGCTGGTCGTCGCCGCCGACGGCAACTCGACCCGTCTGTCCCTGGCGATGGGCCTGCACCGCCGCGAGGACCGCCCGATGGGCGTCGCGGTCCGTACGTACTTCACGTCCCCGCGCCACGAGGACGACTACCTGGAGTCCTGGCTGGAGCTGTGGGACCGCCGGGGTGCCGAGGACCGTCTGCTGCCCGGCTACGGCTGGATCTTCGGCATGGGCGACGGCACGTCGAACGTCGGCCTCGGTGTGCTCAACACCTCCGACTCCTTCAAGGAGCTGGACTGGCGCGAGGTCCTGAAGGCCTGGTGCGCGTCGATGCCGGAGGACTGGGGCTACACCCCGGAGAACATGACCGGCCCGATCCGCGGCGCCGCCCTCCCCATGGCCTTCAACCGCCAGCCGCACTACACCAAGGGTCTGCTGCTGGTCGGCGACGCCGGCGGCCTGGTCAACCCGTTCAACGGCGAGGGCATCGCCTACGCCATGGAGTCCGGCCAGATCGCCGCGGACGTCATCGTCCAGGCTCACGCCCGCTCGACGCCCACCCAGCGCGAACTGGCCCTCCAGCGCTACCCCCGCGTCCTCAAGGACACCTACGGCGGTTACTACACCCTGGGCCGTGCCTTCGTGAAGCTCATCGGCAACCCGAAGGTCATGAAGATCGCGACGCAGCGCGGCCTGACCCACCCGCTCCTGATGAAGTTCACCCTCAAGATGCTCGCGAACCTCACGGACCCGACCGGCGGCGACGCGATGGACCGCATCATCAACGGCCTGTCGAAGGTGGCACCGAAGGCCTGACGCCGACACGGGGCCCCCGGGGGCGGGTCCCGCCCCCGGGGCAGCACGACGAGGCCGCCACCCGCTCGGGTGGCGGCCTTCATGCCGTATGACTCACTCGGTCCCGCGACTCACTCGGTCCCGTGGCTCAGAGAACGCGCACCGCGCCCGTGGCCGGATAGCCCGAAAGGTCCTGAATCACCACACCCTTGGAAGGGTTGGCCGCGTCCAGGTACTGGCCGTTACCGATGTACACACCCACGTGGTACGCCGAACCGGCCGAACCCCAGTACAGGATGTCGCCGACCTGGACATTGGACAGCGAGACCGGCGTGCCGGACGTCGACTGGTCCTGAGAGACGCGCGGCAGGTCGACACCGACCTGCCGGAACGCGGCCTGCACGAGGCCGGAGCAGTCCCACGCGTTGGGGCCCGTACCGCCCATCACGTACGCGTCGCCGACCTGAGCCTTGAGGAAGGCGATGACGGTGGCGACACTGCCGCTGGCCGGGGCGGAGACGGTCGAACTCCCGCCGGAGCCCGTGGAGGCGGACAGGACGCTCCGCGTGGAGGACCGCGAGACGGCCTCGGCGGCCGCGGCCTTGCGCGCGTCCTCGGCCTTCTTCTTGGCTTCGGCCTTCTTCTTGGCGTCGGCGAGGTCCGCCTTGGCCTGCTTCGCGGCCTTTGCGGCGGCCGCGTCGCGCTCGGCCTGCAGTTCGTAGTTCGCCGCCGCCTGCTGCGTGGCGTCTGCGGACTGCGCGAGCTGGGTGGCCAGGTCGGCCGTAAGGGTGGGCAGTTCGAGGGTCTGGGTCGCGGACTCGGCTGCGTTTGCCGAACCAGCCGCACCGGCCACGGCCAAGGTGCTGAGAACGCCACCGGCAACTCCGGCGCGCATCGCGAGCGTCGTCGCGTTGCGGCGGGGCTTCCGGTGGTTGCGTATGTGAGCGGTGTGGGACATGGGTACAACCGGTATCAGGGACTCCCTCATACCTTCAAGAAACGTGTGGTGCGCCACAGTTGTTCAATCCGCCGCCGAATCCGGTTCGCGCCACTCCTTATTGACGCCGTAACGGGCATTCTGGACAGAGCTGATCAAGGCTTTGATCACGCCCTTTCCCCATTACGTCCGAATTGCCCTCCGCCTACCATTGGTTGCAGCCTGTGGCCAAGGCCCGTTTATCTGACTCATAGGCTGATGTGACGCAGGTCACGGAACGGTTGCCGGGTCGGCGGCGTCCGGCGCACATCTCTCGACCGTCCTCGCTCGTGAACGCGTGCACGCGTTGATGCCCGTCCACATTCGTCCACACCCCTCCCTCTGATGTGTGAACGGGCTCCACTATCAAGCCCCCGCGTCCAGCACCAATTTGCATGCACCGGAAGTCTCTTGATATTGAGATGCCGCCCCGGACCTGTGATGACGAGCGGAAATGTCACATCTGGTGATCGTGCGGACGCTTCGCGTATGAAGATCACCGCTCATCCGGCTTCATGATCCTTCGTCAGGTGGTGGAGATCACAAAGCTTGTGCAATACCCCGTGTCGCAGATCACAGACCGGCGGGCATAAGATGCGAGGCAGTTGGGCTTGTGACCTGCTTCACATGTCCGCGATCTTCGTCGGGACGCACGGGGTTCGTGGGACGGGTGGGGCGTGCTTGCCCGACGCAACCGCCAGCAGTCAGTGCCGACTGAGAGGAGCGAGGAGCGTGAACGCGTATGCGCCGATCCTCGTACTGGGAGCCCTCGGGGCAGGCTTTGCGATCTTCTCCGTGGTCATGGCCACGCTTATCGGTCCAAAGCGATACAACCGGGCCAAGCTCGAGGCCTACGAGTGCGGTATCGAGCCGACCCCCACGCCGGCCGGCGGCGGGCGCTTCCCCATCAAGTACTACCTGACGGCGATGCTCTTCATCGTCTTCGACATCGAGATCGTCTTCCTCTACCCCTGGGCCGTCACCTTCGACGCCCTGGGTGTTTTCGGGCTCGTGGAGATGCTGCTCTTCGTGCTCACCGTCTTCGTCGCGTACGCGTACGTATGGCGGCGCGGCGGCCTGGAATGGGACTGAGGGGCCTTTAAGACATGGGACTCGAAGAAAAGCTGCCGAGCGGATTCCTGCTGACCACCGTCGAGCAGGCCGCGGGCTGGGTGCGCAAGGCGTCCGTCTTCCCCGCCACGTTCGGACTCGCGTGCTGCGCCATCGAGATGATGACGACCGGCGCGGGCCGCTACGACCTCGCGCGCTTCGGCATGGAGGTCTTCCGCGGCTCGCCGCGCCAGGCCGACCTCATGATCGTCGCCGGTCGCGTCAGTCAGAAGATGGCGCCGGTGCTGCGGCAGGTCTATGACCAGATGCCCAACCCCAAGTGGGTGATCTCCATGGGGGTATGTGCGTCATCGGGTGGAATGTTCAACAACTACGCCATTGTGCAGGGCGTCGACCACATCGTCCCGGTAGACATCTATTTGCCCGGCTGTCCGCCGCGGCCCGAGATGCTGATGGACGCGATCCTCAAGCTCCACCAGAAGATCCAGACCTCGAAGCTCGGCGTGAACGCCGAGGAGGCGGCCCGCGAGGCGGAGGAAGCGGCGCTCAAGGCTCTCCCCACCATCGAGATGAAGGGCCTGCTGCGGTGAGCGACGTGAACGGCAACGGGGTGAACCCCGAGAAGGACCTCGGCGCCTCGAACCTCCCCGGCCAGCGCGGCGAGGGCGGCGAGGAGATCCGCGTCCAGCGCGGCATGTTCGGCGCCAACAACGGCGGCGACACCACCGGCTACGGAGGCCTGGTCCGCTCCGTCCGGCTCCCCGGCCCGGCCACCCGCCCCTACGGCGGCTGGTTCGACGAGGTCGCCGACGAGCTGGAAGGCGCCCTGGAGGAACAGGGACTCGTCCCCGACAACGCCATCGAGAAGACGATCGTCGACCGCGACGAGCTCACCTTCCACATCGAACGCGAGTACCTGGTCCGGGTCGCCCAGACCCTCCGCGACGACCCGGCCCTGCGCTTCGAACTGTGCACGGGCGTGAGCGGAGTGCACTACCCCAGCGACAAGGGCCGGGAGCTGCACGCCGTCTACCACCTGCGCTCGATCACCCACAACCGGCTGATCCGCCTCGAAGTCAGCGCCCCCGACGCCGACCCGCACGTCCCCTCGCTCGTCTCCGTCTACCCGACGAACGACTGGCACGAGCGCGAGACGTACGACTTCTTCGGCCTGATCTTCGACGGCCACCCGGCACTGACGCGGATCATGATGCCGGACGACTGGCAGGGCCACCCGCAGCGCAAGGACTACCCCCTCGGTGGCATCCCCATCGAGTACAAGGGCGCCCAGATCCCGGCTCCGGACCAGCGGAGGTCGTACTCATGAGCACGCAGACCCCTTCTTCCGGCGCGTCAGCCGCGGCGGCGCGGGAGACGACCGAGGGCACCGTATATACGGTCACCGGTGGCGACTGGGACGAGATCGCCCAGTCCGCGGCGAAGTCCGACGACGAGCGCATCATCGTCAACATGGGCCCGCAGCACCCGTCCACCCACGGCGTGCTCCGGCTCATCCTGGAGATCGACGGTGAGACGGTCACCGAGGCCCGCTGCGGCATCGGCTACCTCCACACCGGCATCGAGAAGAACCTCGAGTTCCGCACGTGGACGCAGGGCACCACGTTCGTGACGCGCATGGACTATCTGACGCCGTTCTTCAACGAGACGGCCTACTGTCTCGCCGTCGAGAAGCTCCTCGGCATCGAGGACCAGATCCCCGACCGCGCCTCGATCATCCGTGTCCTCCTGATGGAGCTGAACCGACTCTCCTCCCACCTGGTGTGCATCGCCACCGGAGGCATGGAACTCGGCGCCACCACGATCATGATCTACGGCTTCCGTGATCGTGAACTCATTCTCGACATCTACGAGCTGATCACCGGCCTGCGGATGAACCACGCGTACATCCGCCCTGGCGGACTCGCCCAGGACCTGCCGCCCGGCGCGGTGGACCAGATCCGCGAGTTCGTGAAGAAGATGCAGAAGAACCTTCCCGAGTACGACAAGCTCGCCACCGGGAACCCCATCTTCAAGGCCCGCATGCAGGACGTCGGCTACCTCGACCTAGCCGGCTGCATGGCCCTCGGCGCCACCGGCCCGATCCTGCGCTCGGCGGGCCTGCCGCACGACCTGCGCAAGGCCCAGCCGTACTGCGGCTACGAGACGTACGACTTCGACATCCCGACCGCCGACACCTGCGACTCCTACGGGCGCTTCCTGATCCGCCTGGAAGAGATGCGCCAGTCGCTGCACATCGTCGAGCAGTGCCTGGACCGGCTGCAGCCCGGCCCGGTCATGGTCGCCGACAAGAAGATCGCCTGGCCCGCCCAGCTCGCGCTCGGCCCCGACGGTCTCGGCAACTCCCTCGACCACATCAAGAAGATCATGGGCACCTCCATGGAGGCCCTGATCCACCACTTCAAGCTGGTGACCGAGGGCTTCCGCGTCCCGCCGGGCCAGACGTACGCGGCGGTCGAGTCGCCCAAGGGCGAGCTCGGGGTGCACGCCGTGTCCGACGGAGGCACCCGCCCCTACCGGGTCCACTTCCGGGACCCGTCCTTCACCAACCTTCAGGCCATGGCGGCGATGTGCGAGGGCGGCCAGGTGGCCGACGTCATCGTCGCCGTCGCGTCCATCGACCCCGTGATGGGAGGCGTCGACCGGTGACCACCACCCCCGAGGGCGTCAGCCTGGGCATGCCCCAACTGCCCGCGCCCGACTATCCGGACGACGTTCGAGCCCGGCTCGAAGCGGACGCGCGCGAGATCGTCGCCCGCTACCCGGACTCCCGTTCGGCGCTCCTTCCGTTGCTGCATCTCGTGCAGTCGCAGGAGGGCCACGTCACGCGCACGGGCATGCGGTTCTGCGCGGACGTACTGAACCTGACCACGGCCGAGGTCACCGCCGTCGCGACCTTCTACTCGATGTACCGGCGCAAGCCGAGCGGTGACTACCAGGTGGGTGTCTGCACCAACACCCTGTGCGCGGTCATGGGCGGCGACGCGATCTTCGAGGCCCTGCAGGACCACCTGGGCGTCGGCAACGGCGAGACCACCGACGACGGCAAGGTCACGCTGGAGCACATCGAGTGCAACGCGGCCTGCGACTTCGCACCGGTCGTGATGGTCAACTGGGAGTTCTTCGACAACCAGACCGTGGCCTCCGCGAAGCGCCTCGTCGACGACCTGCGTGCGGGAGCACAGGTCGCACCCACCCGCGGCGCCCCCTTGTGCACCTTCAAGGACACCGCGCGGATCCTGGCGGGCTTCCCCGACGAGCGCGAGGGAGCCGTGGAGGCGGGCGGCAGCGCGGGCCCCGCCTCACTGATCGGTCTCCGCCTGGCCAAGGGGGAGAACGTCGCCGCGCGCGTGGTCCACCCACGTGGTGGTGGGGCACCGCAGGACCAGCCGCCGGCCGAGCACCTGAGCTCGCACGACGCGCCGCAGGACACATCGGCCTCCGATCCGTCGCACCCGTCGGGTCCCGCAGCCGAGGAGGGGGAGTGATGACGTTGGCACCCGAGATCGACGAGACCAGCCCCGAGAAGCTGCTCGCACCCGTGCTGTCGGCCTTCTGGGACGAGGAGAAGTCCTGGACGCTGGACGTCTACCGGAGGCACGAGGGGTACGAGGGGCTGCGCAAGGCGCTGGCCATGTCGCCGGACGACCTGATCGCGTACGTCAAGGACTCCGGTCTGCGCGGACGGGGCGGCGCGGGATTCCCCACCGGAATGAAGTGGCAGTTCATTCCTCAGGGCGATGGCAAACCTCACTATCTAGTTGTCAACGCCGACGAGTCGGAGCCGGGAACCTGCAAGGACATCCCGCTCCTCTTCGCGAACCCGCATAGCCTCATCGAGGGCATTGTGATCGCGTGTTATGCCATCCGGTCTTCGCATGCGTTCATCTATCTCCGCGGTGAAGTCGTCCCCGTATTGCGGCGGTTGCACGAGGCCGTTCGAGAGGCCTACGCGGCGGGCTACCTGGGCGAGAACATCCTGGGCAGCGGACTCGACCTCAAGCTCACCGTGCACGCGGGCGCGGGCGCGTACATCTGCGGTGAGGAGACCGCACTGCTCGACTCGCTCGAAGGCCGCCGTGGTCAACCGCGGCTCCGTCCCCCCTTCCCAGCCGTCGCGGGCCTCTATGCGTGCCCGACTGTGGTGAATAACGTCGAGTCGATCGCGTCAGTTCCCGCAATTCTCCAAAAAGGCAAGGAATGGTTCAGGTCGATGGGCAGCGAGAAGTCCCCGGGCTTCACGCTCTACTCGCTCAGCGGCCATGTCGCCAGCCCCGGCCAGTACGAGGCACCGCTCGGTGTCACACTCCGTCAACTCCTCGAGATGAGCGGCGGGATGCGCCCCGGCCACCGGCTGAAGTTCTGGACGCCGGGCGGCTCCTCGACCCCGATGTTCACCGACGAGCACCTCGACGTCCCTCTTGATTACGAAGGAGTGGGTGCCGCGGGTTCCATGCTCGGCACCAAAGCACTCCAGTGCTTCGACGAGACGACCTGCGTGGTGCGGGCGGTCACCCGGTGGACCGAGTTCTACGCCCACGAGTCCTGCGGCAAGTGCACGCCCTGCCGCGAAGGGACTTACTGGCTCGTGCAGTTGCTGCGCGACATCGAGGCCGGCAAGGGCGTCATGTCGGACCTCGACAAGCTGAACGACATCGCCGACAACATCAACGGCAAGTCGTTCTGCGCCCTCGGCGACGGCGCGGCCTCGCCGATCTTCTCCTCGCTCAAGTACTTCCGCGAGGAGTACGAGAAGCACATCACGGGCCGCGGCTGCCCCTTTGACCCGGCCAAGTCCACGGCTTGGGCCGACCGCACGGAGGTGAACGCATGACGGTGACCACCAGCGCTCCCTCGGGAGGGGGAGAGGCGGCGGTTCCGCCGGAGGATCTCGTCTCGCTGACGATCGACGGAGCCGAGATCAGCGTGCCCAAGGGCACCCTGGTCATCCGGGCCGCCGAACAGCTCGGCATCGAGATCCCCCGCTTCTGCGACCATCCGCTGCTCGACCCGGTCGGCGCCTGCCGCCAGTGCATCGTCGAGGTCGAAGGCCAGCGCAAGCCCATGGCGTCCTGCACGATCACGTGTACGGACGGAATGGTGGTGAAGACTCACCTCACCTCGCCCGTCGCCGAAAAGGCCCAGCACGGTGTGATGGAGCTGCTGCTCATCAACCACCCGCTGGACTGCCCGGTCTGCGACAAGGGCGGCGAGTGCCCGCTGCAGAACCAGGCGATGTCGCACGGCAACGCCGAATCCCGCTTCGAGGGCAAGAAGCGGACCTACGAGAAGCCGGTCCCGATCTCCACGCAGGTGCTGCTCGACCGGGAGCGGTGCGTGCTGTGCGCCCGCTGCACCCGCTTCTCCAACCAGATCGCGGGCGACCCGATGATCGAGCTGATCGAGCGGGGCGCGCTCCAGCAGGTCGGCACCGGCGAGGGCGACCCGTTCGAGTCGTACTTCTCCGGGAACACCATCCAGATCTGCCCGGTCGGCGCGCTGACCTCGGCGGCGTATCGCTTCCGCTCGCGACCTTTCGACCTCGTCTCCTCGCACTCGGTGTGCGAGCACTGCGCGGGCGGCTGCGCGACCCGCACCGACCACCGCCGCGGCAAGGTGATGCGGCGGATGGCTTCCCCCGACCCCGAGGTCAACGAGGAGTGGCTCTGCGACAAGGGGCGGTTCGGGTTCCGGTACGCGCAGCAGCGGGACCGGCTCGACACACCCCTCGTACGGGGTGAGTCGGGTGAACTGGAGCCGGCTTCCTGGCCCGAGGCCCTGGAGGCGGCGGCCCGGGGCCTTTCGGTGGCCCGCGGCCGGACCGGCGTTTTGACCGGCGGCCGCCTCACCGTCGAGGACGCCTACGCCTACAGCAAGTTCGCGCGCGTGGCCCTCGACACGAACGACATCGACTTCCGCGCGCGCGTGCACAGCGCCGAGGAGGCCGACTTCCTGGCGTCCCGGATCGCCGGTCGCGGACGGGACCTCGACGGTACGGGCGTCACGTACACCTCTTTGGAGAAGGCGCCCGCCGTCCTCCTCGTCGGCTTCGAGTCCGAGGAGGAGGCGCCCGGCGTCTTCCTGCGGCTGCGCAAAGCGTGGCGCGGGCACGGGCAGAAGACCTTCTCGCTCGCCACGTACGCGACACGCGGCCTGGAGAAGGCGGGCGGCACGCTGCTGCCCGCCGCGCCCGGTACCGAGACCGAGTGGCTGGACGCCCTCGCGAGCGGCGTCGGCGTGGAGGGCGACGGTGCCAAGGCCGCCGAGGCGCTGCGCACCGAGGGCGCGGTGATCGTCGTCGGCGAGCGGCTCGCGGGCGTGGCGGGCGGGCTCACCGCCGCCGTACGGGCCGCGGCCGCGACGGGCGCCACGCTGGTGTGGATCCCGCGCCGGGCCGGGGAGCGCGGCGCGATCGAGGCGGGCGCGCTGCCGTCGCTGCTGCCGGGCGGGCGTCCGGCCACCGACCCGCGCGCGCGGGAGGAGGTCGCCGCCGTCTGGGGCGTCTCCCAGCTCCCGCACCGCTACGGGCGCGACACCGGCCAGATCGTCGAGGCCGCCGTTGGTGGGGAGTTGCTGGCCCTGGTGGTGGCGGGGGTGGAGGTCGCCGACCTTCCCGACCCGGCACGCGCGCGTGCGGCCCTTTCCGAGGTCGACTTCCTGGTGTCGCTCGAACAGCGGCCCGGTGAGGTCACCGAGTACGCGGATGTCGTCCTCCCGGTGGCCGCGGTCGCCGAGAAGGCGGGCACCTTCCTGAACTGGGAAGGCAGGGTCCGCTTCTTCGAGGCCGCGCTCAAGCCCGACCAGATGACTCGCCGCCTGGCACCCACCGACGCGCGCGTCCTGCAGATGCTGGCCGACGCCATGGATGTACACCTGGGTCTGCCGGATCTGCGCACCACGCGCGGGGAGCTGGACCAGCTCGGGCCCTGGAGCGGCCTGCGGGCCACCGGACCCGTGGAGATCGCGGCATCGCTGCCGCGTCCCGCCGCGGGAGAGGCCGTGCTCGCGGGCCACCGGCTGCTGCTCGACCGGGGCCGCCTCCAGGAGGGGGACGACGCGCTCGCCGGGACCCGGCACGCGGCACGCGCGCGTGTGTCGGCGGCCACGGCCGCCGAGGCGGGCGTCAAGGAAGGTGACCTCCTCGCGGTCACCGGCAGCGCCGGAACCATCGAACTCCCGCTGCAGATCACCGAGATGCCCGACCGCGTGGTCTGGCTCCCGCTGAACTCCACCGGAGGAGGCGTCGCCTCCGACACGGGGGCGCTGCCCGGCGCACTCGTCCGCATCGGCCCGGCGACGCTCGTCGACGAGGCCCCCAAGGAGGTGGAGGCATGAGCAGTCTGTACCTCGCCACTGAAGACCTCTCCATGTTCGGCCGCGACCCCTGGTGGCTGGTCGTCGTCAAGGCGGTCTTCTGCTTCGCCTTCCTGATGATCACCGTGCTGTTCTCGATCGTGTGGGAGCGCAAGGTCGTCGCCTGGATGCAGCTGCGCATCGGACCCAACCGGCACGGCCCCTGGGGCATGCTCCAGTCGCTCGCCGACGGCGTGAAGCTGATGCTCAAGGAAGACGTCATCGTCAAACGCGCGGACAAGGTGGTCTACGTCCTCGCGCCGATCGTCGCGGCCATCCCGGCCTTCATGGCGATCGCGGTGATCCCCTTCGGCCCGGCCGACAACGAGATCTCGATCTTCGGCCACCGCACCACGATGCAGCTCACGGACCTGCCGATCGCGATGCTCTACATCCTCGCGGTCGCCTCGGTGGGCATCTACGGGATCGTGCTCGCGGGTTGGAGTTCTGGATCCACCTACCCGCTGCTGGGCGGTCTGCGGTCCTGCGCGCAGATGATCTCGTACGAGATCGCCATGGGCGCCGCTTTCGCCTCGGTGTTCCTCTACTCCGGGTCGATGTCGACCTCGACGATCGTCGAGCAGCAGCACGACCGCTGGTACATCATCCTGCTGCCGGTCTCGTTCGTGATCTACATCATCACGATGGTCGGCGAGACCAACCGCGCCCCCTTCGACATGCCGGAGTCCGAGGGCGACCTCGTCGGCGGCTTCAACACCGAGTACTCGTCGATCAAGTTCGCGCTGTTCATGCTCGCCGAGTACGTGAACATGGTGACGGTCTCGGCCGTGTCGACCACGCTCTTCCTGGGCGGCTGGCGGGCCCCGTGGCCCATCAGCACCTTCTGGGAGGGGGCCAACCACGGCTGGTGGCCGATGCTCTGGTTCGTGGTGAAGGTGCAGCTGCTGCTGTTCTTCTTCATCTGGCTGCGCGGCACGCTGCCGCGCGTCCGCTACGACCAGCTGATGAAGCTCGGCTGGAAGGTCCTCATCCCGGTCTCCGTGGTCTGGCTGATGCTCGTCGCGACCGTACGGACCCTCAAGAACGAGAACTACGACTTCGCCGACATCGCCCTGTACGTCGGTGGCGGTGTCCTCGTCCTGCTGCTGCTCTCGTTCGCCGCGGACATCTTCCGTGACAAGCAGGGGGCCCAGGAAGGGCCCGCCGAGCCCGCCGCCTTCGACCCGATGGCCGGTGGATTCCCGGTGCCGCCGCTGCCGGGACAGGAGCTGCCACCCGTGCCGCGGCGCCGCCCGCGCCGCGAGCCCGAGTTGATTGTCAGTGGCGGGTCGGATACTGCGAGTGACGGATCGAATGGCGGATCTCGTGACGGAAAGGAGGGGTCCGATGGCTGAGGAGCCGAAGGAGACCAAGCCCGGTTTCCAGAACCCCGTCGCCGGCTTCGGCGTGACCTTCAAGGCCATGTTCAAGAAGCGCCTGACGGAGCAGTACCCGGAGCAGCAGAAGACCACCGCCCCGCGGTTCCACGGCCGGCACCAGCTCAACCGTCACCCGGACGGTCTGGAGAAGTGCATCGGCTGCGAGCTGTGCGCCTGGGCCTGCCCCGCGGACGCCATCTATGTGGAGGGCGCGGACAACACCGACGAGGAGCGCTACTCGCCGGGCGAGCGGTACGGCCGCGTCTACCAGATCAACTACGCCCGCTGCATCCTGTGCGGCCTGTGCATCGAGGCGTGCCCCACCCGCGCGCTCACGATGACGAACGAGTTCGAGCTCGCCGACTCCAGCCGCGCCAACCTCATCTACACCAAGGAGCAGCTGCTCGCCGGGCTCGAGGAGGGCATGGTCGACACACCGCACTCGATCTTCCCCGGCACGGACGAGCAGGACTACTACCGGGGTCTGGTGACCGAGGCGGCGCCCGGCACCGAGCGCCAGGTCGCCGTCTCCAAGGGCGAGAAGCCCACGGAAGAGGGGGTGGGGGCATGAGCGCGCAGCTCGCCGCCTACTCCACCTCCACCGGAGAGGCCTTCCAGTTCTGGGTCCTCGGCACGGTCGCCGTGATCGGCGCCCTGTGCACCGTCTTCATGAAGAAGGCCGTGCACAGCGCGCTCTGTCTCGCCGGGACCATGATCATTCTGGCGGTGTTCTACCTTGCCAACGGCGCCTACTTCCTGGGCGTCGTGCAGATCGTCGTCTACACCGGCGCGATCATGATGCTGTTCCTCTTCGTGGTCATGCTCGTCGGTGTCACCGCGGCGGACTCCCTGAAGGAGACCATCAAGGGGCAGCGCTGGCTGGCCCTGCTGTGCGGACTCGGCTTCGGCGTCCTGCTCATGGCGGGCATCGGCAACGCGTCCCTGAAGGACTTCAACGGCCTGAGCAAGGCCAACGCCAACGGGAACGTGGAGGGCCTCGCCGCCCTCATCTTCACGAAGTACGTGTTCGCCTTCGAAATCACCGGCGCCCTGCTCATCACGGCCGCCGTCGGCGCCATGGTGCTCACGCACCGCGAGCGCACCGAGCGCGCCAAGACCCAGCGCGAGCTGTCCGAGCAGCGCGTACGGGAAGGCAAGCACGTACCACCGCTGCCGGCCCCCGGTGTCTACGCCCGGCACAACGCGGTGGACATCGCGGGCCTCCTCCCGGACGGCACCCCGTCCGAGCTGACGGTCAGCAAGACGCTGCGGGACCGCGGCCAGATCCGTGACGTGTCCACGGAGGCGCTGAGCGATCTGAAGGCGCTGGAGCAGCGGGCCGAAGAACGCCTGGAGCGCACGAAGACGGAGGAGGCGTCCAAGTGAACCCGGTCAACTACCTCTATCTCGCCGCCCTGTTGTTCACGATCGGCGCCACCGGCGTGCTGATCAGGCGCAACGCGATCGTGGTGTTCATGTGCGTCGAGCTCATGCTCAACGCCTGCAACCTCGCGTTCGTCGTCTTCTCCCGCATGCACGGCAACCTCGACGGCCAGATCATCGCCTTCTTCACGATGGTCGTCGCCGCCGCGGAGGTCGTGGTCGGGCTCGCGATCATCGTGTCGCTCTTCCGTTCTCGCCACTCGGCCTCGGTCGACGACGCCAGCCTGATGAAGCTGTAAGGGGTCGCTGAATCGTGGAGAACCTGATTGCGCTGCTGGTAGCGGCGCCTCTGCTCGGAGCGGCCGTACTGCTGTGCGGCGGCCGGCGGCTCGATGCCGTCGGCCACTGGATCGGCACGGCGCTCGCGGCCACGTCCTTCGTGATCGGCGCGATCCTCTTCGCCGACATGCTGGGCAAGAGCGCGGACCACCGGGCCATGAGCCAGTACCTGTTCAGCTGGATCCCCGTCGAGGGCTTCCAGGCGGACGTCTCCTTCCAGCTCGACCAGCTGTCGATGACGTTCGTCCTGCTGATCACCGGCGTCGGCTCGCTGATCCACCTGTACTCGATCGGGTACATGGAGCACGACGAGCGGCGCCGCCGCTTCTTCGGCTATCTGAACCTGTTCCTCGCGGCGATGCTGCTGCTCGTCCTCGCCGACAACTACCTGCTGCTGTACGTCGGCTGGGAGGGCGTCGGCCTCGCCTCGTACCTGCTGATCGGCTTCTGGCAGCACAAGCCCAGTGCCGCCACCGCCGCGAAGAAGGCCTTCCTGGTCAACCGCGTCGGCGACATGGGCCTGTCGATCGCCATCATGCTGATGTTCACCACCTTCGGGTCCTTCGCCTTCGGGCCGGTGCTCGGCACCGAGGGGCACCCGGGGCTCGTCGGCGGCGCGACCGAGGGCAAGGTCACCGCCGTCGCCCTGATGCTGCTGCTCGCCGCCTGCGGCAAGTCCGCCCAGGTGCCGCTGCAGTCCTGGCTCGGGGACGCGATGGAGGGCCCGACCCCGGTCTCGGCCCTCATCCACGCCGCGACCATGGTGACCGCGGGTGTCTACCTCATCGTCCGCTCCGCCGCGATCTTCAACGCCGCGCCCGACGCCCAGCTCGTCGTCACCGTGGTCGGTGCCGTCACGCTCCTGTTCGGTGCGATCGTCGGTTGCGCGAAGGACGACATCAAGAAGGCGCTCGCCGGATCGACGATGTCGCAGATCGGCTACATGGTGCTGGCCGCGGGTCTCGGCCCCATCGGCTACGTCTTCGCGATCATGCACCTGGTGACGCACGGCTTCTTCAAGGCCGGACTGTTCCTCGGCGCCGGCTCGGTCATGCACGGCATGAACGACGAGGTCGACATGCGCAAGTACGGCGGCCTCCGCACGTACATGCCGATCACCTTCGTCACCTTCGGCCTCGGCTACCTCGCCATCATCGGCTTCCCGGGCCTGTCCGGCTTCTTCTCCAAGGACAAGATCATCGAGGCGGCCTTCGCCAAGGGCGGCACCGAGGGCTGGATCCTCGGCGGTGCGGCCCTGCTGGGCGCGGCCATCACGGCGTACTACATGACCCGCGTGATGATCATGACCTTCTTCGGGGAGAAGCGCTGGCAGCCGGATGCCGAAGGCCATGAGCCGCACCCGCACGAGTCCCCTAGGTCCATGACGATCCCCATGATCGTGCTGGCCTTCGGATCGGTCTTCGCGGGCGGTTTCTTCAGCATCGGCGACCGCTTCCTCAACTGGCTGGAGCCGGTCACCGGGCACTCGGAGGGCAACTCGCCCGTCAGCGCCCTCACGGTCACGCTGGCCACCATGGCGCTGCTCGTCGTCGGCGCCGGCATCGCGTACGCCCAGTACGGGCGCAGCCCCGTCCCGGTCGTCGCCCCGCGCGGCTCCCTGCTGACCCGGGCCGCCCGGCGCGACCTGCTCCAGGACGACTTCAACCACGTCGTGCTGGTGCGCGGCGGGGAGCACCTCACCCGCTCCCTGGTGTACGTCGACCACACCCTGGTCGACGGGGTCGTCAACGGCACCGCGGCCTCCATGGGCGGCCTCTCCGGGCGCCTGCGCAAGCTGCAGAACGGCTATGCGCGCAGTTACGCGGTCTCGATGTTCGGCGGTGCGGCCATCCTCGTCGCCGCGACCCTGCTGATGAGGGCGGTCTGATACCGATGTCCTTTCCTCTGCTGACAGCGACGGCGGCGCTCCCGGCGGTCGGGGCGATCGCCACGGCCGCCGTGCCGGCCGCGCAACGCGTCGCCGCCAAGTGGCTGGCGCTGCTCGTCTCGCTCGCCACGCTGGTCCTGGCCGCGATCGTGCTCGTGCGGTTCGACCCCGGCGGCGACCGCTACCAGCTCACCGAATCCCACGCCTGGATCAAGGAGTTCGGGGTGCGGTACGAGCTGGGCGTGGACGGCATCGGGGTGGCGCTCGTCGCGCTGACCGCGCTGCTGATGCCGTTCGTGATCCTGGCGGGCTGGCACGACGCCGACCCGCACGAGACAGGAAGCAGGCGCTGGCGGCCGACTCAGGGCTTCTTCGGCCTGATCCTGGCCGTCGAGGCGATGGTGATCATCTCCTTCGAGGCCACCGACGTCTTCCTCTTCTACATCTTCTTCGAAGCCATGCTGATCCCGATGTACTTCCTCATCGGCGGCTTCGGGGACCGCGCCCACGAACACGGCGACAAGGCGGCGGCGACCCAACGCTCCTACGCCGCGGTGAAGTTCCTCCTCTACAACCTGGTCGGCGGCCTGATCATGCTGGCCGCCGTCATCGGTCTCTACGTAGTGGCCGGGAACTTCTCGCTCCAGGAGATCGTGCAGGCCCGCGCCAACGGCTCGCTGCACATGGCGACCAACACGGAGCGGTGGCTGTTCCTCGGCTTCTTCTTCGCGTTCGCGGTGAAGGCGCCCCTGTGGCCGCTGCACACCTGGCTGCCCAACGCCATGGGCGAGGCCACAGCCCCGGTCGCGGTCCTGATCACGGCGGTCGTCGACAAGGTCGGCACCTTCGCGATGCTCCGCTTCTGCCTCCAGCTCTTCCCGGAGGCGAGCAAGTGGGCGACGCCGGTCATCCTCGTCCTCGCCCTCATCAGCATCATCTACGGGGCGCTGCTCGCGGTCGGCCAGCGGGACATCAAACGGCTGGTGGCGTACGCGTCGATCTCGCACTTCGGGTTCATCATCCTGGGCATCTTCGCGATGACCAGCCAGGGCCAGTCGGGCGCGACGCTCTACATGGTCAACCACGGGATCTCGACCGCCGCCCTGATGCTGGTGGCGGGCTTCCTGATCTCGCGGCGCGGCTCGCGTCTGATCGCCGACTACGGAGGGGTGCAGAAGGTCGCTCCGGTGCTCGCAGGCACCTTCCTGATCGGCGGCCTGGCGACCCTCTCGCTCCCCGGGCTCGCGCCCTTCGTGAGTGAATTCCTGGTCCTGGTGGGCGCGTTCGAGCGCTACCCGGCCGTCGGCATCGTCGCCACCTTCGGCATCGTCCTCGCCGCGCTCTACACGCTCGTCCTCTACCAGCGGACGATGACGGGCCCGGTGAAGGCGGAGGTCGCCGAGATGCCCGACCTCAGGGTGCGTGAGCTCCTGGTGGTCGCCCCGCTGATCGCCCTGCTGATCTTCCTGGGCGTCTATCCGAAGCCGGTCACCGACATCGTCAACCCGGCGGTCCAGCAGACCATGTCCGACGTCCATAAGACGGACCCCAAGCCCGAGGTGGAGGCGGCCAAGTGAGTACAGCAGCCGTCCACAGCCTGTGGACAACCGCGGCCGAACCGATCTCCAAGATCAACGCGCCGAAGATCGAATACGGGCAATTGTCGCCCACCCTGATCGTCATCGGGGCGGCGCTCGTAGGAGTGCTCGTCGAGGCCTTCGTGCCGCGCAGGTCCCGCTACTACACGCAGGTGTTCCTGTCCGTCGTCGCGCTCGCCGCCGCCTTCGCCGCGGTGGTCGCACTGGCGGCGGGCGGATACGGCACCACGAAGGCGCACATCGCGGCCATGGGCGCGATCGCCGTCGACGGACCGTCCCTGTTCCTGCAGGGCACGATCCTGCTGGTGGGCATCCTCGGCGTCTTCACCTTTGCCGAGCGGCGGCTCGACCCGGAGGCACACGGCAACCGCGTCGACTCGTTCGCCGCGCAGGCCGCCTCCGTGCCCGGCAGCGAGAGCGAGAAGGCCGCGGTGAAGGCCGGGTTCACCACCACCGAGGTGTTCCCGCTGCTGCTCTTCGCGATCGGCGGCATGCTGGTCTTCCCGTCGGCCAACGACCTGTTGACCCTGTTCATCGCGCTGGAAGTCTTCTCGCTGCCCCTGTACCTGCTGTGCGCCGTGGCCCGCCGCAAGCGGCTCATGTCGCAGGAGGCCGCGGTCAAGTACTTCCTGCTCGGAGCCTTCGCCTCCGCGTTCACCCTCTTCGGCATCGCTCTGCTCTACGGCTACGCGGGCTCCGTGTCGTACGCGACGATCGCGCAGGTCGTGGACGGCACGATCCCGAACGTCGACCTGGCGCTCGCCGGTACCATGGGCAACGACGTGCTGCTGCTCATCGGCGCCGCGATGGTCGTCATGGGCCTGCTCTTCAAGGTCGGCGCGGTGCCCTTCCACATGTGGACCCCGGACGTCTACCAGGGCGCGCCGACACCGGTCACCGGCTTCATGGCCGCGGCGACGAAGGTGGCGGCCTTCGGGGCGCTGCTGCGGCTGCTGTACGTTGTCCTGCCGGGCCTGCGCTGGGACTGGCGACCGGTCATGTGGGCCGTCGCGATCGTCACCATGCTGGGCGGTGCGATCGTCGCGATCACCCAGACCGACATCAAGCGGCTCCTGGCGTACTCGTCCATCGCGCACGCCGGATTCATCCTCGCGGGCGTCATCGCGACCTCGCCGGACGGCGTCTCGTCGGTCCTCTTCTACCTGGCCGCGTACTCGTTCGTGACGATCGGGGCCTTCGCGGTCGTGACCCTGGTCCGGGACGCGGGCGGCGAGGCGACGCACCTGTCCAAGTGGGCGGGCCTCGGACGCCGCTCACCGCTGGTGGCGGCCGTCTTCGCGGTCTTCCTGCTGGCCTTCGCGGGCATCCCGCTGACCTCCGGCTTCGCCGGGAAGTTCGCCGTCTTCAAGGCGGCGGCGGAGGGCGGCGCGGGCCCGCTGGTCGTGGTCGGTGTGATCTCGTCGGCGATCGCGGCGTTCTTCTACATCCGGGTGATCGTGCTCATGTTCTTCAGTGAGCCGAGGCCGGAGGGACCGACGGTCGCCGTGCCCTCGCCGCTGACCATGACGGCGATCGGGTTCGGCGTGGCGGTCACGCTGGTGCTGGGCGTGGCCCCGCAGTACTTCCTGGACCTGGCGAGCCAGGCGGGAGTCTTCGTTCGCTGAACCACGCATGGGCCGCTGAACCACGCATGGGCCGGGCCCCGCTCCCTTCTCGCGAGGGGGCGGGGCCCGAGCTGTGATCGGCGCATCGCGCGTCTCATGTGAATCGAACGCGCGGGCTGCGCCGTGCAGGGGAGTGAGAGCGGCCGGACGCGAGTGCGTAGGGAAGCCGAACGGTCGCAGCCTGTGGATAACTCTCGGGCTGTCGGCGCGGACCCCTATCGTGGACGCAGTGGTCGAGGCGCGACGTACGGGGGACAGGACGATGGGCGGGACGGGTGTGATGACCGAAGCGGACGCGACGGAGACGCTGGGAGAGAGCGAGGCACTGGCCACGCTCCACCGGGTCTTCGGGTACGACGCCTTCCGCGGTGAGCAGGAAGCGATCATCGAGCATGTGGTGGCGGGCGGTGACGCTGTCGTCCTGATGCCGACGGGTGGCGGCAAGTCGCTCTGCTACCAGATTCCGGCCCTGGTCAGACCCGGTACGGGAGTCGTGGTCTCCCCCCTCATCGCGCTGATGCAGGATCAGGTGGACGCGCTGCGCGCGCTGGGCGTACGCGCCGGGTTCATGAACTCCACGCAGGACTTCGACGAGCGGCGCGTGGTTGAGGCCGAGTTCCTGGCAGGAGAGCTCGACGTGATCTACCTGGCGCCGGAGCGGCTGCGCCTGGAGACCACGCTGGACCTGCTGTCACGCGGGAAGATCTCCGTGTTCGCGATCGACGAGGCGCACTGCGTGGCCCAGTGGGGGCATGACTTCCGCCCCGACTATCTGGCGCTCTCACTGCTCGGTGAGCGCTGGCCCGATGTCCCGCGCATCGCGCTGACGGCCACGGCCACCCGCGCGACGCACAAGGAGATCACCCAGCGCCTGGCCATGCCGACCGCCCGCCACTTCGAGGCGAGCTTCGACCGGCCCAACATCCAGTACCGGATCGTGCCGAAGGCCGACCCCAAGAAGCAGCTGCTGTCCTTCCTGCGCGAGGAGCACGCGGGCGATGCGGGCATTGTGTACTGCCTCTCCCGCAACTCGGTCGAGAAGACGGCCGAGTTCCTCTCGCGCAACGGCGTAGAGGCGGTGCCGTACCACGCGGGTCTGGACTCGGGCACCCGCGCCGCCCACCAGTCGCGCTTCCTGCGCGAAGAGGGCCTCGTCGTGGTCGCCACCATCGCCTTCGGGATGGGCATCGACAAGCCGGATGTGCGGTTCGTCGCCCACCTCGACCTGCCCAAGTCGGTCGAGGGCTACTACCAGGAGACGGGACGCGCGGGCCGCGACGGGCTCCCGTCCACGGCATGGATGGCGTACGGGCTTCAGGACGTCGTCCAACAGCGCAAGATGATCCAGGGCTCGGAGGGCGACGAGGCGTTCCGCCGTCGGGCCGCCGCCCACCTGGACTCGATGCTGGCCCTGTGCGAGACGGTCCAGTGCCGGCGCTCCCAGCTCCTGGCCTACTTCGGGCAGGACCCGCACACCCCGGCATGTGGCAACTGCGACACATGCCTCGCACCGCCCGAGACCGCGGACGGCACGGTCGTGGCACAGAAGCTGCTGTCCACGGTGGTACGGCTGCAGCGCGAGCGCGGACAGAAGTTCGGCGCCGGCCAGATCATCGACATTCTGCTGGGGCGGCGCACCGCCAAGGTGATCCAGTTCGATCACGACCAGCTGTCGGTGTTCGGCATCGGAGAGGAGCTTGCCGAGTCCGAATGGCGCGGCGTGGTGAGGCAGTTGCTGGCACAAGGACTGCTCGCGGTCGAGGGCGAGTACGGGACGCTCGTGCTGACCGAGGAGAGCGGGACGGTGCTGCGGCGCGAGCGCGAGGTGCCGCTCCGCAAGGAGCCGCCGAAGCCCACCGTCTCCCGCTCGTCGTCCTCCTCGTCCTCGCGGGGCGATCGCAAGGCCAAGGCCGCCGCGGCCGACCTGCCCCAAGAGCTCGTCCCCGCCTTCGAGGCCCTGCGCTCCTGGCGCGCCGAACAGGCCAAGGAACAGGGTGTTCCCGCGTACGTCATCTTCCATGACGCCACGCTCCGGGAGATCGCCACGGTGTGGCCCACCTCGGTCGAAGGCCTCGGCGGCATCAGCGGGGTGGGTGAGAAGAAGCTCGCGACGTACGGGGAGGGCGTCATCGGAGTGCTCGCCTCCCTGGATGGCGGCGCCCCCGGAGGAGCACCGGCTCCTGCGGCCGGTGAGGCACCGGACCCGGACTGGCCCGAGATGGACGCGGAGCCGGAGCCGGAGGACTGGATATAGGGCGCCCCGGCCCTCCGCCCGGTCCTGTGGTCACAGGACCCGTGACGCGTAGGCCCTGACGTCCGCGTCGGAGTCCGCCGTGGCCGTGGCCAGGGCCGCGCGGGCGCCCTCGTCGACCGCGGAGTGCCGCACGAGGGCCAGGACCGCCGCCTTGCGGACGTCGGGGTTCGGGTCTTCCAGGGCCTGGGCGAGTGCAGGGACGGCGACCACGGCCACGGCGGCGGACAGTGCGGTCGCGGCGCCGGAGCGGACCTGCCAGGCGACGTCGGCCTGGGCGGCGACGGCCCGCGCGGCCAGGGGTGCCGGGCAGCCGGTGACGGCCAGCGTCGCGAAGGCCGCTGCCCGGACCAGGGCGTCCGGGTCGGTCGTGAGCTGGTCGAGGGTGTCCTCGACGAGCTTTCCCGGGCTCACGTTGGCGAGGGCCTTGGCCACCGTGACGCGGACCGCGCGGGACGGGTCGGCCGCCGCCCGGCTCAGGGGCTCCGCGGCATCGACGGAGACCAAGGCGCGCACTCGTCCTTCTCGAACTTCACGCCGTACGACTCCAGGCGCCGCACCATCGCGAAGCCGCGGGTCGCGGTCTGGCGGACGGTGGACTGGTCGACGATGCCGTCGTTGGCGCGGGTGATCTCGGCGACATAGTCGTCGGGTTCGGCGCGGCCGGGAATGACCGCGTTGTTGACGCCGTCCATGCCCATGGCGAGAGCGCCGGAGTGACGGACGTGCGCCTTCTCCAGGAGGAGGACGTCGGCCCCGTGCTCGGCGGCGGTGAGTGCCGCCATGGTGCCGGCCGTGCCACCGCCGATGACGAGGACGTCGCAGGACAGCTCTTCGGCGTCCGCGAGCGCGGGGATCTCCACGAGGGTGCCTTTCAGGTGCTGAGGGACGTGAGGACCTCGCGGCGCAGGGTGAGCCGCGCCGGGTCGTCGAGCGCGGATCGCTCACGCGGGCGCGGAACTTCACGTACGCAGAGAAGCCGGCCCGAGCTGCCGGGACCGCCGTCGTCGGCCGGGCGTCCGGAGCCGAGAAGTGCGACCCGGTCGCCCAGGAACAGCGCCTCGTCCACGTCGTGGGTGACGAAGACGACGGTCGCTCCGGTGCCGTGCAGCACCTCGACGAGGAGGTCCTGCATACCGGCGCGGGTCTGGGCGTCGAGTGCGCCGAAGGGTTCGTCCATCAGGACTGCGCGGGGTGCTCCGGCGAGGGCGCGGGCGAGCTGGGCGCGCTGGAGCTGGCCGCCGGAGACACGGTGCGGCAACTGCCGCTCGCGGTTGGCGAGTCCGACGCGGGCGAGCCAGGCCGAGGCCTGCGCACGCCGCTCGGTTCGGGACGAGCCCTTGATGGCCAGCGGGAGTTCGACGTTGGTGCGCAGGGTACGCCAGGGAAGGAGGGCGTCCTCCTGGAAGACGAGCGCCCGGTCGGCACAGGGGCCCACCAGGGGGCGATCGTCCTGGGCGACGGTTCCGGCGAGTGCGGGCAGCAGCCCGGCGAGGGTGCGCAGGAGGGTCGACTTGCCGCAGCCGGAGGGGCCGACGACGGTGAGGATCTCACCGGGGGTGATGTCCAGGTCGACGCCTTCGAGGACGGGGGCGCCGGGGCGGCCGAGCGAGGCGCGTGCGAGGGACAGCCGGGTGCCGCGCGCGGCGACGGGCGTTCCGGTTTCAGACGAGGTGCTCATCGCGCACCACCTCACCGCGGGCGGGCTCCTGGTCCGGCGAGACCGGGGCGGGGGCCCTGCGCACGCGCGCCCCGGCGACGTACTCGGTGTGTGGCAGCCACCGGGTGAGCCACCGCCCCACGCGCTCGACGGCCGTGGAGGTGACCCAGCCCAGCACACCGATCGTGACCATGCCGACGAAGACACCGGGATAGTCGACGACGGTGTAGTCCTGCCAGGTGCGGTAGCCGACGCCGTACTGTCCGGAGATCATCTCGGCGGAGATCACGCAGATCCACGAGACGCCGATGCCGACCGAGAGACCGCCGAAGATCCCGGGGAGGGCGCCGGGCAGTACGACCGAGCCGAGGACGCGCCATCGGCCGCCGCCCATGGTGCGCACCGCCTCCTCCCACACGGGGACCAAGGCCCGAACCGCGTGCCGGGTGGAGACCAGGACCGGGAAGAAGGCCGCGGTGCAGGTGATGAAGACGATGCCCTGTTCGTTGCTGGGGAAGAGGAGGATCGCCACCGGGACGAGCGCGATCGCGGGGATCGGCCTGACCACTTCCACCAGTGGGCCGAGCAGGTCCTCGGCGGGCGCGAGCGGGCGACGAGCACGCCCGTGGCCACCCCCAGGACGGCCGCCAGCAGGAAGCCGGTGAGGATCCGGGTGAGGCTGTCGGTGAGGTCCGTCCAGTAGTCGTGGCCGCCGAGGCGGTCACCGAAGGCACGGGCCACGTCGGCGACGGTGGGGAACTGCGAGAAGCGCAGCCAGAGGTCGACGTTCAGGCTGGTCAGCACTTGCCAGGCGGTCAGGGCCGCGGCGAGCGACGCGGCCCTGACGAGATACCGGGTCATGACGCCCGCTCCAGCGCGGAGGCGTACGAGATCGTGTGCGCGCCCTGGTGACCGGCGAGGTATGCCCGGGCGGTCTCCGCCGTGACGAACGGGCGCAGGTCGCTGCCGTCGGCCACCCACGCCGCCCGGTCGGCGAACCACAGGGTGCCGGTCGTGGCGTCGGGGACGTACGCGGCGCGGACGGCGTCGCGGTGGGAGGACACGTAGTGGAGGAGAGCGGAGGGGGAGGCGAAGGTACGGGTCGAGGAGGCGCCCTTGGGCCACACCTCGCTCGCGGCCGGTGGAGGTGACGCGGCGAGCTGGTCGGCGTACGCGGTCGGGCCGAGGGCGCGCTTGACGTACTGGTCGTCGACGAAGGCGTCCACGTCGACGTCGCCCACGAGCTTCGCCGACTTCAGGACGGAGACGTCCTTCTTCAGCGCGGAGATCAGCTGGGGCTTGAGGGCCGGGTCGAAGGTGGCGATGCCGTGAGCGCCGTTGTAGAGGTAGACGACCTCGGCGGGCAGGTCGGTCGCCTTCGCTACCTTCTGGGCGGCGGCCAGCGGGTGGTCGTGCAGGTAGGTCGTCGCCTCCGCCTGGGCCCTGAGGAAGGCCTCCAGTACGGCCGGGCGCTTCTTCGCGAAGTCCTCGCGGGCGGTGACGCCGTGGAAGGTCGGCAGATCGAGCGCGGCGCCGTCGTACAGGGCCTTCGCCTTGCCCTGGAAGGCGAGCAGCCCGGGCCAGGCGACGAACTGCGAGAGCGCGTCCGTGCTGCCCGCGGAGAGGGCCGAGGCGCCCACCGCGGGCTGCTGGTTGAGCTTCTGGATGCCCTTGTCCGGGTCGATTCCGGCGCGCTGCAGCGCTCGTACGAGGGTGCCGTCGGCCGCCGAACCGATGCTGGTCGACACCTTCATGCCGCGCAGGTCGTCGAGGGTGGCGAGCTTCGAGTCCGGCACCGTGACGATGGTGTTGAGTCCGCCTCGGAGGTTGTAGCCGGTGACGGAGACGAGGCGGGTGGGGCGGCCGAGCTGTTTGCCGCGGACCGCGTTGATCAGCAGCGGGAAGTCGCCCATCGAACCGATGCCGATCTTCCCGGCGGTCATCTGGGCGGCGATCGGAGCGCCGGTCGCGTAGTCCTGCCAGTTCACCTTGTACGTGGTGCCGTCCCCGAGGGACTTGAGCTCCTTCTCGAAGGAGCCGAGGGAACGGAGGAGGGTGCCGGCCGTGACGGTGTTGATGGTCTTGGACTGGTAGCCGACCGTGATGGTGACCGTGGAGCCGGCGCCGGTCGTGGCGCTGCCGCCGCAGGCGGTGAGAGGAAGTACGAGGGCGGCCGTGGCGAGGGCGGCGAATGCCTTGAGTTTCATGGGAGTCGGTCCTCTCACCGGAGCAGGTAGGGCATTGACCGTGACGGCCCCGGTGGGGCAGCGGGCCGCGCAGGGGCCGTAGTACCAGCACTCGTCGACGTGCATGTACGCCTTGCCGTTGCTCTCGTCGATGGCGAGGGAGTCCAGGGGGCACATGTCCACGCAGAGCGTGCAGCCGTCGATGCACTTCGACTCGTCGATGGTCACGGGCACGTCGGCCCGCTGGGGCGCCAAGGGCATGGCTGTCTCCAGAAAAGTCGTGCGTGGGATGAACCGGAAGGGCCCTTCGAAACGATGAAGGGGTGAAGGCGCGGTGGTGGAGGGGCGCGGTGTGGTGAGGGAGGGGGGTGACGGTGACGTGGTGAAGAGAGGCGTCAGAGCGCGCGGCGGAGCTGGCCGCTCATCGTGATGCGGTCGCCACGGAAGCGGATGAACTCCAGGTCCACGGGGCGGCCGTCGGCGAGGTGAGTGAGCCGCTCCAGCATGAGGACGGCCGCACCACGGGGCGCTTGCAGGACGGCCGCCGAGTGTGCGTCGGAGTTGACAGCCTCCACGGTGATCTCGGCGTGCCCCAGCGGCTGGCCGGCGATGGCTTCCAGGAGATGGAAGACATCGGTGTTCTCGAGGTCGGCGCCGAGCAGGGCGGTGCCGAGATCGAGGGGGATGTAGGTGAGGTCGAGGGAGAGGGGAAGGCCGTCCAGGCGGCGGAGGCGTTCGATGTAGAGGACGTCGGCGCCGGGTGCGATACGGAGGCGGTCGGCTACGGGGGTGGGCGCGGCCACGGGGCCGACCGTGCGGACCTCGTTGGTGACCTGGCCGTGTTCACGCAGGGTCTCCGCGAGTCCCATCAACCGGTCTAGTCCGTGCGGGTACTTCTGGGCGACGACGACGGTGCTGACGCCGGGAAAGCGTTCGACCAGGCCCTCCGCGCGGAGCAGGTCGAGGGCCTGGCGGACGGTGTTGCGCGAGGCGCCGTAGTCGGTGCCGAGGGCGGCTTCGTGCGGCAGGGTGCCGTCCGGGAAACCGCCGGTCAGTACCTGGTGGCGGAGTAGGTCGGCAAGTTGCCGCGCCTGGTCCGCGCGCAGCCGACGCCGGTGGGCGGCGACGGTGGTCGCGCCGAGGCCGGCGTGCTCTCGGATGCGTTCGGTGGGCATGCGACGGACCATACCGACGGGGTGCGGGTGGTGGTGTTGCTGGAGTGTTGCGCCACTTGTCGATCGTGAGGGACGGGGGCTGGCCTGCGGTTTTGGTCGGGAGGAGAGGAGATCTGCCACCCGTGGGGGGCCACCGCAGGGCCTCGCCCCTGCACTCCGCCGGGGCCGCGCCCCCGGACCCCACTGGGCCGACTGACCCCACTCCTCGGCGAGCTGCCGTTCCGGGCCCCGGCCTTGGCCTTTGGGTGCCGGATTCAGGACGCGGTGGGCGCCGGGGTGATGCGGCCTCTCACCTCGCCCAAGCCCACCCGCGTGCCGTCGGGGCCTGGGGCCCAGGCGGTCAGGGTGACCTCGTCGCCGTCCTCCAGGAAGGCGCGCTTGCCGTCGGGGAGGTCGAGGGTGTCGCGGCCGTTCCAGGTGAGTTCCAGGAGAGAGCCGCGCTCGTGCTCCGAGGGGCCGCTGACCGTTCCCGAGCCGTACAGGTCGCCGGTGCGCAGGGAGGCTCCGTTGACCGTCATGTGGGCCAGTTGCTGGGCGGCCGTCCAGTACATGGTGGAGAAGGGGGGTTCGGAGACGACGTGGCCGTTGATGGCGACGGAGATGCGGAGGTCGTAGCCGCCGGGCTCGTCCTCGGAGTCGTCCAGGTAGGGGAGGAGGGGGTGCGTGCGGGCCGGGGGCGCGATCCGTGCGTCGTCCAGGGCGTCGAGCGGGGTGATCCAGGCCGACACCGAGGTGGCGAAGGACTTGCCGAGGAAGGGGCCGAGAGGGACGTACTCCCAGGCCTGGATGTCGCGCGCCGACCAGTCGTTGAGGAGGCAGAGGCCGAAGACGTGGTCGCGGAAGGAGGAGAGCGGGACGGGCGTGCCCCTGGTCGAGGGTGCGCCGACCACGAAGCCGACCTCCGCCTCGATGTCGAGCCGGACGGAGGGGCCGAAGACCGGGGCGGTGTCGGAGGGGGCCTTGCGCTGGCCCGAGGGGCGGACCACTTCCGTGCCCGAGACCACGACCGTGCCGGAGCGGCCGTGGTAACCGATCGGCAGGTGCTTCCAGTTGGGGGTGAGGGAGTCGGTGGCGTCGGGGCGGAAGATCTGTCCGACGTTCCGGGCGTGGTTCTCGGAGGCGTAGAAGTCGACGTAGTCCGCGACCTCGAAGGGGAGGTGCAGGGTCACCTCGGAGAGGGGGTGCAGGAGGGGTGCGATGGTCTCCCGGTGGGCGGGGACCGTCACCCAGGCGGTGAGTGCGCGGCGTACGTCGGACCAGGCCGTGCGGCCGGCGGCGAGCAGCGGGTTCAGGGTGGGCTGCGCGAGCAGTTCGGCGTACGGGGAGCCGAGCGTCCGGGCGGTCGCGCCCGCGTCGAGGACGTGGTCGCCGAGCCGGACGCCGACGCTCCGCTCGGACGCTCCGGCCCGGGAGAAGACGCCGTAGGGGAGGTTGTGCGGGCCGAAGGGGTCGCCCTCGGGGACGTCGAAGGGGGGCATCGGGTGGTGCCTCGCTTTCGTGGTCGTACGCGCCGTGTGATCCGCGCGGTCCATGTGCGGGTGTTTCACGTGTTCCAGGTGGTCGCGGCACAGGTTACGGGGGAGTGACGTGGTGTGGCAGTGGGCAGAGAGTTGCCGTGGGGTGTCGTGAGTCGCCGTGGCAGTATCCGAAGAGTTGCCCCGCCCGCGCCTAAAGAGTTCGCAATGTCCCAATAGGCCTTGTCGGACGCGGTAGTTCCGGCTTAGCGTCCTTTGGGGACACGGACGGGGTGGGTCCGGTCCGTAGGGGGGACACGTGGGGGAACCCGTGGCCAGGAGCGTCAGCGGAGTGCCGGTCGACGCCGATCGCGACGTTCCGGGCCTGATCGTGAAGTTTGGCGACTATCCGCTGCACCATGGTGGCGTGGGCGCCATCCGAAGTCTGGGCCGTCTCGGCATACCGATGTATGCGATCACCGAGGACCGTTACACGCCTGCCGCGGCCTCGCGTTATCTGCGCCGCGCCTTCGTCTGGCCGACGACGGGCACGGAGGAGCCGGAGCGTCTCGTCGAGGGGCTGCTGCGGGTCGGGGCCCGCATCGGGCGGCCGACGGTGCTCGTCCCGACGGACGAGGAGGCGGCCGTCCTGATCGCCGAGCACCAGGAGGAGCTGGGGGAGCGGTTCCTCTTCCCCCGGGTGGACGCCAAGCTGCCCCGGCGCCTCGCCAGCAAGCAGGGCCTGCACGAACTCTGTGTGGAACACGGCATCCCCAGTCCGGCGGCGGCCTTTCCGCAGTCGTACGAGGAGATCGTGGTGTTCGCCGAGAGCGCCCGGTTTCCGATCGTCGCCAAAAACCGCGAGGCGTTCGTCCGCCGCAGCCAACCGGCGGTGAACGGGACGACGAGGATCGCGACCCGGGAGGGGCTGCTGACGCTCGCCCGGGACTGGGGTGATCAGCCGGGCGTCATCCTCCAGGAGTACCTGCCCAGGGAGGAGGCGGAGGACTGGATCGTGCACGCGTACTTCGACGCGGACTCGACGCCGCTCGCGATGTTCACGGGCGTGAAGGTCCGCTCCTGGCCGCCGCACGCGGGCATGACGGCGAACGCGTACGTCGTCGACAATCCGGAACTCGCGGATCTCGCCGCGCGTTTCATCAAGCAGATCGGCTTCAGCGGCGTCATCGACCTTGACCTGCGCTTCGACCGGCGCGACGGACAGTACAAACTCCTCGACTTCAACCCCCGGATGGGCGCGCAGTTCCGGCTCTTCGAGAGCGAGTCGGGGATCGACGTCGTCCGCGCCATGCATCTCGACCTGACCGGGCGCACCGTTCCCGAAGGGGAACAGCGGGCCGGCCACCGGTACATCGTGGAGAACATCGACCTACCGGCCCTGCTCGCCTACCGACGCAGCGGCTATACGACCCCGCACGCGCCGGCACGCGCAAGCGGTACGGAGCTGGCCTGGCTGGCGGGTGACGACCTGCGGCCGTTCTTCACGATGCTCGCGCGCTTTGTACGGCCGGGTGCGAGACATCTGTATCAGCTGTGGCGGACCAACCGCCGTGGCAGCAGTACGAGTACGACCACGAAGTGACGAAAGTACGTCCTGGGGAGGGGACTTCGTGATTCATCCGGTAGCAGTCATCGGTGCCGGCCCGTTCGGCCTGTCCACCGCCGCCCATCTGCGGGCGCGCGGCATTCCGGTGCGTGTGTTCGGCCAGCCCATGGTGAGCTGGCGTGATCACATGCCCCAGGGAATGCTTCTCAAGTCGACCCCGGTCGCTTCCAGCCTCGACGCCCCGCAGCCCGGCCACACGATCGCCGACTACTGCGACGCGGCGGGGATACGCCGGCTCGTCACGGACGAGGACATCATCCCGGTCGAGACGTTCATCGCGTACGGCGAGTGGTTCCAGCAGAAGCTGGTGCCCGAGCTGGAGCGGGTGCGGGTCGTGTCCGTCGACCGCCGAGGCCGCGAGGGCTTCGAACTCAAGCTGGACTCCGGGGAGTCGTTCACGGCGCGGGCGGTCGTCGTGGCCACCGGTCTGTACGGACTCGCCCACTTGCCGCCCGAGCTCGGCGGCGCGGCGGCGGACGGACCCACACCCACCGGCCCCGTCTCGCACAGCTCCCAGCACCACGAGCTCAGCCGGTTCTCCGGCAAGGAGCTGATCGTCGTCGGCGCGGGCCAGTCCGCCCTGGAGACAGCGGCGCTCGCGGCGGAGGCGGGTGCGCGGGTGCGGGTGGTGTCCCGAGGCAAGGGCAGGGTGGCCTTCGGCGCGCCGCCCTGGAAGCAGCCGAAGCTGCGTCCCGAGTCGCCGTTCGGACGCGCATGGTCCCTGTGGGCGCTCAGCTACTACCCGCACCCCTACCGCTATCTGCCCGCCGAGGCCCGGCACTACCTGGTCCGCAGGGTGCTCGGACCGCTCGGCGCGTGGTGGCTGCGCGACCGCTTCGAGGGCAAGGTCGAGGTCAGCGAGGTCTCCGGGATCGTCCGCGCCGATGTCTCCGACGGGCGTCCGGTGCTCTCCGTCCAGACCCTGGGCGGCCGGAGCGAGGAGCTCTCCGCCGACCATGTCATCGCGGCGACCGGTTATCGCGTCGACATCGCCGCGATGGACTTCCTGGGGCACGAGTTGCGTACGGCGCTCGCGGTGAGCCGCGGCACCCCCAAGCTCGGTGCCGGGTACCGGTCCTCGGTGCCCGGGCTGTACTTCACGGGGCTGCCGGCGGCGGCTTCGTACGGGCCGGTGATGCGGTTCGTGTGCGGTACGGAGTTCGCTTCACCGCGGTTGGCCAAGCACTTGGCGGGCGCGCACGGGTGAGGCGGCAGGGGTCCGTACGGTCGAGGGGGCGGTGGCTTGTGGGCCACGCCCCCAGGCCGAGCCCAACCCACCGCGCCGGAGCTTGTGTTGGGGTCGGACAGCCGAAGTCACCGGAGCCGCGTCATCCTCTGGAGTGACATTCCGGTCGGAGTCTTTTCGTACCGCCCGCCTCGGTGGACGGGGGCCGAAGTGGACTTTGTACGCCCGGTACGCCCCGTACGGTGAACGGCGTTGCTGTCGGGATACCGGACGTCGTCTGGTTCACGCCGGGCCGACGAGTCGTTCGATCCGTATTCTTCGGATCATGGCCGCTCCGACTGCATATTCACTTATCGCCACTGACCTGGACGGAACGCTGCTCCGCGGCGACGACACCCTCTCCGACCGGTCCCGGGCCGTGTTGGCGAGGGTGGCCGAGGCGGGCGCCCGGCACCTGGTCGTGACGGGGCGCCCGGCGCCGAGAGTACGACCGCTGCTCGACGAACTCGGCGGCGCGGGGCTGGCGGTGTGCGGGCAGGGGGCGCAGCTGTACGACGCGGCGGCGGACCGTCTGCTGTGGTCGGTGACCCTGGAGAGGGAACTCGCGGAGACCGCGATCGGCAAGATCGAAGCGGAGGTCGGACTGCTCTACGCCGCAGTGGACCAGGACGGTGTGGACGGGCTGACGCTCATCGAGCCGGGGTATGTGATGCCGCATCCGACGCTTCCCGCGGTACGGGTACACCACCGCGACGACCTGTGGACCAAGCCGATCAGCAAGGTGTTGCTCCGTCACCCCTCGCTGTCCGATGACGAGTTGGCGTCGGCGGCCCGGAGTGTGGTGGGCTCCCTGGCCACCGTCACCATGTCGGGGCCCGGGACCGTCGAACTCCAGCCATGCGGCGTGACCAAGGCGACGGGTCTGGCGCTCGCCGCCGCCCATCTGGGCCTCACTCCCGCCGCCACCATCGCCTTCGGTGACATGCCCAACGACATCCCTATGTTCGACTGGGCCGCCCGTGGGGTCGCCATGGCCAACGCCCATCCGGAGTTGAAGGCGGTGGCCGACGAGGTGACGCTGTCGAACGAGGACGACGGGATCGCGGTGGTGCTGGAGAGGTTGTTCCCGTGCCCGCCGGTTCATCCCCGAGAGTTCTCGGAGTCCTCGGAGTCCTCGGAGTCCTCGGAGTCCCGAGAGCCATCAGAATCCCAAAGGTCAGGAAAGTCTGATGGGTCCCATTCATCCCGTCAGGCTTCTGAGCCTCTTTGGCCCCGTCAGTCCCGGCAGGCGCGCCAGCCCTACCAGTCGTATCAGTAGGCCCCGTGGACGTTGTCGATCGAGCCGTACCTCGCCGCCGCGTAGTTGCAGGCCGCCGTGATGTTCGCCACCGGGTCGTAGGGATCCATCGACGTGCCCGGCACGTGGTAGGCCTTGAACGTCGGGTCGATGACCTGGAGGAGGCCCTTGGAGGGGATGCCGGCCGCGGCGTTGGAGTCCCACTTGTTGATGGCCAGGGGGTTTCCGGAGGACTCGCGCATCACGTTGCGGTAGATGCCGTTGTAGGTCCCGGGTATCCGGTGCTGGGCCATGATGGCCAGCGAGTGCCTGATCCAGCCGTCGAGGTTGTTCGTGTACGTCTTCGCGGAGGCCTGGGTGGCGGTCGCCGGCTTCGCTTTGGTGCCGCCTTGGACGGTTTTGGTGCCGACGGTCAGGGTGAGGCCCGTGCGGAGCGCCGACGGGTCGGGGCCGATGACCGCGCGGTTGGCCTTGTACAGCTTCGCCACGCCGCCGCTCGTGGGGTTCTTCTGCGCGATCTTGGACAGCGTGTCGCCCGCGACCACCTTGTACGTGATGAGCTGGACGTCCGGGGTGGTGGCGGCCTGTGCGCCGGTCGCGCCCACGATCGGAAGGGCGAGCGCGGCTCCACCCGTTCCCACGGCGAGGATGCCCCGGACGAGGGTGTTGCGGGTCTTGGATCTGCGGTGCTTGCCAGGTGCGGCCATGCGAGTTCCTCTCCGGTGCCTGCGAGGTGAGCTGTCGGGTTCGGGCGGAGCTGCCCGGCCGCACGGTGTGTGCGGTTTCACCCCTAGCCGTTCCGGTGTGCGGATCGGCGACTTACCTGGGTCCCCCGCTCCTGCCGTGCGTGCGTCTGTGTGGGTGGGTGGAATATTCCGGTCGGCGGCAGGATTAGGCGGTCCGTCCGGATCGACGTGAACGTATGCGAGAGCACATGTCCGGAACAAGCCCTCATTTCCCGGTGTAGATCGCTTTCACCTGGGCAAATCGAGGGATGAATTGCCCGATTTTTCCGGAACGTGCCACTCAACTTGCCTTATGCGAAGGGGGAGTCGTCAAGGGAGGGTAAATATTCCGCCCCACGTGGACGTGACCCAATTCACGAGACCAAGCGTGAGCAATGCGGCACTAGCGGCAAATCAGGCATCAGGACTCGAGTGTCCGGGCCGATGGACCCGCGGGCGGAGCCGGGTGTACCTCCCACACGGACAGGTCCGTGTGGGGGTGGTCGTCGGGGAGCCGGCCGGTGTGGGGCTTGAAGTAGAGGCCGCAGGCCCAGTATTCGGGGAGTTCGTGGCACATCACGTCCGGGTGTGGCTCGAACTCCTGCCCCACATAAGCCCCGTTGATCCTTGTCAATGCCTCGCCGCCGCTGTCGGCACTTCAGTCCGCCGTGCGGGCGATCCTCCTCTCCCATGTCCGATGGAGGGCGACCTCGTTGCCGTCCTTGCGGAGCGGTTCGTTGGAGGTGGCGAACTCCCGGGCGTCGCAGCCGATTTCACGGCGCGTCTCGATCCGCGCGTCCCCGCGCGGAGAGCGGGTCTGACTCCCTTGCTCGCAACGGGAGTTCGAGGAAGCTGTCCGCCGGGCCCAAGGTGAACCCCGCCTCCGAGCCCGCATTCCAGGAGACCGCCTGATCGGGGTCGTAACGCGCCGGCAGGTCCAGAGCGTCCCGGGTCACCAGCGTCGAGGAACCGTCGGCAGCGACGTCGCACACCCGGGCGGTCACCTGGCCTCAGGGGGAGTGGGGGGAGTGGGACTGGGGGGAGGGTCAGACGGTGTCACCCACCCAGCGGCCGGAGAGGAACGGGTACGTCGTCACCGGGGGGCGCGTCCATGACGTAGGAGTGCGGGAGCGGCTGCTCCATCACGCCCGGGCCCGGATCGGCGAGCGAGCCGGGGCCAGGATTGTTGATCACGCCGAGGCCGGGGCGGTGGCTCATGCCGGGGGTCGCGCCCGGGGACGCTCGTACCGGTCGGCTCGCGCCGGCGGTCCCTCCACCTCGGCGTCTCCTGGAGGAAGCCGGTCGCCGGGCCCGGCGGCAGATCCCGGTCCGGGTGCTGGTGGCGCCAGGGGCCGATCGGGCCGCGCACACGGTCGGCGGGGAGGTTCTCGACCAGCCGCGGCACCGTGTCGCGGTAGGGGTCGTGCCGACCGCCCGGCGCCAGGACGGCGGCCGGGATCCCTTCGTGTCCTCCGTCCGCGTGCACACCGGCGTGGCGCCAGTACGCGTCCCGGGCCGGGTGGGAAAGCCACGTATGGATGAACGGCTCCACCGTCTCCAGGCGCTTCACCCGCATGTCGCACCACATCACCTGGCCCACGTGCGTCGGGTTCGGCGGACGGGTGACGTCGGCGAGCGCCGTGGCCGCCCGGGCGTGCGTCTCGATGGCGAGGACGGAACCTCCCATGTAGTGCCGGTCGTTGTCATAGGGCTCGTCGGTCGAGCAGACCGTGACGGGCGCCTCGGGCGCCTCGGGCGGCTCGGGCGCGAGGGCCGCGATCCGGCGGGAGGCTCCGTACGGGTCCGTCGGCACGCCCTCTCCGAGTCCGGTCGGTGACGGCCCGGGAGATATTCGAGGAGTGTGGGGACGAGGGCGTCGGTCGGCGGGCGCCACACGCGGGCGTACAGGCGGGCGCCGCCCGGTAGAGGGATTCACAGATCAGTCATATCGACTGATCTGTGACATACCGCCCGCGATCCCGCACCGCCCGGGCGCGGGACTGTCTGCCGCTCGGGGGACATCGGATGGCGAGGGAGGGGGAAGTCGGGAGGAAGTCGGCAGTGGGGACGGTGGGCGCTCGTGGTGATCGAAACGTGACCGGATACGCTGACTTGAGTGATGGCAGCGACACATCGACAAACCGTGTCATCGACCGAATGATCGACCGAGTTCGCCATGTGATCGTCAGCAGACAGGAGAACCTCTCGTGACCGTCGTCGGGCCGTTCGGGCTGAGCGTGCGGGACCAGGCTCTCGAAGCCGATATCCAGGCCGGATTGACGGCTGTGGAGGAGGGCTTGCTCGAAGTCACCAAGAGTGAGGTCCCCTTCATCACGGAGGCCGCGCAGCATCTGCTGCGCGCCGGCGGAAAGCGGTTCCGTCCGCTGCTCGTGATGCTCGCCGCGCAGTTCGGTGACCCCTACGCGCCGGGTGTCGTGCCCTCGGCCGTGGTCGTCGAGCTGACTCATCTCGCCACCCTGTACCACGACGACGTGATGGACGAGGCCGACGCGCGGCGCGGCGTGCCCAGTGCGAACACCCGTTGGGGCAACTCGGTCGCGGTCCTCACCGGTGATTTCCTCTTCGCGCGCGCGTCGCACACTCTGGCCGACCTCGGGCCCGAGGCCGTCCGTATCCAGGCCGAGGCGTTCGAGCGGCTCGTCACCGGGCAGATCCTGGAGACGGCGGGGCCGCGCGACGGGCGCGACCCGGTCGAGCACTACCTCGACGTGCTCAGCGGCAAGACCGGCTCGCTGGTCGCCGTGGCGTGCCGGTTCGGCGCGATGATGTCGGGTGCCGACGAGACGGTCGTGGACGTGCTGACGCAGTACGGGGAGCGGCTGGGTGTCGCCTTCCAGCTCGCGGACGACGTACTGGACATCGCCTCCGACTCGCACGAGTCGGGGAAGACGCCGGGGACGGACCTGCGCGAGGGCATCGCCACGCTGCCGGTGCTGCGGCTGCGTGAGCGGGCGGAGCGGCTCGGTCTCGCCGAGGACGTCGCGCTGTGCGAGCTGCTCGACTCCGACCTCACGGACGACGACCGGCATGCGGAGGCGCTGGCCCTGCTGCGGGCGCACCCCGCCTTGGAGCAGGCCCGCAGGGACACCGTGCGGTACGCGGAGGAGGCCCGGGCCGCGCTCGTTCCGCTCCCCGAGTGTGATGCGAAGGCGGCGCTCACGGAGCTGGTGGACGCGGTGGTGCACCGGGCCGGGTAGGTGCCCGGTGGGCGCGACTGGCGGACGCGACTGGCGGATGGTCCTCACAATGTGACGCAGGTCACATTGTTGGATTGAGTCCAGGGTAGGAATCGGTCCGTATTCCCGTACAGAAGCTGACGCAGGGGGCGTCAGCTGCGCTACGGGGAGAAAAAAGAATCATGGAATCGAACGCCACGTTCAATGCCATGTCCGACATCGCGTCCGACGTCACGACCAAAGCGTCCGAGACGCCCCGCACCTTCAGGGTCATGTCGGGCACGCGTCGCAAGAGTCTGATCATGGCCGGTGTCGCGGTGGCCGCCGCGGCCGGTGTCGCCGCCGCCGTCATCCCGGCGGTCGCCGCCAGTGGCGGCCACCACGCCGACGGCAGCGGCATGAGCCACTCGGCGCACGGCGACCAGGCCGTCGTCACGCAGAGCGGAGTCCTCGGCGGCAGCGGCGGCACCATCCTCGCCACCAGCCTCCGCGGAGCCAACGAGGTACCCGTCAAGGGCGGCCCCGCCGTCGGCGACAAGGACGGCGCGGCACTGGAGTTCGTCAAGGTCAAGGGGGACAAGGTGTCCGTCGCCGTGACCTGGCGCGGCACCGGCAGGCCGACCATGCTCCACATCCACCAGGGCGCCAAGGGCACCAATGGCGGCGTAAAGATCGACTTCACCAAGCTGCTCGGCGCGATCAAGGGCCACCACGTGGTCGGGACCGTGAAGGTGAAGGACGCCGCCCTGCTGGAGCGGCTGAAGAACGACCCGGGTGCGTTCTACGCCAATCTGCACACCGCCGAGTTCCCGGGCGGAGCCGTCCGCGGCCAGCTCCACCAGGTCACCGGCTCCTTCGACTTCCGCGACGCCCTGGACAACTTCCAGGCGTCCGTGGTCAAGGGCAAGCAGATCTACGAGTGCAAGCCCGCCGAGGGCGGTGGCTACGCCTTCGCGCAGCGTGACGTCGCCGCGCTGCTCGGTGGCGACATCGTGCACACGTTCGTGAAGCCCAACTCCAGTACGCCGCAGTGGGTCGCGCCCGACCGCAGCGCGGTCACCGGAGCGGTGATCTCCAAGACTCCGAACGGCGACAAGAACATCGCCGAGCTGGACCTCAAGGCCACTCAGTCCGGCAAGCACCGCGGTCTGCTGGCCGACACGCAGGAGATCCTGCGGCTCAACACCGTGGGCGGCGTCGCCCCGGCCGGGTCCTGCTCGCCGGGCACGATCGTGGGCGTGCCGTACCGGGCGGACTACGTGTTCGTGCAGCGGTGACGGACACGGACTTCGTGCGGCGCTGACGGACAGGGAGCTCAACGAGCGTCAGAGCCTCAGGCGGGCTCAGCCGGGCTCAGGCGGTGGCTCCCCCAACCCCTACGGGTCGGGGGAGCCACCGCCTCCTCACGTCATACCGCAGGAGTACGTGGAGTTGAGTCCGGGGTCTGACGCTTCTCGTCGGCCGATTTGGTCAGATTGAGAACACCACTCCTCACCGGTTCGGGTGAGAATGGCGGCTATAGGGGTGGAGAAGTGAGGACGGTAGGCCGCCGCCGACGACGGAGGTAAGGCACACATGGCACCGTACGAATCCGACAGGACCGCCGGGGCGGAAGGATCGCCCGACGAGGCGGACGACGTCCGCGCCGGCCGGCGCAAGGCGGCTCGTTACGTCGTTCCGGTCGCAGTGGTGGGGGTGGCGGCCGCGACCATCGGGCTCGTCCCGGCGCTCGCCGACTCCGGCGACCCCAGCCTGCCGAAGATCACCGCACAGCAGCTCATCGAGAAGATCGCCAAGTCGGACGTCCAGCAGCTGTCCGGCACGGTCAAGGTCAGCACCGATCTCGGACTGCCCAGCCTGGGCGGCCTGGAGAGCGGCCTGCTGTCCGGCGCCACCAAGGGGTCCGGCGGTTCCTCCGCCGACCCGCAGTCCAAGCTCATGGAGCTGGCCTCCGGCACGCACACGGTGCGCGTCGCGGCCGACGGCCCGGACAAGGCCAAGGTCTCCGTCCTGGAAAGCGCCGCCGAGTACAGCGTCATCCACAACGGCGACGACGTATGGGCGTACGACAGCAAGTCGAACGAGGTGTACCACTCGACGGCCCCCGCAGCCGAGAAGGGGCAGGAGAAGGCGCCGAAGGACGTCCCGACGACGCCCAAGGAGCTCGCCGACGAGGCCCTGAAGTCCGTCGACGACACGACCTCCGTGACCGTCGACGGCACGGCGCAGGTCGCGGGCCGTGACGCCTACAGGCTGCTCATCAAGCCGAAGCAGTCCGGCTCCACGGTCGGCGCGATCACCGTCGCGGTGGACGCGAAGACCGGGGTGCCGCTGAAGTTCACGCTGGTCCCGACGAGCGGCGGCGCGGCCGTCGTGGACGCCGGCTTCACCCAGGTCGACTTCGCCAAGCCGGCCGCCTCGACCTTCGACTTCACCCCGCCGAAGGGCGCGAAGGTCACCGAGGGCAAGGACTCCAAGGACTTCAAGGGCCCCAAGGGTTTCGAGCACTTCAAGGACTCCAAGGGCTCCAAGGCACCGGAGTCCGCTCCGACCCGCGGTGACCTCGGCAAGGGGCTCGACGGTCTGAAGACCATCGGCAAGGGCTGGAGCACCATCGCCGAGTTCGACACGGGCGGCCAGGGCATGCCCTCCGGCTCGTCGTCCGAGGGTGGCGACGTCTCCGGGTTCCTGAACTCCCTCGGCGACCACGTCAAGGGCAAGTTCGGCTCGGGCACGGTGTTCTCGACCCGCCTGGTCAACGCGCTGATCACGGATGACGGCAAGGTGTACGCCGGTGCGGTCACCAAGGACGCGCTCGTGAAGGCGGCCAACGCCGCCCACTGAGCACCGTACGGACGGAACCGATCGCCGTAACGGACGGAACCGACCACCGTACGGACGAAGCCGAAACGAGGGAGCCCATGGAGGAGCGGTCCGCCGCCACCGCGCCCGCCGACGGCACGGTGATCGCCACCCGCGCGCTCACCAAGCGCTACCGCGGTGGACAGCTCGCCGTGGACGGCCTCGACCTGACCGTTCCGGCGGGCAGCGTCTTCGGCTTCCTCGGACCGAACGGCTCGGGCAAGACCACCACCATCCGCATGCTGATGGGCCTGATCGAGCCGACCTCGGGCACGGCGCGCGTGCTCGGGCAGCCGATGCCCCGAGCCACCCGCGCCGTGCTCCCGCACGTGGGTGCCCTCATCGAGGGCCCCGCGCTGTACGGCTTCCTCTCCGGCCGCGACAACCTCCTGCGGTACGACGCCGCCGACCCGACCGCCGACCCGCGCACCCGGCGTACCCGCGTCGCGGGCGCCCTCGACCGGGTCGGACTCACCACGGCCGCGGGCAAGAAGGCGAAGGCCTACTCGCTCGGCATGAAGCAGCGGCTCGGGCTCGCGGCCGCGCTGCTCCAGCCCCGCCGCCTGCTCGTCCTGGACGAGCCGACCAACGGCCTCGACCCGCAGGGCATGCGTGAAATCCGTTCCCTCGTGCGGGAGCTGGCCTCGGACGGCACGACTGTCTTCCTCTCCTCGCACCTGCTCGACGAGATCGAGCAGGTGTGCACGCACGCCGCCGTGATGGCGCAGGGGCGGCTGATCACCCAGGGCCCGGTGGCGGAGCTCGCGGCGGGTGCTCGGGGGCGGCTGGTCGTGACCACCCCGGACCCCGGCGACGCGGCGCGCGTGCTGAAGGAGCAAGGGGTCGCGGATCTCGTCGTGACGGAGACGGGGGTGACCGCCGAACCTCCGGACCGTGAACTCGCCGAGCTGAACGCCGCGTTGGTCACGGCGGGCGTCCGGGTCCGCGGCTTCGGCGTCGAACGGGCCTCACTGGAGGACGCGTTCGTGGCGCTGACGGGGGAGGGGTTCGATGTCGCGGGCTGAGCTTGAGGCCGAGGCCGAGACCGGGGCGGTACGCGTCCAGGACACGGCCGTACGGAAACCGAACCCTCTGTGGACCTTCGGACTCTTCCGCAGCGAACTCGTCACCACCTTCCGGCGCTGGCGGACCATCGCGCTGCTCGGCGTGCTCGCGGCCGTGCCGATCCTCATCGGCATCGCCATCAAGATCGAGACGCGCGACGGGTCGTCGGCGGGCGGTGGCGGCGGCGAAGGGCCGGCGTTCATCTCGCAGATCACCAACAACGGGCTGTTCCTGGTGTTCACGGCACTCGCCGCGACCCTCCCCTTCTTCCTGCCGATGGCCATCGGCGTCATCGCGGGCGACGCGATCGCGGGCGAAGCGAACGCGGGGACTCTGCGCTACCTGCTGGTCGCGCCCGCGGGCCGTACCCGCCTGCTCCTCACCAAGTACGCGACCACGATGACGTTCTGCCTGGTCGCGACCCTGGTGGTGGCCGCCTCGGCGCTCGCGGTCGGAGCCCTGCTCTTCCCCCTGGGCGAGCTGACGACCATCTCCGGGACCCGGATCAGCTTCGCCGAGGGGCTCGGGCGGGCGTTTCTCATCGCGCTGGTCGTCGCCGCGTCACTGACCGGCATCGCGGCCCTCGGCCTGTTCGTCTCGACGCTGACCAACAGCGGCATCGCGGCGATGGCGACGACGGTCGGCCTCCTCATCACCGTCCAGATCCTCGACCAGATCCCCCAGCTCCACGCCCTCCAGCCGTACTTCTTCTCCCACCACTGGCTGTCCTTCGCCGATCTCATGCGCGACCCGGTGTACTGGGACGACCTGGTCCGCGACCTCGGCCTCCAGGGCCTGTACGTGGCGGTGTTCGGCTCGGCGGCGTGGGCGCGGTTCGCGGCGAAGGACATCACCGCGTAGCCGCTGGCGCGCGCCGGCCATGCCCTGCGTGCCGTGCGTGCGCTGGGTGCCGGGTCTCGTCGGGGCCAGGGAAGGTCTCAGGGAAGGTGCGCGGCGCCCGTCAGACGGGCCAGCGCGGCGGTTTCCCGGGGCGGCGCCGCGGCGAGGTCACCGATGCGCCACGCCGGAATCCATGGCACCTGGTACACGTCGATCAGCGAATCGATCACCTTGACGCGCTGGGCGAGCGGACGGGGCAGTCGCCCGGGTGCGTCCGCGACCAGCACCACGGCGTCGAGGTCGAGCCCCGGGGGTGCCTCGCCCCTGCGGAAGGTGTCCAGGGTGTGCGAGACGGCGTCCAGTCCCGTCGCGTGCGTACGCCCGACGAGAAGCACCGACCCCGGCTCTCCTTGGTCGGGCCGGGGCCAGTTCCGCCCCGCGTCATGGCCGCCGAAGACCGCGGCGAGCGTGGAGGTACCGGCCCCGCCGTGCGTCGCGACCCAGGCGAATCGCCGTGGGCCGACGGCGAGGTGGCCCGGTTCTCCCCCGCCGGGTTCGTGCCACCGCGTGGGTTCCGGCGTGTCGGCGGCCGGCCCGCGGATCCAGATCTCGGGCCCGTCCGCCCCCTGCCATGTGCTCCCCTGTATCACCGGACCACTCTCCTCGGTCGTCGGCCGTCAGTCATCGGTCGTCCTCAGTCGTCCTCAGTCGTCCTCGGTCGTCATCGATCGTCGTCGTTCTCGTCGTCGGCCACTCTTACGAGCCTGTGACGCGGTAGTGACGCATGCAGCGGTGGTGAGCCGAGAGACTTGACTGTATGTACCTGACCGAATCTTGAGGCAAGGCCGACGCATGGAAGTACGACCCGAGTGAGGGAACCGATGTCTCGACTCAGCCGCGAACAGAAGCGGGAATCGAAGCGGCAGCGCTCGGCGGTCGGCCCCGGTGCCGGCCCGCTGGAGGTGTGGGTCCCCGCACCCGCCGGGGGAAGCGGGAGCGGCGCGACGGTCGGCGACGTGCCGGTCGTCGTCGTGCCCGGCGAGACCGTCCAGGCCGCCGTCCTGAACCACCTCCACCGACTCGCCCTCGCCGCCGGCCACCCCGTACTCGCCACCATCCACGACGAACGGATCGGTTTCGTCGTACCGCTGGAGGTCTACGGGGACGGGTCGAGCCGGTACACGGGCGAGCCGGTGCGGGTGGGACCGCCGGCCGAGGTTCCTGGGGCGTCCGGAGTGCGGGCGATCCTTCCTGCGATGCCCGCGATCCCTCCCGCGATGCCGGCGACCCCTCCCGCGGCGCCGTCGGTGCCGGAGCCTCAGCCCCTGCCCGGGGCCGCGGCGACGCATGTCCTGCGGGCGCTGCCGGAGTCGACGCGGGACGCCATGCCCGGCGTCGTGGCGGCTCCGACGGGCGAGTTCGGCCCGCCGCCCGTGGGGCTGACACCTGAGCGGCCGGTGCCCGCGATGGCGGCCATGTCCGGCATGGACTCCGAGCCGGAGCCGAAGCCCACTCCCGCGCGGGGTTTCGACGCCGTCGCCGAGTCGGTACTGGCACCGGTCGAGGAGATGGAGGGCGCGGCGTTCCTCGTGGAGCCCGTGGTGCGGATCAACGAGGCCGTGAAGATGGGCCGGATCGAAGAGGCCGCCGGGATGGCGGAGCGGGTCGTCGCGGACGCCTCGCGGTCGCTGGGCCCCGAGCACCCGGAGGTGCTGCGGCTGCGCGAGCTGACCTCGTACATCGCCTACCTGGCCGGCGACCCGCTCCGGTCGTTCCACCTGTCCCTCGACCTCGCCCGGATCCGCGGGCGGCACCAGGACCCCGAAGCCGCGTACGGCAACGTGCAGAGTGCCGCGGCGGCCTGGCGAGCGGTCCGCGACCCCGTGCAGGGGCTGAACCTGGGGCAGGACCTGATCACGCTGTGGAGCGAACTCGTGGCCGACGGCGGCCCCGCCGCCGACGACCTCGAACAGCTGGAGTCGGCCCGCAACCGCATGACCCGCCTCGCGGACCGGGCCCGGTCCCGCTCCCTGGCCGACAACCCGTACACACCCTAGGAGCGACTCCTGGGGCGTGTACGGGGGCGGGAGCCATAGGAGGACTGGGGGAGAGGGCCAGGAGAGGACCAGGAGAGGACCAGGAGAGGACTAGGAGGACAGCGTCCACACGGCGTACGCCAGCGCGTCCGCGTTCCGGTCCAGCGCCGTGTCGTTGATGTTGGACGCGGTGTCGCAGGAGGCGTGGTAGCAGCGGTCGAAGGCCTGGCCGGACGTGCCGCCCCACTTGGCGGCCTGTGCGGCCGTCTTGATGTAGTCGGCGCCGCTGAAGAGACCGCCGACCTGGATGCCCACGTTCTTGAAGGGGGAGTGGTCCGAGCGGCCGTCGCCCTCGGTCTCCGGCTCCGTGGCGATGCCGACGCCCGCGAAGTAGTCCTTGAAGGTCTTCTCGATGGTGGGGTCGTCGTCGTAGACGAAGTAGCCGGGGTTCGGCGAGCCGATCATGTCGAAGTTCAGATAGTCGCTGATCTTCGCCCGGTTCGCGGAGGACAGGCTGTTCACGTAGTACTTCGAGCCGACCATCCCCAGCTCCTCCGCGCCCCACCAGGCGAACCGCAGGTGCTTGGTGGGCTGGTACTGAGCCCGGGAGACGGCGAGCGCGGTCTCCAGGATCGCGGCGGACCCGGATCCGTTGTCGTTGATGCCGGGTCCCGCGGTCACGCTGTCGAGGTGGGAGCCGGCCATGACGACCTGGTTGGAGTCGCCGCCGGGCCAGTCGGCGATCAGGTTGTACCCGGTGCGTCCGGAGGACGTGAACTGCTGGAGGGCCGTGGTGAATCCGGCCGCGTCCAGCTTCGCCTTCACGTAGTCGATGGAGGCCTTGTACCCGGTGCGGCCGTGGGCGCGGTTGCCGCCGTTGGCGGTGGCGATGGACTGCAGCTGTGCGAGATGGGTCTTGACGTTGGCCACGGGGATGTCGGGTGCGGCGGCCGCGGCGGTGGGGGCGGGCGCCGCGCCGGATATCGCGCCGGTGGTGAGGAGCGTGACGGCCGCGACGATGGTGGCGCCGGTGGCACGCCCGGGAACGGAGAGCTTCATGTGGGGGGCTCCGAATTCCTGGTGGGAAAGGGGTGCCTGATGGTGTTTCTGAGGCTGATGTGCCGTCAAGAGCGCAATCCGGTCAGCGGAGTTCGGACAGCGAACCCGGCCACCGGGGGCCGGGGCGCAGCCCCGCCCCAGGGGCGCGGGGAACTGCGCGACCAGCCACCACTCACCCGCAGCAGAAGAACTCACCCGCAGCCGAAGAACTCACCCGGGGCCGAGGGGGACCTGGGGGAGGCGGAGCCCCCAGTCGGGATGGGACGGGTAGGGGCGGCGGGGGAAAAAACCCTCTACGGCTTGGCGTCCACGGCGGCGGCACCCCGCACCCGGGCACCGGGGACCGCGACCCCGCTCCCACCCCTGAGCGCTCGCGCCGTCCGCCGCGCAGTCCGCAGCGCGTCGAAGGTGAGCAGCGACAGCGCGAGCCAGACCAGTGCGAACCCGGCCCACCGCTCGGGCGGCATGGCCTCGTGGAAGTAGAGGATGCCGAGAAGGAACTGGAAGACGGGTGCGAGGTACTGCAGCAGCCCCAGCGTGGACAACGGCACCCGTATCGCTGCCGCGCCGAAACAGACCAGCGGAAGCGCGGTCACCACGCCCGTCGCCGCGAGCAGCGTCGCATGCCCCGCACCCTCCGTGCCGAAGGTCGCGCCTCCGCTCGAACCCAGCCACAGCAGATAGGCGAGCGCGGGCAGGAACTGGATCGCCGTCTCGGCGGCGAGCGACTCGATCCCGCCGAGGTTGACCTTCTTCTTCACCAGCCCGTACGTGGCGAAGGAGAAGGCGAGGGTGAGGGAGATCCACGGCGGCCGGCCGTATCCGATGGTCAGGACGAGCACGGCGGAGAAGCCGACACCGACCGCCGCCCACTGCACCGGGCGCAGCCGTTCCTTCAACAGGAGTACGCCCATGGCGATGGTGACGAGCGGGTTGATGAAGTAGCCGAGGGAGGCCTCGACCACGTGCTCGCTGTTCACGGCCCAGATGTAGACGCCCCAGTTGACCGTGATCACGGCCGCCGCGACGGTGATCAGCCCCAGCTTGCGCGGCTGTCGCAGCAGCTCGCCGAGCCAGGCCCAGCGCCGCATCACCAACAGGGCGACACCGACCACCGCGAGGGACCACACCATCCGGTGGGCGAGGATCTCGAGGGCCCCGGCCGGCTTCAACAGCGGCCAGAAGAGCGGAACGAGCCCCCACATCCCGTACGCGGCGAAGCCGTTCAACAGGCCGATGCGCTGCTCGGCCCTGGATGTCGGGGGTCCCGTCGAGCCGACAGGGTCACTGGAGCCTATGGAGCCGGTCGCGCCCATCGAGTTCTTCGCCTGCCGCACGGCCACCGGCCCTCCCTCTCGCACAGCTGCTCCCGTGCAGCCTCCAAGAAGGTAGCGCCGGGCACCCCCGCCTGTCATGCCCGTATCGCCATACGGTCATGACAGGCGGGGGCTGGGAGGGCGACGGTGCCAGGGCCCCGAGGGGAGTCAGCCCTTCAGCGCCGCCGCGATCGACTCGGCGACCGGCGTGGTCGGGCGGCCGGTCAGCCGGGACAGGTCACCGCTGGTGCCGGCGAGCTCGCCCTTCTCGATGGACGCGTCGACGCCCGCCAGGATCGCGGCGAGGGGGCCGGGCAGTCCGGCGCCGGTCAGGATGCCGGTGAGCGCCTCGACGGAGACGGCGTTGTAGACGATCTCCTTGCCGGACCGCTCGGCCACCAGGGCGGCGTACTCGGCGAAGCTCCACGCGGTGTCGCCGCTCAGCTCGTACGTCTTGTTCTCGTGGCCCTCGCCGGTCAGTACGGCCACGGCGGCGGCCGCGTAGTCGGCGCGGGTGGCGGAGGCGACCTTGCCGTCACCGGCGGCCTGGGTGACGGCGCCGTGCTCGAGGACCGGGGCGAGGTTCTCGGTGTAGTTCTCGTTGTACCAGCCGTTGCGCAGCAGGGCGTAGGGCACGCCCGACTCCAGGATCGCCTTCTCGGTGCCCTTGTGGTCGTCGGCGAGGGCGGCGGTCAGGCTGCCCGGGGCGCTGGTGTACGCGAAGAGCGCGACCCCGGCGGCCTTGGCGGCGTCCAGGACGACCTGGTGCTGGGCCACGCGGCCCTTGTCGAACTCGTTGCCGGAGATGAGCAGCACCTTGTCGCCGGCGGCGAAGAGGGTCCCGAAGGTCTCGGGCTCGTTGTAGTTGGCGACCGCGATCTTCACACCGCGGGCCGCGTAGTCGGCGGCCTTCTCCGCGTCGCGGACGACGGCGGTGATCCGGTCGGCCGGAACCTTCTCCAGCAGCCCTTCGATGACGTGGCGGCCGAGGTGTCCGGTGGCTCCGGTGACGACGATGCTCATGACTTGGCTCCTTGTGGGGTGGGTCTGCCACTAACCCTAGGAGGTACACTAACTCTGCGAAAGTACCCACTTTGAAGTAAGGTACTGGCATGGGAGTAAGTGCAAAGGTACTGGCATGGGAGTAAGTGCAAAGGCATCTGTAGAAGCCGCGGCCGCCGCCAAGACTCCGGCCGTCTCCAAGCCCCCGGCCGTCTCCAAGTACGACATCGGCGAGGCGATGTGCCCGTACCGCCTGGTCCTGGAGCACGTCACCAGCCGCTGGGGCGTGCTCGTACTGATCGAGCTGCTCGACCGCCCCTACCGCTTCAGCGAACTGCGCCGGGCGATCGGCAGGGTCAGCGAGAAGATGCTCACCCAGACCCTCCAGACCCTGGAGCGCGACGGCCTCGTTCACCGTGACGCGAAGCCCGTGATCCCGCCCCGCGTCGACTACTCGCTCACCGGACTCGGCCGCGAGGCCGCCGAGCAGGTGCGCGCGCTGGCCGTCTGGACCAAGGACCGGATGGACGACGTCGAGAAGTCCCGTCACGCGTACGACGAGGCCCGGGCGTCAGCCGTCCGGGCCCCTGGAACTTCTTGAGCGCCTAGTAGGGCTTTGTTAGGTCCTGTGGTGGGGTTCGGGTGTGGGGGCGGGGTGGCCGCATATCGAGCAGGCGCCGGTCCAGGTGGCCAGGATCTTCTGTAACGCGCGCAGAACCGCGTAGAGGGTCAGGCCGGCGCAGGGACTTTTGGGTCGAGGCGGAGCATGGTGCAGAAGGCCTGGGCGAGGGCGGCCAGGGTCACGTGCCGGTGCCAGCCGAGGTAGCTGCGGCCTTCGAAGTGGTCCAGGCCGAGGCCGTCCTTGAGCTCACGGTAGTCGTGCTCGACCCGCCAGCGGATCTTGGCGATACGGACGAGTTCGCGTAGCGGGGTGCCGGCGGGCAGGGTGGAGAGCCAGTAGTCGGTGGGCTCGGCGGCGCCGGGTGGCCATTCGGCCAGCAGCCAGCACTCGGGCAGACTGCCGTCCAGGTCACGGGGGATGTCGCGGTTGGCCGGGCGCACGCGCATGGCCACGAAGCGCGAGCGCATGTCGGCCCGTGGGTTGCGCGGACCGCTCTTGGTGCCCTGGCGCCAGGTGACGGTGCGGGCGGCGCCCCGCCCGGCGGCCAGGACGAGGTCACGCAGGGTGCTGTGCGGCATCGGGTAGGCGGGCCGGGGCGGGCGGCCGCGGCCGCTGTAGGGCGGACGCTCGGGCAACGCCTCACCGGGGTAGGCGGTGGTGGTTCCTTTGACGGCGACCGCGTAGGCGAGACCGCATTCGGTCAGGCCCAGGCGGAAGCCGGTGGCATCGCCGTAACCGGCATCGGCGACCACCGGCAGACCGGGCAGTTCCCACTGGCCGCGGACCTCGTCGAGCATCTCCAGCGCCTGGCGCCACTTCTCCTTGTGGCGGACCTGGTCGGGGATGCCCGCCCGCTGGCGGCGTCGGCGGATCGCCTCGGCCAGCAGCGGGTCGTCCCCGGATGCGGCGTCGTCCCAGCTGTCGGGGATGAACAGCCGCCAGTTGACGGCCGCTGAGGCGTGGTCGCTGACCAAGTTGACACTGACCGCTATCTGGCAGTTTCCGCGCTTGCCCAAGGCGCCGCAGTACATCCGGGCCACCCCAGGGGAGTCGTACCCGTCCTTTGGGAAGCCCGTGTCGTCGATCGCATACGCCTCCGGGGTGATGTGCGCCGCTGCCCACCGCGAGACCCGGCGCCGCACCTCGACGTAGTCCCAGGTGGAGGAGGAGATGAACTGCTGCAGCTGCTGGTGGTCCACGCCCAGACGCTCGGCCATCGGCTGCATCGACTTGCGCTTGCCGTCCAGCATCAGCCCACGCACGTACAGCTCGCCCTTGGCCCGCTGGTCCCGGCGTTTCACCGTGCCGAGCATCTCGGCTGCGAACGCCTCCAAGCGGGGGCGGATCTCGTCCATCTCCTCAGGTGTCACACCTGACAGGACATCACGAGACTACCTCGGAACGATCAACCAGGGTACGTAACAAAGCCCTACTAGAAGAGCGCCTAGAATTAGCGCCTAGAAGAGCGCCTCGAACGATCGGCTCGCTCAGCCGACGACCGTCCAGGTGTCCCCGCCCGCGAGGAGCGTCGCGAGGTCGCCCTTGCCGTTCTGTTCGATGGCCGTGTCGAGCTGGTCGGCCATCTGGGTGTCGTAGACCGGCCGCTCGACGGAGCGCAGGACGCCGATCGGGGTGTGGTGCAGGGTGTCCGGGTCGGCCAGCCGGGAGAGCGCGAAGGCCGTGGTCGGGGACGCGGAGTGGGCGTCGTGGACCAGGATCTGTGCCTCGTTCTCCGGGGTGACGGTGACGACCTTCAGGTCACCGGTCAGCTGATCCCGTACGACACCCTTGGCGCGGTCCGCGCCGAAGCGGATCTGCTGCCCGTGTTCGAGACGGATCACCGCCTCCTCGGCCTGCTGCTTGTCCTTGAGGACCTCGAAGGCGCCGTCGTTGAAGATGTTGCAGTTCTGGTAGATCTCCACCAGCGCCGTGCCCGGGTGGGCGGCGGCCTGCCGCAGTACGTCGGTGAGGTGCTTGCGGTCGGAGTCCACGGTCCGGGCCACGAAGGACGCCTCCGCGCCGATGGCCAGGGACACCGGGTTGAAGGGCGCGTCCAGCGAACCCATCGGCGTCGACTTGGTGATCTTGCCGACCTCGGAGGTCGGCGAGTACTGGCCCTTGGTGAGGCCGTAGATCCGGTTGTTGAACAGCAGGATCTTCAGGTTCACGTTGCGGCGCAGCGCGTGGATCAGATGGTTGCCGCCGATGGAGAGGGCGTCCCCGTCACCGGTCACCACCCACACGCTCAGGTCCCGCCTGCTGGAGGCGAGGCCCGTCGCGATGGCGGGTGCGCGGCCGTGGATGGAGTGCATGCCGTACGTGTTCATGTAGTACGGGAAGCGGGACGAGCAGCCGATGCCCGACACGAAGACGATGTTCTCCTTGGCGAGGCCGAGCTCGGGCATGAAGCCCTGCACGGCGGCCAGGATCGCGTAGTCACCGCAACCGGGGCACCAGCGCACTTCCTGATCGGACTTGAAGTCCTTCATGGACTGCCTGGCCTCGGCCTTGGGCACCAGAGTGAGTGACTCGATCGTGTCCGCGCTTCCTGTGGTCGTCTCAGCCATCGATGGCCTCCTTGAGCGCCGTGGCGAGCTGTTCGGCCTTGAACGGCATACCGTTGACCTGGTTGTAGGAGTGCGCGTCGACCAGGTACTTCGCCCGGACGAGAGTGGCGAGCTGGCCGAGGTTCATCTCGGGGATCACCACCTTCTCGTAACGCCCCAGCACCGCTCCGAGATTCCGGGGGAAGGGGTTGAGGTGGCGCAGATGGGCCTGCGCGATGTTCTCCCCGGCCGCCCGCAGCCGCCGTACCGCCGCGGTGATGGGTCCGTACGTCGAACCCCAGCCCAGCACGAGGGTGTTGGCCTCGCCGGAGGGGTCGTCGACCTCGATGTCCGGGACATCGATGCCGTCGATCTTCGCCTGGCGGGTGCGGACCATGAAGTCGTGGTTGGCGGGGTCGTAGGAGATGTTGCCCGTGCCGTCCTGCTTCTCGATGCCGCCGATGCGGTGTTCGAGCCCCGGTGTGCCCGGGATCGCCCAGGGGCGGGCCAGGGTCTGCGGGTCGCGCTTGTACGGCCAGAACACTTCCGTGCCGTCGTCCAGCGTGTGGTTCGGGCCCTGCGCGAACTGCACCCGCAGATCCGGGAGTTCGTCGACCTCCGGGATCCGCCACGGCTCGGAGCCGTTGGCCAGGTAGCCGTCGGACAGGAGGAGGACGGGGGTGCGGTAGGTGAGGGCGATCCGGGCCGCCTCCAGGGCGGCGCCGAAGCAGTCGGCCGGTGTGCACGGGGCGACCACCGGGACCGGGGCCTCTCCGTTGCGCCCGTACATCGCCTGGAGCAGGTCCGCCTGTTCCGTCTTCGTCGGCAGACCCGTGGACGGCCCGCCGCGCTGGATGTCGATGACCAGCAGTGGCAGTTCCAGGGAGACCGCGAGCCCGATGGTCTCCGACTTCAGTGCCACGCCCGGCCCGGAGGTGGTGGTGACGGCGAGGGAGCCGCCGAAGGCCGCGCCCAGGGCGGCGCCGATGCCCGCGATCTCGTCCTCGGCCTGGAAGGTGCGCACGCCGAAGTTCTTGTGCTTGCTGAGCTCGTGCAGGATGTCGGAGGCGGGGGTGATCGGGTAAGAGCCCAGGTAGAGGGGCAGGTCCGCCTGCTTGGAGGCGGCGATCAGGCCGTACGACAGGGCCAGGTTCCCGGAGATGTTGCGGTAGGTGCCGGTCGGGAAGGTCTTGGTGGCCGGAGCGACCTCGTACGAGACCGCGAAGTCCTCCGTCGTCTCGCCGAAGTTCCAGCCCGCCCGGAACGCGGCGATGTTGGCGGCGGCGATCTCGGGCTTCTTCGCGAACTTGGTCTGCAGGAACTTCTCCGTGCCCTCGGTGGGCCGGTGATACATCCACGACAGAAGCCCCAGCGCGAACATGTTCTTGCTGCGCTCGGCCTCCTTGCGGGACAGCTCGAACTCCTTGAGCGCCTCGACCGTCATCGTCGTCAGCGGGACCGGATGGACGGCGTACCCGTCCAGCGAACCGTCCTCCAGCGGGCTGGCGGCGTAGCCGACCTTCGCCATCGCCCGCTTGGTGAACTCGTCCGTGTTGACGATGATCTCCGCGCCACGCGGCACATCACCGATGTTCGCCTTCAGGGCGGCCGGGTTCATGGCTACCAGGACATTCGGCGCGTCACCGGGCGTGAGGATGTCATGGTCCGCGAAATGCAGCTGAAATGAAGAAACGCCCGGCAGTGTGCCTGCGGGCGCTCGGATTTCGGCGGGGAAGTTCGGCAGCGTGGAAAGATCGTTGCCGAAGGACGCCGTTTCGGAGGTGAAGCGGTCGCCGGTGAGTTGCATTCCATCACCGGAGTCACCCGCGAACCGGATGATCACCCGGTCGAGCCGGCGAGTTTCCTTTGCCCTCGCCGGTTTGCGCTGTTCTCCTACGACGGCTCCGTCGGCATGCTCCGCTGGGCTACTGACCTGGCTGGTCACTTAACTGGACCTCCTTCGAGGCGGCTGTCTGGGAGCGGCCTTCCCGCAGACCTTCCCAGGACCAACCCTACGTCTGTAAGGGTCGCCTTCCCTCGGCCGTTCGCATGATGGACACCATTTTGAGACGGTTCGACGCCCTGAATTGTCATGACTTACTCGCCCCCGACGCTCCTCTGGAAGACGCTTCCACCTCATCCTTTGGTTCTCGTGCCGGTCTCGTGCCGGTCTCGCGCCGCGCTGGTGCCGCTCCGGTGCCGTGTCGGGCGCCCCTGTGCCTCGCGGGGGATTCCGGTCGGCTGACCCAGTGTCAGTCCCTCAGGAGTTCAGATACGTGAGGACGGCGAGAACACGCCGGTGATCCCCGTCGCTCGGGGACAGCCCGAGTTTCAGAAAGATATTGCTGACGTGTTTCTCGACCGCTCCGTCACTCACCACGAGCTGCCGGGCGATCGCCGAATTGGTGCGCCCCTCGGCCATAAGTCCTAGGACCTCCCGCTCCCGCGGGGTGAGCCCGGCCAGCACATCCTGTTTGCGACTGCGCCCGAGCAGCTGCGCGACCACTTCCGGGTCCAGCGCGGTACCCCCCTGGGCCACCCGCACCACCGCGTCCACGAACTCGCGAACCTCCGCGACGCGGTCCTTGAGCAGATAGCCGACGCCACGGCTGGAACCGGCCAGCAGTTCGGTGGCGTAGCGCTCCTCCACGTACTGCGAGAGCACCAGCACCCCCACCCCGGGATGGTGCTTGCGCAGCTGCACGGCCGCCTTCACGCCCTCGTCGGTGTGCGTCGGCGGCATCCGCACGTCGGCGACCACGACGTCCGGCAGCGCGTTCTGGGCCGCCAGGTCGGTGATGGTCTTGATCAGCGCGTCGCCGTCCCCGACACCGGCCACGACGTCGTGCCCGCGGTCGGTCAACAACCGGGTCAGGCCCTCCCTGAGCAGCACTGAATCCTCGGCGATGACCACCCGCACCCTGTCCTCCACGATTCTCGGCCCCCCACACCCGTCCCCGGCCCACGCCGGACACCACGTCCCCGCTCACACATCAGCCCTCAGCATCCCAGCATTCGGACCGACCCGCGCCCGAGCAAGGGGAATCAAGGGCAATCAACGGGAATCAACGGGAATCAACGGGACGGAGGGAAGGGGAATACGGGGGATGCACTTTTGTCTCCGGGTGGGTTTTTTCTGGGGGCGGTGATTTCGAACTGGTGGGGTGCAGGGGCAGCGCCCCTGGCGGGGTCTGGGGCGGAGCCCCAGGGGATGGGACGGGTAGGGGCGGCGGGGGCGAGAACACCCCACCCGGCACCCCCCGGTTCACCCCCGCCAGGGCAACTCCGCCGTAATCCGAGTAGGCCCACCCACAGGCGAGTCCACCACCAGAATCCCGTCCACCGCACCGAGCCGCTCCGCCAGCCCCGCAAGCCCGGACCCACCGGAAACGTCCGCCCCACCCACACCATCGTCGACAACCTGAAGCATCAACCGGTTCTCGACCCGCCACACATCGACCGTGGCCCGCGTCGCCCGCGCGTGCTTACTGATGTTCTGCAGAAGCTCGGAAACGGTGAAGTACGCGATCCCCTCGATCGCCGGCGCGGGCCGAGCGGGAAGATCCACATCCACCTGCACCGGCACGGTGCACCGCGAGGCCACCGAGGACAGCGCCGCATCCAGCCCACGATCGGTCAGCACGGCCGGATGAATCCCGCGCGCCAGATCCCGCAGCTCCTGCAACGCCGTCTTCACCTCACCGTGCGCCTCGTCCACCATCCGCGCCGCGGCCTGCGGATCCTCGGTGAGCTTCTCCTTGGCCAGCCCGAGCCCCATCGCGAGGTTGACGAGCCGTGCCTGCGCCCCGTCGTGCAGGTCTCGTTCGATGCGCCGCAGGTCCGCCGCGGCGGCGTCGACCACGACCCCCCGGTCCGACTCCAGCTCGACGACCCGGCTCGCCAGCCGCGACGGCCCGAGCAGCCCCGCCACCATCACCCGGTCCACCGTGGTCAGCGCCCGCACGATCCACGGCGTGGCCATCGTGATCAGCAGCCCCAGCAGCGCGGTGACGGTGATCTCGAAGGGGTTGTCGAGGTAGATGCCGTGCGTTTCGTCGCCGTAGAGCTGCAGGCCGCCCTGCCCGCCGTACACCGGAAAGAGCCAGAACCACAGCGGATACGTCAGCATCGCCCAGCCGTACGCCCAGAAGCTCAGCGACACCATGAACGAGAACACCGACCACGGGAACTGCACCACCGCGTACAGCAGATGCCGCCACGCCGGACCGTTCTTGAGGACCGCCCCCATCCACGCCATCGCCCCGTGCTTCCGCACCCGCAGGGGCTCCGGCGCCGCCACCTCGATCCCGAGCAACCCGCGCGCCCGCGCACGCTCCAACGCGCCGAATCCGCGGCAGCCGGCGAGGGCCGCGGCGAGCACCGGGATGCCCAGGAACGTGATCAGCAGCCCCATGCCGAGCGAGAACATCGTGACGGCGAACGTGAACATGATGAGGCCGAGAGGCAGGCTCAGCATCACATAGCCGAACTCACGCCAGCTGCGGGCCTCGATCGGCGCCCGCAGCGGTGCCGGGAGACGGTGCCGCCGCTCCTCGGCACCCGCCCCGCGGAATCCGGGCCCGCTCGGGTACCCGTACCCCTGTCCGTACTCCGTCGCCATCGGTGTCGTCCGTTCTACTTGTCCTGCTCGCCGCCTCGTACTCCCACCCTGCTGCGCCCGGCCCTTCCCGACCATGGAGCGGGTCGGCGTCTTGGAACGGGGGTTTTCCCTACCTCGGAGACCGGCGTCCGCCCGGAAAGCGCGGGAAACGCGGGAAGCACGGGAGACGCGGGAACCACGGCCGTACGAACCAGTCGCGCCCCGCCCGTCCTGCCCGCCCCGCCTGTCCTGCCCGCCCCGCCTGTCCTGCCCACCCCGCCAGTCCCGCCCGTACCTCCCGCCCCCTCAGCCCCGCCCGTCCTGCCCATCCCCCCGGTTCCGCCAGGGCAGCTCCGCCGTGATGGTGGTCGGCCCGCCGGGCGGTGAGTCGATGAGGAACAGCCCGTCCACCGCACCGAGCCGGTCCGCGAGCCCCGCCATCCCCGTACCGCCGTCGAGGGCCGCCCCACCGCGCCCGTCGTCCCGGACCTGTATGAGCAGCCGCTCGTCCGCCCGCCACACGTCGACGGACGCGGACCGCGCCCCACTGTGCTTGCTGACGTTCTGCAGCAGCTCGGACACGGTGAAGTAGGCGATGCCCTCGATCGCGGCGGCCGGTCTCGTCGCGAGGTCGGCCGTCACCTTCACCGGCACGGTGCAGCGCGAGGCGATCGACGACAGCGCCGCGTCGAGGCCCCGGTCGGTGAGGACCGCGGGATGGATACCGCGCGCCAGATCGCGCAGCTCCTGCAGGGCCAGCTTCACCTCGCCGTGCGCCTCGTCGACCATGGCCGCGACGGTCTCGTCGGCCTGGCCCTCAAGGAGCTTCTCCTTGGCCAGGCCGAGCCCCATCGCGAGGTTGACGAGCCGTGCCTGCGCCCCGTCGTGCAGGTCTCGTTCGATGCGCCGCAGGTCCGCCGCGGCGGTGTCGACCACGACCCCCCGGTCCGACTCCAGCTCGGCGATGCGCCGCTCCAACTCGTCCGAGGGCGACAGCAGCCCGCGCACCATGGCCCGGTCCACGTTCGTCAGCCCCCGGGCGAGGAACGGCAGTACCGGCCACAGCAGGAACAACGACGTGAGCGTGACGGTGAAGGTGACGATGCCCCACGGCAGCCGGATGAAGTCGTACAGCACCGTCCGCCAGGCCACCGAGTCCCTCAGGCTCGACCACAACCAGGAGAAGAAGCCCGTCCGGCGCACCAGTACCGGGCTCGGCTCGTCGATCCGCACGCCGAGCAGCTTGCGCGCCCGCGCCCGCTCCATCCGGCCCAGCAGCCGCGCGCCCAGCAGCCCGCCCGCGAGCAGCGGCAGCCCGACCACCGTCACCGCCAGCCCCGCGCCCATGGAGATGAGCGTCACGACGTACACGAAGCCGACGATCGAGACCGGCAGATTGGCGAGGAGATGCGCGATCTCCTTCCACGTCTGCCGGCCGAGGGCGAAGCGTGCCGGAGGCAGCCGGTCGTTGTCGGCCGACTCGTCCGGCGCGTCGGGCGCATCCGGCACATCCGGGGCATGCGGGGCTTGCGGCGGGTTCGATGGCCCGACGGAGCCGACAGGGGTGATGCGTTCGGTCATATTCGCTAGCCTGCCCGTCGGCGAGCCCCCGCGCCATGAGGTCGACCGCCACGATCCACTGGGGAAAACCCCACCCCTTGAGGTGAAAGCGAACACCGCCGCGAGGTGTACCTGGCTGTGCTCGCGAGGTGAAATGGGAAGTGACCGCGAGGTGCGGACGGGGACCCGGTGGCGCGTGAGCCGGGCGAGTCCGGGAACCCGGCGCCGGGCGAGGCGGACGAGTCGGTGACATGTCCCCGATAGCCAATGCGTGACGGGCTGCTTACCGTCTCTTTAGCAGGCCCTAGACTCCCGTCCGTACAGATCGTCGAACAGGGCGCATCACAGCGTGCGCGACGGGGCGTGCGCGCCGGGCGCAACGAGGTCAGGGAGTGAGGGGCTGACGTGCCGGAACCGACCGTTGTCACGGCCACCGGGGCCGTCGTCGCGGCGGGCTACTTCCAGTCGTACTCGGTCGTCGGACTGCTCGTAGTCGTCGGCGTGCTCTTCGTCGCCGTCGCCTTCGGGGCGGGCCGTCTGCTGCGGCCGGTGGTCCCGACCCCCGAGAAGCTCCTGACGTACGAGTGCGGCGTCGACCCCGTCGGCGAGGGCTGGGCCCACACCCAGGTCCGTTACTACGTCTACGCCTTCCTCTACGTCATCTTCGCCGTCGACTCGATCTTCCTCTTCCCCTGGGCGACCGTCTTCGCCGCGCCCGGCTACGGCGCGGCCACCCTCGTGGAGATGTTCATCTTCCTCGGCTTCCTGGCCGTGGGCCTGCTGTACGCATACAAGAAGGGCGTCCTGACATGGACGTGACCCCCTCGAAGACCTCCGAGCCGGTGCCGCCGCCCGAGCCGGTGGTACTGCCCGAACCGGTGCCGCTGCCCGAGCCGAAGCGGCTCGGCGCGCTCTCCCGGCTGGCCCCGGAACCGATGAAGGTGGTCCTGAACTGGGGCCGTCGCTACTCGCTCTGGGTCTTCAACTTCGGGCTCGCCTGCTGCGCGATCGAGTTCATCGCCGCCTCGATGGCCCGGCACGACTTCATCCGACTCGGCGTGATCCCGTTCGCACCGGGTCCGCGCCAGGCCGACCTGATGGTCGTCTCCGGCACGGTCACGGACAAGATGGCTCCGGCCGTCAAGCGCCTGTACGAGCAGATGCCGGAGCCGAAGTACGTCATCTCCTTCGGCGCGTGCTCCAACTGCGGCGGCCCGTACTGGGACTCCTACTCCGTCACCAAGGGCGTCGACCAGATCATCCCGGTGGACGTCTACGTCCCCGGGTGCCCGCCCCGCCCCGAGGCGTTGCTGCAGGGCATCCTCAAGCTCCAGGAGAAGATCGCCCGAGAGTCGCTGGGAGAGCGCTACGGCTCCTCGCCGCGTCCGTCGGCCGCCGCCCTCCAGAGCGACCTGGTGCGCCCGCCCGCCGTGGGTGAGGACCGATGACCGTCGGCTGGCTCCCCGCCCCTGTCGAGGAACTCTTCGGCCCGGAGGCCACGGCCGAGGAGTCGTACGAGGTCCTGACGGTCGACGTGCGGCCGGCTGCCTGGGTCCGCGCCCTGGAGACCGCGCGCGACTCGCTGAACTGCACCTACTTCGACTGGCTGAGCGCTGTCGACGAACCCGGCACCGGCTTCCGCGTCGCCGCGCACGTGGTGGCCCTGTCTCCCGTACGCCGCCTCCTCGTCCGTACGACCGTCCCGCACTCGGCACCCGTCCTGGCGACGGCGGTCTCCGTGTACGCCGGCGCCGGCTGGCACGAGCGCGAGACCCACGAGATGTTCGGCGTCACCTTCGAGGGGCACCCCGGCCTGGACCCCCTTCTTCTCCCCGAGGGCTTCGAGGGCCACCCCCTCCGCAAGGACTTCGTTCTCGCCGCCCGTGTCGCCAAGGCCTGGCCCGGTGCGAAGGAGCCGGGGGAGTCCGATCACGGTGGACCCAAGCGTCGCCAGATGCTTCCGCCCGGCGTCCCCGACCCCAACGAATGGGGTCCCCTGAAGGGCCAGCTCCCCCCGGCCCCCGCCCGCCCCGCGCGCGGAGCGGCCCGCGCCGCCGGCGACCGCCCGGTGCGCCGGGCCCGCACGGCGGGCGAGGGCTCGGCAAGCCAGGCTCCCGCTGGTGGTGGCACGGAGGCCGGTCCCGCCACAGCAGGTACCGACGCCGCTGCCGGTGCGCAGGCCCCGACGCCACCGCGTCGGGCGCGCAGCGCCGGCCAGGGCTCGGCCAGCCAGCGGACCGAGGCCCCGGCCGCCGAGCAGCAGGCGACCCCGACAACCCCCGACGCCCCGGGACCCACCGAGCCCACGCCTCCCGTCGGCCCTCGCCGCACGCGCAGCGCGAGCCAGGGCTCGGCGACGCAAAGGACACAGTCCACCGCCCCACCCGCCCCCACCGAACCGACAGCCTCGACCGAACCGACGCCCGCGACGGAACCGACACCCTCCGCCGAGCCGTCCACTCCCGTCGAGCCGTCAGCTCTCACCGGACAGGCAAGGCCCGCAGCGTCGCGCAGCTCCGACGCCCCTTGGCACCACGCCCGCCCCGCTTTCGACGAACCGAAGCCGGAGCCCAAGCCGGAGCCCGGGTCGGAGTCGGAGCCGGGGGCGGGGTCCAAGCCGGACCGAGGCCTTGAGGGCACCGAGGAGCCCGAGGCCACCGCGAAACCCCCGGCATCCCCTGACTCGGACTCCGGCGCGGACCCCGACTCCACCCCCACGCCCGAAGACTCCACCCCTGAAGACCCCACCCCCAGAAACCCAGCCGGAGGCACGCAGTGAACGACGCTCTCGACGTCGCCCTACGCCTCCTCGTCGTCTTCGTCGTGTTCCTGACGTTCCCCCTGATCGTCGGTCAGACCGAGCACAAGGTGATGGCCCACATGCAGGGGCGCCTCGGCCCCATGTACGCCGGCGGCTTCCACGGCTGGGCCCAGCTCGTCGCGGACGGCGTGAAGTTCGCGCAGAAGGAAGACGTCATCCCCGCGGGCGCGGACCGCCGTATCTTCCAGCTCGCCCCCGCCGTGGCGCTCCTCCCGTATCTCCTCGTCCTCCTCGCCATCCCGATCGGCCCGGGTGAGGGCGCGGTAGGCCAGGTCGTCGACGCGGGCATCTTCTTCGTCCTCGCGGTGATGGGCGTGGGCGTCCTCGGCTCGATCATGGCGGGCTGGGCCTCGGCCAACAAGTTCTCCCTCCTCGGCGGCCTGCGTACCGCCGCGCAGCTCCTCGCGTACGAACTCCCGATGCTGCTGACCGCCGCCTCCGTCGCGATGGCGGCCGGCACGGTCTCCCTGCCCGGCATCGTCGCCGCCTTCGAGTGGTGGTGGCTGCCCTGGCAGATCGTCGGCGCGATCGTCTTCTTCGTGGCGGGCCTCGCCGAACTCCAGCGCCCGCCCTTCGACATGCCCGTCGCCGACTCGGAGATCATCTTCGGCGCGTACACCGAGTACACAGGCCTCCGCTTCGCGCTCTTCCTCCTCGCCGAGTACGCCGGAATCGTCGTCCTGTGCGCTTTGACCACCGTCCTCTTCCTGGGCGGCTGGCACGGCCCGTGGGGTGCCGACGGCCTCGGCTGGGTCTGGACCCTCCTGAAGGCGGCCCTACTCGCCTTCGTCGTGATCTGGCTGCGCGTCACCTACCCCCGCCTGCGCGAGGACCAGCTCCAGAAACTCTCCTGGACCCTCCTCGTCCCCCTCTCCCTCGCCCAGATCGCCCTCACCGGCATCGTCAAGGTGGTGATCTCGTAACCATGGCTGAGTCTCTCCGGCCCACCCGTTCCCGCATTCCTGGCTCCGGACTCGCCAAGGGCCTGGCCGTCACCCTCCGCACGATGACGAAGAAGACCGTCACCGCGCAGTACCCGGATGCCCAGCCCGAACTCCCGCCCCGCTCCCGCGGCGTCATCGGCCTGTTCGAGGAGAACTGCACGGTCTGCATGCTGTGCGCCCGCGAGTGCCCGGACTGGTGCATCTACATCGACTCGCACAAGGAGACGGTCCCGCCGGCCGCCCCCGGTGGCCGCGAGCGCAGCCGCAACGTCCTCGACCGTTTCGCCATCGACTTCTCCCTGTGCATGTACTGCGGTATCTGCATCGAGGTCTGTCCCTTCGACGCCCTGTTCTGGTCCCCGGAGTTCGAGTACGCGGAGACCGACATCCACGAACTCACCCACGAACGCGACAAGCTCCGCGAGTGGATGTGGACGGTCCCGGCCCCGCCCGCCCTCGACCCCGGCGCCGAGGAACCGAAGGAACTGGCCGCCGCCCGCAAAACCGCCGACAAGCTCGCCGCCGAGGCAGCCACAGCCGCCGAGGCAGCCGAACTCGAGGCGCAGGCAGCCGAACAGGTAGCCCGGCCCGAACCCCCGGCCACGGGCACGACCACAGGCACGACCACGACCACGGGCATGCCTGATCCCTCCAAGCCCTCCAAGCCCTCCGACCCGCAGGACGGTGCGTCGTGAGCCTCGCAGCAGCCACGGCCGCCGCGGCGCGGGCCACCACCACCGCCGCCGAAAGCCACGGCTTCCTCTCCCCGACGGGTGTCGAGATCGCCTTCCTCCTGGTCGGTCTGGTCTCCTTCGGCGCCGCGATCGTCACCGTCACCACCAAGCAGTTGGTGCACGCCGCCCTGTGGCTGGTGATGACGCTCGGCGGCCTCGCCGTCGAGTACCTCCTGCTCACGGCCGAGTTCATCGCCTGGGTGCAGGTGCTCATCTACGTCGGTTCCGTCGTCGTCCTCCTTCTGTTCGGTCTGATGCTCACCAAGGCGCCGATTGGCCGCTCCCCGGACGCCGACTCCGGCAACCGCTGGGCCGCCCTCACCGTGGCCGTCGCCGCGGCCGCCGCCCTCGTCTGGGTGGTCGTGGACGCCTTCCGCACCACCTGGGTCGACCTGAAAGGCCCCGCCGCCGGCTCCACCGAGGTCACCGGAGCGAGCCTCTTCCAGAACTGGGTCCTCCCCTTCGAAGCCCTCTCCGTCCTCCTCCTCGCCGCCCTGGTCGGCGCGATCGTCCTCTCCCGCAAGGCGAAGGCGGACGCGACCACCACAGCGGACGCTGTCACCCCCGCGGGTGCCCAGAGCCGCCGGAGCGAGAAGGAAGGGACCCGCTGATGCACCTCGCCTATCCCGCCGTGCTCTCCGCCCTCCTCTTCTGCACAGGCCTGTACGGAGTCCTCGCGCGCCGCAACGCGATCCTGGTCCTGATGTCCGTCGAGCTCATGCTCAACGCCGTCAACCTGAACCTCGTCGCCTTCGACGTCTGGCTCTCCAGGACCGCCCGCGACACGCTCCACTCCGGCCAGGCCCTGACCCTGTTCACCATCGCCATCGCGGCCGCCGAGATCGGCATCGGCCTGGCGATCGTCCTCGCCGTCTACCGGGGCCGCGGCACCGCGGACATCGACAAGCTCCGCGACACCGCCGAGGGCCCCGCCCCGGACGGCTCCCACGGCGACGGCACCGAAGAAGCCCCTGTCGCGGGAGACGAGAAGGCTGAGGCCACCGCGTGACCACGACCACCCTCGCCGTCCTCGTCCCCCTCCTTCCGTTCCTGGGCGCCGCGGCCGGATTCCTCCTCGGCCGCACGGGCCCCGGCTACGTCCGCCCCCTCGCGGTCCTGCCGTCCCTCACCTCGCTCGTCCTCGCCGTACTGGTCGCCGTGCGCCAGGGCGGTGGCCAGGCCATCAACGCGGCCACCGAACTGACGCCCACCGGCTCGGTCCCGATCGAACTCTCCCTGCACATCGACGGCTTCGCCGCCCTCGTCGCCGTACTCGTCGGCGTCGTCGCCTCCTGCGTGCAGATCTACTCGACGGGCTACCTGCGCGATGACCCGCGCTACCCCTCGTACGCCGCTCTCGTCTCCCTCTTCACCTCCGCGATGCTGCTCGTCGTCTACTCCGGCGACCTGATCGTGCTCTTGGTCGGCTGGGAGGTCATGGGCATCTGCTCGTACTTCCTGGTCGGCCACTACTGGGAGATCCCCGAAGCCCGCGCCGCCTCGATCAAGGCCTTCCTGGTCACCAAACTCGGCGACGTCCCCTTCCTCATCGGTCTGTTCGCCCTCGGCACCGACGCCGGGTCGTTCCGCATCACCACGGTCCTCGGCACCGTGGCGAGCGGCGGACTGCACCATCCGACGCTGGTCGCCCTGCTGCTCCTGGCCGGCGTGGCGGGCAAGTCGGCGTTGTTCCCGCTGCACACCTGGCTGCCCGACGCGATGGCGGGTCCGACCCCCGTCTCCGCCCTGATCCACGCCGCGACGATGGTCGCCGCCGGTATCTACTTCGTCGCCCGGCTCCTCCCCGTCTTCCAGGCCTCCTCGGCCGCGATGGTGGTCCTCGCCGTCATGGCCGCCGTCACGATGGCGGGCTCGGCACTCGCCGCACTCGCGCAGGACGACATCAAGCGTGTCCTCGCGTACTCGACGATCGGCCAGCTCGGCTACATGGCCGGTGCCCTCGCCGTCGGCGACCGCGGTGCCGCCGTCTTCCACCTCCTCTCGCACGGCGCCTTCAAGGCGCTGCTGTTCCTTGCCGCCGGCGTGATCATCCACGCCTCCGGCACCAACTCCCTGGCCGTCATGTCCCGCATGACGGGCCTGCGATCCCGCGTCCCCGACGCCTACTGGACGATGACCGTGGCGCTGCTCGCGCTCGCCGCGATCCCGCCGTTCAGCGGCTTCTTCTCCAAGGAAGCGATCCTCGGCGCAGCCGAGCACGTCGCCACCGGCCATACCGAGCACGCCCCCGGCGCGGCGGGCTGGATCGTCCTCGTCGCCGGTCTGGTCACCGCCGTACTCACCGCCGCGTACGCGACCCGGCTGTGGCTGCTGACCTTCCACGGGCGAGGAGTCGAGGCCCCCGACCAAGGCAAGGAACCGCGCAGCATGACCGTTGTGCTGTGGGTCCTCGCGGTCCCGTCCCTCGCCTTCGGTCTGGCGTACGGTCCGCTGCCCGACTGGTTCGACGGCCGCGACCTGACACCGGTGCTCACCACCTCCGTCCTTGGAACGGGGCTCGCCCTGGTCGGCGGGATCGTCACCTACGGCGCCTGGCGGCACACCACCGCGCTGGCTCCCCGCGTGCCGATGGGTGCGGTCGCGGCCCACCCCGACGCCGAGCCCGCGCTGGTCGAGGCGGAGGCGATCGCCAGGCACGCGCCCGTGTTCGGAGACGTGGCCTACGCCCCCGACCCGGCGGACCCCGGACGGCTGCTGCTCGGCCCGCTGCACCGGCACGCGGCTGTCGGATTCCACCTCGACGCCGTGTACAACGTGCTGTTCGTCCGCCCGGTCCAGGCCGGAGCCGCACTCGTCCGGTTCCTCGACCGTGAGGTCGTCGACACCTACGTACGCGGTGCCGCCGCCCTACCCCGTCTGCTCGGCGCCGCCGTACGGCGCGCGCAGACCGGCAATGTGCAGACCTATGTGAGCGCGCTGCTCGCCGGCACCGTCGTCCTGGTGGTCGCCGCCCTCCTCGTCGCCACGGGAGCGTGAGCAGGCGTGATCGATATCAGTGAATCCGTGATGCAGATTCTTCTCGCGTTGATCGTCGTCGGGCCGCTCATCGGTGCCGCCGCCGCTCTCCTGCCCGCGCCGCCCGGACTGAAGGGGAAGTCGCCCGAGCAGGCCGTGCTGCGGCACGGCGTGATCGTCACCGGCGTGGTGCTCATCGCCGCGATCGTCCTCGCGCTCGGCTTCGACCACGACACCCCGGCCAAGGCACAGCGGATGCAGGCCACGACGGACATCAGCTGGATCCCCGCACTCGACGTGCGGATCCACCTCGGCATCGACGGCATTTCCCTCCCCCTTCTGGTCCTGACCGCGCTGCTGACCTTCCTCTGCGCGCTCTACAGCTACTTCAAGATGCCCGCGGGGCCGACCCCGAAGGCCTTCGTCGCACTGCTGCTCGTCCTCGAGTCCGGCACCCTCGCGACCTTCGCCGTCCTCGATCTGCTGCTGTTCTTCCTCGCGTTCGAGATGGTGCTCATCCCGATGTACTTCCTCATCGCCCAGTGGGGCGGTGCCCAGCGCCAGGCCGCGGCGTGGAAGTTCATCCTCTTCACACTGCTCGGTTCGGTCGTCATGCTGCTGGGCCTGCTCCTGATCGGAATCAAGGCGGGCACATTCGACATGGTGGCACTCGCCACTGACAACGGCCGGTCGCTGAGCGCATCCGTGCAGGTCATCGCCGTTTTGGCGATCGGGATCGGGCTCGCGGTCAAGACGCCGATGTGGCCGCTGCACAGCTGGCTGCCGGATGCCCACACCGCCGCGCCCACCGTTGGCTCGGTCCTGCTGGCCGGCGTACTGCTGAAGATGGGTACGTACGGTTTCGTCCGGATTCTGCTGCCGATCGCGCCGGACGGGATGCACACCTTCGCCCCCTACCTCGCAGCCTTCGCCGTGGTCGGGATCATCTACGGATCCCTGGCCTGCCTGGCCCTCGCGAAACGGGGCGCGAAGGGCGATCTCAAGCGGCTCATCGCGTACTCGTCCGTCGGTCACATGGGGTTCGTCCTGCTCGGCATCGCGACGATGACCCCGACCGGCGTGAACGGCGCGCTGTTCGCCAACATCGCCCACGGCCTCATCACCGGACTCCTCTTCTTCCTCGTCGGGGCGCTGAAGGACCGCACGGGCACCACCGACCTCGACACCCTCGCCGAGGAGACCGGCGCCGCGCTCTACGGCAAGGCTCCGCGCCTCGGCGGCCTGCTCGCCTTCGCCGCCGTCGCCTCGCTCGGGCTGCCGGGACTCGCCGGATTCTGGGGCGAGATGCTGGCACTGTTCGGCGCGTTCAAACCCGCCGCCGACCTCAGCCGCCCCGCGTATCTGACGTTCATGGCGATCGCCGCCTTCGGCACGCTGCTCACGGCCGCGTACATGCTCGCCGTCGTACGCCGTGTGTGCATGGGCGAGACCCCGCGGCAGGGGGCGCCGAAGCTCGCCGACGTCCAGAGCTACGAGTTCGCGGCCTGGACGCCGCTCGTCGCCCTCACCGTCGTCGCCGGTCTGTGGCCCAAGGCCCTCCTCGGCCTGACCGACCCGGCCGTACAGCAGCTCCTCGCAGGAGGCACCCGATGAGCTCCCTGGTCCAGTCCGTCGACTGGCTCGCGATCGCGCCGCCCACCCTCGCCGCGGTCGTCGGACTCGTCGTGCTCGTCGCCGACCTCTTCATCGGAGAGGAGAAGAAGGCGGTACTCGGCTGGGTGTCGGTGGCGGGGCTCGCCGCGTCCGCGCTCATGCTGCTGCCCCTCCTGGACGGCGACCGCGCCACCTTCTGTCTGACGGGCGACGCGCACACCTGCAGCTATACGGCGGACCGCTTCACCCTCGTCATCCAGTTCCTGGTCCTCGGCGGAGCGCTCCTGGCGGCACTGCTGTCGGTCACGGCCCTGAAGGACGCCAACAAGGAACTCCCCGAAGGGGAGTTCTGGTTCCTGCTGCTCTCCTCGGCCGCGGGCGCCGCCCTGCTGCCCGCCTCCCGCGACCTCGCGACCCTCATCGTCGCCCTCGAAGTCGCCTCACTGCCCGCCTTCGCGCTCGTCGGCATCAAACGCGGCGACAAGAAGTCCTCCGAGGCGGCCCTGAAGTTCTTCCTGTCCTCCGTCACCGCGACCGCCGTGAGCCTCATGGGCGTCAGCTTCGTCTACGCGACGACCGGCACTCTCTACCTCACCCAGATCGCGGACAAGATCCAGCACGTCGACGGACAGTTCCACACCCTCGCGCAGGCGGGCGTCGTCCTCACCCTCGTCGGCTTCGCCTTCAAGACGGCCGCCGTGCCCTTCCACTTCTGGGTGCCCGACACCTACGTAGGGGCGCCTTTGCCGGTCGCCGCCTACTTGTCGGTCGTCGGCAAGGCGGTCGGCTTTTCCGGCCTGATCCTCGTCACCGTCGTCGCCCTCCCGTCGTACGCGGACGTCTGGGGCCCCGTGCTCGCCGCGCTGGCCGCCCTCACCATGACCGTCGGCAACGTCGGCGCCCTGCGCCAGCAGGCCACACGCGCGTACAGCGCGGTCCGCCTGCTCGCCTGGTCCTCCGTCGGCCAGGCCGGCTACCTCCTGGTCCCGATCGCGTCCGCCGCCTACTCCAAGGACGCCGGGAAGGCCGTCGGCTCCACCGTGGCGTACGCCCTGATGTACGCCGTGGTGAACCTGGGCGCCTTCGCCGTGGCCGCGCTCGTCGCCCGTACGAGCCCCCTGAACCGCATCAGCGACTACCGAGGCCTGTACGCGAGGAGCCCCCTGTCCGCGCTGATGCTCGGCTTCTTCCTGCTCTGCCTCGCGGGACTGCCGCCGGGCATCATCGGCCTCTTCGCGAAGGTCACCGTCTTCTCGGCGGCCGTCGACGCCGGGCTCGGCTGGCTGGCCGTGGTCATGGCCGTCAACGTCGTGATCGCGCTCTTCTACTACCTCCAGTGGACGACACTGCTCTTCCGCGCCCCCGAGGGCGAGCCCGAGAAACACCGCGTCCCGGCCCCACTGACCGCCGCGATCGCCCTGACGGCCGTCCTCGGCATCGCCCTCTCCGGAGCACCCCAGCTGGTCCTGCGCTTCTCGGCGACCGGCCTGTTCTGACACCGCCACCCGGACGGCCTACGCGCGCCACCGCCCGCACAAGGGAACTAGTGCTCCCCGCCTGGCGTTGACCAGTACGGGAGGGTCCACTGAAGAGTGGACGCAAGGCATCAGTAAGCAAAGGGTTCCCCTGCCGCACCACTTGGAGGGCGTACCGTGCACCGTCGGCACAACGGGCTCAGGACCGCCGTACTCCTCGGGGGACTGTCCGCACTCATCATCGTCATCGGCAGTTTCTTCGGGCGTACCGGCCTCGTCGTCGCGCTGTTCATCGCGATCGGGACGAACGCGTACGCGTACTGGAACAGCGACAAACTGGCTCTACGCGCGATGCGCGCCCGCCCGGTGAGCGAATTCGAGGCCCCGGCCTTGTACCGCATCGTCCGGGAGCTCTCGACCCAGGCCCGCCAGCCCATGCCGCGCCTGTACATCTCACCGACGGAAGCGCCGAACGCGTTCGCGACGGGGCGCAATCCGCGCAACGCGGCCGTGTGCTGCACCGAAGGAATCCTGCACATCCTGGACGAACGCGAGCTGCGCGGCGTCATCGGCCACGAGCTCAGTCATGTCTACAACCGCGACATCCTGATCTCGTCGGTCGCCGGCGCCCTCGCCTCCGTGATCATGTTCCTGGTGAATTTCGCCTGGCTGATCCCGGTCGGCCGTTCGAACGACGACGAGGGCCCCGGCATCCTGGGCATGCTGCTCATCATGATCCTGGGTCCGCTCGCCGCGTCCCTCATCCAGCTCGCCATCAGCCGCTCCAGAGAGTACGAGGCGGACGCGTCCGGGGCCCAGCTCACCGGGGACCCCCTGGCCCTCGCCAGTGCCCTGCGCAAGCTCGACGCCGGTACCAAGCAACTGCCGTTGCCCCCCGAGCCGCGCATCGAGACCGCCAGCCACATGATGATCGCCAACCCCTTCCGCCCGGGCCAGGGAATGTCGAAGATGTTCTCCACGCACCCGCCGATGGCGGAGCGCATCGCCCGGCTCGAGCAGATGGCAGGCCGCCAGCAATGAAGACAATCCTGAACGTCATTTGGCTCGTCCTGAGCGGCTTCTGGCTGTTCCTCGGCTACCTGTTCGCCGGCTTGCTGCTGTGCATCACGATCATCGGCATCCCCTTCGGGATCGTTCTTCTGCGTTCAGCATCACGCTCGGGTCGACCCGTCCTTCGATGACCATCGAGGGCAGTAGCTGAAGCTCCGGGAGGCCCGACGCCGGCCGAATCGCCCTTCTCATAGCCGAGATGCTCACTCATCTCAGCCTCCAGAGCCCCCTCCAGGACCAGCTTCACCAGCCCCTTCAGCAGCCCGTTCTCCCCGACCAGATTCACGCCTTCGGCGCGGGCCCGGGCCACCAACTGCCCGGCCAACTCCCGGTCCAGCTCCGCCAGTCTCGCCAACTCAGCCCCCGTACGTACGATGTTCGAGTCCTCGCGGGGGTGCTCGCTCTTGGTCCCCATGGTGATCCTTCCCGGCAGAGGTCCCACCTCATGCCATCTAGGTCACACCGGGGCATACACAATCTTTAGGACAGTCCCTCATTGGGCCGGGCCAAGTACCTCGTCGGCACTGCGCGGCTCTACGCGCGGCTGCTGGTTGAGCTTGTGGCGCTCGATGGAGGAGTACCGGTAGACCTCTTTACGGGTCCGCATGATGTTGCCGAGGGGCGCGTGCTCGGCTGTAACCCGCCAGGGTGTGAAGGACAACACGTCCATCTTCTCCAAGTTTTCCGGGCCGGAGATGTCCTGCTGAGGCAGCCGCAGCTTGGCCACGGTGACGGGCGGCGAGAGCTGTTCGGGCCACTCCACGGTGGTGTCCTCCACCGGCATGCGCTCCAGGTCGGTGCAGAGCTGTACCTGGATGTCGAAGGCGTACGGCCGTTCTTGCAGCTCGGCCTGCAGGGCTGGTCGGAAGACCTCTACCCCCGAGGTCGGGTCGATGTCGCGCCGGACCACCGCGGCGGCGAAGAGCGGGTCGGGGGTGATACGCACCTTGGCGATGTAGTCCCCGTGCCGGACCGCGCCCATCGTCCAGTAGCTCGAAAGCAGCAGGTTTGCCGGAGGGGTCTTTGACAGACGCAGGAAGGCCAGGAACTCATCCCACGCCCAGTTGTCCTGGTCCAGCGTTCCCTTTCCGGTCACGAAATCGGTGAAGAAACGACGCGCACCGGGTCGGCCCTGGGAGAAGTACGCCGGCGCGTTCAGGAACAATTCCTGGATGAACAGGTAGTGCTCGACCGTGTTGCAGAAGAAGATCGGTCCGTTGATGTTGGCGTAGTCGAAGGTGCCCGTGTCCGGTTCGTCTTCCAGCAGGGTCGGGCCGGGGATGTCGAAGATCTTCAGCGCCAGTCCGGTGGCGGCGCCCAGTCGCGCGTCGGCTCCGGCGTGAGGCGATCCGTTGGAGAAGCGGATGAGCGCATCGTGGGTTCCCGGAGTCGCGTAGATGCCTTGGGCGTACTCGGGGGGAAGCCCGTCCAGGATCTCCACTTCCCCCCGGACCAGCCCGTAGCCCTTGGCGTGGGCGTCACGGAGGGCGCTTCCCGTGCCACCGGCTCTGACCGACTCGGCGATGTAGCTCTCGGTCTTTGCGATCACCGTCTGCAGATACTGGTCGAAGTGCGGGTCGTCGTCTTCGACGTCCGGCGTGTAGGGGACGAACTGTGCTGCCATGACGTCGACCTCTTCTCGAAGACCGTGGTGGGGCCTCAGGGGGGAGGAACTGCCCTCAGTCCTCCAGTTCGGCGAGCCAGCGCAGGGCGCGCAGACCCGGCACGAAGCAGTACTCACCGCCCCGGGTGACCACGAAGCTGGGCAGGTTTTGCAGGCGGCGCCGGACCGGCTTCTCCGGGATGGTGACGCTGCCGGTTCCGCCGTGATGCCCGGCCACCGGGTCCTTCTCACCGGGGTAGCCGATGAAGTTGCCGTCGTTGACCCACTCGGCCTTGATGAACTCAAACTGCCGTTGCAGGTGGGCGCCGATGAAGACTCCGACGAGGCCGCGGTCGGCACCGTCGTCTTCCAGTACGCCCTCGGGCAGCGGCGGGCCGTAGGTGGTGCCGCGGCGGATGAGGCGGTGCATCCGTGCGTCGCCGATGATGGTGGAATCACGGGGGTTGGTGCGCCGGATGTGCGCACCGGCGGGGCAACGGAAGCCGCGATCGTCGTTCTCCCGGTACAGGAAGTTGTTGTTGCGGTGCGGATCGGCCGCCAGCTCTGGATCATCGTGCTCCGGCGTCAGCGTCAGCGGCGCCCCGCTGGGCCAGCGTCCGACCATCTTCGCCGCCAGGAGTGCCTCCTCCTGGGCGCTGGAGGTGTTCGCGCGCAGGTACTGCCGCCAGGCCGCCACGTTGGTGTGGATCTTGCGAACGGCCGCGTAGGTTCCGTTGCGCCCCAGCACATCGGGGCTGGGCATGGGCGGCAGATTGCCGGTTTCGTCGGGGTAGCCGAGGATGAACTCGCCCGCCTTGATGGGGGCTTCCTGCGGGTTGGAGCCGGGCAGTCCGACGCCCTCAATGTTCGGATGGCTGATGCCGTCACGGAAGCCGAAGGTGGTGCGTCCGGTCGGGAGCTGGCGGACCTCCTGCTGCCAGATCACCTGGACACCGGGCGTGTCCTCGTAGGCGACGCGGGCCCGCTCCAGCTCCTTGTCCAGCTGCGCGGCATTGGAAGAGAGGGCGCTCAACGCGATATGGACATCGCCCGTTCCGAACGGTGCCTCCCAGTGGGCCGGGGCGCTCTCGCCCACGTCGCCGATCAGTTCCGCCCGAGCGGCCATGCCCTCGCGTAACGCCCGCGGAAAGCTGTCCAGCGACTCCTGGGGCACCCCCAGGGCCCTCAGTCCCTGGTAGGTGAACGCCACAGCCACCCAGGCATCCTGGCTCCGGTCCACGCCTGGCAGACCGCCCGAGGTCACCGGGAGCAGCCGCCGCAGCAGGGCGCGCCCGGCGTGGCGGTCGTCGACGCGCAGGAAGATGAACTTTCCCTCGTACGGCACGGGCCGTGGACGCAGTGCCCCGCTTTGGACGTCGTCGATCTCGACGCGCACGCTGGCCGCGCTGCTGCTTGCCGTCGTGTTCATGATCGCCTGTGTCTCCATGTCGGCCTTTGCCTGGGCAGACCTGCAAGCGGCCGACCCGCGCCCGACGCGGTCCACCGATGTCGGGTCGGCTCTGAGGGGTGGGTGTGTTCGGGTTCTAGGCCGCGGCTTCCTCCATCAGCTTCTGGAAGGCCGGCGTGGCCAGCAAGTCGGCGTTCGCCGGGTTGTCCAGCGCCGCGCGGAACTCAGCGGTGTCCAGCACCGCCTCGAACGCCTCCTCCACGCGGTGGTCCTTGTAGATCTGCTGAACGGTCAGATCGGGATAGGCGCTGACGAAGACCCCCGCGGGCTCCTGCTGGGCGACGAACCAGTCCTTCACCCCTGGATCGGTGACGCCGGGGAACCCTTCGCTGTGCGAGAAGACCTTGTCGAAGCGGGACCCGACCACCGTCTGGGCGAAGTCGTCGATGTAGTTGTCCCAGGAGCCGTCGAAGACACTGGCGAACATGAACCGGGTGTCGTTGTCGAAGATCACGTGCCGTGCGTCGTGCAGGGTGCCGATCTGGCGCACCGCCGCATGGACGTTCTCGTCAGCCGCCGCGTCGGCCATCGCGGCGAGATCCTCACGCAAGGCGTCAGCGTGGCCCGGCTTGATCTTGGTGAAGACGGTGAACTCGTTACAGACCCCGTCCGACCTACCCGGGCGCTGGGGCTGAGCTGATGGGGCTGCACCTGTCGTCGCAGTCATCGTGAATTCTCCTGCCACGAATCGGTCCGAGGGTCGCCAAGCGCTCGGGCATGAGGCGCCATCGCCCTCGCCTTTAATCCTTACGCCACACACACCACCTCGCACTCCCAGCCATGGCGCATGTGATCACCCGGCGGCGGATCTTGGAGGAGCTCCGCCACAGCGGGGGTCCGGCCTGACCACTTCACGACTCCCCGCAATAACCGGCTACGGTCCGTGCCCGATAGACCGTAGGGACGTGCCTCGTCCGTCAGGGTGCCGAGAAAGAAAGCTGCCTCGGGTGACGACTTGTCGTCCAGTTCCGGGAAGGCGGCCACGCGGGTGGCCAGCAGGCCAAGGCCAGGGTCCCCGCGTCCTGAGGAACTCCCGAGGACAGATCCGGAAAGGCGCAGGAAGATGGCATTGAGACGTGGCGTCGTCGTCGCGTTCTCCGGCAGCAGCCGCTTCCGCGTGGCTGTGAAGATGGCGGCGCAGCTGCGTAACCACCCGTAGCTACACCCAGGCGCCGTCCCCGCTGCACCGTATGGGGGTTTGAGCGACGAGGCGCTCAGCAGTCTGAAACGTCTGGGAAAGGTGCCGGACGGGTGCTGACCGCCGAGGAGGTCGCCGTTCAGAAGGACCACTTCCGGAGAGGCAGCAACACACGGCCCAGGGTCTTCCCGCAAGACCCGGGCATGTCCACGGCAGTCCTGCGGCTGCCTACGCACGTCCGCCAAGCCTGGCTCAACCGGATCGCCGCCCTGATCCCCCTCTGGAGGTAACCATGGGCAAAGTTCTCGGTGACGTGCTGGGCCTTGCGGCCGGCGTCGCGATCAGCCCGCTCCCGATCATCGCCATCATCCTCATACTCGCCACGCCTCGGGGACGTCTCAACGGACCCCTCTTCACCGTCGGCTGGATCCTGGGGCTCTCGGTACTGGGCGCGGTGATGCTGGCGATCGCTTCCCCGGCAGGTGCCTCCTCCCACAATCACCCGGCCACCTGGGTGGGAGCCCTCAAGCTCGCCCTGGGCCTGTTCCTCGTCCTCTTCGGCGCCCGGCAATGGCATCGGCGCCCGAAGGATCCCTCACAAGCCAAGCTGCCGAAGTGGATGGGCGCGATCGACCGCCTCACGCCGGTCAAGGTCTTCGGACTCGGATTGGCCCTGGCCGCGCTCAACGCCAAGAACGCCCCGCTGACCATCGCCGCGGCCGCCTCCATTGGCTCAGCCGGACTGCCGGTCGGGCAGCAGATCGCATCGCTGGCAATCTTCGTCCTGATCGCCACCCTCGGCCTTCTGGCCCCACTGGGAGTCTTCCTCCTCGGGGGAGAGCGAGCCAAAACCACGCTCGGCAATTGGAAAGACTGGGCAGCCCAGCACAATGTTGCCGTGATGGCGGTCCTGTTCTTCGTTCTCGGGTTGAAACTGCTCGGAGACGGCATCTCCGTCCTCACCTCCTGACAGGCCTACCCACGCGTGGCGGTGTGGCCCGATCACAGACGTGCAACAGAGAGATCTTCGGGGCTCGCGCCAAAGTGGCTGCGCAAAGCCGTGGAGCCGACCGCCCCAGCCATGACGTGCCCCATCTCTGACGTCAAGCGGCTGATTGCTGTGCGCACGGCATCTGCGGGCACACGCCGCAGTCGAAGCAGGGGAGAGAAACGTCAACCCCCGAGCGGCGACCTCGGTCAGCGCCCGCCGAACCGCTGATCCGTCGCAACCACCTCACGCCCAAGCGGCATGAGCGAGATCGGGATGAGCTTCAGGTTGGCCCACCCAAACGGGATACCGATGATCGACAGGAACAGCGGGATACTCGTGATCAAGTGCGCCAGAGCAAGCCACCAGCCCGCGAAGACCAACCACAGGACGTTGCCGATACAAGAGGGCGCCCCGGCATCCGGTCGCTCTACAGTAGTTCGGCCGAACGGCCACAGCACGAATCCCGCGATACGCAGCGACGCGATGCCGAACGGGATGGTGACGATCAAGATGAAGCACACCAGCGCCGCGATCAGGTACCCGATCGCCATCCAGATGCCGCAGAAGACGAGCCACAGAATGTTCAACAGCAGGTTGAACAGCTTCATGATCGGTACCTCTCCAGGTCGCTCCGCCGACACTACCTGCCAAGACAAGTATCAGCTCGTCAGGCGTTCAGGCGGAACCGCAGCGGCCTTGTGGCGTGATCGGGAACGTTCCGAGACGATCCCCTTTGGCATCGCTGCCTTCCGTATCGGCGTCTACGCCCTGTGGCCCTTCGGCTATACGACGGTGGAGCGCCGCGACGCGGGCGCGCCCTCCTGCATCGGCAACGTCCTGTGGCTGGTCCTCGCGGGCTGGTGGCTCGCTCTCGCCCACATCGTTACCGGCATCCTCCTGTGCATCACGATCATCGGCATCCCGTTCGGCATCGCCAACTTCAAGCTCATCCCCGTCTCGTTGCTCCCGCTGGGCCGCGAAATCGTCAGCACGGACGAGCCGTTCGCCACGCGCTGACAGGGCGGTGCGGGGGTGCAGCATCCGAAGTACGCCGTGGCGGCGTACAGCACCAGAGGCGTCGTTGAGTCGATATGGGCCCTGCGCAAGGACAAAGACGACACACTCTGCGCCGACCCGCTCCCTGCGCCACGCGTCCGCTACGACCTGCTCGGCTGCGCGCCCCAGGGTGAGCCGGCCGCGGCTGCGGAGCGGGCCCGCACCACGGGCTCCGCTCCGTTGGGTTATCCACAGGCCGCCCGATTGTCAGTGGCGCGCTGCATCATGAATCCATGACCGAAATCGAGCAGTTGCTGGCACGGGTCGGTACGGAGGCCCGCAACACCCGCCCGTGGGGCTGGCCTTCGCTCCCCGAGCCCGTGGACGCGGCGGCGGTCGCCCGCGCCGAAGCCGTCCTGGGCTTCCCTCTGCCGCCGCTGCTCGCCGCGCTCTATCTGCGGATAGGGGACGGCGGTTTTGGTCCGGAGTACGGCCTGCTGCCGCTGCTCGACGGCGCCCCGTCCGGCGAGCCGGCCGCCGTCCCGCAGTACCTCGCCCACCGTGAGAGCGGCCGCCAGGACCCCGACTGGCCCTGGCCCGAAGGCGTCCTGCCGATATCCCACTGGGGCTGCGGGATGTACGCGTGCGTGGACTGCCGCAGCCCCCGGAGCACAGTCCTGCTCTTCGAGCCGAACCCGGGCGAGGCCGACCACGCCTGGTACGTGGACGCACCCGATCTGCAGACGTGGCTGGACACCTGGCTGGAGGGCTCCGGCTGGTACGAGGAGTCCAACGACGACACGGACTTGGCCCCGTGGCCCGACTTCCGCATACGCACGGCGGCGGCACAGGCCTCGTAGCACCCGGCCCTGGGCCCGGCCGACGGCTACCGCGAGGCAGCCGCCCACGCCCTCACGCCGTACGCCGCCGCTCCCACCCCCAGCACAGCCGCGCCCACGACCACCGAAACCGCCGGCAGCGCGAACGCCAGGGTCACGCAGCCGACGATTCCCACCACCGGCACCACCCGCGCCGCCGGAGCCGGACTCAGCGTCCAGGCGGACGCGTTGGCCACGGCGTAGTACGCCAGCACACCGAAGGAGGAGAAGCCGATCGCGCCCCGCACATCCACCGTCGCGGCCAGCGCGGCGACCACCGCGCCCACGGCGAGCTCCGCTCGGTGCGGCACCTGGAAGCGTGGATGTACGGCGGCCAGGGCGCCCGGCAGACGACCGTCGCGGGCCATGGCCAGCGTCGTCCGTGAGACGCCCAGGATCAGGGCGAGGAGGGAGCCGAGCGCGGCCACGGCCGCACCCACCCGCACCACCGGCACGAGCCCCGGCACACCGGCCGCCCGCACCGCGTCGGCCAGCGGCGCCGAGGCGCGCCCGAGCCCGTCCGGCCCCAGCACCGAGAGGACCGCGACCGCGACCGCCGCGTACACCACGAGCGCGATACCCAGAGCCGTCGGGATCGCGCGCGGAATGGTGCGTGCCGGATCCCGTACCTCCTCGCCGAGCGTCGCGATCCGCGCGTACCCGGCGAACGCGAAGAACAGCAGCCCCGCCGCCTGAAGAATCCCGCCCGCGCCACCCGAGGCCCCGACGTCCAGCCGCCCGGCGTCGGAGGCGTCCGAGCCGAGACACACGACCACCACGGAAGCGAGGACCGCGAGGACCGCCGCCACGATCGCCCGGGTCAGCCAGGCGGACTTCTGCATGCCGCCGTAGTTCACCGCGGTGAGGGCCACCACCGCGCCGACCGCCACCGCGTGCGCCTGCCCCGGCCAGACGTAGGCGCCCACAGTGAGCGCCATCGCCGCACAGGAGGCCGTCTTCCCGACGACGAACGACCAGCCCGCCAGATACCCCCAGAAGGCGCCGAGCCGCTCGCGCCCGTACACGTACGTGCCACCGGAGGCGGGATACACAGCGGCCAGTCGCGCCGAGGACATCGCGTTGCAGTACGCGACCACGGCGGCGACCGCGAGCCCGAGCAGCAGGCCTGACCCGGCCGCCCGTGCCGCGGGGCCCAACGCGGCGAAGATCCCCGCACCCACCATCGACCCGAGCCCGATGACCACGGCGTCACCAACGCCCAGGGTGCGCCGCAATTCGGATCCGGACTGTGTCATGGGCGGCACTCTACTGATCGCTGCAACCGACCACCGCCGACGATGCGTCCTCCCCGACAACGCGCGACGAACACCGTCACGACCACCGGCTCCTCGGACTCGAAGGCATGACACAACGGGTCCGGAGCAGGAGCACAGCACAGGCACAGCGCGGAGAGGCAGGTTCAGGGCATGGGCATCATCAGCTGGATCATTCTGGGACTGTTGGCCGGAGCCATCGCCAAATTCCTGCTGCCGGGCCGCGACCCGGGCGGCTTCATCGGCACGACCGTCATCGGCATCGCGGGCGCGTTCATAGGCGGCTGGATCTCCGCGCGCTGGCTGGAACACCCGATCGCCAAGCACTTCTACGACGGCGCCACGTGGGCCGCCGCGATCGGCGGCTCGCTCGTCCTGCTCGTCCTCTACCGCATCCTGTTCGGCGACTCGCGCCGTTGAGCGCACGCCTCGAGGCCGCAGCCAGCAGGCGAGAGGGGTGGGCACCCCCGGGTGCCCATCCCTCCTCGTACACGCGACTTTCGTCGTACGCGCAACGAACCACCGGCCGAAGCCGGCTGGCGGCCAACAGCTACCGGTAGTTCACGAACTGCAGCGCGAAGTCGAAGTCCTTGCCCTTGAGCAGCGCCTGCACGGCCTGCAGGTCGTCACGACTCTTCGAACTGACGCGCAGCTCGTCGCCCTGCACCTGCGCCTTGACACCCTTCGGGCCCTCGTCGCGGATGATCTTCGCCACCTTCTTCGCGTTGTCCTGGGAGATGCCCTCCTCGATGGACGCGAAGATCTTGTACTCCTTGCCGGAGAGCTGGGGCTCGCCCGCGTCCAGCGCCTTCAGCGAGATACCGCGCTTGACCAGCTTGGTCTCGAACACGTCGAGAACGGCCTTGACGCGCTCCTCGGAGTTCGCCTCCATCAGGATCTTCTCGCCGGACCAGGAGATGGAGGCGCCCACGTTCTTGAAGTCGTAGCGCTGCGAGATTTCCTTGGCGGCCTGGTTGAGGGCGTTGTCGACCTCCTGCCGCTCGACCTTCGAGACGATGTCGAAACTGGAGTCGGCCATGTCCTGTGGCTCCTTGTATCGGGGTGCGTAGGGGCGGCCGTCGAGCCCGGCGTAGGTCCCCGGCCGCATCCGCATAAGCCTAGCCATCCCCTCCCCCCCCAAGCGCAGATCAATCCGGTGGCGAAGCACCCCCGAGCATCAGGTATCGTTTACGTCGTTGCCAGGGAGCACCGCCGAAAAGCGGGTCTCAGGGCAGCAACCCCGGCGGTGTGCCCGAGCGGCCAAAGGGAGCAGACTGTAAATCTGCCGGCTTCGCCTTCCCAGGTTCGAATCCTGGCGCCGCCACACGGGAATAAAGGCCCCGTGACCTGCCCTCTACGCAGGTCACGGGGCCTTTGTCATGCACTGCCGCGCGGGACGGGCTGTCTCGCTCTGTCTCGCATTCGAACGCCCCGTCTCGAAGTGCGTGGACGGGGCGTGGACGGGATTTTCGACCCCTCAGCCGTGCCGCCCCAGACGGGCGGAGATCTTGGCGTTGGCGGCGTCGTCTCCGTCGCTGAGGAACTTGGCGTACACCCGGAAGAGGACGGCGACACTGTGGCCGGCGCGCTTGGCCACGAGCTGAGGTTCCACGCCAGAGCTGAGCCACGTGGAGACCGCCGTATGACGAAGGTCATACGGTCGTTTGGCCAGCGGGGATTCCTGTTGCGCGGGTGTCAGGGCGCGCGATCGGGCTTCGGCCCAGACTTCGCCATAACCGGTGTCCTGGATCAGCCCGCCGCGCCGGGTCTGGAACAGTCGGTCGTCGGGCGCGGTGCCATACGCGGTGACGTGCCACCGCAGCAGGGCGACCAGCTCAGGCGGGATCGGGACGGGGCGGACCGCCTTCCGCGAGCGGTGCTTCAGTCCCCGCTTGTCGTGAGCCTCCCCGCTGTCTGTCCACGCTGAGCCCGACCGGGGCCGCGTCTCCCTGAGTCGCAGCATGCCCCACCCCCGGCGCGGTAGGTCGCAGTCCTGGAGCCGTAGCCCGATGACTTCCGCCGGCCGCGCCGCGGCGTAGTACATGCAGCCGAAGAACGCGACTAGACGCCGCCCACGGGGGCTCTGGTCCCGCACGGCATCCAAGAGCTTGGCGGCCTGCTCGGGGTCCGGCACACAGGCAGGGTCCAACTCCTCTTCTACCTGCTCCGGCGCTTTCCACTTGATGCGGGTGAGCGGATTCTCGGTGAGGAGATCGGCCTCCACCGCGTACTCCAGGGAGTTGTGGAAGATCGCTCGCTTCCGCCGGATCGTTCCTGCCGCCGCGGTCTTGCCGTCCAGCTTCTTGGAGAGGGCGGTGAGGGTGCTCCGTACGAGCAAGCGGTCGGAGAGGGCGGAGGTGGGCAGCGACTTCCGCTTGAACCAGTCCAGCGCCTTGGCGACGTCGTCCGGGGTGTCTTCCTCCCAACGGTTCTTGTTGAACGCCCAGCTATAGAGGGCGGTGCGCACAACCCTGGCGTCCGGCATGCCCTTGGTGTCCTTCACCAGCGTGGGGGTCACCGTGGCCATGGCTTCGGCGAGAGTCCGCCGCGTGGAGGCGGGGGAGTCGTCCCACTTCATCTCGATGTAATTGCGGGCGTGCTCGTACCACGAGATGTCCCGCTCCTTGGCGACCAGCGACTTCGGCAGTCCGCTGTCCACGTCGAACGCCTCACCCTCGCGGGCCGCGGTGATGAGCTGGGCTCGTCGGCTCTCGGCCAGGCCCGAAGTGAGGAACGACTCTGAGTGCGGGCGCGTGCCCACCTTCCAGCGGAGTTGGTAGGGCTTCCGGTAGTCGCGCTTGCGGATGGCCCAGATCTTGACGGTGTAGCTCCACTCAGTCACGCAGCATCCAGTTCTTCGAGGAAGGCGTCCAGGGCGCTGCGGCGCACGCGCACGCGACCGGTCGGCGTGAGCTTCGCCTCGGGACCGAGCCCGCGGTTGCGCCAGCGGTACCAGGTGGCGCGGGTGATGTTCAGTTCGGTGAGCACGTCGGTGAGCGGCAGCCACTCGTCTATGGGGGAGCGGCGCCGACGGGCAGCGGTGGCCATGCGGGGGACTCCTAAGAGCAGAAGGGTGGAGGGAGCTCTCGGCCCCCTTCTCTGAGGGGCGCTACTTCCGCTACCGCCGCTACTGCGCAGGTCAGGGGCCTGATTGAGGTAGCGGAAAGGGGTAGCGGTAGCGGATGGGTAGCGGCGGGGTAGCGGGTGGCGATGCCGGTTGCCGCTACCCCGTCGCTGCTGGTCAGGCGGTGTTTTCCATGCCAGGTAGCGGAGGTAGCGGACTTTCCGGGGGAGGGGGGCAGTAGCGGGCCCACGCGTCCCAGAGATCTGCGGCGTAGTAGCCCTTGAGGACGCTTCCGGCGGTCTTGATGTTGCGGGAGGCGATGGGCTCGGTGTCGCCGGTCATGTACTCCGAGAGCATCTTCGACAGGCGCCGGCTGTCGAGTGGCTTGCCCTGGAGATCGGCCCAGGGTGCGTCGTCGAGGGCGTTGAGGCGGTCGAGGATGGCGATGGTGGGCAGGCGGTCGATGCCGACCATGACGTGGTCACGCAGGTCGGTCAGCAGCCGGATGCCGAGACTGCCTTTGTCGTTGGCCCTGGATGCGGTCACCAGCGCGACGCATGCCTTGCGTGCCCGTTCGGGCCAGTCGCCGCCGGCCGCGTCGGCGATGGCGAGCAGGGATTCCCAGACGTCGGCGGGCCGGTCGGTGACGCCGTCGGGCATGTCCGGCCATGCGCCCATGACGAACCCGCGGGCGTGTTCGGCCCATTGGGCGAGGCGGTCACGGAGCTTGTGTCCCTCGGCCTCGTGGATGCGGGCGCGGAAGGCCTCGACACGTTCGTTGCGGGCCCGCCGGCGCATGCGGATGACGATGGAGCGGGTCATGATCGTGTCGGGCAGGTTGCCGAGTCCGGCGACCGCGACCCCGCAGTACGAGGGGAACGCCTGAACGGTCTGGTTGCCGCCGTCACCGATGCACCGGTAGGTGACCCCGGTGCGGCGGTGTCCGGCGTTGAGGAACCCGCGCAGTTCCTCGTTGTCGCCGGCCTTGGGGCCGAAGACGGTGTCGATTTCGTCGAACAGGATCGTGGGCCGTCCGTTCGGATTGGACACGGACCGGAACAGGGCGGCGGCGGACGCGTTGACGGCCGTCATGGGCTCGGGCACGAGGGTTTCCACGACTTCCAGCGCCCGCGACTTCCCCGAGCCCGGCTCCGGGGAGAGGAACGCGAGGCGGGGGGTGGAGTCGAAGCAGTCGAGCAGGTGGGCGTGCGCGTCCCACAGCGCGACGGCGACGTAGGCGGCCTCGTGCGGGAAGACGTTGAAGCGGCGGTGGAAGGCTTCCACCTCGTTGAGCAGCGCGGCCCCGTCGATGGTGTCGGTCATGCGGCGGTCCTCCCTTTCTGGGGAGTGCGGAGCGGGCAGGTGTCGCGGTGGGCTTCGTGGTCGGCAATCAGGGCGAGCACGCGGGCTTTGCCGACGGCGCTGCGGTCCCTGCCGCACAGGCACCTCGAGGTGGCCGTCGGTACGGCGCCGCGCGGGGCGCAGATGTGCAGCCACGCGACGGGGTAGCGGCCGTCTCCGGTCTGCGGGTCAGGGCGAACGGCAATGGGGACGCCTTCGGCGACGCCCTTCGGCTCGCCCACGGCCGGTGTGTCCACAGGCTGTGGAGCGGCGTGCGGCGTGGCCGTGGTGGGGGTGACGCTCTTCAGAGGGGGACGGGAGGGGGCGGTCATGCCGCGTCCCGCCGGCGCTGGTTGTGGGCGATGGACCAGTTGAGGGCGCTGCGCAGGGTGGCGAGGCACTGGGACGGCGGCAGTCCCACCGCCTCGCCTGCCTCCTGAAGAGCCTGCTCCACCTCGTGCCGGGGGAGGTCGCCCCACGCGATGAAGCGCCCCACGGCTCGCGCCGCCCGGAACAACCTCGCCTCGCGCTCGCCGAGTTGGGCCCCGGACACGTTGCGGACCTCATTGCCGAGCGCGGTGTCCGCATATCGGCGGGATTGCGCCGTTACGGGCACTGAGGGCGCCTGTACGGGCTTGGGGGCCGGTTTCAGGATGCTCAGCAGCCACGAGGGCAGAGAGGCCACCACGGGGCCGCGTACGGCTTCGTAGGGTCCGGCGGGGGTGATGCTGCCCGCGGCGACGACGTAGCCGCCCCATGCCCGGGTGTCGACCAACGGGGCGATCGTTCCTGCCGTGTTGGCCAGCCGCACCCCGGACGGCGCCGCGAAGTACAGGTGGCTGCCGCCGCTCGCGGTCCGCGTGCGGTAGGTGTCGGGGACGGCGTGACCGGTGCGCTCGCAGAGCGCCCCGAAGGTCGCCGCGCCGTCAGGCGCGTCCCCATTGCTGTCGTCCTTGGGCATGTCGAGGTCGACGACCAGCAGCCCGGAAGGACCGGTGGCAATCCCGACGTTGAACGCGCCCTGCGACCAGGTGGCGCGGATGCGCTCGAGGTCGGTCGTCGCGCGCTGCTCCCACTTGCGGTGGCCTGCCTCGCACGCTCCGGTGCGCGGGCAGGTGGCCTCTCCGTGGAGGGCGGGGCGCTTGGTGCCGGGACGGAGGGGGAAGACGTGCCAGCCGCGGCCGGCGGCGTGCAGGGCGGCGGCGAGTAAGGCCTCTCGCCGACTGTCGGTCGGTTGGGTCATGCTGGAGACCTCCAACAGGTCTGTAGTGGGCTGGTTGGCAAGGGCGACCCCGAGTTCTTTGGCGAGAGGTGGGGGTCGCCCTTGGCGTAGCTACTGGTTCTGGGCCCAGCGGGCGTATTCCTGGCGGACGTAGCCGCGGGGGTGGGCGAGCGTGGCCGGGTGATCCGGCCCGTACGGGTCGCCGCTGTAGTCGGCCTCGATGAGCTGGCGAGCGGCGTTGGCCGCGACCTCGTCCGTTCCGTTGCGGACGCCTTCGGCCTCGTACTCCAGCGCGATGCGGTCCAGCAGAGCGGCTTTGCGCAGCCAGTACTCACGGTCCACGTCGCGCCCGTGCTGGTTCTTGGCGAGCGTCCTTGCGGTGGAAGCGGTCCACGCGATCTCGTAGGTGATGCCGGGGGCGGTGGCGTAGGCGTCTTCCGGCGTCGGCCATGCTGTCGGCCCCACCTCGGTCGCCTCGGGAGCGTCGTTGAGCAGCGCGGCGGGGTCGGGGTGGAACGCCTTGGTGTAGAGGCGGACGCGGTGGCCGTTGTCGGCGGGGCGGCGCTGGATGGGGTCGCAGTCGAACGCGGCGGTCAACGCGCGGGTGATGTCCGGCTCGTCGGCGGGGTCGCAGATGATGCGGATGTCGAACACGGTTCTCCTCTGTGGGTGTTCAGCCGTGGAAGTGGCTGCGCTTGATGACGGCTTTGCGGATGTTGACCGTGGTGGCGCCGCCGCGGTGGCCGCGCGCGCCGAAGACCTGCACGGCGACCCAGCCGCCGAAGATGACGGCGGCGAGGATGATGAGCTGATGGATCAGCGCGGCGAGCGCGGCGATGAACGTGGTGAGCAGCACGAGCCCGCCGCACACCGCGCCGAACCCGATGCCCCCGAGCGCGATGTTCACCGCGGCGCGGGAGACGGCGGGTTTGGCGGCGAGGGGTTCGGGCTGTATCGGGGTGATGGCGTAGCCGGTGACGACCCGTCCGTCGGGCAGGACAACGGACGCGACCGCCGGCACGGTGTGCGGCTGGACGGTGGCCAGGTGCGCCGGGTACGGCGCCATGGCGGGGGTGAGCGGGGTGGGCTGGTGGACTTGCGGGGCCCGTACGGCGGGCGCGCGGTCGGTGTGCTCGGGGTACATGCGGAATCCCTTCTGGTGCTGGGGTGGGGAGGCAGGGACACCCCCTCGCCGGGGGCACGTGGAGGGGGTTTTCGGGGTCTGACCTGGGGCGCCTCCCCGCCTCCCCGAAACGGTGTTTTCGCTGATCAACGTGGGGGAGGCGGGGCGGGGAGGGGGTTGGGGAGTTCTCCCCGCCTCCCCGGGCCGGACGGCCTTGCCTCCCCGCTACTCGGCGGCGGAAGCGGAACCCTCGGCGTCGCGGTGGGCGAGCGCTCGCAGGACGTGATCGCGGTGGACGACCATGACCCCGTGCGACTTCTTCGGCTCCTCGCCGTGCTCCTCCAACAGGCTCTTGAGCCGGTCGTTGGTCCACTGGTCGCCGTAGGTGCTCGGGTCCAGGGCGTGCAGCCGCTTGAGGACTTCGTTGGTCCGCAGCCGGGGCGCGTCGCCGAGGACGGCGGCGACGTCGGCGAGCGCGTCGCGCTCCTCGCCCCGGTCGACCGCGCGCAGGGTGGCGACGCCGTCGCGCAGGGCCTTGGCCCGTGCGGCGATCTCGGCGGCCGGCTCGTCGTCGATGAAGTGGGTCCGCACCGTGATGGACGACTGGCCGGCCGGGATGTCGATGCCGTCGGAGGCGACCACGAGGGTTCCCTTGTCCAGACCCTGACGCAGCAGGTGCGGAGCGGCGCCGGCGTTGACGGCTTTGGCACCGAGGGCCATCTCAGCCTGTGACTCGGTTCCCACCACGAGGGAGGCGCGGGTGTGGGCGCCCTCGCGGACCAGCTTGGGAAGGTTCTGGTCGGTGGGGTCCTGGGTGCCCTGCCACATCAGCACGTCGACCGCACGGCCCTGGTTGTGGATCTCACGGACGGCCATGAAGTAGCGGGACGTGGCCTTGGAGCCGCCGTAGGGCCGCTTGTCCTCGCCCTTGGCCGGGCACATGAACGCCTTCTGTGCTTCGTCCACCAGCACGATCAGCGGCGGGAAGACGATGCTCGGGTCCCGGCGTTGCGCCTCGATCCGGCGGTTCATCTCCTCCACGGCGTCCTCGACCATCTCGGTCGCCTGGATGCAGTGGTCGTCGGAGGGGCCCTCGATCAGCATCTTCGCGATGCCCTCGAACACGGCCCAGTCGCCGATGCCTTTGAGGTCGGCGATCCAGAACTGCACGTTGCGGTCCAGGGCCAGCCACAGGGCGAGGGCGCGCAGGGCTGCGGTCTTGCCCTGGTTGGACAGGCCCGTGACCAACAGGTGCCGCTGATACAGGCTGATCGCGGCGGCGTCGCCGCGCAGGTCCTGGCCCCACGGGGCCTTACCGGTCTTGTAGTTCGCAGTCATCGTCTCGTCGGTGACCAGCGGAGAGGGGCCGATCGGCTCGTCCAGCGCCCCGGAATCGGCGATCCACAGCCGGACCGTGCGGGCCGCTTCCGGGATGGTGATGAACACCTCGTGCTCGTGCCGGGTGAGGTTCTCGGCGAGCTTGCGGCGCTTGGCCTGCACCTCGTTCGTTGCCACCCCGGACGGGAGCGTGACGTCGACCTCCACGCCGCATCCGGCGATCCGGATCGGTCCCAGCATGGACGCGCCGGCGTCGCCCATCTCCTTGATGGCGTTGCGCAGCGCGGGCACCCCCAGGTCCCGCAGCGCCTTGACCACGATGGACGGGGTGATCGGCTCACCCTCGCTGTTGCGGACGTTGTCGGGCAGTGCCCACTGCGGGGCGGCCTGCTGCTTGCTGCCGACGGTCCACAGGGCGAGCAGGGCGAGGAACGGGCCGATCGTGAGGGCCGGACCCCATACGACCTGCACGATCCGGATGAGCAGGGCGATGAACTCGATGGTGGCTCGGAGTGGGGTGATGACGTCGCGGGCGTCGTGGTTGTTGATGGCCATCACGACCCCGAGCGCGACCAGCACGCCGATGCCCACCCCGGTGCCGACCGCAATGCCCTTGGCGGCCTCTACGGGCGAGTGCAGGAGGTCCATGCGGCGGTGGTGGCGGGCGGCGCGGAAGCGCTGCAACCGCTCCTCCCACTCCTCGGCCGCTTCCAGGTTCCCCGCGGCTTCGGCCGTACGGATCATGCGCTCGTAGCGGGCTCCGGTCTTGCCGTCCCAGGCGCGGCGGGCCACGATCCGGCCCCCGTTGAACGTGTAGAGGCCGTGCCGGGCGACGGCGCGGGCGGTCGTCTTCGTGGTCTCGTGCGTGACCACGGTCTTGACCGCGCGGCCGGAGCGCACCCACAGCGGCACCGGGGCCGCCGGCGGGGCGTCGGGCACGACGGTCAGCACCGTGGGCGCCGCGTCGTCGGTCGGGGGGTCGGTGGGCTTGTGGAGGTGAACGACGTTCTCAGACATGCTGAGGGTTCTCCTGACTGCCCCTTTGGGGCGGGAGTTGTGGAGGGCGCCGGGGTGGCCGTGTCCGTGGCAGGGGGCGGTCACCCCGGCGGGTGGTGCGGGCTGGTCAGAACCAGCCGGAAGACTTCTTGGCGGCCTTGGCGCGGGCGGCCTCGGTGATGAGCCGCTGACGCTCGCCGTGCAGGGCGGTCAGCTCCGCGTTCAGCCGCATCTCAGCCGCCGAACCCGTGCTGTCCATCTGCTCCTCGGCACGGTTGGTGCTACGTCCGCGGGCGGCCCGGTAGGCGCCGCCGGCCAGCGAGCGCGCCATGGCGCGCCGCTCCGAGCCGTTCAGCGGCCACCACTCGCCCCGGCGGACGGCTTCCAGCTTCTTCATCGTCTGCCGGATCTCGCGGTCCAGACGGCGGATGTCGGAGTTGCCCATCACGCACTCCTAGAAGAGGTAGAAAGGTTGGCGGGCAGCAGGGTGATGTCGGCGAGGCGGCCGGTGCAGCCGCGGGCGCCCAGCCAGGCGCCGATGTCGCGCAGGGCCCGGGCGCGGCAGTAGCCGTGCGGGCCGGTGACGGTGCCGGAGGCGAACGCGCGGCCCTGGCCGCGTACGGTCACCCAGCCGTGCCAGGAGTAGGCGACGGCGGGCGCAGTGGTATTGGTGCTGTTCACAGCGGAACTCCTCGGTGTGGTCGGGGTGTTCAGCGGTCAGGTCATGCACCAGCCGGAGTCGCAGCCGGAGTCCCATTCGTCGAACGGCAGGGTGTCCACGCCGTCTGGGATGGCTTTGCGCAACGGCCGGTTGAAGCGGGTCAGCCAGACGTGGTCTTTGCCGAGTTCGTCGCGGCGCCGGTTGAGGAGCTCTTCGAGCTGGCAGGCCCGCTCGAAGAGCTCCGGTTCGTTGCGGCGCATGTCGTGCCACGTCTCGGGCCGGTGGAAGGGGCAGAACCAGCACGATGACTTCGGGGGCACGGGCAGGCCCGCGCTGCGGATGATGCGGGCGCAGTCGATGCGCCGGATCCCGCGTTCCAACAGCGGGTATTCGATGAGCTCGTGCGGTTCGCAGCGGCGTTTGTTGGCGCGGGCGATCTCGTCGAGGCTGATCCCGATGCCGACCGTGGCGGGTGTGTCCTTCGTTGCCCCGCGGCGTTTGAGCTCGTCGCCGATGACGGCGATTTTGAAGCTGGCCGTGCAGGAGCGGGTGCCCGGGGCCCCGTTCGACATCCGCACCGGGATCTTCAGCGACCGCGAGCCCTCGCGGGTGAGGTCCTGATACAGGGTGCGGATCTCGCCGGAGCGCTTCATGACGCGGTCGAGGACGACCAGCTCAAGGCCGTGTGCTTCGGCGTAGGGGATGGCGTACTGGTGCAGGTAGCGCAGGGTTCCGGGGTGCTCGGAATCGTCGCCCACGTTGGCCATCAGGAACGTGCGGTAGTCCAGCTCGCCCGTGGCCGCGAGGACCAGAGCGGCTGTCGACTGCACCCCACCGCCGAAGCTGAACGCCTTGATCCCATCCGTGCGGGTGTCGGTCATCGGGATACCCCCGCCCTGGGGGCCCGCTCGGTGCGCAGAGTCTCGCGCAGCGCCCGGGCGTTCTTCGGCGAGGTGTGCACCGCGAGGCGGATCCCCTCGGCCGTGAGCTTCGCGTCCGGCCAGTCGGCGGTCACCGCGCGGGCTTCGGCGAGCAGTTGATCCGGCGTGCGCCTCGGCCGGCTCGATCGGGCCACCTCGGGAACCCGACCCGTCGCCCGGCGCGGGCGGGTCGACTCGGCCGCAGCCACCGCGTGCCGCTCGATCGCAGGGGCGGGAGTCGGGGCGAGGGTGGTCGGGACGGGCTTGAGGGGGAGAGTCGACTTCACGAACTCCACTGCCACCGGATCGGGCATCCGCACCGGGGCCACGGGCAGGGGCGCGGGAGTCGATTCCGCGAGGTCAGCCGTAGACCGATTACTCACACTCTCGGTAGATTCCTCCGCATTCGCGTCTAAGGCGGGGATCGGGGCGGGGCGGTGGTGCAGGACCTTCGCGACCAGATCGGATCCGAAGTAGATCGACCCGACCGGAAGCGAGGTGGCCAGCAGCACGAGCGCCCAGTTCGCCGGATCCCAGTCCGCGAGCCGACCCCAATCGACCGTCCGGCCGTGCAGCTCGGGAACGAGCCCGTGGACGTAGTTGAGGACCAGCGAGGCGAGCGTGTAGGCGCCCAGCACCCGCAGCGCGAACGTCCGGTCCCGTCCGACCAGAACGAGCGTCGCGACCAGCGCGAGGGCCATCAGGCCATCGACCACGAACGGGTAGAGCGTCGCGGCCGTATGGTCCGCGCCGATGGCATTGGCGATGTCCCGCAACGCGTTCCACGAGACTCGGAACGCCATCGCGACGACCGCGACCAGCGCCGTCACCAGCAGGATCCTGCCCGTGCGGTTCATGCCGCACCCCCGAGCGTGAGCAGGGCCGCGAGGATGAGCAGGGCGCCGCCCGCACGGGTCAGATGGACCGCGCGCCGCAGGTTGGTGAACTTGGCGACGGCGATCCGGGACAGTCCCGCGATGTCCGCGGCCTGGTCGCCGGAGAGGGTGGCGCTGATCTCCTCGGCCGTGAGCGTCGCCCACAGCGGGAACCCGCGGCCACCGCCCAGGTTCGGCCGGACCGCCCGCAGCAGCAGATCGGCCGCGGCGATCAGCAGGCCCATCCCGAGCCCGCCGGCGATGTACGCGGGGACGGTGAGGGGGACGTCCTTGGCGACGGTCCACGTGCCGGCGAGGACGGCGCCGACGAACGCCAGCAGTAGACCGGTCTTGGTGTCGGTCCGCGCGATTTCGGCCTTCACCTCAGCGTGCGCGTTGGCGAGCGTCTGAGGGGTGCTCACGCGCCCACCCCCGGAACCAGCGGCGTGACCTGGTTGGCGAGCACCAGCCGCAGGGCCAGCGCCACGCTGCGGGCCCGGCGGATGCGGCGGGTGTCCAGCTCGGTGGGGGTGCGGTCTAGGGCGATGATCTGCGCGTCCAACAGGTCGATGTCCGCCTCGATGGCGGGCATCTCACGGTCGATCGCGTCCAGTTCCGCGGCCGTCGGCTCCATGAAGTCGGCGAACGCGGTAACAGCGTCCTGAACAGTGACGATGGAGTTCATGGGTCGTGTTCTCCCTGCAAGGTGGCAACGGCCCGAACCGCGCCCCCGGTGTTAGAGCACCGGGGGCGCTTGCCGTTGGGGTCGGAACATCCGGCTCCCCGCGCCCCGCCCGTACGGACTCCGCAGGTGCGGGACCGGACGGCCGGGGGAGGCAACCGACGCAGCAGGAGCCGCCGCGAAGGCTGGAAGAGAAGTGGACCGAGCTACCGCACAGGCGACGCCAGCCGGTCCATCACGGCGACGCCCAACGCTGTCGTTGACGCATCGGAACTCCCGAAGATCGAAGGAACAAGGAAGTGCACTGCAAGGGGGACCACGTCCCCACACGCCGGCCGTTGCTCGCGGTCACCGGGCCACCTCGCCAGTCGGGCCTAAGCCCTGTCCCCTGGCCTTTAGCGGGATTGCAGCGTCCCCGCCCTCTGCTTTGCACACCGCGAATTGGAGGCGACTCCGTCATCTGGTGCGCACCAGTAGGTAAGCATCTGGTGCGCACCAGAGTCAAGGGCTCTCGCCCGTTCGAGCGGCGGTTCCCCGCTTCGGTGCATCTCCAGAAGACCCGTTCAGGAGGTGGAGTCGGTAGCCAACAGGCCTTAACACCCGTCCTGTTAACCCCTGTTGACCTGCGGCGATGTGAGGCATGCTGGGAAGGTCAGTGAGTGGACCTATCGCCGGACGGTGGCCGTGAGCACAGGACTGCGGAGCGCGCGAACGGCGCGAGGCTGGTCTCAGGAGCGACTGGTTCGCGAGATCGAGCAGTACGCCCGACGGCACGTCACAGACGTTGCGTCGACCGCGAGTTTGCGGGTGTACGTGTCTGAGTGGGAGAACGGCAAGCGCAACATCTCGGATCGCTACGCGGCGATCCTGCGGCAGCTCCTCGGCGTCACGGACGCAGAGTTAAGGGGCGGACCGCTCACGCTTCCTCCGTCGGTGGCCGACGGGTACGACGAACTGCTGAGCAGGATCGATTCGGCCAGCAGCGTCAGTCAGTCCATGGTGAAGATGTTCAACGATCAGACCGAGCTATTGCGCACCATGGACCGAGAGAGGGGCGCGTCCGGTCTTGTGGACCAGATGGCGGGGCACCTCAGCGCCCTCGAAGACGCGCTGAACTTTGCGGTGCTTCCGAATGCCCGGCGGCCCGTGGCGCTCGCACTCGCGGGGGCGTCCACCCTCGCGGCGTGGCAGGCGATTGACTCGGGAGCGGTCGAAAGGGCTTGGCGTCACTACGAACTTGCGAAGCGAGCCGCGCGCGACGCTGAGGCCCCGATGTACCTCGCTCACGCGATGGCTGAGCAGGCGTACGTACTGTGCGAGGCTGGTCGGCCGGCGCTCGGTGTCGACCTGGTCCGCGATGCCCAACGCACCCTTGGCCAGGCCGGATCACCCCGCCTTCAGGCATGGCTGTACGCCGCCGAAGCGGAGTTGTGCGCCCACGCGGGAATGCCCGACGACTGCCGACGGGCACTCGATGCGGCCATGGCGAGCATCCCGCCCGGCTCCGATGACCGAGACCCGGACATGCTGAGCATCTTTCTGAACGGCGCCCATCTGGCCCGGTGGCGCGGCAACGTCCTTGCCCTGCTCGGCGATGGCGACGCGGTGACCAGCCTCTATGACGCGCTGGAAGTGGTGGATCCGACCTTTGTCCGAGCGCAAGCGGGCCTGCACGCCGACCTCGTACAGGCGCACTTGGCGCGAGCCGAGTACGACGACGCGCACACCCACCTCAGGCAGGCGCGATTGTTGGCGAGCCGCACCGGTTCGGTGCGGCAGCGCCGTCGTGTCGACCTGCTCAGTGCGCGGCTGTAAGCCCCTGCTTGCCGCGGCTCGCCAGGATGTGAAGCAGGGCGACCAGGGTCCCAGAGCCCATGAGCTCGCCGCGGGCCATGAGCCCTGGAATGTCAGCCAACGGGACCCACTCGATGTGGCTGGCTTCTTCGAGATCCGTCGGAGAACCGACCTGCTCGGCGCCATGACTAACGAAGATCTCATGCGGCGAGTCGACCATGCCGACCATGGGCTGATAGGTGACGACGTGCTCCAGCGACTTCGGGCGCCATCCCGTCTCCTCGACGACTTCCCGCAGAGCCGTGTCCGCCGGTTCCTCCCCTTCGTCCACGATTCCGCCGGGCAGTTCCCACCCGAATTGCTGCGGGACGAAGCGATATCGCCACATCATGAGCACGCGGTCTTGGTCGTCCAGTACCGCTGTGATGGCGACGTGGTGCAGCTTCACCACGTGATGCTCGAACCGTTCGACCCCCGGCGGCTCCACGTCCCAGAGTTGGAGTTTGACCCAACGGTTGTCGTAGAGGTCGCGCTCACCGTGGACGCGCCACGGCTCCAGCCCCTTCGGGGTCTGCACGCTCACCGGGCCAGGCACGCGGTACGAACTCCGTCCCCGGACCTCAAGCGCCCCCTCGGACACGAGACGGGCGAGCACCTGCCGGAGCGCCGTCCGGCCGATGCCGAGTTCTTCGGTCAAGGTGCGTTCCGAAGGGAACTTGTCACCAGGGGCGTACTCGCCTGTGGCGAGCCGTTCTCGAAGCGTCTCGTAGACCTTGGTCGTTTTCGGTCCCATCCGCGGAGCACTCTCCGTTCTGCTGTGGTGCGTACCAGCCTAGCGGTCTGGCCCCTGGAAGATACGGGGGAGGAAGGCCTCAGCCGATTCAGGGATCTCTGGCTAGTGAAGGCTCGCAAGTGGTTCTTGTTGGGTGTGCTCGCCTCTAAAAGGGGGGTTCGTCTGCCGCTGCCAGGATTCGTTGGGCCAGCTCCGCATTGCCGCGCTGTCTTATTCCCTCAGCGTATTCGGAATGCTTGCCGTAAGGGATTCCTCGGAGAACCTCCCGCACGAAATCGTCGGCTGATTCATGATCCCCGATTTCGTGAACCATGCTCTCGATGCGGTACCAATTCTCGGTAGCCGTTCCTTGCAGAACCTTTTTCGCGTCGTCGGTTTGCCCAGACGTGTGGAAAAAGAGGGCGACCTCGAAGATGCGACCAGCCTGCCGCTTTGATCCTACGAATCTGAGAACCTTGTCTGCGTCAGCTGACAGTGTGGCTGTTCGAAGCTGTCGGGTTATGTACTGAATATTACTTGTCGGGTGCAGGCGAGCGATATTCGCGAGATAGGCGTCGACGTGCTCGCCGATTTCCGCTCGGCGCATAGCTACGACAATCGCGGGAGTCGCTGTTCCTCCATGCCTTCGCGCTGCCTCGCTGAGCAGTACTCCAACTGTCCGGTCGTTCTCGCTTACTAGCCACGGATCCCGCGCCTCCCAGGGGACAGCTTCCGGGATGGGGAATGCGCGATCAAGCGCCACTAGAGTCTGGACAATCGCCTGAGGGCTGTCTCTGGAGGCTCTTTGCATAAATTCAACAACGGACATCTCGGCCAGCAGCAGCGGCGCTACTACCTTTGGGAGCCAGGATGCGGTGGGGGCGTCGCTAGAATTCTCCACTATTTCTATGAGGTCGTGCATTTGAGCCAGTCTTAGCGCTTGCACGTCCCATGGAATCTTCGGGTCGGCGGAAATAGTTGGCGCGTAAGGCGTTGTGGAGGCTGTTGGGGTATTCCCAGTAAGGGCTGTTACTCGCTCACGCCAGGTTCCTTGGTCTATTTCCTGTGAGGGTAGTGGCGCTCCGTTTAGCCTTGCATGCTCCGCTAGCGCCTCCACGATTGACAGTACTTCAGGCAAGTTGGCCGAGCTTTTTCCCGAGAGCTTGTCCTGAATGGTCGAGCGCGCCATTGGGCGCTCCCGCCCCTGTCTGGCAATCAGACGCTCGATCTGACGGATGGGGGGATTGCCAGCCCGCACCCGCAGCACTTGAAGCTGTGCCGCCAAGCTCACCCCGTGGCCTCCCCGACCCGATGCGTCCGCGGACGTCCGGCACAGACCGAGACTGTCCGGGTCCGTCCGGTTGACGTCTCAGAACCCTAGGTGACCTGCCTCTCAACTGTCCGGGCTTCGCTGGATTTGGCCGAGGGCGTCGCCTTTGCTGCCCCGGACGGCTTGCCTGTCCCCAGACAAACAGGGTCGCCCCCGTCGTGGCCGACGAGGGCGACACCGATTCGCGTGGCCATGGCTACTGGGACTGCCCATGGCTCTTCATCCGCTGGAGGAGCAACTTGATGAAGCCCGACACCCCTCCTACTGGGGAGGGTAGGGATGACAACCCCCGCTGGGTCAACCGTGCGGTGCCCGTGGTGACTGCGCTGGCAGGGTTGATCGGGGCACTTGCCGCCCTGGTTAGCGCCGTTCGTGGCTGAATGAAGCCCTGTCCTACGGAGCGATCTGCGCCATGGGCGTCACGCGAGGGTTGCCCGGATGGGGTCGCTGTGGACGACCTGTGGACGGCGCATGCATCGGCACATGGGAAGGTGAACAAAAGCGCAGGTCAAACGCCGGATCTCGGGTAGCGCACACAGGGGACTGTAAATCTGCCGGCTCAGCCTTCCCAGGTTCGAATCCTGGCGCCGCCACACGACCGAAAGGGTCTGTGAACAGCAGCAATGCTGATCACAGACTCTTTCGTCGTTCCGGAGACGTGCGGTATCGATTTGGCCGCCTGACGTCCTTCCGCGACAGCAATCGTGTGTCCGCGACCGCTGGTCGAGTTCATCGACGTGGATGAGATCGACATCCCACGTATGTGTAGCTCCACCGGCAGCCTTGACGTGACCGCGCCACAGTCCTACTGTCGCGACACCGAGTGTTCATGTTGGCATATGAAGTTCATGTACATGAACGCTCCAGGCTGAGAAATACGCGCGCCCGCCAACCGAGTCCACCGAGCCGACAGGAAGGCACCCCCCATGCGCATGCGTACGCTGCTCACCTCCCTGGCCACCGCCACCGCCGTCACCGGCGGCCTGGTCCTTGCGGCTCCCGCCCCGGCGGCCAGTTCACTTTCCGCCGCCGCGGGCGTAGCCGGTGCACCCAGCGGCCAGCGCAGTACCAGCGTCGTCTCCTCACCCCTGGCGGACCCGTCCGTCGCGCCCGGTGGGAATTTCGACCTGTCGGTATGGCAGCTTCAGGAGCCGGTGGGCTCCCCCGGCTCGCCGACGACGATCCCGTCCTCCCGGCTGCAGGGGGCCAACGGGTTCCAGGACTCGTACTTCTACACGGACACCCGTGACGGCGCGATGACCTTCTGGGCACCGGAGAAGGGCGTCACCACACCGAACTCGAACTACGCCCGCTCCGAACTGCGGGAGATGAACCGCAACGGCACCGCCGCCAACTGGTCGCTCAGCGGCACGCATCAAATGAAGGCGACGCTGCGGGTCGTGTCCGTCACATCGAACGTCTGCGTCGGACAGATCCACCTCGGCACAGGAGGCTCGTCCACCAAGCCGCTGCTGGAGCTGTACTACCGGTCGAGCGGCGACATCGTACTCGGTACGGAGAACTCGCCCTCCGGAGGGCAGACACTGCACACCGTCGGCCACGTATCGGTCGGCAAGACATGGAACTACACGATCGCGGTCTCGGGCGGACACACCATCGACCTGACGGTCAACGGGAGCACCACGCACTACGCGATCCCGTCGTCGTTCGACGCCTACAAGCAATACTTCAAGGCCGGCTCGTACAACCAGTCGTCCTCCGACAGCACCACCAAGGGCGCTCGGGTCGCCTTCTACGGCCTCACCGTCTCCCACAGTTGAGCGAACCTCGGCGCATCCCGCACCGGCGGCCCCAGCGGCTGTCCTGGGTTCGAATCCGTAATCGGGTGGTGGTGATCGGGGCCGGGGGCTTGGGCGCTGTCGGTGCGGCTGCCTTCTGCCGGGCAGACTGATCCCATGTCTACGCGTCGCAGGAGCTGCCCCGAGTGCCGTCGGGAGATCGCCGTCGTCGCGGGACGGTTCGCCCGGCATGATCCGCCTGGTGCGCGGGGTAGCGGGGAACTGGTCTCGTGTCCCGGGTCGCGTCGGCCGGCGCAGCTGGGGGCGGCCCAGCCGACGTTGGACGGGTATGCCGTTCCTGAGTTTCCCGGGCAGCTTCCGTTGTTCTGAGTGGGCCCACGGATGGTGTGGGCCGGACGGGGCGAACGTTGCCTGTCGCGGTGCTAGTTCCCCGCGACCGCTTTGACCGCCACCGAAATCGGCGTCGAGCCGCTGATCAGCTCCAGGGTCAGCCCGGCCGTCGCCGGGGTGTCCACCAGCTCCGCCAGGGCCGCGGCGACATCGTCCCGCGGGATCGCGCCGCGCCCGGTCGAGGCCTCCAGGCGTACGAGGCCGGTGCCGGCGTCGGCGATCAGTGTTCCGGGGCGCAGGATCGTCCAGTCCAGGGACGTACGACCGCGTACGTACTCGTCGGCCTCGCCCTTGGCGCGCAGATACAGGTCGAAGACGTCGTCGCCCGGATGCGCCGGGTCCGCGCCCATGGACGACACGACGACGTGGCGCCGTACCCTCGCTCGTTCCGCCGCGTCGGCGAACAGGATCGCGGCGTTCTTGTCCACCGTCTCCTTGCGGGCCGGACCGCTGCCCGGGCCCGCGCCCGCCGCGAAGACGGCCGCGTCCGCGCCCTGCAGATGGGCCGCGACCTCCTCCACCGAAGCCGACTCCAGATCGCAGAGGACCGGCTCGGCACCAGCCGCCCGCAGATCGTCGCCCTGCTCGGCGCGGCGGATGATCCCCGCGACCTCGTCACCGCGCGCGGCGAGCAGTCGCTCCAGCCGCAGCGCGATCTGACCATGACCTCCAGCGATGACAATGCGCATGTTTCCGACCGTACGCCCGGATGGACCCGTTCGCCGCACGACTCTGTGGACAACTCACGCGTCTCTTGAGTTGTCCACAGGGGCGCGCGGCGGCGGAGACTGTCATGACCGTGATCCGCGGGGTGAACAGGAGGCGCTTGGAGGGCGGTTGCGGTGGCATGCGCACAACTTGTGGGGTGGCGGACGCCACTTGTAGCTACGACGGCTCTCCGCGTCCCTGCCGGGGCAGGTCAAGCCCCGCTGCCGCCGCGGAGTTGCAGTACTCCCGCACCGCGCTGGTCCGCGCCACCACGCGCCCCCGGTGCACCACGATCCGGCTGTACGCGAGCGACAGCGCCCCCGCCAGCCGGTTCCCGCGCACCGCGAGCAACTCGGCCGGGAAACCGGCCTCCACGCGTACCTCGGGCAGCCCGAGGGCGGCTCGCGCACCGGAGCTCACGGCGTCGTACGCGTCCTCGGGACGCAGACCGTGCCGTGAGGCCAGCAGGTACGCGGCCTCCAGGGGGTCGCCGCGGCCCACCGGGTTCGACACGTCGCGCAGGGCGCCGCTGCCCGCGGCGATCCGTACCCCGGCCGCCCGCAACATCCGTACCGGAGCCGTTCCGCGCCGGTCCACGCCCCCGCAGCCGCCCTGCGGCAGGCACACCACGGTCACGCCCGCCGCGGCGAGTTGGTCGGCCGCCCGTGCGGCCACCTCCAAGGGCAGCCGGCCCAGGCCGCCGCACGGGCCGAGCGTCACTCCGGACCGTAGTCCGCCCGCCATCGCCGCGAGCCGGGCGAGCCGGGCGGGATCGGAGGCGTCTGTGTGCAGGTCGATCGGGCAGCCGTGTTCCGAGGCGAGTTCGAGGACCGCCTCCACGTAGCCCGTCGGATCCGGGTCGGCGTCCGGGCAGCCGCCCACCACCGAAGCGCCCATCTTCACGGCGTCCCGCAGTATCGCGAGGCCGTCGGCACCGGCGACCCCGGTGAGCACCCGCGGCATCGCCACCGCCGTCAGCTCGGCCAGTCCGCGCAGCGCCCGCCGCGCCTGAAGCACCGCCGTCAGCGCGTCGAGCCCCTGTACGTCGCCGACACGCACGTGCGAGCGCAACGCCGTCGCCCCGTGCCCGAGCTGTAGCAACGCGGCCTCGGTGGCCCGGCGCTGGACCTCCTGGGTGTCGTACGAGACGGGGCCGTCGCCGTCGGCCGTCAGGGCCGTGTCGCCGTGTGCGTGGGGCTCGACGGGGGCCGGCAGGAGCAGGTAGCCGTCGAGGTCCACCTTCGCGGCGAGCGAGCCGGAGGCGGGCGCCGCCAGGCTTCCGGCGGTGCCTACCGCCTCGATGCGCCCGCCACCCAGCCGCACGTCCACAGTCCGGCCGTCGGTGAGCCGCGCCCCGCGCAGCAGCAGGGTGCCGGTGTCGGTGTGTCCCGACGAGGAGTGGGGCGGCTGCGGCTGACTGTCGGGCATCGCGCTCCTGGGGCTCGGGGGCGGCTGCGAAGACGGGGTTGTGGGTTTGTGGGCTGAGGGTTGTGGGTTGAGGGCCGTGGGCTGTGAGTTGTCGGGCGGGGGTGGGTGGGGGTGGGGCTGTGGGGTGGGGATGCGGGTAGTGAGGGGCAAGATCACGCAGCGTGAGTCGAGCCTAGGGTGGCGAGCCCTTCTCGTCCGGGAGGAGCGCAATAGTCGTACCGGTGTGGTCCGTGCACGGACAGAAAGCCGGGAGGGCCGGACATGGGAGTCGGCGCAGCCGGACGGAGACGCTGGTCAGGCGGGCGGAGAGGCCCGAACGGGAGGCCGCTGGACCGGGCGGCGCGCCCGTGGTCCGCGGGGCGGGAGCGGCCGGAGTCACGGCCGTGAGGCACCGTCCGTGAGGGGCCGGAGGAGCGGCGGAGAACGGCCGGGGACAGGTCGGGGCGGGTGCCACGAAACGGATTTGGGCGATCGGCGGGCGAGCGTGTAATGTCTTCATCGCTCGCCCCAATAGCTCAGTCGGCAGAGCGTCTCCATGGTAAGGAGAAGGTCTACGGTTCGATTCCGTATTGGGGCTCTGGTGTGTGAGGTTCCCGCTCGCAAGGCGGGTTCCGATCGCATCTCAGCGGTGTAGCTCAGTCGGTAGAGCAAGCGGCTCATAATCGCTGTGTCACCGGTTCAAGTCCGGTCACCGCTACAGACAGTAGCCGATTGTGGGGTCGGTCCTTCGATCGGCTACTCTTCTATGCGTTAATGTCCCATCCGTTCGTCAAGGAGCACTCCTGTGGCTGCCACCGACGTCCGCCCGAAGATCACGCTGGCCTGCGTGGAGTGCAAGGAGCGGAACTACATCACCAAGAAGAACCGGCGTAACGACCCGGACCGACTGGAGATGAAGAAGCACTGCCCGCGTTGCAATGCGCACACCGCGCACCGCGAAACGCGATAAATCAGGCTCGTACACGAGGCCGTCCCCAGTAACGGGGGCGGCCTCGCGTCGTTCATCGGCCGAGTGCCGACGTGCGGGTGGTCGTCGAGCAGTCGTCGACACTCCTCGTACGGGCATCGGATTCGAGAATCGCTGCACCGGCTGAAAATCAGGAGGTACCGAGCCCATGGCGCTCGACCAGTCCTTCGTGGGGCGGACCTACCCGCCCACCGACCCCTACGAGGTCGGTCGGGAGAAGATCCGCGAGTTCGCGGAGGCCGTGGGGGACACCAACCCGGCGTACACGGACCCGGAGGCCGCCAAGGCGCTCGGGCACTCCGATGTGATCGCCCCGCCGACCTTTGTGTTCGCGATTACCTTCAAGGCCGCGGGGCAGGTCGTCCAGGACCCCCAACTGGGTCTCGACTACAGCCGCGTCGTGCATGGTGACCAGAAGTTCGCCTACACCCGTCCGGTGCGCGCGGGCGACCGGCTCACGGTCACCTCGACCATCGAGGCGATCAAGTCCATGGCGGGCAACGACATCGTGGACATCCGTGGTGAGGTCCATGACGAGGCGGGCGAGCACGTGGTGACGGCCGTCACCAAGCTCGTGGCGCGCGCGGCGGAGGAGGGCTGATCATGACGGCGAAGATCGCGTACGCCGACGTCGAGGTCGGCACCGAGCTGCCGGCCCGGACTTTCCCCGTGACACGCGCCACACTCGTGCAATACGCGGGCGCCTCCGGGGACTTCAACCCCATCCACTGGAACGAGAGGTTCGCGGTCGAGGTCGGTCTCCCCGACGTCATCGCGCACGGCATGTTCACCATGGCCGAGGCGATCCGCGTCGTCACCGACTGGGCCGGCGACCCGGGCGCGGTCGTCGAGTACGGCGTCCGCTTCACCAAGCCCGTCGTCGTCCCGAACGACGACAAGGGAGCGGCCATCGAGGTCAGCGGCAAGGTCGCGGCCAAGCTGGACGACAACACCGTCCGGGTCGACCTCACCGCGATGAGCGCGGGGCAGAAGGTCCTGGGCATGTCGCGAGCGGTCGTACGACTGGCCTGATGGCTGCCATGAAGACCTGAGGGTCGGCATGGAGGCGGTGGGTAAGGGGCGTCGGCTATTGCGGACGCCCCTTACGCGCACCCGGCCGTCCGCAGTCCGCTGGTTCGCAGTCTGCTGGTTCCGGTCCGCTGGTTCGTGCTTTGCCATGCGCGGTCCGTCCGCACCGGCCCGCAGCGGGTCTCCGCAGCGTGGTCGGTGGGTCGGGCCGTCGGTGGGTCGGGGCCGTGCCGGTACGTCGAGCACGTCGCCGTCGGATCAGACCTTGCCCTACAGCGAGCCGCTTCCAGACCCGAACGTAAGCGACGCGCTTGCGACGCACCGGCACGGCCCCTTCCGTCCGTGCGCTGCTGCCGGTCGTGGGGCGGGTGGCGGCTGGGAGATCGTCGTGTGCATCGTGCGGAGCCGCTTCCAGCTACCGCTTGACTTAGTTAGTGATTAAGTACTAACTTAGCCGCATGGTCAGGATGAGCGCAGACGAGAGGCGCGAGAGCGTCATCCGCGCGGCGATCGCGGAGTTCGCCCGGGGTGGCTACTACGGCACGTCCACCGAGGCGATCGCCAAGCGTGTCGGCGTCTCGCAGCCGTATCTCTTCCGGCTCTTCCCCGGCAAGCGGGCGATCTTCCTCGCGGCGGCACGGCGCTGCATGGAGGACACCATCCGCACCTTCGGGGAGGCCGCGAAGGGCCTGGAGGGTGAAGACGCCCTGCATTCCATGGCGAACGCGTACACCAAGGCGATCGCGGAGCACCCCGAGCAACTGCTGATGCAGATGCAGATGTACGTCGCGACCGCAGCCGCGGAGCAGGCGGGCGATCGCGAGCTCGGCGAAGCCGTACGGGCCGACTGGATGCGGCTGTGGGAGACGGTTCACCTGCCGCTCGGCGCCGACCCGAACAGCACGACGGTCTTCATGGCGTACGGCATGCTCATCAACTGCCTGGTGGCCATGGGTTTTCCTCCCGAGCACAAAGTCTGGGAAGGGATGTATCCGTCGGCGCGGCTCAAGGGCCGGCTGGAGAAGTAGGTAGGTAGGGGTAGGAAGCGGGCGGGGGAGGCGGATGTCGGCGCTTTTTTCTGGTCGCGAAAGTTAGTCATTAATAACTAACCGCAAGAATGATCGCCCTTAGGGGGAGCGATGTCACAGCAGACCGCACGTCGCGGGGGAGCCACCTGGGCCCTCATCATCACCAGCGTCGCCGGATTCATGGCGGCCCTCGACAATCTCGTCGTCACCACCGCACTGCCCTCCATCCGCAAGGATCTCGGCGGCGCGCTGGACGACCTGGAATGGACCGTGAGCGCCTACACGCTCACCTTCGCCGTCCTGCTGATGTTCGGTGCGGCGCTCGGTGACCGCTTCGGCCGACGTCGGCTCTTCCTCGTCGGCCTCTCCGTCTTCACCGGCGCGTCCGCGGCCGCCGCCATGGCGCCCGGCCTCGACTCGCTGATCGCCGCCCGCGCGGTCCAGGGCGTGGGCGCGGCGATCATGATGCCGCTCACGCTCACCCTGCTGACGGCAGCGGTGCCGGCCGCCAAGCGCGGCATGGCGTACGGGATCTGGGGAGCCGTGAACGGACTCGCGGTCGCCTCCGGGCCCCTCATCGGCGGCAGTCTCACCGAACACGTGTCCTGGCATTGGATCTTCTGGCTGAACGTTCCGCTGGGCCTCGCCCTGCTGCCCCTCGCCCGGCTCCGTCTGGCCGAGTCCCACGGCACCGGCGCCCCGCTCGACGTCACCGGCACGCTGCTCGTCAGCGGCGGTCTCTTCGGAATCGTCTACGGCCTGGTCCGCGGGCCCGCCGAGGGCTGGACCAGCCCGATCGTCCTGACCGGTCTGTTCGCGGGCGCCGCGCTGCTCACCGGCTTCGTCTTCCACGGGATCCGCGCCAAGAACCCGATGCTGCCGATGCGGCTCTTCCGCTCCCGTACCTTCGCCGGGATCAACGCCGCGAGCCTGCTGATGTTCCTCGGAATGTTCGGCTCGATCTTCCTGCTCAGCCAGTACATGCAGGGTGTTCTCGGCTACTCGCCCACCCAGGCCGGCCTGCGGATGCTGCCCTGGACCGGGATGCCGATGCTTGTCGCGCCCATCGCCGGGTACCTCTCCGACCGCATCGGGGGGCGTCCCGTGGTCGCTGCCGGGCTCTTCCTGCAGGCCGCCGGGCTCGCGTACTACGCCTCCGTGGTCGCCGCCCACGCCTCGTACGCCGCCCAGCTGCCCGCCCTGATCGTCAGCGGCATCGGAATGTCCCTGTACTTCGCCCCGGCCTCCAACCTGGTCATGTCCAGCGTCCGCCCGCAGGAGCAGGGCATCGCCTCCGGTGCCAACAACGCGCTGCGTGAGGTGGGCGGCGCGCTCGGCATCGCGGTGATGTCCTCGATCTTCTCCGCGCAGGGCGGCTACGGGACCGCGCAGACCTTCGTGGACGGCCTGCGGCCCGCGCTGGTGGTGGGCTCCGCGATGGTCGCCCTGGCAGGTGTCGCGGCGCTGCTCATCCCGACGGCGCGGCATGCGGCTCGGACGCGGGTCGTCGGCTCCGAGTCGCCCCAGGATCAGGGTCAGGCCCAGGAGCAGGGCCAGGACCAGGGTGAGGACGAGGACCAGGCGCCCGTCCTGGAAACGGCCTCGCGCTGAGACGACGGAAACGGTCTCGCGCTGAGACGAGCCTTGATCGGTCCGTCTCGTGAACCATAGAAGCGGCCCCGCCTCGACCGGCGGGGCCCTTCTCGTACTCTTGAGCCCGTGCAGGAACTCCACGACGCCCCACTCGCCCCGCTGACCACCTTCCGGCTGGGGGGACCCGCGACCCGGCTGATCACCGCCACGACCGACGCCGAGGTGATCGCCGCCGTCCGAGAGGCCGACGACACCGGTACGCCGCTGCTGCTCATCGGCGGCGGATCGAACCTGGTCATCGGCGACAAGGGCTTCACCGGAACAGCCCTGCGCATCGCGACCACCGGCTTCTCCCTCGACGGTACGAGGCTGGAGCTGGCGGCGGGCGAGGTGTGGACCGACGCGGTCGCCCGCACCGTCGAGTCCGGGCTCGCCGGCCTCGAGTGCCTCGCGGGGATCCCCGGTTCCGTCGGCGCGACCCCGATCCAGAACGTGGGCGCGTACGGCCAGGAAGTGTCGTCCACCATCACCGAAGTGATCGCGTACGACCGTAAGACGTGCGAGACGGTCACCCTGACCAACGCCGACTGCGCCTTCTCGTACCGCCACAGCCGCTTCAAGGCCGACCCCGAGCGGTACGTCGTGCTGCGTGTCCGGTTCGAACTGGAGGACGCGGACGGGCTGTCGGCGCCGATCAGGTACGCCGAGACGGCGCGCTCCCTCGGGGTCGAACCGGGCGACCGGGTGCCGCTCGCCACCGCTCGCGAGACCGTCCTGAAGCTGCGCTCCGGCAAGGGCATGGTGCTCGACCCCGAGGACCACGACACCTGGTCGGCCGGGTCGTTCTTCACCAACCCGATCCTCACGGACGAGGAGTTCGCCGCGTTCCACGCGCGCGTGACGGAGCGGCTCGGCACCGAGGTCGTACCCCCCGCGTACCCGGCGGGCGAGGGCCGCACCAAGACCTCCGCGGCCTGGCTGATCGACAAGTCCGGCTTCACCAAGGGGTACGGCTCCGGACCCGCCCGTATCTCCACCAAGCACACACTGGCCCTCACCAACCGGGGCCGGGCCACCACCGAGGACCTCCTCGCGCTGGCCCGCGAGGTCGTCGCAGGTGTCCGCGACGCCTTCGGGATCACCCTGGTCAATGAGCCGGTGACGGTGGGCGTAGAGCTCTAGACAGAGCTCCAGGAGCCCTAATACGCGACTCCGACGCCCTGCTTGACCGTCCCGGGCTCGTCGATCATCGCCAGCATCGCGTGCGCCACGTCGGCGCGTCCGATGAACCGGCCCTTGAGTGGGAAGCTCCCGACGGCCGTCCGGTACGAGCCCGTCACGGGCTTGTTCTGCAGCCGCGGCGGACGCACGACCGTCCAGTCGGTCGCGCTCCGGGCCAGATCGCCCTCCATGGCCGCGAGGTCGGCGTAGACGTCCTTCAGGAGCAGCGAGACCAGGCCCCGCGCGGCGCGGTCGACGAACGCGGCGCCCTCGGGGTCGGGACCGACCGGCCCCGCACTCACCACCAGCAACCGGCGCACCCCCTCGGCCTCCATCGCGCCCAGCACCGTACGGGTCAGCCGGGTGGCGATCCCGGCGTCCTTGCGGGTGCGGGCGCCGAGTCCGGAGAGGACCGCGTCCCGGCCCGCGACGGCGGGGCGCAGCGCCTCCGGGTCCGTGAGGTCCGCGCGGAACACCTTCAGACCCGCGCCGGTGACGGTCAGCCGAGCCGGATCCCGTACGACGGCCGTGACTTGGTGGCCGGAGTCCAGCGCCTGCCGGACGATCTCCTGGCCGATGCCTCCGGTGGCACCGAAGACGGTGAGTTCCATGGCGTGTTCCCCCCTGGGTGGGTGGTGGGTGAGTATTCACTCACCCCTGCTGGCTCCTAGGGTGGGTAAGCGCTCACCCACCCGTCAAGGCCGAACAAGGGGCAACATGGAATCCTTGGGGCCCATGCAGCAGAAACCGGCCCGGATCCGCATCCTCGACGCGGCGCACGAGCTCATGCTCACCATCGGCCTCGCCCGCGCCACGACCAAGGAGATCGCCAAGGCCGCTGGCTGCTCGGAAGCGGCGCTCTACAAGTACTTCCCGAGCAAAGAGGAGCTGTTCGTCAGCGTGCTCAAGGAGCGCCTGCCGCAGCTGACCCCGCTGCTGGCCGGCCTCGCGGCCGAGCCGGGCGGGGGCACCCTCCTGGAGAACCTCACCGAGATCGCCCGCCAGGCGGCCCTCTTCTATGAGCAGAGCTTTCCGATCGCCGCCTCCTTGTACGCGGAAACGCAGCTCAAGCGCCGGCACGAGGAGTCGATGCGCTCCATGGGATCGGGCCCGCACATGCCCATCCGAGGCCTCGACGCCTATCTCCGCGCCGAACAGGACGCGGGCCGGGTCCGCGCGGGGGCCGACACCTACGCGGCCGCCTCGCTCCTGCTGGGCGCCTGCGCGCAGCGCGCCTTCGCCTACGACTCCACGGAGGCGGGCAAGCCGCCGCCCGTGGACGAGTTCGCCGCGTCGATCGCCCGCACGCTGCTGGGGGGAATCTCTGTTGCGGACGAGCCCTCGTGACGGTCACCCTGGGCTGATGAGACAAGCCTCCATGGCCGTGCGGCGCTCGCCGTGCGGCTGAGCGTCACGGAGTTCACGCCGCGCGTCGGCCCCCACGCCTACCGGGTCGTCCAGCCGCGGCCGCCACTGCGGCACACCACGCTCAGCGACCCCTTCGAAGGCTGGGGCTATCTCGTGGGCGACCACGACGGACTCGCCCGACTCGCCGCGCTCTTCTCGTTCGCCGCGTTCTCCCGGCACACGATCGTGTACGTCCCGCTGCGGCGGAGCATCCCCAGGGCCTACGCGCCCGGGGTGTCGGTCGACCTCGTCCTCGCCCATCGGTCACCGGGCCTGCGAGCCTCCGCATGGCCTGAGCTGCGCCGTCGGCTGCGCGAGGGCACCCCGCTCACCGTGCGCACGAACGAGGAGCGCACCGCCGCCCACGCGGCCGCCTGGGAGGCGCGCTGGGAACAGCGCTGGGACCGCCTCGACGCGCGGGACCGGATCCATCCGGCCGTACACGCGGGGACGCTCTTCCTCCTCGGCTCCCGCGACACCTTCGCCTCGGCCGCTACTCATCTGGAGGCGGCGGCCGGGTTCGGGCCGCGGGGGAAGCGGGCCGCCAAGGGGCTCGACGTGCTCGCCGCCTCCCTCACCCGGCACCTGCCGCCGTCCGCAGGCCGTCACGTCGAGCTGGACATCGGCTTCCAGGCGTATCCGCCGTACACCCACTTCAGGCGGCCGGGGCGGCCAGCCAGTCGTCGACTCCGGACAGCAGCTTCTCCTTGACGTCCTTGGGGGCCGCCGTGGCCCGCACCGACTGGCGTGCCAGCTCGGCCAGTTCCGCGTCCGTGAAGCCGTGGTGGTGGCGCGCCAGCTCGTACTGGGCGGCGAGCCGGGAGCCGAACAGCAGGGGGTCGTCGGCGCCGAGTGCCATCGGGACGCCGGCCTCGAAGAGGGTGCGCAGGGGAACGTCCTCGGCCTTCTCGTAGACCCCCAGGGCGACGTTCGACGCCGGGCACACCTCGCAGGTGATGCCGCGGTCCGCGAGCCGCTTCAGCAGCCGCGGGTCCTCGGCGGCGCGCACGCCGTGCCCGATCCGGGTGGCGTGCAGGTCGTCCAGACAGTCGCGGACCGACGCCGGGCCGGTCAGCTCGCCGCCGTGCGGCGCGGACAGCAGCCCGCCGTCCCGCGCGATCGCGAAGGCCCGGTCGAAGTCCCGCGCCATGCCCCGCCGCTCGTCGTTGGAGAGCCCGAAGCCGACTACGCCGCGGTCCGCGTAGCGCACGGCGAGCCGGGCCAGGGTGCGGGCGTCCAGCGGGTGCTTCATCCGGTTCGCGGCGACCAGGACGCGCATCCCGAGCCCGGTCTCCCGCACGGCCGAGTCCACCGCGTCCAGGATGATCTCCAGGGCCGGGATGAGCCCGCCCAGCCGGGGCGCGTACGAGGTGGGGTCGACCTGGATCTCCAGCCAGCCGGAGCCGTCCTTGATGTCCTCCTCGGCGGCCTCGCGCACCAGGCGCCGGATGTCGTCGGGCTCTCTGAGGCAGGACCGCGCCGCGTCGTACAGCCGCTGGAAGCGGAACCAGCCGCGCTCGTCGGTCGCCCGCAGCTTGGGCGGTTCCCCGCTGGTCAGGGCGTCGGTGAGGGCTTCGGGCAGCCGGACGCCGTACTTGTCGGCCAGTTCCAGCAGGGTGGCGGGCCGCATAGAGCCGGTGAAGTGCAGGTGCAGATGGGCTTTCGGCAGTTCAGAGAGATCACGTACGCGCTCCATCCCAGGATCCTGCCGTACGTTCCCGCCGTGTCGGTAGCGCTTTCCCCGTTCGTGGTCTTGCTCGCACGAAGAAGCGGGCCGCCTCCCCGGAGGGAAACGGCCCGCACACACGCGTGGAGCGCGAAAAGGTCAGTCCCGTGCCTCGGCCAGGAGCTTCTGGATCCGGCTGACGCCCTCGACGAGATCCTCGTCACCCAGGGCGTACGACAGACGCAGGTACCCCGGGGTGCCGAAGGCCTCACCCGGGACGACCGCGACCTCGGCCTCCTCCAGGATGAGCGCGGCCAGCTCGACCGTGTCCTTGGGGCGCTTGCCGCGGATCTCCTTGCCGACGAGGGCCTTGACCGAGGGGTACGCGTAGAAGGCGCCCTCGGGCTCGGGGCAGAGCACGCCGTCGATCTCGTTGAGCATCCGCACGATGGTCTTGCGGCGGCGGTCGAAGGCCTCACGCATCTCGGCGACGGCCGTCAGATCGCCGGAGACGGCGGCGAGGGCGGCGACCTGGGCGACGTTGGACACGTTCGAGGTGGCGTGCGACTGGAGGTTGGTCGCGGCCTTGACGACGTCCTTGGGGCCGATGACCCAGCCCACCCGCCAGCCGGTCATGGCGTACGTCTTCGCGACGCCGTTCACGACGATGCACTTGTCGGCGAGCTCGGGCACGACCACCGGCAGGGAGTGGAATTCCGCGTCCCCGTAGACCAGGTGCTCGTAGATCTCGTCGGTCAGGACCCACAGGCCCTTCTCGGCGGCCCAGCGGCCGATCTCCTCGATCTGCGCGCGGGTGTAGACCGCGCCCGTCGGGTTGGACGGGGAGACGAAGAGCAGCACCTTGGTGTTCTCGGTGCGGGCGGCCTCCAGCTGCTCGACCGAGACGCGGTAGCCGGTGGTCTCGTCGGCGACGACCTCGACCGGGACACCTCCGGCGAGACGGATGGACTCCGGGTACGTCGTCCAGTACGGCGCCGGGACGATGACCTCGTCGCCCGGGTCGAGGATCGCGGCGAAGGCCTCGTAGATGGCCTGCTTGCCGCCGTTGGTGACCAGGACCTGGGCGGCCTCCACCTCGTAGCCGGAGTCGCGCAGGGTCTTGGCGGCGATCGCGGCCTTCAGCTCGGGCAGGCCGCCGGCCGGGGTGTAGCGGTGGTACTTCGGGTTGGAGCACGCCTCGATGGCGGCCTGGACGATGTAGTCCGGGGTCGGGAAGTCGGGTTCACCTGCGCCGAAGCCGATCACCGGGCGTCCGGCGGCCTTCAGGGCCTTGGCCTTGGCGTCCACGGCGAGGGTGGCGGACTCGGAGATCGCGCCGACGCGGGCGGAGACCCGGCGCTCGGTGGGAGGGGTTGCAGCGCTCATGGCACCTATCGTTTCAGACCGGAAACGCCCCCGGCACGCGGGTTTCACAGACTGAACAACGAGAGAACAACCGTCCGGATCCGGACCCCCACCAGTCGATCTTCGGCGGACAAAGCCCGTACGGACACTTTCTGTTCGACGACCGGCCCCGGACCACGTACACTCTCACCTCGTTGGCCTTCACCGGTCGCACTCAGCGGATGCACACCGAGCATCCGGGTGGATGCGGTACGTTGGGGGAAACAAAGGGTCGTAGCTCAATTGGTAGAGCACTGGTCTCCAAAACCAGCGGTTGGGGGTTCAAGTCCCTCCGGCCCTGCTACACACACCTTCGCCAGGATGTGTGCGCATGTACGTACTGCAATGCACCGCCGTGCGGCTCAACCGGGCGCGGCACGGCCACGACCCGGAATCAGGTGAGGACGAGTGACGGACGCCGTGGGCTCCATCGACATGCCTGATGCCGAGGCGCCCGAGTCACAGAAGAAGGCCCGCAAGGGCGGTAAGCGTGCCAAGAAGGGCCCGCTGAAGCGCCTTGCCACTTTCTACCGCCAGATCGTCGCGGAGCTCCGCAAGGTCGTCTGGCCGACTCGGAATCAGCTGACGACGTACACCACAGTGGTGATTGTCTTCGTCGTCATCATGATCGGCCTGGTGACCGTGATTGACTATGGGCTCAACCACGCCGCCAAGTACGTCTTCGGCTGAGTCAAGAGCGAAGGGCGCCGTCACCGGCGCCCCTTTCGCGTGTTCCACCCCCATGTATCCAGGAAGAAGCAGCCACCGTGTCTGACCCGAACCTGAACGATGCCAGCGAGTCGGTCGAGTCCGTTGACGACGAGCTCGACATCGTCGAGGGCGCGGACGTCGTGGACGAGTTCGAGGCTGCCGATGCCGCCGCCGGCGAGCCCGCCGAGGAAGCGGCCCTGCACGTCGAGGACGAGTCCGGTGAGGACGTCGAGGACGAGGACGTTCCTGACGAGGCCCTCGCTGAAGACGCCGAAGAAGGCGACGAGGAAGAGGCCGAAGAAGAGGCCGAGCCCGTCGACCCCGTCACCGCACTGCGCGAGGAGCTGCGCACGCTCCCGGGCGAGTGGTACGTCATCCACACCTACGCCGGTTACGAGAACCGCGTGAAGACCAACCTCGAGCAGCGCGCCGTCTCGCTGAACGTCGAGGACTTCATCTTCCAGGCCGAAGTGCCTCAGGAAGAGGTCGCGCAGATCAAGAACGGCGAGCGCAAGACGATCAAGCAGAACAAGCTCCCGGGCTACGTTCTGGTCCGCATGGACCTGACGAACGAGTCCTGGGGTGTCGTCCGCAACACTCCCGGTGTCACCGGCTTCGTGGGCAACGCCTACGACCCGTACCCGCTGACGCTGGACGAGATCGTCAAGATGCTCGCCCCGGAGGCCGAGGAGAAGGCCGCCCGTGAGGCCGCCGAGGCCGAGGGCAAGCCCGCTCCGCAGCGCAAGCTCGAGGTCCAGGTGCTGGACTTCGAGGTCGGCGACTCGGTCACCGTCACGGACGGCCCGTTCGCCACGCTGCAGGCGACCATCAACGAGATCAACGCCGACTCCAAGAAGGTCAAGGGTCTGGTGGAGATCTTCGGTCGCGAGACCCCGGTCGAGCTTTCGTTCGACCAGATCCAGAAGAACTAGCTCCTTCTGGACGTACGTCTTCCGAACAGGTCAGACGGGCTCACGCAGCCGGTCTGACCTGCTCGGTTTTTGGCCGCGCATAGATACCCGTTATCGTTGTGCGGTATGCCTGCATCCGGGTCATTGGCTCGGCTGAAGGCAGCCGTCCGGGTTTCGACCCGGACGTAGGAAGGCGAAAACGAAAGAGGACCCGGAATGCCTCCCAAGAAGAAGAAGGTCACGGGGCTTATCAAGCTCCAGATCCAGGCCGGCGCGGCCAACCCGGCTCCGCCGGTCGGCCCGGCGCTGGGCCAGCACGGCGTCAACATCATGGAGTTCTGCAAGGCCTACAACGCCGCGACCGAGTCGCAGCGCGGTTGGGTCATCCCGGTGGAGATCACGGTCTACGAAGACCGCTCCTTCACCTTCATCACCAAGACTCCGCCGGCCGCCAAGATGATCCTCAAGGCCGCGGGTGTCGAGAAGGGCTCCGGCGAGCCGCACAAGACCAAGGTCGCCAAGATCACCCAGGCGCAGGTCCGCGAGATCGCCACCACGAAGATGCCCGACCTCAACGCCAACGACCTGGACGCCGCGTCGAAGATCATCGCCGGCACCGCCCGTTCCATGGGCATCACGGTCGAGGGCTGACACCCACCTTCGTAGGAACCATGCGGCGCGAGCCGCACGTGGCAGGGCCTGCTCGGTCCGTACCACGACTCCTCAGAACACATCAGGAGCAGTAGTGAGCAAGCGCAGCAAGTCTCTCCGCGCTGCGGACGCCAAGGTCGACCGGGACAAGCTCTACGCCCCGCTCGAGGCCGTCCGTCTCGCCAAGGAGACCTCCACGAGCAAGTTCGACGGCACCGTCGAGGTCGCCTTCCGCCTGGGTGTCGACCCGCGCAAGGCCGACCAGATGGTCCGTGGCACCGTGAACCTCCCGCACGGCACCGGTAAGACCGCCCGGGTCCTGGTCTTCGCGACCGGTGACCGTGCCGAGGCCGCGACTGCCGCGGGCGCCGACATCGTCGGCTCCGACGAGCTCATCGACGAGGTGGCGAAGGGCCGTCTGGACTTCGACGCCGTCGTCGCCACCCCGGACCTCATGGGCAAGGTCGGCCGCCTGGGCCGTGTCCTCGGCCCGCGTGGTCTGATGCCGAACCCGAAGACCGGCACCGTGACCCCGGACGTGGCCAAGGCCGTGACCGAGATCAAGGGCGGCAAGATCGAGTTCCGCGTCGACAAGCACTCGAACCTGCACTTCATCATCGGCAAGACCTCCTTCGACGAGGCCAAGCTGGTGGAGAACTACGGCGCCGCGCTGGACGAGATCCTTCGTCTGAAGCCGTCCGCCGCCAAGGGTCGCTACATCAAGAAGGCCGCGATCAGCACCACGATCGGCCCCGGCGTTCCGGTCGACCCGAACCGCACCCGCAACCTCCTCGTCGAGGAGGACCCGGCCGCCGTCTGAGCCCCTGGCTCACTCCGGTGACCGCGTCGCATACGCGTTCTTGACACGGGCCCCGCAACCTTTCGAGGTGCGGGGCCCGTCTCCATTCCCGGGTACGTGTGTCAGTGGGCTGCGCTAGCGTGCAGCTCTCAGGATTCGCATAGGGGTGGGACGAATGAAGAGCACGCGCATGCGCCGGGTGACCCTCTCGATCGCGTTGGTGAGCGCGCTGGCGGGAGTGGCCGCCTGCTCCTCGGGCTCCGGCAAGGACGACAAGGCGGCCGACAAGGGCACGACCCGCGTCAGCCCCATAGCGGCCCTCCAGTCCGCTGAGAAGTCCACCGACGGCGCCGACACCGCCAAGATCGAGTCCACGACGACCCTGGGCACGCTGATGTCCATGAAGTCTGACGGTGTCATGGGCTGGAGCGACGGCCTCACCGGCGACATGACGATCACGTACACCGGCGGCACGTTGGCCGAGACGATGCGCAAGACGGGCAGCACCTCCATGCAGGCCCGCTACCTGTCCGACGCCTACTACGCCAAGATGGGCCAGGCGTTCGCCAAGCAGGTGGGCGGCAAGCACTGGGTCAGGTACGCGTACGACGACCTGGCGAAGCTCGCGGGCGGCTCCGGCGCGTTCCTGAAGGACCAGATGCAGAACAGCTCGCCGAACCAGTCGGTGAAGCTCCTGCTGGCCTCCGGCGATGTGAAGAAGGTCGGCGACGAGACGGTCCGCGGCGAGAAGACCACGCACTACGCGGGCACGGTCAACGTCTCGGACCTCGCGGCCAAGAGCTCCCGCCTCACCGCGAGCCAACTCGCCGACCTGAAGAAGCAGTTCACCCAGGCCGGCATCACGACGGAGGACGTCGACATCTGGGTCAACGGCAAGGACCTGCTCGTCAAGGCGGTCTCCAAGGGCGAGTTGTCGAGCGGCACGATGTCCTCCACGACGTACTACAGCGACTACGGAGTGAAGGTCTCCGCCGTGGCGCCGCCGGCCGGCGACACGGCCGATTTCAAGGACCTGCTGAAGGCACAGGGCCTGACGCCGGGCAGCAGCGACACTTCGAGCGGGTCCGGCACCACGAACTGAGAGGCGTCGGCGCCACCGGCCGAGAGGCGCACTCGGCTGAGGCCGCCGAGTCCCAAGAAACTCAAAAGAATTCGCGAGACCACTTGAGCCCCTCTGGGTTACGCTCACGCCCAGTCTGTGAATCGTTCATCAGTTCCCTGGGGGGATCTTGAAGATTTCTGTGCGTGGTTCCGTGCGGCGTGGTGCGACGGGCGCGGTGCTCGCGGCCCTGGTTCTCGCGGGGGGTGCCGTCGCCTGTGGGAAGGGCGACGATGCGCCGAAGATGACTCCCGCGGCGGCCGTGGCCAAGGCGGCGAAGAACAGCGAGGCCATCACCTCGCTCAGCTACCGGATGACCGGCAAGGTTCCGGAGACGGGCCGTGTCGAGGCCCAGGCGTCGATGAGCATGAAGCCGCTGGCCATGAGCATGAAGATGACCGCCCTCGACCAGGGCGCCGACGGCAAGGTGGAGATCCGGGTCGTCGACGGGGCGATGTACCTGGGCGGGGGTGCGGCCGCCGCCAAGGAGATGGACGGCAAGAGCTGGATGAAGTTCGACATCTCCGCGATGTCCAAGGGCGCCGACGGCTCCGCGGGCATCGACGCGAGCAAGCTCTCCGACCAGGCCGCCCAGGACCCGTCCCAGGAATCCACCTACCTGACCGGCTCCAAGGACGTGAAGAAGGTCGGCACGGAGAAGATCGACGGCGTTCAGACCACCCACTACAAGGGCACGGTCACCCTCGATGAACTCCGCGCCGAGCTCAAGAAGAAGGACAAGGCGACGCGGGACAAGCGCGAGAAGAGCCTGAAGCAGTACGAGGAGCTGGGCGCCGACAAGCTCACGATGGACATGTGGGTCGGACCGGACGACCACACCAAGCAGGTCCGGGTGCGCGCCGCCTCCGACAAGGGCCCGCTCGACGTGACCATGGTCTTCCTCGACTACAACAAGCCGGTGACGGTCAAGGCCCCGCCGGCCAAGGACACCGTCGACCTCGCGCAGCTGATGAAGGACGCCCAGAAGGGCTGATCCGTCACTGGACTGCCGCTGAGCGGAAGCGCTGTCGAGCGCCGAGCCGAGGCGCTGCCCAGCGGATTTGCTTGACAGCTGCCCCGTCACGTACTGTTCCCCAGAAGCCAAAGACCGCTGGTCGTTGCCTTGCGCTCGGAAGAGGGCGAGGCGGCCGAAGGATCCGCTGAAACTGCGGACGACCCGCGTAGGTGACCGTGGATGTGTTCCCGGAGTTCGCTTGCCCAGCTCGCGGACGTACCGGTTGAGCTACGCCCCGTGCGCCTGCGCCGGGGCGTTTCGTTTTGCCCAGCCCCTTCCGAGCGGTCCTCATCACCCGGAAGGAGGCCGACGCTCTATGGCAAGGCCCGACAAGGCTGCCGCGGTAGCCGAGCTCGCGGACCAGTTCCGCAGCTCGAACGCCGCCGTGCTGACCGAGTACCGGGGTCTCACCGTGGCGCAGCTCAAGACGCTGCGTCGTTCGCTCGGTGAAGACGCCCAGTACGCCGTGGTGAAGAACACGCTGACCAAGATTGCGGCCAACGAGGCCGGGATCTCCACGCTCGACGACCTGTTCAACGGTCCGACGGCGGTCGCGTTCATCACCGGTGACCCGGTGGTGTCCGCGAAGGGTCTTCGTGACTTCGCCAAGGACAACCCCAACCTCGTCATCAAGGGCGGTGTCCTTGACGGCAAGGCGCTGTCCGCCGACGAGATCAAGAAGCTTGCGGACCTCGAGTCCCGCGAGGTTCTGCTCAGCAAGCTGGCCGGTGCGTTCAAGGGTAAGCAGACTCAGGCTGCTCAGCTCTTCCAGGCGCTCCCCTCGAAGCTCGTCCGCACCGTGGACGCTCTTCGTGCCAAGCAGGCCGAGCAGGGCGGTGCCGAGTAATTCGGCTCGCGCATTGACCGCCGCCTAGGCAGCGGTCGCAGCGGGCCGAAAGTACGCCCGCCTCACATGTACATCCGGCACCAGCCGAATTAGTGGAAGGATCGCCCATCATGGCGAAGCTCAGCCAGGAAGACCTGCTCGCGCAGTTCGAGGACATGACCCTCATCGAGCTCTCCGAGTTCGTGAAGGCGTTCGAGGAGAAGTTCGACGTCACCGCCGCCGCCGCGGTCGCCGTTGCCGGCCCCGCCGTGCCCGGCGCCCCGGCCGAGGCCGCTGAGGAGCAGGACGAGTTCGACGTCATCCTCACGGGTGCCGGCGACAAGAAGATCCAGGTCATCAAGGTCGTGCGTGAGCTGACCTCCCTGGGTCTGAAGGAGGCCAAGGACCTCGTGGACGGCGCCCCGAAGCCCGTTCTCGAGAAGGTCGCCAAGGAGGCCGCCGAGAAGGCTGCCGAGTCCCTCAAGGGCGCCGGCGCCTCCGTCGAGGTCAAGTAGTCCCACGGGCCCGCCCGAGGGCCCCTCGCGAGCTGGTACAGGGCCACTGGTGGGCCTGTAACGCTGACGCACTGAAGAGCGATCACCCAACTGGGTGGTCGCTCTTCGGCGTTCCTGAGGTCCGGTGGCGGCTGCCTTGCACTGTCGGTGGCGACGAGTATGGTGATCTTCGTTGTTGCCTCCGGCCGAGCCCGTGACGGGCTGCAAGACGGGCTGCAAGACAGGTTGCACGTGACGATCGCGGCACTTGCTTAGGGCATGGGGGGCCTTGACGAACCGCACGCAGCGCGCAATTCTCAGGACGCGTCGTCACAACGATCCGGATCCGAGGCATGGATCGGTGGCGAAGAGGGCAGTATCGATGTGCATTGAGGGCGTGGCTTGCCGCAGGTGTTGAGAACAACGATGGTCTCTAAAAACCGGGACTGGACATCAGTGGGCCTAGTGGCTACACTGACCCTTTGCGCTGCCTGTTAGCTGCCTCCTGCCCGTCACCAGGGGCATGCCCTCGCGTGAGCACCGATGACTAGATCATCCCTGACCTGGCCCTTTGGCTGAATCGGGAACGACCTGTCTCTGTGCGCACAGTGGGGGGCCGGTACGCGCGTAGTGAGTCCGAGCCCTCGGAAGGACCCCCTCTTGGCCGCCTCGCGCACTGCCTCGACCGCGAATACGAACAACGGCGCCAGCACCGCCCCGCTGCGCATCTCCTTTGCAAAGATCAAGGAGCCCCTCGAGGTTCCGAACCTTCTTGCGCTGCAAACCGAGAGCTTCGACTGGCTGCTCGGCAACGACGCGTGGAAGGCTCGTGTCGAGGCGGCTCTGGACAACGGACAGGACGTCCCCACGAAGTCCGGTCTGGAGGAGATCTTCGAGGAGATTTCCCCGATCGAGGACTTCTCCGGGTCGATGTCCCTGACGTTCCGGGACCACCGCTTCGAGCCCCCGAAGAACTCCATCGACGAGTGCAAGGACCGCGACTTCACGTACGCGGCCCCGCTCTTCGTCACCGCCGAGTTCACCAACAACGAGACCGGCGAGATCAAGTCCCAGACGGTCTTCATGGGCGACTTCCCGCTCATGACCAACAAGGGCACCTTCGTCATCAACGGCACCGAGCGTGTCGTGGTGTCCCAGCTGGTCCGCTCGCCGGGCGTCTACTTCGACTCCTCCATCGACAAGACGTCCGACAAGGACATCTTCTCCGCGAAGGTCATCCCGTCCCGGGGTGCCTGGCTGGAGATGGAGATCGACAAGCGCGACATGGTCGGTGTGCGCATCGACCGCAAGCGCAAGCAGTCCGTCACCGTTCTCCTGAAGGCTCTCGGTTGGACGACCGAGCAGATCCTCGAGGAGTTCGGCGAGTACGAGTCCATGCGCGCCACCCTGGAGAAGGACCACACCCAGGGCCAGGACGACGCGCTGCTCGACATCTACCGCAAGCTGCGTCCGGGCGAGCCCCCGACCCGCGAGGCCGCGCAGACGCTTCTTGAGAACCTCTACTTCAACCCGAAGCGCTACGACCTCGCGAAGGTCGGCCGCTACAAGGTCAACAAGAAGCTGGGCGGCGAGGCGCCGCTGGACGCCGGGATCCTGACCGTCGAGGACATCATCTCGTCGATCAAGTACCTGGTGAAGCTGCACGCCGGTGAGACCGAGACCGTCGGTGACAACGGCACGCAGATCGTCGTCGAGACCGACGACATCGACCACTTCGGCAACCGTCGTCTGCGTAACGTCGGCGAGCTCATCCAGAACCAGGTCCGCACGGGTCTGGCTCGTATGGAGCGCGTCGTCCGCGAGCGCATGACGACTCAGGACGTCGAGGCGATCACGCCGCAGACCCTGATCAACATCCGGCCGGTCGTCGCCTCCATCAAGGAGTTCTTCGGCACCAGCCAGCTGTCGCAGTTCATGGACCAGAACAACCCGCTGTCGGGTCTCACCCACAAGCGCCGTCTGTCGGCTCTTGGCCCGGGTGGTCTCTCCCGTGAGCGGGCCGGCTTCGAGGTCCGAGACGTGCACCCCTCGCACTACGGCCGCATGTGCCCGATCGAGACCCCTGAAGGCCCGAACATCGGTCTGATCGGCTCGCTCGCCTCCTACGGTCGCGTCAACGCGTTCGGTTTCGTCGAGACCCCGTACCGCAAGGTCACCGGCGGTGTCGTCACCGACGAGGTCGACTACCTCACGGCCGACGAAGAGGACCGATTCGTCATCGCGCAGGCCAACGCGCCGCTGACGGACGAGTTCCGCTTCGAGGAGTCCCGCGTCCTGGTCCGCCGTCGTGGCGGAGAGGTCGACTACGTCCCCGGTGACGACGTCGACTACATGGACGTCTCGCCGCGCCAGATGGTGTCGGTCGCGACCGCCATGATCCCGTTCCTCGAGCACGACGACGCCAACCGTGCCCTCATGGGCGCGAACATGATGCGTCAGGCCGTGCCGCTCATCAAGTCCGAGGCGCCGCTGGTCGGCACGGGCATGGAGTACCGCTGCGCGGTCGACGCCGGTGACGTCCTGAAGTCGGAGAAGGACGGTGTGGTCCAGGAGGTCTCCGCGGACTACGTCACCACCGCCAACGACGACGGCACGTACACCACGTACCGCCTGCACAAGTTCTCCCGCTCGAACCAGGGCACCTCCGTCAACCAGAAGGTTGTCGTGGACGAGGGCGCCCGGGTCGTCGCCGGTCAGGTTCTGGCCGACGGTCCGGCGACCGAGAACGGCGAGATGGCGCTCGGCAAGAACCTGCTCGTGGCGTTCATGCCGTGGGAGGGTCACAACTACGAGGACGCGATCATCCTGTCGCAGCGCCTCGTGCAGGACGACGTCCTCTCCTCGATCCACATCGAGGAGCACGAGGTCGACGCCCGTGACACCAAGCTCGGCCCCGAGGAGATCACCCGGGACATCCCGAACGTCTCCGAGGAGGTCCTCGCCGACCTCGACGAGCGCGGCATCATCCGCATCGGTGCCGAGGTCGTCGCCGGCGACATCCTGGTCGGCAAGGTCACGCCCAAGGGTGAGACCGAGCTGACCCCGGAGGAGCGCCTGCTGCGCGCGATCTTCGGTGAGAAGGCGCGCGAGGTGCGCGACACCTCGCTGAAGGTGCCGCACGGCGAGATCGGCAAGGTCATCGGCGTCCGCGTCTTCGACCGTGAAGAGGGCGACGAGCTGCCGCCGGGCGTGAACCAGCTGGTTCGTGTCTACGTGGCGCAGAAGCGCAAGATCACGGACGGTGACAAGCTCGCCGGCCGTCACGGCAACAAGGGTGTCATCTCGAAGATCCTGCCGATCGAGGACATGCCGTTCCTGGAGGACGGCACCCCGGTCGACATCATCCTCAACCCGCTCGGTGTCCCGTCCCGAATGAACCCGGGACAGGTCCTGGAGATCCACCTCGGCTGGCTCGCCAGCCGCGGCTGGGACGTCTCCGGTCTCGCCGACGACTGGGCGCAGCGACTGCAGGCCATCGAGGCCGACGTGGTCGCCCCGGGCACCAACGTCGCCACCCCCGTCTTCGACGGTGCGCGTGAGGACGAGCTCGCGGGTCTGCTGCAGCACACGATCCCGAACCGCGACGGCGAGCGCATGGTGCTCCCGACCGGTAAGGCGCCGCTGTTCGACGGCCGCTCCGGCGAGCCGTTCCCGGAGCCGATCTCGGTCGGCTACATGTACATCCTCAAGCTCCACCACCTGGTCGACGACAAGCTGCACGCCCGCTCGACCGGTCCGTACTCGATGATCACCCAGCAGCCGCTGGGTGGTAAGGCTCAGTTCGGTGGCCAGCGCTTCGGTGAGATGGAGGTGTGGGCGCTGGAGGCATACGGCGCCGCTTACGCCCTCCAGGAGCTGCTGACCATCAAGTCCGACGACGTGACCGGCCGCGTGAAGGTCTACGAGGCCATCGTCAAGGGCGAGAACATTCCCGAGCCCGGCATCCCCGAGTCCTTCAAGGTGCTCATCAAGGAGATGCAGTCTCTCTGCCTCAACGTGGAGGTGCTGTCCAGCGACGGTATGTCCATCGAAATGCGTGACACCGACGAGGACGTCTTCCGCGCGGCGGAGGAGCTCGGCATCGACCTGTCCCGGCGCGAGCCGAGCAGCGTCGAAGAGGTCTGACGGGAGTTCGGCGGGCCTTTGACCACCTGTGGAAAAGGTGACAAAGGCCTGCCGGCCCCAGGACCCCCGTTTCAGACCCCAAGACTTACAACCCTGAGAGGGATTGACGCATAGTGCTCGACGTCAACTTCTTCGATGAGCTCCGGATCGGTCTGGCCACCGCTGACGACATCCGTCAGTGGAGCCACGGCGAGGTCAAGAAGCCCGAGACCATCAACTACCGCACCCTCAAGCCCGAAAAGGACGGACTCTTCTGCGAGAAGATCTTCGGTCCGACCCGGGACTGGGAGTGCTACTGCGGTAAGTACAAGCGTGTCCGCTTCAAGGGCATCATCTGTGAGCGCTGCGGCGTCGAGGTCACTCGCGCCAAGGTGCGTCGTGAGCGGATGGGCCACATCGAGCTGGCCGCTCCCGTCACCCACATCTGGTACTTCAAGGGCGTTCCGTCGCGTCTGGGCTACCTGCTCGACCTCGCCCCGAAGGACCTCGAGAAGGTCATCTACTTCGCGGCGTACATGATCACGTTCGTCGACGAGGAGCGCCGCACCCGCGACCTGCCCTCGCTGGAGGCGCACGTCTCCGTCGAGCGTCAGCAGATCGAGAACCGTCGCGACGCCGACCTCGAGGCCCGCGCCAAGAAGCTCGAGACCGACCTGGCCGAGCTTGAGGCCGAGGGCGCCAAGGCCGACGTGCGCCGTAAGGTGCGCGAGGGTGCCGAGCGTGAGATGAAGCAGCTGCGTGACCGTTCGCAGCGCGAGATCGACCGTCTCGACGAGGTCTGGACCCGCTTCAAGAACTTGAAGGTCCAGGACCTCGAGGGCGACGAGCTCCTCTACCGCGAGCTGCGTGACCGCTTCGGCACGTACTTCGACGGTTCGATGGGTGCCGCGGCGCTGCAGAAGCGCCTGGAGTCCTTCGACCTCGACGAGGAGGCCGAGCGCCTCCGCGAGATCATCCGTACCGGCAAGGGCCAGAAGAAGACCCGTGCGCTCAAGCGCCTCAAGGTCGTCTCCGCGTTCCTGCAGACCAGCAACAGCCCCAAGGGCATGGTGCTCGACTGCGTGCCGGTCATCCCGCCGGACCTTCGTCCGATGGTGCAGCTGGACGGTGGCCGCTTCGCGACCTCCGACCTGAACGACCTGTACCGCCGCGTGATCAACCGCAACAACCGTCTGAAGCGACTCCTTGACCTCGGTGCCCCCGAGATCATCGTGAACAACGAGAAGCGCATGCTTCAGGAGGCCGTCGACGCGCTCTTCGACAACGGCCGTCGTGGTCGCCCGGTCACGGGCCCCGGCAACCGTCCGCTGAAGTCGCTGTCCGACATGCTCAAGGGCAAGCAGGGTCGATTCCGTCAGAACCTGCTCGGCAAGCGTGTGGACTACTCCGCGCGTTCCGTGATCGTCGTCGGTCCGCAGCTGAAGCTGCACCAGTGTGGTCTGCCCAAGGCCATGGCGCTGGAGCTCTTCAAGCCGTTCGTGATGAAGCGTCTGGTCGACCTGAACCACGCGCAGAACATCAAGAGCGCCAAGCGGATGGTCGAGCGCGGCCGCACGGTCGTGTACGACGTCCTGGAAGAGGTCATCGCGGAGCACCCGGTTCTGCTGAACCGTGCGCCCACGCTGCACCGCCTCGGCATCCAGGCCTTCGAGCCGCAGCTGGTCGAGGGCAAGGCCATCCAGATCCACCCGCTCGTCTGCACCGCGTTCAACGCGGACTTCGACGGTGACCAGATGGCCGTCCACCTGCCGCTCTCCGCGGAGGCGCAGGCCGAGGCCCGCATCCTGATGCTGTCCTCGAACAACATCCTCAAGCCCGCCGACGGCCGCCCGGTCACGATGCCGACCCAGGACATGGTCCTCGGTCTGTTCTTCCTGACCACGGACGGCGAGCTGCGCGACGTCAAGGGCGAGGGCCGTGCCTTCGGCTCGACCGCCGAGGCGACGATGGCGTTCGACGCCGGGGAGCTCGCGCTCCAGTCGGCCGTCGACATCCGCTTCCCGGTGGGCACCATCCCGCCGCGTGGCTGGACCCCGCCGGCGCAGGAGGAGGGCGAGCCCGAGTGGCAGCAGGGTGACACCTTCCGTCTCCGGACGACCCTGGGCCGCGCGCTCTTCAACGAGCTGCTGCCCGAGGACTACCCGTTCGTCGACTACTCGGTGGGCAAGAAGCAGCTCGGCGAGATCGTCAACGACCTGGCCGAGCGCTACCCCAAGGTCATCGTGGCGGCGACGCTCGACAACCTGAAGGCGGCGGGCTTCTACTGGGGCACCCGCTCCGGCGTCACCGTGGCCATCTCCGACATCGTCGTTCCCGAGGCGAAGAAGGAGATCGTCAAGGGCTACGAGGCGCAGGACGAGAAGGTCCAGAAGCAGTACGAGCGCGGTCTGATCACCAAGGAAGAGCGCACTCAGGAGCTCATCGCGATCTGGACCAAGGCGACCAACGAGGTTGCCGAGGCGATGAACGCGAACTTCCCGAAGACGAACCCCATCTTCATGATGGTTGACTCGGGTGCCCGAGGAAACATGATGCAGATGCGTCAGATCGCCGGTATGCGTGGTCTGGTGTCGAACGCCAAGAACGAGACGATCCCGCGTCCGATCAAGGCCTCCTTCCGTGAGGGCCTGTCGGTGCTGGAGTACTTCATCTCGACGCACGGTGCTCGTAAGGGTCTGGCGGACACGGCTCTGCGTACCGCCGACTCGGGTTACCTCACCCGTCGTCTGGTGGACGTCTCGCAGGACGTCATCATCCGCGAGGAGGACTGCGGCACCGACCGTGGTCTGCGTCTGGCCATCGCCGAGCGCGGCGAGGACGGCGTGCTGCGCAAGACGGAGAACGTCGAGACCAGCGTGTACGCACGTGCGCTGGCCGAGGACATCACCGTCGACGGCAGGGTGCTGGCCCCGGCCAACACCGACCTCGGCGACGTCCTCATCGACGAGCTGGTCAAGCACGGCATCGAGGAGGTCAAGACCCGCTCGGTCCTGACCTGCGAGTCCGCCGTCGGCACCTGCGCCATGTGCTACGGCCGTTCGCTGGCCACCGGCAAGCTGGTCGACATCGGTGAGGCGGTCGGCATCATCGCCGCCCAGTCCATCGGTGAGCCCGGTACCCAGCTGACGATGCGTACCTTCCACACCGGTGGTGTGGCCGGTGACGACATCACCCAGGGTCTGCCCCGTGTCGTCGAGCTCTTCGAGGCTCGTACGCCGAAGGGTGTCGCCCCGATCTCGGAGGCCTCCGGCCGTATCCGGATCGAGGAGACCGAGAAGACCAAGAAGATCGTCGTCACCCCGGACGACGGCAGCGACGAGACGGCGTTCCCGATCTCGAAGCGTGCCCGTCTGCTGGTGGGCGAGGGCGACCACGTCGAGGTGGGCCAGAAGCTCACCGTGGGTGCCACCAACCCGCACGACGTGCTGCGGATCCTCGGTCAGCGCGCGGTCCAGGTCCACCTGGTCGGCGAGGTCCAGAAGGTCTACAACTCGCAGGGTGTGTCGATCCACGACAAGCACATCGAGATCATCATCCGGCAGATGCTGCGCCGTGTGACGATCATCGAGTCGGGCGACGCGGAGCTGCTGCCCGGCGAGCTGGTCGAGCGTTCGAAGTTCGAGACCGAGAACCGTCGTGTGGTCCAGGAAGGCGGCCACCCGGCCTCCGGCCGTCCGCAGCTGATGGGTATCACCAAGGCCTCGCTGGCGACCGAGTCGTGGCTGTCGGCGGCGTCCTTCCAGGAGACGACCAGGGTTCTGACGGACGCGGCGATCAACGCCAAGTCCGACTCCCTGATCGGCCTCAAGGAGAACGTCATCATCGGTAAGCTCATCCCGGCCGGTACGGGTCTGTCCCGCTACCGCAACATCCGGGTCGAGCCGACCGAAGAGGCCAAGGCCGCGATGTACTCGGCCGTCGGCTACGACGACATCGACTACTCGCCGTTCGGCACCGGCTCCGGCCAGGCCGTCCCGCTGGAGGACTACGACTACGGTCCGTACAACCAGTAAGGCGTACGTCTGAAGTACTGAAGGGCGGCCACTCCGTTTCGTACGGGGTGGCCGCCCTTCGGCGTTGTCCGGTGCCGGTCGTCCGTGGTCAGCGGCTGAGCTGGAGGTAGGGCTCGAGTGCCTGGAGCCGGGTGTAGTTGTCCGGGTGGGTGGTCAGCAGCCTGGCCAGGCCGCCCGGTTCCTTGAGCTTCCTGCCCTGCGCCGCGGCCTGCGCCTTCACCGCGTCCTCCTGGGCCTGGAAGTGGTACAGGACCTGTGCCAGCTGGGGCGCGAAGCCGAGGTCCGCGGCCTGCCGGTCGGCACGCAGCTCGCCCTGGCGACCCACGTAGGCGAGCAGGTAGGGGGCGATGACGAGCGGAACGGTGATGTACCAGGCGGCGACGAATCCGCCGATCACGAACATTCCGATGAAGAGGTAGACCATCCCGGTCGCGGCCAGCGAGAAGACACTCGCGACCCGGATCGCGATCCGGGCGATGCCCCGCATGAAGGCCCAGGCGATCCGTCCTGGCAGCGAGTACCAGTAGCCGAGCAGGCCGGTCCAGGCGTGACCGCCGGTGTGATGGCCGAGTTCATGGGCGAGTACGGCGGCGAGGTTGCTGCTGGGAATCTCGTTCAGCGCGTACGTCGTGACCCCGACGACATGGCCGGCGGCCGCCACCGCGTTCAGGTCGGTGCTGTTCTCCACCATGAGCTCGTACGTGTGTGCCTCGATGCCCGCACGGGCGGTGACCTCGCGCCAGATCGGCTCCAGACGGGCCCGCTCCTCCGCGAGCGGCACCCTGAGCTTCATCATGTGCCGGGCGAAGGCCAGCTCGGTGGGCCGGTGGAAGACGAGCGCCCCGGAGGCCAGCCAGGCGAGGATGACCAGCCAGCCCATGGCCGTGCCGAGGATCCCCACGGCGAACGAGGCGACCACGGCGAGGCTCACCAGGAAGCCCGGCACCTGGACGGCCAGCTGCCCGATCGCGGTGGCGTCGGCCCCGCGCTGGTGCGCGGCCACGTGGACGCGGGAGCCCGCGTGCCGGTAGTCGAGGTCGTCGGGAGCGGTGGCCTCCGGCGGTGCTGGAGGTGTGGGCGGTGCGGCGGCGGAGGGCGTATGCATGGGGGGCGTCTGGGGCGGGATGTACGGCGGTGCGGTGGCGGTGGGGGGCTGTGGTCCGCTCGGGTACGTGGGCGCGGCCCCCGGGTGGGCGGGCGGAGCCGCGGGGTACGAAGGCGCGGCCCCGGCCCCCGGGTACTGGGGTGCGGCGCCCGGATAGGACGGGGGTGCGGGGGTCCCCGGGTATGGGGGTGGGGGAGCGGCGGCCCCGGGGTAGGGGGGCGGCGTCGCGGAGGCTCCCGGGTACGGCGGTGGTGTCGCGGCGCCTCCCGGGTACTGGGGCGCGGCGCCCGGATAGGACGGGGGCGCCGGCGTGCCCGGGTACGGGGGCTCCGGATAGGCGGGGCCGGGCTCCGGGGCGGCCGGGTCTGGCGGGTAGGACAAGGTGGGGCTCCTTCAGGACGGGGACGTCAGCCGATGAGCAGCCCGGCGGGAAGCAGCACCGTGCCCGCGCAGAAGGCGATCAGTCCGGTGCGGATCCACTGGTGCTTGCGGGCGGCGATACGGCTGGTCTCGGTGAGCGCCGCGGTGAGTCCGGCGGCGGGGTCGCGGTCGGTGTCGGCGAGAGCGGTCGCCAACTGTCCTTCACGTACGGCTTGTTGGATGTCTCCGAAGAAACAGAGGGGCCGGCCCGGGGCCCACGAACTGGCGCGGTACCGGGGGAGCACCGCGAGCAGCAGCGAGAACAGGGCGAAGGCGAGGGCCAGGGCGCCGGTCCACCAGACGGCCGTACCGGGCGCCGAGAGCGAGCTCGGCGACCAGTTCCGTCCGGCCAGCAGCCCGCTGAACACCCCCGCCGTCATGCCGAGCGCCGCCACCAGCACGGACGCCTTGCTGTCGGCCCGGGCGATCTCGCCCCGCAGCTCGTCCAGCAGCCGTTCGGCGGTTCTGGTGCCGGGAGCGGTGGTGGTCACTCCGGTCCCGTCCCGGACGACTCCGGGGGCGGGGGTGGCGGATAGGCGGAGGGTGCGGGCGGAATGACGGGCGTGGGGGCGACGGCCGGGGGCGGCGGGGCCTGGTCGTACGGGGTCCCGGCGGGGGCCGGAGGCTCGGCCTGGTAGGGCCCCGGCGGCACGGTTGCGGGCGCGGGCGGGACGTACGGCTGGTGGGACATGGGCGGCCCAGGCGGGTGGGACACGGGCGGCCCGGGCGGGGTGTAGGGGGCGCCCGGTACGCCTCCGGGGGCTGGAGCGCCGCCATAGGGCTGGGCGGCGGCCCCGTACGGCTGTGAGGAGTCGTACGGCGGCTGCGGTACGCCACCGGGTGGGGGCGTCGGCCGGCCGGGAACCGGGGGCCCCGGCGGGGCCTCTTGGCGGCTGTTCAGTTCTTTGACGACCCGCAGGGTGGAGCGGGCCGACTCGGCCTTCTGGTAGTCCTCCAGAGTGTCTCCGGCGATCAGCTCCAGCTGGCTCTCGATGGCGGAGAGCTGGTCCTTCTGGAGTGCGTTGATGACCATCCGGGTGTCCTCGGGGTGCGCGGCGAGGTGGAAGGCCCACTGGGCGACACCCCCGTGCTGCAGGTGGTACTGGTAGAAGGCGATCTTCTGGGCCATCAGCTCCTGGGACTGCGTCTGGCGCAGCACCTCCAGCTCGTGCAACTGCTCGGCCTGGCGCAGCCGGTACTCGTGCTCGGGGTCGAGCATGTCGGCCTCGTAGCGCAGCGCCCGCTTACGCCGCCGGTGCGCGATCGCGTCGTCGTCCAGGCGTAACCGCACCACGCAGGTGACCGCGAGCCCGATGCCGTCGGCGAAGACGCCCCTCTCGACCGCGTACTGGACCTCGGCCTCGGCGTCCCGGCTGTCCTCGATGGAGAACCGCCGGCTGACCGGCCGTGCGAACTGGTGGAGTTCACGGGTGAGCCGGGTGGGCACATCGCGTTCGCCGCCGGCCACGTAGGCGATCGGGTCCGAGACGCGCCAGGTCAGATCGGCGGTGGCGCTGAACGAGAACGCGTCGTCGTCGCTGGGCAGTTCGAGTTCCAGCTGTACCGGGTGGCTGCCCATGTCGACCTCGTAGACCGAGGTGTAGCGGCGGGTCGCGGCGTCCGTGCGGCTCGGCCGGTGTGGGGGCATGTAGGCGTCGTAGGCGCCGCCCACGGTGGCGAACACCAGCGCGTGGTCGATCGCGGAGACCGGCCGCCGGGCCGTGTAGTCGAAGCGGGAGATCGGCCGCACGGTGAGCACCGGGTCGATCAACATCGTGTGTCTGTCGGCCTGTTGCTGCCACTCCGGCGGGCGGCGGAATTCCGCCATGGGTCAACTCCTCGTAACTCTGTGTCAGGGTTTCAGGGTGTCGGGACGGTGGGACGCAGCGCGGTGAACAGACGGTCGGCGAGGGGCGGGCGCGGGCCGCCGTCCCGGCCGCGCAGGGTGCGCAGTTCGTGGCTGAGGCGTTTGTGGTCGTCCGCCGTGACGACCAGCGCGGGCAGCAGCAGCTCCAGGGCCTGGGCCGCGTCCGGGCGGTGCTCGGCCACGTACACCCAGGTGTGCAGGGCGTTCAGGGCGCCCCGGGTGTGGGCGCGGTCGCCGAGGGCGGTGCGCCAGAGGGTGGCGAGGTCACGGGCCGAGTCCGCCTGGTACATGCCGATGTCGGCGTACCACTCGACGAGCGCGCCCTCCTCCGCGTTGTCGCACGCCCGTACGAAGGCGCCCAGTGCCAGCGCGCGGACCGCGGGGGTGTCGTGGTGGAGCAGCCGGACCAGTTCGGAGAGCATCTCGCCGCGCCTGAGGCCCACGGAGAGCAGCAGGGCGGTGGATTCGATCAGGTTGGCCGCCTCGGCCGGGCTGCTGTTGTCGGCGCGGGCGCGGGTCGCGAGGGCGCTCAAAGCCGTGCTCGCGAGATGCGGGCGCAGCGGCGCGAGCAGTCCGAACGCCCGGATCGCGGTCCAGCGGCGGGCCCAGTGGGCGTCCGTGCACCACTGGGTGAGCAGGCGCAGGACGACGGGCGCGTCGAGGAGCTGGGCGAGCGTGAGGGTGTTCGCGGCGGTGACCCGGGGGCCGAACGTCTTCGACACCGCCCAGCCGTCGATCAGCAGCGCGACCGCGGAGGGCAGGTCGGCGAGCGCGAGCATGGCGGTGGCCGCGGCGGCCCGGGTCCGTACGACGGGACGCCCGTCGCGGGCCAGCTCCTTCAGCCAGGCGATCAGCGCGGGCCGGGCGGAGGGATGGCCCGTCCACACCTCGGTGAGCAGGGCGCGGGGGGTGTTCTCCTTCCGGAAGAACGCGGTGAACTGCGGCACGGAGCCCCATTCGGTCGTCTCGTTCCGCACTTCCCCCTCGGCGCGGGCCCGCGCGAGACGGGTTTCGGCGGCGAGCCCGAACACCGGGATCTCCGGCGGCTCTTCGGGGTGCTGCAAGCGCTGGAAGTGCACGAACAACTTGTCCGCGAGCTCGGCGGCGAGGACGTACGGCGCCCGGTCGAAGACGGCGAGCGAGATGAGGAAGGCCTTGTCCCGCAGCGTCGACTCGGGGTCGCTCAGCCACTCCCGGCACTGCTGCTCCACGGCCGCCTGACCGAACTCCGCGAGCCGGGCCGTGGCCGCCTCACCGCCGTCGAACCCGGCCAGCTCTTTCGCGAACTCGGCGGCCTCGGCGGGCTGATGGTGGCCCCGGGCGAGGAAGTCCCGCACCGGGGCGAGAGCGAGGAGGTCGTCGGCGTCGTGCGCCCGGTGCCTGCTCACATACGCGCGGACGACCGCCGACGCCTCCGGAGGCTGCCAGACGGCGGCGGTGGCCCCCAGCAGGAAAGGCGAGTTCTCGACGGTCACCACGAGATACCCGTCGACCTTCTTCAGCTGGTCGCGGGCCGCGTGGAGATGGGTGTCGCGCAGCGACCGGTTGCGGCTCAGCGGCAGATCGCGCAGGACGTGCCCGCCGGGTGCGGTGAGCGGGGCGCTCAGGGCCGCCGGGCTGGTCTCCGGCGAGAGGGCGTGCACGGAGGGCACGCCCAGGCGGTGCAGGAGCATCAGCGCGGCGGCGTGGCGGCCGGTGGCGTGGGCGCCGGCGAGGACGAGGACGCGTTCTTCGCGAAGCCGGTCCAGGGCGGCGACGTAGGCGGGGCTCTCGACGAAGACGGCGTCCAGGTCCTCGAGGTGGCGCCGCGGGATCTCTCCGGAGGCGTACGCCGCCGACGCCGCCGAGCCGTGGTGGTGGATCTCCGTCTTGCCGCCCATGAACACGTCACCGGCGACCTCGCCGCCGGACACGCCGTGCTGGGCGCCGCCGACCAGACTCCCGCCGAAGGACGAGGCCGAGCCGAGAATGAACCCCGGGGTGTGCGCGAAGAGCTCGCGCTGAGCCGCGCGCGCCTCCTGCGTCCGCTCCTGTTCCCCGTCTCCTTCCCCGTCTTCGTGCCGGGTGTCCGGTCCGGGGGCCGGGTGCGGGTCCTTGGGGTGTACGTCCTTCGGGTGTACGTCGTCGGGGGTCGGCGTGGTGGGGGGAGGCACCGTCACGCCGACTCACCCCCGGACCCGCCGAGGTGGACGTCTCCGGTGACCTGGCCGCCCGACACGCCGTGCTGGTCGCCGCCGACGAGGCTGCCGCCGAAGGTGGGGGCGCCTCCGTCGAAGTGGAAGACGGCGCCCGCCCGGGTTTCCGGCCGGTCGTCCCGCCTCGGTGCCGGACGCTCCCCCGAGCTGGCGCCCGGCACCGAGGTTCCCCCCTTCTCACTGTGGTCGTTGTCGGCGTCCGGCACCGGGCCGTGCAGCCAGGCCCGCAGCGGGCCGTTCTTGCTGTCCACGGTCACCGCGTGGAAGTCCTCCGCCGGGATGCCCGCGTGACCGTGCCGCACGATCCCCGTGTGCACGCTCTCCGAGACACACAGGGCGAAGTCGTCTCTCCGCTCCCGCAGGGCCGCGCGCAGCAGCTGGGCGTCGAGGAGGCGGCAGGCGTGGTTGAGATCGGAGCCGACCCAGCCGTCGTGCTCGTCCACGGCGACGTAGCCCGTGGCGACGACGCCCCGCAGCCGGATCTGTGCCGAGCTGGACGCCATCCGGTTGACCGCGTGCAGCTGGGTGGGGACCTCGGTGAGCAGGGCGCGCAGCAGTGCGGTGACGGAGGCGTTGGCGTCGATCAGCTCCATCACGGAGTCGCCCCGGTCGGCGCGCAGGCGCAGGCGTTCGTCGATGCCGGCGCGCTCCAGGGTGCGGTCGGCGACGTCGTACAGCATGCGCCGCAGGTACGCCTGCTCGATGTCGTCCCGGTCGCTGTACTTCTCGATGTCGAGCAACAGGATCGTCCGGCTCACGGGGTCGGTCATGGTCGCCTCTCGCAGGTGGTGCGGCAGTGGCAGAAGAGTGACGGGCAGGGTTGTGGTGTCGTGAGGGCGGATGACGCAGTCGGAGTGTGACGGCGTGCACAGAACGGGCGGTCCCTCGCCCCCGCCGCCCCGAGGTCTTTGGGGGCGCGGGGAACCGCGCGACCAGCCCCCACGCACCCGCAGCGACCCACCCGCCCAGACACCACACCCGGCATCAGATCCACCTCACCCCCGCGCAATCCGGCGCAGCACATCCGGCCGCACGATCACCAGCGCCCGGCGCCCGGTCATCACGACCCCCCGTTCCCGCAGGTCCTTCAGCAGGCGTTGGACCATTTCCCGGGAGGCCCCCACCGATCCGGCGAGTTCCTGTTTGCTCAGGGGGACGGAGAGCTCGATGCCCTGGCCGGTGCGCCGGCCGTGGGTGCGGGCGAGGTCCAGCAGCAGGATCGCGAAGCGCTCCCGCACGCTGAGGGAGGCGAACTCCAGGCGGCGCCGGTCCGCCGCCCGGGTGCGGTCGGAGGTGAGGCCGAGGAGGGCGAAGGAGACGGCGGGGGAGCGGGCGAGGAACTCGGTGAAGCGGCCGCGTTCGACGGCGACCGTACGGACCGGCTCCAGGGCCGTCACGGTGGCCGACCGGGGGCGCCCGGTGAGCGCCGCGGACTCCCCGATGACGTCGCCGGGGCCGCGCAGCGCGAGCAGCGCCTCGTAGCCGTTGGAGGCGGCCGCGGTCACCTTCGTCCAGCCGTGCGTGACGAACAGGACGTGCGAGGACGGTTCGCTCTGGTGCAGGAGCACCATCCGGGGCGCGTACGACAGCTCGTGACCGAGAGCGAGCAGCGCCGAGCGGTCCTCGCTCTCCAGCCGGGCCAGGAACGGCACCCGGTCGTCGAGCCCCCCGTCGCCGGGTAAGCCCGACGAATCCCACGAACCCGGTAAGTCCGACGAGCCCGATGACCCGGATGAGCCCGATGACCCGGATGAGTCCGGTGCGTGTGCTGCCGTCATGGTCCCCCGATCGCCGCAGCCGACCGATCAAGGTACTGAAGGCCACACGGCGGTGGACAGAGATTGCGCGGTACCGTCGGGGATCGGAAACTTTTGGGGACGAGCGCCCCGGGAATGCGCTAAGGCCGGCCCGACAACCACCCGTACGGGGGCACCGCGCTGACGTGGCGAGAAGTCCGGCGTGTCGCCCTGGACAGCATTTGTTTTGACCGAAGTCGTTGAGGTAGGTACGCTCAGACCTTGTGCCTGGGGTGTGCCCTGGCTCGCGTGCGTGCCTTCAAACCGCAAGGCGAGCCGTAACCGGCCACCGTAATCTGCGCCCTTTTCGCCTCGCGGCGGGAGTCTGCAGCATTCGACACACCCGACCGCGTGGGTCGGAGATGTTCCAGGTTAGCTTCACCATTCGGCACACAGAAACCGGAGAAGTAGTGCCTACGATCCAGCAGCTGGTCCGGAAGGGCCGGCAGGACAAGGTCGAGAAGAACAAGACGCCCGCACTCGAGGGTTCGCCCCAGCGTCGCGGCGTCTGCACGCGTGTGTTCACGACCACCCCGAAGAAGCCGAACTCGGCCCTGCGTAAGGTCGCGCGTGTGCGTCTGACCAGCGGGATCGAAGTCACCGCTTACATTCCGGGTGAGGGACACAACCTGCAGGAGCACTCCATCGTGCTCGTGCGCGGCGGCCGTGTGAAGGACCTGCCGGGTGTTCGCTACAAGATCATCCGTGGTTCGCTTGACACCCAGGGTGTCAAGAACCGCAAGCAGGCCCGCAGCCGCTACGGCGCCAAGAAGGAGAAGTAGAAATGCCTCGTAAGGGCCCCGCCCCGAAGCGCCCGGTCATCATCGACCCGGTCTACGGTTCCCCTCTGGTGACCTCCCTCATCAACAAGGTGCTGCTCAACGGCAAGCGCTCCACCGCCGAGCGCATCGTCTACGGCGCCATGGAGGGTCTGCGTGAGAAGACGGGCAACGACCCGATCATCACGCTGAAGCGCGCGCTGGAGAACATCAAGCCGACCCTCGAGGTCAAGTCCCGCCGTGTCGGTGGTGCGACGTACCAGGTTCCGATCGAGGTCAAGCCCGGTCGTGCCAACACGCTCGCGCTGCGCTGGCTCGTCGGTTACTCCCGCGCCCGTCGCGAGAAGACCATGACCGAGCGTCTGCTCAACGAGCTTCTCGACGCCTCCAACGGCCTCGGTGCCGCTGTGAAGAAGCGCGAGGACACCCACAAGATGGCCGAGTCCAACAAGGCCTTCGCGCACTACCGCTGGTAGTCGCTACCCCCATCGAGACCGAGAGAAGACCGAAGCCTTATGGCTACCACTTCACTTGACCTGGCCAGGGTCCGCAACATCGGGATCATGGCCCACATCGACGCGGGCAAGACGACCACCACCGAGCGGATCCTCTTCTACACCGGCGTCAGCTACAAGATCGGTGAGGTCCACGACGGCGCTGCCACCATGGACTGGATGGAGCAGGAGCAGGAGCGTGGCATCACGATCACCTCTGCTGCCACCACCTGTCACTGGCCGCTCGAGGACAACGACTACACGATCAACATCATCGACACCCCGGGGCACGTCGACTTCACGGTCGAGGTGGAGCGCTCGCTGCGCGTCCTCGACGGTGCCGTCACGGTGTTCGACGGTGTCGCCGGTGTCGAGCCGCAGTCCGAGACGGTGTGGCGTCAGGCCGACCGTTACGGCGTGCCGCGCATCTGCTTCGTGAACAAGCTGGACCGCACCGGCGCCGAGTTCCACCGCTGCGTGGACATGATCAAGGACCGGCTTGGCGCCGTTCCGATCATCATGCAGCTGCCGATCGGTGCCGAGATGGACTTCAAGGGCGTTGTGGACCTGGTCCGCATGAAGGCGCTCGTGTGGTCCGCCGAGGCGGCGAAGGGCGAGATGTACGACGTCGTCGACATCCCCGCCACGCACGTCGAGGCTGCCGAGGAGTACCGCGGCAAGCTGGTCGAGACCGTCGCGGAGCACGACGACGAGATCATGGAGCTGTTCCTGGAGGGCCAGGAGCCCACCGAGGAGCAGCTGTACGCCGCGATCCGTCGCGTCACCATCGCGTCCGGCAAGTCCAGCGACGTCACGGTCACCCCCGTGTTCTGTGGCACCGCGTTCAAGAACAAGGGCGTTCAGCCCCTGCTCGACGCGGTCGTGCGCTACCTGCCGACTCCGCTTGACGTCGAGGCCATCGAGGGCCACGACGTGAAGGACCCGGAGCTGGTCGTCAAGCGCAAGCCGTCCGACGACGAGCCGCTCTCCGCCCTCGCGTTCAAGATCATGAGCGACCCGCACCTGGGCAAGCTCACCTTCGTCCGGGTGTACTCGGGCCGCCTGGAGTCCGGCAGCGCCGTGCTGAACTCCGTCAAGGGCAAGAAGGAGCGCATCGGCAAGATCTACCGTATGCACGCGAACAAGCGTGAGGAGATCGAGTCGGTGGGCGCCGGTGACATCGTCGCCGTCATGGGCCTGAAGCAGACCACCACCGGTGAGACGCTGGCCGACGACAAGAACCCGGTCATCCTGGAGTCCATGGACTTCCCGGCGCCGGTCATTCAGGTCGCCATCGAGCCCAAGTCCAAGGGTGACCAGGAGAAGCTGGGTGTCGCCATCCAGCGTCTCGCGGAGGAGGACCCCTCCTTCCAGGTTCACTCGGACGAGGAGACCGGCCAGACCATCATCGGTGGTATGGGCGAGCTGCACCTCGAGGTGCTGGTCGACCGTATGCGCCGTGAGTTCAAGGTCGAGGCCAACGTCGGCAAGCCGCAGGTCGCGTACCGCGAGACGATCCGCAAGGCCGTCGAGCGTCACGACTACACGCACAAGAAGCAGACCGGTGGTACCGGTCAGTTCGCCAAGGTGCAGATCGCGATCGAGCCGATCGAGGGCGGCGACGCCTCGTACGAGTTCGTGAACAAGGTCACCGGTGGCCGCATCCCGAAGGAGTACATCCCTTCGGTCGACGCGGGTGCGCAGGAAGCCATGCAGTTCGGCATCCTGGCCGGCTACGAGATGACGGGCGTCCGCGTCATTCTTCTCGACGGTGGCTACCACGAGGTCGACTCCTCCGAACTCGCGTTCAAGATCGCCGGTTCGCAGGCCTTCAAGGAGGCCGCGCGCAAGGCCAGCCCCGTGCTGCTCGAGCCGATGATGGCCGTCGAGGTCACCACGCCCGAGGACTACATGGGTGAGGTCATCGGCGACATCAACTCCCGCCGTGGTCAGATCCAGGCCATGGAGGAGCGTGCCGGTGCGCGCGTCGTGAGGGGCCTCGTGCCTCTCTCGGAGATGTTCGGCTACGTCGGCGACCTCCGCAGCAAGACCTCGGGTCGCGCAAGCTACTCGATGCAGTTCGACTCCTACGCCGAGGTTCCCCGGAACGTCGCCGAGGAGATCATCGCGAAGGCCAAGGGCGAGTAACACACACCGTTTACACGCTTTAGGCTTGACACCGACCGCCGGGGCTCACCCGGGAGGGCAGACCCCGGCGGGCGGCATCCCAGCAAAGATCACCTGGCGCCGATGAGTAAGGCGTACCAGAACCACTCCACAGGAGGACCCAGTGGCGAAGGCGAAGTTCGAGCGGACTAAGCCGCACGTCAACATCGGCACCATCGGTCACATCGACCACGGTAAGACGACCCTCACGGCCGCCATTACCAAGGTGCTGCACGACGCGTACCCGGACCTGAACGAGGCCTCGGCCTTCGACCAGATCGACAAGGCTCCTGAGGAGCGCCAGCGCGGTATCACCATCTCCATCGCGCACGTCGAGTACCAGACCGAGACGCGTCACTACGCCCACGTCGACTGCCCCGGTCACGCGGACTACATCAAGAACATGATCACGGGTGCGGCGCAGATGGACGGCGCCATCCTCGTGGTCGCGGCCACCGACGGCCCGATGCCGCAGACCAAGGAGCACGTGCTCCTGGCCCGCCAGGTCGGCGTTCCCTACATCGTCGTCGCCCTGAACAAGGCCGACATGGTGGACGACGAGGAGATCCTGGAGCTCGTCGAGCTCGAGGTTCGCGAGCTGCTCTCCGAGTACGAGTTCCCGGGCGACGACCTGCCGGTCGTCAAGGTCTCGGCGCTCAAGGCCCTTGAGGGCGACAAGGAGTGGGGCCAGACCGTCCTCGACCTGATGCAGGCCGTCGACGAGAACATCCCGCAGCCCGAGCGTGACGTCGACAAGCCGTTCCTGATGCCGATCGAGGACGTCTTCACGATCACCGGTCGTGGCACCGTCGTCACCGGTCGTATCGAGCGTGGTGTCCTCAAGGTCAACGAGACCGTCGACATCGTGGGCATCAAGCAGGAGAAGACCACCACCACGGTCACCGGCATCGAGATGTTCCGCAAGCTGCTCGACGAGGGTCAGGCCGGTGAGAACGTCGGTCTGCTCCTCCGTGGCATCAAGCGCGAGGACGTCGAGCGCGGCCAGGTCATCATCAAGCCCGGTTCGGTCACGCCGCACACCGAGTTCGAGGCCCAGGCCTACATCCTGTCCAAGGACGAGGGTGGCCGCCACACGCCGTTCTTCAACAACTACCGTCCGCAGTTCTACTTCCGTACGACGGACGTGACCGGCGTTGTGACCCTCCCCGAGGGCACCGAGATGGTCATGCCGGGCGACAACACTGAGATGACCGTTTCGCTCATCCAGCCCGTCGCCATGGAGGAGGGCCTGAAGTTCGCCATCCGTGAGGGTGGCCGGACCGTGGGCGCCGGCCAGGTCATCAAGATCAACAAGTAAGTCCTTGTTGGCTTGACAGCCTGGTAGCTCCTCGCGAGCTCCTTGAAGGGGCCCGTACGACTTCGGTCGTACGGGCCCCTTTGCCATGCTCGTCGCGGCCGATGCCCGGCGTCGACAGCGCCGGAACCGTCGTCACGCCCGGCCATGACCCGTATGGCGGTACGGGGGAGTGGTCATTCCGCCGCAACGCCGACGCGCTCAAGGCGTACTGGCGCGAGGGCATCCGTCGGATGGCCTCGCGCCAGGACTTCGAGGACGCTGCCACCCTCGGGATGCGCGGAAGCGGCGACACCGGCCTGCCGGACGGCGACCCAGGTGACCACTACGACCGCTACCAGGTGACCGGCAGAGCCACCGGACCGCGGATCATCGTGCGCTGCCGGAAGGGAACCTGATCGGCGGGCACGGCGAGGCGCAGCCCGGGCAGCCGCTCGAGCAGGGTGTCGATCAGCAGCTCGATCTGCATCCGGGAGAAGACGGCGCCCGTGCAGAAGTGCGGCCCGTTGCCGAAGGCCACATGGGCACCGGCGTCCCGGTCGAGGTCGATCCGGTCGGGGTCGGGGAAGACGTCCGGGTCGCGGTTGGCGGCCAGGTAGGAGACATAGACGGCATCGCCCGTGCTGATGCGGGTGCCGTGGATGTCGACGTCCTCCATGGCGATACGGGGCAGGCCGACGGCGGCGCGGTGCGGGATGTGGCGCAGGAGTTCCTCGATGGCGGCCGGGCGGGAGACGGGGTCGTTGTGGAAGCGTTCCAGCAGGTCGGGCCGGGTGAGGAGGAGGTAGAACATCTGGCCGGTGTTGTTGGTGACGGCCTCGCCGCCGATCTGGAGCGGCCCGGCGACGCTGATCGCCTCCTCCACCTCCAGCTCACCACGCCGCACGGCACCACCGAGCAGAGACAGCACGTCCTCGCTCTCACCGTCGCTCTTACCGTCACTCCCGCTGTCGCGGCGCTCGCGCACGGCATCCCCGATCCACCCGAAGAGCCCCTTCTTGGCGCGCTCGGAGGCCTCGGCACCGCCCGCCGTGCTGATGATCTCCCGCGTCCAGTCGTGCAACTTCCGCCGCTCGTCGACGGGTACGCCCATGACCTCGCAGACGACGTTGATCGGGAAGGGTTCGAGGACCCGCTCGATCAGGTCGGCCGGGGGGCCGTCCGCCACCATCGCGTCCACCAGGGCGTCGAGCATGTCCTGGGCGCGGGGGCGCAGGCGCTTCACGGCGCTCACGGTGTAGGCGTTCGAGACGGCGTGCCGGAGCCGGTTGTGATCGGGCTGGTCGGCCCAGGCCAGGGCCCCGGGCCGCGGCGCGAAGTGCGGCGCGAGCCGTGTGACCTGCCGGACGGAGGCCTCCCGCCGGCTGAACCGGGGATCGTTCGTGATCATCTTCACGTCGTCGTGGCGCGTCGCCAGCCACGCCCAGCCCTCCCCGTACGGAAGCCGGATCCGCGTCAGCGGCCCCTCCCGCATCAGCCCCGCGAGCACCGGCTCGAACTCGGTCGCGTTCAGCTCACCGGCGGGCCAGTCCCGAACAGGGGGAAGGGGCTGCTCGGGCCGCCCGGCGAGGGTGCTGGTCTCTTCTGCCATGCGTTCAGCGTGGGCGGGCGGGGGGTGGGGTGTCGCGCGGGAGTGCTCCAGGCGGAGCAGCGGAACGCCGAAGGCATTTGCCGTTGTGCGGGGTCGCGGAGAGGAAGAGGCGGTGCTCGCAGTGCGGGGCCAGCAGCTTCACGGCCCGGGTGCGCTGCGAGTCGACCGCGTACTTTCCCGATCCGGACGGCGCGCACGTGTGTACCTCGTCCACGACCAGTAGGTCGAAGGCGCGGGGATATTCCGGCACTTGGGGCAGCAGCTCGCGCAGCATGCGCATCGGGCGCTCGCGCTTCAGCCAGTCGATCGAGACGATCAGCCGCGGGTGGTGGGTCCACGGGTTGACGTACAGACCGGCCGAGCGGCGCAGCTCCCGCAGCATCTTGGTGTTGACGATCCGGAAGTCCAGACCGAACTTGTCCCGCATCTCGTCCCGCCACTGGAGCGTCAGCCCAGCGGGGCAGACGATCAGCATCGAGCGGGCGCGGTGCCGCAGCATCAGCTCCTGCATCACCAGACCGGCCTCGACCGTCTTGCCCAGGCCTACGTCGTCCGCGATCAGCAGGTTCGTACGAGGCATGGACAGGGCGCGGACCACGGGGTCCAGCTGGTAGTCCTGGATCTCCACGCCGGAGCGGAACGGGGCCTGGAGCGCCGTCTTGTCGGCGGAGGCGATGGCACCCCAGCGCACGGCGTCCAGGAAGGCGTCCAACCGGCCCGGTTCGTCGAAGCCGTCGCTGGGAGACGGCAGCTCGTACTGGTCGTGGACATCCGTCGCCTGCTCCAGCTCCCACACCACCCGCAGCTCTTCGTCCCGGCCGTCGCTCTCCAGCGAGGACAGGGTGATCAGGTGGCTGGTTGCGGCCTCAGCGGCGCGTGCCGGGTCGTCGCTGGCGGCGGTCGAGCGGACGACGTCGGTGACCACCCAGGGGCGGTTGCGTACGGTCACGCGCTGACCTGGGGCTGGTACTCCGGTGTCCTGTGCCTCAGCAGTGTCCGGATTGTCCAGCTGTACGGTCATTTCGCTCGTCCCCCCAGCTTTCACGGGCATCATTCTCTTCAGCGCTTGTGAAAGCTTAGGTGCGGAATGAGTGGTGAGACCCGGGCCGGACGCATATGCCCTGAGCGGAGACCTGCGCGAGCCCTGCCGTGAGCCCAGGGTTTGACCTGCGTCACCTTCGGGGTACGATCCTCGGCTCGATTGGCCAGCCCCCCACCGCGTATGGCAGACTAACGGGGTTGCTCGGTCGAGTGCCGATGCTGCGCGCCTCCCGCCGGGAGGACTGGAAGCGAGTCCCACAGTACTCGTCGCCCTATCTGTCGTAAGGCAGCGCTGGGGCGGACGTACGGGAATCTTCCGGGAAGTGTCAGCGGGGTGCAGACCAGGCACCCGGTGGCCATGCATTGGGAAATCGAATGCAGCCTGCCCCCGGTCCTGCGGTTGTCTTTTGGGCTGAGCCGCGTCCCTTGGTAGGGAAATCCCCTGTGGATATCCCTGTCAGCAGGAGCGCGACACACCCGACCGCGTGGGTCGGAGAGCGGGACGCTTGCCCCCGGGTACCAGAGCGTTTTCACGAGACAAAGGACTACTGAGTAGCCATGGCGGGACAGAAGATCCGCATCCGGCTCAAGGCCTACGACCACGAGGTCATCGACTCCTCGGCGAAGAAGATCGTCGAGACGGTGACGCGCACTGGTGCGTCGGTCGCGGGCCCGGTGCCGCTGCCCACTGAGAAGAACGTGTACTGCGTCATCAAGTCGCCGCACAAGTACAAGGACTCGCGCGAGCACTTCGAGATGCGCACGCACAAGCGCCTGATCGACATCCTCGACCCGACGCCCAAGACCGTTGACTCTCTGATGCGACTCGACCTCCCGGCCGGTGTCGACATCGAGATCAAGCTCTAGGGATCGGTGATCTGAGAATGGCTAAGCAGATCAAGGGCATCCTGGGCGAGAAGCTCGGTATGACGCAGGTTTGGGACGAGAACAACCGTGTTGTTCCGGTCACCGTCGTCAAGGCGGGCCCCAACGTCGTCACCCAGGTGCGTACCAACGACATGGACGGCTACGAGTCGGTCCAGATCGCCTTCGGCGAGATCGACCCGCGCAAGGTGAACAAGCCCCTCAAGGGTCACTTCGCCAAGGCCGACGTCACCCCCCGTCGCCACCTCGTCGAGATCCGCACCGCGGATGCCTCCGAGTACACCCTCGGCCAGGAGATCTCCGCCGAGGTGTTCGAGGCGGGCGTGAAGGTCGACGTCACCGGCAAGAGCAAGGGCAAGGGCTTCGCCGGTGTCATGAAGCGTCACAACTTCAAGGGCCTCGGCGCCGGTCACGGCACCCAGCGCAAGCACCGCTCTCCCGGTTCCATCGGTGGCTGCGCCACCCCGGGCCGTGTGTTCAAGGGCCTCCGCATGGCGGGTCGCATGGGCAACGAGCGGGTCACCACCCAGAACCTGACCGTTCACGCCGTTGACGCGGAGAAGGGCCTGCTCCTTATCAAGGGCGCGGTTCCTGGTCCGAACGGCGGCCTCGTCCTGGTCCGCACCGCGGCCAAGGGGGCCTGAGGACTATGAGCACCATTGACATTCTGTCGCCCTCCGGCGACAACGCCGGGACTGTTGAGCTCCCGGCCGAGATCTTCGACGTAGAGAAGATCAGCATTCCGCTGCTTCACCAGGTCGTTGTCGCGCAGCTGGCCGCCGCCCGTCAGGGCACGCACAAGGTCAAGCGTCGTGGCGAGGTCCGTGGTGGCGGTAAGAAGCCTTACCGCCAGAAGGGCACCGGCCGCGCGCGCCAGGGTTCGACCCGTGCGCCGCAGTTCGCCGGCGGTGGCGTCGTCCACGGCCCCACGCCGCGTGACTACTCGCAGCGGACCCCGAAGAAGATGAAGGCCGCGGCCCTGCGCCACGCCCTCACCGACCGGGCCCGCAACGCTCGCATCCACGTCATCACCGGCGTGATCGAGGGCGAGACCCCCTCCACCAAGGCCGCGAAGAGCTTCCTCGGCAAGGTCAGCGAGCGCAAGAACGTGCTCCTGGTCATCGAGCGCTCCGACGAGGCCGCGCTGCTCTCCGCGCGCAACCTGCCCCAGGTCCACATCCTGGAGCCGGGCCAGCTGAACACGTACGACGTTCTCGTCTCGGACGACGTGGTCTTCACCCAGGCCGCTTTCGAGTCCTTCGTGTCTGGCCCCAAGGCCGCTGACACCGAAGGGAGCGAAGCCTGATGGCTACGCGTCACCCGAGCATTGCCTCCAAGGCGGCCAAGGCCGCCAAGGCCGCGCGCGTCGCCAAGGCGAAGCGCCACGAGGCCGAGGGCAAGAACACCGTCGAGACCCCGCTGAGCAAGTCCTTCACGGATCCCCGTGACGTGCTCCTCAAGCCGGTCGTCTCGGAGAAGAGCTACGCGCTGCTCGACGAGGGCAAGTACACCTTCGTCGTCGACCCGCGGGCCAACAAGACCCAGATCAAGCAGGCCGTCCAGGCGGTCTTCTCGGTCAAGGTCACCGGGGTCAACACGATCAACCGTCAGGGCAAGCGCAAGCGCACCAAGACGGGCTTCGGCAAGCGTGCGGACAGCAAGCGCGCAATCGTGACCCTCGCTGAGGGCGACCGTATCGACATCTTCGGCCAGGCCTCCTAACGGAGCGCCCTGGTCCGATATCGGACGAGGACTGAGAAATGGGAATCCGCAAGTACAAGCCGACTACGCCGGGCCGTCGTGGCTCCAGCGTCGCCGACTTCGTCGAGGTCACGCGGTCCACGCCGGAGAAGTCGCTGGTCCGCCCGCTGCACAGCAAGGGCGGCCGTAACAATTCCGGTCGTGTGACCGTTCGCCACCAGGGTGGCGGACACAAGCGCGCCTACCGAGTGATCGACTTCCGTCGTCACGACAAGGACGGCGTGCCGGCGAAGGTCGCGCACATCGAGTACGACCCCAACCGCACCGCGCGCATCGCGCTGCTGCACTACGCGGACGGCGAGAAGCGCTACATCCTCGCCCCGCGCAACCTGTCGCAGGGTGACCGCGTCGAGAACGGTCCCGGGGCCGACATCAAGCCGGGCAACAACCTGGCGCTCCGCAACATCCCGGTCGGTACCACGATCCACGCGATCGAGATCCGTCCCGGTGGCGGTGCCAAGTTCGCCCGCTCCGCCGGTGCCTCGGTGCAGCTGCTCGCGAAGGAGGGCACGATGGCCCACCTTCGTATGCCTTCCGGTGAGATCCGCCTGGTCGACCAGCGCTGCCGCGCCACGGTCGGCGAGGTCGGCAACGCCGAGCAGAGCAACATCAACTGGGGTAAGGCCGGCCGTAAGCGCTGGCTGGGCGTTCGCCCGACCGTCCGCGGTGTGGCGATGAACCCGGTTGACCACCCGCACGGTGGTGGTGAGGGCAAGACCTCCGGTGGTCGCCACCCGGTCTCCCCGTGGGGTCAGAAGGAGGGTCGTACTCGTTCGCCGAAGAAGGCTTCGAACAAGTACATCGTCCGCCGCCGCAAGACGAACAAGAAGCGCTAGGAGCGGGTTTAGATGCCGCGCAGTCTCAAGAAGGGACCCTTCGTTGACGGCCACCTCGTAAAGAAGGTGGACGCTCAGAACGAAGCCGGTACCAAGAACGTCATCAAGACCTGGTCCCGTCGCTCGATGATCATCCCGGCCATGCTCGGTCACACGATCGCGGTGCACAACGGCAAGATCCACATCCCGGTGTTTGTCACCGAGTCGATGGTCGGCCACAAGCTCGGCGAGTTCTCGCCGACGCGCACCTTCCGGGGTCACGTCAAGGACGACCGGAAGTCGAAGCGCCGCTAACGCGGGGTGGAATGACCATGACAGACACTGGAAGGACAACCATGGAAGCCAGGGCCCAGGCGCGGTACATCCGCGTTACGCCCATGAAGGCCCGCCGCGTGGTGGACCTTATCCGTGGCATGGATGCCACGGAGGCTCAGGCGGTCCTGCGTTTCGCCCCGCAGGCCGCGAGCGTGCCGGTCGGCAAGGTGCTTGACAGCGCCATTGCCAACGCCGCGCACAACTACGACCACACCGACGCCGACAGCCTCTTCATCTCCGAGGCGTACGTCGACGAGGGTCCGACCCTGAAGCGGTTCCGTCCGCGCGCCCAGGGCCGTGCCTACCGGATCCGCAAGCGGACCAGCCACATCACCGTGGTCGTCAGCAGCAAGGAAGGAACCCGGTAATGGGCCAGAAGGTTAACCCGCATGGGTTCCGGCTCGGCATCACCACGGACTTCAAGTCCCGTTGGTACGCCGACAAGCTGTACAAGGACTACGTCAAGGAAGACGTCGCCATCCGTCGGATGATGACGTCCGGCATGGAGCGCGCCGGCATCTCGAAGGTTGAGATCGAGCGCACCCGTGACCGTGTGCGAGTGGACATCCACACCGCGCGTCCGGGCATCGTCATCGGCCGCCGTGGCGCCGAGGCCGACCGCATCCGCGGTGACCTCGAGAAGCTCACGGGCAAGCAGGTCCAGCTGAACATCCTCGAGGTCAAGAACCCCGAGACGGACGCTCAGCTGGTTGCTCAGGCCGTTGCCGAGCAGCTGTCCTCCCGCGTCTCCTTCCGTCGTGCCATGCGTAAGAGCATGCAGGGCACGATGAAGGCCGGCGCCAAGGGCATCAAGATCCAGTGTGGTGGCCGTCTCGGCGGCGCCGAGATGTCCCGCTCGGAGTTCTACCGCGAGGGCCGTGTGCCCCTGCACACGCTCCGTGCGAACGTCGACTACGGCTTCTTCGAGGCCAAGACGACCTTCGGCCGTATCGGTGTGAAGGTCTGGATCTACAAGGGCGACGTCAAGAACATCGCCGAGGTCCGCGCCGAGAACGCCGCTGCCCGCGCCGGCAACCGCCCGGCCCGTGGTGGCGGCAACGACCGCCCGGCCGGCCGTGGTGGCCGTGGTGGCGAGCGTGGCGGCCGCGGCCGCAAGCCGCAGCAGGCTCCCGCTGCCGAGGCCCCCAAGGCCGAGGCTCCGGCGGCTGCCGCTCCGGCTGAGAGCACCGGAACGGAGGCCTGACCGACATGCTGATCCCCCGTAGGGTCAAGCACCGCAAGCAGCACCACCCCAAGCGCCGTGGTCAGGCCAAGGGCGGTACGCAGGTTTCGTTCGGCGAGTACGGCATTCAGGCCCTCACGCCGGCGTACGTGACGAACCGCCAGATCGAGGCCGCGCGTATCGCGATGACCCGCCACATCAAGCGTGGCGGCAAGGTCTGGATCAACATCTACCCGGACCGCCCGCTCACGAAGAAGCCTGCCGAGACCCGCATGGGTTCCGGTAAGGGTTCGCCGGAGTGGTGGATCGCGAACGTGCACCCGGGCCGGGTCATGTTCGAACTGTCCTACCCCAACGAGAAGATCGCCCGTGAGGCCCTCACTCGCGCAGCCCACAAGCTGCCGATGAAGTGCCGGATCGTCAAGCGCGAGGCAGGTGAAGCGTGATGTCGGCCGGTACCAAGGCGTCCGAGCTGCGCGAACTGGGTGACGAGGAGCTTCTCGCGAAGCTTCGCGAAGCCAAGGAAGAGCTGTTCAACCTCCGCTTCCAGGCGGCGACCGGTCAGCTCGAGAACCACGGTCGGCTCAAGGCCGTCCGCAAGGACATCGCGCGGATCTACACCCTGATGCGTGAGCGCGAGCTGGGCATCGAAACGGTGGAGAGCGCCTGATGAGCGAGAGCAACGTGACTGAAACGACTGAGGCGCGCGGATTCCGCAAGACCCGTGAGGGTCTCGTCGTCAGCGACAAGATGGACAAGACCGTCGTCGTCGCCGTCGAGGACCGCGTCAAGCACGCCCTGTACGGCAAGGTCATTCGCCGTACGAGCAAGCTGAAGGCCCACGACGAGCAGAACGCCGCGGGTATCGGCGACCGCGTCCTCCTCATGGAGACGCGTCCGCTGTCCGCGACGAAGCGCTGGCGCATCGTGGAGATCCTCGAGAAGGCGAAGTAATCAAACGGGGGGCTCGGTCCCCCCGTTGCCCCCCGCCGGGGGCCTGCCGCACCGTCAGGTGCCCGGCCCCCGGCGGAGGTTTTCTCCCTCGACAGGCCAAGTAATTCCTGCGGGGCTTACCCGCAGGACGGTTCCGCCAGGCTCGCGGGGCGACCCGAAAGGGATCCCCGCGGGAACCGGCAGACAATCAGGAGATAGACGTGATCCAGCAGGAGTCGCGACTGCGTGTCGCCGACAACACGGGGGCGAAGGAAATCCTTTGCATCCGTGTGCTCGGTGGCTCCGGTCGCCGCTACGCGGGCATCGGTGACGTCATCGTCGCCACCGTCAAGGACGCGATCCCCGGCGGCAACGTGAAGAAGGGTGACGTCGTCAAGGCCGTCATCGTTCGCACCGTCAAGGAGCGCCGCCGTCCGGACGGCTCGTACATCCGCTTCGACGAGAACGCCGCCGTCATTCTGAAGAACGACGGCGACCCTCGCGGCACCCGTATCTTCGGCCCCGTCGGCCGTGAGCTGCGCGAGAAGAAGTTCATGAAGATCATCTCGCTCGCGCCGGAGGTGCTGTAAGCATGAAGATCAAGAAGGGTGACACGGTTCAGGTCATCACCGGCAAGGACAAGGGCAAGCAGGGCAAGGTCATTGCCGCTTACCCGCGCGACGAGCGCGTCCTGGTCGAGGGTGTCAACCGGGTCAAGAAGCACACCAAGGCCGGCCCGACCGCCAGCGGTTCCCAGGCCGGCGGCATCGTCACGACCGAGGCCCCGATCCACGTGAGCAACGTTCAGCTCGTCGTGGAGAAGGACGGCAACAAGGTCGTCACGCGTGTCGGTTACCGCTTCGACGATGAGGGCAACAAGGTTCGCGTTGCCAAGCGGACGGGTGAGGACATCTGATGGCTACCACCACGACTCCGCGTCTCAAGACGAAGTACCGCGAGGAGATCGCGGGCAAGCTGCTTGAGGAGTTCTCCTACGAGAACGTCATGCAGGTTCCCGGCCTCGTCAAGATTGTGGTCAACATGGGTGTCGGCGACGCCGCCCGTGACTCGAAGCTCATGGACGGTGCCGTCCGTGACCTGACCACGATCACCGGTCAGAAGCCGGCCGTCACCAAGGCCCGCAAGTCCATCGCGCAGTTCAAGCTGCGTGAGGGTCAGCCGATCGGTGCCCACGTCACGCTCCGTGGCGACCGCATGTGGGAGTTCCTGGACCGCACCCTGTCGCTCGCGCTGCCGCGCATCCGCGACTTCCGTGGTCTGTCCCCCAAGCAGTTCGACGGCCGTGGCAACTACACCTTCGGTCTCACGGAGCAGGTCATGTTCCACGAGATCGACCAGGACAAGATCGACCGTACCCGGGGCATGGACATCACCGTGGTGACCACGGCGACCAACGACGCTGAGGGCCGTGCCCTTCTCCGTCACCTCGGCTTCCCCTTCAAGGAGGCGTAAGCGAGATGGCGAAGAAGGCTCTGATTGCCAAGGCTGCTCGTAAGCCCAAGTTCGGTGTACGTGGCTACACGCGCTGCCAGCGCTGCGGCCGTCCGCACTCCGTGTACCGCAAGTTCGGCCTGTGCCGCGTCTGCCTTCGTGAGATGGCTCACCGTGGCGAGCTGCCGGGCGTGACCAAGAGCTCCTGGTAGTCCCCCTAATAAGGGATTCCAGGGCTCTCGGTAAGTAAAGGGTTCGGTCAGGTGCCCTGCCCTCCATGGCTTAGGCTAGGAGGGTTGGGCGCCTGACGCCCGTACGACTTACTACGCCGTAGGTCCCCGCACCGCACCCGTCCCGCCACTGAGTGGGGAGAGGGATGGCGCATACAGGAAACCCCGGCGAGAGAGGCCGAAGGCCAATTCATGACCATGACTGATCCCATCGCAGACATGCTTACTCGTCTGCGTAACGCGAACTCGGCGTACCACGACGATGTCGCGATGCCGCACAGCAAGATCAAGTCGCACATCGCAGAGATCCTCCAGCAGGAGGGCTTCATCACCGGCTGGAAGGTCGAGGACGCCGAAGTCGGCAAGAAGCTCGTCCTCGAGCTGAAGTTCGGCCCGAACCGTGAGCGCTCCATCGCGGGCATCAAGCGGATTTCGAAGCCGGGTCTGCGTGTGTACGCGAAGTCCACCTCCCTGCCCAAGGTGCTCGGTGGCCTCGGCGTGGCGATCATCTCCACGTCGCACGGTCTCCTCACCGGACAGCAGGCCGGCAAGAAGGGCGTAGGCGGAGAAGTTCTCGCCTACGTCTGGTAACGGAAGGGAACGGAGGAAACAGCTATGTCGCGTATTGGCAAGCTCCCCATCACGGTTCCCGCCGGCGTGGACGTCACCATCGACGGCCGTACGGTCCAGGTGAAGGGCCCCAAGGGCACCCTCTCCCACACCGTCGCGGCGCCGATCGAGGTCGCCAAGGGTGAGGACGGCATTCTCAATGTCACCCGCCCGAACGACGAGCGTCAGAACAAGGCCCTGCACGGCCTGTCCCGCACGCTGGTGGCGAACATGATCACCGGCGTGACCACGGGTTACGTGAAGAAGCTCGAAATCAGCGGTGTCGGTTACCGCGTCCTGGCTAAGGGCTCCAACCTGGAGTTCTCGCTCGGCTACAGCCACTCGATCACCGTCGAGGCCCCCGAAGGCATCACCTTCAAGGTCGAGAACCCGACACGGTTCTCGGTCGAGGGCATCGACAAGCAGAAGGTCGGAGAGGTTGCGGCCAACATCCGCAAGCTGCGCAAGCCCGACCCGTACAAGGCCAAGGGCGTCAAGTACGAAGGCGAAGTCATCCGCCGCAAGGTCGGAAAGGCGGGTAAGTAAGCCATGGCATACGGTGTCAAGATTGCTAAGGGCGACGCTTACAAGCGTGCTGCCATCAAGCGTCGTCACATCCGCATCCGGAAGCACATCTCCGGTACGGCTGAGCGTCCGCGCCTGGTCGTGACGCGCTCCAACCGCCACATCGTGGCCCAGGTCATCGACGACGTTAAGGGTCACACCCTCGCGTCGGCGTCGACCCTGGACACCACGGTCCGTGGTGGCGAGGGCGACAAGTCCGCGCAGGCCAAGTCGGTCGGCGCCCTGGTCGCCGAGCGCGCCAAGGCCGCCGGTGTCGAGGCTGTCGTATTCGACCGTGGTGGTAACCAGTACGCCGGGCGCATTGCCGCCCTGGCGGACGCCGCCCGCGAAGCCGGACTCAAGTTCTGAGTCGCCCGTCGCGCTAGCGACTTAGGTCGCTGCGTAGCTAGCGGAAAAAGAGAGAGGTAATCCAATGGCTGGACCCCAGCGCCGCGGAAGCGGTGCCGGTGGCGGCGAGCGGCGGGACCGGAAGGGCCGTGACGGCGGCGCTGCTGCCGAGAAGACCGCGTACGTTGAGCGCGTTGTCGCGATCAACCGCGTCGCCAAGGTTGTGAAGGGTGGTCGTCGCTTCAGCTTCACCGCGCTGGTCGTGGTGGGCGATGGTGACGGCACCGTCGGTGTTGGTTACGGCAAGGCCAAGGAGGTGCCGGCCGCCATCGCCAAGGGTGTTGAGGAGGCCAAGAAGCACTTCTTCAAGGTCCCCCGTATCCAGGGCACCATCCCGCACCCGATCACGGGCGAGAAGGCTGCGGGCGTCGTCCTGCTCAAGCCTGCTTCCCCCGGTACCGGCGTTATCGCCGGTGGCCCGGTGCGTGCGGTGCTCGAGTGCGCCGGCGTTCACGACATCCTGTCGAAGTCGCTCGGCTCGTCCAACGCGATCAACATCGTGCACGCGACCGTGGAGGCCCTCAAGGGCCTGCAGCGTCCCGAGGAGATCGCGGCCCGCCGCGGTCTGCCCCTCGAGGACGTCGCTCCCGCGGCTCTGCTTCGTGCGCGTGCGGGAGCGGGTGCGTAATCATGGCTCAGCTCAGGATCACGCAGACGAAGTCGTACATCGGCAGCAAGCAGAACCACCGCGACACCCTGCGTTCGCTCGGGCTCAAGCGCCTGAACGACGTGGTCGTCAAGGAGGACCGCCCCGAGTTCCGCGGAATGGTGCACACCGTCCGCCACCTCGTGACGGTTGAGGAGGTCGACTGATCATGGCGGAGAACAACCCGCTCAAGATCCACAACCTCCGTCCCGCCCCGGGCGCCAAGACCGCCAAGACCCGTGTGGGTCGTGGTGAGGCGTCGAAGGGTAAGACGGCCGGTCGTGGTACCAAGGGCACGAAGGCCCGCTACCAGGTTCCGGAGCGCTTCGAGGGCGGGCAGATGCCCCTCCACATGCGCCTCCCGAAGCTGAAGGGCTTCAAGAACCCGTTCAAGACCGAGTTCCAGGTCGTGAACCTCGACAAGCTGGCCGCGCTGTACCCGGAGGGTGGCGAGGTCACCGTCGAGGGGCTCGTCGCCAAGGGTGCCGTTCGCAAGAACAGCCTCGTCAAGGTCCTCGGCCAGGGCGAGATCTCCGTCGCGCTGCAGGTTTCGGTTGACGCCGTTTCCGGCTCCGCCAAGGAGAAGATCACCGCCGCCGGCGGTACCGTCACCGAGCTCGTCTGATCTTTTCAGGCGTCTCGATGACATGAGCGATCCCGACCGGGGGTGCCCTTACAAATGGGGCATCCCCGGTCGGTCGTTTTAGGGGGACTCCGAATCGGTCGTAGCGATTCTCAACAGCGCGGGGCGCCCTGGACGACGAAGGTTCGCCTCGGGACCGAACTGCGGCCCGCTGCCCTCTGTCGTCGTCTGTTGAGCTCGTTGGCTCCGGGGCACCGGAGGCATAAATTGTCATGACCCTGACAACTCTTGCTCCGGTGGCGAGAGTGGGGGTGTGTTCGCCATGTCGACCCATCGACAGATTGACGGGCTTCCGCATAATCCCCTCGACAGCATGATCGAGTTAATGATATTTTCATTTTATCGTCAGTTTGGTCGGACCAGCCATTGGCTGACGGTGGGTTTACGGGGGACGGCGTGTCTGTTCGCGCAATGACCAGGCGTGATAGGCAGCCGATTTGCCTTCTTCCCTGCTCAACTGATCCTGGCATCTAAATTGCCTCTATCGGGAAGGAAGGGATTCTGAATGCGAAAGACTCGCGTGTTCAGCGTGACCGCAACAGTATTCGCCATGGGGGCCGCCGCGGTCCTGAGTGGAGCAACCTCTGCGAGTGCAGGGGATGGTACGTGTACCAGTACCGAACTGTGCGTGTATCGCCTTTACGACCGGCATGCAAGCGATGGCTACTTCGACCTCAGTTCGCCGGATGTGGACTTCGACAACGGAAATAACAACTGGTACAACCACAGCGGTAACATCAACGACTCCATTTCCTCGTACACGGCCGGTACCGGTACGTCGTGCAAGGGGTACAGCCTCTTCTGGAACAAGGACATGAGCGGGGCCCAGATGGACATCCCGAAGGGCTGGGGTGGCAACCTGTCCGGTGCTTACGCGAACTTCGACAACGAGTTCTCTTCGTACTCGAAGTTCGGCTGCCCCTAAGTAACCTATCGAGCGGCCAGTCCTCAAAAGGGCTGGCCGCTCCGGCGTACGTGGAAGTAAAAAATGCGCAAGCGTTTCGTGGTCCTCCTGTCGCTCGTTGCCGTGACCGGCTGCTCCTCAAGTGACCCCACCACGCGGTCCGGGTCTGACGTTCCACGTCCCCGGCATCCTCTGGATGCGAGCTCAGTATCCACCCCCTTGGACTCGTACCAGCCCTCGTCCGGGCTCACTCTGACCCTGCATCGCGCAGAGGTGTTGCTCACCAATCAATGTCTGAAGCGCTTGGGATACAGCGATCACCCGATGTCGACTCCGGAAGGGCTACCGGATGAACGTAGACATTCCGAGTTTCTCGTATTCTCGTTGGCTCAGGCGAAGACGATTGGCTATAACCTCCCGAAGCGGTACGCCAAGACGAGCGAATCCAGCTGGGATGACAAGGCATCCAAAGTCCAGCGAGGCCTGCTCGACGGGACTCTTAGGACGTACAAGGGGGTAGCCGTACCCCAAGGTGGGTGTGTCGGTGTTGCTGCCGACGATCTGACCAAGAACTCAAGAGTGCCCAAGAGGATCGAGGGGGGAGGGGTCGAGCTCAAGCAGCTCCAGAAGACCAGTCCCACATCGTTGGGTGACGCACAGGTTGGGGTCATCCGGCTCGATGCGATATTTGCAACAAAGAAGGATGCCCGATACGTCGAGATGATTCGGTCTTGGTCCTCTTGTATGTCGAAGAAGGGGTTTGACTACAAAACCCCTGAGAAAGCGATGGATGACAACCGTTGGAACGGTGACACGCCCAGCGGGAGCGAGAAGAGGACCGCAGTTGCAGATATGACCTGCAAGAAAGAGGTGAACTACCTTGGAGTCGCTTCCAGAGTTCAGTCCGCGTACGAAGAAAAGGTGATCAGTGCGAGAAAATGGGAGCTCGCGGAACTGCGTCGTAATTTGAAAGCATGGAAGACGAACGCAGATGCGGCGCTCAAGGGCTCAAGTGGCTGAACTGAAGCGTATGGCCGATAGCATAGGTAGTACTCGGGCAGTCGGCGGTGGTCCCGGAACCAACCGCTGAAGGGGGTGTGTCGGCCAGCCCCAGGGGCTCGGTCGTGATCTCACGAGGGATAGATCAGGCGCAACGTCCACATAGAGTGACGGTAGACTCGATCGGTCGTTCCCCGACGGGTGCCTGTCCCCGGTAGGCTATGGCAGGTTGCTGTGACACGGGCGATGTGCCCCGTGCGTAGGCCCTACCCGCTAGTCACCATTACTCGACACCGTTACCTACCGCGCAGTAACGCGGGGGTCGCAGGAGGCACCGTGCTCACCGCGTTCGCCCGGGCGTTCAAGACGCCCGACCTGCGCAAGAAACTGCTCTTCACGCTCGGCATCATCGTGGTCTACCGGGTCGGTACCCACATCCCGATCCCAGGTGTCGACTACAAGAACGTGCAGGCCTGCATCGGACAGGCCAAGGGCAACCAGGGCCTGTTCGGTCTGGTAAATATGTTCAGTGGCGGCGCGCTGCTGCAGATCACGATCTTCGCGCTCGGCATCATGCCGTACATCACGGCGAGCATCATTCTGCAGCTGCTGACGGTGGTGATCCCGCGCCTCGAAGCCCTCAAGAAGGAGGGCTCGGCCGGCACGGCGAAGATCACGCAGTACACCCGTTATCTGACGGTGGCTCTGGCCATTCTCCAGGGCACCGGGTTGGTCGCGACTGCGCGTAGCGGCGCGCTGTTCGGTACCTGCTCGGTCGGCAATCAGATCGTTCCTGACCAGTCGATCTTCCAGACCGTCGTGATGGTCGTCACCATGACCGCCGGTACCGGCGTCGTCATGTGGCTCGGCGAGCTCATCACCGACCGTGGCATCGGCAACGGTATGTCGATCCTCATGTTCATCTCGATCGCCGCGACCTTCCCGTCCGCGCTGTGGGCGATCAAGACGCAGGGCACGCTGGCCGGCGGCTGGATCGAGTTCGGCACCGTGATCCTGGTCGGTCTGGTCATGGTCGGCCTGGTCGTCTTCGTCGAGCAGGCCCAGCGACGCGTTCCGGTCCAGTACGCGAAGCGCATGATCGGACGCCGGTCGTACGGTGGTACGTCCACATACATCCCGCTGAAGGTCAACCAGGCGGGTGTGATTCCCGTCATCTTCGCGTCATCGCTGCTCTACATCCCGGCTCTGGTCGCCCAGTTCTCCAGCGGCAACTCCGCCTGGAAGACCTGGGTCACACAGAACCTGACCAAGGGCAGCCACCCGATTTACATCACTCTGTACTTCCTTCTGATCGTTTTCTTCGCGTTCTTCTACGTGGCGATCTCGTTCAACCCCGAGGAAGTCGCGGACAACATGAAGAAGTATGGTGGCTTCATCCCGGGCATCCGGGCTGGCCGACCGACCGCTGAGTACCTGAGCTACGTACTCAACCGGATCACCTGGCCGGGGTCGCTGTATCTGGGTCTGATCGCTCTCGTGCCAACAGTGGCGTTGGTGGGCTTCGGGGCAAGCCAGAACTTCCCGTTCGGTGGTACCAGCATCCTGATCATCGTGGGTGTCGGTCTTGAGACGGTGAAGCAGATCGAGAGCCAGCTTCAGCAGCGCAATTACGAAGGGTTCCTCCGCTGATGCGAATCGTCCTCGTCGGGCCGCCCGGTGCCGGGAAGGGAACGCAAGCCGCGTTCCTTGCCAAGAACCTGGGGATTCCGCACATCTCCACGGGCGACCTCTTCCGCGCCAACATCAGTCAGGGCACGGAGCTGGGCAAGCAGGCCAAGGCGTACATGGACGCAGGCAAGCTGGTGCCGGACGAGGTCACCATCGGGATGGCCAAGGACCGCATGGAACAGCCCGACGCCACGAACGGCTTTCTGCTGGACGGCTTCCCTCGTAACGTCTCGCAGGCCGAGGCGCTCGACGAGATGCTCAAGGCCGAGGGCATGAAGCTGGACGCGGTGCTGGACCTGGAGGTCCCCGAGGACGAGGTGGTCAAGCGCATCGCGGGCCGCCGTATCTGCCGCAACGACTCGTCGCACGTCTTCCACGTGACGTACAAGCAGCCGAAGATCGAAGGCGTCTGTGACGTCTGCCACGGTGAGCTGTACCAGCGGGACGATGACTCCGAGGAGACCGTCCGTACGCGTCTCGAGGTCTACCACACGCAGACCGAGCCGATCATCGACTACTACGCCGCTCAGGGCCTGGTCGTGACGATCTCGGCGCTCGGCAAGGTGGAAGAGGTCACGGGACGCGCCATGGAGGCGCTGGGGAGCAAGGTCGGCGACAAGTAGTCGTCACGCTGCCATCGGCCGCGGCGCCCTCCGGGGGGCCGCGGCCGCTTTTTGCGGCCGAGCCGCCGCCGCTCTCGTGGGCGTGGTGATTCGCCGTTGTGGTTGCTCAATCGCCGGTTGCGGCAGACTTGGGCCAAGACGTTACTGGAAGCGGAGAGGCGACAGCCCGATGGTGCAGATCAAGACCCCCGAGCAGATCGCCAAGATGCGTGAGGCGGGGTTGGTCGTCGCGGCCATCCACGCGGCCACGCGTGAGGCGGCGGTGCCGGGCGCCACGACCAAGGACCTGGACGAGGTCGCGCGCAAGGTGCTGGCCGAGCACGGGGCGAAGTCGAACTTCCTCGGGTACGGCGGTTTCCCCGCGACCATCTGCACGTCGGCCAACGAGGTCGTCGTCCACGGCATCCCGTCCGACGAGGTGGTCCTCAAGGACGGCGACATCATCTCGATCGACTGCGGCGCGATCGTGGACGGCTGGCACGGGGATGCGGCGTACACCGTGTTCGTGGGCTCCGGTCACGCCCCGGAGCTGCTCGAGCTCTCCCGGGTGACGGAGGAGTCGATGTGGGCGGGCATCGCGGCGATGAAGCAGGGCAACCGGCTCATCGACGTCTCGCGTGCCATCGAGACGTACATCCGCCGCCAGCCGAAGCCCGGTGGCGGCCGGTACGGGATCATCGAGGACTACGGCGGTCACGGCATCGGCACCGAGATGCACATGGACCCGCACCTGCTGAACTACGTCGAGAAGCGACGCGGCAAGGGTCCGAAGCTGGTCCCCGGCTTCTGCCTGGCCATCGAGCCGATGGTGTCCTTGGGCACCCCGAAGACCGAGGTGCTGGAAGACGACTGGACCGTCATCACGACCGACGGGACCTGGTCCTCGCACTGGGAGCACTCGGTGGCGCTGACGGAGGAGGGTCCGCTGGTCCTCACGGCCCCCGACGGCGGCAAGGCGAAGCTGGCGGAGCACGGGATCACCGCGGCACCGGACCCGCTGGCCTGACGGCGACGGGCGAGGCCGACGGAGCGCGAGGTTCGCGCCGTCCGGACTCGGCGTCCGGACCGGCTGTCCGGGCCAGCTGTCTGGACTAGGCGCCCGGGCCAGCTGTCTGGACTAGGCGTCCGGATCAGCCGTCCGGGCTCGGCGCCCGGGCGAGCTGTCCGGACCCGGTGCCCGGACTCGGCGTTCGAACCGGCGGTCCGGTCGCCGGCGCCCGGATCGGTCGGCGAGGCGGGCGGTGGCTCGTGCCCTGGCTGTTGGTCGATGTCTGCGGGTCCCGCCGGAGCGCGGGGCATCGCGGCACCCCATCAGGCCCTGCGGTCGGCTACGGCAGGTGGCGATCCGGTCGCCGTACGTCTCCGCCGCTCCGGTATGGAACGCCCGCGCCGCGGAGTGCGGTCATCCGCCGCCGACCCCCGTTGCTTAAAGATCTCCGTAGTGGGGCATTCTTTCTCGATTCGTCTTTCCGAGAGGCCTGACGTAGACTGACTCGTCGGCTCTCGTGCACCCGCATGTCTGCATGCGCTCGTGCGAAGTCGATCAAGGTAGTCGATTCGAAGGGCGAAGCGTGGCCAAGAAGCAAGGTGCCATCGAGATCGAGGGCACTGTCGTCGAGTCTCTTCCGAACGCCATGTTCAAGGTCGAGCTCCAGAACGGCCACCAGGTCCTGGCACACATCAGCGGCAAGATGCGCATGCACTACATCCGCATCCTCCCTGACGACCGGGTCGTGGTGGAGCTGTCTCCGTACGACCTCACGCGTGGCCGGATCGTCTACCGCTACAAGTAGATCTTGCCCTTACTCCGTGTTCCCGGTTCCGGGGCGCGGGGGGTGGCACTGACCCGGAGAACCTCACCTAATGAAGGTCAAGCCGAGCGTCAAGAAGATCTGCGACAAGTGCAGGGTGATCCGCCGTCACGGTCGGGTCATGGTCATTTGCGAAAACCCGCGCCACAAGCAGCGCCAGGGCTGACGCACGACCGCACCTTCTGCACCCGCAGATACTTCGCGCGACGCAAGCAGTACATGTTCATACGCAGAATCCAGGGCTGATTCGCATCAGGCCTGACACCCCCGGTCGGAGGCCGGGGACCCGGTTCGTACCGAATCTTCGGAGAAGAAGATGACGGCGGGCGGGATCCGGTTCTGCGGAAGACCTCCGAACGACAACTGGAGCCATTGAATGGCACGCGTTTCCGGTGTTGACATCCCGCGCGAAAAGCGTGTGGAGGTCGCCCTGACCTACGTGTTCGGCATCGGCCGGACCCTTTCCCAGCAGACGCTGGCCGAGACCGGCGTGAACCCGAACACCCGCGTTCGTGACCTCTCCGAGGAGGAGCTGGTCAAGATCCGCGAGTACGTGGACGCCAACATCAAGACCGAGGGTGACCTCCGTCGCGAGATTCAGGCCGACATCCGCCGCAAGGTCGAGATCGGTTGCTACCAGGGTCTGCGCCACCGTCGTGGCCTGCCCGTCCACGGTCAGCGCACCAGCACGAACGCTCGTACCCGCAAGGGCCCGCGTCGCGCCATCGCCGGTAAGAAGAAGCCGGGCAAGAAGTAGTCCTCAGCGGACGCTTATCAGCGGTCTTCGCTGTAGGACCGACCACCTCCCGTAGGAGTAATAGATGCCCCCCAAGGGTCGTCAGGGCGCTGCCAAGAAGGTGCGCCGCAAGGAAAAGAAGAACGTCGCTCACGGACACGCTCACATCAAGAGCACGTTCAACAACACCATCGTCTCGATCACGGACCCCGCGGGCAACGTGATCTCCTGGGCCTCCGCCGGCCACGTCGGCTTCAAGGGCTCGCGCAAGTCCACCCCCTTCGCCGCGCAGATGGCCGCCGAGTCGGCCGCCCGCCGCGCGCAGGAGCACGGCATGCGCAAGGTTGACGTCTTCGTGAAGGGCCCGGGCTCCGGTCGCGAGACCGCGATCCGCTCCCTCCAGGCCACTGGCCTCGAGGTCGGGTCCATCCAGGACGTCACCCCCACCCCGCACAACGGCTGCCGTCCGCCCAAGCGCCGCCGCGTCTGACGCACGGTTGTCTTAGGTTCCGGGCGGTACGTCTCTTCGGAGGCGTGCCGCCCGTACCCTTGCAGTAGCAGCAGGGCGTCAAATAGCGGGCGCCCATGACTGAAGGATCGCAACATGCTGATTGCTCAGCGTCCCTCGTTGACCGAAGAGGTCGTCGACGAATTCCGCTCCCGGTTCGTGATCGAGCCGCTGGAGCCGGGCTTCGGCTACACCCTCGGCAACTCCCTGCGCCGGACCCTCCTGTCCTCGATCCCGGGTGCGGCGGTCACGTCCATCCGCATCGACGGCGTTCTGCACGAGTTCACTACCGTGCCGGGCGTCAAGGAGGACGTCACCGACCTGATCCTCAACATCAAGCAGCTGGTCGTCTCCTCGGAGCACGACGAGCCGGTCGTGATGTACCTGCGCAAGCAGGGCCCGGGTCTGGTCACCGCCGCCGACATCGCGCCCCCGGCTGGTGTCGAGGTGCACAACCCCGACCTCGTCCTCGCCACGCTCAACGGCAAGGGCAAGCTGGAGATGGAGCTGACCGTCGAGCGCGGTCGCGGCTACGTCTCCGCCGTTCAGAACAAGCAGGTCGGTCAGGAGATCGGGCGCATCCCGGTCGACTCGATCTACTCGCCGGTGCTGAAGGTCACGTACAAGGTCGAGGCGACCCGTGTCGAGCAGCGCACCGACTTCGACAAGCTGATCGTCGACGTCGAGACCAAGCAGGCCATGCGTCCGCGTGACGCCATGGCTTCCGCCGGTAAGACGCTGGTCGAGCTCTTCGGGCTCGCCCGCGAGCTCAACATCGACGCCGAGGGCATCGACATGGGCCCGTCCCCCACGGACGCCGCCCTCGCCGCCGACCTCGCGCTGCCGATCGAGGAGCTCGAGCTCACGGTTCGTTCGTACAACTGCCTCAAGCGTGAGGGCATCCACTCCGTGGGTGAGCTCGTCGCCCGCTCCGAGGCCGACCTCCTGGACATCCGCAACTTCGGTGCGAAGTCCATCGACGAGGTCAAGGCGAAGCTGGCCGGCATGGGCCTGGCCCTCAAGGACAGCCCGCCCGGATTCGACCCGACCGCCGCGGCGGACGCCTTTGGCGCGGACGACGACGCGGACGCCGGGTTCGTCGAGACCGAGCAGTACTAAGAGCTCGGGCCAGACGGTCCGTTTTCTGGTGCGGGTGCGCTGTGCTTGATCGCGCAGTTCCCCGCGCCCCTTCCGGGGCGCCCCTTCGGGGCTGCCCCGGATCTCCGACGGGCGATCGCCCGCTCGGACACTGACCCCGGTACCTGATACGGCCGGGGCAGACACCTAGGAGAAACACCATGCCGAAGCCCACCAAGGGTGCCCGTCTGGGCGGCAGCGCCGCGCACGAGAAGCTGCTCCTCGCGAACCTCGCGAAGTCGCTCTTCGAGCACGGCCGCATCACCACCACCGAGGCGAAGGCCCGTCGCCTGCGCCCGTACGCGGAGCGTCTGGTCACCAAGGCGAAGAAGGGTGACCTTCACAACCGCCGTCAGGTGCTCTCGGTGATCACGGACAAGAGCATCGTGCACACGCTCTTCACCGAGATCGGCCCGCGCTACGAGAACCGCCCGGGTGGCTACACCCGTATCACCAAGATCGGTAACCGCCGTGGCGACAACGCGCCCATGGCCGTCATCGAGCTGGTGGAGGCCCTGACCGTGGCCCAGCAGGCCACCGGTGAGGCCGAGGCGGCCACCAAGCGTGCCGCCAAGGACGCCGAGGTCAAGGCCGAGGCTCCGGCCGAGGTCGTCGAGGACGCCAAGGTCGAGGACGCCGCCGAGGCTCCCGCCGAGGAGTCGAAGGACGCCTGAGGCACTGCCTGGCTGTGAGCGGGTCCGTCCCTTCGGGGGCGGGCCCGCTTTCGCGTTCCGGCACAGGTGCCGGCCCTGAGAGGATCTAGGTGTGAGTGACGAAGCAGAGCCCGGGTTCGTACGGGTGCGGATGGACCTGTCGTACGACGGGAGAGAGTTCTCCGGGTGGGCCAAGCAGGCCTCGGGGCGCCGGACTGTGCAGGGGGAGATCGAGGACGCCCTCAGGACCGTCACGCGGTCCAAGGACACCACGTACGAGCTGACCGTCGCCGGGCGCACCGACGCCGGTGTGCACGCGCGCGGGCAGGTGGCACACGTCGATCTGCCCGTCGAGCTGTGGGCCGAACACGAGGAGAAGCTGCTCAAGCGGCTGGCCGGACGGCTGCCCAAGGACGTGCGGGTGTGGTCCCTGCGGGAGGCCCCCAGCGGGTTCAACGCACGCTTCTCCGCGATCTGGCGGCGGTACGCCTACCGCGTCACCGACAACCCCGGGGGAGTGGACCCCCTGCTGCGGGGGCACGTCCTGTGGCACGACTGGCCGTTGGACGTCGACGCCATGAACGAGGCGGCCGAGCGGCTCGTGGGTGAGCACGACTTCGCCGCCTACTGCAAGAAGCGCGAGGGCGCCACGACCATTCGTACGCTCCAGGAGCTGAGTCTGGTGCGCGGCGACGACGGGATCATCACCGCCACCGTGCGCGCCGACGCCTTCTGCCACAACATGGTGCGCTCGCTCATCGGCGCGCTGCTGTTCGTGGGGGACGGGCACCGCGGGCCCGACTGGCCCGGGAAGGTGCTCGCGGCCGGTGTGCGGGACTCGGCCGTCCATGTCGTACGGCCGCACGGACTGACCCTGGAGGAGGTCGGGTACCCGGCGGACGAACTGCTCGCCGCGCGCAACAAGGAGGCGCGCAACCGGCGCACGCTGCCCGGGGCGCCCGGGTGTGAATCCTGTCAGTGACTCGCAGACTTCGGCGGGGCGGACCTCGTGCCGTATCTGACGGAGTGGCCGCAGTTCCGGGCGCTGGGACGTCCCGCGCCCGGTGGGGAGGGGAGAAGGGCTTGACGCACGACATGGGGGCGGACACGGCGCTGACCGTGGTCATGCCGACCTACAACGAGGCGGCCAACCTGCCGGGAATGGCCGAGGCCGTACTCCAACTGCCGCTCGACGGACTTCACTTGAAGGTCGTGGACGACTCCAGCCCGGACGGCACCGGCCGGATCGCCGACGAGCTGGCGGAGAAGTACAACACCAAGGGGCGGCGCCGGATGAGCGTGCTGCACCGCACCGAGAAGGACGGGCTCGGGCGCGCCTACGCGGCCGGGATGGGCCTCGCGCTCGACGAGGGCGCCGAGTACGTCGTCCAGATGGACGCCGACGGCAGCCACCCCGTCGAGGCCGTGCCCCGGATGCTCGGCACGGCCCTGGCCAACGGGGTGGGCCTGGTCATCGGCAGCCGGTATGTCGAGGGCGGCTCACTGGACGAGGACTGGGGCGCGCACCGCGTCCTGCTCTCCCGGTTCGCCAACCGGTACGCCCGTACCGTGCTCGGAACCCGGATCCGGGACATCACGGCCGGGTTCAACCTGTGGTCGGCCCAGGCCCTGCGCGACATCGACCTGGCCACGCTGGACAGCGCCGGTTACAGCTTCCAGGTCGAGCTGAAGTACAAGGCCGTACGGGCGGGGCACAGCGCCGTCGAGATCCCGATCCGCTTCGAGGAGCGGACCGAGGGAGTCTCGAAGATGACGCTGAGGACGCAGCTGGAGTCGGCGGTGGTGCCGATCCGGCTGCGCATGAAGAACAAGTGACCCGGGTCCCGGGTACGGGGGCGGCCGGCCGGCCGGTTACTGGTTGGCCGCCGTCGACGCCTGGGCCTCGCCGCGGCGGCGGATCTGGCGGAAGGTGAACTCCGCCAGGTCGTCGCCGGTCGTGAAGACCTTGGCGTCCTTCGTCGTCACGTCCTTGCCGTTGGTGAAGCCGGCCAGCGTGAAGTAGGCGTAACGCCCGTAGGAGTTGGTGGTCGAACGGCAGACCGCCGTACGGCAGAAGTTGGCGACGCCCTGGCCGGACAGCGAGGTGATGATGCTCTTGCTGTCCGCCTCGGACTTCGCCTTGGCCGCCTGGGCCTCGCTGTCGAAGACCGCGACGCCGACGGTCACCGCGACGCCGTCCTTGCTGTAGGTGACGCGCATCAGCCGGGTGCAGTCGTTCTTGGTGAGCACCGCGGGCAGCGTGCGCTGCACGGCCGACGCGCACTTCGTCGTTGAGGCGGTGGGGCCCTTGCGGTAGACGCGGTCACCCATCGTCAGCTGCGAACCGGGGAAGAGGATGTCCGGGCTGAGCGGCGCGGTGTCCTTCTTCACACTGGATATGAAGTCCATCGGATCCAGCGGCGGCGGCGCGGAGGTCGGCGCGAACGTCGGCACCGGCGCCGTGGTGTCGCTCGGGATGGTCGCGGTGGCGGGCAGCTTGCTGGGCGTGTTCCCGGCCTGGTTGTCCCCGTTCGAGGAGACGACGGCCACGGCGACGGCAGCGCCGACCGCGATCGTGGCGACCGCCGAGCCGACGATCACCAGCAACCGGCGCCGCCGGTTGCGTGTCTCGGACGCCTCGGCGAGTGCCGCCCAGTCCGGAGTCTGGTTCCGACGTCCCCAATCGGGTTGCTGAGAACCAGGCTTCCAGGGATCCCACGGAGGTTCCCCCTGCCCACCCTGCCCATAACTCATGGGGCGCATCTTAGACGGGGTACGGGGGGTGCCGTTCCGCAACGGAGGGCACTTGAGCCCCTAGCGTGACCTGAGTGCGCAAGGGCAAAACTGACATCTCCGGGTGGTTGGTGCGACACGCTTCGACAGGCTTCCCGGCACCGGCCATCTGGTGACGCCGGGTAGTCGGACCGTTGCGGGGGCAGGGGCTGCCTTATCCTGTTTCCAGTGACTGTTCGAGTGGCCCCGAGTGCTTAGGCACCCGGGTCGCGGAGCCGCGTTTTGACCCGTCCGGGCAAGCGCGGGTACTCTTGCAGTTCGTTATGTGTATTGGCTTGCTCATTCTCACGTGGGGGGCCCTTACACCGGTCCACCGGGGCCGATGACCAGCGACCAGCACTCGGTATGCGTCACCGAGGTGCGGTCAGGGCTGTCGTGATCGTCCGTGGTGGCCATGTCAGGACCCACTCACTGAAGAAGCGAAGGCTACGACCGTGCGTACGTACAGCCCCAAGCCCGGCGACATCACTCGCCAGTGGTACGTCATCGACGCCCAGGATGTCGTCCTGGGTCGTCTGGCGACCACTGCCGCGAACATCCTGCGGGGCAAGCACAAGCCGATCTTTGCGCCGCACGTCGATGCTGGTGACTTCGTCATCATCATCAACGCCGACAAGGTGCACCTCTCCGGCAACAAGAAGACCCAGAAGCTGGCGTACCGCCACTCCGGTTACCCGGGTGGTCTGCGCTCCGTCCGTTACGACGAGCTGCTGGCCAAGAACCCCGAGAAGGCCATCGAGAAGGCCATCAAGGGCATGATCCCCAAGAACACCCTGGGCCGTCAGGTGCTCTCGAAGCTGAAGGTCTACGCGGGCGAGAACCACCCGCACGCTGCGCAGCAGCCGGTCCCGTTCGAGATCACCCAGGTCGCGCAGTAGTTCCGGCCACCACCCCCAAAGACAGAAAAGAATCTGAGGAGAATCGTGGCCGAGACCACCGTTGAGCAGCCGGTCGAAGAGACTGAGCTTGTCGACATCGACCAGTACACCACCGAGTCCGAGGTCCCCGTCGAGGGTGAGTACACCTCGGAGTCGCTGGCGTCCCGCTTCGGCGAGCCGCAGCCGGCCGCCGGCCTGGGCCGTCGCAAGAACGCCATCGCGCGCGTTCGCATCGTGCCCGGCACGGGCAAGTGGAAGATCAACGGGCGCACGCTCGAGGACTACTTCCCGAACAAGGTGCACCAGCAGGAAGTCAACGAGCCCTTCAAGGTTCTCGAGCTCGAGGGCCGTTACGACGTCATCGCCCGCATCTCCGGCGGCGGTGTCTCCGGTCAGGCCGGTGCGCTCCGTCTCGGTGTCGCCCGCGCGCTGAACGAGGCCGACGTCGACAACAACCGCGGTCCGCTCAAGAAGGCCGGCTTCCTCAAGCGCGACGACCGTGCGGTCGAGCGCAAGAAGGCCGGTCTCAAGAAGGCCCGCAAGGCTCCGCAGTACAGCAAGCGTTAATCGCTGGCTGCTGCGCATTTGTACGACCGTTCGCCCCGGCGGCACGCTGTGTGCCGCCGGGGCGTTCGTTTATCACAGCCCAGGGCGTATAACGGCACAAGGCGCTCAAAGGCTTGCATGATCGGATGACTTCCGAAAACTGAGCTTCATCAGGAGGACACCAGTGGGACGACTCTTCGGCACGGACGGCGTGCGCGGTGTCGCCAACGCGGATCTGACGGCCGAGCTGGCGCTCGGTCTCTCTGTGGCGGCGGCGCATGTGCTGGCCGAGGCGGGTACGTTCGAGGGCCACCGGCCGGTGGCAGTGGTCGGGCGGGACCCGCGCGCGTCCGGGGAGTTCCTGGAGGCCGCCGTGGTCGCGGGCCTGGCCAGCGCAGGTGTGGACGTCCTGCTCGTCGGTGTGCTGCCCACCCCCGCGGTGGCGTACCTCACCGGTGCGCTGGGCGCCGACCTCGGCGTGATGCTCTCGGCCAGCCACAACGCCATGCCCGACAACGGCATCAAGTTCTTCGCCCGCGGTGGCCACAAGCTCGCCGACGAGCTGGAGGACCGGATCGAGGGCGTCTACGAGGAGCACCGCACCGGCGCGCCCTGGGACCGGCCCACCGGCGCCGGGGTCGGGCGCGTGCGCGCCTACGACGAGGGGCTCGACAAGTACGTCGCCCACCTCCTCGGCGTACTCCCGAACCGCCTCGACGGCCTGAAGGTCGTCCTCGACGAGGCGCACGGCGCCGCCGCCCGAGTGTCTCCCGAGGCCTTCACGCAGGCCGGTGCCGAGATCATCACGATCGGTGCCTCGCCCGACGGCCTGAACATCAACGACGGCTGCGGATCCACCCACCTCGACCTCCTAAAGGCCGCCGTCATCGAGCACGGGGCCGACCTCGGCATCGCGCACGACGGCGACGCGGACCGCTGCCTCGCCGTGGACCACACGGGTGCCGAGGTGGACGGCGACCAGATCCTGGCCGTACTCGCGCTGGCGATGCGGGAGCGTTCCGCACTGCGCTCGGACACCGTTGTCGCGACGGTCATGTCCAACCTGGGCTTCAAGCTGGCCATGGAGCGCGAGGGCGTCTCCCTCATCCAGACCGCGGTCGGTGACCGCTATGTCCTGGAGGAGATGAAGGAGCACGACTACGCGCTCGGCGGCGAGCAGTCCGGGCACGTGATCATCCTCGACCACGCCACCACCGGCGACGGCACGCTGACCGGTCTGCTGCTGGCGGCCCGGGTCGCCCAGACGGGCCGTACGCTCCAGGACCTCGCGTCCGTCATGGAGCGGCTGCCGCAGGTCCTCATCAACGTCCCCGACGTCGACCGCACGCGGGTGAACAGCTCCGCCGAGCTGGCGGCCGCGGTCGCCGAGGCCGAGCGGGAACTCGGCTCCACCGGCCGGGTGCTGCTGCGCCCCTCCGGCACCGAGCCGCTCGTCCGGGTCATGGTCGAGGCCGCCGACATCGACCACGCGCGGTCGGTGGCGGGACGGCTCGCGGACGCGGTGAAGTCGGCGCTCGGTTAGGACCTGTCCAGGAACTGCCCTGCTTTTATGGTGCGTTCACGCTGCCGGGACCAGAGCCACTTCTGGACGAGCAGCGTGAACATACCGGCCAGCACGATGCCCAGCAGGTTGAGCAGCAGCTGCTCGGTGGAGCCCCAGGCCTGCCGGTACTCGTTGTAGGTGAAGGCCACGGCCGCGTTCGCCGCCGCGGGCACCGTGGTCACCGAGATGGCGACCCCGACCAGCGCGCCCGACTTCGCCGAGGTCAGCGAGAGGGTGCCGGCCGCGCCGGCCAGGACTGCGACGACGAACGAGAACGCGTCGGGCCGGTAGATGAAGTTGGTGTTGGGCCGTTCGGCGTCCAGCTTGACCGCGCTGAACAGGTCCACCGCGTCCATGAAGTACGTGAAGCCGACCGTCACCAGCATGGCCACGGCGAAGCCGACGAGCAGTGCGTTCGCCGACCGCAGGGCGAGACGTGGCGACCGCTGGACGAGGGCCGTGAAGAGGCCGGCCAGCGGCCCGAACTCCGGGCCCACCGCCATCGCGCCCACGATCAGGATCGCGTTGTCGAGGACCACACCGCAGGCCGCGATCATCGTGGCCAGCGTGATGAACGCGACGTAGGTGACCGAGAGCGTCGACTCCTCGTGCGTCGCGTCGGCCAGGTGCTCCCACAGCACCGCGTCGGCGCCTTCGCCCGGCGCCTCCTCCTCGGCCTTCTCAGCTCGCTTCGACAACGACAGATCGATGTTCTCGACGGCGATCGACCCGGTCCGGTCGAGCCCTATCTCCCGTAGTGCGCCAATCAGTTCGTCGCCCGCTTCGCGCGCCACGTCGCACATGACGACGTCCCCGGCCGGATTGCGGGCGGCGCCCGTGAGCACGACGAGATGGGTCGTGCCGACGGTCCTCTCGATCAGCCGTACGACGTCGTCGGTGCGGTCGGCGGGGGTGATCAGACGCAGATGCAGCATGCGGGGCAGGGTATCCGCACGGGATGACGGCATTGCAGCCCGCGCCTGCAGCTACAGCTTGCGCAGGCTGAGGCGTTGCACCTTGTGGTCCGGGCCCTTGCGGACGACCAGGGTGGCGCGGCCGCGGGTGGGGGCCACGTTCTCCAGCAGGTTGGGCTTGTTGATGGTCCGCCAGGTCGTGCGGGCGTAGTCCAGGGCCTCCTCCTCGGACACCTGGGTGTACTTGCGGAAGTACGAGGACGGGTTCTGGAAGGCGGTCGCGCGGAGCTTCTTGAACCGGTTGAGGTACCAGTGCTCGATGTCCTCGGTACGGGCGTCGACGTACACGCTGAAGTCGAAGTAGTCCGCGAGGCCGACGCGGGTGCGGCCGTCCTTGCCGGGGAGGGCGGGCTGCAGGACGTTCAGGCCCTCGACGATGAGGATGTCCGGGCGGCGGACGGTGAGCCGCTGGTCGGGGACGATGTCGTAGATCAGGTGGGAGTAGACGGGCGCCGTCACCTCGTCCTTCCCCGCCTTGATGTCGGCGACGAAGCGGGTGAGGGCCCGACGGTCGTACGACTCGGGGAAACCCTTCCGCGACATCAGGCCGCGTGCCTCCAGCTCCTTGGTGGGAAGCAGGAAGCCGTCCGTGGTCACCAGTTCTACGCGTGGGTGTTCGGGCCAGCGGGAAAGCAGAGCCTGCAGCAGGCGGGCCACGGTGGACTTGCCGACGGCCACCGACCCCGCCACTCCTATGACGAACGGGGTGCCGGACTGGGAGCCCTTCTCGCCGAGGAAGGTGTTCAGCGCCCCTCTGAGCCCGTCCGTGGCGCCGACGTACAGATTGAGCAGTCTGGACAGCGGCAGATAGATGTCCCGCACCTCGTCGAGGTCGATGACATCGCCCAGACCGCGCAGCTTCTCGACCTCCTCGGCGGTCAGTGGCAGCGGCGTCTTTTCGCGCAGCACGCTCCACTCGGCTCGGGTGAGGTCGACGTAGGGAGTCGCCTCCGGCCTGTGCCGGTGGGCGCTCCGGGGCATCGGGGAGACCGGAGAGATCACAGTCCATTGTTACGGGAGTGTGGACGGGGTGGGGCGTGGGCTCGGTCACGTAGTCGGTCACGCGGGGTGACACAGAGGCGCCCAGGGGGTCGGGAGGCCCTGTGAAGGTGGCTGGAATTTCCGAATTCGGGCACGACGTGCCGGGTTCGGGGGGCTGTTGGCGCTTAGGCTGCGGCGCATGTGCGGAATCGTGGGATACGTGGGGTCGCAGTCGGCGCTCGATGTGGTGATGGCCGGGCTGAAGCGGCTGGAGTACCGGGGGTACGACTCGGCGGGCGTCGCCGTGTTGGCGGACGGGGGGCTCGCCGCCGCGAAGAAGGCCGGGAAGCTGGTCAACCTGGAGAAGGAGTTGGTCGGCCGGCCGCTGCCGACCGGGTCGACCGGGATCGGGCACACCCGCTGGGCCACGCACGGGGGGCCCACGGACGCCAACGCCCATCCGCATCTCGACAACGCGGGGCGCGTCGCCGTCGTGCACAACGGCATCATCGAGAACTTCGCGCTGCTGCGTGCCGAGTTGGCGGAGCGCGGGCACGAGCTGGCCTCCGAGACCGACACCGAGGTGGTCGCACACCTGCTCGCCGAGGAGTTCTCGGCGTGCGACGACCTGGCGGAGGCGATGCGGTTGGTGTGCCGCCGCCTTGAGGGTGCGTTCACGCTGGTCGCGGTGCATGCGGATGCGCCGGATGTGGTGGTGGGGGCGCGCCGGAACTCGCCGCTCGTGGTGGGTGTTGGGGAGGGCGAGGCCTTTCTCGCCTCGGACGTCTCCGCGTTCATCGCCCACACGCGGTCGGCGATCGAGCTGGGCCAGGACCAGGTGGTGGAGCTGCGCCGGGACGGCGTGAGGGTGACCGGTTTCGACGGCCGTCCCGCGGACGTGCGCTCGTACCACATCGACTGGGACGCGTCGGCCGCGGAAAAGGGGGGTTATGACTACTTCATGCTCAAGGAGATCGCCGAGCAGCCCAAGGCGGTCGCCGATACGCTCCTGGGCCGGATCGACGCGGGCGGTTCACTGACGCTCGACGAGGTGCGGATCCCGGTTCACGAGCTGCGCGAGGTCGACAAGGTCGTCATCGTGGCCTGCGGTACCGCCTTCCACGCCGGGCTGATCGCCAAGTACGCCATCGAGCACTGGACGCGGATCCCCTGCGAGGTGGAGCTCGCGAGCGAGTTCCGGTACCGGGATCCGATTCTCGGTACGCGGTCGCTGGTGATCGCCATCTCCCAGTCCGGCGAGACCATGGACACGCTGATGGCCCTGCGGCACGCCCGTGAGCAGGGCTCCAAGGTGCTGGCGATCTGCAACACGAACGGTTCGACGATCCCGCGCGAGTCGGACGCGGTGCTCTACACGCACGCGGGTCCTGAGGTCGCCGTCGCGTCCACCAAGGCCTTCCTGACACAGTTGGTCGCCTGCTACCTGGTCGCGCTGTACCTGGGCCAGGTGCGCGGCACCAAGTGGGGCGACGAGATCCAGGCCGTCATCCGGGATCTGTCCCACATCTCCGGCGAGGTGGAACGGGTCCTGGAGACCATGGAGCCGGTACGGGAGCTCGCGCGATCGCTCGCCGACAAGAACACCGTGCTGTTCCTGGGGCGGCACGTCGGTTACCCGGTCGCCCTGGAAGGCGCCCTCAAGCTCAAGGAGCTCGCGTACATGCACGCCGAGGGGTTCGCGGCGGGTGAGCTGAAGCACGGGCCGATCGCGTTGATCGAGGACGATCTGCCGGTCGTGGTCGTCGTGCCGTCCCCGCGTGGGCGCTCGGTTCTGTACGACAAGATCGTGTCCAACATCCAGGAGATCCGGGCCAGGGGCGCGCGCACGATCGTGATCGCGGAGGAGGGGGACGAGGCGGTCGTTCCCTACGCCGATCATTTGATCCGGATTCCTGTGACGCCGACGCTGCTGCAGCCGTTGGTGGCCACGGTCCCGTTGCAGGTGTTCGCCTGCGAACTGGCCACGGCTCGGGGGAACGAGGTGGATCAGCCTCGGAACCTGGCGAAGTCCGTGACGGTGGAGTAGTCCTTCAACCGACGTCGCCGACAGCGGCCTAGGATCACCGGCACCGTACGGAAATGCGAATGCAGGGTGGGGAACATGGGCGTTCTGGTGCTGGCCGGTCTCCTGGTGCTTGTCGTCGGCGGGTGCGTGTGTGTGGTGTGGGCGTCGCGCGGCGGGCCCCGCTGGGTCCGGGGCGTGGCGGCGGTGACGCTCGTCACGGGGGAGCTGTTGCGTGCCTCCGCGAAGAACAACCGGCGGCGGAGTGTGAATCAGACCGGCGGTGACGGTGATTAGTGCCGGTGAGGGGGCTCGTCCCGAAGGTGGCGTTACTCCGTTTGTCCCGTAGTGGGGGTTCCCGCTGCGACCCGTAGGCCGGTGCCCTCTTATTCTCGGACACGACCTTTCGAGTACAAGAGGAGCAGTGCCATGGGACAGAACGTCTTTTTCGAGGTGTCCGCGGACGGGGAGTCGCTCGGCCGGATCGAGTTCAAGCTGTACGACGACGTGGTCCCTGAGACGGCCCGCAACTTCCGTGAGCTGGCCACCGGCCAGAACGGGTTCGGCTACAAGGGCTCGCCGTTCCACCGTGTCATCCCGGACTTCATGCTGCAGGGCGGTGACTTCACCAACCAGAACGGCACCGGCGGCAAGAGCATCTTCGGCGCGAAGTTCCCGGACGAGAACTTCAAGCTCAAGCACACCAAGCCGGGCCTGCTGAGCATGGCCAACGCCGGCCCGAACACCAATGGCTCGCAGTTCTTCATCACCACGATCGTCACCGACTGGCTCGACGGCAAGCACGTCGTCTTCGGTGAGGTCGTCGAGGGCATGGACGTCGTTCGGGCCGTCGAGAAGCTCGGCAGCCGTTCCGGCAGCACGGCCAAGAAGATCGTCATCGCGGACTGCGGCACCGTCTGACATTCCCGGCAGTACAGCAGAGAGATCGAGCGGGAACGGCTGCTGCCGTTTCCGCTCGATCTACTAACAGGCGGCCGCCCCGCCTCTCCATCTCCTCCCCTGAGCGTGACGCGGACCACACCGCGTGAATTTCGGCATCGACGCCGAGCGCTGAGCTCGCGACATCGGGGACTCGCGAACGCGCGAGTCCCCGATTCGGCCGGACCGTCACCAGGAGGGTCCGCACGTCGGCGGCCGTCCGGCCCATAGGGTGCTGGGCATGAGCATCATCGGGGTCGGTATCGACGTGGCCGAGATCGACCGGTTCCGGACGTCGCTGGAGCGTACGCCGGGGCTGGCTGATCGGCTGTTCCTGGATCAGGAGTTGCATCTGCCGAGCGGGGAGCGCCGGGGCATCGCGTCCCTGGCCGTGCGCTTCGCCGCGAAGGAGGCGCTCGCCAAGGCGCTGGGCGCTCCGGCGGGCATGCACTGGACGGACGCGGAGGTCTACGTCGAGGACAGCGGCCGGCCGCGGCTGCGGGTGACGGGGACGGTGGCGGCGCGGGCGGCCGAACTGGGTGTCCGCTCGTGGCATGTGTCGCTGAGCCATGACGCGGGGGTGGCCTCGGCGGTGGTCGTGGCGGAGGGGTAGGCCCGCAGGGGCCGTTGTCCTTGCGGCCGGGGCGGCGCGGAAAGCCTCCGTACGGGAGACTCGACCCATGCGTACTGCGTACAGCGTGGAGACGGTCAGGGCGGCGGAGCGTGAGCTGATGGCGCGGCTTGCGGAGGGTGCGCTGATGCAGCGCGCCGCGGCCGGACTGGCCGCTGCCTGCGCGGACTTGCTGGGACGGGTGTACGGCAGCCGGGTCGTACTGCTCGTGGGCAGCGGGGACAACGGGGGCGACGCCCTGTACGCCGGCGCCCGGCTGGCGCGGCGGGGGGCGGGGGTCACCGCCGTACTGCTCGCGCCCGAACGGACGCACGGCGCGGGCCTGGCCGCGCTGCGGCGGGCCGGGGGCACGGTGGCCGGGTCCGGCGCTGCCGAGGAGTTGGTCCTGCGGGCCGACCTCGTCGTGGACGGGATCGTCGGGATCGGGGGCAAGGGCGGGCTGCGGCCCGAGGCGGTGCCGCTGGCCGGGTACGCCGCGGACTCCCGGGCGGCCGTGGTCGCCGTGGACCTGCCGAGCGGGATCGAGGCCGACACGGGAGAGGTCCGGGGCACCGCCGTCCGCGCCGATCTGACGGTGACCTTCGGGACGCACAAGCCCGGGCTGCTCATCGACCCGGGGCGTGAGTACGCCGGTTCCGTACGCCTGGTCGACATCGGGCTCGAACTGCCCGAGGAGGCCGGGCTGGAGGCCCTTCAGCACGCGGACGTGGCGGCGCGGCTGCCGGTACCCGGGGCGGAGAGCGACAAGTACCGGCGCGGGGTCGTCGGGATCGCGGCCGGGTCCGCGCGGTATCCCGGGGCCGCCGTGCTCGCCGTGTCCGGGGCCCTGCGGGGTGGGGCGGGGGCGGTGCGGTACGTCGGGCCCGCGGCGGATGCCGTGATCTCGCGCTTTCCGGAGACGCTCGTGTCGGACCAGGGGCCCGCGCGGGCCGGGCGGGTCCAGGCGTGGGTGGTGGGGCCCGGGGTCGGGGACGACGCGTCGGCGGTGGCCGAGGTGCTCGGGGCGGACGTGCCGGTACTGGTGGACGCGGACGGGCTGCGGCTCGCGGACCGGTCCGCCGTACGCGCCCGCACCGCACCCACGCTGATGACTCCGCATGCCGGGGAGGCGGCGGCGTTGCTCGGGGTCTCGCGGGAGTCGGTGGAGGGGGCTCGGCTGGCGTCGGTGCGGGAGTTGGCGCTTCGGTACGGGGCGACCGTGCTGCTGAAGGGGTCGACGACACTGGTCGCCGATCCGGAGGGCGGGGCGGTGCGGGTGAACGCGACGGGGACGGCGTGGCTGGCCACGGCGGGGAGCGGGGACGTGCTGTCGGGGCTTGTGGGGTCGTTGCTCGCGGCGGGGTTGTCCGCGTTGGACGCGGGGAGTGTGGGGGCGTATCTGCACGGGCTGGCGGGGAGGTTCGCGGCGGACGGGGCGCCCTTGGGGGCGCATGATGTCGCGGCGGCGATTCCGGAGGCATGGCGGGACGTCCGCGACGCGCTGCGCTGACCCCGCCGTTCTTCGTCCGCGGGTGGGCGGGGGCTGGGCGCGCGGTTCCCCGCGCCCCTTATGGCGCGCTGCGTTGCCCATAACGGGGGACCCCGTCCGCGCGGCTCACCGGATGGGGAGTCGGGGTTGCGTATCGCTGGTCGCATGATGATGAGCAGACGAATGAGATGCGGGAGCGTGGGAGCGCTCCTCGCACTGGTGGTGGTGATGTCGGTGGACGGCGCGGCGGCGTCCGGGCCCCCGGCGCCCGGGCCGGGGAGCGAGCTGGTGCCGGGCGTGGCGCCGGGGCCGTATCAGCCGTGGCAGGTGGACACGCCGGACCAGATGCTGCCGCCGAAGGTGTACACACCGAGCACGCGGGAGGACGCCGTCGAGCCGAGGGACGTTCCCGCAAAGACGAACGCGCTCATCGAGTACATCCCTCTCAGCGAGGCCGTTGCGGGCAAGTCCGTGACGTGCTCCAAGCTGACCGGGCCGTATCAGCGGCAGGTCGAGCGGTGGTTGAAGCTGAAGGTCGACGGGAAGCAGTCGGCGAGGGACTGCGCCGCCATCCGGGCGTTCCAGACGAAGCACGGGATCAAGCCGAACACCGGCTTCGCGGGCCCCGTCACCTGGGCCGGGATGCAGCTGCTGTCCGCGAAGAAGAACCCGAACGCGGCCGGGAAGTGCCCCGTCCGCTCGTCCCGCGTCGCGTGCGTGGATCTGACCCGGCAGCTGACCTGGGTGCAGAAGGGGAAGAAGGTGCTGTGGGGACCGGTGCCGATGCGCAGCGGGCGGGCCGGGTACCGGACCAGGACCGGCTGGTTCAAGGTCTACTGGAAGCACAAGAACCACTGGTCGACGCTGTACAACACCCCGATGCCGTACAGCCAGTTCTTCAGCGGCGGAGAGGCCTTCCACGCCATCTACGGCAGCATCTACGACCCGAACGGCTCGTATGGCTGTGTCAATCTGCGCCTCGCCGACGCCCGCTCCCTGTGGAACGTCACCAAGACGAACGACCACGTGTACGTGTGGGGCCGCAGGGTCGGCACCTGACCGTCGTCCGGGGGCCCTCGGGCCCCTCTGAGACACTGGGGGCGCGATGAACGACACAGCACCCCTGCGCGCCCGCGCAGAGATCGACCTGGCCGCCCTGCGGGCCAACGTGCGGACCCTGCGCGCCCACGCGCCGTCCGCGGCCTTGATGGCCGTGGTCAAGTCCGACGCGTACGGCCACGGCGCGGTCCCTTGTGCCCGCGCGGCGCTGGAGGCGGGCGCCACCTGGCTCGGCACCGCCACCCCCGAGGAGGCCCTCGCCCTGCGCGCGGCCGGCCTGACCGACAACCGGATCATGTGCTGGCTGTGGACGCCCGGCGGGCCGTGGCGGGAGGCCATCGAGGCCGATCTCGATGTGTCGGTGAGCGGGATGTGGGCCCTGCGGGAGGTCACCGCCGCGGCCGAGGCGGCCGGGATCTCCGCCCGGGTGCAGCTCAAGGCCGACACCGGGCTCGGGCGCGGTGGCTGCCAGCCCGCCGACTGGCCCGAACTCGTGAGCGAGGCGCTGAGCGCCGAGGAACGCGGGCTGATCGATGTCACCGGTCTGTGGTCGCACCTCGCCTGCGCCGACGAACCCGGGCATCCCTCCATCCGGGCCCAACTGGACCGTTTCCGCGAGATGGTGACGTACGCCGAGGAGCGGGGCGTGCGTCCCGAAGTGCGGCACATCGCGAACTCGCCGGCCACGCTGACCCTCCCCGAGAGCCACTACGACCTCGTACGGACGGGGATCGCGGTCTACGGCATCTCGCCCAGCCCCGAGATCGGCACCCCGGCCGACTTCGGACTGCGCCCGGTGATGACGCTGAGCGCGTCCCTCGCCCTGGTGAAGCACGTACCGGGGGGCCATGGGGTCAGTTACGGGCATCACTACGTCACTGCCGGTGCCACCACCCTGGGCCTTGTTCCCGTCGGCTACGCGGACGGCGTTCCGCGTCATGCCTCCGGCACCGGGCCGGTGCTGGTGGGCGGCAAGTGGCGGACGGTGGCGGGGCGGGTCGCGATGGACCAGTTCGTGGTCGATCTCGACGGGGACGAGCCGGTGCCCGGTTCGCAGGCGATCCTGTTCGGTCCGGGCGACCGGGGCGAGCCGACCGCCGAGGACTGGGCGCGGGCGGCGGGCACGATCGCGTACGAAATCGTCACCCGAATCGGAACCCGAGTGCCGCGCGTATACGTGAATAAGGAACAAGGCGGGTAACCCACAAGGAGTACAGGGGGTGCCCCGCGCAGGACAACAGGGCAACAGGACATAGTTGCACCACCAGCGGTACCTCCGGCACGACCTGAGCACGACCGGCACCACCCCCAGCACGACCTTCCGAAGTGAACGAGACCCCGGCGAAGAGGAGCGGTACGTGAGCGAGAGCAGCGCGGAGGCCGTCACGGACGTCGCCGTGGCGGCCGTCGCCTCCGCCGCCGGGAACTGGCGCAAGGCCGGTATCGCCGGCGTCGCCATAGGCGTGGTCGCCGCGGGCGCCGCCGCCGGAGTCGCCATAGAGCGGCTCACGGTCGGCCGCGGCATGCGCAACAAGGCCCGCCTCGCGCTCGATTCGACGGGCCCGTACGGCTCGCTGCGCGGCACGCCCGGCAAGGCGTACGCCGACGACGGCACCGAGCTGTACTACGAGGTGGACGACATCGAACAGGATGTGACGTTCACCCCGCGTCGGCGGCGGCTCTTCGGGCGCAAGGCTCCCGCCCCCGTCACCGTCGTCTTCAGCCACGGGTACTGCCTCAACCAGGACTCCTGGCACTTCCAGCGGGCCGCGCTGCGCGGTGTGGTGCGCATGGTGCACTGGGACCAGCGCAGTCACGGCCGCTCCGGGCGCGGGGTCGCCCAGACGAAGGACGACACACCCGTCTCCATCGACCAGCTCGGCCAGGACCTGAAGGCCGTCATCGACGCGGCCGTGCCCGAGGGGCCGATCGTGCTGGCGGGGCACTCCATGGGCGGCATGACCGTCATGGCGCTGGCCGATCAGTACCCGGACCTCATCCGCGAGCGGGTCGTCGCCGCCGCGCTCGTCGGTACGTCGTCGGGGCGGCTCGGCGAGGTCAACTTCGGGCTGCCCGTCGCGGGCGTCAACGCGGTGCGATGGGTGCTGCCCGGCGTACTGAAGGCGCTCGGTCAGCAGGCCGCCCTGGTGGAGCGGGGGCGGCGGGCCACGGCCGACCTGTTCGCGGGGATCATCAAGCGGTACTCGTTCGCGTCCCGGGACGTCGACCCGGCCATCGTGCGGTTCGCCGAACGGATGATCGAGGGCACCCCGATCGACGTGGTCGCGGAGTTCTATCCGGCGTTCACCGAGCACGACAAGACCGCGGCCCTCGCGCACTTCGCCGAACTGCCGGTGCTGGTGCTGGCCGGGGTCGGCGACATGGTGACGCCGAGTGAGCACAGTGAGGCGATCGCGGACCTGCTGCCGGACGCCGAACTGGTACTCGTCCCGGACGCCGGGCACCTGGTCATGCTGGAGCACCCCGAGGTGGTCATAGACCGTCTCGCCGACCTCCTGATGCGCGCGGGCGCCGTCCCGGCAGGGGCTACCGTGGGTGGCTATGGAAGCACCAGCAGCAGCGCACAACCCGGCTGAGCCCGCCGTCGAGGGCGTGAACGTCCGGATCACCGTCAACTCGCCCGAGCAGATGCGGGAGTTGGGCCTTCACCTGGCCAAGCTGCTGCGCGCGGGCGATCTCGTGATGCTGAACGGGGAGCTCGGCGCCGGCAAGACGACGCTGACGCGCGGGCTCGGCGAGGGGCTCGGCGTACGGGGCGCGGTCACCTCTCCGACGTTCGTCATCGCCCGTGTGCACCCCTCCCTCGGTGACGGTCCGCCGCTCGTGCACGTGGACGCGTACCGCCTGGGCGGCGGTCTCGACGAGATGGAGGACCTCGACCTCGACGTGTCGCTCTCCGACTCGGTGATCGTCGTGGAATGGGGCGAGGGCAAGGTCGAGGAGCTCACCGACGACCGGCTCGACGTCGTCATCCACCGGGCCGTCGGTGACACCACGGACGAGGTGCGGCACGTCACGCTCACCGGGCTCGGGGAGCGCTGGGCGGCGGTCGATCTGAGCGTGCTCGCGGCTTGATCACCCTGGGTGAGGGTTCCGGGGGCGTGAAGGTTCCGACAAGTCGTCGGCAAGATGTTGCGTTCGGTATCCCGGCCGTGGTCACATGGACCTCAGTCCGTAGTTAGGTCTACCTAACTACGCGTGCCCCCGATTCCCCAGGAGGCGTCCATGTCGGCTTCGGAACGTGACGTGCCGGTGCAGCAGCCGTGCGGCGGGGTGTCGATGCGGGATCTGCTGGCGTCATGTGCGGCCGCTGACGCGGTCTCCAGGCCGCCGGCGGCGCCGGTGGCCCAGGCTCCGGGGACTTCTTCGAAGGAGCAGGTCCGCAAGGCGGCGTGAGCGCCCCGAAAGGGGGCGCGGGGCTGCCACATCGTGCGGCTTCGCCGCGTGGGCGCGACCAGCCCCACCGGCCCGCGGCCATGCACAGGTCCGCCGACTACTGGATGACGACCACCTTCACGCCGATCGTGGCGAAGTTCCACATCGCGGTGCCGTTCTTGCGGGACTCCCGGATGCCGCCGAGTTTCTTGGTGGAGTCGGGGGAACCCGTGGAGCCGTCCATGGCGGAGCTGAAGCCGATCGGCACGCCGTCGACGGCGGTGAAGCGGACGACGTGCTCGATCTGGGCGCCGTCCGATCCGATGACGGCCTTGGAGCGTGAGGTGACGGCGTAGGTGCCGACCGCCGGGTCCACCGTGCCGGGGGTGACCGGGAAGGTGCGCTCGGTCCTGTTGTCCGCGGTGACCAGCCACACGCGGTCGTCGTCGACCGAGTAGACGACCCGCTCACCCCTGCCGGAGCCGACGGGCAGCGCCACCGGGTTCTTCTTGTCCCGGGGTGCCTTCGTGGCCGTGGCAGGAGCCTTGGGGGACGCGCCCGCGAGGGGCTTTCCCAGGGTGTCCGGTACGTTAGCGGACGCCTGGTAGGCGAGGAAGCCGACCACCGCGACAGCCGCCGCGGTGAGCCCGGCCACGAATCCCGAGCTGCTCCTAGCCACCTTGTGTACCCGCCTCTCGTACCACGTTCGTGTCCATTACGTCCTTTGTGGTGACGGTAGCAGCCGCCGTCCCGCAGACCGGGGCGGCGGTGCGTCCCGCTCTGGCGCCGTAGGCTGTTTGCGTGCTCTTGCTCGCTCTGGATACCGCCACCCCCGCCGTGACCGTCGCCCTGCACGACGGCACGTCCGTCATCGCCTCGTCGAGCCAGGTGGACGCGCGCCGGCACGGAGAGCTGCTGCTGCCGGCCGTCGACCGGGTGCTCGCCGAGGCAGACCTCAAGCTGGACGCCGTCACCGGCATCGTCGTGGGCGTCGGCCCCGGCCCGTACACGGGGCTGCGGGTCGGCCTCATGACCGCAGACACCTTCGGCCTCGTGCTCGGCGTGCCCGTGCACGGCCTGTGCACCCTCGACGGGCTCGCCTACGCCGCCGACGGCACCGGCGTCGAGGGGCCGTTCGTCGTCGCGACGGACGCCCGGCGCAAGGAGGTGTACTGGGCCAGGTACGACGACCCCCGTACGCGTGTCTCGGAGCCCGCCGTCGACCGGCCCGCCGAGATCGCCGAGGCCGTGGCGGGACTGCCCGCCGTGGGTGCGGGCGCGCTGCTCTACCCCGACACCTTCCCGGACGCCCGCGCGCCCGAGCACGTCTCGGCGGCCGCGCTCGCGTCCCTGGCGGCGGAGCGGCTCGCGGCGGGCGAGGAGCTCGCGGCGCCCCGGCCGCTCTACCTGCGCCGCCCGGACGCCCAGGTGCCCAAGAACTACAAGGTGGTCACCCCCAAGTGACGGCCGAGCTGCGCGAGATGCGCTGGTGGGACATCGATCCCGTACTGGAACTGGAGAAGGACCTCTTCCCCGAGGACGCCTGGTCACGGGGGATGTTCTGGTCCGAGCTGGCCCACGCCCGCGGGTCCGAGGCGACGCGCCGGTATGTGGTCGCGGTCGAGGGCGGGCAGCTCGTCGGATACGCCGGACTCGCCGCCTCCGGCGACCTGGGCGACGTACAGACCATCGCCGTACGGCGTGATCAGTGGAGTACCGGCCTCGGCAGCCGGCTGCTGACCGAGCTGTTGCGGGCCGCGACCGCGTTCGAGTGCGCCGAGGTCATGCTCGAGTGCCGCGTGGACAACGTCCGCGCGCAGAAGCTGTACGAGCGCTTCGGCTTCGAGCCCATCGGCTTCCGCCGCGGCTACTACCAGCCGGGCAACGTCGACGCCCTGGTCATGCGGCTGCACACCGCGTCCGACAGCGGCCCCGCCGCGGGTTCACCCTCAGTAAACGGCGTACAAGGAACAGAGAGCAATGGCTGACGAACCGCTGGTCCTGGGTATCGAGACGTCCTGCGACGAGACCGGCGTCGGCATCGTCCGCGGCACCACCCTGCTCGCGGACGCCATCGCGTCCAGCGTCGACGAGCACGCCCGCTTCGGCGGCGTCGTGCCCGAGGTCGCCTCCCGCGCCCACCTGGAGGCGATGGTGCCGACCATCGACCGGGCACTCAAGGACGCGGGGGTGAGCGCCAGGGACCTGGACGGCATCGCCGTCACCGCGGGGCCCGGGCTGGCCGGCGCGCTGCTCGTCGGGGTCTCGGCGGCGAAGGCGTACGCGTATGCGCTGGGCAAGCCCCTGTACGGCGTCAACCACCTCGCCTCCCACATCTGCGTGGACCAGCTGGAGCACGGCCCGCTGCCGGAGCCGACGATGGCCCTGCTCGTGTCGGGCGGCCACTCGTCCCTGCTGCTCTCGACCGACATCACCTCCGATGTGCGGCCCATGGGCGCGACCATCGACGACGCCGCGGGCGAGGCCTTCGACAAGATCGCCCGCGTGCTCGACCTCGGTTTCCCCGGCGGTCCGGTCATCGACCGGTACGCGAAGGAGGGCGACCCCTCCGCGATCGCCTTCCCGCGCGGGCTCACCGGGCCGCGCGACGCGGCGTACGACTTCTCCTTCTCCGGTCTGAAGACCGCCGTGGCCCGCTGGATCGAGGCCAAGCGTGCGGCGGGGGAGGAGGTGCCGGTGCGCGATGTGGCCGCGTCCTTCCAGGAGGCGGTGGTGGACGTGCTGACCCGCAAGGCCGTACGGGCCTGCAAGGACCAGGGCGTCGACCACCTCATGATCGGTGGCGGTGTGGCCGCGAACTCCCGGCTGCGGGTGCTCGCCCAGGAGCGCTGCGAGGCCGCGGGGATCCGACTGCGGGTGCCACGGCCGAAGCTGTGCACGGACAACGGGGCGATGGTGGCCGCGCTGGGCGCGGAGATGGTCTCCCGGAACCGGGCCGCCTCCGACTGGGACCTGTCGGCCGACTCCTCGCTGCCCGTGACGGAGACCCACGTCCCCGGTCACGGGCATAGCCACGACCACGTACACGAGGTCAGCAAGGAGAACCTCTACTCTTGACCCCTCCCCTATCCGAAGACAGGGGATTCCTGGCTCACGCCGCCTCACGAGCACAGCGGCCCGTCGGGTCTTCTGCGATCAGCGCCAGCCGGGTTGAGACCAGCCCGGTTGTCTAGAACCTAGCGCGTCGATGACGCTCGCGTCGCAAAATCACGAAAGAGGTTGAGGCAATGACCGTCGCGCTGATGTGGGAGGCGCGGGCCGTTCCCGGGCGGGGCGAGGAACTGCTCGCCTGGGTGCGGGCGCAGGAGCTGCCGGCGGAGCCGCTGCGGCGGGAGGTCCTGCGCGCGCCGCAGGACCGGGTGCTCGTCATCACCTGGTGGGACGCGGCGTACGAGGCCGAGTTGCCCGAACTGCCTGAGCCCGACGGGGAGTTGGTGACCCGGGCGGTCCATCGATGGCGGTTCGAATCGGTCTCCTGACACCTTCGTTTCCAGCTGGGCTTCCCGTTGACCTCGTTTTTCCGGAAGACTCCTGCAAAGTTTCGTGTGTGGGTGTGGAACGGCAGAGGGGCGCTTTGACGTGTCGACGGAGGTGGGCGCAGTGGCCCGGGAGAGCATCAGGAACAAGGTGACGATCACCGAGATCGCCCGGCAGGCCGGGGTCTCGGTGCCCACCGTGTCCCGTGTCGTCAACGGCCGCTCCGACGTGTCGCCGGAGACCCGGGCCCGGATCGAGGACCTGCTGCGCCACCACGGCTACCAGCGGAAGCCGAACGCTCCGGGCGACCGGGCCGCCCTGATCGACCTAGTCTTCAACGATCTCGACAGCCCGTGGGCCGTGGAGATCATCCGCGGGGTCGAGGAGGTCGCGCACGCCTCCGGTGTGGGCACGGTCGTGTCGGCCATTCATGGGGCCTCGGGGTCGGCCCGGCAGTGGATGACCAATCTGAGGGCGCGCGCCTCAGACGGCGTCATCCTGGTGACGTCCGTCCTGGAACCTCGGTTGCATGACGAGCTGCGGCGGCTCGGTGTGCCGCTCGTCGTGGTCGATCCCGCGGGCTCGCCTGCCCTCGACATGCCGACCGTCGGCGCCACCAACTGGGCCGGTGGCATGGCCGCGACGGAGCACCTGCTCGGCCTCGGGCACCGGCGGATCGGGTTCATCGCGGGGCCGCCCCGGCTGCTGTGCTCACGGGCCCGGCTCGACGGCTACCGGGCGGCGCTGGAAGGCGCGGACATGGCCGTCGACGACGCGCTGATCGTGCCCGGCGACTTCTACCACTCCGCCGGCTTCGACGGCTGCAACGCCCTGCTCGACCTGGAGGAGCCGCCGACCGCGCTGTTCGCCTCCAGTGATCAGATGGCGCTGGGGGCGATCGAGGCACTGCGGCGCCGGGGCCTCAGGGTGCCGGAGGACCTGAGCGTCGTGGGCTTCGACGATCTGCCCGAAGTGCGCTGGTCCGCCCCGCCGTTGACGACCGTGCGCCAGCCCTTGGCGGACATGGGCAAACTGGCCACGCGTACGGTGCTGCGGCTCGCGCTGGGCGAGGAGCCCGCCTCTCCCCGGATCGAGCTCGCCACCGAGTTGGTGGTGCGGGCCAGTACGGCCCCGCTCGCCTGATGCGCCGGCGCCCCTGACGCGCCGAACCTGCCCTTTCGTCACCCGGTCGCCGTCGTTCGGATCTCGTCGACTCCTGTATTTGTCAGGAGCGTTGACATACCTGTCGTCGGCCCGTAACTTCCGTGCGCACTCGACCGATAATTTTCGGCTCTCTTCCGGAAGGTGTGCGATGCGACCGTTCGGTACGACCTCCCACTTCTCTCGCCGCGGATTTCTGGCGGCCTCCGCGGCGACCGGCCTGGGCGCGACCGGGCTGAGCGCGTGCGGTTCGTCGGACAGCGACAGCGGCTCGGGCAAGACCACGATCGAGTGGTGGAACATCACCACCACCCAGCCGGCGAAGAAGCTGTGGGCCCAGCGCGCCAAGGACTTCGAGGCCGCGCACCCGGACGTGAAGGTCAAGATCGTCACGCTGGAGAACGAGGCGTACAAGTCCAAGATGACCGCGCTCACCACCTCGGGGAAGCTGCCGGACGTCTTCCACACCTGGGGTGGCGGAGTCCTCAAGCAGCAGATCGACGCGGGTCTGGTCGAGGACCTGACCGACAAGACCGCCACCTGGACGAAGGACTATGTGCCCGCCTCGCTGGCGGCCTACCAGTTCGACAAGAAGACGTACGCGGTCCCGTTCGACATCGGCATGGTCGGCTTCTGGTACAACAAGGCGCTCTTCAAGAAGGCCAAGATCACCACCCCGCCCACTACCTGGTCCGGCTACCTCGACGCCGTCAAGGCCCTCAAGAGCGCCGGGATCACGCCCATCGCGCTGGCCGGCAAGGAGAAGTGGCCCGGCATGTACTACTGGGCGTATCTGTCGATGCGCGTCGCCGGACTGGAGGCGATGCAGAAGGCGGCCACCGACGCCGACTTCACCGGCGCCGGGTTCGTCACCGCCGGCCAGCACCTCAAGGACCTCGTCGCGCTCGAACCCTTCCAGAAGGGTTTCCTCGGCGGGGCCTACTCCGACCCCAACGGCGAGGCGGCCCTGATGGGCAACGGCAAGGCGGCCATGGAACTGATGGGCCAGTGGGCGCCGACCGTCGAGAAGGACTCGGGCAAGGGCATCGGCAACGACCTCGGCTTCTTCTCCTTCCCCGCCGTCGAGGGCGGAAAGGGTGCACTCACCGAGGTGTTCGGCGGGGGCGGCGGCCACGCGCTCCGCAAGGGCGCGCCGGACGCGGCGGTGGAGTTCCTGAAGTTCTTCGCCGAGAAGGAGTTTGCCTCGAAGCTCGTCAAGGAGACCGGCCTGATACCGGTGTCCAAGGACGTGCGTTCCGCACTGACCGACCCCAACCTCACCGCCGTGTCCGACGCGCTGAACACCGCCACCGGCTTCCAGCTCTACCTCGACCAGGCGTACGCCCCCGCCGTCGGCCAGGAGATCAACGACAGCGTCGCCGCGCTCATCGCGGGCTCCAAGTCGCCCGAGCAGGTCACCCGTTCGGTGACCCAGGTCGCCAAGAGCGAGAAGAGCTAGCGGCCGGCGATGACGCACTCGACCTCGACCTCGACCGCGTCGACGTACGTGTCCGATCTCGGCAAGTCGACCGGCGTGACGGCCGTTTCACCGGGCCAGGGGCCTCGCCGTCCCGCCCTGCAGCGAGTGCGCGACTGGTTCGCGGCCTTCGTCTTCACGGTCCCGGCACTCGTCCTGTTCGGGATGCTCGTCCTCGTGCCGATGGGCTACGCCTTCTATATCAGCTTCTTCAACTGGGGCGGATTCGGGTCGCCCACCGACTCCGTGGGGTTCGACAACTACACCCGGCTCTTCCACGACCCGGTGTTCCTCGGAGACCTGTGGCGCGGCTTCCTGCTCGTCGCCTTCTCCCTCGTCCTCCAGCTGCCGTTCGCGCTCGCCATGGCCGTGCTGCTCAACCAGAAGCTGCGCGGCCGGGCCGTCTACCGGATGTTGTTCTTCGCGCCGTACATCCTGTCCGAGGTCATCACCGGCGTGCTGTTCAGCATGATCTTCTCGCCGGGCGAGGGGCTCGCCGACAAGGTCCTCGGCGCGGTCGGGCTCGACAGCGTGGGCGGGCTCTGGTTCGCGGGACAGGGCACCGTCCTGCCGACCCTCTTCCTCGTCATGATGTGGAAGTACTTCGGCTTCCACATGATGCTCTACCTGGCGGGCCTGCAGGGCATCCCGGCCGAGCTGCACGAGGCGGCGCGCATCGACGGCGCCGGCAGCTGGCAGCGCTTCCGCCACGTCACGCTGCCGCTGCTCGCGCCGACCCTGCGGATCAGTGTGTTCCTGTCCGTGATCGGCGCCATCCAGCTCTTCGACCTGGTGTGGGTGATCTCCGCGGGCGGTCCCGACCACCACTCCGAAACCATGGTCATCAGCATGTTCCAGTACGGCTTCAAGCGCTACCAGATGGGCTACGCCAGCGCGATCAGCGTGGCGATGTTCCTGATCAGCCTCGTCTTCGCCCTCGCCTACCAGCGTTTCGTGCTGCGCCGTGACACCGAAGGAGCCATCACCACCATGCGAGCAGGCCGATGAGCACGGCCGTGAAGAGCACGGTCCCGAAGAGTGTCGTACGCCGCCGGAGGCTGCGCACCTTGCCCGTGTACGTGATCCTGTGGCTGGTCGGCGCGGTCATGGTGACCCCGCTGCTGTACGCCCTCATCTCCGGCTTCAAGTCCACCGACCAGCTCTCCAGCAACACCTTCGGCCTTCCCCACCCCTGGGTGACCTCGAACTACACGTCACTGCTCGGCTCGGGACCGTTCTGGCGGTCGGTCGGCAGCAGCACCCTCATCGCGGTGGCCACCGCCCTGCTGACCGTGGGGGCGTCGGCGCTCGCCGCCTACGCGCTCGCCCGGTTCGCCTTCCGGGGCAGGGAAGTGCTCTTCACCGTCTTCACAATGGGGCTGATGTTCCCCTTCGCGGTGGCGATCCTGCCGCTGTTCATCCTGCTGCGCACCTTCGGGCTGCTGGACAACCCCTGGGGCGTGATCCTGCCCCAGGCCGCCTTCGGCCTGCCCATGACGATCGTCATCCTGCGCGGCTTCTTCCGGGAGATCCCCGGCGAACTGGAGGAGGCGGCCACCCTCGACGGCTGTTCCTCGTTCGGCTTCTTCTGGCGCATCCTGCTGCCGCTGGCCCGCCCGGCGCTAGGCACCGTCTCCGTCCTCGCCATCGTGGGCAGCTGGAACAACTTCCTGCTCCCCCTGCTCGTCTTCAGCGAACCCACCTGGTGGACCGTCCCCGTCGGCATCCAGCAGTTCCAGGGCCAGTACGCCTCCGACGTGGCCCGCATCTTCGCCTATCTGGTCCTCGCCATGGCGCCCGCCCTGGCCTTCTACGCGGTCGCCGAACGACAGTTGATCGGCGGCATCACGCTCGGCGCGACCAAGGGCTGAACACCAGCCCCTCCAGATGCCCCTGTGGATGTGAGGAGTTACATGACCGACCCCTGGCAGGACCCCGCTCTGCCCGCAGGCGTCCGCGCCGCCGACCTGCTCGCCCGTATGACCACGGAAGAGAAGGTCGCCCAGCTCTACAGCGTGTGGCCCGGTTCGAACCAGACCCCGGGCGGGGACATGGCGCCGCTGCAGCACGCCCTGTCCGAGGACATCGACCTGGCGCGGCTACTCCCGCACGGGCTCGGCCAGCTGACCCGCCCCTTCGGCACCGAACCGGTCGACCCGGCCGAGGGCGCCGCCCGTCTCGCCGCCCTCCAAGAGCGCATCCGCTCCGCGAACCGCTTCCGGCTGCCGGCGCTCGCCCACGAGGAGTGCCTCACCGGGTTCACGGCCTGGCGGGCGACGGTCTTCCCGACCCCGCTCGCCTGGGGCGCGAGCTTCGATCCGGCCCTGGTGAAGGAGATGGCGGCGGCGATCGGCGCCTCGATGCGCTCGGTCGGCGTCCACCAGGGCCTCGCCCCGGTCCTCGACGTCGTACGGGATCCCCGCTGGGGCCGTACGGAGGAGTCGATCGGCGAGGACCCCTACCTCGTGGCGACCGTCGGCACCGCCTATGTCCAGGGCCTGGAGTCGGCGGGCGTCGTCGCCACGCTCAAGCACTTCGCCGGCTACTCGGCCTCGCGCGGTGCCCGCAACCACGCGCCCGCCTCGCTCGGCCCGCGCGAACTGGCGGACGTCATCCTGCCGCCGTTCGAGATGGCCGTACGGGAGGGCGGGGCGCGCTCGGTGATGGCCGCGTACAACGACCTCGACGGACTGCCCGCCCACGCCCACCGCCGACTGCTCACTGAACTCCTCCGGGGGGAGTGGCAGTTCACCGGCACGGTCGTGGCCGACTACTTCGGGGTGTCCCTCCTGGAGTCCGCGCACGGGCTCACCGACTCCCCTTCGGGGGCGGCCGCGCTCGCGCTCGCGGCGGGCGTGGACGTCGAGCTGCCCGCCGTGCGCTGCTACGGCTCCGGGCCCCTCGACGAGGAGTTCGTGGACCGGGCCGCGCTGCGGGTGCTGACGCAGAAGTGCGAACTGGGGCTGCTGGATCCGGACTGGGCTGCGGAGCCCGCGGACTCAGGATCCGTCGACCTCGATCCGCCGCACATGCGGGCGCTGGCCCGGCAGCTGGCGGAGGAGTCGGTCGTCCTGCTGGCCAACGGGGGGACGCTGCCGCTGGCGTCCGGGGTGCGGCGGATCGCGGTTCTCGGTCCGCTGGCCGACGACCCGGCCGCCATGCTCGGTTGTTACACCTTCCCCCGCCATGTCCTCCTGGACCACCCCGAGGTCGAGATGGGGGTGGACGTGCCGACGCTGCTCGACGCGCTGCGCGCGGAGCTTTCGGACGTGGAGTTCACCGACGATCCGATGGCCGCCGACCTGTGTGTGGTCGCGGTCGGCGACCGCTCGGGGCTGTTCGGGCGGGGCACGTCGGGCGAAGGCTGCGACGCGGCCGATCTCGAACTGCCCGAGGGACAGGGGGAGGTGGTGGACAAGGCGCTGGCCTCCGGGACGCCGGTCGTGCTGGTGCTGCTCTCGGGGCGGCCGTACGCGCTCGGGCGCTGGGCGGACCGGTGCGCGGCGGTGGTGCAGGCGTTCTTCGCGGGGCAGGAGGGGGGTCCCGCGGTGGCCGGGGTGCTGTCCGGGCGGGTGAACCCGTCGGGGCGGCTCCCGGTGAGCGTGCCGCGGGAGCGGGCCGGACAGCCGTGGACGTATCTCGCGCCGCCGCTCGGACAGCTCAGCGGGGCCAGCAACCTCGACCCGACGCCGCTGTTCGCCTTCGGACACGGGTTGTCCTACACGACGTACGACTGGCAGGCGCCGTCGGTCGACGACACGGCGTTCCAGACGGACGGCGAGACGACCCTGCGGCTGACCGTCCGCAACACGGGGGAGCGGTCCGGTACCGAGGTCGTGCAGCTCTATCTCCACGACCCGGTCGGCAAGGTGGCGCGTCCGGTCGCCCGCCTGGTGGGCTACGCGCGGGTGCCGCTGGAGGCGGGCGCGTCGGCGGAGGTCCACTTCACCGTCCCGGCGGATCTGGCCGCGTACACCGACCCGGACGGCGACCGGATCGTCGAACCGGGGGAGCTGGAGCTGCGGTTGGGGGCGTCCAGCGCCGAGGGCGAGGTGCGGTACGCGGTGCCGGTGACGCTGACAGGGCCCGAGCGGGTGGTGGGGCGGGAGCGGCGGATGCGGTGCGAGGTGCGCGTGAAGTGAGCCGTCGGTTCGCGTCGTCATCCAGCGTCGCCGAATGTTTCCTGCCAGCCCTCGAATGTTATGGACCTTCCTGAGGTCGGAGAGGGGTCGCCCGGCGTGCACCCGGGGATACCATCGCGCCCATGAATCCCGCGAAGCCCGTTGAGAAGCGGATGACGGACCGGTCCTCGGGGACCGCGACGCTTGCCGAGATCGCCCGGGAGGCCGGCGTCTCCGCTCCGACTGTTTCGAAGGTGCTCAACGGCCGGGCCGATGTCGCCCCGGCCACCCGCACCCGCGTCGAGGAACTGCTGCGCGCGTACGGCTACCGGCGCCGCCGCGCCGAGGCGACCCGCTCGCCCCTCGTCGACCTGGTCTTCCACGAGCTGGAGAGCGCCTGGGCGATGGAGGTCATCCGGGGCGTCGAGAACGTGGCGCGGGAGGTGGGACTGAGCGTCGTCCTCTCCGAGAGCGCGGGACGGCTGACCCCCGGGCGGACCTGGGCCGACCAGGTCGCCGCCCGCCGCCCGCACGGCGTCATCCTCGTCCTGTCCCGGCTGGACGAGTCCCAGCGCGCGCTGCTGACCAGCAGGTCCATCCCGTTCGTGGTGATGGACCCGGCGGGCGACCCGGGCGACGACGTGCCGTCCATCGGCGCCACCAACTGGCACGGCGGGCTGGCCGCGACCCGCCATCTCGTCGACCTGGGGCACCGGCGGATCGGCGCCATCAGCGGGCCCTCACGCATGATGTGCAGCCGCGCGCGCGTCGACGGATACCGGGCGGCGCTGGAGACGGCGGGGCTGCCGGTGGACCCGGAGCTGATCAGGACCGGGAACTTCCACCACGAGGACGGCTACCGGCTGGGCCTCGACCTGCTGCGCCGCCCCGACCGCCCGACGGCCGTCTTCACCGGCAACGACCTCCAGGCGCTCGGCCTGTACGAGGCCGCCCGCGAGTTGGGGCTGCGCATTCCGGAGGACCTGAGCGTCGTGGGGTTCGACGATCTGCCGGTGGCGCGCTGGGTCGGGCCGCCGCTGACGACCGTACGGCAGCCGCTGACGGAGATGGCGGAGGCGGCGGCCAGGCTGGTGCTGGAGCTGGGGCGCGAGGAGCGGCCGGCCGCGGGGACCAGGGTGGAGCTGGCGACGAGTCTGGTGGTGCGCAGCAGTACGGGGGCGGCTCCGGCGGTCGGCCTGGCGTGAAGTGGACGTATTGACGAGTGAGGCATCCCGCTCCACACTCCTCCGAAGCCAATCGGTTGCAAGGCCGAAACTTTCGGAGGCACCCGCATGAGATCTCTGAGAACAGGCTTATCCCTGGGGTCCGTCCTCACCGGCATCGCCGCCCTCGGCGCCCTGCTGGTCGCGGCCCCCGCCGCCCACGCGGCCGACACCCCGCTGCGCGACCTCGCCGCCGCCAAGGGCAAGGTCATCGGCACCGCTGTCACCGGGTCCAAGCTCACGGGGACGTACGGGGGCATCGCCGGGGCCCAGTTCAGCTCGCTCACTCCTGGCAACGCCATGAAGTGGGAGACCGTCGAGCCCACCCGGGGCACCTACAACTGGGCCGAGGCCGACCAGATCGTGGCGTTCGCGCAGGCCCACAACCAGCAGGTGCGCGGGCACACCCTTGTCTGGCACAGCCAGAACCCGAGCTGGCTGACGAACGGCACCTGGACGTCCGCGCAGCTCAGTTCGCTGCTCCAGGACCACATCACCACCGAGGTCACCCGCTACAAGGGCAAGCTGGCCGCCTGGGACGTGGTGAACGAACCCTTCAACGAGGACGGCACCTACCGCTCGACCCTCTGGTACAACGGCCTCGGCTCCGACTACATCGCCCAGGCCCTGACCTGGGCGCACGCGGCCGACCCGAGCGCCAAGCTCTACATCAACGACTACAACGTCGAGGGCGTCAACGCGAAGAGCACCGCCCTCTACAACCTGGTCAAGTCGCTGAAGGAGCGCGGCGTCCCGATCGACGGGGTCGGTCTCCAGGCCCACCTCATTCTCGGCCAGGTGCCGTCCACGCTCCAGCAGAACATCCAGCGCTTCGCCGACCTCGGCGTCGACGTGGCGATCACGGAGCTGGACATCCGTATGCAGGTCCCCTCCGACAGCACGAAGCTGACGCAGCAGGCCGCCGACTACAAGGCAGTGTTCGACGCGTGCGTGGCGGTGTCCCGGTGCTACGGCGTCACCGTCTGGGGCTTCACCGACTCCGACTCCTGGATCCCGGACGTCTTCTCCGGGTACGGCGCGGCGACCCCGTACGACGAGAACTACGCGCCGAAACCGGCGTACTACGCGATCGCGAGCTCCCTGGGCGGGACCTCGACACCACCGCCCACGGGTGCGTGCACGGCGACGTACAGCGTCCAGAGCCAGTGGAACACGGGCTTCACGGGGCAGGTGAGGATCGCCTGTTCCGGGGCCGCGCTGTCGTCGTGGAAGGTGAACTGGACGTACGGCGCGGGCCAGCGGATCACCCAGGCCTGGAACGCCGACTGCACCCAGTCCGGTGCGGCGGTGACGTGCGCGAACGCCTCCTACAACGGAACGGTACCGAACGGTGGATCAGTGACGTTCGGGTTCAACGCGTCATGGAGCGGGAGCAATCCGGTGCCCACGGTGACGCTGGGCTGAGGGCGGCGTGAGAAGTCTTAGATTTTCCGAAGGAAAGCCCAGAAGAGGTTCCTGCTCGTAATAATTCGGACTTACGTTCCTCCGCGTGACTGCAGAAGAGGAGCGCGGGGGCGAACGTGGGGCCGGGCGCGGGAACGGGGACGAGAGCGGAGACGGGAACGAGGGCGCCGCGAGACGTGCCGGACGGCGGAGAAGTCTGCTGAAAGCCGCCGGCATCACGCTCGCCGGCGTCCTCGTGCTCTCCATGGCGGGCGCGGGCTGGGCCTACTGGCGTCTGAACCACAACATCAAGAGCGTGGACATCAACAGCGCGCTGGGCGACGACCGTCCGGCGAAGGCGGTGTCGGCCCCGCCGGCGTCCGCGTCCGCCTCGGCCGCCCCGCTGCCGAGCGGCGCCCTGAACATCCTGGTCCTCGGCTCCGACTCGCGCAGCGGGAGGGCGAACGCCGCGCTCGGGGGCGGCGACAGCTCGGGCGCCCGCTCCGACACGGCGATGGTCGTCCACATCGACGAGGGCCGCACCAAGGCGACGGTGGTGAGCATCCCCCGGGACACCCTGGTGACCCGCCCGTCGTGCCCGACCTCGTCCGGCGGGACGACCTCGGCGGCGTACAACGCGATGTTCAACAGCGCCTACTCGGTGGGCGGTCCGGTCTGCGCGGTGAAGACCGTCGAGTCACTCACCGACGTCCGCATGGACCACTACATCGAGATCGACTTCTCCGGCTTCGCGAAACTGGTGGACGCGCTCGGCGGCGTCACGGTCACGACGGACCAGGACATCGACGACGACAAGAGCCATCTGCACCTCAAGGCGGGCACCCACCACCTGGGCGGCACCCAGGCCCTGGCGCTGGCCCGCACCCGGCACGGCATAGGCGACGGCAGCGACCTCGGCCGCATAGGCCTCCAGCAGAAGCTGGTCAAGGCGCTGCTGGAACAGATGGCGTCGACGTCCCTGCTCGGGGACGGTGTCGAAACCGGTGTCTCCCGTTCGACGCACGGGTGAGAGGCAGGGAGAAGCCCCGCCTTCGAGGCACCACGGACACGAGGAGTCACCATGCCGCGCTATCTGTCGCTCGTCCAGATCGACGAGAGCACCGCGCCCGCCGAGGGCCCGAGCCCGGAGCTGATGCAGCGGATGGGCGAGCTGATCGAGGAGATCACCAAGGCGGGGGTCATGCTCGACACCGCCGGGCTGACGCCGTCCGCCCAGGGCAAGCGGGTGCACTGGTCGGGCGGGCAGCTGTCCGTCACCGACGGGCCCTTCACCGAGTCCAAGGAGGTCGTCGGCGGCTACGCGCTCATGCAGTGCAAGGACATGGCCGAGGCCCTGGAGTGGACCAAGCGGTTCCTGAAGGTGCACGAGGAGCACTGGACGGTGACCTGCGAGGTGCGGGAGATCGCCGAGGGCTAGAGCCTGTCCGGCGGGTCATGCCCCAGCGGTTCCTTGGCCTGTGGCTGCCGCGGGTGTCTGATGGTGGGTTGTGGAAGAGCAACAGCCCACCGTCACGCCCGTCACGCAGCCCGTCGCGTCCGGGGCCACCCGAGGTGCCGACGACGCGGTCGACGCGGTCGACGCGGTCGAAGCCGTCGAGACGATCTTCCGGATCGAGTCGCCCCGCATCATCGCCGGCGTCTCCCGCATCGTCCGCGACGTCGGCATCGCCGAGGAGCTCGCGCAGGACGCCCTGGTCGCGGCGCTGGAGCAGTGGCCGCGGGACGGCGTCCCGGACAACCCGGGCGCCTGGCTGACGACCACGGCCAAGCGGCGGGCGATCGACCTCGTACGCCGCCGGGAGCAGTACGCCCGCAAGCTGGAGGAGGTGGGGCGGGACCTCTCGGTGACCGCCCCGCACCACCTCGACGAACCCTCCGACCCGGACGACATCGACGACGACCTGCTGCGGCTCGTCTTCACCGCCTGCCACCCGGTCCTCTCCGCCGAGGCCCGCATCGCCCTCACCCTGCGCCTGGTCGGCGGTCTGACGACCCCGGAGATCGCCCGCGCCTTCCTCGCCCCGGAGGCGACCGTCGCCCAGCGCATCGTGCGCGCCAAGCGGACCCTGGCGACGAAGGGCGTTCCCTTCGAGGTCCCCTACGGTCCGGACCGCGAGGCCCGCCTCGGGTCCGTACTCGAGGTCATCTACCTGGTCTTCAACGAGGGGTACGCCGCCACGGCGGGCGACGACCTGCTGCGCCCCGCCCTGTGCGAGGACGCGCTGCGACTGGCCCGCGTGCTGGCCGAGTTGATGCCCAAGGAGCCCGAAGTGCACGGGCTGGTGTCCCTGCTGGAGCTCCAGGAGTCCCGCGCCGCCACCCGCACCGGCCCCTCGGGCGAGCCCGTCCTGCTCAAGGACCAAAGCCGGCGCCGCTGGAACCGTCTGCTGATCCGCCGCGGCTTCGCCGCCCTCGCCCGGGCCAACGCCGTCACCACCGGACCCCCCGGCCCGTACGCCCTCCAGGCCGCCATCGCCGCCTGTCACGCCCAGGCGTACACCTACGAGGACACCGACTGGCGGCAGATCGCCACCCTGTACGGGCTGCTGGCGACCTGTTCCCCATCCCCCGTGGTCGAGTTGAACCGCGCGGTCGCCGTCTCCATGGCCGAGGGCCCCGCCCCGGCGCTGGAGATCGTCGACCGGCTGGCCGGCGAACCGACCCTGCGCGACTACCACCTGCTGCCCAGCGTCCGCGGCGACCTGCTGGCCCGCCTCGGCCGTACGACGGAGGCCCGCGCGGAGTTCGAACGAGCCGCGGGTCTGGCCCGCAACGAACGGGAACGCGAGCTGCTGGAGGCGCGGGCGAGGGACTGCCGCTAGGCGGTGCGACGCTAGGGAGTGAGCCGCTCGGCCGGGTGGCCGAGCAGCATCGTCGGTGCCCCCGCGACCCTGGTCAGGAAGACGGTCGCGGAATGGGGGCCGTGCGACTTGGGCAGGGCCTTCTTGCGGAGTTCCTCCGGTTCGACCGCCGACCCCCGCTTCTTCACCGTCAGCACCCCGACCCCCCGCTCCCGCAGCAGCGCCTTCAACTTCTTCACGTTGAAGGGAAGTCGGTCGGTGATCTCGTAGGCGGAGGCGTACGGCGTCGGGCGCAGTTCGTCCGCCGTGATGTACGCGATCGTCTCGTCGACCAGCCCGCCGCCGACCTCCTCGGCGACCTCGGCGACCAGATGGGCGCGGATGACGGCGCCGTCGGGCTCGTACAGGTAGCGCCCGACCTCGCGCACAGCGGGGTCGGGCAGGCCGCGGCCGCGCAGCTCGCGCGGACCGGGCAGCAGGGTGGCCCGCACGAGTCCCGGCTCGGTGCCGAACCACAGCACCGCCTCCTTCACGTCACCGGCGTCCGAGATCCACTCGGCCTCGGCCTCGGCGGGGACCGCCTCGTGGGGGATGCCCGGGGCGATCTTCAGGGCGGCGAGCGGGGCCTTCAGGGCCGTCGCGACCGCCCAGGAGAGCGGGGGCGAGTACGCCTCCGGGTCGAAGATCCGCCCACCCGTCGCCCGACCACCGCCCCTCACAGACGCTCCCCCAGAGCCGAAAGCCTGGGGGGACCCCCATCGCGCGGCCCCTCCTTGTCTGCCGCCGCGCCGCGCCGGATCCACGAAGACCGCGTCGTACGCGGCCGTGTCGACCTCCGTGACATCGGCCTCGCGCACCTCGATGAGGTCGGCGAGCCCGAGCGCCTCGGCGTTCGCGCGCGCCACCGCCACCGTCAGTGGGTCGCGGTCGACGGCGAGGACGCGGATCCCGGCGCGGGCCAGCGCGATCGCGTCGCCGCCGATGCCGGAGCACAGGTCGGCCACCGAGCGGACGCCCAGGGACCGCAGCCGCCGCGCGCGATGGGTGGCGACCGTGGTGCGGGTCGACTGCTCGACCCCGTTCGGGGTGAAGTACATGCGCTCCGCGTCCTCGGCGCCGAACTTCGCCGCAGCCCGCTGCCGCAGCCGCGCCTGCCCGAGCGCGGCCGAGACCAGTTCGGCCGGGTGGTCGCGGCGCAGCCGGGTGGCGACGGCCAGCTCCTGGGCCGGTTCGGTGCCGCGCACCTCGTCGAGCAGGGCACGGCCCTCGGGGGTGAGCAGGGAGGCGAAGGAGACGTCGTTCACCGGCCCATTGTCGGTCAGCGCGGGTGGGTGTGGGCCAGTCGGTGGACGGTGGGCCCCTGGTCGCGGTGTCGGAGCCGCGGGCGGGTGGTGGCCTGCGAGGATCCGACACCATGCGATCAGTACGACAAAAGTACAAAAACAACGCAAAGAGGGCGCGGGTATGGGGCGGGGTCGCCGTCCTCGCCGTCGCCGCCCTCGCGTCCGGTTGCGCCGACGACGACACCAACGGCGCCCGCGTGGCCGGGGGACCCGAGGCGCTGCACGCGCCCCCGGCCCGCGCCCTTGACTCCTACGCCGCCAGAATCCGCGCGCAGCAGGCAGCCCGGGTCGTCGCCGCCAAGCGCTGGGGGCTCGCGAAGGTCCCGCTGGCCGCGCCGCCGGCCCCGGCGAGGAAGCGGGTCATCCGGCCCCGCGACGGCTTCGAGGTCACCGATCAGGACGAGCTGGGCCTGCCGCCGGTCTTCACGACCGTCCCCACCAAGGACAAGGTCGTCTTCCTCACCATCGACGACGGCTCCGAGAAGGACCCGGCGTTCCTCAGGATGATGAGCGACCTGAAGATCCCGTACACCGCCTTCCTGAGCAACTACCTGATCAAGGACGACTACGGGTACTTCCGGAAGATGCGAGACCAGGGCGTCACGCTCAACAACCACACCCTCACCCATCCCTACCTGCCCGGCCTCTCCTACGAGGAGCAGAGGCACGAGATCTGCGGCATGCAGGACATCATGGAGAAACAGTTCGGCAAACGCCCGAAGGTCCTCAGGCCGCCCTACGGCAACTACAACCAGGACACCCTGCGCGCCGCCAAGTCCTGCGGCATCAAGTACGCCCCCATCTGGGACGAGGAGGTCTTCGTCGACCACTGGGAGTACCGCGACTGGGACCGCGACCTGCACCCCGGCGACATCGTCCTCACCCACTTCCGCGGCAAGGAGGACTGGGACGGCACCATGCCCGACATGGTCCGCCGCTTCCTGAAGAAGGTCACCGACAAGGGGTACGCGGTGGCACGGCTGGAGGACTACCTGTGAGAACTCGGGTGCTGGTCGCGGGGGCGCTCACCGCCGCGCTCCTGACCGGCTGCACCGGCTGTGCCCAGTCCGTCGACCCGATCGAACGGCTGGGCAAGAAGGCCGCGCAGGAGGTGCGCAGGTCCAAGCCGAAGGGGCCGACCCCGGCGGCGTACCGCCACTGGGGGCTGCCCGCCCCGCTCGCCCCCGCGCCGCGGCCGCCCGCCCGGCACGCCCTCCGCGGCGCGGGGCCGGGGCTGGCCCCCGTCGTGGACCGCGTACCCACCCGCGACAAGGTGGTCTTCCTGACCTACGACGACGGTGCCGAGCGCGATCCGCGGTTCGTCGACATGGTCCGTGAACTGCGGCTGCCGGTCAGCATGTTCCTCACGGACAGTGTCGTCGGGCCGGGGTACGGGCACTTCGCCCAGCTGCGGACGGTCGGCGCGAGCGTGCAGAACCACACCCTCCATCACGCCTCGCTGCGCGGGCTGCCGTACGCGGGCCAGCGGGCCGAGATCTGCGGCCAGCAGGACAAGCTCAAGGCCCGCTTCGGCGTCCGCCCCCGGCTCTTCCGTCCCCCCTACGGCACGTACGACACCACCACGCTGCAAGCCGCCGCCGACTGCGGGGTCGCGGCCGTCGTCCTCGGCCGGGAGCCCGACGCCCGCCGCCTGCGACCGGGTGACATCCTCTCCGGCTTCGAGGAGCCCAACCTCACGGAGGCGACGGTCAGACTCCTGCGACGCATCCAGGCGGAGGGCCTCACCCCGGCGCGCCTGGAGAACTACCTCTGACCATTCGGCTCGGGGGGCATCAATCAGCCCGTCCGGCGCTTGAGGACGAGGCCGTTCAGGCCGACAGCGGGGGTCTTGGGGCGCAGCCCCCAGGGATACGCCGACACCCACGCCGGGTGTCAAAACCCCACGCCACGCCGGAGGCTTTGGCACTCCGCTTGACCGAGTGCTAATCGCGGTCATAGTCTCGGCCTTGGCACTCCCCCCTGGAGAGTGCCAATAGCGACGGGCAGGTCCGGCACCCGCGACGACGGATCCACCTGGTCGCCACCTCAGACAGTTAACCCCGTGAGATCTCCGAAGGGGGAGGTCGGATCGTGACGACCACCAGCTCCAAGGTTGCCATCAAGCCGCTCGAGGACCGTGTTGTGGTCCAGCCGCTGGACGCCGAGCAGACCACGGCTTCCGGCCTGGTCATCCCGGACACCGCGAAGGAGAAGCCCCAGGAGGGCGTCGTCCTCGCCGTGGGCCCGGGCCGCTTCGAGAACGGCGAGCGCCTGCCGCTCGACGTCAGCACCGGCGACATCGTGCTGTACAGCAAGTACGGCGGCACCGAGGTGAAGTACAACGGCGAGGAGTACCTCGTCCTCTCGGCTCGCGACGTGCTCGCGATCATCGAGAAGTAGTTCACCGAGCTTCACCGTTTCACCCAGTTTTGCAGTGAACTGCGCCCCTGGCCCCCGCGACCATAACCAGCCGGGCGTCGGGGGCGCGGTTCGTTCACCCCAGTTTTCCGAGAGGGCTGAATCGCTCCCATGGCGAAGATCCTGAAGTTCGACGAGGACGCCCGTCGCGCCCTCGAGCGCGGCGTCAACAAGCTTGCCGACACCGTCAAGGTGACGATCGGCCCCAAGGGCCGCAACGTCGTCATCGACAAGAAGTTCGGCGCACCCACCATCACCAACGACGGTGTCACCATCGCCCGCGAGGTCGAGCTCGACGACCCGTACGAGAACCTCGGCGCCCAGCTGGTGAAGGAGGTGGCGACCAAGACCAACGACATCGCGGGTGACGGTACGACCACCGCCACCGTGCTGGCCCAGGCGCTCGTCCGCGAGGGCCTGAAGAACGTCGCCGCGGGTGCCTCTCCGGCGCTGCTGAAGAAGGGCATCGACGCGGCCGTCAAGGCGGTCTCGGACGAGCTCCTCGCCACCGCGCGCCCGATCGACGAGAAGTCCGACATCGCCGCCGTCGCCGCGCTGTCCGCCCAGGACCCGCAGGTCGGCGAGCTCATCGCCGAGGCGATGGACAAGGTCGGCAAGGACGGTGTCATCACCGTCGAGGAGTCCAACACCTTCGGCCTGGAGCTGGACTTCACCGAGGGCATGGCCTTCGACAAGGGCTACCTGTCGCCGTACATGGTGTCCGACCAGGAGCGTATGGAGGCCGTCCTCGACGACCCGTACATCCTCATCCACCAGGGCAAGATCAGCTCCATCCAGGACCTGCTGCCGCTGCTGGAGAAGGTCATCCAGTCCAACGCCTCCAAGCCGCTGCTGATCATCGCCGAGGACGTCGAGGGCGAGGCCCTGTCGACCCTGGTCGTGAACAAGATCCGCGGCACGTTCAACGCCGTCGCCGTGAAGGCCCCCGGCTTCGGTGACCGCCGCAAGGCCATGCTCGGCGACATCGCCACCCTCACCGGTGGTCAGGTCATCGCCGAGGAGGTCGGTCTCAAGCTCGACCAGGTCGGTCTGGACGTGCTCGGCACCGCCCGCCGCGTCACCGTCACCAAGGACGACACCACCGTCGTCGACGGTGGCGGCAGCCACGACGAGGTCGCCGGCCGGATCAACCAGATCAAGGCCGAGATCGAGAACACCGACTCCGACTGGGACCGCGAGAAGCTCCAGGAGCGCCTCGCGAAGCTGGCCGGCGGCGTGTGCGTGATCAAGGTCGGTGCCGCCACCGAGGTCGAGCTCAAGGAGAAGAAGCACCGTCTGGAGGACGCCATCTCCGCGACCCGCGCCGCGGTCGAGGAAGGCATCGTCTCCGGTGGTGGCTCCGCGCTCGTCCACGCCGTCAAGATCCTCGAGGGCAACCTCGGCAAGACCGGCGACGAGGCCACGGGTGTCGCGGTCGTCCGCCGCGCCGCCGTCGAGCCGCTGCGCTGGATCGCCGAGAACGCCGGCCTGGAGGGTTACGTCATCACCTCCAAGGTCGCCGAGCTCGACAAGGGCCAGGGCTTCAACGCCGCCACCGGCGAGTACGGCGACCTGGTCAAGTCCGGTGTCATCGACCCGGTCAAGGTCACCCGCTCCGCCCTGGAGAACGCCGCCTCCATCGCCTCCCTGCTCCTCACGACCGAGACCCTGGTCGTCGAGAAGCCGGCCGAGGAGGAGGCCGACGCCGGTCACGGCCACGGCCACGGGCACTCCCACTGAGTCTCGTACTCCCGAAGAAGCCCCCGTTCCGCATGGAACGGGGGCTTCTCCCGTACTCGGCACTACCGACTACGGACTGCCGCCCACTGACTTACCGCCTACTGACCACCGACCACCGCACTATTGCTCCAGCGCGTCCAGCGCCCCGAGCTGACTCATCAGCCCCAGCCGGTCGTACTGCCTCCAGCCCTCGACGATCTTCCCGTCCTCCTGGCAGCGGAAGATCGTCGTCCCGGTCATGGTGACCTGATTCCCGGTCGCCGGGATCCCCATGAAGTCGCCCTTGTGGGCGCCGTTCCAGGTCCACCGGGTGCAGACCCGGTCGCCCTCGGTGAGCTGGTCCTCGACGGTGAACGTGAAGTCGAACCCGCCGCGCCACATCTCGATCTCGCGCCGCATCGCGTCGAGGCCGATGGTGTCCTGCTCGTTGGCCGGGTCGTGGTCGTGGTAGTTCTCCGCCATCAGACTGTTGAGCGGCGGAAGTTCACCCCGGGTGGCGAGCGTCTCCAGGAACCGGCGGATGTTGGCCGCGTACAACTGCTCGTCCCGCACCACGTCCAGGTCGGTGAACGTCGGCAGCTCGTCGCAGAGCGCCACCATCTCGCGGAAGACCGTGTCGGTCTCGGGGAGGTTCGAGATCCGCATCGCTTCCTCGAACGAGGGGAACTCCACGATCTCTATGAAGTGGCTCGCGTCGGAGCGGTCCTTGCCGATCACATTGTGTGTCGCGGCCCGCTTGCCCTTGGTCCTTTCGACCCATGTGTCCATCAGCTGGTTCATCTCGTCGAACCGGCTGGTCCTGCAGTCGATGAGCTGTACGAATGTCATGGCGTCGCCTCCGGCCCCCTGGGTCCGGTTGAACACCCTCAGTTTCCCACCGGAGGGACGACACCACCCACTGCACGGCGGTCCCTACTGGGGACCGTACTTCCGGCCCGTCTTCGACGTGATCCCGCCCAGCAGTCCCCGCGGTGCCACCTTCACCAGGCCCATCAGCGCCTTGTAGCGAGGGTCGGGGACGGAGAGCGACTTGCCGCGGGCCAGGTCCGCGAGCGCCGCCGCGACCAGCTTGTCCGCGTCCAGCCACATCCAGTTCGGGATGTTGTCCGTGCCCATCCCGGCCCGCTGGTGGAACTCGGTGCGGACGAAACCGGGGGCCAGCGCCATCAGCCGCACGCCGCTGCCCGCCAGATCCCGCGCCGCGCCCTGCGTGAACTGCACGACCCACGCCTTGGACGCCCCGTACGTGCCCCGCGGCACGAACGCGGCCACCGACGCGACGTTGACGACCCCGCCCCGGCCACGCTCCCGCATGGCCTCGGTCGCCGCCGACGTCAACCGCAGAACGGCCTCGCAGTGCACCTTGAGCATGGTCAGCTCGTCGGCCATCGACACCTCGAGATAGCGGCCCTTGTTGCCGAAGCCCGCATTGTTGATCAGCAGGTCGACCGGGTTCTTGCGGTCGGAGAGACGGGCGGCCACCGCCTCGATGCCCTCGTCCGTCGCCAGGTCGGCGGTCAGCACCTCCGCCTCGATGCCGTGCCGGTCGTGCAGTTCGGTCGCCTGCTCGCCCAGCCGCTTGGTGTCGCGCGCCACCAGCACGAGGTTGTGCCCGTCAGCCGCCAGCCGCCGTGCGAAGGCGGCGCCGATACCCGCGGTCGATCCCGTAATCAGAGCCGTTGTCATGACCCAAGGCTATTGAATCCTCTCCTCCCTGAAGAGAGGAGATTCCTGGCTCACGCTGCCTGTGGGCCAGCGGCTCAACAGGTCTTCTGCGATCAACACCAGCCGGGTTGAAACCAGCCCGGATACAAAACAGGAGCAAGGGGACGCCACGTGCTTGGTTCTCGCGACGCGCCATCCAAGCTTCACCGTACCAGCGGGCCGGTCCACCCCAGGGTCGAACCGGCCGCTAACCGCCCTGCCGCGCCACGTATTTCTCCGCCATCTCCAGCAACTCCGGGTGCAGTGCGTCGCTCGCGGCCAACACCCAGGGCAGCAGCGTCCGTTCGGTCGTCTCGGCGCGGAAGGCGAGGGCGACCGTCACCTCGTGGTCGGGCCGGTGCACGATCTCGATCGGGTCGCCCGCCCGGATCTCGCCGGGCTCGATCACCCGTAGATAGGCACCGGGCGCGCCCTTCTGGGTGAACCGCTTCACCCAGCGCTGCTCGCCGAGGTGCCCCTGGAACGTACGGCAGGGAACGCGTCCGCAGGTGACTTCGAGGACCACCTCGGAGCCGACGCGCCAGTGCTCGCCGATCCGCGCGCCGGACACGTCGAGCCCCTCGGTCGTCAGGTTCTCACCGAACGAGCCGCTCGCCAGTGGCCGGCCGAGCTCGCGTCCCCAGTCGTCGAGGTCCTCGCGGGCGACCGCGTACACCGCCTGGTCGTTCCCGCCGTGATGGCGCAGGTCGCACACCGCGTCCCCGGCGAGGCCGCTCGCTCCGACCCCTTTGGGTCCGGGCGCCGCAACCCGCACAGGCCCGTCCACCGGCTGCTTGTCGATGCCGGTCACACCCCTGGGATGGTCCGTGTACGGGACGGCCCGCGGGCGGCCGACGTTGAGAGACAGAAGCTTCATGACAGCACGCTAGGTGATGAGGTCCAAAGCGGCGACGCAATATTCGCGGCCGTACCCAAGGATCACTTATGCTCGAAGGGTGATCGAGGCCCGTCATCTCCGTGTCCTGCGCGCCGTCGCCGCCACCGGCTCCTTCTCGGCGGCGGGACGTGAACTGGGCTGCACCCAGCCCGCCGTCAGCCAGCAGATGAAGGCGCTCGAATCGTCCGTCGGCACCCCACTCCTCGTCCGCACGGGCCGCGAGATGCGCCTCACCCAGGCGGGTGAGGCGCTGGTCCGGCACGCGGCGGGCATCATCGCGGGCCTGACCGCCGCCGAGGAGGAGGTCGCCGCGATCGCGGGCCTGCGCGCGGGCCGGGTGCGGCTCGTCTCCTTCCCCAGTGGCAGTTCCACGCTCGTCCCCACGGCCCTCGCCGCCCTGCGCGCCGCGCATCCCGGCACCCGGGTCTCCCTGGAGGAGGCCGAGCCGCCCGAGTCCGTCGAGAAGCTCCGGGCCGGCGACTGCGACATCGCCCTCGCGTTCCGCTACGAGGGCGCCGCGGGTGCCGAGGAGTGGGACGACCTGGTCGTACGGCCCCTGCTGCGGGACCGACTCGTCGGGCTGGTCCCCGAGAGGCACCGGCTCGCGCGGGCCGGGTCGGTCGCGATCGCCGAACTCGCCGGGGAGCCGTGGATCGCGGGTTGTCCGCGCTGCCGCGGACAACTGGTCGAGGTCTGCCGCGCCGCGGGCTTCGTGCCCCGCATCGACTTCGCCACCGACGACTACCCGGCCGTGGTCGGGCTGGTCGGCGCGGGCCTCGGGGTCGCGGTCCTGCCGGAGCTCGCGATCGAGTCCGTACGCCCCAAGGGTGCACGCACCGTGACGGTGGAGCCGCCGGTGCGGCGGGAGATCGTCGCGCTCACGCTGCCGGACCTGGCGCAGGTGCCGGCGGTGGCGGCGACGCTGGACCAGCTGGCGCGGGCGGCGGCCCGCTGACGCCGGGAAGGGCCGGCGGAGCTGCAAGAGCCGGCTGAGCTGGGAAAAGTCGGCCGAGCTGGAAAAAGTAGGGGCACGCATGCGCGTGCCCGGCTGCAGACTCGACTGAAGAAACGTTCCTTCAGTTGTTCGAAGCGGGATCGCCGCTCCCGGTGGTCGACGCCGCCACCAGCCGGTTGCGCGCCCGCCCCATGAGTTCCTCGCGCTCGTCCTCGGTCAGGCCGCCCCACACGCCGTACGGTTCGCGCACCGCCAGGGCGTGTGCCGCGCACTGGGCGCGTACCGGGCATCTCATGCAGACCTCTTTGGCCGAGTTCTCGCGAGCGCTCCGTGCCGCACCGCGCTCGCCCTCCGGGTGGAAGAAGAGCGAGCTGTCGACCCCGCGGCAGGCCGCGAGGAGCTGCCAGTCCCATAGGTCCGCGTTCGGACCGGGAAGGCGGGAGAAATCTGCCATTACATGTCCCCTTGTCGCCGTTCTGGGCTGCTCTGTGCCCACCGACCGTACATCTACGATCTAAGGAGATGAAAATATGACTCATTGCGAATCTAGCCGCAGACACCAGCAAATGGGAAGAAAACAGGCTGAATGGGGCATAGGTTGTGGTGAAACGTTGAGGGTCCGTTGTGCATGTCTGCGCCGTGTCCACGCCCTCACGTAGAGTGCCGAAGATGACCGACTGCCCCGTAACTCTTTCGAGTGACCATCGTTGAGAGGGCGGAGGCGGTTGAAGGAACAAGCGCTCGGGCAGACGGCAGTTCCGTCGGCGAGTGTCGACCGCACAGATGACGATTCGTACCAGCCTGGAGGCTCAAGGTGACGCGCATCAGCTGCGGAGGGCGGCCATGACATCCGTCCTCGTCTGCGACGACTCCCCGCTTGCCCGAGAGGCGCTCCGCCGCGCGGTGGCGACCGTGCCCGGCGTCGAGCGCGTGACGACGGCAGCCAACGGCGAGGAAGTCCTCCGCCGCTGGGGTGCCGACCGCTCGGACCTGATTCTGATGGACGTACGCATGCCCGGACTGGGTGGCGTCGAGACCGTTCGGCGGCTGTTGTCCGCCGACCCCGGTGCGCGCATCATCATGCTCACCGTGGCCGAGGACCTGGACGGAGTGGCACTCGCCGTCGCCGCCGGGGCCCGCGGCTATCTGCACAAGGACGCCTCCCGCGCGGAGCTGCGTGCGACCGTGACCCAGGCGCTCGCCGACCCCACCTGGCGGCTCGCCCCGCGCAGACTGCGGTCGGCCGAGATGGGCGCGGCGCCGACGCTCACGGCGCGTGAGATCCAGGTGCTGGAAGGCATGAGTCACGGCCGCTCCAACGCCGAGATCGGCCGCGAGCTGTTCCTCTCCGAGGACACCGTGAAGACGCACGCCCGGCGGCTCTTCAAGAAGCTCGGCGCCTCGGACCGCGCGCACGCCGTGGCGCTCGGTTTCCGGTGGGGTCTGGTTCGTTAGGTGAGCCGTCGCGGGGGTACGACGCACCCCGCCTACCTCATGGTGGGCGGGGCCGACAACAGGGCCCGCCGAGTGCCCGCTGCTCGTTTCGCCGCGGATGCCGCATGCTTGAGGTGTGGAGTTCCTCGGGGACGAGTCGGTCGAGCGGAAGGGGAGGGCGACGGAGATGAGTTCCGGCGCACCTGCTCATAACGCTTCGGTGCACAACTATGGACGCGGTGCCACGGACAAGACGACGCCAAGGCACCATGGACCGATGCGCGACGACGAGACGACGGTGATCGGTGCGCTCGTCCATCGCGCGGTCGACGGCGACGAGCAGGCCACGCACGACCTGCTCGCCCGTGTACATCCCTTGGCGTTGCGCTACTGCCGCACCCGCCTCTCCCGACTTCCGGGCGATGCGCGGCACTTCGTCGAGGACCTGGCCCAGGAGGTCTGCGTAGCGGTGCTCCTCGCACTGCCGCGCTACAAGGACACCGGGCGCCCCTTCGAGGCGTTCGTCTTCGCCATCGCCGCGCACAAGGTCGCTGACCTGCAGCGAGCCGCGATGCGCCACCCCGGTTCGACGGCGGTTCCCTCGGACGAGATGCCCGAGCGCCCCGACGACTCCCTCGGCCCGGAGGAGCGCGCCCTCCTCAGCAGCGACGCCGAGTGGGCCAAGAAACTCCTGGCCAACCTCCCCGAGAACCAGCGCGAGCTGCTTCTGCTCCGCATCGCGGTGGGCCTCACGGCCGAGGAGACGGGCCAGATGTTGGGAATGTCACCAGGCGCCGTACGGGTGGCCCAGCACCGCGCACTGAGCCGGTTGCGGGCACTGGCGGAGCAGTAGACGGGCTGGTCGACGGGGCGGTGGTCGGGCCGGCGATCGGGGCTTCGAGGGCCGTTACCGGGTCTCTCCGGGCGGCGGCGTCGCCAAGGAACGGCTCCCGCGGGCGGAGAGCTTGCCCCGGGCGCCGGGATTTCCCCGGCCGGGGTTTCGTTCGGGTGTTGGGTCTCAGGGGCCAGGGTCTTGTCCGGGCGCCGGGAACCCCGAGTCCAGAGCTTCGTTCGGACGCCGGAATCCCCCCAGGCCCGGGCTTCGTCCGGGCGCTGGGATCCCTCGGGTCCAAGTCTTCGTTCGTACGGGCGCCGGGATCGCCGGTCCAGGGCTTCGTCCGGGCGCCGGGTTCTCCCGGTCCATGGCTTCGCCCGGGGCTCGGGCGCCCCGCATCGAGGGCTCGGCCCGGAGGGCGGGTTGCCTCGCATCGGGGGCTCGGCCCGGAGCGCGGGGTGCCTCGCATGAGGGATGCGGCCCGACCGCGGGCCGGTTCCGGTGAGGGTTTCGGGGACGGCGGGCCGGTTCGGGTGAGGGCTTTCGTCCGACGGACGGGGTCCGCGGTCCTTGCCGGGCCGCGATGACTGTCCCTCGCCGTGGAGGTGAGACCCTTTCCGTAAGGGTGAGAACGGACACCATGGATTCCCTCGCCGCCCCTGAAAAGGCCCCCAGGGACCGGGCCCCGGCCCACAACTGAACGGCGTCGCCACCCGGCTCGTACGAACCTACGAAGCCCGAGGGCGATCCGAACCATGGAATGAGAGAGCCTTGCTTCCCGTTAGCATGGACATCCGCACCGATCAAGGCCATTTGGGGAAGGTGTCATGACTGCCAACGTCGACGGAGTGCCCGCCAAATTCGCGACACTCGGGCTGACCTACGACGACGTGCTGCTGCTGCCGGGCGCCTCCGAGGTGCTGCCCAACGCGGTCGACACCTCGTCCCGTATCTCCCGCAACGTACGTGTGAACATCCCGCTGCTCTCCGCGGCGATGGACAAGGTGACCGAGTCGCGCATGGCGATCGCCATGGCCCGGCAGGGAGGCGTCGGCGTACTGCACCGCAACCTCTCCATCGAGGACCAGGTCAACCAGGTCGACCTCGTGAAGCGCTCCGAGTCCGGCATGGTCACCGACCCGATCACGGTGCACCCGGACGCGACGCTGAACGAGGCCGACGCGCTGTGTGCGAAGTTCCGCATCAGCGGTGTCCCCGTCACTGACGGCAGCGGCAAGCTGCTCGGCATCGTCACCAACCGCGACATGGCCTTCGAGACCGACCGGTCGCGCCAGGTGCGCGAGGTCATGACGCCGATGCCCCTGGTCACCGGCAAGGTCGGCATCTCCGGCACCGACGCCATGGAGCTGCTGCGCCGCCACAAGATCGAGAAGCTTCCGCTGGTCGACGACGCGGGCGTTCTCAAGGGCCTCATCACGGTCAAGGACTTCGTGAAGGCCGAGAAGTACCCGAACGCCGCGAAGGACGCCGAGGGCCGCCTGCTGGTGGGTGCCGCCGTCGGCGCCAGCCCCGAGGCACTGGAGCGTGCTCAGGCGCTGGCCGAGGCCGGGGTGGACTTCCTGATCGTCGACACCTCGCACGGGCACAACAACAACGCGCTCAACTGGATGGCGAAGATCAAGTCGAGCGTGCACGTCGACGTGATCGGCGGCAACGTCGCCACCCGTGACGGTGCCCAGGCCCTGATCGACGCCGGCGTCGACGGAGTCAAGGTGGGCGTGGGCCCCGGCTCGATCTGTACGACCCGTGTGGTCGCCGGCATCGGCGTCCCGCAGGTCACCGCCATCTACGAAGCGGCCCTCGCGGCCCGTGCCGCGGGTGTCCCGGTGATCGGCGACGGTGGTCTGCAGTACTCCGGAGACATCGGCAAGGCGCTGGCCGCCGGTGCCGACACGGTGATGCTCGGCAGCCTCCTGGCGGGCTGTGAGGAGTCGCCCGGCGAGCTGCTCTTCATCAACGGCAAGCAGTTCAAGTCGTACCGCGGCATGGGCTCCCTCGGCGCCATGCAGTCCCGGGGCCAGGGCAGGTCGTACTCGAAGGACCGCTACTTCCAGGCGGACGTGGCCTCCGACGACAAGCTCGTACCCGAGGGCATCGAGGGCCAGGTGCCCTACCGCGGCCCCCTGGCCAACGTGCTGCACCAGCTCGTCGGCGGTCTGCGCCAGACCATGGGGTACGTGGGCGCCGCCACCATCGACGAGATGGAGTCCAAGGGCCGGTTCGTCCGGATCACCTCGGCGGGCCTCAAGGAGAGCCACCCGCACGACATCCAGATGACGGTCGAGGCGCCGAACTACAGCCGTAACGACTAGCCGTACAGGTACATGAGGGCGGTCCCGGAGGTTCCGGGGCCGCCCTTGTCGTAGGTGTCGGGGATACTGGGAGGCGCAGAAACGAAGAGGGAAAGGCCACACACGTGACTGAGATCGAGATCGGGCGCGGCAAGCGCGGCCGCCGGGCGTACGCCTTCGACGACATCGCCGTCGTCCCGAGCCGCCGTACGCGGGACCCGAAGGAGGTCTCGATCGCCTGGCAGATCGACGCCTACCGCTTCGAGCTGCCGTTCCTGGCCGCCCCGATGGACTCGGTCGTCTCCCCGGCCACCGCGATCCGCATCGGCGAGCTGGGCGGCCTGGGCGTACTGAACCTCGAAGGACTGTGGACGCGGTACGAGGACCCGCAGCCGCTGCTCGACGAGATCGCCGAGCTGGACGCGGACACCGCGACCCGCCGCCTCCAGGAGATCTACGCCGCTCCCATCAAGGAGGAGCTGATCGGGCAGCGCATCAAGGAGGTGCGCGACTCCGGCGTCGTCACCGCGGCCGCCCTGTCGCCGCAGCGCACGGCCCAGTTCTCCAAGGCCGTCGTCGACGCGGGCGTGGACATCTTCGTCATCCGCGGTACGACGGTCTCGGCGGAGCACGTCTCCGGTGCCGCCGAGCCGCTGAACCTGAAGCAGTTCATCTACGAGCTCGACGTCCCGGTGATCGTCGGCGGCTGCGCCACGTACACGGCGGCGCTGCACTTGATGCGCACGGGCGCGGCCGGTGTCCTGGTCGGCTTCGGCGGCGGCGCCGCGCACACCACGCGCAACGTGCTGGGCATCCAGGTCCCGATGGCGACCGCCGTCGCCGACGTGGCCGCGGCCCGCCGCGACTACATGGACGAGTCCGGCGGCCGCTATGTGCACGTGATCGCGGACGGCGGTGTCGGCTGGTCCGGCGACCTCCCCAAGGCGATCGCGTGCGGCGCCGACTCGGTGATGATGGGCTCTCCGCTGGCCCGCGCCACCGACGCGCCCGGCAAGGGCCATCACTGGGGCATGGAGGCGGTCAACGAGGAGCTGCCGCGCGGCAAGAAGGTCGACCTCGGCACCGTCGGCACCATCGAGGAGATCCTCACCGGGCCTTCGCACATCCCCGACGGTTCCATGAACATCTTCGGCGCCCTCCGCCGCGCCATGGCCACCACCGGCTACAGCGAGCTCAAGGAGTTCCAGCGCGTCGAGGTGACGGTCGCGGACTCCCAGCACAAGCGTTAGTACTGCAACCGCATCTGGAGAATGTGGCCTCGGCGTTTATAGTGGGAGCGGCGGGCTCGGGCTTGGCTGCGTCGTCGGAAGCGTGACCAGTGCAGATGGTGCTCGTTGCTGTGACAGTGGCGCGTGACGACGACGTGGCCCATCAACCGGCGGATCTCCGGGACGCTGAGGGGTATGAGGTCTTGCTCGTCGTCGAGAGTGCCCCTTTGTGGCTTCTGCGGCGCGGACGGCGGTCAGGTAGGCAAGGGCGGCCATGGCCAGGGTGATGTGGCGGTACCAGGCCCGGTAGAGCCGCACCTGGTAGTGGTCCAGACCGCACTCTCCCTTCGCGGTCTGGAAGCACTCCTCGACCGCCCACCTCGCGGCAGCTACTTTGACCAGGTCTTTCAGTCGGGAGGCGACCGGGCCGTAGCAGACGTAGTAGGCGATCTCGCTCGGGTCGCTGACGCTGCGTCGGGCCAGCACCCAGTGCCCGAAGCCGTTTTCCCAGGACGGGCGGATCGCGACACGCGCCCAGTCGTAGATCCGCTCACCGTGCGCGCCGGCCCCGCCGGAGATTCGTTTCCACCGCTGGCGGGGCAGCGCGGCGACCAACTGGTCCACCCGCGTGTCCGCCCCGTGCGTGGTGATCACAGTGTCGTTGACCTTCGTAGCCAGCACGTGCGCGACCCGACGTTCCTCCAGCCACACTCGCAGGTGCTTGACCTGCCCGTATGCCTCGTCAGCGGTGACCCACGCGAACGGGACACCCGCGTCGATGGCGCGTTGCAGCATCCACTTGAAGTGCTCGTTCTTGGTCGCGAAGGGGACCTCGTCGTCGATCCCGGCCGCGCGGCAGCGGTCACGGTCATCCGTCCAGGAGACGGGGATGTAGAGCTCGCGGTCGATCAACGCCCGCCCCTGGCGGAGGCGTAGGCCAGGAATGTTCCGATCTGGCTGTTCTCCGTGCGGCCGGCTGTGCCGGTGTACTGCCGCTGGACGCCGGCGGACTTGGTGCCCTTCTTCAGGAAGCCGGTGTCGTCGCCGATCAGCACCGCGTCCTTGGCGCCGATGGTCTCCACGACGAAGTCCCGGACATCGTCGCGGACCGCGTTCTCGTCCCAGTCGGAGTGGTTGAGCAGGCGCTGGACGCCGTCGGGGCGCAACTGCCCGACCTGCTCCGACAGCGTCCACCCGTTCTTCTTCTCAAGCGGCGCGAGCAACCCGTTCAGGTAGTCCGACGCCCGCTCGCGGGGCTCCGACCTGCCGAAACGGTGGGCGAACCGGGCATGGAACCCGGCTATCCCCTCGGACCACGACTCGACCTGCTCAACCGTCAACGATTCATCGCACAGTCGGAACAACGAGCCAACCCAGCACCTGTCACGGCAGATGCGGTTGCAGTATTAGCGCCGCCGACTGAGCCGAGGGGCTCGGTCCGGTTCCCGCCCGGTCCGAGCCCCCTCCGAGTGGCCTTCATGCTGAGACAAGCTCAAATGTTGATCAGATACATCGATTCGCTTATCTGTTGTGTCCCTGACATCGGTAGTCTTTGTCCTGCTGCTTGACCAGTAGCAGAACGAGGGGAAATCCGTTGCGATCGACCGGCTTTGCCGTATCCCGTGGCGCACGCGCTGCAGCCATGACCCTTGCCGTGCTCGCGGGCACCATGGGAATGACCGGCGAGGCCAGTGCTGCCTCGAAGACACCGTGCCGGAGCGCGAGGCTCCAGTTCAACCCGGCCTTTTGCGGCATCAAGAGCGTCAAGTATCACGGACTGGTGCAGGGCAAGAATTCCATTGCCATAGTGCAGGGACGAGGCCCCATGACGCTCACGCTGACCGCCATCGAAACCGTGAGCAACACGAAGAGCGCGACGATCACGGTGTCCGCGGAGCCCGTGTCCGCGGCCGTCGGCTTCGATGTCACGAAATCGCGTACGAAGAGCATGGCGGGCAGCTGGAATGTTCCCAGGGGCAAGTTCGGGACCTTGAAGGCGTACCCGCTCTACGAGGATTACTCCTTCAGCGTGTACAGCAAGATTACCGGCAAGGACGTGGGTAAGGGGACGGCTCGTAAGGCGATCGGTTACCGCTACGAGCACTCGGCCAGGTAATTCAGTTGCTCGTTCAAATGCTCGTTCAAACGGCCCGCCGGTTCAACCGGTGGGCCGTTTCGGCATGGTGGGATTCCCGCGTGGGGATCTCGCGGAGAACGCTCACAGCCGGTGCGCCGCCCCCGTGGGCGTGGCGCCCCGGGTGTCCAGCAGCAGTTGTGCTTTCACCGACAGTCCCTGCAGGTCGTACGTGCGGTGCTGCTGGAGCAGGATCGTGAGGTCGGCGTCGGCGGCGGCCTCGTAGAGGGAGTCCGCGCGCGGGACGGGACGGCCGAGCACGTTCCAGGCAGGGACGTGCGGGTCGTGGTAGCTGACGGTCGCGCCGAGCTCCATCAGACGCAGGGCGATCTCGCGGGCGGGCGAGTTCTGTTGGTCGGCGAGGTCGGGCTTGTAGGTGACGCCGAGGAGGAGCACGCGTGCGGCGCGGGCCGACTTCCCGTGCTCGTTGAGGAGCGTGGCGGCACGCTGGATGACGTACTGCGGCATGTGGCTGTTGACGTGCTGGGCCAGTTCGACCATCCGGAGGGTGCGGCCCGAGTGGCCCGTGAGGTCCTGGGCGATGCCGTGGCCGCCGACGCCCGGTCCCGGCCGGAACGCCTGGAATCCGAACGGCTTGGTCTCGGCGCAGCGGATGACGTCCCACAGGTCGACGTTCAGGTCGTGGCAGAGCACGGCCATCTCGTTGACCAGGGCGATGTTGACGTGCCGGTAGTTGGTTTCCAGGAGTTGCACGGTCTCCGCCTCGCGGGGGCCACGCGCGCGTACGACCTTGTCGGTGAGGCGCCCGTAGAAGGTGGCGGCCGACTCGGTGCAGGCGGGGGTGAGGCCGCCGATGACCTTGGGGGTGTTGGCGGGGGTGAAGTCGCGGTTGCCGGGATCGACGCGGCTGGGCGAGTACGCGAGGTGGAAGTCGCGCCCCGCGCGCAGGCCCGAGCCCTCTTCGAGGAGCGGGCGCAGGAAGTCCTCGGTGGTGCCGGGGTGGACCGGCGACTCCAGGATCACGGTGGTGTGCGGGCGCAGCCGTTCGGCCAGGGTGCGGGCGGCCGAGGCCACTTGGCCCAGGTCGGGGGCGCCGTCCGGGCCGGGTGGGGTCGGGGCACAGATGACGGCGGTGCGGACGCGGCCGAGCTCGGCGGGGTTGGTGGTCGGCCGGAAGCCCCCCGAGAGCATCCGGCGCAGTTCGGCGGGGGTGAGTGAGCCGCCTTCCGGCCCGGTTTTGTAGCCGAGCGTGGGGATGCCGGCGGCGACGGCGGCCTGGGCCAAGGGCAGGCCGAGATGTCCGAGTCCGATGACGGCGAGATCTGCGGGCATGGCGTGGGCCGTCCTTCCCAGTAACCGAAGCGGGACAGGTGCGCAAGTCCTGTGGACAGAACGGACGAGCGCAATGTCAGACTAGGAGTAAATATGACCGACTTGCGGTATTGGGCGGGCGAGTTTCCGGGAGTGTTGTCCACAGGCTGAGGACGCGTGGTGGCCGATGACGGACATCGCCGTCAGACTTTGGGACAGGGGGACGTGAGCCGGGCGTCGCCGGACAGGTGCGGCCAACGCGACAGACAGCGGGAGGCAGCGGTGAGGACAGCGAAACTGGGGCCGGCGGAGCGCGCCGAGTCCCTGGCGGGAATGGCCGAGCGTGAGCTGGATGTGCTGGTGGTGGGCGCGGGTGTGGTCGGCGCGGGGACGGCGCTCGACGCCGTGACGCGCGGCCTGTCCACGGGCCTGGTCGAGGCGCGCGACTGGGCGTCGGGCACCTCCAGCAGGTCCAGCAAGCTGATCCACGGCGGCCTGCGCTACCTCGAGATGCTCGACTTCGCCCTCGTGCGCGAGGCCCTGAAGGAGCGCGGGCTCCTGCTGGGGCGCCTAGCACCGCACCTGGTGAAGCCGGTGCCCTTCCTCTACCCGCTCCAGCACAAGGGCTGGGAGCGGATATACGCGGGGACGGGCGTCGCGCTGTACGACGCGATGTCGGTGACGAGCGGGTATGGACGCGGACTGCCCACCCACCGCCATCTGACGCGCCGCCACGCCCTGCTCATAGCGCCCGCCTTGAAGAAGGACGCGCTGGTCGGCGCGTTGCAGTACTACGACGCGCAGGTGGACGACGCCCGCTATGTGGCCACGTTGGTGCGCACGGCGGCGGCGTACGGCGCGAAGGTCGCCAACCGCGCCCGCGTGACCGCTTTCCTGCGCGAGGGTGAGCGCGTGGTCGGCGCCAGGGTGCAGGACGTCGAGGGCGGCGGGGAGTACGAGATCCGCGCCCGGCAGATCGTCAACGCCACGGGCGTGTGGACCGACGACACCCAGGCCATGGTGGGCGAGAGAGGCCAGTTCCACGTACGGGCCTCCAAGGGCATCCACCTGGTCGTGCCGAAGGACCGGATCAACGCCGCGACGGGTCTGATCCTGCGCACGGAGAAGTCCGTCCTCTTCGTGATCCCCTGGGGGCGGCACTGGATCGTCGGCACCACGGACACCGATTGGAACCTGGACAAGGCCCATCCCGCGGCATCCAGCGCTGACATCGACTATCTGCTGGAGCATGTGAACTCGGTGCTCTCGGTGCCCCTGACCCGTGACGACGTGGAGGGCGTGTACGCGGGACTGCGTCCGCTGCTCGCGGGCGAGTCGGACGCCACCAGCAAGCTCTCGCGCGAGCACACCGTGGCCCACCCGGTGCCGGGACTGGTGGTCGTGGCGGGCGGCAAGTACACGACCTACCGGGTGATGGCCAAGGACGCGGTCGACGAGGCGGTGCACGGCCTCGACCAGCGGGTCGCTGAATGCGTCACCGAGGACATCCCCCTGCTCGGGGCCGACGGATACCGGGCGCTGTGGAACGCGCGGGCGCGGATCGCGCAGCGCACCGGGCTCCATGTGGTCCGTGTGGAGCACCTGCTGAATCGGTTCGGTGTGCTGGCCGAGGAGATCCTCGAGCTCATCGCCGCCGACCCCGCGCTGGGCGAACCCCTTCCGGCCGCTGAGGACTACCTCAAGGCCGAGGTCGTCTACGCCGCCTCGCACGAGGGCGCCCGGCACCTGGACGACGTGCTCACCCGGCGCACCCGCATCTCCATCGAGACCTTCGACCGGGGTACGCGCAGTGCCCGCGAGGCCGCCGAGCTGATGGCGCCGGTCCTCGGCTGGGACAAGGACCAGATCGAGCGCGAGGTCGAGCACTACGAGAAGCGGGTGAAGGCGGAGCGGGAGTCGCAGCGTCAGCCCGACGATCTGACGGCGGACGCGGCGCGGCTGGGGGCGCCGGACATCGTGCCGCGCTGATCTGGGGCCGTGTGCCGCGCTCATCGGGCGTCGGGCGGGTGCCGGCCGGCTTCCGCTGTCGGCGGGGCCTGCCCGGTCCCGTGAATGCCACTCGAACGGGTGTAGTGGGCTGGGATCGTTGCTCGAAACCCGTCCGTTCTACTGGGTGCGGGGGCAGAACTCGGCGGCGAGCAGGGCGGGTTCGAGATCGGGGTCCTGGATCCCGTCCGTGTTCACCCGGAGGGTGAGGACACGACGCCCGTCGACGGTGGCCGCGGTGCGCACGTAGCTGCCGGAGATGTGGCCGTCGTGCCCCCACACCGTGGTGCCGCACGACAGTTTCACCGGATACAGCCCCATGCCGTACTGGCCGTGTGCGGTGCGGGTGTCGAGCATCTCGCGCAGTTGGCGGGGCGGGAGCAGGTCGCCCGCGAGCAGGGCCGCGTAGAAGCGGTTCAGGTCGGCGAGCGTGGTGACCAGCTCACCCGCCGCGCCGGCCACGCGCGGGTCGAGCGCGGTCACGTCGGAGCCGTCGGCGGAGTAGGCGCGGCCGTGCGGGGAGGGCAGCGAGGTGCGGGCGCCGGGGAAGGAGGTGCCCGTCAGACGAAGGGGGTTGATGATGCGGCGCTCGGCCTCGGTGGCGTACGAGTGGCCGGTGACCTGGCGGATGACCATGCCGAGCAGGATGAAGTTGGTGTTCGAGTAGGCGAAGTGGCCGCGGGCGGTCGGGGGGTGGGCGAGTGCGATGCGGACGGCCCGGAGCGGGGTGAGGGGGACGGCGCCCTTGGTGTCGTCGGTGAAGTCGTACAGACCGCTGGTGTGGGTGAGCAGGGAGCGGAGTGTCAGACGTCGGCCGTCGTTGCCCGCGCCGCGCACCAGCCCCGGGAGGTGAGCGTCCAGAGAGTCGGACAGGGACAGCCGGTGCTCGGCGGAGAGCTGCAGCACCACGGTCGCGATGAACGTCTTGGTGATGCTGCCCGCGCGGAAGTGGTCGCCGCGGGCGATGCCGTCACCGGCGCGTGCGAAGCGTGAGCCGGAGGCGTCACTGGCGAGCAGGGCGGCGGCGGGAACCTTGCCGCGGGTGACGAGGAGGGGGAGCAGACGGCGGAAGGCACGGGTGGCGTCCGTTGCCGGGGCGATGGGGGAGCGTGAGCCCGTCGGGGCCGCGGACCGGAGCGCGTGTTGGGCGGGGGACATGGCGGAGGGGGAAGGAGCGGCGGTCGGCAGCAGGCGCAGCAGACCGATCGGGGCCATGACCAGGACGGCCAGGGACACGGGTATGACCAGGAGTGTCCGAGGTGTCCGGCGCGCAGGCATCGGCATTCCTTCCTTGTTGCGGCACATCATGGGGGACGGACCTGTGCGCACGAGAGGGGGGTTCGCAGGTGAGGGGCGTGCCGGTTGCCGAGTGGTTGTCGGCCGAAGGGCCCCCTGGGCGCTGAGCGCTTGTCGGGTGAGGGACAATGAAGGCTCTGTCAGGGCGGGTTGCATGAGGGGACGCATGTCGGAGGCGGAGCGGGCGGGAGCATCCCGTCAGGACAAGAGCGAACGTCTCCTCGCCGGGCGGTACCGGCTGGGAGATGTTCTCGGCCGCGGCGGCATGGGCACGGTGTGGCGGGCCCAGGACGAAACGCTGGGCCGCACGGTCGCCGTCAAGGAGCTGCGGTTCCCGTCGAGCATCGACGAGGACGAGAAGCGGCGGCTGATCACACGCACCCTGCGTGAGGCCAAGGCGATCGCGCGGATTCGCAACAACGGCGCGGTGACGGTCTTCGACGTGGTCGACGAGGACAACCGGCCGTGGATCGTGATGGAGCTCGTCGAGGGCAAGTCCCTCGCCGAGGTCATCCGCGAGGACGGCGTGCTCACGCCGAAGCGCGCCGCCGAGGTCGGGATCGCGATACTCGACGTGCTGCGTTCCGCGCACCGCGAGGGCATCCTGCACCGCGATGTGAAGCCGTCGAACGTGCTGATCTCCACCGACGGCCGGGTCGTGCTGACCGACTTCGGTATCGCGCAGGTCGAGGGCGACCCGTCCATCACCTCGACGGGCATGCTCGTGGGCGCGCCCTCGTACATCTCGCCGGAGCGGGCGCGCGGGCACAAGCCCGGCCCCGCGGCCGACCTCTGGTCGCTGGGCGGGCTGCTGTACGCGTCGGTCGAGGGTGTGCCGCCCTACGACAAGGGTTCCGCGATCGCGACGCTCACCGCGGTGATGACCGAGCCGGTGGAGCAGCCGAAGAACGCGGGCCCGCTGGAGAGCGTGATTTACGGGCTGCTCGCGAAGGACCCCGAGCAGCGGCTCGACAACGAGCGCGCCCGGGCGATGCTCAGCGAGGTGGTCTGCGCCCCCGAGCCCAAGGAGACCGTGCCGGAGCCAGCGGATGCGACGAAGGTCGTGACGCTGCCGCCGGTGCCGGACGAGGGCGCGGGCAAGCAGAGTGCGGGCGGCTCGGGCGGTTCCGGGGCCAAGCGGGGCGAAGAGGCCGGGGAGCGGTTGCGCGGGGCGCTGCGTTCGGTGCGGAAGGTTGCCTCGGCCGCGGGTGCGGCCACGGCGGCGGCCACCGCGGCGGCGACGGCCCGTGCGAAGCCCGGTACCGCGGGCGGGACGGGCGGTGCGGGAAGCGCTGGCGGTACCGGGGCTTCCGGTTCGGTGGGAGTGGCGGGGGCGGCTCCGGTCGCTCCGGAGGATCCGGCGGCTCCCCCGGCTCCGCCGCGCGTGGACGTGTCAAAGCCCGCCGCGGCCCCGGGGAAGTCCGGGGCGGTCGCGCCCGGTCAGGGTGCCAAGGCGGCCGGGGGTTCCCCGAAGCCGGGCGTGCGTGACGGCGCGGCAGCGGGTTCGGGCTCCGGCTCCGTCGGCTCGAGGGGGGCCCTCGGCTCTGCGGGTTCGGGTGGCGCGGGCTCCACAGGTTCCGCGGGTTCCACCACCAGTACGGCCAAGCCTGCCTCCGGGTGGCCCGTGGCGCCCGAGCGGCCGCCGCGGCCCGTGCCGCGGGCGCCGCTCACCGATGTGGTGCCGCGGCGGACCCTGGTGATCATCGCGGTGGTCGTTGCGCTCGCCGTGATCGGGACCGTGCTGGCGCTGACTATCGGTGGCGGTGACGACAGCGGCTCGAAGAGCGGCAAGGGCAGCGACACCAAGGCCGCCGCGTCCAGCGGGGTGACCGCGGGTAGCGGCGGCAAGGGCGCGACCAGCGGCTCTCACACCGACAGCGGCGACAAGAAGGACGGTGGCACGGGGTCGGCGACGGACGGGAGTTCGGGCAGCACGCCGGACACCGACGCGTCCGGCGACGCCGCCGCCACGAACGGGACGAGCGGGACGAGCGGGACGGACGGGACCAGCGGCGACGGCAAGGAGCCGGGCTCCTCGGGCTCCACCGACGTGACGACGTACAAGGCCGGCCAGGGGTTCAAGATCGGGCTGCCCGAGGGGTGGAAGTACCAGTCGACGGACTCCGCGGGAGCCCGGTTCACCGGTCCCGACGGGCAGAAGCTCCTCGTCGGCTGGACGACCACGCCCAAGAGCGACCCCGTGGCGGACTGGACCAACCAGGAGCGGTCCATGGTGCGCCCGCAGTACAAGCGGGTGCACATAGAGAAGGTGAACTACCGCGGTTGGAACACGGCCGACTGGGAGTTCACCTACCAGGACGGTGGCACGAAGTACCGGTCGATCGACCGCGGGTTCGTCGTGAACGATCACCTCGGGTACGGGCTGATGTACACGGCGAAGGCCTCCGACTGGGACAGCCAGCTGCGCAAGGACACTTGGCAGACGCTGACGGCGACGTTCCAGCCGAAGTCGTGAGGCATGGGCCCGAACCCATCGCATGAGGCGCGTGCCCATGTCGTGAGGTTCGGGCCGGTTCGCCCGGGGTGTCTGTTGTAGGGGTCGGTCACGGGGCGATGACATCTCGCATCCCGACTTTGCGGGTTGCCTCCGGCACGTATCGTGAGTGGTTGCGGACCGTACGAAGCCGTAACGGGCCGCGAAGCGAACGGAATTGACCACCGGGCGGCCGGGGGAGGCATCGTGGACGACTATGCGGGACGGGTACTCGCCGACCGCTACCGCCTGCCGCTGCCGCCCTCCGACGAGTACGAACTCGCCGAGAGCCGGGCCTTCGACACCTACAGTGGGCAGGAAGTCCTCGTCCGGCAGGTGCCGTTGCCGGAGGTCGTCGAGGCGGAGATGCTCGACGCGGACGGGCTCCCCGAGGGGTTCGTCGCGCGGGACGGCGGGGCGCGGCGCGCCTCCGCACGGACCACACGCAGGCCCACCGAACCCGCGGTACGGCGGGCGATCGAGGCGGCGCAGGCCGCCGCGCAGATTCCCGACCACCCCCGGCTGGACCAGGTCTTCGACGTGTTCGCCGAAGGCGGGTCGTTGTGGATAGTGAGTGAGTTGGTGCCCGCGCGGCCGCTGGCCGCGCTGCTCGCCGAGAAGCCGCTGAGCCCCTATCGGGCGGCCGAGGTCGCCGCGGATGTCCTGACCGCGCTGCGGGTGCTGCACGCACACGGATGGGTGCACCGGAACATCACCGTGCGCACGGTGCTCGTCTGCGACGACGGCCGTGTGATGCTGACCGGCCTGGCGGCCGGCGCCGCGGAGGAGGCCCTGAGCGGGTACGACCCGGTGCCGGTACGGGACTTCGAGGGTCCCGGGGGTGAGACGGGCGCGGGCGCCGGCTCACCCCACGCGGGTGCCGGTGCGGATTCCCGAGCGGGTACGGGTACCGGCCCGGTTGTCGGCGTCCCGCGTGGTGCGGCTCGTACGTCCGGCGCCGCGCCCGGTGGAGTGGCCGGAGGTCCGCCCGGCGTGGGAGCCGGTGGTGTGTCCGGCACGGGTTCCGGAGCCTCGTTCGGCGCGGTGGTCGCCAGTGCGCAGGGGGCCGATGCCGAGGCCGCGCGGCGGGCCGCGATCGAGGCGCGGGCCGAGAACGCCACTCCCGTAGGAGAGCCGTCCGCCGACGGCGGGGCGGCCCTGGCGCGCAGGGCGCTGGAGGCCGGAGGCGACGCCCGGGCAGCCAGGGCCGGGGCCATCGCCGCGTACCGGGCCGGAGCGCGGGCCGCGGCCCGCGTGCACGAACAGCAGCGGGGTGGCCCGGCGGCACTGTCCGCGCCCCGTCCCGCCCCACCGGCCGACGGCTCCGCGCCGGGGGCCCAGGACTCCGGGCCGGGTGCGGAGCAGCGGCCCCAGACCCCGCCCCCCGGACAGATCGCAGACCCGTACGGTGTCGGTGTCGGGCGCCCCGGCGCGTGGCCCGGCACGCAGCCCCGCCCCGGAACCGGCAGTGGTACCGGCACCGGCCCTGGCGTCGACGGCCCCGGATTCGATGGTCCCGGTCTAGGCCCCGGCCCCGGCGGTGACGGCGGTCAGGGGCGCCCGGCGCTCCCCGGCCCCGCGGCCGGACACGGCGGCGGCCACCGTGGCACCCCGGTCCCCCACGGCACCCAGGGCCTCCAGAACCACGGCACCCCCGCCCTCGTGCCCGGACAGCAGTCCACCCCCGCCCCGACCCCCAACGGCCGTTGGGACGAGCTGGTCGCCGGTGCGCCCCCGCGGCGTGGTCCCGCCACCGCGCTCGCCGCGGAGCGGGCCCGGCAGGTGCGGATGGCCGTCGTCGGTCCGGTGACCGAGCGATGGGCGCCCGAGCAGGCGGGGCCGGTGCACGAGAACTGGCAGCTGGCGGCGCCGATCGGCCCTCAGACGGATCTGTGGGCGCTGGGCGCGCTGCTCTTCCGGGCCGTGCAGGGGCACGCGCCCTACCCGGAGGACAACACCGCGGAGCTGGTACAGCTGGTGTGCGCGGAGCCGCCCGCGTTCGCCGAGGAGTGCGGGCCGCTGCGGCCCGTCGTGGAGTCGCTGCTGCGTCAGGACCCCACAGAGCGGTTGGACTTCGAGGAGCTGAGCGGCTGGCTGCGCTCGCTCGTACGGTCCGCGCCGGAGCCGGAGGCGGGTGCGCACGTAGTCGCCGCGCCGCCCGTCGACCCCAGCCGGCTGCCGATCGTACGGCGCAGGGGCGAGCTCGTCCGCAGACGCCGGGCCGGACTGCCCGCGAACAGCGCGCACGCCCGCCACAAGCGCGCCAAACACGACCGGCCCGACCGGCAGGCGAGGCCGGCCAGGTCGACGGACTCGGCCAAGCCCCGCAAGCTGGGCCGGAACCTGCTTCTGCTGGTCCTGCTCCTGCTGGTCGCGGCGGTCGCGTACGCGATGGTCTTCATGCCGAAGAAGACCGACGCGAACAGCGACGCGAACGGCGAACGGACGGGCTCCGCGGGGCAGGTGAGCCCGGCACCCGGGAACACCGCGGGCACGGGGGCCGACGGCAGCGCCAGCAGCCGGCCGCGCCCCGACCAGACCTCTCCCGGCACGGACACGACCCCTTCGGGCGGCGCCGGTTCGACGACCTCGCAGTCCAACGACCCCACGGTCGCCCAGGGCTTCACCCTTCGCAAGGACTCCGAGGGCTTCCAGATCGCCGTGGCCAACGGCTGGAACCGCACGCCCAAGAACGGGCGCGGCCAGGTCGTCTACTCCCATGGCGACTTCGAGCTCATCGTCGTACCCGGACGGGACAGCACCGTCAAGTACGGCAGCGATCCGCTGACGTACCAGCGGGAGACCGAGAGCGAGCTGCAGCCGTTCCGCGACTCGACCTGGGCCACGTCCAGCGGGATGCGGCGGATCGACGTGGGCGGACGGACCATGGCCGAGGGCCAGTTCACCTGGCAGAACTCCGCCGGGCAGTCACTGTACGTCCGCAATCTCGTGATCGTCGTCGGCGGGCACTACCACGTGGTGCAGGTGCGTGGCCCGGAGGCCGAACGGGACGAGGTCACGAGGCTGTACGAGCAGGCGTCGGCGACGTACCAGGTCACCGGCTGAGCAAGTCCGGTACTCGGCCGGCGAATTTGCCCCGGTACCCGACCCTCGCAGCCGCCCCTCGTAGCCACGTCTCCTACCCGCTCCGCTGGCTCAATTCCGTACCGACGAATCGCTGAACGCCGAATAGTTCCCGCCCGTACCCGGAAGGGAGAACCGTCACAGTGCGGTCTCCGTACGACCCCGCTGGTTCCCTGCGTGGGGACCCCTCTTTAGTCTGACCCTGTCAAGACCATTGCGGGGCAACGTGAATCAGATGCAGGGCCTGCTCCTCGCGGGCCGCTACCGGCTCGTCGAATCCATCGGCAGTGGTGGCATGGGGCGGGTGTGGCGTGCGCACGACGAGGTGCTGCACCGCGCCGTCGCGGTCAAGGAGTTGACGGCCGCGCTGTACGTGACGGAGAGCGACCGGGCCGTGCTGCTGGCGCGCACCCACGCCGAGGCGCGGGCCGCCGCCCGGATCAACCACTCGGCCGTCGTCACCGTGCACGACGTCCTGGACCACGACAACCGGCCCTGGATCGTCATGGAGCTGGTCGAGGGCAACTCGCTGGCCGACGCGATCAAGGAGCAAGGGCGCATCGAACCGGCCGAGGCGGCGCGGATCGGGGTGTGGGTGCTGCGCGCCCTGCGCGCCGCGCACTCCGCGGGTGTACTGCACCGTGACGTGAAGCCCGGGAACGTACTGCTGTCCTCCGACCGACGGGTGTTGCTGACCGACTTCGGGATCGCGCAGGTCGAGGGCGACACGACCATCACGCGCACCGGAGAGATCGTCGGCTCGGTCGACTATCTGGCACCCGAGCGGGTGCGCGGCCACGACCCCGGTCCGTCCGCCGACCTGTGGGCGCTCGGCGCGACGCTGTACACGGCGGTGGAGGGGCGGTCGCCGTTCCGGCGGACCTCGCCGCTGACCACCATGCAGGCCGTGGTCGACGAGGAGCCCGCGCCGCCGCAGCACGCGGGTCCGCTCGGCCCCGTCATCACCGCGCTGCTCCACAAGGACCCCGCCGTACGGCCCGGTGCGGAGGAGGCCGAGCAGATGCTCGCCGAGGCCGCGGAGGGGCGCCGGCCGAGCGCGGCGCAGGCGTATGTGCCGACGCAGCAGCACGTGGATACGGGCACCATGGGGATGGGCGCGCAGCGGATGGCGCCCTACGGGACGGGGGCGCACGGCACGGCGCCCCATGGACCGGGGGCGCACGGACCGGGGGCGCACGAGACGGCGTCGCACGGGTCCGTGGCGCACGGATCGGGCGCGCACGGGGCGACGCCGACGCTTCACGCGCCGGTGCCCGGGGTCATGGGCGACGGCACCGGCACCCGGGGTGCGTCCGGGAGGCGGCGCCGCGGTCGTACGATCGCCCTCGCCGTCGTACTCACCACCCTGATCGGCGGTGGCGGCGCCGTGGCCATGAACTATCTGAACGGCGCGCGGACCGCGGACACGCACGACAGCGCCTCGTCCGGCACCGCGAAGCCCAGCACCACCAAGCCCGGGAGCACCCCGACCGCGACTTCGGGCACTCAGGAGCCGTCCGGCGCCGTACCGGACTCCTGGGTGCGGCGGGACGACGCCGAGGGCTTCACCATCTCCCTGCCCGACAAGACCTGGCAGCGGCAGGCCAACGGCAGCCAGGTCGACTACACGCCCGACGGCGGCGAGCACTTCGTCCGCATCGCCATCGACGACTCGCCGGACTTCCCCACTCCGTACGCACACCAGCAGGACCTGGAACAGCAGTTGACCAAGCTGGCCGACTACCGCAAGGTGCTTTTGCAGTCCAACACGTTCCGCGACTGCCCGGGCTCCCTGTGGGACTTCACCTGGACCGCGCTGCCGAATCAGACGCCGTTCCCGGGCAAGCGGCGGGCGATCGAGGAGACGTACCTCAGTCGCGAGGGTGTCGAGTACGCGATCTACATGTCCGCGCCGGCGGCGGACTGGGGCATCGCGCGCCAGCAGTTCGACGTGATATTGCGCGGCTGGCTCCCCAAGACGTGACGGGCCGGAGGAGCAGTACGGGCGTGAACTGGTCGCAACTGGTCTGACGAGGCCGGATAACAGCCATCGCGGGAGCAGGGACCCGGAGCGGATCCGTCCGGTGCGGCATGATGGGGCGCATGGGGACCGAGGGGGAGAACGTCCGCGTGATCGCCGGCCGTTACCGGCTGGAGGCCAGGATCGGGCGGGGCGGCATGGGCGTCGTGTGGCGCGCCACCGACCAACTGCTCGGCCGGCAGGTCGCGGTGAAGGAACTCGCCCTCGACGACTCGCTCTCCGACGACGAGGCCCGGATGCAGCGCGACCGCACCCTGCGCGAGGCCCGCGCGGTCGCCCAGCTGCACCACCCGCACATCATCGTCGTGCACGATGTGGTCGAGGAGGCCGAGCGGCCGTACATCGTCATGGAGTTGATCGACGGCGGCTCGCTCGCCGAACGGATCTCCGCCGGCGGTCCGGTCGACGCGCGCGAGGCTGCTCGGATCGGCCTGGCCCTCCTCGGCGCGCTGCGCCGCGCGCACGACGCGGGTGTCCTGCACCGCGACCTCAAGCCCGCCAACGTCCTGATGGAAGCCGGCACCGACCGTGTCGTGCTCACCGACTTCGGCATCGCCCAGGTCGCGGGCGCCACGACGCTCACCGAGAGCGGGTCGTTCGTCGGCTCGCCCGAGTACACCGCGCCCGAGCGGATGTCCGGGGTCAGGACGGGCCCCGAATCCGATCTGTGGTCGCTCGGCGCGCTGCTCTGCACGGTCCTGAGCGGCGAATCGCCCTTCCGTCGTGACTCGTTGGGCGGCATCCTGCACGCCGTCGTCATGGACGAGATCCGTCCGCCCGCGCAGGCCGCGCCCCTGCTGCCCGTCGTACGGGGGCTGCTGGAGCGCGATCCGGAGCGGCGGCTCGACGCGGTGGAGGCGGAGCGGCTGCTCAAGGCGTTCCTGGAGACGGGCCGTACGCCGCGGGCCGCGTCCGCCGGTTACACGCCCACCCAGCGGGACGTACCGAAGCGGAAGCCGCCCGTCCAGCAGACCGCGCACCCCTCCGCTCCGCCGGTTCCTCGTCCTGCCGCCACGCCCGGCCGTGCGCCGAAGCGCTCGGCGCGGACCATGCTCGTCGTCGCGGCGCTGGTCGCCGCCGCGGCCGGGGCGGGCGTGTCGGCGGTGCTGCTGGTGAACCACGGCGGGGGCGGCGGTGGGGGCGGTACGTCGACTCCGTCCGCCAGTTCGGCGCCGGGGACGTCCGTGAGCGCGTCGCACTCCCCGAGCGCGCCCGGAGCGCCGGGGTCCTCGGTCTCACCGAGCCCCGCCCCCACGGTCACCGTCACCCGGCGGCAGACGCCGACCGCCGCCTCCGGTACGGCGCCCTCGGGCTACCGGACGGTCCATGACCCGGACGGGTTCTCGCTCGCCGTGCCGGACGGCTTCACACGCGACCCGGAGGGCGAGCGGATCTTCTACATGTCGCCGGGCCAGACCTTCCGCCTCGGCATCAAGGTGACCGACCCCGAGGCGGGTGGTCCGCTCGGGGTGATGCGGCGAGCCGACGCCGACGGGCCGTCCACGAACCCGGGCTACCACGACGGCACCGTCACCTCGACCACGCACGACGGACAGCCCGCCGCGCTCTGGGAGTTCACCTGGAACGGGTTCGCCAAGGCGGAGGGCGCGCGGCACACGTACGACCTCTGCTGGGAGCGGGGCGGCCGGATGTACGACGTGTGGGTGTCGGCGCCGGTCGGCAAGGTGACGGAGGCGAAGGAGTACTTCGACGTGGCGCTGGACACCTTCGTGGCCTCGTAGGCGGGAGATAAACGGGAGATAAGGGGCGGCCGCGTCACGGGTCTGTGACCGGTGTGCGACGGGCCTGGCTGCCGGAGAGCGTGCCGCGATAGGGATGGACCCATGAGCAACAACGGGGGAGTCCCTTACGGGTCCGACGAGCCGACGAGTTTCGTTCTGCAACCGCCGACCCGGGTCGCCCCGGTGCCGACGGTCGAGTCCGCGCCCGCCCCTGACCCCGAGCCCGGCACCGGGAGGCTCATCGCGGGCCGCTACCGACTGCTCGGCAAGCTCGGGCACGGTGGGATGGGGACGGTCTGGCGGGCCAAGGACGAGACCGTGGACCGAGAGGTCGCCGTCAAGGAGCCGCGCGTCCCGGACCACCTTCCCGAGCGTGAACGCGCCAATGTCTTCGAGCGGATGCGCCGCGAGGCGCGCGCCGCGGCCCGGCTCGACCACCCGGCGGTGGTCAACGTCCATGACGTCGCGGTCGTGGACGGACAGCCCTGGATCGTCATGGAGCTGGTGCGGGGCCGCTCGCTGGGTGCCGCCCTCCAGGAGGGCACGATCGGGGTGCGTGAGGCGGCGCGTATCGGTCTGGAGGTGCTCGGCGCGCTGGAGGCCGCGCACGCGGCGGGCGTCCTGCACCGGGACGTCAAGCCCGACAACGTGCTGCTCGGCCCGCACGGCAGGGTCGTCCTCACCGACTTCGGCATCGCGCAGATCGAGGGCGAGACGAATCTGACGGCCACGGGCGGCTTCGTCGGGTCGCCCGAGTACATCGCTCCGGAGCGGGTGCTGGGCCAGCGTCCGGGCCCGGCCTCCGACCTCTGGTCGCTCGGTGTCGTCCTGTACGCGGTCACGGAGGGCGTGTCGCCCTTCCGCCGCAGCAACACGCCCGCGACGCTCCAGTCCGTCCTCAACTCCACCCCGGCGGCGCCCGCTTCGGCACGGGGGCCGCTGGCGGAGGCGATCAACGGACTGCTGGACAAGGACCCCTCCCGCCGCCCGGGCGCGGACCGGCTCCGCCGGCTGCTGGAGGAGGCCGCCGCGCCGCCCGTCCCGGAGCCGACGCAGGTGGTGCAGATCGCGGGTCCGGGCGGCAAGGGTCTGCGCGTGCGCCGTAAGCCCCTGTTCATCGGCCTCGGCGCGGCGGTCGTCGTGGCGGCGGTGGCGGCGTACCTGGTGCTCGCGAATCCCTTCGCGGGGCCGCTGCCCGACGACTGGAAGAAGCACCACGAGAACGACGTCGCCGCGACGCTGGCGGCGCCCGCGGGCTACCAGAGATCGACGCCGGACCGGACGTCGGACAAGGGGCACTGGGTCACGTACACCGACTGGAGCGGCAGCATCTGGATCGGCCTGACCCTGGTCAAGAAGTCCGAGGACACGAGCCATCGGATCAAGGACTCCTCGGCCGCCGAGATGTACGCCGACAACGACGACTTCAAGGACAGCGGCGCGTACGAGCTGAGCATGCCCAAGGCCCCGCGGACGGACCCGGAGGGCGCGGAGTACCACGGCAGGCAGGCCGCCGAGAACACCGTCGCCTACACGACCACCGACAGCCAGAACCCGCGCCCTCGCGAGGTGAAGATCTTCTACTACAAGTCGTCCAAGGGCGACATGTACAAGCTCACGGTCGGCTATCCGGGCAAGGGCGACTTCACGGCACGTGGCCGTGAAGTCGCCAGGACGGCGATCGCGAACCTGGACATCGACCAGTTGTAGAGGGGCGACGAGCGGTCAGGCGAGCTTGCCGGCCTGGGCCTTGATGAGCTCGGCGGGGATGCCGTACTCCTTGGGCTTCCCGTCGGCGAGGAACGCGGCCAGGTTCATCGAGTAGTACGTGGCCACCGTGCTGCCGTGACGCACCGCCTCGCCGTGCACGACGATCTTGTCACCGTCCGCGACGCCGGTCACGGCGAAGGCGACCGACTCGTCGCCGCTGCCCGAGGCCTTCTCGGCCTCGACCTTGGTGAACTTCTGGGCGTCGTCCTTCGCGCCCTTCGCCGTGGCCGTGAACCCGCCCGCGCAGCCCTTGACCGCGTCGGAGACCGAGGACATGGCCTTCTGGGCGCCGTCGCCCTCGTACGAGGAGAGCGAGACGATGGTGAGCGTCCCGCCCAGGGTGTCGGTGATCGAGTTCAGCGCGTCGTCGAGCTCCTCCTCCGTCATGTCCTCCATGCTCTTGGTGGAGGACGCGCTGGGCTTGGCCTCCAGCGGCGTGGCCATGGTGTTGACGTACGTGGTCGAGTCGCCCGGCGCGAAGCCGGTGAGGACATAGGCGAGCGGCGCGCACTTGTCGTCGACGACGGTGATCTCCTCCTTGGAGGAGGCGAACCGCTCGGACTGGTCGGCCGCCGCGAAGCGGTACCTGTCGAGGTCGCCCTTGCCGACGAGCCGCTTCTTCAACTCGGCGCCGCTCAGGGCCTTGACCGTGGTCGTCGCTCCCTTGCCGCCGGTCGCCTTGTCACCGGAGCCGGAGTCCGAACCGGAGTCGGAACAGCCTGTGGCCAGGGCGAGCGAGAGTGCCGACGCGACCACTGCGACGCCCGGGCGCGACAGCACGGATCTCTTCATTCTGGGGAAGTCCTTCGGTGTGCGGACATGACCGGCCGCGCTGGCAAGCGCGGCCGGTACCTGCCGTGTACATGAGGTGAAAGGACTACGTGGTAAAGGTCAAGGGAGCGTCAAGTCGGTAAAGTGCCGCCCGAGGCGGTGGGGGTCAGGACGTCAGCTTGCCGGTGACCGCCTTGATCAGATTCGTCCTCGCGACCTGCAGGGCGAAGCGATTCCCGGCACCGGGGACCGGCTTGGCGTACCAGGGCAGGCCCAGGCGGCGCCACTTGGCGGGGGCCAACTTCTTCGGGAGTGCCGGGAGGGGCAACGCCCACTCGCCGAGGCGTAGTTCGCCGCTCCACTCGCCGGTGGTGAGTTCGGTGGCCCTCACCCGCACGACTAAGCCTTGATCCACCGGCCGGCGTCTTGTGGATAGCGGCTAGAAAAACGAGGAAGTGCCTTGTGACCTGCGATGATGGGAGTTCTTCAGGCTTCCAGCACGCACGATCGGCAAGGCACTTCCGAGATGAAAGTTTCCCATACATCGGCGGCGGTCTCCGCTGCGTTCGATGACCCGAATCTGATCGCGTATGCCGGGCTGGTCCCGGTGATGCGCCTGGCCGAGCGGGGCGGTCTTTCGCGTCTGGTGGCCGAGAACGTGAAGCTGACCGGCGCGAGCAACAGCGCGGGGGCGGCGGCGGACGCCAAGGTCACCAGCATCGTCGCGGGCATGGCCGCAGGTGCGGACAGCATCGACGACCTGAACGTTCTGCGCCATGGTGCGATGACGGCCGTGTTCGCGGGCATTCGTGCCCCGTCCACGCTGGGCACGTTCCTGCGCTCGTTCACCCACGGTCACGCTCTCCAACTGCACGCCGTTCACCGCCGGTTCCTTGGCGCGCTGGCCGCGCATACCCCGCTGCTGCCCGGCGCCGACGCGATGGCATTCATTGATGTCGACTCCACCCATAAACGGGTCTACGGCCGGGCCAAACAGGGTGCCGAGTACGGCCGGTTCAAGGGCATCCGCACCCTCCACCCCCTGCTCGCCACCATCTGCACGCCCGGCTCCCGCCCGGTGATCGCCGGAGTCCGCATGCGCCGCGGCAAGGCAGCCGACTCCCGCGGCGCCCCGAAGTTCGTCAGCGAAGCCCTGGCCACCGCCCGGGAGGCCGGCTGCACCGGCACCCGCATCCTGCGCGCCGATTCGCAGTTCTACAACGCCGGTGTGATCGCCGCCTGCCGCCGGGCCGGAGCCCACTTCTCGATCACCACCGGCATGAACCCCTCCATCAAACGGGCCGTCCTCGCCATTCCCACCGAAGCATGGCAGCAGATCACCTACCCGACCGCGGTGCCAGACCCCGAGACCGGCGAACTCATTTCGGACGCCGAAGTCGCCGAGATGCCCGCCTACACCGCCTTCGCGAGCCGCAAGAAGAGCGAGCAAGTCACCGCCCGGCTGATCGTCCGCCGGGTCCGTGACCTCGCCAAACCCGCCGTCGTAGGTGAGCAGGGCGAACTGTTCCCCGTCTGGCGTTACCACCCGTTCTTCACCGACAACCCCGCCCCCACCCTCCAGGCCGAGCGGGAACACCGCCACCACGCGGTGGTCGAACAGGTCATCGCCGACAGCAAAGCCTCCGCACTGACCCACCTGCCTTCCGGACACTTCCACGCCAACGCCGCCTGGCTCACCCTGTGGGCCATGACCTACAACCTGCTGCGGGCCACCGGCGCGCTCACCTCCGCCTTCCACGCCAAGGCCACCACCGCCACTCTCCGTGCCCACCTGGTCCAGATTCCGGCCCGGATCGCCCGCTCCGCACGGCGTATCACCCTGCACCTGCCACACAACTGGCCCTGGCAGCACGCCTGGACACATCTTTTCGACACCGCCCACGACCCACCCGGACCCGCCTGACGACCCTGCCCACCCCGCCCGCCAAGGCCCAACCGGAACCGAACAACGTGGAAATGCTGGGCAGACCAGCGGGTGCCACCTGCCCGCCCACAATCACCGCCCCGAAACCGGCTCAGGATCAGTCAGAAGATCATTTTCAGACCACGTCGGTGGATCAAGGCTAAGGTGCCGTCACCGTGGACGGCGGTGAAGGAAGCGCTCCCACCGTGACCGTCGTCCAGGACCACGGCCAGCGCGCTCTCCGGGTACTCGGCGAGGGTGCACCGCCCGGCGATCTCCAGCTCGGTGGGCGCGCCGGTGGCCCAGCGGACGCCGTCCAACCGGAGGTGCGACCGCACGCCGTGCTTCTTCTCGCCGAGGTCGAGCGTGAAGTTGCCGTGCGGGTTGGTCGTGTAGAGGGTGACCGCCCGTATGCCGGCACCCGTGTCGACCACCCGTGTGCTCGCCTTGCCGGACACGTCGTCGGCGCGTCTGCTGCCGATGCGGACCTCGCGCGACACGCCCTGGGCGCCGACCGTGAGCGAGATGTCCCAGAGCCCGTCGTCGAGGGGCTTACCGTCGGCGGCGGTGGTGATGTCGACGACCGCCTCGAACCCGGCCAGGTCGTACGCGTACGCGCCCTCGTCCGCGTCGGCGCCGAGGCCCGGTGTCGCGGTGTGCGTGACGGGCAGCCGGAACTCCGTGCCGCTGTCGCGCTCGCGCAGGACGAGGCCGGTGGTGACGTCCCGCGTTTCCACACGGTGCAGATAGGCGTGACCGGCCAGGTGAAGCGCGGTGCCCCGCAGTTCGGCCCGGCTGACGTGATGGCGGATGCCCAGCTGGCCCGTGACGTCGTAGCAGGCGTCGGGGACGGCGCGGACGGGGTCGCGCAGGAAGGGGTAGCGGGCGTAGGCGCGGCCGCCGTCGAGGAGGACGGGGGTGGCCGCCTTGCCGTCGGCCAGCCCTTTCTCGAACTGCACCAGTTCAAGTACCTCGTCCAGCATCCCGTGCCGTACGAGGTGCAGTCGGACCCGGGCCATCGCCGAGAGCCGGTCGTTCATCCCCTCGTGCCACAGCGGGGCGATGATCTCGGCGATCTCGGCGAGGGACTTCAACTGCTGCGGGCGAGGTTCGTGTACCAGATGGCTGTCGAGCACATGGGGCACGTCGACGGTGAGGTGTCGGTGCGCCAAGTGGTCGCGGCCGGGGCCGGGCGGCACGTTTTCCAGGATCAGGTCGACCATGGCGGCGAGGAACCGCAGGCGGGGCTCCGAACCCTTGGTGCGGACAGTGATGTTGCCGCCGTCGTCCCGCAGGGTGCAGAACAGGCAATCGTAGTCGGCGATCACGGAGATCCCCGACGCGTGCAGGTACGCCAGGGCTGTGAACGGCTGGTCCTCGCCGACGGGCATGCCGGTGGGGAAACGCAGCGCGTGCCGTTCCAGCAGCTCGCGGCGGAACAGCTTAAGCGGGTTGAGGGCCCAGTAGACGCGGGAGCTGAAGACATCGGTTTTCGGCTGGTTGCTTCGGAACATCGACATGGGCAGGCCTCGTCCGCCGATACCGACCATCTTGCCGAGCACGATGTCGGTACCGTTTTCCTCCGCCATGGTGACCATGCGTTCCAGGGCCTCGGGTCCCAGATGGTCGTCGGCGTCGAGGAAGAACACGAACTTCCCGCGAGCGAGGTCGAGCCCGGCGTTGCGCGGCGCTGAGGGGCCACCCGAATTCTCCTGGTGGACGACTTGCAGGAGCCCCGGGAACTCGTCGGCGAGACGTTCGAGTTCCTTGGCCGTTCCGTCCGTCGAGCCGTCGTTGACCGCGATGATTTCCAACGCGTCCCGCCCGATGGTCTGTTCGGCCACGGAGGTGACGGAACGCGTCACATAGGGCATCGCGTTGTAGGCAGCGATAATCACCGAAACGGTGGGGCCGGCCATCTTCAGGATCTCCAAGTAGTCCGGGGTACCCCTTCTTTTCATCGACTCGGCGATTTCTCTCGACGTCGCCGAGTGCGTAAACGAAGGGGTCAGAAATGCTGGGAAGACATCATGATTCAGCCGTACTTTTACTGACGTTTCTCGCGAAGCCGGCCTTTTGCCTCAGGACTTGAGCTTGCCGGAGAGCGCCCTGACGAGATCCGTCTTCGCCACCCGCAGGGCGAACCCGTCACCGCTGCCGGACATGGGCTTCGCGTACCAGGGGGCGCCTCGACGCCGCCACTTGGCCGCCGCCAGATCCTTCGGAAGCCGGGGAAGGGGCACGGACCAGCCGGAGAGACGTAGTTCACCGCTCCAGAGGCCGGCCGGGAGGTCGGTGGCGGGCACGCGCGCGGTGAAGGTGTCGCCGTGTGCAGTACGTGTGACCGGGAAGTCGGCGGTCGCGCCCTTGTCGTTGCGGAGCACGAGGGTCAGCGGGCCGTCCGGGTAGGCACCCAACGTCCACCGACCGGTGATCAGCAGCTCGGTGGGGGTGCTGGCGTTCCAGCGGGCCGCCTTGAGCTTCAGGTGCGACACCACCCTGTGCTTCTTCTCGCCGAGGTCGAGCGTGAAGTTGCCATGCGGCTTGGTGGTGTACAGGGTGACGGCACGAACGCCTCGAGTGGTGTCCACGACACGGGTGTCCGGTGCGCCGGACACGTCCGTGGCACGCTTGCTGCCGATGCGGACCTCGCGCGAGAGTCCCTGGGCCCCGACGGTCAGGGAGATGTCCCACAGCCCGTCGCCGAGCGGCGCGCCGTCGGCCGCGGTGTCGATGCCGACGGCGGCCTCGAACCCTGCCATGTCGTACGTGTACCGGCCCTGGTCCTCGTGGGCGCCCAGCCCCGGGGTGGCGGTGTGTGTGACGGGGAGGCGGTACTCCGTCCCGCTGTCACGCTCGCGGAGCACGAGCTCGGTGGTCACGCCGTCGGTCGCCACGCGGTGGAGGTAGGCGTAGCCCGCCAGATGGAGGGTGGTGCCGCGCAGCTCGGCGCGGGAGACGTGGTGCCGGACGCCGACCTGGTCGGTGACGTCGTAGCACTCGTCGGGGACGGCGCGTACGGGGTCGCGGAAGAACGGGTACCGGGCGTAGGCGCGGCCCTTGTCGACGACGAGCGGCGTGGCCACCCCGGACTCGTTCAACTCGTCTTCGAAGCGGTCGAGTTCGAGGAGCTCATCGAGCATCTCGTGCCGTACGAAGTGCAGGCGCAGCCAGGCCATCGCCGAGAGTTCCTCGCGCAGGCCGTCGTGCAGCAGCGGAGCGATGATCTCGGCGAGGCGGGCAAGGGTCTTGCGCTGGCTCTCACGGGTCTCGAGCTTGAGATGCCAGTGGATGAGCGTCCGCACCTCCACCGTGAGGTGTCGGTGCGCCATACGGTCGCGGCCGGGGCCGGGCGGGACCTTGTCGGTGATCAGGTCGACCATGCGCGCGAGGTAGCGCAGCCGTGGCTCGGTGCCCGAGGTGCTCGTGGTGACGTTGCCGCCGTCGTCCCGCAGGACCCAGAAGATGCAGTCGTAGTCGGCGACCACGGAGATCCCGGACGCGTACAGATAGGCACTGGCCACGAACGGCTGGTCCTCGCCGGTGGACAGATCCGTCGGGAAGCGCAGCTCGTGCCGTTCCAGCAGCTCGCGGCGGAACAGCTTCATCGGGCTGAGAGTCCAGTAGACGCGGGAACTGAAGACGTCGGTCTTCGGCTCGTTGCGCCGGAACATCGATGTGGGTGCCCCTCTTCCGCCCACACCGACCATCTTGCCGAGTACGACGTCCGTGCCGTTCTTCTCGGCCATGGTGACCATGCGTTCCAGGGCCTCGGGTCCCAGATAGTCGTCGGCGTCGAGGAAGAACACGAACTCCCCGCGGGCCAGGTCGAGTCCGGCGTTGCGGGGCGCCGCGGGTCCGCCGGAATTCTCCTGGTGGACGACGCGCAACCACTGGGGATGGATGGCGGCCAGCCGATCGAGTTCGGCGCCGGTCCCGTCGGTCGAACCGTCGTCGACGACGATGACTTCGAGTTGCTCCTGGCCGATGCTTTGCTCGGCGACCGAGGAAAGGGTCCTCGTCACATAAGGCATCGCGTTGTAGGCAGCGATGATCACCGAAACGGTGGGCACGGCCATCGTCACGTTCTCCTGGCAGGACGGGGCACGCCTCGTTTAAGGCCGCGTTTGAAACCGCGGAAGCAAGGTCCATGTGCGCGGGAGAAGGTGCCGACAGACTTGTGAATGTACCGTGAGTCGCCAGTGCGTACAACATGAATGATCAGTGAAACCTAACCTCGGGGCGTGCTTCAGGTCACTGCCTGGTGGTTGATTTGTGCACCCTCTGATCCGCGGCGACTCCGGCCCGACCGCCGTCCACACCCAGAAGATCGAGAACGACGGCACCTCGTACGGCAGCGAGTGGACGCTGTACGACGGTCTGCTGCGCCCGCGCCAGCAGCAGACCGAGAGCGACGGCGGCGGCCGCAAACCGCGCCACGGCATCGATCTTCAAGGTTGCGGGCGCGGAGAAGTACCGGACCACGTACACCTACGGTGGTGACCGGATCACGGCGAACCCGCCGGCGGGGGAGCCGACCACCACGGTCGTGTCCGGCGCGCGAGGGCGGTCGACGACGCGGAGTACCCCCCGGGGGCGACGCTGTCACCACGTCGTACGGCTACACGCCCTCTGGCCAACTCTTGAAGGTGACGGACGACACCGGGAACGTCTGGTCTTACGCGTATGGCCAGTTGGGGCGCAAGAAGCACCGCAACTTGGTGGCACGCTCACTACTACGACAACAGTCCGGTGCAGGGGCAGGGGCTGTCTGCGGCCGGTGACCTGGCGGCTGAGGCGATCAACCCGGCGAAGACGCAGTTCTTGTCCACAACGCCTGCAAGCGCAGCGACCCTGAGCGGGTGTTCCCTTTCGGTGCCTATGTCGTCGATTCCATTCCTACGCGCAGTAAATCACGGGTGTTCACGGATGAAGAGCGTGACAAGATTGACTTCTGGGATTCAGGTTCGGATGTCATACTTGCGGAATACTTGCGGCTCTATCTGCAGTGCCGTCCGTGCGGCAGTCGACAGGCCGGTTGAAGAGTGTGATGAGAGGGCTCTATGAAGCAAGGGGTTGACGGGCGTCGGTGGCTGGAGACGGACGGTGGCCCTTTTCTCCTGGCTCCGGTTTCACTGCTTCCTTCGTGGACGGGATACGAAGGTGATTACGATCTCGTAATTGAGGCAACGGATGCGGGACACTCGGAGTGCTACGCACTGCCGGGGAGAAACGTGGTGATTCTCGGAGATGAACCACTTCGAACCACGATCATGGAGTCGCGGTCGCTGATCGTCCAGTGGATCTACTCGAATTCCGAGGACGACATCCGGGTGCATGCCGCTGAGCTCGATCTCGATTCCATCGCGTGGAGTGAAGGCCCGGTGCTGGAATGTGACGGGAGCTTCGCACTCATGGATGCGGCGATTCCAGGTGCTGAGGCGACCGCGGAAAGCGTGTTCGTGATCGAAGTCGAAGCAGGCAAGGTCCGCGTCGACAGCACGGAAGTGCCGCTTGCTCCGCACTGTGCAGCGAAGCTTCACCGTCTGGTGCTGGCGAGTTCAACACCACCAGCAAGGCCAAGATTCAGAAGATGATCAACAGGGCCTTGGGGGATGACACGACCGATGGGGCATATACCTGTTGTTTCCCGACCGCGATCGGAAAGACTGCGGCAGGGGAGGACCAGTTCAATATCCGGGTCGTCGTGTGCGACCGTAAGGTGATCAGTGCCTTCCCGTCTGACTGACGTAATTCTGTCGGCGGTTCGGCTCTGATTCTTGCGACTGATGGGGCAGGGCTTCTCAGGGGAGTTGCCGTGCCCCTATATTGACACCCATGCCTTACGATGGAGGCATGGGCGTCGATGTCATTCTTATGCAGATAAATCAAAAGGGGACGAGTCCGAAAAGGCGTCAAATGGCGGTCCTTGGAATTGTTCCGGACGCCTCGGATTCCTTCGCTCGGATGTGCGCAGAAAGTGAAACCCCGATGTTGCAAAGGGTGGACCCCTACGGGTCGCTGGTCCTGACAGCGCAGCAGATGGAGCAGTTCGTGCAAGAGGTCGGCCTGCTTCGGGGGCGGACGGCATCCATGCCGAACATTTCTCAGTTGGAGCAGATCAAGATTCTCGCGGAGAGATGCATGGGTGATTCGTCGCTGGAGTTGCACCTGGAAGGCGATTGACTGTGCGCACGCCTCGGGATCTTGCGGACTGCGTTGGCTGCCGTGGCCTGATGTGTCGGAGGTGCCGGCCACATCGATGGCGGTCGGGCCGAGGTGGCTATTGATGATGCGAAGAGCAGCCCCATCAGTGGGAGTATTGGTGGGGCTGTTTCGCGTTCAGGCAGGTCGTGTCCCGTCCTATGGCCGCAGGATGGCTATCAGGGCGCCGAGTTGGCCCGGGCCAGTAATGAGGACGACCTCGGGTTCGTCGCTTTCGCGGAGGAGGATCGTTCCGGCGGGGGTGGTGGCGAGATAGACGCAGGAGGAGGCCGCCTCGCTGTAGGTGGACTTCTGCCAATTGAGTTCGGTCATGGGGTGCCTCTCCTCAGGTGTCCTTGGCGATTCGGTGGATCAGGTCGCGGGATGCCGTCGGCTTGAGGGTCGCCCGCTCCATGCGGTCCAGGACCAGTCGGTATGTCTCCAACTTCCCAGCAGCATCCATGAGTTCACTGCCGTGGCTCGTGTCCAGCTGTGCGGTGTCGAGGGCGGTTACCGGGCCGTGGGCATAGTCCAGCCCATGGCCTGCCGTCGGGAACGAAGTCCCGTCAAAGGGGATGACCCGAAGGGTGACGTGCGGCTGATCGCTGGTTTCGACGAGGTGCCGGAGCTGGCCCCGGGTCACGCCACGGCCACCGAACTGCATGCGCAGGGCGGCCTCGTGAATGATCGCGGTGTATGGCACCGGATGGTCCCGGAAGAGGACGACTTGACGCTTGATGCGATGCGAGACGCGGTGCTCGATCTCATGCGGAGCCAGCGCCGGGACCGCTTCGCCGAAGAGGGCACGGGCGTGGTCCGGCGTCTGCAGCAGGCCGGGAATGTTGATGACCTGGGCGACTCGCAGCGCGGTGGCGTGGTGCTCCATCTCGGCCAGGTCCAGGTGGGGTGACGGCAGGACGTCGCGGTACTCCTCCCACCAGCCACGGGTGCGGTCGGCGCCCATGTCGGCGAGGGCGTCGACCAGCGGCTGGTCGGTGCAGCCGTAGATGCGAGCGAGGGTCCGGACTCGGTCGGCGCTCACGCCGAAGCGGTTGGCCTCGATATTGCTCATCTGACCCTGTGTCGTGCCCAGGGCGCGAGCTGCCTCCGCCGCGGTCATGCCCGCCCGCTCGCGCAGTCGGCGCAGTTCGATGCCGATGCGGAGGCGTCGCGCTGACGGCGCGCTCCTCGGTGCCATGTCCTCGCTCCGTTCCGTACACCTGGCGTAGTGGTCACTCACACGAGGTAAATGCCTGAAGGTTTTGCAGTGTCTAGCAAATCCTTCAGCAGTCGCAGTCTACGGTGAGTCTCAAGCCGTTCAACTGGCCCCGCCCGTAAGCCGGAAGCGCACCGCACGCGACATGCCACCGCCCGGCCGGACCCGTGGAGCGAACCCAAGTTCACCCACCGCAGGAGGCGTTCATGGTCACCGTATCCCCGCAGAAGTCCGATGCGTCCGCATCTTGGGCCTACGCCCTTCAGTTGCCGCATGATCCGCTCGCGCCGCGCATCGCCCGTGTCACCCTCAGAGCCGTACTCGCCGGACACGGCATGCCCCAATTCACCGACACCGCCGAACTGCTGACATCGGAACTCGTCACGAACGCCTACCGCCACTCCACCGGCCCCGCCACACTCCGCCTCCGTGCCCTCGGCGATACCCGCCTCCGCGTCAGCGTCTGGGACGCCGACCCCCACATCCCGCCTCCCTTCGACAAGGGTTCCGGTCCGCTCCACCCCGTCCACGCCGAGGCGGACGGCGGGCGCGGGTTGTTCCTCGTATGTCATTACGCGGACGCATGGGGCGGCTACCCGCTCGGCGACGACCTCTTCGGGCGGGGTGGGAAGCTGCTGTGGTGCGAGCTGGGACCGCGGGCCGACGAGCAGGCGGCCGCAGCGTGAGGGCCCACCGCTGCGAGCGGCGCAGTCCGCGCGGCGCTACCGTGGAGGCAGCGACACGCCCTGTAATCGGTGGAGGACCGCGGTGACCATCATGAGCGAGCGTCCGGCGGCCATAGACGCTCCTCCGGCCGGAGCCTTCGAGGACATGCTCCGGACCGTTGAGGAGCTGGACACACCTGACGGCTACAAGGCCGAACTCATCCGGGGGAAGATCGTCGTGTCGCCGTGGTCGAAGCTGCGTTACCTGCGTCCTATGCGGCGGCTGCGCGGCCAGGTGGAGGCTCACGCGCCTGAAGGGCATGTTGCGGAGACGTCACCGTTCCTATTCGTGTTTCCGCCTGCCGAGCGCGGCTTCGGTCCCGACCTCTTTGTCGCCGACGAATCCGCCTTCGAAGCCGAAGGCCGCCACGCCGACGGTGCCGCGCTCTCCCTCGTCGCGGAGCTGACCTCCGCATCCACCAAGGACGCCGACTGGCTCGACAAGCTGGACACGTACGGGCGCGTCGTCCCCGTGTATCTGGTGCTGGACATGCAGGTGGGGGAGATCACCGCGTTCTGGGATCCTTCCCCGAAGGGCTATCGGTCGCGGACCACGGTCACCTTCGGTACGTCCCTGCACGTTCCCCCGCCCTTCGACTTCGACCTCGACACCTCGGAGTTCGCGGCCGGAGCGGACGTGGAGAGCTGACCGACCCGGGCGGCCCCGAATCGAGACCGGCTGCCTGAACAACGCGCTGATCAGGGCATTTACTGCCAGTGCCCACTGGCGTGGTGTGTGCAGTCGGTGAAAGCGGGTTACCAACGGGTACCCAAAGCCCCCGCTCCGTCATACGCTGCGGCTCATGACGGACTCGCAGGCCTCGGAAATCACCGGCACGGACAAGTCGGAAACGACCGGCACCAACCCCCTCGCCCCCGCCCCCGTGGGCGCCCGCACCGCCGCCGACGTGGTCACGCCCGAGCTGGTCGCGCAGCTCACCAAGGGTGTCGTGGGCTCCGGACGGACCGCCAACCACACCCCGTTCACCGGCGAGAAGCTGGCCGACCTGCCCGAGTCCACCCCCGAGGACGTACAGGAGGCCTTCGAGCGGGCCCGTAAGGCGCAGGTCGCCTGGGGTGCTACGCCCGTACGGCAGCGCGCCGCGGTCCTCCTCCGCTTCCACGACCTGGTGCTCGCCCGCCAGGCCGAGGTGCTCGACCTCATCCAGCTGGAGACCGGCAAGGCCCGGCTGCACGCGCACGAGGAGGTGCAGGCCGTCGTCGTGGCCGCCCGCCACTACGGCAGGAAGGCTCCCGCCTACCTCCGCCCCAAGCGGCACGCCGGGGCCATGCCCACCCTCACCAAGGTCACCGAACTGCGCCACCCGCGCGGAGTCGTGGGCCAGATCGCGCCCTGGAACTACCCCCTCGAACTCTCCGTCGGCGACGCGCTCCCGGCCTTCGTCGCGGGCAACGCGGTCGTCATGAAGCCGGACACCGAGACCTGCCTCACCGCTCTGTGGGCGCGCGACCTGCTCGTCGAGGCCGGGCTGCCCGCCGAGGTGTTCCAGGTCGTCATCGGGGACGGGCCGGTCGTCGGGCCGGAAGTCGTCAAGCACGCCGACTACGTCTCCTTCACCGGATCCACGCGGACCGGTCGCGAGGTCGCCCAGGGCGCCGCCGCCCGGCTCGTCGGCGTCTCCCTCGAACTCGGCGGCAAGAACGCCATGGTGGTTCTCGATGACGCCGACATCGACAAGGCCGCCGCGGGCGCCGTCCGCGCCTGCTTCTCCTCCGCCGGTCAGCTCTGCATCTCCATCGAGCGGTTGTACGTCCACGAGTCCATCGCCGACACGTTTGCGGAGCGCTTCGCCGCCCGGACCAAGGCCATGCGGCTCGGCACCTCCCTCGCCTACGGCGCCGACATGGGCTCGCTGGTGGGGGAGCGGCAGCTGGAGACCGTGACCCGGCACGTCGAGGAGGCGGTCGCGAAGGGCGCCAAGGTCGTCGCCGGTGGCGTGGCCCGTCCCGACATCGGCCCCTACTTCTACGAGCCCACCATCCTCGACGGCGTGGAGGCCCCCATGGCCGTCTGCAACGAGGAGACCTTCGGGCCCGTCGTCTCGCTCTACCGCTTCAAAACGGACGACGAGGTCGTCGAACTCGCCAACTCCACGTCGTACGGCCTCAACTCGTCCGTCTGGACGAAGGACGGACGGCGCGGACGCGCGGTCGCGGCGCGGCTGCGCACCGGCACGGTGAACGTCAACGAGGGGTACGCGCCCGCGTACGGCAGCGTCCAGTCGCCGATGGGCGGCATGAAGGACTCCGGCCTCGGCCGCCGGCACGGCTCCGAGGGCATCCTCAAGTACACCGAGGCGCAGACCGTCGCCCAGCAGCGGCTGCTGCCGATGGCGCCCTCGCTCGGCATGGACGACGAGAAGTACGCGGAGTTCATGAGCCGCAGCCTGAGGGTGATGAAGGCGCTCCGGCTGCGCTAGCGCCCCGTAAGGGGCGCGGGGAACTGCGCGAGCAACCACGGACGACCCGCAGCGAGGAGAACACGTGCCACAGGAGAAGTCTGCCCAACCGCCGGTAGGCGACCCGTACGACTACGACGTCCTCGTCGTCGGCTCCGGCTTCGGTGGCTCGGTCACGGCCCTCAGGCTCACCGAAAAGGGCTACCGCGTAGGCGTGTTGGAAGCAGGCCGTCGCTTCACCCGCGACGCGCTGCCCAAGAACTCCTGGGACATCAAGAACTATCTGTGGGCGCCGGCGCTCGGCATGTACGGCATCCAGCGCATCCATCTGCTGGGCAACGTCATGGTGCTGGCGGGCGCCGGAGTCGGCGGCGGCTCCCTGAACTACGCCAACACCCTCTACGTACCGCCGAAGGCCTTCTTCGGCGACCCGCAGTGGAAGGACATCACCGACTGGCAGGCGGAGCTGAAGCCGTACTACGACCAGGCCCGCCGCATGCTCGGCGTGCGGCTCAACCCGACGATGACCCCCTCCGACGTCCATCTCAAGGCGGCCGCACAGCGGATGGGCGTCGGCGACACCTTCCACATGGCGCCGGTCGGCGTCTTCTTCGGCGACGGGCAGGACGCGGACGGCACGGCGAAGGCCGGGCCCGGCGGTGAGGTGGAGGACCCCTACTTCGGGGGCGCCGGACCCGCCCGCAAGGCGTGCACCGAGTGCGGCGAGTGCATGACCGGCTGCCGGCACGGCGCGAAGAACACCCTCAACGAGAACTACCTGTACCTGGCGGAGAAGGCGGGCGCGGTCGTGCACCCGATGACGACCGTCGTGTCCGTCACCGACGACTCGCAGGGCGGGTACGCCGTCGCCACCCTGCCCACCGACGAGAGGCGCAAGGGCGAAGGACGGACGTTCAAGGCGCGCAGGGTCGTCATCGCCGCGGGTACCTACGGCACGCAGACACTGCTGCACCGGATGAAGGCGGGTGGCCAACTGCCGTACCTCTCCCCGAGGCTGGGCGAGCTGACCCGCACCAACTCGGAGGCGCTGGTGGGCGCGCAGACCGACAACCGCCGCTACCGCAAGGCGCACGGCACGCCCAGGGCCGACTTCACCCGGGGTGTCGCCATCACGTCGTCGATCCACCCGGACGAGAACACCCACATCGAGCCCGTCCGCTACGGCAAGGGCTCGAACGCCATGGGCGGCCTGTCCATCCTCCAGGTCCCGTACGCGGAGGGTTCGTCGAGGGTGGCGGGATGGCTGGCGAACGCCGCGAAGCACCCCCTCCTCGTGCTCCGCTCGCTCTCCAACCGCCGCTGGTCCGAGCGGACCATCATCGGGTTGGTGATGCAGTCGCTGGACAACTCCCTGACGACGTATCTGAAGCCGAAGGGCGCGGGGAAGGGGCTGCTGACGGCCCGACAGGGGCACGGCGCGCCCAACCCCAAGCAGATCAGGGCCGCGTCCGAGGCCGCGTCGGCCGTCGCCGCGGAGATCAACGGCTTCGCGGGCAGCAACGTGGGCGAGCTGATGGGAACCCCGCTCACCGCGCACTTCCTGGGCGGCTGCCCGATCGGCGACTCCCGTGAGACCGGCGTGATCGACCCGTATCACCGGCTGTACGGCCACCCGGGCATCTCGGTCGTCGACGGTGCCGCGGTCTCCGCGAACCTCGGGGTGAACCCGTCGCTCACCATCACCGCCCAGGCCGAGCGGGCGATGTCGTACTGGCCCAACAAGGGCGAGGCGGACCCGCGTCCGGTGCCGGGAGCGGCCTACGAGCGGCTGAATCCGGTCGAGCCGCGCTCGCCCGCCGTCCCCGCGGACGCCTTCGGCGCGCTGAAGCTGCCGTTCCTGGGGATGCCGACGGTGCCGCCGAAGTCGTAGGCGGCACGCCGGGGCGGACGGCTCATGTGAACGCGGAGAAGGAAACGCGAAGAAGGACCTGTGCCCCCCTCCGAGCCCAGGTCCTTCTTCTCTTACGAGGCGTGATGCCTACGTGGTCTGCCGCCTACCGCTCAGGCGGTCGCGTCACCCGACTTGCGGCGACGCACCACGAACACCGCACCGGCACCGGCGACGACGGCGAGACCGCCGACGAGCGCGATGGTCGGCAGGGCGGAGGAGGAACCGGTCGCAGCGAGGCTGCCGGTGGCCGGGATCTCGGCGGCGCCACCCTGCGGCTGCTTGCCGCCGGACGGCTTGTCGCCCTTGCCGGGCTTGGCCTGGCCGGGGTTGTCGTTGCTGGTGCCGGGCTTGAGGACGGTGAGCTCGTAGAGCGCGAACGCGCTGTGGACGCAGTTCTGCTTCTGGTCCGCGTAGCCACCCAGTCCGAGGGCGTAGCCGTCTCCGGCGGGCGCCTTCGCGCCGATGTTGACGCGGAGCTTGATGGCGACGGTCTGCTTGGCATCCAGCGAGGTCTCGCCGAAGTAGAAGCCGTTGCCGACCTCGTCGGCGATGGACTCCCACGTCTGGGACTTGGGGTTGAAGTACTCGAGCTGGGCGTAGGTGCTCAGCCAGTCCTTCTCGTTGTCGCTGTCCGCGTAGTTGTCGACGGTGGCGAGCCACTGGACCTGACCGAGGCTCTGGTCGCTGTGGTTGGCGGCGGTCAGGGTGAAGTTGTGCCAGCCGCTGCCCGCGACGATCTTGCCGGGCAGGCCGGAGACGGCCAGCGACAGCTGCGAGGTCGGGTCCACATCGTTGTCGTCGACGGGGCAGTCCTTCGTCGGCCACGCCGACGGCTCAGCGGACTTCGTCGGCGTGGCCGACGTGGAGGGCTTGCCCGACTCGGTCGCGCTGGCGCTCGCACTGCCGCTCGGCGCCGGAGCGGACTCGGTCGCCGACGCCGACGCCGACGCGCTCGGCGCGGGAGCGGACTCGGTCGCCGACGCCGACGCGGACGCCGATGCGCTCGGAGCCTCGGACACCGACGTGCTCGGCGAAGGGCTCCCGTCCGTCGCGAACGCGGCCGGCGCCGAAAGCAGCGCCAGTGGGGCTATTGCTGCCGTCGCGGCCGCAACGGCCATGGCACGGCGAAGCTTCATGAAGACCTCGGAAAGTCCGGTGTACCGCGTTGTCGCGGTACTCGTATGGGATGAGGCCTCCGCGTGTGGGGCGCGGGTGTGGCCGTTGGTTCAGCAGGTGTGACCCGCGAAACCTGTGAACGGTTGTGCCTCCATTCACAGAATTCTTATGTGTGCTGCGTCACGCGCATGGTCGGTCACCTCTCGCGCCGAGTTGTTTCGCGTTCAGGTCGCATTCGCTCTGTTGGTTACGGATTGTCGCGTGACTGTCACCACATGGTGATCGCGAAACCTTGTGGACACCTTGTGCATCTTCAGTGAAATGCTTTAAAAGTTGTCCCATCTTGATCACTCGGGTGGGGGGATCTGTGTGTTCAGCACGTCCATTTGCGGTTGTTGTCGCGTTTTCCATGGCAGTGCTGGCCGGAACCGAGCAGGCCGCGCTGGCGGTTGACCAGTGGACCGGCGGTAGCTCGGCTGCAGACGCCCCTGATCAGCCGTGGGGATCCGCGTCCGGCCGCAAGCACACCGCATCGGCGGACGCGACGGACGCCACTGCGAAGGGCGGTCACGACGGCCCCCTGACCGGTCGTGGTGAACTGCCGGCCGACGACGCGAGCGGTGTCACCCAGTTGAACGGCACGAAGAAACTGCCTGAACCGGGCCCCGTCCAAAAGACCGAGGCACCAGACGCGGCGATCGTGCAGGGCTTCGACTCCAAGCGCAGCAAGGAGATCAACGGCAAGCGCAAGGAGCAGCAGCGTACGTTTCAGAACCTTGACGGCAGCTACACCACCCGCTTCTACACTGAGCCGGTCAACTTCCGTGCCAAGGACGGCAGCTGGAAGGCCATCGACACCACGTTGGTACGCCAGGACACCTCCGGCGCGCGGACGATGGGCGTGGACGAACCGGGCTGGGAGACCCACTCGACCGAGTCGTCCGTCGAGTTCGCGGGCAGCGCAGACGCCGATCCGGTGGTCCGGATGCAGGTCGGCGAGGGGCTGTCCGTCGGCTACGCCGTGGAAGATGCGAGCGCGTCTCCCGGGCAGGCCGACGGCAGCGTCCTCACGTACTCCGGCTTGCGCACCAGTTCTGACCTGGAGTTCATAGTCGGCGGCGAGTCGGTGAAGGAGACCCTCGTCCTCAAGGACAGGGACGCGCCAACCGAATGGCGCTTCCCCCTGGATCTCCAGGGACTGACCGCCGCCATCGACGAGCACGGCAACGTCGTCTTCACCGACGCGGACGGCAAGGAGCGCGCTTGGACTCCGGCGGGCTGGATGGAGGACTCGCACCGCGCCCAGGACTCCAACGAGGGCGCGATCTCCTCGGGTGTCACCTACAGCCTGGCCGAAGACGAGGGCCGTCAGGTCTTGGTGGTCAAGCTGGACAAGGACTGGCTGACCGCGCCCGAGCGCGTCTTCCCGGTCCGCGTCGACCCCTCGGTTAAATCTTTCGACTCCACCTCCGGCACGTACGTCGAGTCCCCGTACCTCTGACACTGTGCTGAAGACCGGTACGTACGACGGCGGCGACCACAAGGCCGCGGCCTTTCTCCGATTCAGCGGCGTGGAGAGCACGCTGAAGAACGCCTGGGTGGTCAACCCCAGCCTTGCTCTCTACAACACATGGTCGCAGTCGTGCACCGCGCGCCCGGTGACCGTGCATCCGATCACCTCGAACTGGTCGGAATCCACGACCACCAAGTACCCGGGCCCGGCGACCGGCGCGTCACTCGCGTCGAAGAGCTTCGCCCACGGCTGGAGGCCCGAGGGCACGGAAACCTGGTCGTGCGGCGCTGCCTGGGAGAGCATCAAGCTCGGCTCGGCCGGTCGCAAGCTGGTGAACGACTGGACGCACGGCGACAAGAAGAACTACGGCCTCGCGGTGAAGGCGTCCACCAGTGACTCCAAGGGTTGGAAGCAGTTCGGTTCCGACGACTACCCGAACGGCAAGCCGAGCCTGGACGTGACCTGGACGAAGTACGGCGCCACCTACAAGCTCGGCGACTTCACCGCCCCGGTGACCGCCACGAGCCAGGGCGTCGAGAAGGTCACCGTCACCAACCAGGGCCAGGAGACCTGGCCCGCGGGCGGTAACTACAAGTTGCGCTACAACCTGTTCGACTCCGCCGGCAAGGAGATCACCGACAGCTCGAAGATCGCCTGGACGTCGATGCCACAGGACGTCTCGCCCGGCGAGAGCGTGACACTGGACGCGAAAATCGCTGCGCTCACGCCTGCCACGTACACCGTGCAGTGGACCATGGACGACGTCGGCGTCAGTCGCTTCACCACCGCGGGTGTTCCGGGACCGGCCGTGAAGATCGCCTCGGTGAACATCCCGCCGCAGCTGACCGCTGAGTCCCCGGGCAGCGGAGTCACCGTCGACTCGCTGACACCGACCCTGTGGGCCAAGGGAACGGACGCGGACAACTATCCGAAGTCGACGCTCCAGTACACCTTCGAGGTCTGCGAGATCGAGGGCAACAACCTGCGCAAGAACTGCAAGAAGAGCGCTCGTGGCGCCGACCAGCAGTGGGCGGTGCCCTCCGGCTGGCTCTCCTGGGGCAAGTCCTATGCCTGGTACGCGTACGTCTACGACGGTGGCGCGACTTCGGCCCAGCCCGGCCCCGCGCTGCTGACCACGCAGGTGCCGCAGCCGACTGTCACCAGCCACCTCGGCGGCGCCGACGACGGCAAGGAGATCGGCACCCGGGCGGGCAACTATGTCACCGCCGCCACGGACGCGGCGATCTCCACCGTGGGTCCGGAGCTTTCGGTCACCCGCACCTACAACTCTCTCGACCCGCGCCGCGACAACGCCTTCGGCTCCGGCTGGTCCACCCGATGGGACATGCGTCTGCGCGAGGAGACGGATACCTCGACGGTGGTCGTGACGCTGGCGGACGGCTCCCAGGTCCGGTTCGGCAAGAACGCCGACGGCTCGTACGCCGGGCCGTCCAGCGGTTCGCTCACCCTGACCCGCGCGACGGACGGCTGGGTACTGAGGGAACGTTCCGGCGCCACGTACCGTTTCCTGCCGAGCGGCGTGCTGACCCGGATCGCGGACGTGGCGGGCCGGGGGCAGACCATCACGCACGAGACCGCGACCGGCGGCCCGGTGAAGAAGGTGACCGACGACCTGTCAGGCCGCTCACTGTCCTTCGGCTGGACCGGCGGACACGTCACGACGGTGACCACCAGCGCCATCGACACGAGCACACCCGGCCTGAGTTGGTCGTACACCTACGATGGCGACAACCTCACCAAGGTCTGCCCGCCGTCGTCCACCACCAAGTGCACGGTGTACGAGTCCGGCACCGGCTCGGTCTACCGCAGCGGCGTCCTGGACGCGGCCCCCACATCGTACTGGCGGCTGGACGAGAGCGAGGGCTCCGCGGCGGCCAGTGAAGCCGTCTCGGGCACCGGTCTGAACGAGGCCGTCTACCGGGACGTCCAGCTGGGCACCGACTCCGCGATCGCCGGTACGGCGGACACCTCGGCCGGGTTCGACGGCACGGACTCGGTCGTCGAACTGCCCGCGGACACGCTGAAGGCCGCGGCCTTCCCGACCGTCGAGCTGTGGTTCAAGACGAGTACGCCGTCCGGTGTCCTCCTGGGCTTCCAGGACACCCAGCTGGGCGACAAGCCCACCTCGTGGCGGCCGGTTCTGAACATCGACGGATCGGGCAAGCTCCGCGGCGAGTTCTATCTGACCAGTTCCTCCGGAGCGACCCCCATCGTGTCGTCGCGGACAGTGACGGACGGCACGTGGCATCACGCCGTCCTGTCCGCCGGTGCCACCGCACAGACCCTCTACCTGGACGGCGTCAAGGTCGGTTCGCTGGATGGCGCCCTCACCGAGCAGTCCGGCGACTACGCCTACCTCGGCGCCGGTTACGGAAGTTCCGGCTGGATGGGCCTGGCGAGCGGCGAGTACCACTTCAAGGGTCAGATGGACGAGGCGGCCGTCTACAGCCACCCGATGGACGCCGCCACGGTCGCCGAGCACTACGCGGCCCGTACCGCGATCGGCCAGATCAAGAAGGTCGTGCTGCCTTCGGGCCGGGTGCACGCGACCGCCGCGTACGACCCGTCCAGCGGGCGGCTGACACAGTACACAGACGAGAACGGCGGCACCTGGAAGGTCTCGGCGCCTTCGTACTCGACCGCGTCGTCCTCATACGCCAACACGATCCAGCGCAGCGGCCCTACCGGCTACTGGCGCCTGGGCGAACGCAGCGGGGCGGAAGTGACGAGCCCGCTCGGCGACGAGCTCGGCGGCAGCTACCTGGACGGAGCTCGCCCCGGAGGTCTCGGTATCTTCCGCGACGGTGATGACACCGCCGCCACATTCCATGGCGACGGAGCGATCGAGGTGCCTGCGGACTCCTTGGGGCAGGCTGCCGCGATGACAATCGAGCTCTGGTTCAAGACCACGGACCCGGGCGTTCTGGCGACCATGCAGAACGCCGAGTTCGGCGACACCCCCACGGGCTGGCGTCCCATGCTGCTCATCGACGCCGACGGCAAGGTGCGAGGAAAGTTCCAGCCCGACGCCTCGTCGATCCTGTCCAAGCAGACGGTCATCGATGGTGCGTGGCACCACGTCATACTCACCGGAAACGCCGATGCCCAGGCCCTGTACCTGGACGGAGAACTGCAAAGCATCGGTCAGACGGGTGTGGCCACGGGCCGGCATCCCCATGTCTTTATCGGTGGCGGCTACGCATCCCCGGGCTGGGATGACCAGAACGCTGGCTACCGCAACTTCACGGGCCAGATTGACGAGGTCGCTTTCTACGACCGTTCCCTCGTCTCCTGGGCAAAGCCTGTGGAATGGGCTGGTTGGGTTCCGGTGACTTCGTCCACCTCAGCACCGAGGACTCACTTTCAGGCGCGCAAGACACTGGCCTCGATTCTTCCGAGGGCTGGCGGCGGCAGTGTGAGCGGCTGACTGCCTGATATGTCCCGTGCCGTGTCGGGACTGGCCGTCGCGTGACGCTGCGGGGCGTCGGGTTCCACGGGCCCGAGGGTGGTGCGGTCCTCTCGTTGTTGTCGGGTGGTGGCCGGCCGTCAGGTGAGGGCCGGAAGCTGGTGAGCGCGCTGCCAGGCGGTGGCGAACGCTGCCCCCCAGGGCCAGGTGCGGTCGAGGTGCAGGGTGCGCCGGCGGGCGTGGGAGGTGAGCCGGGCGGGCAGGTGGTACAGCTTCCTGCGGATCGTCTCCGGTTCGGCGGCGGCGAGTGCGGGCTCGTCGTGCAGGAGGAGGAGCCGGGTCCAGGCGTCGAGGTCGGCGGCGAGCGTGGCGGCCAGCACCCAGGCCATGTTGAGCTGCCAGGACTTCGAGGGCAGCAGCCCGAGGCCGACCCGCTTGATCGCTTTGACACGGTCCTCGACCTCGGCGTGATCACGGTAGAGGGCGTCGACGAACCACACCTGCCCGGAGCCCGGGGCCCCGGAGAGCCCTTGGCGGGCGGGGATGTTCGTGGCGACGATCTGGTAGCGCCAGCCGGTGCGCTTCTCGAACGCGGTCAGCTTCTTCGTATCCCGCCGCGAGGGCTTGACCCGGCGCACGATCAGCCGCATCCCGGCCGGCCAGCCGGTCAGGTCACGGACCCCGGTCAGCTCGGCGACCTGGTAGGACACCCATTCCCCATCGGGTCCCTTGATCTCGTGGAGTTGGCCGTCCTGCCGCAGTGCGGCCGTCCACACGTTCTCGGGCAGCAGCGCGATGGCCCGCTCGTCCGTGGCGTTGATGGCCCAGCCGGTCACCCAGCGCACCCGGCGCCGGCTGGTGGTCAGACTCTGGAGATGGTCCAGGACCTCGTGGCTGAAGGCCGCGCCGTCGATCCGCACCAGCAGCTTCGACCACAGCGGGAGCGGGAGCTGCCGAAACGCCGAGGCCAGGACGCTCTTGTGGTCGGCGACATCGTTCGGTGGCGCGTTGCCGGGCCGCAGCAGCATGGCGACGCACTCACGGGTGTTGGCCACCCACGCCCCCAGCGGCATGTGACCGAAGGTCCCCTTGAAGGTGCCCGCCGCGCCTTCCTTGCGGCTGGTGCAGGTCACGATGGTCGCATCCAGGTCCAGGACGTACCAGCCGGTCAGCTCCCGGCCGCACACCGAGATCCAGGGGAAACCGCCGGGCCGCAGGGCGAGCAGCGTCCACACCACGCGGCGTATCGCGGCACGGGCGCGTTCCACCCTGGCCGCGACCGGGGCGTCGATCGCGGCCAGGGCGCGGCGCAGGGTGCTGTCCGAAACCGGGCGCGGGAACACCGCACGCCAGTGGTACTGGAGTTGCTCGGCCTCCAGGACGTTCGTCGCGCCGAGCACGATCGCACAGGCCAGCTGGACCAGCGCCATGCCCCGGTCCCGCCAGCCCGGCCCGGTGCCCTTCGGCAACGCCGCACTCAGCGCGGCGGCCAGGCCGACGCGGTCGGCGACCTTCCGCAGCAGCACCACGCCCGCGTGGCCGATCAGGTTCTTGCCGTCGGCCCGCACGGCAAGCCGGTGATCCCATTCGGTAACCTGCACCTGTTGGGTGCCTCTTCTCCGCGACGTTCTTGATCTCAGCAGTCAGATCATCGCAGGTGGGAGGCACCCTTCTTCTGCCGGGACGTCAGATCACTTTCATAGCTGAATACATGAGGCTGGTGACTGGCAGCGGCAGCCAGTACCGCGGGGTCGCTGTCTCCGATGCTCCGTCGGCCTATTGGAGGCTCGACGAAGAGCAGGGATCGACATTCGCCAGCCAGGTCGGCGGCCCGGAGCAGGCGGCGACCTACCACGCCGGCGGATCCTCGACTCTTGGCACGTCAGGCGTCTTCGGACCGGCGGACAACGAAGCCCTGACCCTTGCGGGCACGGGAAATGCGGAGATGTCCGGCGACACTCTTGCCGGCGCCACTGACCTCTCGGTCGAGATGTGGTTCCGCACGTCCACCCCGTCCGCTGTCCTGATGGGCTTCCAGAACGCGCCCATCGGCCAGACGCCGACGTCCTGGCGGCCGGTCCTGAACATTGACGGCTCGGGCAAGCTGCGCGGCGAGTTCTACCTCTCCGGAGTCTCCGGCGCCACACCGATCGTGTCGGCTCAGACGGTGACGGACGACGAGTGGCACCACGTGGTCCTGTCCGGCGCCGCCACCACGCAGACCCTCTACCTGGACGGCGTCAAGGTCGGTTCGCTGGACGGCACCATCGTTGACCAGTCCCGCGACTACGCCTACATCGGCGGCGGCTACGGCAGCTCCGGCTGGATGGGTCTGGCCTCTGGCACCTACTACTTGAAGGGCGATGTCGACGAGGTCGCCCTCTACCGGAAGGCGCTCACTGCCGACCAGGTCTCCGCCCATTACCGCTCGCAGGCCGAGGCCGCAGACTCCGGCCTGACGACCACAGTGACGGTCACCGACCCGAAGCAGAAGACCAGCAGCACCAGTTACGACGCCCTGCACGGCCAGCGTGTGGTCTCGCGCACCGACACGACCGGTGCGGTCACGAGCTACGCCTACGACACGGCCGGCAACCTGCACACGGTCACCGACCCCAACGGCCACGCCACGGTCACCGGGCACGACGCGCGCGGCAACACCGTTTCCGCCACGACCTGCCGGGACGCGGACTCGTGCTGGACGAGCTTCAGTTCCTACTACCTCAACGCGAGCGACCCCCTCGACCCGCGCAACGACAAGCCGCTGACCTACCGCGATGAGCGCTCGACCGACTACAAGGACAACCGCTACCGCACCTCCCTCACCTACAACACCCTGGGGCTGCCCCTGACCACGGTCCGCCCGGACACCACCACCGCCTCCACCACGTACACCGCGGGCACCGAAGCCGCGGTCGGCGGCGGCACGGTCCCGGCCGGCCTGGTACTGACCCAGACCACACCGGGCGGTGCAAAGACGTCATACCGCTACTACGCGAACGGCGACCTGGCCGAGGTCACCTCCCCGTCCGGGCTGGTCACGACGTACACGTACGACGGTCTGGGCCGGAAGACCTCCGAGAAGCAGGTCTCCGACACTTTCCCGGCCGGTGTGAGCACCAGCTATGGCTATGACGCGGCCTCGCACGTGGTCACCGAGACCGGTGCCGGGGTGAAGAACGAGGTCAACGGGACCACGCACACGGCCCAGATCACACGCGGCTACGACGAGGACGGCAACCTGCTGTCGGAGTCGACGAAGGACACCACCGGCGCCGATACGGAGCGTGGCACCGCCTACCACTACGACGCGCACGGCCTGAACGACTCCGTCACCGACGCCGAACAGAACACCACCCTGCTCGAGCACGACGAGCTGGGCCGCGTGGACGGTATGACTGATGCCGCGGGCACGCACTTCACGTACACGTACACGGCGCGCGGCGAGCACGCGTCGACGGTCCTGCACGACTGGACGGGCGATCCGTCCGGCACGACCCGTGACCTGACGGTGGTCTCCAACGCCTACGACCCGGCCGGCCGCCTGGCGTCCACGACGGACGCGATGGGTGCGACGACCTCGTACACCTACTACGACGACGGCCTCGCGGCCACCACCACCGCCCAGCAGGTCACCCAGACCGACGGCAGTCGGCACGGCATCGTGCTGGAGGCCGACACCTATGACCCGGCAGGCAACCTGACCAAGCAGGTCACCGGCGGCGGCGCGACCACGCGGACGTTCGCCGTGGACGCCCTGGGCCGCACGCTCACCAGCGTTCTGGACCCGACCGGCCTGAACCGGGCCACCACCTACGCCTACGACGGCGACGACCGTGTCAAGGAGCAGACGCAGACCATCGCCGGGAGCAAGAAGCTCACCACGAGCTCCGAGTACGACGCGGCGGGCAATGTCATCAAGCAGACCGTCACCGACGGCACCAGCGCCCACATCTCCACCGGCACCTACGACGACCGCGGCCTGCCGCTGACCACCGTCACCCCGCGCGGCAATGTCTCCGGCGCCGACCCGGCCGCGTACACCACCACCTACCGCTACGACGCGCTGGGCCGCCTGGTCCAGCAGACCGCCCCGGCCGTCCAGACCGAGGAGAACGGCGCCACGGCCACCACCGTCAAGCCGACGACCCTGACCGGCTACAACACCTTCGGTGAGGCGACCGACGCGAAGGATGCCCGCGGCAAGGTGGCCCGCACTGAGGTCGACCGGCTCGGCCGAACCACCGCCGTGACCCAGCCCGATTACACCCCGCCGGGCTCCACCACCGCGCTGACGGCGACCACCCGGACCACCTACAACTCCCTCGGCCAGCCGCTGACGGTCACCGATCCGCTCGGACGCCTCACGCGCTACGGCTACGACCAGTTCGGCCAGGTGACCAGCGAAACGGACCCGGCAGCCGATGCCGCCTCGGCCGTGGCAGCGTTGCAGACCGACCCAGACCTGCTGACCTCCACGAGCGCGGACGGCGGTGGAGTCACCCGCTATACCTGGACCCCGACAGGTCTCCAGCTCTCCAGCACCGGCCCGACGGGCGCCCGCACCGAGGCCACGTACGACGAACTGGGCCGGCAGCTGACCGCGACCACCGTTGAACGCTTCCCGAGCGCGGCAAACCTGATCAGTCGCTACACCTGGGACGACGCGGGCAACCAGACCGCGTCGACGACCCCGGGCGGCATCACCACCACCGGCACCTACAACCCGGCGGGCGAGGCTAGGACGGTCACCGGCCCGGCTGGCACGACGAAGGCCGACTACGACGGCCTCGGCCGACAGACGGACACCACGGACGCCACCAACCGCCGCACGACCACCACATACGACGCCCTCGGTGACGTCACCGCGACCACCGACTACGGCACGGGCACGACCGCGCTGCGCACGGCGGCCGCCGAGTTCGACGTGGAAGGCAACCGCACGGCCGTGGTCTCCGCCGAGACCAAGGCCCGTACGACCTACGCGTACGACGCGCTGAGCCGGCAGACCACGCAGGTCGAGCCGGTCTCCGCGACGGCGTCGATCACGACGACGTTCGGCTACGACGCGGCGGGCAACCGCACCCGGGTAACCGACGGACGCGGCAACAAGACCGTCTACACCTTCAACAGCTGGAGCCTGCCCGAGTCCACGATCGAACCGTCCACGACCGCACACCCGAACGCGGCCGACCGCACCTGGACGACCGTTTACGACAAGGCCGGACAGGACGTCACGGAACTACTCCCGGGCGGAGTGAAGCGCGAGCGCGCCTACGACGGCCTCGGCCGCCTGGTCCACGAGACCGGAACGGGCGCGGAGAAGACCACCACCGACCGGACCCTGGCGTATGACCTGGCGGGCCGCCTCACCGCGGTCGGCACGGCCGACGGCCTGACCCGCAACACCTACACCTACACCTACAACGATCGCGGCCAGCTCCTGAGTGCCGACGGCCCGGGCGGCGCCGCCGCCTACGCCTACAACGCCGACGGCAGCATGACGCTGCGCACCACGACGGCCGGCACCACCAACTACGGCTACGACAGCGCGGGCCGTATCGACTGGGTCTGGGACTCCATCACCAACAACGACATCTGGTACGACTTCGACGCCGCGGGCCGACCGCGACTGGAGCAGTACGCCAGCAAGCCGGCCGGCTCCACGGCCTACACGGTCGCCGCGAAGCGCGCATACGGCTACGACGACCTGGGCCGCCTCAACACCGACACGGTCACGTCGGCGGACGGCACGACCACGACCGCCTCGACGACGTACGGCTACGACCTGGACGACAACCTGACGTCCAAGAAGACGACGGGCACGGCGGGCGCCGGCACCAACGCCTACGGCTACGACTACGCGAACCGCATGACGTCGTGGACGAAGGACGGCACGACGACCGGCTACGAGTGGGACGCCTCCGGCAACCGCACCAAGGCCGGCTCCACCACGGCGACCTTCGACGCCCGCAACCGTCAGCTGACCGACGGCACGACGGCGTACGCGTATACCGCCCGCGGCACCCTGGCGTCGACCACCACCGGTACCAGCACCCGTGCGCTGACATTCGACGCCTTCGAACGCAAGATCACCGACGGCGCCACGACCTACACCTACGACTCCCTCGACCGCGTCCAGACCCGCGGCTCGACGACCTTCACCTACGACGGAGGCTCCAACAACCTCGCCGGCGACGGCACCAGCACCTACAACCGCACCCCCGAGGGCTCCCTGCTCTCCCTGTCCACCGGCACCACCAAGCAGTGGGCCCTCACAGACCAGCACACTGACCTGGTAGCCGGCCTGACGGCCGACGGCACGTCGGTCAGCGGCTCGACGACGTACGACCCGTTCGGTAAGGAAACGGCAACGGGCGGCACTACGCCGGCGGTCGGATACCAGTCGGGCTGGACGGATCCGGCTTCCGGCGACGTCAACATGGCGGCCCGCTGGTACCAGCCGGGCACCGGCTCCTTCGCCTCGCGAGACACCTGGCAGCTCGACCCGGCGCCTTCGGCCCAGGTCAACCGATACACATACGCCAACGGCGGGCCGCTCAATGGCACCGACCCCTCGGGGCACTGCCTGGAGGACGCCTGCGTGATCGAGGGAACCCTGGTCGTCGCCGGTCTGTCGGTCCTGGCTGGATATGCCTCACAGCAGCTCAGCCACATGAGCTTCTCCTTCGGCGACTCGGGTCCGCTGACGACCGGCCACTACAGCCACCCAACCAGCCACGCTCTCTCACAGTCCTACACGGGCGGCCTGGCAGGCGCTCTCCAAGCCCAGGCCGACAACTTCGCCTACGGGGGCGGTAGCTCCGCACTCGTCTACACCGGCACTGGTACGTACTCCTACAGCGGTAGCACCACCACGGTCGTCCGGCATCGTGTCGTCGCTCCGCCCAAGCCGCCCATCGACCAGAACACCAACAACGGCAAACACCCCAGGCCCGCCCCCACCCGCCCGGCACCCGAGCCGGACTGGGGAGGCAAGGGCAGCGGCGGTCTGACGCCGGACGATGTGGTCAAGATGGTCGTCGGCGTGGCGAAGATGTTGGACCTGGCGGACAACAAGCAGTACACGCCGGATCCACTGGAGGCCTACGAGACGGCTCCAGGCGGCAGCAGTGGCTCGGACACCGGGACCCGCGACGACCAGGACTGCCGCCGCGGCGGTGAGGGCTGGAAGGAGTACGGCGATCTGGACAGCGCGAACGGCGACCGTGCCACTGGCGTGGAGGCCTGCCTGGACAGCACTTATCTCAAGGCCCACCCCGGATCGAAGACCGACCCGGACAAGGTGACTCCCGCCGGATACCAGTGGGCCCGGAAGTACGCGGGTTACCTCGGCAACCGGCCGCCTGGGCAGTGGGTCAACGCCTGCCACATCCTGGGCAAGGACCTGGGCGGTGACGGCCTGAAGCCGGAGAACCTCTCCACCTGCTCCTGGTCGGCGAACGCCAACCGCATCTCCCCGAACGACCCCGGCATCGCCGAGCATATGTTCTATTACGAGAAGCAGGTGAAGCAGGCGATCGGTCAGGGACAGGTCGTGCACTACCAGGTGACGCCGGTCTATATGGGGCCGAGGACCGTTCCGGTTGCCTACGAGATAGAGGCGAGCGGCACCCTCAACGGCAAGCCCGGGCTGTCGCTGGATGACGTTGTGCCGAACATGATGTACAGCAACAGGTTCAAGAACTGGTCGAATATCGGCACGGTCAGCCATCAGGGCAAGCCCGTGCCCACCGGGGCTACACCGTAGGAATGCGACGAACCGCCGCATGACAGACCGCCGCATTATGGACCGCAGGACAAGGAACGCACGGTGAACGACGCGCTGGGACAGCTGAGAGAGGTCGTCTCCCTCCTTCACGAGGGGGGCGTGGCCGGGGACGCGGTCGACTGGCAGGCCGCGGCCGCCGAATTGGGTGTGGAGTCGTTTCCGAGTGACTACCGGGAGTTCGTCGCGGCCTTCGGCGCGGGATCGTTCGAAGACACCATCTTCGTGTCGATTCCGCGACCGGGGAACTCCGCTGCACCGCTGACGGTGGGGCGGCTACCGGACGATGTCCTGGAAGCCGAGTCCATGAGCGACTGGCAGGACTCCGGCGCCCGTTCCCGGTACGCCTTGGCGGACATGCTCGTCTGGGGGCAGACGAACGGTGCTGACGCACTGTGCTGGGTCACCTCGGACCCGGACCCGGAGCGCTGGCCGGTGGCAGTGTGGGCACGTCAGGACGGGGGGTGGGCCGTTCACGAATGCGGGATGGCGGAGTTTGTCCTGCGCGTCCTGCGTTCCGACTTCGACGAGTGCCCCCTCAGCGTCACCACGCTGTGGGGCCGGGGCACCGCACGTTTCCTGAACTTCAGGGACGAGGAACGGATCCTCGACGAGGGCGTGGATCCCTGGACCGGCGAGTCCATGGACCCCTTCGCGGACTTGTGAGTCGGGCCCGGGGCTGAGGGGCGGAGCGGGTGACGCGTGGGGGAGCGGACGACGAGGAGCAGGGCATGGCGAGGCGCTGGCGGGGGTGGGGGCGGGATCGGCGGCACTGCTGTGGGCGGTCGTGGGGTGCGGTCACCCGGCCGGGCTCGCGACGACGCACGCGAACGCCGCACTGCGCGATACACCCCTGAATGAGGGCGGCACGGCTGCGTTGAGCATGTGCGGTAAGCAGAATCGGCACCACTTCTCCGGCCCCCGCCCGCCGAAGGACTCGGCAACACCCCAGATGGTCGTCAGGAACTACGGCTACGTCAGCTCGGGAGCGTCCGATCCGGGACAGCTCACAATCCACCTGTCCATTGCCGCCGGAGGCAAGCAGCCGCTTACCCTCGGCAGGCCTTTGGGGGCGGAGGGGCCGAGCGTGGAGATCCAGGGCCGCGACGGCGTGGAGGTCGCCGCCTACGGTCTTCCGGTGAAGATCACCTCCGGCTCCGCCGACGGGCGACCGACGGCCGGCCCCACGCCCTTGGACTTTGTCGTTGTCGTTCCACCTGCCGCGGCGTGTCCCGGCCACAGACTGAGCGAGACGAAGGCGAACAGCAATCGATCCGGTGAGGTCTTTTCGGCCCTCACGGTGGCAGTCAGTGACCCGTCCATCGCCCGCCACCGAGCCGCCCACGGCATCGACGCCTCCAGTGACCTTCTGATCGCCTCCTGGCCCCCGGACCTGAACGCGGCGGCCGACGGCGCGGGCTCCTTCGGGTGAGCCGGCGATTTCACAAGTGAGCCCCTCCAACGAGTGCACCTCACGCGGAAGATGGACCGAGCCCGTCGCTCGGCGGACCAGCCGGTCTGGACAAGCGGGACGCCTACCTCTACCGGGACGAGACGCGGGTGGCCTTCACACTCCAACTCGTCGGCAAGGACCTGGACTTTATCCTGGCCCTCGCCGAGCGGGTCGGTGCGCCGATGCGGCAGGCCGAGACGAACCGTGCGCTGGTGCGCGACGCGGGCCAAGCAGGCCACGCCGAACGGGACTTGAGCGCGATGGCGGGTCGAGTGGGCAGGGTCCGAGGTGGTGCCTCCAGTCTCCGGGCCCCGCCCACTCATCTGGTTCCGGAGACCGCCGTTGGGACGCCCTCCGCCAACTGCCTCAGCGCATAAGCCCGTTCGCCGCCCCCCGCACAAACACCTCGAACGCCCCGGGGCTCACCGTGAAGGCAGGACCCTCGGGCTGCTTGGAGTCGCGGACGGCGACGGCCTGGGGGAGGTCGGCGACCTCGACGCAGTCGCCGCCTGTGTCGCCGCTGTAGCTGGACTTACGCCACTGGACGCGGGCCCGAATCGGAGTCGGCGTCGGAGTCTGGGCGGTGCTCATAGCGCTCCTTCATCACTCGGGCGATGAGTTCCATCGAGTCCGCCGGGGACAGCGCGGAGGCTCGTAGGAGATCGTAACGAAGTGAACGGGCCCTGACCTCCTTCGGGTTGATGGTGGCCCAGCCGTCCTCGTACCCCTCCATGTACGCCACGCTCGCCTGGTCGTCGAAGGAGTAGATGTTGAACGACCCCATCAGCCCGGTGTGTGCTCCGGCCGAGTACGGCAGGATCTGGATCTGCACCTCGTCCACGTCCGCGTACTCCAACAGGCGCGCCAGTTGTCCCCGCATGGTCGTGGGCCCGCCGATCTCCTGGTAGAGCACCCCCTCGCCGAACACCGCCCAGAACACCGGCGGTTCCTCGCGGCGCAGGATCTCCTGGCGGGCGATGCGGGCCTCCACGCTCGTGTCGAGATCGCGCGTGCTCATCACGCCGAGCACGGCCCCCGCGTACGCCGGGGTCTGGAGCAGGCCGTGCACCAACTGCGCCTGGAACACGTGGATTCCCTTCGCGGTCGCCTCCATCCGCGCCACCCGCTGGAACCAGCCCGGCAGTCGGCTGCGCTGCGCCAGGATCCAGGCCCGCACCAGTGCGCCCTTGCCGTCCACGGCCGTGTCGAGGCGGGGCACGTGCTCGTCCTTGGGGACTCTCGCGGCCGTCTCGATCTGGCCGATCATCGAACCGGTGAGGAACACTCTCTTGCCGACCTGCTCCAGCGTCAGTCCGGCTTCCTCTCTCAGGCGGCGCAGCTCCGCGCCGAAGTAGTGGAGCGGAGAGGCCCCGGGGTCGAGGGACTTGATGTTGGCCATGGCAGCTCCTTTGCTGTCGCCAACGGTCGCATCGTCCGTGACGGAGTGGAAAGTTGTGTTCACTCCATGGCGGAGCGTAATCGCCGCAGTCCAGCCTTGTCCCATGAACGACGAATCGAACCGGCAGGTGGGCGGGCGGCTGGACGGACAGTCGGTGAACGGCGGGAACGACGTAAACGGCGGCAATGACGTAAACGGCATGAGCGGCGTGGAGTGCATGGACGGTCCGGCCGGTGGCCACTACCGGATCGTCCTCACGGTGGGCGACCACAGCCCCCGCCATGTGCGCCGCACCGTCCGGGCGCTGTTTCGCGCATGGGAGTTGCCCGGCGTCGCCGACACCGCCGAACTGGTCGTCACCGAACTCCTGTCGAACGTGTACCGCCACGTACCGGACCGCCGCTGCGTCACCGTGCTGGCGCGGACGGACGACGGCGACGGCGTGTGGCTGGCTGTACGCGACCGCGCGGCCGGGCCGTTACCGAGGGTGCGGTGTGCCGTTCCGACGGACGAGTCGGGGCGGGGGCTCGCGCTGGTCGAGGCGGTCGCCGACAAGTGGGGTGTGGAGTCGGCACCGGGTGGGGGCAAGACCGTCTGGTGCGAACTGCGTTGTCTCTGAACGTATCTGAGGGGTGGCCATGTTCCGGGAACGTTGGGCGGGGCGGCTCCGGGAATTCCCATGTGGGACGGGTCATATCCGCGTTCGACTTGTGAACTCCCTGTCGCACGGCTTAGAACTGTCCCTCGCTTGACTGTCGAGTAAGCCGATCAGCAGGTCGATCATGGGGGAGAGGCGCGAGCGCCGTGGCCGAGAAGCCGTCCAAGGAGCCGTCCGAGGAGCCCGAGTCGTCCATACCGGACGACGTATGGGAGCGGTTTGTGCAGGACAGCGAGCGGGACATCCGATTGTCCGGGGCGCCCAAGGAGCCGTCCGCGCGCGCCCGCATGGTGACTGAGCGGCTGAGGCAGGAGGAGGCGCGGGGTGCTCAGCCGGAGGGCTGGCGGACAGGCCCCGCGTGGCGGGAGATGGACGGGCGCGCGTCCCGTCGGCGCCGGCTGTGGGCGATCCTCGGCGTGCCCGTCGCGATCGCCGTGGCGCTGGTGGCGGTCAAGCCCTCGCTGTTGCCGGGCGACCCCTTCGGCACGTCGTCCGGTACGCCGTCAGGGGGTGCGTCCGCCGCCGCGCTGCCCGCCGAGACCGCGCCTCCGACCGCCGTTCCCTCCAGCGCCGCGCCCGACACGCCCACCCTCGACAGGCCGTTCGCCGGATCGCCCGCCGAGCGCTGGGCCGACGGTGCCGCCGCCATCGTCGTACCGAAGGCGACGCCGGTCGGTACGTTCACGAGCGCGCAGGTGGCCGCGGCCCTGAAGCAGGCGAAGACCCTGCTCGTCGGCGCGAACCTGAACCCGGGGACCCTGCGGGGCGAGCGCCCCGAGAGCGTGCTCGCGCTCCTCGACCCGAAGCAGCCCCGCATGCTGGACGACGTGAACAGCTGGCTGCGCGCGCCGGGGAAGAAGCACGATCCGCTGTTGCTCTTCAGCCGGTTCGACCCGGCCGAGGTGCGGCCGGCCGGGGATGTGGTCAAGGTCCGGGGCCGGACGACGTTCAAGGCGGGCGCACACGCGTCCGTCGCCATCCACATGGACTACACCTTCGTCTACCCCCTGATCCAGGCGGACCAGGCATCGAAGGCGTCGGGGGCGACGGAGACGTCCGGGGCGTCGACCGAAGTGGCCCGCACCATCGTGCGCCGCGTCCTCGACCTCGAACTCCTCGACCCGCGGAAGTACCAGGCCACTCCCGGCAAGCTGTCGATCACCCGGTACGACCAGGACCTCGGCAACACCTCCTGCGACGTCTACGACGGTTTCCTGCACCCCCAGTTCGTCTCGGCCGCCCCCACCGGCGCGCCTCCGACGGGGCCCACGACCGACCCGTACGACCGAAGCCGGGACATCCGGCACTCCGGCACGGAGACGTGCGGCACGGTGTCCCGCACCTGACGGGATCCGACGGGCGTGCGAAGGGCCCCGCGGGACGGAGACCGCGGGGCCCTTCTTCGCCAGCACCGACGTCAGGGCAGCGCCGGTGCTTGGGGAGCGGCGCCGGGGGGTGCGCCGCGGGTCTCGGTACGAACATGGGGGTACGGGACTGGGACCGTGGAGCGGAGCGGATCCCAGAGCCTGGGGGTGTGCTCGGGCCGTCGAACAGATTTCGTCGATCAGATTCCGTCGGACGGCCCCGGGCGTCCCCGGAGCCGACCGTTCTCTTGAGTGACCGGGCTGCTGTCCCCTGCCGTCCGGTCACACCCCTGGGACGAGGTCCCACGACGTACGGCACGATCCGTACGTCTCATCGCCCCAGTGGAGCCACGCGTGGTTCTTTCGGGCCCGCCCCTGGCTGGCACGGACACCGGGACCAACGAAGTCCGCGGCGCCCCGGTCACGCGCCGTACGGGTGAGAGGGCATGCGTACGTGCGTACGTCGCGTACGGGGTCAGACGCGGCCGCGGCACAGCTCCAGCAGCGTCATGGCGAGCGAGGTGCCGGGCTTGCCGAGCGCGTCCCTGAAGTGGGCGAGGATCTCCATCTCGCGCGAGAGGTTCACCCGGCGGCCACCGGACTCGATCCGGGCCTCCTGGATCACCTTCGACACGGCCATCCGTTCCTGGACGAGGCCGATGATCCGGTCGTCGAGGGCGTCGATGCGTTCGCGGGCGCCGGTGATCACGTCTGCGGCCTCGTCGGTACGGGCGCCGGTCTTGTCGAGTACGTCGGCCATGGTGGGCTCCTCTTGGGATGAGGTGCCCCGGATCGGCAGGACCCGGAAACGACAGAAGCCCCGGGCCTTGTCGGCCCGGGGCGCCTGGGAAGTCGCTTGTCAGTTGCTCAAGCAGCACGACCATGGCAGCCGGTGGGCCGGTTGCCATAGGTAAACAGGAAGGTCGCCTGCGTGAGCATGCAAGCAGTATGCCCACAGGGCCGTGCCACGTCCAAGCGGGTTCGGATACTGAGACTCGGACCCAAGTGCGGGCGGACGGGGCTTCGCCCCGCATTCCCCGCGCCCCTTGAGGGCGCTGGCGTGCGTCTTTCAGCCTGTCCGGCGTTTGAGGACGAGACCGTTCAGGCCGATCGGGGGTTTGGGGGCGGAGCCCCCGAGTCGGGAGGGGTCGGGTAGGGGTGGCGGGGGCGGAGAACCCGGTGCAGGCATGCTCGCGTGGACCCCCGGTAGACTCGATACCCCACACCCCCTGCTCACCGCCGGAAGGCAAACCGTGCCAGAAGCGTCCCCCGCCGCCCCCGACACCGTCCTGGTCGTCGACTTCGGTGCGCAGTACGCCCAGCTCATCGCCCGCCGCGTCCGCGAGGCCCGGGTCTACAGCGAGATCGTGCCGAGCACCATGCCGGTCCAGGAGATGCTCGCCAAGAACCCGGCGGCGATCATCCTCTCCGGAGGCCCCTCGTCGGTGTACGCCGAGGGCGCCCCCCGCCTCGACCGAGCGATCTTCGAGTCCGGCGTCCCCGTCTTCGGCATGTGCTACGGCTTCCAGCTGATGGCGACGACCCTCGGCGGCACGGTCGACAACACCGGCGCCCGCGAGTACGGCCGTACGCCCCTGCACGTCTCCAAGTCCGGATCGACCCTCTTCGAAGGCACCCCGGACGAGCAGTCGGTGTGGATGTCGCACGGCGACGCGTGCAGCGCCGCCCCCGAGGGCTTCACGGTCACGGCGTCCACGGACGTCGTCCCGGTCGCGGCCTTCGAGAACGACGAGAAGAAGCTGTACGGCGTCCAGCACCACCCCGAGGTCATGCACTCCACGCACGGCCAGCAGGTGCTCGAGCACTTCCTGTACCGCGGCGCGGGCCTCACGCCGAACTGGACGACCGGCAACGTCATCGACGAGCAGGTCGCCCTCATCCGCGAGCAGGTCGGCGACAAGCGCGCCATCTGCGGCCTCTCCGGCGGTGTGGACTCCGCCGTCGCCGCCGCTCTCGTACAGAAGGCCATCGGCTCCCAACTGACCTGCGTGTACGTCGACCACGGCCTGATGCGCAAGGGCGAGACCGAGCAGGTCGAGAAGGACTTCGTGGCCGCGACCGGCGTGCAGCTGAAGGTCGTGGACGCGCAGGAGCGGTTCCTCACCGCGCTCAAGGGTGTCTCGGACCCCGAGGAGAAGCGGAAGATCATCGGCCGGGAGTTCATCCGGGTCTTCGAGCAGGCCCAGGCGGAGATCATCGCCGAGGCCGCGGAGGGCGAGGACGTCGCGTTCCTCGTCCAGGGCACGCTCTACCCGGACGTGGTCGAGTCCGGTGGCGGCACCGGCACGGCCAACATCAAGTCCCACCACAACGTGGGCGGCCTCCCCGAGGACCTCGAGTTCGAGCTCGTCGAGCCGCTGCGCAAGCTGTTCAAGGACGAGGTCCGGATGGTCGGGCAGGAGCTCGGTCTCCCCGACGAGATCGTCCAGCGCCAGCCCTTCCCGGGCCCGGGCCTCGGCATCCGGATCGTCGGCGAGGTCACCAAGGAGCGCCTGGACCTGCTCCGCGAGGCCGACGCCATCGCCCGCGAGGAGCTCACGGCGGCCGGCCTGGACCGTGACATCTGGCAGTGCCCGGTGGTCCTGCTCGCGGACGTCCGCAGCGTGGGTGTCCAGGGCGACGGCCGCACGTACGGTCACCCGATCGTGCTGCGCCCCGTCTCCTCCGAGGACGCGATGACCGCCGACTGGTCGCGCCTCCCGTACGAGGTCCTCGCCAAGATCTCGACCCGCATCACCAACGAGGTCGCGGACGTCAACCGAGTCGTCCTCGACGTCACGAGCAAGCCCCCGGGCACGATCGAGTGGGAGTAGTCCCACCCCTCAGGTCCGCCTGAGAGTCCGCACCGGCTCTCCGGGCGTCCAGACCTGGACGACGAGATACGTGTCGTCCTCGACGTAGGTCCATGCGACCTCCGTCAGCTCGGTGCGGAAGAGGTGGAACGGCTCCGGCGGTTCCACCTCTTTCACGTACGCGGCCTTGACCGCCCCGTCGTCGACCTCGACGGCCCGTCCACTGATCCGGACGTCCCCGCCCCCCATCGCCGTGCCCGGACCCGGGTTCGCCTGGAGCGCGAAGCGCGGGTCGCGGCGCAGGTCGAGCGCCTTGAGCGAGTCCGGCATCATGCCGAGCCACAGTTCGCCGCGCAGGAAACGCACCTCCAGCCCGGTGGTCCGGGGCGAACCGTCCTTGCGGAGGGTCGCGAGGACGTGGTGCGTGAAGGCCCCGAAACGCTCTTCGACCGAGCGGGCGAGTGAGGGTTCGGCGGCGGCGAAGGTGCCCCAGCGGGCGGGGTTCGCATGTTCGGCAGGGCTCTTGGTAGCGCTCATACGGTGAGTGTGGCGCCAATACCCGACACCTTCTGTCGGGTATTGGTGGGTGATTGGCGGGTGAACGACGGGCGTTCGACGGGCGCCCTCGAACGGTGGCCCCGGCAGTCTCGTAACGGTTGCGCACTCTCTTCACCGAACGGCTCTGTTCTCCTGCGCCTACCAGAGGTAACTTCCGCTCCGTATCGAACACGCCAGTGCTGGAGGACCTATGCAAGGGCCCACTCCGCCCCTGCCCCTGCCCACCGACCAGCTGCGGTTCGCCATGCCGCCGATGCACGAGTCGTTGGACGACGAGCGACGCCACCGCAAAGAGCGGCTGGCCGGAGCGCTGCGGATCTTCGGGCGGCTCGGCTTCGAGGACGGGGTCTCCGGGCACATCACCGCGCGCGACCCGGAGTACAGCGACTGCTTCTGGGTGAACCCCTTCGGGATGCCCTTCAAGCACGTCACCGTGAGCGACCTGGTCATGGCCAACCAGGACGGGCAGGTGATCGAGGGCCGCTACCACGTGAACCAGGCGGCGTTCACCGTGCACGCCCAGGTCCACGCCGCCCGCCCCGATGTCGTCGCCGTCGCGCACTGCCACTCCGTGTACGGCCGCGCCCTGTCCGCCCTCGGTGACCTGCTCGACCCGATCAGCCAGGAGAGCTGCGCCTTCTACGAGGACATCGCGCTGTACGACTCGTACACCGGTGTCGCCGTGGACACCGAGGAGGGTCGCCGCATCGCCTCCGCGCTCGGCACCCGCAAGGCACTGGTGCTGCGCAACCACGGGCTGCTGACCGTGGGCGACTCGGTGGACGCGGCGGCCTGGTGGTTCCTGTCGATGGAACGCTCCAGCCAGGTCCAGCTGACCGCACGGGCCGCGGGCCGCCCCGTCCTCATCGACCACAAGCAGGCGGTCGCGACCCGGGAGCAGCTCGGCGGCGACCTGGTGGCGTGGATCAACTACCAGCCGCTGTGGCAGGACATCAGCCGCAGCGAGCCGGACCTTCTCAGCTGAATCCCGGAACGCCTCGGCCCGGACAGGCCCTAGAAACCCCGCAGTACCGCCGCCTTGGTCGCCGCGAACTCCTCGTCCGTGAGGACGCCGTCGCGGTGCAGCTCGCCCAGCTCCCGCAGCCGGCGCAGCAGTACGTCGTGGTGGTCGGCCTGCGGCGGTACGGGCGCCGGCACCGGTCCCGCCGCGGAGGCGGTGAGTTGCGGGGGCCGGTCGACGTGCTCGCCCGCCCGGAGGGACGGATGCGGCAGCCGGGCGGTCACCGCGGCGGCGACGAGTGCGGTGAGCAGATCGCGGCGGGCGCTGCCCCACAGGTCGAGGGCGAACGGATCCTTCTCCGGCGGCAGTTTGGAGAACACGGTCTCGCGCGTCACGAACCGCAGAAACCCGTCCTCGTACCCGGAGTTGGGCAGCCACTCCACCTGCACCAGGTCCCCGACGGCGATGATCCGCGGCCCCGTCGCCCGTTTGACCCGGTCCGAGGTGTCCGCCCAGTCGATCCGCACCTGCGCGCCGTCGAAGGAGACCGTGCCGTCGCTGGACCGGACGGACACGGGCACGGGCGGCCCCGCGAGGAGGAAGGCCTTCGCCGGTTCCTTGGGGATCTGGTCCAGGAGCAGGGCGTGCCGGATCTCCTCGGCGACGTACTCGGCGACCCCGGTACGGTCGATGTCGACCGTCAGCCGGTACGGGTCCGCCGCGTCGGGGAGCCGCCCGCCGGTCGCCTGGAGCAGCGGATCGGCGCCCTCACGGAGCCTGAGGCGCAGTCTGCCGCGCTTGCGTTCGGGCTCGTAGACGATGCCTGAAACCGCCTCCAGGGGAACCGTGATCTCTCCGTACGTCTGCCGGAACAGCGGCACGGAGCGGTGGAGTCCCGGCGTGATCCTGACCGTGCTGCCGTCGAAGGCCCAGGTCCCGTCGCGCTGGATGATCTCGGCCATGGGGAAATTCTCGCAGCCGGGTCAACACGGGGTCCGGTGCTTCACCCGCGCTGACCGGACCTGCCCGACGCGAGCGCTGTTGCGTGCGGCACAATGCCCTGTCATCGCAAGGCAGTTGTAGCTTGCGAGGCAGCTCTCGGCGCGGGGAAGGCGGCAGCGGGCGTGGCGGTGCAGGAGGCGAGACACGGCGCGGAGCGCGGTGGCGGGCTCGGTGCGGGACAGGGGGCGGCGCACACGGGCGGCTGCGCCTGCGGGGACTGTCCGCACGGGGCGCGCGAGGGGCACCGGCGCGCCGTCGCCGCGTTCCTGGCCAAGCGCGACGAACTGGCGTCCGGACAGGGGCTGCCCGCCGCCGTCGCGCACTCGGCGTCCGCGTCCCGGCAGTGGGTCTCCGACGAACTCACCCAGTCCGCCGACCTGGTCGCCGAGCGCGGGCGTGTCGACGGCGAGGCATGGCTGGGACGGCTGTGGCGACGTACGGCGTACGCGGTGTGGGGCGCCGTCCTGACGCTGCTCCTCGTCCAGGCCCTCACGGCGATCGGCGCGGGCTGGACGGCGGCGCGCACGGCAGGCCTGCTCGCCGCCCTCGTGGTGGCCGGCGGGCTGACGGGCGCGGGCTATCTGCACCGGGCGCGGGGCGGGGCCCTCGCCCCGGTCATCGGCGAGGACAACCGCCTCTCCACCTCGCGGGCCATGGCCGCCGGCTGGGTCCTGTTCGTCGTCTACGCCGTGCTCGTCCTGGTGGGCCAGCTGGCGGCGGCCTCCGCCCACGGCAAACGCGACGACCTGATCGCCGGCCTCGAACTCGCCCGCGGCGCCGGTGTGGTGACCGTTGTCGCCGTCGTCTGCGCGATCGCGGTCCTGGTACGCCGGATCGTGGGCCTGCGGGTCCTCGGGCAACGCCTGCAGAAGGTACGCGCTGACCGGCCGCGCGCCGCCGACCTCCTCACGGACGACTCGGGCCGGGGCAGCTTCGCCGACATCCAGTACGTCGCCGTCGGCGCCGTCGCCCTGGTCTTCGCGGCGGTACGGCTGGCCCGGCGTCCGGAGCAACTCCCCGACCTCCCCTGGGGTCTCGCGCTCCTGGTCCTCGTCTCGGCGGCCACCTACCTCGCCGGGAAGTACGCCGAGGGCGGCCGCCCCGTCATCCTCTCCGTCGTCCGCTCCCGTGAGGCCGGCGACCTCGACGCGCCGATCCGCACGGGCGACGACATCGAGATCCGGGGCGCCGGATTCGTCCCGCCCGGCGCCCAGAGCGCGGACCGTCTGTCCCGCATGGTCGTCCGCATCGGCGCGGTGCATGTCCATGTCCCCCTGGTGCCGGTCCCCGGTGGCTTCAGCAACCCCACGGACGCGGTCCTGACCGTCCCGGTGCCGGTGGACGTGGAACCGGGCCGGGTGGAGGTCCAGGTGGTGACGGCGGCCGGGGTGGAAACAAACCGCTGCCTGATCGAGGTAACGGACTGAGCCCCGTAGCTACGGGTGGGTGGTCGCGGGTGGTTGAGGGAGCACACCGGAGTCGTTCGGCTGCGGGGGGTGGGGGCTGGTCGCGCAGTTCCCCGCGCCCCCAAAAGCCTTGAGCCGCCCGGCGTTCGAAGGCGCGCCCCCCACGTTCCGACCCCCGCCCTCCACTCGCCCCGGCCCGCACCGTCCAGCCCCGTCCGACGCTTGAGGACTAGGATGAGGAAGAGGGCCGATGCCCCATCAACCCTGGCCCGCACCTTCCAGCCCGTCCGGCGTTCAAGGACGAGGCCGGTCAGGCCGATCGGGGGTCTGGGGGTGTAGCCCCCAGATACGGATGGGACGGGTAGGGGCGGCGGGGGCGAAAAATGTGGCCCCGAGCGTTGAGCTGGAACCCACTCTCGTACGTATGGTTTGTTGAGGGGTCAACGGCACGCGGGCGAGAGGCGGCGGAGAGCGATGACTCACGGTATGCGGTCGGACACCCAAACCCCCCATCTCGACGGCGGCGGACGAAACTGGCGGGACACCGCCACCCGTTACGCCTTGTTGCCCCTACGGGTCTTCCTGGGCGTCACCTTCATCTACGCCGGCATCGACAAACTCACGGACAGCGCCTTCCTTTCAGCCTCGGGCTCCGGCTCGGTCGGCGACCTGATGCGCAACGTGCGCGACTCATCCGCGATCCCGGCCCTCGTCGACCTCGCCCTGAAGAGCCCCGTGGGCTTCGGCTACGCCATCGCCTTCGGCGAACTGGCCGTCGGCATCGGCACTCTGATCGGCCTACTGGCCCGCCTCGCGGCGCTCGGCGGCGCGCTCATCTCGCTCAGCCTGTGGCTGACGGTGAGCTGGGCCTCCGACCCGTACTACTACGGCAACGACCTTGCCTACCTGATGGCCTGGCTGCCCCTGGTCCTCGCGGGCGCATCGGTCTTCTCCGTCGACGCGGCCTTGCGCGCGAGGCGCGGGCAGCGGTCCGGAGACCTCAGCTACTAGGCATCGCAGGTCAGGTCAGGTCAGCGCATCACACGTCGGTAGGTGCGGGGCGTAGGTCGCCCCGCACCTACCAACGGTCCGTTTATGCCCGGTTACCCAAACACTCCCGCTACCCGGACACCCCGGCCCCCCGCCGCCTCAACCGTCGCCGACGTATGCCATGGGTCAGGAACGCCACCGCGCCCGCGAGGCAGAGCCCACCCGTGACGACGGGGATGATCGCGAACCACGGTGTGTCCCACCAACCGCCCGCGTCGCCCGCGTAGGTGAGGCCCGCGGCGGTGAGGAAGAGACCGGCGACCAGCTTTCCCGGCTGGAACTCATGACGTGGCACGGATCACCTCCGCCTGTCCCACGCCGACCTGGAGGTTCAGGTCGAGCGTGCCGCCGTCCTTGCCGCCGGTCGGAGCCGGCAGGGTCACCTGCTTGTGCTTGCCCGGTTCCACGTCCACGTCCTTCTTGCCGTCGCCCGGCAACTGGATGTCCCCGACGCCCACGTCGATGTTCAGCTTCAAGGTCGCGTCCTTGGGGACGATCACCTTCAGCCGGCCCGCGCCCACCTCAGCGGTCGTCGTCACCGTCTGCCCCTTGGCGAGGCCGATGTGGGTGAGGTCGAGGGTGCCCACACCTGTGCCGAGGTCGAATCTCTGTGGTACGGCGGCAGCGTTCTGGGGAGTCCAATCGACCCGCATCCAGTGGGTGCTGATGTCCTTCGGCATGGCCACGGAGCCGGCTAGCAGCGCCGCCGTGATCACTGCGAGGAAGACCGACCCCGCGCCCGTACGCCCCACGAACGCGCTGAGTGCGATGCCCAGACCGAAAACGACGAGCGCGTAGGACAGACCGGTCTGCAGGCTGGTGGCGAGCGGATGGTCGTTCCATGTCAGGCCCGTGCCGAGCCCCCCTGCGACCAGCGCGAGCAGGAAGACCCAGCCGCCGATCCAGCGTGGGCCGCGCGGCTGCGGCTCACGGGCCGCGCGGAGGTCGCGTATGTCCGGCCGGGGCGTGCCGCGGGCGATGGTGAGCGCCGCCGCGACATCCCGGTCCCGGGCGTCCATCGGGCCCCACAGATAGCCCGTGCCGCCCACGTGCGAGCCGTCCTTGACGATCGGGTCGCGCCACCAGGAGGGGTAGGAGACGGGGACGGGCGGGGCCTGGGCCTCCGGCGGGGCGTCCGCCACGGCCTGGGCGGCGAGCGGGTCCGGGTCGGGGGCGCCGCGCTGCTGCGACCAGTACCCCGCGCCCGCGAGCAGCAGGGAGAGGACGACGGCGAACGTCAGCACGCTCGCGTTGTTCAGCATCGACAGGAACACGCCGCAGCCGACCAGGGCGAACAGCACGGCAGCCAGCGCGTGGCCGTCGACGCGACCGGTGAGGAGCTTGCGGACCTCGTTCTCCTCCTCGTCGTCGTACGGAACGAACAGCCAGACGAAGCCATAGAAGATGAGACCGATGCCCCCCGTCGCGGAGAGCACCGCGAGCACGATCCGGAAGATCACCGGGTCCATGTCGCAATGCCGCCCCAGCCCGGCGCACACCCCGCCCAGCAGCTTCTGCCGCCGGTCGCGCCGGAACCTGCGCGGGCCCTCCGGTGCGGGCCGCTCCCCGTGCGTGCGCGGTTCCTCACCTGTCGCGCCTGGCGCTCCCGCACCCTCCGCGGCTCCCGTGGCTCCCGTGGCGGTGCCCGCGGCGGGCGGCGCGGCGTCCCGCGGCCCGGCGCCCGATGACGGGGCGCCCGGGCCGGGGCCGGGATCCGGCTCCGCTGCCGCGTGCTGCTGATCTGTCATGTGTCCATGGTGACGGGCGCGAAGGCCCGACGGCAGTCGGGATGACCCTGGCCGAACCCTGATATCGGCCCTGACGGAGGCGGGGGGAGCCGTTCGAGCACCGGTCCGCCGAAGATCAGGGGAGTCTCGGGGGTCGACCCTGATGCTCCCGCCTTCCGGCCGTGTGAACATCGATGGCATGCCGGAAGCCGCAGCAGTGCCCCTCGACGACCCGCGACCCCCGCGCAAGCTCTACCGCAGCAGCGACGGACGCTGGCTCGGGGGCGTGGCGCGAGGGCTCGCCGGGCATCTCGGGCTGCCCGTGATCTGGGTGCGGCTGGTGTTCGCCGGCCTGTTCATGGCGGACGGCCTCGGGGCGCTGCTCTATGCCGCCTTCTGGTTCTTCGTGCCGCTCGGCGTCGGCGGCGTCGACTCGGGGCGCACCCCGGCCTTCACCACCGAGACCGCCTCCGACGGTCGCCGCAGACTCGTGGCCCGCAAGCCGGACCGGGGCCAGATCGTCGCCCTGCTCCTCATGGTCGTCGTGGCCATGGTCTTCGTCGGCAATGTGAATCTCGGCGGTGGGGCGAGGGCCTATCTCTGGCCGACCGTTCTCGTCGGCGCGGGCGTTGCCCTGGTCTGGCGCCAGGCGGACAACGCGCGCCGGGCCCGTTGGGTGGAGGTCGGCCGTCGTCGTCGTACGCTCACGCTGCTGCGCTCCGCGGCCGGTGTCCTGCTCGTCACCGCGGGCGTCTCCGGGATATTCGTGCTCCAGGGCTCGGCAGCCCATCTCGGTTCCGTTCTCCAGGCGGCACTCGCGGTCCTGGTCGGCACAGCGCTCCTCGCCGGCCCCTATCTCGTGCGCATGACCCAGGACCTCTCCGAGGAGCGCCTGATGCGTATCCGCGCCCAGGAGCGGGCCGAGGTCGCCGCCCATGTCCACGACTCGGTGCTGCACACCCTGACCCTGATCCAGCGCAACGCGGAGAACGCGAACGAGGTGCGACGGCTCGCCCGAGCTCAGGAGCGCGACCTGCGCGCCTGGCTCTACAAACCGGAGGGCACCGGCAAGGACGAGGCGGACGAGCCCGCGACCCTGGCCGAGGCGGTCCGGCGCAACGCGGCCGAGGTGGAGGACAAGCACGGTGTCCCCATCGAGGTCGTCGTCGTGGGCGACTGCCCGCTCGACGAGGGCCTGACCGCACAGATGCAGGCCGCGCGGGAAGCGATGGTGAACGCCGCCAAGTACGGTGGCGAGGGCGGCGCCGTACAGGTCTACGCCGAAGTCGAGGGCAGGACGGTCTTCGTGTCCGTCCGCGACCGTGGTCCCGGCTTCGACCTCGAGGGGATACCCGCCGACCGCATGGGCGTTAGAGAATCGATCATCGGCCGCATGGAGCGCAACGGCGGCACGGCGCGACTGCGCGCGGTGCCGGACGGCGGCACGGAGGTCGAGCTGGAGATGGAAAGGGCGGAGAAGACGTCATGAGCGACGCGAACGGACCGACCGGGCAGACCCCGGCATCGAACGGGCCGGAGGACGCCTCCGTGAGTACGGCCGGGGCCGAGTCGGCCACGGGGCCGGCCACCGAGCCTGTCGCCGGTGCGGGCGCGGCCTCTGCCGGGGGAGGACGTCGTGTGCGGGTCGTGCTCGTCGACGACCACCGCATGTTCCGTACGGGAGTGCAGGCCGAGATCGGAGAGACCGAGCGGACCGGCGTCGAGGTGGTCGGCGAGGCCGCGGACGTCGACCAGGCGGTCACGGTCATCACGGCCACCCGGCCCGAGGTCGTCCTGCTCGACGTCCATCTGCCGGGCGGCGGCGGTGTCGAAGTGCTGCGCCGCTGTGCCCCGTTGATGTCCGACGCCCAGCAGCCGGTCCGTTTCCTCGCGCTCTCCGTGTCCGACGCCGCGGAGGACGTCATCGGTGTGATCCGCGGCGGCGCCCGAGGATATGTCACCAAGACCATCACCGGCACGGACCTGGTGGACTCCATCTTCCGAGTCCAGGACGGCGACGCGGTCTTCTCGCCCCGCCTGGCGGGATTCGTCCTGGACGCGTTCGCCTCCACCGACGCCCCGCCCGTCGACGAGGACCTCGACCGCCTCACCCAGCGCGAGCGCGAGGTCCTGCGCCTCATCGCCCGCGGTTACGCCTACAAGGAGATCGCCAAGCAGCTGTTCATCTCGGTGAAGACCGTCGAGTCGCACGTCTCGGCGGTCCTGCGCAAGCTCCAGCTCTCCAACCGGCACGAGCTGACCCGATGGGCGACGGCTCGCCGGCTGGTCTAGCCGATCGCGTCGCACGCGTTCACGTCCTCGCGCCCGCGCTGGATGACGTCCGCTGAACCCGCCGGAGGCGACCGGTGCCTACCGGTGTTCCGCGTCGGGCGCCGGGCCCAGTATCCGTAGCGCCCAGCGGTAGTGGCGTACGGCCTTCACGATGCCGATGAGGCCGGTCAGCCACAGGATCAGGCCGATACCCATGCCCTGGACGACATCGCTGTACAGGGCATGGCCGGGCTCGGCCCGCGCGGCCGCCGCGAAGGACGTCCAGGCGCCGATCGCGCAGACGCCGAGCGAGGAGAGCAGCCAGAAGAGGCTGAGGCCGGGGGAGCGGAGCCGGGAGTCGGTCGCGGGGTGCCGGTCCAATGCGGACCAGGCGTCGAGCAGTCGGTGTATGTGATGGTCCCGGCGGACGGAGAGGGCGACGGCGACGACGGTCGGGGCGAGCGCGGCCAGGCCCAGCAGGGCGAAGAGCGGGCCCAGGACGAAACCGGTGGGGTCGCGCTGCTCGAGCTGTCGCAGCGGCAGCACCAGCAGGGCCCAGCCGACGATCGCCGCGAGCGCGAGCAGCCAGAGCAGCAGCACCCGGTGCACCCCGAGGCTGCGCCTGCGCAGCTCCTCCAGCGCCCGACCCCGGTCGGCCAGTAGCGCGGCGCGGTCCGGCCAGGTCCTGATGTGCGCGGGCGGCGGCGGAGGCGGCAGCAGGGAGCCGGGCATCAGAACCTCTCGGACGACGGAGCGGCGCCGGAACGACGGCGGAGCGATGAGGGAACGGCGGCGGAACGACGAGGGAAACAGCGTCCGCGTCGACGCTACCGTGATCCACTTCTCCGTCCGCACCACACCGCGGTCACTCCCGTGTCTTTCACGCCACTCGGGTGGCCCCCGCGAACGGCATCTCGTCGACCGGCGCCAGGCGTACGGGCGCCGACGGGTTCGGGGCGTGGATCATCTGGCCGTTTCCCACGTAGATGCCCACATGACTGATTCCCGAGTAGAAGAACACCAGGTCACCGGGGAGGAGTTCGGACCGTGAGATCCGGCGTCCGGCGTTGATCTGGGCGTACGTCGTGCGTGGCAGCGAGATGCCCGCGGCGCGGTAGGCGGCCTGGGCCAGGCCCGAGCAGTCGAAGGCGTCGGGCCCGGTGGCGCCCCAGACGTAGGGGCTGCCGAGCTTCCCGTAGGCGTACGCGACGGCCTCCGCCGCACGGGAGTTGGGGGCCGCGACGGAGCCGGGCGACGACACCGGGCCGAGGTCCCGCGGAGCGGACCGCGACGCGCGCTGCCCGGCGCTTCCCGTGCTTCCGGCGCCCCTGGCCGCTCCCGGGTCCCCGAGCTGTGCGCGCTGCTCGTCGGTGAGCCGCGACAGCAGTTGCCGCGCCGCGTCCAGCTTTCCGTTGATCGTCTTCTTGGCGCTCTTCAGCTCCGTCTGGCGCGACTTGAGCGAGGCCAGCTCGACATGCGCGGCTCCGCGCAGCTGCTCGATCTCCCGCAGCTGCTTGCGCACCCGGGCCACGGCCTCCGCCTGCCTGCTGCCGGCCCGCTCGGCGAACGCGGCCCCTTCCAGATACTGGTCGGGGTTGTCGGAGAGCGCGAGTTGCAGGGCGGGGTCCAGGCCCCCGCTGCGGTACTGGGCGGCGGCGATCGAACCCAGTGCGTCGCGCGCCGTGTTGAGCCGGTCCTCCTTGCGCGCCGCCTCGTCGCGCAGCGCGTTCAGCCGCTGCTCGGCCTTGTGGGCCTTGTCCTTCGCGCCGTCGTACTTCTGGGTGGCGACCTCGGCCTCCTCGTACAACTTGTCCACCTTGGCCTTCACCTGTGCCGGCGACAGCTGCGGGTCCGCGTGCCCCGTCCCGTCGAAGCCCGTTGCCGTGGCCGCGCCCGCGAGGGCGATGGTCACGGCTGTGCGGGCCGTGTTTCCACCGAGCGAGCGCTGTCTGGGCTTTCGGTGCGCTGCCACGAGGGCCCACATCCTTCCCGGGGACTTGCGTACGACCGCCGGGGACGAGCGCGGTCAGCGGGGGACACGTCCGGCGGCGGCCCCCACAGGGGGAGCGGGCCGCCGCCGGACCTTTCTCGGCGGTGGTGTCCGGCTGCCGCCCCTGGCCAGGGCGGCGGTGGGGAGCCGGTCACCTGGTGGAGGACGCTAAACCTGAGAGTGACGCCCCGGAGACGCTATGTACGGAACTGGCGCCACTGGATCGCGGAGTGACCGCATGTGACCGTGATCCCGGCCCGGCGCCGTCGACTTCACGCGGTGTGATGACCGATGGGGCGGTTCCGGGACAGTCGGTGGTTCCCAGGTGGTACGGGTCTACAGGGGGAGGGCCGGTGACAAGTGGGGTCAGGGTCGCCGATTAGGCTCCGGCTCCATGGACGTACTCATCCATTTCTTCGTCGGCCTGCACATCATCGGCATCGCGGCGCTGCTCGGCGGTTTCCTCACCCAGATGAAGGCGATGGGCCAGGGCACGGCCCGGTTCGTCCCCGGCATGCTGCACGGCGCGCTGACCATGCTGGTCACCGGCGTGATCCTGGTCGGCCTCAACCAGGCCGACGATCAGCACGTCAACACCATCAAGATCGGCGTCAAGCTCGCCCTGCTGATCGTGATCCTCGGCCTCGTCTATGTGAAGCGGGACGAGGAGAAGGTCGACAAGAGCCAGTTCGGCGTGGTGGGGCTGCTCACCATGGCGAACATCTTCATCGCGGTTCTGTGGACGTGATCGCGGCCGTGGCGGCGACGTAGTACCGGACCGTCCCCGCGGCGACCACCAGCCACGCCGCCACCGCGATCCACAGCATCACCTGCCCGGGCGTCCTGAGCCCCGGGACGTCCATGGCGGTGCCCACGGACAGTGTGGTCGCCGCCGTCATCCCCAACGGGAACACGGTCGACCAGCGGCGCACGTCGAAGCGCAGCCGCGGCCAGACGACTTCGGCGGCCAGCAGGACGACGTACCAGGCCAGGTCGAGCACCAGCAGCGCCACGGTCACGGCACGCAGCACGCTCCTGTCGTCGAAGTTCCACAGGTACAGGTTCGCGCTGTCCGCGGAGATCAGCTTCGCCCCGGCCAGCGCCGACACGGACAGCGCACCGCCGACGATCCAGTGGTCCCCGGCCCCGGTGATCACCTGCCGCCATTCGAAACGGGCCAGCGCGAACCCGTAGAGGACCAGCCCGAGCCAGAACAACGCCAGCGCCGCGTGCGCGAGCCAGGCCGTCGACTCGGCCGCGGCGATCGTGGCCGCCGTCACGGCGAGCGACTCTGTGGCCACACAGCCGAGGAACACGGTCCCCGGCATACGCCCCCGCCACTGCCGTGTGACCCGCACGAGCAGCCCCGGCCACAGCACCGTGGCCAGCGCCAGCAGCGCCTCGGCCACGGTCTGCCGGCCCGCCACCGAGAACCGGGTTCCGAGCACGGCGGTCGCGGCGACGGCGGTCAGCGAACCGGGCGTCCCCGCCTCCGCGAGCCACCTCTCCCGCTCCCACAGCAGTCGTAAGGTGAAGGACACGGCCAGTCCCAGCCAGACGGCGCAGGCCACCGCGAAGGCGATGCGGGACAGCACCTCGTACCCCGTGAGATGCAGGGCGACCGACACGATGCCGGTCGCCATCACGACGGCCCCGGCCGCCGGCGGACGCTGCGCCCACCAGGCGCGGAAGGGGGAGGTGCGAGACATGGGCCGATGCTAAGGAGCCGTGCCGGTGCCGACGGCGGGCCACGCGCGCGTGGGCCTCAAAAACACCTGCACGCGCGCGTAGGGCTCGAAAAACAGCCACACGCGCGCGTGCACCCGGAGAAATCGGCTCAGGATCCGCTCAGGATCAGCTCGGGCAATGCTCAGGAACAGCTCGGGAAACGCTCAGGCCGGCCGCACCACGCTGTGGATGATCGACTCGCCGCCGTAGAAGATCGACTCCTCGCGGACGTACGCACCCGGCTTGGGAGCGTGGATCATCATGCCGTTGCCGATGTAGAGGCCGACGTGGCTGATGTCGTCGTAGAAGAAGACGAGGTCACCGGGCTTGATGTCGGAGAGCGGGACCGTCGTGCCCGCGTTGACCTGGTCCCAGGTGGTACGCGGGAGATCGACGCCGGCGGCCTTCCAGGCGGCCTGGGTGAGGCCGGAGCAGTCGTAGGAGCCGGGCCCGGTCGCGCCCCAGACGTACGGCTTGCCGATCTGGGCGCGGGCGAAGGCGAGGGCCTTGTCGGCCTTGGCGGTGTACGAGGAGTCGGTGGCCGAACTCCCGGAGGTGCCGGTGGAACCAGTGGTCCCGGAGGTGCCGGTGGTCCCGGAGCCGGTCTGCTGCTGGGCGGCCGCCTCCTGGGCCTTCTTCTCCGCCGCGGCCTGCTGCTGGGCCAGCTCCGCCGCCTTGCGGTCGGCCGCTTCCTGCTTCTTCTTCTCGATCGCGGCGAGCCGCGCCTTCTCCTCGGCGGTCAGCTTCGAGAGCAGGTCGCGCGCCTCGGCGAGTTTGCGCTGGACGTCGGCCTTGGACGTCTTCAGCGCGCTTTGCGTCGTGGTGAGCGTCTGCAGGCTCTCTGAGGCCTCCGCGCGCTTCTTGGTGGTGGCGGCCTGCTCGGTGACGTAGTCGTCGACGGCCGCCTTCTGGCGGGTGGTCAGACGGTCCATCAGCTGGGTCTGGTCGAAGTAGTCCTGCGGATTGTCGGCCAGCAGGAGGCTCGCGGTGTCGGGGGCCGCGGCGCCGGTGCGGTACTGCGCCGCGGCGAACGAGCCCAGCTCCTCGCGCGCGGTGTTGAGCTTTTCGGTGCGCTGGGCCACGTCGTCGAGGAGAGAGGCGACGCGCTTGCGCTGCTGGGCCGTCTTCTCCCTGGTCGCGTTGTACTTCTCGGTCGCCGTCTCGGCCTGGTGGTAGAGGTCGTCGACCTTCTTCTCGACCTCTTCGACGCTCGGCTTGGAATCGGCCGAGGGCGCGGCGTTCGCCGTCTGGGAGAGCAGGGCCACGGAGGTGAGGGCCGCCGTGGCGAGGACGGGAGTCCGTATACCCGCTATGCGTGTACCTGTAGGACTCGACTTGCGATGCGACGCCAAGAGAGGCGACTCCTTCCGTCTTCCGCCTACCGAGTTAGCTGTCGGGTTCGGGCGGGTGCTTCCGGAAGGTTTGCCCTACGGTCCTTGCCCCAGAGGACAGTTGGACCGATTCACCCCAAGGTCGGTGGGTCCCCGGCTCCGGCTGCCACATGGGCGCACCGGACTCGGCGGAGGCCGCGCGGCCCGGCGACGTTCGCCGGTTGGGTCGAGCGGCCTGCCCGGCACGGTAGCCAACTCATAAGTGTTCTGTGAAGTTTGATGTGCGATATGCCCGATACATTTTCGTGACCTTGATCTCGGGGGTCATTGATCGTTGCTGACCGTATTGGATCGATCCTGAACGGTGACGGCGCCCCGTGCGGGAAAGAGATCATGCGCCGTCACGGAAAAACCGGTCGGGTTTCCGGGGTGGCCGCGGCTTGTCAGTGAGGCCGCCTAGACTCGGAGAGCGATGAGCAGCCTCTTTGATGACAGCTTTCTGGCGGACCTCCAGCCTTCCGGGGCCCACGAGGAAGAGCCCCCGCCGCCGCCCGAGGACGGGGCGCCGGAGCCGCTTCCGGACGACCTGTTCGGCGGCCGCTTCGACGCGCCCGCGAGCCGGGACACGTACTACCGCGACGGCGCGCACCGCCCCGCCGTGGATCCGGCGGCCCTGCTGGACGGGCTGAACGAGAACCAGCGCGCGGCCGTGGTGCACTCCGGCTCCCCGCTGCTCATCGTGGCCGGCGCGGGCTCCGGCAAGACGCGGGTGCTCACGCACCGCATCGCCCATCTTCTGGGCGAGCGCGATGTCCACCCCGGCCAGATCCTCGCGATCACCTTCACGAACAAGGCCGCGGGCGAGATGAAGGAGCGTGTCGAGCAGCTCGTCGGCCCGCGCGCGAACGCGATGTGGGTGATGACCTTCCACAGTGCGTGTGTGCGGATCCTGCGCCGCGAGAGCAAGCAGCTCGGCTTCACCTCCTCGTTCTCGATCTACGACGCCGCCGACAGTAAGCGGCTGATGGCGCTCGTCTGCCGTGACCTGGATCTCGATCCCAAGCGCTTCCCGCCCAAGTCCTTCAGCGCCAAGATCTCGAACCTGAAGAACGAGCTGATCGACGAGGAGGACTTCGCCGCCCAGGCAGCCGACGGCTTCGAGAAGACCCTCGCCCAGGCCTACGCGATGTACCAGTCGCGGCTGCGCGAGGCCAACGCGCTCGACTTCGACGACCTGATCATGACCACGGTCAACCTGTTGCGCGCCTTCCCGGACGTCGCCGAGCACTACCGGCGCCGCTTCCGTCACGTCCTGGTCGACGAGTACCAGGACACGAACCACGCGCAGTACGCCCTGGTCAGGGAGCTCGTCGGCCCGGCCGCCGGTGACCGGCCCGAGGACGTATCGCCCGCCGCGGGCGACCTCGAGCCCGCCGAGCTGTGCGTCGTGGGCGACGCCGACCAGTCGATCTATGCCTTCCGTGGCGCGACCATCCGCAACATCCTCCAGTTCGAGGAGGACTACCCGGACGCGACGACGATCCTGCTGGAGCAGAACTACCGCTCCACCCAGACGATCCTGTCCGCCGCCAACGCGGTCATCGAGCGCAACGAGTCCCGCCGCCCCAAGAACCTGTGGACCAACGCGGGTGCCGGTTCGAACATCACCGGTTATGTCGCCGACACCGAGCACGACGAGGCCCAGTTCGTCGCCGACGAGATAGACCGTCTCACCGACGCGGGCGAGGCCAGGGCGGGCGACGTCGCGGTCTTCTACCGGACGAACGCCCAGTCCCGTGTCTTCGAAGAGATCTTCATCCGCGTCGGCCTGCCCTACAAGGTCGTCGGCGGCGTCCGCTTCTACGAGCGCAAGGAGGTCCGGGACGTCCTCGCGTACCTCAGGGTCCTGGCCAACCCCGAGGACTCGGTCCCGCTGCGCCGCATTCTGAACGTTCCCAAGCGCGGCATCGGCGACCGCGCCGAGGCCATGATCGACGCGCTCTCGCAGCGCGAGAAGATCAGCTTCGCGCAGGCGCTGCGCCGCGTCGACGAGGCGTACGGGATGGCGGCGCGGTCGACGAACGCCGTGAAGCGGTTCAACACGCTCATGGAGGACCTCCGCACGATCGTCGAGTCCGGCGCGGGCCCGGCGACCGTCCTGGAGGCGGTCCTCGAGCGCACCGGCTACCTCGCCGAGCTGCAGGCCTCGACCGATCCGCAGGACGAGACCCGTATCGAGAACCTTCAGGAACTCGCCGCTGTGGCCCTGGAGTTCGAGCAGGAGACGGGCGAGGGCGAAGGTGAAGGCACGGGGGCGGCCGCTGGTGCGGCTGCGGCGTCGGGTGAGCTCTCCGCGTTCCTGGAGCGGGTCGCGCTCGTCGCCGACTCCGACCAGATCCCGGACGAGGAGGACGGCAACGGCGTCATCACCCTGATGACCCTCCATACGGCCAAGGGCCTGGAGTTCCCCGTCGTCTTCCTCACCGGCATGGAGGACGGCGTCTTTCCGCACATGCGCGCGCTGGGACAGGTCAAGGAACTGGAGGAGGAGCGGCGCCTCGCGTACGTCGGCATCACGCGCGCGCGGGAGCGGCTGTACCTCACCCGCTCGTCCATGCGCAGTGCCTGGGGCCAGCCCTCGTACAACCCGCCGTCCCGCTTCCTGGAGGAGATCCCGGAGACGCACCTGGAGTGGAAGCGCACCGGTGCGACCGCTCCCGTGTCCTCGGGGCCCGTCTCCGGTGTGGCCGCCTCGCTGTCGTCCTCGCGTTCGCGGTCCGCGGCGTCCGGTGCCTCCGGCTTCGCGACGCGCCGCGGGATCTCCGAGAAGCCGGTGGTCTCGCTGGCGGTCGGCGACCGGGTCACCCACGACCAGTTCGGGCTGGGCACCGTGGTCGGCGTGAAGGGGACGGGTGCGAACGCGGAGGCGACGGTCGACTTCGGCGAGGCGAAGCCGAAGCGGTTGCTGCTGCGGTACGCGCCGGTGGAGAAGCTGTAGTCCTACGGGGCGGCAGCGGGGAGCCCGGCGACGGCGTTCGGTCACGTCGTCGGGCGAGGGACCGGTGGGTTACGTCGGGTCCGAGGCCTCGTGGGTTACGTCGGGTCCAGGCCGTGGCTGCGCAGCCACGGCAGCGGGTCGATCGCCGAACCGCCCGCGGGGCGGACCTCGAAGTGCAGGTGCGGACCGGTCGAGTTGCCGGAGTTCCCGGAGAACGCGATCTGCTCACCGGCCTTCACGACCGTCCCCGACGGCACCTTGTAGCTGGAGAGGTGGCAGTACCAGGTCTCCGTGCCGTCCATCGCGGTGACGATCGCCATGTTCCCGTACGCGCTGTTCCACTGCGTCCGTACGGTGCCGTCCGTCGCGGCCATCACCGGCGTGCCGTACGACACCGGGAAGTCGATGCCCGTGTGCACGGACATCCAGTTGATGCCGGCCTGGCCGAAGTAGGCGCTGAGGCCCTTCTGCGTGACCGGAAGCACGAATTTTGGCCGTAGCCGCTCCTTGCGGGCCGCCTCCGCCGCCGCCTTCTGCTTCTCGGCGGCCTGCTGAGCTTTGAGGTCGATACGTTCCTGCGTCCGGCTGGCCCGGTCGGCGAAGTCGTCCGCGCCCGCCGAGAGGCTCTGGAGCTGGGTGTCCAGTTTGTTGTTGGCGGCCGACGGCTTCACCGCGGTCCCGTCGGACGCGCTGAGGGTCGTGTTGTCCTTGCTGTCGCTCCCGCCGATGGTGCCCACGGAGGCGGCGGCGATCCCCGCGACGCCCATCACACAGGCCGAGGGCACGGCGACGGTCAGCAAGGCGGAACGCTTCGCCGGGGTGCGCCGCCGGGAACGCGACGCGGACCGGTTCGCGGCACGGGGGGCCGGAATGACCTCTTCCATGTCCTCGAGCAGCGGCGCGTCCTGCGCGTCACCGGCGTCCTCGAACTCGCCCTCCGCAGCGCCGACTTCCTCGTACGACACCTGCTCGAAGGCCGAGGTCGCCTGCTGGTCGTCGACGTCGGACTCGGGCGCCTGCTGATGCTCGTAGGCCTCGGCGGCGATCTGCTGCTCGTACGACTCGGCCTGCTGGTGCTGCTCGTACCCGTCGTACGCATCGTGTTCGCCCGCGGTGTTCCACTGCGTGGCGTCGTACGAGCCCGTCTCCTGGGTGTGCGCGGTCCACTGCTGGGTCTGGCCGGTCTGTTCGGCCTGGAGCCAGGCGGCCGCGTCCCATTGGCCGGTGGCTTCGGGGCCCGGGTGCTGCGCGGGGATGTCGGCGAGCTGCTGGTAACCGCTCGCCCAGGCGGCCGTGTCGTAGGCGCCGGTGTCGTACGCGGCCTGGTGCTGTGCGGCGTACGGGTCGTAGTGCGGCGTCTGATGGCTGCCGGTGTTCCACTGCGTGGCGTCGTACGAACCCGTGCCGTCGCCGCCCGACATGTCGCCGAAGAGGGGGTCGGCCGCGAAGGTCGACGTCTGGAAACCAGTGGTCTCGAAGCTTCCGGTCGCATATGTACCGGTGGAGGTGTAGCCGTCGTACGTGGTGAGGTCGCCGTACTGGGTTTCCTGGCCACCGTACGACCCATAGGGCGCCTCGGCGGCATCGGAGGCCGGAGCCGGGGGCGTTACGGTCCCCGACGGGTGACGGTCGTTCACCAACTTCTCTTTCGCCTCGACAACAGGGGCTGGCAGAGCAGTGCGGCGACTGTACCCGGCGGTACGCGGGCGCGACAATCTTCGGCAGGTTTCCTCCACTCGGGAAACGGGCATTCGGCCGTGTTTCGGGGGAGGGCGGGCACGGCTTTGGCCTGGCGTTCGATTGTCGTTCGATGTCGGGGGCGCTCCGTGGAGGCATTACGCCACTGTCAGACCCCCGGTTTCGGCGGCGGGCGCGGCGGTGGGACGGGCCCGCGTCTCCTCGAAGTCGAGTGCCTGCCGTATTCCGGCGGCGACCGCGGGATGGACCGGCAGGGCGAGATGTCCGATACCGCTCACTTGGACGCTCTGTGCGAGCAGGTCCGGGTGATCGATGGAGGCGGTCTCCAGCGGGTCCATCAGATGGTCGAGGTCGCTCCAGAAGCTCACGAACTGCGTACGGCAGTCCGGCGCCGGCTTGCGCAGCTCCTCGATCACCTTGGAGCCCGGTCGCATCTGACGGACGATCGGGTGCGCGTTCATCAGCGGAACGACCTTCGTGCCCGCGTGCGGAGTGCCGAGCGTGACAAGGGTGCGGACGCGCAGGTCCCCGCCGAGGCGCTGGACGTAGTAGCGGGCTATCAGTCCGCCGAGGCTGTGGCCCACTATGTCCACCTGATCATGCCCGGTGCGCTCGCAGATGTCCTCTATGTGCCGCCCGAGCAGCTCCGCGGCGGTGCGGATGTCGTTCGTCAGCGGCGAGTAGTTGAGCGACTCGATGTGCTGCCTGCCGTGCTGGGTGAGGTTGCGGCGCAGCAGCACGAAGACCGAACGGTTGTCGATGAAGCCGTGCAGCAGCACGACCGGCGGCTTGGTCCCGGTGGGCAGCCGGGGCGCGTCGGGCGGTGGGAGCGCGGGGGCGCCGCGGCGCTCCTGGGTGATGCCGGACGGATAGAGGAGGAGGTGCCCGGCGAGGATGGCGATCTCCAGGGCCGTCGCCTTCAACAGGGCCACCGAGAGTCCGGTCAGTCTGCTGGGCAGCAGACGCTGACGCAGCGGGAGAAAGGGCAACTGGGCCCCGGTGACCTTCATGGCCGACCTCCAGTCGGCACGCGGCGGGACCGCTCTGTCCCCCGTGTGCCCTCGTGGAAAGCCGCGGTGGTGGTGCCGGTGGCGATGGCGTGGGCGGTGGCCGACGGTGCGTCCGTGGCGCGTGGTGCGCCGGTGACGCGACGGGATTCCCTGCCGTCGTGCTCCCGCCGGTGCGCCGCACCGCCGCCGCGCGTCCCTGGCGCGACGGTGGTACCGCCACCTGCTGGCGGCTTTCCTTGCGCAGGCTCCAGTCGCGGTCCGCGCGTCGCAGATCCCTGCGGCGCGTGTGCCGCAGAGTCGCGGAGCGGTGCGCGGCGAATGTGTCCCACCGTGTGATTTCCCCCTCGCTCTTCAGCGGGAAACTGCGGTTTGCACGGATCTGACGATAACGTTCGTTCACTTCCCCGGCCGGTGCGGCGCGGGGCGGTCGATGTAGTCCGTTCATGGAGGCAGTGATGGGTGTGGCAGCCGGTCCGATCCGCGTGGTGGTGGCCAAGCCGGGGCTCGACGGCCACGATCGCGGGGCAAAGGTGATCGCGCGGGCGCTGCGCGACGCCGGTATGGAGGTCATCTACACCGGGCTTCACCAGACCCCGGAGCAGATCGTCGACACCGCGATCCAGGAGGACGCCGACGCGATCGGCCTGTCGATCCTCTCCGGCGCCCACAACACGCTGTTCGCCGCCGTCATCGATCTCCTCAAGGAGCGCGACGCGGAGGACATCAAGGTCTTCGGCGGCGGGATCATCCCCGAGGCGGACATCGCGCCGCTCAAGGAGAAAGGCGTCGCCGAGATCTTCACGCCGGGCGCGACGACCGCGTCGATCGTGGAGTGGGTACGGGCGAACGTGCGCCAGCCGACGGGCGCGTAGCGCCTCTCCGACGGGGGAGCGGTCCCCAAGGCCCGTGGGGCGGCTGCGGGTGGGTGGGGCCTGGTCGCGCGGTTCCCCGCGCCCCTCAAGGGGCGCTCCTGTCAGCGCGGGCCCGCACCATCCAGCTCCGAGGACATCACCGCGCGCAGACGCAGTGTGGTGACGAGGCGCTGGAAAGCCTCCGCCCAGTAGCCACCCGCGCCGGGCGCCGCGTTCTCCGGCTCGTCGGCCACCGCCGTGAGTCCCTCCAGCCGACCCGCCTCCGCAGGATCCAGACACCGCTCGGCCAGCCCCATCACGCCACTGAAACTCCACGGATAACTCCCCGCGTCCCGCGCGATATTGAGCGCGTCGACCACCGCCCGTCCCAGGGGCCCCGCCCACGGCACCGCACAGACCCCGAGCAGCTGGAACGCCTCGGACAACCCGTGCGTGGCGATGAACCCCGCCACCCACTCGGCCCGCTCGGCGGCGCCCAACGTGGCGAGCAGCTTCGACCGCTCCGCCAGCGACACCGCCCCCGGCCCGCCGGCCTCCGGAGCCGACGGCGCGCCGAGGAGCGCCCGGGACCACCCCGGGGCCCGCTGCCGTACCGCTGCCCGGCACCACGCGGCATGCAGCTCGCCCTGCCAGTCGTCCGCCACCGGAAGCGCCACGATCTCCTCCGGCGTACGTCCGCCGAGCCGCCGCGACCAGGTCCCGAGCGACGCTGATTCGACCAACTGTCCAAGCCACCATGACCGTTCCCCTCGTCCCGCCGGAGCCTTCGGTACAACACCGTCGCGCTCCATGCTCGCGTCGCACTCGTGCGGCGCCTCGACGACGATCGAGGGCGCGCCCCGCGTACGGTCGACGGCCACGCACGAACCGGCCCGCGCCGCCATCCGCGCGGCGAGCGCCGAACCGGGCAGCGCGGACAGCAGCTCCGCCGCGGTGGCCCGGACGTTGCGGCTCCGGTCGGCGAGCGCCCGCTCCAGGAACGGTTCGTCCGCCGCGCACAGCCCGGAGCGCAGGGAGTCGAGGAACATCAACCGGTCCTCGGCCCGCTCGGTCGCCCAGGTGGTGGCGAGCAGCTCGCGCGCGGCCGTGGGGTCCTGGGCCCGTATCGACGTGAGCAGCGCGACGCGCTCGGCGAAGAGGCCCTCCTGCCAGAGCTGTTGCGCGCGACCGGGGTCCTCGGGGCCGGGCAGCGCGGTGCCGCCGCCGGGCAGCGAACGCAGTGCGAAGCGCCAGTCCGGATTCAGCCGGGCGAGCCACAGGGCACGCGGCCCGGCGAAGGCCAGGGCCGCAGGCCGCAGGTCCGTACGGCCCCGGGCCGCGTCGAGGAGCGCGGGCAGTGCTTCCGGGGGCGGTGCGAAACCCCGCGCGTTCGCCAGCGCGAGCCACTGCGGCAGCAGCTCCATGAGGTCGGGTGCCGTGCCTCTGCGGCCGCCGCCTCCCGCGCCGGGCCGGTCCGCCAGCAGCGTCACGAGTCGGCGCGCCGCGGCGGGCGGGAGGGCGGGGCGTGGGTCGGGTGCGGCGGGCTCGGGCCGGGCGGCCGCCCGAGCGGCCCGCACCCCGGCCCGCCGCCGCAGGGTCTCCACGGCTGCCGCGTCCAGCAGGGCCACCGGTGCCGCACGCCCGGCGACCCAGGCCGGAGGGGGGCGCCGCTCGGTCCCGAGCAGGGCCGTCGTGACGAGCTCCTCCCAGGAACCCCCGACGGGCGCGCCCGCGGCAGCGGAGGTCGTGTTCATGAGCGTCCTTTCCGAGGAGAGGTGGAGCCGGAGGCCGTGCCGGAGGTGCGGGTGGTTTCAGTGGTGCGGGTGGTGGCGGTGGTTCCAGCGGTGTGAATGGTGCGAATGGTGCGAGTGGTGCCGGTGGTCAGCACAGCGACACCGGCTCTCCGTCGCCCTCCGGCCAGGCCGTCAGGGGAGTGAAGCCGCGGTGGCCGCACTCTCCGAAGACCGTGACGGGCGCGCCGCCGGAGAGGGCGGCGAGGCGCCACAGGCCGGGACGGGAGAGAGGGGAAGGGGCGATCGGGAGTCCGAAGTCGCCGTCGGCGTCCGCGAGTTGCCAGGTGTCACCGTCGGGGGTGGGTATCACCCGGGCCAGCGTGACCGGGTGGAAGTCGAGCCAGGGGTCGGCCCGCAGGGCTTCGCCGAAGCGGGCCGCGGCCTCGGGAGTGGTCAGCCCCGGTGGACGGATGCGCGTGGGGGCGGGTGGCGTGAACCGCTCGCCCAGAGCCACCCGGAGCTGTCCGGCGCCCGGGTAGGCGGTCACCTCCGCCTCGAAGGCCAGTCCCACCGGCAGCGTCAGCTCCGGCGCACGGCCGGCGGCCCCATAGGAGAGGAGCAGCGCGGTGCGGTCGGTCTGCGCGCCGTACAGCCAGATCCTGCGGGTCGTGAGCCGGGTGTCCGCCGTGTCGTACTGGGCGAGCACCAGCCAGCGGTCACGCACCGGCGGCCCGTCCGCCGAACCGGGCAGCCCCACCCGCGAGCGAACCGTCGCCGCCAGGTCGTCCGGAAGCCGCTCACGGCGCAGCCAGCCCTGGTCGAGGAGGTGGAGCAGCGCGCACTCCTCCAGCAGCCGCACCGGCCAGCCGGGTCCGGAGGAGGGAATCGCCCCCAATTCCCTGACCCGCGCGGCCAGTCCGGGCGCCTGCGCGTCGACCATGCGAGCCGCCGTCTCCTCCCACATCCCGTAGCCCGCCCGCTCGGCCGACGCGAGGCCGCCCCGCAGCAGATCCGCCAACCGCTGCTCCAGCTCCGCCGCCCCCGCGGTGATCCGCTCGGCCCGCCGCTCCGCCCTGCGCCGCGCCGCCTCGGGATCGCCCGGTGACGCCGTCCCAGATGCCCCGCCCGTCGTCCCCTTCTCCGCCGCTCGCTCGCGTCTCCCCTCTATCCACCGCTCCGCCCAGTCCGGCGCCCGCCCCCGCGACACCGAACCGTCCTCGCCCGCCCAGAGCAGCAGCAGTCCCAACGCGTGCTTGCACGGGAACTTCCGACTCGGACAACTGCACGTGTACGCGGGCCCGGTGGAGTCCGCGATGTCGATGACCGTCTGATAAGGCCTGCTGCCACTTCCCCTGCACAGTCCCCATACCGTCCCCTCGTCAGAACTGCCTGCCTCCGACCACGGCCCGGCCGCGCCGAGCTTGCTGCCCGCCGTACGTGACGCGACATCAGGCGCCAGTGCCAGCACCTGATCCGCCGTCCAGCGCACCCCCTGCTGAGTCATGTCATCGAAGGTAGGTCCCGCCACTGACAATCGGCCTTCGCGAGCGTATTTGCGCAGGTCAGAGCGCATTGTCAGTGGCGTGGTGCACGGTGGAACCAGATCCGAACCGGCCGAGCTGGAGGGGGAGCGAGCCATGTCCGTGCCCGTTGAGTCCGCTGAACCGACGACCGTCCGTCCGCCCGTGAGCGAGGGCATGGGCGAGGGCGTGAGCGAGAGTGCGGGCGAGGCACTGCGGCCACATGCCGAGCACGCCTTCGCGGCCGAACTCACCGCGCTGGCCGCGCAGGACGACCGGCCGCGCCCCGCCCGCTGGCGGCTGTCGCCATGGGCGGTGGCGACCTATCTGCTGGGCGGCACGCTGCCGGACGGCACGGTGATCACACCGAAGTACGTGGGACCGCGGCGCATCGTCGAGGTCGCCGTCACCACGCTCGCCACCGACCGCGCGCTGCTCCTGCTCGGCGTGCCCGGTACGGCCAAGACCTGGGTGTCCGAGCACCTGGCCGCGGCGGTCAGCGGCGACTCGACCTTGCTGGTGCAGGGCACGGCCGGCACACCGGAGGAGGCGATCCGCTACGGCTGGAACTACGCGCAGCTGCTCGCGCACGGCCCCAGCCGGGACGCGCTCGTGCCGAGCCCGGTCATGCGGGCCATGGCCGAGGGCATGACGGCCCGCGTCGAGGAGTTGACCCGCATCCCGGCGGACGTGCAGGACACGTTGATTACGATCTTGTCGGAAAAGGTCCTGCCGATGCCGGAGTTGGGCCAGGAGGTGCAGGCCGTCCGCGGCTTCAACGTGATCGCCACCGCCAACGACCGCGACCGCGGGGTGAACGAGCTGTCCAGCGCCCTGCGCCGCCGCTTCAACACGGTGGTGCTGCCCCTGCCGGAGAGCGCGGACGCCGAGGTCGACATCGTCTCGCGGCGTGTCGACCAGATCGGCCGCTCGCTCGACCTGCCCGCCGTACCCGAGGGCATCGACGAGATCCGCCGTGTCGTCACCGTCTTCCGCGAGCTGCGCGACGGGGTCACGGCCGACGGGCGGACGAAGCTGAAGTCGCCCAGCGGCACACTGTCCACCGCCGAGGCGATCTCCGTCGTCACGGGCGGCCTCGCTCTGGCGGCCCACTTCGGCGACGGTGTCCTGCGCGCGTCCGACGTGGCGGCCGGCATCCTCGGCGCCGTCGTCCGCGATCCGGCCGCCGACCGAGTCATCTGGCAGGAGTACCTGGAGGCGGTCGTCCGCGAGCGGGACGGCTGGAAGGACTTCTACCGGGCCTGCCGGGAGGTGAGCGCATGACGACCTCCACGGCGGGGCCGTTGCTGCTGGGGGTGCGGCATCACGGCCCGGGGTCGGCCCGCGCCGTGCGGGCCGCACTGGAGGCGGCGACGCCCGAGGTCGTACTGATCGAGGGACCCCCGGAGGCGGACGCGCTCATCCCGCTCGCCGCCGAGAAGGACATGCGTCCTCCCGTCGCGCTCCTCGCCCATGTCGTGGACGAGCCCGGCCGCTCCGCCTTCTGGCCGCTGGCCGAGTTCTCCCCCGAGTGGGTGGCGATCCGGTGGGCCCTGGAGCACGGAGTCCCGGCCCGCTTCATCGACCTCCCGGCGACCCACACGCTGGCGTGGGGGAAGGAAGAGGACAAGGAGGCAGGTGCATCCGACCGTCCCGTCGGCGCGGATGCGCGGATCGACCCCGTGGCCGTACTCGCGGAGACGGCGGGTTACGACGATCCCGAGCGCTGGTGGGAGGACGTGGTCGAGCACCGGGGCGGGGCCGGGAGCGGGACCGGGACCGAGGCCGACCCGTTCGCGCCGTTCACCGCGCTCGAGGAGGCGATGGGGGCGTTGCGGGAGGTCTACGGGGTCGGGGGACACGACCGGGACCTGGTGCGCGAGGCGTACATGCGGCTCCAGGTGCGGGCGGCGCAGCGGGAGTTCGGGGACGGGGCGGCCGTGGTGTGCGGGGCCTGGCACGTGCCGGCGCTGCGGCGAAGGACCACGGTGGCCGCCGATCGGGCGCTGCTCAAGGGGCTGCCCAAGGCCAAGGTCGACATGACGTGGGTGCCGTGGACGCACCGACGGCTGTCGCGGGTCAGTGGGTACGGCGCGGGCATCGACTCGCCGGGTTGGTACGGGCATCTGTTCGCCGCCCCGGACCGTCCCGTCGAGCGCTGGATGACGAAGGTGGCGCGGCTGCTGCGCGACGATGACCGCATGGTGTCGTCCGCGCACGTCATCGAGGCGGTACGACTGGCCGACACCCTCGCCGCGATGCGAGGTCGCCCGCTGCCCGGGCTGACCGAGACCACCGATGCCGTACGGGCCGTGATGTGCGAGGGCTCGGACGTGCCGCTGGGGCTCGTGCACGACCGGCTCGTGGTCGGCGCTGTGCTGGGCGAGGTGCCTCAGGCCGCCCCCGCGGTGCCGTTGCAGCGCGACCTCGCGCGTGTGCAGAAGCGGCTGCGGCTCAAACCAGAGCCGCTGGAGCGGGAGTTGGAGCTGGATCTGCGGGGCGAGACCGACGCCGGGCGGAGCAGACTCCTGCACCGGCTGCGGCTGCTCGGCATCGCCTGGGGCGAACCCACCGCCTCGCGCGGCAGCACCGGCACCTTCCGGGAGACCTGGCGGCTGCGCTGGGAGCCGGAGCTGTATGTGCGGGTCGCCGAGGCCGGGGTCTGGGGTACGACGGTGCTGTCGGCGGCGACCGGCAAGGCCGAGGCCGACGCCGTCGCCGCGCACGCCCTGGCCGACGTCACGGCGCTGGCCGAGCGCTGTCTGCTCGCCGAACTCCCTGACGCGCTGCCCGTGGTGATGCGGGTCCTCGCCGACCGGGCGGCGCTGGACGCGGATGTCGGCCACCTCGCCCAGGCCCTGCCCGCGCTCGTCCGCTCCCTGCGGTACGGCGATGTGCGCGGCACGGACACACACGCCCTCACGGACGTCGCCGTGGGCCTCGCCGAGCGGATCTTCGTCGGGCTGCCACCGGCCTGCGCGGCCCTGGACGCCGAGGCCGCCGAGCACATGCGACGCCATGTGGACGCGGTGCACGGCGCGGTGGGCTTGTTGGGGGAACCGGGCGCGGTGTCCTCCGGAGGGATACGCGAGCGCTGGCACTCCGTACTCCGGGTGCTGAGCGGACGGGACACCGTGCCGGGGGTGATCCGTGGGCGGGCGGTACGACTGCTACTGGACGACGGGGAGTTGGAGCAGGACGAGGCCGCGCGGCTCATGGGGCTCGTGCTGTCGCCGGGTACGGAGCCGGGGGACGCGGCCGCGTGGGTCGAGGGGTTCGTCGGCGGTGGCTCCGGGGGCGGGATGCTGCTCGTGCACGACGAGCGGCTGCTCGCTCTGGTGGACGCGTGGCTGACCGGGGTGCCGGCGGAGGCGTTCACCGATGTGCTGCCGCTGCTGCGGCGCACGTTCTCGGCGTACGAGGCCGGGGTGCGCAGAACGCTGGGCGAGCTGGTCCGGCGCGGCCCGGGGGCGCGGGGGAGCGCCGAGGTCGCCGCCTCCGGCATACCCGGGTTCGCTCCCGACCTCGACCCCGAGCGCGCCGACGCGGTCCTGCCGGTGCTGAGCCTGCTGCTGGGGCTGGACGAGTCCTACGACGACGACTTTGCGGGGGTGGCCCGATGACAGCGACACCTGGGGAAGCGACCGGATCGACCGGATCGACCGGAACCAAGGACACCACCAACGCCACCGACACCACCAACGCCACTGAGATCACCGACGAGCGGTTGCGGCGGTGGCGGCTCGTGCTCGGGGGCGAGGAGGCGGACGGCACCGGATGCGTGCTCGCGGGGCAGGACGCGGCGATGGACGGGGCGCTCACCGCGTTGTACGGGAAGGACGGCCAGGGGCGGTCGGGGCGGGACCGTTCGGCGGGGCTCGGGGCGTCGGCGCCGTCCGTCGCGCGCTGGCTCGGTGACATCCGGACGTACTTCCCCTCGTCCGTCGTGCAGGTGATGCAGCGGGACGCCATCGACCGGCTCGGGCTGTCCACCCTGCTCCTTGAGCCCGAGATGCTGGAGGCGGTAGAGGCCGATGTGCACCTGGTCGGCACGCTGCTCTCCCTCAACAAGGTCATGCCGGAGACGACGAAGGAAACGGCACGGGCCGTCGTGCGCAAGGTGGTCGAGGATCTGGAGAAGCGGCTCGCCAGCCGTACCCGGGCCACCCTCACCGGCGCCCTCGACCGCAGTACGCGCGTCAGCAGACCCCGTCACCAGGACATCGACTGGAACCGCACGATCGCGGCGAACCTGAAGCACTACCTGCCCGAGTACCGCACGATCGTGCCCGAGCGGCTGATCGGCTACGGGCGTGCTGCGCAGTCCGTGAAGAAGGAGGTCATCCTCTGTATCGACCAGTCGGGATCGATGGCGGCGTCCGTCGTCTACGCGTCCGTGTTCGGTGCCGTCCTCGCGTCGATGCGGTCCATCGCCACCCGGCTCGTCGTCTTCGACACGGCCGTCGTCGACCTGACCGACCAGCTCGATGACCCGGTCGACGTCCTCTTCGGCACCCAGTTGGGCGGCGGTACGGACATCAACAGGGCACTCGCGTACTGCCAGTCGCAGATCACCCGGCCCGCCGACACGGTGGTCGTGCTCATCAGTGACCTCTACGAAGGGGGCATACGCGACGAGATGCTCAAGCGGGTCGCGGCGATGAAGGCGTCGGGGGTGCAGTTCGTGACGCTGCTGGCGCTGTCCGACGAAGGGGCGCCCGCGTACGACCGCGAGCATGCGGCGGCGCTCGCGGCGCTGGACGCACCGGCGTTCGCCTGTACGCCCGACCTGTTTCCCGAGGTGATGGCGGCGGCGATCGAGAAGCGCCCGCTCCCGATACCGGACACCGCGTGAGGAGATGCGAGGAGACGTGAGGAGAGGTGCGGGGAGCGGGCGCAGGCGGCGGACGGGAGTGTCATGCCCTCGTCGCACCCGGCCGTGCGGCGTGGGGACGCTGGGCCCGTCGTTCCCGCGTACTACGGGCCCGCCCGCGTCGGTGCGGACGTCGACGGTGTCGCCGTGCGCGGCGAGCACCGGGACGTGGCGCAGGGACCCCCCGATATCGAACTGACGTTTAGACGCGGAACGGCTCTGCTCCGCCGTTCGGACCTGCTCCGGTCGGTCGTGGCGGGTGCCGGAGGCAGTGCCACCTGTTTGGCCTATGGCGTGGCCGAGTCCGCTGCCGACCGACCGACTCCGCGGGGCCACGGCCCCGGACGGCCGAAATCCATCGGCCGTGTCCGACCGAAACCCGCGGATGGGGAGGGTGGTCCCCATGGGGGTGGGGACCGCCCTCCCTGGGCCCCTTGGGGGCTGTTCGAGGGGCCTCACCAGGCAAACCCCAGCCTGGTGAGGCCCTGTGAAGGCCAAATCTGTGACAGGTATCACCGCTCAGGTGTGACCTGCGATTTAGGGACCCACGTCCTGCGGCGATAACCTGCGAGACGGACATGCCGCGCGCTCGGACACCGTGTGCGCCACCCTTGTGACAGCGGACGTCACGTTGCCCTTCGCGGCACGCCCACGCATCCAACGAACCGCGAGATCACTGATAGGGACGGACGCGCGTGGACCTGTTCGAGTACCAGGCGAGGGACCTCTTCGCCAAGCACGGTGTACCGGTGCTGGCCGGTGAAGTCATTGACACGCCTGAGGCAGCCCGCGAGGCGACCGAGCGTCTTGGCGGCAAGTCCGTCGTCAAGGCTCAGGTGAAGGTCGGTGGCCGCGGGAAAGCCGGCGGCGTCAAGCTCGCCGCCACCCCGGACGAGGCCGTCGCCCGCGCGACGGACATCCTCGGCATGGACATCAAGGGCCACACGGTCCACAAGGCGATGATCGCCGAGACCGCGCCCGAGATCGCCGAGGAGTACTACGTCTCGTACCTCCTCGACCGCACCAACCGCACCTTCCTCGCCATGGCGTCCGTCCAGGGCGGCGTGGAGATCGAGGTCGTCGCGGAGGAGAACCCCGAGGCCCTCGCGAAGGTCCCGGTCGACGCCAACGAGGGCGTCTCGATCGAGAAGGCCCGCGAGATCGTCGCCCAGGCGAAGTTCCCGGCCGAGGTCGCGGAGCAGGTCGCCGAGATCCTGGTGACGCTGTGGGACACCTTCATCAAGGAGGACGCCCTCCTTGTCGAGGTGAACCCGCTCGCCAAGGTCGCCGACGGCCGCGTCATCGCGCTCGACGGCAAGGTGTCGCTGGACGAGAACGCCGAGTTCCGTCAGCCGGACCACGAGGCGCTCGTCGACCACGCGGCGGCCAACCCGCTCGAGGCCGCCGCCAAGGCCAAGAACCTCAACTACGTCAAGCTCGACGGCGAGGTCGGCATCATCGGCAACGGCGCGGGTCTCGTCATGAGCACCCTGGACGTCGTCGCGTACGCCGGTGAGAACCACGGTGGCGTCAAGCCCGCCAACTTCCTCGACATCGGTGGCGGCGCCTCCGCCGCGGTGATGGCGAACGGCCTGGAGATCATCCTCGGCGACCCGGACGTCAAGTCCGTCTTCGTCAATGTCTTCGGTGGCATCACCGCCTGTGACGAGGTCGCCAACGGCATCGTCCAGGCGCTCCAGCTGCTCAAGGACAAGGGCGAGGAAGTCACCAAGCCGCTGGTCGTGCGTCTGGACGGCAACAACGCCGAGCTGGGTCGCAAGATCCTGTCGGACGCCAACCACCCGCTGGTCCAGCGTGTGGACACCATGGACGGCGCGGCCGACAAGGCCGCCGAGCTCGCGGCTGCGAAGTAAGGGACGAGGGAAACAACCGCCATGGCTATCTTCCTCAACAAGGACAGCAAGGTCATCGTCCAGGGCATGACCGGTGCCACGGGCATGAAGCACACCAAGCTCATGCTGGCCGACGGCACGAACATCGTCGGTGGCGTGAACCCGCGCAAGGCGGGCACGTCCGTCGACATCGACGGCACCGAGATCCCGGTCTTCGGCACGGTCGCCGAGGCCATGGAGAAGACGGGCGCCAACGTGTCCGTCCTCTTCGTGCCGCCGGCGTTCGCCAAGGCCGCCGTCGTCGAGGCGATCGACGCGGAGATCCCCCTCGCGGTCGTCATCACCGAGGGCATCGCCGTCCACGACTCCGCCGCCTTCTGGGCGTACGCGAAGTCGAAGGGCAACAAGACCCGCATCATCGGCCCGAACTGCCCCGGTCTCATCACCCCGGGCCAGTCGAACGCCGGCATCATCCCGGGCGACATCACGAAGCCGGGCCGCATCGGCCTGGTCTCCAAGTCCGGCACGCTGACGTACCAGATGATGTACGAGCTCCGTGACATCGGCTTCTCGTCCGCCGTCGGCATCGGTGGCGACCCGGTCATCGGCACGACGCACATCGACGCGCTCGCCGCGTTCGAGGCCGACCCCGACACCGACCTGATCGTGATGATCGGCGAGATCGGTGGCGACGCCGAGGAGCGTGCGGCGGACTTCATCGCGAAGAACGTGACGAAGCCGGTCGTCGGTTACGTCGCCGGCTTCACCGCGCCCGAGGGCAAGACCATGGGCCACGCCGGCGCCATCGTCTCCGGCTCCTCCGGCACGGCCGCCGCGAAGAAGGAGGCCCTCGAGGCCGCCGGCGTCAAGGTCGGCAAGACGCCGACCGAGACGGCGAAGCTGGCCCGCGAGATCCTCGCCGGCTGACCTTCACCAAGCCGAACGGGCTCGCATCCCCCCACGGGGGTGCGAGCCCGTCGTCGTACCCGGCTCAGCCCGGCTCCGGAACCAGCCGCTGCGGACCGCTGACCGTCTCACTCTTGAGCTTGGCGCGCAGTGCCAGCTCCTCCGCGGACAGCGGCCCTGGCGCGACCCGGGGTGGTACTCCTTGCACCGTGGCGCCGGGCGCCAGCGGCGGCTCGTAGTGGTCCGGGGCCGTGCGCAGCGTCAGCGTCGTGACGCCGATGAGGACGACCGTGAAGGCGATGGCGGCGCGGGTCCAGTGCCGGGCCCGCTGCTCCCCGCCCCAGCGGACCATGGTGGGTCTCGCGGGGCGCAGCCGCTGCGTGGAGGCGACCTGGGCGAGCCGCCGGTGCAACTCCTCCGGTACCGCCAGTTCCGGCAGCCGCGCGGCCACGGCCTCTCGCGCGCGCAGCAGCCGGTTGGCCGCCGCGGGCGTGCTCGCCTCCGTCTCGGCCGCGGTCTCCGGCAGATCGAGACCGACCCCGTCGTAGAGCAGCAGGGTCCGCCGGTACACGGGCGGCAGCGTCAGGAGTACGTCGAGCAGCGCGCGGTCCGCGGGGGCGGTGGGCGGCGGCTCCGGGTTGCGGTGCCGGGGGCGCAGCCGGTGCCAGGGCGAGAGCGCGAACTCGTACGCCGTCGCCCGCACCCACCCCGCCGGATCCCGGTCCAGGGCCACCTCGGGCCAGCGGTGCCAGGCCAGCTGGAAGGCCCGCTCCACCGACTCGCGCGCCAGCTCGCGCCGCCCGGTGAGCAGATAGGTCTGCCGTGCGAGGGCGGGGGCGCAGAACGCGTAGAGGGCGTCGAAGGCCTGATCGGGTGTCAGGGGGGCCGAAAGGGGTTCGAGCGCGGGTTGGAGCTCGGGTCGGAGTGCGGGTCGGAGCTCGGGGTCGCGTTCGGGTTCGGGGGCGATTTCGGAGGTGGGCGGAGTTTCGGGGGGCGGCTCAGGGGCGGGTTCGGCGCGGTCGGGAGACGCCTGTACGGGGCCCGTGGCGGCGCCGACCAAAGCGGGAGCCGAGTTCTCCTGATGGGCGGTCATCTCAGTGCCCGTCAGCAGCCGTACGTACGCCTCCCGTTTGTGGCCGCGCGGCGTCGTACGGCCGTTCTCCCACGAGCGCACCGTCGCACGGGTGACGCCCACCGCGGCCGCGACGTCGTCCTGGCTCAGCGACTTGGCCTCGCGCAGGCGGCGGCGCTCCTTGGGTGAGGGCAGCGGGGTCGCAGGGGTGCGTGTCATGTCGGACCCCACAGGGTGCCCCTTAGTACGAAAAAGTACATAGCTGCATATTGAGCGACACATCCAAGCTTCGCCTGTTACGACGAGAAAGCGCGTGTCGTTGGGAGCATGGCGGATATGACCCAAATGACCGACCGCAGGCTGTCGTTGTCGCCCCTGCTCACCCGGATGCGCCACCGATCACCCGGACTGGGCGCCAGCCTCCTGGGTGGCGCCCTCGCGGCGGGGCTCGGACTCGGCTCGTTCGCCGTCCTCGTCATGATGCTGTGGATCAGCTCGCCCTATCCGGACAGCGGAATGGGCGGAGCGCTGCACGTGGCCGCCGCGTTGTGGCTGCTCGCGCACGGTGTGGAGCTGATCCGCACCGAAACCCTGTCGGACCTGCCCATGCCGGTGGGCGTGACACCACTGCTGCTGGTCGTCCTGCCCGTGTGGCTGCTGTACCGGGCGGCGCGCGGTGTGGCGGACGCCGAGGCCGAGGCGGAGCCGGGCACGGTGTGGACCGGGGTCGTGGCGGGCTATCTGACGGTCGGACTGGCGGCCGCGCTGTACTGCTCGGGCGGGGAGTTGCGGCCTTCGTGGATGTGGACCGCCGGGTGCCTGCCGTTGCTCGCCGGGAGTGCGGCGGGGGTGGGGGTGTGGGTGACGTACGGCCGCGCCGGTTTCCCCGCGCCCGCGAGGGTCCGGCGGTTGCTCGCCGGGCTGCCCGCCTGGGTGCGTCGTTGCTCGCCCGAACTCCTCGGGGCTTCGGCGCGGGCGGCGGGAGGCGGGGCCGCGGTGCTCGTCGGGGGTGGGTCGCTGTTGGTGGCGGTGTCGCTGGTGTGGCACGGAGATGCCGCCCGGGACTCGTTCGCGCAGCTCACCGAGGTCTGGTCGGGACGGTTCGCGGTACTGCTGCTCTGCCTGGCGCTCGTGCCGAACGCGGCGGTGTGGGGGGCCGCGTACGGGCTGGGGCCCGGGGTCGTCCTGGGGGCAGGGCATGTCGCCGGGCCGTTGTCCGCGGCGGGGCCGGAGCCGTTGCTTCCGGCGTTTCCGCTGCTCGCGGCGGTGCCGGTGCCGGGGGCGGGGGCGGCGTGGAGCGAGGCGGGGGTGGTCCTGCCGGTGGCGGCGGGGGTGACGGTGGCGTGGTTCCTGGTGACCGCGGGGGAGCCGGGGGAGTCGGGGGAGGGGCGTGAGGTCTGGTCGCGGGGGCGCGTCGTGGTGGGGGTCGGGTTCGCGGCCGTGTTGTGCGGGGTGGTGATGGCGGTGCTCGCCGAGGTGGCGGGTGGGCCGTTGGGGGTGGCGGCGTTGGCCCGCTTCGGGCCGGTGTGGTGGCAGGTGGGGGGTGCGGTGGTTGGTTGGACGGTGGGGGTGGGGGTTCCGGTGGGGGTGGGGTTGCGGGAGTGGAGGCTTTGGCGGCGAGGTGGGGTTTCGTGGCCGGGGTGGTTGTCGTGGTTCTCGTGGGGGTTGTGGGGGGCGGGCCGGTCGTGGCTCTCGTGGGGGTCGGCGGGGCGGTCGCGTGGAGACGGAGGTCAGGTGGAGCCGACTCCGACGGTGGTGGGGGCTCCGGCCCCGCGCCCGGCTCGGGCTCCCGATCCGGATCCGAGCCTGGAGCCGTACGACCTCTTGCCCTCCGATGCGGCTCTGGAGGCGTTGTCCTTGCCGGAGCTGCCGGAGCTGCCTGAACGGGGCGAGTGAGGGGGCCCGGGGTTCCTCGCCCCCGCCGCCCCCAACTGGTCAGCCGCGCGTTCCCAGGAGGCCCCTCAGGTCCTTCGGGAGGAGGTCGTTGCAGGACTGTTTGGCCGCGTTGGTGAGGGCGTCGTTCGTACAGGAGTAGTAGTCGCTGTACACGAGCTGCGCGGTGAAGGTCGCGGCGACCATGAGGATGGCCAGGGACGCGGTGACGAGGCCGCTCACCGCGGCGGTCGTCTGGGGGCGGTTGTTCTGGTCGGGAGCCGGGGTGTCCGGGTCCTGTGCGCGGGGCTTGGCGCGCAGGGCGCTGCCGCCCCAGTACAGGGCGAGCGCGCCGAGCAGCAGGGCTACGTACGGCCAGCTGAACAGGGCGAAGAAGAACGCCCACATTCCGGAGAGGAGCGCGAAGCGCGCGCGGCGCTGGGCCGGGTCCGTCGGGTCCCAGCGCATTCCGGCGCCCGGACCGCCGCCGGGACCTTCCGGGCCGCCCTGACCCCGCGGAGTCCCGGGGCGGTCGCCGAAACCGCCGCCGGACGAACGCCCCGGCTGCCGGTCGCTCCACTGGCTGCCCCAGGGGGACTGTCCGGGGTCGGATCCGGAACCGTCCTTCTCGTTCGGGTTCTGGCCGGACGCGGGACGTCGAGGTTGCCAGGGGCGGTCCGGCGTCCCCTCCGGCGGCGGAGCGAACGGGTTGTCGTCGGAGCCGGAGCCGGAGCCCGTGCCCGTGCCGGATTCTGTGTCAGGGCCGCGTCCGTCCGCGGAACCGTTCCCACCCGCGGGCGTGTCCCCGCTCTCCCGCGGCGGGGTAGGCGAAGGGCGCCGCTCGCGCAGCAGGAGCGGAGGGAGTCGGAGACTGCGGTCCGGCATCAGGTGTGCGTCTTCCCCTTGGTGGTTCTGGCGGGCGGCGTGTCCACACGGCGTCGTGCTCGCGACGCGCGCCCCGAGCGTCCTGCCCGGGGCTCGCGCCCCAGGCGTTCGTTTTCAGGATCAGGACCCGGGGTTCGCACCCCGGGCACCGCTCCGCGGAGTCCGTGCTCCGGGTCTTCCGCCCGAGGTCAGCGCCCCGGACGTTCGCCCCCAGGGCTCGTACCCCGAACGTTCTACCCGCCCCAGGTCAACGTCCCACGCGCACGGGGCGTTCCCCGTGCTGAACGGTGTTCCCGGGCGGATCCACCGCAGACGCTACCTTCCGGCCACGCCCCCGTCCCGTGGGGGCCGCCCGGTGTGCCGGTATCGTTGCTGACGGTCGGCCGGTTTGTAGACTTCCCTGTATCCAGGGGCGCGAAGCATTCGTACGACCGTACAAACGCTCCCCCGAGAAAGGGCCCCGTCGTGGCCAAGACCAAGCGCCTCGTCGTGCTGGTCTCCGGATCAGGCACGAATCTGCAGGCACTGCTCGACGGCATCGCCGCGGGCGGGCCGGAGGCCTACGGGGCCGAGATCGTGGCCGTGGGCGCCGACCGCGACGGCATCGAAGGGCTGGCCCGGGCCGAGCGGGCCGGGATCCCGACCTTCGTCCGCCGCGTCAAGGACTACGACACCCGGGACGAGTGGGACCGCGCTCTCGCCGAGGCCGTCTTCGCCCACGAACCCGACCTCGTCGTCTCCGCGGGGTTCATGAAGATCGTGGGGAAGGAATTCCTCGCCCGGTTCGGCGGACGGTTCGTCAACACGCATCCCGCCCTGTTGCCCAGTTTCCCGGGGGCCCACGGCGTACGCGACGCGCTCGCGTACGGCGCGAGGGTCACCGGCTGCACCGTCCACTTCGTCGACGACGGCGTCGACACCGGACCGATCATCGCTCAGGGCGTGGTCGAGGTCCGGGACGAGGACGACGAGAGCGCTCTGCACGAGCGCATCAAGGAAGTCGAGCGAAGGCTGCTCGTCGATGTCGTGGGGCGGCTCGCCCGCAACGGCTATCGCATTGAGGGACGAAAGGTAGTTATCCAGTGACCGCCGACAGCACAGTCACGGCCGAGAGCACCGAGGGCACCAAGCGGGTCATCCGGCGCGCGCTCGTCAGCGTCTACGACAAGACCGGGCTCGAAGAGCTTGCCCGCGGGCTCCACGAGGCCGGTGTCGAGCTCGTCTCCACCGGCTCCACCGCCGCCAAGATCGCCGCGGCCGGGGTCCCCGTCGTCAAGGTCGAGGACCTGACCGGCTTCCCGGAATGCCTCGACGGCCGCGTCAAGACCCTGCACCCCAAGGTCCACGCCGGCATCCTCGCCGACCTGCGTCTGCCCGACCACCAGCGGCAGCTGGAAGAGCTGGGCGTCAAGCCGTTCGACCTCGTCGTCGTCAACCTGTACCCCTTCCGTGAGACCGTCGCCTCGGGCGCGACGCCCGACGAGTGCGTCGAGCAGATCGACATCGGCGGGCCTTCGATGGTCCGTGCCGCCGCGAAGAACCACCCGTCCGTGGCCGTCGTGACCAGCCCCGTCCGTTACGGCGACGTCCTCGCCGCCGTCAAGAGGGGTGGCTTCGACCTCACCACCCGCAAGCGGCTCGCGGCCGAGGCCTTCCAGCACACGGCCGCGTACGACGTCGCCGTCGCCTCCTGGTTCGCCTCCGAGTACGCCCCCGTCGACGCCTCCGGGTTCCCCGACTTCCTGGGCGCCACCTGGGAGCGCGCGCACACCCTGCGCTACGGCGAGAACCCGCACCAGCCCGCCGCCCTCTACACCTCGGGCGCCGGCGGTCTCGCCGAGGCCGAGCAGCTGCACGGCAAGGAGATGTCGTACAACAACTACACGGACACGGACGCCGCGCGCCGTGCCGCGTACGACCACGAGGACCCCTGCGTCGCGATCATCAAGCACGCCAACCCGTGCGGCATCGCGATCGCCTCGAACGTCGCCGAGGCGCACCGCAAGGCGCACGCCTGTGACCCGCTGTCCGCGTTCGGCGGTGTGATCGCGGTCAACCGGCCGGTGACGAAGGAGATGGCGGAGCAGGTCGCCGAGATCTTCACCGAGGTCATCGTGGCGCCCGAGTACGAGGACGGCGCCCTCGAAGCCCTCACCAAGAAGAAGAACATCCGGGTGCTGCGCGCCCACCGGGCGCCCGCGAACCCGGCCGAGCTCAAGCCGATCGACGGCGGCGCGCTGCTCCAGGTCACCGACCGCCTCCAGGCCGACGGCGACAACCCGGCGAGTTGGACCCTGGCGACCGGTGACGCCCTGAACGAGGGCGAGCTCGACGAGCTGGCCTTCGCCTGGCGGGCCTGCCGCGCGGTGAAGTCCAACGCGATCCTGCTCGCCAAGGACGGTGCCTCGGTCGGCGTCGGCATGGGCCAGGTCAACCGCGTCGACTCCGCGAAGCTCGCGGTCGAGCGTGCGGGCGCCGAGCGGGCCCGCGGGTCGTACGCCGCCTCGGACGCGTTCTTCCCGTTCCCCGACGGTCTGGAGATCCTCGCCGAGGCGGGCGTCAGGGCCGTGGTCCAGCCCGGCGGTTCGGTCCGTGACGAACTGGTGGTCGAGGCCGCGAAGAAGGCGGGCGTCACCATGTACTTCACGGGGACGCGGCACTTCTTCCACTGATCCGCGGCAAGTCGATGCGTGGGCGGCGGTCCACCGGGGCTCCGGTGGACCGCCGCTAGCGTGTGGGTGCGGTGGTGGTCGCGCCCTTGACCGCGCGTGCGCAGTTCGGCCAGTCGTGGAAGTCGCGCTTCTTGCTCCAGAGGCGCTCGGCCGCCCTGATGTTCCACTCCGGGTCCAGCGCCTGACGCGGGGTACCGCCCAGTTCACGCAGCCGCAGGTCGGAGATCTGGAACAGACCCCAGTTACGGGTGCCGTTGGTGTTGGGCAGGATGTGCAGCGGGTCGAGGAACGACTGACAGTCCGCGATGGCGACCGCGGCGTCGGGTGCCTCGGTGAAGACCGCGCGGATGTGCTGCCGCACCTTCGCCGGCGACCAGACGTTCATGCGTACGTTCGAGGTGTAGAGCGCCTTCTTGGTGGCGTCCCCGACGACTCCGTTGGGCTGGAGGCCGGTGAACACCTGGAAGGCGGTGACCCGGCGCAGCGTCTGCGGTCCGAAGTCCGAGTCGACGTCGATGTCCGCGCCCTTGGCGTGCAGCAGCCGTTGTACCTCCCCCACGCACGCGTCGTGCTGGCCCATGGCCACCACGGGCTGACAGGCGGCCGAGAAGAGCAGACGGCCGTCCGCCACGGATCCGCTGCCGCTGCCGGACGACGGGTGATCGGTCGTCAGGGCCCAGGCGGAGACACCGAGTGTCAGGGCCACGGCGCCGATCACGACGACACGGGACCGGCCCCGACGGAACTGGTCAAGACGGAACCGACCCTGACGGACCTGCTGAACGGGCCCGACCTCCACGGTCTCCGATTCCTCGGCCCCCGATTCCCCGACCGCTGATTCCCCGACCGCTGATTCCTCGCCCCTTGGCTCCTCGGCACCGTTGCCGTCGTCGTCGGCCACGGGATCGACGACCTCGACAAGGCCCGCGTCGGCCTCCGTCCCCGCCTCCGTCCGGGCGGCGTCGGCCAGGGCCCACTGCCGGTGCAGCGTCCGTAGCTCGTCCGGGGTCGCGCCGCAGGCGGTGGCGAACCGGTGCACGCTTCCGTAGTCCTGGGGCACCGAAGTGCCGCGGCAGTAGCGGTGCAGGGTGGATCCGGCCGTGCCGGTCTTCTTGGCGAGGGCCTCGTAACTCAGACCGGACCGGTTCTTCAGCGAACGCAACAATGCGGCGAACCGTTCGGTTTCCGGGCACGCGGGCATCGCTGTTCCCCCCTGGCACATACGGCACGTTGGTCAGACGTTCCAATGGCTGGCCAGAGTAGCCGTCCCACGGCCGTCCCAGGGGTTAGAGAACACGCCAAGTAGCGGGCGTCCGGCCGTCCCGGCGTCCCATCCCGTCGGGTCTCCTTGCCCGGCCGGGACCCGCGTTGCCACCTTCTGGCTGTCCGACCACCAGCAGCCGCATCGCAAGGAGAAACAGACCCATGAACCTTTCCGTACGTCGTCCGCGCCGCCTCTCCCCGCTGCTCGCGACCCTCGCCGTCGGCGCGGCGGCCGCCACCACGCTGGCCCTGCCCGCCTCCGCGTCGGCGGCACCCGCCTCGGCCGCCGCCGTGGACTGCGCGTCGGGCGACGTCTGCTTCTGGACCGGTTTCAACTTCACCGGCAGCAAGTGCTCGTGGAGCGTCGCCGACCCCGACTGGCAGAGCGGCGCCATCAAGTGTTCCTGGGCCGCCACGACGAACGTGAAGTCGGTGTGGAACGCCGGCACCGGGTCGTACAGCGGCGTGGCTTTCTACGCGAGCACCAACTACAACGACCGGATCGGCTGCACCCGGCAGCAGCAGGGCGGCAACCTCGCCGGTACGTACAAGGTGCGGTCGCACCAGTGGATCACCGGTAACTGCGGCTGAGTCCTGGTGCACGTGCGCGGCGGTGGCTTCCGGCTCCTCGGGGGAAGGCCGGAAGCCACCGCCGTATCCCTTGGTCGACGGTAGACAGACGCACCGGGGCCGTGTCCCCCCCTTGCGCGGGGTGTGACACGGCCCTCGGAGTGAATGGCGGAAAGTCGCCGTCGTCGCTGGGACGTCGGCCTCGCAGCCGGCATGGCGGTCGGCCTCGAACCGGGCCTCGCGACGGCTGTGCCGCTGGTGGCCTCAGGCCGCGTACTTCGGGCGGTTGAACCAGGCGGCGCCGTCCGCCTTGCCGACGAACACCGCGATGAGGATGGCGAGCACGGTGTGCACCAGGCCGACGACGATGAACGGGTAGATACCGAGGACCGCGGTGAGGATGCCGAACACGAGCGCGGCGACGCGGACGCCGCTGCCGCCGTTCGCGCACTTGACGCCGAGCCAGATCGCGAAGACACCCCAGGCCAGGACCGCGATCGCGACGCCCCACAGGGCGCCGGCCGAGTAGTCCGCGAGCTGCTGGAACTGGACGTTGTCCTTGAGGTCCGCGTTGTTCTTCGCGGCGGAGACGGCGAGCGCCGAGATCGCGATCAGGACGGCGCCGATCACCTGGAAACCGGCGATGACGAACAGCATCACGCGCGCGGCCTTGACCGTGCCGGGCATCTCCATCGGGCCACCGGGGTAGCCGCCGTACGCCTGCTGGCCGAGCGGCGGGGCCTGCGGGTAGCCGTAACCGGGCTGCTGAGGGGCGCCCTGGGGGTAGCCGTAGCCGGGCTGGCCCTGGGACGGGTAGCCGGCCGGCTGGCCCTGCGGGGGACCGTAGGGGTTGTTCGGGTCGCCGAAACTCATGGCGGGTGTTCCTCCGTTGCCTGGTGCGGGGACGCGCGGCAAGGTGCGGAGGAGAGTTCTACAGAGCGGTCCGTCCCCCCGGTACTGTCCGCGGCACTGTGATGTTCATCGTTCTCAATGCCTTACTAATTTGTCCAGGGTCCTTCCGGTTGTGTTGTGCAGGTGTTGTGTAAGCGCAACATCGCTGATCACAGCTGATCGCGGCCGATCGAAGCTGATTGCGGGGCGGAAGGGGCGCCCGGATTGGAACCGGGAGCGGGTCATCCGCGAGGATGGGGACATGACCGCCCAGATTCTCGATGGCAAGGCCACCGCAGCCGCGATCAAGTCCGATCTGACCGCCCGCGTGGCGGCCCTCAAGGAGAAGGGCGTCACGCCCGGCCTGGGGACCGTCCTGGTCGGCGACGACCCCGGCAGCCAGAAGTACGTCGCGGGCAAGCACCGCGACTGCGCCCAGGTCGGCATCGCCTCCATCCAGCGTGAACTGCCCGCGACCGCCACGCAGGAGGAGATCGAGGCGGTGGTGCGCGAACTCAACGAGGACCCCACCTGCACCGGCTACATCGTCCAGCTCCCGCTCCCCAAGGGCATCGACGAGAACCGCATCCTGGAACTGATGGACCCGGACAAGGACGCCGACGGCCTGCACCCGATGAACCTCGGGCGGCTGGTCCTCAACGAGCCGGCGCCGCTGCCCTGTACCCCCAACGGCGTACTCACCCTGCTGCGCCGCTACGGCGTGGAGATCAAGGGCGCCGAGGTCGTGGTCGTCGGCCGCGGGGTGACCATCGGGCGGCCCATGCCGCTGCTGCTGACGCGGCGCAGCGAGAACGCCACGGTCACCCAGTGCCACACCGGCACCCGTGATCTCTCCGCGCACCTGAAGCGCGCCGACATCATCGTCGCCGCGGCGGGCTCCGCCCACCTCATCCGCGCCGAGGACGTGAAGCCGGGCGCCGCCGTCCTCGACGTGGGTGTCTCGCGCAGCGCCGAGGGCAAGATCGTCGGAGACGTCCACCCGGACGTCTCCGAGGTCGCCGCGTGGATCTCCCCGAACCCCGGCGGAGTGGGCCCGATGACCCGCGCCCAGCTGCTCGTCAACGTGGTGGAAGCGGCGGAGCGCAGTGTCGGCTGACGGCGGGCCCGAGGACACCGCGGCCCGCGACATCGACATCGACACCGACGCGGAGTCGGCCGTACGGGAGGCCGCGCCCGCGAACGGCGGGTCGGCCGCGCGCGGGACGGGGTCCGCGAAGGGCGACTCCGTCGCGCCGAAGACTGAGGCCGTAGGAGCCGCGAACGGTGCGGCGGGTGCGCGCAGGGCGCGGGCTGTGAAGGATGAGTCCGTCGTGCGGGAGGCGGGATCCGTGAACGGTGCGGCCGGTTCGCGGAAGGCGGAGGCCGTGACAGCTGAGGCCGGTTCACGGAAGCCGGGATCCGTGCAGGGTGAGGCCGGTTCGCGGAAGGTGGGGGCCGTGAACGGGGTGGCGGGTGTGCCGGAGGCGGAGGCGGAGGGGGCCACGGGTGAGCCGAGCGCGCTCGACGCCGTGAGCGCGCCCGACGCCGAGGGGAAGCCGCGCCGCACCACGCGGCGCTTCCCCCTGTTCACGCGGGACACCGCGCGGCCCGAGGGCGGCGGCCGGGCGGCGGGCGGCGACGCCCCGGCCCCGGCCCGGCAGTGGCCCATTCTCGCCGTCCTGTCGGCCGTCGGACTCGGTCTGCTGCTGACCGCCCTCGACGTGTTCCGGCTCGGCACGATCCTGATCGGCGCCGCGCTGCTGGCCGGTGCCGTGATGCGCTGGATGCTGCCCGACGTGGGCATGCTCGCGGTCCGCTCCCGCTTCACGGACATGCTCACGTACGGCGTGCTGGGCGTCGCCATCGTGCTGCTCTCGCTGATGGCACAGCCCAACCCGTGGCTGGTCATCCCGTTCCTGGACGACACGCTGCATTTCACGGTCCGCTGAGACCTCCGCGCATGGCGCGGCCCGTCCCCTCCCCCGAGTAAGGACGGGCCGCGGCCGGGCGGCAGGACCGCCCGGGTCAACCCTTCTGTACAGGCACCGCCTGTTCAACAGCCGGCAGTTCCCTGTGGCACGGAAGTGACCATTCCGCCACGGTGTGCGCTCCGCGTGACGGGAACCGTCCACCGCCCGGCTTCGTCAATCGCTCACGAGGGACGACACGGGAGCGACTGGGAAGCCCCGCGGGAGGTGGGTGAGCGATGGGTGCCTGGCAGCCGCTGCCGGAGGAGCTTCCGGCGGAGGTACGGCACTTCGTCGAGCAGTTGCGGCTGCTCAAGGACCGCACCGGGATGAGCCTGGTCGCGCTGGGCACACGTACCGCGTACAGCAAGTCCTCCTGGCAGCGCTACCTCAACGCGAGCCAGCCGCCGCCCCGGCAGGCGGTCGTCGCCCTGTGCCGGGTCGCGGGTCTCGCGGGCGAGGAGACCGAACGCTTCGGAGTGCGCTGGGAACTGGCGGTGCGGGCCTGGCCGCGCGAGCCCGCGCCGCCCGTACGGGTACCGGCGGGCGGCCCCGTCCCCTGCCCCGGCGGCGAATCCGCCCCCGGCGCCGAAGTCTCCCTCCCCGCCGCGCACGCCGCCCCCGCCGCGCACGCCGCCCCCGCCGCGCACGCCGCCCCCGCCGCGCACGCCGCCCCCGCCGCGCACGCCGCCCCCGCCGCGCACGGCCGTGACGGCTACGAGGAGGACCCCACGCTTCCGTGGTGGGACCTGCTCGACGAGGAGTCGTCCCGGGAGCCCGCCGCGCCCCGTACGCCCCGCCTCCTCCTCTACGCGGCCCTGCTGGCCGTCGTCATCCTCCTCGCCGCCGTCGTGGGCGCCGTCACCCTCGGGTGAGCTGAGCGTTCTCGTGACGGGTGAGGTCGCACCTGTGTTCCCGTTGTGTCGATGTCTTGACAAGTTCGAGGATTTACCCTGATCCATCCCAACAACCCGGTTAGCGTGGCCAATCGGGACGGTACCGGACGTCCTGTCGCGGAGGACGAGGGTCCGGTCGGCGGGTACGACGTCGATGGGACAATGGACCGCGGCCCGCGGGGCGTGCAACGGTGCTTGCCCCGGCCCGAATGCTCCCGTGCGCCCCCATCCCGGGAACTGAGATCCTGACCGATCGCATCCCTGTGGGTAGCCAGAACGGGGACCAACGGGACTGGCGGGGACTCGGCGGAGGGCGCCGAACACACGGGGGAACAGTCAGGCACGTACGGGGGGAAAGAAGCAGGGGGGAGCAGTAATGCCTCGTTGGAGGGACTTGCCGGATGAACTCGATCCGCAGGTCAGGGAGTTCGCCAGCCAGCTGCGCCGGCTGGTCGACCGGAGCGGGCTGAGCATCGCCGCGGTGGCCGACCGTACGGGCTACAGCAAGACGTCCTGGGAGCGGTACCTCAACGGTCGGCTCCTCGCGCCCAAGGGCGCGATCGTCGCCCTGGCCGAGGTGACCGGGACCAATCCCATCCATCTGACGACCATGTGGGAGCTGGCCGAGCGTGCGTGGAGCCGCTCGGAGATGCGCCACGACATGACCATGGAAGCGATCCGGATCTCCCAGGCGCGCGCCGCGCTCGGGGAGTTCGGGGCGCCCCCGGCGAAGGGGAGCAACGGCAAGCAGGCCCGCAAGGGCGGCAGCGCGACCGCGACGCCCGGGATCACACCGGGGATCGCCGGACCCGCGGGGGTGTCGCCGACGGTTCCGCCGCAGCCGTCCGCCACGGAGGTGGAGGACTCGTCGTACGGCTCTTCGTCGTCGCTCGGGGGTGGGGCGCGCGAGGGTGCCGGGTACGGCGGGTCCGGTTCGGGCGGGTCTTCGTCCGGTGGGGGCTCGCGTGGCGGGGGCTGGGGGGTCGTCGCCACGCCGTCCGGTGACGCGGGGCGGTACGGTCCGGCGACTCCGGCGACTCCGGCGGGGGCGGTGGGTCCGGGCGGCTCCGTGGGGGCCGGCGGACCTGTCGGCGCGGCTGGGCCCGCCAGTGTCGGTCCCGGCGGGCCGGGCGCGCCCGCGGGGGGTTCGGGGGACGGGGCGGCGCGGCGCAAGCGGCGGGTGACGATGTTCCTCGCGGGGGTGGTGGGTGCGCTCGTGGTGATAGCCGTGGCCGTCTACCTCACCGGGGGCGGCGACGACAAGAAGACGCAGAGCGCGCCCAAGACGCCCTCGACGTCCGCCGCGGTCAATCCCGATCTGCCGGCCGGAGTGAAGTGCAGTGGCGCCGACTGCACGGGCAAGGACCCGGAGAACATGGGGTGCGGCGGGCAACTGGCGACGACCAGCACCAGCATCACCGTCGGTACCACCCTCGTCGAGGTGCGCTACAGCAAGACCTGCGCCGCGGCCTGGGCTCGTATCACCCAGGCCGTGATCGGTGACTCGGTGCAGGTGACGGCGGGGACCGCGGCCAAGCAGACGGGCACCGTCGACAACGCCACCGATGCGTACACCCCGATGGTCGCCGTCAAGGATGCCGCGGAGGCGAAGGCGTGCGTCACGTTGAAGTCGGGCCAGAAGGGCTGCACGACGTGAAGTAGCGGGGAGGGGGCGTAACGGGGGGCTTGGCTGGGGCGGGGTGGGCATACGCGGCATGGTTCCTCGCCCCCGCCGCCCCTACCCGTCCCATCCCCAGGGGCTCCGCCCCTTCGACCCCGCCAGGGGCGTTGCGCCCCCTGGACCCCCGCATCGGCCTGAACGGCCTCGTCCTCAAGCGCCGGACGGGCTGGAAACGCGGGCCGCGATGGAGGCTTTTAGGGGCGCGGGGAACTGCGCGAGCAACCCCCGCTCACCCGCAGTCGAAGAACCCACCCACGAACCCACCCACCAAAACCGAATCCCAGGAATGTTCCGGCGTCGTTGGGGCAGGCGCACCGTACCCCCACGGGATCCGGCCCCGGCCGGTCACCCCGACGGCGGCCGTCGGGTCGTTCTCTCCCGGACCCGCGGCCGCCCCGTCGGAGGTCTGTGGGCTGGGCCACACGGGACCCGGCCGTCCGCGATCCCGGATGCGCGATAGCCTGACGGCGGATCTCTCTTGACGCCGAGAGATCGATCATCGGTTCCTTTGATCGATCATTGCGGTGGACGCAGGGGACGATCCTGCACCCCGGGGCAGGGACGCCCCACCGCCTGCTGTCATACGGAGAACGCCATGACCCGCACTCCCGTGAACGTCACCGTCACCGGCGCGGCCGGCCAGATCGGTTACGCCCTGCTCTTCCGCATCGCCTCCGGCCAGCTGCTCGGCGCGGACGTGCCGGTCAAGCTGCGCCTCCTGGAGATCACGCCGGCGCTGAAGGCCGCCGAGGGCACCGCGATGGAGCTCGACGACTGCGCCTTCCCGCTGCTGGCGGGGATCGACATCACGGACGACCCGAACGTAGCCTTCGACGGCACGAACGTCGCGCTGCTCGTCGGCGCCCGCCCCCGTACCAAGGGCATGGAGCGCGGTGACCTGCTCTCCGCCAACGGTGGCATCTTCAAGCCGCAGGGCAAGGCCATCAACGACCACGCCGCGGACGACATCAAGGTCCTCGTCGTCGGCAACCCGGCCAACACCAACGCCCTCATCGCCCAGGCCGCCGCCCCGGACGTACCGGCGGAGCGTTTCACCGCGATGACCCGTCTGGATCACAACCGCGCGCTGACCCAGCTCGCGAAGAAGACGGGCAGCACGGTCGCGGACATCAAGCGCCTCACCATCTGGGGCAACCACTCCGCCACCCAGTACCCGGACATCTTCCACGCCACGGTCGCGGGCAAGAACGCCGCCGAGGTCGTGAACGACGAGAAGTGGCTCGCCGAGGACTTCATCCCGACCGTCGCCAAGCGCGGTGCCGCGATCATCGAGGCCCGTGGCGCGTCCTCCGCCGCCTCCGCCGCGAACGCCGCCATCGACCACGTGTACACCTGGGTCAACGGCACCGCCGACGGTGACTGGACCTCCATGGGTATCCCGTCGGACGGTTCCTACGGCGTGCCCGAGGGGATCATCTCCTCCTTCCCCGTCACCACCAAGGACGGCCAGTACGAGATCGTCCAGGGGCTGGACATCAACGAGTTCTCCCGCGCCCGTATCGACGCCTCCGTCAAGGAGCTCGAGGAGGAGCGCGACGCGGTCCGCGGTCTCGGTCTCATCTGATCCGGATCGGATCTGGCGTATCCGACTCACCTGAGTCACTTGCAACTCATCGGCCCCGTCCGGGATGTGTCCCGGGCGGGGCCGACGCATGCGTACAGAAAGTACGCATCGAACGTAGGTGCTTTCTCGCTGTATGCGGGGGCGCACGGGGAGTAACTCTCGCTATCGTCGTGACGTACGGTCCGCCAGGGGAGCGCAGGGCTGCTCAAGAGAGCTGGGGCGCGGCCGGGGGAGACACACGGGGGTGGTCCCAGTGACGGAATCGGAGAGACGGTACGCGCACAGCGAGGCGACACGGCTGTTGTGTGCCGGAGTGCATCTGGACACCGTGTTCCGGGCGCGGGTCATCGACGAACTCATAGGGCACGAGGAGCGACCCGCGGCACCGTCCCTTGGTGTCGACGTGGTGGCCGTGCTCGCGCACGCGCTGCGGGCGCGCCGCAGGGAGGCCCTGACCGGGCTCGGGCTGCTGGCCATCTGGATCGTGTTCTTCCTGGTGGAGATGGTCCGGGCGGCCACCAGCGTCTCGGCCACCAGCGTCACGGACTCCGGGGTTCAGGGCTTCGCGGGCCTGTTCGGCGCCGTAGCGGTGTTCTTCTACGCCGCCGTCTGCTTTCTGCTGTGGTCCGCGCGGGCCGCGTCCGGGTGGGGCACGAGCATGTACGCCGCGAGCCGGGACGAGTCCGCCCGGCTGCGTCTGCCGCGCAGGGCGACCGCCTGGGGGCTCACCTTCATGGCGCGGGCCGCGGAGATCGGCTACTGGGTGTACGCCTTCACCCAGTTGCTGCACGACCCCTTTCTGGTGATCTTCCCGCTTCTGCTCACCTTCGTGATCGGCGCCCACCGCTCCCAGGTGGCCGCGGTCATGAGCGTCGAACTCTCCCGGGACGCCTTCGCCCGTACGGCCGTGGCACTGCCCATGGGCAGTGAGCGTCAGCTCCGGGTCGCGCGGGCCGTCACCTGGGAGCAGCACGCGTCCGTGGCGCTCTACGACGCCCACCGGCCGTTCGTCGGCGCGGGAAAGCCGTACGAGCCCTGGTCGTTCGCGATGGAGATCACCCCCGCCAAGAAGCCGTTCGACGGCCTGAACGGCAAGCTGCCCGAGCAGACCGGCGACGGTTCGGCGAACGGGCACCGCGCTCCGGTGCAGTTGACGAACCGGCAGATCCTCGACCTGGTCGTACCGAAGCTGGAGGCGCTGCGGGAGTCCGCCGCGCGCACCAGCCGGGACCGGCTCAAGGACCTGGAGGTGGAGGAGTTCGTCTACCTGCCGTACGGCGTGGGGCGGCACCAGGGTGTGTACGAGCCGGCGTCGGCCCGGCTGCACCTGGACGGGGCGGTCGACGAGGGCGGCGAGGCGCGCCGTCACTTCCTGCGCATCAGGGTCGGCGCCTGGGACGAGCAGGTGGTGGTCTCGGTACTGGTCCGCGTCCACACGCAGGGCGGGATGCTGGTCCTGGAGGTCGTACCGCACGTGCTGGGGCCGATCTTCGAGGAGTACCGGCGCGTGGACTTCATCGCGGCCTCCGAGGAGGGCGCGACGGCGCGCGAGGTGCTGCGCACGGTGCTGTCCGCCCCGGCGACGGGCGTGCTGGCGGGGTTCTCCATGGTGCGCACCCTCGTCCAGTGCCTGCGCACCTGGCTGGCCAGGCCCGAACAGGCCCCGCCGGACGCCCCGTTGGTGTCCGTGCGGGAGATGGGCAGCACCGACCGGCTGTCGCTGTTCCAGGAGATGGACGTCAGCCGTTACATCAAGACGGTCGAGGACCGCATCGCGAGCGGGGTGCGCGAGGCGCTGCGGCGCAGCGGCTGCGAGACGGGCAGCTTCGAGCAGAACATCTTCAACGTGGCCGCGGGCGGCCAGTTCATCGGTCAGATGAGCGGCGGCACCGCGGTGGGCCGGATCAGCAAGAGCGCCGTGTCCATGGGCAGCGGGGGCGCGTCGTACAACGAGGGGAGCAGAGATGACTGAGGGCTCGGGCGGGCGGGTCGACCGGATCACGCGCAGTGCGGTGAACTTCGGCGACCACGGCACCGCGAACTATCACGAGGCGCCGCCCGCGGCCGCCGCCGACGAGACGACCGAGGCGCTCCTGGAGGCCGTCCGCACGTTGCGCGATCATCTGCGGCTGCTCACGGAGACCGACGACACGACCGGCCTCGACGGCGAACTGGCCGTGGTGCAGGGAGAGATCGAGAGAACGGGCCAGGCGGACCCGGCGCGGCTCGGCCGGCTGCGGATGCGCCTGGAGACCGCCGCCGCGGCCGTGGCGGGGCTGGCGTCGACGGCGGCCGTGGTGCAGGTGATCGCGCAGCTGGCCGGATAGCGGCGGCGCGGGATCGGTCGAGTGGGAACGGGGTGACGAGGTGGCGCAACGGTGGGACGCGGACCGCCAGCGGTGGGTCGACGACGACGGTGCCGGCGGACAGGGCGGAAGCGGGGCCGGCGGTGGCGGGGCGCCGCCGGACGCGGAGCAGCAGTGGTGGGCGTCGGCGACGACCCAGGCGGGGCCGCCGCGCCCGCCCGAGACGCCGCTGCCGCCACCGTCGTGGTCCGGGCCCGGCGGGACTCCCGGCGGCGGCCGGACCCCGGGCCCCACGGACTCGCGTCGGCTGCTGCTGGTGATCGTGGCCGTCGCCGTCCTCGCGGGCGGTGTCGGAGGCGCGGTGTGGGCGCTGACCAGGGACGACTCGTCCGGGCACGCCGGCGCTGACCCGACGGGCCCGGCGGTGACGGTCACGGCCACCCAGAGCGTTCCTTCCTCTGACACTGGGTACACCTCCGGGAGCCCGGACACCTACGCCGGGCCGGGCGAGTCCAGCGACCCGGCGACGGGGCCCACCACCCCGGACCCGTCGCCCGGCTACAGCAGGTCGGTGGATCCGGTCGGCTACACGGTGGACGTGCCGGACGGCTGGGTGCGCGAGGAGGTCCAGGGCAAGCTGGCGCCGGTCGTCACGTACACGGCCCCCGGCGGCAGCAGCCGGCTCATGCTGTTCGAGGTCAAGGAGAGCTCCCTGGCCGAGTCGTCGTCCCAGGCCGAGGAGATCTCGCAGAAGCTCCCGGGGTACCGGCTCATCGAGCGGCAGAGCGGCTTCGACTGGACGCAGGTCACCTACCGCTACGACAGCCCGCAGAAGGGCGCCACGCACGTGGTCGACCACCGTTTCCGGGCCGCCGACGGCACGCTCTACGCGATCAACGCGAGCGGCCCCGAGGGCGTGGACATGACCGGCCCGCTCGCCACGGCCCTGAACTCCTTCTGCCCCACCGACACGAACTGCGCGAGCGGCACCTAGGTGTGTTGAGCTGCAGGGCCTTCCGCGTTGTGCTCCGCGAGGAGCCGACGAGTTCCGTCACCTCCGGGGTGCCGATCACTCTCGGCGTACGCTTTGCCGTTTTCACCGTTTTCGGTGCATTTCTTCCGTTTTTTCAGTGACGCCGCGCACTTTGGGTCACTGGTCGTGCATGCATTCCGGGGTGAGGGGCAGGCGCTCCCGGTCCCCGAGAGTGACACGCGTGTGACGCGCGGGCACTCAGGGGCACGGAACAGGAACGGAAGGCAACACCGACCATGGCCGGACACCAGGCGCACCAGGCTCAGCAGCAGGAACAACAGACCATTCACGCGGGCGGAGAGTGGCGGGAGGCCGTCTCCCGTGCCACCCGCGAGATTCTCGATCCCGCGGATGCCAAGCCGTTCGCCGTGGTCGCGGAGGGTGACGGGCGCGACGCGGACGCGGCCGTCGCCGCCGCCCGCCTTGCCTTCGACACGGGGGAGTGGCCCCGCACCCCCGTCGCCGAGCGCGCCGCGCTGCTGCGCCGCGTCGCCGACCTCCTCGTCCGCGACCGCGAGGAGCTGGGACTCCTGGAGAGCCGCGACGCGGGCAAGACCCTCGAAGAGGGACGGGTCGACATCGACTGTGTCGCGGACGCCTTCCGGTACTTCGCCGACCTCGTCGTCGGGGAGGGTGGCGGGAGGGTCGTCGACGCCGGGTCCGACGACATCCACAGCGTCGTCGTGCACGAGCCCGTCGGTGTCTGCGCGCTGATCACCCCCTGGAACTATCCACTTCTGCAGGCCAGTTGGAAGATCGCGCCCGCCCTCGCCGCCGGGAACACCTTCGTGGTCAAGCCGAGCGAGATCACCCCGCTGACGACGATCGCGCTGATACGGCTGCTCGCCGAGGCCGGACTTCCCGCCGGGGCGGCCAACCTGGTGACCGGCCCGGGGCACACGGTGGGCGCCCGCCTCGCCGAGCACCCCGACGTCGACCTCGTCTCCTTCACCGGCGGCCTGGTCAGCGGTACGAAGGTGGCGCGGGCCGCCGCGGAGAGCGTCAAGAAGGTCGCCCTGGAACTCGGCGGCAAGAACCCCAACGTCGTCTTCGCCGACGCCTGCGCCACGGACGATGACTTCGACACCGCCGTCGACCAGGCCCTCAACGCCGCCTTCATCCACAGCGGCCAGGTCTGCTCGGCCGGATCGCGGCTCATCGTCGAGGAGTCCGTGCGCGAGCGCTTCGTCGCCGAACTCGCCCGCAGGGCGAGCGGGATCAGGCTCGGCCGCGGCACCGAGGACGGCGTCGAGTGCGGCCCCCTCGTGTCGGCGGGGCAGCGCGAGAAGACCGAGGCGTACGTCGCCTCCGCGCTCGCGGAGGGCGCGGTGCTGCGCGCGGGCGGCCGACGCCCCGAGCCGTCCGCCGAACGGCCCGCCACCGGGTACTTCTACGAGCCGACCGTGCTCGACCAGTGCCACCGGGAGATGAAGGTGGTCCGCGAGGAGGTCTTCGGGCCCGTACTGACCGTGGAGACCTTCCGCACGGAGGACGAGGCCGTCGCGCTCGCCAACGACACCGAGTACGGGCTCGCGGGCGCCGTCTGGACCACCGACGCGGGCCGCGCCCGCCGCGTCGCCGGCCGGCTGCGGCACGGCACCGTCTGGATCAACGACTTCCATCCCTATCTCCCGCAGGCGGAGTGGGGCGGCTTCGGGAAGAGCGGCGTGGGGCGCGAACTGGGCCCGGCGGGCCTCGCCGAGTACCGCGAGAGCAAGCACGTCTACCAGAACCTGGCGCCGAAGCCGGTCCGCTGGTTCGCGGGCTGACCCACCTGGTTGGCGGGCTGACCCACCCTCCTTCGACACCCTGGAGTAGCACCCCCATGTCCCAGACCCCCCATGAGTACGACTACGTCGTCATCGGCGGCGGCACCGCAGGATCCGTCATCGCCTCCCGTCTCACCGAGAACGCCGACGTCACGGTCGCCGTCATCGAGGGCGGCCCCAGTGACGTCGGCCGCGAGGACGTCCTCACCCTGCGCCGCTGGATGGGCCTGCTCGGCGGCGAGCTGGACTACGACTACCCGACCACCGTGCAGCCGCGCGGCAACTCGCACATCCGGCACAGCCGGGCCCGCGTCCTCGGTGGCTGTTCGTCGCACAACACGCTGATCGCGTTCAAGCCGCTGCCGTCCGACTGGGACGAGTGGGAGGCGGCGGGCGCCAAGGGCTGGGGCGCGGTGCCGATGGAGGCGTACTTCGCGCGGCTCCTCAACAACATCGTCCCGGTGGACGAGAAGGACCGCAACGCCATCGCCCGCGACTTCGTCGCCGCCGCGCAGGCCGCGCTGGGGGTGCCCCGCGTCGAGGGCTTCAACAAGAAGCCCTTCGACGAGGGCACCGGCTTCTTCGACCTCGCCTACCACCCCGAGAACAACAAACGCTCCAGCGCGTCGGTCGCGTATCTGCACCCGGTGATGGACGAACGGCCCAACCTCACGCTGCTGCTGGAGACCTGGGCGTACCGGCTGGAGCTGGAGGGGGCGCGCGCCACGGGCGTGCACGTCCGCGCCAAGGACGGCACGGAGAGCCTCGTACGGGCCCGGCGCGAGGTCCTGCTGTGCGCGGGCGCGGTCGACTCGCCGCGGCTGCTGCTGCACTCCGGGATCGGGCCCGCCCGTGACCTGGAGGAGCTCGGCATACCCGTCGCCCTCGACCTGCCCGGCGTCGGCGAGAACCTGCTCGACCACCCCGAGTCGGTGATCGTCTGGGAGACCGACGGGCCGATCCCGGAGAACTCGGCGATGGACTCCGACGCGGGCCTGTTCGTGCGCCGGGACCCCGAACACGCGGGCCCCGACCTGATGTTCCACTTCTACCAGATCCCGTTCACGGACAACCCGGAGCGGCTGGGCTACGAGCGTCCGGCGCACGGCGTCTCCATGACCCCCAACATCCCCAAGCCGCGCAGCCGCGGCCGCCTCTACCTGACCAGCTCCGATCCCTCGGTCAAGCCCGCCCTCGACTTCCGCTACTTCACGGACGAGGACGACTACGACGGCCGCACCCTCGTCGACGGCATCCGCATCGCGCGCCGCATCGCCCGCACCGAACCGCTCGCCGGCTGGCTCAAGCGCGAGGTGTGCCCCGGCCCCGAGGTCACCGACGACGAGGAGCTGAGCGCGTACGCCCGTCAGGTCGCGCACACCGTGTACCACCCGGCGGGCACCTGCCGTATGGGCGCCACGGACGATCAACTGGCCGTGGTCGACCCCGAGCTGAGGGTGCGCGGCCTCGACGGTCTGCGGATCGCCGACGCGTCCGTCTTCCCGACGATGCCCGCCGTGAACCCGATGATCGGGGTCCTCATGGTCGGGGAGAAATGCGCCGAGCTGATCGGGGGCGGTGCGTGATGGGTACTGATTCCGTCTTCTCCGTCGACGGCCTGTGGAAGGTGTTCGGACCGAAGGCCGAGCGCGTTCCCGCCGATCCCGAACTCGCCGCCCTCACCCCCGCCGAACTCCGCTCCCGCACCGGCTGTACGGCCGCCGTCCGGGACGTGAGCTTCGACGTCCGCAAGGGCGAGGTCTTCGTCGTCATGGGGCTGTCCGGCTCCGGCAAGTCCACGCTGGTCCGCTGCCTCACCCGGCTGATCGAGCCGACCGCGGGCGCGATCGTCATCGACGGCGAGGACGTACGCGCCATGGACCGCAACCGGCTGCGGGAACTGCGCCGCCACCGCGCCGCGATGGTCTTCCAGCACTTCGGCCTGCTCCCGCACCGCTCGGTGCTCGACAACGTGGCGTACGGCCTGGAGATCCAGGGCGTCGGCAAGGCGGAACGCCGCGAGAAGGCCTCCGAGGTCGTCGCCAAGGTCGGCCTGGAGGGCATGGAACAGCGCAGGCCCGGCCAGCTGTCCGGTGGCCAGCAGCAGCGCGTCGGGCTCGCCCGCGCGCTCGCCGTCGACCCCGAAGTCCTGCTCTTCGACGAGCCGTTCAGCGCGCTCGACCCGCTGATCCGGCGCGACATGCAGGAAGAGGTCATCCGGCTGCACCGCGACGAGGGCCGCACGATGGTCTTCATCACGCACGACCTCACCGAGGCGCTGCGTCTTGGCGACCGCATCGCGCTCATGCGCGACGGCGGCGTCGTCCAACTGGGCACCCCTGAGGAGATCGTCGGCTCGCCCGCCGACGACTACGTCCGCGAGTTCGTCCGGGACGTACCGCGTGAACAGGTCATGACCGTCCGTACGGCCATGCGGGCCGCGTCCGCCGGGGAGGCCGGCCGGGGCCCGGCGCTCGCACCCGACGCGACCGTCTCCGAGGCCATCGAGGCGGTGGCCCGCTCGGGCGACCCCGCCCGCGTGATGGACCAGGGACGCTGCGTCGGCGTCGTGGACTCCGCGGTGCTGCTCGGCGTGGTGGCCGGCGCGGACACACCCGCCGGAGCGCACACACCCGCCGGAGCGGACACGACAGCCGTCGGGGCGCCGGACGGCCCCCGTGGGGAGGCCGCCTGATGGCCACCGTCACCGCGACCGTCGGTCACTCCGGCGTCGCCGCGCTGCTCAAGAACCTCGGCAGACACCGGGCCGTCGGCAAGCTGCTGCTGCTCGCCGTCGCGGCAGCCGTGATCGTCCCGGTCCTCGACTCCCACTGGGCGAGCGGCACCTGGCCGGGCGCCCTGACCGTCGACCTCTCCGCACCCCTCGGCCGAGCCAGCGAGTGGATCATCGACAACCGGGACAGCCACCCTCTGTTCCTGTACTTCTTCGGGTACGTCAGCAACGCCGTCGTCCTCTCCGTGCGCGCCGTATACGTGGTGCTGCTCGCGGCGGGCTGGGCCGGGGTGACGGCCCTCGCGGCACTCGTCGCCTGGCGCACGGCGGGCGTACGGCTCGCGCTCGGCACGGCCGCCGCGTTCCTCGCCTGCGGACTGCTCGGCATGTGGGTGCCGACCATGCAGACCCTCGCGCTCATGGTGGTCGCCGTCCTCGCGTCCGTCCTGCTGGGCACGCTGCTCGGCCTCGCGGCCGGGCTGTCCGACCGTACCTATCGCGCGCTGCGTCCCGTCCTCGACACCATGCAGGTGCTGCCGGCGTTCGCGTACCTCCTGCCCGTCGTCCTCGTCTTCGGCATCGGCGTGCCCGCCGCCGTCCTCGCCACCGTCGTGTACGCCGCCCCGCCCATGGCCCGTCTCACCGCGCTCGGCCTGCGCGACGCCGACGCCGGGGTGATGGAGGCCGTCACCTCGCTCGGCGCCACCGCCCGCCAGCGCCTGCTGACCGCCCGCCTCCCGCTGGCCCGCAAGGAACTCCTCCTCGGCCTCAACCAGACGATCATGATGGCCCTGTCCATGGCGGTCATCGCCTCCGTGATCGGCGCGGGCGGCCTCGGCGACCGCGTCTACCAGGCCCTGGCCTCCGTCGACGTGGGCGCCGCACTTGCCGCGGGTATCCCGATCGTGCTGCTCGCGGTCGTCCTGGACCGGGTCACGGGCGCGGCAGGGGAGCGCCTGGGCTCGGACTCCGGGGCGACGGCACCGCGCCGCTGGGTGTACGCCGCCGCCGCGGCCCTCGTCGTGGCGCTGGCCGGACGCCTCACCGGCCGGCTCGACTGGCCCGTCTCCTGGACCCTCCACATCGCCGAGCCCGTGAACCGCGTCGTCGACTGGATGACCAACCACCTCTACTCCGGCGTCCCCTACATCGGCGGCACCGCCGACTGGGCGGGCCACTTCACCACCTGGGTCCTGGACCCCCTCCGGGACGGCCTCCAGTGGCTGCCCTGGTGGTCGGTCCTGCTGATCGTCGCCGCCCTCGCCTGGCTGATCGGCACCTGGCGCACCGCCCTCACCGCGGTCCTCGCGATGGCCGCGATCGGGGTGCTCGGTGTGTGGAAGCCGTCCCTGGACACGCTGTCACAGGTCCTCGCGGCGGTCGCCGTCACCCTCGTGCTCGGCTTCGCGACCGGCATCGCGGCGGCGCGCAGCGAGCGCGTCGAGCGGCTGCTGCGGCCGGTGCTTGACGTCTTCCAGACCATGCCGCAGTTCGTCTACCTGATCCCGGTGGTGGCGCTGTTCGGCGTAGGCCGCGCGCCCGCCGTGGCCGCCGCGGTCGTCTACGCGCTCCCCGCCGTCGTCCGCATCACCACCCAGGGCCTGCGCGCCGTCGACCCGGCCGCGCTGGAGGCGGCCCGCTCGCTCGGCGCCACCGGCGCCCAGCAACTGCGTCAGGTCCAGCTGCCGCTGGCCCGCCGGTCGCTGCTCCTCGCCGTGAACCAGGGCGTCGTGCTCGTCCTCGCCGTCGTCATCATCGGCGGACTGGTCGGCGGTGGCGCGCTCGGATACGACGTCGTGTTCGGCCTCGCGCAGGGCGACCTGGCGACCGGTCTTGTGGCCGGCGCGGCGATCGTCTGTCTCGGCCTGATGCTCGACCGGGTGACCCAGCCGACCGCACGGACCACGAAGAAGGGAGCGTGACATGCGCCTTCGCACGACTTCGGTGATGGCCGGTGCGGCCGCGCTGCTGACGCTGACCGGTTGCGGCGCCGTCGACATGACCAAGCAGGCCTCGCCCTTCGCGAACGCGCGGGGCTCCAAGAGCATGACCCTCTCCGTCCAGTCCTGGGTGGGCGCGCAGGCCAACGTGGCCGTCGCGCAGTACCTGCTGGAGCACGAGCTCGGCTATCGCGTGGACACCGTCCAGGTCGACGAGGTCCCCGCGTGGGACGCGCTCAGCCAGGGTCGGGTCGACGCCATCCTGGAGGACTGGGGCCACCCCGACCAGGAGAAGCGGTACGTCGAGGACAAGAAGACGATCGCGCCCGGCGGGGACCTGGGCGTCACCGGGCACATCGGCTGGTACGTCCCGACGTACTTCGCCAAGCAGCACCCCGACGTGACCGACTGGAAGAACCTCGACAAGTACGCCGGCCTCATGCGCACCGCGGAGAGCGGCGGCAAGGGCCAGCTCATGGACGGCTCGCCCTCCTACGTCACCAACGACAAGGCCCTGGTGACCAACCTGAAGCTGAACTACCAGGTGGTGTTCGCCGGTTCGGAGGCCGCGCAGATCACCCAGATGAAGCAGTTCGCCAAGGAGAAGAAGCCCTTCCTCACCTACTGGTACTCACCCCAGTGGCTCTTCAAGAAGGTCCCCATGACGGAGGTGAAGCTGCCCGCGTACAAGGAGGGCTGCGACGCCGACGCGGCCAAGGTGGCCTGCGCCTACCCGCACACACCGCTCCAGAAGTACCTGAACGCCGACTTCGCGAAGAGCGGCGGCAAGGCGGCCGCCTTCCTGAAGAAGTTCCAGTGGACCACCGAGGACCAGAACGAGGTCTCCCTGATGATCGCGAACGACAAGCTGTCGGCGCAGGAGGCGGCGAAGAAGTGGGTCGACAGCCACGCGTCGACATGGCACGCGTGGCTGCCGTGACCCCGGCTGTCTTGGGTGCGCGGCGATCTCCCGCGGCGCCTCGGCCGCGCGGCGCTGGAGGCCTGACCCGAAGGTGATCCGGGTGGTTCCTCGTTCACCGAGCTCGGTCATCCGCTCGGTGAACGAGGAGCCGTCGGGCCGGGAGAACACATTGATCGACCTCCGGATCCCCGTCCGCAGCAGCGGGAGTACGTTGATGCGGTTCGGGCGGCAGGCATCGCGGCGGGCCTGCATGTGGTGCTGCGACTCCCACCCGGAACCGAGCAGCCGACGTGGTGGGCGGCCGCCTGGCAGGCCCTCGCCGCACATGGGCTGGACCACTACTGGGATTCATCCGCAGTGCACCGGCCTTCAGGACTCTGCTGAGGAATGCGTGATTCGAGCGGGGCTGGGTCGTTGGTCGTCCATGCAGAGTCCTTCAGACCGGTGGTGAAGCGGATCACGTGATGACGGTGCGGAACGCCGCAGAAACGTCCTCCCACGGAGCCGGGAACGCTCCACCCAAGCTGGCGAATCGTTGCGGCAGATCCGGATTCGACCGATCGGGCACAGGGGGTCGGCGGTGGGTGTTAGCGTCCGGATCATGCAGCTTCGGTATGCTTTCCGTCTCGACCCGGGTCCGGGCCAGCGTGCCGCGCTGGCGCGGGCATTCGGGTGTGCGCGGGTGGTGTACAACGACGCTGTCGCCGCCCGCGAACAGGCCAGGCGGGAGGGCACCCCGTACCCGGGAGCGGCCGTACTGTCGAAGACGCTGATCACTCAGGCGAAGACCAGGCCGGAGCGGGCTTGGCTGGGTGAGGTTTCGGCGGTGGTGTTACAGCAATCGCTGCGGGACGTGGAGAGCGCGTACACCAACTTCTTCGCCTCCCTGAAGGGTGGCGGGAAGGGAGCGCGGGTGGGGGCACCGCGCTTCAAGTCCAAGCGGGATGCCCGGCAGGCGATCCGGTTCACCGCCAACGCCCGCTGGAAGATCAGCGAGGCGGGGCGGTTGCTTCTGCCGAAGATCGGTGAGGTGAAGGTGCGCTGGTCACGCAACCTTCCTTCGATCCCGTCGAGTGTGACGGTGATCCGGGACGCAGCGGGGCGATTCTTCGCCTCCTTCGTGATCGAGACCGACCCGGACGCTGACCTGGCGCGGATGCCCGACGCCGACGGCCTGCCGAGCGTGGGGATCGACCTGGGCCTGACTCATTTCGCTGTCCTTTCGGACGGGACGAAGATCGACAGTCCTCGGTTTCTGCGCCGGGCGGAGAAGAAACTGAAGAAAGCCCAGCGGGAGCTGTCCCGCAAGCAGGAGGGATCGAAGAACCGGGAGAAGGCCCGCCGGAAGGTCGCCCGCGCGCATGCGCAGGTGGCCGATGCCCGCCATGAGTTCCACCATCAGCTCTCCACCCGCGTGATCCGCGAAAACCAAGCGGTCGCGGTGGAGGACCTGGCGGTGAACGGCCTCGCGCGCACCCGGCTCGGCAAGTCCGTCCACGACGCAGGATGGGCGGCATTCGTGGCCATGCTGGAGTACAAGGCCGCCCGGTACGGGCGCGTCTTCGTCAAGGTCGGGCGCTTCGAACCGACCAGCCAGACATGCTCAAACTGCGGCATCAAGAACGGGCCCAAGCCCCTGCACGTACGGGAATGGACGTGTAGCGCATGCGGCACTGCTCACGACCGGGACCACAACGCCGCGAAGAACGTCAAACAGGCCGCCGGACTGGCGGTGACAGCCTGTCAAGCGCAGGTAAGACCGGGACCCGTTCCGGCGCAGCGCGATGAAGCAGGAAGCCACGGAATCCGCACCGGAGCCCGTGCCGCATAGCGGCACAGCACCCCGGACCGGAAGGCCAGAATCTCCCTGCTTCAGCAAGGAGAGCAAGTCAACGCCACCCGGAGTCGACCGACCGCCGAGCGGTCCGACGTGATCGTGGTGGGGTGCGGGATACCGCTGGACCACGGGTTGTCGGGGCACTGGACGCACTGTGCGGGGCACTGCCTTTCGATGGAACTTCCCGCAGTATTTTCCACAACGAGAGAGTCGACGGCCCTTTTCATGGAATAGAGTCGCCTCATGAGTAATAGTGAAGCCCTGTCCCGTGTGGCCCTGAAGAAGATTACCCCCGAGGTGTCCGGCGCCATGGGCGCCCTGCACGGAGCCGCCGTTTCCGCGGCCCAGGACGCCAAGGTCGAACCGGAACTCCTGGAGCTGATCAGGATTCGCGCCTCGCAGCTCAACGGTTGCGCGTTCTGCCTCGACATGCACACCAAGGACGCCCGCGCCGGGGGCGAGACCGAGCAGCGGGTCTACGCGCTGAGCGCCTGGCGGGAGACCCCGTTCTTCACCGAACGGGAGCGTGCCGCACTGGCGTTGACCGAGGCCGTGACGCTGGTCCACGACGGACGCGTGCCGGACGAGGTCTATGCCGCGGCGACGGAGGTCTTCGACGAGGCGCAGCTCGCGGCGCTGATCTGGGCGGCCACCGTCATCAACGCGTACAACCGGATCGCGATCGCGACCCGTATGGTTCCGGGCGCCTATCAGCCCGTCCAGAAGAAAAGCTGAATTCGGGTACGAGAAGCAGCGCCGGGTCGAATTCAATTCGGCCCGGCGCTTTTTGTTCCGGTGCTCCCGTCCGGAATCCGGTCGACTCCGGAATTCAGTCGACCGGCAGCGGCTCCATGATGTCGTCCAGCCAATTCCGCCATTCCGGGGCGCGCACCGCCGGCGCCGGACTCATCGGCCGCGCCGTCCAGGCCGTCACCGGCCGGATCCCGTGCAGCGCGTTGACCAGCCACACCTCACGGCCGTCGAGCTCGGCCACGGTCCGCTCGCGGTGGGCGACACGGATCCCGGACCGGTGGGCCCGCTCCTGGATGAGGCCGGCCGTCACCCCGGCGAGGACGGGCAGCTGCGGCGAGGGCAGGCACAGGGTGTCGTCCTCCCACCACAGCAGGCTGGCCGTGGCCGCCTCCAGCACCACACCGGAGGACGCGATCAGCACCGCCTCCTCCGCGCCCTCCCCGGCCGCCCGCCGCCTCACCCGGGCGAGGGTGTCCAGGTCGGGTCCCTTGCGGCGGGGGACGCTCCGTGGATCGCTCTGCCCCGCCGCCCAGACCCGGACGCCCGTGCCGAGCGGCGGCGCCTTCCGTAGCAGCAGTCGCAACTCCATGGAGCCGGAGGCGAGTTCGACCCGGGGGAACCACTCGCCGGTGCGCGGCAGCGCGGCGGTCATGTCCCGCCAGAACGCGACGAGCCGCTCCAGCGGTGGCCCGCCGCAGTCGCCGCAGGCCCGCAGGAAGCGCTCCCGGTGCCGGTCGAGGCCGCGCATCCGGCCCTCGCGCAGCAACCACGAGTCCGCGACGAGCAGCCGCCCGCCCGGCCACGCGCCCGGGGCCGGACCGGAGGCCAGCCCACGGCCGGGCGCCCACGCCAACAGCTCCTCCACGACAGCCGGTTGTGTCACTGCCTTCCCCTCTCGCTCTCAGTACTTGCGGCCCGCGACAGCGGGCGAACCGTTGCGCGGCCCGTACGGCGCGTGCTCCAGCCAGGAACCGCACCACGGCAGCACGGGCGCGAGCGCCGCGGCCGCCCGCTGCTTGACCCGGACGATCCGGCGGTGCGGCCGCAGATGGTCCAGCGCGTTGCCGGCGGCCGCGCTGTTGAACAGGGCCGCCGCCCGCCGGACCTCGGCGAAATCGGCGACCGCGTCCACCGTCCCGTCGGCGATCGCCCGAGCGGCCGCCGCCGCGTCCGCGATCCCGCTGTTCATCCCGCGCGCGCCGAACGGCGGGAACAGGTGGGCGGCCTCGCCGACGAGCAGCACCCGCCGGTGCGGGTCGCTGAACGAGGCGGCGACCTTGCGCAGGAAGCGGTACGTCGACACCCACAGGATCCGCTCGGCGTACCCGTCGCCCACCACCGCGGGCAGCCATTCCCGTACGGCCTCCTCGGTCCCGTACGCGTCCTGCGCGTCGTCGTCCCGGCACTGCAGGTCGACCTGGAAGCCGCCGGTGAACGGCACCCGCATCACACTGCGGCCGCCCACCCCCGGATGCTCGTAGTGGAAGACCCGCTCCAACGGCAGCTCGGCGCCCGGCACATCGGCGACGTCCACGACGACGTGGAAGCCGTCCGCGCGCGTCCCCTCCATCGGGATGCCCAGCTCGCCCCGGACCGCCGAGCGCGCCCCGTCGGCGGCGACGGCGTGGGTACCGGTCCAGACCCGGCCGTCCGCACCGGTGAGCACGACCTCTGACGACGAGACGCGCACCCCCGCCACCCGCGCCCCCCACACGAAGTCCACCCCGGCTTCCTCGCACGCGGCGCGCAGGAAGCGCTCGGTGTCCACCTGGCGCAGGCTGGTGAAGGGCGGAAGGCCGGGCGTGGACGGCGGCGGGAAGGTGCGGGCGTACACCTCGCGGCCCCGGTACAGGGTCCGTCTGGTGTGCCAGGTGCGCCCGTACGCCGTGATCTCGGCGGCCAGCCCCGGGCGCATCCCGTCGAGCAGCCGCAGGGTCTCCCGTTGCACGAACAGGGCGCGGCTGCCCGGGCGTTCACGCTCCTCGGGGTCCGCCTCCAGGAGCACGACCGGCAGCCCGTGCGCCCGCAGCCCGAGCGCCGCCGACAGACCCACGGGCCCGGCACCCACCACGAGGACCGGACGGCCGGGGGCGCCGCTCACGTACGCGCGCCCTGGGCCAGCATGCGGGTGATCTCCACCCGCTTCACCTTCCAGGTCGCGGTCATCGGCAGCTCCTCGAAGCGCCACTGCCGGGGCTCGGCCAGGGGCGGCAGATCGGCCGTGGCCTCCCGCCAGCGCGCCGGGTCCAGCGGCCGTTCGCCCCGCACGCACACCACCGGCACCGGTTCGCGGTCCGCGCCGGGCACGATGACCACCTCGCGCAGCTCCTCCAGCCGTTCCATCAGCGCGTCCTCGACCTCCAGATTGCTGTGCACCGAGTCGATCCGATCTATCTCACGGTCGATCAGATACAGCCCGCCCAGCCGACTCTGGTACCCCATGTCGCCCATCTGCCACCAGCCGTCGCCGGCGAGCTGGCGCTGGTACTGCTCCCGGGCGCCGAGGTAGGTGAGGATCCGCCCCCGGGTGCGGGCCTCGATACGGCCGGGCGTGCCGGGCCTGGCCCGCCCGCCGGAGTCGTCCGTGACCCGGACCCGGGTGAAGCCGGGGATCCCGGTCCCGACCCGGCGCCCGTCCGCGCGGGCGGCACTGCGCCGGGTGAACCACTGGAACGCCACCGGGCCCGTCTCGCTCTGCCCGTACAGCTGGATCAGCCAGGGCGCGCGCCGCTTCGAGGCGCCCAGCAGCCGCCGTACGGTGCGCGGATGGATCGCGTCGAACGTGGAGCCGTACGAGCGGACCCGCGACAGCGGCGCTCCGGGCGCGTCGGCCAGCTCCTCCCACAGCACGAAGGTGTTGGGGTGGGTCTCGACGATGCCGGGGCGGTGCCGGGTCAGCAGCGGTCCCACCGTGGCCGGGTCCGGGTCGGTGATGAGCACGAGCGGGCTGCCGAAGTGCAGCAGGACGCCGAGCAGATGGTAGAAGCGCGAGTGCACGAACGACATGTGCAGCGCGGCGGTCTCGCCGCGGGTGGGCCAACCCATCGCCTTCTGCGGGACGAGCCGGTTCCACATGGTGTTCGCGCAGTGCACGGCGAGCTTGGGGAGACCGGTGGTGCCCGAACTGTGGGTGATCAGGGCGGGCTCGCGCGGATGCAGCCGGACGGGAGAGGGGGTGTCCGCCCCGGCGTACTTCTCCAGGGGCTCGGCCCCCGGCGCGTCGTCCACGGTGAGCGTGCGGCGTACGAGAGCGGAGACGTCGACGTCCTCCAGCGGGCCTTCCAGCTTGGCTCTGTCGGTGATCAGCCAGGGTTGGTGGAGCCGTTCGAGAAGCCGGCCCACCACCGGACCGGCGAGCGCGGGGGACAGGAGGACGGGAACGGCCCCGATACGGGAGACGGCGCAGGTCAGCAGGACGATGTCGACGTTGTCCGTCTTGTGGACGACCACCTCCTCCGAGGGCCGGACCCCGGCCTCCCACAGCCGTCCGGAGAGCTCCTCGACCACCTCGGCCAGTACCGAGTAGCTGAGGTCGACCCCAAGACCCGGGTTCACGTCCAGCGGCCGGTCCAGGGTCACGAAGACGGCTCCGTGGCGGTCCGCCGCGTGCCGGAACATCGGGCCCAGGTAGAAACCGCGGTCGGCGAGCAGGGGCTGCTGCTGTCGCATGTGCCCGTTCCCTTCTGTGGCTGTGGCTGTGGCTGTGGCTGTGGCTGTGGCTGTGGACATGGCCGTAGCTGCGGTTGTGGCCGTGGTCACCAGGCGCCCTGGCGGACGAGGTGGCGGCGGAGTTTTCCGGTCGCGGTGCGGGGCAGTGACGGGACGAAGCTGATGACTCTGGGGACCTTGAACGCGGCGAGGTGCTCGCGCGCCAGGCCCACGAGTTCGGGCTCCAGACCGGACGGACCGGACAGCCCCGAGAGGCCGGGCGGCAGGGGCGAGACGGGGACGACGAAGGCCCGCAGCCGGCTGAAGCCGCGCCAGTCGGTCATGGCCGCGACCGCGACCTCCTTCACCGCCGGATGGGCCCGCAGTACGGCCTCCACCTCCAGCGGGGAGATGGTGATCCCGCCGACCGTCTCCAGGTCGTCGGTGCGTCCCAGGTGCCGGTAGCTGCCGTCCTCCTCGCGGCGCGCCCGGTCGTGGGTGGCCAGCCAGCCGCCGACCAGGGTGCGTTCCGTCTCCTCGGGCCGGTTCAGATAGCCGGGCGTCAGCGTCGGCCCGCGCACCCAGAGTTCGCCCTCCGCCCCGTCCTCCACCGGCACGCCGGCGCCGTCGCGCAGTTCCACCTCGAAGCCGGGGACCGGACGGCCCACCGTGCCCGGGTGGTTGTGCTCGAGGCTGTTGGCGCAGAACGCGTGACCGGCCTCGGTGGAGCCGATCTGCTCCAGGACCGGCGCGCCCAGCAGATCGGTGACCTGCTTCCCCAGCCCCTCGGGCAGACCCTCCCCGGCCGACACCGCGGCACGTACGGAGGCGAAGCAGGCCACGTGGCCGCTGCCCCGGTCGGCGACGAGGGCGGCGTACGCGGAGGGCACGGAGTAGAGCAGGGTGACCCGGTGCCGGGCGACGAGCTCGTCCACGGCGGCCGGGCCCGGGCGCCGGTCCACCAGGACGGCGGACGAGCCGGAGAAGAGCGGGAAGACGAAGGAGTTGCCGAAGCCGTACGCGAAGTACAGCTTCGACACCGACAGGGTGACGTCGTCGGGGGTGATCCGCAGCAGCCGACGGCCGATGAGGTCGTGGTACGTCTTCGGGTCGCCGTGACAGTGCACGACGCCCTTGGGCCGGCCCGTGGTGCCGGAGGTGTACTGGACGTAGAGCGAGGTGTGCGCGTCGACCGGGTGGGCGGCGACCGGCTCGGCTTCGGCGGTGAGCGCCATCAGCTGATCGGCGCCGAGGCGTACGCGGTCGGTGAAGCGGTCCTCCAGGCCCGGCCCGGTCACGCAGAGCACGGCCCGGGCGTCCTCGGCCATGAACGCGTGATCGGCCGGGGGCAGTTCGGGATTGACCAGGACCGCGACGGCTCCCAGCCGGGCGGTGGCGAGGAAGGCCGCCACCCAGGCGATCCCGTCGGGCAGCGCGAGCAGCACCCGGTCGCCCGCACCCACGCCGTGCGCGGCGAGCACACCGGCCGCACGGCCCGCGAGCTCGTGCACCTCGCCGTGCGTCCAGGCCCGGTGGCCCTGGTGGAAGGCGACCCGCTCACCCCAGCCGCGCCGCTCGGCGAGCGCGGCGAGATGGGTGGCGAGGTTGCCGGGGGCTTCGGCGTCCGCGTGGGTGCCGGTCGGCGACTGCGGAGACGGCGTGGACGTGGGGATCGTCACCGGGCGGGCTCCTCTACGGCGGCGCGGCGGGGGGTGTCCGCCCGACGGGCGCTCACCCCTGTCGGGGTGGCTTCCTGGTGCTCCCGCAGGGCTCGCATCTGCGCCGCCGTCTTCAGCAGCATCTCGTCGTACTCCGCGGCCGGATCGGAGTCGAGGACGATCGCGCCGCCCGCGCCCAGGTGCATCAGCCCGTCCGCGAGTACGGCGGTACGGATGACGATGTTGAGGTCGGCGCCGCCGCTGCACCCCAGGTAGCCGAGGGCCCCGGAGTACACCCCGCGCGCCTCGGTCTCCAGCGTCTCGATGATCTCCATGGTGCGCAGCTTGGGCGCGCCGGTCATCGAGCCGCCGGGGAAACAGGCGCGGACGCAGTCCACCGCTTCCGTGTCCGGGCGCAGCCGGCCCTCGACGGTGGAGACGAGCTGGTGCACGGTGGCGTAGGTCTCGGTGGCCATGAGCCGGGAGACGCGTACCGTCCCGGTCCGGCAGACCCGGCCCAGTTCGTTGCGGAGCAGATCGACGATCATCAGGTTCTCGGCGCGGGTCTTGGCGTCGGCGGCGAGCGCGTCCCTGAGGGCCGCGTCATCCTGAGGGGTGGAGCCCCGGGGAGCGGTGCCCTTGATGGGCCGGGCCTCGGCGACGCCGCCCCGGGTGATCCGCAGGAAGCGTTCGGGGGAGGCGCTCGCCACGTCGAGGTCGCCGAACCGCAGGAAGGCCGCGTACGGCGCCGGGTTGACGCGGCGCAGCACCCGGTAGAAGTCGTACGCGTCGGGCGGCGCGGGCAGCCGGGCGGCGTTGGTCAGACAGATCTCGTAGCTGGTGCCCGCATGGAGTTCCCGCGCGCAGGCCTCGATGTCCGCGAGGTAGGTGTCCCGGTCGCGGACGAGCCATGGCTCGGCGGCGCCGAGGTCCGGCTCGGCCGACACGGGCGCGGGCGGTAAGGGCTGCGGGTCGGCGCCGACGAAGGTGAGCTGGGCGAGCGCGCCGTCGAGCCAGTCGGTGGCCTCCCGGGTGGCCTGGGGGGTGTCCTCGGCCACACAGACGGCGTAGGTGAAGCCCTCCTGGTGGTCCACCGCTATCAGCCGGTCGGCGAACAGCCAGCAGGCGTCCGGGGTTTCGGCCCGGTGGCGGTTGGGGGAGCCGCAGTCGGCCTTGGTCTCGTACCCGAAGTAGCCGACGTATCCGCCGGTGAAGTCGAAGGGCAGTCCGGTGGCGTCCACGTGGCGGTTCGCCAACTGCCGCTTGAGGTAGTCGAAGACGCTCGCCCGGACCTTGCGCGGCGGCCGCCCGGCCCGCTCGATCTCGCAGCGGCCGCTCGTGACGTCGTACCGGACGAACTCCGACAGCGGCCCGGAGCCGTCACCGAAGAACGAGAACCGTGACTGCCCCTCCTCGACCCGCGCGCTGTCCAGCCAGAACGCCCGCGGGGAGGCGGCGTACATCCGGGTGAAGGCGGCCTCCGCGTCGACGGCGGTGGCGATGCGGCGCGTGTGCAGCCGGTGGGCGGGGCGGACGGTCCGCGTGGGGCGGGAGGGCGCGGCCGGGGCGGGGAAGGCCGCCGCGGACGGGGTGACCGCGGTGTTCTTCGTACGGGTCTTGCGGGCGCGGCGCGCCGTGAGGTTGCGGAAGTTCACGAGTATCCGGTGGCCGTACTCGGTGAGGACGGACTCCGGGTGGAACTGCACGCCCCACAGCGGCCGGGTGCGGTGCCGCAGCCCCATCAGGACGCCGTCCTCCGACCAGGCCGTGGCTTCCAGCGTCCCGGGCAGCGGCTCGTGCACGGACAGTGAGTGGTAGCGGACCGCGGTGAAGTGCTGCGACAGCCCCTGGAACAGGTCCCGCTCGTCGTGCCGGATCCTCGACAGATGCCCGTGCCGGGGCTCCGGGGCGGGCAGCACCCGGCCCCGCTCCCCGAGCGCGATGCCCTGGTGGCCCAGGCAGACGCCGAGCACCGGGATCGTGGACTCCGCGAGCACTCTGGCGCTGATCCCGAAGTCACGGGATTCGGCCGGGTGCCCCGGTCCGGGCGACACCACCACATTGTCGAATTCCGAGAGATCCGGAATTTTTCCGCCTGTTCCGTCGGGGGCGGCGTCGTTGAGGATCACCACAGGCTCCTCGCCGTTGACCTCGGCTATCAGCTGGAACAGGTTGTACGTGTACGAGTCGTAATTGTCGATGAGCAGGGTCTTCACCCGCCCACCTCCCTTTGATCGTTCTCGGGCCTACGCGGTCCGTCTTTTGTGACGTCCGCGGAGCGCCTGGAGCGGCGGGTACAGCCATTTCTTGAAGAATCGCTGAAGTCGCGGCATGAGAATCCACGTGACGAGGGCCGTCACGCAGAGACACAGCAGCAGCGTACGGATCAGCGGATTGAGACCTCCGAGATACGGAATCACGAGCAGATTGAATAAGAGAACCGGCGGGAAGACCGCGCTCATATTCACGAACCAAAGCTTCCATTTCGCGGGCGGGAGCGGCGCGGCCGGCGGTTTCGGTGCGCCGGTCTGGGCGTCGAACCAGCTCTTGGAGCCCCGCACGCTGCGGCGCCCCGTCTCCCGGGCGAACGGGTTCGCGCGGGTGGCCCACTGTGCCCGGATGATCGAGTCTTCCCAGGCCAGGGCCGACCCCTCGCTGTCGAAGCGGTAGACCACATGCCACTCCGCCTCTCCGTCGGCAAGCACACCACCCCCTAGGAAGCCAGGTTCGCGCGAGCTCGCCCGCAGTACGGCCCACCCCCAGGAGTGGAAGTCGGTCTCGCGGCCCGGGATCACGTGATACGCCACGGTGACGGTTACGGGATTCCTGGTCACGCTACCGAGTACGGAAAGCGCATGCAGCGCGTTCAAATCTTCAACGAAGTTTTTCTAGTGTCCGGATCGTGACCGTTTGTTTACCTTTCGGTTATCTTGATATCTTCTGTCGATCGATACTCCTGGTAACTCTCCCGTAATTCTAGAAAGTGCTTGCGAGGTCCCTCGGTAAAGCTGCACGATCGCCATCCACCGCCGAGGTTTCCCCTCATCCGTCCCCAAGAAGGAGATCCCATGTCCAGGTACGACTGGAATATGAACCACGAGGGAATCGAGCGGGCGCGTTCCGTGATCGAACCCGCCCGTAAAGAGGTCACCACGCACCCGATTTACCAGCGGATAAACAGCCGGGAGGACATGGCGACGTTCATGGCGCACCATGTGTTCGCGGTATGGGACTTCATGTCACTCCTGAAATCCCTCCAACGGGAACTGACCTGCGTCGACGTCCCCTGGGTGCCGCGCGGCACGGAGGTCAGCCGGCGCCTGATCAACGACATCGTCCTGGTCGAGGAGAGCGACGAGCTGAACGGCGGCTTCACCAGCCACTTCGAGCTGTACCGCGCGGGCATGGCCGAGGCGGACGCCGACGTGACCAGGATCGACACCTTCCTCGCCCTGGTCACCGAGGGTCACGACGTGCCCTCGGCACTCCGCGTCACCCAAGTCCCCGCCCCCGCCGCCGAGTTCGTCCGCACGACCTTCGAGATCATCGCGGACCGGCCGCTGCACTGCCGGGCCGCCGCGTTCGCCTTCTCCCGCGAGGACCTCATCCCCGACATGTTCGACCAGGTCATCAACAAGGAGGGCACCGACCGCTTCCCGCTCTTCTGCGACTACCTGGCCCGACATATCGAGGTCGACGGCGAGGAGCACACCCCCATGGCCATGCAGATGGTCGCCGACCTCTGCGGCACGGACGACACACGCTGGCAGGAGGCGGTCGAAACAGCGACGCTGGCCCTCGAGGCGAGGGTCCGGCTGTGGGACGGGATCGTGGCGACGATGGCCTGAGGACTGGCGGGGTGCGCTGCCGGGACGGTCCCCTGGGACGGGGCTGCGCGCCGCTTCTCCCGCCCGGGATGCGGCAGAATCCTGCGTCGTGAAGATCACCGCGCGCGAGCTCAACCGAGCCACCCTCAGTCGCCAACTGCTTCTGGAGCGGGAGCCGTTGTCCGTCCCCGACGGAGTGCGGCGCATAGTCGCGCTTCAGGCGCAGCACCCGGCCTCGCCGTATCTCGCACTCTGGAATCGTCTCTCCGGCTTTGACCCGGCCGAGCTGGATGCCGCCTTCACCCGGCGCTCGGTGGTCAAGGCGACGTTGATGCGGATCACCCTGCACGCTGTGCACGCCGAGGACTACCAGGTGTTCCGTGCGGCGATGCAGCCGGTCCTGTATGGCTCTCGCCTCGGGTCTCGCTTCGCCGCAGGGAGGCGCACACCGGCGGACGCGGAGGCGGTGATGGCGGAGCTGCTGGCCTTCGCCGCACGCCCGCGGACCGCGGCCGAAATGAGGGCATGGGTCGAGGAACGACTCGGCTCCGAGGAGAAGGACGGGGCGTGGTGGGGGCTGAAGGCGTACGCGCCGCTGCACCATGCCCCGACGGGCGCGCCGTGGTCGTTCGGTGTCAAAGCGTCCTTCGTCGCGGCCGGGACCGGGCCCGTGCCCACGGGGCGGCAGGTGGACCCGGAGGCGCTGCGGACCCTGATCCTGCGCTATCTCGCGGGGTTCGGGCCCGCGTCGGTAGCGGACGTCGCACAGTTCGCCATGGTGCAGCGGGCACCTGTCCGCGCGGCCCTCCGAGCCTTGGACGGCGCTGTCGAGCAGCTCCAAGGGCCGGACGGCGTCACGCTGTACGACCTGCCAGGTGCTCTTCGGCCGCCCGCGGACACCCCCACCCCGCCCCGGCTCATGGCGATGTGGGACAGCATTCTGCTGGCCTACGCCGACCGCAGCCGGGTGATACCCCCCGCCTACCGCTCCGTGGTGATCCGGAACAACGGCGACGTACTGCCCACCTTGCTGGTGGACGGCTATGTCGCCGGTGTGTGGCGGCCGGTGGACGGCGGCATCGAGGCCACCGCGTTTCATCCCCTCCCGCCCGCTGTCTGGGACGGACTCGCCACCGAGGCTCAGTCCCTGACGACGCTGCTCGCAGACCGCGAAGCGGCGGTCTACAGCCGCTATCACCACTGGTGGGCCAAGCTCCCCGATGCCGAGGTGCGGCTGCTGCCAACGCTGCCGTGATCAGCGGTTTCGCCGCTCCAACTTCCCTGGGTTGTTCTGCGGGACGTGGTGAGCCCTTCGTATGGTTCATCCACCCAGGGGCGTTGTCTTCGGTCACGCCCGGCCGGGGACGGCGTGGGTGCGTATGCCTGCCAGGAGGTGGGTGAGGGCGGTCGGGGTGGTGGTGAGGACCGTGGCCGGGGTGTCGCTCTCGCGGAGGTGGAGGGTGGTGGGGGTGGAGGCGAGTTCGAGGCAGGCGTTGCCATCTCCACTGCCGGAGAAGGAGGACTTCTGCCAGTTGCCGGGAACGCTCATGGGGTGCCTCACACTTCCTTCGCCAGCGTGTGGATGAAGTCACGCGAACGCTCCGGGGTGAGCGACGCGGCTTCCATCCTATGGAAGAGCGTTCGAAAGCGACCGAGTTGGGCTTCGGAGTCGATGAAGGCCGTTCCGTGTGGTCCGTCGCGTACGACGGTGTCCAGTTGGGGGACCGCCCCGCCCACGTACACCATGGTGCTGTCGGCACCGGCGAATCCCTCCAGGTCGAAGGGGATGACGCGCACGGTGATGTGAACCCTCTCCGAGAGTTCCAGGATGCCGGCGAGCTGAACGCGTGCCGCTGTTCGATCGCCAACCTTGATGCGCAGGGCAGCCTCGTGAATCACGGCCTTGTACGGAGTCGGCTGCTCCAGGATGACGCGCCGCGCCAACCGATGTCGAACGCGCAAGTCCAGCTCTGTCGAAGGCAGTTCAGGCACTCGGTGGCCGAGGATCCGACGGGCGTAATCCTCGGTCTGGAGAACCCCGGGGATGTGCAGGAAGCTCACCTCCCAGCAGTGGGTCGCGTGATGCTCCAGTTCGGACAGATCCAGGAACGCGGTGGGCAGCGAGCCCCGGTACTCCTCCCACCAGCCGTGTGTCCGCTCGGTCGCCATGGCCGCCAGGGCCCTGGTCAACTCCACGTCCGTACAGGCGTAGTGGGCGACGAGGCGTCGTACGGTCTCCTCGCTCACGCCTGCGACGCCGGACTCGATCTGGCTCAGCCGCCCCGCGTCGGTTCCCAATAGGGAGGCTGCCTCACGCCCCTTGAGCCCTGCCGCCTCGCGGAGTTTCCGCAGTTCGGTGCCCAGCCGCTCCTGACGAGCAGTTACCTGTGTTCTGCGGGCCACGACTTCCTCCTTGACTCGTTCGGGGTCAGATTAGGGCAGGGAGTTGCGGCGGACCAAGATTGGACCCTACCGTCAGTGATGTGACGTTCACGCTGCGGAAGCGCACCGCTCCGTCCTGCCGCGACGGCTACGGCACTGCCACCGCCCGAAACCCCACGCCCCCACTTGGAGCTGACGCATGCCCGAAACCGACTCCACCCCCGACTCCTGGGAGTACTCCCTCTACATCCCCCAGGACCCCCGTGCCGTCACGGTCTGCCGCCGCACCCTCCGTCTGATCCTCGCCCTTCACGGCCTGATCCGCCTTGTCGACACCGCCGAGCTCCTCGCCTCGGAGCTGGTCTCCAACGCCGTGCTGCACACCAAGGGTCCGGCCTGTCTCCGCGTCTGCTACCGGGATGGCATCCTCCGGATCGGTGCCTGGGACGCCGACCCCGAACCGCCGGAGCCGCCCGGCCGGTTGGAGGAGCTGACCGATGCCGAAAGCGGACGCGGGTTCGCCCTCGTACGGGCGTGCTCAGACATGTGGGGCTGGCAGCCGCTTTCCCGGCTCGGGCATCGGGGCAAGCTGGTGTGGTGCGGACTGGGGGCCGCGTAGATCCCCGCGCCCCTGAAAACAGCCCCGTCGCCCCGTCACCCTTCCTCCACCGGCGCCTCTCCGAACCGTGCCAGCACCAACGCCCCCGCCACCGCGACCACGAATCCCAGCACGGCCAGCCAGGCCAGGCCCTCGCGCGTACGGTCGCCCAGCCAGATCACGCCCACGAGCGCCGGTCCGATGGTCTCGCCGATGACCAGCCCCGCGGTGGCCGTCGTCACCGAGCCGCGCTGCAGCGCCGAGGTCAGCAGGATGAACGCGGCTCCTCCGCCGATGAGCAACGCGTACGTCGCCGGATTGCGGACCAGCGGCCCGAGCGCCAGGTCGTCGATCAGCCGTACCGAGACCTCTACGACCCCGAACCCGAACCCGGCGCCCAGTCCGAGGACCAGCGCCCGCCCCCGCCCGGACATCCGCCCGCCCACCAGACCGAGCAGCAGCACCACCACGGCGGTCCCGAGCGTCCAGTACTTGAGGGCCATCGACCCGGCCTCGCCGCCTTCCGTGCCGGACGCCAGCCCGAGCATTCCGAGCCCCGCGCACACCACCCCCACCGCGGCCCACTCCATCCCACTCAACCGTACGTGCAGCAGCCGCGCGGCGACCACCGCCGTCACCGCGAGGCTCGCCGCCAGCGCCGCCCCGACCGCGTAGATGGGGATGGAGCGAAGTGCCGCGATCTGCAGCAGGAAGCCCAGCCCGTCCAGCGCCAGGCCCGCGAGATACCGCCACTGCCGCAGCGCCCGCAGCAGCAGCGCCGCGTCCCCGCCCGAGCCGCCGCTGTCGGCCGCCGCCCGTGCGGCGATCGCCTGCAACACCGTCGCCGTACCGAAACAGACCGCCGCACCAAGTGCGCACACCATTCCAAAGAGCACGAAGTGACTGTAGGGGACGTCGAATCGAAGGGGGGCCTCACCCACCTTGCTCAATGGGCCTCTAATCTGATCGCTTGCGCCGAGCAATACGCACGGTCAGGACAACGGGGGACAGAAGATGGCAGACACGCGACGGCAACTGCGCTCGGGCACGGTCGTACTCGGCGGCATGGGACTTCTCGCGGCGGCTCTCACCGCCTGCTCCTCGGACCCCGACAAGCGTTGCGTCGACCGCGACAGCTACACCTCGGCCAAGGGCTACAAGGTCGTCGCCGACAAGAACTGCAAGACCACCAAGGCCTCGGTCAGCAGCGGCTGGTACTACGGCGGCAAGAAGAAGAGCGGCTGGGTCGACGGCGGCTCGTTCACCAAGGCGAGCAAGGGATCCGGCAGCAGCACCAGCGGCGGCAGCCATCACTCCATCGACCGCGGCGGCTTCGGCAGCGGCAAGGGCAGCTCCGGCGGCTGAGTGTCCCCTACGTCACCACACCTGTAGGACGCGCCCCGCACCGATCGGACCCGTACGCCATGGAACGCCGCACCATCGAGCCCCGCCCCGGCTGGCAGCAGACCGTCGAGCACCAGGGCCTCATCTACCCGCTGACCCGCTACCCGGACGACTCCCTGCGCCCCTACTGGGACGAGAGCGCGTACTACGCCTTCTCGCTCCCGGAGGTGGAGGCGCTGGAGGAGGTCGCCGAGGAACTGCACCGCATGTGCCTGGTGGCGGCCGAGCACATCGTCAAGGAGAACCGTTTCGCCGACCTCGGCATCACCGACCCGCGCGTCGTGCGGGCGGTCACCGAGGCCTGGCGGCGCCGCGACGAACTCCCCTCCGTCTACGGCCGGTTCGACCTGCGGTACGACGGCACGGGCCCCGCCAAGATGCTGGAGTACAACGCCGACACCCCGACCTCCCTCGTCGAGGCGGCGAGCCCCCAGTGGTTCTGGATGGAGGACCGTTTCCCCGGCGCCGACCAGTGGAACTCCCTCCACGAACGCCTCGTCGCCGCCTGGAAGAAGCAGGCCGCCCTCCTCCCGCCAGGCAGCCCCCTCTACTTCGCGCACTCCGCCGCCGACGAACTCGGCGAGGACCTCATGACCGTCGCGTATCTGAAGGAGACGGCGGAGCAGGCGGGCCTCGACACCGACTGGATCTCGGTGGAGGAGATCGGCTGGGACTCCCTCTCCGGCCGCTTCGTCGACAACCAGCTCCGCTTCATCCGCAGCTGCTTCAAGCTCTACCCCTGGGAGTGGCTCACTACCGACCGCTTCGCCGACCACGTCCTGGACACCCTCGACAACGGCGGCGGTACGGGCACCACCCTGTGGATCGAGCCCGCCTGGAAGATGCTCCTCAGCAACAAGGCCCTCCTCGCCGTCCTCTGGGAGCTGTACCCGGGCCACCCCAACCTCCTCCCCGCCCACCTCGACGGCCCCCGGGAGCTGGCCACCACCAAGGGGTACGTCGCCAAGCCCCTCCTCGGCCGGGAGGGCGCGGGGGTGACCGTGCACGCGCCGGGCGCCGCTCCCGTCGTACGCGAGGACGAGCCCTGCTGCTACCAGGAGCTGGCCCCGCTGCCCACGTTCGACGGCAACCACGTAGTCCTGGGTGCCTGGGTCGTGGACGGCGAGTCGGCGGGGCTCGGCATCCGCGAGTCGTCCGGGCTGATCACCGACGAGTACGCCCGCTTCTTGCCCCACGTGATCTTCCCGGGACAGGTTTCCCACCCCACGTGATCCTCCAGGCGTTCAATCGACACCCAGCACCGCACGCAGCTGAGCCAGCCCCCAGTCCAGGTCCTCCTTGCTGATGACCAGCGGCGGGGCGATCCGGACCGTGACCCCGTGGGTGTCCTTGACCAGGACGCCCCGGTCCATCAGCCGCTCCGAGATCTCGCGTCCCGTGCCGTACTCGGGGGCGATGTCGACACCCGCCCACAGCCCCCGCCCGCGTACCGCCGTGACATGCCCCGTGCTCGTCAGCAGCCCCAGCTCCCGGTGCAGATGGTCACCCAGTTCCGTGGCGCGCCGCTGGTACTCGCCTGACCGCAGCATCGCGATCACCTCGAGGGCCACCGCGCAGGCCAGCGGGTTCCCGCCGAACGTCGACCCGTGCTCACCGGGCCGGAACACCCCGAGCACCTCCCTGCTCGACACCACCGCCGACACCGGCACGACCCCGCCCCCGAGCGCCTTGCCCAGCACATACACGTCCGGCACCACACCCTCGTGCTCGCACGCGAAGGTGCGGCCCGTGCGCCCAAGACCGGACTGGATCTCGTCCGCGACGAAGAGGACGTTCCGCTCCCGTGTCACCTCCCGCACCCCGGCGAGGTAGCCGGGCGGCGGCACCAGCACGCCCGCCTCGCCCTGGATCGGCTCCAGCAACACCGCGACCGTCTCCTCGGTGACCGCGGCCCGCAGCGCGGCCAGGTCCCCGTACGGCACGATGTCGAAGCCCGGCGTGAACGGCCCGAAGTCCGTCCGGGCCTCCGCGTCCGTGGAGAAGCTGATGAGCGTCGTCGTACGGCCGTGGAAGTTGTTGCTCGCCACGACGATCCTCGCCCGGCCGTCGGGGACGCCCTTGACGCGGTACCCCCACTTCCGGGCCGTCTTCACGGCGGTCTCCACCGCCTCCGCGCCCGTGTTCATCGGCAGCACCATCTCCATGCCGCACAGCTGCGCGAGCTGCGCGCAGAAGTCGGCGAACCGGTCGTGGTGAAAGGCCCGCGAGGTCAGCGTCACCCGCTCCAGCTGCGCCCGGGCCGCGTCGATGAGCCGCCGGTTGCAATGACCGAAGTTGAGCGCCGAGTAGCCGGCCAGCAGGTCGAGGAACCGGCGGCCCTCGACATCCGTCATCCAGGCCCCGTCCGCCGTCGCCACGACGACCGGCAGTGGGTGGTAGTTGTGCGCGCCGTGCGCGTCGGCGGAGGCGATGAGTCGTTCGGTGGTGGTCACGGGATCTCCGTTTCCTGCAGCGCGGGGATCGCTGCCGCACGGGGAGGGGCGGACGCGTGGCCCCCTTCTTATCGTCGCTCGCATGGTGGACGGCGCGGGACACTCTGCGGCTACCGCCGCGTGGCCGCCGATCCGGCGCGCCCGGTAGGCTGACGGACGGGCCGTGACTGGCGCGCTGGGATGGGATCGACCATCGGGGAGCGGCTCGTGAACTGTGTGCCGTGCGCCTGGGCCGACTCGTGAACGCTGAACGCCACGTCCGGAGGCCTTCCATGCCCGAGCCCCTCTCCACCGAGTCCACCGCCTTCCGCAGCGCCCTCGACGTGATCCGGGCCGTGGAGCCCCGCGTCGCCGACGCCATCGCTCAGGAAATCGCCGACCAGCGCGACATGCTCAAACTGATCGCGTCCGAGAACTACGCCTCCCCGGCCACCCTGCTGGCGATGGGCAACTGGTTCAGCGACAAGTACGCCGAGGGCACCGTCGGCCGCCGCTTCTACGCCGGCTGCCGCAACGTCGACACCGTCGAGGCCCTCGCCGCCGAGCACGCCCGCGAGCTCTTCGGCGCCGAGCACGCCTACGCCCAGCCGCACTCCGGCATCGACGCCAACCTGGTCGCCTTCTGGGCCGTCCTCGCCCAGCGTGTCGAGGCCCCGGCCCTCGCGAAGGCCGGGGTCCGCAACGTCAACGACCTCTCCGAGGCCGACTGGGCCGAGCTGCGCCAGGCCTTCGGCAACCAGCGCATGCTCGGCATGTCCCTGGACGCGGGCGGCCACCTCACCCACGGCTTCCGCCCGAACATCTCAGGGAAGATGTTCGACCAGCGTTCGTACGGCACCGACCCCGCCACCGGTCTCATCGACTACGAGGCGCTGCGGACGTCGGCCCGCGAGTTCAAGCCGCTGATCATCGTCGCCGGCTACTCCGCCTACCCCCGCCTGGTGAACTTCCGGATCATGCGGGAGATCGCCGACGAGGTCGGCGCGACCCTCATGGTCGACATGGCGCACTTCGCCGGTCTGGTCGCGGGCAAGGTCCTCACCGGCGACTTCGACCCGGTTCCGCACGCCCAGATCGTCACCACCACCACGCACAAGTCGCTGCGCGGCCCGCGCGGCGGCATGGTCCTGTGCGACGAGAGCCTCGCCGAGCAGGTCGACCGCGGCTGCCCGATGGTCCTCGGCGGCCCGCTCCCGCACGTCATGGCCGCCAAGGCCGTCGCGCTCGCCGAGGCCCGCCGCCCCGAGTTCCGCGACTACGCCCAGGCCGTCGTCGACAACGCGCGCGCCCTCGCCGAAGGCCTGATGCGGCGCGGCGCCACCCTGGTCACCGGCGGCACGGACAACCACCTCAACCTGATCGACGTCGCCTCCTCCTACGGCCTCACCGGCCGCCAGGCCGAGTCCGCGCTGCTCGACTCGGGCATCGTCACCAACCGCAACGCCATCCCCGCCGACCCGAACGGCGCCTGGTACACCTCCGGTATCCGCATCGGCACACCCGCGCTGACCACCCGTGGTCTGGGCACCACCGAGATGGACGAGATCGCCGGTCTCATCGACCGCGTCCTCACCGCCGCCGAGCCCGGCACCACCGCCAAGGGCGCCCCGTCCAAGGCCCAGCACGTCCTCGACGCGAAGATCTCCGACGAGGTCTCCCACCGCGCCACCGACCTGCTCGCCCCGTTCCCGCTCTACCCGGAGATCGACCTCGGCTGACCCACCTCCCGGTTCAGAGGCCTCCTGGTTCAGAGGTCGATCAGCTCCTGTCGTGGTTCCCGCGGTGGTCCGGCTCCCTCCCGCCGGGCCGCCGCGCGGCGTACGAGGAAGGCGCCGCCGGCCCCGAGGAGCAGACCTGCGCCCAGCCCGGGCAGCACCCACCGCGCACGCTCCTCGACACCCCGTTTCGAGCCCGGTGCGCTTACGGCGGCGTCGAGCAGCTTCCCCCGCTCGACCACCCGCTCGTACACCGAGCGCGCCACGCGATGCCAGCGGATGTCGTCGTCGACCACGTCGGGCGCGGGGTCCGTGCGTACCCAGGGCGTGCCGTCCGCGGCCACGAACAGCTGGTCCTGGCGCGCCATGGCGATGTCGCCCCCCGGTGCGCTGTCGGTCTGCGGCCAGCCCCCGACCCCGCTCAGCCCCCACACCACGGTGGCCCGCACCGGCGGGAAGTCGCCCGCCGCCCACGCGTCCGGCACCCGCTCGGTCCCCTTGAAGGTGGGAGTCAGCAGGTCGCACAGCCGTGTGAAGTCCCGCTCCCCGGAGTGCAGCGCGGTCGTCCGCCCCGTGCCGCCCTCGATGACCAGGGCCATGTCCGGCCCTCTCGGCCCCGCGGCCGGTGCGAGAGCCCCCGCCGGGTGCGCCGCCGACACGGCGAGCATCACACCCGACAACACGGCGATCCCCGATCCCATCCGTCTGCCTCGGCCCGCCATGCGTGTCCCCCGTCCGCCCCGGCACCTGCCTCGAGTATCCGCCCGGGTCCCCCCTCCGGGGAGTGCTCTGCTCCCACCTGTTCCCGAGCTCCCGGGTGCACCTGAGAGAATGGTGAACATGGCCTCTGATCGTCCCCGCGTGCTCTCCGGAATCCAGCCCACGGCGGGCTCGTTCCACCTCGGCAACTACCTCGGCGCCGTCCGCCAGTGGGTGGCCCTGCAGGAGTCCCACGACGCCTTCTACATGGTTGTCGACCTGCACGCGATCACCGTGCCGCAGGACCCGGCGGACCTGCGCGCGAACACCCGGCTCGCCACCGCGCAGCTGCTCGCCGCCGGTCTCGAGCCGGACCGCTGCACGCTCTTCGTCCAGAGCCATGTCCCCGAGCACGCCCAGCTCGCCTGGATCATGAACTGCCTGACCGGTTTCGGCGAGGCCTCCCGCATGACCCAGTTCAAGGACAAGTCCGCCAGGCAGGGCTCGGACCGCGCGTCCGTCGGCCTGTTCACGTACCCGATCCTCCAGGTCGCCGACATCCTGCTGTACCAGGCGAACGAGGTCCCGGTCGGCGAGGACCAGCGCCAGCACGTCGAGCTCACCCGCGACCTCGCCGAGCGGTTCAACGGCCGTTTCGGCGAGACCTTCACGATCCCGAAGCCGTACATCCTCAAGGAGACGGCGAAGATCTACGACCTCCAGGACCCGTCGATCAAGATGAGCAAGTCGGCGTCCACGCCGAAGGGCCTCATCAACCTGCTCGACGAGCCGAAGACCACTGCCAAGAAGATCAAGAGCGCGGTCACCGACACGGACACCGTCATCAGGTACGACAGCGAGCACAAACCGGGTATCAGCAATCTGCTGACCATCTACTCGACCCTCACCGGTGCCGGTATCGCGGAACTGGAGGAGAAGTACGCGGGCAAGGGCTACGGTGCGCTCAAGACGGACCTGGCCGAGGTCATGGTCGACTTCGTGACGCCGTTCCGGGAGCGCACCCAGCAGTACCTGGACGACCCGGAGACGCTCGACTCGATCCTGGCCAAGGGAGCCGAGAAGGCGCGCGCCGTCGCCGCGGAGACACTCGCGCAGGCGTACGACCGGGTGGGCTTCCTGCCCGCCAAGCACTGAGGCGTACGACCGCACACACGTACCGCTGGGCAGAGCGCTGCACATCACTATGGCTGCGCCTGCCCACAACACAGCCGGGGCCTTACAGTCGATAGCCGGACGGCTGAGTACGAACCAGACAACGCGCCCGGCGACGCGAACGACAACGCAACCGGCAACGCGACCGACAACGCACCGGACACGACGACAGGAGACGACGTGGGGACCGTAACGATCGGCGTGTCGATCGCGGTCCCGGAGCCTCACGGCAGCCTGCTCCAGGAGCGGCGCGCGGGCTTCGGCGACCCCGCGGCTTGTGGCATCCCCACGCACGTCACCCTGGTGCCACCGACGGAGGTCCACGCCGCCGACCTGCCGGCCGTCGAGGCGCACCTGACCGAGGTCGCCGTGGCCGGCCGGCCCTTCCCCATGCGACTGTCCGGCACCGGCACCTTCCGGCCCCTGTCGCCGGTGGTGTTCGTGAAGGTCGTCCAGGGCGTCGAGGCCTGCACCTGGCTGCAGCAGCGGGTCCGCGACGCCTCCGGTCCGGTGGCACGCGAGCTGCAGTTCCCGTACCACCCGCACGTCACGGTGGCGCACGGCATCGACGACGCGGCGATGGACCGCGCCTTCCAGGAGCTCGCCGACTACGACGCCGAGTGGTCCTGCATGGGGTTCGCGCTCTATGAGCAGGGCCCCGACGGGGTGTGGCGCAAGCTCCGGGAGTTCGCCTTCGGGGGAACCGTGGTGCCACCGCAGGCGGGCCACATGGACATCGAGCGCGGGACCATCGCCAGCCGCTAGCCAGGCCCTAGATCGGCAGGCGCCGGAACACCGCCCGCGGTACGTGCCGCAGCGCCGCCATCACCAGTCGCAGCGACCCCGGCACCCACACCGTCTCCGAGCGCCGTCGCAGCCCCACCTCGATGGCCGTCGCGACCGCTTCCGGTGTGGTGGCCATGGGTCCTTCCGCGCGCCCCGCGGTCATCTTCGTACGGACGAACCCGGGGCGTACGACCATCACATGGACGCCGGTGCCGTGCAGCGCGTCGCCCAGGCCCTGGGCGAAGGCGTCCAGGCCCGCCTTGCTGGACCCGTAGATGAAGTTGGAGCGGCGGGCCCGCTCGCCCGCGACCGAGGAGAGCACCACCAGGGAACCGTGCCCCTGTGTCTGGAGGGCTCGCGCGCACACCAGCCCGGCCGACACCGCGCCCGTGTAGTTGGTCTGCGCGATCCGGGCGGCGGCCACCGGCTCCCGCTCGTCCCGGGCCTGGTCGCCGAGGACCCCGAAGGCGAGCAGCACCATGTCGAGGTCGCCCTCGGCGAAGACCTTGCCGAGGACCGTCTCGTGGGACTCGGGGTCGAGCGCGTCGAAGGACAAGGTACGGACATCCGCGCCCAGTGCGCGCAGGTGCTCGGCGTCCCGCTCCAGGGCCGGCGAGGGCCGTCCGGCGAGCCACACCGTGCGGGTGCGCCGGGCGATCAGACGGCGCGCCGTGGCCAGCGCGATCTCGGACGTGCCGCCGAGGACCAGCAGGGACTGGGGTGCTCCGAAGGCGTCCTTCATGACAACTCCTAGAGGGGAGGGGTGAGGAGGCGGGACGGTTCTAGGTCCTGTCGTCAAATTCCCGTCGTCCGCCCGAAGGGCGGGCCTTGCGGCGTCAGGTGCGTGCTCTCGGTGTGCCGGGCACAGGCCCTCGTACTGGATGTACTTGGGTCTGTGCCCGGTGCGGCGAGTGGGGGGCACCTCCCACGCCCTTCAGGCAGTGGGGGAGCGTGCATGGCGTCGCGGGGCAGACGGGAATTTGACGACAGGGCCTAGAGGTCGAGGCGGCGGGACAGGTCGGAGGTGAACACCCCGCGCGGGTCCAACTCGGCCCGCAACCGCCGGAATTCGGTGAGCCGTGGATACATCCCGGCCAGCAGTTCCGGCCGCAGCCGCGCGTCCTTCGCCAGGTACACGCGCCCGCCCGCCCCGGCCACCTCCTCGTCCAGCTCGTCGAGGAAGGCGCCGAGGCCCGGCAGGCTCGCGGGGATGTCCAGGGCGAGGGTCCAGCCCGGCATCGGGAAGGAGAGCCAGCCCGGATCGCCCTGGCCGAAGCGCTTCAGGACGGCGAGGAAGGACGGGCACCGGCGTTCGGCGATGCGCCGCACGATGCGCCGCAGGGCCTCCTCGCGCCCGTGTCCGACGGCGAACTGGTACTGCACGAAGCCGCCGCGCCCGTAGACCCGGTTCCAGTGCGGCACCCCGTCGAGCGGGTGGAAGAAGGCCGAGATCCGCTGCAGTTCCCCGGCGCGCGCGCGAGGTGCCTTCCGGTACCAGAGCTCATTGAAGAGGCCCACTGTTCCGCGGCCGAGCAGCCCCTCCGGTACGAAGGCGGGCGCGGACGGGAACCGTGCCGGGCGGAAGGCCAGCGGGCGCCGACGCGCGCGTGGGGGGAGCGCGTCCAGGGGCGCGTGTTCCCCACGGGTCAGCACCGAGCGTCCTGTCGAGCGGCCGCGCGCGAGCAGGTCGATCCAGGCGACCGAGTACCCGTAGCGATGGTCCGTGGCGGTGAGACGGGCCATCAGGTCGTCCAGGTCCGCCGCGCGTTCGGTGTCGACGGACATCAGTGAGGTGGCGACGGGCCGGAGCCGGACGGTCGCCGTGAGGATCACCCCGGTCAGGCCCATGCCGCCCGTGGTGGCGTCGAACAGAGGGGTGTCGCGGGGCACCGTGCGGATCGCGCCGTCCGCGGTCAGCAGCTCGAAGGAGAGGACGTGGCGGCCGAACGAGCCGGACACGTGGTGGTTCTTGCCGTGGATGTCCGCGCCGATCGCGCCGCCGACCGTCACATAGCGGGTCCCGGGCGTGACCGGCACGAACCAGCCGAGCGGGAGCAGGACTTCCATCAGCCGGTGCAGGCTCACGCCCGCGTCGCAGAGTACGGTCCCGCCGGCGGCGTCGATCGCGTGGATGCGGTCGAGGCCGGTCATGTCGAGCACGGCCCCGCCCGCGTTCTGTGCCGCGTCCCCGTACGCCCGCCCCAGGCCCCGTGCGATGCCTCCGCGGGCCCCGCAGGCGCGGACGGCGGCGGCCGCTTCCTCGTAGGTGCGCGGGTGGACCAGTCGGGCGGTGGTCGGGGCGGTGCGGCCCCAGCCCGTGACGGAGACGGACTCGGCCGGGTCGGAGGCGGATCCGGCCGGGTCCGAGGCGGGCTCGGCCGGGTCGGAGACGGCGTCGGAAGGCATGACCGTGACCGTATCGGCGAAAAAGGTGCATAAAGCCCTCACCCCTCCCGTCTTCGCGGCTCCTCACCGAAATGGGTGATTAATGGGATGTCGTACAAGATTTCCGTAATTCTGTGGCCACTCCCTAGAAGAGTGAGATCACATGGACGACCTTGACGACATGGACCGCCGACGCTGGGACGGCATGGACCGTCGGCTGCTGTCGGCCCTGCATGAGCGCGGCACGGATCCACGCGTGGCGGCCGTCGCTCGTACCCTTTCCTGGAGCGGGGAGCACGGTGCGCTGTGGCTCGGGGCCGGGCTCACGGGGGCGGTGGTCGACCGTGAGCGGCGCGGCGCGTGGCTGCGCGGCATGGCGCTCACCGCCACCGCACACCTCGCCAGTATGGGTGTGAAGCGGATCGTGCGCCGTCCGCGCCCCGCGCACGTCGTCCCGCTGGTGCGCACGGCCGGACGTCACTCGTTCCCCAGCTCCCACGCCACGGCCGCGACCGCCGCGGCGGTCGCCTTCGGCGCGCTCGGGGCCCGCCCGCTGCTCCCGCTCGCCGCCGCGATGTGCCTCTCCCGGCTGGTGGTCGGCGTGCACTACCCCTCGGACGTGGTCGCGGGCGCCGCCCTGGGCGCCCTGACGGCGCGTCTGGGCGCCCGCTGGATCGAGGCCGGCCATGGCTGAGCGCACGGTGCTCCTGGACCCCACGCCGACCGTCCCGGCGCCCGAGAGGACTCTCACCGGCCTCGCCCGGGGGCTCCTCAGGACCACCCGTCCCCGTCAGTGGGTCAAGAACCTGCTGGTCGTGGCGGCCCCGGCGGCGGCGGGCCGGCTCTTCTCCCGGCATGCGGTGATCCAACTCGCGCTCGTCTTCGTCCTGTTCACCGCCTGCGCCGCCGCCGTGTACCTGATCAACGACGCCCGGGACGCCGACGCCGACCGCGCCCACCCGGTCAAGCGCCGCCGCCCGGTCGCCGCGGGCCAGGTCCCCGTCTCCCTCGCGTATGCCGCGGGGGGCGTCCTCGCCGTCCTCGCCCCGGTCGCCGCCGCCCTGTTGTCCTCTCCGGTCACCGCGGCAGTGCTGACCGCCTACCTCGGCATGCAACTGGCGTACTGCGTCAGCCTCAAACACGTCCTGGTCGTCGACCTCGCCGTCGTGACGACCGGTTTCCTGATGCGGGCGATGATCGGCGGGCTCGCCCTCGGCATCCCGCTCTCCCGCTGGTTCCTGATCACCACGGGCTTCGGCGCCCTCTTCATGGTGGCGGCGAAACGGTACTCCGAGGCCGTCCAGCTGGCCGGGAGCACCGGTGTCACCCGCGCGCTGCTCACCGAGTACACCACCGGCTATCTGCGCTTCGTCTGGCAGCTGGCCGCCGGGGTCGCCGTCCTCGGCTACTGCCTGTGGGCCCTGGAGGACGGCGATGTGCCCGGCGCCGGGGTGCTGCCCTGGCGCCAACTGTCCATGGTCGCCTTCATTCTGGCCGTCCTGCGCTACGCCGTCTTCGCCGACCGGGGCACGGCGGGCGAACCCGAGGACGTCGTCCTGCGCGACCGCGCGCTCGCCCTGATCGGAGTGGTGTGGCTGGCGATGTACGGGCTCGCGGTCGTGAACTGGTGAGCCCGGCCCAGCGGCCCCTGACCCAGGAGCTCCTGGGCTTCGCCACCGTCGGCGTCCTCGCCTACGCCGCCGACCTCGGCCTCTTCCTCTGGCTGCGCGGCCCCGTGGGCCTCGACCCGTTCACCGCCAAGGCGCTGTCCTTCGCGGCGGGCTGCTCGGTCGCGTACACGGGCAACGCGCTCGGCACGTACCGGCACCACCCCGTGCGGGGGCCCCGGCGGTGCCGCGACTTCCTGGTGTTCCTCGCCGTGAACCTCGCGGGCGCCCTCGTCCAGCTCCTGTGCATCGCCGTCAGCCACCATGGCCTCGGGCTCACCTCGCGGCGCGCCGACACGGTCTCCGGTGCCGGGATCGGTATGGCACTCGCCACGGTCCTGCGTTTTTGGGGTACCCGGACATTGGTCTTCCGAGGCGAGGGCAGAGTCGGATCATGGACTGGCTGAAAAAGCTTCCCGGCGTGGGGCCGTTGGTCACCCGCCTGATGGCCACGCACGCGTGGCGGTCGTACGAGCGTCTGGACCGGGTGAAGTGGGCGCGGCTCGCCGCCGCGATGACCTTCATCAGCTTCGTGGCGCTCTTCCCGCTGCTGACCGTCGGCGCCGCGATCGCCGCCGCCACCCTCACCAGCCAGCGGCAGAAGGAGCTTCAGGACAAGATCGCCGATCAGGTGCCGGGCATCTCCGACCAGCTCGACATCAACGGGCTGGTCCAGAACGCCGGCACCATCGGGCTCATCGCGGGCGCCGTCCTGCTGTTCATCGGCATCGGCTGGGTCGACTCCATGCGGGGCTGTCTGCGCGCGGTCTGGGAACTGCCCGACAGCGAGGAGAATCCCCTGCTGCGCAGGCTCAAGGACGGCGGGGTCCTCGTCGGGCTGGGCGGCGCGCTGCTCGTCACCATCGCCGTCTCCACCGTCGCGTCCTCGATGGTGGGCTGGACGGCCCGGCAGCTCGGCATCGGCGAACACGACTGGGGGAGCGTGCTGCTGCAGTCCGCCGCGTTCGTCGTCGCCGTGCTCGCCGACTTCCTGCTGCTCCTGTACGTCCTGACCCTGCTGCCGGGCGTCGAGCCGCCGCGCCACCGGCTCGTCGTCGCCGCGCTGATGGGCGCCGTCGGCTTCGAACTGCTCAAGCTGCTGCTCAGCGGCTATATGCGGGGTGTGGCGTCGAAGAGCATGTACGGCGCCTTCGGGGTGCCCGTCGCGCTGCTGCTGTGGATCAACTTCACTGCGAAGCTGGTGCTGTTCTGCGCCGCCTGGACGGCCACGGGACATGCCGACTCCGGCCCGAAACAACGCGACGACGCCCCCGACGAGCCCGACGCCCCCGAGGAGCCCGAGGGGGTCAGCGGCGGCGGCGCATCAGGTCGGGGAGAGGCCAGCGGCGGTTGACGAGGAAGACGGCGCCGGCGACCAGGACGAGCAGGCCGCCCGTGATGGCCAGGGCGGTTCCGATCCCGCTGGTGCCGTCCTTCGACGCCGTGGAGGCGGCCACCGGTGACGCGGAGGCCTTGTCCCCGCGACCTCCGGTGGACGTCGGCGCGTCGGATCCGGCGGACGCGGACGCACCCGCCTGCGCGCCGGTGTCGACGCCCTTCGGCGGCACCAGCTCACCCACCGGCGTGACCTTGCCGGTCGCGCCGAACCCCCAGTCGAGCAGCCGCGCGGCCTCCTTGTAGACCTCGTTGTGCTCGTCCTTCTCCGGATTCATCACGGTGACAAGGAGCACCTTGCCGTTCCGCTCGGCGACACCGGTGAAGGTGGCGCCCGCGTTGGTGGTGTTGCCGTTCTTCACCCCCGCGATGCCCTGGTACGTGGAGACGTCGGTGTCGCCGGTCAGCAGCCGGTTGGTGTTCTGGATCTCGAAGGTCTCCCGGCTCGTCTTCCCCTTGTCGTTCTTCTTCGTCTCGCCCGGGAACTTCGCCCGCACCGTCGAGCAGTACTCCCGGAAGTCCTTCTTCTGCAGCCCGGAGCGGGCGAACAGCGTCAGGTCGTACGCCGATGACACCTGGCCCGGCTGGTCGTAGCCGTCGGGGCTGACCACATGTGTGTCGAGGGCCTGCAGGTCCTCGGCGTGCGCCTGCATGTCCTTGACCGTCTGGTCGACGCCGCCGTTCATCGCCGACAGCACGTGCACGGCGTCGTTGCCGGAGCGCAGGAAGACACCGAGCCACAGATCGTGCACGGTGTACGTCTCCTCCTCCTTTATCCCCACCATGCTGGAGCCCGCGCCGATGCCCGAGAGGTCGGTGACGGCGACCTTGTGCCGCTCGGTCCCGGGGAACTTCGGCAGCACGGTGTCGGCGAAGAGCATCTTCAGGGTGCTCGCCGGCGGCAGCCGCCAGTGCGCGTTGTGGGCGGCCAGCACGTCGCCCGACTCGGCGTCGGTGACGATCCAGGAGCGTGCGGTCACCTCCTTGGGTAGCACCGGGGCGCCCGCGCCGAGATCCACCTGGGTCCCGGCCTGTCCCAGCCGCGCTCCACCCACCGTCGACATGTTCGCCGGGGGAGTGGCGCTCGGACTCGCCGTCGGTGACGGCGACGACGACGGCTTGTCAGCCGCGAAGACGGGGACGGTCGTCGTCAGTGAAAGAGACAACAGGGTGGCGGAAGTGACCAGCATCGATCGCTGGATGGTCTTTTTGGTGACGGGCACGGTCGAGAAAGTACAGGGCGTGGGCTGGGAAGTCCCCTCACCGGACCGTGGAGTCCCCAGGTCCCGGCCACCCCGGCGCCGGGTCCCGGCCGGCGACGGCGATACTGGACCCATGAAGCTCAGCCGCCCCGTCTCCTGGTTCCTGCTCGCCTTCGGAGTGTGGAGCTGGGTCATTTGGGTCACTTTCGTCAAAAACCTGTGGAAGGACGGCAGCGGGCTCGCGTTCGACGACGCGGGGGATCCGACGGCGTACTTCTGGGTGCACCTGACGCTCGCCGTCGTCTCCTTTGTCTTGGGGACGGTCGTCGGGGGCATCGGGTTCCGCGGGCTGCGCGCATTGCGCCAGACGTCATAACAACAGGGGACGAACGGGGGACACGGCGTCTTGGTCATCGTCTTCGTACTGGTGGGACTGCTCGCCCTCGCCGCGGTCGCGGGGCTGTACTGGTACGTGTGGCGCCGTCTGGTGCGCGACACGACGTCCGGTCCGGGGCCCGCCCGGCGCGCGGGCACGGTGGTCTTCGTCGCGGGGCCGGTGCTGATGATCGCCGCGGTCGCCGCGGAGCGCGCCGGTGCGCCCTTCTGGTTCCAGCGGGTGCTGGCCTGGCCGGGGTTCCTGTGGATGGCGCTGTCGATCTATCTGCTGCTGGGCGCGGTGGCGGGTGAGGTCGTACGACCGCTGCTGCGCCGGGTCGTGGAACGGCGCAGGGCCCCCTCCGCGACCGCACCACACACGGCACCCGTACCGCACACGGTGTCGGTACCGACGGGAGCGGCACCCCGGGAGCCCCAGGAACCCCAAGAGCTCCCACCTGCCGAACCGTCACGGCCCGTCACCACCCCCTCGCGACGGCTCTTCGTCTCGCGCGCCGTCGGCGGGGCGGCCGCGGCCGTCGCCGTGGGGACCGTGGGGTACGGGACGTACGGGGTACTGCGCGGGCCCCGGGTGAAGCGGGTCACCGTGCCGCTCGCCAAACTGCCTCGGTCCGCTCATGGCTACCGGATCGCCGTGGTGAGCGACATCCACCTCGGGCCCGTCCTGGGCAGGGACTTCTGTCAGCGGGTCGTCGACACGATCAACTCGACGCAGCCCGACCTGATCGCGGTGGTCGGGGACCTGGTCGACGGGAGTGTGAAGGACCTCGGACCCGCCGCGGCGCCCCTCGCGCGGCTTCGGGCGCGGCACGGCTCATACTTCGTCACGGGCAACCACGAGTACTACTCCGGCGCCGCGCGATGGGTCCGGGAAGTACGGGAACTGGGTCTGCACCCGCTCGAGAACGCGCGGACGGAAATGGCCGGATTCGATCTCGCGGGCGTCAATGACGTCGCGGGGGAGAGCGAGGGGCACGGGCCCGACTTCGGCAGGGCGCTGGGGGACCGGGACACCTCGCGGGCCGTGGTGCTGCTCGCCCATCAGCCGGTCCAGATCCACGACGCGGTCAAGCACGGTGTCGACCTTCAGCTCTCCGGGCACACCCACGGCGGACAGCTCTGGCCCGGCAACTACATCGCGGAACTGGCCAATCCCAGGGTCGCGGGGCTGGAGCGGTACGGCGACACGCAGCTGTACGTCTCCCGGGGCGCGGGTGCGTGGGGGCCGCCGACCCGGGTGGGCGCGCCGTCGGACATCACCGTCGTGGAACTGGCGTCTCCCCAAGCCTGAGAGCCGGCTGTGAAACAGGGGCGAAACGGCCTTTCCCAATACCCCGTTTGATTCTTCGAACACCTCTTCCCTCAGACGAAACACCTGTGGTTGGGTGATCCGCGTCACTGGGGAGTGACACGGGGCGTGGCCTGGGGAGGGGCGCCGATGCGATCGGTTCGCGTACGGATTCTCGCGGTGCTGGCGGTACTGGTGGCCGTGGGAGTGGGCGGCTGGCAGTTACTGCCGTCGAAGATGAACGACGACAAGACCATCACGGTCGGGACGACGGACGCCGTCACCTCGCTCGACCCGGCGGGCGCGTACGACGCCGGCTCCTGGGCCCTGTTCAGCAATGTGTTCCAGTCACTGCTGACGTTCGAGCCCGGTGGCGCGGCGCCCGTGCCGGACGCGGCGAAGAGCTGCGGGTTCGTGGGCGGCGGGCTGCGGACCTATGCCTGCACCCTGCGCGACGACCTGACCTTCCCGAGCGGGAGCAAGGTGACCGCCGAGGACGTGAAGTTCTCCTTCGACCGAGTCAAGGCCATCAACTCCGAGGTGGGGCCCGCGTCCCTGTTCTCCACCCTCGGCTCGGTGGACGCCAAGGGCCTCAAGGTCACCTTCCACTTGTCCTCGCCGGACGCCACCTTCCCCTTCAAGGTGGCCACCGGAGCCGGGTCGATCGTCGACCACGCCCGCTACGCGAAGCACGCCCTGCGCAAGGACGCGGGCGCCGACGGCACCGGGGTGTACGTACTGAAGACGTATACGAAGGACAAGCGGGCCGTTCTCGCGCCCAACAAGCACTACAAGGGCGCCGTCAAGGGGAGCGGCACGCCCACCGTGCTGCGCTACTACGCCACCCCCGCGGCCCTGGAGAGCGCCTGGAAGGCGAAGCAGGTCGATGTCGCGACGCGTCAACTGACGCCCGCGACGCTCGCCGCCCTCTCGCCGAGCGACCCCGACCAGCACGTCACCGAGGCCGACAGCGCCGAGACCCGCAACCTCGTCCTCAACGTCCGCGCGAGCTCGCCGCTGCACAACCTCTTCGTACGCCAGGCCATCGCCGCGCTGATCAACCGCGAGCAACTGGTCAGCCAGACCTACAAGGGGACGACCGAGCCGCTGTACGGGCTGATCCCGGCGGGCATCACCGGGCACTCGACGTCGTTCTTCGACGCCTATCCCAAGCCCGACGCGAAGAAGGCGAAGGCCCTGCTCACGGAGGCCGGGGTGTCGCTGCCGGTGCGCTTCACCTACGGGTACGCCGAGGGGCGGGGCGCCGCCGGCGAGGAGGCGGCCGAGCTCAAGCGGCAGCTGGAGGCGGGCGGCCTGTTCAAGGTGGACATCAAGGGCTACGAGTGGACCGACTTCCAGAAGCGGTACGCCGAGGGCAAGTTGGACGCCTGGGCGGTCGGCTGGGTCGCCGACTTCCCCGACCCGGACACCTTCAGCACCCCGCTCGTCGGCACCGGCAACAGCATGAAGAACGGGTACAGCAGCAAGGACGTGGACCGGCTGATTCAGGACAGCCAGCACTATGAGGACCGCAGCCGAGTGTCCGACGACTTCCGGGCACTACAGGAAAGAGTGGCCCGCGATGTTCCCCTGATTCCCCTGTGGCAGCGCAAGGAGTACGTGCTCAGCAGTGAGGACGTCGGAGGCGGCCAGTACCTGTCGGACGGGACCGGTGTCTTCCGCCTGTGGCGGCTCAACTGGATCTGACACGTGACGCGATCTCACGGGGTGGCACCCCGCCCCGTGTGGAGCCGGGGCCGCCACGGCGAGACCGTGTGGTCCCTCGTGGCGGCCCCGGCTCCCCGGATCACGGCGCCGGGGTCGAGCCGTACGCCGTCAGGAAGCGGTCGCGGAACGCGTTCATCTTCCAGACCGGGGTGTCCTGCTTCGGCTGCAGGCCGTCCGCCCAGTTCCAGTCGGCGATCTTGTCCAGGACCTTCGGGTCCTTGGCGACGATCGAGACCGGCACATCACGGCTGGCGTGGTTGCCGCTGACCCGGGCGATGGGCTGGTGGTCGCCGAGGAAGATCAGCACGGTGTTCTTGTTGCCGTACTTCACCAGGTAGTTGATGAGGCTCGACACCGAGTACTGGATGGACTTGCCGTACTCCTGCTTCGACTTGGTGGAGTCGGTGATGATGTCCGCGGGCTTCTTGCCGGCCTTCTCGATCGAGTCGTAGATCGAGCCGTCGCCGACCTGGTCCTGCGGGACCAGCTTGGGGATCGGCGCCCAGGGCTGGTGGCTGGAGGTCAGGATGATCGTCGACATCAGCGGCTTGTCGTGCTTCTTGCTGTGCACCAGGCGCTCGAACGCGGTCAGGGCGTACTGGTCAGGCATGGTCGACCAGCTGAACTTCGGGCCCTTGTAGCCGAGTTTGTGGGAGTCGTAGAGCTTGTCGATGCCGTAGAAGTTCTGCTCCGGCCAGGCCTTCTGGATGCCCGGCATGACACCGACCGTGTCCCAGGCGCCCGTCTTCTTGAAGGCGCCGGGGAGGGTCAGGCGCTCGCCCGCGGTGACGGTGCGGTAGCGCTGCTGGTTGCTGATCCACAGGCCCGACATGAAGGTGGAGTGGCCGAGCCAGCTGCTTCCGCCGTACGTCGCCGAGGTCAGCCAGCCGCTCTTGGCCGCGAACCCGGCCTGCGTCAGCTTCTCGTTCTCGGCCGTGAGCGTCGCGTCGACGCCCGGCGCCATGACCGGGTCCTCGATCGCGCTGCGGCCGTAGCTCTCGATGAAGGTGATCATCATGTCCTTGCCGCGCAGCCCGGTGAGCAGCTGGTCGGGCGGCGTGTTGGCGAAGTCGTCCTTCTTCGCGATCTTGGCGAACTCGGCTTCGTCCCGAAGCGTCCGCCGCACCTGCTCCGCCTTGAACTGGAGGGCCTGCATGGTGTGCTCCGAAGCGATGGGTATTCCCGCGGCGTACTGCACGCCCAGCGCCGCGCAGGTGACCCAGGCGATGGCCAGCACCAGCGTCGTGCGGGTCGCCATCTCGGTGTTCCGGGCCGCCAGGTTGCCCAGTCGGATCACCGACATCGTCGTGAGGGCGAGTACGGCGATCACGAGCGTCACGGCCAGGCCCGCGATGCCGAGCGCGCCCCCCTTGCCGAACGTGTCCTGGAGGTATCCCTGCGCATCACTGAAGAGCGACCAGTCGAGGACGACGTTGAAGCCTCGCCCGAGGTATTCGTTGAAACCGATGTCGAGGAAGTTCACGACGGTCAGGGCGCCCAGGCCGAGCCCGGCGAACACCGCCACGGCGATCCGCGGCTTGCGGGGCAGGACGATCAGCAGGGCGGCGCCGAAGATCGCCTCCACCGGGAGACGCACGAAAGCGGCCAGCCGGAACTTGTCCGCCTGGGTCGGCATGAGGAGCGCGGCGACCACGACGGCGAGGGCCACGGCGGTGGTGGTCCACGCGAGAACGCGGGCCGCGACCGGGTACTTCTCCCGCCACCCACCCAGGACGCGCCGCCACCGGCGGCGGGGAGCGGCGGCGTCGCCGTCGCCGTCGCCGTCGCCGTCGCCGTCGCCGTCGCCGTCGGCGTCGGTTTCGGGCGCGGCGGTGCCGGTGTCGGACACGGCGGCGGCCTGCTCCGGAACCTCGGCGTCCGGGGCTTCCGGGGCTTCGGCGTCCGAGGCTTCCGGAGCTTCCGCGTCCGAGGCTTCCGCGTCAGGTTCTTCCGTCTGAGGTGTCTCGGTCTCAGCTGTCCCGGTCTCAGGTGTCTCCGCCTCGGGACTTTCCGTCTCCGGGGCCTTCGCTTCCAGGGCCTTGGTTTCCGGGGCCTTCGGCTCGGGGGCTGCCTCGGCCTCTGGAGCCTCCGCCTCCGCCTCTGGAGCGCTCACCTCGGAGAACTCCGCCTGGACGGTGTCCGTCGGGGCGGGGGCGTCCAGGGGCGTGGCCTCCTGCGAGGGCATGTCCTCGGGTGCCTCGTCCGTTTTCGGCAGCTGTCGAGAGCTCGTGTTGAACGACAACCCGGCGGTCCTTCCGTGCGAAGCCCGGTGGTGGCGCGGCGGACCAGGCTGAGGTCGGGGCCGCCTTCATCTGTTGGGTACGAGGTCGTACCGGCAGGTGTTCAATCATCCGGGTTTGCTTATGTTCAAGCGAGTCACCGAGCTTGTTCAAGCACCTCACTGCGCTTGTTAAAGCAGCTCACCGCGTCGGAAGCGTCACCGTGACATCGAGCCCCGCTCCCGGCGCCGTCCGTACCGTCACTTCACCCCCGTGTGCGGCCACCACTCCCTGCACGATCGCCATCCCCAGCCCGCTGCCCGCGCCACCGCCCGCCCGGAAGAACCGGTCGAAGATGCGCGCCGCGTCCTCCTCCGCCAGCCCGGGCCCCTGGTCCGCGACACACAGCCGTACGATCCCATCCTCCCGTTCGAGACCGAGCCGCACCGGCACGTCGGCGGGCGTGTGGGTGCGTACGTTGGCCACGAGGTTGCCCAGCACCTGCCGCAGCCCCGACTCGTCGGCGTGCACCAGCAGCGTCCCGTCGGCGCCCACGGTCACCGGACGCCCGGGCTGCTGGGCCCGCAGGTCCTCGGCCGCGTCCCGTACGAGACGGCTCAGGTCGACGTTCTTGAAACGCAGCTCGGGGCTCTGGTCGAGGCGGGCCAGGATGAGCAGTTCGTCCACGAGGCGTCCCATGCGGTCGGCCTCGGCGTTCACCCGGTCCCAGGCCCGCCGGCGTTCACCCGGCTCGCGCAGCATGCCCTTCTCGTACAGCTGGAGGTAGCCGCGGATCGCCGACAGCGGGGTGCGCAGCTCGTGCGAGGCGTCCGCGACGAACCGGCGCAGCTGCGCCGCGCTGCGCTCGCGGGTCCGGTACGCCGATTCCACCTGGTGGAGCATGGAGTTGAGGGCGAGCCGCAGTTGTTCGACCTCCTGGGTCGGATGGTGGCTGGAGGGCACGCGTCGGGTGAGGTCTCCCTCGGCGATGGCGGACGAGGTCTCCACCATGTCCTCCAGCGGCCGCATCCGGCGGCTCACGCTGATCATGGTCAGCACGGCGAGCAGCGCCAACAGCAGGGTTCCGACGCCCAGATCGAGCTTGAGGGCCTTGGCGATGCCCTTGTGCAGGGCGTCGGTGGAGGCGGCGAGCAGCACGTACGTGCCGTCGGCGAGCCGGGCCCCGGTGACCCGGTAGGAGGCGCCGTGCACGGTGGTGTCGTGCAGGGCGGGGTCGTGCGCGAGGGCGCTCGGGTCGTCCACCGCGGCGACCAGCGCGCGCTGGATCTCGGTGGGCTTGAAACCGCCGACACTGAGGGGGGTCCCGTGGCCGTCCACCGCCGCGAAGATCGAGTCGGGCTTGTCGGACCGGTCCGCGCCGGGGGCCATCCGGTCGCGCACGAAGGCGAGTGCGGTGAGCGAGTCGACCTGGTGGAGGGTGAGCCGCGAACCGGTCAGCGACTCCCGCGTCTTGGACAGTTCCGTGTCGACCTGGTCGAGCAGATAGTGCCGCATGCCCATCAGGCTGACGGCGGTCGCCACGATGATGCCCAGCGCCAGCAACCCCACGTTCGCGAGCGTCAGTTTGCCGCGCAACGAGTGGATCCCGTGGTGACGCCGGGCCCGCCGCACACTCACATACGCGGGAATCCCCGCACAGACGGCGTACTCGACCCGGAGTACGGGTTCCGGGAGGGCGGGATTCTCCGCACGCACCGCGACCTCGCCCCGGTCCGGGGGTGCCGGGGTGGTCATGCGAGGCCGTATCCGACGCCCCGGCGGGTCTGGATCACCGGTGGGCCGAGGGGTTCGAGCTTGCGGCGCAGATAGCTGATGTACGTCTCGACGACGGTCGACTCGGCGGAGTGCTCGTACTGCCAGACATGCCGCAGGAGTTGCTCCTTGGGCACGATCCGGCCGCCGTTGCGGACGAGGAAGCGCAGCAGGGCGTACTCGGTGGGGGTGAGCTCCACCGTGCGGTCCCCGCGGTGTACGGAGTACGTCGTCTCGTCCAGTTCGAGTTCGCCGTAGCGAAGGGGCGGGCGCTGCGGAAGGACGTCGTCGGGGCGGGTGCGCCGCAGGACGGCCGTGATCCGGGCGACGACCTCGTCGATGTTGAACGGCTTGGTGATGTAGTCGTCGCCGAAGCCGAGCGCGCCGACGATCTCGGCGGGCGCGTCCCGCGCGGTGAGGAAGACGATCGCCAGATCGGGTCGGCGCAGGCGCAGTTCACGGCCCAGCGCCCGCCCGTCCCCGTCCGGCAGCATCACGTCGAGCAGCGCCGCGTCGGGGCGGGTGCGTTCGGCGAGCGTGAGTGCCTGGCGGACGGTGCCCGCGGTCATCACCTCGAAGCGGTGGTAGCGCAGGGCTATGGCGAGGACGTCCGCGATGCTCGGCTCGTCCTCGACGACGAGAACGGTGGCACCCTCGTGAGCGGTCATGCCCCCAGTATCCGCACGCGGGTCGCGTCAGGGGGAGGCTCGCCCTTTGGAGTTCCTTGAGAGTCATGGGCGGTCTGTGTCGTCGCTCGAGCGCGCCGGTCGATGGTTGGTCCAGGACCTGGGGGACCAACCGACAACCGACAACCGAACGGCCGGATGACCGGTCGACTAAGGAGCGTTGAGCGTGGCGACATTGGCACGGTGGTGCTATCGGCACCGGCTGGTGGTCCTGTTGCTGTGGGTGGGGGCGCTGCTCGGGCTCGGGGCCGCTGCCTCGACCGCGGGCACGGATTACGCGAACGTTTTCTCCCTTCCGAACACGGACTCCAAGCGCGCGTACGACCAGATGGAGAAGGCCTTCCCGGAGCGCGCGGGCGACACCGACACGGTGGTGTGGAAGGTCGATACGGGTACGGTCCGGGATCAGTCCGTACAGTCCCGGATCCAGCCCGCGCTGGAGAAGATCGGCAAGATGGCGGGGGTCGGCGGCGTCACCAGCCCGTACGCGGGCGACCGGGGCGCGGCGCAGATCAGCGCCAACGGCAAGATCGCCTATGCCCAGATCACCTTCGCCGAGCAGGCGAACGCGGTGCCCAAGCAGCTGGTGCAGGACGTGGTCGACACCGCTCAGGGCGCCGAACGCGGCGGACTGCACGTCGAGTTGGGCGGCCAGGCGATCCAGCGGGTCCAGGAACCGCCCACCGGACTCGCCGAGATGATCGGCATCCTGGCCGCGGCGGTCGTCCTCTTCCTCGCCTTCGGCTCGCTCTTCGCGATGCTCCTCCCGATCGGCATCGCGATCTTCGGGGTGGGCACGGGCCTGTTCTCCACCCAACTGCTCAGCCATGTCACGTCCGTACCCGACCTGGCCCCGCTGCTCGCCACACTGATCGGCCTCGGCGTCGGCATCGACTACGCGCTGTTCATCGTCACCCGGCACCGGCGCGGCATCCTGCGCGGCATGGACCCGGAGGAGTCGGCGGTCACCGCCCTCAACACCTCCGGCCGCGCGGTGCTGTTCGCGGGCGGCACGGTGTGCATCGCGCTCGCCGGCATGCTCGTGACCAACCTGCGCTTCCTGGACGGCGTGGTCATCGGCACCTCCCTCACCGTGGTGTTCAGCGTGCTCGCGGCGGTCACGCTGCTGCCCGCGCTACTTGGCTTCCTCGGCCCCCGGGTGCTCAGCCGCCGCCAGCGGCGCAAGCTGGCCGCCGACGGTCCCGAGCCGGAGCGGGCCAGTGGCTTCGCGGCACGCTGGTCGGCGAGTGTCCAGAAGCGCCCGCGCTCGATCGCCGCGATGGCCCTCGTCGTCATGGCGATCCTCGCGATCCCGGTGCTGTCGCTGCGGCTCGGCGCGACCGACCAGGGCAACGACGACGCGTCGACGACGACCCGGAAGGCGTACGACCTCCTCGCGGAGGGCTTCGGCCCCGGCTTCAACGGCCCGCTCCAGGTGGTCTCCACCAGCGGCGACACGAACAAGCTGGTGCAGGGCATCCGCTCGACCGCGGGCGTTGCCCAGGTCGCGGCGCTGCCGCCCGCCCAGGGCGTCACGGTGATCCAGGTCGTACCGACCACCTCACCGCAGTCCGAGAAGACGGACGAGCTGATCGACACCCTGCGGGACAAGGTGATCCCGGACGCGGGGGCTCAGGCGCACGTCGGTGGCGTGACGGCGATCTCCAAGGACTTCTCGACCGTCACGGGTGACCGCCTGCCGCTCTTCATCGCCACCATCATCGGCCTGGGCTTCCTGCTTCTGATGATCGCCTTCCGCTCCCTGGTGGTGCCCCTCACCGCCGCCCTGATGAACCTGATCGCGGCCGCCGCGTCCTTCGGCGTCCTCGTCGCGATCTTCCAGTGGGGCTGGGGGCTGAGCCTGCTGGGCCTCGGCAAGGAGGGCCCGATCAACGCCTTCCTGCCTGTCATCATGCTCTCCCTCCTCTTCGGCCTCTCGATGGACTACCAGGTGTTCCTGGTGAGCCGGATGCACGAGGAGTGGGTGCACACCAAGGACAACGCGCGCGCGGTCCGGGTCGGCCTCGCCGAGACCAGCCGTGTCATCAACTCCGCCGCCCTGATCATGGTCTGCGTCTTCCTCGCCTTCGTCCTCAGCGGTGACTCGGGGGCGGCGATGGCGGGCGTGGGCCTCGCGGCGGCGGTCGCGCTCGACGCGTTCATTCTCCGTACGGCGCTGGTGCCGGCCGCGATGCATCTGCTGGGCAAGTCCAACTGGTGGCTGCCGGCGGGTCTGGAGAAGCGGTTGCCGCACCTGGCGGTGGAGCCGGCGGAGGAGGCGGAGTCGCTGCCGCGGGCTTCGGCGGGAGGACCGACGGTCGTGCACGGCTTCGTCCGTGACGCGGAGGGCGCGCCGGTCGACGGGGCGGTCCTCACCCTGCTCAGCAAGGGCGGACGTCAACTGGACCGGGTGACCTCACTGGCGGACGGCTCGTACATCGTCTCGGTGCCGACTCCGGGCACCTACCTGCTGTCGGCGACGGCCTCGTCGTACGGCGCCCGCGCCCGGCATGTCGTCGTGACCGACGAACCGATGGTGTGCGACCTGGAGTTGACGGAGGGGGAGGTGGACGCCGTCAATTAGCCGTGGGGTGCCCGGCTTCGAGGATCCTTTTCACATCGAGGGTGACCTTGCCGCCGACGGACTCGGGGAGCGTGACGAGTTCGTCGGCGGTGTGGATGCCATGCACCTTGTAGCGGTCCGCGACCGGATCAGTGAGAACGTGGAGGCGCTGGTGCTGGCGGTCGACGATGACGTAGACGGGGATGCGGGCCCTGGCGTAGGAGGCGACCTTGTCCCGCAGATCCGTTTTCCAGTTGGTGGAGGTGACTTCCATGACGAGGCGGAAGCAGGTCGGGTCGTAGCAGCTGTTCTCCACCAGGTGATGGCGGTAGTCGTCGTCGACCACCGACAGGTCGGGGATCACGTAGTCCTCTGGACCGCTGGGCAGCCAGAGGCCGATTCCCGGCAGAGCTCGCACCAGGCCCAGTTGCATGAACGGGGCAGCGAAGAGCATCAGGGCCTCGGAGTGAGGGCCGTCCGGTGCTGGGCTCACGAGGATCTGGCCTCCGATGATCTCGACGCGGCGGCCCGGAAGACTCTCCATGATGAGGTTCGCCTCGGCGATCAGCGGCCGGTCCTCGTGCGGTCGCTCGACAGCTGCTGCGGACATCACGTGCCTCCCATGGGCTGGTGTCGAGAACATCATCGTAGGCCGGACGTCTCCCCCGTGTCCTGTACTGGCGGCGTCACCCGATCGTGGAGCCCCGCCCCGGATCCGGCAGCATCTTCGTCATCCCCGGCAGGAAGTCCGTGAACAGCTCGTGCACCTCGTGGACCAGTGGCCGCAGGACCCGGAAGCGGGCCAGTGAGACGCCCCGGGTGGTGAGGCGGGCGCCGCGCTCGGCGAGCCGGTAGCTGCGTTCGCGCCCCTCTGTGCGGTCGAAGACCCAGTACAGGACGAGCCCCATCTGCGACAGCCACATCAGCTCGGGCAGGACGTCCCTGAGTTCCTCCGGGACCTTCGCCTTCGACCCGGCGAGCACCTCACGGTGTATGGCGATGGCCTCCTCGCGCGGCCCCGTCGACTCGGGGGAGAAGGGGCTGAGCGGGCTCTCCGGATCGGCGGCGTTCTTGAAGAACTGCGCCGCGAACTCGTGGTACGGCTCCGCCACGTCCAGCCACGCCTTCAACACGCCCGCGATCCGCGCCTCCAGATCCTTCTCGCGTTCCAGGACCGGCCGGATCGCCACCTGGTGCTCGGCGCCGATCCGGTCGTAGAAGCCCTGGATGAGGTGCTCCTTGCCGGCGAAGTAGTAGTACGCGTTGCCGACGGAGACCCCGGCCTCCTGGGCGATGGCCCGCATGGTCGTCTTGTCGTACCCCCGCTCCTGGAACAGCCGCAGCGCGGTCTCCAGGATCAGGGCGCGGGTCTGCTCGCTCTTGGCAGGGTTCTTTTCCTGGGCCTTTCCGGGCGCGCTCGTGTCGTCCGGGCCGGGGCTGTCTGTCGGTGCTGGCACGAAAACAGAGCCTAACGAGTCGAACAGGAGTCGCTGTCACAGCCGGGAGGCTCGTACGTCCACCCGACGCTCGGCTCGTACGCCCACCCGTCACCCGACCACCGCCCCTCAACGAGGCGCTGCGCGCCGCCCCTCCGGACGTCCCCCCGCCGGTACGCGCCCCCGCCCCACCCCTGCTGGGTGTGCGCGGAGCGCCACTTCGCGGCGGCGAGCATCGCGCCCTTGGCGAGCAGGGCCCCGGCCGGGGTGCTCAGCCGGTGGGCGAGCGGCCGGTGCTCGCGCAGCGCCCACAGGCAGACGACCCAGGCGGCGGCCCCGCGATAGACCTGGCCGCCGTCCCCGACGACGGTGATCTCGTCGAGGGTGGTGCGGTGGTCGAGGGCGGGGAAGAGCGACCTGGCGTGCTCGGAACCGGCGGGCACGAGCCGCAGCGGCACCAGCTGGGGCTGCTTGCCCAGCCAGTCGCGCAGGAAGGTGCACAGCGAGCACCGCGCGTCGTAGAGGACGGTGAGCCCGAGGACCGGGACGCGCGCGGCGTCCCGGTCAGGGCCGGCCTCGAGGCCGGTCATGGTGCTCACGCCCCGGCCGCCGGCGCGACCCAGTCCGTCGGCGCGACGGGCGGCAGCTGCTCCCGCTCCATGACGCCCCGCCGCCGGATCTTGTTGAGCACGTACACGTTGCCGAGGTGCATGACCCCGAGGACGAGCAGGACGACGCCGAGCTTGGTCGACAGGGCCTCGAAGACCCCGCGGGCGTTGGCGATGTCGTCGTCGCCGTTCAGATAGAGCGCGACGAAGCCCAGGTTGACGAGGTAGAAGCCCACCACCAGCAGGTGGTTGACGGCGTCGGCGAGCTTCTCGTTCCCGTGCAGCACGTCGGCGAGGAAGATCCGCCCGTTGTGGCTGAGTGTGCGTGCCACCCAGATGGTCAGCGCGATGCTGACCAGCAGATAGATGACGTACGCGACGACCGTGAGGTCCATGTCCCCACCCCTTCTTGAACGCGTTCAAAACGCTGTCGAGAAGGAATCTAGACCTGCTTTTGAACATGTTCAAGTCAGGGTGGGGTGAAGGGCGGAGTGAGAGGGGTCACGCCTGGGGGCGGCCCAACTCGGGCCGCTTGCCGTAGTCCGTGAAGCCGATGACGTTGCCCCAGGGATCGGCGACCTCGACGGTCCAGCCGGTGGCGACCTGGAAGGCGGGGGCGAGCGGCTGGATGCCCGCCGAGGCCAGCGCGTCGGCCGTGGCCCGCGCGTCCCGGACCTCCAGCCACACCCGCGCCGAGGCCCACGCCGGCGGTCGCGGACCGAGTTCCTCCTCGAGCTGCAGCAGCAGCCCGGGTGTCTCCTTGCCCACCTTGAGCAGTGCGATCCCGGCCTCGTCCAGCCGGAAGGCCACCGGAATCCCGGCCCGCCCGTAGAACTCCACCGCGGCGCCGAGGTTCCCGACGGGCAGCAGTACGTTGTCGAAACCGAGCAGCTCGTACGACACATCATCTGACATGCCATCAGATTAGGTACGGACCGCCCCGGGAGCCCGGTGGCTGACCGCGCGGGTCCCCCAGGTGGTGCAAGGCCGAGCGCGCCGCGTGACAGCCGCACATGCCGTGCACGCCGGGGCCCTTCAGGTACGCAGCGTGCGTCCTCGGTGCGGCGTTCCGGTGATGCCGGTGAAGCGGAGGTCGAGGCCGAGTCCGTCGCGCTCGGCGTGCAGGTGCAGGTGGGGCTCGGTGGTGTTGCCCGAGTTGCCGACCTCGCCGAGGAGTTGGCCAGCGCACACCCGGTCACCGGCGGCCACGGTCACGGTGCCCGGCCGCAGATGCGCGAGTTTGACGAGTTCACTGCCGGTGTCGATGAACACGTGGTTGCCGTAGGGGGGTTCGTAGCGGATGGTGCCGGGGACCTGGTCCGCGTAGTCGTCGGCGGCGGAGACCACGTCCCCGTCGCACGGGGCGTACAGCTTCGCGCCGTAGATCCGGTAGGCGTCCGGCGAGGCACCGGAGCGCAGCCGGGCGCCGCGCGCGCCGACGCCGATGACGTCGATCGCCCCGCGCTGTTCGGGGTGGGGCGCGTGGTGGTTCAGGCCGGGGCCGCCGCCCTGGGCGATGAGCCAGGTGCCGTCGCGCAGCGGGAAGCACAGGGGCGCCGACAGCTCGGCCCCCCAGCGGTGGCGTCGCGCCCACCCCAGGTAGCCGGCGACGCCGCCCAGCAGGACGAGACCGGTCACGAGCTCCGTAGCGAGGTGACCAGCGGGCAGCGAGGGCAGCCGCCAGGCGGAGACGAGCGCCACGGGCCCGCCCGCTTCCATGGCCCGGCGCAGCCGCCAGGGCAGCCGGGCGGGCGTGAGGAGCCCCTCCGTGAGGAGGTACGCGGCGGCGACGATGAGGACGTCGCCGCACCAGCCGGCCACCGACGAGGCGGTCCAGCACGCCGCGACGCACACGGCCAACAGCACGCACCACAGGGTCCAGCCCACGGCGACGCGGGCCTCGGCCGGGACGCGCAGCCGGGGCGGCCGGTAGGGGCCGGGGGCGAGGCGGAGGTTGGTGAGCCGTCCGCCGGCGTCCGCGGCGGCGAAGGCCAGGGTCCGCCCCGCCGTTCCCTGGACCACCAGCCCGTCCGGGCTGTCCGTGACCGAGCGCAGGTCTCCCACGTGGGCGAGGGTCGCCCCGACCACTTCGTGCAGCCGCCGGTCGCCCACGGCGTCGACGACGCGCGGCGCCAGCTCGCCCCACTGTCCGGGGTCGGCCAGCAGGAAGCGCTCCAGGGCGCGGGCGGCTTCGGTGCTGTCGTGCCTAGGCATCGGCCGCCCCGTCCCGAGGCGCGAGGACGGCGAACGCGGAGATCCTGGCGGGCTCGGCGCCGACGGTCCCGGCGGGGCGGAGCCGCTGGACGAGGCGCGAAGTGACGCCGACCGCACGCTTTCTGAGGAACCGGTAGTCCTCGTCCCGCAGACAGCTGCGGTCCGCGCCGATCATCAGCCCGAAGCCCATCAGTCCCGTGATGTAGTACATGCGAAGCCGTCCTGCCGTATCTTCACGGTGATCTTCCAGTAGCCCGCGGCGAAGTACAGGACCGCGGTCGGGAAGACGATCGGATACGCCACCAGGTTGTGCGCGACCGTGCGGGCCACGGTTCGCCAACGACTGTGGGCCCCGCTCCCACAAGGGGAACGGGGCCCACGGCGCCGTACGACCGGAAGGCCGGCCGGAAGGTCAGAAGCGGCGGGTGATCAGTGCGCGCTTCACTTCCTGGATCGCCTTCGTGACCTCGATACCGCGCGGGCAGGCGTCCGTGCAGTTGAACGTCGTGCGGCAACGCCACACACCGTCCTTGTCGTTGAGGATCTCGAGGCGCTGCTCGCCCGCTTCGTCACGGCTGTCGAAGATGAAGCGGTGCGCGTTCACGATGGCCGCCGGGCCGAAGTACTGGCCATCGTTCCAGAAGACCGGGCAGGACGACGTGCACGCCGCGCACAGGATGCACTTCGTGGTGTCGTCGAAGCGCTCGCGGTCCTCGGCGGACTGCAGTCGCTCGCGCGTCGGCTCGTTGGTGTCCTTCGTGATCAGGAAGGGCATCACGTCGCGGTACGCCTGGAAGAACGGGTCCATGTCGACGACCAGGTCCTTGAGGACCGTCAGGCCCTTGATGGCCTCGATCGTGATCGGCTTATCAGGGTTGATGTCCTTGATCAGCGTCTTGCAGGCGAGGCGGTTCTTGCCGTTGATCCGCATGGCGTCCGAGCCGCAGATGCCGTGCGCGCAGGAGCGACGGAAGGTGAGGGATCCGTCCTGGTCCCACTTGATCTTGTGGAGGGCGTCGAGGACGCGCTCCTTAGGGTCGATCTCCAGCTGGAAGTCTTCCCAGACCGCGTCCGCCGAGACCTCGGGGTTGAAGCGGCGGATGCGGAAGGTGGCGGTGATGTACGGCGAGTCGGCGAAGCCCGCCTCGGGCTGGCCGGCGCTGTCCGCCTTGTCGAGGGTCGGGGTAGCCATCAGTACTTACGCTCCATCGGCTGGTAGCGGGTCTGGACGACCGGCTTGTAGTCGAGACGGATGGACTCGGTGCCGTCGTCGCCGACCTCGCGGTACGCCATGGTGTGGCGCATGAAGTTGACGTCGTCTCGGTTCGGGTAGTCCTCGCGGTAGTGACCGCCGCGGGACTCCTTGCGGGCGAGCGCGGAGACGGCCATGACCTCGGCCAGGTCGAGCAGGTTGCCCAGCTCGATGGCCTCGAGCAGGTCCGTGTTGAACCGCTTGCCCTTGTCCTGGATCGAGACGTTCCGGTAGCGCTCGCGCAGCTCGGCGATCTTCTCGACCGCCGTCTTGATCGTCTGCTCCGTGCGGAACACCATCACGTTGGCGTCCATGCACTCCTGCAGCTCCAGGCGCAGCGCGGCGACCCGCTCCGTGCCCGTGGAGTTGCGCAGGTGCTCGACCTGCGAGACGACCTGGGAGGCCGGGTTCTCGGGCAGCTCGACGTAGTCGGCCTTCGCGGAGTACTCGGCGGCGGCGATGCCGGCGCGGCGCCCGAACACGTTGATGTCCAGGAGCGAGTTGGTGCCGAGGCGGTTGGCGCCGTGCACGGACACACAGGCGACCTCACCGGCGGCGTACAGGCCCGGGACGACGGTCGTGTTGTCGCTGAGCACCTCGCCCTGGACGTTCGTCGGGATGCCGCCCATGGCGTAGTGCGCGGTGGGCTGGATCGGGATCGGGTCCGTGTAGGGCTCGATGCCGAGGTAGGTGCGCGCGAACTCCGTGATGTCCGGGAGCTTGGCGTCGAGCTGCTCCGGCGGGAGGTGCGTGAGGTCGAGGTAGACGTGGTCGCCCTCGGGACCGCAGCCGCGGCCCTCACGGATCTCCGTGTAGATGGAGCGCGAGACGACGTCACGGGACGCGAGGTCCTTCATGACCGGCGCGTACTTCTCCATGAAGCGCTCGCCGTCCTTGTTGCGGAGGATGCCGCCCTCACCGCGGGCGCCCTCCGTCAGCAGGATGCCCATGCGCCAGATGCCGGTCGGGTGGAACTGGAAGAACTCCATGTCCTCCAGCGGCAGCCCACGGCGGTAGACGGCCGCCTGGCCGTCACCCGTCAGGGTGTGCGCGTTGGACGTCACCTTGAAGAACTTGCCGGTGCCGCCGGACGCGTAGATCACGGACTTCGCCTGGAAGACGTGGATCTCGCCGGTCGCCAGCTCGTAGGCGACCACACCGGCGGACCGCTTGACGCCGTCGACCTCGGTGATCAGCTGGTCGAGGACGTAGAACTCGTTGAAGAACTCCACGCCCTCCTTGACGCAGTTCTGGTACAGCGTCTGGAGGATCATGTGGCCGGTGCGGTCCGCGGCGTAGCAGGACCGGCGGACCGGGGCCTCGCCGTGGTTGCGGGAGTGACCACCGAAGCGGCGCTGGTCGATCCTGCCCTCGGGCGTCCGGTTGAAGGGAAGGCCCATCTTCTCCAGGTCGAGGACCGAGTCGATGGCCTCCTTCGCCAGGATCTCGGCGGCGTCCTGGTCGACCAGGTAGTCACCGCCCTTGACCGTGTCGAAGGTGTGCCACTCCCAGTTGTCCTCCTCCACGTTGGCCAGCGCGGCGGCCATGCCGCCCTGCGCCGCGCCCGTGTGGGAGCGGGTGGGGTAGAGCTTCGTCAGCACGGCGGTGCGGCTGCGCTTCGTCGCCTCGATGGCGGCGCGCATGCCGGCGCCGCCGGCGCCCACGATGACGGTGTCGTACTTGTGGATCTGCATGAGTCGGTTACCTCAGCCCCGTGCCTAGCGGATGTTCGGGTCGAAGGTGAAGATCACCAGCGTGCCCAGCAGGATGGTGAACACCGTGGCGGTGTAGAGCAGGCCCTTGAGCCACAGGCGGGTGTTCGCGCGCTCCGCGTAGTCGTTGATGACCGTGCGCAGCCCGTTCGCGCCGTGCAGCATCGCGAGCCACAGCATCGCGAGGTCCCAGGCCTGCCACCACGGGGACGCCCAGCGACCCGCGACGAACGCGAAGCCGACCTTGGAGACACCGCCGTCGAGGACGAGCTGGATGAGCAGGTGGCCGATGACCAGGACGACCAGGACGATGCCGGACAGGCGCATGAAGAGCCAGCCGTACATCTCGAAGTTGCCGCGGGTGGACTTCGGGGTCTTCTTGGTGCGCTTGCGCGGGGCCTCGATGAGCGGCGCCGGGTTGTCGACGCTGTACGCGGAGAACTCTCCCGCGCCCTCGACGGGGCCGATACCGGAAGCGGCGGTCTCAGTAGTGGACATCTGCGTCAGCTCCCGAAGACTTCGCGGAATGCGTGACCGAGGACCGGGTACAGGGCCCCGGCCATCAGCACGACCCAGATACCGACGACGGACCAGAGCATCTGCTTCTGGTAGCGCGGGCCCTTCGACCAGAAGTCGACGGCGATGACACGCAGGCCGTTGAGCGCGTGGAAGAGGATGGCGGCGACGAGGCCGTACTCCAGTAGCGCGACGATCGGCGTCTTGTACGTGGACACGACCTTGTCGTAGTCCTCGGGGGAGACACGGACGAGAGCGGTGTCCAGCACGTGTACGAACAGGAAGAAGAAGATGAGGACGCCGGTGACTCGATGAGCCACCCAGGACCACATTCCTTCCCGGCCGCGGTACAGCGTTCCAGCCGGCACGGAAGAACCCTCCGGGAGCGGGGATTGGGGCCTGCCGGCTTCTGTGTCGGTCGGCCCGGCCGGGTACGGTCCACCGGCCCTGGCCATCGTAGCGACGAGTTGTCGGAACGTTTACAGCGGCCCTATCTATGTGATCAAACTGGCAATCAATCAGGCACGTTCGGGCTATTCCGGGCGGGTCGGGGACCCGGTTCCCCGAGAAGGCGTGTCAGGCGGCCCCTGGCCAGGCGGCGCAGCTCCTCCGACGTGATGAGCCGTTCCTCTTCGGGATCGTGCGTCAGTCGTGACCGGATTCCGGCGAGCACCTGGTCCAGGGCCTCGTCCGGGGAGGAGTCGTCCACGCAGATGACGAACACGTGTCCGAACCGGCTTTCGTAGGCCGCGTGAGCCGCGCTCAGGGCCGTGTGGGCGGCGGAGTACGCGCCGTCCGGGAGCGGCGTGAGGGACTCGCCGGCGAGGGCCTCGGCGAGGTCGGCCGGGGTGAGGTCGTACACCGCCTCGTCGGCCGCGGCGAGGAGGGCGTCCAGGTCAGGATAGGGCCGGTGGTCGGCCAGCCGGTGGGCCCAGCGCAGGCTGTGGCAGCAGGTCAGGAGCGCGCGCACGGCGGAGTCGGCGGGCGCGGAGTTAAACGGCTCCAGGCGCGCCGGGGACGACGGCACGCTCTTCTGCTCGGGTAGGGCGACCTGGCCGGGGAGGCGTGGAAGACGGTGCGAAGGCAGCGTGGGTCCTCGGCGGTGGGATGTCGACGGGATGCCGTGACGTCCTGTGAACGTCACGTGTGGTGAGGCGGGGGAAGAAGTGAGAGTTGTGCCGCCACATTATCGACGATTGACGGGACCTGCCCGACGGATGCCCGAATTTCACCCGGACGGGAGAGTTTCGGAACCTGCGGTGGACGGGTGACGTGGAGAGGGGGACCGTGGAACATCCGGGGGTGTACGACGTGAGGTGTACGAGGCACTCGATGCGTACGTCAGGGCGTGGGCCTCGATTACCCGAGCGAAGGGCGTGGTGCGGTGAGCACGGGCAGGCGACGACGGGCGCCGGTGCGGGACGGGAAGCGGCCGGTACTCATAGCGGTCGGCGTGGCGGCGGTGACGGGTGCCGTGGTGGCGACCGTCGCGCTGTGGCCGTCCGCCGACGCGGGCACGCCGACCGGGGCGAGCGTCACCCCGGGCCGGACCGGGGCCGCACCGTCCCCCACGCCGACCCGGACGTACCCCCTCTCCCAGACCCCTCGCACCATCCCCGCCGTACGTGAGCACACCCCGGCGCGTGGCCCCGGCTGGCGTCCCGCCGCGGGAGCCCGCGTGGTCGTCGACGACGCGGGCCTCGCCGACGAGGGGAAGCTGCTCGCCGGCGAGCTGAAACTGTCGTACGCCGGACAGACGGCGCCCAAGGACGGGGATGTCGAACTCGGTCTGAACACCACGAACGCCGACCCGGAGTCGTACACACTGACCGTCAAGAACCGCCGGGTCACCATCTCCGCGCCCGGCGAGGCGGGCGTCTTCTACGGCACCCGCACCCTCAAGCAGGAGGTGCACGGCGGCGGTACGGCGCCCGAAGGCGTCGTGCGCGACCAGCCCGCCAAGCCGCGCCGCGGGTTCATGATCGACATCGCGCGCAAGCCCTACTCCGCGGCCTGGATAGAGGACCGGATCCGGGAACTGGGCGATCTGAAGTACAACGAGCTGGGTCTGCACTTCTCCGACGACCAGGGCTTCCGCATCCAGTCGGACACGCACCCGGAGATCGTGTCGAAGGACCACCTCAGCAAGACGGACGTCCGCAACATCGTCGCCCTCGCGGAGAGCCGCCATATCCACGTCGTCCCCGAGATCGACTCGCCGGGCCACCTCGGCGCCGTGATCGCCGCCCACCCCGACCTCCAGCTGCGCAGCGCCTCGGGAACCGCCCCGCGCGGCACCGTCGACATCTCCAAACCCGCCGCGGCGGCCATCGTCGACGACCTGTTGAACGAGTACGCCGGTCTCTTCCCCGGCCCGTACTGGCACCTCGGCGGCGACGAGTACCAGGCGCTGACCGTGGCCAGCCCGTCGACCTCCTTCCCGCAGCTGGCCGCCGCCGCCAAGCAGGCCTACGGCCCCAGCGCCACCGTCGCGGACCTCACCACCGGCTGGCTCAACGACCGCGCCCAGGTGATGCGCGGACACGACCGGACCCTGCGGGCCTGGAACGACGGGTTCTTCCGCGGCGGCACGGTCCAGGCGGACAAGAGCCTGGAGGTCGCGTACTGGACCGGCAAGGAGCTCGGCGCGCGCCCCCCCGTCGAGTACCTGAGCGCGGGCCGGGAGCTCATCAACTACAACGACGAGTACCTCTACTACGTCCTCGGTGAGCCGCAGACCTTCGTCTACCCGACCGGGCAGCGCATCTACGAGCAGTGGACCCCGCTCGTCCTGCGCGGCACCACCCCGGTCCCCGCGAAGTACGACGGCCAGATCCTCGGCGGGAGCTTCGCCGTCTGGTCCGACCTCGCGAACGCGCAGACCCAGGACCAGGTGGCGGCGGGGATCAGGATGCCGCTGCGCGCCACGATCCAGAAGCTGTGGGATCCGGGCCGGCCCACGCTGTCCTGGACGGACTTCAAGAGCCTGGCGAACCGGCTGGGTTGAGCCGTCCGGGTCGAACCCGAATCGACTGGACGTACGGGTGCGGTGAACCGTATGTTCCGCGTGCTCCACGTACGTGTGTGGCGGGTGTGCTCCTGGGGAGGGGGCGCGCCCGGTTTCTTGTGCAGGTGATCCGGGGGTTCCTTTGATCTGTCAGCGCTGCCGGCAATTCGCCGCGTCGATGCCCGGCGGGCTGTGTTCCGTGTGCGCCGAGGCGCCCGCACCCGCCCCCGCACCCATGCCGGTGGGCACTCTGCCCCCGCCGCACGGGAATGCCTGGCCGGCCTCGCCGGTCGGCCTCGGGCGAGCGGTCGCGGTGCTGCTCGGCGTGGTCGTCGCCGTGGATCTCTTCGCGATCTGGGCGGGCGTCAGGGTGTACGACGTCACGGGCACCATCCTGGACGGCGGGGTCGGCGAGGCGCTCCAGCGGGACGCGGTTCACGCGGACTCGGTCATGGCCGCGGTCGGCGTCGTGCAACTGGTCTCCCTGGCCGCCACGGTCGTCGTCTACCTCGTCTGGTTCTACCGGGTGCGGATCAACGCCGAGGTGTTCGACCCGTTCGGGCAGGAAATGGGGCGCGCCTGGACGGGCTGGGGCTGGTTCGTGCCGCTGGTGAACCTCTGGTTCCCGCGCCGGATCATGCTGAACACCTGGGACGCGAGCTGCCCCGCCGGCTCCCGCACCTCGCATGGGCTCGTCAACGCCTGGTGGGCGATGTGGATCATCACGCTGGTCGTCGGCCGGGCCGGGTTCGTCAGCTACCGCGAGGCCGAGACTGTCGTGGAGCTCTACGTCGCCGCGAGCGACGTGTTGTTCGCGGAAGTCACCGGCCTCGTGGCCGCCGTCCTCGCCGTCCTCGTCGTCCTGCGGCTGACCCGGATGCAGAACGAGAAGGCCCTGCGCGGCCCGGGCCCGCCCGGTGAGCCGGTCCCGGCGCCCGTCAGGGACCACGGCTGACAGCCGGCGTCGGGCCGTTGGAGGCAGGCGGCGCGCCGGTTCGGCCGATTCCCTGGCCAACTTCCTTACCCCTGTGGTGTATTCGGCGCGGCCGAACCGAAACACCACTGGGGGGAAACCGGCATGGGCTACTGGGGCTACTACGTCGTGGGCAGAAGCGAGCGGCCGCTCGCCGAGCTGGACGCGCTGGGCGGAGCGCACGGGATGGTGCTGCGGACCACGGCGCCCGACGGCTGGCAGGTGTGGGAGTACCCGAGCGGTGACGGCGACGTCGGAAGCATGAACACGCTCGCCCGGGAGACCGGATCGCCCGCGCTCTTCGGGTACGTCATGGACAGCGACTGCGTGGTCGTCGAGGCCGCCGGGCCGGGGAGCGGCGCGTGGACGACCTGTCTGGCGCGGACGGCGATGGCCGCGCACCTCGGGCAGAGCGAGGAGGGGCTCACCGTCGACGACTACTTCCTGGAGCCCTCCGACGCCGCCGCACGGGCCGTCGCCTGGGCTGCGGAGGCCGGGCACACGGTGGTCGCCGAGCCCCTGCTCGCCGTGCTGACCGCGGACGCCGATCCCTTGGCCGAAAACCTATTCTTCCGGTTCCTCGACCGGCTCGGGGTGGTGCCCCTGTGACACTCCCGCTCCGGAGCACGCAGTAAGGGAAAGTGCGTGCTCCGTAAGCGGGAGCGCGCTGTCGAGGGAGGCGTGATGAGCCTGGTGGACCTGATCGCTCAGGCCGACGAGCGTGGTCTGGCGGCGAGCGGACTGGCTTGTTTGGATCGGTGCGTGCCCCTGCTGGGCGGCGACGACGAGGTCCTGCGTCCGCTCTGGTCGAGCCTCGCGGACGGCGGCGCGGGCGGCGGTGCCTGGGCCGAACGGCTGGCCGAGGCGCGGGCGGAACTGGACTCCGCCGAGCCCGGCCCCGAGGTCGCGGCGGGTGACGAGGACCAGGCCGCCGTACTCGCCCGCCGTATGCTCGCCGCCGCTCCCGACGACCCCTGTACGTCCGCCCTGCGCCCCTGGGCCGACGCCTGTTCGGTGGCGGCCCTGCAGATCCACCGGCTCCTCGATGTCGCCGCCGACGGCGACGGTCCCCTCGTCGCGGCCGAACTGCGCCGTCAGGTCGCTGTCCTGGAACTGCTCGCGGGCCGCGGCGCGGGCGGACTGCGCCCGGCCCTGGAGGTGTCGACGGAGGGGCGGCGCGTCCTGCGCGCGGTGGTGTCGCGCCGGGCGCGCGGCCGGTCGTAAACCTGTTCCTCTGAGGGGTTCTTGTGACTGTCCTGGGGCCGGAGACGGGGGTCCTGGGCCGGTGTCGCGAAGGCGTCCGGAACGCGTGACGAATCCCGCCCGGAAGACGCTCTTCCGAGTGTGAACGCAACGAGTGCGAACCCGACCCGGGCGACCAGGCCCTCCGCCGCGAACAAGCCCGTGCGCTGGGCCGCGGACACCGTCGCGACGATGCGCGAGGGCGCCCGGCTGCGCCTGGACTACTCGGCGCAGAGCCTGTGGCGCGTCGACCGGCTGATCGAGGAGATACGCCGGGAGGGGGCGCCGTACGCCGCCGTCCACACCGTGCTGCGCGGATTCGGCGCGTACGCCGGTGAGGTCATCGTCCGGTGCGCCGGCGCGGAATGGTGGGAGACGGGTGGCGAGCACTGGCTGCGCACCCCCGACGGGCGCCTGTGGGACCCCGTCGACGAGGCCCGCCGCTGCTACGAGGGCGACGGCTCGCTGCGGCTGTTGTGCCGCGAGGCCGTGGGGTAGGGCCGGTCCGGCGGCGGCGCGCCGAAGGGCGGCGAGATTGCCCGTTCTTAAGGTACGCGGCCGTTCCCAAACGGCGGACTCCGGAGTGAACATGAGGACAACCGCCGGACTCGGGAGGCCTCGTGGCCGACAACCGCCGTTGGTGGGCGCTCGTCGTCATCGCGCTCGCCCAGTTGATGGTCGTCCTCGACATGACCATCGTGAACATCGCCCTGCCCTCCGCCCAGACCGACCTGCACATGTCGGACGGCAACCGGCAGTGGGTCATCACCGCGTACACCCTCGCCTTCGGCGGGCTGCTGCTGCTCGGCGGCCGGATCGCCGACCTGGCCGGGCGCCGACTCACCTTCATGATCGGCCTGCTGGGCTTCGCCGCCGCGTCCGCGCTGGGCGGCGCGGCCGTGAACTCCGGGATGCTGTTCGGGGCGCGCGCCCTGCAGGGCGTGTTCGCGGCGCTGCTCGCCCCCGCCGCCCTGTCACTGCTCACGACCACGTTCAGCGACCCCGGGGAACGCGGCAAGGCCTTCGGTGTGTTCGGCGCGATCGTCGGCGCGGGCGCGGCGTTCGGACTGCTCGCGGGCGGCTTCCTCACCCAGTACCTGGACTGGCGCTGGTGCCTGTACGTCAACGTCCCCATCGCCCTGGTCGCGTTCGCGGGCGCCCTGGCGGTGCTGAGCGGCGGCGGCCGCTACGAGGACGCCCGCCTCGACGTGCCGGGCGCGGTGCTCGGATCCGCCGGAATGCTCTCGCTGGTCTACGGCTTCTCCGAGGCGGAGTCGAGGAGCTGGGGCGACGGACTGGTCCTCGGACTGCTGGCCGCCGGGGTCGTGCTGCTCGCCGCGTTCGGGTTCTGGCAGACCCGCGCCCGGGTGCCGCTGCTGCCGATGTCGGTGGTCAGGGACCGGCAGCGGGTCGGGGCGTTCCTCACCATCCTCTTCGTGACCATCGGGATGTTCGGGGTCTTCCTCTTTCTCACCTACTACATGCAGCGCGTGCTCGGGTACTCGCCGATGAAGACCGGGCTCGCCTATCTCCCCATCACCGTCGGCATGATCACCGGCTCCACGCAGGTCGCGGCCCGCCTCCTGAACCGGGTCCCGCCGCGCGCCCTCATCGTCCCCGGGCTGCTGCTGGCCGCCGGCGCGATGGCGATCATCGCGCAGGTCGGGGTGGCACCCGCGTACGCCTCGCACATCCTGCCCGGCATGCTGATGCTCGGCCTCGGCATGGGCACGGCGATGATGACCTCCATCTCGCTGGCCACGGCGAGCGTCGCGCCCCAGGACGCGGGCGCGGCCTCCGCCACCTTCAACACCGCCCAGCAGGTCGGCGGTTCGATCGGTACGGCGCTGCTCAACACGATCGCCGCGAGCGTGACGACCCGGTACGCGACCGCGCACGCGGGCCCCGGCGTCGACCGTCGCGCCCTCGCCTCCCGGGCCGCCGTGCACGGCTTCAACGTGGCCACCTGGTGGGCGATGGGAGCGCTGTTGCTGGCCGCGCTGATCGCCGGGATCGTGGTGGACGCGGACCGGATGCCGAGCCCGCAGCAACGGGCGGCTCCTGTGCCGGAGCCCGTGGAAAGCGCCGGGTGACGCCCGTGAACGCGTAACGGCCGAGCCGCATTGTGCGGTGGTGCAAGGGCACGGTCACGGTCACGGTGCGCAGCGGGACTCGGTGCGTACGGCGGTCGTCTCGGTGCGCGTGGACAGGGCGACCGCGCTGAGGGCGACGGCGGCGGCGAGCGCGTCGCGAACCGCGCCCCGCCCTGCGGAACTCCTCATCAGCTGCCCCGCTGTCCCGTCGCGGAGGCGTCCGACGGCTCGGGTGAGGGCAGTTCGGCCTGGCAGGTGGCCCGCCCGAACCTTCCGAAGGCGGTGGCGGTCTGGACGTGCTTGCCGCGCACCGCGAGCTGACAGTCGGCCCGCCCACCCTTCTCGCTGAGAGTGATCGTCAGCGGCGCCCCGTGCTACCCGAGCACGGATGATCCGGACAGCCGCCTGTCCCACCCGGCCGACGAACCTGAGGCGGATCTGCTCGATTCGGCGGAGGTCGTCCTGACCGGGGCCAGGTCGCTGCTCGCCTCGCCGAAGGCCACAGGGAGAGGGGAGTTGCGCTTCGCGGGCGTACAGCTTGTCGCGGCTCTGGCAGACGCGCTGCGGATCGCGGCGAGCAGGGGCAAGCGGGCATGCCGTACACGCGGGTCGACTCCAGCCACTGGTGGGTGGAGGACCCGGAGTCGAAGTACTACAACTCGATGCACACCGCGGAGGGCGCCGATTTCCCGCTCACCGAGACCGGCGACCGGGGCAGCGAGCACCTCATCAACTACCCGACCCAGTACGCCAAGGCGCTCGTCATCAACTTCAACCGCTGGCCGGCGACGCCCGGTCGCGGCGCCGGGATCTTCCTGCACGTCAACGGGCAGGGAGCGACGGCCGGATGCGTCTCCGTGCCGCGCGCGACGATGGACCGGATCACGGGCTGGATCAAGCCGGGCGCGCATCCGCGGATCGCCATCGGTTGATCGGCGGGATGACCGCGTCACAGTCCGGCCGGTACGGCCGAGATGGTTCCTGAGCGCCCCGCGACGCGTGAAGCGCCTCATGACGCTTGAGTGAAGCGAATGGTTGTACGAAACCGAGAGCCCCGCCCCGTGGCGTTCGTCACGTGCGTCACACGTGATGTTCGGCGTCCTCGTCCCGCTGGGTCTGGTGGACCGGGACGTGACCACGCCCCGGGCGTGTGCCCCGGATGTACGGGGTCATGGGGACGAGGGGCGGGGAGTCATGGAGGAGCGGACGCCGGCCGAGGTGTGGATGCGGCGGCACGCGGCACAGTTCGTGCGGCAGGTGACAGCGCGGAACCGGCTGCCGCTGGACTACTCCGTGAACAGCCTGCGGGTCGTCGACTTCATCGTCGACGGGCTGCGGAAGGGGAAGTCCGAGCGCGCCGACGTAACGCACGTGCTGTTCGGGCTCGGCGCCTACACCGGCGAGGTGCTCGTACGGCGCGCCGGGGCGCGATGGATCGAATTCTGCGCCGACCAGCGGGAGTTGTTCGGCCAGCCCGTCGGCGTACGGATGCCGGACGGGCGCGTGTGGAACCCGCTGGGCAAGGTCGTGAAACGTTTCGAGGCGGGGGAGCGGGAGTCCGTCCGGATCCTGTATTTGCAGCTGCATGGGCGTGTGGCCCGAGAGGCGGACCGGCAGGTGGCCTTCGGAGGGCGCTCCGCTTGAGAAGGGCGTGAAGGGCGACCGCGAGCGCGTGAGGTGTGAAAGGGGCGTGCGAGGCGGTCGGCGCGCCTGATGGGCTGTGACATTTCTGTGCGGCCTGACGCTGATGGCCACGGAGGCGTTCGAGTGTAGCCAGTCGCGTCGGACAGCGTGAATCGGGATGAACTCGCACAAACGGGGACAGTGTTGGGCCAGGGAGGGGAATCCCGCCGCGTGCAGGCGTACGACGGGGAGCTCGGCGAGGCCGTCGCGCGGGCGCAGAACGGGGACGAGGCCGCCTTCGCGGTCGCGTACCGGTTCGTGCAGCCCGGACTGCTCGGGTACCTCCGAGGGATCGTCGGTGACGACGCGGAGGACGTGGCGTCCGACGCGTGGCTGGAGATCTCACGGGACCTCGGCCGGTTCCGCGGGGACGGTGCCGGGTTTCGCGGCTGGACCGCGACCATCGCCCGGCATCGGGCGCTGGACCACTTGCGGCGGCTGAAGGTACGGCCCCGTGGCACGGCGCTCGAACAGGACGTACTGGAGCTGCCCAGCACGCACAGTACGCACGACGAGGCGTTGGAGACCCTTTCGACGGAATACGCTTTCGAGCTGGTCTCGCGGCTGCCACGGGACCAGGCCGAGGCCGTGCTGCTGCGGGTCGTGGTCGGCCTCGACGGGCCTGCGGCGGCGCGGGTGCTGGGCAAGAGCCCCGGCGCGGTGCGCACCGCCGCCCACCGGGGCCTGAAGAGGCTCGCTCGGCAGCTCGGCGCCAAGAGTGTGACGGATGAGCGCCCCCGGACGCTGGGGGGAGTCGGGATGAACGGCGAGAACTCGCCGCGCGGCAGGACGCCTTCGGGCGAAGAGGGAAACGGAACCGGACATGGGTGAACGACACGGCGACGGCGGAACCCCCGACCGTCGGGTCGCGCACCCGTCGAGTTCCCCGAGCGAAGAGCCCGCCGTGAAGGTTCCGCGCGCGGCGGCTCCCCGGACGCCCGCTTCGGAAGTACCTTCCCTGGAAGTGCTGCTCGCCGCCGCCGTGCGCGGCCGTCCGGACGACGCCGAGGCGGAGGCGCAGGCCGTCGCCGCATTCCGTGTCGCACGGGACAACGGCGCGCACGCCGCGCGTACCCGGCGGCGGGACGACTGGCGACCGCGCGAGCAGCGGCGCGTGAGACGTTCGCTGAAGGCCACGTTCGCCGTGTTGCTGGCGAGCGTGACCCTGGGCGGTGTCGCCGTCGCGGCCATCGGTTCGTCGTCGTCGGACAACGACAACGAGGACCGGGGCGGGGCCGGGAACCGGCCGACGAGCAGCGCCCCGGACCGGTCCGCCTCCCGGTCCGCGCAGCCGGACGCCCCCGGGGTTCCCGACTCGTCCGCTCCCGGCACCTCCGCGCAGGCCGATCCCTCCGGCCACCCGACGCAGGCACAGGACACCGAGGCCCACTGCCGTGCGTACGCGTCGGTCAAGGGCCGGGGCAACGCCCTGAACTCGGCGGCCTGGCAGCGGCTCGTCACGGCCGCGGGCGGCGAGGACAAGGTCGCGGCGTACTGCGCAGAGCAGTTGAGTGACGACACCGGGTCCGCGAAGGCGAAGAAGTCGGACGGCACGCCGAGCCCGGCCGCGACAGCCGCGGCGACGCCGAAGCCGACCAAGTCCAAGGGCAAGCAGTAGCCAAGGCCGGGACGTGCAGTGGACACAGCGGGGAAGCCGGGAAACGGTGGGCCCGAGTGTCCGTCGGTGTGTCCGACGCACGCCCTTCCGTCCTCGCCGATGGCAACGGCCGGGGCCGCCACCCCCCACAGGAGAGGCCCCGACCGTCGCGCGGCACGGGCCGCGCGGCGACCCGTACTCTCTACAGCGCCGCGGCTGCGTTTTCTGTCACACCTCGCTGTGTCACGAGTTAGTTGCATGCTGTACCAACATGGACGGGGAGTGGTTTCAGGCCGTAACGTGCCATTCGCGCCGGGGCGCGGAGGTACGGACCACCGCACCCATGAGGGGCCTTAGACCGCAACCACCAATTGAGGAACCACAACGGCGAGCAACCCGGTCCGCGAGAGCGGCGCCGGTTCAGGCGCAAAGAGGGGCGCGCGGGTGCTGGGGGACGACGCGGAGCTGACCGCCGCGGTGCTTGCGGCACAGGACGGGGACGAGACCGCGTTCCGGACTGTGTACCGCTCGGTGCACCCACGGCTGCTCGGATACGTACGGACGCTGGTCGGCGACCCGGACGCGGAGGACGTCACGTCCGAGGCCTGGCTGCAGATCGCCCGTGACCTGGAGAGGTTCAGCGGAGACGCGGACCGCTTCCGTGGCTGGGCGGCCCGGATCGCCCGCAATCGCGCCCTCGACCACATACGCATGCGCGGGCGCCGCCCCGCGATCGGCGGTGACGAGACCGAGCTGACCGGCAAGGCCGGCGATTCCGACACCGCGGGCGAGGCGATCGAGGCGCTGGCCACCGACAGCACCCTCTCGCTGATCGCCCAGCTCCCTCAGGACCAGGCGGAGGCCGTCGTGCTGCGCGTGGTCGTCGGCCTCGACGCCAAGACCGCGGCCGAGACGCTCGGCAAGCGCCCCGGAGCCGTCCGCACCGCGGCGCACCGCGGTCTCAAGCGGCTCGCGGAGCTGCTCGGCGCGGATCCGGAATCCGCCGGCGGCCTCGGCGCCGTTCCCCCACAACGAGAGTCGCGCACACGCGCGGTGACGTCCGCGGGTGTGACGCATACGCGTTCGCGGACGCAGAAGGACATGTGATGGCCGACGAGCAGGACAAGTGGCTGGACCGTGACGCCGCGGAGCGTCTGCTGCGTGGTGAGCCGCTGGAAGCCGTCGACGCCGACACCCAGGGCCGGGCCAAGCGGCTCGCCGACGCGCTCGGCGCGCTCGGCGCGCTGGCTCCCGAGCCCGCGCCGAGCAGTGCCGAACTCCGCGGCGAGGCGGCCGCGTTGGCCGCGTTCCGGCAGGCGCGCGCGGGCCGTGACGGCGAGGTGGCCCAGCTCGGCCGCCGGGGGCGCCCGGGGCCGCGGCGCACTCCGCCGACGCGGGGCTCGTCCGGCTGGGCCGTCCAGCGCCGGGCCGCCGAGGGACCCGTTGGGGCCGTCCGGTGCGTCTGGGGATCGCTGCCGCGCTGGCCGCCGGGATGATCGGCGGGGTCGCCGTCGCGGCCGGAACCGGAGTGCTGCCGACTCCGTTCCGTGACGACTCGCCGAATCCGGCGGCGACGATTTCCGCGGCGCAGACACCGCGGCAGCCGCTCCTGTCACCGTCGCCGGGAGCGTCGAAGGCCTACGGTTCCGAGGCGCCGATCCCGGGCGCCACCACGAGCGCGCCGGCCGGTGCCGGCTCCGGCGACGACGAGGCCCAGGGTTCCGGCGCGCCGAGCGGACAGCCCAGCTCCTCCGACGCGGGCCGGCCGGCCCGCTCCCGCGAGTGGTGGGCCAAAACGCGTGCGTACTGCCGTGACGTGCTGGGCGGCAAGAACCTGGAGTCCGGCCGCAGACGTGTCCTGGCGGACGCGGCGGGCGGCGGCAGGCGCGTGAAGAAGTACTGCAAGGGCGTCCTGGACCAGACGGGCGCCGCCGCGCGCGACGACCGGGGCGGCCAGGACCAGCAGGGTGACAAGGGCTCGGACTCCGGCTCCGGCCAGGCGCTCGGGGGCGGCTCGGGCACCGGGTCCGGTGGCGGGGACAACGGCGGTGACGGCGACGGCCACACAGGCACGGGCGGCAAGGATGGCCACCACGGCGGCAACGGGATCCTCGCCCCGTCACCGCACGCGGTCCTCGCGCCGCTGCGGCCGCACGGTTCGCCGTCCTCGACCGCTCCGACGCCGGACGCCGGCTCGACGTACCGCGCGCTGCCGCTGCTGACGGCCCTCTGAGAGAGCTTTCGGCCATCCGGCCTGGGTGCGTTCTGAGCCAAACCGGCTCCCAGAACCCCTCCCATACCGCTCTGACCGGAAAACTCAACGGTCAGATGGGGATGGCGAGATAGCCCCTCGATGGTGACGGTCGGGGGCTGGTGTGGGGCGGTGGGGTCGTGGGATGTCAGGCGGCTGCCGGGGTGAGGGTGACGTCGTGGCCGAGGGCCTTGAGCTGGCGGACGAGGTCGCGGCTCTTGCGGGCCGGGTCGAGGTTGCGGGTGTGGAAGTCGGGGCCGAGGTCTCGGTAGCGGGCGGTCGGGTCGTTCATGAGGTGCCAGACGGCGACCAGGATGGAGCGGGCGACGGCGACCAGGGCTTTCATGTGGCCGCGGCGTTTGACGATGCGGCGGTAGCGGGCGCCGAGGAAGGTGTCGGTGCGGGCGGCGGAGATTGCTGCTTCGCCGAGGGCGCCGCGGAGCCAGGGGTTGCCTTTGCCGGTGGGGCCGGAGGTGTTCTTGTTTCCGGACTGGAGGGTGCGTGGGGAGAGTTTCGCCCAGGACACGAGATGGCCGGCGGTGGGGAAGACCGTCATGTCCAGGCCGGTCTCGGCGAGGATGACCTGCGCGGTGCTGGGGCCGACGCCGGGGATCTCGTCGAGGCGTTCGGTGTCGGTGATCGGTATGAGGGTGCCCTGTCCGGGGCCTTCGTCGTCCTCGGTGGTGGACAGCTCGGCCAGACGCAGGGTGATCCGGGCGGTGAGCTTGTCGATCTGCACGGTGAGGTAGTCGACGGTGTCCAGCAGCATCCGGCACATGAAGGCGTGGTGTTCTTCGAACCGGCCGGTCAGGGCCTCGGCCAGGGTGCTGTGGCTGGCCTTGATGGTGCCGTGGGCCAGGTCCGCCAACGCCTTGGGGCTGCGTTCGCCCGCGATCAGTGCCTCCAGCATGGCCCGGCCGGAGACGCCGAAGATGTCGGCGATCACGGTGGACAGCTTGATCTGGGCGTCCTCGAGGAGTTTCTCGGTGCGCTGCTTGTGGCGGGTGCGCTCGTGGGTCATGACGGCCCGGGCCCGGGTCAGATCGCGCAGTTCACGGACCGGCTTCGGGGGTACGAACGAGGGCCGGAGCATGCCGCGTTCGGTGAGCTTGGCCAGCCAGACCGCGTCCAGGCGGTCGGTTTTGGGCCGGCCCGGGACGTTCTTGACGTCACGGGCGTTGACCAGCCAGCACTCCAGACCACGCGATTCCAGCAGAAAGAAGTACGGCTTCCAGTAGGTCGACGTCGCCTCCATCACCACCCGGGTGACGCCCTGGCAGACCAGGTGGTCGGCCAGGTCCAGGATCGCGCCGCTGGTCGCGACGGTGTTGAAGACCCGCTGCACGCGCTTGCCGGGCTTGTCCTCGTGCGGCACCCGCACACAGACCATGCCCGACGCCTTGGCGATATCGATCGCCGCGACACGGGCCACGAGCTCCTCGGCCTGCTCGATCTCCTCGACGCCACCGTCGTCGGTGTCCGCCATGCACAACTCCCTGGTATCGATCCGTACGGGCCGACGCCTGCCCAGGGGGCCGCGGGGGAGCGAAAATCTGACCGGCGTGCTCGATGGCAACAGTGCGTGGCCCCTCTGCGGCCCCGGCACCAGACTGACCTACGGGCTCAACGTCCCAACGAGCTACCGGCGTCGGCGGGCAGGCGCCGCAGCCATGTTTTCACGCCGGCAAGGCGCACCCGAAGGGAACAGGGGGACTGACCTGCGATTTCCTATGCCGTCAGATTTTTTTCCGCCCGGGTGTGACGTTTTCGGCCGCACCGACGCAGTAATGGGTGAGCCGACTGGTCATCGGCCGTTGCACCGAGCCGGGGTTCCCCCCGTACCCGGGCCTGGTGCACATCGGCGCGGGCGGGACACGTTCCCCCGGTCCCGCCCGCGCCTATCAGCCCTCCGGGCCGGCTGTCACCAGTAGACGACGACCTTGTCCCCGTCCCGGACCTGCGCGAACAGCGCCGCGATCTTCCCCTCGTCCCGAACGTTGACGCAGCCGTGCGAGGCGCCGTAGTAGCCGCGGGCCGCGAAGTCGGGGGAGTAGTGGACCGCCTGGCCGCCGCTGAAGAACATCGCGTACGGCATGGACGTGTGGTAGATCGTCGACACGTGGTAGCGCGATTTGAAGTAGACGCTGAAGACCCCTTCGCGGGTCGGCGTGTACTGCGAGCCGAACCGCACGTCCATCTCCGAGACCGTCCTCCCGTCGATCATCCAGCGCAGGGTGCGGCTCGTCTTGCTGACGCACAGCACCCGGCCCGTCATACAGCGCGGGTCGGGCCGCGCGGCGGGCTGTCCGCCGTACGGGTACAACTCCCATGCGGCCGGCTTGTGCGTCATCCCCCGCAGCCGCTGCCAGGTGACGGCGTCCAGCTCGCCGGTCCGCGGCAGCCCGCGCTTGCCCTGGAATCCCTTCACCGCGTCGACCGTGGGGGTGTCGTACGTCCCCGTCGGCGCCGGGATGAGCCAGGCCACCTGGTGCAGCCGGGCCTGGACCTCCCGCACGTCGTTCCCCTTGTCACCGCGGGACCAGAGGACCTTGGGGGCGGCGGACGGCGATGCGCCGCCCGGCTTGTCGTCCCCGGGCGCGGCCGAACGGTCCGTCTTCGAGGCGGACGGCGGCGTCTTCCCCCGCGTGCTCCCCTGTGTGTTCCCGTGCGCGTCCACGGCCTGAGCCGTGCAGCCGCTCACCGCGACGAGCGCCACGAGGGCGGCCAGCGATCTCCCCATACCAGTCGTACGCATTCCAACCCCCGGTGCGTCGTCGTGTCCCCTGAGATGCTCCCCAGGCGCGCCCGGTTGCGAACGAGGCGCCATCCTGGGGAATGAAGCCTGTGGCGATGAAGCCTGCGGGTGATGAAGCCTGTGAGCAAGGTCCCAGCGCGGTTCTCTCCACCCCGCGCACGGCCCCCGCTACAGTCCGTGGCGGAGGTCGGTCCTACCGATCGGTAACTTCAGTGGGAGGCACAGCAATGGCGCGCGAGTCGGAGTCCGGACTGCCCATCGAGCCGGTCTACGGGCCCGAGGCTCTGGAGGGCTGGGATCCGGCCGAGAAGCTGGGCGAGCCGGGCGCGTACCCCTTCACCCGTGGTGTGTACCCGTCGATGTATACCGGCCGCCCCTGGACCATGCGTCAGTACGCGGGCTTCGGCACGGCGGTGGAGTCGAACGCGCGCTACAAGCAGCTGATCGCGAACGGCACGATGGGCCTGTCGGTCGCCTTCGACCTGCCCACCCAGATGGGCCACGACTCGGACGCGCCGATCGCGCACGGCGAGGTCGGCAAGGTCGGTGTGGCCATCGACTCGGTGGAGGACATGCGGATCCTGTTCGGCGGCATCCCGCTGGACAAGGTCTCCACGTCGATGACGATCAACGCCCCCGCGGCCCTCCTCCTGCTCATGTACCAGCTGGTGGGGGAGGAGCAGGGCGTCCCGGCCGACCAGCTCACGGGCACGATCCAGAACGACGTGCTCAAGGAGTACATCGCGCGCGGCACGTACATCTTCCCGCCGAAGCCGTCCCTCCGGCTGATCGCGGACATCTTCAAGTACTGCCGGGCCGAGATCCCGAAGTGGAACACGATCTCGATCTCGGGCTACCACATGGCCGAGGCCGGTGCCTCGCCCGCGCAGGAGATCGCGTTCACCCTCGCCGACGGCATCGAGTACGTCCGCACGGCCGTGGCCGCCGGCATGGACGTCGACGACTTCGCCCCCCGTCTGTCCTTCTTCTTCGTCGCCCGTACGACGATCCTGGAGGAGGTCGCCAAGTTCCGCGCCGCCAGGCGCATCTGGGCGCGGGTGATGCGCGAGGAGTTCGGCGCGAAGGACCCCAAGTCGCTGATGCTGCGCTTCCACACCCAGACGGCCGGGGTCCAGCTGACCGCCCAGCAGCCGGAGGTGAACCTGGTGCGCGTCGCGGTCCAGGGCCTGGGCGCGGTCCTCGGCGGCACGCAGTCCCTGCACACCAACTCCTTCGACGAGGCGATCGCGCTCCCGACGGACAAGTCGGCCCGTCTGGCGCTGCGGACGCAACAGGTCCTGGCGTACGAGACGGACGTGACGGCGACGGTCGACCCCTTCGCCGGCTCGTACGTCGTCGAGAAGATGACCGACGACGTCGAGGCGGCCACGGTCGAACTGATGGCGAGGGTCGAGGAGCTGGGCGGCGCGGTGTCCGCCATCGAGCACGGCTTCCAGAAGGGCGAGATCGAGCGCAGCGCGTACCGGATCGCCCAGGAGACCGACTCCGGTGAGCGGGTCGTGGTCGGCGTCAACCGCTTCCAGCTCGACGCGGAGGAGCCCTACGAGCCCCTCCGCGTCGACCCCGCCATCGAGGCCCAGCAGGCCGAACGCCTCACCAAGCTCCGCGCCGAGCGCGACCAGTCGGCGGTGGACGCGGCCCTCGCCGACCTCAGGAAGGCGGCCGAGGGCACGGACAACGTCCTCTACCCCATGAAGGACGCCCTGCGCGCCCGCGCGACGGTGGGCGAGGTGTGCAACGCGTTGCGGGGGGTTTGGGGGACGTATGTGCCGAGCGATGTGTTCTGAGCTGGGCGGTTACTCCGTATGAGTGATCAGGGGCGGAGTTCAATCGGCCCCGGTTACTCTCGTGAAGAGTGAGCCCCTGAAAAGGAGGATGCCGTGGCCGTACTGCAACACGAGCTGACGCTGGGCGAAGCCGCCGAACAGCTCTCCCGTGCACTGCCTGGGCACCGCGTGGAGATTCTCCAGGGGAGGCTCACTGTGACACCGCCGCCGGATGGCCCGCACGGGCGGTCATTGACGAAGTTTTGCAGGGCGTTGGAGCGTGCAGGCATTGAGGGAAGCGGGGCTGAATGGATCCAGGGCATCGGCCTCTGGCTGCCCACGCTGCCAGAGGATTTCGCGATTCCCGACCTCTCTGTTGTGGATGAGGACTTCGACGGCGCTCATGTGAAGAAGAACTACTACGCGCCCAATGTCTTCCGCCTCGTCGTCGAAGTGACCTCCTCCAACTGGTCCGACGACCTCGGTCCAAAGGTCGAGTGCTATGCCCAGGCGGGCCTTCCGGTCTACCTCATCGCGGACCGTAAGCACGACGAGGTCCTCCTTTACACCGACCCCACAGACGGCGCGTATGGCGACCCCGAGCGTTTCAAGCGAGGCCAGTCCGTCGCCCTGCCGCCTTCGATCGGTGTCAAGGTCACCTTGGACGTGGACACCCTCCTCGACGGCTGACCGTCCCGCCTCACGAAACCCCGAGGTGGAGTGTCGTACTCTCGTGCGACACTCCACCTCATGCTTGGTGTTATCGACCTCCCGACCTATCTCGCGGGACTCGTGCTGATCGTTCTGCTTCCCGGGCCGAACTCGCTGTACGTGCTGTCCGTCGCCGCCCGCAAGGGCGTACGCACGGGATACACGGCCGCCGCGGGTGTCTGGTGCGGGGACACCGTACTGATGACCCTGTCCGCGGCCGGAGTCGCCTCGCTGCTGCAGGCCAACGCCGTGCTGTTCGGGATCGTGAAGTACGCCGGGGCCGGATATCTGACATGGCTGGCGATCGGGATGCTGCGCGCCGCGTGGGGCATGTGGCGGACCCGGCACGAGCGGGTCGCGGAGAGCGAGACGGACGCGGCGCCGGCCGCCGAGGAGCGGCCCTTCCGGCGGGCGCTGGTGATCAGCCTGTTCAACCCGAAGGCGATCCTGTTCTTCGTCGCCTTCTTCGTGCAGTTCGTGGACCCGGGCTACGCCTACCCGGCCCTCTCCTTCGTCGTCCTCGGTGCCTTCGCCCAGCTCGCCAGCTTCCTGTACCTCACCGCGCTGATCTTCAGCGGGACGAAGCTGGCGGCGGCCTTCCGGCGGCGCAAGCGGCTGTCGGCGGGGGCCACGACCGCGGCGGGCGCCCTGTTCCTGGGCTTCGCCGTGAAGCTCACCCTGGCCAGCGCCTAAGCCAGATCCTGGGGCAGATCCTGGGACAGGTCCTGGCCGAGGACGCCCAGGCGCGTCGCGTACTCCCGCAGCCCCGAAGCCGTGCCGCCCGCCCACCCCACGTAACCGTCGGGGCGGATCAGGAAGAGACCGGTGCCGTACGACTCGTGTGCCGGGATCCTGGCCGTGGGGACGGGCAGTGCCGGTGCCTGGGTTTCCGGGCCGGCCGCGACCCCGGCCGGGTAGGGGCCACCGGCCGCACGGATCGCGTCGAGTACGCCGAGGTCCTCGAAGACCTCCATCGTGCGCGGCTGGATGCCCTTGCCGCGCGACCCGGGGAACAGGCCGTCGGCCCGCTCCACCACGAGCGCGTCCACCCCGCGCCGGGCGAGGTCGACGCCGAGGGCGAGACCGGCGGGGCCCGCGCCCACGATCAGCACGTCCACGTCCACGTCCACGTCCGTGTTCCGGCCCGCGCTCACGCCCGTGTCCGCCGCCTGTGCCGTCATGACTCCACTCTCCTTAACGCTGTTAAGTGCTGGCGTTTCCCAGGGTTGCCTTAACGGTGTTAAGTTGTCAAGCGTGAGCACGGAACGACGAGCGCCGCTCGACCGCAAGCGCGTCGCGGACACCGCCCTGGAACTCCTGAACGAGGTGGGCCTGGAGGGCCTGAGTCTGCGCGCCATCGCCAAGGAGCTGGACGTCAAGGCGCCCGCTCTGTACTGGCACTTCAAGGACAAACAGGCGCTGCTCGACGAGATGGCGACGGAGATGTATCGCCGGATGACCGAGGCGGCGCCGGCGGACCCCGACGCCACCTGGCAGGAGCGGCTCCTGACGGCCAACCGCGCGCTGCGCGCCGCGCTGCTGAGCTACCGCGACGGCGCCAGGGTCTTCAGCGGCTCACGCTTCACCGGCACCCTGCACGCGGTCGAGATGGAAAAGACCCTGCGTCTGTTCACGGACGCGGGCTTCACCCTCGCCCAGGCGGTCCGGGCGGCCACGACGGCCTACCTCTACACCCTCGGGTTCGTCACCGAGGAACAGGGCGTCCAGCCGCTCCCCGGCGAGCGCCGCGAGGGATACGACGTGGACGACCGCGCCCGCCGGATGGCCGACTTCCCTCTGTCGGCCGCGGCGGGCGCGGAGATCTTCGAGGACTACGACCGGCACTTCGAAGAAGGGCTGGCCCTGGTGATCGCGGGGATCGGGACGCGTTACGGGATCGGCTGAGGCCGGGGCTTCGCCAGCGCCGTGCGCAGTTTCGGCGTCAGCCAGTTCTCGACGTACCGGTTCAGCAGCCAGGCCAGCAGCAGCATGCTCGCCGCCGTCAGCAGGAACGTGGCGTACGACGGGATGTGCAGCCCCTGGTGGAGGGCCTTGATGACGACCCAGCCCAGGTGTTCGTGGACGAGGTAGAAGGGGTACGTCAGCGCGCCCGCGACCGTCAGCCAGCGCCAGTTGGCCCAGCGCAGCCAGCCCAGGGCGATCGCGGCGACGGCGACGTAGCCGAAGGTGACGACGAGGACGATGCCGTAGCTGGTGCGGTAGGAGAAGCCGTTCGCCTGCGGGGCGTGCCACAGCCCCTGCACCGCGTAGTGCTGGCCGATCAGCCAGCTCACGGCCACGATGCCCCAGGCGTACACGTCCTTGCGGTCGCGGTGCACCAGGTAGAGGCCGACGCCGCCGATGAAGTACGGCGCGTACTCGGGCATCAGGACGATGTCCAGCGGCGGCATCTTGGCGCCCTGGGCGATGGCGTAGGCCAGCGTCCAGCCGGCGCAGAACATGATCACGCGGCGGCGGTTCGCGCCAGGCAGCACGATGCACAGCGCGAAGAGGGCGTAGAAGCGGACCTCCGCCCACAGCGTCCAGCACACGCCCAGCACCCGGTCGACGCCGAGCGGATACTGCAGCATCGTCATGTTGACCAGGGTGTCGCTCGGCGAGACCGTCTTGAACGCGACCATCGGCAGCGCGAACACCACCGTCACCAGGATGATGGCGGCCCAGTACGCGGGCAGCAGCCGGGAGGCGCGGGAGGCGAAGAACGAGCGCAGCGGGCGGCCCCAGCCGCTCATGCAGATGACGAAGCCACTGATCACGAAGAACACCTGGACGCCCAGGCAGCCGTACGCGAAGTACCCGTGCAGCACGGGGAACTGGTGGCGCGGCGATGTGCCCCAGGCCTTCGCGACCTCGCCGTCACGCCCGCCGTAGTGGTACGCGGCCACCATCAGCGCGGCGACCAGCCGCAGTCCGTCCAGTGCGCGCAGCCGCGTCTCCCGGGGCTTGGCGGGCCTCGCGGGGGGCGGTGCCTCCGTGGGCGGCAGGACGGTGCGGGCCACGGTGCCCGTGGAGGCCACTTGGACGGCCTCGCGCGAGTCGATCACAGGTTTCCCCTCAGCGGGACTCATGGGACCCACGGCACACTAATCCGATTAACAAGGTTTACCTGGCCGTCCGACCGACGATTCGCCCGACGGCCGGTGCTCGTTCACCTGTACGTCGTTTCGGGTTCCCGGGCCGGCCCGCGACGGCCCGGCCCAGGAACCCGATCAGCGGCCCACCGCCCGCTTCAGCGAGCGGGCGCGGCGCGCCACCCGGCGCACAGTGGCGTTGCGCGGGATGAACGCCAGCTGTGCCGGGACCGCGCCGGGCAGCGCCAGCGAGGTGAGGCGCTTGCGCTTGAAGTAGCGCCGGGTGTGGTGGTTCAGATGCCGGGTCAGGAAGGCCTCGGTGGCCGGGCGCAGATCCGGGTAGATCTTCGGCTGCATGGCGAAGCCGACGGCCCGGACGAGGTCCGTCAGTTGCGTCACGTCCATGCCCTGGCGCTGCTCGTTGACCGCCGACTCGTCCGTCAGTTCGGGCAGCAGCGCGTCCACGATCGTGACGGGGACGCGGTTGCTGTTCTCGTACGGCGTGAGACGGTCGAGGAGGGGGCCGGTGCCGACGCGGGCGACCGGCAGGCCGTACAGCGCGGACGCGGTGAGCAGCGCGGTGGAGAAGCAGCCGACCACCAGGGCGGGGCGCATCCGCTGGTAGAGCACCTCGGCGAGGACCGGGGTGTCGAGCACGGTGAGGTCGGCGCCGAGCTTCTCGGCCTCCTTCTCCAGCAGGCGCGACCAGCGGGCCGGGGCCGAGGGGTGCGGCTTGAACACCACACGCGTGTGGCCGAGCGCGAGGGCGCCCTTCAGCATCCGTACGTGGAGGTTCTCCTCCTCCTCGGCGGTGAGGATGTCCAGCGCGGAGAGGTACTGGCCGAGCAGGAGGGCCGGTTCGTCGACGAAGGGCAGCTCGTCCCCGGTGTCGACCAGTTCGGCGAGCACCTTCGAGAACGCGTCCGTCGGCACGATCTCCGGCTCGACGCCGAACTCGGTGAGCAGCAGCGGCTTGAGGCCGGGGACGAGGTCCAGGTGGAGCAGGCGGGTCACCCGCGTGCCGACCAGCGGGTCGATCTTGTTGCGGGTGGGGCCGTAGCTCATCAGGCCGTCCGCGTACACGGTGACGGGCGCGCCCATGAAGATCTGCGAGATGCCGAGTGCCGGGTTGACCTGGATCGACTCGACGGCCAGCTCGATGTCGTCGTCGCCGAGGCTCCAGGCGAGCCGCAGATGCCGCTCCCAGAGGGGAACGTCGTCGAGCCGCGGGGTCCAGCCGCCGGGGTGGAAGGGGGAGATCGTCGCGTTCCACGAGATCACGTCGTCGAAGCGGCCGCGCAGCTGCTCGAACCCGGGCATCTCGTCGAGGCCGGGCGTCGTCTCGGGCGTCGCCGCGTTGTTGGAGACGAGCAGGATGCGCCGGTCGGCGGGCCGGAAGCAGTCGCTGTCCAGGGCCGCGGCGAGCGTGGCCGTGCCGTACAGCGTGGACGCCATGAAGATCTGGGTGGTCACGCGGACACCCCCGTGGTGGGAGCCGGACGGCGGCGCAGTCGGCGCAGCCGTGTCGCGCGCTGGACGTCCATCGAGTCGAGGGCGTCGTCGAGCACGTCCTGCGGCATGTTCCGCAGGGCGACGGCACTCATCGACTTCAGTTTCCGTGCCACTGCCGGCTCGAACCTTTCGATGGATCCCAGATGATGGGAAATAATCGCGCAATACGTGCGCACGGCCTTGGGCAGGAGTTTTTCCGCGTCGCGATCCGCGGCGGTTTCCGCCACCACTTGGTCGAACGCGCGAATGAAGTCGAGCTGGCGCACGTCTCCGATCTGGGTGAGAGAGGAGGCCACACCACGCCGGTAGAACACACCGAGAAGCCCCACCGTGGCGAAGGATTCCGCCTCCCGGTGCAGCTTCCAGATCCAGGGCCGGTCCTCGGCCGTCCGCAGGCCGTCGGTGAAGTGCAGCAGCCCCCGGTCGACCAGGCGGCGGTGGTAGATGCCCGCCCAGGCGTAGGCGTAGTCGACGGAGGTGGAGCGGTCGGCGGGCAGTATCGCGTCGCGGGGGTTCAGCACCACTCCGCGCCGGCCGTGCGGGACCCGGTGGATGGTGCGGGCCCGCGCGGTGCACTGGACATGGTCCGTACGGACGAAGTCGCAGCCCAACTGCTCGATGGATGCCACGAGTTGCTCGTAATAGCCGGGGGCGAGCCAGTCGTCCCCGTCGAGGAACGTGAGGTATTCGCCGTGCGCCGCGTCGATGCCCGTGTTGCGCGCGGTCGCCAGTCCTCCGTTCTTCTCGTGTCTGACATACACCGCGCCCGGGAGCTCGCGCTCCGCGCGCGCGAGAATGTCCGGTGTCTCGTCGCGTGAACAGTCGTCCACGAGAACGAATTCGAAGTCCTCACGCGCGTTCGCGCGCAGGCTCTTCAAGGTGTCGGGTGCATATTGCTGCACGTTGTAGAACGGCACGATGACGGAGAGCTTGACCACCCATGTGACGTTAGGCGGCGGCCCGGCATTCGTCTTGACCGTTGGTGAGATGTCAGGTGAACGACGCGTGGCGAAGCCGTGAACCCAGCTGATTTCCGGCTGGATCGCGGCCCGATTCGCCATTCGTCGATGTGCTGTTAACCGTTTGTTGCATTCAGGTTGGGCCGCAACTCGGAATGGCTTCCTAGCGTCTTGGACGTGCCAGCAAGTACCAGGAAGTCCCTGCGGGTCGCCGTTCTCGCGGATTCCGACACCCGGTGGAAATGGGGTTCGCTCACCGCGAATCGCATTTCACCGGTCGAATCGGACATTCACCTCGACGGTTTTCTCCTGCGTGGCCGAGCCACCCCCACCGCCCGCCAGCTCGAAGAAGTCGGCGTCCGCGCGGATTCCCTCCGCGAGGTCACCGCCGTCGAGTTCCTGCGCGCCATGGAACGGGAGTCGTACGACATCCTCGTCGTCGCCCTCGTGGGCGGCGGTGTGCAGGCGATCCTGCACGGCCTCGCCCACGTCTGGGACGGGCGGAGCAAGCGGCCCGTCATCGTCACCGGCTATGTCGGCGTCGTCTACGAGAAGCTCGCCGACGGCCTGCTGCTGCGGCACGGCGCGGACCTCGTCCTCGCCAACTCCCGCCAGGACGCGGACCGGTTCCGGGCCGTGTACGAGGGAGTGGGCGCCGACGCCTCCTCGGTGACGGAGGTGGCACTGCCCTTCCTGGGCGGCGCCGCCTACGAGAAGCACGACCCGTACACGGTCGTCTTCGCCGCCCAGCCCTCCGTCCCGGAGAACCGCAAGGACCGTACGTACCTGCTGAACCGGCTGATCCAGCACGCCCGCCTCCACCCGGACCGCGAGGTGCTGCTGAAGCTGCGCTCCAAGCCGGGCGAACACACCACGCACATCGAGGAACTGCCGTACCAGAAGCTGGCGCAGAAGACCGACCTGCCCGCCAACTTCCGGCTGGTGTACGGCCACATGGGCGAGGTGCTCGACCGCACCGACCTGCTGGTCACCATCAGCTCCACGGCGGCCCTGGAGTCCCTGCACCGCCGCATCCCCACCGTCGTCCTCAGCGACCTCGGGGTGCGCGAGGCGCTCGGCAACCACCACTTCGTGGGCTCCGGCTGCCTGGCCTCCTGGGACCAGCTCGACGCCGGGTACGAGCCGGCACCCGACCCGGCGTGGGTAGCCCGGCAGGGTGTCGCCGCTGGGGGTCCCCCCTCTGGGGGAGGCCGGTACGAGACGGCCTTCGACGAGGCGCGCGCCCGGATCACCGGCCTGCTGGCGGCCCCCGGACTGCTGCCCCTCGCCCCCTACTACACGCCCGTCACCGCCCCCGGCTACCTCCCCGGGATCCTCGCCCGCCACCACCTCGCCCCGGACGGCAGCCCGCTGCCCGGCGCCCCCGCGGCCGACAAGGAGCCCAGCCCCGTACGGCAGATCGTCCGCCGGGCGGCCCGCGGCGCCTACCGCCACGGAGTGCAGCGCGTGGCCCCCGTGATCCGGCGGATGGGGGAGCTGTGACCACCGTCGCTCCCCCCGACCCCTCCGCTGATCCCTCAAAACTTCCCCGTGTCCCTCGTCAAGGAGAACAGCGCATGACCAACTCGGAAGCGGCTCACGCGGCGCCGGTGCGCCGGGTGCTCGCGGTGATCCCCGCGCGCGGCGGCTCCAAGGGCGTCCCCGCCAAGAACCTCCTCCCGGTCGGCGGAGTGCCACTGGTGGCCCGCGCGGTGCGCGAGTGCCGGGCGACGCGGCTCGTCACGGACGTCGTGGTCTCCACCGACGACCAGGCGATCGCCGCCGCCGCCCGCGAGGCCGGCGCCGAGGTCGTCCTGCGCCCCGCCGCCATCGCCGGCGACACCGCCACCTCCGAGGCCGCCGTCCTGCACGCCATGGACGCCCACGAGGCCCTGCACGGCTCCCCGGTCGACGTCGTCCTGCTCGTCCAGTGCACCAGCCCGTTCATCACGCGGGAGGACATCGACGGGGTCGCCGGGGCGGTCGCCGAGAACGGCGCGGACACCGCGCTGACGGTGGCCAACTTCCACGGCTTCATCTGGCGCGACGCCGCCGACGAGTCCACCGAGGGCGGCAACGGCGTCAACCACGACAAGTCCTTCCGGCCCCGCCGCCAGGACCGGCCCCAGGACTTCCTGGAGACCGGCGCGGCCTACGCCATGGACGCCGCGGGCCTGCGCAAGCACCAGCACCGCTTCTTCGGCCGCACGGAGCTCGTCCGCACCGACCCGGCCCGCGTGCTGGAGATCGACGACCCGCACGACCTCGCCCGCGCCCGCGCGCTGGCCCCCCTCTTCGACGCGAACCGACCCGGTTCGCTGCCGACCGCCGAAGACATCGACGCGGTCGTCCTCGACTTCGACGGCACCCAGACCGACGACAGGGTGCTGATCGACTCCGACGGACGGGAGTTCGTCTCCGTGCACCGCGGGGACGGCCTCGGTATCGCCGCCCTCCGCAAGAGCGGGCTGACGATGCTCATCCTGTCCACGGAACAGAACCCGGTGGTCGCCGCCCGGGCCCGGAAGCTCAAGATCCCGGTCCTGCACGGCATCGACCGCAAGGACCTCGCACTGAAGCAGTGGTGCGAGGAGCAGGGCATCGCGCCTGAGCGCGTGCTCTACGTCGGCAACGACGTCAACGACCTCCCGTGCTTCGCCCTCGTGGGCTGGCCCGTGGCGGTCGCGAGCGCCCACGACGTCGTGCGCGGCGCCGCACGCGCGGTCACCACCGTCCCCGGCGGCGACGGCGCGATCCGAGAGATCGCCAGCTGGATCCTCGGCCCTTCTCTCGACTCCCTCGACAAGTAAGGAACTTCTCCACCATGAGCACCAACTCCCGTCTGCGCACGTTCGGTTCGAAGACCGCCGGCCCCGGCCACCCCGTCTACGTCGTCGGCGAGATCGGCATCAACCACAACGGCGAGCTCGAGAACGCCTTCAAGCTGATCGACGCCGCCGCCGAGGCCGGCTGCGACGCCGTCAAGTTCCAGAAGCGCACCCCGGAGATCTGCACCCCGCGCGACCAGTGGGACATCGAGCGCGACACCCCCTGGGGCCGCATGACCTACATCGACTACCGCCACCGCGTGGAGTTCGGTGAGGACGAGTACCGCCAGATCGACGAGTACGCCAAGAGCAAGAACATCGACTGGTTCGCCTCCCCGTGGGACACCGAGGCCGTCGCCTTCCTCGAGAAGTTCGACGTCCCCGCCCACAAGGTCGCCTCCGCCTCCCTGACCGACGACGAGCTGCTGCGCTCCCTGCGCGCCACCGGCCGCACGGTGATCCTCTCCACGGGCATGTCGACCCCGAAGCAGATCCGCCACGCGGTCGAGGTCCTGGGCAGCGACAACATCCTGCTCTGCCACGCCACCTCGACCTACCCGGCGAAGGCCGAGGAGCTCAACCTCCGCGTCATCAACACCCTCCAGGCCGAGTACCCGAACGTCCCGATCGGCTATTCCGGCCACGAGACGGGCCTGCAGACCACGCTGGCCGCGGTCGCCCTCGGCGCCACCTTCGTCGAGCGTCACATCACCCTCGACCGCGCGATGTGGGGCTCCGACCAGGCCGCCTCCGTCGAGCCGGGCGGCCTCTCCCGCCTCGTCCGCGACATCCGCACCATCGAGGCCTCCCTCGGCGACGGCGTCAAGAAGGTCTACGAGTCCGAGCTCGGCCCCATGAAGAAGCTGCGCCGTGTCACGGGTGTCGTCGCCGAGGCGGAGATCGCCGCTGCCGCCGGCGAGCCGCTCGCGGTCTGAGGCCCTGACCTCCCGAACCCCCCACGCGTTACTTCTTACCTCCTTACGACAACTCCTTCCGACGGGACGGTCGTACGTCGATGAGCCCCCGCGCCGGTTCCACCGGCCCCCACACTCTCGCCTTCGTCGAGAGTCCGGTACAGCTCCTGAACGTGCTGGAATGGGCACACTCCGCTGTCCATCACGGCACGGCGCCGCCCGGCGCGGGGCTCACCCTCGTCGTCCTGTCCCCCAACGACCCGATGACCCGTGGCCAGCTGCGCCGCATGGCCGAACTGGCCCGCGACGAGGGCCACTCGGTCCGCTGGGAGGAGGCGCGCGGTGGCACCACGGCGCCCTTCCACACCATCGGCGGTCTCGCCCCGCTGCTGCGCAGGGCCCGCCGCATCGTCATGGGAGACCCGTTCTCCCGCTATGTACAGCTACTCCTGACCATCACCCGCGCCCCCGACCTGGTCGTGGTCGACGACGGAACGGCGACGATGGAGTTCGTCGCCCAGCTCGCCCAGGGCGAACGCCTGGTGCGCTGGCACCGGCGCGGTGGCCGCCCCGGTCCCCGGGACGTGCTGTTCGCCCCCGTCTCCGCGTCCGCCCGCCGCCGTCTCACGCCCGCCAAGGGCCGTACGGTCGAGGTCTTCTCCTCCATGCCCATCGACTCCGTCCCGGACGGCGTGCGAGTCACCGCCAACGACTTCTCCTGGACCCGCGCCCGCTTCGGCCCACCCCGTATCACCAAGGGCGCGGACCTGGTCGGCACCTCCCTGGTCGAGACCGGCGTGGTCGACCCGGACCGCTACCTGGAGGCGGTCCGCGCCCTCGCCAGGACCCACGGTGCGACCCGCTACTTCGCCCACCGCCGCGAGAGCGCCGACAAACTCCACCGGCTGGCCGCGGAGACGGGACTGGAGATCGTCCGCCCCGACCTCCCCCTCGAACTGATCGCCCGCCGTGGCCCCATCGGCCGCACGATCCTCAGCTTCCCCTCGACAGTCGTCCACACCCTGCCGCTGGCCCTGGTCGGCACCGAGGTCCGCGTCGCCGTCTGCGACATCGACCCGAACTGGCTGACGGAGAACGCCTCTCCGCGCGCCCAGGGGTTCTTGTCCGGGGTGACGGGGACGGCTCGGGACGTGCACCGACTGTCGGCGGTGGTCTCCTGAACGGCGCGTAGCGGTGCGTGCGAATCGTCGCCGGCCGGACCGGCCGGAAGGACCCTAGAGCCAGCCCCGCTGGGCGGCCATCGCCGCGGCCTGAAAGCGGGTGGACGCCCCGAGTTCGGTCATCAGCCGGTGGATCCGGCGCTGCGTGGTGCGCTGGCTCCAGCCCTGGGTGCGGGCGATCGCCGCGTCCGTACTGCCGGAGGTGAGCAGCGCCAGCAGCGCGCGGGTCTCGGCGTCCGGCTGCCCGGAGCGCTCGGCGAGCGGGCCGGTGTCCTTCAGGGGTACCGCCCGCTCCCACTCGGCCTCGAACAGGGATTCCAGGGCGGCGAGCATCGGTGAGCGGTGGATGAGGTACGCCGCCGAGTGGCCGCCGGGCGCGAGGCTGAACGGGATGATCGCCTCCTCGTTGTCGCGTATCACCAGCTTGAGCGGCAACTCGGCCCGCACACGGGCCTGTTCACCGGTCCGTATGCTCGGCAGGATGTCCGCGGTCAGCCGCCCGGGCCAGGCCACCGCCGCCCGGTCGTAGATCACCCGGTGGGTCACTCCGGTGCGCCGTCGCCGAACCTGGTCCTCCATGCTGCTGCCGGGACGATCGATGTACGGCGGCCGGTCGAAGGCACGCACCTGCCGCTGGGAGCCGTCGGTGAGCCGGTGAACCGCTTGGCTGATGTCCTTCCAGTCGGTCAGGAGTTCCACCGCGATGTCCGGCCGGCTGATCCGGTGGGTCTCGCGGTGTGTCTCGGCGAGCCGCCGCACCAGGGAGCGGGCCGCGTCGAGCCGGTGCTCGCGCTCCTGGATCAGGGCGGTGACGGCGACGTCCGGGGCGACCGCGGTGAAGTGCGGCGGCCGGCCCTCCGACCTCGTCGCCAGACCGCCCTTGACCAGGCCGGACAGCAGCCGTCCCGCCGTACTCACGGACAGTCCGCACGTGTCGGCGAGCGCCGAGGCGGTGGCGCGGGGCAGCCCGACCAGGGCCGTGTAGACGAGTTGTGTTTCCTTGCCGAGTCCTAGGACGTCAAGTTCCATTTCCGCTCCGGTCGTTCCTGGCCACCGGCCGCCACCTGGCGGAAGTCGGCCACACGCGCAATCTTGCGCCCGTTCCGCAGCGGTTGACATCTTCACGTGGAGAAAAAGGGGCGTTGTCCTGCGGTGATCCGCGCGAACCACGCGATCCCGGCCGGGCCACGTCCCTGTCGTATGTGCGCACTTCTCCTCCCCAAAGGTGTCCCATGCCGCGTGCTCACCCCTCGGCCGGAAGTCTCGTCCGCGTCGCCGTCGTCCTGACCCTCGCCGCCGCGTCCGCCGCGGTCGCGGTGCCCGCGAGCGGCGCGCCCCCATCCGTCCGTACGCCCCTGGACACGACCTCGGCCAGGCAGTCACCGCTCATACCGGCCAAGGAACGCCAGGGTGTGGTACCGGGCCAGGTCCTCGTCACCCTCGATCAGGGCACCGCCGTCACCGGCCGGCCCGTGCCCGGCAGCCGCCTGGCGGCCCGCACTCCGCACACCAGCAGCCCCGCCCTCGACGCCAAGTTCCGTACGGTGGGCGCCACCTCACTGCACCCGCTCGTGCCGCGGTCAGCCCCCGGCCTGGACCACACCTACGTCGTGCAGACCGACAGGCGGGACTCGGCGGCCGTGGCCCGTGCCCTGCGGGGCACGCCCGGCATCGCCTACGCCGAACCCGACCGCTATGTGAACACCATGAACACCGGGGCGGTGCCGCTGCCGGCGACGGCGCGGAGCACCTACCCGAAGAAGACGCCCCGCACGGACCGGACGACGTCGAGCGCCGTGCCCACCAACGACGCCCTCGCCAATTCCTCGCAGTCCTTCCTCAACGCGGGCGGCGTGGACGCGGTCGGCGCCTTCTCGCTGCTCCAGGGCCGCTACGGCCGCCAGCCCGGTGCCGGCGAGACCATCACCAACGTGTCGATCGGCGACCTCACCGACCAGTCGATGGCCGACGCCGGCGACGCGTATGTGCGGGACGCCGGCCCCACGACCGTGCTCCAGGACGGGCAGCGCTACCTCGACCTGCCGTCGATGCCGCTGATCCCCACCTATGTGGCGAAGGACTCCGGCGGCCTGGACGGCGCGGCTTCCACCGAGAACCAGGACGCCTCCCTGGGCGAAGTCATGCTGGACTTCGGCGTGATGGCACCGCTCGCCCACGACCGGCAGCGCCCCGGTGCGACCGGCAGTGGTTACACCGACCTGCTCGGCATCGCGCCGGGCGCGAACTACCGCCTGGCCGTGCCCGAGCAACCCACCATCGACCGGATCGCGGGCGCCCTGCTGGCCGCCGCCCAGCAGTCACCCCGGCCCGACGTGATCACCGCCAGCCTCGGCTTCGGCACCGACAGCGCGGGCTTCCCCGGCCGCTACCTGGAGGACGATCCGTTCGTCCGGTCGGTCGTCGCGTCCATCGTGCGCAGCGGCATAGTGGTGTCGATCTCCTCCAACGACGGCACCCGCCTCTTCACCCCGGCCTCCGTGGGCCCCGACGGCGGCAGCACCCCGACCGACCTCGCGGCCGACTCCCGCCGGGCCACCGCCATCGACGACGACGCGGAGTCCACCACGCCTTCCCTGCCGGACAGCGGCGCCATGGCCGCGGGCGGCAGCACCCTGGACGACACGCTGGCCGCGGGCCCGGGCGGCGACGCCACCACCGCCGAGACCCGGATCAGCGGCTTCGGCACCTTCTCCTCCGGCTTCGGCAGCCGTGTGGACCTCTCGGCACCCAGCGACAACATCATCGCCTTCTCCCATGCGGGTGGCGCCGCCGCCCAGGACGTGAACGTGTCCCTCAACGGCGGTACGTCCGCCTCCGCGCCGGAGATCGCCGCCGCCGCGGCCGTGGTCCTGCAGGCGGGACGGCTCGGCGGCCACCATCTGACCCCCGCCCGGGTCCGGGATGTCCTCGAACAGACCGGCCGCCGCGTGTCCACCCCGGCGCAGATCGACCGGGCCCTGCACGTCGGCCCGCAGATCGACGTCACGGCCGCCGTGCAGAAGGCGCTCGGCCAAGGCACCGGCGAACCCGCGCTCGTCCGGCTGTCCGTCGCCCATCGCGTCACCATCGGCGGCCTGGGCGGCTCCTTCCTGGAGACCACCGACCCGAGCCGCATCGACCTCGGCGATCGCGCCTCGGGCGGCACCGGCGAGGGCCTGGTCGGCCCGGTGACCTTCGCCGGGGACGTCACGGGTGCGACCGGCCACGCCGAGTACACCCTCACCGTCGGCTCCACGGTGTTCCGTTCCCACACGCCCGCGATACGGGTGACGCCGACCCAACTCCTCACCGCCGCCCGGCTCCCGGTCATCGCCACCGCCGACCGCAGCCTCACCGTCACCTACCGCGTCGTGGTCGACGGCCGCACCCGCGCCACCGCCACCCGTACCCTCGCGGTCGGCCCCACCGACGGCACCTATGCCGAGGCCACCGCGCCCAAGGCCCCGGCGACCGTCACGGCAGGGCATTCGGTCACCGTGTCCTACGACCTGACCGGTGTGGCGAACACATCCTCTCCACAGCTCGTCCTGTCCACCGTCGGTCACTGGAATCCGAACCTCGCGCCGATCTTCACGCCGGCCTGGCACCAGGAGCTGACCTCGCCGAAGGGCACGGTCACCATTCCGGCCGAGGCCTTCGACGGCGGCGGCGGGATCTACGGAATCGGCATCGCCCAGGCAGGCTTCGGGGGCATCCCGACGGGCGTCCTGTACGGGGAGTTCGCGCCGGTCCGGGTGGCCGGCGGCTCCGCGGCGGACCGCCCGGCCGCGCCGACCCTCAAGGGGGCGAACGGCGTCGAGGGCCACACGATCGAAGTCACCCGCGCCATCCCGCGGTTCGACCTGCGCTACGACGTGGGTTCCGTGCGCGGGGCACACGCCGCCGAGGTGGAGATCTCCGCTCCCGCCCCCACCTCCCACGGCTCGCTCAACACGTTCACCAACGCCAACGGCACCGCCCTGGACAACGACGGCGTGGACAGTCCCTCAGTCGTCCACCGCATGCTGACCGGCCGCTCGGGATCGGTACGGCTGGACCCGGTGGCGCTGGGCCTGGTCAGCTCCGACAGCTACGGCGTACGGGTGCTCGCCCTGGACCGGAACGGGCACGTCGTCGGCCAGGCGTCCCCGTTGTCCACGCTGCTCTTCGACGACGGGCTCGCCCCCGACGGCTCGACGGTGCTGAGCTTCGCCGCGGCCGGGAGTGACTCCGTGGCGGCCCTCGCCACGACCGCCGGCGGCACCGAGGTCCGGCACTACTCGACCGCGACCGGCCGCTACGGGGCCGTCATCACCTCGGACCCGGGCTCCGGTTCCGACTACCAGGTCCTGGGCGTCGCGGCCGGCCGGGTCCTGCTGGTGCACCGCTCCGCCTCCGGCGGCGACACACGGGTGGAGACCTGGAACACCGCCACCGACACGCTCGCCGGCGCCACCACACTGCCCGCCGCCGACACCTACCTCACCGGACGGGTGGACACCGTCCACGACCGGGGCGCCCTGCTCCTGCACGGCGCCGACAAGACAGACCTCGTACTGCCGGTCGACCTCAAGACCGTGACCACCGGGCAGCCCATCCCCGCCGACCCCACCGACGTGCCGGCCGGGACGTACGACCTGCTGAGCGTCGACGCCTCCTCGGGAGACGTCTTCCTGGCCAAGGCCGCCGGGGTCGCCAACTGCCTCGGCGCGGTCACCGTGCCCCGGATCGACCTCGCCACCCGGGCCGTCACGGCGACCGGCTCCACCTCGAGGTGCAGCCACGGCGTCGCCCTGGACGGCGCCGGCTCCCTCTACAACCTCTCGGCCACACAGATCAGCGCGAACATCGTCCCCACCGGCGTCATCAGCACGCTCGACGAGACCACCGGCACCGCGGGTGACCCGATCACCGTCCGGCTCGGCAAGCCGTCCGGTCTCGCCGTGGACGGCGCCCACAAGATCGCCGTGGTCTCGTACGCGACGCCCCAGGGCACCCCGTACTTCGGCGCGGGGATGTGGATCCCGGACAACAACTCCACCGGCCGGCTCATGATCGTGGACCTGACGACGGGCACGGTGCTCCACACCCTGAGCGGCTTCACCATCGCCCACCACGGCGGAGCGGAGAACGCCATCCAACTCGACCCGTCGACCCGAACCGGCTGGACATACGGCCCGGACGACACCCAGATCCAGCAGTTCAGCTACTGACTGTTCGGGCCCGGACCGCGAACTGATGCTGTTGGCAGATCCGCGGTCGGCGGGGACCCTCCTCGGGAGTCGTGAGCACTAAAGCGCTTTAGTGCTCACGACTTCCAGTACACACGGTGCCCGGCCACCACGGGGAACGGCTCGCCGCCCGCCCCGTCGTCCGGCTCGGGCGCGACCCCTGCCCCTTCTCCTCGCCCTGGACCTGGACGAGTCCGACTACGCCCTGGCCGTCGCCGAACTGGGCATGGAGGTCGACCCAGCGGCTCCCTACAGCCCCAGCGGCTGGCTCACCCTCGTCGCCGAACGACTCGAGTCACCACGCGCGGACTACGGGCCGGACGCCGGTCAGTGAGGCGCGCGCCCCGCCCGCTGCCCCACGTACACCGCGAACGCCGCCCAGGCGGACGGGGCGACCACGACTATGGGCCCGTCCACGTCCTTTGAATCACGGAAGGCGACGGTACCGGGGATGTTGCGGGCGACTTCGACGCACTCCTGGCCAGCATCGCCGCCGCTGTAGCTGGACTTGACGAACGCAAAATCGAATTCGGTCACCGGGGCTACATCTCCTTGCGAATGGCTTCGATGAGGTCGAGGGCGTTGCGTTCCGCCAGCCCGATCCGCGCGATGCGGTCGAAGATCCGGCCGTGCCGGGCGGCATCGTCCTCGCTTTCCAGCCAGAGCGTAGAAGACGGTACGTCCATATGTACGACGTCCAGCGCGCCAAGTTCCACAAATGAGACGATGCTGAACGACCCGATCATGCCCGGGTTTGCCCCAGTCAGCCAGGGGACCACCTGCACCCTCACCGTTTCCATGCGGGCCAGGTCGAGCAGTTGCCCCAGTTGCTCCCTCATCACGTCGCGACCACCCACGAGTTGGCGCAGTGCAGCTTCGTGGAGAACGGCCCAGAGTTCCAGCGGTCGTTCCGACCGCAGTCGCGCCTGACGGGCCAGCCTCGCCTCCACGAATGGCTCGATCTCGCTCGGGTCCTCCCACGAACCGGCTCCGACGGCCACGGCGCGTGCGTAGTCCGGTGTCTGCAACAGGCCCGGGATGAAGGCGAGTTGCCAGGTCCGGATGCTGGTGGCGATGTCCTCCAGGGCGACGTACTCCACCATGGCGGGAAGCTGCGGGTACTGGTTCCACCAGCCGTGGGCCTTGCGTCTCTCGCGATCCGTCCGGGCCAGCGCCAGCAGCCTCCCGACCATCGGCTCTCCGGTCTCGCCGTACAGATGGCACAGCGCACGGATGTCCGGGTCGCGCATCGGCACCAAACCGCGCTCCATCTTGGCGACCTTGGCCACCGACGCCGACAGCGCCTCGGCCGCGTGCGCCTGACGCAACCCGTGCGCCTCGCGCATGCGCAGCAGCTCACCGCCAAGTCGTCGCGCCAGCACGGTCGACACGGACACGCCGCGATCAGGGTTCCTGCCGGCCATCTCGCGTTCCCTCCCGCCGAGTGGGTCACAGTCTGTGCCGTCGGCGCACTGTGAGCAACCAAGTTCGAGTAGAAATTTATGGCCTCATAGTTGATGGCCACCACCGAATGCCGCTACCTTAAGTGCTCGGTCAACTACCCAGTGGCATCAGTTGGTGGAAGTGCACCGTGCTGTCCAAATCGGCACCGCTCGGCAGAGCCACCCCGCCTGGGCCCGCCATCGCGCAAGGAGATGCGCCCCGTGATCAACTCCTGCCCTCCCTCCTGCCTCCCCAAGGGCAACGACCGCTACGACGCCGTGAACTACACCCCGTACCCGAGCAACATCTCCCGCGCCCGCAGACACGTCGCCCAACTCGCCGCCGACTGGGGCCACCCCGACATCGCCGGCGACGCGGCGCTGCTGGCAAGCGAGTTGTGCACGAACGCCCTGCTCCACGGGTGTTTACGGGACCGCCTGTTCCGCGTCGAAACGTCGCTGACCGGCAACGCGCTGCGCGTCGCCGTGACCGACCCGAGGGGCGAGCGGCTCCCGCACCCCCACACGCCCGTCGCGGATGACCAGTTCGGCCGCGGCCTCCTCATCGTCCGCACGCTCGCGAACCGCTGGGCCGTGGAGAAACTCACCGTCGGCAAGACCGTCTGGGCGGAGATGGACATGCCAGGAGGTCTCGACGCGTAGCTTGCTGGGCCGTCTGCGAAGGTGGCGCGGCGGTATCTCGGCGGTACGGCTGTCTGACCCCGTCGACGGATCGGGATCCCTGGATCATCCCCTCGCCTCTCCAGGCGCGGACCTCGGCGGCCGCTCGGGGCCGGGTCGGCAGGGAGTGGTGTCCAGGCGTCCTTGCGCATGATCTTGCTCAGGTCTGTGGGACCGTAGGGCACGGGAATGGGCTCGGACACCCCGAGCGTTCCCCTATGGGAGTTCGCGGGCAGCCCCGGCGGACTGGATCGAGAGAGGGTCGGCGGCCCGTATCAAGGGCTCGCGTCGATCCGTCGTCACGGGCCGTCACCGTAGTCGGCCGTCGTCCCGGTTGCGGCAGTCGGCCTTAGGTCCGGATGCGGCTCGGGCAGGGTGTGAATACCGTCTGCCTCAAGATCCCATCGTCCGGAAAGACGGGCGAGCTTACCCATCCCCCCTGAAACCTATGCGTCGCGTGGCCAAGTTTCTTCCCCTAACGGGCTGAAGTTTTGTTGATCGTGGGTCAGTTGGCCACCCCGTCGCCCTACCCTTCAAAGGGTGAACCAATTGATGTCCCGAGAGTATGAGGCCGATGTCCCCGGGGGAGCAGCGCTCCCCGGCGCCCTGTCCGACGCCCTGCGTGCCGAGCTGATCGCGTTCCGTCGCGACATGCACATGCACCCGGAGCTGGGCAACCAGGAGTTCCGCACCACCGCGGCACTCAAGGCACGCCTGGAGCAGGCGGGCCTCAAGCCCCGCGTGCTCGACATCGGGACCGGGCTCATCTGTGACATCGGGCTCGACGCCGGTGAAGGCGCCGGTGAAGGCGACGGTGAAGGCGACGGGGAAGGCGACGGGGACGGGGAACGGGCCGGCGTACGGACGGGCGTACGGGACGGTGCGGTCGACGGCGGACGCGGCATGCTCGCCCTGCGCGCCGACATCGACGCGCTGCCCATCCCGGACACGAAGAGTGACTGCGCGTACCGCTCGACCGTGCCCGGCCGCGCGCACGCCTGCGGCCACGACGTGCACACGACCGTCGTCCTCGGCGCCGGGCTCGTCCTCGCCGAGCTGCACCGCCAGGGGCTCCTGCCGCATCCCGTACGACTGATCTTCCAGCCCGCCGAAGAGGTCCTGCCCGGGGGCGCGCCCGACGCCATCGAGTCCGGAGTGCTGGACGGCGTGGGGCGGATCATCGGCGTGCACTGCGACCCGAAGGTCGACGCCGGGCGGATCGGACTGCGCCACGGTCCCATCACCTCCGCCTGCGACCGGCTGGAAGTCTCACTCGACGGCGCCGGCGGCCACACCGCGCGCCCCCACCTCACCACCGACCTCGTCACCGCCGCCGCGCGCGTCGTCACCGACGTGCCGTCCCTCGTGGCTCGGCGTGTGGACGCCCGCAGCGGGCTCGCGGTGACCTGGGGACGGATCGAGTCCGGGCACGCCTGCAACGTCATCCCGCAGCACGCCGAGCTCTCCGGGACCGTGCGCTGCCTCGACCTCGACGCCTGGCGGCAGGCGCCCGACCTGGTGCACGCGGCCATCGACGAGATCGCGAACCTGTACCGCGCCAAGTCCGAGATCAACTACATCCGGGGCGTCCCGCCGGTCGTCAACGACCCGGCGGTCACGGAGCTCCTCCATGAGGCCATGACCTCGCGGCGCGGCCCGCACTCCGTCGAGGACACCGAGCAGAGCCTCGGCGGCGAGGACTTCTCCTGGTACCTGGAGCACGTGCCCGGCGCCATGGCCCGCCTCGGCGTCCGTACGCCGGGTGAGCGCACCACCCGTGACCTGCACCGCGGCGACTTCGACGCGGACGAGTCGGCCATCACGGTCGGAGTTGAGCTCTTCACCGCGGCGGCCCTGCTGGACGCGATCCGCTAGGCCCTGTCGCAGATGGCGCACAAGTGACGTAGGGGCGCTCTGAAGGTCGACCAGGGCGATACGGTCATCGCCCTGGTCGATGCCCCGATCGGCACCCCTTCGTCCGCTTGCGTCACCCGGTCGTAACGGCTGGCGCGTAAACGTAACCCGGTGGCGGCACGGTTCGATAACGGCCACGAGAAACACCGTTCCCCTCCCCTTCTACGCGCGTTACTGTGCGCCGAAATCGCTGCGTCGGCGGCGTGTTGGGGAAGCGGACCGGCGACGGCCGTGGGGATGAAGGGTGCTTGCTGTGCGTCTGATGTCTCGGAGGACCAGGTTCTCCCAAGCAGCGGTGGCCGTCTCGGTCATCGCCCTCGCGGCGGTCGGTTGTGGCAAGTCGAGCACCGACGCGAACAGCGACTCGAACAAGAGCTCGTCCAAGGGCTCGTCGGGCTACACCGGGAAGGGCATCGGTCTCGCGTACGACATCGGCGGCAAGGGCGACCAGTCCTTCAACGACGCCGCGTTCGCCGGGTTCCAGAAGGCCGAGACCGAGTTCAAGATCAGCGGCCGGGACCTCGAGCCGACCGACGGTGAGTCGGACGCCGACAAGGTGCAGCGCCTGGAGCAGCTCGCCAAGACCGGCTACAACCCGGTGATCGGCGTCGGCTTCGCCTACGCGCCGGCCATCAAGACGGTCGCCGCGAAGTACCCGAAGATCACCTTCGGCATCATCGACGACGAGCAGGACAAGGCGGCCAACGTCGCCGACATGGTCTTCTCCGAGGAGCAGTCCTCCTACCTGGCGGGCGTGGCCGCGGCCAAGGCGACCAAGAAGAACCACATCGGCTTCATCGGCGGCGTGGACATCCCTCTCATCCACAAGTTCGAGGCGGGCTTCGACCAGGGCGCGAAGTCGGTCAACCCGAGCATCAAGATCGAGTCGCAGTACCTGACGCAGACCCCCGCCGAGGGCGGCTTCTCCAGCCCCGACAAGGGCAAGGACGCGGCGGCCGGCCAGATCGAGAAGGGCGCCGACGTGGTCTACCACGCGGCGGGCCTGTCCGGTCAGGGCGTGATCTCCGAGGCCGCCTCCAAGAAGGTGTGGGCCATCGGCGTCGACTCCGACCAGTACGCGCAGTCGGCCCTCGCCAAGTACAAGGACTACATCCTCGGCTCGGCGCTGAAGAACGTCGGCGGCGCGGTCTACAACCTGGTGAAGTCGGTCGTGGACGGCAAGCCCCTCACGGGCGTCGTGCGCGGTGACCTGAAGTCCGGCGGCGTCGGCTTCGCGGACACCAACCCGAAGTACAAGGCCATGACGGACGTCGTCGCGGCTGTGGACAAGGCCAAGCAGGACATCGTCGACGGCAAGGTCACCGTCAACACGAAGTAACTCCGTCGGTCAGGCGGAGCAACTCCGTCGGTCAGGCAGATATCAACGACGCCCCGCCCCCGGACGCGCCCCCACGGGCACGCCGGGGGCGGGGCGCTGTCACGACACGGACGCGGCCACGACCGGCGTACGCCGGGCCGAGGGTGGTTTCCGGGGCTCTCCCGCACCCCCGCACCCCACCCCCCTCCCGCACCCCCGCACCACCGCTCAGCCCCCTCCCCCTTTGCCTCCCGCATGCGCCCCGCCGCATTCCGTAATCTGCACGGCATCTGCGGCCACAGGTCGGTAACGGACCGGACGGAAGGGGTTTTCCGTCTGGTCTACGCGCGTTACGCTGCGGCGGAACCAGCGCCTGGTTTGGGCGCTTGCACAAAGGAGTCTCGTTCCATGCGCCGGGTGTCCCGAATCACAGTTGCGGGCGTTGCGACCGCTACCCTCGCCGTTGCTCTCTCCGCCTGTGGCGGAACGTCCAGCGACGCCACCAGCTCCAGCTCCAGCGGCGGCAAGACCAAGGGTCTCGCCCTCGCCTACGACGTCGGCGGCAAGGGTGACCAGTCCTTCAATGATGCCGCCACCGTCGGCATGACGAAGGCCGACCAGGAGTTCGGCTACACCTCGCAGGCCGTCGAGCCGACCGATGGTGAGTCGGACGCCGACAAGGTGCAGCGCCTCGAGCAGCTCGCCAAGCAGGGCTACAACCCGGTGATCGGCGTCGGCTTCGCCTACGCGCCGGCCGTCAAGGAGGTCGCGGCGAAGTACCCGAAGATCACCTTCGGCATCATCGACGACGAGCAGGACAAGGCGGCCAACGTCGCCGACCTGGTCTTCCACGAGGAGCAGGCCTCCTACCTCGCGGGTGTCGCCGCCGCCAAGACCACCAAGTCGAACACCGTCGGCTTCATCGGCGGCGTGGACGTCCCGCTGATCCACAAGTTCGAGGCGGGCTTCAAGCAGGGCGTCACCGACACCAAGAAGGGTGTCAAGGTCAAGTCGCAGTACCTGACCGAGACCGCCGCCGAGGGCGGCTTCTCCAGCCCGGACAAGGGTGCGAGCGCCGCGCAGGGCCAGATCGACGCCGGCGCCGACGTCGTCTACGCCGCCGCGGGTCTGTCCGGCCAGGGTGTCATCCAGACCGCGGCCAAGGACAAGGTCTGGGCCATCGGCGTGGACTCCGACCAGTACAAGCAGGACGCGCTGGCGAAGTACAAGGACGCCATCCTGACCTCGGCCATGAAGGACGTCGCCGGGGCCGTGTACAACCTGGCGAAGTCGGTGCACGACGGCAAGCCGGAGACTGGCGTCGTCCGCGCCAGCCTCGCCACCGGCGGTGTCAGCCTCGCCGACTCCAACCCGGTGTTCAAGAACAACGCCGACCTGCAGGCCGCGCTGAAGAAGGCCGAGGCGGGCATCAAGGACGGCTCGATCACGGTCAAGACCTCCTGAACGCGCTCATGACTCCCGGCCAAGGTCAAGACGTCATCACCGGGCGATAAACACTCGTCATCACCGGACGTCGAAACCATGGCCAAGGCAACGCTGTAATGGCAGCGTTACGGCCACGGAACGGGGTGTGGGGAGGATGACCTTCCCGCGCCCCGTTCGCGCGGCAGAATGCTCGGACCGGACCTGGCCGAATCAGATCGAGAACGCGATCGAACCCGATCGAGATCGACATCGAATCGAGTCCGGCCAGTCCGGGCACTATTTAAAGCAGGGGCGCTACGCGCGTAGATAGGCCCCTTTCTCAAGGAGAGTGCGCCATCGACGCGTCCAGCAGCCCTCCGCTCACCGCGCAGTCGACCGCGGTCGAGCTGGTGGGTATCACCAAGCGCTTCCCGGGTGTGGTGGCCAACCACGACATCCACCTGACGGTTCGCAAGGGCACGGTCCACGCCCTCGTCGGCGAGAACGGTGCCGGCAAGTCGACGCTGATGAAGATCCTCTACGGCATGCAGAAGCCGGACGAGGGCACGATCGCCGTCGACGGTGAGCAGGTCGGCTTCTCGTCGCCCGCCGACGCCATCGTGCGCGGCATCGGCATGGTCCATCAGCACTTCATGCTCGCCGACAACCTCACCGTCCTGGAGAACGTCGTCCTGGGCAGCGAGAAGCTGTACGGCATCGGTGGCGGCGCCCGTAAGAAGATCAAGGAGATCTCCGACCGGTACGGGCTGAACGTGCGCCCGGACGTCCTGGTCGAGAGCCTCGGTGTCGCCGAGCGCCAGCGCATCGAGATCCTCAAGGTCCTCTACCGCGGCGCCCGCATCCTGATCCTGGACGAGCCCACCGCCGTACTGGTGCCGCAGGAGGTCGACGCACTCTTCGACAACCTGCGCGAGCTCAAGTCCGAGGGTCTGGCCGTCATCTTCATCTCGCACAAGCTGGGCGAGGTCCTGTCGGTCGCCGACGAGATCACGGTCATCCGGCGCGGTACGACGGTCGGCACGGCCGTCCCCTCCGAGACGACCCCCCGCCAGCTCGCCGAGATGATGGTCGGCAGCGAGCTCCCGACCCCGGAGACCGCGGAGTCCACCGTCACGGACAAGCCGGTCATCCAGGTGACGGGCCTCACGGTCTACGCCAGCGGTGCCCCCTCCCTCGGCGAGCTCGCCGAGCCGACGGGCGCCGGTCTGCTCACCGAGGACACGGCCGAGACCGCCGCCGCGGTGCGCCGCGTCCTCGACGACGTCACCTTCACCATCCACGCCGGTGAGGTGATGGGCATCGCCGGCGTCGAGGGCAACGGCCAGACCGAGCTCATCGACGCTCTGATCGGCCTCAAGCACGCGGACGCGGGAGCCATCAGCTTCCTCGGCGACGAGATCACGGGGTGGGCCACCCGCAAGCGCCGCGAGAAGGGCATCGGGTACATCCCCGAGGACCGTCACCGCCACGGCCTGCTGCTGGAGTCCCCGCTCTGGGAGAACCGCATCCTCGGCCATGTCACCGAGGCCCCCAACGCGAAGGGCTTCTGGCTCGACATCAAGGGCGCCCAGGAGGACACCAGGCGGATCGTCAAGGAGTACGACGTCCGCACCCCCGGCATCGACGTCACCGCCGCCTCGCTCTCCGGCGGCAACCAGCAGAAGCTGATCGTCGGCCGCGAGATGAGCCACAAGCCGCGCTTCCTGATCGCCGCCCACCCCACCCGCGGTGTGGACGTCGGCGCGCAGGCCGCGATCTGGGACCAGATCCGCGAGGCCCGCCGCGAGGGCCTGGCCGTGCTGCTGATCTCGGCCGACCTGGACGAGCTGATCGGTCTGTCGGACACCCTGCGGGTGATCTACAACGGCAGGCTCGTGGCGGACGCCGACCCGGCGACCATCACCCCGGAGGAACTCGGCTCGGCCATGACCGGCGCCGCCTCCGGACACCTGGAGCACGTAGCGGAAAGCGCCGCCCCGGAGGACGAGGCCCGATGAAGAAGTTCGACAAGGAGCGCGTGCTCCTCGCGGTGGCCGGCCCGGTCATCGCGCTCGTCGCGGCGGTCGCCCTGACGTCGATCGTGCTGCTCGCCTCGGGCAAGAGCCCGTTCGAGCCGTACTCGCTGATGCTCGAACAGGCGACGTACTCCGACATCCAGGTGCTGATCCTCAACCAGGCCTCGATGTACTACATCGCCGCGCTGGCGGTGGCCATCGGCTTCCGGATGAATCTGTTCAACATCGGCGTCGACGGCCAGTACCGCCTCGGCGCGATGATGACCGCGGTGGTCGGCGCGCACCTCGCGCTGCCGTCCTTCCTGCAGATCCCGGTGCTGATGCTGGTCGCCATGCTCACCGGCGCCATGTGGGCCGGTATCGCGGGCGTCCTGAAGGTCACCCGGGGCGTCAGCGAGGTCGTCGCGACGATCATGCTGAACGCGATCGCCACCAGCGTCATCGGCTACCTCACCCTCTCCGACAAGTTCGGTGTGCAGCTCGGCAACAACATGACGACCGGCGTCATGAAGAAGTCCGGCTGGTTCCCCGGCATCAACCTCGGCGCGAACGTGGGCGAGATCTACGGCCTGGTCTTCCTCGCGATCCTCATGGGCGTCCTGTACTGGCTCGTCCTCAACCGCACCCGCTTCGGCTTCGACCTGCGCGCCACCGGCGCCTCCGAGACCGCTGCCGCGGCCTCCGGCGTCGACGCCAAGCGGATGGTGCTCACCGCGATGCTGATCTCCGGCGCGGTCGCGGGCCTCTCCGGCCTGCCGCTGCTGCTCGGCGACGCCCACACCTACAGCCTGACCTTCCCGACCGGACTGGGCTTCACCGCCATCACCATCGCCCTGCTCGGTCGCAACAGCCCCGTCGGCATCGCCTTCGCCTCCCTCTTGATCGCCTTCCTCGACAAGGCGTCCCCCGCTCTCGACTACGCGACGCCGGTGGCGTACGAGAAGGAGATCGCCACGATCATGCAGGGCCTGATCGTCTTCGCGGTCGTCATCTCCTACGAGGCCGTACGCGTCTGGGGCCTGCGCCGCCAGCAGAAGCGGGTCGGTGAGGAACTGGCCGCGGCCGCCGCCAACAACAACTCCCCGAAGGAGGTGGCTGCCCGATGAGCACCGCGACCGTCGCCAAGCCGCAGGCGCAGCAGCCCGGCAAGGGCAGCCGCCGATTCTCGCTCCCCGTACTCCTGCTGATCATCGCGGGCGTACTGATCCTGACCTCGGTCGTCCGCCTGATCACCGGCGCGGACGGCATCACCTCCACCGGACAGATGTCCACGGCGCTGCGCCTCGCGGTGCCGATCGGACTCGCGGGCCTCGGCGGTCTGTGGGCCGAGCGCGCGGGCGTCGTCAACATCGGCCTCGAGGGCATGATGATCCTCGGCACCTGGTTCGGTGCCTGGGCCGGCTACCAGTGGGGCCCGTGGACCGGTGTCGCCTTCGGCATCATCGGCGGCTGCCTCGGCGGCATCCTGCACGCCATCGCCACGGTGACCTTCAACGTCAACCACATCGTCTCCGGTGTGGCCGTCAACATCCTGGCGCTCGGCACCACGCGCTATCTGTCGAAGTTCACCTTCGAGGGCGCCCCGCAGGGCTCCTCCAAGCAGTCGCCCCCGGTCGACTCGCTCGGCACGTTCTCCATCCCAGGGTTGTCCAGCGGACTGGACACGCTCAACCACAAGGGCTGGTTCCTGATCTCGGACATCGCCGGTCTGCTCGCGGGTCTGATCACCGACCTGTCGCCGCTCACCGTCGTCGCGGTCGCCCTCGTACCGATCACGTGGTGGGTGCTGTGGCGCACGGCCTTCGGCCTGCGGCTGCGCTCGTGCGGTGAGAACCCGGTGGCCGCCGAGTCCCTCGGCGTCAACGTCTACAAGTACAAGTACATCGCCGTGATCATCTCGGGCGGCTTCGCCGGCCTCGGCGGCGCGTTCCTGTCGATCGTGGCGTCCAACGTGTACCTGGACGGTCAGACCGCCGGCCGCGGTTACATCGGTCTCGCCGCGATGATCTTCGGCAACTGGATGCCGGGTGGCCTGGCCCTCGGCGCGGGCCTGTTCGGTTACACCGACAGCCTCAACCTGCGCGGCGGCGGTACGAACGTCCACGCGCTGATCCTGCTGCTGGCGATCCTGCTGGTGTTCGGCGCGGCCTACCTGGTGTGGAAGAAGCGCTACACCCCCGCCGTCATCACCGCCGTGATCTCGGCGCTGATGTTCGTCTGGTACACCTCCACCAACGAGGTGCCCAAGCAGGTCGTGACCGCGACGCCGTACATCGTGACGCTGCTCGTGCTCTCGCTGTCCGCGCAGCATCTGCGGATGCCGAAGGCGGACGGCATGCCGTACCGGAGAGGACAGGGCAAGTGACGTCCGCCGGCGCCGGGTCCACGGCCGTCGACTGGGAGGCCCTGCGGGAACTCGCGCGGGACGCCATGTCCCGGGCGTACGCCCCCTACTCGGGCTACCCGGTCGGTGTCGCGGCGCTCGTCGACGACGGCCGGACCGTCACCGGCTGCAACGTCGAGAACGCCTCGTACGGGCTCGGCCTGTGCGCCGAGTGCGGTCTGATCTCCCAGTTGCAGAACACCGGGGGCGGTCGGCTGACGCACTTCACCTGCGTCGACGGACACGGCGCGATCCTGGTGCCCTGCGGGCGCTGCCGCCAGCTGCTCTACGAGTTCGGCGGGTCCGATCTGCTCCTGGAGACCCCGGCCGGAATCCTGCCGCTCTCCGAGATGCTGCCGCAGGCCTTCGGGCCGGAGAATCTCACCAAGTAACGCCTGCGCGGCCCCTCCCGACGACCGGACGATGAACGACCGGTCGGGAGGGGCCGCGGATTTTCGGAAGTCTTCGGAAGGAAAGCCATGGCCATGGACGCCGTCTCCGTCATCCGCACCAAGCGGGACCGCGCCGAGCTCAGCGACGCGCAGATCGACTGGGTCATCGACGCGTACACCCGCGGCGAGGTCGCCGACTACCAGATGGCCGCCCTCAACATGGCGATCCTGCTCAACGGCATGAACCGTCGCGAGATCGCCCGCTGGACCGCGGCGATGATCGCCTCCGGCGAGCGCATGGAGTTCTCCTCCCTCTCGCGCCCGACCGCCGACAAGCACTCCACGGGCGGTGTCGGCGACAAGATCACGCTCCCGCTGGCGCCGCTGGTGGCGGCCTGCGGTGCGGCGGTCCCGCAGCTGTCCGGACGCGGCCTCGGCCACACCGGCGGCACGCTGGACAAGCTGGAGTCGATCCCCGGCTGGCGCGCCCTGCTGTCGAACGAGGAGATGCTGCACGTCCTCGACACGACCGGCGCCGTGATCTGCGCGGCGGGCGACGGCCTGGCCCCCGCCGACAAGAAGCTGTACGCGCTGCGCGACGTGACCGGCACGGTCGAGGCGATCCCGCTGATCGCCTCCTCCATCATGTCGAAGAAGATCGCGGAGGGCACGGGCTCGCTGGTCCTGGACGTGAAGGTCGGCACCGGCGCCTTCATGAAGACCATCGAGGACGCCCGCGAACTCGCCTCCACGATGGTCGGCCTGGGCACCGACCACGGTGTGAAGACGGTCGCCCTCCTGACCGACATGTCGACCCCGCTCGGCCTGACGGCGGGCAACGCGCTCGAAGTACGGGAGTCGGTGGAGGTCCTGGCGGGCGGCGGTCCGGCCGACGTCGTCGAGCTGACCCTCGCCCTGGCCCGCGAGATGCTCGACGCGGCGGGCATCAAGGACGCCGACCCGGCGAAGGCCCTCGCGGACGGCTCCGCGATGGACGTCTGGCGCCGCATGATCGCCGCGCAGGGCGGCGACCCGGACGCCGCGCTCCCCACCTCCCGGGAGCAGCATGTCGTGACGGCCCCGTCCTCCGGTGTCCTGACCCGCCTGGACGCCTACGACATCGGCATCGCCGCCTGGCGCCTGGGCGCCGGCCGCGCCCGCAAGGAGGACCCGGTGCAGGCCGCCGCAGGCGTCGAACTCCACGCCAAGCCCGGCGACACCGTCACCGCGGGCCAGCCGCTGCTGACCCTCCACACCGACACCCCCGAGCGCTTCGAGTACGCCCTGGAGTCGGTCGAGGGTTCCTACGACATCGCGGCCGCGGGCACGGACTTCAAGGCCACGCCGGTCGTGCTGGAACGTATCGCCTGACCTGCGCTTTCCTCGTACGGGTGAACGGGATCGGTGGACGTCCACCGATCCCGTTCGGCATGCTGGACTCGGTGACGCACCGATTGGAGACCGCCATGACCGCACTCACCGTCGACCACGACCCCGAGCAGAACTGGGACGACCTCGTCCGGTTCTGGGAGGAGATGGAGTGGCCGGAGGGCAGCAAGGTGGAGATCATCGAGGGGATCGTCACCGTGTCACCCGCTCCCGCATACCACCACAACGTGATCGCAGCGCGAATCCACCGCCGCCTGCTCTCCGGCATCCCCGAAGACTGGGAGGTCTTTCAAACCCTGGCCGTCGCAGTGCCCTCCCGGCGGGGCATGCTGATCCCCGACCTGGTCGTAGCGCCTGTGGTCGACGGGGAAGGCCTGAGCAGTCACATCCCTGCGGGCATGGCGGAACTCGTCGTCGAAGTCACCTCGAAGTCCAACGCCGTGCATGACCGCGTCAGTAAGCCCGCCGCCTACGCCGCCGGAGGCATCCCCCTCTACCTGCTCGTCGACCGATGGGCGGCCGGCGGCCCGACGGTGACGCTGTACGGCGAACCGACGGGCGACGTCTACCGCGTCCTGCACGCCGGAAAGTTCGGCGACGTGATCACCCTGCCGGAGCCCTTCGACCTCACCCTCGACACCAGCGTGTTCCCGGTCGACTGACATACCCGAGGGGTGGCGCCCAGTTTTTTGTGCGCCGCCCCCTCTCGCACGCTCGTCCGCCCGCCGTCAGCCGAGCACCGCCGCGATCACCACCAGCACCGGCACCGACAGGATCGTCGACAGCAGGATCGACTCGCGGGCCAGCGTCTCGCTGACCCGGTAGCGCGAGGCGTACGTGAAGAGGTTCTGGGCGGCGGGCAGCGCCGAGGTGACCACGACGTCGAGCAGGGGCGCCCCGTGCAGCCCGAACACGCCGACGGCCAGCGCCCAGGCTGCCAGCGGCTGGCCCACCGACTTCAGCGCGACGGACAGCAGCACCGGGTGCCGGTCCGGGCCACGGCCGGGCAGCGTGCTGCCGCACAGCGAGATACCGAACGCCAGCAGCACCGCGGGCACCGACATGTTGCCGATCAGCGTGAGCGGGTCCATGACCGGTCCCGGCAACGTCAGACCGGTCGCCGACACCGCGACCCCGCTCAGCGAGCCGACCGCGATGGGGTTGCGCAGGGGAGTGATCAGCCGCTGCCACAGGGGGCCCTTCTCGCCGTCCCCCGACAGATCGAGGACCGTGAGGGCGATGGGCGTGACCATGATCTGCTGGAAGAGCAGCACGGGCGCGACGAGCGAGGCGTCACCCAGCACGTACACCGCGATCGGGATGCCGAGGTTTCCCGAGTTGACGTAACTGGAGCACAGCGCGCCGATCGTCGTCCGGCCCACGCCCCAGCCGCGTACAGCCCCGATCGCGACGAAGACGCCGGCCGCCGCGGCCGTGCTCATCGCCGTCACCAGGAGCCGGCTGGAGAAGATCACCGACAGGTCGGCCCGGGCGAGCGTGGTGAACAGCAGCGCGGGGGAGGCCACATGGAAGGCGAGCTTCGTCAGCACCTCCCGCCCGTTGTCCCCGAGATAGCCGCGCCGTCCGATGACGTACCCGACCCCGATGACGACGGCGATGACCGCGAAGCCCGTCAGCACCCCCTGCACGGCGCCCCCTTCGAGTGGAGAAGGCCGTGGGGTATCGCGGGAGGCACTGATTCATGGGGCATACACCCAACCCTCTGGGGAGGGAGGGGCGCAGGTCAATGTGATCCTGTCGGGCGCGCGCCTTGAACGGGTCTGCTCTCCCCGATGAGTTCCGTGCCCCCGGCCGGTCTACTGACCGTGGACGCCACGACACCCGCCGTACTCGTGCTGCCCGGCCCCCTCACCCGTGACCAGGTGCCGAGCCTCTGCGACGACGTGCGAGCACGGTTGGAGTCGACCGCGGCCGGGGTCGTCGTCTGCGACGTCGCGGGGCTCGGCCCACCCGGCCTGGCCACCGTCGACGTCCTGGCCAGGATGCAGCTCGCCGCCCGCCGGGCCGGGGGCCGTATCCGCCTGCGCGCCGCGGCCCCACCCCTCCTCCTGCTTCTCGAACTAGTCGGACTCCGCTTCGAGGTGGAGGGGGAGGCCGAAGAGCGGGAACCAGCGCTTGGTGTCGAGGAAACAGTGGAAACCGGTGATGCGGCCGTCTGAGATCTCCAGGGCCTGGATCGCCCAGGCACTGAAGCCGCCCTCCTCCGGATCCGGCTTGTAGTGCGCGAATCCCGGCAGACCGTTCACCGCGACCGGCAGCAGGCGCGAACCCGCGCAGGAGGCGCCGAGGGTCGTCATGAAACCGGTGATGTCGCCCGTGCCGCGCAGCCACAGGTCGAACGGCGGCATCGTCATGATCGCGTCCTCGTGGAGCAGCGCGGTCAGGGCCGTCATGTCGTACCCCTCGAACGCGGCCACATAGCGCTCGAGCAGCTTCCGCTGCTCCTCGTCGAGCGGGTCGCAGACGGCGGCGGCCTCGGCGCTGTCGCTCTCCGCGAGGGTCGCGCGGGCCCGCTGCAGCGCGCTGTTGACCGAGGCGACCGTCGTCCCGAGCAGTTCGGCGACCTCGCTCGCCTTCCAGGCGAGGACCTCGCGCAGGATGAGCACGGCGCGTTGCTTGGGCGGCAGCTGCTGCAGGGCGGCCATGAAGGCGAGGCGCACCGACTCCTTGGCCACCGCGGCCTCGGCCGGGTCACTGACCGTGGGCAGCACGCGCGCGTCGGGCATCGGCTCCAGCCAGGTGTTGTCCGGGCGCGGGACGAGCGCCGCCTGGGCCAGGGGTGAGGGACCGCTCAGATCCATCGGACGAGCCCTCCGGTTGCCCGCGTTCAGCATGTCGAGGCACACGTTGGTGGCGATCCGGTACAGCCAGGACCGCATCGAGGAACGGCCCTCGAACTTGTCGTAGCTCCGCCAGGCGCGGACCATCGTGTCCTGCACCGCGTCCTCGGCCTCGAAGGAGGAGCCGAGCATCCGATAGCAGTACCCGGTCAGCTCGACCCGGTGCTTCTCCAGCCGCACGTCCAGGTCTGTGGTCGTCGCACCGTCGCTCATAGCCAACCCGCCCCTGTGGCCGTTCCCGTCGCGCCGTCGCCTCGCTGCGCCGGCACTTCGGAAGCTACCGCAGCCCACTGACAATGACCCCCGGAGTGGGAAAAAGCGGGGCTCAGACCAATTGCTTCACGGACATGAGCAGATGCCGGTACGCATCGCCCGTTTCGGCTCCGGCTCCGGCCCCGCTGAGCAGCGCCCGCTGCCCGGGTCCCAGCAGCTCCAGCCGTACCCGCGGCTCCTCGAAGGAGTTCAGGGCGTCCAGCAGATACGCCGGGTTGAAGGCGACCGAGATCTCCGCGGTGCCGGTCAGCGCCGCGGGCAGCCGCTGCGAGGCCACGTCGTCGGCGTATCCGGCGCGCAGCAGAACGGATCCCTCGCCGTCACCGGTGAAGTCCAGCCGTACGGGACTGTTCACCTCGGCGACGACGGCGACGCGCCGCACGGCCTCCGCCAGCGCCTCGCGCTCCACCTCCGCGACCGCGGCGTCGGCCACCGAGAACAGCGAGCCGTGCCGCGGCAGCCGCCCCTCCATCAGCCGCACCGCCGTCCGCATGGGCCCGCCCTCGAAGCCGATCATCCCACCGCCCGCGGGATCGAGCCCGATGCGCACGTCACCGGAGCGGGCCAGCGAACGGGCGATCTCGTGCAGCCGACGCGCGGGCAGCAGGACCTCCACGACGCTGTCGAGGGGGGCCTCGGGACTCCAGGCCAGGGTGCGCACGGCGTACCGGTAGCGGTCCGACGCGGAGAGGGTCATTTCCCCGCCGGACAGCCGCAGCTGCACGCCGGTGAGGACGGGCAGCGTGTCGTCGCGCCCGGCCGCGACGGCGACCTGGGCCACGGCGGTCGCGAACGCGGCGGCGTCCACGCTGCCGCACGGCTCGGGTCGCACCGGGAGCGCCGGGTACTCGTCCTTGGGCAGCGTCGACAGACCGAACCGGGTGCCACCCGCTTCCACCGTGAACCGGGTCCCCTCCAGCGCGCAGCTCACCTGACCCGGCGGCAGCACCCGGCAGATGTCCAGCAGTCGGCGCCCCAGCACGAGGATCCGACCGCCGGCCCCCGTCTCGACATCGATCTCGATCCGCGCCGCCGTTTCGAAGTCGAACCCCGAGATGCCCAGCCGCTGCGGCCCGGCCTCCAGAAGCAGCCCACCCAGCACCGGTACCGGCGAGCGGGTGGGCAGGGTGCGGGCCGCCCAGGCCACCGCCTCGGCGAGGTCGTCGCGATCGGCACGGAACTCCATGAAAGATCCCCCTGTTCGGGCCAGTTGACCGGGTGGAGGCTAGGTGCCACCACTGACAACGGGGTCCGACCAGGGGGAACGTGGGAGCGGCTGGGACGCTCAGTGCGCCAGGGCCGGCTCGCGTCGGGCCTGGGTGCGGGCCGCGTGGGAGCCGAACACCGTGATCGTGACGACGCCGAGGACCGCGAACAGGCCGAGCGTCACCGTTCCGGCCCAACCGCCCGCGTGGAAGGCGATCGCGCCGAGCGTGCTGCCCGCGCTGGAGCCGATGTAGTACGCGGACTGGTAAAGGGCGGATGCCTGGGCGCGGCCCTGCTTGGCGGTGTGGCTGACCGACGAGGACGCCACCGCGTGGCCCGCGAAGAAGCCCGCGGTGATCAGCACCAGGCCGAGCAGGACGAGGGGCAGGGAGTCGACCAGGGAGAGGAGCAGGCCGGAGGTCGTGGTGCCGCCCGCCAGGTAGAGGGAGCCGCGCCGCCCCAGGCGGGCGACCAGCCTGCCCGCCGTGGACGCCGACACCGTACCGACCAGATACACCAGGAAGATCGAGCCGATGATGCCCTGGGGGAGGGAGAACGGGGCCTCGGTCAGGCGATAGCCGATCACCGTGTAGACCCCGCCGAACACCATCATGAACAGCGCGCCGATCGCGTACAGCCGACGCAGCAGCGGGTTCGCGAGGTGGTCACGGACCGTACGGGCCAGTACCCCCGGCCGCAGCGAGCCGGGCGTGAAGTGCTTCGGCGCGGGCAGCAGCAGCCGGAAGGCGACCGCACAGGCCACCGCGATGATCCCGATCGTGGCGACGGCCACCCGCCAGCCCCACTCCTGCGCGACCCAGCCGGTGATGACCCGGCCGCTCATCCCGCCGACGCTGTTGCCCGCCACGAAGAGGCCGATCGCCGTGATCAGGGCCTTGGGGCGGACCTCCTCCGCCAGATAGGCCGTCGCGGAGGCCGGAAGGCCCGCCAGCGCAGCGCCCTGCACCGCCCGCAGCACGACCAGGGCGCCGATCGACGGGGCGAAGGGGACCAGGAGGCCGACCGTCACCGCGACCGCCAGCGACGCCGTCATCAACGTACGCCGTCCGAACCGCTCCGACAGCGCACTCATGGGGAGGACGAACAGTGCCAGCGCACCCGTCGCCGCCGACACCGTCCAGCTCGCCTCGCTCGCGCTGACCCCGAAGTCCGTGGAGACGAGGGGGAGGAGGGCCTGCGTGGAATAGAGGAGCGCGAAGGTCGCCACACCCGCGAGGAAGAGCGCGAAGCTCATCCGACGGTAGCCGGGCCCACCCGGGGTGAGACGGGAATCGACGGTGGCGGCGGAGGACGTGACGGAGGAGGTGGCGGCCACGGTGGTGGACGCCCCGGTACTGGCGGAAGGCATGCTTCGAAACTAAAGAAGCGCCGCTCATCCGTCCAATGCATGGAATCGCCATAATCGTTCCCATGGCGCATCAGCAGAGGTCACAGGCTCACCTGTCACCGTCCAGTGACACAGAAGACAGCGCGGGCATGTCGAGGGTGCTCGCCCCGCGCCTGGCGTACTTCGCCGGGGTCGCCCGCACCGAGCACGTCACGCGTGCCGCGCAGGAGATGCGGGTCCCCCAGTCGACCCTTTCGCGGGCCATGGTCCGGCTCGAACAGGACCTGGGTGTCGACCTGTTCGCACGCCGGGGCCGCACGGTCTCCCTCACCCCCGCGGGCCGCACGTTCCTCTCTTCAGTTGAACGGGCCCTCGCCGAGATCGAGCGCGCCGCCGAGGAGGTGCGCGCGGACGCCGACCCGGCCACCGGCAAGGTCGCGTTCGGCTTCCTGCACACCATGGGGTCGGAGACCGTCCCCGGCCTGATCCGCGCCTTCCGCGCCGATCACCCGCGGGTCCGCTTCAGCCTCGTGCAGAACTACGGCGAGGCGATGCTGGAGGGGCTGCGCTCGGGCGAGCTGGACCTGTGCCTCACCTCGCCGGTGCCGGACGCGCCCGACCTGGTGGGCCGCCTCCTCGACGAACAGAAGCTGAGGCTCGTCGTCCCGGCCGACCACCGCCTCGCCGCCCGCAAACGCATCCGCCTCGCCGAGGCCGCCGAGGAGACCTTCGTGACCCTCGAACCCGGCTACGGCATGCGCCGCATCACCGACGACCTCTGCCAGGAGGCCGGCTTCAAGCCCCGGATCGCCTTCGAGGGCGAGGAGGCCGAGACCCTGCGGGGCCTGGTGGCCGCCGGCCTCGGAGTTGCCCTCCTGCCGCCGCCGGCCGTGGCCCGCCCAGGAGTCGTAGAACTGACGGTCACGGCCCCGCGAGCGGTTCGCGAGATCGGCGTGGCCTGGCTGGACGGCCACCCGGACACGCCGCCGGTGGCAGCCTTCAAGAGGTTCCTACTGTCACGAAGGGGACGGCTCCTTCCTGACTGACGGCACGAGCAGTGCCGCTGTCTCAGGGGCGCGGGGCTCTGACATATGCGGCTCCGCCGCGTGGGCGCGACCAGCCCCCACAAGCCCGCAGCCGGCGAACGACCTATCGGCGCAACGCCTTCCCGAAGCCGGAGGCAAGCGGCATCCGCAACCCCAACGGCGGCGGCGCGGCCAACGCGTCCTCCAGAGGGCGCGACACCCCGTGTCCGAACAACGCCCCCATCACGAAGTCCTCCGCCAGCGCGTGCACTTCGGACCGGTACTGGTGCAACCCGTGCCCGTCGGAGTGGACCTCGAACCGGCAGATGTCCCGGTTGGACTTCTTGGCCCGTGCCGCGAGCCGGAAGGACAACTCCGGGTCGGTGCGCTCGTCGTTGGTGCCGTGCACGATCAGCACGCGCCGTCCGGTGAGCTGCTTCACCGGTTCGCGTGGCGCCGCCACATCGTCCTCGGGCAGCCAGGGGGCGAGCGCCAGAACGGAGTTCACGGCGCTGTGCCCGGCCGCACGCAGCGCCGCCCGCCCTCCCATGCCCACTCCGGCGAGGCACACAGGCACGTCTCCGTAGCGGCGTATCACCTCGTCGGCGGCCCAGGACGCGTCGCCGGCGAGATGCGCCTCGCCGCCGTTCCAGCCGCGGAAGCGGTAGTGCACGACGTGGGTGGCCAGGCCTTCCGTACGTCCCGCGCGCATGAGGCGGCGCCCGAGCGCGCGTACGGAGGCGGTCGCCAACATCGGGGACGGTCTGCGCGAGGAGACCTCGTCGCCGCCCGGGAGCAGCAGAACCACGCCGCTGACCCCCGTCGGCTCCGGGCCGATCGCCCTCCCCAGCCGGGCCCTGCGAACCGGCGTCGCTTGCTGTGCCATGACAGAACAGTGTCAGAAGTGACGGTGTACGCCACCCGTCCGCCGGGTCACCGTTACGTATCGACGGACGGCACGACAGGAGATCTACGCGCGTAGGGGCTACAGTGCGAAAATGACGAGCCAGATCCAGAACACCCCGAGCTCGGAACAGATCCGCCGGGCACCCAAGGTCCTGCTGCACGATCACCTCGACGGGGGCCTGCGTCCCGGGACGATCGTCGAACTCGCCCAGGAATCCGGCTACTCCGGGCTCCCCGAGACCGACCCCGACAAACTCGGCGTCTGGTTCCGCGAGGCTGCCGACTCCGGGTCGCTGGAACGGTACCTGGAGACCTTCGCCCACACCTGTGCCGTCATGCAGACGCGTGAGGCGCTGGTGCGGGTCGCCGCCGAGTGCGCCGAGGACCTCGCCGAGGACGGGGTCGTCTACGCCGAGGTGCGCTACGCGCCCGAACAGCACCTGGAGTCCGGGCTCACCCTCGAAGAGGTCGTCGAGGCGGTCAACGAGGGCTTCCGGAAAGGCGAGCGACTCGCCCGGGAGAACGGCCACCGCATCCGGGTGGGCGCCCTGCTCACCGCCATGCGGCATGCGGCCCGCGCCCTGGAGATCGCCGAACTGGCCAACCGGTACCGCGACTTGGGAGTGGTGGGCTTCGACATCGCGGGCGCCGAGGCCGGCTTCCCGCCCACCCGTCACCTCGACGCCTTCGAGTACCTCAAGCGCGAGAACAACCACTTCACCATCCACGCCGGCGAGGCCTTCGGGCTTCCTTCCATCTGGCAGGCGCTCCAGTGGTGCGGCGCGGACCGGCTCGGCCACGGCGTGCGGATCATCGACGACATCCAGGTCGCGGCGGACGGGTCGGTGAAGCTCGGACGGCTGGCCTCGTACGTCCGTGACAAGCGCGTCCCGCTGGAACTGTGCCCCAGCTCCAACCTCCAGACCGGTGCCGCCGACTCCTACGCCGAGCACCCGATCGGTCTGCTGCGGCGCCTGCACTTCCGGGCGACCGTGAACACGGACAATCGGCTCATGTCAGGGACGAGCATGTCGCGCGAATTCGAGCACCTGGTCGACGCGTTCGGTTATTCGCTCGACGACATGCAGTGGTTCTCTGTCAATGCTATGAAGTCAGCATTCATTCCTTTCGATGAACGGCTGGCGATGATCAATGACGTGATCAAGCCCGGATATGCAGAACTCAAGTCCGAATGGCTGTTCCAGCAGACCGCCTCCACCAGTGGTTCCCTGGGGTAACAGGGCTGATCGGAGGAGCGAAAAGCGGCCGGGTCTTCACTTGTTCTCCATGACTCGGCTGCTTTTCGATGTTTGCGGACGGTGGCTCTGCGTGTTTACGTTTTTGGACCGCTCACATCCCCGTCACACGGATCCAAGGACGCATTCAATATGAAGCAGTCTGCTGCCAAGACCCTCGGCGTCGCCGCTCTCGGTGCCGCATTCGCCGCCGTCGGCGCGGGCGCCGCGAACGCCGCCCCGGCCGTGCCGGACGCCTCCCAGGCGCTGGACACCGTCACCCGGACGCTGCCCGCGCAGAACGTCGCGGCGGCGCTCCCGGGTGCGGGGGAAGCGGTCACCCAGGGGCAGGGAGCGCTCGGCGCGGGGGCGGCCGCGGCCCAGCCCGCCGTTGCGAAGCTCCTCGCCGACGGACCGGCGGCGCCGGTGGCCGGACTGCTCGGCGGACTGCCGCTTCAGGGCCTGCCGACGCACGGTCTGCCGCTGAACGGGCTGCCGCTCGGCTGACACCTTCCGCTTGGCTCGGCCTTCGCCTGTACGAACGCCGGTGGGGCGCACCCCGATGAGGGTGCGCCCCACACGTGTGCCGGGGCCTACCAGGCCGTGCGGGCCTTGTCCTCGGAGGGGAACAGGATCCACAGCGCTATGTAGAGCAGGAACTGCGGGCCCGGGAGCAGGCAGGAAAGAACGAAGATCACACGCATCGTGGTCGCGGAGGTGCCGAAGCGCCGCGCCAGCGCTGCGCACACTCCGCCGATCATACGGCCGTTGGTGGGGCGGGCAAGGGCGGTCATGCTGGCTCCTTCGTGAACCGTGGCTGGATGCCGGGATGTTGGGGCACCGAGGTCTTCCTCGATGTCTCCAACGCTACGGTGACGAAGCGGGCGAAGCGTCGCTCTACGGGGCGATACCGACCCTGGGAATCGTCGGGGTCCGACCCTGAACCGTGTCCTCCCGGGGGAGGGTCGCGCGGCGCCGGGTCTCGGCCCGGCGGCGGAGCCTGGGCCTGGCGACCGGCACGATCGCGAGGTGGGCCAGGGCGACACCGACCGTGTTGAGCAGCAGGGAGTCCACGTCCACGACCTGGCCGGGAACGCCGGTCTGCAGGAGTTCGATTCCCAGCGAGAGCAGGGCGCCGGCGGCGACCGTGTGGACGAGGGAGCCGAGCGGGGACGCGGTCAGCCTGCCGCCGGCCATGGGGAGCAGGACGCCGAGGGGGGCGAGCAGGCCGAGGCCCTCGCCTATCCGGCGGGCGGCTTCCGCCGGGCCGAGCGCGAGGTCGGCTCTGATGCCGGCGAACGGGCGGAAGTTGGCGGGGCTCACCCAGGGGACGTCCAGAGGGCGCAGCGTGATCCAGGCGACGAGCGCGAGATGTGCGACGAGGAGGAGAGCTCCTGCCGCACGGACGCGGGTCACGGCGCTGCCGCCGCCTTCGCCTTGACGTTGCACGCCTCCCAAGACGCTGGGGTCGGCAGGATCGGTTCCGGGTTATTGGTGAGCTTGGGGCTGGGGGGTGAGGGATGCGCCACAAGTACGGCGTGGAACGGGGGCGAGGAAACAGTTGCGCGAACGGTTACGCGGTGGAGACCGTTGTGGACGGGGGGGACTTGGCGGTGGGGTTGGCCCGGACGTCGGTGGGGCACTCGTAGCGGCGCAGCGGGGCGGTGTCGGGGCCGCCGAGGATGACCGAACCGTCGTCCTGCGCGGCGGCGGAGTCGGAGAAGGTGCAGATGATCTGGGCGAGGGCCGCGGGGGTCAGGTCCTGGGGCGGAGTGCTGAGGCGGAGCGCGTCCTCGGGGTCCTTGCGCCGGGGCCCGCTCACCGTCATCCCGCCACGCACGTCGGTCGTGTAGCCGGCCTGCTGCTCGGGCGTGGAGGGCGTCTCGGCGAGCTCGTCGAGAAGCCCCTGCGCCACCAGAACCCGCCGCGCACCCTCCGCCGTACCGTCGGGAATCCGCACGGACCGGTCGACCGTCACCAGTTGCCCGGAGCAGAGCAGGAAGACCTGGACCGGGATGCCACCGGACGTCTGGGTGGTGATGTCCGGGCCGGACATCGCGCACGGGACCCGGGACGGCGCGGGGCCGAAGTCCGTCGGGACCTGGGTGGAGCGGATACCGCAGCCCGCGAGCAGGACGGCGAGGAGAGGGAGGGAGAGGGAGGCGAGAGGCGTCCGTCGGCGCCCCTCTCGGCCTCGTACCACGGTCGTCATCCGGCGTTGCCCTCCGTACCGTTCCCGTTGCGCCCTCGCTCGTCGTCGGCGAGCAGCTCCGACGCGTCCTGCGGGAGGCGGAGCGTGAAGACGGCGCCTCCCTTGGGCGAGTTGGCCGCGGTGATCTCGCCGCCGTGGATGTGCGCGTTCTCCAGGGCGATGGAGAGGCCGAGACCGCTGCCCTCGGAGCGGGGGCGGGAGGCGCTCGCCTTGTAGAAGCGGTCGAAGACGTGCGGGAGGACGTCCTCGGGGATGCCGGGCCCGTGGTCCTGGACCTCGATGAGGAGGTCGTCGGCCTCTTCGCGGACCGAGACACGGACCGGGCTGCCGCCGTGCTTGAGCGCGTTGCCGATGAGGTTCGCCAGGATCACGTCCAGGCGTCGCGGGTCGAGACGCGCCATGATGCCGCGCTCGGCGTCCAGGTCGACGGCGTCCAGCCAGGCGCGTGCGTCTATGCACGCGGTGATCTGGTCGGCGATGTCCACGTCGTCGAGGACCAGCCGGGCGGTGCCCGCGTCGAAACGGGTGACCTCCATGAGGTTCTCGACGAGGTCGTTGAGGCGGCGGGTCTCGCTGACGACCAGCCGGACGGCCGGTTCGATCATCGGGTCGACGCTGCCCGTCTCCGCGTCCAGTTCCTCTTCCAGGATCTCCGTCACGGCGGTGATCGCGGTGAGCGGCGTACGGAGTTCGTGGGACATGTCCGCGACGAAACGGCGGGACGCCTCGTCGCGGGCGCTCATGTCCGCGACGCGTTTCTCGAGAGCCTCCGCCGTGTGGTTGAACGTGCGGGAGAGGTCCGCGAGCTCGTCCGTGCCCGAGACGCGCAGCCGGGTGTCGAGCTTGCCCTCGCCCAGACGGCGGGCCGCGATACCGAGGCGGTGCACCGGCTTGAGGACGGTCGTCGCGGCGGCCTGGGCGAGCAGTGCCGAGCCGATCAGGGCCAGACCGGTCGCGATACCCAGTGACCAGGCCAGCGAGTTGAGGTCCTTGGCCTCGGGCTCCAGGGACTTGAGCATGTAGCCGGTCGTCGTCCCGTCGATCACCCTCGCGCCACCCACCAGGTACGGCTTGTCGTGGTCGGTGATGCGCTGCCAGTACAGGTGATAGGCCGACTTGTTGTTCGAGGAGAGCGGCTGCTCCTTGTTCACAGCCTTCTGGAGGGACTTGGGTACGTCGTCCAGCGTGAACGTGTCCAGCGCGGAGTTGCCGATGACGGTCTTGCCGTTGTCGTCCTGGGCGACGAGGAGCACGCTGAAGCGCTGGCTGCTGTTGGCCATCTGGCCCGCCGTGCGCTGCAGTTCGTCCTGCGCCGGATGCATCGGCAGCATGCTGGCGTGGTTGCGCATCTCCTGCTGGAAGTCGCGCAGCACCGCGTCCTGCGTACGCGTCAGCACCGCCTCGCGGTTGAGCCAGTACGCGATGCCCGACGCCGACACGGCGGCCGTGAGCGCGACGAGTCCGAACACCACGACCAGCCGCAGTCGCAGGCTCGTGAAGCGCAGCCCCGCCAGGATCGCCCTGCGCGCCGCGGCCCAGCCGCGGAGCTCGTCGTGCGGTGGCGTCACTGAGGGGTGTCCAGTCGGTAGCCGACTCCGCGGACCGTACGGATCAGGGTGGGCGAGGACGGCACGTCCTCGATCTTCGCCCGCAGCCGCTGGACACACGCGTCCACCAGCCGCGAGTCGCCCAGGTAGTCGTGCTCCCATACCAGCCGCAGCAACTGCTGGCGGGACAGGGCCTGTCCGGGCCGGCGGCTCAGTTCCAGGAGCAGGCGCAGCTCGGTGGGCGTCAGCTGCAGATCCTCGCCGTTCTTGGTGACCGTCATGGCCGACCGGTCGATGACGAGGGAACCGAACGTCGCCGAGTCGTTGGCCTCGCGCTCCCCGCGCCGGAGCACGGCCCTGATCCGGGCGTCGAGCACCCGCCCCTGCACAGGTTTGACGACATAGTCGTCGGCGCCGGACTCGAGCCCGACCACGATGTCGATGTCGTCGCTGCGCGCGGTCAGCAGAATGATCGGCAGCTGGTCTGTGCGCCGGATGCGCCGGCACACCTCGAACCCGTCGATGCCGGGCAGCATCACGTCCAGGACGATCAGATCCGGCCGCTGTTCACGCAGCAGTTTCAGACCGTCCTCGCCGGTGGCAGCGGTGGCCACCCGGTGTCCCTGGCGCGTCAAAGAGAGCTCCAGGGCCGTACGGATGGCGTCGTCGTCCTCGATCAGCAACAGGGAAGGCACGGACGTCATTCTGGCCCATGGCGAGGGAGTCTTTCGACAGTTGGAGCGCTCCCGCCCATCTCCCGCACATAAGGGGGCGCCCGAAGGGCATCCGCGTCGCCCTACCGCTCTCCTCTGAGACCTTGCTGTGATCGTGCCGTGACGCGCCTGGGGAGGGGGCCCTGTGACAGGTCTGTGACAGTCGGCGGACACGGCCATGAAGTGGCCCGGGCAAGCTTTTCGACACGAGCAAGAGAGCAAGACGGCACGACAGCACGACGGAACGAACCGAAGAACCGGAACTCCACGACGGGGGGCGCGAGATGAACACGCTGCACAGCACCAGCACTAGCGCAGTTGTCACGCGGCTCCACGACGTCAGGGGTTCGGAGAAGTCCGGTGCCGTGAGCGGGCGGGGGTGCGCTCGCGGCGCCGGGCGTCAGCACACCGCGTACATGACGGTGGTTGACGCCTTCACGGGGGAGAGCGGCGGTAACGGGGGAGCTCACGGGGGAGCCGCGTACAGGGAGGCCACGGGGGAACGTCGCTCGGTGTCGGAGGCGGAGTTCACCGCCTACGTCCAGGAGCGCCGCGCCTCCCTGTACGCAACCGCCTACCACCTGACCGGGGACCGCTTCGAGGCCGAGGACCTGCTGCAGAGCGCGCTGTTCTCGACGTACCGGGCCTGGGACCGGATCAGTGACAAGGCCGCGGTCGGGGGCTACCTCCGCCGCACCATGACCAATCTGCACATCAGCGCGTGGCGCCGCCGCAAGCTGAACGAATACCCGACCGAGGAACTGCCGGAGACCGCCGGTGACACGGACGCGATGCGCGGCACCGAGCTGCGCGCCGTGCTGTGGCAGGCGCTGGCCCGGCTGCCCGAACTCCAGCGCACGATGCTGGTCCTCCGTTACTACGAGGGCCGCACGGACCCGGAGATCGCGGAGATCCTCGACATCAGTGTCGGCACGGTGAAGTCGAGCATCTGGCGGTCGCTGCGCCGGATGCGTGAGGACGAGGTCCTCAGCTTCGGCCGTGACGAGGAGGAGTCCTTCGGGGAGCTCGTTGCCTGAAGGTCTGTGGGGGGAAGTGGGTAACAGGTAGTACGGGGGGAGCAGTACCGGGGGGAAACCAACGGGGTCGGGGGACCCCTGCGGAGCACGGGGGATCACGGGGGAGTACGGGGGATCACGGGGGAAACGAGAAAAGGTCCGGGCGGACGGGGGGTCCGCCTGGGCCTCTTTTCGTGTCCGGCCTCTTTTTGTGTTTCCGCGCGCGGTGCCCGCGACTACGCCGGTGTCGTGCAGCGTCCGGCGGCCGCCGCGGCCAGTCGGCCCAGGGCCTCGGCCTTGTCGCAGGGGTGGGCGCCCAGCGCGCTCTGCCGGGCCACGATCGAACGCTCGGCACGCATCAGACGCCAGCCGCGTCGCAACAGGAACGGGACCGACTTGCGGCCCTCCCGCAGATCCCGCAGGAAGCGGCGGCGGAACGTGGTCACCGGGCCGCGGGACAGACACAGCGCGTCGGCCAGCAGGCCCAGTTCCCGGCAGCGCTCGACGATCTCGGCGGCGAAGATGCCCTCCGCGATGAACAGCGGCGTCCGCTCGATGTGCAGCGCCTCCGCGCCGGTACGGGCGCTCAGCGCGATGTCGTAGACGGGAACGGTCGTACGTCCCGTACGGCACAGCTCCTCGATCGCCGCGACCGCGATGTCCGCGTCCCACGACTGGGGATGGTCCCAGTCGATGTCGGGGCTGCCCTCGACCTGGGGAAGCGTCGGGTCGGTGCCCTCTTTGTAGAAGTCGTCGAGGCGCAGTACGGGAAGCCCGGAATCGGCCGCGAGAAGGGACTTTCCAGAGCCGGAGGGGCCGCAGAGCAGCACCACACGGGTGGGTATCGGAGGATGGGAACCCAATTCTCTGTACCTTCTGTGACTCGGCCGGGCCCCGCCGCGCTTCGGCAGGCCTCCGGGACATTATCCCGGAGGATTATCGGGGTTACGTCCGTATGTCTGTTGACCCGCACGTGACCCGCACGGGTGAACCCGCCGCCATCGCCGCCCGGAACGGCATCTGGGTCAACTACTCTGCGTGCGAATCCCGTTGCTCTCCGCCCGCAATTCGTTCACGCTCACCGAAGAGGACATCCGATGGCGCGACACGCACGTCAGCAGACCGCCCTGGCCCGCACCACCGCGCGCATCGCCGTCGCGGCCGGGGTGGTCGCCGCCGGTGCGGCCGCCGCGGCGACCCCGGCCGTCGCGGACGCGGCCCCCGCCGTGGATCTGATGCGCACCCAGCCCACCTCGCTGGGCAACCTCGACCCGCAGGCGGGTCTGGGCGCCCTGACCGGCGCGGTGGGATATGCCACAGGTCCGCTCGCGGGCCTCAAGCCCAACCCGCTCGCCGGCACCGGGGTCGACCCGCTCGACAACGGGGTGGGCACCCAGCTCGCGGACTTCAAGCCGCTGACCTCGCGGGCGCTGACGGGGCCGCTGACGCAGGCGCCGTCGGTGGGGAGTGTGCCGGTGGTGGGACAGGCGCTGGGGTTGCTGGGGGGTTCGTGAGTCTCCCCGCGCCCCGAAACAAGAAACGGGGCGCGGGGAGCTACTCAGTAGGACGAGCCGGAGGCGCCGAGCGCGCCCGTCGGGTGCCAGACCGTCTTCGTCTCCAGGAAGGCCGTCAGGCGCTCGATGCCGGGCGTCAGTGAATAATCCACAGGCTGTGGACGGACGACCCGCTTCAGGTTGTCGGCCGCGGCGATCTCCAGCTCCTTCGCCAGTACGTCGTCCGCGCCCGCGAGGTCGATCGCGTTGACGTCCTGGTGTGCGGCGAGGGGAGCGGCGATCTCCGCCGTCTTTCCGGAGAGGATGTTGACGACCCCGCCCGGCAGGTCGGACGTGGCCAGTACCTCGCCCAGCGACAGCGCCGGGAGCGGGGACTTCTCGCTCGCGATCACGATCACCGTGTTGCCGGTCGCGATCACCGGGGCGATCACCGAGACCAGGCCCAGGAAGGACGACTCCTGGGGGGCGAGGACGGTGACGACGCCGGTCGGCTCCGGGGTGGAGAGGTTGAAGAAGGGGCCCGCGACCGGGTTGCCGCCGCCCACCACCTGAGCGATCTTGTCGGTCCAGCCTGCGTACCAGACCCAGCGGTCGATCGCCGCGTCGACGACCGCGGCAGCCTTGGACTTCGACAGGCCCTCCGCGTCCGCGACCTCACGGACGAACTGGTCCTTGCGGCCCTCCAGCATCTCGGCGACGCGGTAGAGGATCTGACCGCGGTTGTACGCCGTCGCGCCGGACCAGCCGCCGAACGCCTTACGGGCGGCGACCACCGCGTCACGGGCGTCCTTGCGGGAGGAAAGGGGCGCGTTCGCCAGCCACTTGCCCTTCGAGTCCGTCACCTCGTACACCCGGCCGCTCTCGGAACGCGGGAACTTCCCGCCGACGTACAGCTTGTAGGTCTTGAAGACGCTCAGTCGCTGCTGCTCGGTCTTGTCGGTCTTCTCAGACATCGAGGTACGCCTCCAGGCCGTGGCGACCGCCCTCGCGGCCGAAGCCCGACTCCTTGTAACCGCCGAACGGCGAGGTCGGGTCGAACTTGTTGAACGTGTTGGACCAGATGACGCCCGCGCGCAGCTTGCTCGCGACGGCCAGGATCCGGGAGCCCTTCTCGGTCCAGATGCCGGCGGAGAGGCCGTACTGGGAGTTGTTGGCCTTGGCGACGGCCTCGTCGGGCGTCCGGAACGTGAGGACGGACAGGACCGGGCCGAAGATCTCGTCGCGCGCGATGGTGTGCGCCTGGGTGACGTTCGTGAAGAGCGTCGGGGCGAACCAGTAGCCGGAGGAGGGGAGTTCGCAGGCCGGGGACCAGCGCTCGGCGCCCTCCGCCTCGCCCTGTTCGACGAGCGCGGTGATGCGCGAGAGCTGCGCGGCGGAGTTGATCGCGCCGATGTCCGTGTTCTTGTCGAGAGGGTCGCCGAGGCGCAGCGTCGACAGACGGCGCTTGAGCGAGTCCAGCAGCTCGTCGTGGATCGACTCCTGGGCGAGGAGGCGGGAGCCCGCGCAGCAGACCTGGCCCTGGTTGAAGAAGATGCCGGTGACGACGCCCTCGACGGCCTGGTCGATGGGGGCGTCGTCGAAGACGATGTTCGCGCCCTTGCCGCCGAGTTCGAGGGTGACCTTCTTGTCCGTGCCCGCGACCTGGCGGGCGATCGCCTTGCCGACGGCGGTGGAGCCGGTGAAGGCCACCTTGTTCACGTCGGGGTGCTCGACGAGTGCGGCGCCCGTGTCGCCGTATCCCGGAAGGATGTTGACGACGCCCTTGGGCAGGCCCGCCTGGCGGCAGATGTCCGCGAAGAACAGGGCGGAGAGGGGGGTCGTCTCGGCGGGCTTGAGGACGACCGTGTTGCCGGTCGCCAGCGCCGGGGCGATCTTCCACGCCAGCATCAGCAGCGGGAAGTTCCAGGGGATGACCTGGCCAGCGACGCCCAGGGGGCGGGGGTTCGCGCCGAAGCCGGCGTGGTCGAGCTTGTCGGCCCAGCCCGCGTAGTAGAAGAAGTGCGCGGCGACCAGGGGGAGGTCGGCGTCGCGCGTCTCCTTGATCGGCTTGCCGTTGTCGAGGGTCTCCAGGACGGCGAGCTCGCGGGAGCGCTCCTGGATGATCCGGGCGATGCGGAAGAGGTACTTGGCGCGCTCGGAGCCCGGCAGCGCCGACCACTTCTCGAAGGCCCTGCGGGCGGCCTTCACGGCACGGTCGACGTCCTCGGGACCGGCCTGGGCGACCTCGGAGAGGACCTCTTCGGTGGACGGGGAGACGGTCTTGAAGACCTTGCCGTCCGCCGCCTCGGTGAACTCACCGTCGATGAACAGGCCGTAGGAGGGCGCGATGTCGACGACGGAGCGGGACTCGGGCGCCGGTGCGTACTCGAAAGCGGATGCGGATGCCATGGTGATCAGTCCACCGTCACGTAGTCGGGGCCGGAGTAGCGGCCGGTGGCCAGCTTCTGACGCTGCATCAGCAGGTCGTTCAGGAGCGAGGACGCGCCGAAGCGGAACCAGTGGTTGTCCAGCCAGTCCTCGCCCGCGGTCTCGTTCACCAGGACCAGGAACTTGATCGCGTCCTTGGTGGTGCGGATGCCGCCGGCGGGCTTCACGCCGACCTGGACGCCGGTCTGGGCGCGGAAGTCGCGGACCGCCTCCAGCATGAGGAGCGTGTTCGCCGGGGTCGCGTTGACGGCGACCTTGCCGGTCGAGGTCTTGATGAAGTCCGCGCCGGCCAGCATGCCGAGCCAGCTCGCGCGGCGGATGTTGTCGTACGTCGAGAGCTCGCCGGTCTCGAAGATGACCTTCAGACGGGCGCTGGTCCCGCAGGCCTCCTTCACGGCGGTGATCTCGTCGTACACCTTCATGTACTTGCCCGCGAGGAACGCCCCGCGGTCGATGACCATGTCGATCTCGTCGGCGCCGGCGGCGACCGCGTCGCGGACGTCGGCGAGCTTCACGTCGAGGGCGGCGCGGCCGGCCGGGAAGGCGGTGGCGACCGAGGCGACCTTCACGCCGGAGCCGACGACGGCCTCCTTGGCGGTGGCCACCATGTCGGGGTACACGCAGACGGCCGCGGTCGTGGGCGTCGTACGGTCCGTGGGGTCGGGGTGGACCGCCTTGGCGCCGAGCGCCCGGACCTTGCCCGGGGTGTCCGCGCCTTCCAGCGTCGTCAGGTCGACCATCGAGATGGCGAGGTCGATGGCGTACGCCTTCGCGGTCGTCTTGATGGAACGGGTGCCGAGCGAGGCGGCGCGCGCCTCCAGGCCGACCGTGTCGACGCCGGGGAGCCCGTGGAGGAAGCGGCGCAGCGTGCTGTCGGACGCGGTCACGTCGCCGAGTGCGTGTGCGGGTGCAGTGGTGGGCATGGTCACGAGGGGAGCATATCTACGCGCGTAGCGGCTGTACAGCCCCGGGGGTGAGTGTGGGGGAGTGCACGCCGGGGGTTCGTCGCCCCCGCCGCCCCTACCCGTCCCATCCCCAGGGGCTGCACCCCTTCGACCCCGCCGGGGCTCTGCCCCAGCCCCCCGCGGGGCTCCGCCCCGGCCCCCGCATCGTCCGAAGGGCTCGTTCTCGGACGCCGGACGGGCCGGGTGGCGTGGGGCGAGGGTTTTGGGGGCGCGGGGAACTGCGCGATCAGCCCCCACCGGCTCGCGGACGAAACACTTCGTGTGGGCGGGGGATTCGGGGCGCAGCCCCCTGCTCAGGGGTGGGGAGCCGCGTGGTCGGGGGTGGGGAGCCGCGTGGTCGGCTCCCGCCGCCGCCCCTGCCCCGCCCGCGGCAAAGCGGCGGCGTGGGGCGGGGGTGAAGGAAGTGTTCAGGGGGCGTCGGGCAGAATCGGGGGCATGACGACCCCGGATGACCAGCCACCCGTGCCGGACGCCTCGCGACCCGAGTCGAAGGACCGGATCTACCGGTCACACGCCGGCATCGCGGGTGGCGTACTGCTGCTCGCCATCACGGGCTGGCTCGGCATCGACGCGCTGGTCTCGGGCCACGGCCGCACCCCCTGGCTGGCCCTCGCCGCGCTGATCCTCCTGGTTCCGCTGGTGGCCGCCTTCACGCTGCGTCCCGCCGTCTACGCCAACGAGGACCGGCTGCGCGTCCGCAATCCGTTCCGCGTCGTCGTGCTGCCCTGGAGCAAGGTCGGCTCACTGCGCTCCGGGTACTCCAACGAGGTGGTCGACACCTCGGGCGCCAAGTACCAGCTGTGGGCGATCCCCGTCTCCCTGCGTGCCCGCAAGGCCGCGGCCCGACGGCAGGCGCGCAGCGCCGCCGCCGACAGCAGCGGCCGCACCTCCTCGGTGGCGAGCGGCTCCACGCGTTCCCAGCCCGACCAGGTCATGGACGACCTGCGCGAGCTCGCCGAGGCGCGGGCGGCCACGGAGGGCGCGCAGGGCGAGGTGAGCGTGCGCTGGGCGTACGAGGTGCTGGGCCCCGCCCTCGCGGGAGCCGTGGTGCTGGCGATCCTGCTGGCCGTGGGGTAGCCGGCGCGGCTGTCGCGCGCGGGCCCCGTGTCCGTTCGGGGTCCGTCACGGCGCGCTCGGCCAGACGAGGACCATGTACGCGCCGCAGTACGCCGAACCCAGCAGCGCCGCGGTCATGGCGAGGGCCCGGAAGCGGGACGAGGCGCGGGACAGGTGGAGGGCCAGGGGGAGCAGGAGCGGGAAGGCCGGCATGAGGAAGCGGGCACGGGGGAAGTAGACACCGCCGCTGCCCAGCACGATCAGCAGCAGGACGCCGGTGAAGACCAGCAGGGGGAGCGGCTGCCGGTCCCAGACGCACAGGGCGTAGAGGACCACGGACACGAGCAGCGTGACCGTCACCGTCACCAGGAAGAGCTCCGGCGTGGAGTCCTGCACCAGGACCTCCCGCACCCGGCGCAGGGTCTCCACGCCGCCGTCCCACTCGTTGTGCCACAGCCGCTGTACGGCGAAGTAGCCGTCCCAGCGGCCGAGCCGCGCGCCCACCCAGCCGAGGTACGCGAGCCAGCCCGCCGGGGCGAGGGCCGCTGCCGCGAGCGCGCGGGGCGAGAAACGGTGCCGCAGGGAGAGCAGCGCCGTGACGGTGACCGCTGCCGCCGTCGCGATGCCGGTCGGGCGGGTCAGGCCCGAGAGCGACGCCAGAGTGCCCGCCCAGAGCCAGCGGCCGGTGAGCACCGCGTACAGCGACCAGGCGGCGAACGCCGTGAAGAGGGACTCCGTGTAGCCCATCCACTGGACCAGGCCGACCGGGAGAGCCGCCCACAGAAAGGTCAGCAGCAGGGCCACGCGCCGGCCGTGGAGATGGTGGCCGACGGCGAACACTCCCCACGCGGCGAGGAAGGAGGCGGCGATCGAGATCGCCAGACCCGTCGTGGCGCGCGTGCCCGGGGTCAGGACCGCGACCGCCTTGACCAGGTACGGGTACAGCGGGAAGAACGCGAGGTTGTTCGCGTCGTACCGGGTGCCCAGGTGGTGGGTGTAGCCGTGGTGGGCGATGCCCAGGTACCAGTCCGCGTCCCACTGCGTGGCCAGGATCGGCCACACGCCGTGGTGCTGATGGTGCGCCCACTGGTTGAGGAGCAGCAGGCCCACGAGGCGTACGGCCGCGTAGGCGAGGAGGGCGGGCGTCGCCCGGCGCAGATGGGTGCGGAGGGCGCACAGGGTGCCTGTGCCCGTACTCGTGCCCGCCCTCGTGTCCGTACTGGTGTTCGCGTTCGTGTTCGGGGGGAATGCGCCGGGAGCGTTCCGGGGTGGGGAGGATGTCGGCCGGGAGGCGGTCGAGGACACGCGGCAGCTCCTGGGGCTCGGCGGTGCGCTACCGCCAACCGTTCCTCGGTCGGATGGTGGCGCACCGGAGCGCTGCGTCAACTGCCGGGCGGAAATCACCCGAAAGTGGCTGAGTCCTGGACCTGGGCCCGCGCCGAGGCGCGGGATCACACGCGCGCGGTCAGAGGCGCGGGATCACAGGCGCGGGGTCAGATGCCGGCCGCCGCCGACAGATCCCGCTTGATCGCCGCGAGGAGCTCCGCCGCCCTCGCGTGGGCCGTCGACAGCTCGGCGTGCGAGCCGACCGGGACCACGACCTCCAGGTAGCACTTCAGCTTCGGCTCGGTGCCGCTGGGGCGGACGATGACGCGCGCGCCGTCCAGCGTGTAGCGCAGTCCGTCGGTCGGCGGAAGCGTGTCCGTGCCCTTGGTCAGGTCCTCGGACATGGTGATGGCCAGGCCCGCGAGCTCCGTCGGGGGCTGCTCGCGCAGCCGGCGCATCGCGTTCGCGATGACCGACAGGTCCTCCACGCGGACCGAGAGCTGGTCCGTGGCGTGCAGACCGTGCTCCACCGCGATGTCGGCGAGGAGGTCGAGCAGGGTGCGGCCCGCTTCCTTCAGCTCGGAGGCGAGTTCCGTGATGAGGAGGGCCGCCGTGATGCCGTCCTTGTCGCGTACGCCGTCCGGGTCGACGCAGTAACCGAGCGCCTCCTCGTAGCCGTAGCGCAGGCCCTCGACCCGGGCGATCCACTTGAAGCCGGTGAGGGTCTCCTCGTAGGACAGGCCGGCCTTCCCGGCGATCCGGCCGAGGAGGGAGGAGGAGACGATCGACTCCGCGAACGTGCCGCGCGCACCGCGGTTCACCAGGTGCTGGGCGAGCAGCGCGCCGACCTCGTCGCCGCGCAGCATCCGCCAGTCGGCGCCGTCCCTCACCGCCGCGGCGAGGCGGTCCGCGTCCGGGTCGTTGGCGATGATCAGGTCGGGGTCCGTCTCGCGGCCCTTCGCGAAGGCCAGGTCCATCGCGCCGGGCTCTTCCGGATTGGGGAAGGCGACGGTCGGGAAGTCCGGGTCCGGCTCGGCCTGCTCGGCCACCAGCACGGGCTCCGGGAAGCCGGCCCGGGCGAAGGCGGCGAGCAGGACGTCCTTGCCGACGCCGTGCATCGCCGTGTAGACGGTGCGGGCGGTGCGGGGGGAGTCCTGGGCGAGGACGGCGTCCGTACGGGCCAGGTAGGCGTTCAGGACGCCCTCGTCGAGGGTCTCCCAGCCGGACTCCGGGCGGGGGACGTCGGCGAGGCTGCTGACGGCGTCGATCTCGGCGGCGATCTCGGCGTCCGCCGGGGGGACGATCTGCGAACCGTCGCCCAGGTAGACCTTGTAGCCGTTGTCGCGGGGCGGGTTGTGGCTGGCGGTGACCTCCACGCCGGCCGCGGCGCCGAGGTGCCGTATGGCGTACGCCAGGACCGGGGTGGGGAGGGGGCGGGGGAGTACGGCGGCGCGCAGGCCCGCGCCCGTCATCACCGCGGCGGTGTCGCGGGCGAAGTCGGCGGACTTGTGGCGGGCGTCGTAGCCGATGACGACCAGGCCGTCCGTCTCGCCCTGCTTCTTCAGGTACGCGGCCAGGCCGGCGGCGGCGCGGATGACCACCGCGCGGTTCATGCGCATCGGGCCCGCGCCGAGTTCGCCCCGGAGGCCGGCGGTGCCGAACTGGAGGGTGCCGGTGAAGCGTGCGGTGAGCTCGGTGACGTCCTTGGCGGCGATGAGCTCGGCGAGTTCCTCGCGGGTTTCCGGGTCGGGGTCCTCGGCGAGCCACGCCTCGGCCCGTGCGATGAGTTCGTCCTGCACGTCGGGTGAACCTCTCTGTTTGTGGTGCCCTTGCTGTGTACCCGGCCAGGGTGCCTTCTCTCGCCCCCGCCGCCCCTACCCGACCCATCCCCGGGGGCTCCGCCCCCGGACCCCCGGGTGCGACCGTCGGCTGCGGGTGAGTGGGGGCCGGTCGCGCAGTTCCCCGCGCCCCTGGGGCGGGGGCTTCGCCCCGCATCCCCGTCCGCCGTTGTCTTTTGGCCGACGGCCGGTGGGGGCTGGTCGCGCAGTTCCCCGCGCCCCTGAAAGCCTTCAGTCCGTCCGGCGTTTGAGGACGAGGCCGTTCAGGCCGATCGGGGGTTTGGGGGCGGAGCCCCCAGGTTGGGGACGGGACCCCTACAGGCGGTCCAGGACCTGGGTGAGGAGGGCGCCCATGCGGGTCGCCGAGTCGCGGCCCGCCTGGAGGACCTCCTCGTGGTTGAGGGGCTCGCCCGTCATACCGGCGGCGAGGTTGGTGACGAGGGAGATGCCCAGAACCTCCGCACCGGCCTCGCGCGCGGCGATGGCTTCGAGGACCGTCGACATGCCCACCAGGTCCGCGCCGAGGACACGGGCCATCCGGATCTCGGCAGGCGTCTCGTAGTGCGGCCCGGTGAACTGCGCGTAGACGCCCTCCTCCAGGGTGGGGTCGATCTCCTTGCAGAGGGCGCGCAGCCGCGGCGAGTACAGGTCGGTGAGGTCGACGAAGTTGGCCCCGACGATCGGGGACGTCGCCGTCAGGTTGATGTGGTCGCTGATCAGCACCGGCTGGCCGGGGCGCATGTCCTCGCGCAGACCACCGCAGCCGTTGGTGAGCACGATGGTCTTGCAGCCCGCGGCGACGGCGGTACGGACCCCGTGCGCGACGGCGGCGACCCCGCGACCCTCGTAGTAGTGGGTGCGGCCCAGGAAGACCAGGGCCCGCTTGTCACCGATCTTGTACGAGCGGATCTTGCCGCCGTGGCCCTCTACCGCCGGCGGGGGGAACCCGGGCAGCTCGGTGACCTGGAACTCGGCCTCGGGGGTGCCGAGGGCGTCCACGGCCGGAGCCCAGCCGGAGCCCATCACGAGCGCGACGTCGTGGGTCTCGGCGCCCGTGAGCTCCCGCAGGCGGGTGGCGGCGGCGTCGGCGGCGGCGTGAGGGTCGCCCTGGATGTCGTCCGGAAGAAGAGATGCGTTCACGCGCATGAGCCTAGCTGGTCCAGGCCTACGCGCGTAGATGAGGGAGGTCACGGTCTTGCGATCGTTGTCTTGTCGTTTCCAACGAAGGGGTGGGGAGGGGGTGGACCGTCGTTTCCCACGAAGGGTGCCCTTAGTGGAGGGCGCAGGAGATGCGCCGAAGGACGGCTCTCAGCAGGGGCGCTTGCGCAGTTCCATCACGTAGTCGTGGGGCGCGCCCGCCGACTCCGCCGCGTCGGCGATCTCACCGAGGTAGCGCGCGGAGGGGAGTCCGCCCTCGTACCCGTTCAGTACGTACACCCACGCGGGCTCCTCGCCCTCCAGGGTGTGCACGCGTACGCGCATCCGGCGGTAGATGTCGAGGCCCACGCCCTCCCAGCGGTCCATGGAGTCCTCGTCCAGCGGGGCGATGTCGTACAGCGCCACGAAGACCTGCGAGCGGGGGGCCTCGACGAGGGTGACCAGCGCGCCTTCCCAGCCCATGTGCTCGCCCCCGAACGTCAGCCGCCAGCCGTTCAGCCAGCCCGTGGCGCGCAGCGGCGAGTGGGGGGCGCGGCGCGTCATGAGCCGCGGGTCGAGATTGCCGGCGTACGCGGCGTAGAGCGACATGAGGTCGAGGGTACGGCAGGGAGCACAGGAGCCTCTTGCGTAACAGAACGCATAAGCGCATAACGGATGAGCACATAACGGAAGGGGCTCGGATGGGGGCGGGCGCGGCCCCCGGGCGGAAGCACCTTGAAGCGTGCGGGACAATGGAGTACGTGACTCGGATCGTGATCATCGGTGGCGGACCCGGCGGATATGAGGCGGCGCTGGTTGCCGCCCAGCTCGGCGCGGAGGTGACCGTCGTCGACTGCGACGGTCTGGGCGGGGCGTCGGTGCTCACCGACTGCGTGCCGTCGAAGACCCTTATCGCGACGGCCGAGGTGATGACCACCTTCGACTCGTCGTACGAGGAGCTGGGGATCATCGTCGCCGACGACACCCCACCCATGGAGCAGGCCGCCCGGGTGGTCGGGGTCGATCTCGGGAAGGTCAACCGACGTGTGAAGCGGCTCGCGCTCGCGCAGTCGCACGACATCACGGCGTCCGTGACCCGGGCCGGCGCGCGGGTGCTGCGCGGGCGTGGACGGCTGGAGGGCATGCAGTCCCTGGACGGCTCGCGCAAGGTCGTCGTACGGGCCGCGGACGGGACCGAGGAGACGCTCGTCGCCGATGCCGTGCTCATCGCCACGGGCGGACATCCGCGTGAGCTGCCCGACGCGCAGCCGGACGGCGAGCGGATTCTGAACTGGACGCAGGTCTACGACCTCGACGAGCTGCCGGAGGAGCTCATCGTGGTCGGTTCCGGTGTCACCGGTGCCGAGTTCGCCGGTGCCTACCAGGCGCTCGGGTCGCGCGTCACGCTCGTCTCCAGCCGCGACCGCGTGCTGCCGGGCGAGGACCCGGACGCCGCCGCCGTGCTGGAGGACGTGTTCCGGCGCCGCGGCATGAACGTCATGGCCCGCTCCCGCGCCGAGTCCGCCAAGCGGGTCGGAGACCGGGTCGAGGTCACGCTCTCCGACGGCCGCGTCATCAGCGGCTCGCACTGTCTGATGGCCGTCGGCGCCATCCCGAACAGCAGCGGGATGGGTCTGGAGGAGGCCGGGGTCCGGGTCAGGGACTCCGGGCACATCTGGACCGACAAGGTCTCCAGGACCACGGCCCCGGGCGTGTACGCCGCCGGTGACGTGACGGGCGTCTTCGCCCTCGCCTCCGTCGCGGCGATGCAGGGACGTATCGCCATGTACCACTTCCTGGGCGACGCGGTCGCTCCGCTGAACCTGAAGACGGTCTCGTCCAACGTCTTCACCGACCCCGAGATCGCCACCGTCGGCTACTCGCAGGCCGACGTGGACGCGGGCAAGATCGACGCCCGGGTCGTCAAGCTGCCCCTGCTGCGCAACCCGCGCGCCAAGATGCAGGGCATCCGGGACGGCTTCGTCAAGCTCTTCTGCCGACCCGGAACCGGGATCGTCGTCGGTGGTGTGGTCGTCGCGCCGCGGGCCTCGGAACTGATCCATCCCATCTCGATCGCGGTCGACAACAATCTGACGGTCGAACAGATCGCGAACGCGTTCACCGTGTACCCCTCCCTTTCGGGCTCGATCGCCGAGGTCGCCCGGCAGTTGCACACCCGCAAGGCGGGCGACGAAGGCTGACGTCCCCACCCGACTTCCCGCTGGTCACGGGGAGTTGTCGACCATTCGTACGGCATAGGCGGTGCGAGTAGGCGCGTATACCACTTCGCCTACTGCCATGCGAACAACTTCTGTTATTCGGCGCAAACTGCTGAAAGCAGACGGTCGTTGGGGTTACTGTCAGTTTCGTGTTCGCTGCAGAACGTCGCCAATTGATCCTCGAAATGGTGCGAGCGAACGGGGCCGTGTCGCTCCGTGAGCTCGCCCGCGTCGTCCAGACCTCCGAAGTGACCGTACGGCGGGACGTGCGCGCACTGGAGGCAGAAGGACTCCTCGACCGCCGGCATGGCGGTGCGGTATTGCCGGGCGGGTTCACGCGGGAGTCCGGCTTTCCGCAGAAATCGCATCTCGCGACCGCCGAGAAGACGGCCATCGCCGATCTCGCCGCGGGTCTCGTCGAAGAGGGCGAGGCCATCGTGGTGGGCGCGGGCACCACCACGCAGGAGCTGGCGCGCCGGCTCGCGCGGGTGCCCGGGCTGACCGTCGTCACCAACTCCCTGCTGGTGGCACAGGCGCTGGCCCATGCCAACCGCGTCGAGGTCGTGATGACCGGCGGCACCCTGCGCGGTTCCAACTACGCCCTGGTCGGCAGCGGCGCCGAGCAGTCCCTCCAGGGGCTGCGGGTCTCGCGGGCCTTCCTCTCCGGCAGTGGGCTGACCGCCGAGCGCGGCCTGTCCACCTCCAACATGCTGTCGGCGTCCGTCGACCGCGCGTTGGTGCAGGCCGCCGCGGAGGTCGTCGTCCTCGCCGACCACACCAAGCTCGGCACCGACACCATGTTCCAGACGGTGCCGACCGATCTGATCACCCGCCTGGTCACGGACGAGCCGCCCGCGCACGACGACCGAGCGGCCACCGAACTGCAGGCCCTGGCGGACCAGGGCGTACAGATCGCGGTGGCCGGGCAGTCGGGTGCCGGCGCGGGAGGAGACACGGCCCCGGCGGGGCGCCAGCCGCGCCGGGACATGCCCCTCCCCGGTCCGCGCCGCGGCCAGGTGCCGGGTGCGGGGCCGCAGTTGCGCAGCGCTACCGTCCTGGGCGAGCAGTCACCGGGAGAGCGGGCGCGAGTGGCGGATTTGCGCCGCCGCTGACCGATTCGACCGGCGTGCCCCGGCGCTGACGGGGCCGGGAGCGCGGTACCCACCCACCCGGCCCGGGCTCACGGCCGTCGGGCGTGGATTGCGTGGGCCGTATGGCGTACGCCGGGCACCCTCCACTCGACCGTCACCCCGGCCGCGATACGGGGACGCGGCCCAGCTCACGGTCCACGGGGGCGGTTCATCCGCGTATATCCCGGCTTGCGACGGCTCCGCGTCCACCCGCAACCTGTCCCTGACACGGCGACGGGAGGCGGTGACGCACAGGTGAACGACGGATCGCGCCGTTCGCACCGGCGACGGATGCGGTACGTCGTGCTGGGAAGTCGGCCCGCCCGAGGAGTGGGGGCGGTGGCACGGGCCCGTACGGCGGGGACGGCGATCCGGCGTACCGCGGAGCGCGCCGACGCGCCGGTGAACCAGGGGCTGCGGGTGGCCGCGGCGTACGCATGGCGACTGCTGGTGCTCGGGGCGGCCGTGTACGCGGCCTTCAAGATCCTGGGCCGGCTGCAACTGGTCGCCGTGGCGCTGTTCCTCGCGCTGGTCGTGACCTCGGTGCTGCGTCCCCTCGCCGATCTGCTGGCGCGGCACGTGCCCCGGCCGCTGGCCGTCGTGGTGAGCGTGGTGGGCAGCCTGGTACTGGTGCTCGGGCTGCTGGCACTGGTCGGCAGCCTGGTCGCGAGCGAGTCGGGCCGATTGGGGCAGCAGTTCGCCGGGGGCATCGACCGGATCCAGCGGTGGCTGGAGGGCCCTCCCTTCCGCGTCCGCCCCACCGTGCTGTCGGATCTTCAGGGCAAGGTGACGAAGTACCTCTCGGAGCACCGCTCCACACTCATCAGCAGCGCGCTCAGCGGCGTCGGGCGGGCGGTGGAGGTACTGACCGGAGCGGTGCTCGCCCTGTTCTGCTCGCTGTTCTTCATCCACTCCGGGGACAGGTTCTGGCACTGGTTCCAGGGCCTGCTGCCCGAGAGCGCCCGGGATGGCTGGGGCCGCGCGGGACGGGTCGCGTGGCGGACGTTCGCCGGATACACCCGCGGCATCATCATCGTGGCCGCCACCAACGCCGTACTGGTCGGGATCGCCCTGTTCGCGCTGCGCGTGCCGCTGGCCCTGCCGCTGACCCTGCTGGAGTTCTTCGCCGCGTTCATCCCGCTGGTGGGCTCGCCCATCGCGCTGGCCGTGGCCACGGTCGTCGCGCTCGCCTCACGAGGGCCGGTCGTCGCGCTCGCGGTGCTCGCCCTGATCGTGGTCGTCGGCCAGATCGAGGGCCATGTCCTGCACCCGCTCGTGCTGAGCTGGGCGGTCCGGCTGCACCCGGTGGTCGTGGCCGTGTCCGTCATCGGGGGCGGCATCCTCGCCGGGGTGATCGGCGCGGTCGTGGCCGTCCCGATGGTGTCGGTCGCCTGGTCCGTGAGCGGCGCGATGCGGGCCCGGCCCGAGCCGGACCATCCCGGCCGCTCACCCGGCTGACACGGGCGCGAGCACCTGCTCGACGTCGCCCCTCCGCAGGGGGACGCTTTCCCGCCCCCCGGGGGAAAGCCGAAGCGCCCGGGTGACCGACTGCTCAGTCCCCCGGGCGCTTCGGATGCCGTACGGCCGTGTCTCAGTCCTTGATCTCGCAGATCACGGCGCCGGAGGTGATGGACGCGCCGACCTCCGCGCTCAGGCCCTTGATGGTGCCGGAGCGGTGGGCGTTGAGGGGCTGTTCCATCTTCATGGCCTCCAGGACGACGACGAGGTCGCCCTCCTTGACCTCCTGGCCCTCCTCGACCGCGACCTTGACGATCGTGCCCTGCATCGGCGAGGCGAGGGTGTCGCCGGAGGCCACCGGGCCGGACTTCTTCGCGGCGCGGCGCTTCGGCTTGGCGCCGGCGGCGAGGCCGGTGCGGGCCAGGGACATGCCCAGCGAGGACGGCAGCGAGACCTCCAGGCGCTTGCCGCCGACCTCGACGACGACCGTCTCGCGCCCCGGCTCCTCGTCGGCCTCCGTGTCCGCGGGGGCCGTGAAGGCGGGGATCTCGTTGACGAACTCGGTCTCGATCCAGCGGGTGTGGACCGTGAACGGGTCGGCGGATCCGGTCAGTTCGGGGCCGAAGGCCGGGTCCTGGACCACCGCGCGGTGGAACGGGATGGCCGTCGCCATGCCCTCGACCTGGAACTCCTCCAGGGCGCGGGCGGCGCGCTGGAGCGCCTGCTCGCGGGTGGCGCCGGTGACGATCAGCTTGGCGAGCAGGGAGTCCCAGGCCGGGCCGATCACACTGCCGGACTCGACGCCCGCGTCCAGGCGCACGCCCGGACCCGACGGCGGGGCGAACAGCGTCACCGTGCCGGGGGCGGGCAGGAAGTTGCGCCCCGGGTCCTCGCCGTTGATGCGGAACTCGAAGGAGTGGCCGCGCAGGACGGGGTCGCCGTAGCCGAGTTCCTCGCCGTCGGCGATGCGGAACATCTCGCGGACCAGGTCGATGCCGGCGACTTCCTCGGTGACCGGGTGTTCGACCTGGAGGCGGGTGTTGACCTCGAGGAAGGAGATCGTGCCGTCCATGCCGACGAGGAACTCCACCGTGCCGGCGCCGACGTAGCCGGCTTCCTTGAGGATCGCCTTGGAGGAGGAGTACAGCTCCGCCACCTGGGCCTCGGACAGGAACGGCGCGGGGGCCTCCTCCACCAGTTTCTGGTGGCGGCGCTGGAGCGAGCAGTCACGCGTGGACACGACGACGACATTGCCGTGGGTGTCGGCCAGGCACTGGGTCTCGACGTGGCGGGGCTTGTCGAGGTAGCGCTCGACGAAGCACTCGCCGCGGCCGAACGCGGCCACCGCCTCACGGACGGCGGAGTCGTACAGCTCGGGAACCTCTTCGAGGGTGCGGGCGACCTTCAGACCGCGTCCGCCGCCGCCGAAGGCGGCCTTGATCGCGATCGGCAGCCCGTGCTCCCGCGCGAAGGCGACGACCTCGTCGGCGCCGCTGACCGGGTCGGGGGTGCCCGCGACGAGGGGGGCTCCGGCGCGCTGGGCGATGTGGCGGGCGGCGACCTTGTCGCCGAGGTCACGGATGGCCTGCGGGGGCGGGCCGATCCACGTCAGGCCCGCGTCCAGGACCGCCTGGGCGAACTCGGCGTTCTCCGACAGGAAGCCGTAGCCCGGGTGGATGGCGTCCGCGCCGGAGTCCTTGGCGGCCTGGAGGACCTTGGCGATGTCCAGGTAACTGGTGGCGGGGGTGTCACCGCCCAAAGCGAACGCCTCGTCCGCCGCCCGGACATGCAAAGCGTCCCTGTCTGGTTCCGCATACACGGCAACGCTCGCGATCCCGGCATCCCGGCACGCCCGGGCCACGCGGACAGCGATTTCGCCACGGTTGGCGATGAGCACCTTGCGCACGATGGCTCCCTCCTTGAAACAAGCCGAGTTTAGGGACTGCCGACACGACCTTTCGACCCGTCCCCAATGGTGAGCTTGCCCACACGGAGCGTGATTCGAGGCTCGCTCGACCCGCGAGATCCCTTGTCACACCGCGGTACGCAGCAATCCTTGGCTGAACCCTAGCCCTCCTGTGTGGCCAAGGTCTCTGTGCGGCCGTGCTGCGCCGCACAGCGTTTCTTTGTGGAGTCCCTACGAATGGCCCAATGATTCTTTGCCCGCGGCCGAACCCTTGTCCCGGCGTTTACCCGTTAGTAGCGTTCGGGAGGTCTCGAACATACTTGGGGTAACAGCACTCGGAAGTGGGTGGGGACCGGTGGTGCGCAGACCGGTGGCGTGGGTGGCGGCGATCGTGCTCTTCGTGGAGGCGATCGGCATCGCGCTGCTGAACTGGTTCCTCGGCGTGGTCGTCGACCGCCAGGACATGTCCCTGGCGGGTCTGGACTCGGACATGATGTCCGTCTCGTCGAAGGTCGGGGGGCTGCTCTTCGGCCTCTACTTCGCGCTGTGCGGCGTCGCCGCGCTGCTCGTCGCGGTGCGCGGCCGCGGGCCGGGCCTCTTCGGCCGCATCCTGCTGACCAGCGCCGCGGTGGTGCACGGTCTGCTCGGCGCGTTCACCGTGGGTCTGGTCGGCTGGGGCGCGTTCGTGTTCATGATGGTGGTGCTCGCGCTGATCGTTTTCACTCTGTTGGCGTTCGACCGCGGGGTGGGTCCCGCCGACGCCGCGCCGGGCGACGGCGCGGGCGGCAAGGACGGAAACGGAGACACGAACGGCGGAATGAACGGTGGTACGAACGGCGGTACCGGGGGATCCCCGGTCACGGCGCCCCCGACGCCGACCGTGTCCTGATCACTTCTCCCGCGGGGTCCACAACTCGGTGATGCCCACTCCCAGTTCGGCCAGCAGGTGGCGCACCAGCGGCAGTGAGATGCCGATGACGGTGCCGTGGTCGCCGTCGATGCCCTCGATGAACGGGGCCGAGCGGCCGTCGAGCGTGAAGGCCCCGGCGACATGGAGCGGCTCGCCCGAGGCGACGTACGCGGCGATCTCGGCGTCGGTCGGCTCGCCGAAGCGGACCACCGTGGACGCGGTCGCCGACGCGTAGCGCTTGGCGGTCGTGTCGTAGACGCAGTGACCCGTCTGGAGGGTGCCGACCCGGCCGCGCATGGCCTTCCAGCGCGCGGTGGCCTCCTCGGCGTCCGCGGGCTTGCCCAGCGCCTCGCCGTCCAGGTCGAGAACCGAGTCGCAGCCGATCACCAGGGCGCCCTGGACCTCGGGCCTGGCGGCCACGACGGAGGCCTTGGCCTCGGCCAGGGCGAGCGCGAGTTCGGCGGGGGTCGGGGCGGAGACGGCGTCCTCGTCGACGCCGCTCACGATGACCTCGGGGTCGAGTCCGGCCTGGCGCAGCAGTCCGAGCCGGGCGGGGGACTGCGAGGCGAGCACGAGGCGGCGGCGCGGCTGATCAGTCATGCGGTCAGGGTATCGGCGCGGGCGTGTCGCGCTCCATCGCGTCGTGTCACATCACGCCGAGGACGATCATCGCGAGCAGCATGGCCAACGCCATGAGGAGGCCGAGCCGCCGCAACATCTCCTGCATGTCGCGCAGTTCCTTCGGCGGCTCGTTCTCCGGGTCGGACCACAGCATGCCCTCGATCGTGCGGTGGCGAGGGTTCCGGGCGCCTGAGTACGCGTACTCAACTTGCGCGAACAGCCGCCGCGCAAGCCCGCGCCGGTGGACCTCGACGGGGTGCGGGCCGACCCGGGAATCCGGATCGGCTACGGCCCCCTGACGGCCCTAGGCGGGCCAGTAGGTGCGTGTCCATGCCGCGGGGCCCGGCTGGGGCAGCGGCTGGGTGGCTATGCGGGACGGGTCCGACCAGGAGTCACGGGTGCCGGGCGCGCCGGGCGGCGTGGTGGCCGCCGCCGCGGCGCGCGCTCGGACCACCGCCAGGGCGGCGGCCAGCTCCTCCGGGGTCGGATTGCCCCGTACGACCTTGATCGTCATGTCTGCTCCCAAGGGTCCGGGGTTCTAGAGCGGGATGTTGCCGTGCTTCTTCGGAGGGAGTGATTCCCGCTTCGTGCGCAGCTGACGCAGACCCCGTACGACGTGGGAGCGGGTGTCGGACGGCATGATCACCGCGTCGATGTAGCCGCGCTCGGCCGCCGTGTAGGGGTTGAGGAGGGTGTCCTCGTACTCCCGGATCAGGCGGGCCCGGGTGGCCTCGGCGTTTCCGGTGCTCTCGGCGTCGGCGATGGTACGGCGGTGCAGGATGTTCACCGCGCCCTGCGCGCCCATCACGGCGATCTGGGCGGTCGGCCAGGCGAGGTTGAGATCCGCGCCCAGGTGCTTGGAGCCCATGACGTCGTAGGCGCCGCCGAAGGCCTTGCGGGTGATGACCGTGATGAGCGGGACGGTCGCCTCGGCGTACGCGTAGATCAGCTTGGCGCCGCGGCGGATGATGCCCGTGTGCTCCTGGTCGACGCCCGGGAGGAAGCCGGGCACGTCAACGAAGGTGATGACGGGGACGTTGAAGGCGTCGCAGGTGCGCACGAAGCGGGCCGCCTTCTCGCTCGCGTCGATGTCCAGGCAGCCGGCGAACTGCATCGGTTGGTTGGCGACGATGCCGACCGGGTGGCCCTCGACCCGTCCGAAGCCGGTGAGGATGTTCGGCGCGAACAGCGCCTGGGTCTCGAAGAACTCGGCGTCGTCCAGGATGTGTTCGATCACCGCGTGCATGTCGTACGGCTGGTTCGCGCTGTCCGGCACGATCACGTCCAGCTCGCGGTCCTCGTCCGTGAGGGCGAGGTCCGCCTCCTCCGGGAAGACCGGGGGCTCGCTGAGGTTGTTGGACGGCAGGTACGACAGCAGCTGCTTGACGTACTCGATGGCGTCCTTCTCGTCGCCCGCCATGTGGTGGGCCACGCCCGACACCGCGTTGTGGGTGCGCGCGCCGCCGAGCTCCTCGAAGCCGACGTCCTCACCCGTCACCGTCTTGATGACGTCCGGACCCGTGATGAACATGTGCGAGGTCTGGTCGACCATGATCGTGAAGTCGGTGATCGCGGGGGAGTACACCGCGCCGCCCGCGCAGGGGCCGACGACGAGCGAGATCTGCGGGATGACGCCGGACGCGTGGGTGTTGCGGCGGAAGATCTCGCCGTACATGCCGAGCGCGCTGACGCCTTCCTGGATACGGGCGCCGCCGGAGTCGTTGATGCCGATGACCGGACAGCCGGTCTTCAGCGCGAAGTCCATCACCTTCATGATCTTCTGGCCGAAGACCTCGCCCAGGGCGCCGCCGAAGACGGTGAAGTCCTGGGAGAAGACGGCGACCGGGCGGCCGTCGACCATGCCGTAGCCGGTGACGACACCGTCGCCGTAGGGCCGGTTGTTCTCCATGCCGAAGTCGGTCGAGCGGTGCTGGGCGAACTCGTCCAGCTCGACGAACGAGCCCTCGTCGATCAGCAGCTCGATCCGCTCACGGGCCGTCAACTTGCCCTTGGCGTGCTGCTTTTCGACAGCGCGTGCCGAGCCGGCGTGCGTCGCTTCCTGCACGCGGCGCCGCAGGTCCGCGAGTTTGCCCGCGGTCGTGTGGATGTCGGGGTGGTGCAGCTCTTCCGGCTCGGACATCGGGGTGCGGCTCCCTGCCTGCTCAGTGGGAAAATGAGGGTGACGTGCTCAGGGGGTTGCTACTGACTCGTAGGGTAGTGGTGCCGATACGGTTCGGCAGTGCGGCGTTTACCACACTCCCCCTCTGGTTTCAGCGGGGACGAGATCTCCGGATCAGGCCGCGGAGAGACCGGGACCGGCCATAGGATGGGTACCTCGCGGCGGGACACGCCGGAGGGGTGACATCACGAGAGTGATCGAGCGCCCGTGAACCTCAGCCCGGCAGGGCTGGAATCCGTCCCCATCTCGCGGGGCGGAGGATGTCAAACCTAGGCTGGGTTGCATGACGACGCCACCAGGTGCAGAAGGAAGCCCCTCCGACGGGCACGGTGAGTCGAGGTCGGACCGGTGGTCCGACCTCTCCCGTCCGCCGCTCAACGCCACCGCCCTGCGCCGGGCCCTGGTCCGCGAGGACGGGCTCTGGTGCGATGTCGAGGTCGTGCAGCGCACCGGGTCCACCAACTCCGACCTCGTCGCCCTCGCCACGGGGGAGGAGAAGGCCGACGAGGGCGCCGTCCTCGTAGCCGAGGAGCAGAACGCCGGGCGGGGCCGCCTGGACCGCCAGTGGACCGCACCGGCCCGCTCGGGCCTCTTCTTCTCCGTGCTGCTGAAGCCCACCGGGGTCCCCGTCGAGCGCTGGGGCTGGCTGCCGCTGCTCACCGGGGTCGCGGTGGCCACGGCCCTGTCCCGGGTGGCGGGCGTCGACACGGCGCTCAAGTGGCCCAACGACCTGCTGGTCACCGTGGACGGCGAGGAGCGCAAGGCCGGCGGCATCCTCGCCGAGCGTGCCGGGAGCGACGCGGTCGTCGTCGGCATCGGTATCAACGTCACCCTGCGCGCGGACGAACTCCCCGTGCCCGGCGCGGGCTCCCTCGCCCTCGCGGGCGCCACGACCACGGACCGTGACACCGTGCTGCGGGCCGTCCTGCGCTCCCTGGAGCAGTGGTACGAGAAGTGGCGCGCTGCGGGTGGCGACCCCGTCGCCTCCGGTCTCCAGGAGACGTATGCCGCGGGATGCGCGACCCTCGGAAGAGTGGTGCGGGCCGAACTTCCCGGCGGCACGTCGATCACCGGGGAAGCGGTGGCGGTGGACGGGGACGGACGTCTGGTCCTGGCCACGGAGGAGGGTGTACAGCAGCCGGTGGGAGCGGGGGACATCGTCCATCTGCGGCCGGCGTGAGTCGAGGAGGGCGGCGGACCGTACTCAGCCGTGGGGCCCGGAACCGATCGTGGTGCCGAGCCCCGACCGGGCGTACGAGTCAGGAGTGAGCCAGCGCACACCTGCCGTAGAGTTGAGCGCGGTCGATACCTGACCGCGGCAGATCGGAAGGGCAGCAGGCGTGACCGTCGACGACACGGGCTCCGGCACGGGTGCGCACCCCGCCCCCGACGGTGAGCCGGGGCGTACCGCCGGGTCGGTCACCGACCCGGCGCCCGCACGCGTCGACACCCACGATGCGGACGACACGAGCGGCGCGCAGGGCCCGCACGGCGCGAACGGGCGGGGGGACGCGGGCGCACGCGTGGACACGAACGGTGACACGGCCGGCGAGAAGACCGGTGGCACGGCCGGTGGGACGGCCAGCGGCACGACCGGCGGGAAGACCGGTGGGACGGCCGGCGAGAAGACCGGTGGCACGACCGGCGGGAAGACCGGTGAGACGACCGGGTGGATGGACGGACGCAGCCGCCTGGACGCGCAGAACCGGATGGACGAGCAGTTCGCCGACTCCGGCGAGGACCCCCTCGCGCTCCGCCTCGAAACGCTCATCCTCGGCGCCGAGCGCCGCTACACCCCCTTCCAGGCCGCCCGCAGCGCCGGTGTCTCCATGGAACTGGCCTCCCGCTTCTGGCGGGCCATGGGCTTCGCCGACATCGGCCAGGCCAAGGCGCTGACGGAGGCCGACGTGCTGGCGCTGCGGCGTCTCGCGGGTCTCGTCGAGGCGGGCCTGCTGAGTGAGGCGATGGCCGTCCAGGTCGCCCGCTCCACCGGACAGACCACGGCCCGCCTGGCCGAATGGCAGATCGACTCCTTCCTGGAGGGCTTGACCGAGCCCCCCGAACCGGGCATGACGCGCACCGAGGTCACGTACCCCCTGATCGAGCTGCTCCTGCCCGAGCTGGAGGAGTTCATCGTCTACGTCTGGCGGCGCCAGCTCGCCGCCGCGACCGGCCGGGTCGTCCAGGCCGGCGACGACGAGGAGATGGTCGACCGCCGTCTCGCCGTCGGCTTCGCGGACCTCGTCGGCTTCACGCGGCTGACGCGCCGGATGGAGGAGGAGGAACTCGGCGAGCTCGTCGAGGCCTTCGAGACCACCGCCGCCGACCTGGTGGCCGCGCACGGGGGGCGCCTCATCAAGACCCTCGGCGACGAGGTGCTGTACTCCGCGGACGACGCCGGGGTCGCCGCCGAGATCGCCCTGCGCCTCATCGAGACGATGGCCAACGACGAGACGATGCCGGAGCTGCGCGTCGGCATAGCCTTCGGCACCGTGACGACCCGCATGGGCGACGTCTTCGGTACGACGGTGAACCTCGCCTCGCGTCTTACGTCGATAGCGCCACGGGATGCCGTCCTGGTGGACGGCGCCTTCGCGGAGGAACTCATCCGCACCGGGGACGCGCCCGCCTCCGAGGCGGAGGCCGCCGAGGCCGCGGCCGCCGCGGAGAAGGAGGGCGAGGAGCCGCCCGACTACCACTTCGCCCTCCAGCCGATGTGGCAGCGCCCCGTCCGTGGCCTCGGCGTGGTCGAACCGTGGCTACTGGCCCGCCGCGACGGCGACCAGCCCTGAGGCCTGTCTCTTTCGACGCCCTCCGGTTCGACGTCCTAATGGGTCAATGCCCTCCGGCGGGGCCCGCCAGATCGTTCACGCAGATACCGACGATCGGCACGCACAGACCCGGCGCGCTCTGGCTGGGCGACGGGGCCGGGGCGCGGGTGGTGGGGCTCGGGGCCGATGGCTGCTGCGTATGTGGCTGCGACGGTACGGCGACGGGTGCGGTCGGGATGCCGGTCGTGTCCGGCACGCTTTCCGCGGGGGCGTTCGCCCGGGCGGACGGGATCGCCGCCGCCGATGACGGTGCGGCCGCCGACGGTGCCCTGGGCGCTGGGCTTGTACCCGAGGCCGGGGTCGCGCTCACCGCGACCTGTGCGGGGGTCGCGCCCTGGGACGCGGGATGCGTGGAGGGCGTGGCCCAGACGGTCGGCGCGGCGTCGAGCGCCTCGCCCGTGGCGACTCCGGGCCTCGGCTCGGCCTCCGTGTTCCCGGCCCCGCCGCCTACCACCGACTCCGGCGCCATCCGCGCCAGGCTCAACGCCCCCGCGGCCAGCGCGAGCCCACCCACGGCGAACAGCACCCGCCGGGGCCGCGGCTTACGGTGCCGTCCCCGCCCGGACCGTCCCCAGCCCGTACCAGCCGCCTCGTCCTCCACACCGGCCCCACCGACCGCCACGGGATGGGTCACCGCGCCGTCGGGTGCCGTACGGCGGGGCGCCGCGCCGTCGGCCCCCGCCGGGTCCGCGGACGCGCCACCGGTCGGTGCACGGCCGTCCGGTGGATCAGCCGTCGCCGTGCGGCCCGCCGGAGCGCCGCCGGGTGCCGCGGGCCCCGCCGCGGGGAGGCCGCCCGGCAGCCGGGTGATCAGCGGGTTGGCGGTCGCCGCACGCCCCGCCCGGCGGGTCGCCGCGTCGCGGACCCCCGCGGACACGCCTCGGTCGCCCGGTGTGCCGGCTCCGACCGCCGTGCGGGCGCCCGGAGCGCCGCCGGGCGCGGAGAGAGCGGCCGCCGACCCCACCGACGCGGCCGCCGCACCCCCGAAGAATCCCGCCGCACCCCGGAACGAACCGACCGCACTCCCGGAGGATCCCGTCGCCCCCGTGGAGGATCCCGCTGGCCGCCCGGAGGAACCGGCCGCACCCCCGGAGGGCCCCGTTCCCGGAGAGACCGGTGAGCGCCATGCCGTGGGCAGTGTGTACGGGGTCCACGGAGTGTCCGGTGGCTCCTTAGTCACGTCTGTTGTCGTGCCGTTCGTCATGGTCATCCCTCCCCGATGTGCCTGCGTCCCCCGAAGCGCCGGGCGGTGCGCAGGTTATGCGTCTTTTGGGGGCGTGGGGCGGGAGTTGGGCGGGATGTCACTCGAACGGGGAGCGGCAGTCGAAGGGAGGGGAGGGTACGGGTTTCGCGGGGCGGGGGCGGCTGCGATGATCGGAGGCGTCGGGAGTTAACCCGCGTTAACCGTTCACCGGGAGGGCGTCATGGCGGAGCAAGGGGACGAGCGGCGGTTCGGAGAGTTCGTCGTCGTACGGCGGCACGAGCACGTCGCGGAGCTCGCCCTCGACCGGCCGAAGGCCATGAACGCCGTGTCCACGGACATGGCCCGTTCCGTCACGGCCGCCTGCGAGGCGCTCGGCCGCGAGCGAGACGTACGCGTGGTCGTGCTGACCTCCACCGCCGAGCGCGCCTTCTGCGTCGGCGCCGACCTGAAGGAGCGCAACTCCTTCAGCGATGCCGACCTGGTCCGGCAGCGCCCCGTCGCGCGGGCCGCGTACACCGGCGTCCTGGAGCTGCCGATGCCGACGATCGCCGCCGTGCACGGCTTCGCGCTCGGCGGCGGCTTCGAGCTCGCCCTGTCCTGCGACCTGATCGTGGCCGACCGTACGGCGGTGCTCGGGCTGCCCGAGGTGTCGGTCGGGGTGATCCCCGGAGGCGGCGGCACGCAGTTGCTGCCGCGGCGGGTCGGGGCGGCCCGCGCGGCCGAGCTGATCTTCTCCGCGCGACGGCTGGAGGCGGCCGAGGCGCGGGAGTTGGGCCTCGTCGACGAACTCGTGGACGCGGGCCGTGACCGTGCCGAAGCCCTCACGCTCGCCGCCCGCATCGCCGCCAACTCCCCCGTCGGCCTGCGCGCCGCCAAGCGCGCGCTGCGGCTCGGGCAGGGGCTCGACCTGCGCGCGGGCCTGGAGGTGGAGGACGCCGCCTGGCGGTCCGTCGCCTTCTCGGGGGACCGCGCGGAGGGAGTCGCCGCCTTCAACGAGAAGCGCAAGCCGCAGTGGCCGGGGGAGTAGTCCCCGGCGCTTCCCGGCGCCCTCCGGCCGGTACGGCCACTCGGACCCCTGTTCGCCCTACTAATGTCCCGAATCACCGTGAATATCCCTAGCCTGGAGTGATGGGTGAGGACAGACGGCTGAGGGCCGTGGTGGAGCTGGCGCAGGGGATGGCGGCGGCGCACACCCCACGCGAGTCCTGGCGGGCCGCGGCGCTCGGCGCCTGCCACGCGCTCGCCGGGAGCTTCGCCGCGCTCTCCGTGTGGGAGCGCGAGCTCGGCCGGCTGCGGGTCCTGGCGAACGTGGGCGAACGCGCGCCGGACGAGGAGGAGTTCCCGGAGGCGGAGGCCTACCCCGTGCACCAGTTCCCGGAGATCACCGAGTTCCTGCACGAGCGCTGGGCCGGGGGCGGCGGCCCGAACGCCTGGGTGGAGACCGCGGGCGGGCCGGCGGCCGGTCCCGCCGGGTACTGCCACCAGCGCGTCGCGGCCCTGCGCAAGCGCGGCCGCGGCTGCTGCGTCGTCGCCCCGATCGTGCTGCACGGGCGGGCGTGGGGCGAGCTGTATGTGGCCCGCCCGGCCGCGGTCCCCGTCTTCGACCGGGCCGACGCGGACTTCGCGACCGTGCTGGCGTCCGTGGTCGCCGCCGGGATCGCCCAGACCGAGCGTCTGGAGGAGGCCCGGCGTCTCGCGTTCACGGACGCCCTCACCGGGCTCGCCAACCGCCGCGCCGTCGACGTACGTCTGGACGAGGCCATCGAGCTGCACCGGCAGGAAGGGGCCGCGGTCAGTCTCGTCGTCTGTGACCTCAACGGACTCAAGAACGTCAACGACACCCGCGGGCACGCCGTCGGCGACCGGCTCCTGGAACGGTTCGGGTCGGTGCTGTCGCTGTGCGGGGCGATGCTCCCGGGCACCCTCGCCGCCCGCCTCGGCGGTGACGAGTTCTGTCTGCTCGCGGTCGGGCCGCCGGCCGACGAGGTCGTCCGCATCGCCGACGAACTGTGCCGCCGCGCCGCCGAGTTGGAGCTGGGGGAGGGGGTCGCGTGCGGGGTCGCCTCGACCGCGGACCCGATCGGTCCGGTGCGCTCGGCGCGGCGGCTCTTCAGGCTGGCCGACGCCGCGCAGTACCGCGCGAAGGCGGTACGGGCCGCGAAGCCCGTCGTCGCCGGGCGCGAGGGACCGGACGACCCGGTCGTACGCCTCGCCGACGCGCCCTCCCCGATGCGGGGCGAACGTCGCCGCTTCCGGGGGCGGCACGAGCACCCCCGTCCCTGAGTTCTCGCGGGCGTGTGTGACGTAGGCCGAAGTAAGGGGTCAACCGGGCACCCACTAGTGACATCATCGAATTCACTGCGTACGCTCCTGAATATGGATATGCACACTGTGGTGGTGGGGACGTCCGGAGTGACCGCGTCCGACGTACTCGCCGTGGCGCGCGACGGCGCCCGGATCGAGCTCTCCGGCGAGGCGGTGGCGGCCCTCGCCGCGGCCCGCGAGATCGTGGACGCGCTGGCCGCCAAGCCGGAGCCGGTCTACGGCGTCTCCACCGGGTTCGGCGCCCTCGCGACCCGGCACATCAGCCCGGAGCTGCGCGCCCAGCTGCAGCGCAACATCGTCCGCTCGCACGCCGCCGGGATGGGCCCGCGCGTGGAGCGCGAGGTCGTCCGCGCGCTGATGTTCCTGCGGCTCAAGACCGTCTGCTCCGGGCACACCGGTGTGCGGCCCGAGGTCGCCCAGACCATGGCCGACATCCTCAACGCCCGGATCACCCCGGTCGTCCACGAGTACGGCTCGCTCGGCTGTTCCGGCGACCTGGCCCCGCTCTCCCACTGCGCGCTGACGCTGATGGGTGAGGGCGACGCCGAGGGCCCCGACGGTGTCGTACGGCCGGCGGGCGAGCTGCTCGCCGAGGTCGGCATCACCCCCGTCGAACTGCGCGAGAAGGAAGGCCTCGCCCTCCTCAACGGCACCGACGGCATGCTCGGCATGCTGGTCATGGCCCTCGCCGACCTGGAGACGCTCTACAAGTCGGCCGACGTCACCGCCGCGCTCTCCCTCGAAGCCCTCCTCGGGACGGACAAGGTGCTCGCCCCCGAGCTGCACGCGATCCGCCCGCACCCCGGACAGAGCGCCAGCGCCGCCAACATGCTGGCCGTGCTGAAGGGCTCGGAGCTCACCGGCCACCACCAGGGCGACGCCCCGCGCGTCCAGGACGCCTACTCCGTGCGCTGCGCCCCGCAGGTCGCGGGCGCCGGCCGCGACACCCTCGCGCACGCCCGCACGGTCGCCGAGCGCGAGCTCGCCTCCGCCGTGGACAACCCGGTCGTGCTGCCCGACGGCCGCGTCGAGTCGAACGGCAACTTCCACGGCGCCCCGGTGGCCTACGTCCTCGACTTCCTCGCCATCGCCGCCGCCGACCTCGGTTCGATCGCCGAGCGCCGCACCGACCGGCTGCTCGACAAGAACCGCTCGCACGGCCTGCCGCCGTTCCTCGCGGACGACGCGGGCGTCGACTCGGGCCTGATGATCGCGCAGTACACCCAGGCGGCGCTGGTGAGCGAGATGAAGCGCCTCGCCGTACCGGCGTCCGCGGACTCCATCCCCTCCTCCGCCATGCAGGAGGACCACGTCTCCATGGGCTGGTCGGCCGCGCGCAAGCTGCGCACCGCCGTGGACAACCTCACCCGTATCGTCGCGATCGAGCTGTACGCGGCCACCCGCGCGATCGAACTGCGCGAGGGCCTCACCCCGGCCCCCGCCTCGCAGGCGGTCATCGAGGCCGTCCGCGCGGCCGGCGTCCAGGGTCCCGGCCCCGACCGCTTCCTCGCCCCGGACCTGGAGGCGGCGGACGCGTTCGTGCGCGGCGGTCACGTGGTCGCGGCGGTGGAGCCGGTGACCGGTCCGCTCGCGTAGCCTCCGTGTGTCGTACGTGGGCCGGGGATGCTCCCCGGCCCACGGCACCGCGTCGCACACCCGCCCCGGAGTGTGCTACTGTCTCATTGATACGTTTTTGGTACCCATTTACTTTGTGCGCCTGATCGGAATCCTCCGCAGGCGCGTTTTGTTTTACCGGCATCTCCGGCATTTCCCGGTGCATCTCCGGATTGGGGCCCTACCTGTTCAGGAGAACAACATGGCTACTGGCACCGTGAAGTGGTTCAACTCGGAAAAGGGCTTCGGCTTCATCGAGCAGGACGGCGGCGGCCCCGACGTCTTCGCCCACTACTCCAACATCGCCAGCTCCGGCTTCCGTGAGCTGCTGGAGGGCCAGAAGGTCTCGTTCGACGTCGCGCAGGGCCAGAAGGGCCTGCAGGCGGAGAACATCATCCCCGCCTGATTTCGGGGACGCGCTTTTCCAGAGCCGGGGCCCGCACCTTCGGGGTGCGGGTCCCGGCTCGTGCTGTGAGTGCTTGTCAGTAGCGAGCGCTGTGCGTGCAGTCCGTGGGGCCCAGGAAGGAAATCCAGATCCAGCATGACTCGATCCGAACGTCCCGCCCGTAAGCGGCCGGCAAACGCACGTGGTGGCGCCCAGGCCGGCGGCTTCGCGAAGGGCGCGGGCCGCAGCGGCGGCCGTGGCAGTGGCAGTGGCAAGGGCCCGGCCCGCAAGGCCGTGGCGCCGCAGGAGTTCTCCCTGCCCGAGACCATCACCCCGGCGCTGCCCGCCGTCGACTCCTTCGACGCGCTCGACATGCCGGCGGCCCTCACCAAGACGCTTGCCGCGCAGGGCGTCACCGAGCCCTTCCCGATCCAGGGCGCGACGCTGCCCAACTCCCTCGCCGGACGCGACGTCCTGGGCCGGGGCCGCACCGGTTCCGGCAAGACGCTCGCCTTCGGACTCGCCCTGCTGGCCCGTACGGCGGGGCGCCGGGCGGAGTCCAGGGCGCCGCTCGCGCTCGTCCTCGTCCCCACGCGCGAGCTCGCGCAGCAGGTCGACGACGCGCTCACGCCGTACGCCACCGCCGTCAACCTGCGCGTGGCCACGGCCGTCGGCGGGATGTCGATCGGCCGGCAGGCCGGCACGCTGCGCCGTGGCGCCGAGGTGCTCGTGGCCACCCCCGGGCGGCTCAAGGACCTCATCGAGCGTGGGGACTGCGTTCTCGACCAGGTCGCGATCACCGTCCTCGACGAGGCCGACCAGATGGCCGACATGGGCTTCATGCCGCAGGTCACCGCGCTGCTCAAGCAGGTCGAGCCGGGCGGTCAGCGACTGCTCTTCTCGGCCACGCTCGACAAGAACATCGACCGGCTCGTGAAGATGTTCCTCACGGACCCCGTGGTGCACTCCGTGGACCCCTCGGCGGGTGCGGTGACCACCATGGAGCACCATGTGCTCCACGTCGCCGACGAGACCGACAAGAAGGCCGTCGCCCTGCGGATCGCGGCGCGCGACGGCCGGGTGATCCTCTTCGTCGACACCAAGCGCGGCGCCGACCGGTTCACCAAGCGGCTGCTCGCCAACGGTGTCCGGGCGTCCGCGCTGCACGGCGGGCGCAGCCAGCCGCAGCGCAACCGCACCCTGGACCAGTTCAAGAACGGCCAGGTCACCGCGCTCGTCGCCACCAACGTGGCGGCGCGCGGCATTCACATCGACGACCTCGACCTCGTGGTCAACGTCGACCCGCCCACCGACCACAAGGACTACCTGCACCGCGGCGGACGCACCGCCCGGGCCGGTGAGTCCGGCAGCGTCGTCACCCTCGTACTGCCCGAGCAGCGGCGGGAGATGACGCGTCTGATGGCGGACGCCGGCATCACCCCGCGTACGGCGCGGATCACGTCCAGCGACGAGGAACTGGCCCGCCTCACCGGCGCCCAGGAGCCCTCCGGCGTCCCGGTCGTCATCGAGGTGCCGCAGCCGGCCGAGCAGCCGAAGAAGCGGTCGCGGCCGCGGGTCGGAGGCGGGGCGAGGCGCCCTGCCGGTACGGGTTCGGGTTCGGGTTCGGGTTCGGAGTCGCAGGGCCGTCAGCCGCGGCGTACCGCCGGCGGTACGGCCGGTGGCACGGGTGGCGGTACGGGGGGTGCGGGTCGCTCCGGCGGTCGCGGGCGTGCCCCGCAGCAGCGACGTACGGAGCGTGGCGGGCAGGGCGGCGGCGGACGTCGCGCTGCGTAGCTCGGATCGCGTCTGCGGGCCGGTGGGGGCTGGTCGCGCCCACGCGGCGGAGCCGCATATGTGACGGCCTCGCGCCCCTGGGGAGTGCGCCCCCGGGGGCGCACTCCCCAGGGGCGCGGAACTTCTCAGTAGTCGTCGAAGTTGCCCAGGAAGCCCGGGTCGATCTTGTCGAGCTCCAGGCCGGTGCCCCGGTGGAGGTCCATGAGGTCCGACATGTGGACGGCGCGGCGGCGGGCCGCGGGCAGGTCGCGGCGGTTGGCGGCCGTCCACAGGACCGGGGCGAAGGTGATCCCGTGGGATCCCGGCAGGGGCCCCGTCTCGGCGCGCCAGCCGGGCCAGCGCAGGGTGTCGTAGAACTGCTCCGGGGCGCCGTCCATCATCCAGCTGAGCCAAGGCCCGTAGCCCACGCCGAGTGCGTCCCAGCGCAGGGAGTCCGGCGCGAAGTACAGCACCTCGCCGGGACCGCCGGGGCGGTTCGCCTGTGCGGGGTCGGATCCGTTGACCACGAAGACCCCGCCGAGGACGTCATGGGCGACGACCAGCCCGGCCTCCGGCTGCCACGCCGGGTCGAACCGCTCGGGGATGTCGTTGACCTCGGCGAAGCTCGGCGTCCCCGGAGGCGCGTCGTCGTCGGGGCTGCCGTAGATGCGCAGCCAGCCGCTGTCCAGCAGCACCCCGCCGCAGTTGAGCACGAAGGAGCCGAGCCAGGAGCGCGCGGTGAGTTGCAGCTGCAGCAGGGATCCACGGGCCTGCGCCGGGTCCACCGGCAGCACATCCATGGACACCCTGCTGTTGGAGATCGCCTCGGAGAGGAGCGGCCACGCCGGCTCCTCGACATCAGTCAGCTCGGTCAGGTCTCGCATGGGTATCCCGTGGGGTTTCCGGGCCGGAGCGTCGCGCTCAGAAGGCCGCCGCGCGCTCCCGGCGCACCGAGTAGGTCACAAAGCCGGCGCCGAGGCCGAGGAAAAGGGTTCCGCCGACGACGTACGGCGTCGTGTTGACGCTTCCGGTGTCGGCGAGCCGGGTCCCGCTGTCGTTGGACGCGGTGTCGTCGGACCCCGTGTCGTTCGCTGCGGCGTCGCTCGAATCGGCGGCGCCCGACTGGGTGTCGCTCGACTCCGTGGAGGCCTGCACCGCGGTTCTCGACGTGGTGTTCGTCGACATGGTGCCGGCCTGAACAGGCTTTTCCGGAGTCGCGTTGGCGGACGGGACGAACCACAGGGCCCCCAGAAGGGTTCCCGCTGCGGTGGCGGTCAGCAACGAGCGACGAGCGGCGGACACGTAATATCGATCCCCTTGTGGCGCTGGCGAATTGGCCGTGTGGGCCGATGCTAATGAAAGGCGCGGGTCGTGGGAAAGTCGTGAGAGCCACGGGCCGTACGCTCCGTCTCATGAGCACTCCTGAGACATCACGATTTGTCCGGCTTCGCGTGGATCTGGTACTGGAAGTCGACGACGCGGACGCCGTCTCCAAGGCCGCGCTGCGTCGGATCGCGGACGACTCCGGCATGCCGGCCGACGAGCGGGCCCATGCGGAGAACGCAGTGACGGAAGACACTGCGGAGGCCCTCGCCTATCTCGTCGACCCGTTCGACCTGGTCAGCGAGGTGCCCGGGGTCGACCTCGCGCAGGCTTCCTGGAGCAGTGAGCCGATCGACTACGACCCCGATTCGCCGGAATGGGACCTCGACGAGGATGATGGCGACGAGGATGACGACGAGGAAGTCGGAGTCGGCTGAGGCCTCTTGGGGAAAACGTGACCCCGGGTGGCAACCGCCGCCCGGGGTTCTGTCGTCTCTGACGACGCACCGACCACCTCCGCACCAGTGATTCCGGTCCGGCTGTCGGTACCACTCGATCGGGGTCCGGCGGCTCCGGTCGATTCGGTTGACGCTGTGGATCGACGCGGTGTGACCCACATATCAGAAGTATGTGGAACGGGACGAACCGGTCGTAGCGTTGAGGGTTCTTACGGGGCTCATGTGGTTCCAGGTGATTCGGCGACGATGGAGAAGCGTGTGATGACGGACAGTAAGCGGCGCAAGCGACTGATGGCCGCGTCCGCACTGCTCGGCGGAGTGCTGGTGCTCTCTGCGTGCAGCAGTGGGGACGGCAGCAGGGCCAGTGCCTCGGACGGCGAGACCTCGCAGGCCCAGGCCGACGCGGCGGCGGCCAAGAAGAGCTCCCAGGCACAGATCAAGATCACGCCCGCGGACGGTTCCGACAACGCCTCCATCAACAACGCCGCAGCGGTCACCGTGAGCAAGGGCACGCTCCAGGCCGTCACCATGACGACCGAGTCGGGCACGCCCGTCTCCGGTCAGATATCCGCCGACAAGAAGAGCTGGAAGCCCGCGGCCCAGCTCGAGCGCGCCACCACGTACAAGGTCGCCGCCGAGGCCACCGACTCCGCGGGCCTCGTCGCCCACGAGAACGCTTCGTTCACCACGGTCTCCCAGGCCAACAGCTTCATAGGCAACTTCACGCCGGAGGACGGCTCCACGGTCGGCGTCGGCATGCCGGTCTCGATCAACTTCAACAAGGCGATCACGAACAAGGCCGCCGTGCAGAAGGGGATCACCGTCTCCTCCAGCAGCGGCCAGGAGGTCGTCGGCCACTGGTTCAACGCCAACCGTCTCGACTTCCGTCCCGAGAACTACTGGACCGGCGGCTCCACCGTCACCCTCAAGCTCAACCTGGACGGCGTCCAGGGCGCGAGCGGTGTCTACGGCGTGCAGCAGAAGACGGTCACCTTCAAGATCGGCCGCAACCAGGTCTCGATCGTCGACGCCCAGACCAAGACCATGAAGGTCACCCAGGACGGCAAGACGATCAAGACGATCCCGATCTCCTCGGGTTCCCCGGAGCACAAGACGTACCAGGGTCAGATGGTGATCTCCGAGAAGTTCAAGGAGACCCGGATGAACGGTTCGACGGTCGGCTTCACGAAGACCGACGGCAAGGGCGAGTACGACATCAAGGACGTGCCGCACGCCATGCGTCTGTCGAACTCCGGCACCTTCATCCACGGCAACTACTGGGGCGCGAAGTCCATCTTCGGTGCGGTGAACACCAGCCACGGCTGTGTGGGTCTGTCGGACACCAAGGGTGCCGGCGACCCGAACACGCCCGCGGCCTGGTTCTACAACCACTCGCTGATCGGTGACGTCGTGGTCGTCAAGAACACCGGCGACAGGGTCATCGCCCCGGACAACGGCCTCAACGGCTGGAACCTGAGCTGGTCCGCCTGGAAGGCCGGCTCGGCCGCCTAGGCTCGCCTTTGCGGCTAAACCGCCGCCGCTTTCGCGGACGTGGTTGCTCGCCATAGTGGTTCCTCAATTGATGGTTGCGGTCTTCGTCGTTCGAACGTGACGGCTCGTTCGAACGTGACGGCTGCTCAGTACGACGGCCCGCACCCCGCCAGGGGTGCGGGCCGTCGGCCTTGGCGGGTGCACAGGATTCCTCGGCGGCCCACAGGTGAATTCCTGGGCCGCCACAGTCTTCTCATCCTTCTCTTATGCGGGGCTTATCCCTCCATCACGCGCCGTACCTAGCTTTCCGCCATGTTCTTCACCTACCTGAGGCGCGAACTGCGCCGCCGCAGGAAGGCGGCGCTCGTCGTCGCCTCCGGACTCGCCCTGGGCATCGCCCTGGTCATCGTGGTCAGCTCCGTGTCGTCCGGCATGGAGAAGGCGCAGGGCAAGGTCCTCCAGTCGCTGTACGGACTGGGTACGGACATGACCGTCACCAAGGCGGCGGCGCCGGCGACGAGCACCAGCCAGCGTCCGCGCTTCAACTTCGACGCGAACGACAACGGCTCCACCAAGGAGCAGAGCAGCGACCGCGTCATGGTGCAGGGCTTCCAGACCCTGGCCTCCTCCACGGTCACCAAGGTCGACTCCCAGAAGGGCGTCGCGGACTCCGTCGGCGGGCTGAGCCTCCAGGTCATCAAGATCAACGGCCAGTTCACACGGGGTCAGTTCCAGCAGAACCAGAGCGGTGGCACCGGCCAGGGCGGCGGGCGCCCGAACGCCCAGCAGTCCCCGCAGGGCCGTGTCGAGGGCGGCGGCGCCAACTTCGACGTCAACAACTACTCGGTGTACGGCACCGACGTCACCAAGCCCGACCTCGGCCCGCTGACCTCCTCGAAGATCACCAGCGGCCGTACGTTCAAGACGTCCGAGACCGACGCCAAGGTGGTCGTCGCCGACGTCTCGTACGCCAAGGAGCAGAAGCTCAAGGTCGGTTCCACCGTCACCGTCAAGAGCGTCAAGTACAAGGTGATCGGTATCGCCACGCCCGACAGCGGTGACGCGGCGGCCAACCTCTACATCCCGCTCAAGCAGGCGCAGACGCTCAGCGGCTCCAAGGACAAGGTCACCACGATCTACGTCAAGGCGTCGGACTCGCAGCAGATCTCCAGCGTGAAGAGCACCATCCAGAAGAACATCTCGGGGACGACGGTCACCACCTCGGCCGACCTCGCGTCCACCGTCTCCGGCTCCCTCTCCACCGCCTCCAGCCTCGCCTCCAACGTCGGCAAGTGGCTGTCCATCGCGGTGCTCGTGGCCGCGTTCCTGGTCGCCGGTCTGCTCACCTCCTCGGCCGTCTCCCGGCGCGTGCGTGAGTTCGGCACCCTCAAGGCGCTCGGCTGGAAGTCGGGCCGGGTGACCCGGCAGGTCGTCGGTGAGGCCATGGTCAACGGTCTGGTCGGCGGCGCCCTCGGTATCGCGATCGGCCTCGCGGGCGCCTACATCGTCACCGAGATCAGCCCCACCCTGCAGGCGCAGGTGGGCGGTTCGGGCGGCGGCGGAGGCCAGGGCGGCGGTGGCGGCTTCGGTGGCGGTGGCGGCTTCGGCGGTCCCGGCCGGCAGGCCGCGGCCAAGGCCCTCGACGTCACGCTCACCGCGCCCGTCAGCCTCGGCACCATCGTCGGCGCGGTGGCCCTCGCCGTCACCGGTGGTCTGATCGCCGGGGCGTTCGGCGGCTGGCGCGCCTCCCGGCTGCGCCCCGCGGACGCCCTGCGTCGCGTCGAATAGGCCCTTGGGTCTGTCTTTTGGATCAGGCCTGGGCCGCGGGGTCTGGCACGCGCATCTGCGGCGTTGTCGTCGGTCGCCATGGCTCCGCCATGACTTCCTCCTCCGCCTTGCAGCTGCACGCACCAGACCCCGCTCACCGGTGCCGATCAGGCGCCGTTTCCCGAAGCGGCCTGATCCAAAAGACAGGCCCCAGCCCCTGGGCCCCGCCCCCTCAAGGGGGGTGCCCGCTGTCGCCCGCTGTACCGGGCACCCCCTTCACCTCATCCAGGAGTTGCACCATGTACGAACTCAGAGGCGTCACCAAGCGCTATACCCGGGGCAAGGAGACGGTCGACGCGCTCGCCGGTGTCGACCTGACCATCGCGGACGGCGACCGGCTCGTCATCCAGGGCCCCACCGGTGGCGGGAAATCCACCCTTCTCCAGATGCTCGGCGGTCTCGACCGGCCCACCGCGGGCAGCGTCGAACTCGACGGCACGGACATGGCCAAACTGTCCGAGGCGAAGCTCACCAAAGTGCGCAGCGAGAACATCGGATTCGTCTTTCAGAGCTTCAACCTGATTCCCACGCTCACCGCCCAGGAGAACGTGGAGACCGCCCTCGTACCCCTCGGTGTGAAGGTGAAGGAACGGCGGCAACGGGCCGCCGACGCACTGGAGTCGGTGGGGCTCGCCGAGCGGCTCGGGCATCTGCCCGCCGAGCTCTCCGGTGGCCAGCAGCAGCGTGTCGCCATCGCCCGCGCCCTGGTCAAGCAGCCGAAGGTGCTGCTCGCCGACGAGCCGACCGGCAACCTCGACGAGTCCATGCGCGACGAGATCATGGAGGTGCTGGAGACCATGTGGAAGGAGCACGGGCTCACTTTCATCATGGTCACGCACGATTCCGCGATCGCGAAGAAGGCCCCGCGCCTCGCGACGATCCGCAAGGGAAAGATCTCCGTCAAGGAGAACGCGGGTGCTTAAAGAGGCACAAAAGGAGCGTGTGGGGTCTTAGCGAAACAACTCCGTCAACTCTTCACCCTCACCCCGCTATTGAGGGGCGATCACCCCCCGGGCATACTTGCGTATTCCGGGGGGTGTACGTGCATGCGTACGAGACTTCCCCCGACCGGATGAACGGGGATTCGTCCGGACCTGATCTCCAGGGGGAGACTTGCGCAGACAAGTGAAGAGAGCGTGCGCTGCGAGCGTCGCCGTAGCGGCGTCCGTGGCGCTGGCGGCGGGAATGACCAGCCCGGCGTCGGCGCGGGCGGAGCAGCGCACGGGGGGTGTCTCCGCGGCGGGGAAAGCCGCCGGGATCACGGCCAAGCACCGCATCACCCTGATCACCGGTGACCGGGTGGTCGTCGACGCCAAGGGGCGCGTCGTCGGCTTCGAGCGGGCCAAGGGCCGTGAGCACGTACCCGTGCAGATACGCAAGGCCGACGGCCACACCCTGGTGGTGCCGGCCGACGCGCAGGCGCTGATAGCCGACGGCAAGCTCGACCGCCGACTGTTCGATGTCACCGAGCTCAACAAGGCGGCGGTCCGCAAGTCCCAGCAGCGGGGCCTGAAGGTGATCGTCGGCTACCGGGGAACCGCGGCGGCCGCCAAGGCCGACGTCCGTGAGGCCGGCACGCTCCGCAGGAGCCTGAAGGCCCTGAACGCGGACGCGGTGCAGACGCCGCAGCGGGACGCGGCCGAGCTGTGGTCCGCGGTCACCGACGACGGGAAGACGGCCTCCGGCATCGCGCACGTCTGGCTGGACGGCGTCCGCAAGGCGAGCCTCGACAAGTCCGTGCCGCAGATCGGCGCCCCCACCGCGTGGGCGGCCGGATACGACGGCAAGGGCGTCAAGATCGCCGTCCTGGACACCGGTGTCGACGCGAGCCACCCGGACCTCAAGACCCAGGTGATCGAGTCCAAGAACTTCTCCGCCGCCGCCGACGCCACCGACCACTTCGGCCACGGCACGCACGTCGCGTCCATCGCGGCGGGCACCGGCGCCAAATCGGGCGGCAAGTACAAGGGTGTCGCGCCCGGCGCGAAGATCCTCAACGGCAAGGTCCTCGACGACACCGGCAGCGGTGATGACTCGGGCATCCTCGCGGGCATGGAGTGGGCGGCCGAGCAGGGCGCCGACATCGTGAACCTGAGCCTGGGCGGCCAGGACACCCCCGACGTCGACCCGTTGGAGGCCGAGGTCAACAAGCTCTCGGCCGAGAAGGGCATCCTCTTCGCGATCGCGGCGGGCAACGAGGGCCCCGAGTCGATCGGCTCGCCCGGCAGCGCGGACGCCGCGCTCACGGTCGGCGCGGTCGACGACAACGACAAGCTGGCGGACTTCTCCAGCACCGGCCCGCGCGTCGGCGACGGCAGCATCAAGCCGGACGTCACCGCGCCCGGCGTGGACATCACGGCGGCTGCGGCTCCGGGCAGTGTCATCGACCAGGAGGTCGGTGAGAAGCCCGCGGGCTACCTGACCATCTCCGGTACGTCGATGGCGACCCCGCATGTCGCGGGCGCCGCGGCGATCCTCAAGCAGGAACACCCGGACTGGACGTACACCGAGCTCAAGGGTGCGCTGACGGGCTCCGCGAAGGGCGGCAAGTACACGCCGTTCCAGCAGGGTTCGGGCCGGATCGCCGTCGACAAGGCGATCAAGCAGACCGTGATCGCCGACCCGTCGTCGGTGAGCTTCGGGATCGCGCAGTGGCCGCACACCGACGACACGGCGACGACCAAGCAGCTGACGTACCGCAACCTCGGTACGACGGACGTCACGCTGACCCTGGCGATCTCCGCGACCGACCCCAAGGGCCAGGCGGCTCCGGCGGGCTTCTTCGCGCTCGGCGCCAAGACGGTCACCGTCCCGGCGGGCGGCAAGGCCTACGTCGACGTCACCGCGAACACGAAGCTCGGCGGCACCCTCGACGGCGCGTACTCGGCGTACGTGACGGCGAGCGGCGGCGGTCAGGCCGTGCGCACGGCCGTCGCGGTCGAGCGCGAGGTGGAGTCGTACGACGTCACCTTCAAGTACGTCAACCGTGCCGGTGAGACGCCCACGCACCTCACCGACCTGGAGGGCTACTCCGGCCTCGGCGAGGCCCGGGACTACACGTCGCAGAGCACGGCCGACACCGCGACCCTGCGCGTCCCCAAGGGCAAGTACGTGCTCAACTCCCTTTCCGTGAAGGACCTGGTAGAGGCGAAGGGCGGGGTCGACTGGCTGGTCCAGCCCCGTCTGAGCGTCACCAAGAACACCACGGTGACCCTCGACGCCCGTACCGCCAAGGGCGCCGACATCACGGTGCCGGACGCGGGGGCGAAGCCGCTGTCGGCAGTCGTCGACTTCTTCGACGACGCCACCGGCATCGGCACCGGCATCGGCCTGGACTCCTTCCAGGACGTGCGCGTGGCGCACGTCGGCCCGGCGATCTCCTCCGGCCTCTTCCAGAGCTGGTCCGGACAGTGGACCAAGGGCGCGGGCACCGAGTACGACACCTTCACCGGTACCAAGACGACCAAGCTCCAGGGCGCGCACGTCAAGCACTACAAGGCGAGCGAGCTGGCCAAGGTGAAGGCGAACCTCGGGGCCGCGGCGTCCGGCAAGACGGGCGCGGTCACCGCGTACGGCTTCCTGCCCGACGACGACAGCATGAGTGTCGGGGTCAGCCAGAAGCTGCCGTCCTCGCGCACGCTGTACGTGTCGACCGGTGAGAAGGTCCAGTGGGCGTTCGACCTCGAGCAGGACGCAGGCGTCGACGCCACCGGGACCCCGATCATCGACGCCTACTACACGGACGACTACCCGCAGACCTTCAAGGCGGGCAAGAGCTACACGAGGACGTACAACACGGCCGTCTTCGGTCCGGAGATCAACGCGGACTACGGCGTCTTCCGGGACGGCAACAGCATCGCGGGCTACCTGCCGCTGTTCGCCGACGGGAGCGGTCACCCGGGCTCCTCGCTGTACACCTCGGTGACGACGACGCTGTACCGCAACGGCGCGAAGGTCGCCTCGAACGACGACCCGCTCGTCGGGTTGAAGGAGTTCAAGGTCCCGGCCGCCGAGGCCACCTACAAGCTCACGAGCTCGGTCAAGCGCACCGTGAAGGTCGCCGCGGCCTCCACGCGGATCGACGTGAGCTGGACCTTCAAGTCCAAGAAGGCCGACTTCGCGAAGCTGCCCACCTCCACGGTCCGCTTCAACGCCACCACCGGCCTCGACAGCCGGGTCGCGGCCGGAAAGACGGTCACGATCCCGGTCTCCGTGCAGGGCTCGGCCGCGGGCAAGAACCTCAAGTCGCTGTACGTGTACGTCTCGTACGACTACGGCCAGACCTGGAAGATGCTCAAGGTCAAGAACGGCAAGATCACCGTCAAGAACCCGGCGAAGGGGAAGGGCATCTCCTTCCACGCGAAGATCGCCGACAAGCAGGGCAACAAGTCGACGGTCTCGATCTACAACGCGTACTACGGAAAGTGAGGAGTGGTACGTAGCTGAGGTCGGCGCGTAGCACCACTCTCGGGCCCTTCGAGAATCCCATCTCGAAGGGCCCTTGTGCTGCGTCGGCGACACGATGACGCCCCACAACTCCGCGCGTCGATCAGGACAGCCATTGGCAGATCTGGGCCGGCTCCGGCGCCCGTGGCCGGGCCTGGCGGAGGTCTCGGGTGGCCCAGACGTGCCAATCCCGGCGCAGACGTGACTGCTCGTGGAGTCAGCCGGGTGAGGTGGGCGGACTGGCGGGGAGCGGAGCACGGTATCGCTCTCATTCCAGTTCGCACCAGACCGTCTTGCTGTCGGCGCCCTGTCGCACGCCCCAGCGCGGGGTGAGCGCGTCCAGGAGGGCGAGGCCGCGTCCGGACTCGTCGACCGGTGCGGCGTGCAGCAGTACGGGGAGGGCGCGCGGGTCGGGGTCGGTGACCTCGACCAGGGTGTGACCGCCGTCCGTGCCGGCGACTCGGACCGTCACCGGTGTGCCCTCTCCCACGTGGTCGATGATGTTCGTCACCAACTCGCTGACGCAGAGCTGGACTTCGAGGCTCGGTTCGCCGAAATGGTCGCGGACCTGGCGGCGCAGGGCGGGGACGGCCCCGGGGAGGGTGCGTTCTACACCAAGGTCGTCAAGGACGACGTCCTCGCACCGGTGTTTGAGGGTCTGGCCCCCGAACACGCGATGCATGTCGCCCTCTGGCTCGGCGAGGTCTTCGGCGGGCCGCCCGCCTACTCCGAGACCCAGGGCGGCCATGGCCACATGGTCGCGAAACACTTCGGTAAGAACATCACCGAGGTGCAGCGCCGCCGGTGGGTCAACCTGCTCCAGGACGCGGCGGACGACGCGGGCCTGCCCACGGACGCGGAGTTCCGCTCCGCGTTCCTCGCGTACGCGGAATGGGGGACGCGGCTGGCCGTCCACTTCTCCGCCCCCGACGCGACCCCTCCGGGGGACCAACCGGTACCGAAGTGGACGTGGGGAGCGGCCCCGCCGTACCACGCCTGACCTCCGAGACTTCCTCGCCCCCGCCGGGGCGAAGGCTTTTAGGGGCGCGGGGAACTGCGCGACCAGCCCCCACGCACCCGCAGACGAGGCACTTCGGGCGGCCGGGGATCCGGGGCGGAGCCCCGGTCCGAGCCGGGGCTACTGGGGCGTGCTCGCGCCCGCGCGAGTCGCGTCCGTGCCCCAGCTGGCCAGCAACCGCAGCGCCTCCGCCGAGGCGGACCCCGGCTCCGCGTGGTACGTGACCAGTGACTGCTCGTTGTCGTCGGGCAGCCGGAACGACTCGAACTGGAGTGAGAGATCGCCCACCAGCGGATGCCGCATCCGCTTCACCCCATGGCTCTTCTCCTTGACGTCGTGCGTGGCCCACAGCCGCCGGAAGTCCTCGCTCTTCACCGAGAGCTCGCCGACCAGCGACGAGAGTCGCGGATCGTCGGGGTGGCAGCCCGCGTCCATGCGCAGCAGGCAGACGATGTCGATCGCCTTCTGCTCCCAGTCCACGAACAGATCGTGGTATTCGGGCTTCAGGAACACCAGCCGCGCCCAGTTCCGCTCCTGCGGCGCCAGCTCCGACCAGTCACCGAACACGGCCGCCGCCATCCGGTTCCAGGCCAGGATGTCCGTACGCCGCCCGCCGACGTACGCGGGGATGCCGTCCATCGAGTCCAGCAGCTGCCGCAGCGCACCCCGTACCTGCTGGGGCCGCGCCGGCTGCTTCTTCTTGTGCGCCTTGGGCTTCGCGAGGTGGGTGAGATGCGCGTGCTCGGCATCCGTCAGCCGCAGGGCGCGGGCGATCGCGTCGAGTACCTCCGCCGACACGTTCCGTCCGTTGCCCTGTTCCAGGCGGGTGTAGTACGCCACGGACACCCCGGCCAGCTGTGCCAGCTCCTCGCGCCGCAGCCCCGGCACCCGGCGGTGCCGGCCGAAGTCGGGCAGTCCCACGTCCTCCGGCTTCAGCCGGGCCCGGCGGGTGCGCAGAAACTCGCTGAGCTCGGCACGCCGGTCCAGGGGAGGGGAGGGCTGTTCGTCCATACGTCCAGTATTCACGGTCGTACGCCGGTGAACCTGACCCCGCCAGTAGTAGGACCAGCGGACGTACGCAAAGCCGTGACCTGGGTGAAGGATCCGCCGTGAGGCAGGCTGTAGACCGTGCCCGGCGGAAGGCAGCCGGGCGCACGACCACTCCTTAGGAGAACCCCCGGCATGACCACTGTTGCTGCGTACGCCGCTCCCGCCGCCAAGGCTCCGCTGGAGCGCACCACCGTCGAGCGCCGGCCGGTCGGCGAGTTCGACGTCCTGATCGACATCAAGTTCGCCGGTATCTGCCACTCGGACATCCACCAGGCCCGTGAGGGCTGGGGCAAGGCGATCTTCCCGATGGTGCCCGGTCACGAGATCGCCGGCATCGTCGCCGAGGTCGGCCCCGGCGTCACCAAGTTCAAGGTCGGCGACCGCGTGGGCGTCGGCTGTCTGGTCGACTCCTGCCGCGAGTGCGAGAACTGCAAGGCGGGCCTGGAGCAGTACTGCACCGGCAGCGGCGGCGTCGGCACGTACAACGCCCTCGACAAGAACGGCGATCCCACCTACGGCGGCTACTCCGAGAAGATCGTCGTCGACGAGAACTACACCGTCCGCATCCCCGACGGCATCTCCCTCGACGTGGCCGCGCCGCTGCTCTGCGCCGGCATCACCACCTACTCCCCGCTCAAGCACTGGAACGCCGGCCCCGGCAAGAAGGTCGCGATCCTCGGCATGGGCGGCCTCGGTCACATGGGCGTCAAGATCGCGGACGCGCTCGGTGCCGAGGTGACCGTCCTGTCGCAGTCGCTGCGCAAGAAGGACGACGGGCTGAAGCTGGGCGCCGACCACTACTACGCCACCAGCGACCCGAAGACCTTCGAGAAGCTGCGCGGCACCTTCGACCTGATCCTGTCGACCGTGTCCGCCCCGCTGGACCTCGACGCCTACCTGTCCCTGCTCAAGACGGACGGCGCCTTCGTGAACGTGGGCGCCCCGGAGGAGCCCGTCAAGCTCAACCTCTTCTCGGTGATCGGCGGCCGCAAGACCCTCGCCGGTTCCGGTATCGGCGGCATCCAGGAGACCCAGGAGATGCTGGACTTCTGCGCCGAGCACGGCTTCGGCGCCGAGATCGAGCTGATCAGCGCGTCCGAGATCAACGACGCGTACGAGCGGGTGCTGGCGAGCGACGTCCGCTACCGCTTCGTGATCGACGCCGCCACCATCTAGGGCCGGTCCGGCGGATCATGCCGCAGACGCGGGGCTTGGCACGCACTCCCCCACTGCCTTAAGGGCGTGGGGGGACCCCCAGCCGCGTTGTCGTCGGTCGCCGACTCCCCCACTCTCGACTTCGCTCGAGCGGGGGGACCCCCATCGCGTCGACGCCCTCCTCCGCCTTGCAGAGCTGAACGCGCCAAGCCCCGCTCACCAGCGTTGATGAGGCACCGTCGCTGCCCTCCGACTTGATCCGCCGGACAGGCCTTAGTCGCGGGTCACGTCTCAGCAGTAGGGCGCCGATCGGTCGTACGACCGATCGGCGCCCTCGGCGTTTCCACCGTACGTACGGCGAGTCCGTCAGCGGCGGCCGGACCTGCCCAGCAGCCAGAGCAGATACGGGCCGCCCACCAGGGACGTGAGCGCGCCGACCGGGATCTCCAGCGGCGGCATCAGCGTGCGGGCCACCAGGTCGGCGCCGACCACGATCAGCGCGCCCGTCAAGGCGGAGGCGGCGAGGGGGAGCTGTGGGGTGCGCGTGAGGCGGCGGGCCAGTTGGGGGCCGGTGAGGGCGACGAAGCCGACCGGACCTGCGGCGCCGGTCGCGACCGCGGCGAGTACCACCCCGAGGACGGTCAGGCCCAGCTGGGTGCGCTGGACGCGGACGCCGAGCGCGGCGGCCGTGTCGGCGTCCAGGCCGAGCGGGCGCAGCGCGCGGCTCGCCCACACCAGGGCGGGCAGCGAGAGGAGGAGGACGCAGGCGAGGGGGCCCGCCTGCTCCCAGCCGCGCCCGTTCAGACTGCCCGTCAGCCACAGCTTGACCTGCTCGGCGGCGGCCAGTTCGCTGTCGGTGAGGTAGAGCTGGACGACCGCCGACAGCGCCACGCCGATGCCGACCCCCGTCAGTACGAACCGGCTCGGCTGCATTCCGTGCCGCCAGGCCAGTACGTACACCAGCGCGGCGGCCGCGAGACCGCCGGTGACGGCGACGGCCGGGAGCGCGCCGGGGGAGGCGACGGTTCCGGTGGTCAGCGCCAGTACGGTCGCGGCGGCGGCGCCGTGCCCGACGCCGATGACGTCCGGACTGGCCAGCGGGTTGCGTGTCACGGTCTGTACGAGCGCCCCGGAGAGCCCGAGCGCCGTTCCGACCAGCGCGCCGAGCACGATCCGCGGGACCCGCAGCTCGCCGACGACCAGGTCGTACGGGCCGCCGTGGCCGCGCAGCACCCGCCAGACCTCGCCCGGTGGGACGTACGTCTGTCCGACACACGCCGCGAGCAGCATCACGCCCGCGAGGAGCAGGAGGAGGACGGTGACGACGGCCGCGGCGCGCCGGTGCAGGAGGAGGGAGAGGTGCCGGTGGCGCAGGACGGCGAGTCCGGCCGCGTGCGGGTACGTGGTGCGAGGGGCGGTGGGCCCAGTGGGCGTCGGGCGTGCCGTGGGTGCCCTGGTCACGAGGCCACGCCCTTCCGCCGTACGAGTACGACCAGGACCGGCACGCCGACCAGCGCGGTCATCACTCCGGCCGGTACCTCCGCCGGGGCGCGCACCACCCGGCCCGCCACGTCCGCGGCGAGCAGCAGGGCGGCGCCGAGGAGCGCGGAGAGGGGGAGGGTCCAGCGGTGGCCGCCGCCCACGAGCCGGCGGGCGAGGTGGGGGACGGCCAGGCCGACGAAGGCGATGGGGCCCGCGGCGGCGACCGCGGCCGCGGTCAGCAGGGTCGCACCGAGCGCCGCACAGCCTCGTACGAGCGCGACCCGGTGGCCGAGTGCCCGCGCGGTGTCGTCGCCGAGCGCGAGCGCGTCCAGGCCGCGGGCGCAGGCCAGTACGAGCAGCGCGCCCGCGGCGAGGAAGGGCAGCATGCGCCCCACCGTTCCCGCGTCGCGCCCGCTGAGCGCACCCACCTGCCAGAACCGGAACTGGTCCAGCGTGGCCGAACTGGAGGTGAGGACGACGGTCGTGGCTCCCGCCGTCATCGCCGACAGGGCGGTTCCGGCGAGCGCCAGTTTCACCGGGGAGGCGCCGCCGCGTCCGCGCGAGGCGATGGCGTACACGACGCAGGCGGCGATGACCGCGCCGGTGAAGGCGTACCAGACGTACCCGCCGAAGCCGTTCGCCCAGCCGAGCGCGATCGCGAACACGACACCGGCCGCCGCTCCCTGACTCAGCCCGAGGATGCCGGGGTCGGCGAGCGGATTGCGGGTGACCGCCTGGAGTGCCGCCCCGGAGATTCCGAGGGCGGCACCCGCGGTCAGTCCGATCGTGGTCCGCGGTACCCGCAGCGACCGTACGACCAGCGCGTCCGGTGAACTCCCACCGTGCACCAGCGCGTCGAGGACGGCGGACAGCGGGACGGGGCGGGTGCCGACGGCGAGGCTGAGGGCGGCGGCGGTGACGGCGAGGAGGAGGGCCACGCCCAGCCAGGCCGCCCGCCGCACGCCTGCCGGGGCGGACGTGCGGCGGGCGGCAGACGTACGTCCGGTCACTTGCCGAGGGTGTCCGCGAGCTGTCGTACGACGAGCCGGGCGGCGGTGGGGCCGGCGTTGAGGTACCAGGGGTCGTCGTCGACCTTCACGGCGTGCCCGGCCTTGACCGCCTTCATCGACTTCCACAGGGGCCGGGCGAGCACGCTGCCCGCGTCGGTCTTGGCGGCGTCGCCCTGCACGGAGTAGAAGATCCAGTCCCCGTCCGCGACATCGATGCTCTCCGCCCCGATGTCCTGCGAAATGGCCTTGAACTGCTGCGACTTGGGCCGGGAGAGCCCCATGTCGACGGCGATGGAGCCGGTGAACGACGACACCCCGAACATCCGCGTCCGGTCCGGTGTGAACCGCACCATGGACACGGCGGGACCGCCGAGCCGCTTCCCCCGCGTGGCGGCGTCGCTCACGATGCCGTCGAGGAGCTCCTGCGCCTTGTCGCCCTTGCCGACCGCGTCACCGACGAGGAGCAGGTCCCGCTTCCAGTTGATGCCGTTGCCGGCCGTGACGACGGTGGGGGCGATCTTCGACAGCTTCGGGTAGAGGTCGCCGAGCGAGTCGTTGATCAGGATCAGATCGGGCTTGGCGGCGGCGAGCGTCTCCAGGTTGGGCGCGGTACGGGTGCCCGCGTCGGTCATGGCCGACAACTGCTTCTTGTACGCGGGGAAGGCGTCGTTCAGATAGCCCGGCACCAGCCCGGCGTTGTCCGCGCGGGTCGTCACGGTGGGCACGATGCCCAGGGTCAACAGGTCGTCCAGCTGGCCGGTGCTGAGCGCGGCGATCTTCTTGGGCGCGGTCTTGATCTCCGACTTGCCCTCGAAGTGCCCGACGGTCCGTGGGAATTGGCCGTCCTTGGCGCGGCCCGCGCCCATCCCGGCGGCGACGGCGCTCGGAGCGACGGAGGGGCCCTCCGAGGCTCCGCTCACGAGATTGCGGTCGCCGCCGGCGGTGCCCTTGCTCTGTGAGGAGCCGTCTTCACCGTCCCCGTTCCCGGACGAACATCCGGCCAGCAGACCGCCGACGACGGCAACGGCCAGGACGGCCTTCGACCCCAAGGTGCGCACAGGTACTCCGATCAATGACTAAGGCAAGCCTAACCTTAGACCCTGTGGTGCGGGGGAGTGTCGCGAGGGAGTGGGGACCTGCCCCAATGGAGGACACGCCGTGCCGGGTTCTAGGACATATCAGCCTGAAACGTGTGTTATTCATTCATGCACACACCTACGCGGCGCACCGTGCTCGGTGCCTCGATCGCGGCCGCCGGCTCGGGACTCCTGGCCGGCTGCTCCGGGTCCGACTCTCCCTCCGGACCCGGCTCGCACCCCGGGCCCGGCGAGCACCATGGGAGCGAAGTCGGCGGCCACGACGGCAGGCCCTTCGTCCCCAAGGGACCCAAGGGATATGTGAACCCGTCCGATCCGGAGGTCCTCGCCGTCGAGAGGAGACGCGATGGCGGCCCCCTCCGATCGTTCACGCTCCACGCCGTCGAGACCCACCTCGACCTGGGGGGACGCACCGTCAGATCATGGGCGTACGGCGACGAGCTGCCCGGCAAGGAGGTGCGGATCACGGCGGGCGACACCCTCGGTATCAAGCTCTTCAACCATCTGCCCGTGCCCACGACGCTGCACTCGCACGGTATCCGCATGCGTTGCGACATGGACGGGGTACCGGGCCTGACCCAGCGCTCCATCAAGCCCGGCGACGACTTCACCTACCGCTTCGCCGTGACGCACCCGGGCACGTACTGGCTGCACTCGCACTCGGGACTGCAGCTCGACCGCGGCCTGTACGCCCCGCTGATCGTCGAGGACCCCAGGGAGCCGTTGTCCTACGACAGGGAGTGGGTCGTCGTCCTGGACGACTGGGTGGACGGCGTGAGCGGCTCGAACCCGGACGGCGTGCTCGCACAGCTGGTCGACGGCAAGGGCATGCGGGCGAACATGGACATGGGCGAGAGCGACGAACACGACGGCAACTCCGACCACGGATCCGGCCATGAGAAGCCCCACGGCCCCTCCCGCGTCCTGCACAAGTCCTACAGCCGCGTCCTGCACAGCGAGGGAGGCAGCGTCGACTACCCGTTCTACCTCGTCAACGGCCGTCTCGCGCACGCTCCTTCGGTCTTCCGGGCCCGCAAGGGCGACCGCATCCGACTGCGGATCATCAACGCCGGCGCCGAAACGGCCTTCCGAGTGGCGCTGGGCGGCCACGAGATGACGATCACGCACACGGACGGCTACCCCGTCGAGCACGCGACCACGGACACGCTGCTGCTCGGCATGGCCGAACGTTACGACGTGCTGATCACCGCCAAGGACGGGGTGTTCCCGCTGGTCGCGCTCGCCGAAGGCAAGGGCGCCAGAGCCCTGGCCGTCCTGCGCACCAGCGGCGGGGACCTTCCCAGCCCCTCCGTGCACCCGGACGAACTCGACGGCAAGCTCGTCCCGGCCAGACGCCTCGTACCGGACGACTCCGTGGCCCTCAGCGACGACGAACCGGACCGCGAGCTGCGCATCAGGCTGACCGGCGGGATGAAGAAGTTCGACTGGGCCTTCGACCACCAGCCGTACGACATCAAGCAACGCCACCCGATCCGCCAGGGCGAGAAGATCCGCCTGACCCTCATGAACGCCACCGACATGTGGCATCCCATGCACCTGCACGGCCACACCTTCGCCATCGTCGGCTTCGGCGCGCTCGGAGCCCGCAAGGACACCGCCCACGTAGTGCCGCACCACAAACTCGTCGTCGACTTCTACGCCGACAACCCGGGCCTGTGGATGCTCCATTGCCACAACCAGTACCACTCGGAGTCCGGCATGATGACGATCCTCGGCTACCGGAAGTGAGTCACCGCGCGCGGTGAATACGGAACATCGGCGCGCTGTCACTTGATCACGCGGAAGTCGGGGCGGGCCGTCCAGGCGGCCAGGAACTCCTGGTCGCCGACGTGGCCGCCCCAGCAGCGGTTCGGGCGGCAGGGGCGGTCGGGTCGTTGTCGTTCGCGTGTGGCAGGGCCGGGCTTGACGCACCATGAACGAAGTGGCGCCGGGCCCGGACCGGCGCCCCGGTCGGACTGGCTCGGGGGAAACGGATGAACGGCTGGGGTCGGCTCAGGGAGAGAACTCGGGCAGGCCGTCCGGCGGTCATGGTCGTCGTTCTGGTGGTTGCGGGAATCGGCCTGACCTGGTTCGCGGGAACGCACTTCGCCTATGCCACGGGCCTGGCGGGCACCTCGGGCCATCTCCGGGTCGAATCCTGCGTCTGGGAACAGGTCGGGGGCCATCGGTACCCGCACTGCAGCGGCGTCTTCCGCTCCTCCGACGGCACCGTCGTGGACCCGGACGCCTCGATCGGCAAACGGCTGCCCGTCGGCGGCATCGTCGCGTTGCAGCGGGTGGCCTCCGGTTCCTATGAGCAGACGGGCCCCGCGTCCTCGTTCGGGTGGCTGGCGATCTCCTTGCTCGGCCTGATGGTGCTGCTCCTGGGAATCCTGGTCGTCTACGGCAAGGGCGGTGGGCGTCGAGTACCGCGCGGCCTCCTGGTACTGCTCGGCGCGCTGGGCGCGTTGATGCTGCTCAGCGCGCTCATCGGCGGAGTGGCGGGGATGACGGAGGCGTTCTGAGGCCGGGGACCCTTTGGGCGCCCACATCGTGCGGCCGGGCGATGCGCGGTCGACGATGACTGTGGAGGTGTGCCGCTGCCGGGTCGACTCCTGCTCACCCTGCCGAGCCGCGCCCGGTCCGATCGCTCCGATCCCCTTCCCCTACCGGAGGCCGCCATGGGGCAAGTTCTCGGTGATGTCCTGGGTCTCGCGGCCGCCGTCGCCGTCAGCCCGCTCCCGATCATCGCGATGATCCTCGTACTCGCCACACCTCGGGGACGCCTCAACGGAATCCTCTTCACCGTCGGCTGGATTCTCGGACTCTCCGTCCTGGGCGCGGCGGTGCTGGCGATCGTCGGACCGCGGGGTTCCTCCTCGTCCTCCTCCACCAGCAGTCAGCCGGGGGGTCCTGTTCTTCGTCATGGGGCTGAAGCTGCTCGGCGACGGCATCTCCATCCTCACTCCCTGACGGCCCCCGCACGGCCCTTTTCCCGGGTGCGGACGACGTGCCCGGGGGATACGCTTTTGACGGCAAGGTCAGGTTCTCCGGGCGGTTTTGCAGACGCCGAGGCCTCATTCGCGATGATCGATTCTTCCCGCGGACCTCTTTGACGAGCGTGCTGCCGCAGGGTCCGCGGCTTCGCGATCCCTGAAATGGAGGTCGGGATGAGAGTTGTCGTTGATCTTTCCCGGTGTCAGGGGTACGCGCAGTGCGCGTTCCTGGCTCCGGACGCGTTCCGGATGCACGGCGAAGAAGCGCTGATGTATGACTCCAACCCCGACGACACCCAGCGCGAACAGGTGCTGCGCGCCGCGGCGGCCTGCCCGCTCCAGGCCATTCTGGTCGACCAGCTGGAAGGCCGGGAGACGCCGGTGGGGGCGTCCCCGTCATGAGCACCGCCGACACCCTTCAGGGGTTCAAGCGTGACGGCCGTGTCGTGATCGTAGGGGCGTCACTGGCGGGACTGCGCGCCGCGGAGGCCCTGCGCGCCGAGGGGTTCACCGGGACGCTGACCATGATCGGTGACGAGTTGGGAGAGCCCTACGACCGCCCACCGCTGTCCAAGCAGGTACTGACCGGATGGGTGCCGGCCGACGGCACCACACTGCCACGGCGCCGTGACATCGACGCGGAGTGGCTCCTGGGCGTCCCTGCCGACGGACTGGACCTGGTGAACAACCATGTGCGGCTCGCCGACGGCCGGACGATTTCCTTCGACCGCATGCTGATCTCCACCGGGGTACGGGCCCGGCCCTGGCCCGTCGAGGCCGAGGCGGCGCTGGACGGCGTCTTCGTGGTCCGCACGCGCGAGGACGCCGCCGGTCTGCAGCGGGCGGTCGCCGCCGGGCCCTCCCGCGTACTGATCATCGGCGCGGGCTTCACCGGCTCCGAGATCGCCTCCATCTGCCGCGAGCGCGACATCCCGGTGACCGTCGCCGAACTCGCGCCGTACCCACTGGTCGGGGGACTCGGCGCCATGATCGGCGAGATCGCGGCGGACATGCAGCGCTCCCATGGCGTCGACCTGCGCTGCGGTGTCAAGGTCACCCAGCTGGAGGGCGACGCGCAGGGGCGGGTTCGCCGCGCCCACTTCTCCGACGGCAGTTCCGTCGACGCCGACGTGGTGGTGGTGGCGCTCGGGGGCATCCGCAACACCGAGTGGCTGCGCGACTCGGGACTGGCGGTCGGCGTATGGGGAGTCGCCTGCGACGCGGGCTGCCGCGCCTTCGACCTCAACGGCCTGGTCACCGACGACATCTTCGTCGCCGGAGACGTGGCACGCAGCCCGAACCCGATCTACGAGTACCGGTTCATCTCGCTGGAGCACTGGGCCAACGCCGTGGAGCAGGCCGAGATCGCGGCGCACAACATGCTCAGCGCCCAGGCGGACCGCTGGCCGCACCTGTCCATCCCGACGTTCTGGTCGATCCAGTTCGGCGTCAACATCAAGTCCGTCGGTGTACCGACCTACGCCGACGAGGTCGTCGTCACCCAGGGATCCGTGGCCGACCACCGCTTCGTCGCCGCATACGGCTACCAGGGCCGCGTCACCGCCGCCGTCAGCTTCAACAATGCGAAGTGGCTGGACCACTACCGGCGGCTGATCGAGACGGCGGCGCCCTTCCCGCCTCCCTGCCCCACGCCCGACCAGCCCCTCGACGCGAAACCGGTGCCCGTCGACTTCCCCGGCCCCACTCTGCTCGCCCAGGGCGCCACGGTGGTCGTCACCGGCCATGACCCGGGAGAGCGGCGCGTCACCGCCTTGCGGCAGCACCACCGGTAAGCCGCCTTGCGGCAGCACCACCGGTAGGAGGGAACAGGAGGGAAAGCGACATGACCACGATCCAGACGCCCGACATCCTGCCTCGGATCCTCGACTACTCCGCCCGGGCCGACCCGTACCCGCTCTACGCCGAGCTGCGCAGGACGCCGGTGGCCCTGCAGGAGGACGGCAGCTACGTCATCAGCACCTACCGCGAGCTCGCCGACATCCTGCACAACCCCCACCTGAGCTCCGACGTCCGCAACCTGGCGCATCCGATGGCCGCGGCGGAGGCACGGACCACGCCGTCGTTCATCAACGTCGACCCGCCCGAGCACGACCGTCTGCGCCGCCTGGCGATGCGTCACTTCGGCCCCCCGCACACCCCGCGGCTGGTCAGCGGCATGGAACCCGACCTGAGGGCCATCGTCAGCGGCCTGATCGACGACTTCGAGGGCAAGCAGCGGATCGACATCGTCGACGACTTCGCCTACCCGTTCCCCGTCACCGTGATCTGCCACCTGCTCGGCGTGCCGCGCGAGGACGAACCACGGTTCCACGTGTGGGTGAACGCCATCATCGACTCGATCGACTACAACCCCAGGACCGACCCGCAGGAGAAACTGGACAACGGCGTGCAGGCCACCAAAGACCTGCGCCAGTACCTCGGCGGGCTGCTGGAACAACGCCACGGCCGGCCGGGCGACGACCTCCTGACCCGGCTGGCCAACGACGACGGGCCCGAAGGGCGGATGACCGACGCCGAAATCGTCAGCACCGCCAACCTGCTGCTCATCGCCGGCCACGAGACCACCGTCAACCTCATCACCAACGGCATGCTGACGCTGCTGCGCCACCCCGAGGTGCTGCAACGCCTGCGCGCCGAACCGGACCTGGTCGTACCACTGGTCGAGGAACTGCTGCGCTACGAGCCCCCCGTGCACATCATTCCGTGGCGGGCGGCGTACAGCGACATCTCCGTCGGCGACACCGTCATCCCCAAGGGCTCGCAGATCATGCTCATGCTCGCCTCGGGCAGCCGCGATCCGGACCGCTTCCACGATCCCGACCGCTTCGACCCCGATCGCCAGGACAACCAGCACCTCGGCTTCGGCAGCGGCATCCATCTGTGCTTCGGCGGCCCCATGGCTCGGCTGGAAACCCAGATCGCCCTGACCGAACTGGTACGCCGCCTGGACGGCCTCAGCCTGGTCACCGACCCACCCCCGTACCGGCCCAGCCCGGTCCTACGAGGCCCCATCCACCTGCTCGTCGACCAGAACTGACGCCGAACCGACACCACGCGCTGACGAATCCTCAGAGTCCCCCCACGTTCAGGGGCCGCTCCCAGGGCACGGCGGACGTCCCCGAGTCCTCGGCGGCATGACCGTGGGCGTGCCCCATAGTCCCTCGCCAAGCCGAAACTCATCCGGTGATACTCCCTACCCATGGGGCGTGGGTGATCTCGACAAGGACGCCCCGGCTGCCGAACGTTCTGGAGACACACCCGATGAAGCTCGCCAAGCGTCCCGTCCTGACCACCACGGCGCTTGCCGCCGTGACCGCCGCCACCCTCTTCGGCGCGACGTCCGGCCAGGCCGCGGCCTCGCAGCCCGCCCGCGTCGACGCTCCCGCCGCGCTGAAGGTCCCCGACGGCAACCGGCTCACCGGCGTCTTCTCCGCCGCGGGCGTCCAGACCTACACCTGCGGCGCCAACGGCGCCTGGACGCTCCTGGAGCCCGCCGCCACCCTCTGGGCCAAGAACGACCGCTCCCACCGCCCCGTCGCCCTCCACTCCCGCGGCCCCGTCTGGGTGTCCACGGTGGACGGCAGCGCCGTCAACGGGGCCGCCGTCGCCAACTCCCCCAAGACCGGCGCCATCCCCGAGCTCCTCCTGAAGTCCACCGCCACGCGCGGCACCGGGGTCTTCGCCGACGTCTCCTACATCCAGCGCCTCAACACCCACGGCGGCGTCGCCCCCACCACCGCCTGCACTGGAACCGACCAGGTCAGCGTCCGCTACTCCGCCACCTACGCCTTCTACAAGCCCGCCAAGTGATGCGGTAACGAGCAACGGCAGGAACGGCAGGGGCCCTTGGGGCGATCTCGAGGAACCCCGCCCCGCCCCTCCCCGTCCGCCAGGACCGCCTCGCAAGCGTGATCGCCGACGTCGACCTCGTACGCGCGACATGCACACAATCCGCAGGCCCGCGAGGCTCGTTGGCGGACAGGGAGGGGCGCCATGTACGGAGACCGCGGCCACCGGGAGACCCTTGCCGCGATCGCGCGAAATCCCGCGGCGCCGGCCGAGGTACTGACCAGGCTGCTGTACCAGGAAGCCATCGCGGCCTGGGACACGATCGCCTGGCGCGCTCTGCCGGACGAGGTGGTCGACGCCATCGTCAGGCATCCCGACCACAGGCTGCGGACGGTGTTCGCCGGGAACCCCGCGGCGACGCCGGAACAACGCGCCCGGCTCATAGCCGATCCCGATCCACGTGTCCGCCGTTCTCTGGCCATCGGACCCGAATGGTTCCGCATCCCCGCGCGGCCACTGCCCCTGTCCACTCAGCAGCGACTGCTTGCCGATCCGCGACAACTGGTCCGCCGGAGCGCGGCCTTCTGCCGCCACGCGGCTGCGAGCCTGGTCGCGGGGCTCGCCGACCACCAGGACGCGGACCTTCGGCAGGCAGCCTGCCGCCAGTGGAGTTCACTTTCCGAGGACACCCGAAGTCGCCTGCTGTGCGACGCCGATGACGAAGTACGTCAGGCGGCCATGATGGAGGCCTGCCGCGATGACGCGGACTGCACGGACCTTCTTCTCGACGCGGGAATCGGTCGCTTCGCCAGGCAGGACGTGATCCGGTACGGCGCCATGAGCACGGCGACCGCCGAACGGCTCGCGGCAAGCACCGAAGAGGAGGACCGGCGGGAACTGGCGGCCAACCTCAACGTTCCCATCGGCATGGTCCGGACGTTGGCGAACGACGACGCGCACAGTGTCCGGCTGGCGGTATCGGTACGACCCGAGCTGACGGAGTCCGAACGTAGCGCCATTCGCGTCACCATCAGCCCGTCCGACCGGCTCTACCCCGTCGAATGGGTTCGCCTCTGCGCCGATCCCGACGTCTTGCGCCAATGCGCCAAGTCGGCCAACACCCTGCTACGACGCAGCGCCGCGTGCAGCCGGCACCTGCCTTCCGACGCCGTCGACCTGCTCGCGAAGGACGACGACTACCCCGTACGGCTCCTGCTGTGCGAGAACCAACCGACCGTCGACGGCGAGGTGGTGCTGCAGACGTATCTGGACTGCGAGGTCATCACCAAGGGCGATCTGCTGCGCCACCCGAACTTCCCGGGCGCGGGCAGCGGACAACGCTTCGCCGACGACCCGGATCCAGAGAAACGGTGGCTGGTGGGGCTCGACGCCCAGGCGCCCGTCGAAACCGTGGTCCGCTTGCTTGCCGACCCCGACGATCGTGTCCGTGCCATGGCGGCCGCGCACCCCGCGCTGCCCGTCGACCTCATCCTCCGAAGCTGCGGGAACCCGGAGACCTCCTCCCACGCCCTCAGCAACCCGAGCCTTCCTACGGAAGTCATGCACCGACACCTCGACGATGCGGGCATCCCACGCTGACGGATGCTTCCCCGAGTGCGGTCGTCGGATTGCGGTGGGGGCGCGCTCGCCTTAGCTTCAGGTCGTCGGATAGTCCGACAAGGCGGCATAAAATCCTTATGTCGGCTTCCCCCGTGGTGCCATCGAATGGAGCATTCATGTCGGTGATGACCGGTACTCAACCCCTCCAGCAGTTCGGCCAGCAGATGGGCGGCTCGCAGCAGATCGCCCAGGTGGTCCAGCAGGCGATCCAGCAGGCGTGTCAGCAGACGAGCCAGCAGGTCGCGCAGCGACTGCAGCAGACGTTCCAGCAGATCCAGCAGATCCAGCAGCAGCTCCAGCAGCAGGGCCTGGCCCAGCAGGCGCACCCGTACCTGGCTCTCGCGCTGCACCGCTCGCTGCACACGGGCATTCAGCAGGCTGTGGAACAGTCCGTTCAGCAGGCGCTGCCGACCGCGATCGTGGCGCTGCTCCAGCAGAGCCAGCAGGGTCAGCAGGGCCACCAGAGCCAGCAGGGCCAGCAGGGCCAGCAGGGCCAGCAGTGGGGTGGTGGGTTCGGCCAGCAGTCGTTCGGCCAGCCGTTCCAGCAGTACCAGCAGCCTGGCTTCGGCTTCGGCCAGACGGGCCAGATGGGCCAGCCGTACGGTATCGGCTGACCATAGGGCGGCGTGATGCGGTGTGCCCGGAGCAGTCTCCGGGCACACCGCATCACCGTGGAAACGCGAGATCGTGGACGCGCGAGCCGCCCCGCCGCCGGATCAGGAGCACAACGACGACGTAGACGTGGTGAAGGTGGACGTGATGGTCAAGGAAAGGCCCGGAAACAGCAGCGAGAGCGGGGCCGAGGGTGCGGGCGTGGGCGGTCCCGGATCCGAGGCTGGGCAAACGGGGCCGAGCAAGAAGGGCGCGCAGTCACCGCTCCCGGTACAGCCGCGCCGGGAGCGGTACATGGTGACACCGCTGCCGCAGCATCTGCTCCCGCCGGGAGTGCCCGAACTCAGCATGGACGCGGTGTGTGACCAACTGGACCGGATGCCCGAGGTCAAGGTGATCCGCAGGCTCCGGCCGTCGGAGAAGGCCCAATCGGGCGGACTGCCTCCCTCCTGTCCGGAGATCGCGGTCATCGAGGCGGCCGAGGCCCAAGTGCCGGCGATGCGGTCGCTGCACGTGCACATCGAGCCGGACCTGCCGCTGTCCGGAATCGGACCCGCCGCCGTGCCGACCGCGGGGATCCTGCCGCTGCGTGATCCAGGGCTGGTCGCGGCGCTGGAAGAACCGGTGGCGATCTCGCTGCGCGTCAGCGGTCCGGACGGCGAACCGCTGGCCGGCGCGGGGGTGTTCCTGATCGGGGCGTCATGGCCGGGCCAGGGCCTCACCGGGGCCGACGGGACGGTCACCGTCATGCTGGCCACGGAGACCCCCCAGTCCATTCAGTCCCTGTACGTCCGGCCCGCGGGTGGATACGCGGACCGCTGGATCCATCGCCCGGACCTGTCGGTGACCCGGGAGAACCTGGTCACCCTGACCCCGCTGGCCAAGGTCTACCCGGGGCTGGAAGAGAGACAGCAGTACGGCTGGGGCCAGCAGGCCATGCGGCTGGACCGGCTGCCTCCCACGTTCCGTGCCTTCGGGGTCAAGATCGCGGTCATCGGTTCGGGTGTCGCCGCCGAACACCCCGATCTCAAACAACGCGTGCGCTCCGGGGCCGATCTCGTACGCGGCACGGAAGAGGGCTGGGCCCACGACCCGGTGGGCACCGGTACGCACGCGGCGGGCGTCATCGCCGGGGCGGACACCGGCATGGGTGTCATCGGCATCGCGGTCGACGCGGAGATCGATGTCTGTCAGGTCGTGCCCGACGGCTGCTTCAGCGACATGATCGCCGCTCTGGACTACTGCATCGAACACGAGGTCGACATCGCCCATATCGCGGTGGCGACCCCGTACTCGTCGGCCCTGGTCTCACGCAAACTCGCCGATGCCAACGCGGCGGGTATCGCCTGTGTCGCCCCGGCGGGCGACACGGCCGGACCGGTCGCCTTCCCGGGCTCGCTGCCCACCGTGTTCACCGTGGGCGCCCTGGGAGTCTTCGGGACCTACCCGCCGGACACATCCCAAGCCACCCATTCGGGCCCCCAGCTGACACCGGAAGGGCTGTTCGCCGCGCCGTTCAGCTGCTACGGCCCCGGCGTCGACGCGGCTGCCCCCGGCGTGGCAGTCCTGTCGTGCTCGCCGCTCGGCGGATACACGGCTGTCGACGGCACCGGCACGGCGTCGGCTCACGTCGCCGGTCTTGCCGCCCTCGTTCTCGCCCACCACGAGGACTTCCACGGTCAACTGCTGCCCCGCGGACCCGGCCGGGTGCAGCGCCTGTTCGACATCATCGCCGGCAGCTGCCGCCCGTTGGCTGCCCCCGGCACGATGGAGGCGGCCCGCGTCGGACGCGGCCTCCCCGACGCGCTCGTCGCCCTCGGCCTGGCCCTCGGAGTCCAACTCGCTCCGGCCTTGTCCCCGTACGCCTCGTCCATGGTCGGCTAGGCCCACGCCCACAACGACAAGCACACACAACGGCGCCCGCCTCAAGAGGACGGGCGCCGTTCCACTTGCCCGCGACGCCTCCGCCTCTTGGTCAGCTCGGCCGGCCGGCCGCCCGCAACGGGCACCTGGTGTCGACACGTGTAGCGAGTTCGGCCCGCAGGGTGGCGAGTTCGGCCATGCGGGCGTCGATGACCTGGATCTTCTGCTCGAACAGCACGGACAGTGCCGCCGCGGAGTCCGGCGCCTCCCGCAGCTCCTCGCCGTGCCGCGCGATCTCCGCCAGCGAGAACCCGAGCGTCTGCGCGGTGCGGACGTAGTGCAGCCAGGGCACCGCCTCGGGCGGGAAGTCGCGATAACCGTTGGCCAGCCGCCGACCCGAGACGAGGCCGACCCTCTCGTAGAACCGAATGGTGTCCCTGCTCATGCCCGCCTGCGCGGCCAGCTCTCCGATACGCATGCCCCTCCGTCGGTTGGTGGGCTTGACCTTGGACCGTACTCCACTGTTTACCGTGAGGCGTCGCCGTCCCGAGACCCGTCGGAGCCTCATCGTGATCCGGACCATCGCCCCCGAACGTCCCTCCTATCTTCGCGTCGTACGCGCGAGCGCCTGGTACGACCTCGTCGTCACCGCGGGCTTCGCGACGCCGTGGACGTACACGCTGGTGCACGATGCGCTGTCGTCGTCGGGCAACGCACTCGGGCTGGGCGCCCTGCCCGAACTCGACCCCGTGCAGGTCCTGTACGCGAATCTGATGGGCTCGGTCGTGGTCGTCTGGGCCGTCCTGCGCATCGTCCGGCCGCTGGCCTTGCACGGACTGCTCGACGGCATCGCGCGCACGCTGTTCGCGGCGTGGCAGTCGTACGCGCTGGCCCACGGTGCCACGCGGCTGCTGTGGCTGTTCTTCGGCGTCGAGGTGATGTTCGGCCTCGTCCAACTCGTGCCGTGGTGGCGACACCGGACCACGAACCTGCTGAACACCCAAGCCGGCCCGGCCGTCGGACATCCACTCGACGCAGAGGGCCGATGACACCCGGCGCAGCCGCGTTCCCACGGGCGCCGGTCGGCGAACAGCCGTGTGGTGGGTGTGGAACTCCGTCGCGGGTCATGCGTGCGGCAGTGGCTGCTCCGTCCAGACGGTCTTGCCGTCGTGGGCGTAGCGGGTGCCCCACCGCTCCGTGAGCTGCGCGACCAGGAAGAGTCCTCGGCCGCCCTCGTCCGTGCTGAGGGCCCGTCGCAGATGAGGGGAAGTGTGGCTGGCGTCGGACACCTCGCAGATCAGGCATTGCGTACGGATGAGGCGCAGGGTGACGGGGCCGGCCGCGTACCGGTAGGCGTTGGTGACGAGCTCGCTGGCGACCAGTTCGGTGGTGAAGGCCAGTTCCGTCAGCCCCCATTCGGCCAGTTTCGCCGTGGTCAGCTGCCTGGCACGGGCGGCGGCGGTCGCTTCCAAGGGCAGCTGCCATGCGGCGACATCCTGGCGGGGCAGCACCCGGGTACGGGCGATGAGCAGCGCGATGTCGTCGGTGGGGAGGTGCTCCTTGGGCAGCAGCGCTTCGACCACGGCATGGCAGGTGCTGTCCAGGGGATCGGCGGAGTGGGAGAGATATTCGTGCAGGTGCTCCAGCGCGGCGTCGATGTCGCCGTTGCGCGCCTCCAGAAGACCGTTGGTGTAGGGCGTGAGCAGGCTTCCCTCGGGGAGGTCGAGGTCGTACGTCTCGAACGGCAGTCCACCCAGTCCGAGCGGTGGGCCCGCGGGCAGGTCGAGCACGGTGACCTCGCCGTCCGGCGTGGTCACCACCGGTGCCGGGTGGCCGGCGCGTGCCAGGGAGCAGTGCCGGGAGACCGGATCGTAGACCGCGTAGACGCAGGTGGCCCCGATCATCTGCTCGATCGCCGACCCGTCGCCGTCGCTGTTCGCCTCCAGCTCGGCGGCCAGCAGACTGACCAGATCGTCCAGCCGCGCCACCACCTCGTCCGGTTCCAGGTCGAGGCTGGCCAGGGTGCGCACGGCGGCGCGCAGGCGGCCCATCGAGGCCGCGGCGTGGATCCCGTGGCCGACCACGTCTCCCACAACGAGGGCGACCCGGGCTCCTGACAACGGGATCACGTCGAACCAGTCACCGCCGATGCCCGGTTCACCACTCGCTGGGAGGTATCGGCAGGCCACCTCGACGGCCGGCAGATCGGGCGCCGCGCTCGGCAGCAGACTGCGCTGCAGAGTCAGGGCGGCGCTCTGCTGCTGGGTGAAGCGGCGTGCGTTGTCGATGCAGACGGCCGCGCGCGAGGAAAGCTCCTGGGCCACGGCGGCATCGTCGTCCTCGAAAGGCTCCGAATGGCGCGATCGCCACAGGCTCACTACGCCCAGAACCAGACCCCGCGCGACCAGGGGCACCGCGATCAGCGAGTGAACTCCGAGCCCCAGGGCGATCTCGACCCGCCGCCGGTCCATGGCGTACCACTCGGGGCGGAGGGACAGCCGTCCTTCGAGAACCGGGCGACGCTCGAACAGGCACCGCGCCTGCGGAGATTCCGGAAGCAGCGGGACCACATCGCCTTCCTGGAAGGGGACGCGGTGTTCTGGGGGTGAGAGGGCAGCTCGGAGCAGCGGGCCCGACATACCGGAAACCGGTTCGTCACCCAGTGTCACCGGCTTGAGGAGGTCCACCGAGCAGTGGTCGGCCAGGCCCTGGCCGACCACCTCGGCCAGTTCCCGAGCGGTCTGTGTCACGTCCAGGGAGGTTCCGATCCGGGCGCTTGCCTCGTTCAGCAGGGCGAGCCTGCGTTGGGCCCGGTGGCGGTCGGTCACGTCCTCGATCGTCTCGGCCACGCCGAGAACCCGGCCCGAAGGGTCTTCCATCCGGAACGCCGAGACGGACACGATCCGTTCCCGACCTGGATCGTGGCGCGCCCGGGCGGACTGCTCCGTGAAGATCAACGGCTCGCCGGTCTCCAGGACGTGCCGCACCCGCTCCTCGGCCGGACCCGCGTCCTCGTCGACCATGAACTCGCGGGGGAGACGGCCCACCGGCGCCTCGGCCGGGACACCGCTCGCCTTTTCGACCGCACGGTTGACCCGCGTCACCGTCCTGTCCGGGCCGTAAGTGACCAGACCGATCGGGGACCGGCGGTACAGGCCGTCCAGCAGCGCACGGTCCCGCTGCCAGGCACTGACCTCCGCGGCGGGGGCTCCGACCAGGACCCACTCCTGACGGTCCCCGTCCCGCGTGATCGCGCGGGCCCGGAATCCCATCTCCACCCGCCGTCCGTCGCGGTGCCGGACGGGCAGGACCCCGAACCAGCCGCCCGTCCTCATGGCGTCCACGACGACGGACCGCGCGACAGGCAGGTCACGAGCGTCGACCAGGAGGTCCTGCCACGCCCGTCCGATCACTTCCTTGGCCGGATAGCCCAGCAACTCCTGTGCACGTACGCTCCAGCCGACCACGGTGCCCTGATCGTCGAGCGCGGCCGAGGCGCCACGCCCGAGGGCGAACGGATCCTCAGGACTCTCGCTGAAATGCATCGACGGCGTCCCCATAGCCACCACCTTGCCTACGTGATTCCGATGTTCCTCCCCGCGGTCTCCGTTCGCGACCCGTTCCTCTCGGCCCGGCGGTCCGGCGGAGTGGAGCTGCTTCTCGTGTCGCCCCTCATCGGTCCGGTGACCGTCCGTTAGGCTCACGTCGCCATAAAGGTCCCGATCTTCACGGAGGGCAGCACGGCGGGGATCAATCGAAAGCGCCTCGTCAGAACGCTGACGTTTTGGCTGCGTCCTGCCTTCGCGCTGCGGGTCGTCAACCGGTTTCAGAAGATCGTGGGTTTCGACCGCTCGATGGCCCTGGCGTCCAGCGCCTTGACGGCATTGGTCCCGCTGTCCATCCTCATCGGCGCTGTCCTGGGCAACTTCGTGCACTACGACGCCGCAGAGCGGATCATCAAGCGCTACGACCTCAGCGGCGCAGGCGCCACGGCAGTCAGCTCGCTGTTCTCATCGGCCGAGGGCACCAGTGCGAGCGTGGGCATCTTCGGAGCCGTGTTTCTGACGATCTCGGTGCTGAGTTTCACGCGAGCCGTGCAGCGGCTCTTCGAGCAGACATGGGAACTCAAGCCCCTCAGTGTGCGCAACACGCGCAACGGCCTGTGGTGGATCCTCACCCTCGGTGGCTACGGGGTGGTCACCGCGACGGTCTCCGCGCTCCTTGGCGGGGGCGCACTGGGTCTGGCCGCCTCGGTGTGCCAGGTGCCGGTCACCGCCGCATTCCTCGTCTGGAGCGGCTGGATCCTGTCAGCGAAGCGGATCAGTCGGCCGGACCTGCTCCCCTTCGGCGTCACCGCCGCCGTTCTGACGGTGGCCTATTCCGTGGGCGCGACCATCTACATGCCGCGCCTGTTCAACTCCTCCGCTTCACGCTACGGGGTGGTCGGCGCCGTCTTCGCGATGATCTCCGCCCTCTTCGCGGCCATGCTCGTCATGGTTGCGTCGGCGGCACTGGGACGAGAGGTACGAGACGAGCTCAGCCGGATCCGTCAGGGCCACCGCCCTTCCGACCACGAGGTCCGCCGACAGTGGGACAGCGTGGTCGAGCAGGTTCGGTCACGGTGGCGGACGGCACGGAAACAGGTCTCTCATCATCAGATCAGGGGCTCGAACCACTGAGGGGCCGGGCCGAACGCCGTCATGCGGAAGCCACCACCTCGCCGGCCACGACCTGGGGAGGGTTGGGGAGCAGCGACGCGAGGTTGTCCCGCACGAAGTCCGCAGCCCTCGAGATCGATTCGTCGGCACCGGCCCGATCCTGGAAGACGCTGGTCGAGACCATCACTCCGTCCCCGGCGTCGATCCAGTAGTAGGCCACGAAGCCGGAGACCTGGCGCATGAGCGGCACGAACCCCTCATTCACGAGACGTGCGGCCTCGGCCGAATCGGTCACCCCTTCGTACCGCCGGACTGCTGCGTACATCGCCAAGCTCCTCACGGTGTTCTGGGTTCGCGCTCTGCTGAGACGTCGTACCCCTGCGACGGCTGCCCGGCCCATGAGGCGTCCGGCAATCACCTGAAGGGCCGCCTCGGGTGATCCGAACGGCGGCCTCCGGCCCGGACACACGGCCCTGGCGAACCGCGGACTACTCCTCGGTGGCCTGCGGCGCCGGCGCGATGCCCGTCGGGCAGGACGCTCCCCGGTTCGTCCCGAACGGGGTGCTCAGCTTGACGCCCGTCCCGCCGATCCCGCAGTAGCCGTCTATGTTGCGGTCAAGATACTGCTGGTGGTAGCCCTCGGCCGGGTAGAAGGTGCGCCCCTCCGCGGGGAGGAGTTCGGTGGTGATCGTGCCGTAGCCGGAGGAGGTCAGCGCCTTCTGGTAGGCCTCGCGGGAGGCGGTCGCGGTGGCTGCCTGGGTGGCGGTGTGGGTGTGGATGGCGGAGCGGTACTGGGTGCCGACGTCGTTGCCCTGGCGGAAGCCCTGGGTCGGGTTGTGGGACTCCCAGAACACCTGGAGGAGGCGCTCGTAGGAGATGAGGGCGGGGTCGTACACCACGCGGACGGCCTCCGTGTGGCCGGTCAGGCCCGAGCAGACCTCCTCGTACGTGGGGTGCTCGGTGAAGCCGCTCTGGTAGCCGACGAGGGTTGTGTACACGCCCGTCGGCAGCTGCCAGAACTTGCGCTCGGCGCCCCAGAAACAGCCCATGCCGAAGTCGGCGATCTCCAGGCCCTCGGGGTAGGGGCCGAGGAGGGGGGTGCCGAGGACGGTGTGCCGGTCGGGGACCGTGAAGATCGGCTCCGGACGGCCGTGCAGTGCCTGCTCGGCGGTCGGGAGCTGAGGGGTGCGGCTGTGCAGGAACATGCGGTCTCCACGGGGTCACAGGGGCACGGGGGAGCGGAGGCGGGGTCGGGTGCGTGATCCAGAACGTGTGGAGACCGGTCGGAATTCCGGGGCGTCGCTCAGCGGGGCAGCGACGCCGGCGTTCCGCCGTTCGCCTCGTAGCCCGCCACCGCCAGGGCGCGGTAGAGCGCGTAGTCCGCCGCCGGGTCGGGTGTGAGGGTCCAGGGGAGGGCGCCCACGTGACCGTCCACGTGCACCAGCTGGTTCATGGCCTCCGCCCAGCGCTCGCCGCGGACCAGGAAGAGCACCAGGAGGTGACGCACGTGCGCCAGCATCGGGTCGTCGGGGCGGGCCGCGTGCACCGCGTAGAGCGCGCCGTGGACCGCCTTGGTGACGACCTCGCTCTGGTAGAAGCCGCGGACCAGGTTCACCTCGGGGAGATGCTCGAAGACCGCGAAGAGGGGCATGGCGGCCAGCAGCGAGCCCTGAGGAGCGCGGGCCGCCGCGGCCTCCGCGAAGGAGTACGCCACCTCGCGCGAGCCGTGCCACTTCTCGCACCAGTAGTGCAGCGCCGCCAGATGCGCGCCCATGTGGGCCGGCGCGCGGTCCAGGATCTTCAGCCAGAGCGCCTCGAACTCGGGCTGGGAGTAGGCGAGTCCGCGGGCCACCGACAGCTCGATGATGTACGGGATCGGGTCACCGGGGGAGAGTAGTGCCGCCTCGCCGCACGCCGTCCTCGCCTCCTCCATGATGATCCGGAACTCGTCCGTCCCCGGCGTCGACGTCCGCCACGCCTGCTGCACCAGGAACTCCGCGTGCACCGCCGCGCCGCCCGCGTCCTTGGGCTTCTCGGCCCGCCACACCCGCAGCCACTGCCCGCCCGGCATCTCGCTGACCCCGCCCGGGCGCTGCTGCAGCTCCAGGGACGCGGCGCCCGCGAAGGCCTGCACCCGCTGCCAGCGCGTCTCGCCCGAGATCTCCGTGCCCGCCAGGAGCTGAGAGGCCGCCTGGTAGTCCTGTGTGCGCTGCACCAGGTCCAGGACGTCCAGGAGGTCCCCGTCCGGTCCGGGCATGCGGATGTCCAGCTCCTCCTGACGCAGGAATCCGTAGTTCGCCGGGTCCGCCGCGTCCGGGTCGCCGGGCGAGACCAGCTGAATGCCGGTGCGCCTGCGCCTGAATACCGGCAGCAGGACCAGGCTGAACATGGCCAGCGCCATCAGGACCCAGAGAATCTCCATGCCTCAAGCGAACCAGACGGGTCCGACAATTGGCCAACCCGGTCCGGTCCCGGCGGCCACGAGGAGCCCCGCGCAGGCCGTGAGCCGCCATCAACCCCGCGGGCGCACTACGCTCAGGACTCATGAGCGACAGGCACATCAGTCAGCACTTCGAGACCCTCGCGATCCACGCGGGCAACACCGCCGATCCCCTCACCGGCGCGGTCGTCCCGCCGATCTACCAGGTCTCGACCTACAAGCAGGACGGCGTCGGAGGGCTGCGCGGCGGTTACGAGTACAGCCGCAGCGCCAACCCCACCAGGACCGCACTGGAAGAGAACCTCGCCGCCCTGGAGGGCGGACGTCGCGGCCTCGCGTTCGCGTCCGGACTGGCGGCCGAGGACTGCCTGTTGCGTACGCTGCTCAGCCCCGGCGACCACGTGGTCATCCCGAACGACGCGTACGGCGGCACATTCCGCCTCTTCGCGAAGGTCGTCTCGCGGTGGGGCGTCGAGTGGTCCGTGGCCGACACCAGCGACCCGGCCGCCGTACGGGCAGCCCTCACGCCGAAGACGAAGGTCGTGTGGGTGGAGACCCCCTCCAACCCGCTTCTCGGCATCACCGACATCGCCGCGGTCGCGCAGATCGCGCGCGAGGCGGGCGCCAGGCTCGTCGTCGACAACACCTTCGCCACCCCCTACCTGCAGCAGCCGCTCGCGCTCGGCGCGGACGTCGTCGTGCACTCGCTGACCAAGTACATGGGCGGCCACTCGGACGTCGTCGGCGGCGCGCTGATCGTCGGCGACCAGGAGCTCGGCGAGGAGCTGGCCTACCACCAGAACGCGATGGGCGCGGTCGCCGGGCCCTTCGACTCCTGGCTGGTGCTGCGCGGCGCCAAGACCCTCTCGGTGCGCATGGACCGGCACAGCGAGAACGCCACCAAGATCGCCGACATGCTCACCCGGCACGCGCGCGTGACCCGCGTTCTTTACCCGGGCCTCCCGGAGCACCCCGGTCACGAGATCGCCGCCAAGCAGATGAAGGCGTTCGGCGGCATGGTCTCCTTCCAGGTCGAGGGCGGCGAGGAAGCGGCCGTCGAGGTCTGCAACCGCGCCAAGGTCTTCACCCTCGGCGAGTCCCTGGGCGGCGTGGAGTCCCTCATCGAGCACCCCGGGCGCATGACGCACGCGTCCGCCGCCGGCTCGGCCCTGGAGGTCCCCGCCGACCTCGTCCGCCTCTCCGTGGGCATCGAGAACGTCGACGACCTGCTGCAGGACCTGCAGCAGGCCCTCGGCTAAGGGCTCGCAGAAGAACAACATGCGCGCGATCGGCGCGGTGACCTGCGAAGTCATTCTCTGCGAGCTCTAAAGCCGGGTCGGAGCCGCCTCGCCGGCTCCTCGAGGTCACCAGCCCGTCAGTGGTGGAGTCGTCTGCGACGGCGGCTCCACCCAGGGGCGGGCCACGGACGCCCAGACCACGAAGGCGACGGCCGCGGCGAACAGCAGCAGCCACATCACCCGCCGGGCCAGCGTCCTGCGGCGCAGCATCCGGCTCCCGCGGCGCACGATGTCCGCGTACAGGTCGGGCGGCACGGAGGGCTGCTTCTGCTCCAGCAGGTGCCGTACGGTCGCCTCACGCTCGGGCAGGTTCATGACGGCACCACCTTCGCCAGGGCCGGCGCCGGTCCCCGCGGCGGGTGCAGCAGTGTCGTCATCGCCCGGGCGCAGATCGCCCGGACCCGTTCCACGGGGAGCCCGAGCAGGGCCGCCGTCTGTTCCTCGGCGACCCCCTCGTACATCCTCAGGACCAGGATCAGCCGCTCCTGGGGCGTCAGCCGGGCCAGGACGGCGACGGAGCCGGAGGGGGACGGGGAGGGGCGGGAGCGCCCCAGGGCCCCGTACTGGTGCCACGCCCCGCGCGCGAAGCGGCCGGCCAGCTGCTGGCGGGCCCGGTCGTACGGGTCCTCGCCGCGCAGCCGGTCCCAGGAGGCGTACGTGTGGGCGAGCGCCAGCGTCAGCAGGCGCCGCGCGCGCGGGTTGTCGTTCGGCGGCTCCGCCGTGAGCAGCGTGGCGGCATGCAGCAACCGCCCTGCCGCGCCCGCGACGAACGCTTCGAACTCCCGGGCCCGGCGGGCGCTTTGGAACGCACGCCGTTCTCGCACCACGCCTCCCGATCGAGGGCGACCCTGAAGGAACCAAGGGCCCCGGCCGTGTACGACGGGTCGCACCGCGTGCGACAAGGACCCGGTCTCATATGAGGCCAGACGCGCCCCCGCGGTCAAGAGTCCGGCGGGCACACACGCGTGAAGGCTCGGGAAGGGGCCGGCGGGTCAGGAAGCCGGCTGCTCCCCCGCCGCGCCCCCCGTGGGGGCCATCCGGGACGAGAGCGCGCCGTTGAAGCGCGTGAGGAGCGCACAGAAGGCCTCGCGCTCCTCCGGCGCCCAGTCGTGTGTCAGCTCGGCCATCAACTGCCGCCTGGAGGAACGCACTTCGTCGAGACGGGACTGCCCGCGCGGCGACAGCTGGAGCACCACGGCGCGCCCGTCCTCGGGGTGCGAGGTCCGCTTGACGAGACCGGTGTCGACCAGTGGGGCCACCTGCCGGGTGACCGTCGAGGAGTCGATGCCCATGCTCGCGGCGAGCGCCTTGACGCCCATCGGGCCTTCCTTGTCGAGGCGGTTGAGCAGCAGGTATGCGGCGCGGTCCATGGAGTTGCGGACCTGCCCCACCCCGCCGAGCCGGGTCTGTTCGGCACGGCGCGCGAACAGGGCGACCTCGTGCTGCAGCGTGTCGAGAAGACCGGTGTCACCGACGGTCGTCATGTCCATCGACATTTCTGGTGTTGTGGGCATGGCCGGGGGCTCAATTCATGCGTGGGGAGCTGGGTTGGGGGAAAGGGTACGCGGCCCGGACGCGGGTCGTACCGACGCTGAGTAAAACCGGTCTCGGCCCGTGGTCACACCAGGATCCCTCGGGTGTGAACTGCGAGACTGATGGTCATGAACTACAGCACGGCGGACTCCTTGCTCAAGGTGACTCTGGACGACGTGCGAGGCGCCCAGAAGATGCTCACGGGCGTGGCGCGGACGACCGCGATGGAGGGCAGCAGGTACCTGTCCCAGCTGGTGGGCGCCCCGGTGCACCTCAAGTGCGAGAACCTCCAGCGCACCGGCTCGTTCAAACTGCGTGGCGCGTATGTGCGGATCGCGGGGCTGCTTCCGGAGGAGCGCGCCGCGGGTGTGGTCGCCGCCAGCGCGGGCAACCACGCGCAGGGCGTCGCCCTCGCCTCCTCGCTGCTCGGCGTGCGCTCCACGGTCTTCATGCCGACCGGCGCCCCGCTGCCCAAGGTCGCGGCCACCCGCGACTACGGCGCCGAGGTGAGGCTGCACGGTCAGGTGGTCGACGAGACGCTGGCCGCCGCCCAGGAGTACGCGGCGGAGACGGGCGCGGTGTTCATCCATCCCTTCGATCACCCCGACATCATCGCGGGTCAGGGCACGGTCGGGCTGGAGATCCTGGAACAGTGCCCGGAGGTGCGCACGATCGTCGTGGGGATCGGCGGCGGGGGGCTGGCCGCGGGCATCGCGGTCGCGGTGAAGGCGCTGCGCCCCGATGTGCGGATCGTCGGCGTGCAGGCGGCGGGCGCGGCGGCGTATCCGCCCTCGCTGGCGGCCGGACGCCCGCTGTCGATCGACAACCCGGCGACGATGGCCGACGGCATCAAGGTCGGTCGGCCCGGCGACGTGCCGTTCCGGATCGTCGCGGAGCTGGTGGACGAGGTCCGTACGGTGTCCGAGAGCCACCTGTCGAGCGCGCTGCTGCTCTGTCTGGAGCGGGCCAAGCTGGTCGTCGAGCCGGCCGGAGCGAGCCCCGTCGCGGCGCTGCTGAGCGAGCCCGGGGCCTTCGAGGGCCCGGTCGTCGCGCTGCTGTCGGGCGGCAATGTGGACCCGCTGCTGATGCAGCGCATCCTGCGCCACGGCATGGCCGCGAGCGGCCGCTACCTCGCGGTCACGCTGCGGCTGACGGACCGTCCCGGCGCCCTGGCCACACTTCTCGGGGTGTTGTCAGTGGCGGACGCTAACGTCCTCGATGTGAGTCACGTACGGACCGACCCCCGGCTCGGGCTCACGGAGGTGGAGGTCGAGCTGCACCTGGAGACGAAGGGTCCGGAGCACTGCGCCGAGCTCGGCCGCGCCCTGCGCGAGGCGGGCTACAGGGTCATCGACTGACATCGTCCGAGGCCGGGGCCACCGTCCTCGAAGCTCGGAAAAATCTGTTGAGTAACGCGATACATCGCGTTACGGTGGGTGTCACGCCCAGCTCTCGCCGGTCTCTCGCTGTGCTCGTCGCAGTCTGTGAGGCGGGACGAGACGGGCAAAGGTAGGTAGTTGCCGTGAAAATTCGCCAACGACGTGGAGAACTCACATGCCAGGCGCCATCTATGCCGAAGGTCTGGTGAAGACCTTCGGTGACGTAAGGGCTCTGGACGGCGTCGATCTCGATGTCCCGGAAGGCACCGTCCTGGGCCTGCTGGGACCGAACGGCGCGGGCAAGACGACCGCCGTCCGCTGTCTGACGACCCTCCTGCGCCCCGACAGCGGCAAGGCGTTCGTCGCGGGCGTCGACGTGCTCAAGCACCCCGACGCGGTACGGCGCAGGGTCGGCCTCTCCGGGCAGTTCGCGGCGGTCGACGAGTACCTGACCGGCCGGGAGAACCTCCAGATGGTCGGCCAGCTCTACCAGATGAGGGCGAAGGCCGCGAAGGTCCGCGCGGCCGAGCTCCTGGAGCAGTTCAACCTGACGGACGCCGCCGACCGCCCCGCGAAGACGTACTCGGGCGGGATGCGCCGCCGGCTCGACCTGGCCGCCGCGCTGGTCGTCTCGCCGCCGGTGATGTTCATGGACGAGCCGACGACCGGCCTCGATCCGCGCAACCGGCAGCAGCTGTGGGAGGTCATCAAGCAGTTGGTCTCCGACGGTACGACCCTGCTGCTGACCACGCAGTACCTCGAAGAGGCCGACCACCTCGCGCACGACATCTGTGTGGTCGACCACGGCCGGGTCATCGCGCGCGGCACCGCCGACCAGCTCAAGGCGCAGACCGGAGGCGAGCGCGTCGAGGTCGTCGTACACGAGCGCGAGCACATAGCGACGGCCTCGGAGGTGCTCCGCGGCTTCGGCAAGGGCGAGACGACCGTCGAGGAGCACACCCGCAAGCTCACCGTGCCTGTCACCGGCGGCGCGAAGCTCCTCGCCGAGGTCATCCGCGAGCTGGACACCCGCGGCATCGAGATCGACGACATCGGGCTGCGCAGGCCCACGCTCGACGACGTCTTCCTCTCCCTGACCGGACATGTCGCCGAGATGAAGGACGAGGAGAACGGCGTGGCGGGGGACACGAGGGGCCGCAAGGCGAAGAAGGGCCCCGTGAAGAAGGACCCCGCGGAGAACGAAACCGCGCAGACGGAAACCGCGCAGACGGAAACCGCGCAGACGGAAACCGCGCAGACGGAAACCGCGCAGACGGAGGCCACGAAGTGAGTGTTGTGACAGACACCGCCCCCGTGGCGGCGGCCCCTCAGGGCGCCATCGTCTTGAAGGAGCAGGCGAAGTGAGCGCTGTGAACGATTCCCTGGTCATCGCGCGCCGGAACTTGATTCGGATGACCCGGATTCCCGAAATGATTCTGTTTGGGCTGATCCAGCCAATCATGTTCGTGGTGCTGTTCACGTACGTGTTCGGCGGTTCCATGCAGATCGGCAACAGCGCCGATCTGGACGTCTACAAGAACTTCCTGATGGCGGGCATCTTCGCGCAGACCGTCACGTTCGCCACCGCCAGCTCCGGTGCGGGCATCGCCGACGACATGCACAAGGGGCTCATCGACCGGTTCCGCTCGCTGCCCATGGCGCGCGGCGCAGTGCTGACCGGACGTACCGTTGCGGATCTCGTGCAGACGGCCTTGACGCTGTTCGTCCTCGCGATCGTCGCGTTGCTCGTGGGTTGGCGCCCTGGCTCCGTGGAGCCGACCAACTTCGGGAAGATCTTGGGCGGCTTCGGCCTGCTGCTTCTTCTGGGGTACGCCTTCACGTGGATCGGCGCGCTGATCGGCCTGTCGGTGCGCACACCGGAGGCGGCCACCTCCGGTGGACTGATCTGGCTCTTCCCGGTGACCTTCATCTCGAACGCGTTCGTGGACTCCAGCAAGATGACCCCGTGGCTGCGTCACATCGCTGAGTGGAACCCGTTCAGCGCGACCGTTCAGGCGTGCCGCAAGCTCTTCGGCGACCCAGGCCTGTCCCCGTCCGACGCCTGGCCGATGCAGCACCCCGTGTGGGCGTCGCTGATCTACTCGATCCTGATCATCGTCGTCTTCCGCACGCTCGCGGTCCGCAAGTACCGCCGGGCGACCAGTTGATGGCTCCGCTTTCCCTGAGCTGCCTTGCCGGCATGCCGCTCTGAGGCCCCTCTCGATTGGGAGGGGCCTCAGGGCTGTCCGCGTCAGTTCTGGCAGCCGCAGTCGGATGTGGTCTTGGCCTCTGTGACGGTGACGCCGGGGTCGGTGGAGGCCTCGGCGGGTGTGCAGCAGGCGTTGATGCCGCAGCAAGCATCGGCCGAACCGGTCGTCTGTGATGCCTGCGTCTCGGTCTCGGGCTTGGTGGCGCGGACGATGGCGGAGTGCATGCCGTCGGCCACGGGGTGCGTGGGGGTGATCTCGACGTTCACGAACCCCGCCGCCTCTAGGCCTTCGCGGTACTCGGTGAACGACAGGGCCCCCGCGATGCAACCGACGTAGTCGCCGCGCTCCGCGCGCTGCTGGGGTGTCAGGGTGTCGTCGGCGACCACGTCCGAGACGCCGATGCGGCCGTTGGGCGCCAGGACACGGAACGTCTCGGCGAAAACTGCCGCCTTGTCGGTCGACAGGTTGATCACACAGTTGGAGATCACCACGTCGATGGTGCCCGCGGGGAGCGGGATCGCCTCGATGGTGCCCTTGAGGAACTCCACGTTCGTCGCACCGGCCTTCGCGGCGTTGGTGAGGGCCAGGGCGAGCATCTCGTCGGTCATGTCGAGGCCGTACGCCTTGCCCGTGGGGCCGACGCGGCGGGCGGAAAGCAGGACGTCGATCCCGCCGCCGGAGCCGAGGTCGAGGACGCGTTCGCCTTCGTGGAGATCGGCCACGGCGGTCGGGTTGCCGCAGCCCAGTGAGGCGGCGACGGCCTCGGCGGGCAGGGCGTCGCGTTCGTCGGCCGCGTAGAGGGTGGAGCCGAAGTTCTCGTCGACCTCGACCGGCTGCGGTCCGCAACACGCGGTGCCGCCCTCGGTCACCTTCACGGCTGCGGCGGCGTACCGCCGGCGGACGGTCTCACGCAGTTCGGTGGACTGCTCGCTCATGACTCACTCCTGGATGACGGGGCACGGCAGGCCCCGGAACGGCTTGTATTGACGTTCATTGATGTAACCTTGCGCCGTGCATCGAAAAACGTCAACATAGAGGCATGTCGAAACAAGAGCTTGAGGTGATCAGCCAGGACGCGGACGGCGCCTGCTGCCAGGGACTGGCCTCGGCCCCGCTGACCGAGGACCGGGCCGTCGAACTGGCAAAGGTCTTCAAGGCGCTGGGTGACCCGGTCCGGCTGCGGCTGCTCTCGATGATCGCCTCGCGGGAGGGCGGCGAGGTGTGCGTATGCGAGCTGACGCCCGCGTTCGAGCTGTCGCAACCGACGATCTCCCACCACCTCAAGCTGTTGCGGCAGGCCGGACTCATCGACTGCGAGCGTCGTGGGACCTGGGTCTACTACTGGGTACTGCCCGGCGTGCTGGACCGGCTGGGCGCGTTCCTGACCACTCCTGAGCCCGCCGCGGTGACCGCGTGAGCGCTTCGCTCGGTCGGCGCGCGGCGGCCGAGCTGGTCGGGACGGCCGCGCTGGTCGCGGTGGTGGTCGGCTCGGGCATCCAGGCGACGGAGCTGTCCCGGGACGTCGGCGTCCAGCTGCTCGCGAATTCGCTCGCCACCGTCTTCGGCCTGGCCGTGCTGATCACGCTGTTCGGGCCGGTGTCGGGGGTCCACTTCAACCCGGCCGTCACCTTGGCCGCCTGGTTCACGGGGCGCAAAAGCGGCGACGGAATGACCGCACGCGAGGTAGCCGTGTACGTCCCCGCCCAGACCCTGGGCGCGATCGGCGGTGCGGTGCTGGCTGATGCGATGTTCGCCGAACCGTTGGTGAAGTGGTCCACGCACGATCGCTCCGCCGGCCATCTGTGGCTGGGCGAGATCGTGGCCACGGCCGGGCTCATCCTGCTGGTCTTCGGCCTGACCCGGACCGATCGTGCCCACCTCGCGTCAGCTGCGGTGGCGTCCTACATCGGGGCCGCGTACTGGTTCACGTCCTCCACGTCGTTCGCGAACCCGGCGGTGACGGTCGGCCGGGCCTTCACCGACACGTTCGCGGGGATCGCCCCGGCTTCCGTCGCCCCGTTCATCGCCGCGCAGCTGGTCGGTGCCGCCGTCGGCCTGGGGCTGTTGGCGGCGGTGTTCGGCCGACCGGCGCCCGCCGAGACAGACGTCGTCGTCCCTCAGGGCGAGACCGAACTCGCTCCGTCCGCCCCCTGAGCCCATCTCCTCCCCAGAAAGACACCTGCCATGAGCACTGCCACCCCGCGCCCGTCCGTGCTGTTCGTCTGCGTCCACAACGCCGGACGGTCCCAGATGGCCGCCGCGTTCCTCACCCACCTCGCGGGCGACCGGGTCGAAGTCCGCTCAGCGGGCTCCACTCCCGCCGACACGGTCAACCCGGCGGTCGTCGACGCGATGAAGGAAGTCGGCATCGACATCTCCGCCGAGACTCCGAAGGTGCTGACCGTGGAAGCGGTGCAGGCATCCGACGTCGTGATCACCATGGGGTGCGGCGACACGTGCCCGGTCTTCCCCGGTAAGCGGTACCTGGACTGGCAACTCGACGACCCCGCTGGGCAGGGCGTCGACGCGGTCCGGCCGACCCGCGACGAGATCGAACAGCGCATCCGTGGCTTGCTGACGGAGCTGGATGGTTGATCCGGCTCGCGTATGACGATGCCCCCGGCGCGCGGCCGGGGGCATCGTCATAGGGGCTGCTCGAGGCTCAGCCCTTGTAGGGCTCGGCCTTGAGGATCTTCACCGAGGCGAGCTTGCCGTTGGGCAGCTCGTACTGGGCGTCCTCGCCGATCTTCTTGCCGTTCACGCCGGAGCCCAGGGGGGACTGGGGCGAGTAGGTCTCGATGTCGGCGCTGGCGTACTCGCGCGAGGCGAGCAGGAAGTCCAGCGTGTCGTCCTCGTCGCCGTCGAAGGCGATGGTGACGACCATGCCGGGGGCGACCATGCCGTCCGCCGCGGGAGCCTCGCCCACCTTGGCGTTCTCCAGGAGCTGGGTCAGCTGGCGCACACGGAGCTCCTGCTTGCCCTGCTCTTCCTTGGCCGCGTGGTACCCGCCGTTCTCGCGCAGGTCGCCCTCCTCGCGCGCGGCCGCGATCTTGGCGGCGATCTCCGTGCGCGCAGGACCAGACAGGTAGTCCAGCTCGGCCCTGAGCTGGTTGTACGCCTCCTGGGTCAGCCAGGTGACGTTCTCGCTGGTCTGGGTCACAGGTGCTCCTCGTAGGTACTGGGAATACAAAGCATCGCCCTACCCAGAAGGATGTGCTTTCACGGGTGGGCGAAACCACGAGCCTAACAATTCCGCGGCAGAAGGGGGAGGACATAAGGCATCAGAATTCCGTCAACGCAGGTCAGCGCGTACGCGTCAAGAGTGATGCCGGGGACGGCGGCGGGTGGAGTCAGTCGGCGTGGCAGCCGAGCAGCTCCGCCGTGCCGCCGCGGGCGGTGGTACGGATCGTGACGACCTTGTCGATGCGGGAGGAGTCCTGGTCGAAACGGAAGTCCGCGCGGCCCACCTCGCTGCCGTTGTCGGCCTGCGAGCGCAGGGTGCAGTAGCCGTGGGCGCCCGAGTCCTTGCGCACCTCCAGATGCACCTCGACCGCGTTGTCCGAGACGGCCTTGAAGGTGATCACCTCGGCGCTGATCTTGTTCGAGAAGACGTAGTAGTACGCGAACCAGCCCATCAGGATGAGCAGAGCCACGCCCAGCACACTGCCGATGACCTTGAGTTTCCGGTCCGCGCGCTCGTCCTCGGAGCGGCCGTAGCGACCCTCGGGCAACTGCGTGCTCGCCGTGCTCATGATCGTCCTCTCGGGGAGGGGGTCCCGGAATTATTCGCCCCCCGATTCCGTCACTATAGAAGCCGCCCATCACGCCGAAACACGCCGGGCGCCGACTTGCCGACTGGCCGACTGGCCGACTTACTGAGGATCGAGTCTTGACTGACCAGCTGCGACTGATGGCCGTGCACGCCCACCCCGACGACGAGTCGAGCAAGGGCGCGGCCACGATGGCGAAGTACGTGTCCGAGGGGGTGGACGTGCTGGTCGTGACCTGCACGGGCGGGGAGCGCGGCTCCATCCTCAACCCGAAGCTGCAGGGCGACAAGTACATCGAGGAGCACATCCACGAGGTACGCAAGAAGGAGATGGACGAGGCCCGCGAGATCCTCGGCATCAAGCAGGAGTGGCTCGGATTCGTGGACTCCGGCCTTCCGGAGGGCGACCCGCTGCCGCCGCTGCCCGAGGGCTGCTTCGCGCTCGAGGACGTGGACAAGGCGGCCGGAGAGCTGGTCCGGCAGATCCGCTCGTTCCGTCCGCAGGTGATCACCACGTACGACGAGAACGGTGGTTATCCGCACCCCGACCACATCATGACCCACAAGATCTCGATGGTGGCGTTCGAGGGGGCGACGGACACCGAGAAGTACCCGGAGTCCGAGTACGGCCAGGCGTTCCAGCCGCAGAAGCTCTACTACAACCAGGGCTTCAACCGCCCGCGCACCGAGGCATTGCACAACGCCCTCCTTGAGCGCGGTCTGGAGTCGCCGTACGGGGACTGGCTGAAGCGGTGGTCGGAGTTCGAGCGCACCGAGCGCACGCTGACCACGCATGTTCCGTGCGCGGAGTTCTTCGAGATCCGTGACAAGGCGCTGATCGCGCACGCCACGCAGATCGACCCGGACGGCGGCTGGTTCAAGGTCCCCATGGAGATCCAGAAGGAGGTCTGGCCGACCGAGGAGTACGAGCTCGCCACCTCTTTGGTCGACACTTCCCTCCCCGAGGACGACCTCTTCGCGGGCATCCGCGACAATGCCTGACATGAGCGCAAGCCTGGCACTGACGCACCTCGTCCCCCTCGCCAAGGAGGTCGACGAGAACAAGGTCACCCCCGGCGTCCTCGGCTTCATCGTCTTCGCGGCGTTGGCCCTGGCGGTGTGGGGCCTGATGAAGTCCATGAACCGGCACATGGGGAAGGTCACCTTCGAGGAGGACCCGGAGCAGCCCAAGAAGGGCGTTGCGGCCTCCGGCAAGGGGAGCGGCCCCGGTGCCGGTCCCGGCGGGAAGGCCTCGCCCGCCAAGGGCTGAGGGCTCAGGGCCGAGGGCGGTGTGCGGGCTCCGGTCGCGGGTGGCCGGAGTGCGTACCCACGGCACCGCCCGCCCCTGCGGTCCTACAGCGGTCCTACGGTGGCCCGCTCCAGCCTGCTGTCCATGCCGCACTGCAGGGCGTACGCGAGGCCGAGCGGGTTGCTCCACGCGTCGGCGAAGTGCCGGGCGAGCCCGTGGACGATCTCGCCCGCGGTCTCCCGCCCGCCGAGGTAGCGGGTGATGTACGCGTGGGCGTACTCGGCGGCGAACAGCCGTGGCATCTCGATCTGCGGCCCCAGCACCCCGCCCGCACCCGCCTCGATGAGCGCGCCGCCCAGGCGTGCCGGCTCGGCGTCGGCGGGCAGCCCGGCGTAACAGGCGTTGAGGAACACCAGGGGACGCCGCGGGAGCGGGGGTTCGGCGACGCCGCGGGAGCGAGGGTTCGGCGACGCCGCGCTCGGCGAGGACCGTACGGACGTCGATGTCCTTGTGGTCGCTCAGCCGTACGGCGAACAGCGGGGCGCTGTCGTCGGGGACGGGTCTGAAGTGCCCGTGGCACCAGAAGTACATCAGCTGCTCGTCGAGCCCGCCGGAGCGCAGGGCGCCCAGCAGTTCGTCGCACCGGGTGCGTTCGACGCGGACGGTGCCGGTGGCGAGGGCGCTCTCGACCTCGGCGGCCCGGGTGGCGCCCTCCGGGTTGATGCCCTGGTCGTGATTGAGGCTCACCACCGGTAACGGGGGCGGCAGCCGGGCGTGCTCGTCGTCGACGGGGACCGGGAGGGCGGGGAGGGCCGGGGGGTCCGGGAGGTTCGGGTGGTGGCCACCGGTCTGCTCGATCTGGTGCCGGTAGCCGAGGAAACGGCGGAAGGCGTCGCCGACGGGGCCGCCGGGCCCGCTCGCGGTGTCCTCGGGCAGCGCGAGCATCGGCCAGGGCAGGACCAGGTCGGAGTCGACGCGGACGCGCAACGGCTCCTCGCGGCTCAGCGCGCCGGTCAGGATCTCGCCGAAGCGCCGGGTGCCCTGGCCGCCGTCGCCGAGCAGTTCCCCGTACAGCAGATGGGAGCCCTGACGGGCGAGCTCGTCGAGGATCCCGCGCAGCTCCTCCCGGGGCTCGGCGGTGAGATCCGGGCAGGTGGCGTACGGGAAGTAGGGGCGGCCCCCGACCGGGATCCCGCGTCCGTCGACGGGCTGGAAGTCGACCAGCTCCCGTTTCCACAGCGCCCGCAGATGCGCCGCGGCGGCGGTGACGGCGGCCGGCTTCACATTCAGCTTCAGCGCGTGCTCGGTCGCGGACGGGGGCCCCGCCGGGCCGTACAGCCGGGCCCTGATGTGGTCGTCGGCGTGGGCGTCGAGGGCGAGGACCAGGTCCGGGTGGCGGACGGTGGGGTCCGGGCGGCGGGTGAAGCCGCGGCTGGGGTCCTGGACGACCTGGGTGAGAAGTTCGCGGGCCATCGGGCTCAGGCCCTCCGTGCGGATGCGGGGCGGGGCGCGGGCGCGGTGGGCCGGTGCGGCCTCGGATCGGACGGGACCAGGACCACGTCGATCTCGGCCTCGACCTGCTGGAGGACGGTCCCGGTGGCGGGATCCTCGAGGGTGAAACGCAGCCGGTGCGAGCCGGGGCGGTGCGGGGTGAAGCGGAACTCCGCTCCGTGGGACTCCGAGCCGTAGGACTTCGCACCGACGACGGGGACGGCGTACGCGGGGTCGATCTCCGCGTGGCCGAGGGGGGTCGCGCGGGCCGTGAGCGGGGGAAGCGGGGCGGTGGACCACGGATGCGCGGGCCCGGGCACGACCTGGAGGGCGATACGGGCGGGCACGTCCGGGACGGGCGCCTCGTCGAGCAGGGTCAGCCGGACGTGGGCCCTGAAGTCGTCCGGGCGGTCGCGGTCGCCGGGGTGCGGGGAGCCGGGGCGGGGGAAGTCGGGGCGGGGGTCGGGCTGGGTGTCGCGGGCGGCGCGCGGGATCAGCGGATCGCCTGCCTCGGTCCACTCGACCGCGTCCAGCAGGGCGGCGGGGTAGCGGCAGGCCAGTTCGTACGGCGGCTCGCCGTCCGGGGGCGGTCCCGCTTCGGCGAGGTCCACCCAGGCCTCGCCCGCCTCGTCGCCGATCCCATGGAACACATGGCGGATCTCGGCCGCCCAGTCGCCGTTCAGGAAGCGGCGGGCGGGGGAGCGGAGCGCGTACTCGCGCATGGTCCAGGCCCGCCCGTGCGGGCAGTCCGCCTCTTCGAAGAGCGCCAAGGCCCTCTCGAACAGCCGGTCCGCCTCGCGCTGACGTTCATCCGTCCCGTCCGTCCCGTCAGTCCCGTCCGCGCCGTCCGGCCCGTCCGCACGGGTCAGGGTCAGCGCGTGGTGGTGCAGTGTCCAGGCCGTCCCGAGCCGGTCGGAGACCTCATGGAAGCGGCGTAGGACGTCCGTGAACTCCTGCTGCCAGGGGAAGCCGGGCTCGTCCGCCCGCGCCACGGTCCACCACAGGTGCGCCCAGGCGGCGCCGCGCCGGTCGCCCGCGCGCTCGTGCAGCCGACGCGCCTCGGCGAGGGCTTCCGGGGCCGGGGTGCCCGACCGAGTGGCCAGCCGCGCGAGTTCGCCGCTCGCCCACGCCACGCCCCGCGCCTCCCCGACCGCCCGGAACGCCTCCCGCGCGGAGTGCAGCAGTCTCCGCGCGTCCTCGGCCCGGCCGCGTAATCGGCACATCCGCCCGTACAGGAAGACGGTCCACGCCTCGCCGTGCCGGTCGCCGCCGACCTGGTGGGCCTCCACGGCTCGCCTCAGCAGCGGTCCTGCCGCGCGCGGATCTCCCCGGTCGCAGTGCACGGCGGCCCGGGTGAGCAGCGCCCGGCCGTCGGCGCGCCGGTCGGAGGGGAGGGCGCGGAGGTGCTGGTCGGCCTCGCCGAGACGACCCCCGCGGTGGGCGGTGACGGCCCGTTCGAGGAGGACCGTGTGGTTGTCGAGGGCGTGGGCCGACGGTGGAGCGGCGCCCTCCTGGGCGTCCGCCGAGCCCACCAGCAGGAAGGACTCCGACTCGGCGAAGACACTGATCAGGCCGGCGAGAAGGGACCCGTCCGCCGTCCCGGTGGGGATTGCGTCCACCGTGCCGCTGGGGATTGCGTCCATCGTCCCGGCCGGGACTCCGTCCACCACCACGACGCAGGGATGCGCGACGAACGCGCCCCGGCAGGCCTCGACGACGCGGTCCGCCGCCTCGCCCGGCGTCCGCACGGCCGGTTCGGCGAGCGCCTCCCGGGCTGCCTCCCCGCACGCCTCCAACAGGCGTGACAGCACGACCTCGGACGACCACTCCCCGGAGTCCGCCGCCACCCGTACGCGGTACACCGGAAGCCCCGCCTCGTCCGCGACCTCTCGCGCGAGTACGTCGAGAAACGCGGACCGGTCCGAGCGGGGCCCGCCGGTCACCACCAGGACCCGCCTGGCCGCCAACTCCCTTCGCGCCGCGCCGAGTTCGTGAGTGCGCCCGACGAACGACACCGAAGTCCCCCTCGTACCCCACCATCACCACCGCGCTAGCGCGCCGCGGTCACCGGCACCCCCATGACCTCCCGGGCATGCCGGTTCGGCACCATTCTCAGGCGCCAAGCCTGCCATCCCGCGTCCAGGTCGACCCCCCGTTCCAGCAAGAGCTGGTACGCCTCCACGTAGTCGTCGAGTTTTCCGTCGCGCAGCGGATGGCCGGTGCGGGAGAGCTGCGCCAGTTCCTCCTGGGCGACGGCGCTGCCCACTTCGAGGCCGCCCGGGGAGGCGTACGGCAGAAGGGTGCACCTCAGGAACCTGGCCCAGTCCTCGCCGCGCCGGTCGCCGTACGAGGCGAACAGGCCCGCCGCCTCGTCGCACAGGGCGAGGGCCCCCGGCGTACGGGCGTTGCCGGCGTCGACCACCGCGAGCTCCAGGCAGGTCCACGCCTCGCCGTGCGCCACGCTGATGCGCTGGAAGTCGGCGCGCGCGTCCACCAGGAGCTGGCGGGCGAAGCCCGAGTTGCGCAGGGAACCGGTCTGAGCGGCCCGTTGGTCGCGGGTCACGCGCGCCGAGTGATGGCGGGCGCAGGCGAGCCCGTACACGTCCCGCATCCGGGAGAACATCGTGCGGGAGCGCTCGAGTTCACGGACCGCCTGGTCGAGATTGCCGGTCTCCTCCAGGGCCTGGCCCAGGTAATAGATCGTCCATGCCTCGCCGCGCGCGTCCTCGTTCTCCCGGTGCCGGGAGACCGCCTGGCGCAGACCGTCGACCGCGGTGGAGGGGTCGCCGTCGACGAGGCGGGCGCGGGCGAGCTGGGTCAGGGCCCAGGCCTCGCCTCGGGCGTCGCGTGTACGGCCGTACAGGTCGAGGGCGTCACGCAGTTCCCGTTCCGCGCGCGGCACGTCGCCCATCCGCAGGCCGAGCTGGCCGAGCTGGAAGTGGGCCCACGCCTCGCCGTGCACGGACTCGCCCTCGCGGTGCAGGACCAGGGCCTCGGTGAGCAGGTTCAGGGCGAGGGCGACATGGCCCCGGTCGCGCTCCACGGCGGCCAGCGCGTGCATCGTCCAGGCGCGGTCCGTCGCCAGCTCGGGGGAGGCCTGCAGGTCCATGGCCTCCTGGAGCTTGGCGGCCGCGTCGGTGAGGTTGCCCTGGTGGTGGAGGGTGATGCCCAGGGAACCCAGGGCCCGGGCCGCGCCTGCGTCGTGGTGCGCCTCGAAGTAGAGGTTCACCACGGAGGACAGGGTGGTGTGGGCCTTGTCCAGTTCGCCGAGCTGGCGGGCCGCGATGCCGGTGCGCCACTGCACCGAGCGCACCAGCAGGCCCTGGTCGACGGCCTGCGTCAACTCGCTGATCTCGCCCAGGCGGTAGAGGTCGCCGCGCAGCAGGCAGTAGTCGCACAGGGCGCCGAGCAGGTTCAGTACGGCCGCTTGGTTCACGCCTTCCGCCTGGCGCAGGGCCGCCGTGATGAAGCTCGACTCGTCGTCCAGCCAGCGCAGGGCAGCGTCGAGGGAGGTGAAGCCGTGCGGTCCGAACTGATCCGCCCGGGTCGACGTCTTGCCGTCGACCAGGCGGATCACCGAGTCGGCCAGCTCCGCGTAGTTCACGATCAGGCGCTCCTGCGCCGCCGTCCGCTCGGCCGGCTCCTCCTCGTCCAGCAGCCGTGCCTGGGCGAAGGCCCGGACGAGGTCGTGCAGCCGGTAGCGGCTGCCGCGGACGTGGTCGATCAGGCCCGCCTGGGCGAGCGCGGTCAGGTGGCGGGTGGCCTCCTGCTCGTCCGTCGCCAGCAGGGAGGCCGCCGCGGCGGCGCCGAGCGAGGCGCGGCCCGCCAGCGCCAGCCGGCGCAGCAGTCGCCGCGCCGTGTCGGTCTGGTCCGTGTAGCGCAGCCACAGCACTCGCTCGACCGGCTCCACGGGGCCGTACGCGCCGAGGTCGGAGGCCAGTTGGCGCGGGGTGCGCGGGCCGAGGGAGGAGCCCGCGATGCGCAGGGCGAGGGGGAGACTGCCGCACAGCTCCCGCACCTGGTCGCAGGCTTCGGCGTCGTACGGGTCCGGCTTCTCCTGGGCCACCGCGTTCAGCAGTTCCTCGGCGCCCGCCGCGTCCAGCGCCTCGACCGGGAGCTGGTGCACCCAGGCGGGGAGGTCGGCGGGCAGGTCGAGCGGTTTGCGGGCCGTGACCAGGACCAGGCTCTCCGAGCGCTCGGGGACCAGGGTGCGGACCTGCTCGGCGTCGCTCGCGTCATTGAGCACGATCGTGACCGGCAAGCCCGTCAGGTGCTGGTGGTACAGCTCGCTGAGGCGTCTGACCTGCTGGTCCTGCGAGGAACGCTCACGGAAGAGGAGCTGCTCGCGGGGCGCGCCGAGCCGGTTGAGGAGGTGGAGCATGGCGTCGCGGGTGGTGAGGGGCGGCTCCTCGGTGCTGTCGCCGCGCAGGTCCACCACGCACGCACCGCGGAACTGGTCCTTCAGGCTGTGCGCCGCCCGGATCGCGAGGGTGCTGCGGCCGGAGCCGGGGGCGCCGTGCAGGACGACCACGGTCGGCTTCGTCTCGGTGCTGGCGCGGGCCGCGTGCACCCACTGCGCCACCCGGGACAGCTCGGTCCGGCGCCCGGTGAACGGGTCGGCCGGCTCGGGAAGCTGCCCGAACGACTGCTCCAGTACGTTGCGTCTGCGCGCGGCGGCGCTCTTGTCGGTGCGCCGCAGCTGGGGCGCGCCCTGTTTCGCACCCGCGGAGGCGATGATGACCCGCTGCTGGTCGAGGAAGGGCCGGATGCCCCGTACCTCCAGCGCCGTCAGCCACTGGAGCCGCAACTGTTCCGGACCGCCCGGCTGGCCCAGGGCTCCCGCCCGGCGACTCGCGGCGGGCACGTGCGAGGCGGTCACCTTGAGCACGGTGGCCGCCGCGCCCACCACGGCGACGGTCGCCCCCGCGCCGACGGCCGTGCCGGCGCCCGTACCCAGCGCCAGGTCCGCCGCGCAGGCGGCGACGGCGGCAACCACCGCCACCAGCAGGGGAGTTCCGGCGCCCTCGCGGGCGTACCGCTGCCCGAACGTCAGCTGTCCGGCATCCGCCTCGTCCAGAGCGCGGGTGTACGCCCCGTACTCGTCGGCGGCCGCCTCAGCCATGGTGTCGAGCGCGGCGCGGGCCCGCGAGAGCAACACGGCTCCGTCGCTGCGCCCGCCCGAGCGCCGCACCTCTTCCTCCACGGCCCGGGCCAACAGCCGCTCGGCTTCCGCCCGATGGCCTTCCCGCATGTCACGTCCCCCTCCAGCGGCAACTCCTTTGATTTCCAGTGTCCTTCGTGGGGGGCGTGAGCGCGAGGGCGCGACGCGATCAATGGGTGGTTGCGCCCGGCGCGTCAGGGGCCGGGTACTGCGGCAGGATGGACCCATGCCGAACCGACTGGCCCATGAGACGTCCCCCTACCTGCTCCAGCACGCCGACAACCCCGTCGACTGGTGGCCCTGGTCGGCCGAGGCCTTCGAAGAGGCCCGTGAGCGGGGCGTGCCCGTGCTGCTCAGCGTCGGCTATTCGTCTTGTCATTGGTGCCATGTCCTCGCACGGGAAAGTTTCGAAGACGAACAAATCGCGGCGTACATGAATGCTCACTTTGTGAACATCAAGGTCGACCGCGAAGAGCGGCCCGACGTCGACGCCGTCTACATGGAGGCCGTGCAGGCCGCCACGGGGCAGGGCGGGTGGCCCATGACCGTGTTTCTCACGCCGGATGCGGAGCCCTTCTACTTCGGGACGTACTTCCCGCCCGCCCCCCGGCACGGGATGCCGTCGTTCCGGCAGGTGCTGGAGGGGGTGCGCGGGGCCTGGACCGATCGGCGGGACGAGGTCGCCGAGGTCGCGGGGAAGATCGTGCGGGATCTCGCTGGGCGGGAGATGAGTTTCGGGGACGATCGGGTGCCGGGGGAGGAGGAGCTGGCGGGGGCGCTGCTCGGGCTCACCCGGGAGTACGACGCCTCGCGCGGCGGCTTCGGGGGCGCGCCCAAGTTCCCGCCGTCCATGGTGATCGAGTTCCTGTTGCGGCACCACGCCCGGACCGGTTCCGAGGGTGCTCTCCAGATGGCGCAGGACACCTGTGAGCGGATGGCGCGGGGCGGGATCTACGACCAGTTGGGTGGGGGGTTCGCACGGTACTCCGTTGATCGTGAGTGGGTGGTGCCCCACTTCGAGAAGATGCTCTACGACAACGCCCTGCTCTGCCGCGTCTACGCGCACCTCTGGCGTTCCACCGGCTCCGAGCTCGCCCGTCGCGTCGCCCTTGAGACCGCCGACTTCATGGTGAGTGAACTGCGCACCAACGAGGGCGGGTTCGCTTCCGCGCTCGATGCCGACAGCGATGACGGGACGGGCAAGCACGTCGAGGGCGCGTATTACGTGTGGACCCCGCAGCAGCTCCGCGAGGTTCTTGGTGAGCAGGACGCCGAACTGGCCGTGCGGTACTACGGGGTGACAGAGGAGGGGACCTTCGAAGAGGGGGCCTCCGTGCTGCAACTGCCGCAGCAGGACGAGGTGTTTGACGCGGAGAGGGTGGCAGGCATTCGCCGTCGGCTGCTCGCCGCGCGGGCCGGGCGGCCCGCTCCCGGGCGCGATGACAAGGTCGTCGCCGCCTGGAACGGGCTCGCCGTCGCCGCCCTCGCGGAGACCGGCGCCTACTTCGACCGTCCCGACCTCGTGGACGCCGCGATCGCCGCCGCGGATCTCCTCGTACGGCTGCACATGGACGACCGCGCACGGCTGTCCCGTACCAGCAAGGACGGGCAAGTCGGGGCCAACGCGGGGGTGTTGGAGGATTACGCGGATGTCGCCGAGGGGTTCCTCGCGCTGGCCTCCGTCACCGGGGAGGGGGTGTGGCTGGAATTCGCCGGCTTCCTGCTGGACCAGGTGATCGTGCAGTTCGCCGATCCCGAGTCCGGGGCGCTGTACGACACCGCGGCCGACGCCGAGCGGCTCATCCGCCGGCCTCAGGACCCCACCGACAACGCCACGCCTTCCGGCTGGAGCGCGGCCGCCGGCGCCCTGCTGAGCTATGCCGCCCAGACCGGCGCCGCACCCCATCGGACCGCCGCCGAAAGGGCGTTGGGCGTCGTGAAGGCGCTCGGACCGCGCGCTCCCCGTTTCATCGGCTGGGGGCTCGCGGTGGCGGAGGCGCTGCTCGACGGGCCGCGCGAGGTCGCGGTCGTGGGGCCCGACGGGCATCCCATGACAACGGCCCTGCACCGGACGGCGCTGCTCGGTACCGCGCCGGGTGCCGTGGTCGCCGTAGGCGCTCCGGAGAGTGACGAGCTGCCGCTTCTCGTCGATCGCCCCCTCGTCCAGGGCGAACCGGCCGCGTACGTCTGCCGTAACTTCACTTGTGACGCCCCGACGACCGATCCCGACCGGCTTCGCACGGCTCTGAGCGGCTGAAACACAGATCATCAGCCTGCTCATCAACTGGTTGAAACGCGACGACTGTTCGAATTGTTCAGCAAATGATCCGACTGTGATGAAACACGCTCTTCACCAGAACAGCCTGTGCGCTTCACAGTTCACCCATAGTCTCTGCATCGTGACGCGGCGGATGTGACACTTCGTCGCGACTGGGGGTTTTGGGATCTGGGGGGATCTGTTGCTCACGTCTGTCTTTATTGCTGCCGTTTCACTGGCCTTGTTCTGGATGGCGGCGTTCACTCTCTGGTGGCAGATGCACGCGTGGCGCACGCCCGAGGTGCTGGCGTCCACCCGGTTCAGCAGACCGGACGGCGATGACCGGCTGGCGTTCTCGCTGCTGCTGCCGGCCCGCCACGAGCAGGCCGTGCTCGACCACACCATCCAGCGGCTGCTGGAGTCGAGCCACACCGACTTCGAGATCATCGTGATCGTGGGGCACGACGATCCGGAGACCGCCGAGGTCGCCCGGCGGGCCGCGGCCCGCGACGAGCGGGTGCGGGTCGTCGTCGACCACCACGAGAAGAAGAACAAGCCGAAGGCCATGAACACGGCGCTGCCGCACTGCCGCGGCGACGTCGTCGGGGTCTTCGACGCCGAGGACCAGGTCCATCCGGAGCTGCTCGCCCATGTCGACCACGCGTTCCGCACGACGGGTGCGGACGTCGTCCAGGGCGGGGTCCAGCTCATCAACTTCAACTCCAGCTGGTACAGCCTGCGCAACTGCCTCGAGTACTTCTTCTGGTTCCGCTCGCGGCTGCACCTGCATGCGCAAAAAGGTTTCATCCCGCTCGGCGGCAACACCGTCTTCGTACGGACGGACGTACTGCGGGAAGCGGACGGCTGGGACCCCGAGTGCCTCGCCGAAGACTGCGACCTGGGTGTACGGCTCTCCAGCGTCGGCAAGAAGGTCGTCGTCGCCTACGACTCCGACATGGTGACCCGGGAGGAGACCCCGGGCAGCCTGGTTTCGCTGATGAAGCAGCGCACCCGCTGGAACCAGGGCTTCCTGCAGGTCTACCGCAAGAAGGACTGGAAGCAACTGCCGGGCTTCGGGCAGCGATTGCTCGCCCGCTACACGCTCATGACGCCGTATCTGCAGGCCGTCTCCGGGGTGGTCATCCCGCTCAACGTGGCCATCGCGCTCTTCCTCGACGTCCCCGTCGGGATCGCCTTCATCACCTTCCTGCCGGCCGTGACCGCCCTGGTCACCTTCGTCTTCGAGCTCGTCGGACTGCACGACTTCGGCAAGCAGTACGGGCTCCGCGTCCGGTTCGTCCACTACCTGAAGCTCGTGGTCGGTGGCCCCTTCTATCAGGTGCTTCTCGCCGGTGCGGCCGTCCGTGCCGTCTGGCGTGAGCAAAGGGGCCGCAACGACTGGGAGTTGACCAGTCATGTCGGTGCGCACCTCGCCGAGGCCGAAGCGACCCACTAGGGCCTGAGGCCACCCGCCCGACGTCCCGTCCGGCGGGATGGCCTTGGTTCCGCATGCCCTGGTGCCGCAGGCCTTGGGCCCGAACATCCAGAAACGTACCGAAAGTCCCGAGAGGACCTTCCCGCGTGACCTCGACACTTCCCGCGGTGACCACGTCCACGGTCCCCGCGACGCGCCCCGACGCGCCCGACATCGTCCACGACCACCCGCCGCTCCAGCGGCTGCGCACCTCGCGCACCGACCTGCTGCTGTGCGGCGTCCTGCTGCTGGCGATCATCGCCGTGCAGGGCTGGAACATCACCGACTACCCGACCCTCAGCGACGACGAGGGCACCTATCTCGCCCAGGCGTGGGCCGTGCAGCAGAGCAAGGGCCTCGCGCACTACACGTACTGGTACGACCACCCCCCGCTGGGCTGGATCCAGATAGCCGCACTGACCTGGATCCCCGCCCACATCAGCCCCTCGCTGATGACGGTCGGTTCGATGCGGGTCGCGATGCTCGCCGTCAGCGCCGTCAGCGCGGTCCTCCTGTACGTCCTCGCCCGCCGTCTCTCGCTGCCGCGCTGGGCGGCGGGCCTCGCGATGGTGCTCTTCGGGCTCTCGCCGCTGTCGGTGGTGCTCCAGCGCGAGATCTTCCTCGACAACATCGCGGTGATGTGGACGCTGCTCGCGTTCTGCCTGGCCGCGTCCCCGAGCCGCCACCTGTGGCACCACTTCGGGGCGGGCATCGCGGCCGCGGCCGCCGTGCTCACCAAGGAGACGATGCTCGTCGTCCTGCCCGCGCTCCTGGTCACCATGTGGCGCCACGGCCACCGCGACACCCGCAAGTTCGCCCTCACCGGAGCCATCACCGCCTGCGCCCTGATCGGCCTCGCGTATCCGCTGTTCGCCCTGCTCAAGGGCGAGTTGTTCCCGGGCGCGGGCCATGTCTCGCTCTGGGACGGCATCACGTACCAGATGAGCCGGCCCGGCTCCGGCTTCATCCTCGACCCCGGCTCCGGCTCGTACGGCGTGCTGCACTCATGGCTCTACTACGACCGGGTGCTGATCATCGGCGGTCTCGCCGGAGCGCTGCTGCTCCTGGCCACCTGGCGCTGGTCCGTCACCGCCCGGGCCCTCGCCGGACCCGCGCTCACCGTGGCGATCCTCGCCCTGGTGGCGCTGCGCCCCAGCGGCTATCTGCCCGCGATGTACGCCATCCAGGCGCTGCCGTTCCTCGCGCTGGTCCTCGCGGGAGGCACCGCCAGCCTCGCCCATCTGGTGCTGCGCAGATGGCGGAGCGAGGCGGAGAAGTCGTACGTCACCTGGGGACGGCGGGTGACGGCGGCCGCGCTCGTGGCGGTCGCCGCGCTCTACGTCCTGCCCCGCTGGTACGACGGCGACCACACCGCCGTGACCGCCGACGCCAACGCCCCCTACCGGGCGGCGGCCACCTGGTTGAAGACCGAGGTCCAGAACCCGGCCGACACCCGGGTCCTGGTCGACGACGCCCTCTGGCTCGACCTCGTGCACGACGGCTACCGGCCCGGGCTCGGCGTCATCTGGTTCTACAAGGCGGACCTCGACCCCGCGGTCACCAAGACGATGCCGCGCGGCTGGAGGGACATCGACTACGTCGTCGCCTCCCCGACGGTGCGGCGCGACGCGGTCGACCTGCCCAACGTCAAGGCGGCCATCGAGCACTCGACGCCGGTCGCCACCTTCGGCGAGGGCGCGGACCGGATCGAGATCCGGCAGATCGACGACAGCACGGGAAACACCATGACGACGGCGACGTCCGGAGGCGGTCGATGAGCAGCTTCGAGAGCACTGTCCCCGGGGAGCTCGGCGATCCGGCCGTACGCGCCGCCACCGCGAGTGAGCCGGAGCGGCGCGCCGGTGTCGAGAGGGCATGGGGGTCCCCCCGCTCATGGGGGTCCCCCCGCTCGAGCGAAGTCGAGAGTGGGGGAGAAGCCGAGAGTGGGGGAGCGCGGAGGCCCGAAGGGTTGAGCACGATCGCCCTCTCGACACCGGCTGGAGCGCCCCGGAGGCGAGCCGAGCGCGAAAACGCAGTTCCCGAACCCGGCGCCGTCACCATCGTCGTCCCGACCTTCAACGAGTCCGCGAACATCCGCGAACTGCTGCACCGGATCACCGAGTCGGTGCCCTCCCGGCTGCCCTGCGAGGTCGTCTTCGTGGACGACTCCACGGACGACACCCCCGAGGTGATCTCCCGGGAGGCGCAGGACTGCCCGTTCCCGGTGACCGTGCTGCACCGGGAGGAACCCGTGGGCGGGCTCGGCGGCGCCGTCGTCGAGGGGCTGAAGGCGGCGAGCTCCGACTGGATCGTCGTCATGGACGGCGATCTCCAGCATCCGCCGTCCCTGATACCGGAGTTGGTGGCGTCCGGGGAGCGGTCCGCCGCCGGGCTCGTCGTCGCCAGCCGGTACATCAAGGGCGGCAGCCGCGAGGGCCTCGCGGGCGGCTACCGCATCGCCGTCTCACGCGGCGCGACCTGGCTGACCAAGACGCTCTTCCCGCGCAGACTGCGCGGCATCAGCGACCCGATGAGCGGCTTCTTCGCGATCCGCCGCAGCGCGGTCACCGCCGACGTCCTCCAGCCGCTCGGCTACAAGATCCTCCTCGAACTCGCCGTGCGCAGCCGCCCCCGCCAGGTCACCGAGGTGCCCTTCGTCTTCCAGGACCGGTTCGCCGGCGAGTCCAAGTCGACCGCGCAGGAGGGCTTCCGGTTCCTGCGTCATCTCGTCGGGCTGCGCACCGCCTCGCCGGTCGCCCGGATGGTGGTCTTCGGCCTGATCGGCGCCACCGGCTTCCTGCCGAACCTCCTCGGCCTGTACGCGCTCACCGCCGCCGGCATGCACTACGTCCCGGCCGAGATCCTCGCCAACCAGCTCGGCGTCGCCTGGAACTTCCTGCTGATCGAGCACCTGCTGTTCCGCGAGCGCCGCAAACACCGCACCTGGTGGGACCGGGTGGGCCGGTTCGCGCTGCTCGCCAACGCCGACCTGGTGCTGCGCATCCCGCTGATCGCCCTGTTCGTCCGCCACTTCGGGATGGGCGCCCTGTCCGCCACCGCGCTCGCCCTGGTGACGACCTTCGTCCTGCGCTTCGTGGGCACCGAGGCGCTGGTCTACCTGCCGCGCCGCAGCAATGAGGCCCCGGGCGGGAGCCGCACAACAAGGAGAGCCGCGTGAAACACCTGGCACGACCCAGACGGAGAACCTCACTGCTGGCCGTGGCGGGCCTGGCCGCCGGGCTGCTGCTCGTCTCGCCGCAGCCCGCCTCCGCCGCCAACCTCGTCACCAACCCGGGTTTCGAGACCGGCGGCACGGACGGCATGCCGTACTGCTGGGAGAAGTCCGGCTGGGGCGACAACGACTTCACCTTCTCCACCGTCGCCGACTCCCACTCCGGCTCCAAGGCCATGAAGGTCACGCTGACCCGGCGCGTCGACGGCGACCGCAAGGCCCTGATCACGGAGTCCGCGACCTGCGCGCCGGTCGTCACCGCGGGCAAGCAGTACGACCTCGGGCTCTGGTACAAGACGACGACGCCCGACGCCTCGATCACCCTCTTCCGGCACGACACCACGGCGGGCTGGCAGTACTGGACCGACCTCAAGACGCTGGACATGGCGGCGGGCTGGACGCAGGCGAGCGTGCGTACGCCCGCGGTCCCGGCCGGTACCGACCGCATCACCTGGGGCGTCTCGGTGTACGGCACCGGCTCGGCGACCACCGACGACTACACGATGGAACAGGTCTCCGACCCGATCCCGCCGGCCACCTGCACCGCCACCACCGACGAGTGCGCCAACGGCCGCTGGGACGTGCTGCCCACACAGAACCCGGTGCGCTCCATGCACTCCGTCGTCCTCAACAACGGCAAGGTGCTGCTGATCGCCGGCTCCGGCAACAGCGAGGAGAACTTCGACGCGGGCACGTTCACCAGCGCGGTCTACGACCCGGTGAACGGCACGTACAAGGTGATCCCCACGCCGAAGGACATGTTCTGCTCCGGTCACGTCCAGCTCGCCGACGGGCGGGTACTGGTGATGAGCGGCAACAAGGCGTTCCCGGTCGCCGGCGGACACGGCTACGAGGGGTACAAGGACTCGTACATTTTCGACCCGGTCACCGAGACCTACAGCAAGACGAACGACCTGAACGACGGCCACTGGTATCCGTCGGCCACCGAACTCGGCAACGGTGACGTCATCTCGTTCGGCGGGCTGCGCGAGGACTCCACCGGCTCGGTGACGGCCGAGCGCTGGTCGGCGGCGCAGCAGCAGTGGCTGCCGTTCACGCAGGTCAACCAGACGTGGTCGTACTGGGGTCTGTATCCGTCGATGATCCTGATGCAGGACGGGCGGCTCTTCTACTCGGGCAGCCATGTCTTCGGCAACGGTACGCCGGGCACGGGCTCGGCGATCTACGACTATGCCGCGAACACCGTCACGGCGATCTCCGGGCTCCAGAGCAAGGACGAGCGCGACCAGTCCGCGAGCGTGCTGCTGCCCCCGGCCCAGGACCAGAAGGTGCTGACGCTCGGCGGCGGCAACATCGACTCCAACCCGGAGGCGAACCGGCTCACCGACATCATCGACCTGAAGGCCGCGAACCCGGCGTACACCGTCGGCCCGCGGATCCCGCAGGGCACGGTCGACCTCGGCAACGGCAAGGTCGCCGAGACCGGCGACCAGGGCAAGATGTACGTCTCCGCTGTCCTCCTGCCGGACGGCAAGGTGCTGGAGACGGGCGGTGGCCTGCACAACCGCGCCAACCCCGTCTTCGAGGCGTCGATGTTCGACCCGGCGACCTCCACCTTCGACCCGGTGGTCGCCGACCCCGAGGCCCGCGGCTACCACTCCTCCGCCTTCCTGCTGCCCGACGGCCGGGTGATGGCCACCGGCGACAACCCGGGCAACGGCACCTGGAACCACAACGTGTCCATCTACACCCCGCCCTACCTCCTCAAGGGCACCCGCCCGACGATCACCTCGGTGATCGACAACGAGTGGGTGTACGGGGACACGCAGCGCATCACGGTCGACCGGCCCATCGTGAAGGCCGAGCTGATCCGCCCGGCCGCGGTGACGCACTCCTCCGACCCGAACCAGCGTTTCGTGGACCTGCCGCTGTCGGTGGACGGCAACAACGTCGACCTGAACGTGACGAGCAACCCCAACATGGCCCCGCCCGGCTGGTACATGCTCTTCGCGGTCGACGCCAACGGAGTGCCCTCGGTCGCCAAGTGGGTGCACCTCCAGGGCCCCGCCGCCCTGGCCACGGACACCGCCTCGGCACACGTCCACTCCTTCGCCGACTCCCTGGAGGGCACGGTCACCAAGGGCGGCAAGAAGCGGACCTCACAGAAGGTCAGCACCACGATCTCCGGCTGCGACCGGCACTACGGCACGATCAACGTCTGCGTGCCGACCGTCTTCCCGGACGGCGTCAAGACGACGACGGCCGCGCGCTGCGCCTGGCTGAAGACGAACGACTACGGCCGCCTGAAGGTCAACGGCAAGGACGACCCACTGGGTCTCGATCCCAACAGGGACGGGCTGGCCTGCGGCCCCAAGGATCTCAGGCGTCGCTAGGGCCTGTCCGGCGGATCATGCCGGAGACGCGGGGTCTGGCACGCCCATCTGCGGCGTTGTCGTCGGTTGCCGACGCTCCGCGTCGACGCCCTCCTCCGCCTTGCAGCTGGACGCACCAGACCCCGCTCACCTGCGCTTATGAGGCGCCGTTACTTTCCTCCGACCTGATCCGCCGGACAGGCCCTAGGCGTCTGGCTTCCGAACTCGGCGAGGGCGCGCGCCACGATGGCTTCCAGGTCGTCGTGGTGCGCGCCTTTCCAGTAGGCGCGCCCGCACTCCTCGCACTGCGCGAACACGTCGTAGGACCGCTCGGTGCCGCCCTCCAGCTGGTCCACGACCTGCTCCTTGGTGGCCTCCTTGAGCAGGCCGTTGCAGGCGGTGCAGCGCGTCCATGGCCGCAGCTCGGGTGCGAACCGGCCCAGCACGTCACGGAGTTGGTCATCGGGCCGGGTGCTGTAGATGAACGCGCCCGCCCACAGCTCGCGGCGGCGCAGCAGCCCCCGGTCGCGGCTGAGCATCACGCGCCGTTCGGCGGCGGAGCGGGCGGCGAGGGCCGGGTCGCCGATGTCCGTCGACTCGTACGCCGTGTCGACCCCGAGGAGACGCAGCCGGCGCGCGAGGGTGCCGAGGTGGACGTCGAGGAGGAAGCGGAGCGGGGCACCGGGCACCCGCTGTGGGCGTTCGACCGCCCGTACGTCGACGCTCTCGCCAGCCGCGGGGATGTGCGAGACGGGCACCTCGCCGCCGTCCACGACGAGAGCGCCCACCTCGGTCAGCGGGACGCCGAGCGACTCGACGACATGCCCGAGGGTGGAGGAGCCGTCGGTGACGATCGCCGTGGCGCCCGAACGCCGCCGGTGCGGGACGAAGAGCCCCAGCTCGGGGGCGAAGGCGACATGGATCTCCGGTCCGTTCACCGGGTCAGGATGTCATGCCGGAGAGCCCTGGCCTCAGGGGTTTTCGGTGGAGAGGCCGTGTTCCAGGACGTCCATCGTGCGGTCCACCAGGTCCTTGAAGTCGTCCCGGTGGTCGTTCTCCGCCCAGTACAGGGACGTCTCCATCAGGCCGCCGATGATCGCCATCGCGTAGACCCGCACCTCCAGGCTGTCCGGGTCCCGGCCGGTGCGTTCGCCGATGGCCTGGCAGAGCATGTTGCCGGTGACCGACATGCTCTCCATCATCCGCGAGCGCACCGCCGGGACCTGGACCATCAGATGGGTCCGCAGCCGGGACACCTCGGGGTCGTCCTTGATGCCGAGCCGGATAGCCTTCTGCATCACGTACCTGAGGGTGTTCATCCATGGTTCGTCCTTGGGCCGGGCCCGCAGCTCCTCCATGATGAGCGGGTCGAACTCGTCCGTGAGGACGATGTCCTCCTTGGTGGGGAAGTAGCGGAAGACGGTCGACGGCGACACCTCGGCGCGCTCGGCGATCTGCTCGATCGTCGTCGCGTCGTACCCCTGTTCCCTGACGAGTGCGTACGTCGCAGTGCGGATCGCCTCGCGGGTCTTGATCTTCTTCCGCTCGCGGAGTCCCAGCTGAGGGGGGTCGGCGGGGCTGAAGGGGGAGGGTGCGGCCGTCATGTTGCTCATTGTCCGGCATCCGCCACGACGGTTGCCATGGCCGGGTCCGCGTCCTCCTTCGTGGCGTGCGTGACCGGGGTGTTCGGCAGGAACGCCGCGGCCAGCAGGGCGGTGACGAGGGCCGCGACGCCGCACACCAGCAGGACCAGGCCCATGCCGTGGACGTACGCGCTGTTCGCGGAGGCCACGAGGTCGGCCGAGCCCGCCTTCTGGGCGACGATATGGGCCGCGACCACGGACTCCCCGGCGGTGTCGGCCGCCTTCGCGGGCAGAGCGGTGACGTCGAGGCGGTCCCGGAAGGTGCTCGCCAGCAGGCTGCCGAGGAGGGCGATGCCGATCGCGCTGCCGACCTGGCGCGTCGTCATGAGGAGCCCGGAGCCGCTGCCGGCCCGGTCGCGGGGCAGGGCGCCGAGGGCGCCGTCCATCGCGGGGACGACCGAGAAACCGAAGCCGAAGCCGGTGATGGACAGCCACAGCGCGGTGAAGCCGTAGCCCGAGTCGACCGTCGTACGGCTGCCGAGCAGCGCGGCGAAGGCCAGTACCACCAGTCCCGCGCTGACCACCGCGCGGGAACCGAACCGGGCGACGACCGGCTGTGCGGCCCGGGCCGCGATGATCAGACCGCCCATCATGGGCAGCAGCCGCAGGCCGGTGCCGAAGGCGTCGTGGCCGAGCACCGCCTGGAGATACGGCGGCAGCACGAACAGCAGGCCGGACAGGACGAACATCACCAGGGTCGCCGCGATCGTGTTGAACAGGAACCCGCGCTGGGTGAGCAGCGACATGTCGAGCATGGGGCGTTCCACGCGCCGCTCGCGCAGCACCAGGGCGGCGATCAGAACGGCGGCCCCAGCGAGCATGCCCACGATCAGCGGGTCACCCCAGCCGCGGCCGGGCGCCTCGATGATCGCGTAGATGAGGGCCCCGAGGCCTGCCGCGGTGAGCGCGGTGGAGAGGGTGTCGACCTTGGGGGAGGCGGGGTCGCGGGTCTCGGGCAGCAGGAAGACGCAGGCGGCGATGCCGATCGCGGCCATCGGGACGTTGACCAGGAAGACCGAGCCCCACCAGAAGTGGTTGAGCAGCCAGCCGCCGATGATCGGGCCGAGCGGCAGACCGAGCGACGAGGCGGCGGAGATGATGCCGACGGCCTTGGTGCGCTCGTCGGGTCCGAAGAGCGAGGGCAGCACGGACAGGGCGAGCGGCATGACCAGCGCGGCGCCGAGGCCCATCACCGTGCGGGCCGCGATGACCCAGTTCACGTCGCCGGCCAGGGAGCCCATCACGGAACCGGCGAGGAAGATCCCGAGTCCGACGACCAGCATCCGCCGTCGTCCGAACCGGTCGCCGAGCAGCCCCGCCGGGAGCATCAGCGCGGCGAAGACGATCACGTACGCGTCCGCCATCCACTGCTGCTGGCCGGTGGTGGCGCCGAGTTCGCCCGCCATCGTCGGCAGGGCGACGTTGAGGATCGTCGTGTCGAAGCCGAGCGTGAGCATGCTCGCGACCAGGGCCCCGAGGGCCCACCAACGATGGGGGTCCCCCCGCTCGAACGAAGTTGAGAGTGGGGGAGGGTCGCGCCGTACGCCATCGTCCTGAGTGACAGTAACCATGAAATGAGAGTAACTATCAAAAGATTGTTGATGTCAATGGGGGTGTACTGTCAGGGCGCACGAAAATGGCCACGGCTCGTGAGCCGTGGCCATGAAGAGAGGAGGGGGGTGCGTTACCCGTGCTGGTACGCCACCAGTGAGATGCCCACGTAGTGCACGATGAACGCCGCGAGGGTCAGGGAGTGGAAGACCTCGTGGAAGCCGAACCAGCTGGGTGAGGGGTTGGGGCGCTTGATCCCGTAGATCACACCGCCCGCGCTGTAGAGCAGTCCGCCGACGATCACCAGGACCAGGACGGCGATCCCGCCCGTGCGCATGAAGTCCGGGAGGAAGAAGACGGCCGCCCAGCCCATCGCGATGTAGCAGGGGGTGTAGAGCCAGCGCGGAGCGCCGACCCAGAACACCCGGAAGATGATGCCCGCCGCCGCGGCGGCCCAGATGCTCCACAGGAGCCACTGCCCCTTGGCGCCCGGGAGCAGCAGCATCGTCAGCGGTGTGTAGGTGCCCGCGATGATCAGGAAGATGTTGGCGTGGTCGAGCCTGCGCAGCACGCCGTCCATTCGCGGGCTCCAGTTGCCGCGGTGGTAGAGCGCGCTCACTCCGAACAGGAGGCAGGCCGTCAGGACGAAGATCCCGCAGGCGATGCGGGCGCGGGTGGAACTGGCCAGGGCGGTGAGCACCAGACCGGAGATCAGGACGGCCGGGAACATGCCGAGGTGCAGCCAGCCGCGGAGCTTGGGCTTGACCGGGTGCGACGGGGAGGACGCTGCGGGGCTGCGGCCTGCGGCCGGCGAGTCCGTGGGCGCGTCGGGGACGGGCGCAGTCATAGGCGGAATCCTACCTACGGAACCGTAAGTTACGTGTCAGTACGACGCACTGAACAGCCAAGAGTGGCCATGTTCTCACGAGCGTGGCGCAATGCGGCTTCCGCGCAAAAAAACCTTCAGCTGAACCCAACGTGTACGCAAAGAATCGCGGATACACGTGGCAATGGTCACTCCGCTCACGTGTGCGGCCCTCTGGACATATGGGCGAACCCGTCGGATGATCAAATGAGTGCGGTCGGCACCGGATGAGCGCCATGGGTTTCCACACCCCGAAGCATCCGGGTCGCAGCCCCCACGGGGCCTCAACAAAAAACCCCTCATCTAGGAGCAATCGTGGCGCGCGACATCGCGGCTCCCTCCACCGTCCCCACCCAGCACAAGGAACTGATCTCGTGGGTCAACGAGATCGCAGAACTGACCCAGCCGGACAACGTGGTCTGGTGTGACGGATCCGAGGCCGAGTACGAGCGCCTGTGCGAGGAGCTCGTTCACAAGGGCACCTTCAAGAAGCTCGATCCCATCAAGCGCCCGCATTCCTACTACGCCGCTTCCGACCCGTCCGATGTCGCGCGGGTCGAGGACCGGACGTTCATCTGCTCCGAGAAGGAGGAGGACGCGGGCCCGACCAACCACTGGAAGGCGCCCGACGAGATGCGGGCCATCTTCACCGGAGGAGGAGACGCGGGGGAGAAGGGCATCTTCCGCGGCTCGATGAAGGGCCGGACGATGTACGTCGTCCCGTTCTGCATGGGCCCGCTCGGCTCCGACCTCTCCGCGATCGGCGTCGAGATAACCGACTCCGCCTACGTCGCCGTGTCCATGCGCACCATGACGCGTATGGGACAGCCCGTCCTCGACGAGCTCGGCACCGACGGCTTCTTCGTGCGTGCCGTGCACACGCTCGGAGCGCCGCTGGCCGAGGGCGAGGCGGACGTACCGTGGCCGTGCAACTCCACCAAGTACATCTCACACTTCCCCGAGTCCCGCGAGATCTGGTCGTACGGCTCCGGCTACGGCGGCAACGCGCTGCTTGGCAAGAAGTGCTACGCCCTGCGCATCGCGTCCGTCATGGCGCGTGACGAGGGCTGGCTCGCCGAGCACATGCTCATCCTGAAGCTGACCCCGCCCACCGGTGAGTCCAAGTACGTCGCGGCCGCCTTCCCGAGCGCCTGCGGCAAGACCAACCTCGCGATGCTGGAGCCCACCGTCTCCGGCTGGACGGTCGAGACGATCGGCGACGACATCGCGTGGATGCGGTTCGGCGAGGACGGCCGGCTGTACGCGATCAACCCCGAGGCCGGTTTCTTCGGCGTCGCGCCCGGCACCGGTGAGCACACCAACGCCAACGCGATGAAGACGCTGTGGGGCAACTCCGTCTTCACCAACGTCGCGCTCACCGACGACAACGACATCTGGTGGGAGGGCATGACGGAGGAGACTCCGGCCCGCCTGACCGACTGGAAGGGCAACGACTGGACGCCGGAGTCCGGTACGCCCGCCGCCCACCCCAACGCCCGCTTCACCGTCCCCGCCTCGCAGTGCCCGATCATCGCGCCCGAGTGGGAGGACCCCAAGGGCGTGCCGATCTCGGCGATCCTCTTCGGCGGACGCCGCGCCACCGCCGTACCGCTGGTGACGGAGTCCTTCGACTGGAACCACGGCGTCTTCCTCGGCGCCAACGTGGCCTCCGAGAAGACCGCCGCCGCCGAGGGCAAGGTCGGCGAGCTGCGCCGCGACCCCTTCGCCATGCTGCCGTTCTGCGGTTACAACATGGGCGACTACATGGGGCACTGGGTCGACGTCGCCAAGGACAAGGACCAGGCGAAGCTCCCGAAGATCTACTACGTGAACTGGTTTCGCAAGAACGACGCGGGCAAGTTCGTGTGGCCGGGCTTCGGCGAGAACAGCCGCGTCCTGAAGTGGATCGTGGACCGCCTCGACGGCAAGGCCGAGGGCGTCGAGACCCCCATCGGCATCCTGCCGGCCAAGGGGGCCCTGGACACCAAGGGGCTCGACCTCTCCGAGGCCGACCTCGACTTCCTGCTCACCGTCGACAAGGACGTGTGGCGCGAGGAGGCGGCGCTCGTGCCCGAGCACCTCAACACCTTCGGCGAGCACACCCCGAAGGAACTGTGGGACGAGTACCGGGCGCTGGTGCGGCGCCTGGGCTAGTCCCGACACGGATCTCCGCGGCCGGTCCGGCTTGCCCTGACCTGCGACGTCGTCAAGACCGGCCGCGGTGACAGCACCACCAACCGGGCCGGGGGCCCGCTGCACCGTACAACGGCGTGCGGGCGGGCCCCCGGCCCAGTTCTCAGTTCTGATCATCCACCCCCGAAAACCAGTACCGGCTCCGCCGGTTGCTCGGCGACCGAAGTCAACCGGCCTGCGTCTGGCATACGTTCGTACTGGGGTCGGCCCCGGCGCACCGTCCAAGCACGGTGGCGATGGTGACCAGCGTATTAGCAGACCCAGCCCACGTACCCCAACAGCCCGAGCGGTGCCGGAGAACGCGGCCGAGTTCGCCCGGAATGTCTACGAGGGGGAAAACGGTCGGCGCGATCTGACCAGCGACTGCGCCGATGTGGGTACTTATGAGGCGAAACATCGCAATTGTGAGGAGTCGGCCGGTAATCTTCGAGCGTCAGTCAGCGCACGACGAAGGAAGTCCGGCCATGTCATTCAACTCGGGGGAGCAGCTCAACTTCGGTGGTGAGGCCGCTGTCGTGCTGGAGGACCGCGGTGACGGTGGCTACCTGATCTCCAGCGGCCCGGCGCAGCTGCCGATCGTGGTCCCCGCCCCCACCCTCGAGGACGCGCAGCTCAAGCCCGCCGCGAAGCGGCTGTTCACCCCCACCGCACCGCACCTGCTCTCCGTGGATGACTTCCTCGACGACCCGGACGAGGTGCGCGAGATCGCGCTCAGCGCCAGCTACCACACCGATCTGCAGTACTTCAAAGGCCTGCGCAGCGACCACCGGTTCCTCTGGCCCGGCCTGCGCGAGGAGTTCTCGCGGCTGCTCGGCACTCCGGTCACCGAATGGCTCGGCCACAACGCCAACGGCGTCTTTCAGCAGACCGCGCACGACGACCCGCTGGTCTGGCACCACGACTCGCAGAGCTACGCCGCCGCGATCTACCTGAACCCGAACCCGCCTCCCGGTGCCGGCACCAGCTTCTGGCGCGACAGGACCTACGGCTGCCGACGTGCGCCCAACCATCCGAAGGAACAGGCACGCCTCGGCAGCTCCAAGGCCGTCGAGGCCGCGCGCTCGGTCGTCTACGACCCTTACAACCTCGAGCACGAGGACAACTGGGAGCTGATCGAGTCGGTCTCCGGACAGTACAACCGGCTGGTGATCTGGGACGCGAAGCTGATGCACTCGGCCACGTCGTACGAGCACTTCGCCGGGGAGCACGGCACCCACCGCCTGGTGCAGCTCTTCTTCTTCGACATCAACGTCTGAGAGGGCGTTTAGGAAGGTTTTTTGGCGCTAAGTTCCTCTTGTGGTCAACGGTTTTCAGGTGGATTCGCACTTTGCATGCGCCTTCGCGGCCTTCCGGGTGTCGACCTGTGCACCCGCTTGATCCGCTTTTCGGAATTGGATTCCGTCTGGTTTGGCAATGGCCCGGAAGCTCCCCGCCGGTGGGGAGTTTCCGGGCATTTCAGGCTGTGCACGTTGGTGATAAACACGGCAAAGCGTGTCGAGGGGGAATGTCAACTCAGCGGTTTCTCTTGGTTTATGGGGGTTCGGCTGTTGGCCGGAGTGCTGACCGAAGGCGATCTGGAAGGCCTTCAGGGGCGCCTTCGTGCGCCATGAGGCGCCGGGGGGGGGTGGGAGCAGTGCCGACAAGGCCGGGGTGCAGCGGTACCGCCACCGGTTCGTTGGTGGCGGGGAACTTCCGGGAGTCGTGAAGCCGATGGCCGGGAGGCCGCGGGGAAGGTCTGCGGTGTAGCGATCGAACCGAGTTGGTGAATCGAGGTCAGTCCTCGGCCGTGTGAAAAAGCGGCATTCATGGGCAATTCACCTATGGTGATGCCATGCGCGGAATCCTGTTGGCCGGAGGCACCGGCTCGCGACTTTGGCCGTTGACCCGCTCGGTGTCGAAGCAACTGCTCCCGGTCTTCGACAAGCCCATGGTCTATTACCCGCTGTCCACACTCGTGATGGCCGGCGTCCGGGAGATCCTGATCGTCACCACCCCCGAAGACCAGTTCCAGTTCCGTCGGCTGCTCGGCGACGGCAGTCAACTGGGCCTGCGGCTGGAATACATGGCACAGGAGCGCCCGGAGGGCATTGCCCATGCTTTCATCCTGGGCGCCGACTTCATTGACGACGAGTCGGTCGCCCTGATTCTGGGCGACAACATCTTCCATGGCAGCGGCCTTGGCACCCGGCTGGCCCACCACGACGATCTGAAGGGCGGCAGGGTGTTCGCCTACCAGGTCGCCGACCCCACGGCCTATGGCGTGGTGGAGTTCGACGAACTGGGTCGGGCGCTGTCCATCGAGGAGAAACCGGCCCGGCCCAAGTCCCGGTACGCCGTGCCCGGACTGTACTTCTACGACAACCACGTCGTGGACATCGCCCGCGGCCTACGGCCCAGCGTCAGAGGTGAGTTGGAGATCACCGATCTCAACCGCGTCTATCTGGAAGCCGGGGCGCTGCACGTCACCCGGCTCGACCGGGGCACCGCGTGGCTCGACACCGGAACCTTCAACTCCATGGTTCAGGCTTCGGAATTCGTCCGGGTGATCGAGGAACGCCAGGGCTTCAAGGTCGGCTGCGTCGAGGAGGCGGTCTGGCGGGCCGGCCTGATCGACGACGACCGGCTCCGGAAACTGGCCCAGCCGCTGCTCAAGAGCGGATACGGCGACTATCTGCTGGGGCTGCTGGAGGACTCCCGATACGTCGTCATGCCCCAAAGGGGCAGCGGATCGCCTCGCGAAGAACTGCTGCGCATGGGGCCGGGCGCTCCGGTGTAACCAACATCCCGAGACGCCCGTGCCGCGGCACCCATTGGGTCGACCAGGTCGCCGCCGCCCCTCCCACCCTGCGCAAGGTGTGGGTGGACGGCGGCGACCACCTGGCCACGGTCGTTCTCATGGCCCGCCCACTCACCGGCGAAGCCCCCGTCTCCTGGGGAGACGGCGATCTCTCAGGCGTGTCCCGATCGGCTCCGCTGCTGCGGCATCACCTCCTGGCGGTGCATCAGCACGAAGCCGCCCTCCTGCGCCACCAGGGCGTACCCCGCACGGCTGCTTTCCACCAAGTGCTGCTGTTCCGCCTCAGCGCTGAGGGGCGCGCCCAGCCACCCTCGCGCGCTGTCCGGCGCCCAGACGTCCACCATGATCCACTGGGGGTTCGGGCGGCTGTCGTTCGAGCCGTAGAGGCTGACGCTCGTACGGTTGCTGAGCTGGGGCACCAGATGGTCGGACGTCTGGACCGTGGCACCGTCGGGGATCTTGTCCATCAGGCGGTGGGCGACGGCGACGCGAGGATCGGTCCGCCAGGTGTCCGGCTGGACCAGCTGGAACAGGGCGAAGTTCGGAAGGATCACGAGGGTGATCGCGGCGCAGCCCGCGAGGTAACGGCGCAGACCGCGCACGCTCGTCCCGCGTCGCACCAGGGCGTCGATGAAGGCCGCGAAGACCATGGGCATCAGGACGAGCGAGTAGTGGAAACCCGTCCCCCAGTGCAGGCCGTTGCTCGACGTGAAGCGCCACACCAGAGTCGGCAGGGCGACCCACAGCAGCGGGGACCGCATTGCCAGGAACATGGTGGGAGCCAGCATGAGTACGAAAGTCGACACCTTCGTCTGGGGGGTGACCAGACCGATCGTGCCCCGGTGGAGCAGATCCAGCAGACCGCCTCCGCTGCCACCGTCCACTCCAGGTGCTCCAGAACCGCCCTCGACCAGGGACCAATAGGCGAAGGACCCACTCGGGCTGAAGGCCGGCAGAACCACGAACAGTGCTAGCGCCGCTGCGGCCACACCGGCTGCAACCGTGAACATGCCGAGCCTGCGGTCGCCTCGCCAGGCGATGACGAGACCGATGACGAGAACCGTGAGTCCGAGGTCCTCCTTCACGAGCAGCAGGGGCAGAGCCCAGTACGCGGCGGCGCTCAGCCGGTCATTCCCGAGGGCGGTCAGCGAGAACGCCAGGAGCGGCACGGCGAACGCCACTTCGTGGAAGTCGTAGCCGACAGCACTCGCGATTCCCCAGGAGAGGCCGTAGCAGGCACCGATCACCGCGCCGGCCGGGCCGCCCAGGGTCCGGCGTGCCCAGAGAGTCAGCGGGACGACGCTCACGGCGAGAAGCGCGGCCTGCACGACGAGGAGCGTTTCCGCTCCCCGCCACACCCAGTAGAACGGCGCCACGAGCGCGAGGATGGGAGAGAAGTGATCCCCGAGGACGGGAAAGTCCTGGCCCTTCACTTCGGAGACCGGCAAGTGTCCTTCCGCGTATGAGCGGACGACCTGATCGAAGATTCCCAGGTCGTAGCTGCTCGTGATCATCCGCTGGTGGAGACGGAGCGACACCGCCGCGTACATCACGAACAGCACTCCGGCCATGGCCCAGATCCACCATGTGCCGTCGAAGCGGCCGTTGTGCGGTGATGCGGCCACCGCCTTTTTCTCGAGGGTCGATTGCTGCGTCGGGAGCGTTGCGCTTTTGGTGAGGGGTGTTTGCATCGCGAGCCCTTCAGGGAACCGGGAGTAGCGGCCATCAAGATGCCAGCAGCACGCGGTATCCGACCTCGACCAAACTCACGTGTGGTCAGAATCCCCCGAATGGCCGCACACATCCGCGTCACCATGTAGGGCACGGTCTAAAGTCCCGCGGTGGATGTCCCGAAGACATGGAGGTAGTGAGCGGCGAAAAAGCCGCGCGGTGGAAGGGAGCATCACGTGAGACCACTGGGCATCGAAGGGGCCTGGGTGGACACACCCAAGGTTTTCGCGGACACCAGGGGACGATTCCACGAGTGGTTCAAAGGTGAAAGGTTCCACGATTGCATCGGCCAGGGACTCCAACTCGAGCAGGCGAATTGCTCCCGCTCCGCTCGCGGCACTCTCCGCGGTATCCACTATGCGTCGGTCCCGCCCGGCCAGGCCAAGTACGTCACATGCGTCAGCGGCGCCGTCCTCGACGTGGTGGTCGACATCCGTACCGGCTCCCCGGATTTCGGGAAATGGGAGGCGGTCCGACTCGATGACACGACGCACCGCTGCGTCTACCTCTCGGAAGGACTGGGCCACGCCTTCATGGCTCTGGAGGACAACTCCACTGTCGTCTACCTGTGTTCGCAGGGATACGCGCCGCAGCGTGAGTACGGGATCAATCCGCTCGACCCCGCGTTGGGTATCGCCTGGCCCGAGGACCTCGCACCGTGCCTTTCGGACAAGGACGCGGCGGCGCCCACACTGGAGGAAGCCGAGCGGCAAGGTCTGCTGCCTTCCTTCGAGGACTGCACCGCGTACCGCGGAAGTCTCGTGAGCGGCACCTGAGACAGTCGGTCTTCGGCGAATCCCCGCCCTTGCGGCGGCGCTTCGCGCTGTCGGCAATCACCGGCCGCCATGACATTGCGCCGGAAAGCCGGTACCACGCCGGAATCGGCCTGAAAAAGTGTATTGAGGCCGCACGGGTGATCTTCGCCTATGACACGGACCGAATCGTAATTATTCAATCTCCGGATGTGAAAACTGGGTGTGTCAGTAACCGAAGCCACGTGACACGCATGCGAATGAAGCGCACCGAGTGCGCGCTTGCGGTCTGATGCGTCCAAGTTCCCGAGGAAGGTTCTCTGTGAGCCGTAGAACGATCCGAAGTTCACGCGTGAAGTCCGCCGCTATGGTGTCGGTCGGCGCGCTTGCCGTAGTGCTCAACATCGCCCCGAGCGCGACGGCCATCGCTGACGCGATCCACAGGTCTGGCAGCAGCACCGGCGCTGGTGAGGTTGCGACGCCCGGCCCGAACGGCGCAGTGAGCGCCCGCGGCGGCGACCGTGGGCCGCAGGGGCCCCGCGGCCACGACGGCCACGACGGCCACGAAGGTAAGCGTGGTCCGCAGGGTTACCAGGGTGCGCAGGGCGCGCAGGGTAAGCAGGGCAACCAGGGTGACCGGGGTGCGCAGGGCTACCAGGGCAACCAGGGTGACCAGGGCTTCCAGGGCAACCAGGGTAACCAGGGCAACCAGGGCAACCAGGGTGACCGGGGTGCGCAGGGCTACCAGGGCAACCAGGGTGACCAGGGCTTCCAGGGCAACCAGGGCAACCAGGGCAACCAGGGTCCGCGGGGCTACCAGGGCAACCAGGGTCCGCGGGGCTACCAGGGCTTCCAGGGTAACCAGGGCTACCAGGGTGCGCAGGGCAACCAGGGTAACCAGGGCTACCAGGGTGCGCAGGGCAACCAGGGCAACCAGGGTGACCGGGGTGCGCAGGGCAACCAGGGCAACCAGGGCAACCAGGGTCCGCGGGGCTACCAGGGCTTCCAGGGTAACCAGGGCTTCCAGGGTGACCAGGGCAACCAGGGCTTCCAGGGGAACCAGGGTCCGCGGGGCTACCAGGGCTTCCAGGGCAACCAGGGTAACCAGGGCTTCCAGGGTGACCAGGGCAACCAGGGCTTCCAGGGGAACCAGGGTCCGCGGGGCTACCAGGGCTTCCAGGGCAACCAGGGCAACCAGGGCTTCCAGGGTGACCAGGGCAACCAGGGCTTCCAGGGCAACCAGGGTCCGCGGGGCTACCAGGGCTTCCAGGGCAACCAGGGCAACCAGGGTTCCTCCGGCATCAAGACGTACGTCAGGCTCGCCAGCTTCGACCCGCCCGCCCAGACGGTGACTGCCACGTGCGACCCGGGCGACATCGCCACCGGCGGCGGATTCAACGGAAATAGCGCCAACGTCCAGACCAGCAGGCCCTTCACCTTCGGTAGCGGAGACACCCCCACGGGGTGGCAGGTTTCCGTCTCAGCTGCCCCCCCCAGTACCCCCCCGGGCCCCAACACGCAGACCGCCTATGTGGTCTGCGCCGATATCACCCCGTAACTCCCATGCGAGCGGTAGCGCGCTACCAGCCATTCGCTTCCGCTTCCGCTGGGAATGAGCGACGGTGCCCCCGATGCTTCGGCCTCGCGGGCACCGTCCGCATTGTGTCCGCGCCCGCGACCTGGCGTCTGAAGCTTTGGTGCTGGACCCTGGGCAGCAAAAAACTCGGAGAAATATGCGCATCCTTGTGACCGGCGGCGCCGGATTCATCGGTTCGGAATACGTCCGCCGACGGCTGGAATCGGATCCGACAGCGCGGATCACCCTCCTCGACAAACTCACCTACTCGGGGGTCGAGGCCAATCTGGCACCGGTGGCGGAACATCCGGGCTACACCTTCGTCCGGGGCGACATCTGTGACCCGGACGTCGTCGACCAGGTGATGGCGGGTCAGGACGCGGTGGTGCATTTCGCCGCCGAGTCGCATGTGGACCGGTCGATCGACGGGGCCGGTCCGTTCGTCCGTACGAATGTGATGGGCACGCAGGTGCTCCTGGACGCGGCCCACCGGCACGGCGTCGGCCGCTTCGTCCACGTGTCCACCGACGAGGTGTACGGCTCGATCAGCGAGGGTTCCTGGACCGAAGGTTGGCCGCTGGCGCCGAACTCCCCGTACTCCGCGTCGAAGGCCGGCTCCGACCTGCTCGCGCTCGCCTACCACCGCACCCATGGCCTGGATGTCGTGGTCACCCGGTGCACCAACAACTACGGGCCGTACCAGTTCCCCGAGAAGGCCATCCCGCTCTTCATCACCAACCTGATCGACGGGAAGACGGTCCCCCTGTACGGAGACGGCCGCAACATCCGCGACTGGCTGCACGTCTCCGACCACTGCCAGGGCATCGACCTGGTCCTGCACGGCGGCAGGGCCGGGGAGATCTATCACATCGGCGGCGGGACCGAGTTGAGCAACCACAAGCTCACCGGCCTGCTGCTGGACGCGGTCGGCGCAGGCTGGGACCGGGTCGAGTACGTGGCCGACCGCAAGGGCCACGACCTGCGCTACTCGCTGGACGACAGCAAAATCCGCGAGCACCTCGGCTACGCGCCGCAGGTGTCCTTCACGGAGGGTCTGGCCGCCACGGTCGCCTGGTACCACGCACACCGCGCCTGGTGGGAGCCGCTGAAGGAGAGGGCCGAGCTGCGATGACCATCAGCTGGCTGGTGACCGGTACGCGCGGGCTCCTCGGCCAGGACGTGCTGGCCGAGCTGGCTGCCGATCCGGACGCCGCGGTGACGGGACTGAGCCGTGACCAGCTCGACATCACCGACCCGACAGCCGTGCGCACGGCCGTCACCGGTCACCGAGTGGTCGTCAACTGCGCTGCCTGGACGGACGTCGACGGCGCGGAGCGGTCCGAGTCGGCGGCCACAGCCGTGAACGGCACAGGCGTCCGCCACCTCGCACGCGCCTGCGCGGACAGCGGCTCACTCCTGCTGCACATCTCCACCGACTACGTGTTCCCGGGCGACTCCCGTCGACCGTACCCGGAAGACGCACCGACGGATCCCGTCAACGCGTACGGACGGAGCAAACTGGAAGGGGAGCGGGCAGTCGTCGAGCTGCTGCCCCGCGCCGGCTACATCGTGCGCACCGCCTGGCTCTACGGCGCGCACGGCCCCAACTTCGTGGCCACGATGCTGGAACTCGCCGCCCGCCGCGAGACCCTGGATGTGGTGGCCGACCAGCACGGCCAGCCGACCTGGTCCCGTGCGCTCGCCCGGCAGCTGGCGGCCCTCGGCCGTGCCGCCCTGGCCGGTCGGGCCCCGGCGGGCATCTACCACGGCACTGCGGCCGGTCACACCACCTGGTGCGGCCTGGCGCGGGAGACCTTCCGTCTCAGCGGCCTCGATGCCGAGCGCATCCGCCCGGTCGGCTCGGACAAGTTCCCGCGTCCGGCCACCCGCCCGGCGTTCGGTGTACTCGGTCACGGCAACTGGCTGCGGGCCGGCCTCGCGCCCCTGCCCCGCTGGGACGACCAGCTGACCGCGGCCCTGAAGGCGCCCGCCTTCGCCGCTCTGGTCGCCGCGGCGCGCCCGAGCGGCAGACGCCTGCCGACCTGAGGGAGGACACGGCCACGACCGAGACGGAACGGCCCAGAACGCTACGAGGCGCCCGGCGGAACCTGACAGATCCGCCGGGCGCCTCGTCACGCAGGCCCTAGACCAGCAGCGGTCCGCCGCACCGGGCGGCTCCCTGCTTCATCGCGATGAGGTTGGCGACCACGTACGAGATGTCGTTCTGGGCGTGCCACTCGGTCGGGAAGTAGGTGACCAGCCGTGACGTCTGGAACTGGGCATCGAGGTCGGGCACGAAGACACGGTACTCGTTGTCCGTGTAGTACCAGAACGAGTTCTCGTTGTAGTAGGCGACGTGAGTCGGGTCCTGGTAGGCGCCGCGGCCGTCGGAGCTCGGCGTCATGGTGAGGAGCATGCCGCCGGGTGCCAGCAGCCGGTACAGCTCGTTGATCAGCGGCACCTTCCCGGGCACGCGCTCCAGGAACTCGGTCGCCCGCACCAAGCCGACCGATCCGTCGGGCAGGTCCAGCTTCCCGGGCAGGGCCGCGACGAGGTCTACACCCTCTCCCGGGTACTGGTCCACGCCCACGTAGCCGGGCGGCTTCCGGCGGGCCGCGCCGAGGTCCAGCGCGAGCAGTCCGCGCCGCTGGGTCCAGGCGAGGGCGTTGGCCTCGATGTACTTGTCGTACAGGACGACTGTCTCGCGCTGGATGTGTGCGTTGATCTCCGGGTCGAGCTGGGTGTTCGTGGAGTGGATCCGCTGGAGGTACAGGCAGCGGTTGATGTGGTGGAAGTCGCCGGCGTGGAAGAGGCGGCACATCAGGTCCTGGTCGTCCAGGACCGTACGCGTGGCGTCGTACCCGCCGACCTCCTCGTAGGTCTCCTTGCGAAACGCCCGGACATGGTTGGGCGCGTACCAGATGTACGAGACGTTGTGCGGCGTCGCCGCCAGGGAAATGGCCTGCAGCAGCTTGCGGCCGTCGACGTCCACCTCCTCGTACTCCCAGCCGCACGTCTCGTCGAAACGGAGTTCCTCCCGCTTGCCTTCCTCCGTGATGTGCGCGGTGTTGCTGTAGACGAAAACGGCATCGGGGTGCGCGTCGAACGCCTCGCCGAGCTCCGCCAGGCACGCCTTCGCCAGGAGATCGTCGTGGTCGAGTTCCACGAGGATCTCGCCGCGCGCCAGTTCACAGGCCCTGCGCTTCGCCGCTCCGACGCCGTGGACGTCGTCCGCGACCTCCAGACGGACCCTCTCGTCGGGTCGCTCCGGCCGCCACCGGGCGCCGTTGTTGAGCAGGACGATCCACTCCCAGTCCGAACAGGTCTGCGCCTGCAGGGACGCCAGGCACTCATCGAGGAAACGGGGACGGTGGCTGGGGGTGAAGACAGAAAACCTGGGCGTCGCGGTCGACGTCATCTGATGCTCCCTGCTTGGCTCGATGTCGGGGAGGGGCTGACGGAATCCCGGAAATCTTCCGGTACTTGGGAACGCAGCGAGGGATTGGCCGCGACGGCACGCCGGAACTCGTCCCCGGCCTCGTCGGCGCGGCCCTTCTCCGCCAGGAGAAGCCCGAGTTGCATGTGGATCACGGCTGCTTCCGGTTCGGCGGCAACGGCACGCTTCAGGAGTTCCATGGTCCGGTCGGGGTCGCTCGACTTCAGCATCATCGCCTCGCTGAAGAGAGCCGACGTGTATGACGGATCGATCTTCAGAGCCTTGTCGTAGGCCGCACGGGCATCGAGCGTCTTGCCGTTCTGCTGCGCGATGAAGCCCAGGTTGTACCAGGCGAGCTTGTTGTGAGGGTCCAGTTTCAGCAGCCGCCCGTAGGTATTGACCGCCCCCTCCGAATCGTTGAGCTGTCGCTGTTGCAGAAGAGCGGTCTGCATAAGCGCGTCGACCTGTTGGTTCTTCGTCCAGATTGCTGGCGTGGTCTTGGAATCCGGGGCCAGGGTCGGATGGGGCTGAATCGCCCAGACGGTCACGCCTGTGGCAACCGCCAGCGTTCCGGCGAGCCCTGCCCACAATCGCCTACGTTTCACTTGGTCACATCTCGCGGAATAGTGAGGGACGGATGGATGCGGCTGATTTCCGAATCACCGTCATCTTCGCCGACGTTACGAGGCCGTCCTGATGAGTCGCCATGTGGCAGGCACTTGGGGGCTTGCAGACCACCCGAATGCACGTATCAAGGATGTGCATCATCGAAACCGATGTCGCGAATCTCTTGCTCTCATCGGGTAATTGGGCGGGCTGTTCGGCTCCTCATCCTCTGATAGGCCACCACCACGGCGCTCATGCCGATGAGAACGGCTGCCTGGACGTCATGCGACCTCGGCGGCGAGCTGCGCGCGAGAACTTCAGTTCCCTCCAGGCGCGTGACACGCCGTGCTGGTGGTTGTGCCGGCGGTCGTCGCGAAACAGCTCCAGGGCTGATGACCGCTCACTGTGAGCGTCCGCGGTCCTCCAGATAGCGCGTGTGCGACTCCTGGCGCCGGGCTTCGACCTCTCGCAGGGCCACCGCCAGCCGGTCGGCCTCCTCCTGCAGCAGGGTGAGCTGGCGCTCCAGGTGGCGTTCCGGCGGTTCGGTGCCGGGCGTCAGCCGGGTCCACCATCGTGTCCGTACGAAGGTGTCGACGGCCTCGGGGATGTCCTGCCGTACGGCACGGGACAGCGCGTGCACGCCCTCCGGGTCCTGCGCGAGCACCTCGGCGACCCAGCCGGGATCCAGAAGCGCGGTCAGGAGCTCGGTCAGTTCGGTGAGCCGGCCCGCCGCCGCCGGGGGCAGTTCCACACCGTCCAGATACTCCCGCAGGCGGCCGAAGTCGCCCCGTAGCTCCTCCAGTTGGGCCGAGGGGTGCGGGAAGTCCGGCAGTGGCGGCCGCTCCGGCGGGGCGATCAGGGCGCCCGCCCCGTACAGCCCCGCGACGACGACCGGCCAGTACGGGCCCGCGACTCCCGCGAACGTGAGGGCCAGACCTACGAGCCCGCAGGCGCTGCCGGTGAGGTTCTTGCGGGACTCCAGGTACCTCAGGGGGTTCTTATTGGTAGCCACGGATCTCCTCGAAGGCGCCGTCGAGCGAGCCCTTGCGGGCGTCGAAGAGGCGGCCGCCGGTCAGGTCGGCGATGTGCTGGAGCTCGCCCCGGTCGGAGTCGCCGAACAAGATCGGGAAGACCGGGATCTCCTTCTGTTCGCCCGGCAGTCGGCCGTAGAAGCCGTCGAAGTCCTCGGGGTCGGCGCCGCTCGTGTTCTCGCCGTCCGTCATCAGCACGATCGACGTGAACGTGTCGCTGCCCGCGCCCAGATGCTCGTAAGCCTTCTCCAGCGAGGTGTAGATCGCGGTGTCGCCGGAGGCGCTGAGAGCCTCGGTGTCCTTGCGGATGCCGTCGAGACCGGCCCCTGGGTCCTCGGGCCGCACCACGTGCGTGTGGACGCTCTTGACCTTCGAGCCGAACGGCATCAGCGTCACCTCCTCGCGGTCACGGAAGTCGCCCGTCAGTCCGGTGAGCGCCTTCTTCAGCCGGTCGAGCCGGCCGCCGCCCATCGAGCCGGAGGTGTCGAGGACGTAGACGGTTCGGGAGGGCCGGCGGAGCTTGTTCTCGTACGAGTCGAGGAGGTGGTCGGCGACGGACCGGCTGCCGGGGAAGGGGAGTTCACGCCGCCGTCCGGTGTCGAGGCCGGCCGCCGGGGCGACGGAGGCGACGACCGGGCGGCGCCGCGTCTGCTGGGTGATCTCGCGCTGGACGGCCGGAGCGCGCAGCGCCTCGGTGAGGCGGCGGACACTTTCGCGGGTGTCCTTGCTGGAGGAGGCGAGCGAGGAGAGCGGGTAGTCGGCGGTCACCACGCCGTCGCGCGGGCGGATGACCGTGAGCCCCTTCATGCCCTTGAGGATCGACTCGTAGTTGAGCAGGGCGTCCACGGTGCCGCGCCGCTCGTACGCCGTCGCCAGCCAGCCCGAGGACCCCGACGTCAGCTTCTGCCCCTTGAAGAACTCCTTCAGGCGCCCGGTCGCCTTCGCCACGTCCGCGTCGGTGAGCGCCGACTGCGCCCCGGACAGCCCCGAGGCCACCGAGATCAGCGTGGAGAAACCGGAGTTGGAGCGGGCCGGGTCGGTCATGCCGTACGTCAGCTTCCGCTCCGCGACGGCCTTCTCGACCTGCGACCAGGTGACGTCCTGCGGCTTCCAGCCCAGCGCGCTCACGGTGGCCGGCTTCACCCCGATCGCCACCGGGCTCGACATGATCGGGGTCTGGGAGACGACTTTCTTCGCCGCTTCGGGGCGCAGCCGCAGATAGTCGTCGGACGACAGCCACAGAGCGTCGTACGCGCCGTCCACCTTGCCCTTCGCGAGCAGGTCGACGGCGGAGAGGGTGCCCATGTAGGTGGGGCGGACCTTGATACCGGTGTCCTTGCGGACCTGTTCGAGGATCGGCGCCATGTCGCTGAGCTCGCTGGAGGCGAGGACGCGCAGGGTGCCGGGTTCGGGGGCGTTGCTGTCGGACCCCTGCTTCTGGTCCTGCGTCGTGCAGCCGGTGACCGCGGCGGTGGCCGTGACGGCGAGCAGGGACACGACGGCGTAGGCCGTACGACGTCTCACGCGGAGCCCCCTTCCAGGGCGCCCTGCGAGCGGCTGCGCTCCAAGTAGGCGCTCGCGTGCTGGAGTTCGGACGTGAGGGACTCGACGGTCGCGGCCATCGACTCGGTCGCCTGGACCTTGTACGTGTCGATGGCGTCGAGGGTGCGGTAGATCTGCTGGAAGGCGGTGCGCAGGGTCTCCGCGCCGACGGCCGGGTCGGCGGCGATGCGCTGGATCTCCCCGCTCTGGGTGGCGAGCATCTCGGCGTTGCCGCGGATCAGGTCCTCGGTCGTGCCGCGCAGGGCGTTGACCTGGTCGACGACCTTGCGCTGGTTCTCGAGGGCGGAGGCCAGCATCACGGAGATGCGCAGCGCGGACACCGTGGTGGTGGCGGCGCGGTCGACGCCCTTGATGAGCTCGTCGTTGTTGCGCCGGACCACGTCCATGGCCAGATAGCCCTGCGCGCACACCGTGAGCTGGGTCAGCAGGTCCTGGTGCTTCTGCCGGACGGGGAAGAGGACGTCGGCGCGCAGGGTGTCGGCCTGCGCGGGGTCCACGGCCTCGGCGGCGGCGATGTGCTCCTCGACCGCCGTGTCCAGCGCCTGGGTGAGGACGACGTACTCCTGCAGCTTGCCCATCGTCTCCCAGAGCCGGACGCGCTCGGTCTGCAACGCCGCGTTGTCGCGGCGCAGTTCGTCCTGGCCGCCACGCAGCGAGCCCACGATCTTGTTCAGGGTGGTCTGCGAGGAGGCGTACTTGGCGACATGGTCACGCAGCTTGTTGCCGCCGGGCAGCTTGGACAGGAACTTCCGCCCCTTGCTCGCGGGCAGGTCGCGCGGGTCCAGGTCCTCGACCACACGGCGGAGTTCGACGAGCGAGCCCGCCACGTGCGACTGGGCGTCCCCGCCCTTGTCGGGCAGGCTGCGCAGGGTGCGCTCCAGCATGCGGTTGGACTGCGCGGCGGCGCCCCGCATCTCGCTCGCGCCGAGGCCCGCGATCTCGCCGACCTTGCCCGCGAACTCGGGCGAGCGGGCGTCGAGGGCGGCGAGAGAGCCGACGTACTCGGCGGCCCGGCGCGCCATCTCGTCCTGGACGGACGGGTCGACGGGCACCAGCCCGCCCGCCTTCTCACGGGGCACGGGCGCGACGGCCTCGGGCGGTGTGAGGGTGAAGGTGTCTTCGGTGGTCACGTGCTTTTCCCCCTAGTTCCCGGCCCGGCGCGCCATCTCGTGCAGCACCTTGTAGGCGGGCACGGGCGCCTGCCGGACGCCGGTCAGCTTCTGGTTGAGATGGGTGGCGTGGGCGGCGGTGGCCGCCGTGAACTCCGCGGTCGCGCCCTGCGGCCGGAACCCGTGCCTGACGGCGAGCTTGCGCAGGGTCGGGTCACTGCTGAGGAGCTCGCCGAGCGCGCGGCCCTCGGGAGTGAGGGGTACGACGGTGTGGTCGCTGTTCGCCGTGGTGTCCGGGTAGAGGACGGTGAGGTCACCGACGTCCTGGCCCTGGTTGAGCAGCGCGGCGACCTGAGACTCGTACACGAGCACGAGCGGGTTCCCGGCCCCGCTGATGAAGTCCCGGAAGGCCGCGTCCGTGCTGGACTGCTGGGCGCCCTGGACGCTGACGAGCTTGTGCATGAGGGGCGCGGTGCGCCCGATGGCGGCGGCGCCGGCCGCGACCCGGCCGCCGTCGGCGACGTACGAGGCGGCGGCGAGGTAGAGCGCGCCGGAGTTGGAGGTGTTCGGATCGGTGCTGGCGATGAAGAGCGTGCCGGTCAACTCGCCGTGCGCCTCTGCCCCCTTGAGCTGCTGCCAGGTCCGGTCCTGCCCGGCGGCCTTGAGGTACTCGGCCATCCTGAGCGTGCCGGTGCCCTTGCCGACGGTCGCGAGCCCGTTCGCCGCCAGGACCTCGGCCGCGCTGCGGTGCGCGACGACCACGAGGGGCGAGTAGAACGGGCGCGGCAGCGGCTGGCGTACGTGGTACTTGGCGGCCAGCTCGTCGGCCGGGGCCTGGCTTGAGGGGAAGGCGAAGTCGTACCCCTTGAGGTCCAGGCCGTCCATGGCCCAGGACCCGGAGGTCTCCGTCTTCACGGTGAAGCCCTTGGCAGCCAGGGCTTTCACCACGTCGGGATCGGCGAAGAACTCCGCCTTCTCCGATCCGATCACTCCTTGCACGGTCTTCGTTGCCGTGCCCTTGTCCTGACCTTCGCGGCCCCCGATGACGGCTGCTACCACGCCGCCGATCAGCAGGACCGCCAGGACGATTCCCGCGATGCGTCTCACATCGAGGAGAGTGCTCCCGGAACCCAACATTCCCGGCCGCGTCGGGTGAACGGAAGGTGTCCGACCGATCCCGGTATGCAACCGGAACGGCGGGTTCGAGCTCTCCGTCTCGGGGGACTGGCAGTACCAGGCTGTGGCGGCGGCGGGGGAGCACCATGGAGGGGTGAGCCAACGAGACCTTCGGGACCATCGCGAGCACGGAGAGCTCGGTACCGCGCTGAGGTACTGGCGCGACCGGACCACACCCCAGGAGGCCGGGCTGCCGAGGGGCGGCGCGCGGCGGGCGCCCGGACTGCGCAGGGAGGAGCTGGCGCAGCTCGCCGGGCTCTCGGTGGACTATGTCACCCGCCTCGAACAGGGCCGGGCCACCGCCCCCTCCGGCCAGGTCGTCGGCGCGCTCGCCCGCGCCCTGCGCCTGTCGGGACCCGAGCGCGACCACCTCTACCGGCTGGCCGGGCAGGCCCCGCCCGCGGCCGGACGCATCTCGCAGCACATCCCGCCGAGCGTGCAGCGCCTCCTGGACCAGCTGAGCCAGTCCCCGGTCGGGGTCCACGACGCGGCGTACAACCTCATCTCGTGGAACCCACTGTGGGCCGCGCTGGCGGGGGATCCGTCCGGCTGGCGCGGGCGGGAACGCAACTACGTGTGGCGGCAGTTCACGGGTCTGCCCAGCCGGACCACGCACACCCCGGAGCAGGAGCAGAGGCTGCGCACGGCTCTGGTGTCGGATCTGCGGTCAGCCACCGCCCGCTATCCCGACGACCGGGGGCTGCGCTCGCTGATCGCGGATCTGCGGCGGGAGAGCGAGCTGTTCCGTGAGCTGTGGGCCTCGCACGCGGTCGGGTTCCACACGGCCGACACCAAGACGGTCCACCATCCGGAGGTGGGGGTGATCGTGCTGGACTGCGACACGCTCGCGGTGCCGGGCGGGGACCTGCGGATCACGATCTGCTCGGCGGCGCCGGGCACGGAGGCGGCGCAGCAGCTGGCGCTGCTCGCGGCGGTGGGGTTGCAGACGACGGGCACTGCCCTCGGCTGACCGGTGGGATGTGTGGCACCCGGTCCGCACGTCGCTGCGGGTGCGCGCGGACCGGGGCCGTACGGGGGAGCCCTGGGGCTCGGGCTCTCAGCGGGCCGCGAGTGTGCGGGGTTCGGCGGCCGGGGCGTGGGCGTCCATGCGCTCGGCGGCCAGGATCGCGCCCGCCGTGTCCGCGCGGGACGCGGCGACGACGAGGGCACGGCCGGCGAGGGCGTGGGCCCGCTGGTGGAGAGCGACGACGTGCGGCTCGCGCACGGCGGCGGCCGACGCGCGGACCGGCGCCACTCCTCGCCGCAGCCGCGCCACCTGCTCGGCGAGCCGCTCGGCCGCCGCGTCCAGGTCGGCGGACGGCTCGATCGCGCGGATCTCGTCGGTCACCGCGAGGAGTGCCGCGAGGTGTCCGGCGAGCTGGATGTCCAGCTCCTCCTCGCGCGACCGGTGGGGGAAGTCGGTAGGGGTGTCGCCCGTCGTGTGGACCGACTTGGTGCGGATCGGTTCGTACATGGGGACGGCCTCCTGTGGTCTTTCAGGAAGCCATCCTAGCTTGGATTTCGTCTAAAGTTGAGCCGGTTCGCAAAAGGGGGGGAGTCTCATGGGGCATGAGTGATTTGGGTGATTGTGGACCGTTATGGCTGGCTGTAGCCGTCCAGGAAGTTCCCGATCCGGGTCACCGCGTCGGTCAGATCGCCCACGCTCGGCAGGGTGACCACTCGGAAGTGGTCCGACTCGGGCCAGTTGAAGCCGGTCCCCTGGACGACCATGATCTTCTCTCGGCGGAGCAGGTCGAGGACCATCTGTCGGTCGTCCTTGATCTTGAAGACCTTCGGATCGAGCCGCGGGAAGAGGTACAGCGCGCCCTTGGGCTTCACGCAGCTCACGCCCGGGATCTGCGTCAGCAGCTCGTAGGCGGCGTCCCGCTGCTCCTTCAGCCGGCCGCCGGGCAGTACCAGGTCGTTGATGGTCTGCCGCCCGCTGAGCGCGGCGACCACGCCGTGCTGGCCGGGCATGTTCGCGCACAGGCGCATGTTCGCGAGGATCGTCAGGCCCTCGATATAGGAGTCGGCGTGCGCGCGGGGGCCGGAGATCGCCATCCAGCCGACCCGGTAGCCCGCCACCCGGTACGCCTTCGACATGCCGTTGAAGGTGAGGGTGAGCAGGTCGGGCGCGATCGAGGCGGTCGGGGTGTGGGTGGCGCCGTCGTAGAGGATCTTGTCGTAGATCTCGTCCGAGCAGACCAGGAGGTTGTGGCGGCGGGCGATGTCGGTGAGCCCGCGCAGCATCGCCTCGTCGTACACCGCGCCCGTCGGGTTGTTCGGGTTGATGATGACGATCGCCTTGGTGCGGTCGGTGACCTTGCGCTCCACGTCCGCGAGGTCGGGCATCCAGTCGGACTGCTCGTCGCAGTGGTAGTGCACGGCGGTGCCCCCGGACAGGGACACGGCCGCGGTCCACAGCGGGTAGTCCGGTGCCGGTACGAGGACCTCGTCGCCGTCGTCCAGCAGGCCCTGCATCGCCATCACGATCAGCTCGGACACGCCGTTGCCGACGAAGACGTGCTCGACGTCGGTCTCGATGCCGAGGGTCTGGTTGTGCATCACGACGGCGCGGCGGGCGGCGAGCAGACCCTTCGCGTCACCGTAGCCGTGCGCCGTCGACACGTTCCGGAGGATGTCCTCCAGGATCTCGGGCGGGCACTCGAACCCGAACGCGGCCGGGTTGCCGGTGTTCAGCTTGAGGATCCGATGACCTGCCGCTTCCAGCCGCATCGCCTCCTCGAGTACCGGGCCCCGGATCTCGTAACAGACGTTGGCGAGCTTGGTCGACTGGATCACCTGCATGACGGTGAGCTTACGGCCGCGTAACGCTCGGCGGGGGGTGTTTTCCACCACGTGAGACGGGGCGTTTTGGGTCATTTTCTTCCCACGTTGTGCCGCAAGCCCTTGCAGTCCTTAGAATCCGCGCCTATGTCCTGGCATAGCGGTGAGACCGAGCCCGAGCCGAGGGTGTACCTCCCGAGCGGTGACGGCGAGACACCTCCGGCGTACGAGGTGTACGCGGATCCGGCGGAGGCGCACGGCTGGCAGGACGCGTACGACGGGTCGGGTCCGCGGACGGCCGATGACGACGGGCCGGGTGCGGGGACGGGCGACGACGGAGCCGGGGCGGGCCGTCGTGGCGGCTCGCGGCGCCGCCGCCGTGCGCGGCTCCCGCGGCGGAGGGTGGCGGTGGCCGGCGGCGCGGTGTGCGCGGTCGTCCTCGGCGCGGTGGTCGTGGGACTGTTCGACTCCGGGTCGTCCGGGGGCTCCTCGCCCTCGGGGCGGAGTGACGATGACGGCCGGGGCGCGTCCGCGTCCCCGGAGCCGACGGCTCCCACGGGCGCCTCGACCGCCGGGGAAGAGGGAGCGGCGCCGGGTGATGCGCCGACCGCCTCTCGCGGGGCCGCCGACCCGACCTCCCCGGGTGCGTCCGCCTCGTCGGCCCCGTCCACGGCCGCGTCGCAGTCTCCGTCGGCCGGGACGTCCACCACCCCCACCTCCACTCCCACCTCGACCACCAGCCGTAGCGCCGTCAATGGCAACCCCGGTCACGGCCGGGGCGCCACCAAGCGGCCGAAGTAGCCGCCGGGTCCCCGACGGGTTCCGCCCGGGACGCGGTGGGCCCCGCGGTGGCCTTCACCCCCGTTCGCTCGCCCGCGTAGGCGAAGCGCTCCGTCCCGCCATGCCGGCCTGCCCATGGCCGGAAAGCGCTCCTTGTTCCCCTCGCCCCCTCGATTGACAATGCGCATGACAAAACTGGAAGTGGCCGGAAGATCTCCGGTCGCCCAAGTCGCAAGAGGGGACCCCCACATGAGAAAGCCTCTCGTCGCCGCGCTCTTCGCCCTGGTGATCACCGGGGCGGGCGTGGCACCCGCGGTCGCGGCACCCGCATCCGCACCCGCGGCGGCGTCCGTGTCCGCGTCCGCGGTCAAGGCGGACACGAAGGCAGCGGCGCCGACCCTCCAGGCCGTCAGCCTCGCCGGGACCGTGGCGCTCAGCAACTGCTCCGGCTCCGTCATCCGCTTCCCCAACTCCGCGGCCAGTGACCCGGCGCTCGTGCTCTCCAACGGTCACTGCCTGGAGACGGGCTTCCCGGAGCCCGGCGAAGTGATCGTCGACCAGGCGTCCAGCCGTACCTTCGGCCTGCTCAACTCCGCCGGCACCCGGGTGGCGACCCTGCGGGCCGGCAAGGTCGCGTACTCGACGATGACCGACACGGACGTCACGATCTACCAGCTCACCAGCACCTACGCGACGATCCAGAGCTCGTACGGCATCGGCGCGCTGACCGTGCAGGACACGCACCCGACCGTCGGCACCGCCATCACGGTCGCCTCCGGTTACTGGAAGCGGCTCTACAACTGCAGCATCGACGGGTTCGCGTACCGCCTCAAGGAGGGCGACTGGACCTGGAAGGACTCGATCCGCTACACCTCCGCCTGCAACACCATCGGCGGCACCTCGGGCTCGCCGGTCATCGACCAGGCCACCGGCAAGGTCGTCGCCGTCAACAACACCGGTAACGAGGACGGCGAGACCTGCACGCTGAACAACCCCTGCGAGGTCGACGCGAGCGGCAACGTCACCATTCACCCGGGCATCAACTACGCCGAGGAGACCTACCAGATCCCGGCCTGCTTCACGACCGGCAACAAGCTCAACCTGAGCGCGAGCGGGTGCACCCTGCCCAAGCCGTGACCGCGGTGCGGCGGCGGGCGGTCACCGGGGAGTCCGGCGGACCGCCCGCCCCGCCAGCACGTCCGTGCGCCGCCCGTCCTCGATCACGAACCGCCCGTCGACCAGGACGTACGGGATGCCCGTGGGGAGTCTGCGCGGGTCCTCGAACGTCGAGCCCGCCGCGACCGTGGCCGGGTCGAACAGGACCAGGTCGGCGCGGTACCCCTCGCGGACCAGGCCGCGGTCGGGCAGCCGCAGCCGGGCGGCCGGGCGGCCGGTGAGATGGGCGACGCACTCCTCCAGGGAGAGGACGCCCAACTCCCGTACGTACTTCCCCAGATACTGCGGGAACGTGCCGTACGCGCGCGGGTGCGGCTTCTCGCCGCGCAGCACGCCGTCCGAACCGCCGGTGTGCACCCGGTGCCGCATGATCGCGCGGACGTTCTCCTCGTGCCCGACGTGCTGGAGGATCGTCGAGCCCAGCCGGTCGTCGAGGAGGAGGCGGCGGGCGGTCGTCCAGGGGCTCTCGCCGAGCCGGTCGGCGGACCGGCGGACCGTGCTGCCGACGTACGATGCGAGCGCCGGGTCGTTGACTCCCGAGATCTCGATCGTGTCCCACTCGATGGGCACGCCGTGGCAGCCGTCGGCGCCGATCACCTCCATGTGGTGCCGGATGCGTTCGGCCGTCTCCTCGTCCTTCAGGCGCGTGAGGATCGCCTCCGGGCCGCCCTCGCTCGCCCAGCTCGGCAGCATCGCCACGAGGGTGGTGCAGCCGGGGGTGTAGGGGTACGTGTCGAGGGTGATGTCCGCGCCCGCGGCGAGGGCGTCGTCGAGGAGGGCCAGCAGCTCCGGGGCCCTGCCCTCGTTGACGCCGAAGTTCATGGTGGCGTGGGCGAGGTGGAGCGGGCAGCCGGCCTCGCGGGTGAGGGTCACCATCTCCTCGTACGCCTCCAGGGCGCCCGCCCCGTACGAGCGGTGGTGCGGGCAGTAGTAGCCGCCGTACTCCGCCACCACCCGGCACAGCTCGGTGAGTTCGGCGTCCTTTGCGTACATGCCGGGGGTGTAGGTGAGGCCGGAGGACATGCCGACGGCGCCCTCGCGCATCCCGTCGGCCACCAGCCGCCGCATCCGCTCCAGCTCCCGCGCCGTCGCCGGGCGGTCGTCCCAGCCGACGGCGAGCATCCGGACGGTGCCCTGCGGGATCAGATACGCGGCGTTCACCGCGATGCCCTCGCCGTCGAAGCCGTGGTCGAGCCGGTCCAGGTACTCGCCCACCGAACGCCAGCTGAAGTCGATGTCGTCACCGGGTCCGTTCCAGCCGGTGATCGCGCTGCGGATCTCCGCGAGGGTGCGGTCGTCGACCGGCGCGTACGACAGCCCGTCCTGGCCGAGGACCTCCAGGGTCACCCCCTGCGCCGCCTTGGCGCTGTGGTCCGGGTCGCGCAGGAGGGCGAGGTCGCTGTGGGCGTGCATGTCGATGAAGCCGGGGGAGAGGGCGAGGCCCTCGGCGTCCAGCACCCGCCGGGCGAGAGGCCGCAGACAGCCGGCCGCCGCCCCCTCCTTGAGCACGGTGGTGATCCTGCCGCCCTCGATGCCGACGTCGGCGCGGTACGAGGGGCCTCCGGTGCCGTCGACGACCTCGGCGTCCCGGATGACGAGATCCATCACAGGGACCTCCAGGAAACATTCGTCACAACGGCCTCCTAGAAGAACGTACGGACGTAGTCCACGACCGTGCCGTCCGCCTCCACCAGCGGAATCAGCTGCCATTTGTCGAAGGACGTGCAGGGGTGGGACAGCCCTAGGCCCACCCAGTCGCCGACCTCCACATCCGCCTCCGGGTCCGTGCGCAGCCACGCGTGCTGGTCGGAGAGCGCGGTCACCGCCAGACCCGGCGCCGGCCGCTCGGCGCCGTCCCGCCGCACCACCTGGACCTCGGGCAGATCGAGGTCGTACGCCGCGTCCCGCTTGCCCGCGTTGGCGAAGGCCTGCTCGGGGGAGGGGCGGGAGACGACCTGGGCCCAGAGGCGGAACGCGGGGTGCAGGGCGCCCTCCTCGGGGACCCGGGTGAAGGGGGTCAGGCGGCGGTAGTGACCGTCGTCGTGCGAGACGTACGCGCCCGAGCGCAGCAGCTTCAGTACGGGAAGGGAGAGGTCGGGGAGCTCGGAGAAGACGTCCGCGACGGCGTCGAACCAGGCGCTGCCGCCCGCGCTGACGACGATCTCCGCCACCCCTTCGAACCGGCCCGCCTTGTCGAAGTCCACCGCCAGCGCGGTCAGCCGCCGCAGCCACGCGTGCACGCGCTCGGGGTCCGCCCGCGGGACCTCGCCTTCGTACCCCGCCACGCCCACCAGCCGCAGCGTCCGCGTCGCGGCCACCGCGTCCGCGACCGCCGCGCACTCCGCCTCCGTACGGACACCGGTGCGGGCCCCCTCACCGGCGGCGAGCTCGACGACCACGTCCACCGGACGGGTGTAGCCGTGCAGCGCCGCGTCCATCAGCTCGACGCCGCGCACCGAGTCGACGTAACAGACGAAGCGGAACTCCGGGTCGGCCGCCAGCTCGGACGCGATCCAGCGCAGCGCCGCCGCGTCGACCAGTTCGTTCGCGAGGAAGATCCGCTCGATCCCGAACTCCCGTGCCACGCGCACCTGGTGGGGCACCGCGAGCGTGATGCCCCAGGCGCCGTGCTCGATCTGCCGCCAGAACAGCTGGGGGGCCATCGAGGTCTTGCCGTGCGGGGCGAAGGCGAGGCCGTGGCGGACGGCGTACGTCTCCATCAGTTCGAGGTTGTGCGTCAGACGCTCGGCGGAGAGGGCGAGGACGGGGGTGGTGAAGCCGCCGGTGAAGAGGTTGCGGCGCTGGGCGGCCAGCTCGCGGACGGTCAGGCCCTCGGCGTCCGGGGGAAGGCCCTTGAAGCGGTGGTCGACGCGGTCCGCGGCGAGACGGTCCGCCCCGAGGGCGGCGGCTTCGGAGGCGGTCATGGGGCCTTCCCTTCAGGGGTGTTGCATCATGCGCAACGGTCATTGCGTATATCGCTTACTGCTGTCTAACATCCCAGCCAACGCAGGGTCAACGGTGCCGCCCGGTCCCCGTCGGCCGCGAGAGCGAGGAGCCCCAGACATCGTGACCCCCAACGGACCTGTCGACGCCCCGGACGTCGTGGATGTCGTCGCGCTCGGCGAGTCCATGGTCACGTTCCTGCCCACCCGGCCGGGGCGCCTCGCCGACGTGCCGTCGTTCGAACGGGCGATCGGCGGAGCCGAGTCCAACGTCGCGTGTGTGCTCGCCTCGGCCGGACACACCGTGCGCTGGGTGGGCCGGGTCGGCACCGACGGGTTCGGCGATCACCTCGTCGAGGCGATCGCCGCGTACGGCGTCGACACCTCCGCCGTACGACGGGATCCCGCGCGCCCGACGGGCATCTACTTCCGCACGGCGGGCGACCGGGCGAGCGACGACCACGAGGTCGCGTACTACCGGGCCGGATCCGCCGCCTCCGCGATGACGAAGGACAACGTGGGCGTGGACGCCGTACGGTCGGGCCGCGTACTGCACCTGTCCGGCATCACCGCGGCGCTGTCCGAGGACTGCCTCGGCCTGATGCGCGAACTCACCGCGCCGCGCGCGGGGCGCCCCCTCGTCTCCTTCGACGTCAACCACCGGGCCCATCTCTGGCACCACCAGGAGCCGGGCAAGGTCCTGCTGGACCTCGCCCGCGGCAGCGACCTCGTCTTCGTGGGCGAGGACGAGGCCGAGGCGGCCTGGGGCGTCATCGGCGGCCCGGCCGCGATCCGCGCCGCGCTGCCCGAACCCCGGGCCCTGGTCGTGAAGCAGGGCTCCCGGGGCGCCACCCTCTTCCAGGGTGACGGCGAGGGCTTCCAAGGCGAGGACGACACGGTCACCTTCGTCCCCTCCCTCAAGGTCGACGTCGTCGCCCCGGTCGGCGCCGGCGACGCCTTCGCCGCCGGGTTCCTCTCCGCCACCCTGCGCGCACTTCCCGCCCGGGACCGGCTCCGGCACGGCCACCTCATGGCCGCCGCCGCCCTCACCGTCCCCGGCGACCTCGCCGCGCCCCCCTCCCGCGAGCACGCCGACCGGCTGGCCGCACTGGACGACCGGGCGTGGGAGACACTTCGACTCGGCCCCGGCTGGACCGAAGCCGTCACGCGGGCCCAGGAGGAGGTACGTACCCCATGAGCCAGACCGTCGACCGAGCGCTGAGCATCCTGCCGCTGCTCGCCGAGGGCCCCGCCGACCTCGGCCAGGTCGCCGACCGCCTCGGCGTCCACAAGTCCACGGCGCTGCGCCTCCTGCGCACCCTGCACGAGCACGGCCTCGTCTACCGCCAGTCCGACCAGCGCTACCGCCTCGGCGCCCGCCTCTTCGCCCTCGCCCAGGAAGCGGTCGAGAACCTCGACGTCCGCGAGATCGCCCACCCCCACCTCGTACGGCTCAACGAGAGCTGCGGCCACACCGTCCACCTCGCGGTGTACGAGGAGAACGAGGTCCTCTACATCGACAAGGTGGAGAGCCGCTATCCGGTGCGCATGTACTCGCGGATCGGGAAGCCGGTGGCCATCACGGTCGCCGCCGTCGCCAAACTCCTCCTCGCCGATCTCCCGGAGCCCGAGCGCCGCGCCGTCGCGGACAAGCTCGACTACCCCATGTACACGGCCCGTTCGACCCCGGGCGCCGCCGCCTTCCTCAAGGAGCTGGCCACGGTGCGCGAACAGGGCTGGGCCACCGACCTCGGTGGTCACGAGGAGTCCATCAACTGCGTCGCGGCCCCCATCCGCGGCGCCGACGGACGCGTCGTCGCCGCGATGTCGGTCTCCGCGCCGAACGTCGTCGTCACCGCCGACGAACTCCTCACGCTGCTCCCGCTGGTGCGCCGTACCGCCGACGCCATCAGCCACGAGTACTCCGGCAAACCCTCAGCCAAGGAAGAGAGTTCCCGACGTCCATGACCGAGAAGACCGCGCTCACCCCCAAGACCCACACCACGCCGCCCGCGAAGTTCTCGCACGGCGTGAAGAAGGGGAACATCCTCCAGGTCGCCGGACAGGTCGGCTTCCTCCCGGCCGAGGAGGGCAAGCCCCCGACCCCCGCGGGCCCCACCCTGCGCGAACAGACCCTCCAGACCCTCGCCAACGTCCAGGCGATCCTCGAGGAGGGCGGCGCGAGCTGGGACGACGCGATGATGATCCGCGTCTACCTCACGGACGTCGACCACTTCGCCGAGATGAACCAGATCTACAACACCTATTTCGAGGAGCAGGGCCTCACCGCGCCCCCCGCCGCCCGCACCACGGTCTACGTCGGCCTGCCGGCCGGCCTCCTCATCGAGATCGACGCGCTGGCCGTACTCGGCTGACGGCGTCCGCGGGCCGGCCGGGCCGACCCTGAGCCGAGGCTCGCCTCCCCCTTCTCCCGCACCTCTTCTCCCGCACCGCGTACGTCATCACGGCACGGCGTCCCCCTTCATGGGGCGCCGTGCCGCGATCCCCCCTGCCCGAAAGCCGCATGCCCCACTTACCCGAATGCAGAGGTCCTCCGCTCATGTCCTCACCCCTGCCCCTGCTCGCAGCCACCACCACACCACCGGCCCCACCCCACACCGGCGGCCTGATCGCCCTCATCCACGGCACCGCCGGTCTGCTCACCGTCGCCGCGCTCGGCATCGCCCTGCTCCTCGTCCTGATCATCAAGGCGAGACTCCAGCCCTTCGTCGCGCTGCTCGCGGTCTCCATAGCCGTCGGCCTCGGGGCCGGTCTCTCCGTCACCGAACTCTTCGGCACGGTCCAGCGCTCCGACGCCGTCTCCCTCATCGAGTCCGGCATGGGCGGCACCCTCGGCCACATCGCGATCATCATCGGGCTCGGCACGATGCTCGGCGCGATCCTCGAAGTCAGCGGCGGGGCGGAGGTGTTGGCGTCCCGGCTGCTGAACCTCTTCGGCGAGAAGCGGGCGCCCCTGGCCATGGGACTCACCGGCCTCATCTTCGGCATCCCGGTCTTCTTCGACGTCGGCATCTTCGTCCTCGCGCCGATCGTGTACGCGGCCGCCAAGCGCGGCGGCAAGTCGATCCTGCTCTACTGCCTCCCGTTGCTCGCGGGTCTCTCCATGACCCACGCGTTCCTGCCGCCGCACCCGGGCCCGGTGGCCGCCGCGGGACTGCTGCACGTCCAGCTCGGCTGGGTCATCCTCATGGGCATCGTCTGCGGCATCCCCGCCGTGCTCGCCGCCTGGGCCTGGTCCGCGTGGATCGGCAGGCGGATCTTCGTCCCCGTGCCGCAGGACATGGCCGAAGCCGCCGACGAGGCGAGGACGGCGCTGGCCGAGGAGCAGCGGGCCGCCGGAGTCACTCCGCAGGAGAAGCCGGTGCCGCTCGGCACGGTCCTGGCCATCATCGGTACGCCGTTGGTGCTGATCCTGCTCGCGACCTTCTCCTCGATCGCCTTCGACCCCTCCACGGGCCGCTCGGTCATCACGTTCTTCGGCCACCCCTTCGTCGCGCTGACGATCGCTCTGATGCTGGCGTACTACCTGCTCGGCATCCGCCGCGGCTGGTCCCGCAAGTCGCTGGAGACGGTGTCCACGGCCTCGCTCAAGCCGGTCGGCAACATTCTGCTCGTGGTCGGCGCGGGCGGGGTCTTCGGCGCGGTCCTCAAGGGCAGCGGGGTCGCCCAGGCCCTCTCCGACACCTTCAACGACGTCGGCCTGCCGGTGGTCGTCCTCGCCTACCTCATCTCCCTGGTCCTGCGCGTGGCCCAGGGCTCGGCGACGGTCGCCATCGTCACCACAGCCGGCATCGTCGCCCCGCTGCTGACCGAGGGCGACCACTCCCAGGCGTTCGTCGCGCTGGTCATCATGGCGATCTCGGCGGGCTCCATCTTCGCCTCGCACGTCAACGACGGCGGCTTCTGGATGGTGGCGAAGTACTTCGGCATCTCCGAACGGGACACCCTCAAGACCTGGACGATCCTGGAGTCCGTGCTGTCGGTGGCGGGCTTCGCGGTCGCGGCGGTGGTGAGCCTCTTCGTATAACAGCCGCGTAGCTATGTAGGGGCTGGCTGTGCCCGACACAGGATCTTCGACCATACTGCCCGCTGTGGAGCAGCGCATAGGTTCGAAGAGCCAGCCCCTGGACGCCGCCGCGGTGAACCCGGCGTACATCCCCGGGCTTACGTCACCCGCGAAGGCGGAGCCGAAGGACGCGGTCGTCGAGGAGGCCGAGTCCGAGGAGGCCGTGTCCGAGGAGGCGGCTGTCGAGGACGCCGCCCCCGAGGACACCGTCTCCGACGAGGCGCCCGCCGATGCCCCTTCCGAGCCCGAAGAGGAGGCCACCGCCGAATCCGGATCCGACTCGGGATCCGAACCCGACCCCGACGGGCCGGAGTTCGAGGCGTCCGACCGGCGCGCCTCGATCAAGGCCGACCACAGCGGCGTACGGCTGCGCCTGGACGACCAGGAGGCGGAGTTCCGCTGGGACGAGATCGGCGCCGTCGAGACGGAGTCGCCACGTTTCGGGAAGCGGTTCACCATCACGGTGCACACCCCGGACCGCCGCTGGTACCCGATCGAGATCGAGGCGACGGCCCGGGCGCGCTTCAAGGAGTGGGAGGACCAGCTGGACGCGGTCCTGGACGCCTACTTCGAAGACGGTGAGGATTCCGAGGAGGCCGCGGACGAGAGCACCCCATAGGGGTGCGGGGAACTGCGCGCCCAGCCACAACGGGCCCGCAGTTCCCTCTCATCGCACCGCCCCGGTGGTCAACTGCAGTACTGCGTCGCCCTCCCGATCGACCGGTACATGCAGTCCGCGTTCTCCAGCAGCTGCAACACGGCGTCCCGGTTGCGTGAGGTCTCCCGCTCGATGACCTCGTCGGGCGGGTAGAACCCGCCTCCGGAACTGGACGTCGGATACATCTCGAAGGTGTAGTCGAAGATCTTCTGGGAGCCCCAGAGATAGTCGTCGATCGACCCGTCGGTGATGTAGAGGTCGCTGGACTGCTCGGGGGTGTACCCGTTGCTGGCCGCCATCTTCTGGCCGACGGCCTTGAACGCGGCGGCGTCGTCCGCCGTCATGCCGGTCGCGGTGTCGGCGGTGGTGTACCCGAAGGGCCACAACACGAGTTCGCTGTACGTGTGGAAGTCGATGCCGGCCTTGATCTGCTGCTTCCCGCCGACGACCCGGCCGCGCACGAAGTCGGCGACGACCTTCACCTCGGGCGCGGATTCGGCCGAGGCACCGCGGTAGGTCTCGGAGGACGTGGAGCCGGACGAACCCCCGCAGCAGCCCCACTTGTAGTTCCAGTTGCGGTTGAGGTCCGTACCGACGTACGAGGAACCGGAGTTGGGCTGGCGGTTCTTGCGCCACGAGCGGTACGAGCCGGTCGCGATGTCGTACTCGCCGCCGTCGGGGTTGAGGTCCGGGACGATCCAGATCTCGCGGCTGTTCACCATGTTGGTGACGCGGGAGTCGCTGCCGTATCCGGCTCCGAGCTCGCGCAGCAGATACAGCGCCATCTCCACGGTCAGGTGCTCGCGGGCGTGCTGGTGGAAGGTGAGGAGGACCTCGGGCTCGTTCTCGTCGGTGGCGACGTTGTCGCTGACCTTGATGGCGACGATGTCCCGGCCCTGGTGCGACTTGCCGATCACCTGCTTGCTCATGATGCTCGGGTAGGCCGCGAGCCGCTGGTCGATCTCCGTGTTCGTCTCGGCGTAGTTGTGGTACTTCGAGTCGGCCGAGGGGAAGTCGAAGAGCCGGACGTCACCGGTGCCGTTCGACCGGTTCGGCGCGGACCCCAACGGCGACACCTCGTAGCCGAGTCGGCGCAGCTCCTTGACCTGGTCGGCGCGGCCGGAGACGACGACGGTCTCCTCGTCGGCCTCGTCCACGGTGACGCCGGTCCGCTGGATGGCGGTGCGGGTCACCGGGGTGGTGCTCTGGTGGATCTCGTACTGACGGATGTCGTCGGCCGAGGGTGCGGGGGCCTTCGCTCCCGTCGCCGTGGCGTGGGTGGCGGTGGCGGTGATCGGGGCGGCGAGGGCGAGCGCGAGCAAGGTCGCGAGGGTGACGGTGCGCCTGCCGCGTCTGTGAAGTCGCATGAAGTCTCCTTGGCGGAGTGGGGGGTGGAATCAGTGCGACGTACGGAGTGCGGGTGTGGCGCTCATGGTGAGTGGTTGGCATGGTCAGGTCAAGAGTCGATAAAGGGCCGGTGGCGGAAACCGGTCATGCGGCGGGCCCCGTCGGCAGCTCCGCCCGACGGGGCCCGAGTCGTGAGAGAGGTGAGGGACCTCAGCCCAGGCCGCGCCACTTCGCACTGAGGGCGATCGCCCGGAGCTGCTTCAACGTGAGCACGGGGGCGGCGCGTGTCGCGGCCGTCACCTGGCTGCCGGAGTTGAAGGCACTGACCACCACACGGAACCCGTCGGTCCTGATGGTGTCGGCGGTCCACATGACGACGTCGGCGCCGCCCTTCTCTCCCGGCTTCTTGTGTGTGACGACCTTCGTGCCGTCGGCCAGCGTCTCGGCGCCCGCCCCGAAGAGCTGGTCCTTGACGTCCGACATGTCCGGCTGCACATTGATCTGGACCAGGCTTCTGCCCTTGCCGTCGTCGAGGACGACGTAGGCGTACCCGCTGCCCGGGCCGCTCTTGGCGACCACCTTGACGCCCTTGGGAAGCAGTGAGACGAGCGTCGAAGTGACCGCGCCGCCGTCGATGCCCTCGGGCTGTGATGGGGCCGCCGTCGGGGCCCTGGGATCCACCGGGATCGCGTCGACGACGTCCAGCCACGCGCCGGCCGTGGCGAGTGTCTTCAACCGGGCCGTGGACAAAGGGGGTTCGGCCCGGCTGACCGCCGCGCCCTTCTCGGCCGCGGCGTTCCACTCACTCACGCTGACCTGCTGACCCTTGGGGGTGACGAGGTCCGCCGTCCACAGCTTCGTGTCCGCGCGGCGGTCCGGGTACTCGTACCCCTGGAAGATCTTGAGCGCCGAGCCGTCGGACAGCCTGGTCACGGCGCAGCTGTCGTACAGCGTCAGGGTCTTGTCCGGGCACGCGATGGTCTGGCGGGCCTGCTCGCTGCCGGGCAGGACCCGGTTGAAGCCGACGGAGATGGCCGCCTTGCCCTTGCCGTCGTTGTGGACGACCTGTGCGTACGGGGGCAGCTTCTCGTCCGTGCCGCGTGCCTGCGCCGTGCCGAACTTGCCGCGGGGGAGCAACTTCTTGAGGATGCCGATCAGTTCGTCGCCGGTGTAAGACGCCTTGGGGGCGGCCGAGGCGACGGGGGTCTTCGCGCCGGTGGCCACGGACTGCCGCCCGTCGTCGCCCCCTGGTACGAGGAGTGCCCCGCCGAGGCCCACGAGCGCGACCGAGACCACGCCGCCCACGACGGCGGCCCTGCGCCGCAGCAGCAGTCGGTGGCCGCGCGCCTCGCCGGCGGCGACCAGGGCGCGCCGGTCGGTCTCGTAGGCCCCGCCGGCGTGGTGCAGGGCCTCGCCGAGCCGTTCCCCGAAACGGTCCTCGTGGTCGTGTCCCCGGTGGTGGTCGTGTCCCCGGTGGTGGTCGTGGTACCGGTCGTGGTCGTGGTCGCGGTCGTCAACGGGCATGGCGAATCACCCTCTCTGCTCTCCGTAAGGGCTGTATGTCGGAGCGGTCTGTACGGTCGTCGGCGCTGGCGCCGGGCCGGGGTCAGGGTCTGGCGTGCTCGCTGAGGGCGTCCCCGAGCAGCAGCCGCAGCCGGGCGAGGGCGCGGGTGCAGCGGGTGCGTACGGCGGCCGAGCTGACGTTCATGGCCTCGGCGGTCTCCTCGACACTGCGGTCCTCCCAGTAGCGCAGCACGACCACGGTCCGGTCCTTGGCGGACAGCCGGCCGAGTGCCTCGACCAGGGTCAGCCGCGGGGGCGTGTCGGTGTCGGCCGCGCGCGGGTCGGGAAGGTCGGGGAACTCGTCCGTGGCGCGTTCCCGGCTGCTGCGGCGCCGCTGGTGGGCGAGGAAGGTACGGGTGAGGACGGTCTGGGCGTACCCGGCGGGGTTGCCGACGCGGGAGACCCGGTACCAGCGGACGTACAGGCGACCGAGGGTCTCCTGCACCAGGTCCTCGGCGAGATGGGTGTCCCCGCCGGTGAGCAGACACGCGGAACGGTAGAGATGCCCCGCCCGCGCCGCCGCGAACTCGGCGTAATCGTCCCTCCGGACCTGTCTCATCCCGCTCCCGTGTCTTTGGTACCGCCGCCTTCACTCCATTGATGCGCCGGCCCCCCGGAAATGTTTCAGGGGACGGAAAGAAGGTTCAGAGGGGGCCCACAGGCAGCCCTCCACGTAGGGGATCTGCGTACGCCGGGTAGGTTGCCGGAGTGACAGACCAGCCGCCCGCTTCCACCCCACCGGGTTTCGGCCCGCCCCCGCCGCAGTACGCCCCAGGGCCACCCCAGCCCTCGGCGCCCGGCCCGGAGTTCCTGGCGGTCGACAAGCACAACTCGGTCGTTGTCGACGCGTCGGGTGTGGCCTTCGAGATGTACGACATCACGGTCGACTTCCCCTGGCCCGAGATCCGCAGCGTCCACTACAAGGCGAGCCCCAACGGCAAGGCCCTGATGGTCGCCGTGGTCCACCTGGACGGCAGGGTCTACGAGTGCGTGGTGAACGCGAAGCCGCGGGAGTTGTTGCGGGGGTGGTTCGCACAGTTGGCGTGGGTGCTGGGGTACTACCGGCCGATGGGGTAGCCGTCCGGCGGCTCAGAGGAGGTGGTCGGCCCTGCCCGCCTTGATGTCGAGGATCATGGTGCGGAGCGCTTCGCGGGTGTCGGTGAGGTAGTGGTCTTCGGCGCCGGCTATGGCGATGTAGGCATTGCCTTGGGGGTCGGTGCCGAGGCGGAAGCAGTTGTTGCCTTCACCGCAGAACGGGTCTTCCCAGGCGATGTGGTCGGTCACGACGTCTCCTACAGTTCGTGGGCGATCTGTTGGATGAGGTCGCGTGACGCCGCTGGGGTCATCGCCGCAACGTCCATCCAGTCCAGATGGGCACGGTACTTCGTGAGCTGAGCCTCGGCGTGGGTGAATTCCGGTCCGTGGGCCGAGTCCAGTTGCACGGTGTCGAGCCGGGGCACGGCCCCGTCTGCGAAGAGCACCGCGTGTCCCGCGCCGGGGAACCCGCCCTTGGACGTGGGGATCACACGGACCTCGATGTTCTCGCGCTCGGACTGGGCGCCCAGATGGCCGAGTTGCTGCCGGTTCGCTTCCGCCCCGCCGTACGGCATGCGCAGGGCCGCTTCGTGGACGTAGGCGATGTACCGGAGCGGGTCCGGCCGCTCGAAGACCTGCTGGCGTTCCATCCGATGTGCGACCCGCAGTTCGACCTCGAGCCGGGTCAGCGACGGCAGGACGGCGGCGAAGACGGCTCGGGCGTATTCCTCGGTCTGGAGCAGCCCCGGCGCGTGCATGACCTGAGCGGTCCGGACACGGGTGGCGTGCCACTCCAGCTCCGCGATGTCCAGGAGCCCGGAGGGCAGCGTGCCCCGATGACGCTCCCACCAGCCGCGCTCCTTTCCGTCCGCCATGGCCACCAAGGCTTCGACATAACCCTTGTCCGTGCAGGCGTAGTTGCATGCGAGGGTGCGGACGCGCTCGGGCGAGAAGGGGCGGATGCCCGACTCCATGTTGGACAGCCGTGTCCTGTCGATACCGAGAAGACCCGCCGCGTACTCCGTGGTGGATCCCGCCGCCAGGCGCATCTTGCGCAGCTCGGCACCGAGACGCTTCTGCCGTTCCGTCGGGGTGGTTCTGGTTGCCATGGCGACAGTCTGCCTGCGTCTGGCGGGGCAGGTCCACGCTCGAAGGGGGTAATTATCCCCAAGGTGATGGACACAGTGACTCCGCAATCTCTACATTCGGTAACGCGCCAGCCACTCTTGGCAGTTGGAAGTGCATCGCAGGCCCCTGCCCGCGACAAGCCACCGCTGCCCTCCCCCCCCCACAGGAGGACCGATGTCCCCATGCCCCCTCGCGACCGCCTACCCCGCCGACCCCACCCGGCCCAGCCCCGAAACCCTCGCGTACAGCCTCACCCTCCCGGCGGCGCCGGCCAGCCCGGCGCTCGCGCGAGCGGCCACGCGCGCGTTCCTCGCTGCGCACGACCTGCGCGACATCATGGACGCGGCACTCCAGGCGATCGGTGAACTGGCCGCGGCCGCGTGTCAGTTCACCGAATCCCCCGACTTCTACCTGTCGCTCCGCTATCGGGGTGACGCCTTCCGCGTGATCGTCTACGACCGTCACCCACGCCACACCCACCCCCGCCTGGCCGCCGCCTGCGACGGCCGCCGCCGCGCGGCCCTGCGGGTCCTGGCCTGCGTATGCCGGGCCTGCGACGGCGACTGGGGCTTCGGGGAGTCGCGGGAGCCGGGCGGGGGGACGCGGATGTGGGCGACGCTGCCGCGGGCGAGCGCGGCTGAGTACGGATCGGAAGCGCCGTTCATCTCGCTGAGGGCTGTCCCGTAAATGATCTACGCCATGTCGGTTGACCAGCTTGGCTTCCGTCAGCCGGCGAGGCTGAGGTTGTGGAGTCGGGCGATGCCGAGCATGGCGTGGTGGCTGACCTGCCTGTTCTTCTGCGCCCGTCAGGGCGTGAGCAGGTCGGCGAGTTCTGTTCGGGAGGTGATGCCGAGCTTGGGGAACGCGCGGTAGAGGTGGTGGCCGACGGTGCGTGGGCTCAGGAACAGGTGCGTGGCGATTTCGCGGTTGGTGGCGCCGGTGGCCGCGAGGCGGACGACTTCGCGCTCCTGGGCGCTCAGGCGAGTCAGGGGGGAGTCGGTGGCGTCGGACGGGTCGTGGGTTTCGCCGGCTGCCTGGAGTTCCGTGCGAGCGCGGTGGGCCCAGGGTCGGGCGTTCAGCTGATCGAAGATTTTCAGTGCGGTGCGCAGTTGGTCGCGGGCGTCGATTTTGCGGCGCGAGCGGCGCAGCCATTCGCCGTAGAGGAGTTGGGTACGCGCCCGATCGAAGTCGTTGCCGTCGGTGTGCAGGTCCAACGCGGCCAGATAGTGCTGCTCGGCCTGTGTGTCCGGGCTGGTCAGGGCCGCGCAGCGGTGCGCTTGGGCCGTGAAGTGGAGCTGTCCGAGGTCGGCCGCCCATGTCATCAGCTGGTCCGCGGGTGCCCGCGCCCCTTCCGGATGTCCGGCGCGCACGGCCGCCTCGATCAGATCCGGCAACAGGTGCCGGGCCAGGAAGGGGTGGCCCGCCGCCTGCCGGGCCGCCTCCAGATGGCGCAGCGCGTCCTGCGCCCGCCCGAGGGCGAGGTCGAGCAGCCCCAGCGCCCACAGCGCCTCCGCCGCGCCCCGTCCGACCTCGCGCGGGCGGGTGTACTCCAGTGCCTGTTCGGCCATTTTCCGGGTCTGCGCCTCCTCCCCTTGGACGGCGGCCAGCACCGCCAACAGGGCGCGCAGATGGGCTGCTCGGTGGTCCAGGTCGTAGCCGTCGGCCAGCCGGAGCGCTTCGGTGGCGTGTGCGTGCGCGTCGTCGAGCCGGCCGAGCGCCAGCTCCACCTGGGCGCGCAGATGCAGCGTGGTGGGCAGCCATCCACCGATACCCTGCTCGCGGCAGTGGGCGACCGCCGCGGCGGCCAGTCTGTGCGCGGTCGCGTGATCGGCCATCAGGTGGCAGTAGATCGCGGTCACCAACTGGTCCATGAGCCCGGCGTCGGCGAGGCGTCCGGCCCGGACGAGAGTGTCCAGGGCCCGGCGCGCGCCGGGCAGGTCGCCCGCCAGGAGGTGGGCGGGCACGGCCAGGATCGGCAGATGGGGTGTGCGGACGCCGATCTCCACCATGAGGGGTGCGTCGCCCGCGCAGAAGGCCGCGTGGATGGCGTCGGTCAGCAGTGGCGCGAGCTTGTCGGGGCGGTCGGCCGAGATTGTGTCCGCGCAGTCGGCCAGGATGCGGGCGGCTCGGCGGGGGCTGCCGTAGCCGAGCTCGACCACGGAGCGTACACGGGCGAAGTCCGCCGCCATCCCTGGGTCCCGCAACGGCAGTGGCACCTGGTCGGTGAGAGCGCGGCACCGTTCGTCCTGGCCGGCCTCGCTCGCCTTCTGCGCGGCGGTGATCAGGCGGCGGGCGTGCCGGTGCGGATCGGCGGTCAGGCGGGCGGCTCGCTCGTACGCCGCGGACGCGGACGCCATCGCCTGCCTGTTTCCGGCCCACTCGGCGACCCGTTCCAACTCCGCGGCGACCTCTTCGTCCGGGCCGGTCGTCGCGGCGGCCAGGTGCCAGGCGCGCCGGTGCGCGTGCTGGGCGCCGTCCAGGTCCGCCGCCAACGCCCGGTGCGCCGCGATCCGCCAGGCCAGCGGGGCCTGTTGGTAGGCGGCGAACCGGATGAGGGGGTGCCGGAAACGCAGTTTCTGCGCGGAGACGAAGACCAGTCCGGCACGCTCGGCGGGCTCTAGATCCCTGACCTCCCCGTCGAGCCGGCCCGCGGCTGCCAGCACGGTGGGAAGGTTCCCGGTGTCGTCGGCCGCGGCCACCGCGAGAGTGCGCTGGGTCGCGTCGGGAAGGCGGCGGATCTGCTGTGCGAACGCGTCCTGGAGCTGATGGGGCAGCTCGGGCCGCGCCTCGGCCGGCGCCAGCGGCCCCAGCTGTCCGGCGCGCTGCGCCGGGGTCAGCGCGGCGGCCAACTCCCGCAGCGCCAGCGGGTTTCCCTGCGCCTGGTCGAGGATGTGCTCGGCGACCGGGGGAGCGAGGCCGGGCAGGAGCGCCACGGCCGACCGCCGGTCGATGCCGGTGACGTGTACGCGCGGCAGCGCCTTCGATCCGCTCTCCGGCGAGGTGCCGCGGGTGGCGAAGAGCACGACGATGCCTTCGTCCCGCAGCCGCCGGGCGGCAAAGGTCAGCGCGTCCCCGGACGGCCGGTCGAGCCATTGCAGGTCGTCGACCAGGCACAGCAGGGGGTCGTCCGTGGCCGCCTCGGACAGCAGCGACAGTGTGGCGAGCCCCAGGGTGAGACGGTCCCGTACGGGCTCGTCGCTCAGGCCGAAGACGGCGCGCAGAGCCCCGGCCTGCGGTCCCGGCAGCCGGTCGAGTAGATCGAGCACCGGCAGGAAGAGCTGATGGAGCCCTCCGAAAGCGAGCTCCATCTCCGACTCGATGCCCTCGACCCGCAGCACGCGCATGCCGTCCGCGTGGGCGGCCGCATGCTCAAGGAGAGTGGTCTTGCCGATGCCGGCCTCGCCGTGCAGCAGCAGTGAACTGCTCGCTCCGCGCCGAGAGTTGGCGAGCAGCCGCTCGATGTGCCGTCGTTCGTCTGCGCGCCCCTGCACCGTCCGCCCCCCGCCAGCAACCGAGCATCATGATCGACACTGTACGTCCGGGGAGGGGCGATGCCGCAACGGGCTGTCCTCAGGTGCCTTGGAGCACCGGCCAGATCTCGATGGTCTCCAAGGTGCCGAGCCCCTTGGCGAGTTCCACGGCTTCCTCACGGTCGGCCACGTTGATGACGAACCAGCCGCCCAGGGTCTCCTCGCCGGGGTGTGCGGGCCCGTCGGTCACCGTGGCGGGCGCTGCTTCGGTGGTCTTGCGCACGGTCGTCGCGGAGGCCGACTCGGTGTCCAGGGCATCGCCACTGATCAGTTTGCCTGCCGCCGCGATCTTGCCGATCCAGGTCTCGTACGCCGCTCGGTGAGCGGCCCGGTCGGTCCGGATCCGGTGGCGTGACTCATCGGTCTCGAAGATCACGAGTGCGTACTTCATGAGCGTTCCCTTTCGTTGCTTCGTTGCTTCGTTGCTTCATTGCTTCATTGCGTGCGGACACGGACGCCGACGCGGGCGAGTGCGCCGATTTCCAGCGCTGTCCACAGAGCTCCGTCCGGGCCCAGAGCGATCCCGTGTGGCTCCGAGCCCGGGGTCGGCAGGTCGTGCACGGTGACAGTGCCGTCGGGGGTGAGGGAGCCCACCCGGTTGCCGGCCCACTCGGTGAACCACAACGTGCCGTCGCTGCCGGTGGTGATGGCATGCGGCCGGGACGTGCGGTCGGGCAGCGGGAACTCGGTGATCCCGCCGTCGGGAGTGATCCGCCCGATCTGCCCTGCACCGATCTCTACGAACCAGACCGCCCCGTCGTGCCCGGCCGCGATGCCCACCGGGGCGGCGGACCTGGTCGGCAACGGGTGCAGAGTGACGGCTCCGTCCATGCCGATCCGCCCGATCGCGTCGGCCTGGTTCAAGGTGAACCACATCCCGTCGTCGGCGCCTGCGGTGATCGCGGAGGGGTAGCTCCCCGTAGCCGGCAGCTGGAACTCGGTCACCCGGCCGTCGGTGGTGATCCTGCCGATCCGGTCGGCGGCGGTCTCGGTGAACCACAGCGCTCCGTCCGGGCCGGCGGCGATTCCGAACGGACCGCACTTCGCGGTCGGCACGGTGAATTCCTCGACCTTGCCGTCGAGGGTGATCCGGCCGATGCGGTGCGCCCGGTGCTCGGTGAACCACAAGGCGTCGTCCGGCCCGACAGCGATGATCGTCGGCCCGCAGTCCGGATCGAGTTGATGGTGCGTGAGTATCCCTCCGGGCACGAGACGCCCGATGCCCCCGCTGTGAACCAGCGTGAACCACAGCGCCCTGTCCGGGCCCGTGGTGAGCGCGTAGGGACCGCTGCCGCTCCCGGCCAAGGTGAACTCTTCGATGAAAACCGGCATCAGACCGGCTCTCCTCTCTTCATACGGCGCGCCCGCTGCCGCCCTTCATCAACCGTCCGTCTCCCCCGGGCGAGGGGGCCTCCGTCTCTCCGCCCTACGCCACCGGCGCCGAATACAGCATGCGGATCTCCGAAGTCCGGTAGCCGGCGCGGGCGAAGGCCGCGGCCATGGGGGCGTTGCCGGTGTCCGTGGTGGCTGTGATCAGTTCGGCACCGGACTCCGCGTGGATGAGGGTGATCTCGGTGAGGAGGTCGTCCACGTACCCATGGCCGCGGAACTCGGGGACGACGCCCAGGTAGCCCACGTTGCGGGCATACGGTGTCGCGGAGGGGAGGGCGAGGCCCGCGACCTGCCCGTCCGGGGTGTGGGCCACGCGCCACCACTCGCGCCGACCGGGGCAGCCGAGATAGAAGTCCATCTCGTCCCTGGCCGTGGCTTCGGCGCCCTTGACGGCGATGTTCCTGCGTGTCTCGTCGTCCAGGCTGCCGACGGCTATCCGACGGAACAGCCGGAGGAACTCCTCGTCCGAAGCGGGGGCGAACGTCAGCCGGCCCCTGGACGCGGGGAGGCCGACGTCGGCCGTCCATTGCAGGCGTAGCCGTTCCACCTCGTGCGTGAGGCCTGCTGCCACGGCGGCCCGGCGCCGCCACTCCACGGCGGCCACCGCGGCCGGGGTGTCACGCCAGCCGACGGGCAGCGTCAGGTTGTACAGCGGAGTTCTGGGCGCACCGGCGTCGGCGAACGCCCGCAGCGCGGCGGTCAGCAGCCCGGCCGCCACCTCCGCGCGGTCGGGGAGCGTCGGGTCGACATGCAGACAGTCCAGGGCGACGGGGTGAGCGCTGTCCTGCTGTCCCCACCACAAGGAACGGCCCACGATCCGCCCGTCGTCCTCGGCGATCCAGGTCCACTCCGGCCGGTACATCCCCTGCTTCAACTCGTCCAGGTAGCGGTCGGCGTCGATCCAGCCCACCGGTTCATCCACGATGACTGCTGCGACACGCTCTTGATCGGCCTCGGTCGTGGGGCGAAACAACACGTGTTCTCCTACTGCTTGGTGTACGTAGTGACAGTCGCGCCGGTGGCGAAGACCCGGAAGTCGGTCAGCGTGAAGGCGGCAGGGTCGAATGCCGCGTGGAACAGTGGAACGCCGGCCCCGAACACCACCGGGTGGCGGTGGACCACGAGCTTGTCGACCTCGTGCAGCAAGCGCCCGGCCAGCACCGGGCCGCCGCACAGCCAGACGCCCATGCCCGGCCGCCGCTTCAGCCCGCGGACGAACTCCGCCGGGTCCTCGGCGACGACATCGACGCCTGACGCGGGCCGTTTCAGGGACGAGGAGACCACGTACTGCCGCAGCCAGGGATACGGGCTGTCGGCACCGGCCGCCCGAGCGGATTCGTAGACGCCGCGCCCCATGACGACCGTGTCGAACAATCTGTTCGCCGTGCTGACGACGCCCAGCGACCTGCGGGCATGGTCCGGGACGGTCTCGGGGTACTCGGCCAGAACGGCGGCCTTGAGATCGCCGTCGAAGCCGAAGGGGGCGCACTGTCCGTCAGGACCGGCGGTGAAGCCGTCGACACTGCAGCCGACGAGGTACGTGAGCAGACGCATGCGGGTCCGATTCCGATCCGTTGCCACCAGGGACGAGATGACACTAGGCACCCCGGTTCAGGAGGGCATCGGTCATCGCGACGTAACGTGACCCGCCTCGCCCGGAACGGCATCGGTAGCGGTGTCGGGGTCGGTACCGGCGGGCCGGGGTGTCAGGGCCGCCCCTTCTGCGCGTCCCGAGTCAGGGGCACGGTGGAAGCCATGAAGTGGTCGCAGACCGTGCGGAGTTCACCGAACCAGCGGCAACCCGGCCAGACAGACCTCCCCGCCTGGAAAGAGGAACGGGTTGTCGGAGCTGTTTCAGCGGGTGCTGCCGCCGCCTCCGGCGCGACCACGAGGTGGCGGTCGCAGGCGGACTATCGGGCGTGACCGCGTTCCGCCGGTGCGCCGAGTGGTCGCGGACTCGAGTGTGGGCCAAGTTGCATCGCCTGATCCTCGACGAACTCGGCAGCCAGGGTGAGCTGGACTGGTCGCGGTGCGCCATCGACCCCGTGAGCGTCCGGGCGGTCAAGGGGGGGGCCTCTGACCGGACCGTATCCGCCTGACCGTGGCAAGAGCGGATCGAAGATCCACCTCGTCGTCGATCGCCGCGGCCTGCCCATCTCGCTGGGAATATCCGCAGCCAGCATCCATGACGGCAAGCCCCGCAATCGGTCGTGCAAGGCATCCCACCGATTCGCTCACGCCGTCGGAGACGACGCCGACGCCTGGTCAAGCTGCACGCGGACAGGGGATACGACTACTTCCACCTGCGGCGATGGTTACGCCCGCGGGGCATCGTCCCCCGCATCGCTCGCCGCGGCATCGGGAATTCCACGCACCTGGGCCGTCGAACGCACCCTTGCCCGGCTCGCCGGCTGCCGGCGCCTGCACCGCCGCTACGAGCGCAAACCCGACCACTTCGTCATCCGTCACGGGTGGATTCATCACATCGGCGCATTATCAAACGCAACGCCGACAGGCGAGTGCCGGCCACCCCTGCATGGGGTGGCCGGCACCGTGTCCGGCCGAAGGGCGCCTTTCTAGCCGAGCGCGTGCACGTGCGCCCCCACCGAGTTCGACCAGGCGTTGCCCGCCGCCGCGTCCCAGTTCGTCGACCAGGTCATCGCGCCGCGCAGGTCCGGGTAGGTCTTTGAGGGCTTGAAGGAGCCGCAGTTCGTGCCCTTGGCCAGGCAGTCCAGGGCGTTGTTCACCACGGAGGGCGAGACGTAACCGCTGCCCGCGCCACTCGTCGAGGCCGGCAGGCCCAGGCCCACCTGGGAGGGGGCCAGGCCGCCCTGGAGCTGGATGCAGGCGAGGGCCGTGAGGAAGTCGACCGAGCCCTGGCTGTACACCTTGCCGTCGCAGCCCAGCATCGAACCGCTGTTGTAGTACTGCATGTTGACGACCGTCAGGATGTCCTTGATGTTCAGGGCGGTCTGGAAGTACGCGTTCGACGTGGACTGCATGTCGATCGTCTGCGGGGCCATGGTGATGATCAGGGGCGAGCCCGCTTTGGAGGAGAGGGACCGCAGGGCCTGGGTCATGTACGTCGCGTTGAGGCCGTTCTCCAGGTCGATGTCGACGCCGTCGAAGCCGTACGTCTGCATCAGGGAGTAGACGGAGTTCGCGAAGTTCGTCGCGGACGTGGAGTCGCTGATCGACACGGTGCCGTTCTGGCCGCCGATGGAGATGACGACCTTCTTGCCCGCGGCCTGCTTCGCCTTGATGTCCGCCTTGAACTGGTCGACCGTGTAGCCGCCGAGCCCGGCCGAGTCGAGGTTGAAGGTCACCGCGCCCGGCGTGCCCGTCGCGTCCGCGAACGCCACCGCGATGATGTCGTACTGGGACTGCACGGCGGAGATCTTCTGGACCGTCGCGCCGTTGTTGAAGTTCTGCCAGTAGCCCGTGACCGCGTGCTTGGGCAGGGTGCCGCCGCCACCGCCCGAGGACGCGGTCGTCGTGCCCGTCACCGCCGTCGACTTCGCCGACTCGCCCGCCGCGTTGGTCGCCGTGACCTGGAAGGAGTATGAGGTGGAGGCCGCGAGGGACGAGACGGTCGCCGATGTTCCCGTCGTCGACTGGACCTTCGTACCGGCCTGGTAGACGTTGTAGCCCGTCGCGCCCGACACCGTGTTCCAGGAGAGGGAGACGGAGGAGGACGTCGTGGAGGGAACCGACAGGCCCGTCGGAGCCGCGGGGACCGTCGGGGCCGGGTCGCCGCCTCCGCCGCCGTCGGGGCCGAAGACCGAGAGGTCGTCGGCGTAGTACGAGGCCTGGCCGTACCACCCGTGCGTGTACACCGTCACCGAGGTCGTTGACGCGCCCGTGGTGAAGGTGGTCGAGAGCTGCTTCCAGGAGGCGGAGTCGGGGGTCCAGGTCGAGACGTCCGTGGTGCCGGTGCCCGTCACGCCCAGATAGGCGTACCCGCCCTGCAGCCACGCGCTCAGCGTGTACGTCGAGTTGGGCTTGACCGCGACGGCCTGGGTGCACTGGGCGTTGTCCTGCCCGACGGGCGTGCCCTTGAGCGCGGCCGAGCCGCCGTGCACCGGTGAGGAGACGGTCGTACCGCTGCCCGCCGTACAGGTCCAGTTGCTCAGGCCCGACTCGTAGCCGCCGTTCTTGGCGTTGTTGACGTCCGCCGCCTGGGCCTGGCCGGCCAGGCCGGTGAGGGAGAGGACGGAGGCGGTGACGACGGCGGCGAGGGCGCCCGCCCATCTCCGTCGGGGCGGTCGGGGCATACGTATGACGCGGTCCACTGGGACCTCCGGTGAGGGGAGGGGGGAGAGGGGATGCGGAACGGTGGCCACCGGCGGACGTTGCTGCGTACAAGTTGGTCCAGACCAATTCGGTTGTCAAGACCTCTGGCGGGCGGCGGGGGTGATCGGACCCTTCAATGGGCCCACAGGGTGGGCGACTTGTGGCATATTCGTCTCACTCTCCGTTGATCAAGCCCGTACCTTCCGTGAGTTGATCTGGAAGATTCGGTGTTGAGGCGGCCATGCCGTGGATATGGTGCTGATGCAAGAGGACGTCACAGGGGCCATCTGAGGCGGTGGTCGACCACCCCGCCACAGTGAACGGGGTGTGTGCAGCGTGCCGACCGCGATAGCCGTCACCAGTCCCGATCTGGTGCTCCCACCGCACGACCGGCAGACCCCACCCGCCGTGGTCCAGCCCCTCGACAGTCTCGAAAGCTCCCTCACGGGCATGCACGCCCTCATCGAGCAGCACGGATACGTCATCGCGCTCTACCCGGCCTCGGTCGAGGACGCGGTCACCCGGCGGCTGCACACCGTCCGCTCCGTCCTGGAGAGCGACCGCATCGCCCTGCTCGGCATCGACCTGCCGCCGCTCGGAGTGGCCTTACTGGCCCAGCAGTTGCGGCAGCTGTCGGTCTGCGACTTCAGCCCGGGCGTGCTCGCCTCCTCCGCCCGGCTGCTCGCCCACTACATCTACGCCGGCGCCCTGCTCGGCTCGGTCGCCAAGCTCGACCGGGTCCCGGTGACGCTGAAGTCGCACGCCAAGTCCTGGGTGCCGGGCGCCCAGTTCGCCGTACTGTCCCATCCGCGCCCGCAGCTGGCCCGGATCGGGCAGGACGAGCTGACCGGGCCCGAGTTCGCCACCCGGCTGCTCGTCGCCGCGGGTCAGCCGCCCTCCGACTGGGTCACCGCGACCCTCGCGCCCGCCTGGCGTGTGCAGGGCGTCGCGTCCGTACCGCTGCCCCAGGAGTCGGCGCGCTGGTGGGGCACCACCAAGCTCGCCGAGTTCGCCGCCGGTCTGTACGACGTCTCCGTGCTCTACCAGCTCGTGTCGTCCGTCCGCCGGGAGGAGTGCCACTGGTGCGGTCTCGAACTCATCGGCGACCGCTGCGGGTTCTGTGCCGCACCGCTGCCCCCGCCTCCTGAGCTTCCGGTGGCCACTGTGCGGGCAGCATCCCCAGTACGCGCTCTGCCCCGAGGCGGCACATAAGCCACGTCCGTACGGCCGAACAACACGCTGATCAACAACAACACGCTGATCGACAACACGCTGATCGACACGTCGAACCACACCAGGCACGACCGCTCGACCCCGCCGTCCCCGCCCCACGATCGAGGTTGTCCGCGTCATGAACTCACGCCAGCGCCGCGGCGTCATCCTGCTGGTCCTCTCGGTCCTGTGCGCCCTCGGCGCCTTCGCCGGAGTGCTCTCGGTGATCCGCGACGTGAACTCCAAGGTCGGCCCGGAGGTGGCGGCGTACCGCCTGAAGAGCGACATCGCGCCCTACAAGGAACTGTCCGCCGACCAGTTCCAGAAGGTCTCGATGCCCAAGCGCTGGCTGTCGAGCACCGCGGTCACGAACCTCGGCCAGATCCGCGGGAAGATCGCCGTCACCCAGCTGGAGAAGGGCTCCCTGCTCCAGACCGACATGATCGTGGACCGGCCCGCGCTGGAAGCGGGCCAGCAGGAGATCGCGATCATGATCGACGCGGCGACCGGCGTGGCCGGGAAGATCGACCCGGGCTCCCGGGTCAACATCTACGCCACCTTCAAGGCCGAGAACGACAAGCAGAAGGACCAGTCCAAGGTCATCGTGGCGAACGCCCGCGTCATCGACGTCGGCAAACTCACCGCCCTCGACCCCGGCCAGTCCAGCACCGACCGGCGCAACAGCGCCACCCAGGCCGTCCCCATCACCTTCGCGCTCGACACCGCCGACGCCCAACGCGTCGCGTTCGCCGAGTCGTTCGCCGAACATGTCCGCCTGGCCCTGGTCGCGGGCGGCTCCGACGCGACCGTCGCCCCCGGCGACCGTACGTACACCCTCGACGAGGACAAGTAGGAGGCCGCGCATGAAGTCCATCCCCACGGGGCTGCGCCGATGGCCCCGCACGAGGTCGATGAGTACGAGGTCGACGGCTACGGGGTCGATGACCACGAGGTCGACGGCTATGAGGTCGATGACCACGAGGCCGACGATCACGGGGACGCGCCGATGACCATCCGTATCCTCCCGGCCGTCGGTGACATCGACTCGGCCCGCGCGCTCACCACCCTGCTGAGCCAGCTCGCCGACGCCGAACCCGCCCCGCCCCTCCCCGACTCGACGGCGCTCCTCGACACGCTGGCGCGGCTCGCCGCCGAGTCCCTCGACGAACTGCCCGAAGTGGTCCTGGTCCACGAACGCATAGGCCCCGTCCCCGCGTTGGACCTGATCCGCGACGTGGTGATGCGCTTCCCCGCGGTCGGCGTCGTCTTCATCACCGCCGACACCAGCACCGGTATCCTCACCGCCGCCATGGACTCCGGCGCCCGCGGCATCATCGGCCTCCCGCTGGGCTACGACGCCCTCGCCGAACGCGTCCAGGCCGCCGCCGGATGGTCGCTCGGCATGCGCCGCCACCTCGGCAGCGGCACGCCCGAGCTGTACACGGGCCCCGGCGGCACCGTCGTCACGGTCACTGGGGCGAAGGGCGGCGTCGGCGCGACGGTCACCGCCGTCGAACTCGCCCTCGCCGCACAGGCGTCGGGGCGCAGCGTCGCGCTGGTGGACCTCGACCTCCAGTCCGGGGACGTGGCCTCGTACCTGGACGTCCAGTTCCGCAGGTCGATCGCTGACCTCGCCGGAATCAGCGACATCAACCCCCGCGTCCTCCAGGACGCCGTCTACACCCACGACAGCGGAGTGGGCCTGCTGCTGGCCCCGGCCGAGGGCGAACGCGGCGAGGAGGTCACCGACCGGGTCACCCGCCAGGTCCTGTCCGCCCTGCGCTCCCGCCACGACGTCGTGGTCGTCGACTGCGGCGCCCAGATGAACTCCGCGACCGCGGCGGCCGTCGAGATGGCCGACCGGGCCCTCCTCCTCGTCACCCCCGACGTCGTCGCGGTCCGTGCCGCCAAACGCATGGTCCGCATGTGGGACCGCCTCCAGATCCGCAAGGCGGAGGAGACGACCACGGTCGTCAACCGCTTCGCACGCGGTACGGAGATCCAGCCCTCCCTCGTCGAACGCGTCACCGGTACCAAGGTCGCCCGCACCCCCGTCCCCGCCGCCTTCAAGGAACTCCAGTCCGTCGTCGACGCCGGCCGCCTCCAGGACCTGGACGCCCGCTCCACGGTCAAAGGGGCGCTGTGGGCGCTGGCGGCGGAACTGGGACTGGTGGTCGCCCAGGAGACCGGCGGGGGCGGGGGCAGGCGCCGCAAGACCTCCTCGGACCGGGGCGCGCTGGCCCTGCGGCGCAAGGGCGGTGACCGGGGCGCGGTCACCCTCGAATTCGCCGGCATGTTCCCCATCCTGCTCGTCGTGATGACGATCCTCTGGCAGTGCGTGCTGTACGGCTACTCGTACTCGCTGGCCGGGAACGCGGCGGACGAGGCGGCACGGGCGGCGACGGCGGCGTACGCGGTCAACGGTGACGTACCCGGGGCGTGCCAGACGGCCGGGAGCAAGCATCTGCCGGGCGCCTGGAACGGTGCCAAGATCAGCTGCGGCCGGGCGGGCTCGGTGATGCAGGCCACCGTGAAGGTCGACGTGCCGCTCTTCTTCCCCGGCTTCGACGCCGGGTTCCACGTGCAGGGGAAGGCGGGCGCCGCGCTGGAGGGGGACAACGGATGAGGTCCCTGCGGTGGCTGAAGCGTCGGCTCCGCGGCGACCGGGGCGTCTCCATGCTGGAGTTCGCCGGGTTCCTGCCCATCCTGCTCGTCATCGGGATGGCCGCCATCCAGCTCGGCCTCATCGGGTACGGGATCAACCAGGCGGGGACGGGGGCGCGGGCGGCGGCACGGGTCGCCTCGCAGGGCGGCGACGGCACGGCGGCCGGGCAGGCCGCCGTGAGCGGCTGGCTCAACCCGAACGTGCCACCGCCCGCTCAAGACACCGACGTCACCACCGCCACAGTCCAGGTCACGGTCCCCGGCGTCATCCCCCTCTTCGGCCCCTACACCGTCACCCGCCACGCCACCATGCCCACCGACAACTGAACCGGAAACGGACAACCGACGAATGACCGGGAGGAGCTGAACCCATGAGTCTGCGCAGCCGACTCTCCACCCCCGACGAGTCGGGCCCCGCCCGCGAGGACGGACACCTCGTCGCCGTCTACCGAGCCAAGCTCCTCGAGGAGATCGACCTCGCGGAGATGTCGAGCCTGGCGGCAGCCGAACGGCGGGTACGTCTGGAGCGCGTGCTCGGCCACATCATCAGCCGTGAGGGCCCGGTCCTGTCCTCCGCCGAGCGCTCCCAGCTGATCCGGCGGGTCGTCGACGAGGCCCTCGGCCTCGGCGTCCTGGAACCGCTGCTCGCCGACGCGTCGATCACCGAGATCATGGTCAACGGGCCGGACTCCATCTTCGTGGAGCGCGCGGGACGGGTTGAACAGCTCCCTCTCCGTTTCGCCTCCCACGACCAGCTGATGCAGACCATCGAGCGCATCGTCTCCACGGTCAACCGCCGCGTCGACGAGTCCAACCCCATGGTCGACGCCCGGCTCCCCACCGGCGAGCGCGTCAACGTCATCATCCCGCCGCTCGCCCTCACCGGCCCCACCCTCACCATCCGCCGCTTCCCCCGCGCGTACACCCTGCCCGAACTCATCGACCTCGGCTCGCTCGACGAGCAGATGCTGATGCTGCTCGCGGCCTTCGTGCGGGCCCGCTTCAACGTCATCGTCAGCGGCGGCACCGGCAGCGGCAAGACGACCCTGCTCAACGCCCTCTCCGGACTGATCCCGTCCCGCGAGCGCATCATCACCATCGAGGACTCGGCCGAACTCCAGCTCCAGCAGGAACACGTCATCCGGCTGGAGTCCCGGCCCCCGAACGTCGAGGGCAAGGGCCACATCACCATCCGCGACCTCGTCCGCAACTCCCTGCGTATGCGCCCCGACCGCATCATCGTCGGTGAGGTCCGCGGCGGCGAGACCCTCGACATGCTCCAGGCCATGTCGACCGGTCACGACGGGTCCCTGGCCACCGTCCACGCGAACTCCGCCGAGGACGCCCTCATGAGGCTCCAGACCCTTGGTTCGATGTCCGAGGTCCAGATCCCCTTCGAGGCGCTGAAGGACCAGATCAACTCGGCCGTGGACGTCGTCGTCCAGCTCACCCGCCACGCCGACGGCTCACGCAAGGTCACCGAGATAGCCCTGGTCGTCTCGCACGGCCGCGAACAGTTCCGCGTCGTCCCCGTCACCCGCTTCGTCCCCCGCCCCGCAGGACCCGACCGCGTCGTACACGGCCGTTTCGAGCACCTTCCGGTGCCGCGCCAGGTCGCCGAGAAGCTGTACGTCGCCAACGAACCGCTGCCGCCCGCGTTCGGCGTGGGCGAGGTCCTCGACGTACTCGACACGAGGCGGGCCATCGGATGAGGACGGTGAATCCTGTGCGGATCGTGAACCCTTTCTGGAGGTGTGAGCCATGAACGACCCCGCCCTGCTCGCCCTCGGTGCGACGGTCCTGTGCGGCACCCTCGCCGTCGCGGGCGTCCACATGTACGCCTCGGGCCGTGCCCAGCGTCAGGCCCTCGTCGACCGCCTCTCCGGCGGCGGCCCGCTGCGCACCGCGGCCGGCCGCGTACGCCGTTTCGCCGCGGTCGACCGCCGACTGCGCCGCACCCGACTCGGCCGCACCATCCATCTGCGCCTGTCGGCGACGGGCCTGGACGTGACGGCGGGGGAGTTCGCCACGTACGTCACCGCCGTCGTCGTCGCGCTGTGGCTGATCGCCGCGTCGGTGCTGGCCCCCTTCTTCGGTCCGATCGCCGCCCTCGTGGGCGTGTGGAGCGCGGTCGTCTTCCTCAACTGGCAGCGCCAGAAACGCATCGAGGCCTTCATCGGCCAACTGCCTGACGTGGCACGCCTGCTGGCCAACGCCACCGCCGCGGGCCTGGCCCTGCGGACGGCACTGGCGATGGCGGCGGAGGAACTCGAAGCCCCCGCGGGGGAAGAACTCGCGCACGTGGCCGACCAGTTGATGCTGGGCCGTACCATCGACGACGCCCTCGGTGAACTCTCCGAACGCCTCCCCTCCCGTGAGCTGATCGTCCTCGTCACGACCCTGGTCCTCGCCAACAAGGCGGGCGGCTCGGTCGTCAGCTCCCTGCGTAACCTCACCCACACCCTCGAGGACCGCAAAGAGACCCGCCGCGAGGTCCGCACCATGCTCTCCGAGGTCAACGCCACCGCCTTCACGGTCCCGATGCTCGGCCTGGGCTCGCTGCTCCTGATCAACTCCTCGAACGAGGGCGCCCTCGCCCGCGTCACCGGCTCCGGCCTCGGCCAGGCCCTCGTCCTGATCTCGCTCGGCCTCTACACCGTCGGCTTCTTCGTCATCCGCCGCCTCGGCAAGATCGAAGTCTGAGAGAGGAGGGGTCACGTTGCTCGCACTGCTGCTCGCCCTCCTGACGGCCGGGGCCGTCGCGGGCGCCCTGCTGGGCATCCGCATGATCCGCGCCGACGCCAAACTCCCGAGCGACCTCGCGCTCGCCCTGGAGGTCGGCGGAACCCGCGTCTCCACGGCGGAGTCCGCCGTGGACCGCCTCGGCATGCGCTTCGCACCCACGGTGCTGCGCCTGATGGGCCCCCGCCGCGTCGACGCCAAACGCCGCCGCATCGACATGGCGGGCAACCCCGGCGGTCTGACCCTCAACCGCTACGCCGCCCGCCGCACGGTGTACGGCATCTTCGGCGTCGTACTGGGCCTCGTCTTCCTCTCCAACGGCCAACTCCTGTTCGCCGTCCTCACCCTGACCTTCGGGCTCGTCGCGGCCGACGCCCTCATCTGGCAGGCCGTCCGCGAACGCAAGGAGGTCATCGACCGCACCCTCCCCGACTTCCTCGACGTCCTCGCGGTCGTGGTCTCGGCGGGCCTCGGCTTCCGCCAGGCACTGGACCGGGTCGCGGAGAAGTACGAGGGCCCCTGGGCGGACGAACTGCGCATCACCCTGCGCCAGATGGACATGGGCGTCAGCCGCCGCCAGGCCTTCGACGAACTGCGCAAACGCAACTCCTCCGAGCAGGTCGCCCAGTTCGTCTCGGCGCTGCAGCAGGGCGAGGAGCTCGGTTCCCCCATCGCCGAGACCCTCATCCAACTCGCCACGGACATGCGCCGCACGGACGCCCAGAACGCCCGCCGCCGCGCCGCCAAGACCATCCCCAAGGCGACGATGGTGACCCTCGTCTTCATGCTCCCGGCGACGATGATCCTGATCGCCACGGGCATGTTCCTGGGGTCGGGCACGAACTTCGGCTCGATCCTGGGCCGCTGATGAACAGCCGCCGTACACCCATGCCGCGCCCGTCACCGCTCTGGACGCTGTCCACTCTCTCGCTGCGGCTGTCGCAGCCGCCACCGTGGCTGACCCGCCTGTGGGCGCGGCGGCACCTCGCGAGTACCGAGGACGGCTACCTGGCCGACGACGCCCCGGCCCCCGGAAGCGTCCGCCTCCAGCTCAACGCCCTCCAGGCCCTGTGCCGCCAGGCCTTCGGAGTCCGCCTCGCCGCGATCGCCATCGGCGCCCCCTTCGCGATGACCAACGCCGTGAACGGCCCACCCCGCTACACGGTCCTGGCCGCCGCCGTCCTCGGCGTCATGGGCTCGTACGCCATGCTCAGGGACTGGGACCGGTTCGGCCCCCGCCTCCTCGCGCACCCCGGCCTCATGGCCGTGGACCTGACCTTCGGCGCGGTCCTGCTTCTGACGGCGTCCCCCGCCTCCCCCCTCGCGTACGCGACGGTCTGCACCCCACTTCTGGCAGGCCTGCTGTACGGCTGGCGCGGCTCGGGCATCTTCACCGGCCTCCAGCTGATCGTCCTGGTGACGGTGTACAGGGCCTGGCAACACCACCCGGGAGCCGGCGCCAGCACCCTGCTCATCGCGGGCTTCTGCGTCGGCGCCGGCATCATCGGCGTCACCCTGCGCAACCTGATGTTCCGCTTCGGTACGGCGAGCCAGGCGCTGTCGGAGGCGAACTCCCGCCTGGCCGTCGCCGAGGCGGTGGAGTCCGAACGGGCGCGACTGGCCCGCGAGATGCACGACTCGGTCGCCAAGACCCTGCACGGACTGGCCCTGGCTGCCGAGGCCCTCGCCACCTCGGCCGCCGCCGGAGACGCGGACCCGCGCACCCTGGGACAGCAGGCGACGATCGTCGCGGGCGCGGCCCGCCGGGCGGCCGCGGAGTCCCGCGACCTCCTCTCCGACCTGCGCCGCCACACGGACCTCACGAGCGCGAACACGGACGTCCTGTCCGAACTCGACACTCGGGTCCGGGCCTTCGAGTCCCGCACCCACCTCCCCACGACCCTCCACCACCGGGGCGAGCCCCCGGTCCTCCCGTACGCCACCGCCCACCACGTCCTGGCGATCGTGTCCGAGGCGCTGGAGAACGCGTACCGCCACGCGGACGCGACGCGGGTGACGGTGGAACTCGAGGTGTCGCAAGCCGAGTGCGCACTGCGCGTACGGGACGACGGAGTCGGTCTGCCCCCGTCCGTCGCCCTCGACGACCTGACCAGATCCGGCCACTTCGGTCTGCTCGGCATGGCGGAGCGAGCCGCGTCGCTGGGCGGCCGCATCGATCTGAACCGCTCCCCGCAAGGAGGCGCGGAGATCCACCTGACCCTCCCGCACTCCTCCGCCGTCCCCCACCCTCCCCCCACCCACCAAGAGGAGGCCGCACATGCCTGAACAGGCACTTCCCGGCCCGAACCTCCGCATACTCGTGGCCGACGACAACCCCGTCGTACGGGCCGGCCTGGCCGCGCTGCTCGACGGCCACCCGGACCTCGAAGTGGTCGCGAAGGCGGCCGACGGCGAAGAGGCCATCGAGGCCGCCACCCGACTGCGCCCGGACGTCATCCTCCTCGACGTCCGCATGCCCGGCACGGACGGGCTGACGGCCCTTCCCGCCCTCTCCCTGCTCGCCCCCGTGATGATGCTGACCTACAGCCGCGAACCCGAGGTCGTGGCCGAGGCGTTGCGCCGGGGCGCGGTCGGCTATCTCGTCCACGGCGAGTTCACGGCCGCCGAACTGATCTCCGCCGTACGGGAGATACGGCACGCGAGGGCGACTGTCCCGGATTCACTCGGTGTTTCGTACGAACCGAACGATTCCTCTTCGCATATGCAACCGCTTGTGGCACAGTCGTCAAAGGCCCGGTCCGGCTTCGCGGCGAGGCTCCATCGCCGCGTGCCCAATCGGCTCAACTTCGGCCTGAGTTCAAGGGAGGTGGAGGTCATGGATCTCATCGCGTCCGGCATGAGCAATCGGCAGATCGCCGCCGCCTGCTTCATCAGCGAGAAGACCGTCAAGAACCACATCAACCGCATCTTCGCAAAGCTGCACAGTTCCTCGCGCAGCGAAGCGATCGCCCACTGGCTGGGCACGGCACGCGAGGGGTGGAGCCGATGACTCCACCGAGGCGAAGTTGGGCCCCTGGGCCCACCCGGAGTAGGCACGGTCTCACGTACGGTGCTCGGGTCGGTAGTGGTGGCGTCGGGTGGGAGGACAGGGGCCATGGTGACGAAGTACTGGAAGCTGAGGGCGACGGTTCGGGTGGAAACCTGGGTGCGTGCGGTCTCCGACCGGGTGCGGGGGCGGGAGCGGGATGCGGGCGCCGGGTTCGTGGAGTATGCGGGCTTGATGATCCTCATTGCCGGGATCTTCGTGATGATCAGGGGTCTGAATCTGGCCGGCACGATCTCGGGAGCGATCGGGACCGCGGTCAACAACGTCATCGGCGGCTGACCGCCGTACACCTGCGGGGCGACCGGGGGCAGACCCTTCCCATCTACATCTGGCTGACAGGGATTCTGCTCTTCGCCGCCTTCGCCTGCTTCGCCTTCGCCCAAGCAGCGTCCGCCCGGAATGGAGCTCAATCCGCGGCGGACGCTGCGGCGTTGGCGGCGGCACAGAGCGCCCGGGACGAGTTGATGGACCACCTGGGGGCCGCCATCGGCACGGACGACAACTGGCTGGATTGGCTCGACGGCGTGCAGAGGCCGGAGGGCGCGGGGGCCGACGCGGCGGCTCAGCAGTTGGCCGCCGAGAACGATTCGACCCTTCAAGGCCGCCTGCAACTCGGCATGAGGAACGGGTATCCCGGCTACCAGGCCAGCATCCAGACCAACTACACGGTCGGCAGGTCGATCATTCCCGGCACGGAGGCCAAGCACGCGACCGCCCACGCCGTCGCCGTCATCCAGCCGCGCTGCGATTTCGATCCGGCCGCGGATCCCAAGAAGCCCGTCGAGCTGAAGTGTGACGGCGAGACCCTGAACATCGACCCCGGAGATTTCGATCCGGGTGATCTTCCGGATGCGTCCGTGCTGTTCTCTGTGCATCTGGCCGAGTGAGAGGAAGCCGTACCGATGGACTTTCGGCACACCATGAAGGGCCGCAGGGCGCTGAGCACGGTGGCGATCACGACTGGGCTATTCCTCACGGTGGCCGGCTGCGGAGGGGGAGGCAGTGGAAAGTCCGACAAGGGGTCTTCGTCCTCGTCATCCTCCGCGACGAACAGCACCGGCGGAGCGACGCAATCGAAGGCCCCTGAGTCCACCACCGCCCCGCTCGCCGAGGTCAGGGGCGAGAGCGGCCTGGTGCTCACGGTCAGCTCCGCGAAGCGTGACGGGGGAGGCTTTGTGACCGTTGAGGGGACAGTTACGAACAACACGAGTGCCCTGTGGGTCGCGGCGGAGTGGCTCGGCGACGAGAGCGAGTTGGCCAGGAACGGCGGCTCCATCGCCGGCGCCAGCCTGATCGACCAGAAGGGCAAGAAGAAGTACTTCATCCTCAGGGACACCTCGGGGCGCTGTCTGTGCACGAAGTTCACCGGCGGCGTCCGCCCGGGCGCGACCGCCGACTGGTTCGCCCAGTTCCCAGCCCCACCCGCCGACACCACCAATGTGGACTTCCAAGTCGGCTCCATGCCCCCCGCCTCCATCCAGATCTCCGACGGCGAGTGACCATGGCCCTCCCACCCCGCAGCGCAGCGACCACGCTCACGGCCCTCGCCGTACTGGCCGCGCTGAGCCTCACCGGTGGCCCGGCGCAAGCCGACGGCACCGATCCCAGTGCCCCGCCGGGCAGCGTTACCACCTCTCCACCCCCCACCGTCGACCCCACCAGCCCCGGCCTGAAGCTCGCCGACGGCGCCACGCTCGCGCCGGCCAAGGTGTTGGACATCAAGTCGGTCGTGGAAGACCTCGGCGGCGAGGAACGCCGCGAAGACACCAACTCGGACGTGACGTTCGCGTTGCAGGCCGAGGTGCTGTTCCCCAAGGACAGTTCGAAGCTGAACCCCGACGCCCGTTCCCGTATCCAGGCGATCGCGGACGAGATCAAGAACCAGAAGGCGACGACGGTCAGGGTGTTCGGGTTCACCGACAACCTCGGCTCGTACGCCCACGGCCTGGTCCTCTCCAAGAAGCGCGCGGAGATCGTCCACGACGAACTGGCGGCGGCGCTCGGCTCGACGGACGTCACCTTCGAGGTGCGCGGCTACAGCGAGGACTACCCGATCGCGGACAACACCTCGGAGCAGGGCCGGAGGAAGAACCGCCGGGTGGAGGTGACGTTCCCGAGGGGCGCGTCCACGAGCGAGAGCGAACAGGGCTGACCGGTTGACCAGGTTCGACCACTGTGTCGTCGCGGTCGTGAGCATCAAGGGCCCGCGGACGGACTGCCAACTCTTCGAGAAGGCGTGTGAAGACAAGGGGGACGATCCTGGAGCGGCCACCGCACCCCACGAGGCCTGAATGCTGCTTGCTGGTGGCGATTGGAGCGGGCCTCGTCGCGGTGTCGCGAGGCTATCGTCGACAGGTAACGGATGAGGCCTGGAAGGAGAGCCGTGCTGGCGGCGACTCCGGCGGCACAGTCGTCCTCTGGGAGCTCGGCACCAAGAAGTTCCCGGCCTCCGGCCACGCCCTCAAGTTCCCCATCTCCCGGCTCCGCATCGCCCCGACGGCCGCCCCGGACGCGCCCTGCGGCTGACCGCGCCGAGCCGCACGCTACGGCTCCGCCACAGCATCGTTGCACGGCAGCACCGCCCACATCCGCGTAGCCTCTCGTCTCCCGCGCTTTCCCGATCGCCCTCGCAGGTCCCGTACAAGACAACCGAGCACTCGCAGGGCCTCCCGGCGCCGAGAGGGGGCAAGGCGAGGAGTGGCGTGGCGCGGACCCCCGCCCACGCCATGACGCCGAGCCTGCTCACGCGATGACACGGGGCGCAGTCCGTACCCTCGTCCGCGACTTCAAGGCAGGCGAGGCGCACCACCTCCCGCACCCCCGCTCCCCACCGCCCGCCGAATCGTGGCGATCACCGTCCCCGGCGAGCGGAACACCTCCTCGGCGGTGAATCGCAGGGCGATCCGGACTTCGGGGCACTGCTGGAGGTCGTTGAAACGGGCGACGTCCCGGCGGTGGTCCTCGCGGCGGCCGTGGTATGCGTACCCCTCGATCTCGACGGCGACGCCCTGTGCCCGGAGCAGGAAGTCGGGGCGCAGGACACGTCCGGCCAAGGTGACGACCTCGGCCTGTGTCTCCGGGTGCAGCCCGGCGTCGTGCATCCGCAGCCGGGCCACTGTCTCCGCCGGTGACCCGCTCGCCGGGTCGGCGAGCGTCAGCCAGCCGCGGGCCCGGGTAGCGCCGCGCGACCGCTGCCCGAGGGCGGCGGCGACTGCGTCGAGCCGGGTGAGCGGCACCCGACGGACTCGCTGTTCGCCCGCCGTGACCGTGCGGCGGGCGAGCGCGGAGTCAACGGCCACCAGAGCCTCGTCCCGGGGCCCGGACAGGAGCAGGTCGGCCAAGGTGCGGTCGACGCTCGTGATCCGCAGCCCACCCCGCTCGACCACGTCCTCGGCCGGCAACGCGCTGCGGTGTACCCGCACCCCCGTCCGCTTCCGAACCCCCTCCGGATCGGTGAACTCCGCCTCCACCCGTAGGAGTTCGATCCGCCACAACCAAGCCGCCGCCCGATGGCTCACCACGAGCTCCGGTGTGGTCAGCTGCGCCGCTCTGAGCCGTATCCGAAAGTCCGTCCTTGCCCCCGGCTCCGCCCAGACACCCTGCCCGAGCCCCGTCCACCCCTCCTCCTTCAGGCGGCGGAAGAGAGAGGGACGAGACCACCCTTCCCCCACCGCCCACGACGTCAGCAACAGCCCTGCCCGGGCCACATCCCGCAACTCTCGCACCCCCCAACTCTCCCGCACTCCCGCCCGCCACCCACCCCCCTGTGGATAACCAGGCACGGCCCCAGGGCCGAAAAAGGCCCTGGGAGGGGTAAGTGTCTTTTCAGTCTCAGGGGGTTGCTGACGTGAGGCCTCTGACCTGGACGTATGCGATACACATCGACGAATTCCTGAGACGGGATGCCCAATTGGCTCATGTCCCAAGGGCGGCCCGAGCGGCCGTGAGAGACGCTGATCGCTACTGCGGGGCCGGGGCGGCTCCCGTGCCCTCTCCTTGGTCGTCGGTGCCGGACCCGCCGGGCAAGGGATCGGCCACGGAGTGGCCGCCGCGGCGCCGCTGCATTCCGGAGGGGGCGACACGGTCCGGCGCGGCCTGGCCGACTGGCTGAGCCTCCTGTCACCATGCTCCCGGAATGGCCCGGCAACGACCCCGGCAACGACCCCGGCGAGGATGCGATGAGAAGGATCGTCCTGATGATGTCGGTGTCCCTGGACGGATTCATCGAGGGACCGAACCGCGAGATCGACTGGCACCGCGTCGACGCGGAGCTGCACCGCCACTTCAACGAGGAGATCGGGAAGCTCGGCGGCCTGCTGGAAGGGCGGGTGACGCACGAGCTGATGGCCGGGTTCTGGCCGACGGCCGACCAGGATCCGGACAGCCCGGACAGTACGGCTGAGACGGTCGAGTTCGCGGGGATCTGGCGGGACATCCCCAAGTTCGTGTACTCGCGGACGCTGGAGCGGGCCGACTGGAACACCACGATCGTCCGGGACGTCGTACCGGACGAGGTCAGGGTGCTCAAGGAACAGCCCGGCGGGGACCTCGGCCTCGGCGGCGCCGACCTCGCCGCCGCGTTCCTGCGGCACGACCTGGTCGACGAGTTCCGGGTGTACGTGCATCCGGTCATCATCGGCCGCGGCAAACCACTGTTCCCGGAGTCGGGCACCCCGACCGGTCTGAGGCTCATCCAGTCACGGGCCTTCGGCAACGGGGTCGTACTCCTGCGGTACGAATGCGACAGCGCCGCCACGACCACCGTCACCGTCACTGTCACCGATCCCGACCCCGGTACCACCGACGCATAAAGGTGTTGTCCGCGCGCCGGGGCATCGGTAGGAAGGCTCCATGACTGTTCTCGGTGCTGTGTTCCGGCCCCAACTGCCCCCCGAACGGCTGCGTGCCGTCGCGCGAGCGGCGGACGAGGCGGGTCTGGAGGAGCTGTGGCTGTGGGAGGACTGCTTCCTCGAAGGGGGTATCTCGGCCGCGGCGGCCGCCCTCGCCTGGACCGAACGGGTCCGGGTCGGCGTGGGACTGCTGCCCGTCCCGCTGCGGAACGTCGCCGTCACCGCGATGGAGGCCGCCACGCTGCACCGGATGTTCCCGGGGCGCGCGATCGTGGGCGTCGGCCACGGCGTACAGGACTGGATGGGGCAGGTCGGGGCGCGTGCGGAGTCGCCCGTGACGCTGCTGCGCGAGCACCTCGACGCGCTGCGCGCGTTGCTGCGGGGCGAGCGGGTCAGTACGGACGGCCGGTATGTGAGGCTGGACGGCGTCGCCCTCGACTGGCCGCCGACAGGGGCACCGGAGGTGCTCGCGGGCGCCACCGGGCCGCGTTCGCTCCGGCTCTCCGGGGCGGCTGCCGACGGCACCGTCCTCACCGCGGCCACCGCGCCGGAAGGGGTACGGCGGGCGCGCCGACTCATCGACGAGGGGCGGGAGTCGGCGGGCCGGACCGACCACCATCGGGTGGTCGTCTACCTCCACACGGCCACCGGACCGGACGCGGCGGCCCGGCTGCGCGCCGAGATCGAGGCGAACGGTGAGGATCCGCTGCCGGAGCACGGCGTCGCCGGGGACGCGGGCGCGGTCGCCAAGGCCGTACAGCGCCTCGCGGAGGCCGGCGCCGACACCGTGGTCCTCCAGCCCACCGCCGACGAACCGGACCCCGAGGGCTTCGTACGGTTCGCGGCCGAGGAGGTACGGCTGCTCATCACGTAGGCCGGTCGTTGTCAGTACCCGCTGCCACACTCGTCGGCATGAGCGATGACGACGTACGACTGAGGGACGTGGTCGAAGCCGACCTCGACAGCTTCCTTGCTTACGAGCACGATCCCGAGGCGGCCCGGCGGTCGAGGTTCACGCCTCGGCCGCGGGAGGCGTTCATGGCGCACTGGAGGACCAGGGTCCTCGGCGACGACACCGTCCTCGTGCGGACGGTCACCGTGGACGGTGAGCCGGCAGGGAACCTCGTCTCCTGGTGGGAGGGCGAGCGCCGCTTCATCGGCTACTGGCTGGGCCGCCCGTACTGGGGCCGGGGGATCGGTACCAAGGCCCTGGCACGCTTCCTCGAGCTGGAGAAGAACCGCCCCCTGTACGCCGATCCCTTCACGGGCAACACCGCGTCCATACACCTCCTGGAACGCCACGGCTTCCAGAGCCAAGGGACCGTCCGCCACGGCGACGACGAGCACACCCTGCTCGTACTCCACGAGGAGTGAACCGGTGACCGGCCCCGTCCTCCCCGCCCCCTGGCAGCTGCCCTTCGAGCTCGCCTGGGAGGCCCTTCGCGCCGGTAGCCGTCCCATCGGCGCGGTCCTCCTCGACGGGGCGGGGCGGCCCGTCGCCACGGGACGAAACCGCAGCCAGGAATCCACCGCCCCGCCCGGCCAGTTGGCCGGCACCGCGATCGCCCACGCCGAGATCAACGCCCTCGCCCAGCTGCCCGCGGGCGGCCGCTACGAGAACCACCGCCTCTACACCACCCTCGAGCCCTGCCTGCTCTGCAGCGGCGCCCTCATCCACAGCCACGTCCGCCACGTCCTGTACGCGGCGTCCGACCCGTACTGGACGGGCATCGAGCACGTGCCCGGCGTCGGCGGGCAGATCGCCGCGCGCTGGGCCCACAGACAGGGCCCTGCCGCCGCGCCGCTCGCCGCGTTCAGCGTGCTGCTCATGGACCTGTGGGCCGTGCGGCACGCCCCGTCCGGCCTCCGCAACCAGGCCGACGACAGCTCGGTGGCCCTGGCGCGGCACTGCCTGACCGTCGAGGGCATCCTCGACGCTCGGAGCGTCGAGACGGTCTACAGGCTGGCCTTCCCGCACCTGCACCCGCACCGACGAGGCCCCGAAGGAAAACACCTCGCCTCCCCACCGCCCCGTTGAGAAGATCTCCCCATGACCACCACCCGCACCTTCGAAGCCCTAGTCGACGAGGCCGTGGCCGCGCCCGTCGAGGGCTGGGACTTCTCCTGGTTCGAGGGCCGTGCCACCGAGGAGCGGCCCTCGTGGGGCTACGCGCGGGTGATGGGGGAGCGGCTCGCGCACGCGTCCGCCGCGCTCGACATCCAGACCGGTGGCGGCGAGGTGCTGGCCTCCGCCCCGGCCCTGCCCCCGCTCACCGTCGCCACCGAGGGCTGGCCGCCGAACGTCGCGAAGGCCACCGCCCTGCTCCACCCGCGCGGCGCCGTGGTCGTCGCCTGTCCGGAGGACGCCCCGCTGCCCTTCGCGGACGCCGCCTTCGACCTGGTCACCAGCCGGCACCCGGTCACGACGTACTGGTCCGAGATCGCGCGCGTCCTGCGCCCCGGCGGTACGTACTTCTCCCAACAGGTCGGCCCGGCGAGCGTGTTCGAACTCGTCGAGCACTTCCTCGGCCCGCAGCCGGAGGACGTCAGGAACGGCCGGCACCCGGACCGCGCCCGTGCCGCCGCCGAGGCCGCCGGGTTCGACGTCGTCGATCTGCGCGCGGAGCGGCTGCGCATGGAGTTCCACGACATCGGTGCCGTCGTCCACTTCCTGCTCAAGGTGATCTGGATGGTCCCCGGCTTCACCGTGGACCGGTACGGGACCGAGTTGCGTACGCTGCACGAGCGGATCGAGGCGAAGGGTCCGTTCGTCGCCCACAGCGCCCGTTTCCTGATCGAGGCGCGCAGGACCCGGCGGCGTGCGTAGGGCGTGAGGGCTCAGCACCCAGGCACCAGGCACCCAGGCACTCAGGCATGTGGTCCCGCCGTCACCGCCCCCACCACCAACTCCGCCCTCGCCTCCAGGATGTCGCCCACCCGCTCCACCTGCTCCGCCAGCTCCCGTTCCCGCGCCGCCGGCAGCCGTTCCAGCGGCTCCACGGTGACCGTCGTACGCCGTCCCCGGCGCCGCTGGTGCCAGACCCCGGCCACCACACCGTCGACGAGCAGGACGGGGAAGTTCCCGGCCTGGCCGCCCGCGAGGGCACGTGCGTAGGCCGGCCCGGGGAAGAGCGTCTCGCGGGGCTGTGCGGCGATGGCGTACGCGTCGAAGTAAGGAAGCAGTCGCACCCCGCGCACCGGTGTCCCGGGGAACTCCGTGTCGCCCGCCACGACCCAGGCCGGGCCCTCGAAGTCGACCTCTTCGATGACCCCCGTACCCGCCAGCGAGGCGAAGAGTTCCGTGGCCCAACCGCGCGGCGCCGCCGCCCACTTGGCGAAGTTCCCCGGCGTCGCGGGTCCGTACGCGCGCAGATAGCGCCGTACGAGCAGGGTGAGCCCCTCGTCGGCGGGGAGCGGCTCGAAGCGCGGGGGCCGGGTGTACGTCACCTTGCGGCCCCGGTTCGGGGCGAAACACAGCGCGCCACGCTGACCCGCCCGGTGCATGACCTGCCGCCAGCGCGGCCACATGCCCTGGAACGCGGGCATCACCAGGTCCCCGGCCCAGGGCCCGGTGCGAGCCACCACCTCGTCGCTCAACTCGTCGACGGTCAGCCGGGCGCCCTCCAGGGCGTCCCCGATCGCCGCCACGACCTCGTCCGCCTGCTCCTCGGTGAGCTGGACGGCCGGCGCGAACGGGCTCCGGCCGGACGGGATCGCGGTCAACGCGGCCGTCCAGAGCGGGAGTTCCGCGGTGGGGAGTAGATGTACGGTGCCGCGCGGGCCGTATGTCTTCACCAGCGACCGGTCCTCCCAGAGCGCGGCGCGCACCTCTGCCCGTGTGACTCCGTCGGCGCGTACGCCCACCGACACCTCGGCCGCCGACAGGACTTGTGCGTGCGCGCCGAGCATCGCGCCGACGATGTCGGCGACCGGAGTCCCGGCCCTCGCCGGAAAGGCCAGGAACTGGCGCTCCGTTCGCCGCGCGCTCGCCTCGTCCCATGTGATCTTCAGGGTCATGCGGCGAAGGTAGGAGGGAATGAGGTCAGATCCTGTCCGCTGGAGCGTCCGGGAACCGATTGACCGAAAACACCCTGATGCGTCCTTTCAGGGCTGAGATGTCCGTCCGTATGACGGACTTCTCCACGGGGTTTCCACATCGTTATCGGGGGTGGGTCGCCCGGGGTGTGCGCCTCACGTAAGTTCAGACCAAGGTAATTCGCGTGAGCAAATCTGCGCGTGTGGCGCCGCGCAATGGAGGGGCTGCGCGGTGCTGCGCCCCCTGCCTGGTGTGGCGTCACCGGTCGTGCACCGTGACCTGCGCCCCGCGCCGCACACCCCATCGCTCCATCGTCCCGGCCTCCGCCTCCAGGATGTGGCGGGAGCGTGGGCGGGGGCGTCCCACGCGCCCCGGCTTCATCGTCCGCACCGCGAGGACGCGGTACTTCCGGTCCAGATAGGCGACGTCGATCGCGAACCGCATCCCCAGGGTGTGCACCGCGCCGGCCGGCGAGAGCAGCAGGGCCCCGTCGATCCCGTCACGCCCGAGCAGCCCACGGCGTCGGGCGTGGGCCGATACGGCGACTTCGAGCGGCACCGGTGCGGGGATTCCCGGGGTGGTGAGCGTGGCCATGGGTGCGAAGTTAGCGGCGCCGTCAAGCGGGCGACACCGACGTGCGTCACTCTCCCGGAGTACGTGGGGGCGAGCCGGCGCGGAAGACCCAGTTGTTCGCAAATCCTCCAGAACTCTCCGTTTACCTCTTCATTCCCTTTGAATCCGCTGCGATTCGGCCATGATCATGCCCTGAATGAGAGGTTCCGCAGCCATCGTGGCGTCGTCGGCCGGTTTCGGAGAGTAGTTGTGGCACGCCGATGCACGCAGCATCACTTGCGAAGGGTTATGGTGGAAACCCCCCCTCGGGCCGGTCCGTCTCCCCCCCACGGACCGGCCCGTTTTTTGTGCCCTCACGCGCCACCCCGCCGACGTCTCCGCCTGCGCCCCCGTGCGCCCCCCTGACCTCGGGGACCGGCCCTGGTAACTCAGCGCCGCCCACCCCGGCCTCTTGTCGGACCACGACACCCCAAGGGCCTGTCCGGTCGATCACGGCGGAGACGCGGGGTGGCGGTGACATCAGCCGCTCCGCTACGGGCGCACATCTGTGGCGTTGTCGTCGGTTGCCGACTCCCCCACTCGCGGCTTCGCTCGAGCGGGGGGACCCCCATCGCGTCGACGCCCTCCTCCGCCTTGCAGCCGCACGCACCACACCCCGCTCACCGGTATCGACAAGGCGCCGCTGCTTTCCTCCACCGTGATCGACCGGACAGGCCCTTGGAAGGGCGTTGGTTTCGCGGGGGTAGGCTTCGCCCCCGGGGACCGTCATATGGACAGGGGTTGCGCTGAGCGAGGCCGCTCTGCCGCGCCCGTCCGATCCGCACGGAGGGGCTGACAACACGTGAACCTGCGGGACAACCTGCGCCGGCTGCTGCTCAGGTTCTACACGCGCAGGGTGGAGGGCCACCTCGACCACGACCAGGTGCCCAAGCACATCGGGGTCATCATGGACGGCAACCGGCGCTGGGCGAAGGCGGCGGGCAGCACGGCCGCCCAGGGGCACCGCGCGGGCGCCGACAAGATCGAGGAGTTCCTCGGCTGGTGCTCGGAGACCGATGTCGAGGTCGTCACCCTCTGGCTGCTGTCGACGGACAACTTCGACCGTCCCGAGGACGAGCTCGTCCCGCTGCTCGGCATCGTTGAGGGCGTCGTACGCACCCTCGCCGCCGACGGCCGCTGGCGCGTGCACCACGTGGGCACGCCGGACATCCTGCCCTCGCAGATGCAGACCGCGCTGAAGGAGGCCGAGGAGGCCACCGCGCAGGTCGACGGAATACTCGTCAACGTCGCCATCGGCTACGGCGGCCGCCAGGAGATCGCCGACGCCGTGCGCTCCATGCTTCTCGACGCCGCCGACAAGGGCTCCTCGATCGAGGACGTCGCCGAGTCCGTGGACATCGACCTCATCGGCAAGCACCTCTATACGAGTGCCCAGCCCGACCCGGACCTGGTGATCCGTACCAGCGGCGAGCAGCGGCTGTCCGGATTCATGCTCTGGCAGACCGCCCACTCGGAGTACTACTTCTGCGAAGTCTTCTGGCCGGCGTTCCGCAAGGTCGACTTCCTGCGTGCCCTGCGTGACTACGCGGCGCGACATCGCCGTTACGGAGGCTGACCCAGGGGGGTGCGAGGGGTGCGCGTCATCCGGAGTTAACGAACGCGTGGTCACATGCTTTTGCATGGCCGCGCATGTTCGAGGGCATAAGCCATGCAGGTCGACGCCCGAACCACGGGTGTCGTATCTCAGCGGACGGCACGGGGCCGTCCGCCCGGGAGGCCCTTTGCACCAGCCCGACCGTGCGGTCAGTACGGACGAGACGGAGGGCCGGTCTCCGGCCCGCGCAATGCGGCCAGGACCGGTCCAGCTCCTCTCCGTCGCTCCCCGACCTCATCCGAGGGGGTACGTCCTTCCGTGGTGACCAGCGCAAAGCGCCACAAGCCAGACCGGCGCACCTATGTTCTCGACACCAGCGTCCTGCTGGCCGACCCGAACGCCCTGAGCCGCTTCGACGAGCACGAGGTCGTGCTTCCGATCGTCGTGGTGACGGAACTGGAGGCCAAGAGGCACCATCCGGAACTCGGCTACTTCGCCCGGCAGGCCCTTCGCCTGCTCGACGAGTTCCGGGTGCGGCACGGCCGCCTCGACTCCCCCATTCCGATCGGGGACCTCGGCGGGACCGTACGCGTCGAGCTCAACCACTCGGACCCCAGCGTCCTGCCCAGCGGGTACCGCCTGGGGGACAACGACTCCCGCATCCTCGCGGTCGCCCGCAACCTGCAGGCCGAGGGGTACGACGTCACCGTCGTATCGAAGGACCTGCCGCTCAGGATCAAGGCCTCGTCCGTCGGGCTCCTCGCCGAGGAGTACCGCGCGGAACTGGCCATCACGGGCTCCTCCGGCTGGACCGGAATGTCCGAACTGACCCTGTCCGGCGAGCAGGTGGACATCCTCTTCGAGGAGGGACACGCGTACGTCCCCGAAGCGGCCGACCTGCCGGTGCACACCGGTCTGACGATCCAGTCGGAGCGTGGCAAGGCCCTCGGCCGTGTCACCTCCGAGGGCAACGTCCGGCTGGTGCGCGGCGATCGGGAGGCCTTCGGCATCAAGGGCCGCAGCGCCGAGCAGCGCATCGCGCTCGACCTGCTGCTCGACCCGGACATCGGGATCGTGTCGATGGGCGGCCGGGCCGGCACCGGCAAGTCCGCGCTCGCGCTCTGCGCGGGGCTGGAGGCCGTGCTCGAGCGGCGTCAGCACCAGAAGGTGATGGTCTTCCGGCCGCTGTACGCGGTGGGCGGGCAGGAGCTCGGCTATCTGCCCGGCTCCGAGTCCGAGAAGATGAGCCCCTGGGCGCAGGCGGTCTTCGACACGCTGTCGGCGGTCACCTCGCGCGAGGTCATCGAGGAGGTCACGGCGCGCGGCATGCTGGAGGTCCTGCCGCTCACGCACATCCGTGGCCGCTCCCTGCACGACGCCTTCGTGATCGTGGACGAGGCCCAGTCACTGGAACGGAACGTGCTGCTGACCGTTCTGTCCCGCATCGGCGCCAACTCGCGGGTGGTTCTCACTCATGACGTGGCACAGCGGGACAATCTGCGCGTCGGTCGGTACGACGGTGTGGTCGCCGTCGTCGAGAAGCTGAAGGGTCATCCGCTCTTCGCGCACGTGACGCTGAACCGCTCCGAGAGGTCCCAGATCGCGGCGCTTGTGACCGAAATGCTGGAGGACGGACAGATCTGACCCGCCTGGATGCATCTGACTCCATCTGGGGCCACCTGAATCCATCTGGCACCACTTGGCCCGGTTGGTCAAAACGTGGTGGATGCAGGGTAGTTGACGCCGCCCGGTGAAAGGCCAAGAGCCTAGCCGGGCGGCGTCTTCGTGCGCGCTTGTTTCCGTAAAATTCCCGGGGCAAACGGGGTGTGAGCTTTCACACTCAACGGGGAATTGCCTCGCGGCGTCGGGTTACGGCAGAGTCTCACTCCTGTCAGGCCCCGCATACGACACACGTGTACCCCCAGCGGTACCGCACCTCAGGAACAACCAGAACTCCATAGAGTCGTCGTATGCCGCCCGAGCACCACGCGGCGCTCCCGTCAAGGGAGTTGCCCACCGGGCCCGTGCCTCCCGTGACCCCGCAGTTGGGAGGCCAGCGTTCAGGGGCACGATTGCGTCCGCGCGGGTCACCTAAACGGGCGATGCTGGAAGGAAACCGTGTGAGCCGGATTTCGGTCCGGGGACTCGCAGTGGCCTCGGCCACCGCGGTCACCGCTGTCGGCGCCGTGAGTGGTGTTGCCTCGGGCAGCACTGGCCAGCCGTCTATCGACGCTGAGGCGACGGCGAGTGACTCGACCCTCCTCGCGGACATACCTGCGGGCCAGCAGGCCCAGGTGCAGACCGCGTCCCTGACGCAGCAGGCCGACGCACAGGCCGTCGCCGCGGACGCGAGCGCCAAGAAGGACGCGGAGGAAGCCGCCCGCAAGCAGGCGGCCCAGGACGCGGTCGCCAAGCAGAAGGCCGCGGCGAAGGCCGAGAAGGAAGCCAAGGAGCGCAAGGCTGCCGCGGAGGCCGCCAGCCGGTCCGCGGCCCGAGGCCCCGTCAGTCTGGCCCCGCAGGCGTCGTACACCGTCGCCGAGGTCCAGGCGCTCGCGCGCCAGATCATCCCCAGCGGCCAGTTCCAGTGCTTCAGTAACATCGTGGACCACGAGTCCACCTGGAACTACCGGGCCCAGAACCCCTCTTCCGGCGCCTACGGTCTCGTCCAGTCGCTGCCCGGCAGCAAGATGGCGTCCGTCGGTGCCGACTGGGCGACCAACCCGGTCACGCAGATCAAGTGGGGCCTCAACTACATGAACGAACGCTACGGCAGCCCCTGTGGCGCCTGGTCGTACTGGCAGGCCCACGGCAACTACTGAGCCGACGCCGCTCCGGCCGCTCAACCTTTCGAAGCCCCTCCCCGTCCTAGGGGGAGGGGCTTCGGCCATGTACGGTCGGAACGGAACCGACGACTCCAGGGGGGAGTGGTGGGGAGAAGCGGGGGAGAAGGACGGATCATGTCGCGAGTGCCAGGGTTGCTGGGCCGGCTCGGCGCCGGACTGACCGAGCTGGGTGAGCGGTTGGACAAGCGCCGCGCCGAGGTGGAGAGGGAGTCGGGGGGCTCGCTCGACCTGAGCGACTTGAGCGACCTGAGCGATGAGACCGACGACCGCTCGCCGCGCAGCTTGACGACGACGGCGGCGACAAAGGCGGACACGCATCCCTCCGCACCCCCTTCCGATGCGGCTCCCGATGCCGCCCCCGAGCCCACTCCCGACCGGGAACCCGAATTCGCATCCGAACCCGGGCCCGCCCCTCCGCACACTCATGACGCCCATGACACTCATGGACCGGGGACGGGCGCTCGGCCCGATCCCGTCACGGCCGTGCCGTGGGGTGTACGGGTCGCGGCCGAGGCCGGCTGGCGACTGCTCGTTCTCGCGGGCACCGTCTGGGTGTTGATGCGAGTGATCAGCGCCGTACAACTGGTCGTACTGGCCTTCGTCGCCGCGCTGCTCATCACCGCGCTCCTCCAGCCCACCGTGGCGCGCCTGAAGCGACTGGGATTTCCCAGAGGTCTCGCCACCGCGCTCACCGCGATCCTCGGCTTCGTCATCATGGGGCTGGTCGGCTGGTTCGTGGTCTGGCAGGTCCAGGAGAACATCGACAACCTCTCCAACCAGATCCAGGACGGCATCGACGAGTTGCGCAAGTGGCTCCTCACCAGCCCGTTCCATGTGACGGACAAGCAGATCAACGAGATCGCCAAGAACCTGCGGGAAGCGATCGGCGCGAACACGGACCAGATCACGTCGGCGGGCCTGGAGGGCGTGACGGTCATAGTGGAAGCGCTGACCGGCATCCTCCTGACGATGTTCTCGACGCTCTTCCTCCTCTACGACGGCAAGCGCATCTGGGAGTGGACGCTGAAACTGGTGCCGGCGGCGGCGCGGCCGGGGGTGGCGGGAGCCGGGCCCCGTGCGTGGCGGACCCTGACGGCGTATGTCCGCGGCACGGTGATAGTGGCTCTGATCGACGCGATCTTCATCGGCCTCGGCATCTACTTCCTCGACGTCCCCATGGCCGTGCCCCTCGCCGTCTTCATCTTCCTTTTCGCGTTCATTCCGCTGGTCGGCGCGGTGGTGTCGGGGGCGTTGGCGGTGGTGGTCGCGGTGGTGACGCAGGGTGTGTTCACCGCGCTGATGACGCTGGCCGTCGTGCTCGCGGTCCAGCAGATCGAGGGCCACATCCTCCAGCCCTTCATTCTGGGGCGGGCTGTGCGGGTGCATCCGCTGGCGGTCGTGCTGTCCGTCGCGGCGGGTGGGCTGGTCGCCGGGATCGGTGGGGCTGTGGTGGCGGTGCCGTTGGTGGCGGTCACCAACACGGTGGTGGGGTATCTGCGTTCACACTCCCGCGAGCCGGCACTCCGCCACGCGCCGGAGCCGCGGGGCGCCACGGCGATGGACGTGGCCCCGGTACGCCCCCCATCGCCGTAAGGATTCCACCTCACCCCGGACGCGTTCCTTGCCTGCGGGCGGAGCTGCGCCCCGGAGCCCGGGTGGGTTCTTCGTCTACGGGCGGGTGGGGGCTGGTCGCGCAGTTCCCCGCGCCCCTAGAGACGGCAGCGCGTCCCGCACCCTTCAGCCCGTCCGGCGTTTGAGGACGAGGCCGTTCAGGCCGACGGGGGCGAGAAAGGCGAGGCCCCGCCCACCCGACCAGGGTGAACGGGGCCCGAGTGAAGAGGCGGAGGTTACTCCGCGAGGACCGCTTCGGCGTCCAGGGTCGTGGCGACCGCCTGGATCACAGAAGCGATCTTGAACGCCTCCTGGATCGTCTCCCGATCGACGCCCGCCTTGCGGAGCACCTGCTCATGGGAGTCAAGGCACTGACCGCAGCCGTTCACCGCGGACACCGCCAGCGACCACAGCTCGAAGTCGACCTTCTCGACACCGGGGTTGCCGATGACGTTCATCCGAAGACCGGCCCGCAGGGTCCCGTACTCCGGGTCCGACAGCAGATGCCGCGTGCGGTAGAAGACGTTGTTCATCGCCATGATCGCGGCGGCCGACTTGGCCGCGGTGTACGCCTCCGGCGACAGCTGAGCCTTCGCCTGGGGCGCCAGCTCCCGCAGCACCCGCGGCGACCGCGCCGCGATCGCGCACGCCAGCACCGTCCCCCACAGCTGCTGCTGCGGAAGGTCGGAGTTGCCGATGACCGAGCCGAGGTTGAGACGCAGGTCCTTCGCGTAGTCCGGTACGGCGGACTTCAGTTCGTCGAGGGCCATGGAGGGTTACTCACCCGCCAGGAGCGCCACCGGGTCGAGGGTGTTCTCGCCCTTGGTCCAGTTGCAGGGGCAGAGCTCGTCCGTCTGGAGCGCGTCGAGAACCCGGAGGACCTCCTTGGGGTTACGGCCGACGGAACCGGCGGTCACCATGGAGAACTGGATCTCGTTGTTCTGGTCGACGATGAACACCGCACGCTTGGCGAAGCCGTCCTCGCCCTCGATGCCGAGGTCCCGCATGAGCTCGTGCTTCGAGTCGGCCATCATCGGGAAGGGCAGGTCACGCAGGTCGTCGTGGTCCTTGCGCCAGGCGTGGTGCACGAACTCGGAGTCGCCGGAGAAGCCGAGCACCTGGGCGTCACGGTCGGCGAACTCGTCGTTCAGCTTGCCGAACGCCGCGATCTCGGTCGGGCACACGAAGGTGAAGTCCTTGGGCCATGCGAAGATCACCTTCCACTGACCCTCGTAGGTCTTGTGGTTGATCTGCTGGAACTCCTCGCCCTTCTCCAGCGAGACACAGGCGGTCAGATCGAACTCGGGGAACTTGTCACCGACAGTGAGCACGCGCTCTCCTTGCAGCAGGGAAGAGCCCCTTTTGAGGGCGTTTCCCGGGGGTTGGACGCTCCTGATGCTGGCACAAGCTGCATTGATTACGGAAATAGCTACACTCGGTCGTGTTGATCGACTGCAGCTATCAGTGACTATGAGTAAGAGGTACGGCCATGGCCAGCCCGCTGGGCAACGCAAGCTCCAAGGGCCCCATGAGCGGCAAGGGGGCCATGAGTTCCAAGGGGAACGGGCGTCGTCAGCCCAGCCTCGCCCAGCTGCGCGCCTTCGCCGCCGTGGCCGAACACCTGCACTTCCGTGACGCGGCCGCCGCGATCGGCATGAGCCAGCCCGCACTGTCGGGCGCGGTCTCCGTCCTGGAGGAGACGCTCGGCGTGACCCTCCTGGAGCGTACGACCCGCAAGGTGCTGCTCTCACCCGCCGGCGAGCGCCTCGCCGTACGCGCGAAGGCGGTACTGGACGAGGTCGGCGCGCTCATGGAGGAGGCGGAGGCGGTACGGGCGCCGTTCACCGGGGCGCTGCGCCTCGGCGTCATCCCCACCGTCGCGCCCTACCTCCTGCCCACCGTCCTCAACCTGGTCCACGACCGCTACCCGGACCTCGACCTCCAGGTCCACGAGGAGCAGACGGCCAACCTGCTGGAGGGCCTCGCGATCGGACGGCTCGACCTGCTTCTGCTCGCCGTGCCGCTCGGAGTGCCCGGTGTCCTCGAACTCCCGCTGTTCGACGAGGACTTCGTGCTCGTGACCCCACTGGACCACTCGCTCGGCGGCCGGGAGGGAATACCCCGTGAAGCGCTGCGCGAGCTCAACCTCCTGCTGCTCGACGAGGGGCACTGTCTGCGCGACCAGGCTCTCGACATCTGCCGGGAGGCCGGGCGTGCGGACGCCCCCGTCACCACCACGGCCGCCGGACTGTCCACCCTGGTGCAGCTCGTGGCCGGCGGGCTCGGCGTGACCCTGCTGCCGCGTACGGCTGTCAGGGTCGAGACGACCCGCAGCAACCAGCTCCGCACCGGCTACTTCGCGGACCCGGCGCCGACCCGCCGGATCGCGCTGGCGATGCGCGCCGGGGCCGCGCGCGGCGGCGAGTACGAAGAACTGGCCGCAGCGCTCCGAGAAGCGCTGCGGCCGTTGCCGGTACGGGTGTTGGACCGGGACGCCTGAGCGTCCCGGTCCATGGGCCCGTCACTCGGTGCGCAGTCCGTCCGGCCGCATCAGCCGCAGCAGCGGCGGCAGACTGAACAGGGTGACCAGCAGGACCACGCCGGCGCCGATGCCGGACATGGACAGCACGCTCACCCAGTCCAGGCGGACCGAAGTGTTGGTCATCTTCAGCAGCACCGCGCCCAGGGTCAGGCCCACCACCGATGCCAGCGCCATCCCCAGCCCGATCGGGATCGCCGTCTGCCACAGCACCGACAGGCTCAGCGTGCGCCGCCGGGTGCCGAAGGCGACCAGCGCCGACAGCAGCTTCTTGCGCTCGCGCAACTGTTCCAGCTGCGACACCAGCAGACTCGCGCCGATCAGCAGGAGGACGCAGGTGGCGCCGACGAACAGCCCGGTGCGGATGGACCGGAACTGCTGCGACTGCTTGCTGGCCGCCAGGGTGAACACGTCCGCCAGCGGATCGAGCCGGGCGGCGGTGTTGCGCGCGTAGTCGCCGGCGTCCGGCACCGACGGGTCGAGGGTGACGAACACCTTCTGGCTCAGGCCGTCCGCCGCGTTCGCGGGCAGCGCGCCCGAAGTGACCAGCAGTCCGCCGCGCGCGTAACCGGTCGGATCCTCGCGGGGTTCCGCGGTCTTCAGGTCGGCGGGCACCTTCCAGGCCGCCGAGTGGGTCGGCGTCTCGTCGTACGACGGATCGAAGTAGAGGGTGCTGCCCGGTTCGATGAGCTTCTTCGTCTTGTTGTCGTACTCGCCGCCGCGGATCCAGAAGGCGTCGCCGTCCTTGCAGGAGGCCAGGCGTGCCACCTCGCGCAGTTCCGCGCAGCTGCCGGCGGCAACTTCCAGCTCGGTGTCCGGATTCTTCGGCCGGTCGCCGACCGAGGACAGCGAGAGGGCCGACGCACGGCGCACGCCCTCGGTCCGCGCGAGCTGTCGGCCGGCCTCGCCCAGCTGGACGTCGCGGTGCAGGGAGATCTCCATCTGAGCCCGGGTCACGTCGTTGGCGGTCTGCTTGGTGTAGTCGCCGTCGACCCCGGCGAACAGCATCTGCAGCGCGATCGCCCCGGCCACCGCGACGGCGATGCCGTTGACCATGCGGGCGGCCGTACCGCTGCTCAACTGTAGCCTGCGTACGGCCAGTTGCCAGGAGACCGAGCCGGAGTTCAGCCGGGCCACGACGGCCTCGACGACCCACGGCAGCAGCGCGGTGACGCCGACGAGCAGCAGCACCGTGCCACCGATCACCAGCCACTGGTTGAAGTTCCCGTTGTCGTTGCCCTGGCCGATCATCGGGTACAGCAGCCCGAGGCCGCCCAGCGGCAGCAGCAGCCGCCACCACAGCCGGCGCCGCGGCGGCTTCGCCGTGCGGACCACACCGAGCGGTTCGATGACGACCCCGCGCAGCGCGAACAGCGTCACCAGGACGGCCGCGGCCGGCACGGCGAGAGCGACGAGCACGGCCAGCGCGGGCGAGGGGTTGAGGTCGCTCGGGAACATGCTGATGTCGCGCACGACCAGCAGGGTCGCCAGCTGACGCCCGGCCAGGAAGAAGCCGGTGCCGAGGACGAGCCCGAGCAGCGCTCCGGCGAGCGCCTCGCCGCCCGCGATCCGGCGCACCATCCGTCCGTCCGCGCCGACCAGCCGCAGCGCCGCGAGCCGGCGGTCCCGGCGCTCGCCGCCGAAGCGCACGGCCGCCGCGATGAACACGCCGACCGGCATCAGCAGCACGATGAAGACCATCAGGACGAGCAGGAGCAGCACCGGGTCCAACTTGTCCGGCGCGCTCCCGGGGGAGGGTCCGAAATAGTCGATGCGCTCGACGCCGCCGTTGGCCAGTTGGCTCGCCAGCCCGTCGACGCCCGCGTAGTAGGCGAGTTCGGCGGGTCCGATGAGACCGGACTGCCCGATGGTGCCGGTGACCCGGTAGGGCAGGCGGTCGCGCAGCAGCTTGCCGCCGTCGGACTTGAGCAGCCTGTCGAGCGCGGGTGAGACGACCATGTCGCCCTTCGCGGGGAACTTCCCGACGCCCGGCGGCAGCGGGGCCTGCGGGCCCTCGGCCTCCAGGAGCCGGCCGCGTACGTCCTTTTCGCGGAACGTCGTGTCGGAGCGGCCGATGACGAGCGTGTCGTCCGCCTTCGGCAGCTTCTTCCCGCTGTACGTGAAGTCGTCCCGGGAGCTGCTGCGATGGTCGCGCGCGGCCAGCGCGTTCGGTATCGCCGTCGTCAGCAGCAGCAGTGCCACGCCGAGTCCGACACCGACCGCTGTCAGCAGTGCCCGGACCCACCCTTCGCGTCCGCCGGAGAAGGCGAACCGGACCCCCATGGCGAGATCTTTGGACCACTGACGCATGCTCATACGATGCGCTCCATGTCCTTGGACTTGCCGTCCCGTACGACGATCTCGCGGTCCGAGTAGGCGGCCACGCGTGCCTCGTGCGTCACCAGCACGACCGCCGCGTTGGTCGAGCGGGCCGCCTCCGTGAGCAGCTCCATCACGCGCTCGCCGTTGAGGGAGTCCAGCGCGCCGGTCGGTTCGTCGGCGAACAGCACCCGGGGACTGGTGACGAGCGATCGGGCGACGGCGACCCGCTGCCCCTGACCGCCGGACACCTCACCGGGTCGCTTCGCCGCGAGGTCGTCGACCTCCAGCCGTTGCATCCACGACAGGGCGGCCCGTTCGGCCTCCTTGCGCCCGGTCCCGTTGAGCCGCAGCGGGAGCGCGACGTTCTCGACGCAGGTCAACTCCGGCACGAGCTGGCCGAACTGGAACACGAACCCGAACTCGCTGCGCCGCAGCGCACTGCGCTGGGCGTCGTTCATGGTCGCCATCTCCTGGCCGTTGTAGACGATCGAGCCGGAGTCCGGTGTCACGATGCCGGCCAGGCAGTGCAGCAGGGTCGACTTGCCGGAGCCGGAGGGGCCCATCACGGCGACGACTTCGCCCGGGTGGATGGAGAACTCGGCGCCGTCGAGGGCGTTGGTGGGGCCGTACGCCTTGCGCAGGTCGTGGGCCGCGAGCAGGGAGCCTGCGGGGGTCATCGGGTTACCGCCTCGGCGAGTTTGTCGAGGCGCGCGGCGGTGAGCTCGAGCCACCGCAGGTCGGCCTCCAGGTGGAAGAGGGCGTGGTCGCAGATCAGCTGGTCGGCGAGGTCGCCCTTGCGCTTGCGATCCGTCAGGATGCGCATCATGCGCAGGTGCTCGGACCGCTGTGTGTCGAGGATCTCGGACGCGTCCCGGTGGGTGAGCAGCGCGAGAACGACCTTTGTGTAGAGGGTCGACTGGAGATACGGCTCGGGCTTCTCCGGCGTCGCGAGCCACTGCTGTACGTCGGTGATCCCGGCGTCGGTGATCGCGTACCGCTTCCGCTCCGGGCCGCCGCCCGCCTCAATTCCGTCGACCTCGACGAGGCCGTGCTTGAGCAGCCGCGACATCGTCGAGTAGACCTGGCCGTAGTGCAGCGGCCGGTCGTGACCGAACTTCTCGTCGAAGGCCCGCTTCAGGTCGTAACCGTGACGGGGCCCGGACTCCAGGAGTCCTAGGAGGGTGTGACCGATGGACATGCGGAGCACTCTACATACGGCGTATACACCGCACGTATACACACCGAGAATAGATCATGCCGAGCCCCACGTCCGCGCAGGTCACAGCCGATTGTCACGGTTCCGTCACCACGCATTTCAGGGGCGCGGGGAACTGCGCGATCAACCCCCACCCACCCGCGGACGGCAAACCCGTCCGGGGGTGGGTGGGGGGCGGAGGTGGTGCCTACTCCTCCGGTTCCCCCGTCGCGGAAGCGGCCGGTCGCCCCCGCCGGGGAATCGGCCCCGCCCCACCCGGCAACCGCCCCGCCTCCGTGAGCGCCCGCCGCAACAGATACTCGATCTGCGCGTTGGCCGAGCGCAGCTCGTCCCCCGCCCACCGCGCCAGCGCCTCATGGACCAGCGGATCCAGCCGCAGCAGAACCTGCTTGCGCTGCTGCGGCCGACGCCGGGGGGCCGACTCTTCGGAGGGATCCGTCACTGGTAGAGGGACCCCGTGTTCAGGACGGGCTGCGGAGCCCGGTCACCGCACAACACCACCAACAGGTTCGACACCATCGCCGCCTTCCGCTCGGGGTCCAGCTCCACGATGTCCCTCTCGGCGATCCGCGCGAGCGCCGCCTCGACCATCCCCACCGCTCCGTCCACGATCTCCCGCCGCGCCGCGACCACCGCGCCCGCCTGCTGGCGCTGGAGCATCGCGGAGGCGATCTCGGGAGCGTACGCGAGATGCGTGAAGCGCGACTCGATGATCGAGACCCCGGCGGCCTCCACACGCGCGTGGAGTTCGACGGCGAGCTTCTCGGTGATCTCCTCGGCGTTGCCGCGCAGCGAGAGACCGTCCGCCTCGTGGGCGTCGTAGGGGTACTCGATCGCGATGTGCCGTACGGCCGCCTCGGTCTGCGTGGCGACGAACTCCAGGAAGTCGTCGACCTCGAAGGAGGCCTGCGCGGTGTCCTCGACCCTCCAGACCACGACCGCGGCGAGTTCGATCGGGTTGCCGTAGGCGTCGTTGACCTTGAGGACGGCGGTCTCGTGGTTGCGCACCCGGGTTGATATCGCCGTACGGGAGGTGAAGGGGTTCACCCAGCGCAGCCCGTCCTGGCGGATCGTCCCCCGGTACCGCCCGAAGAGCTGGACGACCCGCGCCTCGCCGGGCGCCACCGTGTTCAGCCCGCACATCGCCAGGAACGCGGCGAGGCCGATCAGGATGCCGGCAACGATCAGCGCGGCCTTGGCGCCGCCGGTGAAGACCGCCGCGGCGGCCGCGATCATACCCACGCCGAGCAGCAGCCCGACCAGCCCGAACAGCAGCGCGAGTCCGCCGTCGATGCTGTGCGCGGTGAACTCCCGTACGCGCGGATCGGGCAGCCGCGGCACATCGGCGAGAGGGGCAGAGCCGCTGGGGTTCGAGCCGCTGGGAGTCGAGCCGCTGTGATCGGAGTCGCTGGGAGTGGAGTCGCTGGGAGTGGAGTCGCTGGGAGTGGAGTCGTGTTCCGGCATGGGTCCCCCCGTTTTCGTGCGGCGGAAGCCCGTACGGCTCCCGCCCGCCCAAGGCCATCCAGGGCCTATCTAAGTGATATCACTTTACCCCGCATGGCAACCTTCCACCCCTCTCGCTCGTCGGTTGAGATGGGGCGGATGCGCAGTCCTGGGCAGTACGTGCTGATTGTCACGTCCGCAAAAGAGCGGATCGGCAGCCCTTTGTCATAGCGCGTGGTGTTAGTTTGCTGAGCTGACCTCAGCGGCGAACCTGTGTGGCGCACGAGCATGAACGCGACACGCGAGCGCGTGAGTGAACGCGGCAGGACACGCGTACAAGAGAGCGCGACACGAGAGCGAGCGGAGCGGACTCAGCCATGGGACGAGCGCAAGAGAGACGAGCGCGGCAGCACGGTGGCCGCCGCGCGGCGGCCATGCCCTCGTTCGGAGGGAAGCCCCGCCGCACCGGCATACGCCGGTTCGTGAACTGGAAGACGATCCTCGGCACCTTCCTGGGCGTCTGCCTACTTGGCATGGGCGCCTTCATCGTGCTCTACATGGTCGTCTCCATACCTCAGGGCAACGCGGACGCACAGCGTCAGAGCAACATCTACAAGTACAGCGACGGCAGCACGCTCGCCCGGACCGGCAAGGTCAACCGAGAGATCGTCGGCCTGGACAAGGTGCCCCAGGACGTCCAGAAGACCTTCGTCGCCGCGGAGAACAAGTCCTTCTACAAGGACTCCGGCGTCGACCTCAAGGGCACGGCCCGCGGTCTGATCAACACTCTGTCCGGCAAGGGCAAGCAGGGTGGTTCGACGATCACCCAGCAGTACGTCAAGAACTACTACCTCACCCAGGACCAGACCGTCACGCGCAAGCTGAGGGAACTGGTCATCTCGCTGAAGCTGGACCGCCAGCAGTCCAAGGACGACATCCTCGCGGGCTACATCAACACCAGCTACTACGGCCGCAACTCCTACGGCATCCAGGCGGCGGCCCAGGCGTACTACGGCAAGGACGCGAGCCAGCTCTCGGTCGAGCAGGGCGCGTACCTCGCCTCGCTGCTCCAGGCCCCGAGTCAGTACGACTGGGGTGTCGCCACGGACACCGGCAAGCGGCTGGTCACGGCCCGCTGGAACTACACCCTCGACAACATGGTCGAGGAGGGCTGGCTGCCCGCCGCCAAGCGCGCGACCATGAAGTTCCCGATCCCGCAGGACCCCAAGGGCGTGCCCGGCATGGAGGGCCAGACCGGCTATCTGGTGGACGCGGCCAACAGCGCGCTGGCCAACCGGCTCGTGGCCCAGGGCGCCGCCGCCGACTACGAGGACGCCAAGGCGCTGGTCGACGCGGGCGGCTGGACGGTCACGCTCAACATCGACAAGAAGAAGCAGACGCAGCTGGAAGTCGCCGTCAAGACGAAGCTCACCGGCAAGCTGGACGCCAAGAATCGCACGGTCGACGGTGACGTCGAGGGCGGGGCGGTCTCCGTCAGTCCCAAGACCGGCAAGGTCGTGGCGATGTACGGCGGCGAGGACTACTTCAAGCACTACGTGAACAACGCGACGCGCCGCGACTACCAGCCGGCCTCTACCTTCAAGCCGCTGATCTTCGCGGCGGCCCTGGACGAGCAGGCCAAGACGCAGGACGGCCAGGACATCACGGCGGACACGGTCTACGACGGCACCAGCGGTCGCTCCGTCGAGGGCAGCAGCATCGGCTTCGCACCGCCCAACGAGGACGACCAGAACTACGGCGACGTCACCGTCCAGACCGCGATGAACAAGTCCATCAACTCCGTCTTCGCGCAGATGGGCGTCGACGTCGGAATGGACGAGGTCCTCAAGGTCGCCGGCAAGCTCGGCATGGACACCAAGGGCATGCAGGCGGTGCCCGCGCAGACCCTCGGCACCATGGGCGCGAGTCCGATGGAGATGGCCGGCATCTACGCGACCCTCGACAACCACGGCCGGAAGGTCACCCCGGCCATCGTCGCCTCGGCCGAGCACAAGGACCGCTCGGTCGACTTCCCAAACCCGATCGGCGACCAGGTCATCAGCAGTGAGGCGGCCGACACCGTCACCTCGGTGCTCACCGGCGTGGTCAACGACGGTACGGCCCAGGTCTCGGTGGCCCAGGCGGTCGACCGCAACGGCCAGCAGGTAGCGGGCAAGACGGGTACGTCCGACAACAACAAGTCGGCCTGGTTCACCGGGTACACGCCGAACCTGGTCACCTCGGTCGGTCTGTTCGGAGAGGTCCCCAAGGACCGCAAGGACGCCGAGGGCAAGGTGGTCAAGCAAGGTACGCAGGTGTCCCTGAAGGGCGCCGCGGGCGGTGGCCGTGTCAACGGCGGTGGGTTCCCGGCCCAGATATGGGCGGCGTACACCTTCAACGCGATGGGCGGCGTCACCACGTTCGAGCTGGACACCACCCAGGGCGCGGCGATGGCGCCCAGCACCACGCCGACGATCAGCGAGACGCCGAGCGAGACGCCGTCGCAGACCCCGACCACCGAGCCGCCGACGATCGAGACGCCCACCACCAGCGCCCCGCCGACCCCGACCTCCGAGCCCCCGACCACCCCGGCGACGACACCGGCGACCACGTCACCGACCCCGACCGACGAGATCACGCCAGAGGACCCGTTCAACCCGCTCAACCAGCAGTAATCGTCAAAACGGCCCACCAGGGCCTAAGGAAAAGGGCGCCCGGTGACCCACCGGGCGCCCTTTTCGTGCCAACCGGACCGAAGCTCATGGTCGAGATGGTCGCGTATATCTGAAGGATTCCCTCCATGGGGCGATTTATTCCCGGGCGATTATCGGCCACAAAGGCCGAAACTTTAAAGTTCTATGAGAAATTCATTGACTCGGGTTGGGTGTCTGTTCCATTCTCCCGTCAACGGGGAGGGGATCTTGGCGACACCTTGCGCTGCGCACTGACCGGCTGACCGCGCTCAATTCTTGTCTGAATCAGCGAACTGCGAAATCGGTGTGCGGCTCTCAGGCATGCCCGGATTGTGGTCAAGGTGCCCTTTCCCTTTCAGGGCTCTCGTAGTGCGGGAGCCATGTGAGAAGGGGATGTTTTGAGACTCTGCAGACGAATGCGGGCACGGCTGGCCGCGTTGGCGGCCGGTGCGTTACTCGCCGGACTTACGCAGTCCGTGGCCTGGGCCGATCCACCGGCACCGACGTCTTCCGCCACGAAGGCGGCGACCGGGGCTCAGCGTGACGCGGTGCCGTCGGCCGAGCGGGCCGCGGTGCTGGGCAAGGGGTGGCAGGCGTCCGGCGATGTGGCGTGGACGACCTCGGGGGACGCGGACGGCTTCCATCTCCTGACCGCCGGTAAGAAGGACGGATACAGCTGGCGCACCATCGCGTCGCTTTCCGAGCCGGGATTCGACGCCGACGCCTGGATCGGCAACACCTGCGTCACCGGTTCGGGTAAGCGGGCGGTTGTGGTCTATGCGCCGCGTACCTTCACCAACAAGCCCCAGCTGATGGCTCGGGGCGGGTTCACCGCGGTGGTCGATCTGGCTTCCGGCCGGGTGACGAAGCTGGACCTGAAGGCGTCGCTGTCCTACTACAACCCGGGCTGCGGACCTGGTGAGACGGTGATCCTGACCCAGTCCGGTGGTGAGGACCGGCCCGGCACCCGCCTGTTCCGGCTGGACGCCTCAACAGGCGGAATCGGCAAGCCGATCCCGGTCAAGGGGCAGGTCACCTCGGCCGTCCCGGCCGCCGACGGTTCCATAGCCGCGGCCTCCGGCGCGGAGGTCATCAAGGTCGACGCCAGGGGCGGGCGCACGGCTCTCGCCCGTACCGACGGTGTGCCCTACCGCCTGACGCCCGACGGCGACGGGGGGATCACCTTCCTCGACAAGCGCGGTGCCACGTCCAAGGTGAAGCGCATCACGGCCGGTGCCGTCGCGCACCCCAACGTACGCACCACGCGGGCGACCGTGCTGGCCCGGGGCCTCGCCACCGAGACCGGACTGACCCGCAGTGCGGGCACCGTGTATGTGACGGGCACGACCAGGCCGACCGGGATCCGCACGCCGGCCACGGTGAAGAGGCTCGCGTCGACGCCGAAGGACGTCACCGTCTCCACACGCGGTGAGGCCGTCCTGACCCACACGGCCTGGGCCGACGGCAAGGGCACGCTGCTGCAGCCCGGCGAGGCCACCGGGGCCCGTACGGTGAGGACGTCCCTGACCACCCGCGCCACCGGACGCGAGGTGTCCTTCACCGTCGATCCGGCGCATCGGGTGTCGGCGTACGCGGGCCAGGGCCGTGCCGCGTCCCCGGGACTGCTGTCCGGTTCCGGGGGCAGCGCCAGGACGTCGGTGGCCGCGACGGCCGCCGGTGACCCGAGCGACCCGGTGGAGGCGGAGCGCACCTGCTCCGTGCCGCGCAACGATGTGCGCAACCAGGCCATGCAGCCCAAGCCGCGGCAGGTGGAGTGGGCGGTCGACATGGCGGTCAAGGGCTTGCTGAACACGCACATTTCGCGCCCCGCGAACTGGAAGAACCTGGGCATGCCCGCGTACATGCCGCAGTCACTCTTCCTGAACCCGGCGCTCGACGGGGGCGGCCGCGCCATGGCGCAGGTCATGCTCGGGGTGACCACCCAGGAGTCGAACATGTGGCAGGCCGGCCGGGAGGCCGTGCCCGGGGTCACCGCCAGCCCGCTGATCGGCAACTACTACGGCATCAACCTCTACGACGGCGACCCCAGCAACGACTGGGACGTCGACTTCGCCAAGGCGGACTGCGGTTACGGCATCACGCAGATCACCGACCACATGCGGATGGCCGGCCGCGAGGACGGCCACGGCGGTGCGGCCTGGGACTACCAGAAGCAGCGGGCCGCCGCGCTGGACTACACCGCCAACATCGCCGCGGGCCTGCAGACCCTCGTCTCCAAGTGGAACGAGACCCGCGCCGCCGGCGTGATCGCCAACCACGGCACCAGCGGCCGGCCGGAGAACTGGTACTTCGCCCTGTGGGCGTACAACTCCGGCTTCCACCCCAACGCCGGTGACGGCTCGCCGTGGGGACTGGGCTGGGCCAACAACCCCGCCAATCCCGAATGGGACGCCGGACGGCTGCCGTTCATGGAGAACGCGGCCGGCGGCGAGGACGCCAGCGCCGCGGCCCGCCCGCAGAACTGGCCCTACCAGGAGAAGGTCCTCGGCTTCGCCGCCCACCCGCCCTCCTTCCTGGAATCGCCCGGCACGCTGGTCCCCGCGTTCCGCCCCGCCACCTGGAACGGCACCAACTCGGCCGTCACCGTCAAGGGCAGCGCGCTCTACAACCGGGCCCACCTCAAGGCGCCCGAGGACGCCTTCTGCGACTCCTCCAACAGCTGCGACCCGAGCCGGATCTCCGACGGCGCCTCCAACGACACCGCGAGCAGCGGTCCCTGCGGCCGTGACGACGTCAAGTGCTGGTGGAACAAGCCGGTGACGTGGAAGACCGACTGCGTCGACACCTGCGGATACGAGTTCGTCCGCTTCGGTGACACCGCGCCCGAAGAGCCCGACGGCACGGCGTATCCGCCGAACTGCAGCACCAGCGGCCTGCCGGACGGCGCCCTCATCATTGACGACGTCCCCGCCGACACCCCCGTCGTCCGAGTGGGCTGCAGCAACTCCTGGACGAACTCCGGCACCTTCAGCTTCAACTTCGCCAACAACTCGGTCGAGACCGTCTACCCGGCCAAGGTCGACCTCCACCAACTGGGCGCGGGCTTCGGTGGCCACTTCTGGTTCGGTCACACGCGCGCGGACGACGCCAAGGGCCAGCGGCTGAAGATCACCGGAACCTGGCAGCTGAACAAGTCGCTGAACAGCACGGCGAAAGTGTGGGTCCACATCCCCGACCACGGGGCGCAGACGAAGTACGCGAGATACGAGGTCGACAACGGACGGTGGACCAGTCGGCGGACCATCTCGCAGGTCGGGTCGAGCAACCGTTGGGTGTCTCTCGGAGCGTTCCGTTTCAGCGGTGTTCCCAAGGTCCGTCTGACGACCATCACGCCGGACGGGACCGGCGACGAGGACATCGCATTCGACGCCGTGGCCATCCACCCGGGCGACTACGCGGTCAACGGCACCGAGTTGTCCCTGCCCGCCGCGAATCCCAACGCTGCGGACATCGACTACACACAGCAGGAGGTGGTGGAAACGCCCCACGCGGGTTCGGCCGCCCTTGCGCAGCAGCGGTCCGGGATCCCGCCGAGCAAGTGCACGTCCGTTCCGTCGCAGAAGGGCGTGCGAATGTGCCTTGGATTCGGCAAGCCGAGTCCGGGTAAATCACCCTTCGCGCGGAATTCGTCCAACCTCCGCGCCCCGGAGCTCGATCTGGTCCCGTGGTGCAAGAACCGTGTACACAATTCATTCAATCGGTTCGAGGGGTGCATGCAGGACAGCAGTCCGCTCATTGCGACCTTCATCAACAGTGACGGAGAGCCGATCGGTGAAGTCCACTGGGCCATGCAACGGCAGATCAAGCTCTATCCGGATGACGATCTGATCCGGGAAGTCCTGAAGATCATTCCGGTCCGGATGGATCCAAAGATCTCATCCGTCTCCCTCAAGTGGTTCACGGACTGCTATCCCGCGTGCACGTCCGACCCACCGCTCTTCAACGGATCCACCACATGGACACAGGGCGACGAGCACACGACGGAGGCCCTCTTCACCCATCAGTCACGGCAGCTGTAGTTCGTGACTCGTGAGGTTCCTGTCATGCGATGGCCACTGCTGTGACGTTGTTCCAGCGGCGGTGGCAGGCCGTCGCGCGATGCTGGTGTCGGCGACGCCAGTTCGACCAGCGCAGGGCGTGTGCCGGATCGGTGTCCTGGCGGGGCCTTGGCAGGGCGAAGACCCGCAATAGCGCGAGGAGTTCGCGCGGGCTGACGGGCACCATGGCCAACTCGTCGTCGGAGTTGGCGGGGTGGGCGCGTTGCCGCTCGTGGAGGGCGCCGACGGCCAGAAGTGCGTAGGCGATCATTGACATGAGGCTCCAGCGGTGCCAGGACGTCCAGCAGGTGACCTGGCCGGTGTCGAGGTGGGCCAGGCCCTTGGCTCCCTGGAAGTCCTCCTCGACCCGCCACCTGCGGCAGACCGCGCTGACCAGCACCGATATCGGCTGCGGGTCGGGGTGCCAGGTCCGGTAGAAGGAAAGGGTGCCGGTGCGGCGGTGGCGTCGGACCAGGACCTGGCTGTGCCCGGCGGCCTGTCCGGGCGGCGCATCGTCGGGGTTCACGTCGATCATCGCCCAGTCGTAGAGCCGCTCGGCCTTGGTGCCATGGCCGGTCCTCAGCCGCATCCAGGCCCGCTTCGGCACCCGCTCCAGCAGCGCGGTGACCTTCTTCTTCCCGGCGCCCGGGGTGGTGACCCGGTGGCTGGTGGGTACCGCGATCGCGTAGCCGTAGCCCAGCGCACGGATCCGCGCACGCAACTCCCGTCCACCGTAGACCTCGTCGGCGGCCACCCACGCGGTGTGCACCCCCGAGGCGTGGGCGTCCTCCAGCATGTCGCCGGCCAGTTGCGGCTTGGTGGCGAACACCCTCTCGTCGGGCACCCCGACCAGCTCACGGCGCTCGTCGTCCGCCGCCCATGCCTCGCCCAGGTACAGCCGACGGTCGACCAGCGCGTGCCCCTCGGCACTCACGTAGGAGAGGTGTACCGCGACCTGGCACAGCCCGATCCCGCCCAGCGCCCCGGAGTACTGCCGGGCCGCGCCGACCGCGTCGAGGGACGACTTCTCATCGCCCGTCTCGTCCACCACCAACATCACCTCCTCTCGCCGAGTTGCTCCACCGTCCAGGCCGCGACCGACCGGCGGACTGCCTCGGTGTCGAAGCGGGCCCTCGACAAGAAGTGCTGCAGGACATGCGGACCGCTGTGGCCGATCGCCTCGGCCAACGACCAGCAGTTCGCCGATTCCTTGACCATCAGCAGCCCAGAGACCATGTTCCGGCAGGTCAGCCGGGTCTCCCGGCGCGGGAAGCAGCTCGCGAACCGGCCCATCAACCCCTCGAACAACCCGTCCCACCCGGCGTGTACTACCGTGGCCTGCGCGGCCACCGCTTCTTGATTCTTCGTCACACAAGATCACGATGCCGGTGGCCGTACCCCTGCCGCAGGCACCCCACCCACCACGCTGGCCAGCGGCGATGCCTCACGCCTCACGAACTACAGCTGCCGTGTCAGTGGACCGGCTCGACCTTCGACGCCATGAAGGTCGACTGGCTCATCACCGGCTCCTCGCCCCAGGCGGCCAACGAGTCGACGGCGTGGATCCAGGACGAGGACTTCGACATTCGCTGCGACGCCATGGTCGGCTCCTTCCGGGGGTGCGTGTTCCCGGCGTACGTCCCGTCCTTCACGGTGAACACGGCGAAGTACCCGTCGGCGAGCGCCCTGTACTGGGTCCTCAAGACCAAACTCAGGACCCACCCGGGCAGCGAGGCGGACAACAGCCCCCTCCACCGCCTGGCGGACACCAGTGCCCAGGACGGCAATCGGCGCCGCATGTGCCAGAACGTGAGCGCCAAGTTCGATCCCCACCCCGACACACCCGATACGACGTGCGACGAGTATCCCTTCGCCGCGTCGCGGGAAAGCGGGGGCCAGATCTCCGGCCTGACGGGAGACCAGTGCGCGCAGTTCTACGCATTCACTGACAACGGGCACTGGGTTCTCCGCGACGACGACAGGGTCGGTCCGGTGACCTGGGACGAACCCTGCGGGCGGGGGAACATCCCAGGCGAACAGAACGAGGGTGCCGGTGGCGACCTCGGAAGATTCACGCAGGACGACCGTCTGCTGGACGGCGATCCCTATTGGGTGGACACACCAGGGTTCGAGGACTGCGCGACGAACACGTTCTGTGAGATCCGTCTGCCATAGGTGAGGCGGTGCGGTAGAGGTCGGGTCCGGAACAGGCTTCGTTCTGTCTCGGGCCCGACCGACGCTCAGCTGGAGAGCCGGGTGCCCATCAGTTCACCCTGCGCGACGAGATCCCGTGGAAGGGTGAGACCGAAGGCCTGCTCGGCGACAGCCAGCATGGCCCGTCGGGTGTTCACATCCTCGGTCTCCAGCGACATCAGGCCTACGCGCTCCATGTGAGGCAGCAAGATGTCGCGATCCGTCCCCGACCGGATATGCGGCGTGTCCGCGTCGAAGCGGCAGACGATGTCCCCGTCGCGCGCGTAAGTCAGCGTCTTCGTCGCCTTTGCCGTGATGGTCACCACGACGGCTTCGGTACCGGCGGAGACCGCGCGGACGACGGCGCTCTTGCCGCCATGGTTCCCCCAGCTCTCCACCGCGAAAGCCCAGTCCTTTGTCTCCCCGAAACGGACGACGGGGCCGGCGTCGCGGTCCTTGAGTTCCAGCCGCTCGGCCTGCGGGCGGGTAAGAGGAGAAACGGAACACGGATCGCCGCCCATCCGCGTCACCAGTTCATCGTGCGACAACGCGCGTGCGAATGTCACGCTAAAGCCCAGTTCGAATACGTCTGGCAGCCACTGAATGCCGTCGTTGGTCATCGTTCCCCAGGGAGTTGTCGTGAGCCCCGTGCTCCCCGAGGGAACTCGCCGGAGCGCCGCGGTGTCAAGTGACTCCGAGTGTTCCAAAGCGATCCGCCGCTGGGTGGATATCGGAGTGCCGTAGCGGTGCATTCCGGGCCGGCCGCCGAATACCGCTCCGCTGTCGAGTCACTGCCGGACAAGATGCCGGACGCCGTCCGTCCCCTGGGCGTATTCGCCCCGGAGCCCCTGCCGGTCACGATGTCGATGAGACGTCAGGTCTCCAGGGATTCGAGTGTCTCCTGGAACATCTCGGACAGGCTCTTCCAGCGCACGACCCCCCACAGTTCCAGATCCTGGTCGATCTCCAGGACGGCGCCGTACGTCGGCCCCTCGCGATGGTCCACGACCAGCTGCGTGCCGACGTGTGTACTGCTGATGGGCACCCATTTCACATGAGCCGTCCGGCCCACGACGAAGTCCGCGTTGTCGTCCTCCTGGCTCCACGCCACGTCCTGCTCCATGTCCCGCTGGCCGAGCATCCTGCGCTCGGCGTCGACCGGATAGTGGCCGCCCGGAATGAAGCCGCCGGGGCCGCTGTGCCGGAAGTGGGTCGACACGCCGTTGTGATGCTCCAGCCACGTCCGGATCTCCGGGACGAGCGAGAACCTGTTCTCGGTGATCGCATCGATCTCCGACGCCGTCGCGGGCGGGTTCAACGTGCCGAAATCATCCGGCACGTTGACTTCCAGCCACCGGTCGAGACGGTTCAGTACGTCTTGAAGCTGCACGGTTCGGCCTCACGTCTGGATGCTGCCTCCCCTACAACACCACAAGCGCGTGGCGCCCGAGGTGGAGTCGGATCGATTCCACCTCGGGCGCCACGCGCTGAATGCCCCGGCGCTCAGCCTCCGTTGACGTCGTGGGCGATCCGGTCGCCCAGTTCCTTGTCGATGTTGCGCCAGTACTGCAGGGCGCGGTCCAGGACCGGGCGGGAGACGTCCGCCTTCAGATGGCCGCTGACGTTCGAGACCAGGCGGTCGCGGGCCGCGTCGTCGAGGACCTGGCGGACCATCGTGCCCGGCTGGCCCCAGTCGTCGTCCTCGCTGTGCAGCTTGTAGGCCTCGCGCACCAGCTCGCCCGTGGCCTCCCAGCTCGCCGGGTCGCCGAAGCGCGAGAAGTCGGCCGCCGGGCCGCCGTAGGAGTTGGGCGCGTACGGGCGGGCCGCCTGCGACGGCTCGTAGCGCATCGGGCCGTCCTTGGCGTACGAGTTCATCGGGGCGTGCGGCCGGTTCGGCGGCAGCTGGGCGTAGTTCGGGCCGATCCGGTACCGGTGTGTGTCCGGGTAGGAGAACAGCCGGCCGAGCAGCATCTTGTCCGGTGACGGGCCGATGCCCGGGACCAGGTTGGACGGTTCGAAGGCGGCCTGCTCGATGTGGATGAAGTAGTCCTCGGGGTTCCTGTCGAGGGTCATCCGGCCGACGTCGATCAGCGGATAGTCCCCGTGCGGCCAGACCTTGGTCAGGTCGAAGGGGTTGAAGCGGTAGTCCGCGGCGTCCTCGAACGGCATGATCTGGACCTTCAGGCTCCAGGTCGGCGCGTTCCCGGACTCGATCGCCTTGTAGAGGTCCATGCGGTGCAGATCCGGGTCTGTACCGGCCAGCTCGTCGGCCTCCGCCTGGGTGAGGAAGTCGATGCCCTGGTCGGTCTTGAAGTGGTACTTCACCCAGAACCGCTCACCGGCGCCGTTGATCCACATGTAGGTGTGGGAGCCGTAGCCGTTCATGTTGCGGTAGGTCTTCGGGATGCCCCGGTCGCCCATCAGATAGGTCACCTGGTGCGCCGACTCGGGCGAGAGCGTCCAGAAGTCCCACTGCATGTCGTTGTCGCGCAGCCCGTTGTCGGGGCGGCGCTTCTGCGAGCGGATGAAGTCCTGGAACTTGATCGTGTCACGGACGAAGAAGATCGGTGTGTTGTTGCCCACCAGGTCGTAGTTGCCCTGCTCGGTGTAGAACTTGAGCGCGAAGCCGCGTGGGTCGCGCCAGGTGTCGGGCGAACCCTGTTCGCCGGCCACGGTGGAGAAACGGGCCAGCATCTCGGTGCGTTTGCCCGGCTGGAAAAGGTCGGCCTTGGTGAACTGGCTGACGTCATTCGTTACTTCGAAGAATCCGTACGCGCCACTGCCCTTGGCGTGCACCACACGCTCAGGGACCCGCTCCCGGTTGAACTGGGCCATCTTCTCGATCAGGTAGTGGTCCTGGAGCAGGATCGGGCCGTCTCGGCCGACGGTCAGCGAGTGTTCGTCGCTCTCCACCGGAATACCGACGTTGTTCGTGGTGTACGGAGTCTTCTGGGGTGCCTGCGTCACGAGCGTCCTCCCGTCACGAAAAAGGGTGGTTTGGTCGCTTCGCTCACTTCAGCAGTCAACTCCGCCGACGGGATGTCGGCAACCGGGCTGCCGTGGGGCGAGGTGGATCGCGTACCCCCTCGGCCCCCGGTCCATTCAGCCCCGGTTCAACTCGAACCAGACCACCTTTCCGGTGCTCAGCCGCGTGGCGCCCCACCGTCTGGCCAGTTTGTTGACCAGGTAGAGGCCACGCCCGCCCTCGTCCGTGGCACGCGCCTGCCGCAGCCTGGGCAGCTGAGGCACGTCGTCGCCGACCTCGCAGCGCAGCACGTCCGTACGCAGCAGCCGCAGCGTCACCGGGCGTGACGCATAGCGCACGGCGTTGGTGACGACCTCGCTGACCAGCAGCTCCACGGAGTCGCTCATGTCCTCCATGCCCCAGCGGGACAGTGCCCGGCGGGCCAGGCGCCGGGCCCGCCCCGGAGCCGCGTCCTCCGGCTCGAGGAACCAGTACGCCACATCGCTCGGCGCGATCCCGTCGAAGCGGGCGGCGAGCAGCGCGATGTCGTCGTCCCGGTCGCCCGGACCGAGCATGTCGAGCACCTCGTCGCAGAGCGCTTCCAGCGGCGGCGGATGGTCCGGGCCGGTGAGCTGTGCGGTGGCGGCGAGCTTCTCGCGCAGCTGCTCTATGCCCGTCCACACGTCCCTGAGCCGCGACTCGACCAGCCCGTCCGTGTACAGCAGGAGCGTCGCCCCGGCGGGCGCGTCCAGCTCCACCGCCTCGAAATCCACTCCTCCTACGCCGATGGGGGCGCCCGGCGGCACCCGCAGCACCTCGGCCCGGCCGCCCAGGTGCAGCAGCACCGGCGGCGGATGGCCCGCGTTGGCGATGGTGATCCGGTGCGCGACCGGGTCGTAGACGGCGTACAGACAGGTCGCCATGCGGTCGGTGCCCAGGCGCTGGGCCTGCTCGTCCAGGTGGTGCAGCACCTCCTGCGGGGGCAGGTCGAGCCCGGCGAGGGTCTGCGCGGTGGTGCGCAGCTGACCCATGATCGCGGCCGAGGTCATCGAGTGGCCCATGACGTCACCGACGACGAGGGCGACACGGCTGCCGGGCAGCGGGATCGCGTCGTACCAGTCGCCGCCGACCCGCGCGGTCTCCGCGGCCGGCAGATAGCGCGAGGCCAGCCGTACGCCGGTGGGGCGCGGCAGCGTCTCGGGCAGCATGGTGCGCTGGAGCTCGTCGGCGATATAGGCCTCGCGGCCGTACAGCACCGCCTTGTCGATACCGAGCGCGCTGTGCGTGGCGAGCTGGGCCGCGACCAGCAGATCGTCGGTCTCGAACGCCATCCGCTCGGGGCGGCGCACGAAGAGCGCCGCGCCGATCACCCGGCGCCGCCCGCGCAGCGGGGCGAGGATCGCGCGCTGGCCGGTGGGCACGATCAGGTCGTCGCCGAGCAGCTCGGGCAGCGCGGCCCGGGCGGCGGGCGCGTCCGCGAAGACCGGGCGCACGCCGCGCAGCACCTCGGCGAGGGCGCCGCCGGGGCGCACCTCGCACAGCTCGGCCGTCATCGCCGACAGCTCGTTCGGCTCCGGCCGCAGCGCGGGCATGAAGCCGTTCTCGGTGTCCCGCTCCTCGGGGATCCGGTCGGTGCGCCGCAGTCGCAGCACGAGGGGCCCGGTGGGCCGCTCGTCGCCGACCGGCAGCGGGTCGCGCAGATAGACGAGGATCGCGTCCGAGAAGGTCGGCACGGTGGCCCGGCACAGACCCATGACGATCTCGTCCAGGTCGATGCCGCGGGCGATCCGCCGGGTCGCCGCGCCCACGAAGCGCAGCCGGTCCCCGTCACGCCGCATCGGCATGGGGCCGGCGTGCGGCAGCCCCTGCCCGGTACGCCGGTCCGTGCCCGCGGAGTTTCCGGACGGCCGGTCCCCCTCCGCGCCCGGCTGGGCAGGGATGCTTTCGGGAGCCGGGCGCGGGCGGTGCGCGTCGGGCTCGCTGGCCGAGAGCTGGGAGTGCTCGGGCCCGGGGGCGGCGGGCGGCGACGTGGATGCGCCGGTGCCGGAGGGCGACGGCGTGTCGGTGCTCGCCGAGGCCTGGGTGCCGGACGATCCGTGCTGGCCGCGGTGCGCGCTCGGAGTGGAACCGGTGGATGCGTCGCCGGTGCGGGCGGGTTGCGCGGGTAATGCGCCGGGCGCGCGCAGCGGCTCCGGGGTATGCAGGAGCGCCCCGCGGGGGTCCGCAGGGGTGGAGGGCCGGCCGGCGCCGCTCTGGCGGCGCTCGTGCGAGGTGGGGTGCTCCGTCACGCGTGTCGAATCCATCCGTCCGGGGCTGCGCGCCGTGCGTGCAGTTCGTCCCGCAGCCCCGATACCCGGAATGTGTGTCCCGGGAACGGAATCTGCGTGTCGTCAGGACGGGGCCTGCCCGTCGCCGACGTGAACACCGTCGTCGGGCCGAACGCCCTGTGCGGCCCGGCGGGCCGTCCGCCGACCGTACCGCTGTGGCCCTCGTACCCCTCGCTCACGTCCTGCCGCCCCTCGGTGACGTATGGTCAAGCTCGGCGCATGCTGCGGGAGTTGCTGCTGTGCTCCCACCCGCCTCCCGGCCACCGCCCTCAATGACGATGCTGTGCACCGGCCTTGATTATTTGATGCGGAGGACGATCCTACGGTTGTACCACGGGGGCGCAGCAAGGGTCTCACGAGGACACGTGCGCGGGCGTACGGTCCCAGTCATCCGGCAGGGACGGAACCGGCCAGGCGGGATCCGGACGCCAGTGCTGCCAGCCGTCCGAGAACGGCGCACCCCAGGCACGGATCACCTCCACCGCGGAGTGCCCTGCTTCTCTTACCTGTGCGGCCAGTTGAGTATCCATCAATCCGGCCCGTTGCGCCTGTGCGAACTCGTCTTCGTCGAGCCAGCGCCAACTGCGGTCCGGGTGCACGGAGATGTCCAGGAAGTGATCCTCGGAGTCGACCCCGCCCTCCCAACGGGCGAGTGGCGCCTCCAGGTTCACGTACCAGTTCTTGAACCGCCAGCCCGGCTCCCAGAACAGCCACACCGACCAGGGCTCGCCGGGCCGCGCCAGCTTCAGCACTCCGGTGCCGAACCAGCGGTCCCGCTGCACCGTTCGCGCCTTTGTGTAGCGGGACTCCAGCGGTTCTCCGTGCACCGGTGTGCCGTCGGCGAGCACGGGCTTCACACACTCCGTGCCGGGCGCCATCCACACCGCGAGCAGTTCCTCGTCGTCGCGTACGACGGTCACGGGGCGGCAGATGTGGAGGCGCTCACCGGCGTTCTCCCGGTACCGCCACAGGATGTGACTCCCGGGGGCCCAGTACACCGTCGACCCGCCCGCCGCCACTCGCCTCACCGCTCCACCCTCTGCCATGACCAGATATTAGGTGCCCCAGGCATACGACGCTGCGGTACGCGTCACGGTTCGCGCCAAGGAGCGAATGACGTAACGGAGGCGTCATCCAACGGCTTCCAAGGTCATACGGGGAGTGGACGCCGTTTACGGATGCGTCATCCTCAGGACATCGAGCGCCTCGTCCAGCTGCTCCAGGGTGAGGTCACCACGCTCCACGTACCCGGATTCCAGGACGACCTGGCGGATCGTGCGGCGTTCCGCCAGTGCCTTCTTGGCCACCTTGGCGGCCTCCTCGTAGCCGATGTACTTGTTGAGCGGTGTCACGACCGACGGCGAGGACTCGGCGTACTCGCGGGCTCGTTCGCGGTGGGCGACGATCCCGTCGACGGTGCGGTCGGCGAGCAGGCGCGAGACGTTGGTGAGCAGGCGGATGGACTCCAGGACGTTCTTCGCGATGACCGGAAGCATGACGTTCAGCTCGAAGTTGCCGGCGGCCCCGGCGACGGCGACCGTCGCGTCGTTGCCCATCACCTGGGCCGCGACCATCAGCACCGCCTCGGGGATGACCGGATTCACCTTGCCGGGCATGATCGAGGAACCGGGCTGGAGGTCGGGCAGGCTGATCTCGGCCAGCCCGGTGCGCGGCCCGGACGCCATCCACCGCAGATCGTTGGCGATCTTCGTCAGCCCGACCGCGATGGTCCGAAGCTGCCCGCTCGTCTCGACGATCCCGTCCCGTGCGCCCTGCGCCTCGAAGTGGTCACGGGCCTCGGTGAGCGGCAGCCCGGTGGCCCGTGCCACCTCCGCGATGACGGCGGCCGAGAACCCGGGCGGTGTGTTGATCCCGGTGCCCACGGCGGTCCCGCCCAGCGGCAGTTCGGCGAGCCGGGGCAGCGCGGCCCGGAGGCGCTCGACGCCGTACCGCACCTGCGCCGCATACCCCCCGAACTCCTGTCCGAGCGTCACGGGCGTGGCGTCCATGAGATGCGTACGCCCCGACTTCACGACGTCCGCGAACTCCTCCGCCTTGCGCTCCAGGGCGGCGGCGAGGTGTTCCAGGGCCGGAACGAGATCCCTGGTCACGGCGGCGGTCGCGGCGATGTGGATCGAGGACGGGAACACGTCGTTCGACGACTGCGAGGCGTTCACATGGTCATTGGGGTGTACGTCCCTGCCGAGCCGCTCGGTCGCGAGCGTGGCGATGACCTCGTTCGTGTTCATGTTGGAGGACGTCCCGGAACCCGTCTGGAAGACGTCCACCGGGAAGTGCGCGTCCCAGCGCCCCTCGGCGACCTCGGCGGCCGCCTCCTGAACGGCCTCGGCCACGTCCTTGTCGACCACGCCCAGCTTCGCGTTGACCTTGGCGGCCGCGCCCTTGATCAGAGCCAGCGCCTCGATGTGCGCGCGCTCCAGACGCTGCCCCGAGATGGGGAAGTTCTCCACGGCCCGCTGGGTCTGGGCCCGCCACTTCGCGTCCGCGGGCACCCTGACCTCACCCATGGAGTCGTGCTCGATCCGGTACAGGGCTGCCTGTTCGTCGGCCATCGACGATCACCTCCAGTGGGGACAGCATCGCGGACGTGCCCCGTGTTCCCGGCCAGGCGGCACCCGTTTCCCCGGGCGGTCAGCTCCGTGCGCCACCGAGCGGGCCGGTGCACGCCGACGTCCCGCCGACCTTGGCGCAGGCCTCCGCCCCGAACGGGCTCGACGCGGCCAGCATCGGGCTGCTGTAGCCGTCCGAGGGATCACCCGGGTACGCGGCCGACAGCTCGTCCTGGTCCGATCTGATCGAGATCTCCCGCGCCCCGCCGGTCTTGGTGCGGACCTCGGACCAGACCGTCGCGCACGAGGGGGAGAAACGCAGCAGCACGACCTGCCCGGCGCGCGCGACGGTGCTCTCCGTACGCGCGTCACGGCCGCAGGTCTCCGAGGTCGGGAACTGCCCCTGGCAGCCGTGGCCGCGACAGACGGCGCCCGCGGGGGCCACGGGCTGGTCGGGGTCGAGGACGTCGGCGGCGCCCGCGGTGACCACCACCGTGGCCGCCATCGCCGCGAGGGCGACGACGGCCCGGTTGGGCCCCCGGACGCGCCGGCCCCGAACCGGCGCGTCCGGAACCGCGGCCTGTGGGCCCGGGGCGCCCAGCGCCAGGGTCGCTGCCCTGGACTGGGCCCGGGACGCGGCGTCCCACAGGGAGAGAAGGGGACCCGGGTCGGTGTCCGCCAGGCGGCCGAGCGACTCGACCGCCGAGCGCGGCGGAAACTGATCACCGTTCAGGTAGCGGTGCCAGGTCGACTTGCTGTACGGGGTGACGGAGGCCAGCGCGGCCAGACTCAGTCCCGTCCGCTGCTTGAGGCTCCGCAGCCGCTCCATCAGCAGCTGCTCCTCGTCGAAGTCCTCTGTGTCGAAGCATTCTGTGTCGATATGTTCAGTGCCGATATGTTCTGTGCTAGTACGATCTGTATTGATGCGTCGTGTCTCGTCCAACGAGTCGGGCAGCGGCTGTCTCTTGACCCTCACGTGGCTCTTCCTCTCGCTCCCTCCCCCTGCCGGGGTGACCGCCCTGATGTGTTCCCTCGCGCGGCGCCCGGACACACCCCGATCGCCCGAATGCGAACCGAATATGAAGGGGAGTTGACCTGCTGTTTCGTCAGGGGAGTGGGGTCGTCGGCTGATCGATTTGTCCTACCGGCCGGCGGGCGGACCTCGCCCCGCCGGCCGGCATCGGACCTCAGGGGGCGAGCGGTGGGGTGGTCGTCAGCACCAGCGGACGGCGTGGCTGTTGCGGACGTAGTGGGCGGAGACATAGCCCCGGCCGTGGGCGAGCTTGTACCAGCGCGGGTTGCCCATGACGTAGGAACCGCGCTTCTTGCAGACCAGGGTCACCGCGCGGCCGGCCGGCCGTGAGCCGACGATCCGGTAGCCGGTGCCCGGTCCGGACCGCACGCGCAGACGCATGTGGTGGGTCGTCACCCGGCCCTGGACGTGCCGGGTGTAGTGGTGCCGGGTGAAGTGGCGCCACGCGTGGGTGATCACGTGGTGATGGGGGCGGTGCCTCGCGGCCAGTGGCATGGTGTGCGGGGCGCGCTGGGAGCCGGGGAGGCCGGGGATCGAGAACTGCGGGGACGTCGGGTGCCAACTTGACGTCGCGGCCGACGGGGACACGGTGCCCAGGCCGGGAACGTGTGGGGCGGCCGGGGCGGCGGAGGCGACGGCTGTCACCGGGAAGACGGCGGCAGCCGCGATCGCGGCCACCAGGCCGTTGCGCAAAGTGCGACCAATCATGGGATTTCCCTCCGAGATGACCTGCGGACCACAGGCTGTGATCCGGTCATCACCGAGGGTTTCCGGCAAAGCTCGCAAAAATGCTGTCCCACCCGTTCCTGGGACGAAGTGGGACAGCATCGGGGCGTGGTGGGACGCGTCCGGGCAGGGAACAACTGCCTCCGGCGTCCCGGGACGCTATGCCAGCCCAGGCCCCCGCACCGGGATCGACGTGAACGTCGGGGCGGGCGCCGGGTCCTTGAAGAAGTCGTTGCCCTTGTCGTCGACGACGATGAACGCCGGGAAGTCCTCGACCTCGATCCTCCAGACGGCCTCCATGCCGAGCTCCTCGTACTCGACGACCTCGACCTTCTTGATGCAGTCCTGGGCGAGCCGCGCGGCGGGCCCGCCGATGGAGCCGAGGTAGAAGCCGCCGTGCGCGTCACAGGCGCCTGTGACCTGCGCGGACCGGTTGCCCTTCGCGAGCATCACCTTGGAGCCGCCCGCGGCCTGGAACTGCTCCACGTAGGAGTCCATGCGGCCGGCGGTGGTGGGACCGAACGAACCCGACGCGTACCCCTCGGGGGTCTTGGCCGGACCGGCGTAGTACACCGGGTGGTCCTTCAGGTACTGCGGCATCTCCTCGCCCGCGTCCAGCCGCTCCTTGATCTTGGCGTGCGCGATGTCGCGCGCCACGACGAGCGGACCGGACAGCGAGAGCCGGGTCTTGACCGGGTACTTCGTCAGCTCGGCGAGGATGTCGTCCATCGGCTGGTTCAGGTCGATCCTGACGACGTCGTCCCCGGCGGACTCCAGGTGCTCGTCCGTGGTCTCCGGCAGGAAGCGCGCGGGGTCGGTCTCCAGCTGCTCCAGGAACACGCCCTCGGCGGTGATCTTCGCGACGGCCTGACGGTCGGCGGAGCAGGACACCGCGATCGCGACGGGACAGGACGCGCCGTGCCGCGGCAGGCGCACCACGCGCACGTCGTGGCAGAAGTACTTGCCGCCGAACTGCGCGCCGATGCCGATCTTCTGCGTCAGCTCGAAGACCTTCTGCTCCAGGTCCTTGTCCCGGAAGCCGTGTCCGAGCTCCGAGCCCTCGGCCGGGATCTCGTCCAGGTAGTGCGCGGAGGCGTACTTGGCGGTCTTCAGGGCGTACTCGGCGCTCGTGCCGCCAACGACGATCGCCAGGTGGTACGGCGGGCAGGCGGCCGTGCCCAGCGAACGGATCTTCTCCTCCAGGAACTTCATCATGGAGGCCTCGTTCAGAACGGCCTTCGTCTCCTGGTACAGGAAGCTCTTGTTCGCCGAACCGCCGCCCTTGGCCATGAACAGGAACTTGTAGGCGCCGCCGTCGGTCGCGTACAGCTCGACCTGTGCGGGAAGGTTGGACCCGGTGTTCTTCTCCTCCCACATGGTGAGCGGAGCCATCTGCGAGTAGCGCAGGTTCAGCTTGGTGTAGGCGTCGTAGATGCCGTGCGAGAGGGCCTCTTCGTCGCCGCCCTCGGTGAGCACGTTCTGTCCGCGCTTGCCCATGACGATCGCGGTGCCGGTGTCCTGGCACATGGGCAGTACGCCGGCGGCCGCGATGTTCGCGTTCTTCAGCAGGTCCAGGGCGACGAACTTGTCGTTGCCGGACGCCTCGGGGTCGTCGATGATGCGCCGCAGCTGCGCCAGGTGCGCGGGCCGCAGATAGTGCTGGATGTCGTGGATGGCCTCCGCGGCGAGCTTGCGCAGCGCCTCCGGCTCGACCTTGAGGAACGTGCGCCCGTCGGCCTCGAACGTGGAAACACCCTCGGAGGTCACCAGCCGGTACGGGGTGGTGTCCTCTCCCTGGGGGAGCAGATCGGTGTACGCGAACTCAGGCATCTACGGCCCATTCCTCACTCGACAGAAAGCGGCGTGCCTCCATTGGCAGCGTGAACCAGCCTAAAACCTGGCGCCGACGGTGAGTCTGTGAGGTAAGGCTCAGTTGGTGTGAAGGGCTGGTTTTCCACAGGTCGCGAGAAGGGGTAGTCGCGATCTATCGCGTTTGGGTACCCTGCTGTCGTGGACCTTCAGAAGCGCACCGAAACCCGGGCCTCCGACGCCGAACTCCGGGCCTCCGACGCCGACCGTGACCGGATCGCCGACATGCTGCGCGAGGCCCTCGCCGAGGGGCGCCTCACCGCCGACGAGCACTCCGAGCGGGTCGAGGGGGTGCTGGCCGCGAAGACCGTGGGCGAGCTGGACCAGTTCGTGCGCGACCTGCCCGCCGCGCGCGCGAGCCGCGCGGCCAGCAGCGCGTACGCGTCGGTGCCAGGCCGTCCCCAGCCGGGCGCTGTCCCGGCGGAGGCCGACGAGAACGTGGTGGCGGTGTTCAGCGCCGCCATGCGCAAGGGCCGCTGGCGCGCCGGGCGCCGCATCCACGCGTACGCCGTCTTCGGCACCGTCGACATCGACCTCAGCGAGGCGATCTTTGAGTACCAGCAGGTCGTGATCAAGGCGATATCGGTGTTCGGCAACGTCGAGATCAAGGTCCCGGAGAACGTCTCGCTGCGTGGCAGCGGCGGCGGAGTCCTCGGCAACTTCGAGACGCACACGATGGACGCGGGCGAGCCCGACGCCCCCGTTGTCTACGTCGAAGGCCTCGCGGTCCTGGGGAACATCGAGGCGCGGCCCAAGCGCGGCAAGCTGGTCGCCGACATCCTCGACCGCACGATGGACCGGGTGGACAGGACTTTGCGCAAACACCTGGACCGTTGACGCCTGTGAACGCGACGGCGCGCGGGGCGTATTGGTCCAGCCGCCCGCGCCCCGTTTTGAACGACCGGCTCCGCTCTCGGGAACTCAGTGCATAGGCGCGCGCACAGCGGGTAGGGCTTGCTGCATCGCCTCTTGGAGGGCGCTGTGGGACTTCCCGCGGTGCCCGGCACGCCCGCGAAGCCGTCGTCAGGAGTAGACCGTGCTGCAACCGCCGCATCAGTCCCTGCAGGTAGCTGCCGTTCCGGCCCAGCGGGCGCCAGTGCGGGACAGGGATCAGGAAGCTCCATGGCACACGGAGGCGGTGTGCCGCCGGGACGAGGCCGGCCTGTTCTTCGCGCCCTCCAAGGAGCCCACGGCAGCCCGGTTGTCCCGCGAGGAGGCGGCGAAGCGCGTCTGCGCCCGCTGTCCGGTGATGGTCGAGTGCCGCGAACACGCGCTGCTGCAACCCGAGCCGTACGGAGTGTGGGGCGGCCTGACCGCCGCCGAGCGCCGCGTGGTGCTCGCCCGCCGCCGTCGCCGTGACCTCGAACTCAAGAAGGCCGCCCGCGGCACGATAGCCGCGGCGGGCTGACCCACGCGCACACCGAAGGGGCCATCCCCCCGCACTGGGGCGGCCCCTTCGCCGTACACACTTCTTCACGCGCCCCGTAGGGCATGCGCCCCCAAGGGGCGCGGGGCTGTGGCATTTGCGGCTCCGCCGCGTGGGCGCGACCAGCCACAACAGACCCGCAGTGCCCCACAGCCGACATTTCCCGGCTGCCCCTGCGGGAGCTACTTGGCTCGGTCGAAGTCGATCGCGCTGTACGCCCGCAGCTTGCTCAGCCGGTGCTCGGACCGAATCTGCCGCACCGTGCCTGACTTGGACCGCATCACGATCGACTCGGTGGTCGCGGTCTCCGCCCGGTACCGCACCCCGCGCAGCAGCTCCCCGTCCGTGATCCCGGTGGCGACGAAGAAGACGTTCTCGCCGGAGACCAGGTCGTCGGTGAGCAGCACACGGTCGAGGTCGTGCCCGGCGTCCACCGCTCGCTGCCGCTCGTCGTCGTCCTTGGGCCACAGCTTGCCCTGGATGGTGCCGCCCAGGCACTTCACGGCGCAGGCGGAGATGATGCCCTCCGGCGTCCCGCCGACGCCGAGGAGCAGGTCGATGCCGGTCCCGTCGCGCAGCGCGAGGATCGAGCCCGCGACATCGCCGTCGGAGATCAGCTTGATCCGGGCGCCCGTCTCGCGGATCTCCTTGATGATCCCCTCGTGGCGCGGCCGGTCGAGGATCACGACGGTGACGTCCTCGGGCGAGGACTTCTTGGCCTTGGCGACCCGACGGATGTTGACCGAGACGGGGGCGTTGATGTCGACGAAGTCGGCGGCCTCCGGCCCGGTCACCAGCTTGTCCATGTAGAAGACCGCGGAGGGGTCGAACATGGTGCCGCGGTCGGCGGCGGCCAGCACCGCGATCGCGTTGCTCATGCCCTTGGCGGTCAGCGTGGTCCCGTCGATCGGGTCGACGGCGATGTCGCACTCGGGACCGGTTCCGTCACCGATGCGCTCCCCGTTGAAGAGCATCGGGGCCTCGTCCTTCTCGCCTTCACCGATGACGACGACGCCGTTCATCGAGACGGTGGAGACGAGGTTGCGCATGGCGCGGACGGCGGCGCCGTCGGCGCCGTTCTTGTCGCCGCGGCCGACCCAGCGGCCCGCGGCCATCGCGGCGGCCTCGGTGACCCTGACGAGTTCCAGGGCGAGATTTCGGTCGGGGGCCTCGGAAGGCACCTCGAGTTCGGACGGCAGATGATGCTCGGTCATCGGAGCGCACCTTTCTGATACGACGACGGCCGGATGAGGGTGTGCCCCGACTCTATCGTCAGGCTGACAAAATGAGCAGGGGGCCCCACGGATGAGCAGGCCGGGGCACCTGCGACGATAGGGGGCGTGGCAGGTACGAAAGGCAAGCAGAGCGTCCGGGACATGCTTCTCTCCCTGGGCCTGATCGGGCTCATGGCGGGCGTGATCTACATCTTCATCCCGCACGACGACTCCGCGCCTCCTCTCAAGCGCGTCGACTACCGTGTCGAGCTGCTCACGGCACGCCGCGCGGCGTCGTATCCGGTGGCGGCACCCGTGGGTCTGCCGACGGCGTGGAAGGCGACCTCGGTGCGGTACGACGGCACCCAGTTCGATGCCTGGCATCTGGGCTTCCAGGACCCCGAAGGTCAGTACGTGGCGGTCGAGCAGTCCACTCAGCCCGCCGCCGTCTTCATCGACTCGGCCAGCCAGGGCGCCAAGGAGACGAAGGCCACCCAGCGGATCGGTGCCGCGACGTGGCAGCGGTACGAGGGGGACAAGTACGACGCCCTCGTGCTCAAGGCCAAGGGGGCGACCACCGTGGTGACCGGGACGGGGTCGTTCGGGCAGCTGACGAAGATGGCGGAGGCGCTGAAGACGTCGTAGGGCGCATGGACGTCGTAGTGCGTATGAGCGTGAGTCGTAGTGCGTATGAGCGTGAGAAGGGCCCCCGGCGCCATTGCCGGGGGCCCTTCTCGTATCTACGCGCCGGGGCGTACGCGGGGGCTCAGACGGTCGTGATGACCTGGTCGAAGTCCAGGCGCGGGGAGCGCGGGAACCAGGCGTCCTCGCCCGGCTTGCCGATGTTGATGACCATCAGCGGGGTGTGGTCGTCGTCCAGGAACTCCTTCTGGACGCCCGCGAAGTCGAGGCCGGTCATCGGGCCGGCGGCGAGGCCGGCGGCGCGGATGCCGATGATGAAGTAGGCGGCCTGGAGGGCGGCGTTCAGTGAGGCGGCACCCTCACGGGCCGGACGCTCGGCGTAGAAGAGGTCCTTGGCCTGCGGGAAGTGCGGGAACAGGGTGGGGAGCTCCTCGTGGAACTCGTTGTCCGCGGAGAGGATCGCGACCAGCGGGGCGGTGGCGGTCTTGGGCTGGTTGCCCTCGGCCATGTGCTGCACCAGGCGCTCGCGGGCCTCGGCGGAGCGGACCAGGGTGATGCGCAGCGGCGACTGGTTGAAGGCGGTCGGTCCGTACTTGACCAGGTCGTAGATCGCCTGCACCTGCTCGTCGGTCACCGGCTCGTCGGTGAACGTGTTGGCGGTGCGGGCCTCGCGGAACAGCAGGTCCTGGGCGGCGGGGTCAAGAACGAGAGACATCAGAAACCTTCTCGGGATGTGCGGTGGATCCGGGGGGATCAGTTGGCGATGCCGACACTACGGGGAGGAGGTTTAAGGTTCAACCAAAACCGGGGCAGGGTGATCCGCTTCACAGGGGGCGAGGCTGGTGGGATCACGACGCCTGTGGGCAATGGGAGCCGGCAGAGCGCGCGATCAGGCGGCGGTGAGGCCGTTGCGACGAGGCCGTTCCAGGGTGCCAGGGCTCCAGGAGAGCGACGAGGCCGCCGTCACCGAGCGGGACGGCGGCCGGGTGTCGCTTGGGATGCCACCGGGGTGGGGCGTGAGCCGGGTGTGGGCGCGGTCGGCCGGAGCCGAGGCGTCACCGGTCCCGGAAGGGGGCGACCGTCACTCGGAGTCGCGGCCCCCGTCCCCGTCTCCGTCGCCGCTGTCCGGCTCCTCCTCGGCCAGCGCCGCGTCCAGGCGGGCCCGTGCGCCCTCCAGCCAGCGGCGGCAGACCTTCGCCAGCTCCTCGCCCCGTTCCCAGAGCGCCAGGGACTCCTCGAGCGTCGTGCCGCCCGCCTCCAGTCGGCGTACGACCTCGATCAGCTCGTCCCGCGCCTGCTCGTACCCGAGCGCCTCGTCCACCTTGCTGGTCATGCGCCCACCCTATGCATCGACTCGTACCGTGAATTCACCCTCGGCGACCCGCGCCCGCAGCGCCTCGCCCTCCGCCACCTCGCCCGCGTCCCGGACCACATGACCGTCGGCCTTCTGCAGCACCGCGTACCCCCGCTGGAGGGTCGCGGCGGGGGAGAGGGCCACCACACGCGCGTGGGTGTGCGTCAGCTCCGAGTCGGCGCGGTCGAGCAGATGCCCGAGCGTGCGCCGCCCGCGGTCCAGCAGCGCGGCGACCTGATCGGCGCGCTCGTCGACCATCCGGTGCGGATCCTCAATCGAGGGCCGGGCCAGCGCGTGCGCGAGCCCGCGCTCCTCCCGCTCGATGAAGGACCGTACGCTCCGCCGCGCACGGTCCCGCAGCAACCGCACCCGCTCGTACTCCTCCCCGACGTCCGGCACGACCTTCTTGGCCGCGTCCGTCGGCGTGGACGCGCGCAGGTCGGCCACGAAGTCCAGCAACGGATGGTCGGGCTCGTGCCCGATGGCCGACACGACCGGCGTACGACAGGCCGCGACCGCCCGTACGAGCTGCTCGTCCGAGAACGGCAGCAGGTCCTCCACGCTGCCACCGCCGCGCGCCACGACGATCACGTCCACGGCGTCGAGCGCGTCCAGCTCCTTCACGGCCTGCACGACCTGCGGCACCGCGTGCACCCCCTGCACGGGGACGTTGCGCACCTCGAAGCGGACGGCCGGCCAGCGGTGCCGCGCGTTCTCCAGCACGTCCCGCTCGGCCGCGGACGCGCGCCCGCACACCAGCCCGATGAGCTGCGGCAGGAACGGCAGTGCCTTCTTGCGCTCGGGCGCGAACAGCCCCTCGCTCGCCAGGGACTTCTTCAACTGCTCAAGGCGCGCGAGAAGTTCTCCCACCCCCACCGGCTTGATCTCCGTGGCCCGCAGCGACAGCTGCCCGCGCGGCGCGTACCACTCCGGCTTCGCCAGTACGACGACGCGGGCGCCCTCGCTCACCACGTCCGCCACCGCCTCGAACACCTGCCGGAAGCAGGTGACGCTCACCGAGATGTCGTACGACGGGTCGCGCAGCGTCAGAAAGACGACGCCCGCGCCGGGGCGCCGCGACAACTGGGTGATCTGCCCCTCGACCCACACCGCGCCGAGCCGGTCGATCCACCCTCCGATGAGCCGCGACACCTCGCCGACGGGCAGGGGGGCGTCCGCGGACGTGTTGAGAGCCATGCGCCCGAGGGTAACGGCCCCAACTGACACGGGGTGCGTACCCGTTTCTTGGCGCGGAGCATCGGTCCTGCCCAGCTCCCCATCAGCCGCCCCAAGGAGGCGATCTTCGACCCGCCGAGCGCGGCCTTACGATGGGTGCCATGACTGCTTCGCCTGGCCGCCGTGTCCTGCTCGCCGCCCCCCGTGGCTACTGCGCGGGCGTGGACCGCGCAGTGATCGCCGTCGAGAAGGCCCTCGAGCAGTACGGGGCCCCGATCTATGTCCGCCACGAGATCGTCCACAACAAATACGTCGTGCAGACCCTGGAGAAGAAGGGCGCGATCTTCGTCGAGCGGACGGCCGAGGTCCCCGAGGGGTCCATCGTCATGTTCTCGGCGCACGGCGTCGCCCCGGTCGTCCACGACGAGGCCGCGGCCGGCAAGCTCGCCACCATCGACGCGACCTGCCCGCTGGTCACCAAGGTCCACAAGGAAGCCGTCCGGTTCGCGAACGAGGACTTCGACATCCTGCTGATCGGGCACGAGGGCCACGAGGAGGTCATCGGCACCTCCGGCGAGGCACCCGACCACATCACCCTCGTGGACGGCCCCGGGGACGTCGCCAAGGTCGAGGTCCGCGACCCGTCCAAGGTCGTCTGGCTCTCCCAGACCACGCTGTCGGTCGACGAGACGATGGAGACGGTCGACGCGCTGAAGGAGAAGTTCCCGCAGCTCATCTCCCCGCCCAGCGACGACATCTGCTACGCCACGCAGAACCGTCAGCTGGCCGTGAAGCAGATGGGCGAGGAAGCGGACCTGGTCATCGTGGTCGGCTCGCGCAACTCCTCCAACTCCGTACGTCTCGTCGAGGTCGCCAAGCTCGCGGGAGCGCGGGCGGCCCACCTCGTGGACTTCGCCGACGAGATCGAGGAGGGCTGGCTGGAGGGTGTGACGACGGTCGGTGTCACCTCGGGTGCCTCCGTCCCGGAGATCCTGGTCGAGCAGGTCCTGGAGTGGCTCTCCGCCCGTGGCTTCGAGGACGTCGAGATCGTCAAGGCGGCCGAGGAGTCCATCACCTTCTCGCTGCCCAAGGAGCTGCGCCGCGATCTGCGCGCGGAGGCGGCGGCGCTGGTGGAGCAGCGCACGGCGGCCGGTGCTTCGGCCCCCTCGGAGAAGTAACTGTCAGTCGTACGACGTAGCGTAGGGCCATGCAGATCTTCGGCGTGGACATCGGCGGATCCGGGATCAAGGGTGCCCCTGTGGACCTGGACCGCGGCGAACTGACGGAGGAGCGCTACAAAGTGCTCACTCCGCATCCGGCGACCCCGGACGCGGTGGCCGACGGCGTGAAGGAGGTCGTCGGTCACTTCGGCTGGACGGGACCCGTCGGCATCACCTTCCCCGGCGTGGTCACCGGCGGCGCCACCATTCGTACGGCTGCCAACGTCGACAAGGCGTGGATCGACACCGACGCTCGCGCCCTGCTGGGCGACCGGCTGGGCGGTCTCCCGGTGACGGTGCTGAACGACGCGGACGCGGCGGGCGTCGCCGAGATGGAGTTCGGCGCCGGGCGCGACCGCCAGGGCACGGTCCTCATGCTCACCTTCGGCACGGGCATCGGCAGCGCGCTCTTCATCGACGGCGAGCTGGTTCCGAACACGGAGCTGGGACACCTCGAGCTGAACGGCCACGACGCGGAGAAGCGCGCCTCCACCAAGGCCAAGGAAGACCACGAGCTGACCTGGGAGCACTGGGCGCGCCGGGTCACGAAGTACCTCGCCCACGTGGAAATGCTGTTCTCTCCCGAGCTCTTCATCATCGGCGGCGGCGTCAGCCGCAAGGCCGACAGGTTCCTGCCGCTGATCGAGGGCATCAAGGCGGAGATCGTCCCGGCGCAGTTGCAGAACAACGCGGGGATCGTGGGAGCGGCGATGCGGGCGGCGAAGTCCGCGTAGGCCTTCCGGAGCGCGCAGGGCGGGCCCGGGAGCCCGGCGCCGGTGTGGTCGCGTCCGCCGGCCCGTCGGTGTCTGTCAGGCCGCCGCCGTCAGTCAGGCCGGACGGCGGCGCGGCTGGATCTCCGGACGGGCCGCCTGGGCCGCCCTGCGTTGGGCGGCCCTGCGGCGCATCAGGCGGACCTTCCGTACGGTGGTGATGACGCCGGCGACCAGCGTCCCCCCGTACAGCCATACCGCCTGGGTCGCCAGCGCGGTGACCAGCCCCATCAGCTCGCCCCCCATCCCGCCGCCCCCGTCGGCGACGGGCAGCAGCCCGAACGCGAAGGCGATGGGCACGATGATGGGCGCGGTGACGAGGTCTCCCCGTCGCACCCACAGCGCGGTCAGCGCGCACACAGGCAGGAACAACACCCCGTAGACCACCAGCGACGCCCCGAACAGCAGCTGGTCGAGACAGGCGAGCGCGAACATCGTGGCCCCGCAGAACAGTCCGCCGCCGAGCCCGGTGAGCCGGGGGTTCGGCATCCGCCGTCGCGCCGGAGCGGGCCTGGGCAGGGGCGCGGGCCGTCGAGCGGGGGGTGTACCCCTGCGTACGCCGTCGGCCGCGGCGCGCCCCGTCTGAGCGGGAAGAGGTGCGCCGCGTCGCGGTCTGTACTGAGGGGGACGCGTCCTGTGTTGCTCCACTGGACCAACTTAGGTCGGTTTATGTGTGGAATAGCCCCTCAGACACGCCGATGGGCCGACCTTGGCCATGCGTTCGACAGGTCGCCGGTAAGGGGTCTGGCACCCCGTAGACTGGTGGATCGGCCCGCGCACCTTCGCGGGCCTGTCGCCCACCCTCACGTACGGGAAGTCGCAACGTGTCGCTCACGATCGGAATCGTCGGTCTGCCCAATGTCGGCAAGTCGACCCTGTTCAACGCCCTGACCAAGAACGACGTGCTCGCGGCCAACTACCCGTTCGCGACGATCGAGCCGAACGTCGGCGTGGTCGGCGTCCCCGACGCGCGCCTGACGAAGCTGGCCGAGATCTTCTCCTCCCAGAAGGTCCTCCCGGCGACCGTCGACTTCGTCGACATCGCGGGCATCGTGAAGGGCGCATCCGAGGGCGAGGGCCTGGGCAACAAGTTCCTCGCGAACATCCGCGAGTCGGACGCGATCTGCCAGGTCATCCGTGCCTTCAAGGACGAGAACGTCGTGCACGTCGACGGCAAGGTCTCGCCCAAGAACGACATCGAGACGATCAACACCGAGCTGATCCTCGCGGACCTCCAGACCATCGAGAAGGTCTTGCCGCGCCTCCAGAAGGAGTCGCGCATCAAGAAGGACATCGCTCCCAAGGTCGCGGCGGTCGAGGCGGCGAAGGAGATCCTGGAGAAGGGCGACACACTCTTCTCGCAGGGCATCGTCCAGGGCTCCGGCAACGAGGAGCTCCTGCACGACCTCCACCTCCTGACCACCAAGCCGTTCCTCTACGTCTTCAACGTGGACGAGGACGAGCTGGTCGACGAGGACTTCAAGGCCGAGCAGCGCACCCTGGTCGCCCCCGCCGAGGCGATCTTCCTCAACGCCAAGCTGGAGGCGGACCTCGCCGAGCTCGACGAGGAGGACGCCATGGAGCTCCTGGAGTCGGTGGGCGCCGAGGAGCCTGGCCTCGCCACCCTCGCCCGCGTCGGCTTCGACACCCTCGGCCTGCAGACCTATCTGACGGCCGGCCCCAAGGAATCCCGCGCCTGGACCATCAAGAAGGGCGCCACCGCCCCCGAGGCCGCCGGAGTCATCCACACCGACTTCCAGAAGGGCTTCATCAAGGCGGAGGTCATCTCCTTCCAGGACCTCGTCGACACGGGCTCGGTCACCGAGGCCCGCGCCAAGGGCAAGGCCCGCATGGAGGGCAAGGACTACGTCATGCAGGACGGCGACGTGGTGGAGTTCCGCTTCAACGTGTAGCGGGCGATATACCACCACATCGCTGATCTGCGAAGACGCGGATCGGAAGGGGCCCCGCTCTTTGGAGTCGAGCCCCTTCTTTGCTGTGCGTACAAGTCCGCCGTCGTCCCATGTTCAGCGACAGATCGCATAGGCGCGCGTCACGTTGCCCGGTCTCCATCGGCCTTCCGAGGACGAGTACGACATCGTCGACAACTGGGGCACCTACCGGTTCCAGGCGGATCCGGGGCGCGTGACCGCGGTGGCCCGCGCGCCGGGAGCCGGGCCGGGCTGTCGGTGGTGGGCAGTAATGTCGGTCCGGTGGGGAAACGTGAGCGGAGTCTGCTCGCCGAGGGCGTCGGACTGCACGAGGCCGCGCGGGGTGTGCTCGCCGATCACGCCCGCGCGCTCGAAGCGGTGCGCGCGGCGCTCGCACCGATCCACGCCGAACTCGTCGGCAAGGAGCTGGAGTCCATCCCTGTCTCCCGGCTGAAGGATGTCACCGAGGGGCGGCTGCGGCTCGGGGCGCTGGAGACGGCCGGGTTCGCGTCGGTGCGGGCGGTGTACGAGGCGGGGCGGTACGAGCTGCGGCAGCTGCCGGGGGTGGGCGCGCAGACCGCCGACCGGGCCCTCGCCGCGGCCCGGCAGCTCGCGCGCGCGGTGGGGGAGACCGTTTCCGTACGGATGGACGTCGACCGGCCCGAGCCCCGCACGACCGCCCTGGTGATCGCGCTGCGCACCCTCGTCGAGGCCGGTCCCGAGCTGCGCCGGGCCGTGGACGCGGCGACGCGGATCGACGAGCGGCTCGGGGCGCTGCTGCCCGCGGCCCGGCCCGCCGGCGGACGGCTGCGGATGGCGCTCGCGGGGCGGGAGCGGCGACGGAGCGCGCTCGACGCGGTCGCCGAACTGCGCGAGCTGACCGCCGACGCGGGCGCCCGTGACGTACGCCTGCTGCTCGCTCAGGCCTCGACCGACCTGCTGCGGGAGCCCGCCTCCGAGATCGAGGCGTGGGTCGACTTCGAGTTGCGCTCCACGGAGTACTACAGCCAGCTCGCCGAGGTCAGTGAGCACCGTTCGGACGTGGCGGCCGTCGAGGGCTTCCTGCCGTCGGAGGTCGCCGAGCGGGTGCATGCCCAGGTGCTGGACGACACCCGGCGCAGGGTCTCGTTGCGCGGCTACCAGGACTTCGGCGCCCGGTTCGCGCTCGCCCAGCGCCGGGTCGTTCTCGGCGACGAGATGGGGCTCGGCAAGACCGTGCAGGCCATCGCCGTGCTCGCCCATCTCGCGGCGGACGGGCACAGCCACTTCCTGGTCGTCTGCCCGGCGAGCGTACTGATCAACTGGACGCGCGAGATCGGCGCGCGCAGCACGTTGCGGGCCCTGCCGGTGCACGGTGCGGAGCGGCTGGAGGCCTACGAGGAGTGGCGGGAGCGCGGGGGCGTCGCGATCACCACGTACGACATGCTGCACCGGCTGCCCGCCCCGGACGGCGAGGGGACGAAGCCGGGGATGGTGGTCGTCGACGAGGCGCACTACGTGAAGAATCCGGACACCCGCCGTTCCAAGGCGGTCGCGGCCTGGACGGGGCACTGTGAGCGTGTCCTGTTCCTCACCGGGACGCCCATGGAGAACCGGGTCGAGGAGTTCCGTACCCTCGTCCGCTACCTCCAGCCCACCCTCCTCCCCTCGATACGGCACGCCACCGCGGCCGCCGGTCCGCACGCCTTCCGCAAGTCCGTCGCCCCCGCCTACCTGCGCCGTAACCAGCGGGACGTCCTCACCGAGCTGCCCGCGCTGGTGGAGGTCGACGAGTGGGAGGAGCTCAGCGCCGCGGACCGGGCGGCGTACCTCAGGGCGGTCGAGGACGGGAACTTCATGGCGATGCGCAGGGCCGCGTACGCCGACGCGGAGAAGTCCGCGAAGCTGGGGCGACTGCGCGAACTGGTCGCCGAGGCGGCGGAGAACGGCCTGAAGGTCGTGGTGTTCTCCTACTTCAGGGATGTACTGGGGACGGTTCAGCAGGTGTTGGAAGCGGGTCAGGACGGCCTGGGGACGGGGCAACGGGCGCGGGCGAGAGGCGTGTTCGGGCCGGTCTCCGGCGCCGTGCCCGCCGTGCGTCGGCAGCGTCTCGTCGACGACTTCACGGCAGCTCCCGGTCACGCGGTCCTCCTCTGCCAGATCGAGGCCGCCGGTATCGGACTCAACCTTCAGGCCGCCTCCGTGGTCATCCTGTGCGAACCGCAGGTCAAGCCCACGATGGAGCATCAGGCCGTGGCTCGTGCCCACCGCATGGGCCAGGTGAGGCCCGTTCAGGTGCACCGACTCCTCACCACCGACAGCGTCGACCAGCGCCTGCTGCACATCCTCAAGAACAAGACCCGTTTGTTCGACGCCTACGCCCGCCGCAGCGACACCGCCGAACAGAGCCCGGACGCGGTCGACATCTCCGACAGCGCCCTCGCCCGCCGCATCGTGGAGGAGGAGCAACTACGACTGGCGGGCGGCACGGGGCCGGGGCAGGCTGGTGCGCGGGAGCCGTGAGGGTCACCTGGGAGAAGCGCACCCGGGACACGGCCTTCGACGAGTAGGCGCCGCTGCTTTCCTCCGACCTGATCCGCCGGACAGGCCCTACCCCCGGGCCAACCCGGTCTTCACGCCCGCCCCGCACAGCGGCACCACCGCCGTACGTCCCCAGAGCACCCCCTCCCGTACCGCCGCCCAGCACGCCGCGCCCGTCGACTCGACGTACAGGCCCCGTGCCGCCAAGTCCCGCTGGGCGTGCCGGATCTGGTTCTCCGTCACCGTGAGGAACGTGCCGCCGAAGGCGCGTACGGTGCGCAGGATCTGGCGGGCCCGGGGCGGGCGCGGGATGGCGATTCCCTCGGCGATGGTGGGGGCCGTGGGGGTGACGCCGACCAGCTCTTCCGAGCCCTCGGCCCAGGCATGCGCGAGCGGGGCCACCGCGGCGGCCTGGACCGCGTACAGCGCGGGCCTCCGGTCGATGAGCCCCGCACGGTGCAGCTCGGCGACGGCCAGGGCGGCGCCGAGGAGCAGTGTGCCGTTGCCGACGGGGACGACGATGACGTCGGGCAGGCGCCCGCCCAGGTCTTCCCAGAGCTCGTGCACGTACGTCTTCGTGCCGTGCAGGAAGTACGGGTTGAAGACGTGCGAGGCGTAGAACGTGCCGGGCGAGTCCGCGGCTTCGCGGGCCGCTCGTGCCGTCGCCTCCCGGTCCCCGTCCACGACGTGCACCCGCGCGCCGTGCGCCTCGATCTGCTCCAGCTTCTTCGGTGACGTGCCCTCGGGGACGTACACCGTGCAGGGCAGCGCGGCCCGCGCGCAGTACGCGGCGATCGCCGTCCCCGCGTTGCCGCTGCTGTCCGCGAGCACCTGTCGGGGCCCCAGCCGCAGCGCCAGCTCGGCCAGCAGGACGGCGCCGCGGTCCTTGAAGGACAGGGTCGGCATCAGGAAGTCCAGCTTGGCCGAGATGCCCCCGCGCAGCTCCACCAGCGGGGTGCGGCCCTCGCCCAGGCTGACCGTGGGTGCGGCCAGCGGGAGGCACTCCGCGTACCGCCACAGTGAGTTCACGCGCCCGGTCAGGGAGGTGAGGGGTGCGGGGGTCGGTGCGAAGTGCAGGTCGAGCGGGCCACGGCAGACCGGGCAGCACCAGTCGAGCGAGCCGCCGGGGACGCGCGTACCGTCCGCCGGGCAGAAGCGATCCGGCAAAGGTGTCATGTGTGCAGGCTATGCGTGCGCCTCGTCGTCGAGCCGACCCGAGGAAGACGGTCACCGCACGCAAGGTTTTGGGCCTCACTGCCACCCCGCCGTCGGGCGGCGGAGGAGGGGACGGCCGGGGCGACGGGGGGAAACGGTGAGGGTGTGGAGGTGTGACGCGGGCTATAGCGGGGAGAAAGTGCCTGGGTAAAGCCCTCGGCAGGCATAAGTAATCACATCGAGTGATTCTCTGGCCTGCACTTGCGTGGCACAACCCACGGTTGCCAGGCTGTTGCTGTCTGTACAACCTGATGGGAGCGGCCAGTGACTTTCGGTGAGCAGCCGGCGTATCTGCGTGTCGCGGGTGATCTCCGCAAGAAGATCGTCGACGGTTCGCTGCCACCGCACACCCGCCTCCCCTCCCAGGCCAGGATCCGCGAGGAGTACGGGGTCTCGGACACGGTCGCCCTGGAGGCGCGCAAGGTGCTGATGGCCGAGGGCCTGGTCGAGGGCCGCTCCGGCTCGGGGACGTATGTGCGGGAGCGGCCGGTGCCGCGCCGGGTGGCCCGCTCCGGGTACCGCCCGGACAGCGGCGTGACCCCCTTCCGTCAGGAGCAGGCCGACCTGTCCGTGCGCGGCACCTGGGAGTCGCACAGCGCGCAGGCCGAGGCGAGCGGCGCGATCGCCGAGCGCCTCTCGATCCGGCCCGGCGACCGCGTCATGTGCACGAACTACGTGTTCCGGGACGGCGGCGAGGCGATGATGCTCTCCACCTCCTGGGAGCCCCTCGCCGTCACAGGCCGCACCCCGGTGATGCTTCCCGAGGAGGGCCCGCTCGGTGGCATGGGCGTCGTCGAGCGGATGGCGGCCATCGACGTGATCGTGGACAACGTCACGGAGGAAGTGGGAGCCCGCCCCGGCCTCGCCGAGGAACTCCTCGCGCTGGGCGGTGTTCCCGGGCATGTGGTCGTCGTCATCCAGCGGACGTACTTCGCCTCGGGCCGTCCGGTGGAGACGGCCGACGTCGTCGTACCGGCGGACCGGTATCGCATCGCGTATCACCTGCCGGTGAAGTAGGCGTAGGAGTTCACGGGCGGTCGGCGTCCGCGGGGCGACCTCGTTCCCGGGCGAGCCGACCGTCAAGTGCCCGGCGCGCGACCTCGGTTGCAATCTGGCCTTTCTCAACTGCCCTGCTCGGGGTGGAGTTCGCGCTGCCTGGACGGCGCACGGAGGGCGGTCGACGGCGCGTTCGTACGCATGCGCCCCCTCCGCCTTGGCCGGTTGCGTACCTCTTTGTGCAAAGGCGTATTCGCTGCGTAAAGGTTAGGCGTAGGCTCGGGCATATGCGGATTGCGGTTTCCTTAGCGCGCGAGGCACGGCGCGAGCCGGGGGCGGGAAGTGGAGGGGCTTGATGAACGAGGGCACGATCACTCTTCCCTGGCTCGTCATACGACAGGACGACAACGGCAATCGCTACTGCGTCGGGAGGTACGCGACCCGGGCCGAGGCCCAGAAGATCGCGGACAGCCTCGACGACCGCGGCCACAAGCAGCTCTACTGGGTCGAGCGGATCGCGCAGAACGGATCCAAGTGACTGTCCGCGTCCGGTGTGCCCTGCCGTAGGCTCCGGCGCATGGACGAAACGATCGTGGTGGTGGGCGGCGCCCTGCTGCACGACGGACGCCTCCTCGCCGCGCGCCGCAGCGCACCCCCCGAGCTGGCCGGCCGCTGGGAGCTGCCCGGCGGCAAGGTGGAACCGGGTGAGGCTCCCGAAGCCGCCCTCGTACGCGAACTGCGCGAGGAACTCGGCGTCACGGCGGAGTCCCTCGAGCGCATCCCGGGGGAGTGGCCCCTGCGGACGCCGTACGTCCTGCACGTGTGGACCGCGCGGCTGCTTCCCGGCTCGGCCGATCCGGTGCCTCTCGAGGACCACGACGACCTGCGCTGGCTGACTCCGGACGAGCTCTGGGACGTGGACTGGCTGGACCAGGACATCCCCGCCGTGAAGGCCGTACAGCGGCACTGGGACGGCTGAGACGGCCGAGACGTCGGAGGGGCCGTGACGTCGGAGGGGCGCCGGACCCGCTGTCGTGTGCCCGCTCCTCTCTTTGGGGGACAGCGGTCTTTCTGGGAGGCGCCGGCTGACGTGCGAGCGCGGGCGCCGGGGCGCGGCGCTGTGTGTGCGGCTTTCGGGAGCGGGAGAGCGCGAGTCGCGTCCGCGGCTCGGGGTCCCGTACGCCGTTCGTGCCACAGTGCGCCCACATGTGCGGTAAAGCGTCCCGGATATCGGGTATGTGCCCATTAACCCCACGAAACCAGACATGGGTGGGTTCCTGGCCTGGGAAGTGATCGGCGTGATCGACACCGAAGGCGACTACGCCGAGTGGAGCTTTCCCGCGGAGCCCGGTGCCGTCCGCACCGCCCGTGCCGTCGTCCGGGGCCAGCTGCGCACCTGGGGGCTGGATTCCCTCGGTGATGTGACCGCGCTGCTGGTCAGCGAGCTGGTGACCAACTCGCTGCGGCACGCCACCGGCCCCATCGGTGTCCGTCTGGTCGGGCCCGCGGGACTGCCGGGTGCCCTCCTGGTGGAAGTCTCCGACCCGTTGCCCGACCCGCCCCGCGAACGGTCCGCCGACGCGGACGACGAGAGCGGCCGAGGGCTGCAACTGGTGGCGGGCTCGTCGCGGCGCTGGGGTACCCGGCCCGGAAACACTGGAAAGACGGTGTGGTTCGAACTGGCGGTGCCCGACTGAGGGTCCGTCGGCTGTCGTGCTGAGGGTGTGTCGGGCGGAGGGTGGGGCGACCGATCGCTTCAGGCCACCAGAGTTGTCCGGAGTCTTTGATTCGATGGGGCGCCACCTGGTTAGAAGACTGGGAGTATGTCGCGGCCGGTCCAAAAACCATCGGGACCGTGCTGTGATCGTGAACACCGTGTTGTGCGGCGCCGTAGTGCTGGATACTGCGGGCAGCCGCCCCCGGTGACCGGTGCCGGACGCGGTGAGCTGGAGGGGACGGATCGCGTGAGCGAGATACCAGCGAAGGCCACGGAGTCCGAGGACCCGTCGGACGGCGCGAGGGCGGAGGCCGCGGCGGGTTTTGCCGTGGCCGGAGCGACGGGCGGGGCGATGAGCGACGCCATGACCGAACCGCGAGGCGACGCGAGAACCGAGCCGACGAACACACCATGGGGCGGCGCACCCTCCGGACCGAGCGGCGACGCGAGGCCCCGGGCGGCCGGCACCCCGACGGACACGGGTACGGGTGCGGATGCGGGTACGGACTCGGGCGCGGACATGGACCGGGCCACGGCCGTGCCGCCTGGCGAACCGCAGGCCGAACCGCACGCCGCATCGCACGTAGAGCCGTACGGAGAACCGCCCGGCGAGCCCCTGGGTGACACGATGTGGCAGAGCAGCCCGCCCGGTTCGATCTACGACTACATCAAGGTCGCCTCGTTCTCCATCGGCGCCGACGGCCTCGTCGACCAGTGGAGCCTGCGTGCCGAGCAGCTCTTCGGAATATCCGCGGAACGAGCCCTCGGTATGGACCCCATCGAGGCGTTCTTCGAACCCGACCAGCGCGAGCGCGGCCAGCGCAAGATGGCGGAGATCCTGGACGGCCGCGAGTGGACCGGTGTGGTCCCCTTCCGCGTGCCGGCCACTGGTGACGGCGAGCCGGGCGAGGAGGGCCTCGCCGAGGTCTATGTGATGCCCACCACGACGGAGGACGGCGAGCGGGCCGCCGTGTGCATCGTCGTGGACGTCCGGACCCTCCGCAGCATCGAGACGGACCTCGCCGCCTCGCAGGCGATTTTCGGTCAATCTCCGTTCGGCTTCCTGCTCATCGACACGGATCTGCGGGTCCGGCGCGCCAACAAGCAGTTCGCCTCGGTGTTCGGCGGAAACGTGGAGAGCCACCGTGGCCGTACGGTCCACGACTACCTGCCGCGTTCCGAGGCCGAGCGGGTCGCCGCGACGCTGCGCCGCGTCCTCGAAACCGGCGACTCCATCACGGACATGCACGTCACCGGGTTCATACCCGGCTCCGACGAGCGCCGGCACTGGTCCGTCAACCTCTACCGCGTGCACAGCGGCTCCGGCCGCCCCATCGGTATCGCCTGGCTCGGAACCGACATCACCAGCCGCCGTGCCGCGGCCCGGGAAGCGGCCTCCGCACGGCGCAATCTCGCCCTTCTGAACGAGGCGGGCGCCCGCATCGGCAACTCCCTCGACCTGGAGACCACCGCACGCGAACTCCTCGACGTCGTCGTGCCCGGTTTCTGCGACCTCGCCACCGTCGACCTCTACCAGGGCCTGCTCGCGGGCGACGAGACCCCGCGGGCGCTCGCCGACGGCAGCGCGGAACTGCGCCGGGTCGCCTTCGCCAGCGCGGTGTCCGACGCGCCGTTCATCGGCGGACCGGCGCCGGTCGCCGTGGGCGCGGTCCATCACTACGCCTTCAACTCGCCCTGCGCGGACGCCCTGCGCACCGCCCGCCCGCAACAGGTCCCCGCCGAGGACGGCGGCCTCATCCAGTCCACGCTGGCGGTCCCGATGGTCGCCCACGACACGGTGGTCGGCCTCGCCCAGTTCTCCCGTACGAAGGGCAGCGAGCCGTTCGGCGACCGCGACCGGGCGCTCGCGGTGGAACTCGCGGCGCGCGCCGCGGTCTGCATCGACAACGCCCGTCTGTACCGCCGCGAGCACGAACGCGCGCTGATCCTGCAGCGCTCGCTCCTCCCGCCGGGCGACCCGGAGGCCTCCGGTCTGGACATCGCGTGCCGGTACCTGCCCGGCAACGCGGCGACCGAGGTCGGCGGCGACTGGTTCGACGTCATCGAACTCCCCGGCCACCGCACGGCGTTGGTCGTCGGCGACGTCATGGGGCGCGGTCTGCGCGCGGCGGTCGCCATGGGTGAACTGCGCACCGCGGTCCGCACCCTGGCCCTCCTCGATCTCGAACCCGCCGAAGTGCTCTCGGCGTTGGACGAGATCGCCCGCGGCCTCGGCACCCCCGGCGGGGTCCAGCAGGCCACCCGCGCGGCCCGCCAGCCCCGCGACGCCGACCTCTCCGAGGTGTACCTGGCGACCTGCGTGTACGCGGTGTACGACTCCGTGACCCGCCGCTGCACCTTCGCCAACGCGGGCCATCTGCCGCCGGTGCTGGTCGAACCCGGCGAGAGCGCGCTGATGCTCGACGTGCCGCCCGGCATGCCCCTAGGGGTGGGCGGCGAGCCCTTCGAGGAGGTGGAGGTCGAACTACCCGAAGGCGCCCTGTTGGCGCTCTACACGGATGGACTGGTCGAATCGCGCGACCACCCCCTCGACGAGGGCCTGCAAGCCTTCGTCGGCGCGCTCACCGACCCTTCCCGGCCCCTGGAGGACGTCTGCGACCACGTCCTCAACACCCTCGACACCCACCACGGCGAGGACGACATCGCGCTGCTGATGGCTCGTGTCCAGGGGCTGCCCGCCGACTCCGTGGGCGACTGGACGCTGCCGCGCGAGCCGCGCAGTGTGGGGCGGGCCCGTGAGTACGCGCGCACCCAGCTCACCGCCTGGGACCTGGAGCCGCTCGTCGACACCACCGAGCTCCTGGTCAGCGAACTCGTCACCAACGCGCTGCGCTACGGCGAGGGTGAGATCAGGCTGCGTCTGCTGCTCGACCGGACCCTGGTGTGCGAGGTCTGGGACGCGGGCCTCGTCCAGCCACGTCGGCGCCGCGCCCGCGACACGGACGAGGGGGGCCGGGGGCTGCAGCTCGTCGGTCTGCTCTCCGCCGCGTGGGGCTCGCGGCGGACACCGGCCGGCAAGACGGTCTGGTTCGAACTTCCGCTCCCGGACGGCGGTACGCCCCTCACGGACCCGGCGGAGGCATTGCTGAGCCTGTTCTGACCGCGCGGTTGCCCGCGCCCCTGAAATCTCCGCGCCCCCGGGTCCTCGGTCCGCCGAAGCTCGCCGCGGGGGCGTCCGGGGTGTCGTCCAGCAGGATCCCGCCGAGCACCGCACCGCCGACGCCCGCACCCTCGGGCCCGGCGTACGGATTCCCGTACGCCCGTACGTCCCGTTCCGCGAGTTGCTCCGCCTCCCGGGCGAGCACGTCGGCGCGCCGGACGTCGACGAGGGCGCAAGGCGCGAGCGCGAGGCGGCGCTCCGCCTCTGAGAGCCGGGTCCGGGCCTCGGCACCGACCGCTCCCCGGTGCGTGGTGACGAAGTCCGAGGCGAGGGCGACGACACTGCGGGCCGGCAGCAGCGCGTGGTCGAGGAAGGGCCGGTCGACGGGAACGCGGTCCTCGGCCAGGAGCGGTGCTCCGGCGTCAACGACGCGACGGAGGGCGTCGAGCGGGTCGTACGGATGGCCGCCGCCCGCGCTCTCCCGCCGCACGTCGGCGACGACCGACGCGGCATGCGCGATCCGTCCGGGCAGCGCACCGACGGCCGGGAGGCCGCGCGCCGCCGCGAGCTCGGCCTCCGCGTCGCGCAGCGCGCCGGGCAACCGGGCCGCCGCGGAGGCGAGTTCGCGGGAGAGCCGGAAGACACCGTCCATGAAGAGGCCCGCCTGGTCGACGGCACCTTCGGCGGCCCGCAGATGTGCCGACGCCCGCTCGCCCTCCCCCCGGTCGAGGGACTGCCGGGCCTGGTCGAGGCGGGTGGTGGCGAACACGAGCCGGTCCTTGGCCTGTTCGACGTGGCCCGCGACGGGCAGGGACGCGGAGGGCGGGTATCGCTCGTGGAGCTCGGCGAGTGCCGCCCCCGCGGCCGGGGCGCGCGCGGCGAGCTCCCGGAAACGGGCCTCCGCCGACTCCAGCGCGGGGCGCAGGGTCCGTTCCAGGGCGCGCAGCAGGTCGAAGCCGGCCGCCTCCGCGTCCAGCCGCCGCCCCGCCTCCATGCTGCGGGCGGCGATCTCCTCCAGCAGCTGCCGCTTCACCAGGTCGTCGTCCGGCACGGTGTCGCCCAGTCGTTGCCGCAGCCGGAAGGACGCCGTCAGCTCGGAGCGTGCGTACGCCAGCGCCGCCGTGTACGTCTCGACGGCCTCATTGCCGAACTGGGCCTCCGCCCAGCCGAGTTCCTCCGCGCAGGTGCGCACGCAGTCGTCGATCTCGACGAGCGACTGCCGTGCCCGCCGGTCGAGTTCGGCGAACGGGGCGGGATGCGCAGTGGCTCCGCCAGGTGTCGTACGGGTCCGGGCCCGTCGTATGCGCCGGGTGTACGAGTACGCCGCCAGCGCCGCCGCGGCGACCACCGCGACGAGGGGCAGCACGAGATCGGCGGTGCTCGTCCCACCCTGCCCGGGCGCGGCCGCCACCTCGTCGGCACCCGCCCGTGCGACGGGCAGCAGCAGCCACCCCGTCGCCAGCAGTCCGCCGAGCACGGCGTGCGCCACCCGCGCGGCTATGTGGGACGTGGCTCGGCGCGGCCGGCTTCGGCTCAGGGGCGACGTCACATTTGGGAGCGTATGACCGCTTGCCCGGAGGCGCGACCGGGATGCGCCGAGGCGGGGCCGCTTAGTACTGCAACCGCATCTGGAGAATGTGGCCTCGGCGTTTATAGTGGGAGCGGCGGGCTCGGGCTTGGCTGCGTCGTCGGAAGCGTGACCAGTGCAGATGGTGCTCGTTGCTGTGACAGTGGCGCGTGACGACGACGTGGCCCATCAACCGGCGGATCTCCGGGACGCTGAGGGGTATGAGGTCTTGCTCGTCGTCGAGAGTGCCCCTTTGTGGCTTCTGCGGCGCGGACGGCGGTCAGGTAGGCAAGGGCGGCCATGGCCAGGGTGATGTGGCGGTACCAGGCCCGGTAGAGCCGCACCTGGTAGTGGTCCAGACCGCACTCTCCCTTCGCGGTCTGGAAGCACTCCTCGACCGCCCACCTCGCGGCAGCTACTTTGACCAGGTCTTTCAGTCGGGAGGCGACCGGGCCGTAGCAGACGTAGTAGGCGATCTCGCTCGGGTCGCTGACGCTGCGTCGGGCCAGCACCCAGTGCCCGAAGCCGTTTTCCCAGGACGGGCGGATCGCGACACGCGCCCAGTCGTAGATCCGCTCACCGTGCGCGCCGGCCCCGCCGGAGATTCGTTTCCACCGCTGGCGGGGCAGCGCGGCGACCAACTGGTCCACCCGCGTGTCCGCCCCGTGCGTGGTGATCACAGTGTCGTTGACCTTCGTAGCCAGCACGTGCGCGACCCGACGTTCCTCCAGCCACACTCGCAGGTGCTTGACCTGCCCGTATGCCTCGTCAGCGGTGACCCACGCGAACGGGACACCCGCGTCGATGGCGCGTTGCAGCATCCACTTGAAGTGCTCGTTCTTGGTCGCGAAGGGGACCTCGTCGTCGATCCCGGCCGCGCGGCAGCGGTCACGGTCATCCGTCCAGGAGACGGGGATGTAGAGCTCGCGGTCGATCAACGCCCGCCCCTGGCGGAGGCGTAGGCCAGGAATGTTCCGATCTGGCTGTTCTCCGTGCGGCCGGCTGTGCCGGTGTACTGCCGCTGGACGCCGGCGGACTTGGTGCCCTTCTTCAGGAAGCCGGTGTCGTCGCCGATCAGCACCGCGTCCTTGGCGCCGATGGTCTCCACGACGAAGTCCCGGACATCGTCGCGGACCGCGTTCTCGTCCCAGTCGGAGTGGTTGAGCAGGCGCTGGACGCCGTCGGGGCGCAACTGCCCGACCTGCTCCGACAGCGTCCACCCGTTCTTCTTCTCAAGCGGCGCGAGCAACCCGTTCAGGTAGTCCGACGCCCGCTCGCGGGGCTCCGACCTGCCGAAACGGTGGGCGAACCGGGCATGGAACCCGGCTATCCCCTCGGACCACGACTCGACCTGCTCAACCGTCAACGATTCATCGCACAGTCGGAACAACGAGCCAACCCAGCACCTGTCACGGCAGATGCGGTTGCAGTATTAGGGTACGGGGGATACGGGGGCGTACGGAGGGGGCGCGGGGGATGGACGAGGGGCGCACGGGGACCGAGGCGGAGCCGGCGGCGGAGACCGCGGCGACACCGGCCGGGGCCGGGGCGGACACGGGAGCGGGCGGGCCGAGGGACGACGAGGGCCGTGCGTCCTCGAGCCGTGTCCCCGGCTGGCTTCGAACGGTGGGCCGGGGCTGGCGGAACCCCCGACTGCGCTGGCCCAAACGGGTCGCGCTCGGGCTCGTTCTGGCGTTGGTCCTCTCCACGCTCGCCGCGGGCATCGCGCTGCGGGCCAACTACGCCGGAGACCCGGCCTCCGGTACCCGTACCAGGGACCGTGACGCCCTCTGGATGGGCCACGCCTGGGTGGACGGCCGGAAGAAGGACGCGGACGTCAAGGCGCTCGCGGAGCGGCTGCGGACGACCGGGATCCGGGATCTGTACGTGCACGCGGGACCGCTGGAGCACGACGGGACTTTGCCCGAGTCGGCGTACCCGAAGGCGCGTTGGCTGGTCGAGGCCGTGCACCGCGAACTGCCCGGCGTCCGCGTCCAGGCCTGGCTCGGCGACGTGCTCGCCACCGAGGGGGAGGTCGGGATGCGTCTGGAACGGGCGGCCACCCGGGCCGCCGTCGTCCGCTCCGCCGGGCAGGTCCTCGACGCCGGTTTCGAGGGCGCCCACTTCGACCTGGAACCCCTGCACTCCGACGACTCGGACTACCTCTCCCTGCTCGACGATCTGCGCCGCGTCACCCGGGCCCGCGACGCCCAGCTCTCCATCGCCGCCCACCAGATCGACCCGCTCCCGAACCTCCACTCCGTCGCGGGCGTCTTCACGGCACACCCCAAGTGGTGGTCCCAGTCGTTCTTCGGGCAGGTCGCCCGCCGGGTCGACCAGATCGCCGTGATGTCGTACGACACGGCGCTTCCCCTGGAGAGCCTGTACGGCGGTTACGTCGCCGAGCAGACCGCCCTCGCCCTCGAAGTCACCCCGAAATCGACCGACCTGCTGATGGGCCTGCCCTTCTACTACGAGGACAACATGGACCACCACGGCTCGGCCGAGACGGTCGCGGCGGCCGTCCGCGGCGCCCGCCTGGGCCTGTCCCGCACCGACCGCACCCGAGAACACTTCGGCCTTGCCCTGTACGTGGACTTCGCCGCCCGGGAGAAGGACTGGACGGCGTACGAGGAAGGGTGGGTGCGATGACCGTCACGCGCAGGCCGCTCACGAAAGACGACCTGGCGCCCCACGCCCGTGCCGCGCTCGGCCCGGCCCGGACGCTCACCGCTGCCGAGCGTCTGCGCGGAGGCTCCAAGAAGAGTGCCTACCGGCTCTTCCTCGACGACGGTTCCACCGCGGTCGCCTACGTCTGGGACCCGGCCGAGGACTACTGGGACGCGGCCCCGGCGGACCCCCGTGACTCCTTCTCGCACGCCTCCGGACTCGACCTCTTCACCGCCGCGTACGACAGGCTCACCGCCCTCGGCATCCGCACCCCCCGCCTGCTGTTCGCCGACCGCACGCACACGCACGTGCCCTCGGACGCGGCCGTGGTGGAGGACGTACGCGGCGGCAGCCTGGAGGACTTGCTGCGCCGAGACCCCCAGGCCGCCGCAGGGCCCCTGCGGGAACTGGCCGAGGCCCTGCGCACCATGCACGCCCATCCGGCACCCCGCCACGGCAAGGTCGCCGTCGTCGACAACGGCGGCAGCGCGTACGGCGGTTCGTGCGAAGAGGTCGTCCTCGAACGGGCGCTGGCCGACCTGGCGGAGGCCGCCGCACGCGACGCCCGGATCGCCGCCGTACGCGAGGCCCTGCACGACCGACTGCACACCCTCGCCGGGGCCGTCCGCCCGCGCCGCCGCGTGGGCCTCGTCCACGGCGAACTCGGCCCGGACCACGTCCTCGTGGACGAGCACGGCCATCCCGCCCTCATCGACATCGAGGGCTTGCTCTACTTCGACGCCGAGTGGGAGCACGTCTTCCTGCGTCAGCGCTTCCACGACGACTACGCGGCGCTGCGTGCCGACGGTCTCGACGAGGACCGGCTGCGCCTCTACCGCCTGGCCATGCACCTCTCGCTGGTCGCGGGCCCGCTCCGGCTCCTCGACGGCGACTTCCCGGATCCGGAGTTCATGCGGGCGATCGCGGAACACAGCGTCGGGCAGACCCTCACCCTGCTGGAGAACCCCGTGCCATGATCTGGGGGCGCGCCTGGTCGGCGCGCTATGGGGGAGGGAGAGACGGTGCACCCGTATCTGGTGGGCTTCGCCGCGCTGGCCATGACCGGCACGGCGCTGACGGGGATCGCCGGGATCGTCACGGGCTGGGTGCCGCCCTGGCTGCGCCCCCGTGTCGTCCGGCCGAAGCTGTGGGGGTACGGCTCGGTGGTGGGGGCCGCCGGGATGTCCCTGTACCTGTTCATCGGCCCGTTCCGAGGGCCCGACCTCAGCATGGCGCCCTTCGCGATGACCGGTATGGCCCTGTTCATCGGGGGGCTCGTGCTGCAGATGGCCTCGCGGCGTCCCGGTAGCCCCGGCATACCCGAACGCCGATGACAGGGCACTGGCTCTTTACGGCCGGTCTCGGTGAAGGCGTGGTCCTCGGACTCGCGGCGGCCGTCGGGATCGTCGCCGTGCGCGGCGGCCGGGTGCCGGGGTGGGAGCGCCGTCCCGTCGTCCGGCGCCGCCTGTGGGGCCAGGGCGCGCTGCTGGTGACGGCGGCCGTCGCGCTCCAGTCGTTGAACCTGGCCTTCTCGGGCCCCGGCTTCCTCCAGTTCGCGGGCGCCCTCGTGAGCGGCGCGGGCCTGATCACCGGGGCCGCCCTGATGTACCGGGCGACCCAGGACCGCCGCCGCGGCCCCACCGCTCCTACGACGACGGATCCCGCCTCCTGATCTTCGACCCCAGCCACACCAACGGGTCGTACTTGCGGTCGACCGCCCGTTCCTTCAAGGGGATCAGGGCGTTGTCCGTGATCTTGATGCCCTCGGGGCAGACCTCGGTGCAGCACTTGGTGATGTTGCAGTAGCCGAGGCCGTGTTCCTCCTGGGCGGTGCGCTTGCGGTCCAGACCGGTGTCGGCGGCGGCGTCCAGCGGGTGCATGTCCAGTTCGGCGACGCGCATCAGGAAGCGCGGGCCCGCGAACGCCGGTTTGTTCTCCTCGTGGTCGCGCACGACATGGCAGGTGTCCTGGCACAGGAAGCACTCGATGCACTTGCGGAACTCCTGCGAGCGGTCCACGTCCTCCTGCTGCATGCGGTACTCGCCGGGGCCGAGACCTGCCGGGGGAACGAAGGAGGGAACCTGCCGCGCCTTCGCGTAGTTGAAGCCGACGTCCGTGACGAGATCCCGTACGACCGGGAAGGCGCGCAGCGGTGTGACGGTGATCGTCTCCTCCCGCGTGAACACCGACATCCGCGTCATGCACATCAGCCGGGGGCGTCCGTTGATCTCCGCCGAGCACGAACCGCACTTGCCCGCCTTGCAGTTCCAGCGGACGGCCAGATCCGGGGCCTGGGTCGCCTGGAGCCGGTGGATGATGTCCAGCACCACCTCACCGTCATTGACCTCGACGGCGAAGTCCTCCAGGCCGCCGCCCTTGATGTCCCCCCGCCAAACCCGGAAGTGCGCCTCGTATGTGGTGGACGCGGCTGTGCTCATCGGCTTCCCTCCCGCGGCAGCTCAGTGGAATTCATGAAAAGCATCTCCCTTACATCGGAAGGCGGTTAGCGTGTAAACATGGCGCAGCAGGTGAAGCGGGCTTTCATGTATCGCTTCTATCCCACGGACGAGCAGGCGGCGGAGCTGTCGCGCACGTTCGGGTGCGTCCGCTACGTGTACAACTGGGCGCTGCAGCTGCGTTCCGAGGCGTACACCCTGCGCGGGGAGAAGATTGGCTATCCGGCAACGGACAAGGCGCTCACCGCCCTCAAATCCAGTGAGGAGGCCGCGTTTCTGCGGGAGGTGTCCTCTGTGCCGCTTCAGCAGGCGCTGCGGCACCTTCAGGGTGCGTTTCAGGCCTTCTTCGACAAGCGTGCCCGATACCCGCGGTTCAAGTCGAAGAAGAAGGCCAGACCTTCGGCGACATACACCCGTTCCGCTTTCCGCTGGCGCGGTGGAGAGCTGTTCCTGGCGAAGATGTCCGGCCCGCTGGACATCGCCTTGTCGCGTCCGCTGCCCAAAGGCGCGGAGCCGACCACGGTGACCGTGTCCCGAGATGGGGCGGGACGCTGGTTTGTGTCCCTGCTCGTGGAGGACATGGTCAAGCCACTGCGCAGAACGCGTACTGCCGTAGGTGTCGATGCGGGCGTATCCAGCCTGGTGACCTTGTCGACCGGAGAGAAGATCGCCAACCCGAAGCAGGAGCAACGGGAGCGTGCCCGGCTCGCGAAGGCGCAGCGGGAACTGGCCCGTAAACTTAAGGGGTCGAACAACAGCGCCAAGGCGCGTGTCAAGGTAGCGAGGGTCCACGGCCGGATCGCCGACCGGCGCCGGGATTATCTGCACAAGCTGACCACTCGACTCGTCCAGGAGAACCAACTGGTCGTGATCGAGGACCTGACCGTCCGGAACATGCTCAAGAACGGCAGCCTGGCGCGTGCCATCAGCGACGCGTCGTGGACACGGCTGCGTTCCATGCTGGAGTACAAGTGTGCCTGGTACGGGCGTGAACTTGTCGTCATCGACCGCTGGCACCCCTCCTCGAAGGCGTGCTCTGCGTGTGGTCGGATCTGCGAGAGCCTTCCCTTGCACGTCCGTGAATGGACGTGCAAGGGCTGCGGCACCCGGCACGATCGGGACCACAACGCCGCGAAGAACATCTTGGCCGCCGGGCTGGCGGTTGCAGCCTGTGGAGCCGGTGTAAGACCTCAGCGGAAGTTCATTCCAGCTGAGGCAGTCGGCGGTGAAGCAGGAAATGCTGAGGCGCGAGCCGCGGCACTTCCCGCCTTTCGAGGCGGGAAGAAGGTCAATCGTAGAGCTCCTCTTCGGCGAGGTACTTGACCAGCTCCTCCTTCTCGAAGAGGGCGAGCAGGTCGGGGCGAATGGGTTCGGTGGTCTCGCGGCTGAGGTCGATCTGGCCGTGCACGGGGTCGGTGGCCGCCAAACCGCCCGTGGGATCGGTGAGTTGGCACACGAGATTGACGCGACGCCAGGACCGCTCCATCGTCGGGTGGTCCTCGCGGGTGTGGCCGCCGCGCGACTCCGTGCGCTCCAGGGCGGCGCGGGCCACGCACTCGCTGACCAGGAGCATGTTGCGCAGGTCGAGGGCGAGGTGCCAGCCGGGGTTGAACTGCCGGTGGCCCTCGACTCCCGCCCGCCGTGCCCGTACCCGCAGCTCCGCGAGCTTCTCCAGGGCCTGTTCCATCTCGGCCTCGCGGCGGATGATGCCGACCAGGTCGTTCATGGCCTGCTGGAGTTCCTGGTGCAGGGTGTACGGGTTCTCGGGCGGGCGTCCGGCGCCGGGGGCCCGGGTGCCGTCCCCCGGCGAAGCACTGCCGGTGCCGGTCTCCGGGCCCTCCGCCGAGAAGGGCCGCAGGGCCTCGGCGGCCGCCGTGTCGATCTGGACGTCGTCCACGGGAGGACGGTCGTCGGTGTGCTCGGCGGCGTACTCGGCGGCGTGCAGTCCCGCCCGCCGCCCGAAGACCAGCAGGTCGGAGAGGGAGTTGCCGCCGAGCCGGTTGGAGCCGTGCATACCACCCGCGACCTCGCCGGCGGCGAACAGCCCCGGTACGCCGCGCGTCGCCGCCGAGTCCGAGTCGACCGCGATGCCGCCCATGACGTAGTGGCAGGTGGGTCCGACCTCCATCGCCTCCGCCGTGATGTCGACGTCGGCGAGCTCCTTGAACTGGTGGTACATGGAGGGGAGCCGGCGCCGGATCACCTCGGCGGGCATACGGGTCGACACATCCAGGAAGACCCCGCCGTGCGGCGATCCGCGACCCGCCTTGACCTCGGAGTTGATGGCGCGGGCGACCTCGTCGCGCGGCAGCAGCTCCGGGGGACGCCGGTTGTGGTCCGGGTCCTCGTACCAGCGGTCGCCCTCCTCCTCGGACTGCGCGTACTTCTCCTTGAAGACGTCCGGGATGTAGTCGAACATGAACCGCTTGCCGTCGGAGTTCCTGAGCACCCCGCCGTCGCCGCGCACCGACTCGGTGACCAGGATCCCCTTCACCGACGGCGGCCAGACCATGCCCGTCGGGTGGAACTGCACGAACTCCATGTTGAGCAGTGGCGCTCCGGCGAGCAGCGCGAGGGCGTGCCCGTCGCCGGTGTACTCCCACGAGTTGGACGTCACCTTGAACGACTTGCCGATGCCGCCGGTGGCGATGACGACGGAGGGCGCCTCGAGCACGAAGAAGCGCCCGGACTCGCGCTCATAGCAGAACGCTCCCGAGACCCGGCTGCCGTCCTTCAGCACACGTGTGACGGTGCACTCCTGATACACCTTCAGCCGGCTCTCGTAGTCCCCGGTCTCCTTCATGTCCTCCTGCTGGAGCGACACGATCTTCTGCTGGAGGGTCCGGATGAGTTCGAGCCCGGTCCGGTCGCCGACATGCGCGAGCCGTGGGTACTCGTGGCCGCCGAAGTTGCGCTGCGAGATCCGCCCGTCCTTCGTACGGTCGAAGAGCGCACCCCAGGTCTCCAGCTCCCACACCCGGTCCGGGGCTTCCTTGGCGTGCAGCTCGGCCATCCGCCACTGGTTCAGGAACTTGCCGCCCCGCATGGTGTCGCGGAAGTGGACCTGCCAGTTGTCGTGGGAGTTGGCGTTGCCCATCGCCGCCGCGATGCCGCCCTCGGCCATCACCGTGTGCGCCTTGCCGAACAGCGACTTGCAGATCACGGCCGTACGGGCGCCGCGCTCGCGCGCCTCGATGGCTGCGCGCAGTCCGGCGCCCCCGGCACCGACCACGACAACGTCCCACTCCTGCCTGTCAACCACGGACATCAGAAGGCCCCACCCAATCTAGAAGAAGCGCGGATCGTCGAAGGCGCCGGACGCGACGAGGTACACGTAGAAGTCGGCGAGTGCCACGCTGACCAGCGAGGCCCAGGCGAGCAGCATGTGACGGGCGTTCAGCTTCCCGACCCACTGCCACATCCGGTAGCGCACGGGATGTTTGGAGAAGTGCTTGAGCTTGCCGCCGACGATGTGCCGGCAGGAGTGGCAGGACAGGGTGTATGCCCAGATCAGCGTGATGTTGAGCAGGAAGACCAGGGTGCCCAGGCCCATGTGGCCCCAGCGGTAGTGCTCGTCGCGGAAGGAGAGCACGGTGTCGTAGGTCAGGACGCCTGCCACGAGGAGTGCCGCGTAGAAGAAGTACCGGTGGATGTTCTGCAGGATCAGCGGGAAGCGGGTCTCGCCGGTGTACTTCTTGTGCGGTTCCGCCACCGCGCAGGCCGGGGGCGACAGCCAGAAGCCGCGATAGTAGGCCTTGCGGTAGTAGTAGCAGGTCAGCCGGAAGCCGAGCGGGAAGATCAGGATGATGACGGCGGGGGAGATGCCCCACCAGCTCCCGAAGAGGTCCGCGTTCGGGCCCGCGTGCATGGTCTGGCACCGGTCCGCCAGACAGGGCGAGTAGAACGGCGAGACGTACGGCGCGGAGTAGTAGTTCGAGTCCGCGAAGGCCCGCCAGGTCGAATAGACCACGAAGGCCAGCAGCCCGGCCGCGGTGGCGGCGGGCGCCAGCCACCAGCGGTCGGTCCGCAGATGCGGGGCGGTGATCGCGGCGCGCGTGCCGGTCCGTACGCCGCCGCTGTTGGGATGAGGTTCCGTACCAGTGGTCAAGGAGAGCTCCGGTCGGTGGGGTCAGGGGGCGTGCCGGTCGCGGGCGCCGAGACCCTCGTCGTCCGAGTCCGTCCACAGGGTGTTGTCGTACGGGGTGTCGGGGATGGCCACGAGATCGGGGCGCCGCGGCGAGGTGAGGCCGGGGGCCGTCTCGCGCAGCAGCGCGACGCTCTCGCGCAGATGGTCGGCGTCGGCACGGACGCGGCGCATCTCGAGCCCGCCGCTGCCGATTTGCTGCTCCAGGCGGCCCACCGACCGGTTCAGGTCGTCGAGGCAGCGCTGGACTGACATCAGGTCGTCTTGCACGGACATGACGTGACCTCGCTTCCGTGGGCCTTCTGGGCCCTGGGTGGCAACGTTCATGCGCCTGCGAGTGTTGCGCGTCACACCTGCCGGTGTGAAGGGACGTGCACCGATTGGCGGGCGTGCGCTGGGGCGCCGTCCCCTGGGTGCGCCCCCTCAGACCCCCGCTTCGGCCCGAACGGGGCTCGTCCTCGAACGCCGGACGGGCTGGGTCGAGTCGCTCGGCGTTGCGCCGCACGGGTGCGCTTGCTCTCGCTCCTCGCGTGTCGTCACCGGTGGGCGAACCCTTTCCTCTTCAGTGGGTCCGTAGATCTGATCAGCTCCATATATCCGTAATGTACCGCCGAACGTGATCAGAAACCCTCGTTCGCCCACGGCGCGGCTTGTCCCGGAGGTAGCAGAGATGTCCCACGACGGCGTCGGACCGCGCGCGGTGATGCGCTCGGTCGCGTTCCTCACCGCGGGTGCGCTCGCGGTACCCGCCCTCGCCGCGTGCAGCGCGGACGAGGAGGTCGCCAAGCCCGTCGCCGCGCAGGACATCGCGCCCGCGACCCGCGACCTGATCCAGGACGGCGGCACCCTGCGCTGGGCGGTGGACGCCATGCCGCAGACCCTCAACACCTTCCAGGCGGACGCCGACGCCGGGACCTCCCGGATCGCCGGCGCCGTCCTGCCCGCTCTGTACCGCCTCGACGCCAACGGCACCCCCCAGCTCAATCCCGACTACCTCGAATCGGCCAAGATCGTCGAGAGCGAGCCCAAGCAGGTCGTGCTCTACAAGCTCAACCAGCAGGCGGTCTGGAGCGACGGCCGCGAGGTCGGCGCCGCCGACTTCGCCGCCCAGTGGCGTGCCCTGTCCGGCAAGGACAGCGCGTACTGGACGGCCCGCAACGCCGGCTACGACCGCATCGAGAAGATCGAGCGGGGCAAGAGCAACCTGGAGGTCCGCGTCACCTTCAGCCGTCCGTACGCCGACTGGAAGTCGCTCTTCTCGCCGCTGTACCCGAAGGACGTGATGGGCACCGCGGACGCCTTCAACGACGGAGCGCGCCGCAAGCTCCAGGCCACCGCGGGCCCGTTCGCCCTGCGGAAGATCGACCACAAGAGCGGCGAGGTCCTGCTCGCCCGCAATCCGCGCTGGTGGGGCCGCCCCGCCAAGCTCTCCGAGATCGCGCTGATCGCCGTCCCGCGCGACAAACGGGAGGACGCCCTCGCCAACGACAAGGTCGACATGGCCGAGATCGACCCCGAGGAGGCCGGACGGATCACGCTCGCCGCCCGCGACAAGGGCAGCGCCCCGTCGCAGGGGGCGGGTGCCCCGCTGCAGGGGCCGGGCGCCCCGTTGCAGGGGTCGGACGTGCCGCTGACGCCCGCGAAGGCGATGCGCGCCGGGGACTTCGTGGTCCGCAAGTCCCTCGAACCCGCCTACACCCAGCTGGCCCTGAACGGCTCCGAGGGTCCACTCGCCGACGAGCGCGTCCGCCGCGCCGTCGCCCGCGCCATCAACCGCGACGAACTCGCCAAGGTCGTTCTGGATCCGCTGGGCCTGCCCGCCGTCCCGGTCGGCAGCCACCTCGCGCTCTCCGGCCAGCCGGCCTACACCGACAACAGCGGCGCGCTCGGCGGTCAGGACACCAAGGAGGCGCAGGCGCTGCTGGCGGATGCCGGATGGGTGCCCGGGGGACCGGTGAAGCAGCAGCAGAAGAAGGAGAAGGAGAAGGCCGCGGGGCCCGAGGGCAAGAAGGCGGACCCCGAGGGCAAGAAGGCGGACTCCGACGCGCTCCCGGACGACTGGACGTACATCGTCGGCGAGGACGACAAGAACGGTGAGGCCGACCGGGAGAAGGTCGACCGGGAGAAGAAGGACCCGAACGACCACTCCGACAAGCACGGGAAGCAGCACGCGGGCGACGAGGCCGGCAAACACCTCGACGGCAGGCAGTACGCCCCCAAGGACAACCGGCAGGGCGGGGCGCCCGGCGCCTACGCGCCCAAGGGCACGGCCGCCCCCGCGGGCGCCGCGGCCGGCGCGCTCGCCAAGGACGGCCAGGCGCTGACGCTGCGCTTCGTCCTGCCCTCGGGCCCCGGTTCGGAGTCGCTGCGCGCGGTCGCCGACCGGATCTCATGGATGCTGGAGCGCATCGGTATCCGTACGGAGACGTCCAAGGTGCCGGACGACAGCTACTTCAAGGACCACATCGCCTCCGGCCAGTACGACCTGGCGCTGTACTCATGGCCCGCCTCGGCCTTCCCGGCCACCGACGCCCGCCCGATCTACGCCAAGCCCGTCCCGGCCGCCGACGGCTCTCTCACCATCGAGCAGAACTACACCCGGGTCGGCACCGACCAGGTCGACCAGCTCTTCGACCAGGCCATCGCGACGCTGGACGAGGACGAGTCGCGCTCCCTGGTCCGCAAGGCCGACGCCCGGATCTGGGCCGCCGCCGGATCGATTCCCCTCTATCAGCGGCCCCAGCTGGAGGCCACCCGCGCTACCTTGGTCAACGCGGGTGCCTTCGGCTTCCAGACCCCGATTTATGAGGACATGGGCTTCGTCAAACACCGACGCTGAAGCGCCGATTTATACAACGGACGCCACTGGTTGTGACGCGGCGTTTGCGTCCAGCTCCGCACGGGGCGGAACAGGGGCGATTGACTGCACCCCGCACCTACGCGATCAGTGCCCCTTGTGAAACCGGGTCCACCAGCCATGCCGGGGTTGTGCCTTCGGGGGCTCCCGCGCGGGAATAGTAACTTAGCGTACTGTCTCGATTACGTGTCAAGCTCGGATGGAGGTCGCCCCCGGAGGCCGCCTCCGTCCGGGCCCCGTACGATGGGGTAAGGCCGTGGCGTGTCCAGCCCGGCAGGGTCCGCGTAGCACTGACGTACGCGCAGGCCGTCCACTCACTCCGGGAGAAGCGCCTCAATATGGCCACGCGCCACGACATCCGCAACGTCGCCATCGTCGCCCACGTCGACCATGGCAAGACCACCCTGGTCGATGCCATGCTCAAGCAGGCCGGTGCCTTCGCCGCGCACGCCGCCGAGTCGCTTGACGACCGCATGATGGACTCGAACGACCTGGAGCGTGAGAAGGGCATCACGATCCTGGCCAAGAACACGGCCGTGAAGTACCACCCGAAGGATGGTGGTGAGGTCATCACCATCAACATCATCGACACCCCGGGCCACGCCGACTTCGGTGGCGAGGTCGAGCGCGGTCTGTCGATGGTGGACGCGGTCGTCCTCCTCGTCGACGCCTCCGAGGGCCCGCTGCCGCAGACCCGCTTCGTGCTGCGCAAGGCGCTGCAGGCCCGCCTGCCCGTCATCCTGTGCATCAACAAGACGGACCGCCCCGACTCTCGTATCGACGAGGTCGTGAACGAGGCGTACGACCTCTTCCTCGACCTGGACGCCGACGAGGACCAGATCGAGTTCCCGATCGTCTACGCGTGTGCGCGTGACGGCGTCGCCTCCCTGACCAAGCCGGAGAACGGCACGGTCCCGCAGGACAGCGACAACCTGGAGCCGTTCTTCACCACGATCCTGGAGTCCGTCCCGGCCCCGTCCTACGACGAGTCCGCCCCGCTCCAGGCGCACGTCACCAACCTGGACGCCGACAACTTCCTCGGCCGTATCGCGCTGCTGCGCGTCGAGCAGGGCGAGCTGCGCAAGGGCCAGACCGTCACGTGGATCAAGCGCGACGGCACGATGTCCAACGTCCGCATCACCGAACTGCTGATGACCGAGGCGCTCACCCGTAAGCCGGCCGAGAAGGCGGGCCCGGGTGACATCTGCGCGGTCGCCGGTATCCCGGACATCATGATCGGCGAGACGCTTGCCGACCCCGAGAACCCGATCGCGCTGCCGCTGATCACGGTCGACGAGCCGGCCATCTCGATGACCATCGGTACGAACACCTCGCCGCTGGTCGGCCGCGGCGGCACCGGTAAGGGCGCCACCGCGAAGGCCGCCGTCAAGGACCGCAAGGTCACCGCCCGCCAGGTCAAGGACCGTCTCGACCGCGAGCTGGTCGGTAACGTCTCCTTGCGGGTGCTGGACACCGAGCGTCCGGACGCCTGGGAGGTCCAGGGCCGTGGTGAGCTCGCGCTCGCCATCCTGGTCGAGCAGATGCGCCGCGAGGGCTTCGAGCTGACCATCGGCAAGCCCCAGGTGGTCACCCAGATCATCGACGGCAAGGTGCACGAGCCGGTCGAGCGCATGACGATCGACGTGCCCGAGGAGCACATGGGCGCGGTCACGCAGCTCATGGGCGTCCGCAAGGGGCGTATGGACAACATGTCGAACCACGGCTCCGGCTGGGTCCGCCTGGAGTTCGTCGTGCCCTCCCGCGGCCTCATCGGCTTCCGGACCGAGTTCCTGACCGGGACGCGCGGCACGGGCATCGCCCACTCCATCCACGAGGGCCACGAGCCCTGGTTCGGCACGCTGACGACCCGCAACAACGGCTCGCTGGTCGCCGACCGCTCCGGCGCCGTCACCGCGTTCGCGATGACGAACCTCCAGGAGCGCGGTGTGCTGTTCACCGACCCCGGCACCGAGGTGTACGAGGGCATGATCGTCGGCGAGAACTCCCGCGCCGACGACATGGACGTGAACATCACCAAGGAGAAGAAGCTCACCAACATGCGCTCCGCCGCCGCCGACTCGTTCGAGGCGATCGTCCCGCCGCGCAAGCTCTCCCTGGAGCAGTCCCTGGAGTTCTGCCGCGACGACGAGTGCGTCGAGGTGACCCCGGAGGCCGTGCGCATCCGCAAGGTCGTCCTCGACCAGAAGGAGCGCGGTCGCAGCGCCAGCCGGGCCAAGCACGGCTGACCTCGACCGTTCCGCAGTGATTTCGGGCACCTCGCATCCGCGGGGTGCCCGTTGCGTTGGGGGAGGCGTGGAGCGCGGCGCGCGGCTTGCGCCGCGGTACGGCGCTGCGATAGGGCGGGGAGCCGGGAGAGGGTAGGGAAAACCCTTCATTACGGAGGAGTAGGCCTCCAAAATGGCTGGTTCCCACTACCCTGCAATCACGTGGGTCCCGGCCGCACGGCATGTATCGAGGCCATGGTCACACCGTCAGGGGGCGTACGCGCTTGATCACGAACGGCCTTGTGGTGGAAGCCCGTTGACCGCATGCCGGGGCAGCTGCCCCCGCCGGTCCGGGGTGGGTGGGCACGCCAATGGCACCCCCACATGACGGCCACGATAGTCGCAACCTCTTTTTTCGCTCCGTGCGTCCGCAATGCGGACGGTCGAGACCGATAGATGTGTAACAAGTCCGTTTCGGAGGGATCTTTCAGCAAACCCTTTGTCCGGATTTTGGAAGAAGTAGGCGACAGGTGTGATCGAACCGAGACCTTGTGAGTGTGGTCGGGGTCTGGCCCATGGCAGATAGTTAGGCGCGTAGAGCTCGGACCAACGGGCCATACGCCTTCAGGTGGCGTCGGCTTGCGAGCGCAGGGAGCACCAGCACTTTCTCCGTCCGAAGTGTCGGCAATGTGACTAGTGCTCCCTTTTGCGGTGAACCAATGGACTCATGAGGAGGAACCCATGCGCGGTGCCAAGAGCGCCAAGTGGGTCGCGATAGCCGCGGTTGTGGCGCTGGGAGTGACCGCCTGTGGTGGTGGCGGCGACGACAAGGGCAGCGACAGCAAGGCCGCCGTCGACCCGGCCGGTAAGTTCTCGGTCGAGGTGGGCGAGCCGCAGAACCCGCTGCAGCCGGCCAACACCATGGAGTCCAACGGCAGCATCGTCATCAAGTCCCTCTTCTCGCAGCTCGTGAGCTACGACGAGAAGGGCAACATCGTCTACGTGAACGCCCAGTCGGTGGACACGAAGGACAACAAGACGTACACGGTCAAGCTGAAGTCGGGCTGGAAGTTCCACGACGGGACCCCGGTGACCGCCACGTCCTACGTCAAGGCGTGGAACTGGGCTGCCGCCCCGGCGAACAAGCAGACCAACAGCTTCTGGTTCTCCGACATCGCGGGCTACGACGACGTCGCCCCGGCGAAGGGGAAGCCGAAGGCCACGAAGATGTCCGGTCTGAAGGTCGTCGACGACAGTACCTTCACGATCACGCTCTCCAAGCCGATTCCCTACTACGTGTACAAGCTCGGCTACGAGGTCTTCTCGCCGCTGCCCGAGTCCTTCTACAAGGACCCGAAGGCCGCGGGCGAGCACCCGATCGGCAACGGCCCGTACAAGTTCGTCAGCTGGGCGCACAAGAAGCAGATCGAGGTCGCCAAGTTCGACGGCTACCAGGGTCCGGACAAGGCCAAGAACGGTGGTGTGCTCTTCAAGAACTACACCAACCTGGAGACGGCCTACGAGGACCTGAAGTCGGGCAACGTCGACGTCCTGCGTCAGATCGCCCCGAAGGACCTGCCGGTCTACAAGTCGGACCTCGGCAGCCGCGCGGTGGACAAGGCGTACTCGGCGATCCAGACCATCGCGCCGGCCTTCTACACCAAGCAGTGGAAGAACATCGACCCGAAGGTCCTGCAGGGCCTGTCGATGGCGATCGACCGCGCCACCATCACCAAGACGGTGCTCCAGGGCACCCGCGAGCCCGCCACCGGCTGGGTCGCGAAGGGCGTCCTCGGCTACGAGCCCAACGCCGGCGGCGACGTCTTCACGTACAACCCGACGAAGGCCAAGCAGCTCATCAAGGACGGCGGCGGCGTCCCGGGCAACGCCATCACCATCCAGTACAACGCCGACGGCGGTCACAAGGAGTGGGTGGAGGCGGTCTGCAACTCGATCACCAACGCCACCGGCGTCAAGTGCGCGGGTGACTCCAAGGCCGACTTCCAGGCCGACCTCAACGCGCGTGACGCCCAGCAGGTCAAGTCCCTGTACCGCAGTGGCTGGGTGCTCGACTTCCCGATGAACGCCAACTTCATCCGTGACCTGTACGGCAGCAAGTCGGACGGCAACCAGAGCGGCTTCTCGAACAAGAAGATCGACGCCGACATCGCCGCGGCCGACTCCGCCAGCTCGCTCGCGGACTCGGAGAAGAAGTACCAGGACATCGAGAAGGAGCTCGTCAACTACATGCCGAGCATTCCGCTCTGGTACTACAAGGTCAACGCGGGCTACTCGGACAAGGTCACGGGCGTCGCGTACGCCCAGGACGGTGACCCGATCCTGACCGGCGTTCAGGTCAAGAAGTAACCGCAATCAGCCCGTGATCCCGGGTGCGGCGCCGCCTCGTGCGCCGCACCCGGGGGGACGGCAGCGGCCGGGGGGCCCTTTCCATGCGCATCGTTCAGGGGTGCGCAAGGAAAGGGCCCGTCGGCTGTCGTCGTAGTAACTACATGGAGGCACGATGGGGCGCTACGTCGCACGACGACTGCTCCAGATGATCCCGGTCTTCATCGGGACAACCCTGCTGATCTTTCTCATGGTCTACGCCCTGCCCGGCGACCCCGTGCGAGGCCTGTTCGGCGACAAGGGCGGAAGCCCTGCCGTCATCGCCTCACTGAGACATCAGTACGGCCTGGACCAGCCGATCCTGGTGCAGTACTACCACTACATGAAGGACATGATCCTTCACTTCGACTTCGGCACGCAGATCGCGAGCGGCCGCCCCGTCACGGACGTGCTCGGCGAGGCGTTCCCGGTGACCCTCCGTCTTGGCGGGCTGGCCTTCGCCATCGAGTTGGTCCTGGGCTTGATCCTGGGCGTCTGGGCGGGCATGCGCGCCGGGCGGTTCGCGGACAACGCGATCCTGCTGGTCTCGCTGCTGCTGATCTCGGTTCCGGTGTTCGTCCTCGGCTTCATCCTGAAGGTCGTCTTCGCCTTCCAGCTCAACTGGCTGCCGCCGAACGTGAACGACTCCACGAACTTCAACGAGTTGCTGATGCCGGCGTTCGTCCTCGCGACCGCCTCGCTGGCCTATGTGACCCGGCTCACCCGTACGTCGGTCGCCGAGAACATGCGCGCCGACTACATCCGTACCGCCGTCGCCAAGGGCCTGCCCAAGAGCCGTGTGGTGGGCGTCCACCTCATGCGCAACTCGCTGATCCCCGTGATCACCTACCTGGGCACCGACATCGGCGCGCTGATGGGCGGAGCCGTCGTCACCGAGGGCCTGTTCAACATCCAGGGCATCGGCGGCACGATCTACCAGTCCATCGTGCGCCGGGAGGGCACCACGCTCGTGGGCCTGGTGACCATCCTGGTCATCGTCTACCTCCTCGCCAGCCTGCTCGTCGACCTGCTGTACGCGGTCCTGGACCCGAGGATTCGCTATGCCTGACGTGACCAAGACCGACGTCCAGACGGCGGTGGCCACCGCTGGCGGAGCGACCCCGGTGACGCCTGCGGTGAACAAGCCGGAGAAGTCCCGCAGCCTGTGGGGCGACGCCTGGAACGACCTCCGGCACAGCTGGATCTTCGGTGTCTCGGCGGTGCTGATCCTGCTGCTGCTGACGATCACCTTCTTCCCCGGGCTGTTCACCGACACCGACCCCATCAAGGGCGACCTGGCCAAGCACTTCCTGCAGAAGCCGAAGTTCGGCCATGTCTTCTCCGGGGACTGGCTGGGCTACGACCAGCAGGGCCGCAGCGTCTACGCCCGTGTCATCTACGGCACCCGGGCCTCCGTGGCCGTGGGCTTCGGCACCACCCTCGCGGTGACGGTCGTGGGCGGCCTGATGGGCATGATCGCCGGATACTTCGGCGGCGTCGTCGACTCGATCCTGTCGCGTCTGACGGACGTCTTCTTCGGCATCCCGTTCCTGCTCGCCACCATGGTCGTGCTGACCTCCTTCCCGGACCGCACGACCTGGGTCGTCATCGGCGCGCTGGCCGCCTTCGGCTGGACGCAGATCGCCCGCGTGATGCGTGGCGCGGTGATCACCACGAAGCAGGCCGACTACGTCCACGCGGCCAAGGCCCTGGGCGCGAGCACCCCGCGGATCATGTTCCGGCACATCCTGCCGAACACGCTCGCCCCCGTGATCGTCGTCTCCACCATCTCGCTCGGCGTCTACATCTCCGCCGAGGCGACCCTGTCCTTCCTGGGCCTCGGCCTCAACGGCGTGTCCTGGGGCAACGACATCTCGGACGGCGGCAACCAGATCCGCGTGGCGCAGTGGATCATGCTCTATCCGTCGATCATGCTCAGCATCACGGTGCTGGCATTCATCATGCTCGGTGAGGCCGTCCGTAACGCCCTCGACCCGAAGCTGCGCTGAGGGAGGCGTACGTGACCATCATCGAAGACTCCGTCCCGGTGCCCGCCCCGCGTAAGGGCGGCACCGACGACGGGCCGCTGCTCGAAGTGCGTGACCTGCACGTCGAGTTCCACACCCGCGAGGGCGTGGCCAAGGCGGTCAACGGTGTCAACTACAGCGTCAGCGCGGGCGAGACCCTCGCCGTGCTCGGCGAGTCCGGCTCCGGCAAGTCCGTGACCGCGCAGGCGATCATGGGCATCCTCGACATGCCGCCGGCGAGGATCCCGCAGGGCGAGATCCTCTTCCGCGGCCAGGACATGCTCAAGATGTCGGGCGAGGAGCGCCGCAAGATCCGCGGCCAGAAGATCGCCATGATCTTCCAGGACGCGCTCAGCTCGCTCAACCCGGTCCTGTCCGTCGGCTACCAGCTCGGCGAGATGTTCCGGGTGCACCAGGGCCTCTCCAAGAAGGAGGCCAAGGTCAAGGCGATCGAGCTGATGGACCGGGTGAAGATCCCGGCCGCCGCGGCCCGTGTGAACGACTACCCGCACCAGTTCTCGGGCGGTATGCGCCAGCGCATCATGATCGCGATGGCGCTGGCCCTGGAGCCGGACCTGATCATCGCGGACGAGCCCACCACGGCGCTCGACGTGACGGTCCAGGCCCAGGTCATGGACCTGCTCGCGGATCTTCAGCGCGAGTACAACATGGGCCTGATCCTGATCACCCACGACCTCGGCGTCGTCGCCGACGTCGCGGACAAGATCGCCGTGATGTACGCGGGCCGGATCGTGGAGCGTGCCCCGGTCCACGAGCTGTACAAGCGCCCCGCGCACCCGTACACGCGGGGTCTGCTGGACTCGATCCCGCGCCTGGACCAGAAGGGCCAGGAGCTGTACGCGATCAAGGGTCTGCCGCCCAACCTGCTGCACATTCCGAGCGGTTGCGCCTTCAACCCGCGCTGCCCCAAGGCCCAGGACATCTGCCGTACGGACGTCCCGGGGCTGCTCCCGGTCAGCGAGCAGGACGGCACCGAGCTGGTCGGCCGCGGTTCGGCCTGCCACTTCTGGAAGGAGACGATCCATGGCTGAGCTCAGCAAGAACGACGAGCAGGAGGCCACCCCGAACGTCTCCGAGGTGGAGGTCGTCGACGCCCACTCCGAGACGGAGGCGGTCGCCGCGATCGAGGCACCCGTGGACCGTGGTGAACCGATCCTTCAGGTGCGCAACCTGAAGAAGCACTTCCCGCTCACCCAGGGCATCCTGTTCAAGCGGCAGATCGGCGCGGTGAAGGCCGTCGACGGTGTCTCCTTCGATCTGCACCAGGGCGAGACGCTGGGCATCGTGGGCGAGTCCGGCTGCGGCAAGTCCACCGTGGCCAAGCTCCTGATGAACCTGGAGCGGGCCACCGCGGGCGAGATCTTCTACAAGGGCCAGGACATCACCAAGCTGTCCGGGCGCGCCCTGAAGGCCGTGCGCCGCAACATCCAGATGGTCTTCCAGGACCCGTACACCTCGCTCAACCCCCGTATGACGGTGGGCGACATCATCGGTGAGCCCTTCGACATCCACCCCGAGGTGGCTCCGAAGGGCGACCGGCGGCGCAAGGTCCAGGAACTGCTGGACGTGGTCGGTCTCAACCCCGAGTACATCAACCGCTACCCGCACCAGTTCTCGGGCGGTCAGCGTCAGCGCATCGGCATCGCCCGCGGTCTCGCGCTCAACCCCGAGATCATCATCTGCGACGAGCCGGTCTCGGCGCTGGACGTGTCGGTGCAGGCACAGGTCATCAACCTGATGGAGCGGCTCCAGGACGAGTTCAACCTCTCCTACCTCTTCATCGCGCACGACCTGTCGATCGTCCGGCACATCTCGGACCGGGTCGGCGTGATGTACCTCGGCAAGATGGCGGAGATCGGCACCGACGAGCAGATCTACGACCACCCGACGCACCCCTACACCCAGGCGCTGCTGTCGGCGGTCCCGGTGCCGGACCCGGAGGCCCGTGAGCACCGCGAGCGGATCATCCTGACCGGTGACGTGCCGTCCCCGGCCAACCCGCCGTCGGGCTGCAGCTTCCGTACCCGCTGCTGGAAGGCCCAGGACAGGTGTTCCGTGGAGACCCCGATCCTCGCGGTACCCGAGGTCTTCATGGGCGTGGACTCGCCGGCGTCCCACGAGTCGGCGTGCCACTTCGCCGAGGAGAAGGACGTCGTGCACGCGGCCTGAGCGCCACGCGTTCCGTGATCGACCGGCCGGTTCCCGGCACCGCCACCGCGGTGCCGGGAACCGTCTTTTTTGTGTGGGGGAAGAACGGGTGGGGGAGATGCTGCACCACGTCGAACTGTGGGTGCCGGACCTGAGGCGCGCGGTCCGCTCCTGGGGATGGCTGCTGGAGCGCCTGGGCTGTGAGCCGTACCAGGAGTGGCCGCACGGCCGCAGTTGGCGCCGGGGCGAGACGTATCTGGTCGTCGAGCAGTCGCCCGCGCTGCGGGTGGGCTCCCACGACCGGCTGCGCCCCGGTCTGAACCACCTGGCCTTCCACGTGGCGGACCGGACCGAACTCGACGGTCTCGTGGCCGAGGCGCCCCGGCACGGCTGGTCCCCTCTCTTCCCGGACCGCTATCCGCACGCGGGCGGCCCGGAGCACTGCGCCGCGTATCTGGAGGACGCGGACGGCTTCGAGGTGGAGTTGGTGGCGCGCGCCTGACGCATGTCGGGCCTGCCCCATGTCGTGCCTGACACATATCGCGCTGACACATATGGGTGTGCGATTCCACGTACGGGTGGCCTGAATATGCGGTACGTGCGGTACCGGCCGATATTGGCCGGTAACGGAACAGCGCCGCGGCGCTGACGGCAGCGCACTCTGGGAGGCACTCCATGCGTGGAGCGACGCACGCCACATGGGCCGCGGGGGCGGCGGCGATGGCCCTCGTGGCGACCGCTTGCGGGGGCGGGGGCGGGGGCGGGGGTGGCAGCAGCGGCTCCGGGGTCCTGAGTTCCTCCTGGGGTGACCCGCAGAACCCGCTGGAGCCGGCCAACACCAACGAGGTGCAGGGCGGCAAGGTCCTCGACATGATCTTCCGGGGCCTGAAGCGGTACGACGCCAAGACCGGCGCGGCCCAGAACATGCTGGCGCAGAAGATCGAGACCTCGGACTCGAAGCATTTCAAGATCACCGTCAGGAGTGGCTGGACGTTCAGCAACGGGGAGGCCGTCACCGCCCGGTCCTTCGTGGACGCCTGGAACTACGGGGCCAGCCTCAAGAACAACCAGAAGAACGCGTACTTCTTCGGCTATATCGACGGCTACGACAAGGTCCACCCCGACACCGGGAAGCAGAGCGCGAGCAAACTGTCCGGGCTGAAGGTCACCGGCACCCACACCTTCACCGTGAAGCTCAACCAGAAGTTCTCGACGTTCCCCGACACCCTCGGCTACGTGGCCTACGCGCCGCTGCCCAAGGCGTTCTTCGACGACCACGCCGCCTGGCTGAAGAAGCCGGTCGGCAACGGGCCCTACACCATCGACTCGTACACCAAGGGCTCGGTGATGTCCCTGCGGAAGTGGGACGCGTACCCCGGGACGGACAAGGCGCGCAACGGCGGTGTGGACCTGAAGGTCTACACCGACAACAACACCGCTTACACCGACCTGCTGGCCGGCAACCTCGACCTCGTCGACGACGTGCCCGCCTCTCAGCTCAAGAACGTGAAGAGCGACCTCTCGGGCCGATACATCAATACTCCGGCCGGCATCATCCAGACGCTCGCTTTCCCGTTTTATGACAAGAGCTGGGACACGAGCGGGATGGCGAAGGTCCGCAAGGGCCTGTCCATGGCGATCAACCGGAAGCAGATCACCAGCACGATCTTCCAGAAGACCCGTACCCCCGCCACCGACTGGACCTCACCGGTGCTCGGCAGTAGCGGCGGCTTCCAGGACGGACTGTGCGGCGACTTCTGCGCGTACGACCCGTCCGAGGCCAAGAAGCTGATCCAGGAGGGCGGGGGCCTGCCCGGCGGACAGATCAAGATCACGTACAACGCGGACACCGGCTCGCACAAGGAGTGGATCGACGCCGTCTGCAACTCCGTCAACAACGCGATGGGCAACGACAAGGCCTGCGTCGGCAACCCGGTCGGCACCTTCGCCGACTTCCGCAACCAGATCGGGCAGCACAAGATGAAGGGTCCGTTCCGGGCCGGCTGGCAGATGGACTATCCGCTGATCCAGAACTTCCTGCAGCCCCTCTATTACACGAACGCCTCCTCCAACGACGGCAAGTGGTCCAACAAGGACTTCGACAAGCTCGTCGACCAGGCGAACGCCGAGACCAACCGGGGCAAGGCCATCAAGCTCTTCCAGAAGGCCGAAAAAGTCGTACGCGACAACATGGCAGCCATCCCGCTCTGGTACCAGAACGGCAGCGCGGGCTACTCGGACAAGGTCTCCAACGTGGCGCTCAACCAGTTCAGCGTGCCCGTCTACAACGAGATCAAGGTCAGCTGAGCCGTCCACGGGGTGAGCGCCGGGTTGCTGAAGCGAACCCGCGCGTGGGACCCGTACTACCTCCGGAGCCCTCATGGGACGGTATGTGATCCGGCGTCTGCTGCAGATGATCCCGGTCTTCATCGGCGCCACGCTCCTGATCTTCCTGATGGTGAACGTGATGGGCGACCCCATCGCGGGCCTGTGCGGCGAGCGGCAGTGCGACCCCGCCACCGCCGCCCAACTGCGCAAGGAGTTCGGCCTCGACAAGCCTGTGTGGCAGCAATACCTGATGTACATGGGCAATGTCTTCACCGGCGACTTCGGCACCGCCTTCAACGGGCAGCCGGTCACCGAGCTGATGGGCGCGGCCTTCCCGGTCACCATCCGGCTGACGATCGTCGCGATCCTCTTCGAGATCGTCATCGGCATCCTGCTGGGCGTCGTCACCGGCCTGCGTCGCGGCCGGCCCGTCGACACCGGCGTCCTGCTGCTGACCCTCGTCGTCATCTCGATCCCGACCTTCGTCACCGGATTGCTGCTGCAACTGCTGTTCGGCGTCGAGTGGGGCTGGATCAAACCCTCCGTCTCCACGGACGCCACGTTCGGGGAACTGATCGTGCCCGGACTGGTCCTCGCCTCCGTCTCCCTCGCCTATGTGACCCGGCTGACCCGGACCTCCATCGCGGAGAACAAACGGTCCGACTACGTCCGTACGGCCGTCGCCAAGGGCCTGCCCCGGCGCCGGGTGATCACCAAGCACCTGCTGCGCAACTCTCTGATCCCCGTGGTCACCTTCATCGGCACGGACATCGGCGCGCTCATGGGCGGCGCGATCGTCACCGAACGGATCTTCAACATCCACGGCGTCGGCTACCAGCTCTACCAGGGGATCGTGCGGCAGAACACCCAGACCGTGGTCGGTTTCGTGACCGTCCTCGTGCTCGTCTTCCTGGTCGCCAACCTGCTCGTCGACCTCCTCTACGCCGTACTCGACCCGAGGATCCGCTATGCCTGAGCCGCCGCCTGAGCCGCCGCCGCCGTATGAGCCGTCGCCTGAGCCGCCGCCGCCGTATGAGCCGTCGCCGTACCAGCCGGAGGGCGCCATCGCCGCGACCGGCGCGGGCGGTGCCATGGACCTCGCCACGAGCGAGGGGGCCACCCTGGAGAAGGTCCCAGGAGGACCGGAGGGCACGGGGCCCCAGGAGAAGCCCAGGAGCCTGTGGTCCGACGCCTGGCGCGATCTGCGGCGCAACCCCGTCTTCATCGTCTCCGGGCTCCTCATCGTGTTCCTGGTCGTCATCTCCCTGTGGCCCTCGCTGATCGCCACCCAGAACCCCCTCAAGTGCGACCTCGCCAAGGCCCAGGAGGGCTCGCAGCCGGGGCACCCCTTCGGGTTCGACGGGCAGGGCTGCGACGTCTACACACGGGTGGTGTACGGGACCCGCGTGTCGATCGGCGTCGGCGTCTGCGCCACCCTCGGCGTCGCGATCCTCGGCTCGGTCCTCGGCGGGCTCGCAGGGTTCTTCGGCGGGGTGGGCGACTCGTTCCTGTCCCGGATCACCGACATCTTCTTCGCGATCCCCGTCGTGCTCGGCGGTCTGGTCCTGCTCTCCGTGGTGACCAGCAACACCATCTGGCCGGTCATCGGGTTCATGGTGCTGCTCGGCTGGCCCCAGATCTCCCGCCTCGCACGCGGCTCCGTCATCACCACCAAGCAGAACGACTACGTCCAGGCCGCCCGCGCCCTCGGCGCCTCGAACTCCCGCCTGATGCTGCGGCACATCACCCCCAACGCCGTCGCACCGGTCATCGTCGTCGCCACCATCGCGCTCGGCACCTTCATCGCGCTGGAGGCGACGCTCTCCTACCTCGGCGTCGGCCTGAAGCCCCCCACGGTCAGCTGGGGCATCGACATCTCCTCGGCCTCCGCCTACGTCCGCACGGCGCCGCACATGCTGCTGTGGCCCGCCGGCGCCCTCGCGATCACCGTGCTCGCGTTCATCATGCTCGGCGACGCGGTGCGCGACGCCCTCGACCCGAAGCTGAGGTGACGGCCGTGCTGCTCGAAGTGCGTGATCTGCACGTGGAGTTCCGCACCCGGGACGGGGTCGCCAAGGCCGTCAACGGGGTCGACTACGGCGTGGACGAGGGCGAGACGCTCGCCGTCCTCGGCGAGTCCGGCTCCGGCAAGTCCGTCACCGCGCAGGCCGTGATGGGCATCCTCGACATGCCGCCCGGGCGGATCACCGGCGGCGAGATCCTCTTCCAGGGCCGGGACCTGCTGAAGCTCAAGGAGGACGAGCGGCGCAAGGTCCGCGGCGCCGAGATGGCGATGATCTTCCAGGACGCGCTGTCCTCCCTCAACCCCGTGCTCAGCGTCGGCGACCAGCTCGGCGAGATGTTCACCGTGCATCGCGGGATGTCCCGCAAGGACGCCCGCGCCAAGGCGGTCGAGCTGATGGACCGGGTGCGCATCCCGGCCGCCGCCGACCGGGTGCGGGACTATCCGCACCAGTTCTCCGGCGGTATGCGCCAGCGCATCATGATCGCCATGGCGCTGGCCCTGGAGCCCGCCCTGATCATCGCCGACGAGCCGACCACCGCCCTCGACGTCACCGTCCAGGCCCAGGTCATGGACCTGCTCGCCGAGCTGCAGCGCGAGCTCGACATGGGGCTCATCCTCATCACCCACGACCTCGGCGTCGTCGCGGACGTCGCCGACCGGATCGCCGTCATGTACGCGGGCCGGATCGTCGAGTCCGCGCCGGTCCACGACATCTACAAGGCCCCCGCCCACCCGTACACCAAGGGCCTGCTGGAGTCGATCCCGCGCCTCGACCAGAAGGGCCAGGAGCTCTACGCGATCAAGGGCCTGCCGCCCAACCTGATGCACATCCCGCCCGGCTGCGCCTTCAACCCGCGCTGCCCGATGGCCCAGGACATCTGCCGCACCGAGGTGCCGCCGCTGTTCGAGGTGGAGCGTGAAGGGGCGGACCGGTCAGGGGCGGACCGTGAAGGGGCGGACCATGAAGGCGGGACCCGCACCAGCGCCTGCTTCTTCTGGCGGGAGTGCCTCGATGGCTGAGGCGATCCTGGAGGTCCACGACCTGGTCAAGCACTATCCGCTCACCCGGGGGATCCTCTTCAGGAGACAGATCGGCGCGGTGAAGGCCGTCGACGGCGTCGACTTCCACCTCGGCCGCGGCGAGACCCTCGGCATCGTCGGCGAGTCCGGCTGCGGCAAGTCGACGGTCGCCAAGATGCTGGTCAACCTGGAGAAGCCGACGGCCGGGACGATTCTGTACAAGGGCGAGGACATCACCAAGCTGTCCGGCAGGGCGCTCAAGGCCGTACGCCGCAACATCCAGATGGTCTTCCAGGACCCGTACACCTCGCTCAATCCGCGCATGACCGTCGGCGACATCATCGGGGAGCCGTACGAGATCCACCCCGAGGTCGCGCCCAAGGGCGACCGCAGGAGACGCGTCCAGGACCTGCTGGACGTGGTCGGCCTCAACCCCGAGTACATCAACCGCTATCCGCACCAGTTCTCCGGTGGCCAGCGCCAACGCATCGGCATCGCACGGGGGTTGGCGCTGCGCCCCGAGATCATCGTCGCCGACGAGCCCGTCTCCGCGCTCGACGTCTCGGTACAGGCGCAGGTGATCAACCTGATGGAGCGGCTCCAGAACGAGTTCGACCTGAGTTACGTCTTCATCGCGCACGACCTCTCCATCGTGCGGCACATCTCCGACCGGGTCGGCGTGATGTACCTCGGGCGGATCGTCGAGACCGGCAGGGACGCCGAGATCTACGACCACCCGACGCACCCGTACACCCAGGCCCTGCTCTCCGCCGTGCCCGTCCCCGACCCGGAGGCCCGCGAGCGACGGGAGCGGATCATCCTCGCCGGAGACGTGCCCTCCCCGGCGAACATCCCTTCCGGCTGCCGCTTCCGCACCCGCTGCTGGAAGGCCCAGGAGCGCTGCGCGCTGGAGGTGCCGCCGCTCGCGGTGCCCTCGGAGTTCCGCTTCGTGGAAGGTCCGGCCGCGCACGACTCGGCCTGTCATTTCGCGGAGGAGCTACCCCTCAGGCGCTCCGCACCGGGGCGGGCCGTACCGCCGGAGGAACCACCCGAGCGGGCGACATAACCGCGCAAATGCTGGCGAACTTCGTTAACGCGCAGGCAACTTGGCCGAAGCCGCACCGATATACGGACGCGTCAAGGTAATCAGCGTACGGCCGTGCGGGTGCCGTAGACGGGCCGGGGCGCGCCATGTCGCCCCGGCCTGTCGCACCTTTTTTTGCGCCTAAACCGGCGCCGCTCTCGCGGACCTGGCTGGGGTTTCGTCGGGGTTCCTCAATTGATGGTTGCGGTGCTCTGCGGAGATTCGTGGCTCAGCTCAGTTTGAGGGCGCGCCTTAGGAAGTCCACCTGGAGCAGCAGCAGGTTCTCCGCTACCTGTTCCTGCGGGGTCATGTGGGTGACGCCCGACAGGGGCAGCACCTCGTGCGGGCGGCCGGCGGCCAGCAGCGCCGAGGAGAGCCGCAGGGCGTGGGCGACCACCACGTTGTCGTCCGCGAGGCCGTGCACGATCATCAGCGGCCGGTGCGGCTCGGCGGGCGCGGACAGCCCGTCGTCCGTGATCAGCGAGCTCTTCGCGTACGCCTCCGCGGCCGCCGCCGGATCACCGAGGTAGCGCTCCGTGTAGTGCGTGTCGTACAGCCGCCAGTCGGTGACCGGGGCGCCCGCGATGCCCGCGTGGAAGACGTCGGGGCGGCGCAGCACGGCGAGCCCCGCGAGCCAGCCGCCGAACGACCAGCCCCGGATCGCCACCCGGGACAGATCCAGCGGGAACCTCTCCGCGAGGCCGTGCAGCGCGTCGATCTGGTCGTCGAGGGTGAGCGTGAGGTCGTCGCGGATCGCCTTCTCCCAGGCGGGGGAGCGGCCGGGGGTGCCGCGGCCGTCGGCGACGACCACCGCGAAGCCCTGGTCGGCGAACCACTGCGAGGTGAGGTGCGCGTTGTGCGCGGCCAGCACCCGGGGGCCGTGCGGACCGCCGTAGGGGTCCATGAGGACGGGGAGGGGAGTGACACCGTCGTAGTCAGTAGGCATAAGCAGGGCGCATGAAATTTTCCGTGCGCCCCCCTCGGTGAGGGTCACGCGCGGGGACAGACCGGGACTTTCGGCATTCGACGTGACGGTCGCCACCGGCTTTCCGTCCCGCAGCACCCGCACCTGGGCCCCCGGCCGGTCCGGCACCGAGGAGACCAGTACGGTCACGCCCCCGCCGCGCACCGCCGAGTGCACGCCGGGTTCCTGGGAGAGGCGCTCGACACCGAGTTCGTTGACGCGGTAGACATGCACCTCCCCCGTCTCCGGGGCGGTGGCCGCCTCACCGGCCGACGCCGAGATCAGCACATCGTCGTCCGAGACGTCCAGTACCGCGCGCACATGCAACTGCGGGCCCGTGAACGGGCGTTCGCCGAAGGCCAGTACCCGTGCCCCGCCCTCGTCGGCGATCCGCACGAGCTGTCCCGCGGGGCTCCAGCACGGCACGCCAGCGAAAAGATCAAGCCATTGTCGATCTTCGTCGGCGTGCACCATCCGGGTCGTCCCGGTGTCCGGGTCGACCGCCAGGAACAGCTGGCTGCGCTGGTCCCGCGCCTGCACCAGAATCAGCGGTGCGCCCGCCGCTGACCAGTGCACATGCGCCAGATACGGGTAGCGTGCCCGGTCCCAGACCACCTCCGTGCGGGCCCCGTCGAGACCGATCACGAAGAGCCGTACGTCCGCATTGTCCGTTCCGGCGGCCGGGTAGCCGACCTGCTGCGGAGCGCGCTCCGGTTGCGCGGGATCGGAAATCCACCAGCGTCGAACGGGCGCGTCGTCGATCCGGGCGACCAGCAGCCGGTCCCCTTCCGGCGACCACCAGAAGCCGCGTGAACGCCCCATCTCCTCGGCCGCGATGAACTCGGCCAATCCATAGGAAACCATCCCCGACTCCGCCCCGGACTCCGGCTCCGCGAGCGCCCGGTCGTCCTCCCCCTCGGCGCCGATGACCCGCAGGGCGCCCCCGCGGACGTACGCGACGAGCCTTCCGTCGGGCGAGGGGCGCGGGTCGATCACCGGCCCCGGGACCCGGAGTTCGCGTGCCGTACCGGCCCGCAGCTCCGCCGTGAAAAGCCGCCCTGACAAGGCAAAAGAGGCCAGCTCGACCGCCGTGTCGGTGGCGTAGCCGACGATCCCGGCGCCGCCCTCGCGACTGCGCTCGCGGCGCGCCCGCTCCGCCGCCGACAGACGCTCCGTGGCGCCGCCGAGCAGCGCCCGCGGGTCCGCCGCGACGCGCTCCTGCCCCTCCGCGGCGTCGAGGACCCACAGCTGATTCGCCCGGTCCGTCCCGGAGGAGGACCTCAGGAACACGACCCGGGAACCGTCCGGGGAGACGGTGAACGCGCGGGGTGCGCCGAGGGTGAAGCGCTGCGTCCGGGCGTACCGGCGGGGGAAGGAGAGAGGCTCGGTGGTCATCCCCTGACCATATTGGCCATGCGCCCCCTTGTGCGGCTGTGCGCCGATCGATGCGCGCGTATGGATAGTTATGATCACTGGCGGTGTGTGGGTATGAACCCGCTGGCCGCTGTATGGATTTACCGACCCCCATGTCCGACCCCCCATGTCCCTGGGATCTTTGGAGGTGAGCCGCCGTGGCACTCTCGATTTCGGCGGTGGTGCTGCTGGCGATCATCGTCGTCATCCTGGTCAGGAAGTCCGGGTTGAAGGCCGGCCATGCGGTGGTATGTGTCCTGTTCGGCTTCTATCTCGCCTCTTCGACGATGGCCCCCACGATCAGCGACCTGACGACGAACGTCGCGGACATGATCGGCAGCTTCAAGTTCTGACGGGTGCCGGCTGAGCTTTTGGAGCCGAACTCCGCCCACTGCCTGTCCTGTTCCGCTGCTTTGTACTGCCTGGCTCCGTAAACTTGGCGGATCCAGGACAAGTGAAGGCTGAGGCAGCGGCGCGTGGACGGACACAGTGCGGACGATCGGCTCCGGAAGCTGGCGAAGGCGTCTCCCAACTTCGGGCGCCTGTACGGGTACCAGCCCCTCCTGGCCATCTACGGCTCGCAGGCGGAGCTCACGGTTCTGACGAACCCGAACGCCGCCTACGTCAGCGCCGGGCAGTTCGGTGAGGTGCTGGCCGAGGAGTTCGTCACCCGTACGGGCACTCGGGTCGAGGGCACCAGCCAGTTCGACCGCCTCAACGCGCTCACGCGGGCAGGCGTGCTGGTCGGCTGGAGCCGTGACGCCTTCGACAGGCTCCGCCGAGGCCGCAACGACGCCGCGCACAACCACCTGTTCGACACGACGAAGGCACTCGAAGCGCTGAAGTTGTGCTGGCAGTTGGGTGATCTCTTCGACCGGGCCATGGGCGGCACACGGACCGTGGGCGCGTTCGTCCCGCCCTCGCTTCCGGCCGACGTGCAGTCGGCCGACCCCGAGGAGATCACGGAGCTCCAGGAGGCGCTGGAGGGGCATCGCCGCGCGCTGGCGGAGTCGCGCGTGAAGCTGTCGGAGACCAGTGACCGCCTCGAAGCGGCGAAGCGGGCCCGTGAAGAGGCCGAGGCCCTCATCGCCAGTGCGGAGCGGACCAAAACCGCGTATGCCGAACAGATCGAGGAGTTGCGGACGCAGGTCTCGGAACTGCGGACTGCCCACCAGCAGCAGTACGACCGAGAGCGTGTCCAGCCCCGCAAGGTCGCCTCCGCCGCCCGTGACGCCATCGTGGAGCGCGCGCAGCGCCCCGCGCCGCTCAACGAGGTGCAGGCGCGGAAGAAGATCGACGCGATGCTGTCCAAGGCAGGCTGGCTGATCCAGGCCAAGGCGGACGCCAACCCGCTGGCGGGCAAGGGTGTCGCCATCGAAGAGTTCACCCTGGCCACCGGCCGTGCCGATTACGTCCTCTACGTGGACGGGAAGATCGTCGGTGTCATCGAGGCGAAGCGTGAGGGAACGCCGCTCGCCGGAGCCCTCGCCCAGAACGAGCGGTACGCGGCGGGTGTGCTCAAGGAGCACGCGATGGCTGTGTGGCGCCGGGAGGAACCCTTCGCGTTCCGTTACGCGACCACGGGCACGGAGACGTACTTCGTCAACCGGGTCGACCCGCATGCCCGTTCCCGTGAGGTCTTCGCCTTCCACCGCCCCGAAACCATCGCCGCGTGGATGAAGCGGGCCGACGAGGATCCGGAGACGCCCACCTTCAGGGCGGCGCTTCGTACGAACATGCCGCTCCTGGAGACGCACGGTCTGCGCATGGCTCAGGTCAAGGCGATCACGGGCCTGGAGGACTCTCTGGCCGGCGATCGGCCGCGCGCCCTCATCCAGATGGCGACGGGCGCCGGCAAGACCTTCACGGCCGTCACGGAGACGTATCGCCTGCTCCGTCACGCGGGCGCCCGCCGGGTCCTTTTCCTCGTCGACCGCAACAACCTCGGCCGCCAGGCGCACGCGGAGTTCGACAAGTACCGCACGCCGGACGAGAACCGGAAGCTCACCGACCTCTACAACGTCGACATGCTGGGCCGCAGTGGGCTCCAGGAGACCTCGTCCGTCGTCATCTCGACGATCCAGCGGATGTACGCCCTCCTCAAGGGCGAGGCGATCGCGGACGAGCCGGAGACCGAGGACCGGGAAGACAGCGAGGGCACGACGGTCTCGACGCTGGACGAGACCTATGCGACGGACGAACCGATCACGGTCGAGTACACCCCGGACGTCCCGATCGAGTCCTTCGACGTGATCGTGATCGACGAGTGCCACCGCTCCATCTACGGCCTGTGGCGTGGCGTCCTTGAGTACTTCGACGCCCACCTCGTCGGCCTCACGGCCACGCCCACCCGCCAGACCAAGGGGTTCTTCGACAACAACATGGTCTCGCAGTACACGTTCGAGCAGGCCGTGGCCGACGGCGTCAACGTCGACTTCGACATCGTGCGTCTCAACACCGACCTGCGGGAGGACGGCGGCGCGAAGATCGAAGCGGGTACGACCGTACGCATCCGCGACCGCCAGACGCGCGCCCAGCGCTACGAGGAACTCGACGAGGACTTCGAGTACACCGTCGCGCAGCTCGGCCGCACGGTGATCACCGAGGACGAGATCAGGGCTGTACTGACGACGTACAAGAACAACTGGCAACGGTGGTTCCCGGGGCGTGCCGACCTTCCCAAGACCCTCGTCTTCGCGGCCGGCGACGACCACGCCGACGAGGTGCTCAAGCAGGTGAAGGAGGTCTTCGGGCGGGGCGACGAATTCGCGAAGAAGATCACGTACAGGTCGAGGGAGAACGGAGACGACCCCGACTCCCTCATCAACGACCTCCGTAACTCGCCGAGGCTGAGGGTGGCGGTGACGGTCGACATGATCGCCACGGGCACGGACGTGAAGCCGCTCGAATGTGTGATCTTCCTCCGGTCGATCAAGAGCCCGGTGCTCTTCGAGCAGATGAAGGGGCGGGGTGCCCGCTCCATCGACCCGGACGAACTGAAGGCGGTCACGCCGGAGGCGGCGCCGGACCTGACGAAGGACCGTTTCGTCCTGATCGACGCGGTGGGTGTAACCGACTCGCCTCTGGTGGACGCCCGGCCGCTGATCCCGGCGGGCGAGAAGGGCATCTCGCTGTCGAAGCTCCTCGACAAGGCCGGCACGCGGTCGCTGACGGCGGACGAGGCGGAGACGCTGGGGCGCCGCCTGGCCCGTATCGACCGTCAGCTCGGCGACGAGGAGAGGGCGCTCCTGGCCCAGACGTCCGGAGGCGCCTCCCTGGCCGACCTCGCGCGTCGCATCGCCGACGCGGTCGACGTCGACACCCAGGACCGTGCCCGCCACGAGGGCGGCCCCGAACTGGCCCGGAAGCTGGTCCAGGACGCGATAGCCCCGCTGACCGCCCGGCCGGAACTGCGCAAGCTGATCCTTGAGATCCGCCACCAGCAGGACCTGACGTACGACGAGACGACGGAGGTACGGGTCACCGAGCTGCGGGAGATACCGCGCGAGGAGAGGGCCCGCAAGGAGCTCGCCGAGTGGAACACGCTGCTCGAAAAGGAGCAGCGGGACGAGAACGCGGCGATCCGTGTCGCGCTGGGAAGCGGCTCGCGCCGCTTCACCCCGAGCGAGGCCCGGGACGCCCTGAGGGAACTCGCGGGCAGGATCCGCGCGACGAACCGTTCCTGGACGACGGGTGTCCTGTGGGACCACTACGAGCAGGTCGGCAAGGCCGCGGTCGGCCCCGGCAAGGAAGCCAGCCTCGGCGACCTCGTGCGGCTCATCCGCTACGAGCTCGGCGCCGACGACGAGCTGCGTCCGTACCGTACGGTGGTCGAGGAGCGCTTCGAGGGCTGGCTGCTGCGGCAGCGGCAGGCGGGCGTGGAGTTCACGGACGACCAGCTGTGGTGGCTGGAGCGTATAAAGAACGCCATTTCCCAAGACATCGGCATCGAGCCGGGGGACTTCGGACACGCGCCTTTCTCCGAGCGTGGCGGAGGCCGGGGCTTCATGCGGGCGTTCGGGGACAAGGATAAGGCGTTGGAACTGTTGGATGAGCTGAATCAGGAACTGGCTTGAGTGTGAGCGTGGACGGGGAGAGAGAGCTTCCGGCAGGGTGGGCTTGGGTCAAGTTGGACCAGGTTTGCGACGTGACTGGGGGAATCCAAAAGCAGGCCAAACGCCGCCCGGTGAAGAATAAATTCCCTTTCCTGCGCGTGGCCAACGTTGGGCGCGGTCGTCTTGACCTTGGTGACGTTCACGAGGTTGAACTGTTTGAGGGGGAATTGGATAGGTTTCGCCTGAAGGACGGTGACCTGCTCGTCGTTGAAGGTAATGGGAGCCCGGATCAAGTTGGCCGTGCTGCCACATGGCACGGCGCGATCAAGGATGCCGTTCACCAGAATCACCTGATCAAGGTTCGACCAACTTCTGTCATTGATCCCAAATTCCTTGAGTTGCTGTGGAACTCGCCTGATATCGCGTCTCAGTTGCTTAGAGTGGCTCAGTCGACGAGTGGTCTTTACACGCTGAGCACGTCGAAGCTGAATCGCGTGGAGTTCGCCCTGCCGCCGCTCGCGGAACAGCGCCGTATTGTCGATGCCCTCGAAGAGCAGCTGTCGCGTCTCGACGTGGCGATCATATCTCTGGGATCCTCTGCCGTACGCGGCGCGAACCTGCGCAAGGCGCTGGTGGCCCGGGCCTTCTCCGGAGCCCTGCTTCCCGATGACGGCGGTGCCCGTACGGCCCGTCCCCTCTTGGAGCGGGTGGACTCTCAAGTTTCCGCGCAGGCCGGTAAGAAGCGTTGGAGCCAGGAACGTGCTCCCGCACAGGAATGGCGCCAAGGCCTTCCAGAGGGCTGGGAATGGAGGACGCTGGGGTCGTTGTCCGTGCTGATTCAGTACGGCACCTCGGCGAAGGCCGAGGCTGCGGCCGTCGATGGTGCTGTACCCGTGATCCGGATGGGTAACATCCAATCGGGGAGCATTGTCATGGACAGCATCAAATACTTGCCAGGTGATCATCCGGACATCGATCCCATGCGACTTCAGGACGGAGACCTGCTGTTCAACCGCACCAACAGTGCAGAATTGGTTGGAAAGTCTGCGGTGTATCGGGATGTACTGGGTGAGGCTGCTTTTGCCTCGTACCTCATTCGTTGTCGTCTCGCGGACGGGATCGATCCCGACTGGGTGAATGCTTACGTGAACAGTCCCGGTGGGCGAAAATACATCAGGTCGGTCCTGTCGCAGCAAGTCGGCCAAGCGAACGTCAACAGCGCTAAGCTGGCGATGTTCCCTATCCCTGTTCCTCCGGCGGAGGAACAGGCAAGAATCATGGAAAATCTGCGAGAGTGGTACCGCCTGCTAGAACATTCTGACAAGGGACGAGAAAGCGCGAAACTGCGGGCGACGGGACTACGTGAATCGCTGCTCCGTGCAGCGTTCGCCGGCACACTCACGCAGCAGTCGCCAGATGATGCGCCCGCCGCCGATCTCCTGGACCGTATCGCTGCCGAGCGCGCCGCAGAAGCCAAGCCCAAGCGCACCCGAAGCGGTACTCACCGGCGGACGGTGGAGGCATCCGCCGCAGCACCGGGCCCCGCCCCCGAGCCAACCCCCGCCCCCGCCCTCGCCGTACAGCAGGAGTTCGACCTGTGACCGTCCCCGCAGACGCCCAGCAGCCCGACACAGAGGCCCCCGAGACGGCCAAGGTCGCCGCCCAGACCAACACGCTGGTCTCCAAACTCTGGAACTACTGCAACGTTCTCCGTGACAACGGCATGTCCACCATCGAGTACGTCGAGCAACTGTCGTACCTGCTCTTCCTCAAGATGGTCGACGAGTTCGAGAACGACCCGTGGGACGGGCGCGACATGAGCGGAATCGTCCCCGCCGAGTACAACTGGCAGTCCCTCGTGGGCAAGCGCGGTGCCGAACTGGAGAGGCACTACCGCGACACCCTTGAGCACTTGGGCCGCCACCCCGACACCACCATCGGCACGATCTTCGCCGACGCCCAGAACCGGATCACCAAGCCTGCCCTTCTGGAGAAGCTGGTTGTCGACCTGATCGGCCAGGAGGAGTGGACCGTCAAGGGTACGGACCTCAAGGGCGATGCCTATGAGGGCCTGCTCAGCAAAGGCGCCTCGGACACCAAGACCGGCGCCGGCCAGTACTTCACTCCCCGTGCGCTCATCGACGCCATGGTCGACGTCGCCCAGCCCGGCCCGGACGACACCATCACCGACCCGGCGTGCGGTACCGGTGGCTTCCTCATCGCGGCCCACTCCTACATCCGCGACCACCACATGAAGAAGATGTCGCTGGACGAGCGAAAGGCGTACGACGGCGGCCGCAAGATCTGGGGCAACGAACTCGTCACCGGCACTGCCCGTCTCGCCGCGATGAACATGCTTCTTCACGGCATCGGCAAGAGCGACGGGCCCAGCCTCATCCACGTCGGCGATGCCCTAGCCGACAAGCCCAGTGGCAAGCACGCCACCCTCGTTCTCGCGAACCCTCCCTTCGGCCGCAAGTCCGCGATCACCGTGATCGGTCAGGACGGCGATGTCGAGAAGGAGGACATTCAGTACGACCGTGACGACTTCACTGCCACGACCACCAACAAGCAGCTGAACTTCCTCCAGCACATCATGTCGCTCACGGCAGTTGGAGGGCGCGCCGCTGTCGTCCTGCCGGACAACGTGCTCTTCGAGGGCGGGGCCGGTGAAAAGGTCCGCCGCAAACTGCTCGACGAGTTCGACCTTCACACGATCTTGCGCCTGCCGACCGGCATCTTCTACGCGGGAGGCGTCAAGGCCAACGTCCTCTTCTTCGACAAGAAGCCCCCGCGCGCTGACGGCAAGCCGCACACCACCGAGACCTGGTTCTACGACCTCCGTACCGGCCAGCGCTTCACGCTCAAGCAGCGCCCGCTCACCCGGGTCCACCTGGACGACTTCGTGGCGGCCTACCGCGCTGGCGAGCCAAGGTCGTCCCGCGTCGAGTCCGAGGACGAGAATGGGCCCTTCAGGAAGTTCAGCTACGAGGACCTGATCGCTCGCGACAAGGTCAACCTCGACATCACGTGGATGAAGGACCCCGCGCTCGACGACGCCGATAGCGGTCTGGCGCCCGAGGTGATCGCCGAGGAGATCGTCCGCGACCTCCAGTCCGCTCTGAACGAGTTCACGGCCATCGCCCGCTCCTTGGGCGGCGAGGTCGACGTACCGCAGGCCGAGGTCGAGTAAGTCGGTCCGTCGGTCAGTCTTCGGACGTGTACGACACGAAGTCGGCCCACGCCCCCGGCGTAAGCATGAGCCGGGGGCCAGCGGTGTTCTTGGAATCGCGGACGTGCACCGTGCCGGGAGTGGTGGCGATCTCGACGCAGGAATCGCCGTCGGGGCCACTGCTGTAGCTGCTCTTGAACCACTCCAGTGCGAAGGTGGGCCTGGCAGTGGACTTGTGGATCATGTTTCTCCCAGCAGTTGCTCGATGAGGGCCAGCGACTCCCCGGGCGGGAGAGCCTGGGCCCGGATGGTGCCGTACCGCAGCTCAAGGAGGCGCAGCTGCCTCAAGTCGGAGACCGGACGACCGTTGAAGGCGCCGTCGGAACGTCCGACGGCCGTGCCGTCCTCGAACTTCAGCACTTCGATTCTGCCGCTCATACCAGGATGCGCTCCACTGTCCATGGGCATGATCTGAAGGGTGACGTTGTTCAACCGTCCCACCTCCAGCAGGCGTTCGAACTGCTGTTGCCGCACCATTGTGCCTCCAACCTTGCGGCGGAGCGTCGCCTCTTCCAGGACGAACCCAAGGGCGGGCGCGGGCGATCGGTCGAAGACGGACCGCCGAGCCACACGGGCGGCAACCCGGCGCTCCAAGTCTTCCGGCGAATAGGCCGGCTGCCACGATTCCAACAGGGCTCGCGTGTGCTCCGGCGTCTGCAACAGACCGGCGATGTTGCTGCTTTCGTACACTCCGATCTCGACCGCCCTGGCCTCCATCTGCGCCAGATCCCGCACCTTCTTCGGGTACCGAACCCTCTTCACGTCCTCCTTCATCGCCGAGAGCAGCCCACCCGCCCTTAACACCTCGTCGGCCTTGTCCAGATACTCGGGCTGAGGAATCCTCTTCCCGCCCTCGATCTTGTACACCATGTCCTCGCCGTACCCCACCGCCTTCCCGAACTCGGCGGCCCGCATCCCCACCGCCTCCCGCCGTAGCTTCAGCTGCCGCCCGACGGTCGCGACGACCGCCACACCCCAGTCGTCGTCCGGGTCCACCTCCCAACCCGGCTCTTCTGCCTCGCCCTTGAGCCGTACCGCTTCACCGTCCACCTGCTGCATCGCGCGCCCCTCCGTCGTACCACCGTGCCTCAACGCCCCTTACCCGTACGACCGTTCCGGACTGGCCGGACACCACCGGACAACGTCCGGACAGTCACCGTACGCATCGGCTTCGTCACTGTTCACGGTATGCGCACGCCGCCACGCTGAGTGACGTGAATCAAGAAACAGCCGTCTCCGAGGTCCACCCCGTCACCCCCATCCGCAACTTCAGCGTGCTCCTGTCGCCGACGCCACGCGGTGCCCGCCTCGGCCGTCTTCTCGCCACCGAGCAACTCCGCACCTGGGGACTCCCCATGGACCGGGCGGCGCACGTCGTCGCCGAACTGGCGGCCAACGCGGCGACGCACGGGCGCGTCCCGGGCCGTGACTTCCGGCTCACGCTCTACGTCGTCGCCGACACGCTCCGGATCGAGGTCAGCGACACCCGCGGTGACCGTCTTCCGTACGCCCGGCACTCCACCCCCGACGCCGAGTCCGGCCGCGGTCTCGTCCTCGTCGACGCGTTGGCCGACCGTTGGGGCTGGGCCCCGGGGCCGCCTCCGCGCAAGACGGTATGGGCCGAGCTGGACCTCGCACCGGAACCCAGCCGCCCGTGCTCCGGCGCGACGGGCGACCTTTACCAAGAAACACCAGGGTGAAAGAACCCGACCAAACCCCACCTCCCGCTGAAGGTCCCCGTTGGACCTCCGCTCCGACCCGCATGGCCGAAACCCGTACGCACCGTTGAACGCGCCTGTGAAGCCTCGGAAGATGGTCATGAGCGGATGACGCGATGCCGGTCTTTCGAGGCCGGTGGAACGGGGGGTGAGCGGTGTTGATGGGTGGCGGCGCGGTCGTGAGCGGTGACCGATGAGGAACCGTGTGCAGGTCGCGATCCAGATCATGCTGGCGCTGGTCGCCTGCTTACTCGGGATCGCCACCAACTACGCGACCAGCACCGACAAGGTTCCCTGGGCACTGGAGGCGATTCAGCGGTTCTCCGTTCCGGCCATCGGCGTGCTGATCGTGGCGCTTGTGGCCGGGCAGGTCGTCGTCTACCGGTTGGAGCATCCCGCGCCGCCCCGGAGCGAGTGGCCGAGGGAGCGGGTTCCGTATCCGGGTCTCGACGCGTTCGACGAGGACGAGGCAGCTGTCTACTTCGGCCGGGAGGCACAGGCAGCCGAACTGACGCGCAGGCTGCACGCCACCGCGACCCGCCCCGCGGAACGGTTCCTGGTGCTGGTCGGGGCGTCCGGCAGCGGAAAGTCTTCGCTGGTCAGAGCGGGGGTGATGCCCAGGCTTCGGGCGCGCCGCTGGACTGTCGTGCCGGCCTTCGTCCCCGGACCCAATCCGCTGGGCGCCCTCGCGGCAGCGCTGGCGGCCGCCGCCGACGGGCAGGAATCGGCGAGCGCCGTACTGCGCAGGCTGCGCCAGGGGCCGGACGCCCTGCGAGCCGAGCTGTCGCGGCTGCGTGGCGGCCGGTTCCGGCGGATACTCCTCGTGGTCGACCAGTTCGAGGAGATCGTCACTCTGGCGGGCGAGCGCGAACGCGCCCAGTTCCTCGAAGCGCTGAGTACCTGCGTGGAACAGGACCCGGCGGTCCGTGTACTGGTCACCCTCCGGGTGGACCTGCTCGGCAGGCTTCTCGGCATCGGACAGGCGGAACTCCTTCAGCACCCTGTCGCCATCGGCACCTTGGGCAGAGCGCAGCTCGTCGAAGTCGTGGAGCGTCCTGGGGCCCTCGTCGGCCTGGGCTTCGAGCCCGGAGTCGTCGACTCCATCGTGAGCGAGACCGGGACGGATGACGCGTTGCCGCTGCTCGCCTACCTCCTCCAGGAGTTGTACTTCGCCTCCGGCCCAGGCGGGACGGTGACCGAGGAGCTGTACCGGCGGCTTGGCGGAGTACCCGGCGCGCTCGCGCGCCAGGCGGACAACACCGTGACCGGGCTCGGTGCGGGCGTGGGCATCGACGCCGTCCTCCGCGTCCTGCTCAGGTTCGTCACCGTCGAGGGGCAGGAGGTGGCCCGCCGCCATGTGCCGCTGTCCGAACTCGACGAACGGGACCGCCATGTCGTCGATGCCTTCGTCGAGGCACGGCTGCTGCGCACTGGCGTCACGGGCGGCGGTTCCGTAGCCGGCGGCGAGCCGTTTGCGCAGGTGACGCACGAGGCGCTGTTCCGACAGTGGGCCCCTCTGCGGCAGGAGGTCGAGGCGCGGGCCGAACGACTCCGTGAACGCGCCGAACTGGAGCGGTGGGCGGCCGACTGGGAGCGGGCCGGACGCAGCGACGACTATCTCCTTACCGGCGAACGCCTCACGGCTGCCCGGCGCTGGTTGGAAGCGCTGGAAGAATCCGGGCAGGCGTCCACACCCGCCCGCGCGCTCGTCGAGTCCTCGCAGCGCCGCGACCTGACCTTCCTGAGCCAGGTCTCCGACAGTATCGGCCGTCAGGTTCTGCTGAGCGCGGAGAGTGAACCGGAGCGTTCCCTGTTGCTTTCGCTCGCCGCGCTGGGCGAGTGCGCGCCCACGCCCTCGGCCCGGCGCGGACTGATGGCGGCGCTGGCGGCGAGTCACCTCCGCTCCCGGCTCGACGGACACACGGACACGGTCCGGCACATCGCCTGGTCCCCGGACGGGCGCATGCTGGCCACGGCATCCAGGGACGGCACGAGCCGCGTGTACGACGCACCGTCCGGACGTCCCTTGCTGGTGCTGCCGTGCGACGGCGTCATGGTGGAGTCCGTTGCCTGGTCACCGGATTCGGCGAGGCTTGCGACCGTCGGCCGTGACCGTGTCGTACGGATCTGGGATGCCGTCTCGGGGGAGCCGGTCGATCTGCTCACCGGGGCCGGAGATCTCAACAGACAGGTGGCCTGGTCGCCGGACGGCCGACATGTCGCTGCAAGCTCCAAGGACCGGATCGTACGGGTCTGGGAGGCTGGCACAGGGCGGCTCGTACACGAACTGCACGGACACGGCGAAGATGTGTGGGGCGTCGCGTGGTCGCCGGACGGCAGCCGCCTAGCCTCCGCCTCCCACGATCAGACCGCGATCGTCTGGGACCTGACGACAGGGACGGCGGCCACCACGCTCACCGGGCACTCGGACTTCGTGGAGGGCATCGCCTGGTCGCCGGACGGACGACACATCGCCACGGGCTCCGGGGACCACACCGCCCGCATCTGGGACGCCGGGACCGGTGATCTGCGCCTGTTGCTGCGAGGGCACACCGACTACGTGTGGAACCTGGCCTGGTCGCCAGACGGACGGATGCTGGCCAGCGCCTCCTCCGACCACACAGTGCGCATCGTCGACACGGAGAACGCCAAGGTCCTGGCGGTGTTGCGCGGCCACGCGGACACCGTGTGGGGGGTCTCCTGGTCCCCCTGCGGGACGATGCTCGCCACCAGCTCCACCGACGGCGCCGGCATGGTGTGGGACCTGCGCCCGCGTGGTGCCGAGGTCGTCGTGGCCGACGGGCATCGAGGTCCGGTGAACCAGGCCACGTGGTCCGGCGACGGCAGTCGTTTCGCCACGGCCTCGGACGACGGCACCGTACGGGTGTGGCACGCGTTCACCGGCGTTTCTGCCGGACTGGTGACCGAGGTGGAGGACCGGGTCTGGGGCGTCGCCTGGGCGCCGCAGGGGGAACGGCTCGCGTTCGGCACCAACGACGGCCTGTTCCGGATCACAGACGGGCGCGGCGGCACGCTGTTCGAACGACAGGGCGAGGTCGTCGAAGGGTGTGCGTGGTCTTCGAACGGCGGCCGGATCGCCACTGGTGGCCATGACGGCGCCGTGCGTGTCCTGTCCGCGTCGGACGGGACCGAGCTGTTGAAACTGACGGAACATCAGGACTGGGTGGGGCGCGTGGCCTGGTCGCCGAGCGGACGGCAGCTCGCCAGTTGTTCCGACGACCGTACGTGCCGACTGTGGGACATCGGCGAGGGGCGGCAGTTCACAGTGCTACGCGGCCACGACAACTACGTGGAGGACGTGAGCTGGTCCCCAGACGAGGCGAGGATTGCCACCGCTTCCGGCGACTGGACGGCCGCCGTGTGGGACGTCCTCACTGGACGGCGCATCGAGGTGCTGAGGGGGCACGAAGGACGGCTTCGCGCGGTGGCCTGGTCACCGGACGGACGGCACATCGCCACGGGCGCCGACGACCGCACCGTACGGGTCTGGTCCGCCACCACCTTTGAGGAGATCGCCGTCGTGGGTGTGCACCAGGACAAGGTGACCTCTGTTGCCTGGTCCCCGGACGGCGCACGGCTGCTCACGGGATCGGCCGACGGGACAGCGCGGGTATGGAGGGCGGAGCCCGACCACGACCGGCTGGAGGCGACCGCCCGCGGAAGGGTTTTCCGTACCCTCACTCACGAGGAACGGCGGCAGCATCTGCTGCCGCTCGACCCCGTGTGACCGTGTGATCAGTAGGCCGGTTCGACCGTGAGCTCTTCGGTGCGGACAAGGTAGTCGTCCGGGTTCAGGCCCATGGCCTCGCGCGCGGGCGACGACCAGTACAGTGCGTTGCGCTCGGCGAAGGTCTCCGGGCCCTCGTACGAGATCAGCCAGACGAACTGGTTCCTCTCGCGGTCCACCCAAGCGCCTCCGATCGCGAACCCCAACTCCAGCCGCAGCGGAACGATTTCGCTCCGCCACCGCTCCACCCACTCGTCGAGCAGGCCGTCCCGGACTGTGTACGTACGCAGTTGTGTGGTCTTCGGCATGGCAGACATCCTCTCCAAGGGGCGAAGTCCGTGCGCCACCGGAACCCGCCTGCTCGTGTTTCGGTGTCAGGGACGGTCTTTCCCAAGGAACTCAAGGTGAAAGAACCCGACCAAACCCCACCCCTCCCGCCCGTGGCGCCCGCTCACTCGCGCGAGTGAACATCACCGACTCGGCTGGATTCAGGGGCCGTTGCCTGCCCTACGCTCGGCACAACACAACCGCAGACATGCGACGGCCCCCGCCGGGACGCCAATCCCAGTGCGAGGGCCTGACCACCGAGGAAGTAGGAGCTTCCCGATGGATACGCAGAACCCTAGCGTGCCGCCGCGCGCCCAGCCCCGTGTTGCCACTAAGAACCACGCGAACCGGCGCCCCGTGCATGCCGGCGGCCTCACCCACGACAACACCCGCCACACCACCCGCTTACGGTGATCGGCAACCACCTCGCCCAGCACCCCGAGCTGTCGGGGCTCGCGATCGGACTGGGCGTGCACATCCAGTCCCTGCCCAGCGGCGCCCGCGTCGACATCAAGACCCTCGCCGCCCGCTTCCCCGAGGGCGCGACGCGTATCGCCGCCGCTCTGCGCGAGCTCGAAGCCCACGGCTACCTGCGCCGCGCCCGCGAGCGCGTCCCCGGCGGCCGTATCGTCACCCGTACGGTCTCCTGCAACCAGCCAGAACGACGTGGCGAGGACGTGCCCGTACGCCCCGCCCCTGCCCGTCCGGCGGCGACCCGGGAAAAGCGTGAGAAGCGCGAGCGGCGCGCACCCCGCAAGCCCCTCCCTGCCGTACCACGCCCGGTCTGTCCCGCCCCCGCGCTCCTTCAGGCCGCCACAGACCTGCTCGCCGACCTCCGCCGCGACGACCCCCGCCTGCTGCTCTCCGCCTGCGACACGGCCCACCTCGCCCCCGGCGTCGCCGCCTGGCTGGAGCGCGAGGTCAGTCCCGGTGCCGTACGCCACGCGCTGTCCAGCGACCTGCCACCCGAAGGACTCCGGCGTCCGGCCGCCCTCCTGGCCCACCGCCTCGCCGCCCAGCTGCCGCCTCCGCCGCCGTTCCGCGCGCCCGCACAGCCGCCAGGCATCCGGCACCCGCTCCAGACCTGCGACGGCTGCGAGCGCGCCTTCCGTGCTCCTGAGCCCGGCCACTGCCGGGACTGTCGATCCGACCTCTCGACGGCAGCCTGATGCGAAGCCGCCGCCGTGTCCCGTTCTGCCACCAGCCCGCCCCGATACGCTGGCCGGGGCACTCACTGGAGGACACCATGGGCACTCAGGCCGACCACGGACACGAGCTGATCCCCCGTCCCGAGCTGACTCCCGATGCCCTGCGTGCTGCCCTTGCCGTCGTCGCTCCAGGTCGCCTGGACGAGATGCAGGCCATGAAAGATGAGGCCTTCGCCAACGCAGTCGAGTGGCAGTCCCTCAGTCCGGTGCAGAGCTGGGTCCTTATCTGGGCCAGGGAGATCGAGATCGCCCGTCGCCCGGATCTGTCCACCCGCTATACCCAGGCGGAGAACAATCTGGAACACGAGGATCCAGCCATCGCGCGGGAAGCCCTTCGCGAGCTGAGTGCGGTCCTCGACGAGGCGATGAAGGCAGTTCGCGAGTGAGCTGGAAATGGGAGTACGCCTTCGGTGCCGAAGAGGCCGCCCGAACCGCTCCCGCAGACTTCCTCGCCGCTGTGGAACTCAAGGCGAACGAACTGGTCAGGGCAGCCGAAGCACTTCATGTCCACGGTCGGGCCCATGACGGGATCGACCCGAAGGGACACGAAATGATCGTCACCGGCGGCATGTTCAGGTACCAGGTCGTCGTGCGCAGCGAGCGTGTCTACGTCGTCCAGATCACCTATCTGGGCTTCTGAACGCACCGCATCCGGAGAGGTGTGATCCGGAAACCGAGGGGCCGGAATCGGTCACGTTGGTTCGAGCTGATCCGTCTGGCTTGACTGGCCCCCGTACGGCTCGGGAATCGTACTCGTAGAGATCGTGGTGAAGAGTTCGTACGGGGGTTGCGCATGGCCATTTCCAGACCACAGACGCGTCAGTTCGAGGCGTTCATGACGAACCTGTCGTACGCCCGGCGCATGGTCGAGGCGGGCAGGATGCTCACCCCGTTCAAATCACCCACGATCGACATCGACGACTTCTACCGGGCGGCCTGGGTTCAGGCCGTCGCCGCCATCGACCACTGGCTTCACGAGGAGGTGCTGCGCCGGGTCGCCGAACTGGCGGCCAAGGACAGCCCTGACATGCCGTACCAGCTGCGTGTGTATGAATTGCCATTGCATCGGGTCGAGGCGGTACGGCGCGGCGACGTCACTCTGCCCGATGCCGTCGTCGAGCATCTGCGCGACAAGCTTGCGGGCCAGGCGCTTCAGCACCCCGGAAAGATCTCCGAGGTGCTCAAGCTCGTGACGGAGAAGAAGGTCTGGTACGAGGCGGCGGGACGGATCAACGACTGGTTCCAGGGCCGTACCACCCTGAACGAGAAGAAGCTTCGCAGTCGCTATCTGGAGATCACTCAGCGGCGCAACAAGATCGCCCACGACGCCGACCTGATCGACGGCGATCTCAAGCAGCGCCGTCCGATCGACGAGGCCGAGGTCACGGACGCGATCGACTGGATCGAGCGGATCGCGCTGGCCATCGCCCACGTGCTCGACGACGAGGGGTGACAGGCGGCCGGGGCAGGTCGGACGGTGGGGCCGGGCGCCTCGTAGGGTGGGTTCCATGACGGAACTGCCCGACCGGCGTCTGCTCCTGGTGCACGCGCACCCGGACGACGAGTCGATCAACAATGGCGCGACCATGGCCAGGTATGCGGCCGAGGGCGCCCATGTGACGCTGGTGACCTGCACCCTCGGCGAGGAGGGCGAGGTCATCCCGCCCGAGCTGGCGTATCTCGCGCCCGACCGCGAGGGCGGGCTCGGCCCGCACCGGATCGGCGAGCTGGCCGCCGCCATGAAGGAGCTCGGGGTCACCGATCACCGCTTCCTCGGCGGCCCCGGGCGTTTCGGCGACTCCGGGATGATGGGCCTCGAGCAGAACCACCGCGCGGGCGCCTTCTGGTCCGCCGACGTCGACGAGGCCGCGGAGTACCTGGTCGAGGTGATCCGCGAGGTCCGCCCCCAGGTGCTCGTCACCTACGACCCCGACGGGGGCTACGGACACCCGGACCACATCCAGGGCCACCGCGTCGCCATGCGCGCCGTCGAACTGGCCGCGGACCCCGCCGTCCGCCCCGGCCTCGGCGCGCCTTGGGAGATCACCAAGGTCTACTGGAACCGCGCCCCGCGCACGGTCGCCGAGGAGGGCTTCCGGCGGCTGCGCGAGGTGCTGCCCGGGCTGCCGTTCGAGGAGTCCGCCGCCATGGACGACGTACCCGGCGTGGTCGACGACACGGTGGTCACCACCGCGATCGACGGGAGCGCGTACGCCGCCGCGAAGGCCGCCGCGATGCGGGCGCACGCCACCCAGATCGAGGTGGCCGAACCCTGGTTCGCGCTGTCGAACGCACTCGCGCAACCGCTGTTCACCACCGAGTACTACGAGTTGGTGCGCGGGGAGCGCGCGGGACCCGGTCGGGAGACCGACCTCTTCGCGGGGATCGAACAGGGCTCTACGGGGACCGAGCAGGGAAAGGCGGACGCGTGATGAGCATGTCGGGACAGCGGGGGAGCGCGCTCGCCCAGCCGCTGCAGCGGCCCTCGGCCGGGCGGATCGCGGCCTACCTGGGCCTGTTGCTGCTCGGCGCGGTGGTCGGGGCCGCCGGGACGCTGGTGCAAGCCGCCTGGTTCCCGGGCGGGTTGCTGCTCGCCCTGGCCGGCGGGGCCGGGCTCTTCCTGGGCGGATCGCGGGCGACCGGCTCCCGGGCCGGTGCCGTCGCGCCCGCCGTGGGCTGGATGATCGCGGTCGTCCTGCTCACCTCCACCCGCCCGGAAGGGGACTTCCTCTTCGGCGCGGGACTCGGCTCCTACCTCTTCCTGCTCGGTGGGATGGCTGTGGCTGTGATGTGCGCCACGCTTGGTCTGGGGCGGCAACCGGACGGCTCCGCCGTCCGACTTGGGAAGTGACGTACCGGTTCGCCGTAGCGGACAGGTGCGGGTCCCGTGCGAGTTTCCTGGGCGGGCGAGGTTTGCGCGCCGAATATGGCCAGTATGGTGGTGCGCGCCGCCGAGCTGCCCGAGATGAGGTCGAGTAAACGGGCGGCGGAGCCAACCGGGAGAACCTGCCTTGAGTCGTGAAACTGACAGTTCGTCCTCCGGGCCCAACGGGCGCGGTGGAGCCGCGTACCCGTCGGGGACGCCCCCCTACGGAACCCCCACGGCTTCCGAAAACGGTGCCGACGCGGGCCGTTCGGCCACCGGCACCCCGCCGGAGGAACGTAAGACCGAGACCACGCTGACGACACGGATCCGGATCAACATCCCCGGATCGCGGCCCATCCCGCCGGTCGTCGTACGCACACCGGTCGGGGACGCCGAGTCGTCCGCCGAGCCCGCCGGTCCCGCGGGAGCCCCCGCGGAGGCGCAGCGTGCCGTGAGTGCGCCCGTGGCAGCGGCCACGGCCACCGAGCCCTCGGCCGAAGCCGCCGTCGCGGGCGGTGCTCCGGCCAGGGATAAGACCAGCGACTGGTTCGCACCCCGCAAGTCCGGTGCGCCGGGCGGTGCTTCGGGCGGCGGGTCCACCAATGGGGCGGCCTTGCCCACCGGTTCGGGACCCGCGGGTCCCGCGGCGCCGCAGGGCGCGGGCGCGCCGGGCGGCAACGGCACCGGCGGTACGCGGCCGGGTGCTCCCGGCGGCGCGAACGGCGCCGGTCCCCTGGGCGGCGCGGGCGGTGCCCGGCCGGGTGGGGCGAACGCGCCCCGTCCCGGGAGCGGCGGTACGAACGGTGCCGGACTGCCCGGTGGTGCCACCGGCGCCGGACCCGTGGCCCCCGGTCACGGCGGCGGCACCGGCTCCTTCGACGTCTCCGCGGCGCTGGGGAACACGGCCTCCTTCCCGGCCATAGGAAGCGACGGTCCGGGCGGACCGGGTGGCCCCGGCGGACCGGGTGGCCCCGGCGGACCGGGCGGTCCCGGAGCGGCGGGTGGCCCTGGAGGGCCGGGTGGCGAACCGCGCCGCGACGACCTCCCGTACTTCGCGGAGAACTTCTCGGACAACGGCCGTGGCGGCCCCGCGGGCCCGACGGGCGGTCCGGTCACCGGCGACGGCCCGATGGTGCCGCCGGCCGGCCCGGGCGTGGCTCCGGGCAGCCTGGCCGCAGGGCGGCCCGGCGGGCACGGTGCGCCCGGCCTCGGCACGGGCTACCCCGGTGGCGGCCTCAGCGACGACACCGCGATCCTCACCCCGCAGAAGCCCGCGCCCGAGCCGGGCGGCCAGGGCTACGGCGGCCCCGTGGACAACGTCTCCGGGCACACCCTGACCAGCGGCATCCCCGTCGTGCCCACCTCCCAGAACTCCCCGTTCGGGCCGGGCGCGCACACCGACGGACCGCTGCCGCACACCCCGCCGAAGGCGCCCGAGCCGAAGCCCGCCGCCTCCTCGAAGAAGCCGGCCAAGAAGAAGGGCCGCAGCAAGCTGACGCTCCTGGTCGTCGGCGTGGTGTTCATCGGCGGTGGCGTCTACGGCGCCGGGCTGCTCATGAACCGCTCGGACGTCCCCAAGGGCACCACCGTGCTCGGCGTCGACATCGGCGGCGGCACCCGCGACGAGGCCGTCAAGAAGCTCGACGACGCCTTCGGGGCGCGTGTGAACAAGGCGCTCAAGCTGTCGGTGGACGGCACCACGGTCTCGCTCAAGCCGGACCAGGCCGGGCTCCAGTTCAATGCCCAGGACACGGTCCGCGCCGCCGCGGGCAGCGACTACAACCCGGTCTCCGTGATCGGCTCGCTGTTCGGTCAGCAGCGTGTCGTCGAGCCGGCGATGCCCGTCGACGCGGAGAAGCTGCAGGCCGCCCTGGAGCGCACCGCGAGCGGTTCCGGTTCGGCGAGTGACGGCACCATCAAGTTCGAGTCCGGCAAGGCCGTCGCCGTGTACGGCAAGGCGGGCAAGGGCATCGACGTGGCGGCCTCGACCCAGGCCGTCAAGGACGCGTACCGCGCCCAGGTCGAGACGGACGCCAGCACCCCGGTGAAGGTCGCCACCACGACCCGTCAGCCGACCATCTCGAACGCCGAGGTCGACCGGATGATGAAGGAGTTCGCCGAGCCCGCGATGTCCGCCCGCGTCACCATTCAGACCGACGCGGCACACAGCATCCCGTTCGGCGCCCTGTCACTGCCGAAGATCCTCGGCTTCAAGGCCGTCAACGGCAAGCTCGTGGAGACGTACGACCTCACGGCGCTCAAGGCGGCGTACGGCGCCACCTTCGACGGCGTGCAGATCCAGACCGCGAGCGGGAAGCGCGCTGTCACGCCGCAGGACGTCGTCACCGCACTGGGCAAGGCCCTGCGCGGCAAGACGGCGGCGGAGCGCGTCGGGGTCATCGGCAGCAAAGCGAGCTGACCTCCGGTCGTCCGGATGAACGGAGCCCCTGCCCGCGCCGGGCAGGGGCTCCGTCGTCGCGGCACGGAGTTCCGCGCGGCATGACATCTGTCATGCGGCACCCAGGACCGTCGGCACTGCCGGGCACCGGGCCCTCGCGGCCACGATGGTCCCCATGACGACAACAGCGGCGCCCGCCACCGTCCCGGTGGTCGGGTTCGATCAGGTGAGCAAGAGCTACGGGAACGTACGGGCCGTCGACGGGCTGACGCTCGACCTGCACCCGGGCGAGACCGTCGCCCTGCTGGGTCCCAACGGGGCCGGCAAGTCGACCACGCTGGACCTGCTCCTCGGCCTCAAGCACCCCGACACCGGCGCGGTCCGGGTGTTCGGCGCCGGCCCCCGCGAGGCGATCGTCGGCGGCCGGGTGGGCGCCATGCTGCAGAGCGGCGGCCTGATGGACGAGGTCACGGTCGGCGAGCTGGTGAAGCTGGCCTGCGATCTGCACCCGAAGCCGTACAAGGTCAGTGACGTGCTGGCCCGCGCGGGCATCTCGCAGATAGCCGACCGCAAGGTCAACAAGCTCTCCGGCGGCCAGGAACAGCGCGTCCGCTTCGCGCTCGCCACGGCCGGCGCCAACGACCTGATCGTCCTGGACGAGCCCACCACCGGCATGGACGTCTCCGCCCGCCAGGCCTTCTGGGCCACCATGCGCGAGCAGGCCGACCAGGGCAGGACCGTCCTGTTCGCCACGCACTACCTGGAGGAGGCCGACGCCATAGCGGACCGCGTCCTCGTACTGCACCGGGGCCGCCTGCTCGCCGACGGCACCGCCGCCGAGATCAAGGCGAAGGCCGGCGCCCGCCGTATCGCCTTCGACCTGGAAGCCCCCATCGACGAGGCCCCGCTGCGCGCGCTGCCCTTCCTGACCTCGATCGACATCTCCGGGCACACCGTCCGCATCCAGTCCTCCGACGCCGACGCGACCGTACACGCGCTGTACGGGCTCGGCCTCTACCCCCGCAATCTCGAAGTCGCCGGGCTCGGGCTCGAGCAGGCCTTCGTCGCCATCACGGCCGCCGAGGAGGCGAAGTCACGGTGAACAGCCTCATCAAGCTCGAGATCACCCGCGCCCTGCGCAACAAGAAGTTCCTGTTCTTCTCGGTGGTCTACCCCTCGGCCCTGTTCCTGCTCATCGCGGGCAGCGCCGACAGCACCACCGAGGTGGACGGCACCGGGCTCACCCTGCCGACCTTCTTCATGGTCTCCATGGCCTCCTTCGGCGCCCTGACCGCCGTCCTGATGGGCAACAGCGAACGCATCGCGAAGGAACGCGAGAGCGGCTGGGTACGGCAGCTCAGGCTCACCACCCTGCCGGGCCGCGGCTATGTCCTGGCGAAGACGGCCAGCGCCGCCGTGATCAGCCTGCCGTCGATCGTGGTCGTCTTCGCGGTCGCCGCCGCCGTGAAGCACGTACGGCTGGACGCCTGGCAGTGGCTCGCGCTCACCGGCGCGATCTGGGCCGGCAGCCTCGTCTTCGCGGCGCTCGGCGTGGCCATCGGCTATCTCGCGAGCGGCGACGCGGTCCGCCCGATCACGATGATCCTGTACTTCGGGCTCTCGGTGCTCGGCGGACTGTGGATGCCCACGACCACCTTCCCCGACTGGCTCCAGAAGATCGCGTCCTGGCTGCCCACGCACGCGTACGCCGCCCTCGGGCGGTCCATCGAGCTGGGCGACGCCCCGCACGCGAAGGACCTCGTCATCCTCGCCGTCTCCTTCCTCCTCTTCGCGGGCGGCGCGGCATGGCTGTACCGGAAGGACACGCTGAAGGCGTGAGCAGCGTCGGCATCGGGCAACGCCCGCAGAATCGCAGGCAGATGATGGTCAAGGCCGTCTGGACCGGCATCTGGCTCGTCTATCTGAGCGCGCCCGTCAGCGACCTGGTGCACGGCGGCCACAGCACCGGTGTCGTCGTGCTCGGCTGGTGCGGCCTGGTGGCCTTCGTCGGGTGGTACGGGGCGCTGGTCTTCCGCACCGGCCGCGGCGAGACGACGCCCTTCGTGCTCGTCTCGCTCTGGGTCCTCGCGGCCGAGGCCGCCCTGCTCTCCTTCACCCTGGGGCGGGAGTGGCTCGTCCTGTTCGTGTACGTCTCGATCGCGTCCGGCGCGGTGCTCCCGCTGCGGATGGCGCGCTGGGCCATCCCGGCGGTCTCCGCCGTGCTGACGGCGATCGCCCTGATCGTCCCGGGCGGCAAGGCGTATCTGGCGGGGCTGCTCATCCCGGCGTTCCTCGGCGGGTTCGCCATGACCGGCGTCCGCGAACTGATCCGCACGACGATCGCGCTGCGCGAGGCCCGTGCGACGGTCGCCCAACTGGCCGCGAACGAGGAGCGGCTGCGCCTGGCCCGCGATCTGCACGACCTGCTGGGCCACTCGCTCTCCCTGATCACCCTCAAGAGCGAGCTGGCCGGCCGGATGCTCCCCGACCACCCCGAGAAGGCGGCGCAGCAGGTGGCCGACATCGAACAGGTCAGCCGTCAGGCCCTCGTCGACGTGCGCGAGGCCGTCACCGGCTACCGGCGGGCCCGGCTGTCCGGCGAACTCGCGGGCGCACAGGTCGCGTTGACGGCGGCGGGAGTCACCGCGGAGCTGCCCGCCGAGCCGGACCTCACCGACGTCGCCGAGGAGAGCGAGTCCGCGCTCGCCTGGGCGCTGCGGGAAGCGATCACCAATGTCGTACGGCACAGCGGGGCCCGGCGCTGCACCGTGGAGCTCGTGCGCCGCCAGACACTGGACGGCCCTGTGCTCGAACTGAGCGCGGAGGACGACGGTTCGGGCGGCTCGGGCCACGGTCCGGGCAACGGTCTGACGGGGCTGACCGAGCGGCTGGAGAAGGTGGGCGGAGCCCTGGAGGCGGGCCGGGTGCGGCACGGCTTCCGGCTGGTCGCACGGGTGCCGACGCAGGCCCCCTTCGAGGCCGCCGATCACCCCGTAGGATCCGGTCCATGAGCCACACGATCAAGGTCCTGCTCGCCGAGGACCAGTCGATGGTCCGCGAGGCGCTCGCCGCGTTGCTGGGCCTCGAGCCCGACATCGAGGTGGTCGCCCAGGTGGCGCGCGGCGACGAGGTGCTGGCCGCGGCCCGCGCCCACGACGTGGACGTGGCGCTCCTCGACATCGAGATGCCGGGCAGGACGGGCATCGAGGCGGCGGCCGAGGTCCACAAGGAATTCCCCGGCATCAAACTGCTCATCCTCACGACCTTCGGCCGCCCCGGCTATCTGCGCAGCGCGATGGAGTCCGGCGCCGACGCCTTCCTCGTCAAGGACGCCCCGGCGGCGCAACTCGCCGCGGCGGTCCGTAAGGTGCTCGCCGGCGAACGGGTCATCGACCCCACCCTCGCGGCCGCCGCCCTCGCCGACGGCGCCAACCCCCTGACCGACCGCGAGCGCGAGATCCTCCGCGCGGCGGCCGACGGCTCCACCAACGCCGAACTGGCCACCGCCCTCCACCTCTCCCAGGGCACGGTCCGCAACTACCTCTCCACAGCGATCCAGAAGCTGGCGGCCCGCAATCGCGCGGAGGCGGTCCGGATAGCACGGGAGAAGGGCTGGTTGTAATCACCGTCGAGGCAGGCGCCCCTGAAAGGGGCGCGGGGCTGTGACATTATGCGGCTCCGCCGCGTGGGCGCGACCAGCCGAATCGGACCTGTAGTCGCCCTCTGTCCCCAAAGCCCCACGGCGCGAAGGCGACCTCAGTTCAACATCGCCCGAGCCGCCCGAGCCTGCCCCCGAACCTTCTCCGCCGTAGGCGGATCCACCGCGGCGACCACATCGGCGTAGGCGTCCAACTCCGCCGCCCCACCCAGGAAATCCCCCCGCTGCACCAGCAGCTGAGCCCGCTCGTACCGCAACCGCGCGGGATGCGACGGCAGCACCAGCGACAACTCCACGGCCCACAGGGCGACATCCGACCGTTCAGGCCGCGCCGCCGCCCAGGCCCGGACGTTGTTCAGGATCCGCACGACCACGTCGAGCGGAGGGGCGGGGACGAGCACCGAGGGATCGAGAGGCGCACCGGTGGCCCCCTGCACGAGCAGCTCCGCATCGGAGCCGCTCAGCACCCGCCCCCCGTCGAAGGGATCGGCGAGCACCTGTTGCTCGGCCGGTCCGAAGCCCACCACGAAGTGCCCGGGCAGGGCGACCCCGTACACCGGCGCGCCGGCCCGCCTGGCCACCTCCATCCACACCACGGAGAGCAGGATGGGCAGCCCGCGCCGCCGCCGCAGCACCGCGTGCAGCAGCGACGACTCCAGCCGTTGGTAGTCCCCGGGCGAGCCCCGGAACCCGCAGCGCCCGCCGAGCAGCTCGGCGAGCGCGCTCGCCCAGGACAGTGCCGTACCGGGCCGGAACGGCAGCTGACCGGCGAGCCGGTCGAGTTCGATCTGCGCCGCGTCCACTCCCGCCTCGTCCAGTGTTCCGTCCGCCGCCGCCCCGATCAGCAGACACAGCGCCGCCAGGTCGGGCCGCTCGGACCGGGCCTCCTCGGCGAACATCCGGCGGACCTCGGCGGCCCGCTCCGGCTCCGGGGGATGGGGGGAAGGCATGGCGGTCTCGTACCCCTTCACGACGGTGGACGGCGGTCGCCTGAGGATGCCTGAGGCGCGCGGTAGTGGTGGTAGGCGTGATGCGCGGAGAAGCCCATTCCTGCGTACAGCGCCCGCGCCCCCGCGTTGTCCGTCTCCACCTGGAGCCAGGCCGCCGAGGCGCCCTCGTCCAGGGCACGGTGGGCGAGCGCGGGCATGACGACGGTGGCGAGGCCCCGGCGCCGCTGGGCGGGGTCGACCTCGACGGCCGAGAAACCGGCCCACCGCCCGTCGACGACACACCGCCCGATCGCGGCCGGAGGCTCCCCCTCCGCACCGGGCACCGTCGCGAACCACACCGAGGGCCCGCTGCCCAGGACGCGCAGCGCGACCTCGCTCAGCCCCTTGCGCTGGTAGCGGCCCAGCCACGCCTCGTCGGCCGCACGGGAGAGGACGACCTCGGGGCCCCCGGAGACCTCACGGTCGGCGAGGGGCGCGAGCGCGCCGATCCACAGCTCGGCGCTCACCTCACGCGCCCAGCCGCGCGCCTCCAGCTCCGCGCACAGCAGCTCCTGCGCGCCCTCGGCCCCGGTCGCGGTCTGGACGTAGGCGGGCAGGCCACGGGCCGCGTACCAGTCACGTACGCACGTCAGCGCCTCGTCGAGCGGCACGCCCGGGTCTCCGAGCGGCAGCACGGAATTCGCGCGCCGGGTGAACCCGGAGGCCGCCCGCAGCTCCCAGTGGCCGAACCGCTCGCTCTCCACCGGCTGCCAGGCCCGCGCGGCGACCCGCGCCAGCTCCTCGTACGAGGCCGCGGGGCCCCGCCGACGCTCCGGGGCGGCCGGTACGACCTTGCCCGCGACCAGCGAGGACTCCGGAATCCGGACGCTCTCGCCGCCCCGTCGTGTGATCAGCAGCACACCGTTGTTCCATGATGTGAGAACACCGACCGTGTCGGTGAACTTCTCACCTTCGGCGGCACCTTCGATATCTATGATCATCCGCCGAACAGAGACACGTTTGCCCACGTCAGCAGCGGTGATTCGGACCTCGAGACGCCCAGCCGCAGAGATTTCCACAGGTCAGTTCACCCCTCCTGTATGGATCACGCCCCGGAACGGAGATACTAGGTGCGGGCATCGACGACGCCGCGCTCCCGCGCGCCAGGCGGCGGAGCCTATGGAGGCCCGCCAGCGCCCTATCGAGGAGGAACGACAGCGTGACCTACGTCATCGCGCAGCCTTGTGTCGACGTCAAGGACAAGGCGTGCATCGAGGAGTGCCCGGTCGACTGCATCTACGAGGGCTCCCGGTCCTTGTACATCCACCCGGACGAATGCGTCGACTGTGGAGCCTGTGAGCCGGTGTGCCCGGTCGAGGCGATCTTCTACGAGGACGACACTCCCGAAGAGTGGAAGGACTACTACAAGGCGAACGTCGAGTTCTTCGACGAGCTCGGCTCGCCCGGCGGCGCCAGCAAGCTCGGTCTGATCGAGCGCGACCACCCCTTCATCGCAGCGCTGCCGCCGCAGAACCAGTAAGCGGCCGCACCTACGCGCCGCCTCGGTCCCGTACGGCCCGATTCCCTCGATCGCCGTACGGGACCGAGGCGTTTGCCGTAGCAGCCCGTACCGGCCACAGGCACGCAGGCCGTGTGCGTACGGGTCGTACGAACGAGAAAGTGAGCCCGATCCCGTGTCCGCAGTCTCCGACCGGCTTCCCGTCTTCCCCTGGGACAAGCTGGAGCCCTTCAAGGCGACGGCCGCCGCTCATCCGGGTGGCATCGTCGACCTGTCCGTCGGCACCCCGGTCGACCCGGTGCCCGAGCTGATCCAGAAAGCTCTGGTCGCGGCCGCGGACTCGCCGGGCTATCCCACGGTGTGGGGCACGCCCGAACTGCGCGACGCGCTCACCGGCTGGGTCGAGCGGCGGCTCGGCGCACGCGACGTCACCCACCGGCATGTGCTCCCGGTCGTCGGCTCCAAGGAACTCGTCGCCTGGCTCCCCACCCAGCTGGGCCTGGGCCCCGGCGACAAGGTCGCCTACCCGCGCCTCGCCTACCCGACGTACGAGGTCGGCGCGCGCCTGGCCCGCGCGGACTACGTGGTCTACGACGACCCCACGGAGCTGGACCCGACCGATCTGAAGCTCCTGTGGCTGAACTCCCCGTCGAACCCGACGGGCAAGGTCCTCTCCGCCCGGGAACTCACCCGGATCGTCGCGTGGGCCCGCGAGCACGACATCCTGGTGTTCTCCGACGAGTGCTACATCGAGCTGGGCTGGGAGGCCGACCCGGTCTCGGTCCTGCACCCGGACGTCTGCGGCGGCTCGTACGAGGGGATCGTCTCGGTCCACTCGCTGTCGAAGCGCTCGAACCTGGCCGGCTACCGCGCCGCGTTCCTCGCCGGTGACCCCGCGGTCCTCGGCGACCTCCTCCAGATCCGCAAGCACGGCGGCATGATGACGTCCGCGCCGACCCAGGCCGCGGTGGTCGCCGCCCTCGCGGACGACGTCCACGTCCGCGAACAGCGCGAGCGCTACGCGGCCCGCCGCAGCGCCCTGCGCGAGGCACTGCTGCGCCACGGCTTCCGGATCGAACACAGCGAGGCGAGCCTGTACCTCTGGGCCACCCGCGACGAGTCCTGCTGGGACACCGTCGCCCACCTGGCCGAGCTGGGCATTCTCGTCGCGCCGGGCGACTTCTACGGCGAGGCGGGCGAAAAATTCGTCCGCGTGGCCCTGACGGCGACGGACGAGCGGGTGGCGGCGGCGGTAGAGCGCCTGGCGCTCTAGGGAACTGCGCTCCCAGCCCCCACCGGCCCGCACGCCAGGAACCGACACACGCGAAGGGGTCCAGGGAAACTCCCCGGACCCCTTCGCCGTACAGCTACAGCATGTGCACGGCCCCGGCGGCTAGCCGAGCGGCAGCCCCTTCAGCGGCAGCTGCCCCGTCGGCAGACCACCCTTGGCCACCGCGTCCGTCGGAAGTCCGCCACCGGCGGTCTTCGCGGTGTCACCGAGCAGACCCCCGGCCTGTCCCGCCGCGTCCCCGGCCACCTTCTGCGCGGCTGGCGTCGCCGTCCTGGCGACGCTGCCACCGGTCTTGCCCGCGGCCGGGACGGCCTTCTTGAGGGCGTTGCCACCGGTCGTGCCCGCGAGCCCGGTGACGCTCTGTGTCGCACCGTCGACCGTGCTGCCGACGTGCGCCCCGTCCAGAGCGGTCAGCCCGCCGAGGCTGGGGGTGGCCGGGAGTTCGGCCGCCGCGCTGGCGGAGCCGGCCGCACCGACCACGGGCGCCGCTCCCGCTGCGATGAGCAGCGCGGCACGGGCGATCCGGCGGGTCAGGGGGAGGGACATGATGCTCCTTAGACGGAAGAGAACGGTGAAGTGTCCACCCGTGCCCGGGAGTTGACCGACCGGCCGCCGACCGGCTGTCGGGCGACCCGTTGATCGTTCCGGGCTCGGACGCAGTGACTACCGCTCGAAACCCGCGAAGGTTGCGGTGGCCCAATGTAAAGAATTGGCAATGCGTCGCATTATCGGTTGTGGATAAAAACGGGCAAAGCGTGTCCGGTCGGAAAGTCTGCCGAATCCTTACGGCCCTTTGTTTCCAAGGGATCCGGCGCATTCTGAAGTGAGCACGCGAAAACCTGGGCGCAGCGGCACCGCGCCGCGCCGGGCATCCCCCGTACGGGTGAAGCCCCGCACTACTGCGCAGTGACGATGCGGACCTCGGCGGCGGACTGCGTCGTCGTCGAGTCGCCCTTGGCGTCCGCCGCGCGCCACTCGCCTCTTCTTTCCCCGGCCGTCCACTCCCGTCCCGCGTAGGAGACCCGTTGGATGTGCAGCGCCGAGGAGTTGGCCACCGCCCAGTGCGCCAGCTCCCAGCCACGCTGGCGGACGGTGGACCTGCCGGTGGGGTCCTTGCGCACGGGCACGGTCACGGTCCGGCCGGAGACGGCCGGCGAGGGGGAGAGCGACGGGGAGAGCGACGGGGACGCCGTCGGGGTGGCGGCGGAGCCCGCGGTGCTCACATCGGCTCCGGCCTCCTGCAGCACCTCGTGCCCGAAGTCCCGTACGAGCGCGGCGCGCACCGAGTCCGGGCCGCCGACCGGGGTCGCGCCCGGGCCGCCCTCACAGGTCAGCGTGGCCGCCGCGTGGCCGGTCAGGGCCGCGGCCAGCAGCGTCGCGTCCGGCTCGTGCTTCGCGTACGCCTGCGGATAGCCGCTGCGCTGGACGCGCTGCGCGGCGTCGGTGAGCGGCAGCCGCGTATAGCCCGGCACCTTGGCCAGGTGTTCGTAGAACATGCCGGCCGCGTACGTCGGGTCCATGATCTGCTTCGTCGTCCCCCAGCCCTGCGAGGGGCGCTGCTGGAACAGACCGAGCGAGTCACGGTCGCCGTGCTGGATGTTGCGCAGCCCAGACTCCTGGAGCGCGGTCGCGAGCGCGATGGCCACGGCACGCTCGGGCAGCCCGCGAGTGGTGCCGACGGCCGAGATCGTCGCCGCGTTCACCGCCTGCTCCGGGGTGAACTCGTACGACGCGCCATCGCTCTTGCCCGAGACGACTCTGCAGCGTGGCGCACCTGTCCCTGCCGTGAGGTACTGCACCGCGAGGTACCCCGCGAGGGCGAGCAGAACTGTGACGGCCGCCCCGAAACGGAAGAGGCGGCCGCGCCGGACAGGAGTGGGGGACGGCTCTGGCACGCGTACAAGGTACTGGAGGCGACTGTCGGTGAGGTGTGAGCTTGTGGACAACGCAGGTGCGGCAGCGGGCCGGCCACGGGGCATTAGGGTCGAGGGCATGGCCGACACCACCCTTGACCTCACGCTGGACGCCGCCGAGCTCACGGCGCGGCTCGTCGACTTCCCGTCGGAGAGCGGCAACGAGAAGCCGCTCGCGGACGCCATCGAGGCCGCGCTGCGCGCCCTGCCGCATCTGACGGTCGACCGGTACGGCAACAACGTCGTGGCGCGTACGAACCTGGGGCGGCCCGAGCGCGTGATCCTCGCCGGCCACATCGACACGGTCCCCATCGCCGGCAACGTGCCCTCCCGCCTCGACGAGGACGGCGTCCTGTGGGGTTGCGGCACCTGCGACATGAAGTCCGGCGTCGCGGTACAGCTGCGCATCGCGGCCACGGTTCCCGCACCCAACCGCGACCTCACCTTCGTGTTCTACGACAACGAAGAGGTCGCCGCCCACCTCAACGGCCTGAAGCACGTCGCCGAGGCCCACCCCGACTGGCTGGCGGGCGACTTCGCGATCCTCCTGGAACCGACGGACGGCCAGGTGGAGGGCGGCTGCCAGGGCACGCTCAGGGTGTTCCTGAAGACCAAGGGGGAACGCGCCCACTCCGCGCGCGCGTGGATGGGCTCCAACGCGATCCACGCGGCGGCCCCGATCCTCGCCAAGCTCGCCGCCTACGAGCCGCGCACGCCGGTCGTGGACGGACTCCAGTTCCACGAAGGCCTCAACGCCGTCCGGGTCGAGGGGGGCGTGGCCACCAACGTCATCCCCGACGTCTGCACCGTCGTCGTCAACTTCCGCTACGCGCCCGACCGCAGCGAGGCGGAGGCCGAGGCTTTCGTCCGCGACTTCTTCGCCGACTGCGACATCGACGAGTTCATCGTCGACGACCACTCCGGCGGGGCCCGGCCCGGCCTGACCCACCCGGCCGCCGCGGCCTTCCTGGCGGCCGTCGGCGCAGAGGCCCGCCCCAAGTTCGGCTGGACGGACGTCGCCCGCTTCAGCGCGCTCGGTGTGCCCGCGGTGAACTACGGGCCCGGCGCGCCGCTCCTCGCCCACAAGGTGGACGAGCGGGTGCGGGCGTCGGAGATCCCGGAGGCGGAGGAACGCCTGCGGGCCTGGCTGACGTCCTGAGGCGGACCCGAACCGCCCTGGCGCACGGCAGACATACGCATGTCCCCCCTCCGTAACCCGCGTAGATCTAGGCTGGGGCTGAACCACTTGCAAGCGGAGGGAGCGCACATGGCTACTGGCAACCCCGAGGGCAAGAAGCAGCCACCGGAGGAGCAGCGACTGGGGCCGGTGCTGCGCAGGCGGGACCAGGTCCAGGCGAGCACCACGGACCAGCGGTTGCTGGACGCGGGCGGCCCCTCCGACTGGGTGCACACGGACCCCTGGCGGGTTCTGCGCATCCAGTCGGAATTCATCGAAGGCTTCGGCACGCTCGCCGAACTCCCGCCCGCGATCAGCGTCTTCGGCTCCGCCCGGACGCCGGTGGACTCGCCCGAGTACGAGGCGGGAGTCGCCCTCGGCCGCGGCCTGGTCGAAGCGGGTTTCGCCGTCATCACCGGTGGCGGCCCCGGGGCCATGGAGGCTGCCAACAAGGGCGCCTGCGAGGCCAGGGGCATCTCCGTCGGCCTCGGGATCGAGCTCCCCTTCGAACAGGGCCTCAACCCCTACGTCGACATCGGCCTCAACTTCCGGTACTTCTTCGTCCGCAAGATGATGTTCGTCAAGTACGCCCAGGGCTTCGTGGTCCTGCCCGGCGGCCTCGGCACCCTCGACGAACTCTTCGAGGCCCTCACCCTGGTCCAGACCCAGAAGGTGACCCGCTTCCCGATCGTCCTCTTCGGCACGGCGTACTGGGGCGGTCTCGTCGACTGGCTCAAGAACACCCTGATCGCCCAGGGCAAGGCCTCCGAAAAGGACCTCCTCCTGTTCCACCTCACGGACGAGGTGGAAGAGGCGGTCGCCCTGGTCTCGAAGGAGGCGGGCCGCTAGCGGCCCGGGGTTCCCCGCGCGCCTGACGGCTTTCAGCCCGCCCGGCGTTCGAGGACGAGGTAGGTCACGCCAGACCCCGGCGGGCCACCGTCGGAGGGCGGTGGCCCGCGATCGACGCCACCATGTCCAGGACCTGACGGGTCTCGGCGACCTCGTGGACGCGATACACCTGCGCCCCCAGCCACGCCGACACCGCCGTCGTGGCCAGCGTCCCCACCACCCGCTCCTTCACCGGCTTGTCGAGCGTCTCCCCGACGAAGTCCTTGTTGGAGAGGGACACAAGCACGGGCCACCCCGTCTCCACCATCTCGCCCAGCCGCCGGGTCGCCTCCAGGCTGTGCCGCGTGTTCTTCCCGAAGTCGTGCCCGGGGTCGATCAGCACGGACTCCCGGGGCACGCCCAGGGACACCGCCCGCTCGGCCAGTCCCACGGTCACCCGCAGGATGTCGGCCATGACGTCGTCGTAGGCGATCCGATGCGGCCGCGTACGAGGCTCGGCGCCCCCGGCATGGGTGCACACCAGCCCCACCCCGTAGCGCGCGGCCACCTCCGCGAGCCGGGGATCCACGCCACCCCACGCGTCGTTGAGCAGATCCGCCCCCGCTTCGCAGACCGCCTCCCCGACCTCGTGCCGCCAGGTGTCGACGCTGATGATCACGTCCGGGAACCGCCGCCGCACCTCGGCGACGAAACCGACCGTACGGCGCGCCTCCTCCTCGGCGGTCACCTCTTCCCCGGGCCCGGCCTTGACCCCGCCGACGTCGATGATGGCGGCGCCCTCGGCCACCGCCTGTTCCACGCGGGCGAGCGCGGGCTCGTCGCGGAAGGTGGCTCCCTGGTCGTAGAAGGAGTCCGGGGTCCGGTTCACGATGGCCATGATCACCGGCTCGTGCGGGTCGAATTCGTGCCTGCCCAGCCTGAGCATCCCCCGTGACCTCTCCTAGTAAGTCCGGCTGCTTAGCCGCCTGCGACCTTAACTGCCAGACTCGCATGGCACGATCGGACCCTGACACTTTCAGCGCCGGACGGCTTCGGCACTCGTCAGACATTTTCAATAGCTTCAGTACTTTCGCGCCGGCGCCCAACGCGTCGGCACCAGAGCGTGGGGACCTCAGCGATGTTCATGTTCTTGTTCCTGGTCGTCGCGCTCGCCGTCGTGGTCGCCGCGGTGACACTGTCCGTGGTGGGCGGCGGCGAGAGCGCCCCCCTTCCCGACGCCGAGCCCGATCGGCTGGTGGACCCGCTGCCGCAGGACCGGCCGGTGAACCGCGCGGACGTGGAGTCCGTGCGCTTCCCGCTCGCCGCCCGTGGCTACCGCATGGCGGACGTGGACGACGCCCTCGGCCGGCTCGGTGCCGAGCTCGCCGAGCGTGACGCCCGGATCGCCGACCTGGAGGCCGCGCTGGCCGGCGCCCGCGCCATCGCGACCACGTCGCTGCGCAAGCCGGCCGAGGGGGAGCAGCAGTGAGTGACGCGCTCGCCGGGCGCGACGGCGCGCTGCGCTGCCCGTGGGCCCTGTCCACCGAGGACTACGTCTCGTACCACGACGAGGAGTGGGGCCGCCCGGTCCACGGCGACGACGCGCTGTACGAGCGGCTCTGCCTGGAGGCCTTCCAGTCGGGGCTGTCCTGGATCACCATCCTGCGCCGCAGGGAGGGTTTCCGGTCCGCCTTCGCCGACTTCAAGATCGCCTCGGTGGCCGCGTTCACGGACGCCGACAAGGAGCGCCTCCTCGGCGACGCGGGCATCATCCGCAACCGCGCCAAGATCGAGGCGACCGTCGCCAACGCGCGTGTGCTGGCCGACTGGGCGCCGGGCGAGCTGGACGAGCTGGTCTGGTCCTTCGCCCCCGACCCGGCCACCCGCCCGGCGCCGAAGCGGCTGGCCGACGTCCCGGCCGTCACCGACGAGTCGACGGCCCTCTCCAAGACCCTCAAGAAGCGCGGCATCCGCTTCGTGGGCCCGACCACGGCCTACGCGCTCATGCAGGCCTGCGGGCTGGTGAACGACCACTTGGAGGATTGCGCGGCCAGGAGCGCCCCCTGAGGGGCGCGGGGAACTGCGCGACCAGCCACAGACGGCCCGCAGTTCCCGTACGGACCTCCGCCCGCCGAATCCAGCGAAGCGTTACCGCCCCAAGTACTTCGGCTTCTCCTTGTTGACGAACGCCTGCACCGCGATCACATGGTCCTCGGACGCCCCCGCTCGCGCCTGCAGCTCGTCCTCCTTCTCAAGGGTCTCGTCCAAGGAGTGGGTGAGCCCATAGGCCACGGCCTCCTTCAGCGCCGCATACGCGACCGTCGGCCCCGCCGCCAGCGCCCGCGCCACCTTCTCGGCCTCGCCGCGCAGCTCGGACGCCGGGACGAGCCGGTTGGCGATCCCCAGTTCGTAGGCCTCCTGCGCGGTGATGCTGCGCGGGAAGAGAAGCAGATCGGCCGCGCGGCCCGGGCCGATCACCCGCGGCAGGGTCCACGACATGCCCGAGTCGGCGGTCAGCGCGACCCTGGCGAAGGACGTGTTGAAGGCGGCGGTGTCGGCGACGATCCGGTAGTCCGCGCAGAGGGCGAAGCCGAACCCGGCTCCCGCGGCGACGCCGTTCACCGCGGCCACCACGGGCTTCGGGGCGCCGGTGAGTGCGCGCACGATCGGGTTGTAGTGATCGCGCACGGTGGTCATCGTGTGCCGCGACCCCGACTCCTTGTCGGCGGCCAGCAGCCCGATGTGCTCCTTGAGGTCCTGCCCGACGCAGAACGCGCGGTCACCGGCGGCGGTGAGCAGGATCGCCCGCACGCCGTCGTCCGCCGCGGCGGCCTGCGCGGCGTCCCGGAGGGCGACCTTGGTCTCTGTGTTCATCGCGTTCATCGCCTCGGGGCGGTTCAGCGTGATCGTCGCGAGTCCGTCGCTCACCTCGTAGAGCACGGTGTCGGCCATGGTGGGTCCCCTCCGGTGTCGCGGCTCCGACGTACCGGCCGGTACGTCCTGGGTACGAGGACAGCATGGCGGAGATCACGGTCCGGGGCGTGGAGTGGACATGTGACCTGCGTCAAAGAATTCCGCGCCGTGGAAGTCGATGCGGCGGCGCAGTATCGCAGCCACATCGCCGAATTGAGTGGTTTTGCTCAAGCGCGTTGCGCAAGCGATGCCGACTGATGTTGGTCATCGGGTCCTGAGATGCGGGATAATGGCCTGGAAGCAATGTGTTCGATGCCGGTGACGTGTGTCCTATGAGGGGACGTGCGTGCCCTTCAAGGGGCCGTCGGCGACGATGAGCTGGTTTCAGGAAGGGGAACGAGCATGGCGGCCATGAAGCCGCGGACGGGCGATGGCCCGCTCGAGGTGACCAAGGAGGGGCGGGGCATCGTCATGCGCGTTCCGCTCGAAGGCGGCGGTCGACTCGTCGTCGAGCTGACCCCTGACGAGGCTGACGCGCTCGGCGACGCCCTCAAGAAGGTCGTCGGCTGACGCGGAACGCGACCATACCTTTTCAGCTGCCCCGGCATCGTATTCGGTGCCGGGGCGGTGGTTTTCCCGGGGTGCGTCAGCGTCGCACGCCATGTATATCGATGCAGGTCAGAGATGTATTCCAGGTGCGGGCCGAGCGTGCGGTCAGCGCTTGACCCCGCACAGCAACCCGTCGCCCACCGGCAGCAGCGAGGGCACCAGGTCCTGGCTCTCACGCACCGCGCGCAGCAGTTCGCGCAGCCGGCCGACCTCGGCGGGCTGCGGTCCCGATTCGACCGTGCGGCCGTCCGCGAAGACACCCTCGAAGACGACCAGCCCGCCCGGGCGCAGCAGGCGCAACGATTCAGCGAGGTAGTCCAGGCACTCCAGACGATCGCCGTCGCAGAAGACGAGGTCGTAGCCGGCGTCCGCGAGCCGCGGCAGGACGTCCAGCGCGCGGCCCGGGATGAAGCGGGCGCGGTTGCTGGCGAAGCCGGCCGCGCGGAAGGCCTGCCGGGCGAACTGCTGGCGGTCCGGTTCCGGATCGACGGTGGTCAGTACCCCGTCCGGCCGCATGCCGTGCAGCAGATGAATTCCGGAGACGCCGGTCCCGGTCCCGATCTCCGCCACCGCTTTCGCGTCCACGGTGGCGGCGAGCAACCGCAGCGCGGCGCCCGTGCCGGGCGACACCGGGCGCAGCCCTGCCTCGTGGGCCCGGTCGCGGGCCCAGTGCAGCGCTTCGTCCTCGGCGACAAAGGCGTCGGCGAACGCCCAGCTCGTCTGCCGGTTGCCGGTAATGACCCTCTCCCTGTCCCCGTGATTGCCTGGGCGTGACTGTATCCGTTGGTGCCGGGAACCCGCAGATGGGACCAGGCGTTTAGAGGGGTGCGGAAACAGAGCGGGGGAAAGTCGATGGATCGGTACGTGGAACGGGGTGTGGAGCGGGGTGGCGATCACGTGCTGACGCGGCCATATGAGCGCGTATCAAATTCGCGTAAAACCGCTTATCCGGAGCTAACGGGCGAGGTGGCTATGGTAGGGGCTCCGCTGGACACCACCAGAGCCGACAGGGGAGGTGCGGCTGCGCCTGTGGATCGGGGCGGGGTGCTGCGGCGCCTCCTCAGATCGACGGGTGAGCCGAAATCCGTGACCGACATCGCTGACAAGTTCCATGCTGCTGCCCCAGCGCAGACCGCGACGTTCACCACCGACGCGGAGCCGCAGGCGTGGACTCCGCCCACCTGGGAGGAGATCGTCAGCACGCACAGCGGCCGGGTCTACCGGCTCGCCTACCGCCTGACGGGCAACCAGCACGACGCCGAGGACCTCACCCAGGAGGTCTTCGTCCGCGTCTTCCGCTCCCTGTCGACCTACACCCCCGGCACCTTCGAGGGCTGGCTGCACCGCATCACCACGAACCTCTTCCTCGACATGGTGCGCCGCAAGCAGCGTATCCGCTTCGACGCCCTCGGTGACGACGCGGCCGAGCGCCTGCCCAGCCGCGAGCCCTCCCCGCAGCAGGTCTTCAACGACGCGCACTTCGACGCGGACGTCCAGCAGGCGCTGGACACGCTCGCGCCCGAGTTCCGCGCCGCGGTCGTCCTGTGCGACATCGAGGGACTCTCCTACGAGGAGATCGCCGCGACCCTGGGCGTCAAGCTCGGTACGGTCCGCAGCCGGATCCACCGTGGCCGTTCGCAGCTGCGCAAGGCCCTCGCGCACCGGTCTCCCGAGGCCCGTGCCGAGCGCCGCGGCTTCGCGATCACGGGAGTTCCCGCGCTGGGAGGAGGGGGCGCGACCGCGTGAGTGGATCCCGGCCCAACCCTACGGAGCGGCGTGTAGCCGACCAGCATCTTGGGGACCGACTCTCCGCCCTGGTGGACGGGGAGCTCGGTCACGAGTCGCGCGAGCGCGTCCTGGCCCACCTCGTCACCTGTGCGAAGTGCAAGGCCGAGGCGGACGCCCAGCGCCGACTGAAGAACGTGTTCGCGGAAGTCGCCCCTCCGCCCCCCTCCGAGAGCTTCCTGGCCCGTCTCCAGGGACTTCCCGGGGGAGGTGACTTCGACGGCGGTGACGGCTCACCGTTCGGCGGGGGCGGATTCGGCGGAAGACTCCCCTCCGGCCCCCCGGTGACCGGCGTCTTCGGAGTGCGCGGAGAGCCCTTCGGGTACGTGCCCGCGGCGCCGCACGGCGACGTGCTGCCCCCCGCCTCCGGACGCGGTTTCCGCATTCATGACGTCAGCCGTCACGAGACCGACAGATCGGCCTCGCGCGGGCTGCGCTTCGCGGTCGCCGCGGCCGGTGCGGTGTCGCTGGCCGCGGTCGCGCTCGGCGGGGTGTCGACCGGAGTGCCGGCCGACACCACGGACGCGCGCGGCGGCTCCGGCGGAAGCAATGTGACACCGATGCGTACGCCGGGCTCGGGGGCCGCGACGGCTCCCGAGACTCAGCGCCGCCGCTCCGACGGGCCGCTGCTCGCCCAGGGCGAGCGTTCGCTCGGCGCGGCGCCCGCGGTACCGACCTCGGTGTCCGCGCCTCTGCTCCCCGGAGTCCCCGCTCCGGCGACCCGGGCAGACGACGTCATGCACACGCTGACCACCCCCGTGGTGGCCGGTGCCGCCGCGATGTCCCCGCTCATACATCCGCTCACCGAGGCCCAGCCGATCGCGCGGACCTCCTGGTCGACGCCGCCCGGCCTCACGACTCCGGACCTGCTCGCCGCCCCGGTCATCACCTCGCCCCCCTCCTCCTCCCCGTCCCCCTCCTCCCGTACCGCCCACTGACCGGCCCTCTGCGCCCCGGCCCCGGAACCTGGTTGAATCCCAGGGTGGACCGCGTCCGCCGGAGGGATTCCCGGACGCGGAGTCGGCAATCTGCGGTGACCGTCGGCGTGGTGTGCCGCGGGCCAGGTGTGGGGAGAGCATGAACGAGGGGAAGCCCACGAAGGCGAAGTGGTGGAGTCGGCCCCGCCCGGTTCCTCCGGGGGCCGGCGCGGTGGGTCCGGTCGAGGGCGTCTTCGGGTCCGACGGGGACTACGAACTGGACCGGCCGTCGACGGCCGCGGCCTCGTCGGGTGCCGCCTCGTCGGACGCCGTCTGGTCGGGCACGGTCGCTCCCGACGTCGCCCCATCAGGGTCCATTGCCGGGAGCGACACCGGCGACGGTGACTTCGAGTTGGCGCGTCCCGCGGCGGTTCTTCAAGAGAGCGTGCCGGGTGCGGAGGCGTCCGCGGCCGGTGGTCCTGCCGACGTGGTGCCCGCAGGCCAGGCCCCGGTCGCCGCCGTACCGGCGCAGCAGGCCTCCGTGGACCGTCCCCGGCCCCTGCATGACCCCGACCCCTACAGCACCCCGCCCTACGGCGAGCCGGGCCCCTGGGCGCCCGCCCCGCCCGTCCAGCACCCGGCGGCGACCTCCGCGCACGGCACCGCGATGCCTCCGGGCCCGCCCCCGGCCCCGTACACGGGCACCCACCACCCCGCGCCCACCCCGTGGCAGAACTACGACCCCTGGGCCGCACCCGGACCGCTCCAGCAGACCGGGGCGGCTGTCGAGACGAGGACTCAACGACGTAAGCGGGCGAAGAAGGCGCTGGCTCTCGGGGCCGTGCTGCTCGCCGTCGTCTGCGGAGGCGTCGGCGGCGCCGTAGGGGCCTATCTGGAGCGCAACGGCGGGGTCGGTGACATCACGCTGCCGCAAGCCGCCGAGGAGCCGTCCGGGCGGGCCCCGGACAGCGTGGCCGGGATAGCGGCCCGCGCGCTGCCCAGCGTGGTCACCCTGCATGTGCGCGGGGGCGGCGAAGAGGACACCGGCACCGGGTTCGTGCTCGACACCCGGGGTCACATCCTCACCAACAACCACGTGGTCCAGCCGGCTGGCAGCGGCGGCGAGATAACCGTGACGTTCAGCGGCGGCCAGAGCGCCAAGGCGACCGTCGTCGGGCACGACAGTGGCTACGACCTCGCCGTGGTCAAGGTGTCGGGGGTCGGTGGGCTCCGGCCGATGCCCCTGGGCAACTCCGACAGCGTCCAGGTGGGCGACCCCGTCGTCGCCATCGGCGCGCCCTTCGACCTCGCCAACACCGTCACCTCCGGGATCATCAGCGCCAAGGAGCGGCCCATCACGGCGGGCGGCGAGAAGGGCGACGGGAGCGACGTCTCGTACGTCGACGCGCTGCAGACCGACGCGCCCATCAACCCCGGCAACTCCGGCGGCCCCCTCCTCGACTCCCGGGCCCGCGTCATCGGCATCAACAGCGCCATCCGCTCCGCCGACAGCGGCACCGACCTCCAGGGCGGTCAGGCCGGTTCCATCGGGCTGGGCTTCGCCATCCCCGTCAACCAGGCCAAGCGCGTCGCCGAGGAGCTGATCAACACCGGCAGGGCGACCCACCCGGTGATCGGGGTCATGCTCGACATGGACTACACGGGTGACGGCGCCCGGGTCGGGACGAAGGCCGGCGGCGGCGCGCCGGTCACCGCGGACGGCCCCGGGGCCAAGGCGGGCATCAAGGCCGGCGACGTCATCACCGAGGTCGACGGACAGCCCGTCCACTCCGGCGAGGAGCTGATCGTGAAGACCCGCGCCCACCGTCCTGGCGACCGGCTCCGGCTGACCCTCAGGCGGGGCGGCTCACAGCGGACCGTCACCCTGGTCCTCGGCTCCGCGAACGGCGGCTGATCTTTATGGACAGCAACTGACATGAACTTCACAGGAGCGACCCGAAGCCCGTCCTGAGCGGCGAACATCCGGGGAAACTCGTCGTGTACACGAACCCTGAAGCCCCGGGACAGTTCCGGACGGACGGGATCGACGGGTACCGTGGACCCGGCCCGGACCACGGAAGAACCCCGAGGGCCCGAGGACTGAGGACATCGCAAGGAGCTTCAGGTGTTCAATGACATAGGACCGCTCGAGCTGGTGACGCTCGTTGTCCTTGCCGTGCTCGTCTTCGGTCCGGAAAAGCTCCCGAAGATGATTCAGGACGTCACCCGCACCATCCGCAAGATCCGTGAGTTCTCGGAGAGCGCCAAGGCGGACATCCGTGAGGAACTCGGACCGGAGTTCAAGGACTTCGAATTCGAGGACCTCAACCCCAAGACGTTCATCCGCAAGCAGCTGGACAACGACGAGCTGGGGCTCAAGGAGATCCGCAACGGCTTCGATCTGAAGAAGGAGATGGCCGAGGTCACGGACGCGGTCCACAGCCGCGACACGGACTCGTCCTCCTCGTCCTCCTCGTCTTCCTCGTCCTCGTCCTCGTCCTCGGGTTCGTCCGGCGGTTCGATCGACATGACGAAGAAGCCCGAGCAGAGCGACCCGGACGAGCGCCCGCCGTTCGACGCCGACGCCACCTGAGCCGTCCCGCAGACGTCTGACACGGCCTGAAAACGGCGCGTGCGCGCCCCACGCGCGGGGTGCTTTCCCTGCTGCTCGAAGCGGTGTGGCTATGCTGCCCAGTTGTTGTGCGGACTGCTGAGGACGCCCGAGGGGGGCGGGCCGCCCGGTCCGACGAGAGCAAGGAGGCGTCCGGGCAGATGGAGACGACAAGTCGGGTAGGCACGCAGGCGCCGGCCGCGGAAGGCGGACAGCACGTCCCCTTCGCCCGCCGCACGGCCGATGGCTACCTGCTGGCGCCCTTCCCGTGGTACGGCCTCGACGAGGCCTTCACGGGGCCGCGCTGGCTGATGCAGGTCGGTACGTCGGCGGACGGTGCCGTCGAGCACGGTTCGATCGGGCACGGGGAAGAGCCCTCGGTGCGCGGCGAGTCGACGGAGGACAAGGAGCGGTTCGCGGTCGTGGTGACCGTCGCCGCGAGCCCCTCGCGCCGCAGCGCGGACGGGACGGGGCTCCTTGAGGCCACGTCGGTGTCCTCGGCGGCCTGGCTGGCCGGGGTGGGGCTGCTGTCCTTCACCTGGCCCGGCCAGATGGACCACACCCGGCGGGACGACTGGCTGGACCAGCAGACCGAGACGGCGTGGGCCCTCGCGGACGACCTCGCGGGGCCCGACTGGTCCTCGCTGTCCCTCCCCGTGGACGGCGTCCCCACGCCGTTCCACTACCGCGAGTTGGAGTTCGGCTGGGTCCTCGCGGGTTCCACCCAGATGGGGGTCCATGTGGGGGCGTACGGCCGGGGGATGAGTGCGTACGGGCTGGGCTTCGCCATGATCAAGGACATCGCGGCGTACGCGTGACGGTGCCCTCCGGGGGTTTGCGGGAACTGCGCCGTCTATGGCTGCGGGCCGTCGTGGCTGGTCGCGCAGTTCCCCGCGCCCCTGATGGGGCGCGTTCACCTCTCCGGGGTTGGAAAGTGCTGGAACCTGTTGCTCAGAACTTGTTCCTCGGGGTGATGCCCAGGGACATGCCGGACAGGCCTCGCTGGCGGCCGCCGAGCTTGCCGGCGATGGCGCGCAGGGCGGAGCCCGCGGGGGAGTCCGGGTCGGTCAGGACGACCGGCTTGCCCTCGTCGCCGCCCTCGCGCAGGCGGACGTCGATCGGGATGGAGCCGAGGACGGGAACGCTCGCGCCGGTGGTGCGGGTCAGGCCGTCGGCGACGCTCTGACCGCCGCCCGTGCCGAAGACGTCGACCATCTCGCCGCAGTGCGGACAGGGCAGGCCCGACATGTTCTCGACCACGCCCACGATCTTCTGGTGGGTCTGGACGGCGATGGAGCCGGCCCGCTCGGCGACCTCGGCCGCCGCCTGCTGCGGGGTGGTGACGACCAGGATCTCCGCGTTCGGGACCAGCTGGGCCACCGAGATCGCGATGTCGCCCGTGCCCGGCGGGAGGTCCAGGAGCAGGACGTCCAGGTCGCCCCAGAAGACGTCCGCCAGGAACTGCTGGAGGGCGCGGTGGAGCATCGGTCCGCGCCAGACGACCGGTGCGTTGCCCGGGGTGAACATGCCGATGGAGATGACCTTCACGCCGTGCGCGGACGGCGGCATGATCATGTTCTCGACCTGGGTCGGACGGCCGTCGGCGCCGAGCATACGGGGCACCGAGTGGCCGTAGATGTCCGCGTCGACCACGCCGACCTTGAGGCCGTCGGCCGCCATCGCCGCCGCGAGGTTCACGGTCACCGAGGACTTGCCGACGCCGCCCTTGCCGGAGGCGACCGCGTACACGCGGGTGAGCGAGCCCGGCTTGGCGAAGGGCACCTCGCGCTCGGCCTGCCCGCCGCGCAGCGCGGTCGCCAACTCCTTGCGCTGCTCGTCGCTCATCACGTCCAGGGTCACGGCGACGCGGGTGACGCCCTCGACCGCCGAGACCGCCTCCGTCACGTTCTTCGTGATGGTCTCGCGCATCGGGCAGCCGGAGACGGTCAGATACACGGTGACCGCGACCGCGCCATCCGCACCGATCTCCACCGATTTGACCATCCCCAGCTCGGTGATGGGTCGCTGGATCTCGGGGTCGTTCACCGTCGCCAGTGCTTCGCGCACCGCGTCTTCCGTAGCCATAGGACGATGGTACGGTGCCCGGCCCCGGGCCCGGAAAGCCCCGTCAGCGGTCGTCTACGTCACGTCGTGGCGGCCGTTCTGCCCGGAATACGACCCGGCCGTCGGAACGGTGTTCCTCCAGCTCCTTGATCAGGTCCTGGAATTCGGAGCGGATCCAGTCGCGGGTGGCGACCTCGCCGAGGCCCATGCGCAGGGCGGCGATCTCCCGGGTGAGGTACTCGGTGTCCGCGATCGACCGCTCGTTCTGCTTGCGGTCCTGTTCGAGGTTGACCCGGTCGCGGTCGTCCTGGCGGTTCTGCGCGAGGAGGATCAGCGGGGCGGCGTAGGAGGCCTGCAGCGAGAGCAACAGGGTCAGGAAGATGAACGGGTACGGGTCGAAGCGCAGATGACGCGGCGCCGCGATGTTCCACACCAGCCACAGGATGATGACGACCGTCATCCAGACGATGAACCGTCCGGTGCCGAGGAAACGCGCGATCCGCTCCGACAGCCGCCCGAACGCCTCCGGGTCCCACTCGGGCATCAGCCGGCGGCGCGGCGGCAGCGGCTGGTCGAGGCGGGTGCGGGGCCGGGTGGCGGCGGTCGCCCCGGTGGCGGCCCGTTCGCGGGTCTCGCGGTCAGGTCCCATCGCGCCCCCCTTCGTCCACGCCTTCACGGGCTTCTTCCTGATCGCCTTCCTGATCGCCTTCCTCGTCGTCTCCCCGGTCGTCCTCGCGGTCGTCCTCGAGTTCGCGCAGGCGCCCGTCCTGAGGTTCGTCCAGTGGTTCGTCCTGGGGGTCGTCCTCGCGCAGATGGAACTCGGTCTCGCGCCAGTCCTCCGGCAGCATGTGGTCCAGTACGTCGTCCACGGTCACCGCGCCGAGCAGCGAGCCGCTCTCGTCGACGACGGGCGCCGCGACCATGTCGTACGTGGCGAAGAACCCGGCGACGACGGGCAGCGCCGCGTCCGGCGCGAGGGTCTGCAGATCGTCGTCGAGTATCGAACTGACCAGCGTGTACGGCGGGTCGCGCAGCAGCCGCTGGAAGTGCACCGTGCCGAGGTACTTCCCGGTCGGCGTCTCGTCCGGCGGGCGGCACACGTACACCTGGGCGGCGAGCGCGGGGGACAGGTCGGGGTTGCGGACCCGGGCGAGCGCGTCGGCGACCGTGGCGTCGGGCCGCAGCACGATGGGCTCGGTCGTCATCAGACCGCCGGCGGTCCGCTCCTCGTACGCCATCAGCCGTCGTACGTCGGCCGCCTCGTCGGGCCGCATCAGCGTCAGCAGCCGTTCCACGTCGGCCTCGGGGAGTTCGGCGAGCAGGTCGGCCGCGTCGTCGGGGTCCATTGCCTCCAGGACGTCGGCGGCGCGCTCCTCCTTGAGCTTGCCCAGGATCTCGATCTGGTCGTCCTCGGGGAGCTCCTCCAGGACGTCGGCGAGGCGGTCGTCGGCCAGGGCGGCGGCCACCTCCCCGCGCCGTTTCGGCGACAGGTGGTGCAGGACGTTGGCCAGGTCGGCCGCGCGCAGCTGCTCGAAGGTGGCGAGGAGGCTCTCGGCGCCCTGTCCGTGCTCCTCCAGCGAGAACCCGGTGACGGCGGACCAGTCGACGGTCATCGTCTCGCCCTTGGTGCGCCGGAAGGTCCCGCTGCGACCCCTGCGCACGAAGACGCGGCCGATCTCCCACTCCCGGCGGGCCGGCCGCTGCTGGACGGACACGTCGAGCACGGTCACCTCCTCGTCGGTCTCGACGAGCCGGACCCGGCGGTCGAGCAGTTCGCCGAAGACGAGCCGCTCGGTGGGCCGCTGTTCGAAGCGGCGCACGTTCAGGACACCGGTGGTGATGACCTGGCCGGACTCGATGCCGATGACACGGGTCATGGGCAGGAAGATGCGCCGCCGGGTGGAGAGTTCCACGACCAGCCCGAGCAGCCGGGGCGGGCGGCGTCCGACACGGAGCATGGCGACCAGGTCCCGCACGCGGCCCACCTGGTCGCCGCTGGGATCGAAGACGGCGACACCGGCGAGGTGCGAGACGAAGATCCGGGGGGCGCTCGCGGCCATGCCCGCGCCTCCTTCTTTCCGTGTTGCTTTCTCCGTGTTGCTCCGGACGCTTGCCGGCTTTCTCCGTACGCGCGTTTGGTCCCGACGTGTCCGCTCAGGTGGGCTTCAGGCTAGCCCGTCCCAGTCGGATACGCCCTGGTGAGCGGTCCGGACGGACTGGCTCCGCCGGGCAGGCGCGGCACCGGTACGCTGCCGTACGCCGTTGGGGACACCCGGCACGGCTACCCCGGCATGGGCACCCGCACGGACACGCGTATGGACACCCGCATGGACACCCGTATGAAAGGCAGCCCCACCTGTGACTGCGATTTCCCAGGGCCGTACCCGCAGGGCCGCACTGGTGGGCGCGATGTGCGCACTGGTCGTGACGGGGACGGGGCTGACGGGGTGCGGTAGTGAGGATCCGGACGCGGGCACGAACGGTGTGGGGAAGCTGTCCGCCACCGAGATCCAGTCGAAGACGCGCAAGGCCGCCACGTCCGCCGAGACGGTGAGACTCGCCGGGACCGTGGTGTCGAACGGGCGTACGTACAAGCTCGACATGCGGCTGAAGACCGACGGTGGCACCGGTTCGGTCACCTCGGAGGGTGCGAGCTTCCATCTGCTCCGGGTCGGCCGGCGCCTCTTCCTCAAGGCCGGCGCCGAGTTCTGGAACCATCAGGGCGGCAAGAGCGGTGCCACCTCCTCGGCGGACACCGCGGCCGCCGACAAGCTCGACGGCAAGTACGTGAAGGTCCCGAGCGGCGACCCGGCCTACAAGCGCTTCATCAGTTTCACGGACAAGGACGTCCTGCTCGACGGTCTGCTGACCCTGCACGGCTCCCTCGCCACGGACGGCCACCACGAGCAGTCCGGCGTCCGCACCATCCGCATCACCGGCGACAAGGGCGCGGGCGGCACCCTGGACGTCTCCCTGAAGGGAACCCCGTACCCGCTGCTCCTGGTCCGCGCGGGTGACGCGGGCACGCTCAGCCTCAGTGACTGGGGCAAGGACTTCGCCCTCGCGGAACCCGCCAAGGACGAGACCGTGGACTACGGTCAGCAGCTGCCGACGTCGTAGTCCTACCCGCGACGTCCCCGCTTCCTGAACAGGAGGCGGGGCACGGCGGCCGGGATCGGCTGCCGGGTGGTCGCCGGCGTCGGCAGCGGCGCGGCGGCCAGCGAGCCGTCCGGCAGCGGGTGGATGCCCGGCCGGGGCTCCAGGCGCAGCACCCGGCACTCGCGGGCCCAGCGGGCGGGCATCTCCTCGCCGTCGGGCGCGTTCAGGCGCTTGCCCTTGAGTTCGGCGACCGTCGCCTCCCACGCGGGGGAGCCGGGCGCGAGCTCGACCGCCTTCGCGGTCCACGTGACCAGCCGCCCGCCCTTGTCCTTGCTGCGTACGGTCACGACCGCGTCGCCCCCGTCGACGAGCCCGGGCAGCGGCTGCTCACCGGGCCCGTCACCGACCAGGCAGGCCGCGCCGTCGTGCCACACGTGCCACAGGGCCCGGGTGGGCGCCTCGGCGCCCGGCGCTCCGTGTGTCGACGCGCCGCTGCCGCGTACCCAGATCAGCCCGGACTTCTTCGTGGCCTCCTCGACGAGGGCCCGGTCGAGCAGCTGTTCCGTCATGACCCCAGCCTATCCAGGGCTGCCCGGCGATCACCCGGCGCGCTCAGAGCCAGCCGTTGCGCTTCAGGATCCGGTGGATCGACAGACACATCCCGACCGTGGCGGCGAGCACCAGCGGGTAGCCGAACTTCCAGTGCAGCTCCGGCATGTAGTCGAAGTTCATGCCGTACACCCCACAGACCATCGTCGGTACGGCGATGATCGCGGCCCAGGAAGTGATCTTGCGCATGTCCTCGTTCTGCGTGACGGACGCCTGCGCGAGGTTGGCCTGGAGGATGGAGTTGAGCAGCTCGTCGAAGCCGAGGACCTGCTCCTGGACGCGGGCGAGGTGGTCGGCGACGTCACGGAAGTACTTCTGGATGTCCGGGTCGATCAGCCGCATCGGGCGCTCGCTCAGCAGCTGCATGGGGCGCAGCAGCGGGGAGACGGCCCGCTTGAACTCCAGCACCTCGCGCTTGAGTTGGTAGATGCGGCCGGCGTCCGTGCCGCGCGGGGTGCCCTTGCGGCCCGGCGAGAAGACCTCGGTCTCCACCTCGTCGATGTCGTCCTGCACGGCGTCCGCGACCGCGATGTACCCGTCGACGACGTGGTCGGCGATGGCGTGCAGCACGGCGGAGGGCCCCTTGGCGAGCAGCTCGGGGTCGTCCTGCAGCCGGTGCCGCAGCGCCCGCAGCGAGCCCTGCCCGCCGTGCCGGACGGTGATGAAGAAGTCCCGCCCGGTGAAGCACATGACCTCGCCGGTCTCCACGATCTCGCTGGTGGCGGTGAGTTCGTCGTGCTCGACGTAGTGGATGGTCTTGAAGACGGTGAACAGGGAGTCGTCGTAGCGCTCCAGCTTGGGCCGCTGGTGGGCCTGAACGGCGTCCTCGACGGCCAGCGGGTGCAGTCCGAACTCGCCCGCGATACCGGCGAACTCGGCCTCGGTGGGCTCGTGCAGCCCGATCCACACGAAGCCGCCGTCGCGGTGCACCAGCCGCATCGCCTCCTGGGGCGTCAGCGGCTCGGAGGTCTGGACGCGGGTGCCGTCGCGGTAGACCGCGCAGTCGACCACGGCGGAGTTGGTCCCGGGGGCGCGGGTGTGGTCGTACGAGCCACTGTCCTTGCGCAGCGAGGGACGGGGGCGGACCGCGGCACGCAGGTCACGAATCATCGACATGACGGGCTCCTTCGCAACGGAGGCGACCGACGACGGTTGAAACTACCCGGAATGGGGACGTCCTGACTGCGGATGTTTGGCACGTCCACAAAGCGGGGAGCACCGCACCGTCGCGGTGGCAGCTTCGCTACTGATTCAGATCAGACAGATCGGATGGATCAGGTGGAAACGAAGCGCTCTTCCGTGGTGCACCGGGACAACGCTGACACGTATGCACACGTTTGCAGGAGGAAGCAGCCGACAGAGCTACGGGAGCCAGGGAACGGCTGGAACCAGCTACAGAACTTCAGCGACCGGAAGAGCGGGTGGTACTGCCTGGTCGACTTCGGTCCATTGCAGCCCCACCTCCTCCGGCCGGTCCCCCGTGAGGGACGATCCATCCCCCTTGGGGGAGCTGTCTCCCCCCGTGGGGAAGGCAGTCAGTCTCAGTGTGTCGGGGCTTGAGAGCGACGCTTGGCGTGCTGCCCCGACCAGCGGCCAAGACTATCAGCGCACTGAAGCGTCAAGCCGCCGCTTTGCCCGTTACTGACGAGTTCTATGCTCGGCTCATGGCTGATGTTCTTCCTTTGGTCGAGGCCCGGTTGCGCTCCGCGCTGGGCGAGCCCGACGCCCGGGCCGCGGTCACCTTCCTCGGCACCGACCGCATCGAAGTGCTGCGCTTCACAGAGGGTGACGTCGTCCGCTACGCCACGCTCGGTATGTCCGCCCAGCCCATGGCGGACCCCACGGCGGTCCTCGCCGACCCGGTGAAGGGCCCGCGCGCGGAGCTGATCCTGTCCGTCCGCCTGGGGGTCGCCGACACCGACAAGGTGCTCCGCCCGCTCGCCGTGCTCGCCGCGTCCCCGCAGGTCGAGGGGCTGATCGTGGCCCCCGGTGCCTCGCTCGACGTGGGCGGGGCGCTGTGGCCCGGAGCGCCGTTCACCTCGGTCCTGGTCGCCGAGTCCGGCGGCCTGGTGGAGGACCTGGAGCTGGACGCGCCGGCCGATCCCGTACGGTTTTTGCCGCTGCTCCCGATGACGCCGAACGAGGCCGCGTGGAAGCGCGTACACGGCGCCGGGGCCCTCCAGGAACGCTGGCTGAACGGCGGAACGGACCTGCGCGATCCGTTGCGCAGGTCCGTTCCGCTGGACTGAGTACTTCTGGCCCGTCCCTTTCCGCCGACCTGAGAGCAGGTCAGTCCTGGCCGAAAACAGTCAGTTGGCAAACACGGTCACACTGTCCTCGGCGGCGTGCTTCGGCTGGAGCTCCTCGGCCTCGTGGGAGAGCGCGTCGCGTCGTACGAAGACCACGACCGCGCCGACCGCCGCGGTGATCGCGGCGACCACGAACGGGATGTGGATGTCGCTCCACTCCTCGATCTTCGGCGCGAAGTAGGGCGCGGCCGCGGCGGCGAACCAGCGGACGAAGTTGTAGCCGGCGCTCGCCACCGGGCGCGGAGCGTCCGAGACGCCGAGCGCCAGCTCGGTGTAGACGGTGTTGTTCACGCCGATGAAGGCGCCCGACAGGATCGTGCAGACCACGGCCGTGGTGTGGTCGCCGTACCCGAGCACGAGCACGTCGGCGGCGAGCAGGACCAGGGAGCCGCCCAGCACCTTGAGCGAGCCGAACCGTGCCTGCATCCGCGGCGCCACGATCACCGAGAACACGGCGAGCAGCAGGCCCCAGCAGAAGAACACGGCGCCCGACTTGTAGGGGGTCATGTTCAGCACGAACGGGGTGAAGGCCAGCAGGGTGAAGAACGTGTAGTTGTAGAAGAACGCCGACACGGCCGCCGAGGCGAGGCCGGGGTGGCCGAGCGCCTTGAGCGGGTCGAGCAGTGAGGTCTTCTTCGCGGGCTTCGGCTGCTCCTTCAGGAACGCCGTGATGCACAGGAAGCCGACCGCCATCAGGAACGCGGTGCCGAAGAACGGGTAGCGCCAGCTGGCGTTGCCGAGCAGCGCGCCCAGCAGCGGTCCGCACGCCATGCCGAGGCCGAGCGCGGACTCGTAGAGCAGGATCGCCGCGGCGCTGCCGCCCGCCGCCGCGCCGACGATGACGGCGAGGGCGGTGGACACGAACAGTGCGTTGCCCAGGCCCCAGCCGGCCCGGAAGCCGACGAGTTCGCCGACCGAGCCGGACGTGCCGGCGAGCCCCGCGAAGACCACGACGAGCGCCAGGCCGAGCAGAAGGGTCTTCTTGCCGCCGATGCGGCTGGAGACGAAGCCGGTCACCAGCATCGCGACCGCGGTGATCAGGAAGTACGAGGTGAAGAGCAGCGAGACCTGGCTCGGGGTGGCGTCCAGGCCCTTGGCGATGGACGGCAGGATCGGGTCGACGAGCCCGATGCCCATGAAGGCGACGACGGATGCGCCGGCGGTCGCCCAGACGGCCTTCGGCTGTCGCAGGATGCTGCCCGCACCGGCGTCGAATGTGTCCCCTTCGCCGGGGCCTCCCGTGCTGTTGATCATGCTCGCTCCTCGACTGCGTGTGGAGAGATCGGTGGCCGTGGATTGATGGCCAGATCGTTGGTGTATACACACATAATAAGTTAGAAGGGCTAATTAATGCAAGCTGCATCTAGTTCCATCGGGTGACCGGCACACTCCGGACGGGTGATCGTCCTTGACGCGGCGAAAGACGGGGAGGACCGTGGGGCTCTATGAGGGGCGAACCCAGTTGCCCGAAGTGTGGTGGCCGGGTCAGGGCTCCCGGCCTTTTTGCCGACTCCTGGCAGTGCGATGTGCACGGAACCGTGCATCCGCTGCAGCCCGTGATCCCGCCCAGCGTCGAGGCCCTCGGTGTGGTGGTGCACCGTGCCCAGGTGCCGGTGTGGATGCCGTGGCCGCTGCCGGTCGGCTGGCTGTTCACCGGCGCGGCATTCGCCGGTGACGATCGCAGCGGGGGGCGTGCGACGGCCGTGGCCTGCTCGGGCCCCGGACCGCTCGGCGGCATCGGGGAGCTGATCATCGTCGCCGAGGAGCTCGGCGTCGGCCTCGGCGCGCGCTACGCGGGCATCGAAGGACCCGACCCGGGGCCGTACATGAGCGTCGAGAAACCGCCGCAGGTGAAGGTCCTCGCCGCCGGCCGTCCGACCCCGCTCTGGCATGTGGCCGGCAGCCCCGACGACCGTGCCGTCTTCGCGGGCGAGGCGCTGGGGCTGTGGGTGTGGGCGGTGGTGTGGCCCGAGCAGTCGGGGCTGCTGATGTACGACGAGCTGGTGCTGACGGATCTGCGGGATGCGGGGGCGGAGATGGATCTGCTGCCGTGCGGGGCGTTGTCGCCGCGCATTTTGGAGCCGTAGCGCTCAGCCGTGGTGCGGGGTGCCTCGGATGGGTGGTTGTGTGCGGGTCGTTCTGGGCTGAGCGCGCAGTTCCCCGCGCCCCTGACGGAGTGCTCGCGTAGTTCTCCGCGCCCCTGACGGAGTGCTGGCATCACGGCGTGCTCACGGGGTGCGCGTAGGGGGTGCTCGCTAGGTGCGGGTGTGACGGCGGTGCTCCGGAATCCCGTTATCCTTGAGCGGTCCCGTCCACCCCGTCACCGCCTGGAGTCCGCGTCGTGCGTATCGATCTGCACACCCACTCCACCGCGTCCGACGGTACGGACACCCCCGCCGAACTGGTGCGCAACGCCGGCATCGCCGGTCTCGACGTCGTCGCGCTGACCGACCACGACACCAGCCGCGGGTACGCGGAGGCACTGGCCGCGCTGCCCGAGGGGCTGACCCTCGTCACGGGCGCCGAGCTCTCCTGCCGCCTCGACGGCGTCAGCATGCACATGCTGGCCTACCTCTTCGACCCCGAGGAGCCCGGGCTGCTCGCCGAGCGCGAGCTGGTGCGCGACGACCGCGTGCCGCGCGCCCGGGCCATGGTCGCCAAGCTCCAGGAGCTCGGCGTACCGGTCACCTGGGAGCAGGTCGCGCGCATCGCGGGGGAGGGATCCGTCGGGCGGCCGCACGTCGCCTCCGCGCTGGTCGAGCTGGGGGTCGTGGACAGCGTCTCCGACGCCTTCACCCAGGACTGGCTGGCCGACGGCGGGCGGGCCTACGTTCCCAAGCACGAGACCGACCCCTTCGAGGCGATCCGCCTCGTCAAGGCCGCGGGCGGGGTGACCGTCTTCGCGCACCCGGCCGCCGCCAAGCGCGGCCGGACCGTGCCGGAGTCCGCGATCGCGGACCTCGCCGCCGCCGGGCTCGACGGCATCGAGGTGGACCACATGGACCACGAGCCGGCCACCCGCGCCCGGCTGCGCGGCCTCGCCGCCGACCTGGGGCTGCTCGCCACCGGGTCCAGCGACTACCACGGCAGCCGCAAGACCTGCGTGCTCGGGGAGTTCACCACCGACCCCGAGGTGTACGGCGAGATCACCCGGCGGGCGACCGGGGCGTTCCCCGTGCCGGGCACCGGCGGAGCCTGAGGCTCGCCCGCGCACCCCGGTTCCTCTCGGCACCCGACGCCGTCCGTCGTGTGTCTCTGTTCCGCCCGGCGGAACACCCTTCCCCGGCGGCAACGGCCGACCTCGCCGTGCCGCCTTCCATACCTTCGCAAGGCCTGACTCACTCATGTTCGACGTCGCCGTCTTCGGCTCCCTCTTCCTCACCCTCTTCGTCATCATGGATCCCCCCGGGATCACCCCGATCTTCCTCGCGCTCACGGCGGGACGCCCCGCCAAGGTGCAGAAACGGATGGCCTTCCAGGCCGTCTGCGTGGCCGGCGGGGTGATCGTCGTCTTCGGTCTGCTCGGCCACCAGATCCTCGGCTACCTGCATGTGTCCGTGCCCGCGCTGATGATCGCGGGCGGGCTGCTGCTCCTGCTGATCGCCCTCGACCTGCTGACCGGCAAGACCGACGAGCCCCAGCAGACCAAGGACGTCAACGTCGCCCTCGTACCGCTCGGCATGCCGCTGCTCGCGGGCCCCGGGGCGATCGTGTCGGTGATCCTCGCGGTCCAGAAGGCCGACACCGTCGCCACCCAGGTGTCCGTGTGGACCGCGATCCTCGCCATCCATGTCGTCCTGTGGCTGGTCATGCGCTACTCGCTGCTGATCATCCGTGTCATCAAGGACGGCGGTGTCGTGCTGGTGACCCGGCTCGCGGGCATGATGCTGTCCGCGATCGCCGTGCAGCAGATCATCAACGGGGTCACCCAGGTGATCCGGGCGGGCTGACCGTGAGCCTGTGAGAACGCGCAAAGCCCCGTACGGCATCGTGCCGTACGGGGCTTTGAAATCTGAAGGCGTCCGCCCAGTGGTGAACTGCTCCAAGACCTGCCTGGACTGCTCCGAACTGTTATGAAGCGGACGATTCGGCCGGGCGGATCCACAGTCGCTGCCCGATGGCGGCGGCCTGCTGAACGATCCGGTTGACGGAGGTGGCGTCTACGACAGTGCTGTCCACGGGCGTGCCGTCGACATCGTCGAGTCGCATGATTTCGAAGCGCATGGGCTTCTCCCTTCGTCTGGTCATCCTCCTGAGGAGAACTACTTGTGTGGTGTGCGAGGCGTCGGTACCCCTGCTTCCGTTCGTATTCAACGGGGTGCGTGTTACAAACATTCCCTACGCTAAGGAAATTTTTCGAGAACCTAATTACTGTCGGGTAAGAAGTCTGAAGGAGACTGAACGGGACCGGTTGTATTCGCAGCGTGACCGCCGGGACAATGGAGGCGATGAACGACGACCACGCGGCGCTCGGCGCCCGCATCGACCGCACGAACGAGCTGCTCCAGCGCATGCTCGCCGAGGTGGCGAAGACGCCCTCGACCCACGCGATCTTCGTCGACGCCGGATATCTGTACGCGGCCGCGGGGCGGCTCGTCGCCGGGACCGAGGACCGCCGCGCCTTCGACCTCGACGCCGAAGGCCTCATCGAGGCGCTCATCGACAAGGCCCGCACGATCTTCGCCGACAGCAGGCTGCTGCGCGTCTACTGGTACGACGGCGCGCGCCGCCGCATCCACACCGCGGAACAGCAGTCGATCGCCGAACTCCCGGACGTGAAGGTCCGGTTGGGCAACCTCAACGCCAACAACCAGCAAAAGGGCGTCGATTCCCTCATCCGCTCCGACCTGGAGTCCCTCGCCCGGCACCGGGCCATCAGCGACGCCGCGCTGCTCGGCGGCGACGAGGACCTGGTGTCCGCGGTCGAAGCGGCGCAGGGGTACGGCGCGCGGGTCCACCTCTGGGGCATCGAGGCGCCCGAGGGCCGCAACCAGGCCGAGCCGCTGCTGTGGGAGGTCGACAGCCAGCGCACGTTCGACCTCGAATTCTTCAAGCCCTACGTGTCCCGCCGCACCTCCGCCACCTACGACCCGACGGCGGCGAGCCGGCCCACCCGCGAGGACGTGCGGTTCGTGGGCGCCCAGATCGCCGCGAAGTGGCTGGCCGCGCGGGGGCGCGAGGCGCTGGTGGAGCTGCTGCCCGGCCACCCCTACCTGCCCGGCTCGGTCGACCAGGATCTGCTGGTCGAGGCCGAGGGGCTGCTGCAGTACTCCCTGCGGGGCCAGGCGGACCTGCGCCGCGCGCTCCGGGACGGCTTCTGGGAGCACCTGCAGGCGCAGTACTAGTGCCGCGGTACTAGCTACCCGGCCCGGGCTTCCTGACTACTTTTCCGCCCGGATCACTGCTCCGTCTGATCCCAGAACTTGGCGAGGGCCAGAGCCGTCTGCTCGGGCTGGTCCGTGTTCGGGGAGTGTTCGGCTCCGCGTACGACCGTGCGCCGGGCCTTGAGCCGTACGGCCATGTCGTCCAGGAGCGGCACCGGCCAGGTGTCGTCGAACGCGCCGGACAGCACATGCTTGGGCAGGCGTACGGCGGCCAGCTCGGCGACGCGGTCGGGCTCCGTGCACAGCTGACGGCCCGTCGCGATCAGCTGGGCCGGTCGCGTGGCCAGCCAGCGGCGCCGCAGGTCATCACGGTCGTCGAGCCCCCCGTCGAGACTGCCGGTGTCGGTCTCCTCCGGCGGTTCCATCGCCTGGATGGCGTCCCACACCTCGGCCATGCCCATCACGGCAAGGGCGTCCCGGAGCAGTTTGACGCGTTGTTGCTGGGAGGTGGAGATCTGGGCGGGGCCCGAGGCCATGAGGGTGAGTGAGGCGAAGGGGGCCGGGTCGAGCAGGACGGCGGCACGGGCGACCAGTCCGCCGAGGGAGTGGCCGACGAGGTGTACGGGGGTGCCGACGGCCGCCGCCTGCGCGAGCACGTCCTTCGCCAACTCGGCCTGTGCGTAAGCCGTTTCGTCGTGCTCGGGTCCGTCGCTCTCGTACTGCCCGCGGCCGTCCACGGCGACGGTACGGTACCCGCGCGCCGCGAGCGGCTCGTGCAGCGCGATGAAGTCTTCCTTGCTGCCGGTGAACCCCGGCAGCAGCAGCACGGTTCCCTTCAGCTGCGCCTGCGGCGCGGCGTCGAGCGCGGCGAACTCGCCGCGGGCGGTGCGGAGACGGTAGGCACGGACACCGGCTGGCGGGGCGAAGGAGGGGGGCCTGCTCATACCCCGAGGCTATCGGGCGGGGCTTCGCCCCGTGCCCCAGGGGCGCGGGGAACTGCGCGCCCAGCCCTCACCCACCCGGTCCGGAAAACGCCAATGGCCCGGCCCCACTGCACGTGGGACCGGGCCATCGGGCTTGGGATCAGCTCTCCGCGGGCTCCGCGGCAGCCGCCGCCTTGCGCGTGCGGCGACGCGGTGTCGCCACCTCCGGCGACGCTTCCGTGGCGACCGCGGGCTCCGCGGCGACCGCGGCCTTGCGGGTGCGCCGACGGGGCTTGGCCTCGGGCTCGTCAACGGCGGCCGACTGGGCGGGAATCGTCGCCTCGGCGGTCTCGGCGACGGCCTTGCGCGTGCGGCGGCGGACGGGCTTGGCCGCCACCGCTTCCGCGCTGTCCACGGCCGCTTCGGCGGGTGCCTCGGCCGTGGCCTTGGTCCGCGTACGCCGCGGCTTGGTGACGGGGGCCTCCGGCGCGGCCTCGACGGTCGCCTCGACCGTGTCCACCGCGGCCACCGCCGCCTTACGCGTACGGCGCGGCTTGGTGACCGGCGCCTCGGCAACAGCCTCCGCCGTGGCGACCGCGACCTCCGCGGGCTCCGCGGCCTTGCGGGTACGGCGGCGCGGCTTGGCCTCCGGGGCCTCGACGACGGCGGCAGCGGTCTGCGCCGGAATCTCGGTCTCGGCGGTCTCGGCGACGGCCTTGCGCGTGCGGCGGCGGACGGGCTTGGCCGCCACCGCTTCCGCGCTGTCCACGGCCGCTTCGGCGGGTGCCTCGGCCGTGGCCTTGGCCCGCGTACGCCGCGGCTTGGTGACGGGGGCCTCCGGCGCGGCCTCGACCGTGCCCTCGGCCGTGTCGAGCACGGCCTCGGCGGCCTCCGCGGCCTTGCGGGTACGCCGGCGCGGCTTGGCCGGAGCCTCCGTGACGTCCTCGGCGACGGCTTCCACGACGGGCGCGGGTTCCGCGACGACGGCCACGGTCTCGGCCTCGGCAGGGGCGGCCTCCGCCGTCTTACGGGCCCGGCGGCGACGCGGCTTCGCGAGCGCCTCCGGCGCGGCCTCGACCGTGCCCTCGGCCGTGTCGACCACGGTCTCCGCGGTCTCCGGGGCCTCGCTCACGGTCGCCGACGGCTCGGTGACCGTGGCGGCAGCCGCCACCGTCTCCGCCGCTCCGGCGCGCGTACGGCGACGGCGGCGCGGGGTGCGGGGCTCGGTGGCCTCCGCGGCGGCGGGCTCGGTGGTCACCTCCGGAGTCGGCGTCGTGGACGTCTCCTCCAGCGCGGCTCCGTTGCGCGTACGGCGACGGCGGCGCGGGGTGCGCGCCGGGCGCTCACGCTCGTGCTCCACGGGCGCCGGCGCCGACGAACGGCCACCGCGGCCGCGCGGACCGCCGCGCCCGCCGGTCTCGCCGAGGTCCTCGACCTCTTCGGCCGCGAGTCCGGCGCGGGTGCGCTCGGAACGCGGCAGGACACCCTTGGTGCCGGCCGGGATGTTCAGTTCCTCGAAGAGGTGCGGGGACGTGGAGTACGTCTCCGGCGGGTTGTTGAAGCCGAGGTCCAGCGCCTTGTTGATGAGCTGCCAGCGCGGGATGTCGTCCCAGTCGACGAGCGTGATCGCGATGCCCTTGGCGCCCGCGCGGCCCGTACGGCCGATGCGGTGCAGGTACGTCTTCTCGTCCTCGGGGGACTGGTAGTTGATGACGTGGGTGACACCCTCGACGTCGATGCCGCGCGCGGCGACGTCGGTGCAGACGAGGACGTCGACCTTGCCGTTGCGGAACGCGCGCAGTGCCTGCTCGCGGGCGCCCTGGCCGAGGTCGCCGTGGACCGCGCCGGAGGCGAAGCCGCGCTGCTGCAGCTGGTCGGCGAGGTCCGCCGCCGTCCGCTTGGTGCGGCAGAACACCATCGCGAGCCCGCGACCGTCGGCCTGCAGTATGCGTGCGACCAGCTCGGGCTTGTCCATGTTGTGTGCGCGGTAGATGAACTGCGCGGTGTTGCGGACCGTCGCGCCCTCGTCGTCCGGCGCCGTGGCGCGGATGTGCGTGGGCTGCGACATGTAGCGGCGCGCGAGACCGATGACCGCACCCGGCATGGTCGCCGAGAACAGCATGGTCTGACGGCGGGCCGGCAGCATGTTCATGATCTTCTCGACGTCGGGCAGGAAGCCCAGGTCGAGCATCTCGTCGGCCTCGTCGAGGACGAGCGCCTTGATGTGCTTGAGGTTGAGCTTCTTCTGGCCCGCGAGGTCCAGCAGTCGGCCCGGGGTGCCGACGATGACGTCGACGCCCTTCTTGAGGGCCTCGACCTGCGGCTCGTACGCCCGGCCGCCGTAGATGGCGAGAACGCGTACGTTGCGGACCTTGCCGGCGGTCAGCAGGTCGTTGGTCACCTGGGTGCACAGCTCGCGCGTCGGGACGACGACGAGGGCCTGCGGGGCGTCGGTGAGCTGCTCGGGCTGGGCCCGGCCCGCCTCGACGTCCGCGGGGACGGTGACACGCTCGAGGAGCGGGAGGCCGAAGCCCAGCGTCTTGCCGGTACCGGTCTTGGCCTGGCCGATGACGTCGGAGCCCGAAAGGGCTACGGGGAGCGTCATCTCCTGGATGGGGAAGGGGGTGATGATGCCGACGGCTTCAAGGGCTTCGGCCGTCTCGGGAAGGATTCCGAGCTCTCGGAAAGTCGTAGTCAGGGTGCTGCCTCTTCTGTGTACGCGGTGCGAGGCGAGCGCGGGGGTCGTGTCGGGGACCGTGCCGGGGACGTCGACCGCTCTTGACGGGCGGGCCGAGTGGCATGGGACCACTGCCGACGCTCGAGCTCTCGTGCCGCTGAGGGTTCCCTCCGGATGTCGTACGCAATGTGCCGTACGGACGAGGAGGGCTGTCGGGTCGGAGCCGATCGGGCCACCGACCGGGCATCCTCATTCGTGCGGCCCGTCGAATACTCGCCGGGCGCATTACCACCATACCCCGGAATCGCGCATATGCGATGGCCGGTTTGGTCACGTAGTCGTCGTCACACTGATTGATCAGGGACTTCCCTGTTGCGTCGAGCGGGCTATTGTGCGCTTCATGACGACGCCTGACAACGCCGCTGACCCGTCCGCCGAGGCCACCGACAAGACCACCCCCGCGGCCACCGGAGTCGCCGCGCAGAACTGGGACACGGCCGCCGCCGACCCCCAGTACCGCGCCGCGGTCGTGGACCTGCTCGGAGCGCTCGCGTACGGCGAGTTGGCGGCGTTCGAGCGGCTCGCGGAGGACGCCAAGCTGGCGCCGACGCTCAGTGACAAGGCAGAGCTGGCGAAGATGGCGTCGGCCGAGTTCCACCACTTCGAGCGGTTGCGGGACCGGCTCGCCGCGGTCGGCGCGGAGCCGACGCAGGCGATGGAGCCGTTCGTCGCCGCGCTCGACGGTTTCCACCGGCAGACGGCTCCCTCGGACTGGCTGGAAGGCCTCGTCAAGGCGTTCGTCGGCGACTCGATCGCCAGTGACTTCTACCGGGAGGTCGCCGCGCGCCTCGACGCCGACACGCGCGGGCTCGTACTCAGCGTTCTCGACGACACCGGGCACGCGAGCTTCGCCGTCGAGAAGGTGCGCGCCGCCATCGACGCGGACCCGCGCGTGGGCGGTCGGCTCGCGCTGTGGGCGCGTCGGCTGATGGGCGAGGCGCTGTCGCAGTCGCAGCGGGTCGTCGCGGACCGCGACGCGCTGTCGACGATGCTCGTGGGCGGTGTGGCGGACGGGTTCGACCTCGCGGAGGTCGGCCGGATGTTCTCGCGGATCACCGAGGCCCACACGAAGCGGATGGCGGCACTGGGCCTGGCGGCCTAGACCCGGTCTCCCCGGTCTCCCCGGTCTCCCTGGTTTCCTCCGTCTCCCCGGTTTCCTCGATCGTCTCGGGGCTTGTCGGCCTCAGGGGTTTCGCCGTCGCCCGCTTCGGTCACGCCGTCGCCGAGCGGCGGCGGAATCTTTCCGCGGGGCGCAGCAGGAGCGACAGCAGCGCGGCGGAGACGATCGCGGCGCCGGCGAGGATGACCAGGAAGTGGCCGGAGCCCAGCGCCGTGTGCGTCAGGAAGGCCCCGAACAGGGCTCCGGCGACACCGGTCGACAGGACCAGGCCGCGGCTCGGCAGGCGGTGCGGCAGTCGGTACGCGGCCCCCCATGCCAGCGCGAGACCGAGCATCGCGGCGCCGAGCGCTTCCAAGAACATGGTGGGGGTCCCTCCCGCACGGCCGGTGCAAATCGGTCGTAGCGGGTTTACCCCTGAGGTGCGGAACGCAATCCTCCCCTGTGGATGTTCTGTGCTCCATCCGTGGTGGTGAGACCACGTGTACGGGCCCGACACGACGTGCGCGGAGGGCTGCCCGAAGGGCGCGGTTCCGTACGTGCGAAGGGGCCCGGTGACAGTGTCACCGGGCCCCTTCTGCTTCCGCTCGCCTGAACTACAGCGCGCTGAACCCCACCTTGCGCTGCGTGGGCTCGCCGAGCTCCACGTACGCGAGGCGGTCGGCCGGAACCAGGACCTTGCGGCCGTGGTCGTCCACGAGGCTCAGCAGCGGCGACTTGCCGGCCAGAGCCTCGGACACCGCGCGCTCGACCTCTTCCGGGGTCTCACCGCTCTCCAGAACGATCTCGCGGGGCGCGTGCTGCACGCCGATCTTGACCTCCACGGCTTTGTCCCTCCGACGGTCAGTCATGTGCGCGTCTGTCCGCGCCGTACGCTGCACACATTAGCCCGGTGAGGGGACGTGCACGTTCCGGCCGAGAACGCCAAGAGCGAACAGCGGACGGGAACAAAGCGGCGGTCCGGTGTGCGTCAGTGGTGATCGGTGCCGTGCAGCGGGAAACCCGCGATGCCCCGCCAGGCCAGTGACGTCAGCAGTTGCACCGCCTGGTCGCGCGGGACGCTGCGGTCGCTGTGCAGCCAAGAACGGGCCACCACCTGGGCGAGGCCGCCCAGGCCCGAGGCGAGGAGCATCGACTCGGCGCGCGAGAGACCGGTGTCCTCCGCGATGACGTCGCAGATCGCCTCCGCGCACTCGTGCGTGACCTTGTCGACGCGCTCGCGGACCGCGGGCTCGTTCGTCAGGTCGGACTCGAAGACGAGCCGGAAGGCGCCGCCGTCGTCCTCGACGTACGCGAAGTAGGCGTCCATCGTGGCGCGGACGCGCAGCGAGTTGTCCGTGGTGGACGCGAGCGCCGTCCGTACCGCCTGCAGCAGGGACTCGCAGTGCTGGTCCAGCAGTGCGAGGTACAGGTCGAGCTTGCCCGGGAAGTGCTGGTAGAGAACCGGCTTGCTGACGCCCGCGCGCTCGGCGATGTCGTCCATGGCGGCCGAGTGATACCCCTGCGCAACGAACACTTCCTGGGCGGCGCCGAGGAGCTGGTTGCGTCGGGCACGGCGCGGCAGGCGAGTGCCCCGCGGGCGTGCCGCCTCTGTCTGCTCGATGGCTGTCACGCCGCCTCCCAAAATTGTCCACATGCGGTGTGCGCCGCGCCGCCATCGTACTTTTCGGTAACCCCGCTGTGCGCGGTGCGAGCGCAGAATTTCACGGACCGGACGCGTTCGATAACGACACAGAGGGTGACGAACGGGGTGAGAAGGGCGCAACGTTGCGCCGGATACCGCTGGTCAGCGGGGTCCGGTCACATGTGGTCATCCCCTGTAGTCGTCCTCGTTGAGCCGGACGACCCTGGCCTGCTCGGCGAGGTCGGCCTCATTGGCGTTGAGGGGGTCACCGGGGGGTTCCGGGTCGAAGTCGTCCGCCGGATCCAGTTCGCTGAGCTGCTCGGCGAGGTCCGCCTCGGGGGCTTCCGGGTCAGGGATCTCCTGGAACCGGTCGTTGAAGGTCTCGGGGTCTGTCGGGTCGACTGTCATGGTTCCTCTTCCCGAGCGGTGCGAGTGCGCTCCTGATGTACGGATCTTGATGTACGTACGAGTGCCCTCGATCGAAGCCTAGGAGACACCCGATCGAGGCGCTAGACGATCCGCGTACGATCTGTGACAGCGAACACATGAACCACTGCGTGATCGTCTCGTAACATTGCCGCATGTCTTCGACCGAGCTGCCCGCCGCGCTGGCCACCACCGTCACGCCGAGGGTCGGGACCGTCCGGGTCGCGGAGGGGGAGCGCCTGCGATCGGTCGGTCTGCCGGGGATCACCCTGACGGTGCGTGCGCGACCGCCCGCGCGCGAGGGACTGCCGCCCGCGCTGTACGTCCATGGGCTGGGCGGTTCCTCGCAGAACTGGTCGGCGCTGATGCCGCTGCTCGACGGGCTCGTGGACAGCGAGGCCCTCGATCTGCCCGGCTTCGGGGACTCGCCGCCGCCGGACGACGGCAACTACTCGGTCACCGGGCACGCCCGCGCGGTCATCCGTTATCTCGACGCGGCCGAGCGCGGCCCCGTGCACCTCTTCGGGAACTCGCTCGGCGGAGCGGTCGCGACGCGTGTCGCCGCCGTACGTCCCGATCTGGTCGAGACGCTCACCCTGATCTCGCCCGCGTTCCCGGAGATCCGCGCGCAGCGCAGCGCGTGGCCGACCGCGCTGCTCTCGGTGCCGGGTGTGGCGCGGCTGTTCACCAGGTTCACCAAGGACTGGAGCGCCGAGCAGCGCGTCCGCGGGGTCATGGCGCTCTGTTACGGCGATCCCGGCATGGTGACGCCCGAGGGGTTCCGCCACGCGGTCGAGGAGATGGAGCGGCGGCTCGCCCTGCCTTATTTCTGGGACGCCATGACACGCTCGACGCGTGGCCTCGTGAACGCGTACACGCTGGGCGGCCAGCACGGGCTGTGGCGCCAGGCGGAGCGGGTGCTCGCGCCGACGTTGCTCGTCTACGGCGGCCGGGACCAGCTCGTCGCGTACCGTATGGCCCAGCGCGCGGCGCGCGCCTTCCGTGACTCCCGGCTGCTGTCCCTGCCGGACGCGGGGCATGTGGCGATGATGGAGTACCCGGAGACGGTGGCCTCGGCGTTCCGCGAACTCCTCGTGGAAACGGGCGGGTTGACCTCCCCGGCCGGCACCGACGCGGGGAGCTGAGGCGGGGCGTGGGACGTCACAGTCGCCGGGGGCGGGCAGGTAAGAGCGACACGGGGGAGATGCCGAGGATTCCGGCACCCGGTGCCGCACCGGGCACGGCTCAAGGGGCGGTGCCGGGTACGGGGCAAGGGGCGGTGCCAGGTACGGGTCCGGCGGCGACCTCGCCGCAGGGGGCCACGCGCGGCCCCCTCGGCCCACAACCACCGGGACCTCGACGCCCCGCGCCGGGCGGCACTGCGATCCCCGGTGCTGCCCGTCCTCAGGACGGCACGCCGGCCCATGGCATCCCGCGCATGGCGAACGGGACTCCGGCGCAGGGTGTGCCGCGTTTCCAGGACGGTACTCCGGCGCAGGGTGTTCCCCGTTTTCAGGACGGGACTCCGGCCCGCGGTGTCCCGCGCTACCCGGACGGGACTCCCGCGCACGGTGTCCCGCGCTACCCGGACGGGACTCCCGCGCACGGTGTCCCGCGCTACCCGGACGGGACTCCCGCGCACGGTGTCCCGCGCTACCCGGACGGGACTCCGGCGCACGGCATACCCCGTATGTCCGGCGACGCGCCTGTTCGTGATGTGCCTCGGCTGCCGGACGGCACCCCCGCCCGTGGTGTGCCCCAGGCGCGTGCGGGACACCCCGAGCAGCGTGAACCCGGCGGGGGCTGGGGCGAGTTCAGGGGCGGCCCGCGGGCGGCGGGGGCCGCGTACGGCGGGCCTCAGGTCCTGCCGCAGGGTGCGCCCCAGGTCGGGCCGCAGGGGGAGCCTCAGGGGGGACCCGGGCCGCGCATCCCCCGGCAGCGGCAGGAGGCCGACGCCGGACTCGGGCCCGGCCCGGGGCCCCGGCAGGCCTATGTCGACGCCTTCGACGAGAGCGGGGGCAGGTCCGGGAGCCAGGAGCCGGGGGTCGAGGAGGCGGGCAGCGGCAAGGGCGTCAAGGGGCGGGCGTTCACCGGAATCGCCGCGGCCGCCGTCACCACCGTGCTCGCCGTCGTGGTGGCCGGGCAGGTGGCCACCGGCCGTCACGACGCCACCGCACAGACGCAGTCCGCCGGCGGCGGAGTGGACGCCCGCGCGTCCGCCTCGCCCGGGGGCGCCGGGTCGGCCCCGTCCGTGACGCCGAGCGCGACACCGCTGACGTACGACCAGAAGATGGGTGTGAAGTACGCGCTCGGCGCCACCCTCAAGGCCTCGGGGAAGTTCGAAGCCGTCCCCGGGTTCGCCAAGGCGCCCGGCAAGGGGCAGAAGTACACCTACCGGGTGGACGTGGAGCGGGGTCTCGGCCTCGATGCCGCCCTCTTCGCCCAGGCTGTGCAGAAGACGCTGAACGACAAACGGAGTTGGGCCCACAACGGCGCCCGTACCTTCGAGCGGATCTCCTCCGGCAAGCCCGACTTCGTGATCACCCTGGCCAGCCCCGGCACCACCGCCGAGTGGTGCGCCAAGTCCGGGCTGGACACGACCGAGGACAACGTGTCGTGCGACTCGGCCTCCACCGAGCGCGTGATGATCAACGCGTACCGCTGGGCGCAGGGCTCCAAGACCTATGGTGACGCGATTCACCCCTATCGGCAGATGCTCATCAACCACGAGGTCGGCCACCGTCTCGGATACGGCCATGTCACCTGCGACAAGGACGGCGAGCTCGCGCCCGTCATGCAGCAGCAGACCAAGTTCCTCGACCATGACGGAATCCACTGTCGGGCCAACCCCTGGCCCTACCCGGGGAGTTGACGGAGGGGTCGCGGGGGCCACTGGGGCCACGTTGACATGCTCCGAAAGTTCGTTCATATTTTTGCGCATGTGGTCTAGTCATGCCGTCCGTCGCGCCGCCATCGAGCTGGCGCTGATCGGCGTGACCGCGCTCTGCGTCGCAGACATCCACTGTCGCTGACGCCCGCCTCTGGCGTGTGCGTCGTGCTTCCGCTTCCGTCGTGAAGGTAAATGACCGTATTGGTCACCTGTTTTACGACTTTGCGACCTTTTTGACGACCTGACGCCGGGGCAGACGTCCGTTCACTTCCGTCTCACTCCTCGTCAATCTGTCTCATCATTCGAGAGGTCGTCTTCCGATGCGTCAACCGTCCGTCATAGCTCGCCGCGTGGCCGCGGCATCCGTCACCCTGGTCGTGGCAGCGGGCGCGGCCGCCTGCGGGCCGAAGGACAACGATGCCAAGGGCGCCGGTGGCGACTCCAAGCCGCAGAAGGGAGGCACGCTCACCGTCCTCAACGCGGGCCCGCAGGAGGACTTCGATCCGGCGCGCCTCTACACCTCCGGCGGCGGCAACGTCCCCTCCCTCGTCTTCCGTACGCTGACCACGCGCAACCGCGAGAGCGGCGCCGCCGGCGCCGAGGTCGTCCCCGACCTCGCCACCGACACCGGACGCCCGAGCAAGAACGCGACCGTGTGGACGTACACCCTGAAGAAGGGCCTCAAGTACGAGGACGGCACGCCGATCACCTCCGCCGACATCAAGTACGGCATCGAGCGCTCCTTCGCGGCCGAGCTCTCCGGTGGCGCGCCCTACCTGCGGGACTGGCTCATCGGTGGCGCCGACTACCAGGGGCCGTACAAGGACAAGAAGGGCCTCGCCTCGATCGAGACCCCGGACGACCTGACCATCGTCTTCCACCTGAACAAGCCCGAGGGCGAGTTCCCCTACCTCGCCACGCAGACCCAGTTCACGCCGGTCCCGAAGGCCAAGGACAAGGGCACGAAGTACGAGGAGCACCCGATCTCCTCCGGCCCGTACAAGGTCGTCAAGAACGAGAACGACGGCGAGCGGATCACCCTGGCGCGCAACACGTACTGGTCCGCGGCGACCGACGCCGAGCGCAAGGCCTACCCGGACAAGATCGACGTACGGTCGGGTCTGGACTCCTCCGTGATCAACCAGCGGCTGTCCGCGTCGCAGGGCGCGGACGCCGCGGCCGTCACCACGGACACCAACCTCGGCCCGGCCGAGCTCGCCAAGGTGACGGGTGACAAGGCGCTGGCGGCGCGCGTCGGCACCGGGCACTTCGGCTACACCAACTACATCGCCTTCAACCCGAAGGTGAAGCCGTTCGACGACCCGAAGGTGCGCCAGGCGATCGCGTACGCCGTCGACCGTTCGTCGGTGATCAACGCGGCGGGCGGTTCGTCGCTGGCCGAGGCCGCGACGACCTACCTGCCGAACCAGAAGTCCTTCGGCTACACGCCCTACGACCACTTCCCGGCGGGTGCGTCGGGCAACCCGGCCAAGGCCAAGGAACTGCTGAAGGAGGCCGGTCACCCGAACGGGATCACCATCACCCTCACGCACTCCAATGACAAGGACTTCGAGACCAGCCCGGAGATCGCGACCGCCCTCCAGGACGCCCTCAAGAAGGCCGGGATCACGGTCAAGCTCCAGGGCCTGGAGATCAACGACTACAAGGACAAGATCCACAGCGTCAAGAGTGAGCCGGGCTTCTTCCTCGCCCACTGGGGTGCCGACTGGCCCTCCGGCGGCCCCTTCCTGGCCCCGATCTTCGACGGCCGTCAGATCGTCAAGGACGGCGCGAACTTCAACACCGGCTTCCTCGACGACAAGTCCGTCAACGACGAGATCGACGCGATCAACAAGTTGACGAATCTCGACGAGGCCGCCGAGCGCTGGGGCGCACTGGACAAGAAGATCGGCGAGCAGGCCCTGACCGTGCCGCTGTTCCACCCCGTCTACAAGCGTCTGTACGGCAGCGCGGTCAAGAACATCGTGATCAGCGACTGGACCGGCGTACTGGACATCTCCCAGGTCGCGGTGAAGTAGCGCCGTGAGCGAGGCAATCGTCGCCTCTCAGGCCCCCGGGACGGACCTCGCGTCCGTCCCGGGGGCCTCGGGGGCTCGTCAGTTCTGGCGGCGGCTGCGCACGCAGCGCGCCGCCCTCGTCGCGGCGGCCGTCGTCGCGCTGCTCGTCCTGCTCGCGCTCGCCGCGCCGCTGCTCACGGCGATCGAGGGCCAGGACCCGACCACCTACCATCCGTCGCTGATCGACTCCGCGCGCGGCGGTGTACCCGTGGGCTCGTTCGGCGGCGTCAGCGGCGACCACTGGCTCGGCGTCGAACCGCAGACCGGCCGCGACCTCTTCGCCCGGCTCGTGTACGGCGCCCGGGTCTCGCTGGGAGTCGCGCTGGGGGCGACCGTTGTACAGGTCCTCGTCGGCGTCGTGGTGGGCGTCGCGGCCGCACTCGGCAACCGATGGATCGATCAACTGTTGAGCCGGATCACCGACATCTTCGTCGCGATGCCGTTGATGATCATGTCGCTGGCCCTGCTGGCGATCGTGCCCAGCAGCTTCCCGCGGCCCTTGCTGGTCGCGCTCGTCATCGGCCTGATCGCCTGGGGCAACACCGCGAAGATCGTGCGCGCCCAGACCCTCACCCTCAAGGGGCTGGACTACGTCTCCGCCGCGCGGCTCAGCGGCTGGAACACCTGGCGCATCGCCCGCCGCGAACTCCTGCCCGGACTGGCCGCCCCCGTCATCACCTATGCCGCGCTCCTCGTGCCGATGAACATATCCGCCGAGGCCGCGCTGTCCTTCCTCGGCGTCGGAGTGAAGCCCCCGACGCCGTCCTGGGGGCAGATGCTCACGGCCGCCGACGTCTGGTACCAGGCGGCCCCGCAGTACCTGCTGCTGCCCGCCGGGGCGCTGCTGGTGACCGTGCTGTCCCTGACCGTCCTGGGCGACGGCGTCCGTACGGCCCTCGACCCGCGCGCGGCCTCGCGCCTGCGCGTGGGCACGGGCCGCAAGCGGGAGGCCAAGGCGGACACGAACGCCCAGAAGGCCACGGCGGACGCGAACGCCAGCAGAGCCACGGCAGATGCGAGTACCAAGCAGGCCGCGGCGGACGCGAACGCCGATAAGGAGGCCAAGGCATGAGCGGCTTCGGAGGATTCGTCCTGCGCCGCGCCGTCGGCACCGTGATCACCCTGCTCGCCATCTCGGTGATCGTCTACGTCGTCTTCTACGCCACTCCCGGCAACGTCGCCCAGATCACCTGCGGCCCGCGCTGCTCTCCGGAACAAGTGCACCAGGTCGCCCAGCAGTTGAGGCTCGACGACCCGCTGTACGTGCGCTACTGGCACTTCCTGCAGGGCATCCTCGTCGGCCAGGACTACTCCACCGGCACCTCGGTGGAGCACTGCTCGGCGCCCTGTCTCGGGCTGTCGTACCAGGGCGACACCCAGGTCACCCAGCTGATCCTGGCGAAGCTGCCGGTCAGCCTGTCCCTCGTGTTCGGCGCGATGGTGCTGTGGCTGGTCCTCGGCGTCGGCACCGGCATCCTCTCCGCGTGGCGGCGCGGCCGGCTCACCGAGCGTGTGCTGACCGGCATCACCCTCGCGGGCGTCGCCACACCGGTCTTCGTGATCGGCCTGGTGCTCATGATCGTCGTCTGCGGCCAGCTGCAACTGCTGCCCTTCCCGCAGTACGTCAGCCTCACCGACGACCCCGAACAGTGGGCCTGGAACCTGCTGCTGCCCTGGCTCTCCCTCGCCCTCATCGAGGCCGCCGCGTTCGCCCGGCTGACCAGGGCCGCGATGCTGGAGACCCTCGCCGAGGACCACATCCGGACCTTCCGGGCGTACGGCGTCGGCGAGCGGTCGATCATCGGGCGGCACGCGCTGCGCGGGGCGTTCGCGCCGATCATCGCGCTGAACGCCAACAACGTCGGCTCGGCGGTCGGCGGCGCGGTGCTCACCGAGACGCTCTTCGGACTGCCCGGCATCGGACAGGCGCTGGTGCACGCGGTGAACGTCGTGGACCTGCCGGTGGTCGTCGGCATGGTCCTGGTCATCGGCTTCTTCGTAGTCATCGCCAACGCCGTCGCGGACGTGCTGTACGCGGTGGCCGACCGACGGGTGGTGCTGTCATGAGCGACTCCTCGACGACCTCGACCCCTCTGGTCGAAGTAACCGACCTCTCCGTCGAGTTCGGCGATCTGCGCGCCGTCGACGGGCTCTCCCTCACCCTGGAGAAGGGCGCCGCGCTCGGACTGGTCGGCGAGTCCGGCTCCGGCAAGTCCACGGTGGCGTCCGCCCTGCTGGCGCTGCACCGGGGCACGGGGGCGCGTGTGAGCGGTGCGGTGCGCGTGGCCGGCGTGGACGTACAGGCGGCCTCCGATGACGAACTGCGGCGGCTGCGTGGCGGGAAGGCCGCCATGGTCTTCCAGGACCCCCTGTCGTCCCTCGACCCGTACTACGCGGTCGGCGACCAGATCGCCGAGGTGTACCGGGTACACGTGAAGGCCTCCCGGCGCGCCGCACGCGCGCGTGCCGTAGAGGTGCTCGACCGCGTCGGCATCCCGGACGCCGCGCGCCGGGCGCGCTCGCGCCCGCACGAGTTCAGCGGCGGCATGCGCCAGCGTGCGCTGATCGCGATGGCGTTGGCCTGCGAACCCGATCTGCTGATCGCCGACGAGCCGACCACGGCCCTCGACGTGACCGTCCAGGCCCAGATCCTCGACCTGCTGCACACCCTGCGGGAGGAGACCGGCATGGGCCTGCTCCTCGTCACGCACGACGTGGGCGTCGCCGCCGAGAGCGTCGACGAGATCCTGGTCATGCGGCACGGACGAGCGGTCGAGCACGGCCTCGTCGGCACCGTCCTGGGGGCGCCCGCGCAGGCGTACACCCAGGAACTCCTCGGTGCGGTGCCTCGCGTGGACGCGCCGCGCACCGCCTCCGAGGCGACGGAGGAGGTCGTTCTCGAGGCGAGCGGCCTGCGGCGCGAATTCGGGCGCGGGAAGCGGGCGTTCGCGGCCGTCGACGACGTCTCGCTGACGATCCACCGGGGCGAGACCCTCGGGATCGTGGGCGAGAGCGGCAGCGGCAAGACCACCCTGGGACGGATGCTCGTGGGGCTGCTGGAGCCGACGGCGGGGGAGATCAAGCCTGGCGGAGGTGTGCGCCCGGACGTCCAGATGGTCTTCCAGGACCCCGCCTCCTCCCTCAACCCGCGTCGCAGCGTGGGCGAGTCGATCGCCGATCCGCTGCGCGCGCGGGGGATGGGGGTCCCCCCGCTCGAGCGAAGCCGAGAGTGGGGGAGGGACGAGGGGCGCATCCGGGGGCGCGTCCGGGAACTGCTGGAGCGCGTGGGGCTCGAAGCGGCGCACTACGACCGCTACCCGCACGAGTTCAGCGGCGGACAGCGCCAGCGCGTCGGCATCGCCCGGGCGCTCGCCGCCGACCCACGCGTCATCGTCTGCGACGAGCCGGTCTCCGCGCTCGACGTGACCACCCAGGCGCAGGTGGTCGCCCTGCTCGCCGAACTGCAGCGCGAACTCGGGCTCGCGCTGGTGTTCGTGGCGCACGACCTCGCGGTCGTCCGCCAGGTGAGCGACCGGGTCGCGGTGATGCGACGCGGCCGGATCGTCGAGTACGGGCCCGCCGACGAGGTCTACGAGTCGCCGCGCGACCCGTACACCAAGCAGCTGCTGGCCGCGGTTCCGGCGCTGGATCCGGAGGTCGCGGCACGGCGACGGACGGCCCGGAGGCAGCTGACGGCGGTGTGACGACTGTCCGGCGGACATGGGCGCACGCGTGACGAGACGTGACTGCTTGATCTCGTAGCGCGACTGAACGCGACCCGCACGGGAAAGTTACGACCGTTCACCCCTTTTGGTGGCGCGATGGACAACCGTCCGTCGCGCCACCGTCATGTCCGCATACGTTCTTCCCGCTGCGAGCCGCCGGGTCAACGGCGGCTCCCCATAGGGAGATCGGGGGTGCACTGGTGCGCATCGGACTGCTTACGGAGGGTGGCTATCCGTATGTGAGCGGTGACGCCGGACTCTGGTGCGACCGGCTCGTGCGCGGGCTCGGGCAGCACGAGTTCGACATCTACGCGCTCAGCCGCAGCGAGCGGCAGGAGGACGAGGGCTGGGTGCGGCTGCCACCGCAGGTCAGCCGGGTGCGGACGGCTCCGCTGTGGATGGCCGAGGATGACGGCGTGGTACTCGGGCGCCGGGCGCGCCGACGGTTCGCCGAGTGCTTCGGGGAGTTGGCGGCGGCGGTGTGCGCCGCACCGGCGGTCCTCGACGGCTCGGAGCCCTCTGGCGGCGTGGAGGCGGACCGTTTCGGCAGTGCGCTGTACGGGCTCGCGGAACTGGCCCGCGACGAGGGCGGGCTGGTCGGGGCGCTGCGCTCCGAGGGGGCGGTGCGCGCCTTGGAGCGCGCCTGTCGTGCGCCCGGCGCACTGCGCGCCGCGCGTACCGCGCGCGTGCCCGACCTGCTGTCCGTCGCCGCTCACATCGAACGGGCCCTGCGCCCCCTCTCGCTGGACTGGTACGAGGCCGACGGGCTCGGTTCGGTCGACCTCTGCCACGCGGCGGCCGGCGGCGAGGCCGCCCTGCCCGGCCTGCTCGCCCTGCACTTCGCCGGAGTGCCGCTGCTGGTCACGGAGTACGGCGTGCAGCTGCGGGCGCACTACCTCGCCTCCTCCACCGTCGAGGAGTCCCCCGCGGTACGGGCGCTGCTCGCCGCCTTCCACGGCGCGCTGGCCGCCGAGGTCTACCGCCGGGCCGCGCTCATCACACCCGGCAACACCCACGCGCGCCGCTGGCAGGAGCGCTGTGGCGCCGACCGCGCCAAACTGCGCACCGTCTACCCCGGCATGGAGGCCGCCCGCTTCGCCGAGGTGGGCGAGCGGGCCGATGGCTCCGGCTGCGCGGACCCGGACACCCTGGTCTGGGTCGGCCGCATCGAACCCGCCAAGGACCTGATCTCACTGCTGCACTCCTTCGCCGAGATCCGCAAGGACGCGCCGAAGACCCGGCTGCGGATCGTCGGGGCGCCCGCCGACGGGCCGGAGGGCGCGCTGTACCTGGCCCACTGCAAAGCGCTGGCCGCCCAGCTCTTCCCCGACGAGGCGGAGGGCCTGCACGCGGTCGGCGACAACCCGGTGTCCTTCGAGGAGACCGGCGGGCCGGAGGTCCCGAGCCTCGCGGAGGCGTACGCGTCGGGCGCCGTGGTCGTCCTCTCCAGCGTCGTCGAGGGCTTCCCGATCAGCCTGGTCGAGGCCATGTTCTGCGGCCGCGCCACCGTGTCCACGGACGTCGGCGCGGTCGTCGAAGTCATCGGCGGTACGGGGCTGGTGGTGCCGCCGCGCAATCCGCGGGCGCTCACCGAGGCGTGCGTGGCGCTGCTGCGCGACCCCGAACGGCGCGCACGCCTGGGCGCGGCGGCCCGCGCGCGAGCCCTCGAACTCTTCACGGTCGAGCAGAACATCGCGGCATTTCACGGCATCTACCTGGAGATCGTCTCGCGCTCCCCGGTCCGGCGATTCGTCGTGGACGACGCGGGGGACCCCCTGCCGTTCGGCGTGCCGGCCGAGGCCCATGTACTCGGCCGCTGGACCGAGGCCCGCCTCATGGCCACAGGCCGCCCGCGCTGGGCGGCGGGGGCCCCGGTGCGCGCCACGGCTCCGCTGCCCGCGGGGGAGGGCGCGTGATGAGCGAACTCGTACGGGACGGCTCGGGCGGTGCGCGCGGCGGCTCGGGGGATGCCTCGGAGGGCGCCTCGGGGAGTGCGCGCAAGGCCGTCGGCGGCGGGGGCCGCGGTGCCGTGGACCCCGTGAGGGCGCTGATGCACCGGCACCGTGAACTCTGCGAGCGCGCCGTCGACCCCCTGGAGATCGCGGCGGGCCTCGAGGCGCACGGCGTGACCGATCGCACCGCGGCACGGTTCCGGCACCGGGACGTGTTCTCGCTCGCCGAGGAGATGTACGCGCGCGTGGCCCGCGACGCGGACCCGGCGCCGCGGCCGGCGGCCCGGAACACCCCGGCGCGCGCGCCGGCTGGGCCGCGCTCGCCCTGCTGCCCGGCACCCTGTGCGCGGCGACCGTGACCGGGCTGCGGCTCACCGAAGGGCAGCCGCGCCTCGCGGTCGCCGCGGCCGGCACCCTCGCCGTGACACTCGGCCTGCGCGGTGCCCTCCGCCGGGGCCCCCTCAGCACCGCGTACCGCACGACGAGCGGCACGCGCGCCTGGACCTGCTGGCTGATCGCGTACGCCCTGCTCGGCGACGGACTGCTGAGCGCCGGTGTGGAAGGCGGCCCCGACGGCCCCTGGCCCCCGACCACCGCACCCGTGTTGGCCCTCGCCCTGGCATGTGCGCCCGCGGCCTGGTGCGCGCACCTCTTCACCGTGCGCGCCCGCCGCAAACTGACCGCGAGCCGAGGCCTGGAGGAGTTCGCCGCCTCCGTGCGGCCCCTGCTCCTGGGGGTGTTCGCCTTGTTCCTCTTCGCCCTCGGCACGCTGCTCGCGCTGTGCAGGCAGGTACCGAGCGCGCCAGGCGTGTACGACGGACCCGACGCGTACGCCGGAGCGGGTGCCCTCGGTGCGCTGCTCCTGCTCGCGCGCCTGCTCACGACGCGCGGCTTCACCCACGCCCCGGCCGTCGTCCTCGGTGTCGCGGGCACGGCGGAAGTGACCGCCCTCGCCACGGTCTTCGCGGCCCGCCTCCCCGGCTGCTCGTTCGTGGCCACCCCTGTCGAGACCGTCGCCGACGCCTGGGGTCCGGGTGCCGTCCCGACCCTGGTGTGCGGCGCGGCCGCCCTCCTCCTCCTGATCCACGCGACCCGCACCCTCACCCGGGCCTCGGCCCACGCCGCACCGGGCGGGACGCCATGAGCCGCGACCGGCGCCCGAGGGTCCAGCCCTCGCGCCGGGCGCACCTTCCCGCGGGGCCGACACCGCGGGCGCTCCGTCCGACCCACGGCACCACCCCGAAGGAGAACGCCAGATGATCACCTCCCGAACCGGAGAATCCGCCCCGGGAGCCGCCCGATGAGAGTCCTGCTGATCGGAGCCAACGGGTACCTGGGCCGTTTCGTCGCCGACAGGCTGCTCGCCGACCCGGCCGTGCAGCTCACCGCGCTCGGCCGGGGCGACGACGCCGACGTACGGTTCGACCTCGCCTCGGGCAGCCCCGGCGCCCTCACCCGCTTCCTGGACGCGGTGCATCCCGGGGTCGTCATCAACTGCGCGGGCGCCACCCGCGGCGGCGCCCGCGAACTGACCCGGCACAACACCGTCGCCGTCGCCACCGTCTGCGAGGCCCTGCGCCGCAGTGGTTGCGGCGCCCGCCTGGTGCAGCTCGGCTGCGGCGCCGAGTACGGGCCGAGCCAGCCCGGCTCCTCCACGGCCGAGGACGCGGTGCCGCGCCCCGGCGGCCCGTACGGCGTCAGCAAGCTCGCCGCCACCGAACTGGTCCTCGGCGCCGGCCTCGACGCCGTCGTCCTGCGCGTCTTCTCTCCCGCGGGCCCCGGCACGCCCGCCGGATCCCCGCTCGGTCGCCTCGCCGAGGCCCTGCGCCGCGCCATGCAGTCCGGCGACGGCGAACTCAAGCTCGGCGGACTCGGCGTCCAGCGGGACTTCATCGATGTCCGCGATGTCGCCCGTGCCGTGCACGCCGCCTCGCTCTCCGCCGCGCAGGGCGTCATCAACATCGGCTCGGGCCGCGCCGTCCGCCTGCGTGACGCCGCCGCCGTCCTCGCCCGCGTGGCCGGCTACGGAGGCACGCTGCACGAACTCGACGGCCCGCCCGGACCCATGAGGCCGTCCATCGGCCACCCCCGCGCCGAACCGGATCACGGGGCCCCGGTTGCGTACCCCTACCCGGACGGCTGCGGCAGCTGGCAGCAGGCCGATGTGCGCACCGCACGCGACCGGCTCGGCTGGCGGCCCAGGATCAACCTCGAGGAATCCCTCGCCGACATCTGGATGGAGGCGGCATGCCGCATCTGACCAGCGCCGCGGCGGGCACCGCGGGCACGGACTTACAGGTCGGCCTCGGCGTCCCCGGCTATGCGCACCCCCTCGTCGCTCCGGCGCAATGGGGCGAACTCACCCGCCCCGGCGCCCCCGTGCACTGGGCGGTCCTGAACGTGGCGGGCGGTCCCGGCATCCGCCTCGACCCGCACTGCCTGGAGGCGGCCGGCCGACTCCGCAACGCGGGCGTGCGTGTCCTGGGGCACCTGGATGTGACGTACGGCGCACGCCCTTTCGCCGAGGTGATCTCCGACGCACAACGGTATGTCGACTGGTACCGGGTCGGCGGGTTCCTCCTGCACCGCTGCCCCACCGAGCGCGCCGCGCTGCCCGAGGTCCGCCGGGCGGCCACCACGCTCCGCGCGCTCCTCGACGACGCCCACCTCGTCTTCGGCCACGGCACCCACCCCTGCCCCGGCTATGCCGAAAGCGCCGACCAGCTGGTGACCTTCTCCGGCGCCTGGAGCGACTACCGCTGGTCGCAGGTCGCCGAGTGGACCGCCGACTATCCGCCCGAGCGCTTCTGCCACTTCGTGCACGGGGTACCGCGCGGTCATCTCGACGAGGCGTTGCGCATCGCCCGCTGGCAGGGCGCCGGCACGATCTACTTCACCGACAGCACGGATCGCGGCGGACGGGCCGACCCCTGGGAGACGATGCCCGGCTACTGGGACGACATCGTCTCGCGGATCGGAACGGGTGTCTCGGAATGAAGAAGGGCGTGGCAGTGTTACAGCGAGAACAACCGTAGTGATTGACCGACCAACGGAGTCCCCGTGTCGCTGCCACCCCTGGTTGAGCCAGCTGCTGAGCTCACCGTAGACGAGGTCCGCAGGTACTCCCGCCACCTGATCATCCCCGACGTGGGCATGGACGGGCAGAAGCGGCTGAAGAACGCCAAGGTGCTGTGTGTGGGCGCCGGCGGCCTCGGATCGCCGGCGCTGATGTACCTGGCCGCCGCGGGCGTGGGCACGCTCGGCATCGTGGAGTTCGACGAGGTCGACGAGTCGAACCTGCAGCGCCAGATCATCCACAGCCAGGCGGACATCGGCCGCTCCAAGGCCGAATCGGCCCGTGACTCCGTGCTGGGCATCAACCCGTACGTAAACGTGGTCCTTCACGAAGAGCGGCTCGAGGCCGAGAACGTGATGGACATCTTCAGCCAGTACGACCTGATCGTCGACGGCACGGACAACTTCGCGACCCGCTACCTGGTCAACGACGCATGCGTGCTGCTCAACAAGCCGTACGTGTGGGGCTCGATCTACCGCTTCGACGGTCAGGCCTCCGTCTTCTGGTCCGAGCACGGTCCCTGCTACCGCTGCCTCTACCCGGAGCCCCCGCCGCCGGGCATGGTCCCCTCCTGCGCCGAGGGCGGCGTCCTGGGTGTGCTGTGCGCGTCCATCGGCTCCATCCAGGTCAACGAGGCGATCAAGCTCCTCGCGGGCATCGGTGAGCCGCTCGTCGGCCGCCTGATGATCTACGACGCCCTCGAGATGCAGTACCGCCAGGTCAAGGTCCGCAAGGACCCGAACTGCGCGGTCTGCGGCGAGAACCCCACCGTCACCGAGCTCATCGACTACGAGGCCTTCTGCGGTGTCGTGTCCGAGGAGGCCCAGGAGGCGGCGGCCGGCTCGACGATCACTCCCAAGCAGCTCAAGGAGTGGATCGACGACGGCGAGAACATCGAGATCATCGACGTCCGCGAGATCAACGAGTACGAGATCGTCTCGATCCCCGGCGCCAAGCTGATCCCGAAGGACGAGTTCCTCATGGGCACCGCCCTGGAGACCCTTCCGCAGGACAAGAAGATCGTTCTGCACTGCAAGACGGGTGTCCGCAGTGCGGAGGTCCTCGCGGTGCTGAAGTCCGCGGGCTTCTCGGACGCGGTGCACGTCGGCGGCGGCGTGATCGGCTGGGTCAACCAGATCGAGCCGGAGAAGCCGGTGTACTAGGCGCCGGTGTACCAGGCGTACGGCTTTTCGGGAGGGGCCCGGCACCGCGTGTGCCGGGCCCCTTTCTGCTGACCTCTCACTCGCGGGCCGGGCGTTCATCGGCCGGGAGTCCGTTGCCCGGGTGTCCGTCGGGTGGGCGGCCGTTGGGCGGTCGTCCGCTCGTCGGGTGGGCCCGGGCACAGGCCCGCGCCCCTCCGCCGCACCCGCCATTACGAGGCGCAGACCTTCCCGTCCTTCGGCGCCGTCCCGTCCAGCAGATAGCTGTTGACCGTGGAGTCGACACAGTCGCTCCCACTCGCGTAGGCCCCATGGCCCTCGCCCTTCCAGGTGAGCTCCACTCCGACGGCCTTGCCCAGCTCGTCGGCCATCCTGCGGGCACCCTCGTACGGAGTCGCGGGGTCCCCGGTGTTGCCGACGATCAGGATGGGGGCGGCTCCAGGCGCGCTGACCTCCGGGTTGTCGTACTGGCCGGCCACCGGCCAGTCGTGGCACCAACCCGCCGTGTCCCAGCCCATGAAGTCCCCGAAGACGGGCGAGATCTTCTCGAACTCGGGCAGCAGCTTCTTCGTCTCCGCGGGAGTCGGACGCTGCTTGTCGTCCAAGCACGATATGACCCGTTGGGAATGGGTCGTCGTGCCGTAGTGCCCCGAGGAGTCGCGATCGTTGTAGCTGTCGGCGAGGGCCAGCAGCTCCGAACCGTCACCGTCCTCGGCGCCCTTGAGCGCGCTGGTCAGGCGGGGCCAGCCCTCCTTGCTGTACAGGGGCAGGACGATGCCGGTGAGCGCCAGTGACTGGGTGAGCTTGCGGCCGTCGGCCGTCGGCAGGGGGTTCGCGTCGATCCGGTTCAACAGGTCCACGATGTTCTGGGAGCCCTGCTTGGGGCCCTGGCCGGTGGACTTGAGGTAGTCGTCCAGGGCGCGCTGGAAGCCCAGGGTCTGGTTCTTGGCGTGGCCGACCGTGTCGGCGCTTGGGTCGACGACGGCGTCCAGCACCAGACGGCCCACGTTCTTGGGGAACAAATGGGCGTACACGCCGCCGAGTTCGGTCCCGTACGAAAAGCCGAGGTAGTGCATCGTCCCGTCGCCGAGGACCTGGCGCATCAGGTCCATGTCTCGGGCTGTGTCGGTCGTGGAGACGTGCGACAGCAGCTTCCCGGCGGCCTTCGCGCAGCCCTTGCCGAAGTCGGCGGCGTCCTTGAAGTACGCGGTCTCCTCGGCCGCGTCGTCCGGGGTGGCGTCCACCGACTCGGCTGCCTGGATCGCCTTGTCGCTGCGACAGCGCACGCCCTCGCTGGCGGCGACGCCGCGCGGGTCCCAGCTCACCAGGTCGTAGCGCTCGTGGAGCGGGCCGACGGCACTCTCGTACGACGGCATCGTGGAGACACCGGAGCCGCCGGGACCGCCGAAGTTGAACAGGAGCGAGCCGATGCGCTTGCTCTGGCCGCCGGTCGCCTTCGAGCGGATCAGCGCCAGGCCGATCGTCTCGCCGTCCGGCTTCGCGTAGTCCAGCGGCACCTTGAGCGTTGCGCATTGCCAGCCGCTGCCCGGCGCGGAGGAGCCCTTGCAGCGGCCCCAGTCGAGCTTCTGCGAGGTGAGCGAGGCGGGCAGCCCCGAGGCGGTGCCGGAGGAAGGCGCCCCGGCTGAGGGCCGGCCGCTGTTCTTCCCCTCGTCCTTACCGCCCCCGGACGAGCCGCCGCAGCCCGCCACCAGCAACGCGGCGGCCGCCGCAGCCGTCCACCGTGCGAAACGCGTCATGAACTTCCCCCCTCGCCCGTGGTCCGCCGGATGCCGCGGATCACATGCAGGCCATGGTAGGCGCCCGCGGCCGACGCCGTGGAGGCCTGTGGATAACCCCTTGACCTGCAACTTTATGAGTACGGATGGGGGTTGGTGCTAGGCGCAGACGGTTCCGGCGGGCGGTACGGTCCCGTTCAGCAGATAGCCGTTCACCGCGTCGTGCACGCACTTGTTCCCGCTGTCGTACGCGCCGTGGCCCTGGCCCTTGTAGGTCAATTCGACGCCGACGCCCTTGCCGAGCGCGTCCACCATCTCCTTCGCGCCCTGGTACGGCGTGGCCGGGTCGCCGGTGTTGCCGACCACGAGGATCGGCGCCGCGCCGGCGGCACTGACGTCCGGGTGGTCGGCGGCGCCCGGGACGGCCCAGTCGGTGCAGCTGAGCATGCCCCAGGCCAGGAAGTCGCCGAACAGCGGTGAGGCGGCCCGGAACGCCGGCAGTCCGGCTTGCACGTCGGAGACCGTGTACCGCGGTTTTTCGTCGACGCAGTTGATGGAGATGTTGGCCGCGACGAGGTTGCTGTACTGGCCGTTCTTGTTGCGCCCGTTCATCGAGTCGGACAGCAGCATCAGTACCTTGCCGTCTCCGCTGTACGCCTGGTCGAGGCCCTCCGTCAGGTACTCCCAGAAGTCCTTGGAGTACAGCGCCTGGGCGATGCCGTTGGTGGCCTCGGTCTGGGTGAGCTGGCGCGGGAAGACACCGGGGATGGGCTTGCTGTCCAGGTCTTTCAGGAGGTTGGCGATGCGGTCCTTGACGTCCTGCGGGGTGTCGCCGATCGGGCAGGGCTCGGTCTTCGAGGTGCAGTCGGCCGCGAAGTTGTCGAGCGCGAGCTGGAAGCCCCTGGCCTGCCCGAGCGCACTCTGCTCCGGGTTCTGCGTCGGGTCGACGACCGCGTCGAAGACGGCGCGCCCCACGTGCTTGGGGAACAAGTGGGCGTAGACCCCGCCGAGTTCGGTGCCGTACGAGATGCCGAAGTAGTGCAGCTTGGCGTCGCCGAGCACTTGGCGCATGAGGTCCATGTCGCGGGCCGCGTCGGTGGTGGGCACATGGGGGAGGGTCCGGCCCGAGTTCTTCTCGCAGGCCGCGTTGAACGCCCTGGTGTTGTTGAGGAGGTTCTTCTGCTCGGCTGGGTCGTCGGGGGTGGCGTCCTGCTGGAAGAACACGTCGAGTTGGCTGTCGTCCTCGCACTTCACCCCCGCGCTGCGACCGACTCCGCGTGGGTCGAAGCTCACCAGGTCGTAGCGGGTGCGCAGCTTCGTGTAGTCCTCGCCGAAGGCGGGCAGCGTGGTGACGCCGGAGCCGCCGGGGCCGCCGAAGTTGAAGATGAGGGAGCCGATGCGCTTGCTCTGGTCGCCGCTCGTCCGTGCCCGGATCAGCGCGATGCCGACGGTGGCGCCTTTGGGGTCGGCCCAGTCGAGGGGGGCTTTCATGGTGGCGCACTGCCACTGTGTGCCACCCGGCAGGGGAGAGGGGGCGTTGCCGCCGCCCTCGGACTCGGAGGGGGCCGGGCAGTCCTTCCAGCTCAGCTTCTGGGCCGTCAGGTCCTCGCTCTTCGAGTTGTCGCTGCAGCCCGTCAGCACGGCGGACAGCACAGTGATGGAGAGGGCCAGGGCAGCGGCGCGCGGCGGAGACGGGTTCGGCATGCTCCCATCCTGCGGTCGTGCGGGGCGGGGCGCTCGGGGCGCGGGCCGTGCGGGTGAGGACGTGCGGGGGCTCGTACGGGAGGGCCCGCACGGGGCTCTAGAGAGCGCCCTTGCGGGTCAGGTGGTTGAAGAACAGCCAGCCCGGGAGCACCGGAAGCCACAGTGTCAGCAGCCGGTACAGCAGCACCGCGGGGGCGGCGACCTCCTTGGGGAGCCCCACGGCGATCAGACCGACCGTGAGCGTGGCCTCGACCGCGCCGACACCGCCGGGGGTCGGCGCCGCGGAGCCGAGCGCGTTACCGGCGAGGAAGACGACGGCGACGCTGGCGAGGCTGAGTGTGGTGGGCTGCTCGTGGCCGAAGGCGCGGATCGACGCGTCCAGACACATCACGAAGCAGGCGGTCAGCAGCAGCATGCCGCCGATGCCGGTGATCAGCTTCTGGGGTCGCTGCAGTACGTCGAGCATGCGCGGTACGACGCCCGCGAACAGCGACCTCACGCGCGTGCTGACGAATTTGCGCAGGAACGGCACCGACGTCACGACCAGCACCAGTACGGCGACCGTCAGCAGACCGGCGATGACCGTGCGGGAGGGCGACAGGGAGGGAGTCTTCTCGGTGCCGGTCAGATAGCCGAAGGAGAGCAGCATCAGGATGTGGCAGCCGAGCCCGAACAGCTGGGACGCGCCGACGCTCGCCACCGCGAGCCCCGGCCGCACTCCGGCACGCTGCAGGAAGCGCGTGTTGAGGGCGACACCGCCGACCGCGGCGGGCGCCACGATCTTCACGAACGAGCCGGCGACCTGCGCCGCGACGGCCCGCATGAACGGCACCCGCTCAGGGACGAAGCCGAGCAGGGCCATCGCCGCCGCGAAGTAGCTCAGCGCGGAGAACAGCACGGCCGCGGCGACCCAGCCCCACTGGGCGTTGTCGAAGAGGGTCACGAACTCGATGTGGGTGAGCTGTGTCAGCAGGAAGTACCCGCCGATGGCACCGGCGATGAAACTGATCAGCGTGCGCGGCCGTACCCGCTCCAGGCGGGCCGGTTCGACCGGCGCCTGTGGGCGGATCAGCAGCACCTGGTGGCGGATCTGGGTGAGGAGATCCTCCTCACGCGCTTCGTCCAGTGCCTCGTCGATCGCTCGCTTCTCGGCGCGCTGTTCCGCGCGTACGGCCTTCTTGTCAGGCTTCTCCACCGCGGCCTCGGTGTGCTGGACCTGCTCTGCACGGGCGAGCTTGTTCTGGCGGGAGGCCTCCAGGACCGCGTCGCGCTCGCGCTGTGCGCGTTCCCGGGCCAGTTTTCGCAGCGTCGCGCGCGTGGAGCGGGTCAGCGCGATGGGCTGCAGCAGTGGCAGACAGTCGGCGATCGCGTCCGGGCCGAGCACGCCCACGGCCGACGCCACCGTGCGCTTGGCGCCGACGCGCAGTCCCAGCGTGGTCAGCAACTGGGCGATGTCCATGCGCAGCAGCAGATCGCCGGCCGCGATCTCACCGCCGCGCAGATCGGTGAGGATCACCAAGCCGGAACGATCCACCAAGATCGCGTCACCCGCGAGCCTGCGGTGTGCGATGCGTCGCGACTGCAGAGCCTGCACCTGGTGCCAGGTGTCGCGCAGGAGATCGTCGGTGATGAGTTCGTCGGGCAGCGAGTCCAGCGTGCGGCCGCCGGTGTGCTCGTAGACGAGCATCACGGCGTCCGGGCCGAGCTCGGAGGTCGCGATCAGCTTCGGGGCGTTGGCCCCGGCCGCGATGGCCGCGTACGCGAGGAGCGCCTCCTGCTCCAGGGCCTGGCGCAGCGACTGGAGACTGCGGCGGGTGGCGAGGCCGCGCAGCGTCAGGTTGCGCCACACGCGGTAGAAGAATCCCTGCGCCTGCTGCTCACGGTCGACCACCGTGACGTCCAGGGGCGGGCCGTCCTCCAGGGTGACGAAGTAGCGCCGGCCGCGGTCGCCGTTCTCCGAGGTGTCCGGTGTGTCCTCGCGGGCCGCGCTGACGGGGTGGAAGCCGACGTGCCGCAGGCCCGCCATCAGCGTCCGCCCGGTCGGACGCACATTCGGTGAGCCGACCGCGTACAGCGTCCCGTAGGCGACGCTCCAGCCGATCAGCACCGTCAGGATGATCGAGAACGGCGTGGTGTAACCGGTGACCAGCATGGAGAAGGCGTCGAGGAGCAGCACCACCCACAGCACCGCACGCCAGCGCGGTCTGCGGGACATCCCGACGGCCGTCATGTACGCGATGACCGGCGCCAAATAGCCGTGCACAGGGTCGGTCAGGGCATGGATGTCACCCGGCGAGGGCTGGGTGAGCGCCTCCTGGATGGAGCTCGGGGCGGCCTTGGCGACCCACAGGTCCGTGGCGAGTGTCACTCCGTGCGCGAGGACCGCGGCCAGGACGCCGTCGGCGATGCGCAGCCCGTCCCGCTTGATCAGCCGCTCGATCGCGAAGGCGACCGGCACCAGGAGGATCGCGATGCTCGATGCCAGACCCGCGATCTTGATCAGCAGATCGGGTGCCTGGCCGGTGCCCTTGTTGATGTCCTGTTCGAGCCCCGAGGTGGTGCCGTGTGCGAACCCGGCGATGGCCAGCAGCACGGCGATGGCGAGGACGCCGACCATGAGCCGCATCAGATCGGACGGACGGTGCACGCGCGCGGGCAGCAGCGGTTCGTCGCCCTCGACCTCGTCGTTGTGGACGTCGTCGCCGCAGCCGTCCTCCGGATCGAGCCGCTGCTGGGCGCTTCCGTGAGTGTCAGGAACGGGTTCTTCGTCCACTGCCGTGGTGGGCTCGTCCGCCGCCTCGCCCGGGTCCTTCGGGTCGGTGTCGCCGGCGTCCGGGCGCGACGAGGCCGCGGAGGTGCTCTCCGCGTCTTCGGGGTGCACGCCCTGCTGCCTCATCGTCTCTTCTTGATCTCGTATCACCAGTCACCGCCCGCACGATGGTGGCATGCCCCACCGACACACGGGGGCATCAGGGTGCAAATACGGGGGCGCACAGTCTGCCCGAAGTGCGCCTTCGTGGCGAGGGATACCCACAGTCACCGCACCGTCGCACTGTCGGTGGGATGGGGCAAGATGGGACGGATGAGCGAGGAGAGCCTTCCGACGGATGCCCTGCCGGAGTACGCGGAGCGGGTCCTTGAGGCCGCCGACTCGATCCCGTCCGGGCACGTCATGACGTACGGGGACGTCGCCGAGTGGCTGGAGGAGGGCGGCCCGCGTCAGGTGGGCCGGGTGATGGCCCTCTACGGAGGAGCGGTCCCGTGGTGGCGGGTCGTCCGCGCGGACGGCGCGCTGCTCCCGGGCCATGAACTCGAGGCGCTGGGCCGCTACCGCGACGAGGGCACACCCCTGAAGGAGGCGAGCCGAGCCTCCGAGGGACATCTGCCGCGCATCGACATGAGACGGGCGCGATGGGACGGCGGCGAACGCGCGCAGGGTCACACCTGACAGCTTCCGCCATCGGACGGGCGGAGGGGGAACCTGTGGCCCGTACGGGGGAAACGGGGCACGTCCGTGACATGCCGTACGTTCGAGGGCCGGGGGACGCACGTGGTGTGAGGGAAGAAGGGGAAGCCCTCCTTCCCTGGTGCTCACCGGCGTAGCGTCGACGGCACGCATCCCCCTCACCCCGCGGCCACCGCCCTGAACACGCGGTGCCCCTCCCACCAGCACAACCAGGACCGGCGAACCACGTGAGCTCCTCTTCTTCCACCAGGCGCCTGCCGCACCCACAGGTGCGGCAGGGGGCCCGCGGCGCGTACCGACTGGTGCGCAGCGCGCCGGTTCGAGTGGGTCCCCCTCGTCTGGACGCAGAGCAGCACGCGGTGGTTGACCATGGTGCGGGCCCGCTGCTCGTGCTGGCGGGCCCCGGCACCGGCAAGACGACCACGCTCGTCGAGTCCGTCGCGGCCCGGGTCGTGCGGGGCGGCGACCCGGAACGCATCCTGGTGCTGACGTTCAGCCGCAAGGCGGCCGTCGAGCTGCGCGACCGCATGGCGCTGCGCATAGGGGCCGCCCGCGCGCCCCGGGCCACCACCTTCCACTCGTTCTGCTACGCCCTGGTCCGCGCCCACCAGAACAGCGACCTGTTCGTGGAGCCCCTGCGGCTGCTGTCCGGACCCGAACAGGACGTGGCGGTGCGCGAGCTGCTGGCGGGCCAGCCCGACCTGGAGCGGCTCGGCCTCGCCCACGTCCGCTGGCCGGACGAACTGCGCGCCTGCCTGACCACGCGAGGCTTCGCCGACGAGGTCCGCGCGATACTGGCCCGCAGCCGCGAACTGGGCCTGAGCCCCGACGCCCTGACCGCGTTCGCCCGGCGCATCGGCCGCCCCGACTGGGGCGCGGCGGCCGCCTTCCTCGCCGAGTACCTGGACGTTCTCGACCTCCAAGGAGTGCTCGACTACGCGGAGCTCGTCCACCGTGCGGTGCTGCTCGCCGGGCGTCCGGGCGTCGCCGAACGCCTCGCCGCGCAGTACGACGCCGTCTACGTGGACGAGTACCAGGACACCGACCCCGCGCAGGTCCGGCTGCTCCAGGCCCTCGCCGGCGGCGGCCGCACCCTGGTCGCCTTCGGCGATCCCGACCAGTCGATCTACACCTTCCGGGGCGCGGATGTGAACGGCATCCTGGACTTCCCCGACGCCTTCCCACACGTGGACGGCCGCCCCGCGCCGGTCGAGGTGCTGCGCACCTCCCGCCGCTCGGGCGCCGCCCTGCTCAACGCCACCCGTCTGATCACCCAGCGCATGCCGCTGACCCGCCTTCCGACGGAGAAGGTACGCGCCCACCGCGAGCTGTCGCCGGTACGGGACGGCGGCGCTGTCGAGGTCTGCACGTACCCGACAGCGGGCACGGAGCTGGACAACATCGCGGACATCCTGCGTCGAGCCCATCTGGAGGACGGCGTCCCCTGGGGCGACATGGCCGTCCTGGTGCGCGCCGGCTCACGCACGATCCCGACGATCCGGCGGGCCCTCACCGCGGCGGGCGTGCCGCTCGACATCGACGGCGACGACCTGCCACTGCGGCACGAACCGGCGGTGACGCCTTTGCTGACGGCACTGCGGGCGGTGGCGCGCGCCGAGTCGGGGACGACCTTGCCCCCGGGCGCCGAGAGCGACGTACCTGAGGATGCCGACGCGCAGGCCGCGCCCTGGCTGGACACCGAAACCGCGCTCACCCTGCTCGCCTCGCCCCTCGCGAGCATGGACGCGGCCGATCTGCGGCGCCTGGGCCGCGCGCTGCGCGAGGAGGAGCGCGCCGCGGGCAACCACGTACCGCCGCCGTCCGACGAACTGCTCGCCCGCGCACTGGCCGAGCCGGAGCGGCTCGTCGCGCACGACCCGGCGTACGCCCGGGGAGCCCAGCGCCTCGGTGCGCTGCTGCGCAAGGCGCGAGAGCGCCTGGCGGGCGGCGGGACGGCCGAGGAGGCGCTCTGGGACCTCTGGGAGGGGACACCCTGGCCGCAGCGCCTGGAGCGGGCCGCCCGACGCGGCGGCGCGGCCGGGCGCAACGCCGACCGCGACCTCGACGCCGTCTGCGCGCTGTTCGCGACCGCGGCCCGCGCCGAGGAACGCACCGGCGGGCGCGGCGCCCTCAACTTCCTCGAGGAGATCGAGGCCCAGGACATCGCCGCCGACACACTCACCCGCAGGGCGCTGCGCCCCGCCGCCGTACGCCTGATGACCGCGCACCGCTCCAAGGGCCTGGAGTGGCGCCTCGTCGTCGTCGCGGGTGTCCAGGAAGGCCTGTGGCCGGACCTGCGCCGCCGCGGCTCCCTGCTGGAGGCCGACCGGATCGGACGCGACGGCCTCGCCGAACCCCTCACCCCCGGAGCGCTCCTCTCCGAAGAGCGCCGTCTGTTCTACGTGGCCGCCACACGCGCGCGTGAACGCCTGATCGTCACCGCCGTGAAGGCCCCCGCCGACGACGGCGACCAGCCCTCCCGCTTCCTCACCGAACTCGGCGTCGAGCCCAGGGACGTCACCGGCCGTCCCCGCCGCCCACTGTCCGTCGCTGCCCTGGTCGCCGAACTGCGCGCCACCACGGTCGACCCACGCGTCTCGGACACCCTCCGGCAGGCCGCGGCCCACCGCCTGGCCAAGCTCGCCGCCCTCGGCGACGAGGACGGCCGCCCCCTCGTGCCGTCCGCGCACCCCTACCGCTGGTGGGGCATGTACGAGCCGACCGAGAGCAAGGTGCCGCTGCGCGACCGCGACCAGCCCGTCGTGCTCTCCGGAAGCGCCCTCGACCAGCTCGCCAACACCTGCGCCCTGCAGTGGTTCCTGGGCCGTGAGGTGAAGGCGGACGCGCCCGCGACCGCCGCCCAGGGCTTCGGCAACGTGGTGCACGTCCTCGCCGACGAGGTCGCCTCCGGACGCACCCCCGCCGACCTCGCCGTCCTCATGGAACGCCTGGACTCCGTGTGGAACGCGCTCGCCTTCGACGCGCCCTGGAAGTCCGCGCAGGAGAAGGAGCACGCGCGCGTGGCGCTCGAACGCTTCCTGAAATGGCACGTCGACTCCAACGGCGTCCGCGCGGGACGCGTGCCGGTGGCCAGCGAGCACGACTTCGACGTGACCCTGGGGGCAGGCGACTACGAAGTGCGCATCCGCGGCTCCATGGACCGCGTGGAGACGGACACCGAGGGCCGCGCCTACGTGGTCGACTTCAAGACCGGCAAACACGCGCCCAGCGCCGCCGAGGTGGCGCACCACCCGCAGCTCGCCGTCTATCAGCTCGCCGTCCGCGAGGGCGCCGTCGACGACGCCTTCGACGGCGTACGTCCCGAGCCCGGCGGCGCGGAACTCGTGCAGCTGCGCCAGGGAGCCGCCAAGAAGAACGGCGGCGAGACACTCCCCAAGGTGCAGGCCCAGGAGCCCCTGGAAGGCGAGTGGGTCGGCGACCTGCTGGCCACCGCGGCCGGCAAGGTCCTCGACGAACGGTTCTCGCCGGCCACGGGACAACACTGCACACACTGCGCTTTCCGGGCATCGTGCAGCGCTCGGCCCGAGGGACGCCACGTGGTCGAGTGAGGGGTCCAAGAGGACGCGACGTCAGCGAGTGATGTACGGCACCACACGTGTTGACCAGCGCTTTTTCCGTCCCGGCGGCAGATGTGGCCTCCGCTGTCAGTGGGCGCCGCTAGCCTCTCAGACATGCCCGCCCGTATCACCGACCCCGAGCAGCTCAAGGAGCTCCTCGGCATCCCGTTCACCCCGGAGCAGACGGTCTGCATCACCGCACCGCCCGCCCCGCAGGTGATCGTGGCCGGAGCCGGATCGGGCAAGACCACGGTGATGGCGGCACGGGTGGTGTGGCTCGTCGGCACCGGACAGGTCGCCCCCGAGCAGGTCCTCGGCCTGACGTTCACCAACAAGGCGGCGGGCGAACTGGCCGAGCGCGTCCGCAAGGCGCTGATCAAGGCCGGAGTCACCGACCCGGACGTGATCGACCCCGACAACCCGCCGGGCGAGCCGGTGATCTCCACCTACCACGCGTTCGCGGGCCGCCTGCTGACCGACCACGGCCTGCGCATCGGACTTGAACCCACCTCCCGCCTGCTCGCCGACGCCACCCGCTACCAGCTCGCCGCCCGCGTACTGCGCGAGGCCCCGGGCCCGTACCCGGCGCTGACCCGCTCCTTCCCCGACCTCGTCGGCGACCTCCTCACCCTCGACTCCGAGCTCGCCGAACACCTCGTACGACCCGAGGACCTGCGCGCCTACGACGCCGAGCTGCTGCGCTCCCTGGAGGGCGCCAAACTCACCAACGCCGATCTGCGGAAGGTCCCCGAGGCCGCCGCGGCCCGGCGCGAACTCGCCGAGCTGGTGGGCCGCTACCGCGCGGCCAAGCGCGAGCGCGACCTCCTCGACTTCGGCGACCAGATCGCCCTCTCCGCCACTCTGGCCCGCACCCGCCCCGAGGTCGGGGAAATCCTCCGCGACGAGTTCCGGGTGGTGCTGCTGGACGAGTACCAGGACACCTCGGTGGCCCAGCGCATCCTGCTCGCCGGCCTCTTCGGCGGCGGCACCGGCCACCCGGTGACCGCGGTCGGCGACCCCTGCCAGGCCATCTACGGCTGGCGCGGCGCCTCTGTCGCCAACCTCGACGACTTCCCCGAACACTTCGCACATGCCGACGGCCGCCCCGCGGCCCGCCAGGCGCTCAGCGAGAACCGCCGCAGTGGCGGCCGCCTCCTCGACCTCGCCAACGGCCTCGCGGAGCCCCTGCGCGCCATGCACGCGGGCGTGGAGGCCCTCCGCCCGGCCCCCGGAGCCGAGCACGACGGGCAGGTCCACTGCGCACTGCTACGCACCCACGCTGAGGAGATCGACTGGCTCGCCGACTCGATCGCCCACCTCGTACGCACCGGAACGGCACCCGGCGAGATCGCCGTCCTGTGCCGCACGGCGGGCGACTTCGCCGAGATCCAGGGCGCGCTCGTCGCCCGCGACATCCCGGTCGAGGTGGTGGGCCTGTCCGGGCTGCTGCACCTGCCCGAGGTCGCCGACCTCGTCGCCGTCTGCGAAGTCCTCCAGGATCCCGGGGCGAACGCCTCCCTCGTCCGCCTGCTCACCGGCCCGCGCTGGCGTATTGGCCCGCGCGACCTCGCCCTCCTGGGGCGCCGCGCCCGCCTGCTCGTGTCCCACGCGCGTGTGGGCGCCGACGAGGACCCGGACCGCCGGCTCGCGGCGGCCGTGGAGGGGGTCGACCCGGCCGAGGTGATATCGCTCGCCGACGCCCTCGACACGTTCCTGGAGATGCCCATCGAGGCCGACGGGGACGACGACGGTCTGCCCTTCTCGCCGGACGCCCGGGTGCGGTTCGCACGGCTCGCCGCCGAACTGCGCGACCTGCGCCGCTCGCTCGCCGACCCCCTGATGGACGTCCTGCACCGGGTGCTCGCCGTCACCGGCCTCGAGGTCGAGCTCTCCGCGTCCCCGCACGCGCTGGCGGCCCGCCGCCGCGAGACCCTGTCGAACTTCCTCGACGTCGCCGCGTCCTTCGCCGCGGGCGACGGCGAGGCCACTTTGCTGGCCTTCCTCGGCTTCCTGCGCACCGCCGCCCAGTACGAGAAGGGCCTCGACAACGCCCTGCCGGGCGGCGAGAACACCGTCAAGGTGCTCACCGCGCACAAGTCCAAGGGCTTGGAGTGGGACGTCGTCGCGGTCCCCGGCCTTGTCGCCGGCACCTTCCCCAGCAGCCAGGGCCGCGAGAAATGGACCGCCCAGGGCAAGGTCCTGCCGCACGAGCTGCGCGGTGACGCCGACACCCTCCCCGACATCGAGAGCTGGGACGCGAAGGGCATCAAGGCCTTCCACGGGGCCATGAAGGACCACCAGCACACCGAAGAGCTCCGCCTCGGCTACGTCACCTTCACCCGCCCCCGCTCACTCCTCCTCGGCTCCGGCCACTGGTGGGGACCCTCCCAGAAGAAGCCGCGCGGCCCCTCGGACTTCCTGGACGCCCTCTACGAGCACTGCGCCGCCGGACACGGCGAGATCGAGGTCTGGGCCGAGGAGCCCGCCGAGGACGAGGAGAACCCCGCCCTGCGCCAGGCGGCCGCCGACCACGCCTGGCCGCTCCCGCTCGACGACGCGGCACTGGCCCGGCGCCGCGCCGCCGCCGAGACCGTACTGGCTTACCTGGAGCGTGTGGCGTCCCACGAAGAGCCCCATCCCGGGGCGGAGGGAGCCCGGCACGCGACCGACCACGACCCCACCCGGTACGACGATCCGGACTGGCCACCCCCGCCCGAGGACGACGACTCCGCCTACGGAGAGATGCCCTACGGAGAGATGCCCTACGGGGACGACGACTTCCCCGACGGCGACGAATCCGACTGGGACTCCTGGTCCACCGACCGTCCTGAGGACCGGCCGACGGAACCCTCGCAGGAGCGCCCGACGGTCCCGCACCAGGCACCGGCTCCGGGGGCTCGTTCGCATCCCGAAGAACCCGCGCGTCTCACCCCGGCGGAGGCCCGCACACTCGCCTCCTGGGACCGTGACCTCGACGCCCTGACCGGCGAGCTCCTGCGCGCCCGTGCGAGCGTCACCGACGTACCCCTGCCGGCCTCGCTCACCGTGACGCAGCTCGTGCGGCTGGCCGCCGACCCGGACGGCTTCGCTCAGGAGCTCGCGCGCCCGATGCCGCGCCCCCCACAGCCCGCCGCGCGCCGAGGAACGCGCTTCCACGCCTGGCTGGAGTCACGCTTCGAAGAACTGCGGCTGCCGATGCTGGACCCGGAGGAGCTCCCCGGCAGCGATGCCGAGATCGCCGACGAACGCGACCTGGAGGAGCTCAAGGACGCCTTCGAACGCACTGCCTACGCGCACCGCACTCCCCACCGCGTCGAGGCGCCGTTCCAGCTGGCCATCGCGGGACGTGTCGTACGGGGCCGGATCGACGCCGTCTACCGGGCGGAGGACGGCGCCGGCACGACGTACGAGATCGTCGACTGGAAGACCAGCCGCACCGGCACCGCCGACCCCCTCCAGCTCGCCCTGTACCGCCTCGCCTGGGCCGAACAGCAAGGCGTGCCCCTGGACTCCGTCAAGGCCGCGTTCCTCTACGTCCGCAGTGGTGAGGTGGTCCACCCGGACGAGCTGCCGGACCGCGCCGCACTGGAACGCCTGCTCACACAGGCCCCAGCGGACCCACAGGAAGCGTCTCCCGGAGAACCACCGGACGAAGATGTCTTTGTGGGCGGATAGGCTCGTGAGCATGAGCAAGCCCGTTGACAACGCCGTCAGCACCGTCCGCACGTACATCCAGAACCACCGCACGGCCTTCCTCGACGACCTCGCCGAGTGGCTGCGCATCCCCTCGGTGTCGGCCCAGCCCGACCACGCCGCGGACGTGGCACGCAGCGCCGACTGGCTCGCCGCCAAGCTTCAGGAGACCGGCTTCCCGACCACGGAGGTCTGGGCGACCGAGGGCGCCCCCGCCGTCTTCGCCGAATGGCCCGCCGAGGACCCCGGGGCCCCCACGGTCCTCGTCTACGGACACCACGACGTACAGCCCGCCGCCCGCGAGGACGGCTGGGACACCGCCCCCTTCGAGCCGGTGATCCGCGGAAACCGCCTCCACGCGCGCGGTGCCGCCGACGACAAGGGCCAAGTGTTCTTCCACACACTCGGCGTCCGTGCCCACCTCGCCGCCACCGGACGCAGCGCCCCGGCCGTAAACCTCAAGCTCCTGATCGAGGGCGAGGAGGAGTCCGGCTCCCCGCACTTTCGCGACCTCGTCGAAAGCCACGCCGACCGGCTCGCCGCCGACGCGGTGATCGTCTCCGACACCGGCATGTGGTCGGAGGACACCCCCACCGTGTGCACCGGTATGCGGGGCCTCGCCGAGTGTGAGATCGAGCTGCACGGCCCGCAGCAGGACATCCACTCCGGCTCCTTCGGCGGCGCCGTGCCTAACCCGGCCACCGCCGCCGCCCGCCTCGTCGCGGCCCTCCACGACGAGTACGCGCGCGTGGCCGTCCCCGGCTTCTACGAAGGCATCACCGAACTCACCGAACGCGAGCGTGAGCTCTTCGCCGAGCTGCCCTTCGACGAGGAGCGCTGGCTGAGCACGGCCAAGTCGACGGCCACGTATGGAGAGGCCGGTCACACCACCCTGGAGCGCATCTGGGCCCGCCCGACCGCCGAAGTCAACGGCATCGGCGGCGGCTACCAAGGCCCTGGCAGCAAGACGATCATCCCGTCCTCGGCCACCGTGAAGCTCTCCTTCCGACTGGTCGCCGGCCAGGACCCGGACCACATCGAGAAGGCCGTCCGCGCCTGGGCCGCCGACCAGGTGCCCGCCGGCATCCGGCACGAGATCACGTTCGGGGCCGCCACCCGCCCCTGTCTCACACCGCTGGACCACCCCGCCCTGCAGTCCGTCGTCCGCGCCATGGGCCGCGCCTTCGAACAGCCGATCCGCTTCACCCGCGAGGGCGGCTCGGGACCCGCGGCCGACCTCCAGGAAGTCCTCGGCGCCCCCGTGCTCTTCCTCGGCATTTCCGTCCCCTCCGACGGCTGGCACGCCCCCAACGAGAAGGTCGAACTCGACCTCCTCCTGAAGGGCGTCGAAACCAGCGCCTACCTCTGGGGCGACCTGGCCGAGAACTGGCGCGAGGCACACTGAAAAGGCTCGTCTCCGCCCTTCCTGAAAGGCCCGCCGTCACCCCGAACAGCGCCCTTCGCACCCGCCCTGCTGAACCGCCCGCCGAAATAACCGTTCCACCGGGGGAGTTGGAAGCACCCGTGACCACCTGGACCGACCGAACCGCCGACCGTCCCATCTCGCTCACCGCCCCGAGCGGCATCGACCGGGCCGCCCACCACCGGCTCGACGAGGCCTGGCTCGCGGCGGCCTGGAGCCACCCCACCACCCGCGTCTTCGTGGTCTCCGGCGGCCAGGTGCTCATCGACGAGACGGCGGACGGCACCACCGAACTCGTCATGACCCCCTCCTTCGAGGCCCCGCTCACCGAGGCACACCGCTACTTCCTCGGCACGGACGACGACGGTGTGAGCTATTTCGCGCTCCAGAAGGACGCACTGCCCGGCCGCATCGACCAGTCCGCCCGCTCGGCAGGCCTGCGTGAGGCGGGACTCCTGCTCTCCCCCCGCGACGCGGGCCTGATGGTGCACGCCGTCGCCCTGGAGAACTGGCAGCGGCTGCACCGCTTCTGCTCACGCTGCGGCGAGCGCACCGTGATCGCGGCGGCCGGACACATCCGTCGCTGCCCCGCCTGTGGCGCCGAGCACTACCCGCGCACCGACCCGGCCGTGATCATGGCGGTGACGGACGACGAGGACCGCATCCTGCTCGGCCGCCAGGTGCACTGGCCCGAAGGGCGCTTCTCCACGCTCGCCGGCTTCGTCGAACCCGGCGAGTCCATCGAGCAGTCCGTGCGCCGCGAGGTCTTCGAGGAGGCGGGCGTCACGGTCGGCGAGGTCGAGTACGTCGCCAGCCAGCCCTGGCCCTTCCCCTCCAGCCTCATGCTCGGCTTCATGGCCCGCGCCACCTCGTCCGAGATCAACGTCGACGGCGAGGAGATCCACGAGGCCCGCTGGTTCTCCCGCGAGGACCTGCGCAGCGCCTTCGAGTCCGGCGAGGTGCTGCCTCCGTTCGGCATCTCCATCGCCGCCCGCCTGATCGAACTCTGGTACGGCAAGCCCCTGCCGCGCCCGGGATCGGCAGCCGCCTGACCGACGCACGCCACACCACTCACGCGAGTGGCGCAAGTCACACAACAGGGGCGGTCCTTGAGTCAGACTCAAGGACCGCCCCTGTCATTGCCCCCGGAAACCGCCGGGGCCGCACCGATGGTGAACCGCTTACGCGCCGATCTTCTGCTTGACCTGCGCCAGCGAAGGGTTGGTGAGCGTCGAGCCATCCGCGAACAGCACGGTCGGAACCGTCTGGTTTCCGCCATTCGCCTTCTCCACGAAGGCCGCGGACTCCGGGTCCTGCTCGATGTTGATCTCGTTGTACGCGATGCCCGCGCGGTCCATCTGGCCCTTCAGTCGCGTGCAGTAGCCGCACCACGTGGTGCTGTACATCGTCACAGTGCCCGGCATGTCTCTCGCGCTCCTTTGTTGCTGGGGGTGCGTCGTCGCAGAGGTGGAACGTACGCGAGCGGGCCACCATTCCCGCTCCCGGGTACCCCGGCCCGGTACACGAGTGCGCCTGGCGGCCGCCGCGTGAGCAAGAGCACCCTCCGCGCCTGCCGCATTAGTACGACTGCAGAGGCCTCCCTGTGGACAACCGGCTCATCCGTCCCCGCCGACCTGGCAGCATGGCGGGGTGACAGCAGCAACGCACTCCACCCTCTTCCCGCAGGTACCGGACACGGCCGACGCGGTGCTCGACGGGCTCGACCCCGAGCAGCGCGAGGTCGCCACCGCCCTGCACGGTCCGGTGTGCGTGCTGGCAGGTGCCGGCACGGGCAAGACGCGAGCGATCACCCACCGCATCGCATACGGGGTGCGTGCCGGGATCCTCCAGCCCTCCAGCGTGCTCGCCGTCACCTTCACCAACCGGGCCGCCGGTGAGATGCGCGGCCGGCTCCGCCAGCTCGGCGCCGGTGGCGTCCAGGCCCGCACCTTCCACTCCGCCGCGCTGCGCCAACTCCAGTACTTCTGGCCGAAAGCAGTCGGTGGCAGCCTGCCCAGGCTCATCGACCGCAAGATCCAGCTCGTCGCTGACGCGGCTGCCGCCTGCCGCATCCGCCTCGACCGGGGAGAGCTGCGCGATGTCACCGCCGAGATCGAATGGTCCAAGGTCACCCAGACCGTCCCCGCCGACTACGCGGCCGTCGCGGCCAAGACAGGCCGTCAGTCCCCCCGTGACCCGGCCGAGATCGCCCAGCTCTACGCCACGTACGAGGACCTCAAGCGCGACCGCGCCGTCATCGACTTCGAGGACGTCCTGCTGCTGACCGTCGCGATCCTCCAGGATCGGCACGACATCGCCGAACAGGTCCGCTCCCAGTACCAGCACTTCGTGGTCGACGAGTACCAGGACGTCAGCCCCCTCCAGCAGCGACTTCTGGAACTGTGGCTCGGCGAGCGCGACAGCCTCTGCGTCGTCGGCGATGCCAGCCAGACGATCTATTCGTTCACCGGTGCAACTCCCGACCACCTTCTCGATTTCCGCACCCGCCACCCCGGAGCCACCGTCGTCAAGCTCGTCCGCGACTACCGCTCCTCACCCCAGGTGGTACACCTCGCCAACGGCCTTCTTTCCCAGGCCCGCGGCCGGGCCGCCGACCACCGCCTGGAACTGATCTCCCAACGCGCCCCGGGTCCCGAGCCCGTCTACGCCGAATACACGGACGAACCCGCCGAGGCCGAGGGCGCCGCCCGCCGCATCCGCGACCTCATCGCCTCCGGTATCCCCGCGGGCGAGATCGCCGTCCTCTTCCGCACGAACTCCCAGTCCGAGATCTACGAACAGGCCCTCGCCGACGCCGGAGTGCCCTATCAGCTGCGCGGCGCCGAGCGGTTCTTCGACCGCCCTGAGGTGCGCAAAGCAGGCGCCGCCCTGCGTGCGGCCGCCCGCTTCGGCGCCAATGACTCACTCCTCGACGACGTCGTCGACCTGCCCTCCCAGGTCCGCGCGGTGCTCTCCGGTGAGGGCTGGACCAGCCAACCGCCGGCCGGATCCGGCGCCGTCAGAGAGCGCTGGGAATCGCTGGCCGCCCTCGTCCATCTCGCGCAGGACTTCGCCGCCGCCAAACAGGGCGCCACCCTCGGCGACCTGGTGGCCGAGCTCGACGAGCGCGCGAGCGCCCAGCACGCCCCGACGGTCCAGGGCGTCACCCTCGCATCCCTGCACTCCGCCAAGGGACTGGAGTGGGACGTCGTCTTCCTCGTCGGTGTCGCCGAGGGCATGATGCCGATCACCTACGCAAAGACCGACGAGCAGATCGAGGAAGAGCGCCGCCTCCTCTATGTCGGAGTCACCCGCGCCAGAGAACACCTCCTGGTCTCCTGGGCCCTGTCCCGCTCACCCGGCGGCAGACCCAACCGCCGACCCAGCCGCTTCCTCGACGGACTGCGCCCCGGCTCCGTCGCCACCGCGGGCCGCAGCGTCGGCGGCGGTTCAGGAGGCATCGAGCGCGGCATCGGAAGCAGTGGAGGCACGGTCGTACGGCGGACGAGCCGGACCCCGGCCCGCTGCCGGGTCTGCGGCCGCACGCTGACCGACGCCGGCGAGATGAAACTGATGCGGTGTGAGGACTGCCCCTCCGACATGGACGAAGGCCTCTACGAGCGGCTGCGCGAGTGGCGGGCGGTACAGGCACAGCGCAGTGGGCAGCCCGCGTTCTGTGTCTTCACCGACAAGACACTCATGGCGATCGCCGAGGCCGCGCCGGACGACGAGGGTGAGTTGGCGCGGATCCCCGGGGTCGGCGTGCGCAAGTTCAACCGGTTCGGGGCCGATGTTCTGGCCATCTGCGCTGGTCAAGAGCCTGCAGACAGTGGCGAGGGCGACTGATGCAAACTCGTCGAAAAAATAGTTTGCGCATGCCCCAGCAATCCCCATAGGTTCTTAACCACGGCAGCAGCGGCCTTCTCCGAGGCCCTGGTTCCGTGCTGTACTTAATAGCCGTCGGACTGGCTCACCCCAGTCCCCCAAGACGCCGAGAGGAGGCGATTCCAGTGATCAGCATCAACACCAGCTCCATCAGCACCGCCAAAATGACCGATCGCTCGGTCGTCTCCACGTGCCTGCTCGGCGTCTCGAACCTGGGCACCGGACTGTCCGGCATCACTGCCGTCCGGCCGGCCTCCCCTCTGTCTCTCGCGGTTCTTCCCATCCGTGAGCGCAATGAGCGACCGATGAAGGCACTGGAAGCGGCAGTAGTGGCAGAGGCCCAGGCCTATGCCTTTGCGGCAACCGGTGCCGGATCCCTGAAGCAGACGAAGCAGCACCACACGATGTGGGCCTTCCGTGGGCCTGAACCCTGGAGTGATCCAGCCTGATTCTCCATCAGGCCGGCGCCTTCAGGGCCGCGGAACCCCACCCGGGATCCGCGGCCCTTCTGTTTGTCCCCGACCGGGGACGGCAGAGCGAAGGGGCCTCGGGACAAGAAAAGAACCCGGTACCAGCCGCCAACCGGCCAACCCGGCCGGCACGACCAGACGAGGAAGACGAACCGTGCAACTCGAAGCGCACGCCCCGTCCGTACCGCCTTCCGAAACGATCCCCCCGCCCGGCCTCACGGAGGACCCCACCTTGATCCCGCTCACTGCGCTCACCGCGCTCGACGACGCCATCGAGAACCTCGGCGTACCCGTCCCCTGCCGCTCTTACGACCCGGAGGTCTTCTTCGCCGAGTCGCCGGCCGATGTCGAGTACGCCAAGTCCCTCTGCCGCACCTGCCCGCTGATCGAGGCCTGCCTCGCCGGCGCCAAGGAGCGGCGCGAGCCCTGGGGTGTCTGGGGCGGCGAGCTCTTCGTCCAGGGTGTTGTTGTGGCCCGGAAGCGGCCGCGTGGCCGCCCGCGCAAGAACCCGGTCGCGGCATGAACACCGCAGGAACGATCGATCGCCCCCTGACGCACGACCCCAAGAAACAGGCCCCGATGAAGCCGTCCACCAGCGAGCCCGCAGGCTCCGCCATCCCAGACTTCACCACCACCGGCGCGAACGACTCGCGTCAGAACAGGACCCGCGAGATGCAACTCATCCCAGAAGCCCTGGCTCGTGCGCATATGCACGAGCGACTGCACGAGGCCGACCGGGAACGCCTGGCCGCGCGCCTGGCCTCCGCCCGTCGGATGCAGCGTCGGGCCGAGCGCGCTTCCCTGCGCGCCCGGCGCGCGCTGGCCATGGCGGTCATGCACTAGCCGAAGGCAGTCGCGGCAGTATCAGTGAGCAGATCCTCGCGGGGGTCGGTCCGAACGGACCGGCCCCCGCGGTGCGTTGTGCCGGGCGAACCCACGACCACGGCGTTATCGTCGCCGAGTGACGAGTCTTCCCGGGGACAGTGACAGCACCGGCTCCATGCCGCGGCACGACACGACCGAGGCCCCGCGCATCGTGTGCGCCCGCTGTGGCGCCCCCGCCGACGGCCCCCCGCTGACGTGGACCTGCTCCAAGGAGAACGGCACCCGCCACTACTTCTGCGACAACTGCGCCCGCAGCAACCTCAGGGCGATCGAGGGACGGCTGGACTCGGCCTGGTGGTAGGCCACGCCCGCGCCACCCCCGCCGCTCGAAGGCAGCCCGAGTCATGCTTCGGCCGCTGATCCCTCCTCGTCCAGCAGCTCATCCGTCGGGTCCTCTCCCGGTACGAAACCCGGCAGCCATTCCTCCAGTTCGTCACGGAGCCGGACCGTCGCACCGAGCTGGCACAGGACTCCGATGGTGCTCAGGGTCACACGGTGTATCAGGAGGTACGACGGTGGCAGGTTGAGGAGCCTGCCCAACTGGTGGGCGGGGGAGCGGGGGTCGGCGATGCGGGCGGCCTGACTGCGCATCCAGCCGCGGGTGAAGGTGAACTCGTCGGCCTGGGCCGGTTCGATGATCGGGAGGAGGTAGTCCATGACCGCGTCGGGTTCGAGCTCTATGGACTCCTTGACGAAGCCCTCCTCACGCAGCAGCTGGTAGACCGCTTCGGCCTCGCCCTCGAGAGTCATCCGGAGGGAGTAGCCGATCGTCGAGGGCAGACCGCCGCGAAGACGGTCGACCGTGCCGAAATCCAGGACGCCCAACCGCCAGCCGCTCTTCTCGTCCGGCAGGAGACGGAAGTTGCCCGGGTGCGGATCGGCGTGCAGCAGTCCGGTGCGGGCGGGGCCCGAGAAGAGGAACCGGGCCAGCAGCTGGCCCGCACGGTCCCGCTGCTCCTGGGTGCCCTCGGTGATCACCTCCGACAGCGGTATCCCGTCGATCCACTCGGTCACCAGGACCTGGTCGCACTGGTGGACCACCGCCGGGACGAGCACGTCCGGATCTCCCGTGAACTCCGTGGCATGCGTCTGCTGGGCCTCTGCCTCCAGTGCGTAGTCGAGTTCCTCGGACACCCGGTCGCGCAGTTCCGTGATGAGCGGCTTGATGTCCATGCCGGGGATCAGCGGACCCAGGAGCCTGGCGAATCGGCTGAGCTGGGTCAGATCGGACAGCAGGGCCTCGCCCGCCCCCGGGTACTGCACCTTGACGGCGACCTCGCGTCCGTCGTGCCACACCGCCCGGTGCACCTGGCCGATCGAGGCCGCCGCGGACGGCTTGTCCTCGAACTCCAGGAACAGCTCGGACCAGTCCTCACCGAGGCGCTCCCGCAGAACGGAGTGCACCGTGCGCGTCGGCATCGGAGGCGCCGCCTCCTGGAGCTTCGTCAGCGCCGCGCGATAGGGCCCCGCGACCTCCTCGGGCAGTGCCGACTCGAAGACGGAGAGTGCCTGCCCGAACTTCATGGCACCCCCCTTCAATTCGCCGAGGACCTTGAAGAGCTGCTCCGCCGTGCGCTGCTGCAGCTCGCGGCCGACGATCTCCGCGGACTTCCCGCCGATCCTCTTGCCCAGCCCCCAGGTCGCTCGCCCGGCGAAGCCGAGCGGTAGCGCGGCGAGTTTGGCAGTACGGGTGACTGCCTTCCGGGGAAGATCAGACATGCGCCCTCCAAGTCCCAGACAGCCGTGCCGCATGCGGCTGTTGCCCCGCCATTGTCTCGTGCGGCTGCCCGTCCTCGGCGGCGCGCTCCCCCTTCTTACTTTTCTCCGCGGAGCCGCACGGGCATGCGGGATGCGGCCACACCGGCTTCGCGTGCCAGTCGAAGCCCGGCGCGGAGGACTCCCAGCGTGCCCCGGCGCTGGAGGGGAGCCGTCCGTCGAGGAAGGCGAGCGCGTGTCCCGCCGCGAGTCCCGCGACGCCGGTCGCCAGAGCGAGGTCGCACGCCGGGACCTGGTGCGAGGTGCCGGAGCGCCACTGGGCGATCAGGCGTGGCCAGGTCGGATCCCGGTCGACGCGCTCCTGGTCCAGACAGCCCGCGCAGCCGGTCTCACCGGGCAGCACCAAGGGGCCGACGACCCCCGTTCCCTCCACGACTCCCGCGTACAGATGGGGTGTGCCGGAGGCGATCAGGGGTTCGGCGGCGGCGGGATCGGGGGCGTGCACCGCCAGGCCGTCGCGGGGCGCGAGGATCACCAGGGAGAAACCGAGCTCCTCACCTTCGGCGGCGGGCCGTGGTGGGCGATCCGGTGCCGCTCGGCGCACCGCCCGCCGGGCGGCTTCCTCCCGGCGCTCGCCGATGGACGCCGGAGGCAGTCCACCCGGTGCCACGTCCCAGGGTTCGACGCTGCCGACGTCGCGGACCTCGACCTGGCCCACACCCGCGCCGGCCAGTAGGGAGGCCAGGACGACTCCCACCCGGCCGGCGCCCCGCACCTGCACGCGCAGGGAGTGGCGGGCGGCCAGATGCTTCATCGCGTCGCCCGGCGCGCGGGTGGCGAGGGACAAGGACGCGAGGTCGGGACGGAGCCGGTCCAGGACTGCCTTCTTCCCGCGCAGGGCGTCCGCGGCCGGGCCGCCGCCGGTCGCGTCGTCCAGCAGACCGGAGCGGGCCAGCCGCTCCACAAGTGCGTCGACGTGACCGTCGGGCAGGCCCATCGCGCGTCCCAGGTCGCGAAGGAGCGGCAGCCCGCGCGTTCCGTTGAGGAGGTCGAGGAAGCTGCCTGTCGCCGTGTCCACCGGGCCCAGCACCATCGCGTGCGCGGGTGCCATACCGAACTGCACGGTGTTGAGATCTCGCCAGCCGCGCCGCAGCGCGGGCTTCACCATCGGATGCATGACCGACCCCCGTACCCATAGAGCATCCCCGTGTATCGGCGGGGTCCGTCCCGGGCCCGCCGATCGAATGCCAGCATGCCCGGCGCGGCCGAACCGTGCCGAAAGTTGTCCACAGGCGGTGGTGTTCGTCGTATGAATCAAGCGCACGGAGTGCGGATCGGCATCGAACCGTCCGGGGGACGGGACTTCCCCCATGTGCAGCGGGTAACGTCGGGGCGTGCCCGCCGACCCACTGCACCGCGCCGGAAAACCACAGCGCAGCACGACGAGCCCGCCGCCAAGCGGCTCGGGGGCGAGCCCGATCGAGGTTCGCAGGAGCGCGCGCCGGCGCAGAACGGTCTCCGCGTACCGCGAGGGCGACCGCACCGTCGTGCTCATCCCCGCCCGTATGTCCGAGGCGGAGGAACAGCGCTGGGTCAGCGTCATGCTCGACAAGCTGGCCGCCCAGGAGAGCAAACGGGTGCTCGGCGACGCCGAGCTGACCGAGCGCGCCGCGCGGCTGTCGGAGCAGTACTTCGACGGCCGGGCCCGCCCCGCCTCGGTCCGCTGGGTCACCAATCAGAACACGCGCTGGGGTTCGTGCACCCCGGCGGAGGGCAGTATCCGTCTTTCGCACCGCCTGCAGGGCATGCCGGAGTACGTCGTCGACTACGTCCTCGTCCACGAACTCGCACACCTTCTGGTGCCCGGTCACGGGCCCCGCTTCTGGCGGCTGCTGGAGGCGTATCCGCGTACGGAGCGTGCCCGCGGCTATCTCGAAGGGGTGGTCGCGGCCGAACGGCTGCCCCATCTGCCCGTGGCGAGCGACGAGTAGCGGGCGGGCGGCGGCGCACCGTCCCCGCCGAGGGGCGATTGTGTACCGGGTCTGTACCGGCGGCGTTCACTCCCAGAGTTTCCCGTTAGCCTGACGCGACGCAATCGCACTCGGGATGGGGGACGGTCGTTACGCATGGCCAGGGAATTCCAACGCGGCCACAAGGCCAGGATCAGTGACCTCACCGCGGGCACGGATCTGTACGTAGGTGTGCAGATCACCGGTCCCGGACTGACCTTCGACATCAGCTGCTTCGGTCTGGACGCCGACGAAAGGCTTTCGGACGACCGGTACTTCGTCTTCTTCAACCAGCCGAAGACCCCCGAAGAATCCATCCAGCTCCTTGGCGCCCAGTCGGGTGACACGGAGTCCTTCCGCGTCACGCTCGACCGGATCCCGGCGCAGATCCAGAAGCTGTCGTTCACGGCGACGATCGACGGCGCCGGGCAGATGTCGCAGATCGCCCCCGGATACCTCCGTGTTGTCGCGGGCGGCGAGGAGGTGGCCCGGTATTCGTTCAGCGGCGCGGAGTTCTCCACCGAGCGTGCCGTGATGCTGGGCGACTTCTACCTGAAGGACGTCTGGCGGTTCGCCGCCGTGGGGCAGGGCTTCGACGGCGGCCTCGACGCGCTGCTCAAGAACTTCGGTGGTGAGGTCGCCGAGGAGCAGCCCGCAGCGCAGGAGCCGCAGGCCACAGCCGCACCGTCCTTCGCTCCGCCCGCTCAGGCCACCGCGCCCCCCGCGTTCGGCGCCCCAGCTCCGGCTCCCGTCCCCGCGCCACAGCCCGCCGCACAGGGGTTCACGCCGCAGCCCACCACACCCTCGGTGCACGCCGCGCCGACCATCATCGCCCCGCTGCACACCCCACCGGGCGGCTCCGTGCCGCCGCCGGGCCCCGCGCCGTACGTCCAGCCGCCCGGTCCGCCCGGTCCGCCTGGTCCGCCTGGTCTGCCGCCGGGCTACGGCCAGCAGCAGCCGTACGGCCAGGTTCCGGGCCAGGCGCCCGGTCAGTACCCGGGTCAGGCCGGCGCGCCCTCCCCGTACGGTGTTCCGCAGGCCGCCCCGCAGGGTGGTGCCGGTGTGGCCGCCGCGCTGGGGGCCTACAAGGAGACGCCCACCGGTCAGCGGTGGACCCAGCAGAACAAGAAGCTCATCCGCGTGGACCTCGGTATCGGCGGCCAGCCCGTGCTGGCCCGCCAGGGCAGCATGGTGCTCTACCAGGGCAAGGTCGACTTCAGCTACAAGGGCGCCGGCTTCGCCGGGCGGATCGTGGGCAACGCGACCGGCCAGGAGATGCAGCTCATGCGCTGTACCGGCCAGGGGCAGGTGTTCCTCGCCGAGAACGCCACCCACGTGCACCCCATCGAACTCCAGGGCGACGCGATCTGTGTCTCCGCGGAGAGCGTCCTCGCCTTCGACGAGTCCCTCCAGCACGAGGTCCGGCGTATCGAGGGGCACGGCATCCCCGGAGGCGCGCTGTTCACCATGCAGTTCCAGGGGACCGGGACCATCGTCGTGAAGACGCACGGCGCTCCCGTCGTGCTGCCCGTGACGCCGACGACCTTCGCCGACTGCAACGCCGTCGTCGCCTGGTCCGCGGCCTCCCAGGTGATCGTGTCCAGCCAGGTGCGGATGCGCCGCAACGCCTACCCCGGCGACACCGGGGAGAGCGTGAACCTCCAGTTCCGCGGCGCGCCCGGCAATTTCATCGTCGTCCAGCCGTACGAGGTCTGAGGGAGCCCGTCATGAACCAGCCACTCGCGGGCTTTGCCCCGGCACCCGTCACCGCCCGTATGGAAAACCACGGCAACCACATGCTGAAGGTCGCCATGCAGACCGGAAGCGACCTCTTCGCGCGCGTGGGCTCGATGGTCGCCTACGAGGGGTTCGTCCAGTACGAGCCCAACCCGCCCGCGGTACGCCAGATCGCGCGGGACTGGATGACCGGTGAGGGCGCGCCCCTCATGAAGTGCACCGGCGACGGCCTGCTCTACCTGGCCGACTACGGGGCGAACGTCGTCGTGATCAACCTCAACGGGGACGCGATCTCCGTCAACGCCACCAATCTGCTCGCCTTCGACGCGCACCTCACCTGGGGCGTCGAGCGGGTGAAGGGGCTCGCCAAGTTCGCCGGACAGGGCCTGTGGAACACCAAGATCTCCGGCCAGGGCTGGGTCGCACTGACCTCCCGCGGCACGCCGATCGTGGTCGACTGCGGCGGCGGCGAGGACGAGACGTACGTCGACCCGGACGCGCTCGTCGCCTGGTCCCCGAACCTCAAGGTGAAGGGCAAGCGCAGCTTCAAGGCGCAGTCGCTGATCGGACGCGGCAGCGGCGAGGCGTACCAGATGGCGTTCTCCGGGCAGGGCATCGTCGTCGTCCAGCCCAGCGAGGACAGCACCGACCGCCTCCGGATCCGGGGCTGAGGGGGAGCACGACATCATGCAGAGCCCGCTTTTCGGCTACAACGAGCAGCAGACCCAGGAGCGCTACAGCCTGCAGAACTCGCAGATGCTGCGGGTCGTCATGGAGGGCCACGACGACATCCTCGCTCGCAAGGGGACCATGGTCGCGTACCAGGGGCTCGTGGAGTTCGACGCCGAGTACCAGAACAACAGCCAGCACCGTGCGCGTGCGTACACCGGTGAGGGCCTCGACCTGATGCGGTGCCACGGGCAGGGGACGGTCTATCTGGCCAATCTCGCCCAGCACGTGCACGTGGTCGACGTGGAGCAGGACGGTCTGACCGTCGACAGCAGCTACGTCCTGGCGATGGACTCCTCGCTGCACCACGAGGTCATCGCCGTGGACAGCCAGTACGGCATCTCCGGCTCCGGCAAGTACCAGCTCAACATCACCGGCCGTGGCAAGGTCGCCCTGATGACCTCGGGGATGCCGCTGATGATGCAGGTCACGCCGGACAAGTACGTCAACTGTGACGCCGACGCGATCGTCGCCTGGTCCACCGGCCTGCGCGTCCAGATGCAGGCCCAGACGCACTCCTCCGGGGTGTGGCGGCGCCGCGGCAACACCGGTGAGGGGTGGGAGCTCAGTTTCCTGGGCCAGGGCTTCGCGCTCGTCCAGCCCAGCGAGCTGCTGCCGCCGCAGAACGCGGTGATCGGCCAGGGGCTGCGTGCCCAGTACGGCATGGGGCAGCAGGGGGCCCGGGCGCAGAACCAGGGCAACGTCTGGAGCTGACCGGCCTACGGTCAGTCGGTCGTGCGACGGTCAGGTGACCGGGTGACGGTCCGGGAAACAAACGTAAGGGGCGATCGCAATGGCGGTCGCCCCTTACGCATGCCTCAGGCCGAGAGCCGTGCGCGGGTTGCTTCCAGGAGCCGTACGACCGAGGCGTCCGCCACGTCCGCCACCTCCTCGTAGGGGAACCAGCGCAGGTCCAGGGACTCCTCGCTGATCGCCGCCAGGGCCTCGGCCGGGGCGAGCGCGGCGTACTGGACGTCCAGGTGCCAGTTGCAGGGCGCCGGGATGGCATGCCGGTCCAGCGTCACGGGGCCGCCCGGCAGCAGGGTCAGACCCTCGATCCCCGACTCCTCGGTCGCCTCCCGCAGGGCGGCCGCCTCCAGCGTCGGATCGCCCGGCTCACAGTGCCCGCCCATCTGCAGCCACATCCGCAGTTTGCGGTGCAGTGTCAGCAGGACGCGGCCGCGAGCGGGGTCGATGACCAGCGCGCTCGCCGTGACGTGCCCCGCCGTACAGGACTTCCACATGCCGTCGGAGTGCTCGGACAGATGGTCCAGGTAGACCTGGCGCAGCTCTTCCTGGTCCTCGTACTTCTTCAGTACGAGGACCACGTCGTCGTGGAGGGTCACTCGGTGCCGTCGCCCTTGTCGTCGTCCTTGGGAGCGTCGTCCTTCTTCAGGTTCGGCTTGTCGGCGGAGCCGCTCGCCGCCTCGCCGAGCATCTTGTCGAGCTCGGAGAAGTCCAGCTGCTCACGGTGCACGAAGCCGTCCGGGTCGTCGAGGTCGGACGCGGTCGGCAGCATGTCCGGGTGGGCCCACAGGCCGTCGCGGCCGTCGACACCGCGCGCGTCGGTGAGCGAGGCCCACAGGCGCGAGGCGTCCCGCAGCCGACGCGGGCGCAGCTCCAGTCCGATCAGTGTGGCGAACGTCTGCTCGGCGGGTCCGCCCGTGGCACGGCGGCGGCGCAGCGTCTCGCGCAGCGCGTCCGCGGAGGACAGACGCGGCTTCGCGGCCGCGTGCACGACCGCGTCCACCCAGCCCTCGACGAGCGCGAGCGCCGTCTCCAGACGGGCCAGCGCGACCTTCTGCTCCGGCGTGTCCTCCGGCTGGAACATGCCCTGCTGGAGGGCGTCCTGCAGCTGCTCCGGGTTCTGAGGGTCGAGCTGGCCGACCACGTCCTCCAGCTTGGCCGTGTCGACCTTGATCCCGCGCGCGTAGCCCTCGACCGCGCCGAACAGGTGCGAGCGCAGCCACGGTACGTGCGAGAAGAGACGCTGGTGGGCGGCCTCACGCAGGGCGAGGTAGAGCCGCACCTCCTCCAGGGGGATGCCCAGGTCCTTGCCGAACGACGCGATGTTCAGCGGCAGCAGCGCGGCCTTGCCAGCCGGGCCGAGCGGCAGCCCGATGTCGGTCGAGCCAACGACCTCGCCCGCGAGTACGCCGACGGCCTGCCCGATCTGTGTACCGAACATGGCGCCGCCCATGGAGCGCATCATGCCGATGAGCGGGCCCGCCATGGCCTGCATCTCCTCCGGCAGGACATCGCCCATGGCCGCGCCGACCCGCTCGGCGACCGGGTCGACGAGCTCCTTCCACACGGGAAGGGTCGCCTCGACCCACTCCGCTCGGCTCCAGGCCACGGCGGAGGCGGCGCCGGACGGCAGGGACGTCGCGTCGTCCAGCCACAGGTCGGCCAGGCGTACGGCATCCTGAACCGCGGTGCGCTCGGCGGGGCCGACGCTCGCGTCCTTGGTGCCGTCAGAAGTGCCCTGGGAGACCGTCTGGCGGGCGATCTGCTTGGCCATGTCCCAGTTCACCGGGCCGCCCTCGTACGAGAGCATCTGGCCCAGCTGCTGGAACGCGGCCCCCAGGTCGTTGGGGTTCATGGAACCGAACATCGCTGCGAGCGGATTGTCGGCGCCGGGGCCTCCGGCTCCGGGCAGTCCGAAACCGAACGGTCCCTGACCACCGCCGCTCTGCTGGTCCTTCTCCTTGCCCTCGTCGCCGTTCTCCGGCTCCTCCGGCGGAAGGCCGAATCCGAATGGGGTGTCACTCACGGGATTCCTCGGCTGGTAAGGCCGCCGGTTCGTTCCGACGGCGGCTGCCCGACAACACCACCCAGCGTAGACACCCGAGCCCGATCGGGCCTCGGTGCTTCGCCGACTCTCGGCCTGCGGCAGGATGGATGCCACCTGGTACGGACGCGTCACGCGCGTCCGTTACTGAAGACAACCGCTGGAGACGCCCGGTGAGTTCCCCAGATCCACAGGTTCGCGCAGCGCGAAACCACTCAACCAGCTCGCCCTTGCGCGGGCCCGTCGTCGCGGTCACCGGCGCCGCGTCCGGCGTGGGCGCGATGCTGACCGAGCGGCTTGCCGCCAGCGAGGAGATCAAGCAGGTCATCGCCATCGACGAGCGTCGTGGCGAGTGCGAGGGTGCCCAGTGGCAGATTCTTGACGTCCGGGACCCCGCGATCGCCGAGAAGCTGCGCGGGGCGGACGTCGTGGTGCATCTCGCGCTCGACCTCGACCTGGAGACGGACGCGGCGGCGCGCACGGCGTACAACGTCCGGGGGACGCAGACCGTGCTGACGGCCGCCGCCGCGGCCGGGGTGCACCGGGTCGTGCTGTGCACCTCCGCGATGGTCTACGGGGCGCTGCCGGACAACGAACTGCCGCTCTCCGAAGACGCCGAACTGCGGGCGACCGCCGAGGCCACGGGGGTCGGGGACCTGCTGGAGATCGAGCGGCTCGCCCGGCGGGCGCCGCGCGCGCATCCGGGGCTCAATGTCACCGTCGTACGGCCGGGGGTCCTGGTCGGTGGTGGTACCGACACCGCGCTGACCAGGTACTTCGAGTCTCCTCGGCTGCTTGTCGTGGCGGGGTCACGGCCTGCCTGGCAGTTCTGCCACGTCGAGGATCTGTGCAGTGCTCTGGAGTACGCCGTCCTGGAGAAGGTGGAGGGCGAGCTGGCCGTCGGGTGTGACGGGTGGCTGGAGCAGGAGGAGGTCGAGGAGCTCAGCGGGATCCGGCGGATGGAACTGCCGTCCGCCGTCGCGTTGGGGGCCGCCGCGCGACTTCACCGGATTGGGCTCACTCCTTCGCCCGCCGGGGATCTTGCGTACACGATGTACCCCTGGGTGGTGAGTGGGAGCCAGATGCATGACGCCGGGTGGCGGCCGCAGTGGACCAATGAGGAGGTTCTCGCGGAGCTGCTGGAGGAGGTTGCCGGGCGGCACACGGTGGCTGGGCGGCGGCTGGGGCGGAAGGACGCGACGGCGGCGGGGGCCGCGGGGGCGACGGTCGCTCTTCTGGGTACGGCTGCGTTGGTTCGGCGGGCTCGGAAGGCGCGGCGGCGGATCTGAGTTTTCAGCGGGTACGTGCGGGTGCGGGTGCCTCTGTCCTGGGGGCTCCGCTCCCAGACCCCCGCATCGGCCTGAACGGCTTTCGGCCTTCCGTAGGAGGCTCCGAAAGGTCACGCGCGTGTGCGGGATGATCGGCGTATTTCGTGGGTGCCGTGGGGTGCGGCACGATGGGCGTATGGCACCTACTTTTGAGCATCCAGGTGAGCAGGGCGCGCAGGATCCGATTCGGTTGTTGGCCATCCGGGACGAGCCGCTCTCCTTGGACGAGGTCTTCCGGGCCGTCGGGGACGACGCCGCCGGGGGGACCGCGCTCTTCGTGGGGACCGTGCGCAATCACGACGGTGGTGCCGACGTCGACGGGCTGGGGTATTCGTGTCATCCCAGTGCGGAGGCCGAGATGCGGCGGATCGCCGAGAAGGTGGTCGCCGAGTATCCGGTGCGGGCGCTGGCCGCCGTGCACCGGGTCGGTGACCTGGCCGTCGGTGATCTCGCGGTGATCGTCGCGGTGTCGTGTCCGCACCGCGGGGAGGCCTTCGAGGCGTGTCGCAAGCTGATCGACGACCTCAAGCACGAGGTGCCCATCTGGAAGCATCAGAAGTTCTCCGATGGCACCGAGGAGTGGGTCGGCGCGTAGCGCCGTCGTTGAGGGGTGGTGGTCGGGCGACGGGAGGGCGGGTTGGAGCCTGTTGAGGGAGTCGGCCGGACGTGTGAGTCCGGCCTCACCGAGTTCTCACCTTTGCTCCGGTTGCGTAACCGACCCCCGGGCGTGAGCGTTAACAAGGCGGATGGTTAATCTGCTGATCAGTCAGTTGCGGTCGCTTGTGGGGTTGGGAGGTCGGCATGGCGTCGCTCGCCTGGTTGCTGATTCCGCTTTTGGCCGCGATCGGTGCAGGACTGTGGGGCAGTTGGGCCGGCCGGAACCGCAAGACGGCGGGAGACGGCATCGAGCTCGAGGGGTACGCGCGCTTCCGCGCGGCCATGGAGCGGTCCGAGGCCGTCATGGTGCGGCCCGGTGGCGGGGAGAAGTCGCACTCCGACGCGGTCTGAGGCCGGGGCCCTGAGGGGCCGCCCCGGCCCCGTACGGACGGCCCGGACAGTGCGCTGACAGCACCGTCCCGTACTGTCGTGACATGCCACGCCGCACCGCGACGATGCTCGCCTCCACTCTGATCCTGATCGCGCTCCTGTGCGCGGGAGTGTTCATCAAAGTGCCGTACTCGGAGATGTCACCGGGGCCGACGGTGAACACGCTGGGCGACCACGACGGCGAGCCGGTGCTGCAGATCTCCGGGCACAAGACGTACCCGACCACCGGGCACCTGAACATGACCACTGTCCGGGTCACCAGCGCCGACTACAACATGAACCTTGTAGAGGCCGTTTACGGGTGGCTCGCGCATGACAACAAGGTCGTGCCGCACGACACCCTCTACCCGGACGGAAAGACCGAGCAGCAGTCGACGCAGGAGAACGCCGAGGAGTTCAGCCAGTCCCAGGAGAGCGCCAAGGTGGCCGCCCTGAAGGAGCTGGGCGTCCCGGTGAAGTCCTGGGTGATCGTGTCGACCGTCGTCAAGGACTCCCCGGCCGAGGGGCGGCTGCACGCCGGTGACGTCATCAAGAGCGTCGACGGTACGGCCGTCAAGGCGCCCGACGACGTCGCCAAGCTGGTCACCAAGCACAAGCCCGGCGAGAAGGTCGTCTTCACGGTGGTGCCCGCCAAGGAGCAGGCCGCCGCCGAGAAGGCGGGCAAGACGGCCACCGCGACCACGGATGTGACCATCACCACGGCGAAGTCCAGCGACAGCGGCGCGTCCCGCGCCATCGTCGGCATCTCGGCCGGGACCGATCACACGTTCCCCTTCAGCATCGACATCAAGCTCGCCGACGTCGGCGGTCCCAGCGCCGGGCTGATGTTCGCGCTCGGCATCGTGGACAAGCTGACCCCGGGCAACCTCACCGGCGGCAAGTTCGTGGCCGGCACCGGCACCATCGACGACAACGGGACCGTCGGTCCGATCGGCGGCATCGAGCTGAAGACGATCGGTGCGCGCGAGAAGGGCGCCCAGTACTTCATGACGCCCAAGGACAACTGCGCGGCCGCCGCCAAGGACACCCCCCAGGGGCTCACCCTCGTCAAGGTCAACACCATCGACGACGCGATGAACGCCCTGAAGGACATCAGCTCCGGCAAGACCGCCGACCTGCCGAAGTGCACCGCCAAGGGCTGAGGGACGGACCAACGGCGCAAGGCGTGGGCCGTACGTCGTGATGGGGGCGCCCCGGAAGTCCGGGGCGCCCCCATCCACGTACACGAGGACGTCAGTCCGCGAACGTCGCCGACAGGGCCTCCGCGAGGCCCGGCACCAGGCCCGCGCCCGTGAGGACCTCGGTCGGCGCGTCCTTCTCGCGCAGACGCAGCGCCGAGTCGCGGGTGCCGTCACGCAGGACGCCGACCGTCATGCGGACCTCCTGGCGGTCCGGGTGATCGGCGACCCACTTGGCGAGCTTCTTGTCGCTCAGGCCCTCCGGGACGGAGGCCTCCGCGGACGGCGGCAGCATCAGCCGCTCCACGGTGAGGGCGCAGCCGACCACGGCGTCGGGCCAGGCGATGGTGCCGAGGAACTCGTCCAGCGGCTTGTCTGCAGGGATCTCGTCCTGCTCGATGGGGGTGAGGCCGGTGGTCTCGGGCGCGTCCTGCAGGCCGAGCTGGGCCGCGAGGCCGGGCTCCTGGGCCCGCAGCCGCGCGGTGTCTACGAGGGCGAAGAGGCGAGCGGGCTGGTCCCAGCCGAGGCCGGAGGCGTACTCGTCGATCTCGAGTACGGCCCGGGTGAGCGGGCTCGCTGCCATGGGAGTGTTGGACATGGTCACAATCCTGCCTCGTTCGTACCCGGATCCGGGAACCGAGTAAAGCGTGAGTAAGTTGCATAGATGAGGCCCCACGATCACGGAGCCTGACGGATGGTCCGCGTTCGCGGGGACCTGACGGATCGACAGCGAACTTCGAGGTGCGCACCTTGGCTTTCCAGATGCCGGACCGCGGCGGAGGCCCGACGGGGCCACGGATCAGAGTGGGCCGACCGTCCCGGCGTGCCCGGACCCTGCTCATGACACTGGGCGTGCTGGCTGTGCTGGCCATGGCGTTCGTCATGTTCGCGGGGTTCTGGACGGACTGGCTCTGGTACCGGTCGGTTCACTACTCGTCCGTCTTCACGACCACCCTGTGGACCAAGATCGGGCTCTTCTTCGTCTTCGGCCTGATCATGGCGGCCTCGGTCGGCGTGAACATCTGGCTGGCGCACCGGCTGCGACCGCCGCTGAGCGCGATGTCGATGGAGCAGCAGAGCCTCGACCGGTACCGGATGGGGATCGCGCCCTACAAGAGGTGGCTGCTGCTCGGCATCACCTCCCTGGTGGGGCTGATCGCCGGCGCGTCGGCGTCGGGCCAGTGGCGTACGTGGCTGATGTGGGTGAACGGGGTCCCCTTCCACCAGAAGGACCCCCAGTTCCACCTCGACGTCTCCTTCTATGCCTTCGACCTGCCCTGGTACCGCTTCCTGCTCGGCTTCGGCTTCGCTGCCGCCGTGCTCTCGCTGATCGCCGCCGCGCTCACGCACTACCTCTACGGAGGGCTCAGGGTCACCTCCCCGGGCGCGCGCGCCACGGCCGCGGCCACCGGGCACCTGTCGGTGCTGCTGGGCATCTTCGTCGCCCTGAAGGCGGTCGCCTACTGGCTCGACCGCTACGGACTGGCCGTGAAGTCCAGCGACTTCAAGGCGACCGGCAACTGGACGGGTCTCAGGTACGTCGACGCCAACGCGTATCTGCCCGCCAAGACGATCCTGTTCTGCATCGCCGTCATCTGCGCGCTGCTGTTCTTCGCCACCCTGTGGCGGCGCACCTGGCAGCTGCCCGTCATCGGCTTCGGCCTGATGGTGCTCTCGGCGATCCTCATCGGCGGTCTCTACCCGGCGATCGTCCAGAAGTTCCAGGTCCAGCCGAACGAGCAGGCCAAGGAAGCGCCGTACGTCGAGAAGAACCTGAAGGCGACCCGCGAGGCCTACGGCATCGACGGCACCCAGGTCTCGGAGTACGCGGGCAAGAGCGACACCAAGGACAAGACCAAGCAGCGCGACGACGCCGACACCACGGCGAGCATCCGTCTGCTGGACCCGAACATCGTCTCGCCGACGTTCCAGCAGCTGCAGCAGATGAAGAACTACTACGCGTTCCCGACCAACCTGGATGTCGACCGGTACAGCAAGGACGGCAAGGACCAGGACACGGTCATCGGTCTGCGCGAGCTGAACCTGGACGGCATTCCGAAGAACAACTGGATCAACGACCACTTCCGCTACACGCACGGATACGGTGTGGTCGCCGCGAAGGGCACCGCCGCGACCTCCCGCGGCCGGCCCGTCTTCACCGAGTCCGACCTGCCGTCCAAGGGCGACCTGGGGACGTACGAGCAGCGGGTCTACTACGGCGAGAAGACCACGCAGTACTCGATCGTCGGCGGTCCCCAGAAGGAGATCGACTACTCCGACGACAGCGGTGAGAAGACCACCAGCTACAAGGGCGAGAGCGGGGTCAGCCTCTCCAGCCCGGTCAACCGGGCCGCGTACGCCGTGGCGTTTGGCGAGCCGCAGATCCTCTACTCGGGCGCGATCGGCGAGGGTTCCCGGATCCTCTACAACCGCACTCCCAAGGACCGCGTCGAGGCGGTGGCCCCCTGGCTGACCATCGACGGTGACGCCTACCCGGCCGTGGTCGACGGCAAGATCCAGTGGATCGTCGACGCCTACACCACGACCAACGGCTACCCGTACGCCTCGCGCACCACCCTGGGCGACACGACGGCGGACTCACTCACCGCGACCAACAATCAGCGTGCGGTGGTGGCCCAGCAGAACCAGGTCAACTACATCCGCAACTCGGTGAAGGCGACCGTCGACGCGTACACCGGCGAGGTCAAGCTCTACCAGTGGGACACCAAGGACCCGGTCCTCAAGACCTGGATGAAGGCGTTCCCGAACACGGTGGAGCCGAAGACGGCCATCTCGCAGTCGCTCATGGACCATCTGCGCTACCCGCAGGACCTGTTCAAGGTCCAGCGCGAGCTGCTCACCCGCTACCACGTGAAGGACGCGCAGACGTTCCTCAGCGGCAGTGAGGTGTGGCAGGTCCCCGACGACCCGACCAACAAGTCGGGCAACGCGGTGCCGCCGTACTACCTGAGCATGCAGATGCCCGACCAGAACGCGCAGACGTTCTCGCTGACGACGACGTTCACTCCGAACGGCCGGGACAACCTGAGCGCCTTCATGTCGGTCGACTCCGAGGCGGGCACCAGTGACTACGGCAAGATCAGAATCCTGAAACTGCCGACGAGCGAACCCGTCGACGGACCCAAACAGGTCCAGAGCCAGTTCAACTCCCAACAGGACATCGCCGAGTCGATCAGACTTCTGAAGGGTGGGGACTCGGAAGTCGAGTACGGCAATCTGTTGACGGTTCCGCTCGACGGAGGACTGCTCTACGTGGAGCCCGTCTATGTACGCGGTGGCGACCTCAAGTACCCCTTGTTGCGCAAGGTGTTGGTGACCTACGGAGGCAACACCGCCTTCGAGGACACGCTCGACCAGGCGCTCAACAAGATCTTCGGAACGGACAGTACGACCAGTCCACCGGCAGACACGGGGAACACCCCACCGCCGACATCGAGCAACCCGACGGTCCAGCAGGCGCTCAACGATGCACAGAAGGCCTTCGACCAGGGGCAGGACGCCCTCAAGAAGGGTGACTGGACGGCGTACGGCCAGGCGCAGAAGGATCTTCAGGACGCGCTGAAGCGGGCCGAGGACGCTCAGACCAAGGCGGACAAGAGCACCGGCACTGGCAGCGGCGGCAGCAAGAGCAGCGACAAGGGCAGCAGTCCGAGCAGTAGTCCGAGTCCAAGTGGCGGCAGCAGTCCTAGCAGTAGCCCGAGCAGTAGTCCGAGCAGCAGCCCCAGTGGTGGTACGAGCTCGGGCGGCGGCTGACCCGACGGGTGGTCCGGCGGCTGGTCCGGTTCCGGGATCAGCCGCTGGTCAGAGCCCACCTCCGCGCCGTGGTACGGTTGCAACACAACGACGCGGGGTGGAGCAGCTCGGTAGCTCGCTGGGCTCATAACCCAGAGGTCGCAGGTTCAAATCCTGTCCCCGCTACTGGAAAGCGAAGGCCCGGATCCTCACAGGATCCGGGCCTTCGCTGTGTGCGCACACGTGTACTGCACCCGTATGACGACCCGAGAAGGACGCGTGCGTGGGGTGCGTGCGGCCACCATGGGCGACGCGCCGAAGACTGCGCCATCCGTGGGGAGTTGGGAAAACTGTGTTTGACTTGTCTCTCTGTGGGCATGTCGACAAAACGCTGAAGTGACCTCACTGACTGCGGTATACCAGGTGTACGCAGGTTGCAGGTGGTGCGACGATGGACGTTATGGGGGACAAGGCAACTCTGTTGGAGACAGGGCGTTTTGTGCAGTCTTCAGACCGGGACGAAACCGGCGAGGCTGCGGAGGAAGCACGTCAGCGGCTCGCCGCCGAGGCCGGCGACACCGAGGCGATGAGCGTCCTCGGAGCGATGCTGCTGCGCCGCGGTGATCTCGACGGAGCCGAGCCTCAGTTGCGCGCGGCCACCGCTGCCGGTGACCGCGCAGCCGCCAACAACCTTGGTGTCCTCCTGCACCAGCGCGGGTACGCCGACGAGGCCGCCGGGTGGTGGCGGATCGCCGCCGTCGCCGGGTCCGCGGCCGCCGCGCACGCGCTCGGGCGCTATCACCGGGAGCGGGGCGACGAGCCCGCCGCCGAGTACTGGCTGCGCCAGTCCGCCGAGCAGGGGCATGCCCTCGGGGCGTACGCGCTCGCCGATCTGCTGGAGCACCGCAGTGACGTCGGCGCCGAGCAGTGGATGCGGGCGGCCGCCGAGCGGGGGCACCGCGAGGCCGCGTACCGGCTTGCGCGCAGGCTCGACCGCAAAGCCGCGGACGCGGGCAGGGGCGACAACGGTGTCATCGGGGTCATAGGAGCCGCCGGTGAAGAGGCCGAGCAGTGGTACCGACAGGCCGCCGCGCGAGGGCACCGGCGGGCCGCGCTGCACCTCGGGGCGATCCTGGAGAAGCGGGGGCACCTCAAGGAGGCCGGGCGCTGGTATCTGACGTCCGCCAAGGACGGAGAGGCACGGGCCGCCTGCGCGCTCGGGTTCCTGCTGCGGGACGCGGGGGACACGGAGAGCGCGGCCGTGTGGTGGCTGCGGGCCGCCCAGGACGGGGACGGGAACGCCGCGAACGCATTGGGGGCGCTGCACGCCGAGCGCGGTGAGACGCAGACCGCGGAGCGGTGGTACCGGGCTGCCATGGACGCCGGTGATGTGAACGGCGCGTACAACCTCGGGCTGCTCTGCGCCGAGCAGGGGCGGACCGCGCAAGCCGAGCAGTGGTATCGGCGGGCCGCGTACGCGGGGCACCGTGAGGCCGCGAACGCGCTGGCGATCCTGCTGCTTCAGGTCGGGGACTCGGCCGGGGCCGAGCCGTGGTTCTCCAAGGCCGCGGAGGCCGGGAGCGTGGACGCCGCGTTCAATCTCGGGATCCTGCATGCGGGGCGGGGGACTGAGGACGACGAGGAGGCGGCGCTGCGGTGGTACGAGCGGGCGGCTGCCGCCGGGCACACCGAGGCGGCGCTGCAGGTCGGGATCGCGCGGTTGCGGGACGGGAACGAGCTGGAGGCGGAGCGGCATCTGAGGTGTGCGGCGGGGGGCGGCAGCGCGGAGGCCGCGTACCGGCTGGCCGCCGTGCTCGACGCTCGGCGGCCGCCGGCGCCCGCGCATGAGCTCGGGGAGCCGGCGCAGGAGAAGAGTGAGTGCGAGGAGTGGTACGAGCGGGCTGCCTCCCAGGGGCATCGGCGGGCGCAGGTGCGGGTCGGGATGCTCGCGGCGGCTCGGGGCGATGTGGTGGAGGCGGCTCGGTGGTACCGGTCGGCCGCGGAGGCCGGGTCTCGGAACGGGGCCTTCAATCTGGGGCTGCTGCTGGCTCGGGAGGGGAGCGAGCCGGAGGCCGCGTTGTGGTGGACGCGGGCGGCGGATGCGGGGCATGGGCGGGCGGCGCTTCGGCTTGCGCTCGTGTATGCGCGACGGGGGGAGCTTGCGGAGGGGCAGCGGTGGGCTGATCGGGCGGTTGCGCTGGGGCCTGCGGAGGTGGCTGAGCGGGCGGCTCGGTTGCGGGATGCGTTGCGGCAGGAGTTGTCTGCGTGAGCTTGTGATGGTGGGTGGTGGGGGCTGGCCTCGACCTGTCCTCGCCTCCGCCGCCCCTACCCGTCCCATCCCCGGGGGCTGCGCCCCTGCACCCCTGCGGGGCTGCGCCCCTGCACCCCTGCGGGGCTGCGCCCCTGCACCCCTGTGGGGCTGCGCCCCTGCACCCCTGTGGGGCTGCGCCCCTGCACCCCTGTGGGGCTGCGCCCCTGCACCCCTGCGGGGGCTGCGCCCCTGCACCCCTGCGGGGCTGCGCCCCTGCACCCCTGCGGGGCTGCGCCCCTGCACCCCTGTGGGGCTGCGCCCCTGCACCCCTGTGGGGCTGCGCCCCTGCACCCCTGTGGGGCTGCGCCCCTGCACCCCTGCGGGGCTCCGCCCCCCGCACCCCTGCGGGGCTCCGCCCCAGCCCCCGCAAGGCTCCGCAGGTAGGTGTCGGAGGGGTGGGAGCTATGTGATTTGCGCTGGTCCAGCCGGGTGACGTAGTGTTCAGTTCATCGACGCGGGGTGGAGCAGCTCGGTAGCTCGCTGGGCTCATAACCCAGAGGTCGCAGGTTCAAATCCTGTCCCCGCTACTTGAAGGCGAAGGGCCCAGATCATTGAGATCTGGGCCCTTCGGCGTTTTCGGGAACCGGTAGTACGAAGCCCCGGCGTTCACGTGGACGCCGGGGCTTCGGGTGCTCAGGTTAGGTCAGGCTGACGCGCAGTTGGGGCACAGGCCCCGGTAGGTCACCTCTACACCCGAGACCGTGAAGCCGAAGCGCTCCGAGTCGGGGAGGTCGGCGAGCGGGTTGCCGCTCGGGTGGACGTCGCGGATCGAGCCGCACTGGGCGCAGACCAGGTGGTGGTGCGGACGGTGCGCGTTCGGGTCGTAGCGCTTGGCGCGCTTGTCCGTCGCGACTTCCAGCACCTCACCGAGCGAGACCAGCTCGCCCAACGTGTTGTAGACGGTCGCCCGGGAGATCTCGGGCAGCTTGGCGACGGCCCGCGCATGGACCTCGTCGGCCGTCAGATGGACGTGATCGCCGTCGAGGACCTCGGCCACGACACGCCGCTGCGCGGTCATTCGCCATCCGCGTCCGCGCAGTCGTTCCAACAGGTCACTCATACAGGCCACCTTAACAGCATGGGGACCAGATCCTGAATAGGTGTGAATTTGGATTGGTGCTTGACTTAGACATTGTCCATTGTAGGATCGGGTTCGATATTGGCCAGGGGGGCAGGGCCGGGTAGGACCGGTCCGGAATGACGCAGGAGGCGTACGTGACGCAGGGACCGCTTACGACGGAGGCCGGCGCGCCGGTGGCCGACAACCAGAACAGCGAGACCGCGGGCGTCGGTGGCCCGGTGCTCGTTCAGGACCAGCTGCTTCTCGAGAAGCTCGCCCACTTCAACCGCGAGCGCATCCCGGAGCGCGTCGTGCACGCCCGTGGCGCCGCCGCCTACGGCACCTTCACGGTCACCGCGGATGTCACCCGGTACACCCGTGCCGGGTTCCTCTCCGAGGTGGGCAAGCAGACCGAGACCTTCCTGCGGTTCTCGACGGTGGCCGGCAACCTCGGTTCCGCGGACGCGGTCCGTGACCCCCGCGGCTTCGCGCTGAAGTTCTACACCGAGGAGGGCAACTACGACCTCGTCGGCAACAACACCCCGGTGTTCTTCATCAAGGACGCCATCAAGTTCCCCGACTTCATCCACACGCAGAAGCGCGACCCGTACACCGGTTCGCAGGAGGCTGACAATGTGTGGGATTTCTGGGGCCTCAGCCCCGAGAGCACGCATCAGGTGACCTGGCTCTTCGGTGACCGGGGGATTCCGGCCTCCTACCGGCATCTCAACGGGTACGGCTCGCACACGTACCAGTGGAACAACGAGGCCGGCGAGGTCTTCTGGGTCAAGTACCACTTCAAGACCGACCAGGGCATCAAGAACCTCACCGCGGAAGAGGCGGGCAAGCTCGCCGGTGAGGACCCGGACTCCCACCAGCGCGACCTGCGCGAGGCCATCGAGCGCGGTGAGTTCCCGTCCTGGACCGTGCAGGTGCAGATCATGCCGGCGGCCGAGGCGGCCGACTACCGCTTCAACCCGTTCGACCTCACCAAGGTGTGGCCGCACGAGGACTACCCGCCGATCGAGATCGGCAAGCTGGAGCTCAACCGCAACCCGGAGAACGTCTTCGCCGAGGTCGAGCAGAGCATCTTCTCGCCGGCACACTTCGTGCCGGGCATCGGGCCCTCGCCCGACAAGATGCTCCAAGGGCGGCTCTTCGCGTACGGAGACGCGCACCGCTACCGCGTCGGTATCAACGCCGACCACCTGCCGGTGAACCGCCCGCACGCCACCGTGGCGCGCACCAACTCCCGTGACGGCTCCCTGTACGACGGTCGTCACAAGGGCGCGAAGAACTACGAGCCGAACAGCTTCGGCGGCCCGTTCCAGACAGACCGGCCGCTGTGGCAGCCGATCGCGGTGACCGGCCACACCGGTGAGGCCGAGGCGCCGTCCCACTCCGAGGACGACGACTTCGTGCAGGCGGGCAACCTGTACCGCTTGATGTCGGAGGACGAGCAGGGGCGGCTGATCGCGAACCTGGCGGGTTTCATCGCCAAGGTCTCCCGTGACGACATCGCCGAGCGCGCGATCAACAACTTCCGTCAGGCCGACGAAGACTTCGGCAAGCGGCTGGAGGCCGCGGTCCAGGCCCTGCGCGGCTGACAACCAGCACTGGATCGCTTGTCGTGGGCGGTGGGCCGGATCCCCTCTGAGTGATGAGGGGTCCGGCCCGTCGGCATGTGCGGGCCCGGCCCCGGGAGCGGCACCCCGGGAGCGGTGTCTCGGGAGCGGCGCCTGAGGGGGTCTACGCGGGCACCCGCTGCCGCTTGGGAGCCCAGCAGCGGATGATGTCGCGGACCGAGACGATGCCGACCGGGCCTCGGTCGTCGAGCACGATCAGGTGTCGGAAGCCACCGTGCGCCATTGCCGCCGCGGCCTCCTCCAGGGTCCAGCCGGGAGCGGCGAAGACGACGTCGGTGGTGGTGTGGGTGCCTGCGGTCTCGGTGTCCGGGTTCTGCCCGAGGGCGATCGAGTTGAGGATGTCGCGTTCGGTGAGGATGCCGAGGCCGGAGGAGTCCTCGTCGTGGACGACGGCCGCGCCTACGCGGCGGGAGGACATCAGGCAGGCCGCCTGGCGGAGAGTGTGTGCCGGGCCGATGGTCAGGACCACCGTGCTCATGGCGTCGCGGACGAGCATGGGCTGGAGCCACCTCCTTGGTGAAGCGCCAAGAGAAGCGATTCACAAGTTCACAAGTGGGGGGACTCTCAGGGTCGCAGTTAAAGGGAGGGTCAACAAGAGGGCGTGCGATGGTTTCGGGGGCGCCCATGGGTCACAAGGGCGCACCATCGGCTCTTCAGCACCGCCTGGTTCAGAAGCCCCGGCGCCTCGTCGGCTCAGTAGCGCTGGTTCAGATAACCCAGCAGCTCGTCGTGGAGGGTACCGTTCGACGCGGCCGCGTTGCCGCTGTGCGGGCCCGGGCGGCCGTCGAGGCCGGTGAAGGATCCGCCCGCCTCGGTCACCACGATTGCGTTCGCCGCCATGTCCCACAGCGACAGCTCGGGCTCCGCGCAGATGTCCACCGAGCCCTCCGCGACCATCATGTACGGCCAGAAGTCGCCGTACCCGCGCGTGCGCCAGACCGCCTTCGTCAGGTCCAGGAACCCGTCGAGGCGGCCCTGGTCCTCCCAGCCGGAGAGCGAGGAGTACGCGAAGGACGCGTCGGCCATCCGCGAGACCTGGGACACCTTCAGACGGGTGGCCGAGGACAGGCTGCGGCCGGTGAACGCGCCGTGCCCCTTCGCCGCCCACCAGCGGCGGCCCAGCGCGGGCGCGGAGACCACCCCGACCACCGGCTGGTAGCCGCCCTCGCCCGCCTCCATCAGGGAGATCAGCGTGGCCCAGACGGGCACCCCGCGGACGTAGTTCTTGGTGCCGTCGATCGGGTCGATCACCCAGCGGCGCGGACCCGTGCCCTCGATGCCGTACTCCTCGCCGAGGATCGCGTCGCGCGGCCGTGCCCGCTGGAGATGGCCCCGGATCAGCTCCTCGGCGGCCTTGTCCGCCTCGCTCACCGGCGTCATGTCCGGCTTGGTCTCGACCTTGAGGTCGAGCGCCTTGAACCGGTCCATCGTCGCCGCGTCGGCGGCGTCCGCCAGGACATGGGCCAGGCGCAGGTCATCGCGATAGTCGGGCATGACTGCACCGTATATGGCCCACTCGCGCCACAGCCATACGGCCCGGGGGATCATCGGGCACGGGCACGGGCACGGGCATGGGGCTCGGGGCGCCTCGGGGCGCGGGTCGTACGGCCTGGTTGATCATCGCGGCGTGCGGGGGACGACGTACGCCCCTCGCCGCCGCCGCAAACCCTTGACAGTGCCCCTGCACGCGTCAAATCTGAGCTGCAGTGCCGCCCGCTCGCCCCCAGGGAGGCGAAAGATGCCTGCAGCGCGGGAATCCCTTCTGGATGCCGCCTATACGGCGCTCGCACACCGCCCGTGGTCCACGGTGCGGATGGTCGACGTCGCCGCCGTGGCCGGTGTGTCCCGCCAGACGCTCTACAACGAGTTCGGAAGCAAGAAAGGGCTGGCCCGCGCCCTCGTACGGCGGGAGGCCGACGGCTATCTCGCCGGTGTCGAGCGCGCGCTGGCCGCCCACGCGGACGCGTGTGAGCGGCTGGTCGCGACCGCCGAGTGGACCATGTCGGCGGCCCGGGGCAACGCGCTCGTACGGGCCATGCTGACCGGGTGCTGGAGCGAGCGGCTGCCGTCGCCCACGCTCTCGGCGGTGCCGTCGTCGTCCGTGGTACCCGCGCAGCGCAGGGCGGACGGTCCGTTGCCCTCGCCGGCCGACTTCGTGGCCCTCGTACGGGATCGGGCCGTCGCGGCGTTGTCCGGGCCCGGGGCGATGAGGGCGGACGTGGGTGAGTTGGCCGGGGCCTGTGAGCTGGTGGTGCGGTTGTCGCTGTCGTGTGTGGCGGCTCCGCCGGGGGAGGGTGGGGTGACGGAGCTGGTGCGCGGTGCGTTGCCTCGGCAGTTGAGGTGACGTCTTCCGGGGTGCCTCGGCGGCTGGGCGGGACGCCTCAGTGGGCGGAGCCCGAGAGCTGGAGGCCGATGACGCCGATGATGACGAAGCTGATGGAGACGATCTTGAGCGTCGACACCAGGTCGCCGAGGAAGACCATGCCGTAGATGGCGGTGCCCGCCGCACCGATGCCGGTCCACACCGCGTACGCCGGGCCGACGTCGAGCTTCCGCAGGGCGAGGGTCAGCAGACCGAAGCTGCCGAGCGCGAACACGCAGAAGGCGATCGTCGGCCAGAGTCTGGTGAAGCCGTGCGAGAGCTTCAGACAGACGGCGAAGCCGGTCTCGAGCAGTCCCGCCACAACGACCAGCAGCCACGCCATGTCTCGTCCTCCCGTGTCCGCACGTCGACTGCTTCGTCTGGCCTGGGTCCGGCTTGGTGCGATTATGCATTTACCGACCGGCTAAGCACTTACCGACGGGCCGCCCACGCAAACAACGCGGAGGTCACAAGGGGGGGGGGCTCGAGGGACTCAGTCACCCTCGGTACGTTCCCGCGTGGCCAGCAGCCTGCGCAGGGAGTAGAGCCGGGCCGGGTCCGCGTGACCGTCCGCCACCCACTGGTCCAGCGCGCAGTCCGGCTCGTCGTGGCTGCACGCGCGCGGACAGCCCTCGGTACCGGGTTCGAGATCGGGGAAGGCGTGGATGACCCGGGACGGGTCGACGTGGTGCAGGCCGAAGGAGCGCACGCCGGGGGTGTCGATGACCCAGCCCTCGCTGCCCGGCAACGGGATCGCGCGCGCCGAGGTCGTGGTGTGACGGCCGCGGCCCGTGACGGCGTTCACATGACCGGTGCTGCGCCGCCGCTCCTGCGAGACCAGCGCGTTGACCAGGGTCGTCTTGCCCACGCCGGAGTGCCCGACGAACGCCGTGACCTTGCCGTCCAACTGCTTGCGCACCCGGTCGACCGCCGCGCCGCTCTCCAGCTCCTCCCGGCTCGTCACGACGTAGGGGACGCCCAACGCCCCGTACAGCTCCAGGAGTTCGTCGGGCGGGGAGAGGTCCGACTTGGTCAGCACCAGCAGGGGCTCCAGGCCGGCGTCGTACGCGGCGACCAGGCAGCGGTCGATCAGGCGCGGGCGCGGCTCGGGGTCGGCGAGGGCGGTGACGATGGCGAGTTGGTCGGCGTTGGCGACGACCACGCGCTCGTAGGGATCGTCGTCGTCGGCCGTGCGGCGCAGCACCGAGCTGCGCGGCTCGATGCGGACGATGCGGGCGAGGGTGTCCTTCTCGCCGGACAGATCGCCGACGATGGCGACGCGGTCACCGACGACGGCGGCCTTGCGGCCCAGCTCGCGGGCCTTCATCGCCGTCACGAGGCGGTCATCGACGAGGCAGGTCAGACGGCCCCGGTCGACGGTGACGACCATGCCCTCGACCGCCTCCTCGTGCTTGGGGCGGATGTTCGTACGCGGACGGTTGCCCTTGCGGTTGGGGCGCTGGCGGATGTCGTCCTCGTCGGTGTGCTTGCCGTAGCGGCGCATGATCCCGGTCCGCCCGTCAGTTCCCGAGCATTCCGGTCCACAGATCGGGGAAGTCCGGCAGGGTCTTCGCCGTCGTCGCCACGTTCTCGATCTGTACGCCCTCCACCGCCAGCCCGATGATCGCGCCGGCGGTCGCCATGCGGTGGTCGTCGTACGTGTGGAAGGTGCCGCCGTGCAGTCGGCGCGGGCGGATGTGCAGGCCGTCGGCGGTCTCGGTGACGTCACCGCCGAGTTCGTTGATCTCCTTGGTGAGCGCGGCCAGCCGGTCCGTCTCGTGCAGGCGCAGATGGGCCACGCCGCGCAGGGTGGACGGGGCGTCGGCGAGGGCCGCGACCGCCGCGATGCCCGGGGTCAGCTCGCCGACCTCGCCCAGGTCCACGTCGATGCCGTGGATCGCACCCGAACCGGTGAACTCCAGACCGCTGTCGGTCAGTTCGCAGGAACCGCCCATCTCGGTGAAGATCTCCCGCAGTCGGTCACCGGGCTGGGTGGTGCGCGCGGGCCAGTCGGGGATGACGACCGTGCCGCCGGTCACCAGGGCCGCCGCCAGGAACGGCTGCGCGTTCGACAGGTCCGGCTCGATGATCAGGTCGCGGCCGAGCAGCGCGCCGGGCGTGACCCGCCAGACGTTGGGCTCGCCGCCCGACTCCGGGGTGTCCACCTGTGCGCCGACCGCGCGCAGCATGTCGACCGTCATCCGGATGTGCGGCATGGAGGGCAGCGTCGAGCCGATGTGGCGGACCTCCACCCCCTGGTTGAAGCGCGGCCCGGACAGCAGGAGGGCGCTCACGAACTGGGACGACGAGGACGCGTCGATCTCCACCGGGCCGCCGTCCAGGGCGCCGCCGCCGTGCACGGTCAGCGGCAGCGCGCCGCGGCCGTCGTCGTCGATGCGGGCGCCGAGCAGGCGCAGCGCGTCGATCACCCCGTTCAGGGGTCGTTCGTACGACCGGGGGTCGCCGTCGAAGCGGATGGGGCCGTCCGCGAGGGCGGCGACCGGGGGCAGGAAGCGCATCACGGTGCCGGCGTTGCCGACGTCGACCGTGGCCGGGCCCTGCAGGCCCGAGGGGATGACCCGCCAGGCCTCGCCGGAGGCGTCCGGGCCCGCGGCGACCGTGGAGCTGGACGCCACCGTCTCCTCGATACCGACGCCCATCGCGCGCAGCGCGCCCGCCATCAGCAGCGTGTCGCGGGAGCGCAGCGGGCGGCGCAGCCAGCCCGGCTCCGAGGCGAGCGCGGCGAGGACCAGGGCACGGTTGGTGACCGACTTGGACCCCGGCACGTGGACCGTCGCGTCGACGGCTCCGCTCGCGTGCGGGGCGGGCCAGAGGGCGGTGTGGGCGGGGTTCGCGGTCATGCGCCCACTTTAGTGGGTGGGGGTGGGGGGAGATCTTGATCAAAAGTGACGGAATGTGATCGAAAGCTGCTGGGGTGCCTCAGTACCCCAGCAGCCAGCGGCCACCGCCCAGCAGCGAGCACAGGGACACCGCGTGGAACAGGAACAGCCACAGACCCGCCGGGACGTGGGTGAGGCGGGAGAGCTGGTCGGCGTCGGAGTCGCCGGCGCCGCCCCGGCTGCGCTTGGCCTGGAGTTCGAAGGCCGGACGGACACCGCCGAGCAGCAGGAACCACACCACGGCGTACGCGAACGCCGCCTGCACCTGGGGTCCGGCGAGCCAGGACACCAGCAGGAACATGCCGCCGGTGAGGATCACGGTGAGCGCCCCGTAGGCGTTGCGGATCATCACCAGCATCGCGACGAGCAGAGCCGTTGCCAGCCACAGCAGCAGGGTGATGCGTCCCAGGCCCAGCAGCGCGGCGCCGCCGAGGCCGAGCAGCGGGGGAGCCGTGTAGCCGGCCGCCGCGGTGAGGATCATGCCGAGACCGGTGGGCTTGCCGCGGCTGACGGTGAGGCCGCTGGTGTCGGAGTGCAGCCGGATGCCGCTGAGGCTCCGCCCGGTCAGCAGCGCCACCAGCCCGTGGCCGCCCTCGTGCGCGATGGTGATGGCGTTGCGGGAGACGCGCCAGACGCCGTGCGGGACGATCACCGCGAGAGCGGCGACCAGGGTGGCTATCACCACCCACAGATCGGGGTCCGGCTGGGTGCCGGAGACCTGGTCCCAGAGCGAGGCCAGCGAGGTGGATGCGGTGCTGTCCATTGTCTGCGGTGGCTCCCTCTGGTGTTGCGGAATCTGGCAGTGTGGCACGTATGTGCGGACGGTATGCAGCGAGTCGTAGGCCCGAGGATCTCGCAGGAATCTTTGAGGTCGAGAAGTGGGAGCCCGAGGAGACCCTGGACCCCGACTACAACGTGGCTCCGACCAAGGAGGTGTATGCCGTCCTCGACCGCCCACTTAAGGACGCGCAGAGCCCGAAGCCGGTTCGCCAGCTGCGCAGGCTCAAGTGGGGGCTCGTCCCGTCCTGGGCGAAGACGCCCGAGGGCGGCGCCCGGATGATCAACGCCCGCGCGGAGACCGTGCACGAGAAGCCCTCGTACCGCCGTGCCTTCGCCGCCCGGCGCTGCATCGTCCCCGCCGACGGCTACTACGAGTGGGTCACCGGGTCCGCCGAGCGCGATCTCGAGGTCGAGGGCAAGAAGAAGCGGCCGCGCAAGCAGCCCTACTTCGTGCTCCCCGCCGACGGCTCGGTGTTCGCGATGGCCGGGCTGTACGAGTTCTGGCGCGACAGGACGCTCCCCGACGACCACCCCCAGGCCTGGTGGGTGACATGCTCGGTGATCACGACCGAGGCGGAGACCTCGCCGCTCGCGGTCGCGCCGGCCGACGGGCCGTACGCCCTCGCCGACATCCACCCCCGGATGCCCCTGATGCTCACCCCGGACCGCTGGGACGCCTGGCTCGACCCGGCCCGTACGGACGTCGACGGCCTGCGCGAGCTGCTCGCGCCGCCGCCCGCCGGGCTGATGCGCGCCTACCCCGTCTCCACGGCCGTGAGCAGCGTCCGCAACAACGGGCCGGAGCTGCTGAAGGAGCTGGAGGGCCCCGAAGAGGGCACACTTTTCTGACGTGGCGGAGCTCATGGAACTCCGACGTGACGGAGCTCACGCAAGTCTGACGTGACGGAGATCATGGAAGCGATCGAGACGACCGAGACGATCGAGACGGACGCCGGTACCGCCCGGGTCACCTGGCACCGCGCCGAGAAGCCACGCCTCGTGCTCGCCGTGAGTCACGGCGCCGGCGGCGGTATCGAGGCGCGCGATCTCCAGGCGCTGGCCTCGGTGCTGCCCGGGCACGGCGTGAGCGTCGCGCTCGTCGAGCAGCCCTGGCGGGTGGCCGGGAAGAAGGTGGCGCCCGCGCCAAAGACCCTGGACGTGGGATGGCGGGGCCTGTGGCCCGCGGTCGCGAAGCCCGGACTGCCGGTGGTCGCGGGCGGGCGCAGCGCCGGAGCCCGCGTCGCCTGTCGTACGGCGACGGAACTCGGCGCCACCGCCGTCCTCGCCCTCAGTTTCCCGCTGCACCCGCCCGGCAAGCCGGAGAAGTCCCGCGCCGACGAACTCCTCGGCGCCGGGGTGCCCACCCTGGTCGTCCAGGGCGGCAACGACCCGTTCGGCAAGCCGGAGGAGTTCCCGAAGGGCTCGTACGAGCTGATCGAAGTGCCGTACGGCGATCACGGCTTCGCCGTGCCGATGGGGGTCCCCCCGCGCGAGCGAAGCCGAGCGTGGGGGAGGGCATCGATCGACCAGGACGCGGCTCTGGAGATCGTCACCGACGGCGTCGTGGGGTGGATCGCGTCACTCGGGTGACGCCCGGGAATGTCGAGCGGCGGGCCACTGTTGTGTCGATCAGACAGCACGGAGTGTGCTGAACCGTTCGAACGAGAGGAAGTCCGCCGCATGGGTTCGACCATCTGCCCGAACCGCAGCAGCAGCCCTGAGCTGGACTGGACGGTGCTGCATGCGGCGAAGACCGCCCCCGTTCGGGCGGCGGCGGGTGTGGATGTTCGTCTATCCTCCGATTCGAGTGGGACCGGTTTCGGTCCTGCCACGTCGCTGGAGGAGGTGGGTCCGGTCACTGGGACCGACGCAGGGACCGATCACGGCCAGGCGGAGCAGCCCGAGGGCCAGGGCACGAGCACGGAGTCGTCCGCCGAGCGCACCGCGCGCTTCGAGCGGGACGCGCTCGAATTCCTCGACCAGATGTACTCGGCCGCCCTGCGCATGACGCGTAACCCGGCCGACGCCGAGGACTTGGTGCAGGAGACGTACGCGAAGGCGTACGCGTCCTTCCACCAGTTCCGCGAGGGCACCAACCTCAAGGCTTGGCTGTATCGCATTCTCACCAACACCTTCATCAACTCGTACCGCAAGAAGCAGCGCGAACCCCAGCGCAGCGCGGCCGAGGAGATCGAGGACTGGCAGCTCGCACGCGCCGAGTCGCACACGTCGACCGGTCTGCGCTCCGCGGAGTCGCAGGCGCTCGACCATCTGCCCGACTCGGACGTCAAGTCGGCGCTGCAGGCGATCCCCGAGGAATTCCGCATCGCGGTTTATCTCGCTGACGTAGAGGGCTTTGCGTACAAGGAGATCGCGGACATCATGGGGACACCCATCGGTACGGTGATGTCCCGGCTGCACCGGGGCCGTCGCCAGCTGCGCGGCATGCTCGAGGACTACGCCCGTGACCGCGGGCTGGTCCCGGCCGGCGCCGGAGAGTCGAACGAAGCGAAAGGCTCGGGCTCATGAGCTGCGGAGAGCCGCACGAGACGGATTGCAGTGAGGTACTCGACCACCTGTACGAGTTCCTCGACCATGAGATGCCGGACGCGGACTGCACCAAGTTCGAGGTGCACTTCGAGGAGTGCTCCCCGTGCCTCGAGAAGTACGGACTCGAGCAGGCCGTGAAGAAGCTGGTCAAGCGGTGCTGCGGACAGGACGACGTGCCGACGGATCTGCGGGCCAAGGTCATGGGCCGTATCGACCTGATCCGCTCCGGACAGACCGTGCCCGAGCACGACGTCGCCGCGACACCCCAGGAGTCCTGAACTCCCCGGGGAGATCGTCCGGTTATCACCCGAACGTGCTAATCCGCGGGCTCCGAGCCCGCGGATTCGGCCATTGCCGCCCTCGTACCGTCCCCACCGCCCTAGGCTCCGGAGCCTGACCGGGGCAGGGGGCGACCGGGGGAGGGAACGAGGCGATGGGGTCGATTCCGACGGGGGCCCGTGTCTACGTGGTCTGTGTCGTTCTTGCCGCCCTCGCCTGCCTGGCTCCACCGCGGGCCGTTCACGCCTCCTGGTGGATCGTCGCCCTGCTCGCCGCGCTGTACGCGGGCTGCGAGCGGATCCCCTTCCCGCACAGCCCCAAGGGCGCCGCCGCCCGCGTCGCCGAGCGGAGTGCCCCCAGGGGGCTGGGCACCTTCCTCCCCGTGCTGCTCGCCGGGGCCTTTCTGCTGCCGCCGCCCGCCGCCGCGCTCGTGGCGCTGCCGGGTGCGCTGCTCGCGCGCGTGGAGCAGCGACCGCGGTGGCTGCGCCGGGTCTGGCGCGCGGCCCAGCTCGCCGTCGCGATCTGGGCGGCGTCCCGGGTGCACTGGGCGCTGGGCGGTCAGGACGCGATCGCCGCGCCCCACTTCCCGAGCGCGCTCGTACCCGCCGGGGCCGCGGTGCTCACTTTCTGCGTGGTGCTGACCGCCCTCGACGGCGGGATCCTGGCGCTGGCCGAGCGGGTGCCGGTGCGGGGCGCCTGGCGCGGGCTGTTCTCGCGCTCCCTCGCCTCCGTCGCCGTGCACGGGCTCGCCGGGCTGATGATGGCGGTGCTGTGGCGCAGTCCGTACGGTCCTGTCGCCGCGCTGCTCGTCCTGCTGCCGATGTACGTGTCCTGCTGGGCGTTCGCCCAGTACCACCGGGAACGAGCCGCCCACCAGGCCACCATCCGGGCCCTCGTGCAGGCCGTCGACATCAAGGACGGGTACACGCGCGGGCACAGTGAGCGGGTCGGGCAGGCGTCCATGATGATCGCCCGTGAGCTGGGCATGGACGACGAGCGTGTGGAAGTACTGCGGTTCGCCGGGATCCTGCACGACGTGGGGAAGCTGGGCGTCCCCACGCGGCTCCTGCGCAAGGACGGGCCGCTGACGCCGGAGGAACGGCGGATCATCGAGCTGCATCCCGAGTACGGGCACGAGATGGTGCGCGGCATCGGCTTTCTCGGAGAGGCGCGGTCGGCGATCCTGCACCACCATGAGCGGATCGACGGGAGCGGGTACCCGTACGGGCTGGTGGGGCGGCAGATCCCGGAGTTCGCGCGGGTGGTGGCCGTCGCCGACGCGTTCGACGCGATGACGTCGACCCGGTCCTACCGGCGGGCCCGGCCGGTGGGGGCGGCGCTGGCCGAGCTGGAGCGGTGTGCGGGGGCGCAGTTCGATCCGGGGATGGTACGGGCCCTGGTGCGCGCGCTGGACCGACACGGGTGGCATCCTGCGGTGACCGCGGCGGTTTACCCACCCGCTCCGCCCGTTTCCAGTCGGACAGAGACGAACCCGACAAACAAAACCGGCTCCCCGACGAGCACGGACGGCCGCCCGACGGGCGCCGACGGGTCATTGACCGGTATGGACCGGGACCGGATGGTGGCCGGGGGGCCGTCGGCCGGTGTGGGGCGGGAGCGGATGGGTGGCGTCGGGCCGTCGGCCGACGTGGGGCGGGAGTCGATGGGGGGTGACCCGCCGGTGGGTGGCGTCGGTGGGCGGGGGCGTTCATGAGTGTCGTCGGGGTGGAGATTCCCGGGTACGGGATCGGCGGGCGAGCTCCGGTCACCCTCACCCTCGTTCACGCGGTCGCCCTGCTCCTCGCGGTGGGCTCGCTGGCCGCCGTCCTCTGGCAGGGTCTCGACGAACGAGGTGTCGCGCTCGCCTTCGGGATCCTGATCGCCGTGGGGGAGCTGACCCGTTGGAGCGGGGCGGAGGAGCGGGAGGCGGCGCCCCTCGCGGCCGCGGGAGCCCTCGCGTACGCGCTGCTCGGCGAGAACGCCGGACACCGTACCGACCACGGTGCCCCCGAGATCGTCGCCGTCGTCGTGGCGGCGGCCCTCATCGGCTGCGTACCGCACGTCGCCCGCGGCCGCGGACCCACCGCGGACCACCTCACCCGGCGCGTCCTCACCGTCGCCTTCGCCGCCGTCTGCTTCCAACCCCTCTACAACCAGGGAAGGTTGAGGGACTGGGGCGGCCCCTCGTACGCCCTGCTGCTGGTCTCCCTGCTGGTGCTCACCGCACTGTGCGACGCCGTGCTCGCGGCGGCCATGGCGCACGCCCGCACCCGCTGGCCCTTCGGACCGCTGCTGCGGGACGAACTGCGGGCCATGCTGGGCATCGGGTCCGCGGTCTGCGCGACCGGGGCCGTGATGTCGCTCGCGGTGGCGGTCGTCGGGCTGTGGGCGCTGCCCGTGTTCTCGCTGCCCCTGCTGCTCACCCAGCTCTCCGTCCGGCGGTACGCCGCCGTGCGCGTGACCTACCGGCAGACGATCGCCTCACTCGCGCGGGCGACCGAGATCGCCGGGTACACCCCCGCCGGGCACGCCCGGCGGGTCGCCGCGCTCAGCCGGGCCGTCGGCCGTGAGCTGGGGCTGTCCGAGCCCGATCTGACCGTCCTGGAGTACGCGGCGCTCATGCACGACATCGGACAGCTCAGCCTCGTCGATCCGGTGCCCGCCGGAGCCACCTCCGTGCTCTCCGCCGACGAACAGCGGCGTATCGCCCTCCTCGGCGGCGCCGTCGTACGCCAGACCGGAGTGGACGCCGAGGTCGCCGTGGTCGTGGAGCGGCAGGCCGATCCGTACCGGGAACAGCCGGTCACGGCACGGATCGTGCGGGCCGTGAACGCATACGAGGAGATGGCCCGGGAAGCAGGCCCGGGAGGACCCCTCACCGCGCTGGAGAAGCTGCGCCTCGCCACCGCCCGCGACTATCAGCCCGAGGTCGTGGAGTCGCTGGCCAGGGTCCTGTTGCGGGGCAGCCTTACCCTGCCTCAGGCTGGGTAACCCATGGGTAATGAGCGCCCGTCCGACGGTCCGTGGTTGGATGCGAGGAAGAGGGTGTTCGGGGGCACGGGCCAGCCCGGGGCTGCGCTGTCTTCAGGAAACTCTTCAAGGGACCGGCAGGCGGGAAACGCAAGGAACTGGCAGGCGGGAATCGTGAGGATCTTCGGCAAGGGACGGCACCGGCCCTCCGCCTCATGGCGGCAGGCCACCGATCGCGCGTTCACGCTGATCGGCGACGGCCGGTACGAGGACGCGGGAGCGCTGCTGACGCGCGCCGCGGATCTGGAGCCCTGGCTGTCCGAGTCCTGGTTCAACCTGGCCCTGCTGCACAAGTTCCGGCACGACTGGGAGCAGGCACGGGCCGCGGGCCTCAGGGCCGTCGCACTCCTCGAGCGGGAGGCGGGTGCCCCCGACTGGTGGAACGTCGGGATCGCCGCCACCGCGCTCCAGGACTGGCCGCTGGCCCGCCGCGCCTGGCAGGCGTACGGGCTGCGGGTGCCCGGCGGGGCGGCGGTGTCCGGGGAGCCGATGGGCATGGACCTCGGCAGTGCGGCCGTACGGCTGTCGCCGGAGGGTGAGGCCGAGGTCGTGTGGGGGCGCAGGCTCGATCCGGCCCGGGTGGAGGTCCTGTCCATTCCGCTGCCGTCCTCAGGGCGGCGCTGGGGCGAGGTCGTCCTGCACGACGGTGTCCCGCACGGTGAGCGGACGACCGCCGCCGGGCACGCCTATCCCGTCTTCGACGAGATCGAACTGTGGGCGCCCTCCCCGGTGCCCACCTGGGTGGTCCTCCTGGAGGCCGCCACCGAGGACGACCGGGACGCCCTGGAGCAGCTCGCGGCCGAAGCCGGCTTCGCCGCGGAGGACTGGTCCTCGTCCGTGCGGCTGCTGTGCCGGATGTGTTCCGAGTCACGGATGCCCTCCGACGAGGGCGACGGTGAGCACCTCGATCCGCACGACCACAGCGAGCCCGGGCATCCCGGACCGCTCGGTCACCGCACCGACGGGCAGCTGTGGGTGCCCGAGCGGGAGTGCGGTCTCGCTGCGCCGGCCGCGCTGGTCAGGGGGTTGCTGGACGGGTGGGTCGCGGACAGCCCCGACTCCCGGGACTGGCGGGATCTCGAAGAGGTGTGCTGACGCTCTGCCCCCGCCGGCTCGTCGTGGCTGGTCGCGCCCACCCGGCGGAGCCGCGTATCGCCACAGCCTCGCGTCCCTAAAGGGGCGCGTCCCCCGTACCCTGTATCAGCATCACACCCCTGTTTTGAGGAAGGCGTACGTCGGTCATGGCGCAGCAGGACACCGATCAGCAGCACACCGGGGTGCTCCCCGTGGACGACGACGGCTTCGTCATCGACACCGAGGGCGGTGAGGAGCGCGAGGCGGCCTACCGCGAGCGCGGTACCTCGCGGCCGATCACGGTCGTCGGCAACCCGGTGCTGCACAAGGAGTGCAAGGACGTCACCGAGTTCGGGCCCGAGCTCGACCAGCTGGTCGCCGACATGTTCGCCAGCCAGCGCACTGCCGAGGGCGTGGGCCTGGCCGCCAACCAGATCGGCGTCGACCTGAAGGTCTTCGTCTACGACTGCCAGGACGACGAGGGCAAGCGGCACGTCGGTGTGGTCTGCAACCCCGTGCTCGTCGAGCTGCCCGCCGAGCAGCGCCGCCTGGACGACAGCAACGAGGGCTGCCTCTCCGTGCCGACCGCGTACGCGCCGCTGGCCCGCCCCGACTACGCCGAGGTCACCGGGCAGGACGAGAAGGGCAACCCGGTCAAGGTGCGCGGCACCGGCTACTTCGCGCGCTGCCTCCAGCACGAGACCGACCACCTGTACGGCTACCTGTACATCGACCGGCTCTCCAAGCGCGAGCGCAAGGACGCCCTGCGGCAGATGGCCGAGAACGAGCCCCGCTACCCGATCGTCGCGAACGACCAGTGAGCGGCTCGACCGGCATCAACGGCTGAGTCACAGCAGGACAGTTGGGGCTCGCGCGCACGCGCGGGCCCGCCCGAGCGGCGCCTTGTCAGGGGAAGTCCCCGACAAGGCGCCGTTCGCATGTGCGTCGCACGTTCGATCCCTTGTGCTCCTCTAGTGATCCATATTCAGTCACGCAAGGGGAGATTCTCAGCACTGTGGGGTAGCGAGTGAAGCAAATCCGTTCCCAGAACGGTCAGTTGTGGTGCTGAATGGGATGTGCGGGGATACGCAACGGCGCACGCCCGGCACAGCGGGAGGGGCGCGGCGTCAACTGGCGGCTGAGAGGGGTTTGTTCGTGCATGCATTCTCACACGGCACTTCATCGACACCGACCGTGGTCGCGGTTCCACCGGCGCTCTCTCTCCCGGTGATCGAGTCCGCGTTTCCCCGTCAACTGCACCCGTATTGGCCGAGGCTTCAGCAGAACACACGTTCGTGGCTGAGGGAAAAACGGCTCATGTCGGCGGGCAAGGTGGAGGAATATGCCGACGGCCTTTGCTATACGGACCTCATGGCGGGCTACTACATTGGCGCCCCCGACGAGGTCATACAGGCGATAGCTGACTACAGCGCGTGGTTCTTCGTCTGGGACGACCGGCACGACCGCGATGTCATCCACGGTCGGCCCGCCGCCTGGCTCAGGCTCAGGCTCCGGCTGCATGCGGCTCTCGACTCCCCGAGGGAGCACCTGCACCACCAGGATCCCCTGGTCGCGGGGTTCGCGGACAGCATGGTGCGGTTGTACTCGTTCCTGACCAAGAAGTGGAACGCGCGCTTCGCCCGGCACTTCCACGCCGTGATCGAGGCGTACGACCGGGAATTCAGGAACCGTACCGGCGGCATCGTGCCCACGGTCGACGAATATCTCGAACTGCGGCGACTCACCTTCGCGCACTGGATCTGGACCGACCTCCTGGAGCCGAGTGCGGGCTGTGAACTTCCCACCGCCGTGCGGAACCATTTCGCATATCGGCGGGCAGCCCTGCTGAGTCAGGAATTCGCCGCCTGGTACAACGACCTGTGTTCGCTCCCGAAAGAAATAGCGGGCGACGAGGTCCACAATCTCGGAATCAGCCTCATTCATCACGAGGGGCTGACGCTCGAAGAAGCGGTCAAGGAAGTCCGGCGGCGGGTCGATGAATGCATCACCGAATTCCTCGACGCGGAAGAGGACCTCAACCGGTTCGCCGACATCCTCGCGGACGGCACCGTGCACGGCAAGGAATTGAGCGTCGCCGTGAAAGCGTGCCTCGGCAATATGCGGAACTGGTTCAGCTCCGTGTACTGGTTCCACCACGAGTCCGGCCGGTACACCGTCGACAGCTGGGACGACCGCTCCACACCCCCGTACGTCAACAACGAAGCGGCAGGTGAGTCATGACCGTCGAGTCCGTGAAGCCCGCGCAACCCGCGGCACCGCAGCTGCCCGCCCCGCCCCTCGCCGGGGGCGGCCTGCCGGTCCTGGGTCACGGCTGGAAACTGGTCCGCGACCCGCTGGGCTTCCTCGCCCGGCTCCGGGACCACGGCGACGTCGTACGGCTCAAGCTGGGCCCCAAGACGGTGTACGCGCTCACCTCGCCGGCCCTCACCGGAGCGATGGCGCTCAGCACCGACTTCAAGATCGACGGACCCCTCTGGGAGTCCCTGGAAGGCCTGCTCGGCAAGGAGGGCGTCGCCACCGCGAACGGGCCCAGGCACCGCCGGCAACGCCGCACCATCCAGCCCGCGTTCCGGCTCGACATCATCCCCGAGTACGGACCCGTCATGGAGGAGGAGGCGCGGGCACTCGCCGAGCGCATGGGGTCGGGCGAGCCGGTCGACTGCACCTCGGAGTCGTTCCGTGTCGCCGTACGCATCGCGGCGCGCTGTCTGCTGCGCGGCGAGTTCATGGACGAGCGCGCCGAGCGGCTGAGCATCGCGCTCGCCACCGTGTTCCGCGGCATGTACCGGCGCATGGTGATCCCGGCGGGCCCGCTCTATCGGCTGCCGCTTCCGGCCAACCGCAAATTCGACCGGGCACTGGCCGATTTACATCTCCTCGTCGACGAGATCATCGCCGAGCGCCGCGCATCCGGTCAAAAGCCGGACGATTTGCTGACGGCATTGCTGGAAGCGAAGGGCGAGAACGGCGAGCCGATCGGCGAACAGGAGATCCACGACCAAGTCGTAGCGATACTCACGCCCGGCAGCGAAACCGTGGCGTCCACGATCATGTGGCTGCTGCAAGTCCTCACCGAACACCCGGAACACGCCGCACGGGTGGCCGAGGAGGTCGAATCCGTCGTCGGGGACCGACCCGTCGCATTCGACGACGTCCGGAAGCTGTCGTACACCAACAATGTCGTCGTCGAGTCGATGCGGCTGCGTCCCGCCGTATGGATTTTGACCCGGCGGGCGGTGACCGAAACCGAACTCGGCGGCTATCGGATTCCGGCCGGTGCCGACATCGTCTACAGCCCGTTCGCCATCCAGCGCGATCCGCGTTCGTACGACGGGCATCTGGATTTCGACCCCGACCGCTGGCTTCCGGAACGGGCCAAGGACGTCCCGAAGTACGCCATGAGCCCCTTCAGTGTGGGCAACCGGAAGTGCCCGAGCGACCACTTCTCTATGGCGCAGCTGAGCCTGATCACGGCGACGGTGGCGTCCCGGTGGCGGTTCGAGCAGGTCTCCGAGTCCAATGACGCGACCCGCGTCGGCATCACCCTGCGTCCGTACCGGCTGTTACTGAGGGCCCTGCCGCGGTGACCGCGCGGCGTCGTCCGGGGTGACCCCGTGTCCGTAGCGGTGCGCGTTCAGGCAGCCCGCGGGCCCCTGAACGTGCGCCGGTACGCCTGCGGGGTCGTCCCCAGGCTCCGGACGAACTGGTGGCGCAGCGCGGCCGCGGTGCCGAACCCGGTGCGGCCCGCGATCGCGTCCATCGTCTCGTCCGACGCCTCCAGCAACTCCTGTGCCAGCAGCACCCTTTGGCGCAGCATCCAGCGGTACGGGGTGGTGCCGGTCTCCTGCTGGAAGCGGCGTGCGAAGGTGCGCGGGGACATGTGGGCGCGGGCCGCGAGCTGTTCGACGGTCACCTCCCGGTCGAGGTGGCGCTCCATCCACACCAGCACCTCGCCGACCGTGTCGCAGGTGGAGCGGGGCAGCGGGCGCTCGATGTACTGGGCCTGCCCGCCGTCCCGGTGCGGGGGCACCACCATGCGGCGGGCGATGGCGTTGGCGACCTCGGGGCCCTGTTCCTTGCGGACGATGTGCAGACAGGCGTCGATTCCGGCGGCGGTGCCGGCGGAGGTGATCACCGGGTCCTCGTCCACGTACAGCACGTCCGGTTCGACGATCGCCTTCGGGTACTGCCGTGCGAGCTCCTGAGCGTGGTGCCAGTGCACGGCGCAGCGCCGTCCGTCGAGGAGTCCGGCCGCGCCGAGCACGAAGACGCCGGAGCAGACGCTGAGCACCCGGGTGCCGCGGGCCGTGGCGCGGCGCAGGGCGTCGAGCAGTTCGGGTGGATAGGACCGGGACACATAGGAGTTCCCGGCGGGCAGAGTGATGAGGTCGGCGCTCTCCAGCCGCTCCAGGCCGTGCTCCGTGGTCAGCGAGAACCCCGCGTGGGTGCTCAGGGTCGGGCCCTCGGCGGAGGCGACCGCGAAGTCGTAGACGGGCAGGCCGTCGTCGCTGCGGTCGATGCCGAACACCTCGCAGACGACGCCGAGTTCGAAGGGGTGCACACCGTCGAGGAGGACCGCGGCCACGTTTTTCAGCATGTCGGCCAGTGTGCCTCGTCACTGGCAGGAATTCGAGGGTCTACGGCAGTCCTGCCACTGACGGTGAGGAGCGAGCGGTACGACAGTGGTGTTCATGAAGATGCTCATCGACAACTCGGACACCTCCGCCGGAATCCTGACCGTCCTCGCGATCTTCGTGGTCCTGGCCCTGCCCGCGCTGATCGGCGCGGCCCACGAGCGGCGCATCGATCGTCAGCTAGGCCTTCGTGACCAGCACCGTGACCGTCCACTCCTGAATGCCCTTGCACGACACCTTGCCCGGGGCGGTCGCGCAGAGCGGCCGGGACGAGGTGAGGTGGACGGTTCCCGCCGAGACCGCCTTGAAGGCGGAGCTCGCGTCGCCCGCCTGAAGGACGACGCCGCTGTTGGTGGCCTCTAGCCCGGTGCCGCTGACCTTGACGGGGGTCCACGGCCGACTGGCGGTGCCGTCCAGGGTGAGGCGGAGTACGCCGCCGGCCGTGAGGCAGTACGTGTGTCCGGTGTCGGCGGCGTCGAGCTCCGCGGGTGCCGTGTCGCAGCCCTGGTGGCTCGTCGTGGGGGACGGCGGCACGGTGGCGCTGCCGCCCGCGTCACCGCCGCTCTGTGTGCCGCAGCCCGCGAGCAGCAGGGGCAGGGCCGTGAGGGCGAGGATCCGATGGTGGGTCGTACGGCGCATGGGGTGGCACCTCCTTGTCGCTTGGACGTGCCACCCCCGCATCAGGATCCACACAGGGACACAGGGCCCTGGCCGCGACGCCGGCCAGGGCCCCACCGGTCAGCTGGTCGTGACGGCGGTGTCGTCCACGACGAAGCTGGTCTGGAGCGAGGAGTCCTCGGCACCGCTGAACTTCAGGGTGACGGTGGTACCGGCGAACGAGGACAGGTCGAAGGTCTTCTGCGCGTAGCCGGAGGCGGCGTTGAGGTTCGAGTACGTCGCCAGGGTGGTGGATCCGGCGGTGACCGTCAGCTTGTCGTACTGGCTGCTGGTGGTGGTCTCCGCGGTGTCGATGTGCAGGTAGAAGGTGAAGCTGGCCTTGCAGCCGGACGGGATCGTCACCGACTGGGAGAGCGTGTCGGTGTGCGTCGAGCCGTAGCCGTCCATCCACGCCTTGTAGGAACCGGCGTGCGCGGCCTCACTGCTGGAGTTGGTGATGACGCCACTGCTGGCGGTCCAGGTGGTGTTGCCCGACTCGAAGCCCGGGTTGCCGAGCAGCTGCGCCGAGGTGCAGGTGCCGCCGCCGGAGGAGCCGACGGTCCAGGTGAAGGAGGCCGAGCCGGAGGCGCCCGTGCTGTCGGAGGCGGAGACGGTGACGCTGTACGTACCCGCGGTGCTCGCGGTGCCGGAGATCAGGCCGGTGGAGCTGCTGATCGACAGACCGGTCGGCAGACCGCTCGCGCTGTAGGTGAGGGTCGCGCCCGCGCTGTCGCTGGCCGAGATCTGCAGGCTGACCGAGCCGCCGGTGGTGGTGGACTGGCTGCCCGGGTTGGTGACGGTCACCGTGTTGCCGGTGCTGGTGCCCGAGGTGAAGGCGGCGGTGCCGTTGGGGGTGCCCCAGCCGGTCGGGCCGTCGTAGCCGGTGGCCGCGGTGCAGAAGTACGAGGGGGAGCAGGAGCCGTTGTTGCCGCTGGTCACGTCGTACAGGTTCGAGGTGTGGGAGTACGGGTACTTCGCCGGGTAGTCGCTGGAGCCCGGGGTGCCCGCGAGGGCGTACACACCCGCGATGATCGGCGAGGAGGCACTCGTACCGCCGTAGACCGCCCAGCCGGAGCCGCCGTAGGTGTCGTAGACGGCCACGCCGGTGGCGGGGTCGGCGACCGCGGAGACGTCGGCCTCCATGCGCTTGGAGCAGCCGGTGTCGGTCTGCCAGCTCGGCTTCGCGTCGTAGGCGGAGCAGCCGGAGCCGGTGCCCTCGGTGCTGCTGGTCTTCCACACGGACTCGGTCCAGCCGCGGGTGGAGGAGGAGGTGCTCAGCGCGGTGCCGCCGACGGCGGTCACGTACTGGGACGTGGCCGGGTACTCGGCGCCGTAGGCCTCGTCACCGGAGGAGACGGTGATCGCGACGCCCGGGTGCTTGAAGTACGAGGTGTCCTCGCTGGTCTGGGAGGAGGACTCGGAGCCGCCCCAGCTGTTGGAGACGAACTTGGCGCCGAGCGCGACGGCCTCGTTCTCGGCGGTGCCGAGGTCGGAGTCGGTGGCCGAGTTGGCCTCGACGAGGACGATGTTGCAGTTCGGGCAGACCGCGCTGACCATGTCGATGTCGAGCGCTTCCTCGCCCGCCCAGCCGGTGTCGTTGGTCGGCAGGGAGGTGGTCGAGCCGGTCTGGCTGACCTGCTTGAAGCAGCCGTTGGCCTTGGTACAGGCTGACAGGCCGAACTGCGAACGGTAGGTCGCGAGGTCCGACTCCGCGTTGGGGTCGTTGTACGCGTCGACCACGGCGACGGTCAGGCCGGAGCCGCCGGTGGAGGGCAGGTTGTAGGCGCTGTGCAGGTTGGCCGGGCTCAGGCCGGACACCGCGGCGGCGGCGTTCGGGGAGATCGCGGCGGCCAGCTTCTGCTTGATGTCGGTGCGGCGCTCGGCGAAGCAGGACGCGTGACCGGGCGTCGGGGCGCCGCACAGGTGTGTGGTCGGCACCTTCTGGCCCGCCTTGCCCGTGGAGTGCACGGCCTGCGCGGCCGGGGCGGTCAGGGCCTTCGCGTTCTGGGCGACCCGGGAGGGCTTGGCGGTGGTCGGCGCCGGCTGCGCGTTCGCGGCCGGGGCCGCCATGAGTCCGGCGACCGTGAGGGCAAGGGCGGGCGCGGCGGCGGTCAGAAGTCTTCGCAGTCGCCGGGCGGGCCTGCTGGGGGGTGTCTCACGCATGGGGTGCTGCCTCCATCGGTTTGAGGCCGGTGCCGTGCGGACCGGGGTAGGGCCGCGCGCGGCTCCACAGCCGGAAGTGGGGCTTCTCGGCGTTGCTTGGCAGGCCCGTGACGCGCGTAGCGTGAGAGAAGTGCAGATATGTCGTGGGCATGCCAATGGAGTCGCCCTGTCGTGCCGCTGTACGTGACATGTCAGGACGGCCAGAACCTAGCCGGGCCCGATGACGCGCGGATAGCCGCGCCCGAAGAACTTTGCCGCTCCATAGGGGGTCCATGGACGGTGCATGGACCGCGCATGGACGAGACGCGGTGATGCCGGGCCGCACACGCGCGGCCCGGCATCACCGGTGTCGTACCGTCAGAGGACCCCGCACGGTGAGAAGTTCTCGTACCGCCAGAAGTCCTCGTACGGTCAGAAGTCCTCGTCGAAGCCGACCGAGCCCTCCACCGCCACCTGGTACGCCGAGGGGCGGCGCTCGAAGAAGTTGGTCAGCTCCTGGACGCCCTGGAGCTCCATGAAGGAGAAGGGGTTCTCGGAGCCGTACACCGGGGCGAAGCCCAGCCGCTGGAGACGCTGGTCGGCCACGCACTCCAGGTACTGGCGCATCGACTCGGTGTTCATGCCCGGCAGACCCTCACCGCACAGGTCGCGCCCGAACTGCAGCTCGGCCTCGACGGCCTCCCTCAGCATGTCGGTGACCTGCTGCTGGAGCTGGTCGTCGAAGAGCTCCGGCTCCTCCTTGCGCACGGTGTCCACCACCTCGAAGGCGAAGGACATGTGCATCGTCTCGTCGCGGAACACCCAGTTGGTGCCGGTGGCGAGACCGTGCAGCAGACCCCGGCTGCGGAACCAGTAGACGTACGCGAAGGCGCCGTAGAAGAACAGGCCCTCGATGCACGCGGCGAAGCAGATGAGGTTGAGCAGGAAGCGACGCCGGTCCGCCTTGGTCTCCAGGCGGTCCAGCTTCTCCACCGAGTCCATCCACTTGAAGCAGAACTCGGCCTTCTCCCGGATCGAGGGGATGTTCTCGACGGCGTCGAAGGCGGCGGCGCGGTCCTGCGGGTCGGGGAGGTAGGTGTCCAGCAGGGTCAGATAGAACTGGACGTGGACCGCTTCCTCGAACAGCTGCCTGGAGAGATACAGGCGCGCCTCGGGGGAGTTGATGTGCTTGTAGAGGGTCAGCACGAGGTTGTTCGCCACGATCGAGTCGCCCGTCGCGAAGAACGCGACCAGCCGGCCGATCATGTGCTGCTCGCCCTGCGAGAGCTTCGCGAGGTCGGCCACGTCCGAGTGGAGGTCGACCTCCTCCACGGTCCAGGTGTTCTTGATGGCGTCCCGGTAGCGCTCGTAGAAGTCCGGGTAGCGCATGGGGCGGAGGGTGAGTTCGAAGCCCGGGTCGAGCAGGTTCTTTTCGGTGGAGCTCATTACTGGCAGGCCTCGCAGGACTCGGGGTTCTCAAGGGAGCAGGCGATGGCGTCCTCGTCGGGGATCGCCTGCACGGGGATGATCTTCTCCGGCTGAGCCTGCGCCTGGGCGGCGCGGGCGATACGGGTCGCCGGGCGGGAGCGCAGGTAGTACGTCGTCTTCAGGCCCGACTTCCAGGCGTACGCGTACATCGAGGAGAGCTTGCCGATGGTCGGCGTCTCCAGGAACAGGTTCAGGGACTGGGCCTGGTCCAGGAACGGGGTACGGGCGGCGGCCATGTCGATCAGACCGCGCTGCGGGATCTCCCACGCGGTGCGGTACAGGTCGCGGACGTCCTGCGGCACCCAGGTGAAGCCCTGCACCGAGCCGTTGGACTCGCGCAGCGCCTCCCGGGTCTGCGCGTCCCACACGCCGAGCTTCTTCAGCTCGTCCACCAGGTAGGAGTTGACCTGGAGGAACTCACCGGAGAGCGTCTCGCGCTTGAACAGGTTGGACACCTGCGGCTCGATGCACTCGTACACGCCCGCGATGGACGCGATGGTGGCGGTGGGGGCGATGGCGAGGAGGAGGGAGTTGCGCATGCCGACCGCGGCGATACGTTCCCGCAGGGCCGCCCAGCGCTCCGGCCAGGTCAGCTCCACGCCGTAGTGGTCGGGGTGCAGGACGCCACGGGCCGTACGGGTCTTCTCCCAGGCCGGGAGCGGGCCGCTGCGCTCCGCGAGGTCGGCCGAGGCCTCGTACGCGGCGAGCATGATCCGCTCGGCGATCCGGGTGGAGAGGGCCTTGGCCTGCGGGGAGTCGAAGGGGACGCGCAGCTTGAAGAAGACGTCCTGCAGGCCCATCGCGCCGAGGCCGACGGGCCGCCACTTCGCGTTCGACCGTCCGGCCTGCTCGGTCGGGTAGAAGTTGATGTCGACGACACGGTCGAGGAAGGTGACGGCGGTACGGACCGTCTCGTCCAGCCGCTCCCAGTCGATGTCCCCGTCGACCACGAAGGCGCCGAGGTTGACCGAGCCGAGGTTGCAGACCGCCGTCTCCCCGTCGTCCGTGACCTCCAGGATCTCGGTACAGAGGTTCGAGGAGTGAACGGTGTGGCCCGGCTCCGCCGTCTGGTTGGCGGTGCGGTTGGCGGCGTCCTTGAAGGTCATCCAGCCGTTGCCGGTCTGCGCGAGGGTGCGCATCATGCGGCCGTAGAGGTCACGGGCCGGGATGGTCTTCTTGGCCAGGCCCTCCGCCTCCGCCCTGCGGTACGCCGCGTCGAACTCGTCGCCCCACAGGTCGACCAGCTCGGGCACGTCGGAGGGGGAGAAGAGGGACCACTGCCCGTCGGTGTCGACCCGGCGCATGAACTCGTCCGGGATCCAGTGCGCGAGGTTCAGGTTGTGCGTACGGCGGGCATCCTCACCGGTGTTGTCGCGCAGCTCGAGGAACTCCTCGATGTCGGAGTGCCAGGTCTCCAGGTAGACCGCGGCCGCGCCCTTGCGCCGGCCGCCCTGGTTCACCGCGGCGACCGAGGCGTCAAGGGTCTTCAGGAACGGGACGATCCCGTTGGAGTGCCCGTTCGTACCGCGGATCAGCGAACCGCGCGAACGGATCCGGGAGTACGAAAGACCGATGCCGCCCGCGTGCTTCGAGAGGCGGGCCACCTGGTGGTAGCGGTCGTAGATGGAGTCCAGTTCGTCCAGCGGGGAGTCGAGCAGGTAGCAGGACGACATCTGCGGGTGCCGCGTACCGGAGTTGAACAGCGTGGGGGAGGAGGGGAGGTAGTCGAGGCGGCTCATGAGCCCGTAGAGCGCCGCGACCTCGTCCAGGGCCCGGTGCGTGTCGTCCTCGGCCAGGCCCGACGCCACGCGCAGCATGAAGTGCTGGGGCGTCTCGATGACCTTGCGGGTGATCGGGTGCCGGAGCAGATAGCGGCTGTGCAGGGTCCGCAGGCCGAAGTAGCCGAAGCGGTCGTCGCCGGCGGTGTCGATCAGGGCGTCCAGCCGGGCCGTGTGCAACTGGACGAACTCCGCCGTGCGGTCGGCGATCAGGCCCTCGCGGTGGCCGGTGGCGATCGACTCGGAGAAGGACGTGACGCCCTGCGAGGCGGCCTCCGCCGCGATGCTGATCGTCAGCAGCCTCGCCGCCAGCCGGGAGTAGACGGGGTCCTCCGAGATGAGGCCCGCGGCCGCCTCGGTGGCCAGCTCGCGCAGCTCCGTGTCGTCCGCGCGCGCGGACCGGCCGCGCAGCGTGGCGGCGGCGACCCGGCCGGGGTCGGCGTCGGGGAGGTCGGCGGTGAGGTCGGTCAGGGTACGCAGCAGCGTGGTACCGGGACCGTCCGTCTCCACCGGGACGTGCTTCCGCTCCTGCTGTTCGAAAGCGGTAGCTGAAGCCGGGTCGGCTGGCGCGATGGTCACTTGGGGCTCTCCCTCGCTCGGCACGGGGCCTGGCGGAGGGCAGGGCAGCTCACGAGCGCACGCGGCGTCGCGTCCACCGGCCCATTCCGCGAGGCCCGGACGTCATGCACCCGGGCCGGATGGCCGGGCGCGCTGTCGGCAGGTCCTCGGACTGACGCGAGTGCGTGGGCGCGGATGCGCGAACACGTACAAGTACACCGTTGCGGGACAGTTCCGGATTCGCACCGGATTCCCCTGCGGCGACAGCGAGCATGAGCATACATCTTGTGCCGGGCCGCGATGACACCCCCACATGTTGTGTCGCGCTGGTGTCAGAGTGTCAACTCATAGGTGAGGAGAGTGATGTCGTCGAGGTCGGGGACCGGGTTCCAGTCGCGGTCGGGGGTGCGGGTGAAGCCGAGGCGTTCGTAGATGCGGTGGGCGGCGTGCATGGTGCGCTGGGTGGAGAGCACGACGCGTACGCAGCCGGCGGTGGCGCGTGCGTGGTCGACGCAGGCGCGCACGAGGGTCTCGCCGGCGCCTCGGCCGCGGGACTCACGTGCGACGGCGAGCATACGGATCTCGGCTTCGCCGGGGTGGGCTATGTCGGCCATGGGGCCGCCGTGCGGTACGAAGGTCACGGCGCCGAGGATGTGGCCGTGGTCCACGGCGACGAGGACTTCCGCGGCGGCGGCCCGCTTCGCCACGTCCCGCAACTCGCCGAGGTACTCGTCGCTCTCCCCGAAGTCGAGCAGACCGTCGCCGAGGTAGGCCTGCGCGGTGATCTCGCCGATGCGGGCGTATTCGTGGGGGCGGGCGTGTCTGATGCGGATGTCCATGCCGGTGAGTGTGCAACAGGGCGCGGGAACGGGCCGCCGGATTTTCGTCCGACGGCCCGTGGGGGTTGTTCGCGTGGTTCTTCGGCTGCGGGCGGGTGGGGGCTTGGCGCGCCCCGCGGCGGAGCCGCATATATACACAGCCCCGCGCCCCTGGGGCACGGGGCTGCGCCCCGGCGCCCCAGGCTTTTAGGGGCGCGGGGAACTGCGCGACCAGCCCCACCCACCCGCAGCCAACACACGCACTCGGAGACCTGGGGGCGGAGCCCCCGGGCTCAGTGGGCGGAGCCGGCCGTGGCCGGGGGAAGCTCCGCCTCGACGCCCGGGTCGCCCGCGTCCGCCGTGTAGTCCTCCGGAGACGTCTCGTCGATGCCGTCGGGCGCCTTGAAGGCGCGGAGGGCGAAGGTGAGGACGACGGTGACCACGACGTTCAGGACGAAGGCCGTCAGACCGATGTAGCCGATCTCCCCGATGCCCGGGATCTCCTTGGAACTGCCGCCGAAGTGCTTCTGGGTGGGAGAGGCGACCCCGTACGCGGCGAGCGTGCCGTACAGCATGCCCACGGCCCAGCCCCCGAGCAGCGCCCAGCGGTGGAACCACCGGGTGAACAGGCCGCCGACCAGCGCAGGGAAGGTCTGAAGGATCCAGATGCCGCCCAGGAGCTGGAAGTTGATCGCGACCGTCTTGTCCATCGTCAGGACGAAGACCAGCGCGCCCACCTTCACCAGGAGCGAGACCAGTTTCGAAACCCTGGTCTCATGCTCCGGGGTCGCGTCCGGCTTGATGAAGTCCTTGTAGATGTTGCGGGTGAAGAGGTTCGCGGCCGCGATGGACATGATGGCCGCCGGAACGAGCGCCCCGATACCGATCGCCGCGAAGGCCACCCCCGCGAACCAGTCCGGGAACATGTTCTCGAAGAGCTGGGGGATGGCGAGCTGGCCGTTGGTGACCTTGACCCCGGCCGCGATGGCCATGAACCCGAGCAGGGCCAGCAGGCCCAGCATCAGGGAGTAGAGAGGAAGGATCGTGGTGTTGCGGCGGATCACCTCACGACTGCGGCTGGAGAGCGTCGCAGTGATCGAGTGCGGGTACATGAACAGCGCGAGCGCCGAGCCGAGCGCGAGGGTGGCGTACGTCCACTGGCCCGCCTGGGCGGGCACGAGCCCGCCGGCCCCCGCCGCCGTGTACTTGTCGCCCGCGGCCTTGAATATCTCGTCGAACCCGCCCAGCTTGATCGGGATGTAGATGATGGCCACCGCGATCACTATGTAGATCAGGGTGTCCTTCACGAACGCGATCAGGGCGGGGGCCCGCAGCCCCGAGGAGTAGGTGTACGCGGCCAGCACACCGAACGCGATGAGGAGCGGTAGGTCCTTCACGAACCAGTTCGTGTTCTCGCCGCCGCCCACGCCCATCACGTCCAGGACGGCCTGGATGCCGACCAGCTGGAGCGCGATGTACGGCATGGTGGCGAGGATGCCGGTCACGGCCACGGCGAGGGACAGGCCCTTCGAACCGAAGCGGCCGCGCACGAAGTCCGAGGTCGTCACGTAGCCGTGCTTGTGGGAGACCGACCACAGGCGGGGCAGGAACGTGAAGATCAGCGGGTAGACGAGGATCGTGTACGGAACGGCGAAGAAACCGGCCGCGCCCGCCGCGTAGATCGCCGCCGGTACGGCGACGAAGGTGTACGCCGTGTAGAGGTCGCCGCCGAGCAGGAACCAGGTGACCCAGGTGCCGAACGAACGTCCGCCCAGGCCCCATTCGTCGAGGCTGTGCTCGTTGTCCGGCCTGCGCCAGCGCGCGGCCAGGAAGCCCATGACCGTGACGGCCAGGAAGAAGAAGATGAAGACGCCGAGCGCGACGCCGTTCACGCCGTCCTTCACTTCGCCGCACCCCCGCCCTGGGAAGCACGGGCGCGCTGGTCACGCTGCCACAGCTTGTACGCGCTCACGGTGAGCGCCGTGGAGATGAGCACCCACAGCATCTGGTACCAGTAGAAGAACGGGATGCCGATGAACGTGGGGTCGGCCTTGGCGTAGGACCCGACCCACAGCATCGCCACGAACGGGGCGATCAGGCACAAGGCGATGACCACCCGGATCGGCGTCACCACCGGCGGTTCGGTCTTCGGCGCTTCTGACACGTCTGACATGAGGCGGCTCCGTTTCGCAGTTCACCCGTGCAATGCGCAGGCAATCTAGGCGACGGTGTCAGCCAAACGGAACCCCTCGTCCGTATCTCGGTCCGGGCAACGCGGCAGGTGCGCCGCCCCGCGGCCTGTTCCCGGGGTGCCCGAGAGCCACGCCACTCCCGCGGGGCGCCCGGGAGGGGCCACTCCCGCGGGGTGCCGAGGCCCGCTACTCCTGCGGGCGCTTGAGCCGCGCCACGAACTTGTACCGGTCGCCCCGGTACACCGACCGCACCCACTCCACCGGCTCGCCCTGCCGGTCCAGCGAGTGCCGGGAGAGCATCAGCATGGGCAGACCGACGTCGGTGCCGAGCAGGCCGGCCTCGCGCGGGGTGGCCAGCGAGGTCTCGATGGTCTCCTCGGCCTCGGCGAGATGGACGTCGTACACCTCGGCGAGCGCGGTGTAGAGGGACGTGTACTTCACCAGGCTGCGGCGCAGGGCTGGGAAGCGCTTCGCGGAGAGGTGGGTCGTCTCGATGGCCATCGGCTCGCCGCTCGCGAGGCGCAGGCGCTCGATGCGCAGCACCCGGCCGCCGGCCGAGATGTCGAGCAGCTCGGCGAGGGTGTCGTCGGCGGTGATGTAGCCGATGTCCAGGAGCTGCGAGGTGGGTTCAAGACCCTGGGCGCGCATGTCCTCGGTGTACGAGGTGAGCTGAAGCGCCTGGGAGACCTTGGGCTTCGCGACGAACGTGCCCTTGCCCTGGATGCGTTCGAGGCGGCCCTCGACGACGAGTTCCTGGAGGGCCTGGCGCACGGTCGTGCGCGAGGTGTCGAACTCGGCGGCGAGAGTGCGCTCGGGCGGTACCGGCGTGCCGGGCGGCAGTGTCTCCGTCATGTCCAGCAGGTGCTTCTTGAGGCGGTAGTACTTGGGCACGCGCGCGGTACGGATGGGGGCCCCACCCTCGTTCTCCGCACTGCTGACGTCGGTGCTCATGCTCTGCCTTCCCGGCTCCGGGTGCCGAAGCGACCGACATTCCGCCGGTCACGGCTCACATCGTGGCACGGCTTCGTATGCGAGTGTCCCCCCGCACGCTCCGTGATCCCCTCTATATACCGTCGGCGCACCTGTTGGTCTAGTCCATAGCGTGGACTCGGGCGGCCGGGCGGCGTGCGAGGCCGGTGAACGGTCCCGGCTTTTATGTCACTTACCTACTTAAAGGTCCTTGCATATGTAGGTCCCATAACGGACGACCAGTCGGGCTTACACACCCTTGACACCCCTCTAGGTCTAGGCCAAGCTCCCCGTACTGGTCTACACCATTGGTCCAGTCCCAGTCCCACGGGCAGTACTCGGCAGCGCTTCGGCATGTGTCACCGCGGTGGGCAGGGGGGTTTATGGCATCCCTGAGGAGGGTGGCGTGAAGCGGAAGCTGGCAGCCGCGATCGGTATCGCGGGCATGATGGTCTCCATCGCGGCGTGCGGGAGCAGCGACAACAACTCCGGGGGGTCGGACAAGGGCGCGGACGCGAAAGCACTGACCGTCTGGCTCACGGTGGACGCGCAGAACAACTGGCCCGATCTGGTGAAGGCCGCCGACGCCGCGGTGCAGAAGGCGCACCCGGGCGTCAAGATCAACCACGAGTACTACGGCTGGCCGGACAAGAACACCAAGCTCGACGCGGTCCTCGCCACGGACAAGGTCCCCGACGTGGTCGAGATGGGCAACTCCGAGATGCTCGGCTACATGGTCAAGGGCGCCTTCGCTCCCGTCGACGCCTCGAAGTTCGACAACGCGTCCGGGTGGCTGGACGGCCTCAAGACCTCCGTCACCTACGAGGGCAAGACCTACGGTGTGCCGTACTACGCCGGTGGCCGCGTCGGTAACTGGCGCAAGGACGTGGCGGCTTCGGTCGGCGTGAAGACGACCCCGAAGACGTACCAGGAGCTCCTCTCCGACCTGGACAAGATCCAGAAGAAGGAGGGAAGCAAGTTCAGCGCCTGGTACCAGCCGACCCGTGACTGGTACGCCGCGATGTCCTTCGTCTACGACGCCGGCGGCGCCATCGCCAAGGACGAGGGCGGCCAGTGGAAGGCGAGCCTGTCGTCGCCCGAGTCCCTGAAGGGGCTGAACGAGTTCAAGACGATCGTCGACAAGTACATGCACGGCGACAAGACCAAGGACGAGTCCGACCGATACATCGTCTACGGGCAGGGCAAGTCCGCCATGATCTTCGGCGCGGCCTGGGAGGGCGCGACCTCCGAGGACCCGAAGAGCGACAAGACCGGCAAGCTCAAGGGCAACCTCGAGAACTTCGTGATGCCCGGCCCGTCCGGCAAGAACCTCCCCGTCTTCCTCGGCGGCTCCGACCTCGCCATCCCGGTGAAGTCCAAGGCGCAGGCCCTCGCCGCCGAGTGGATCAACGCCTTCACGGGCTCCACGGGGCAGAAGGGCCTGATGGCCAAGGGCAACCTGCCCAACAACAAGACCGACCTCGCCACCCTCAAGAACGACCCGGCGACGGCGGTCCCGGCCACCGCGGCCGAGTCCAGCTGGTTCGTGCCGATGGCGCCGGGCTGGGGCCAGGTCGAGAAGGCCCAGGTGCTGCAGACCATGCTGCAGAACATCGGCACCGGCAAGAAGTCGGTGGAGGACGCCGCGAAGGAAGCGGACGCCGCGATCGACAAGGTCATCAACACCAAGTGACCTGAGCACGGGGCCCGGTGGGACCCCGGGGTACGTCCGGGCACGTCCGGGGCGATCCCGGGGTCTTCTCGGGTACGCCTGCCGGGGCCTTGCCGGGGCCTGCCGGGCCCGGGTTCCCGCCGCTTCCCGCACGGCCGCGCGGGACCCCGGCCACGTACGACCGTGCGGGGCCCGGGCCGCGTACGACCCGGGTGGTCCCGGCCGGTGCACGACCCGGGCGGACCCCGTCCGGAACCGACCGCGCCCCGGTTCGGACCGCGCACGACCCGTGCCGGACCCGGACCGAGCAGGACCGTGCGGGCCCGCCTCGCGTACGACCGAGAGGGCCGGCCCCGGTGGACGACCCGCTCGGAGCCGGACCGCGCACGACCCGCGCGGGCTTCGAACCGTGCACCACCGTGCGGGGTCCGGACCGCGCACGACCTGGGCGGCTTTCGCCGGGGTGCGGCCGTGGGGTTCGGGCCGCGTGTGACCGCGGGGGTCCGCTCCCGTGTACGACCCGTGTGGGGTTCGGGCTGGGCGTGACCGCGTCGGGTTCGGGCCCCGTACGGCCGCGAGGGTCCGGGCGGTGCGCGGCCGCGGGGGTTCGCCCCCGCGCGGACCGTGCGCCGGGCGGGCCACGTACGACCGGGCGAGGCGCCTGCCGCGTGCGGCCCGGGTGTGTTTTGCCTGTGTTCGACCGTGTGGGGGCTTGCCCCGCGTACGACCCCGTGCGGGGCTTCGACCACGTACGACCTGAGGGACCGCTGAGGAGCGCGCGATGAGTGCCGCAGACACGACCACCCCCGCCAAGGTGCCGCCGCCGCGGCAGGCACCGCCACCGGCCGTCCCCAAGGCGCCCCGCAGACGGCGGACCTCGGGCGGGGCGGCTGCCCCCTGGGCCCTGCTCGCGCCCTGTCTGCTGATCCTCGCGCTGGTCATGGGCTATCCGCTGGTCCGCCTGGTCACCCTCTCCTTCCAGAAGTTCGGGCAGTCCCAGCTCTGGGGCTTCCAGCCGGCCGAGTCGGTCGGCTTCGACAACTTCAGCAAGGTGCTGGGCGACAGCGAGTTCTGGACGGTCGTCGTCCGCACGATCGTCTTCGCCGTCGGGTCCGTCGTCTTCACGATGGTCCTCGGCATGCTGATCGCGCTGCTCCTCCAGCGCGTCTCGGGCTGGGTGAAGACGCTGATCAACATCGCGCTCGTGGCCACCTGGGGCATGCCCATCATCGTGGCCACCACCGTCTTCAAGTGGCTCTTCGACTCCGACTACGGCATCCTCAACGCGCTGCTGAGCAAGCTGCCGGGCGTCGACATGGTCGGCCACAACTGGTTCGCCAGCGGCCCCCAGGGCCTGGCCGTGATCATGCTTCTGGTGGTGTGGGGCGCGGTGCCGTTCGTCGTCATCACACTCAGCGCGGGGCTGACCCAGGTGCCGAGCGAACTGGAGGAGGCGGCCCGGCTGGACGGCGCCGGCGCGTGGGGCGTCTTCCGTTACGTCACGCTCCCGATCCTCAAGCCCATCGTCGTGATGCTCACGACGCTCTCCGTCATCTGGGACATGGGCGTCTTCCCACAGGTCTTCGTGATGCGGGGAGGCCACCCGGAGGCGGAGTTCCAACTCCTCACCACCTACTCGTACGACCGCGCGTTCGTCGTCAACGACTACGCGCAGGGGTCGGCGATCGCCCTGCTCACCGTGGTGTTGCTGCTGGGCGTGGTCGCCGTGTACATGCGTCAGATGCTGAAGATCGGAGAGGTCGAATGAGTACCCTCGCCACGGCGGGCCGGCGCCGGGGGAAGTCCAAGCTCGGCTGGAACCTCCTCGGCCTCCTCGTCTTCGTCACCGTGGGCTTCCCCGTCTACTGGATGCTGAACACGGCGTTCAAGCCGGCGAAGGACGCCATCGACTCGGACCCGAGCCTGTTCCCCACGGGGCTCACGCTCGACAACTTCCGTCGCGCGCTCGACATCGCGGACTTCTGGGGCCCCGTCGGCCGCAGCCTGATCGTCTCCCTGTCGGTCGTCGTGATCGGCGTCGTGGTGGGGATGCTGGCCGCGCTGGCCATCTCCCGTTTCGCCTTCCGCGGCCGCAAGATCGTGATCGTCGGCATCCTCGCGGTCCAGATGGTTCCGCTGGTCGCCATGATCATCCCGGTCTTCCTGCTGCTCAACGACCTGGACCAGTACGACAAGCTCTCCGGCCTGATCATCACGTACCTGACCTTCGTCCTCCCCTTCACGGTGTGGACGCTGCGCGGCTTCATCGTCAACATCCCGAAGGAGCTGGAAGAGGCGGCCATGGTCGACGGCTGCTCGCGCACGGGAGCCTTCATACGGGTGGTCTTCCCACTGCTCGCGCCCGGCATGGTCGCCACGTCCGTGTACGCGTTCATCCAGGCCTGGAACGAGTACATCTACGCCCTGATGCTCATGAGCCAGGACCACCAGACCGCCACCGTCTGGCTCGGCAACTTCACCACCAAGCACGGCACCGAGTACGCCCCGATGATGGCCGGCGCCACGATGATGGCCGTGCCGATCGTCGTGCTCTTCCTCATCGTCCAGCGCAAGATGGCCGCGGGGCTGACCGCGGGCGCCGTGAAGGGATAACGCCCCCCGATGACGACACTCGCCAGTGGTACGACCGCGTCCTCTTCCGACAAGAACGGCTTGGCGCGCGACGCGCTCACCGTCCTTCAGCCCGGTTTCACCGGAACCACCGCCCCCGACTGGCTGCTGCGCCGCCTCGGCGAAGGGCTCGCCGCCGTCGGTCTGTTCGGCCGGAACATCGCCTCCCCCGAACAACTCGCGGCCCTGACCGCCCAGTTGCGCGCGGAGCGCGACGACGTCCTGGTCGCCATCGACGAGGAGGGCGGCGACGTCACCCGCCTCGAGGTCCGCGCCGGCTCCTCCTATCCCGGCAACCACGCGTTGGGCGCGGTCGACGACGTGGAGCTGACACGGGCGGTGGCCTCGGCACTCGGCCACCGCCTCGCCGCCTGCGGGGTGAACCTGAACTGGGCCCCCTCCGCGGACGTGAACTCCAATCCCGACAACCCGGTCATCGGCGTACGGTCCTTCGGCGCCGACACCGACCTGGTGGCCCGGCACACGGCCGCCTACGTCACCGGGCTCCAGTCCGCGGGCGTCGCGGCCTGCACCAAGCACTTCCCCGGCCACGGCGACACGGCGGTGGACTCGCATCACGCGCTGCCGCGCATCGACGCCGACCTGTCGGTCATCGAGGCCCGCGAACTCGCCCCGTTCCGGGCCGCGATCGCCGCGGACACGCGCGCCGTGATGAGCGCGCACATCCTGGTCCCGGCGCTGGACCCGGACCGCCCGGCCACCCTCTCCCGCCGCATCCTCACCGGCCTGCTCCGCGAGGAACTCGGCTACGAGGGCCTCATCGTCACCGACGGCATGGAGATGCGGGCCATCGCCGGGACGTACGGCATCGAGCGGGGCAGCGTCCTGGCCATCGCGGCCGGCGCGGACGCGATCTGCGTGGGCGGCGGGCTCGCGGACGACGAGACGGTACGGCGTCTGCGCGACGCCCTCGTCACGGCGGTGCGCACCGGGGAACTCCCCGAGGAGCGCCTCGCGGACGCGGCCGAGCGGGTACGGGCGCTGGCCCGTTGGACGGCGGCGGCCTCCGCGGCCCCGCAGGAGGCCGAGCGGGAGCCGGCCGACGTGGGGCTCGCCGCCGCCCGACGTGCGCTGACAGTGACCTACGCGCCGTCTTACGAGCCGGTGGGCGCACCGCCGTTCGTCGCCGCCTTCACCCCCGTGGCGAACATCGCCGTCGGTGACGAGACCCCCTGGGGCGTGGCCGCGGAACTGGCCCGGCTGCTGCCCGGCACGCAGACGGGCAGCTTCGCGGGGGAGGGGGCGGCGACGGAGGCCCTGGCCGCCGCGGGCCCCCGCCGCGTCGTCGCTGTCGTCCGCGACGAACACCGGCACCCCTGGATGGGGACCGCCCTGGACACACTGCTGCGGGAACGCCCCGACACGATCGTGGTCGAGATGGGCATCCCCCAGGCCCCGCCCCGGGGCGCTCTCCACATCGCCACGCACGGCGCGGCGAGGGTGTGCGGCCGGGCCGCGGCGGAGGTCATCGCGGGGGAGTGACGGCCGGCGAGAAGCAAGAGGAGGGTGCCGGGCCCCAACGGCCCGGCACCCTCTTTCTTTCGCCTCGTGGCCTTTTCGCGCCCGCTGGGTCAGATCCCCTGCCAGTCCGGCTTGTTCGCGAACGTGTGCCGGAAGTAGTCCGCCAGCTTCAGCTTGGACGCGGCGGCCTCGTCCACGACGACGGTGGCGTGCGGATGGAGCTGGAGCGCCGAGGCGGGGCACACCGCGGCCACCGGCCCCTCCACGGTCGCCGCGACCGCGTCGGCCTTGCCCTCCCCCGTGGCGAGCAGGACGAGATGCCGCGCCTCCAGGATCGTGCCGATGCCCTGGGTGATGACGTGGTGCGGCACCTGCTCGATGTCGCCCCCGAAGAACCGCGCGTTGTCGACCCGGGTCTGCTCGGTCAGCGTCTTGATCCGGGTCCGCGAGGCGAGCGAGGAGCAGGGCTCGTTGAACCCGATGTGCCCGTCGGTGCCGATCCCGAGCAGCTGGAGGTCGACGCCACCGGCCTCGGCCAGCGCCTTGTCGTACGCCTCGCACGCGGCCCGCACGTCCTCGGCGGTGCCGTCCGGGCCCATGAACGCGTCCATGTCCAACCCCAGCGGTTCGAGCACCTCGCGCCGCAGCACCGACCGGTACGACTCGGGGTGCTCGGCGGGCAGCCCCACGTACTCGTCGAGCTGCGCGACGCGTGCCCGCGAGGTGTCCACGGCACCGGAGCCCACCTTCGCCGTCAGCGCCTGATAGATGGGCAGCGGCGTCGAGCCGGTGGCCACGCCGAGCAGAGCGTCGGGCCTGCGCCGGAGCAGCTCCGCCATGGCCTCGGCGATCAGCTCGCCGCCCGCCTTGGCATCGGGAACGATGACAACTTCCACGCTGGGCCTGCCGATCTGGAGAGGGGCTCGCCGGGAACCGTGAGAGAGCACATGTGGTGTAGACCAATCTAGCAAAGGTGGCCCACCCATGGTCCGCCGCGGGCCCCCATGACTGACGGCGGCCGTCGCATCGGGCGACCACGACGCGGCCGACGCCTGGGCCGAACGGGCCCGCAAGGCGCCCGAACGTAGCGGCACACCCAGTAAAGCCCTGCCTACGGGCGATGAGACGCTGATACCGATCCCCGCGATCCGCACCGCACGCACCACCCCGTATCGGCCACGGTCGACGCGTACGACGGCCACGGTCGACGCGTACGACCGGAACGTCCCCAGGAGGCCCCCATGACCGCGCCCACCCCGGCCCCCCGGACCGACGACGACCGCCCGGGTCGGATCACGGCCCGGGAGATGACCGAGCAGCCCGACGTGCTGCGCCGGATCCTGGAGGAGGGCGCGCCGCGGATCCAGGAAGTGGCCCGGCAGGTCGCGGCCCGGGAGCCCCGCTTCGTGCTGCTCACCGCCCGCGGCACCTCCGACAACGCCGCCCTGTACGCGAAGTACCTGCTGGAGATCCAGCTGGGCCTGCCGTGCGGGCTCACCTCGATGTCGACGACCACGGCGTACGGCGCGCGGCCCGATCTCGCCGACGTCCTGGTCATCACCGTCAGCCAGTCCGGCGGCTCCCCGGACCTGGTCGCCTCGACCCGGGCCGCTCGTGAGGCCGGCGCCATCACGCTCGCGGTGACCAACAACCCGGACTCACCGCTGGCGGCCGTCTCCGAGTACCACCTCGACATCATGGCCGGACCCGAGAAGGCCCTGCCCGCCACCAAGACCTACACGGCCTCCCTGCTCACCCTCTATCTCCTCGTCGAAGGCCTGCGTGGCGGCGACGGCGCCGCGGCCAAGGTGCTGCCCGATCTCGCCGCGCACCTCCTCACCCGTCAGGACGAGGTCCGCACGCTCGCCTCCCGCTACCGCTTCGCCGAGCGCATGGTGATCACCTCGCGCGGCTACGGCTACCCCACGGCCAAGGAAGCCGCCCTGAAGCTGATGGAGACCAGCTACATCCCCGCCCTCTCGTACTCCGGCGCCGATCTGCTGCACGGCCCGCTCGCCATGGTCGACAACATCTCCCCGGTCATCGCGGTCGTCACCGACGGGAAGGGCGGCGAGGCGCTGCAGCCCGTGCTCGACCGGCTGCGCGGGCGCGGCGCCGACCTGGTCGTCATCGGCCCCCGGGCCCAGGTGGAACAGGCCTCGGCCGGGTTCGTCCTGCCCACCGAGGGCGTGGCCGAGGAGCTCCAGCCGATCCTGGAGATCCTTCCGCTCCAGCTCCTGGCCTACGAGGTCACCATCGCCCGCGGCCAGGACCCGGACGCGCCGCGCGCCCTGGCGAAGGTGACGGAGACCCGCTGACCATGGCCGTCCGGCCCCATTGATGAGCCGATCCGGCCCCCACCGGGGGCCGAACCGGGCTACTCTGCGTGGTGGATGCTGTTGGAAGTTGGATAAAGAGACAACAACAAACATCCGCCGACGCATGGACGCCGCACGTGGTCTAGTCCACAATGTGCTGGTAAGTCATGGATCGACGAAGCGTCGCTTACGACGAGGCGTTGATTCACGCAAACCTCCGTCTTCCCCGCACAGGAAGGCGGACCGAGGAACCGGCGCTCTCTGCCCTGACTGCTCCGGGTCCTCTCCTTCGGCCGACCGGGACCGCACAGCCCGTGGCCGTTGCTGCTCCGGGCTGCGGTGCCGGGAGGGTTGAGGGTCCCTCCCAGGCGCCGCGGCCCGCGGGTGTTTTCGGAGCCGGGCCGAACCCCCGGGTACGCTCGCACATGTGCCCTCCATGAACGACCTCGTCCGCCAGCACACCGCTCTCGGTGACTCCGATCTCGAGTGGTTGCATCTGCTGGTCTCGGAGTGGCAGCTGCTCTCCGACCTCTCCTTCGCCGACCTCGTGCTGTGGGTTCCCACCCGCGACGGCACCCGTTATGTCTCCGTGGCGCAGATGCGGCCCAACACGGGCCCGACCTCGTACCAGGACGACATGGTCGGCCACCTCGTCCCACGCGGCCGCCGCCCCCTGCTGGACGCCGCGCTGGACGAGGGCAGGATCGTGCGCGAGGGCGACCCCGAGTGGCGGGAGGAGGTGCCGGTACGGGTCGAGTCCATTCCGGTACGGCGGGAGGGGCGCGTCCTCGGTGTCATCGCGCGCAACACCAACCTCCTCACCGTGCGCACCCCGAGCCGGCTGGAGCTGACCTACCTCCAGAGCGCGTCCGACCTCGCCCAGATGATCGCCGCCGGCTCCTTCCCGTTCTCCGGCCAGCAGGTCGACATGGACGCCTCGCCGCGGGTGGGCGACGGGCTGATCCGCCTCGACGCGGACGGCATCGTCCAGTACGCGTCTCCGAACGCGCTGTCGGCGTACCACCGCCTCGGCCTCGCCTCCGACCTGGTGGGCCACCACCTCGGTGTGACCACCGCCGAACTCGCCCCGTCCCGCGGCCCGGTGGACGAGGCGCTGTCCAAGGTCGCCAGCGGCTGGGCGCCCCGAGAGTTCGAGATCGAGAGCGGTGACGGGGTGATCCAGCTGCGCGCGATCCCGCTCAAGCCCAAGGGCACCCGGGTCGGTTCGCTCGTCCTGCTGCGCGACGTCACCGAACTGCGCCGTCGCGAACGCGAGTTGATCACCAAGGACGCGACCATCCGGGAGATCCACCACCGGGTCAAGAACAACCTCCAGACGGTGGCGGCGCTGCTGCGGCTGCAGGCCCGGCGCATCGAGTCGGAGCGCGGCCGTGAGGCCCTGGAGGAGGCCGTACGGCGGGTCGGCTCGATCGCCATCGTGCATGAGACGCTGTCTCAGAACCTGGACGAGCGGGTGGAGTTCGACGAGATCGCCGACCGGGTGCTCGCCATGGTCGCCGAGATCTCGCCGGGCAAGGTCACCGGCCGCCGCACCGGCCGCTTCGGCATACTCGACGCCGAGGTCGCCACCCCGCTCTCCATGGTCCTCACCGAGATCCTGCAGAACGCGCTGGAGCACGGCTTCCGCGAGGGCGACCGGGGTACGGTCGAGGTCTCGGCGGTCCGCGGCGGCACCAGCAAGGAGACCCGCCTGCTGGTCACCGTCCAGGACGACGGGGTCGGTCTCCCGGAGGGCTTCGACCCGCACCGCTCCGGCAACCTCGGTCTGCAGATCGTACGAACCCTGGTGGAGGGCGAGTTGGGGGGCACGTTCGACATGGTGGCGGCCCCGGAGCGGGGTACGCAGGTCATCCTGGACATTCCTGTGCAGGCGCACAAGTAGGAGTATCTGACGCACCGACAAGTCGGGAATCCGTCCATAAGTCAGGCATCAACTCATAAGTCGGGCATCCAGGCCCAAGTCGTGCGTTCACCCGTATGCGGTGCATGACCGTGGCAAGTGGCGCATGACAGTGGCCCCGGACCAGAAGGTCCGGGGCCACTGCTTACGCTGCTATGCGCATCGGGGGTACTGCGCGCTGCGGCTCGGGGGCGGGAGATGCGTACTCGCTGTACGCGCCGCCGGGCTCAGGCTCGTTACGGGGTGGGGCGTCAGGCGGTGGCCTGACGGGCCCGGTTGCGGGCGGCGCGACGCTTCATGGCACGGCGCTCATCCTCGCTGAGGCCACCCCAGACGCCGGAGTCCTGGCCGGACTCGAGCGCCCACTGCAGGCACTGCTCCATGACGGGGCAGCGGCGGCAGACGGCCTTGGCTTCCTCGATCTGCAGCAGCGCAGGACCGGTGTTGCCGATGGGGAAGAAGAGCTCGGGGTCTTCCTCGCGGCAAACGGCGTTGTGACGCCAGTCCATGGCTGCTACCTCTCCTTGGTATTACATGCACGTTGCTTGTGAATGTGAACGCTTTCACGAATCCCCCAACAAGTGAAGGGCCGACTGTCAGGTCTCCCTGACGTGGTCCTGTGATTTGAGGAGGGGTTCTGGCTCTCTGTGGGGCCGATGTTGCGGGCCGTCCCGATCGCCACGTAGAGACTCGCAAACCTCAGCGGCGGATACAACCCCTTCTGGAAAGTTTTTTTTGATTCCTCGGTGTCGACTAGGTCACAGCCGTACTTCCATGGGGTGGACCCTGGTCTAAACGTTCGAGTGAAAGGACTTTGGGCCCTTCCGCTCACACAATCACACGCAGTGCACGGCGTACGCCTGTGAACGTCACGCTTGTGCGCAGTCCGAGGTGGTCGCCGTCCATCTGGAGGGGGAGCGGCACCTTCGAATGCAAGGTGAAGTCGGTCAGGTCATGCAGGGACAGGGCGCGCTTGCCATGGGGGCCGCGCTCGGGGGACGAAGTGAGCAACTGGGTGGCATACCGGGCAACCGCGGCCGTCGACATGCGGTTGAGGCCGAGTACGTCGAGCCCGGTATCGAACGAAGCCTTAGGCGACGCGTACACCGGACGATTGCCGAGAAACGTCCAGGGCGAGGTGTTGCAGATTATGGACAGCACAAGATCGGTGACCGGGTCCTGGCCGGGCCGCTCCAGTGTGATCATTCCGTGCCTGCGATGAGGTTCGTCCAAAAACTGACGTACCACTTGGCGCAAATAGAGGGCATGGGTGGAACGCTTGCCGCGCTCACGCTGCTGCTCGACCCGGCCGATCACCCCCGCGTCGAAGCCGAGCCCCGCGCAGAACGTGAACCAGCGGGAAGGGACGGCTTCGTCCTCGGTGCCCGGCGTGCCCGCGGCGAGACCGAGGCCGATCGCGCGCTCACGGTCCTCTCTGAGCGCGTCCAGCAGGGCGCCGGTGGCCTCCACGGCATCGTTGGGCAGGCCCAGGGCGCGGGCGAAGACATTGGTGGAGCCGCCGGGGACCACGGCGAGACGGGGCAGACGGTCCAGGTCGGGGCCGTTGTGCAGCAGGCCGTTCACGACCTCGTTGACGGTGCCGTCGCCGCCGAGCGCGACCACCAGTTCTATGTCGTCGCTCTCCGCCGCCTGCCGGCCGAGGTCCCGGGCGTGCCCGCGATACTCGGTGGTGACCACCTCGAGCTTCATCTCGCTCGCCAACGCGTGGATCAAGACATCGCGCGTGCGCGCACTTGTGGTGGTAGCTGCCGGATTGACCACGAGAAGTGCACGCATGCGATGCAGCGTACCTACCGAGGGGTACCGGTCCCAGACCGAGTTAGGGATCCGGTAAGAGATAGGGGCGTGAGTCTCGACACGGTGAGGTGCGGGAGGCGGCGGGGAAGCGGCCGGGGTCCGGCGGTGCGCGGGTACCCGAGGGCTACCCTTCAGGGGTGAGCGCTGAGCAGATCCCCACCCCTGACGCCCCCGCCGCCGAGCCCCGTCCTGGACGGCTGACCGTCGCGGCCGCGCTGGCCGCGCTGGAGGGGCTGGTCCTCGCCGTGGGGGGCGTGTGGATGGTCGTCCGGGGGTTCACGGGTGACTCGGGGGACCGGCAGCAGGGCGTGACCCTGGGCGTGACGCTGATCGTGCTCGCGCTGCTGCCCCTGCTGGCCGCCCGAGGCCTGCTGCTGCGGCGCAGCTGGAGCAGGGGCCCCGCGGTCATCACCCAGATCATGGCGCTGCCCGTCGCCTATAGCCTGCTGCAGGCGGACAGCGTGGCGATCCCGGCCGGAATCGCCCTCGCGGCGGTCGCGCTCACGGCGCTGGTCCTGCTCGTCAACTCCGAAACGACCCGGGCCCTGGGCATCCGCGGCCCCGGCGCCACCGAGGAATCCAAGTAGTTCCGGCGGTTCTCGGCGGCGCGTAGGAAGCCGAGGGGTCGGCTACTCCTCGACCAGGAGCTTTTCGCGGAGCTGGGCGAGGGTGCGGGCCAGTAGGCGGGAGACGTGCATCTGGGAGATGCCGACCTCCTGTGCGATCTGCGACTGGGTCATGTTGCCGAAGAAGCGGAGGAGAAGGATCCGCTTCTCTCGTGGGGGGAGGTCCTCGAGCAGGGGCTTCAACGACTCCCGGTACTCGACGCCCTCCAGGGCCTCGTCCTCCGCACCCAGGGTGTCCGCGACCGCCGGGGACTCGTCGTCCGTGTCGGGGACGTCCAGGGACAGCGTGGAGTACGCGTTGGCGGACTCCAGGCCCTCCAGGACCTCCTCCTCCGAGATGGCCAGCTTCTCGGCCAGCTCGTGGACCGTCGGGGAGCGCCCGTGCTGTTGCGACAGCTCGGCCGTGGCCGTCGTCAGGGCCAGGCGCAGTTCCTGCAGGCGCCGCGGCACCCGTACCGCCCAGCCCTTGTCGCGGAAGTGCCGCTTGATCTCGCCGACGACCGTCGGAGTCGCGTACGTCGAGAACTCGACCCCGCGCTCCGGGTCGAAGCGGTCGACCGACTTGATCAGACCGATGGTCGCGACCTGGGTGAGGTCGTCCAGCGGCTCACCGCGATTGCGGAAGCGGCGCGCGAGGTGCTCGACGAGCGGGAGGTGCATGCGGACCAGCTGATTGCGCAGCTCCGCGTACTCCGCGCTGCCGTCCTGCAGCTTGCGCAGCTCGATGAACATCGCCCGCGCTCCGCTGCGGTCCTGCGGGTCGTGCTGGATGTGCTGGGCGCTCGGCCCGTGCTGCGTGCCCTGCACGCTCTGCACCTCTGGCTTGTCGTGTCGCTCGTGCTCGCTCATAGTCCCGCCCGTCACCAGCCGCCGTCCTTCCGAGGACGTGCTCCGCGCGGCAGCCTCCGGATCCCGTTGCCCGTCGTCCTGGCCGGAGGGACTCTCCTGCTCGTCCTCCGGGTGCGGCCGGGCCTGTTCGGGGATGCCGTCGACGTCTTCCACCGCGCGCCGCGGCCCGTCGAGGCCGTCGACACGTCCGGCGGGAAGCTCCCGTGTGCCGCGCTCTTCGTCCCGCACCGGCCCGTCCCCGTTCCTCACGCCGGCCCGGGTCCCGCGCCGCGCTGTTTGTAGAGGCTGATCGAAACGGTCTTGTCCTCGGCGACGGTGGAGTCGACCTTGCCCGCGAGCGCCGACAGGACGGTCCACGCGAACGTGTCCCGTGACGGAGCGTGACCGTCGGTGGTCGGAGCGGAGACCGTCACCTCGAGCGAGTCGTCGATGAGCCGGAAGACACAGCTGAGCACCGATCCGGGGACGGCCTGCTGCAACAGAATCGCGCAGGCCTCGTCCACCGCGATGCGGAGGTCCTCGATCTCGTCGAGGGTGAAGTCCAAACGGGCTGCGAGACCGGCCGTAGCCGTACGCAGCACCGACAGGTAGGCACCCGCGGCCGGCAGCCGGACTTCCACGAAGTCCTTCGTCGCGGGCTCGCCTGCGATCTGGGACACCCTCACCTCCAAGGTGGTACAAGCTCTTTCGAGCTCTTTCGAGCTCTTTCGGGGCCGAGGGTCGCCCCCCGGGGTAACGCGCTAGGTGGTTCAGCGGTGACGCTACCGCGCTCCCAGGTTTCCTGTCCGGGGGACCCCGCCCCTTGCTGTCACTCATAGTAAGCCTATGAGCACGGACAGTGGCTAGGGGTCTGCGGCCCCAAATAGGAAGAGCGCGCGCCGGGTTGACGTACCCAGGCGTCAGACGGTCGAACCGTCCGGGCCGTGGGTCACACCAGTACGTGGTCGACGAAGCACCAGCGCCAGCTCTCACCGGGCTCGAAGGTACGCATCACGGGATGTCCGGTCTCCTTGAAATGCTCCGTCGCGTGCCGCAGCGGCGAGGAGTCGCAGCAGCCGAGGTGCCCGCATGTCAGGCACAGCCGCAACTGCACCGGATGTGTACCGGCGGCCTGGCACTCCAGGCAGGTCTCGCTCAGGGGCCCGGGTTCTGGGTGCTGCAGCTCGTCGGCGTGCGTGCACTGTTTCATGATTGCCAGGTTACGTCGGGTGTGCGGGATGCCGCGCGAAAACGAGGGCGGGCGGAAGACGATGCACGTTTTGCCACTGCTGTTGCTGGTCGCGGGAAGCGCCGCGGTCGCCGGGTACGCCCGTCGCACCCCGGTGCCGGCGCCGCTGTTGCTCGTCGCGGCGGGCCTGGTCGTCTCGTACGTCCCTGGAGTGCCCGGGTACGAACTCGACCCGGGGATCGTGCTCCCGTTGGTGCTGCCTCCGCTGCTGTACACGGCGGCCACCGACAGCTCGTATCTCGATCTGCGGGCGCATCTGCGGCCCATCGCGCTGCTGTCGGTCGGGTACGTGCTCTTCGCGACGCTCGCCGTCGGCTGGGCCGCCTACCTGATCGTGCCCAGCCTGCCGCTGCCCGCGGCGCTGGTGTTCGGGGCGGTGGTGGCGCCGCCGGACGCCGTCGCGGCCACGGCGGTGGCGCGCCGGGTGGGACTGCCCTCGCAGATCACCACGATCCTGCAGGGCGAGTCCCTGGTGAACGACGCGACCGCGATCACCGCCTACAAGGTGGCCCTGGCCGCCGCGGTCGGCGAGGGCGCGACCTGGGCGGGCGGCATCCGCGAGTTCCTGCTCGCGGCGGTCGGCGGCGTGGCCGTCGGCCTCGTCCTGATGGTGCCGATCCACTGGCTGCGCACCCACCTGAAGGAGGCGCTTCTCCAGAACACGCTCTCCTTGCTGATCCCCTTCGTCGCGTACGGGATCGCCGAGCAGCTGCGCGCCTCCGGAGTGCTCGCCGTGGTCGTCGTCGCGCTCTACCTCGGGCACCGTGCGTGGGAGGTGGACTTCGCGACCCGGCTCCAGGAGGAGGCGGTGTGGAAGATGGTCGCGTTCGTCCTGGAGTCGGCGGTGTTCGCGCTGATCGGACTGCAGCTGCCGGTCGTCCTCAAGGGCCTCGGCGACTACGACGGTGCCACCGTCGTCTGGTACGCGGTGGCCGTCTTCCTGGCCGTGGTCGCCGCCCGGTTCGTCTGGATCTATCCCGCCAGTTTCCTGCCCCGGATCCTGTCGGCACGCATCCGGGAGCGGGAGGGGACCCTGACCTGGAAGGGGCCGTTCATCATCGGCTGGGCCGGAATGCGCGGGGTGGTCTCGCTCGCCATCGCCTTCTCCATCCCGCTCTCCATGAACGACCGTATCCCGTTCCCGGATCGCAACCTCATCCTCTTCCTCACCTTCACGACCGTCATCGGGACCCTGGTCGTGCAGGGGCTGACGCTGCCCCCTCTCATCCGCCTCCTGAAGCTGCCGGGGCGCGACGCCCAGGCCGAGACGCTCGCCGAGGCGAACGCCCAGGCGCAGGCGTCCCGGGCCGCCGAACGGCGCCTCGACGAACTCCTCGAAGACGAGCGCAACGCCCTGCCCCCGCCGCTCGCCGACCGGCTCCGCTCAGTCCTGGAACGCCGCCGCAACGCCGTCTGGGAACGGCTCGGCGCCGTCAACCCGGTGACCGGGGAGACCGCCGACGACACCTACCGTCGCCTCTCCCGCGAGATGATCAGCACCGAACGCGAGGTCTTCGTGAGGCTCCGCGACCACCGCTACATCGACGACGAAATGCTCCGCACGCTCCTGCGCAGACTGGACCTGGAGGAGGCGGCGGCCTACCGGGAGGCGGCGTGACGGCGCCTTCGCGTGCACGCGCCGGGCGCACGACGGGTACGGCCGCGTCGGCGGTCAGGAGAACGGCGCCCCGGTGATCACCGCCGCCACCGTCGTTCCCGGTGCGAACGCCCCCTCGTTCGCCAAGACGACAAGTCCGTACAGCATCTTGGCGACATAGAGACGTTCCACGGGCAGGCCGTGGCGTTGTTCGAAGTCCTCGGCGAAGGTGTCGAGTTCGGGTGTGGTGCGGGCGTAGCCGCCGAAGTGGAAGCGGTCGTCGAGGGACCAGGCGCCGCGCCGGCCGCCGAAGGCGGACTCCTGGAGGGCGCTTATGTCGGCGCCCAGGAAACCGCCCTTGAGGACGGGGATGCCCAGCGCCCGCTGGTCGGGGGCGAGGCCGGCGGCCAGGCCGGCGAGGGTGCCGCCGGTGCCGCAGGCGAGGGCGGCCACGTCGACACCGGCGTGGCCCCGCAGCTCCGCGCCGAGCTCCTGACAGCCGCGTAGGGCAAGGGCGTTGCTGCCGCCCTCGGGGACGACGTACGCGTCCTCGGCGTCCACCGAGCGCAGCAGGGCGGCCAGCGTCTCCGGTCGGCTCTTGCGGCGGTACATCGATCTGTCGACGAAGTGCAGTCGCATACCGTCGGCCGCGCAGCGGGCCAGCGAGGGGTTGCGGGGGCGGTCGGCCAGCTCCTGACCGCGGACCACCCCCACGGTCGTCAGCCCGAGGAGGCGGCCCGCGGCGGCGGTGGCGCGCAGATGGTTGGAGTACGCGCCGCCGAAGGTGACAACCGTGCGGCCCGCCGCCGCGCGGAGGTTCGGGGCGAGCTTGCGCCACTTGTTGCCGATCAGCTCCGGGTGGATCAGATCGTCCCGCTTGAGCAGCAGCCGCACGCCATGGCGCGCGAAACGCTCGTCCGCGACCTCACACAGCGGCGAGGGCAGTCGCGGCCGCAGACCGGTCGGGTCGAGCGCTTCGGGGACGTCCGGAGCGGCCGGGGTGTTCGGGCCGTCCGGGGTTGCGGGGCTGGGCACCCCACCATTGTCGGACACCTGTCCGGTATGCGGGCAGCGGCCCCGCACCCGTCCGTCACTTGAGGCGGTCGCGGACGCGCTCTCTCATCGAGGCCATCGTGAAGCCACGCGGGTCGATCTTGCCCGGCTGCCACTCCAGGTGGCCGATGACCGAGCGCTCCGTCCAGCCGTGGTGGCGGCAGATCGCGGCCGCGACCTTCTCGACGGCCTCCAGCTGCACCTCGGGCCACGGATCCCTTCCGTCGCCGAGGTTCTCGCACTCGAAGCCGTAGAAGTGACGGTTGCCGTCGGTGTTCGCCTCGTTCTCCGGCGGGAGCGCCTTCTCCGCGATCACGGCACGCAGCACGTCGTCGTCACCCGGACCCGCGTGATTGGCCCGGCCGTAGCCCACGAGATGCACGACACCGTCCTTGGTGATGACGCCGTGACACAGCGGACCGGGCAGGTCCGAGCGGCCCTCACGGCAGATCGCGACGGTGTGCTCGCTGCCCGAGGTCACCGTGTGGTGGATCATCACGCCGTACACCGGACCCCATGGCCCCTTGTGATTGCGGTTGTGATGCTCCCAGTCGCCGACCTCGACGACGGTGACGCCTTCCTCCCTGAGCCGGTTCAGGAAACCGCCCGCGGACATGGGTGGGGCCATGACCGCCTCCTTCGCACTGCGCGCCGGCCACCGGTCGCGGCCGTCTCGTACCGCGGCTTGTACCCGGAACCGGAGGCTCCGGCCCAGTCGCTCGTGCGGCGTGCGAGTTGATCCGGTCAGGGGTGCGGGCGCGTTCGACCAGCGCGTTCACGGCGCTTTCGCGAGGCCCGTCAGGAGTGCAGGAACGCGTCCCCGTGCGCGGCGATGTGGCTCTCCAACGCCTGGAGGGCCTGCTGGGTCGCCTCGGGGGAGCCGCTGCCGCGTCGCTCCGCGTAGTACGCCGCGCCCAGCCTCTTCAGGAGGTCACCGCCCGCACGCTGCGCCTGCACCTCGTCGATCTTCTGCTTGCCCTGCGTGAGCCCTCGCTGCGCCTGTTCCTTCGCGCGGTCCAGGAAGCCTGCCATTGCCGTCTCCTGTCATCGTCCGTCACCGCGTCAAACGGTTGGCCGGATCTCGGAGTTCCCGCGCGCAACGGCTCAGGGCTGTTCGACGGCGACGGCTCCAGCTGTTCGATCGATCGACAAAAGCGGACCCTCTGCCCAATCCCCTGTGATCCATTCCCGCTCATTCGTGTAATAGCACCGGCACGCTCCGTGATGGAAGGCTGGTCGGCGCAGATCAGTGCACGACCGGGAGGGCAATTTTCATGTCGGTAGGCGAAGAGGTCCGTGCGGGTCAGGGCAAGCCGCAGCAGAGTCTCGGCACATCGGCCGCGCGGAACCTGGCCACCACCACCAAGTCCGCACCCCAGATGCAGGAGATCAGCTCACGATGGCTGCTGCGCATGCTTCCGTGGGTGAACGTGCAGGGTGGCACGTACCGCGTGAACCGGCGGCTCAGTTACTCCGTGGGTGACGGCCGCGTGACGTTCGTGAAGACCGGTGACCGTGTGCAGGTCATCCCCGCGGAGCTCGGCGAGCTGTCCGTGCTCCGCTCGTTCGAGGATCAGGAGGCACTCGGCGAGCTCGCCCAGCGGTGCCAGCAGCGGGAGTTCGCGCCGGGCGAAGTGCTCGCCTCGTTCGGCAGTCCGTCCGACGAGGTGTTCCTGCTCGCGCACGGCAAGGTGGAGAAGATCGGCACCGGTCCGTACGGCGACGACGCGGTCCTCGGTGTCCTCGCCGACGGCGCGTACTTCGGCGAGCAGGCGCTCATCGACCCGGACGCCATCTGGGAGTACACGGCCCGCGCCGTCACCGCGGTCACCGTGCTCACGCTGCCCCGCCGGGACCTGGAGCAGGTCGCCGAGCGCTCCGACTCCCTGCGCGAACACCTCGCGGAGCTGCGCGCGATTCCGGAGCAGCGCACGAACAAGTACGGCGAGAAGGAGATCGACCTCTCGGCCGGCCACACCGGGGAGCAGGACATCCCCGGCACCTTCGTGGACTACGAGGCCGCGCCGCGCGAGTACGAACTGAGCATCGCCCAGACCGTGTTGCGCCTGCACACGCGTGTGGCCGATCTCTACAACCAGCCGATGAACCAGACGGAGCAGCAGCTGCGCCTCACCGTCGAGGCGTTGAAGGAGCGCCAGGAGCACGAGCTCATCAACAACCGGGAGTTCGGACTGCTCAACAACTGCGAGTACGACCAGCGGCTCCAGCCGCACGACGGCGTGCCCAGCCCCGACGATCTGGACGAGCTGCTCAGCCGCCGGCGCGGCACCAAGCTGCTCCTCGCCCACCCGCGCGCGATCTCCGCGTTCGGCCGCGAGTGCAACAAGCGCGGACTGGTCCCCGAGAGCATCGAGGTCGCGGGCAACCGCATCCCGACCTGGCGCGGCGTGCCGCTGTTCCCGTGCAACAAGATCCCCGTCAGCGACACCCGTACGACTTCGATCATCGCCATGCGTACCGGCGAGGCCGAGCAGGGCGTCATCGGCCTGCAGCAGGCGGGCATCCCGGACGAGATCGAGCCGAGCCTGTCGGTGCGCTTCATGGGCATCAACGAACAGGCGATCATCTCCTACCTGGTGACGGCGTACTACTCGGCCGCGGTCCTTGTGCCGGATGCCCTCGGCATCCTGGAGAACGTCGAGATCGGCCGCTGGCGGTGACCTTCCCGACGCCGGCCGCGGTGTTCCCGCCCGACCAGGCGGGAACACCAGGGACGAGGCAGAGTCTGGCCGAGACCCCGGACGGGCGGGGCCTCATCGGCAAGCCCATGGACGGCAGGACCGTGGACAGCGGTCCCAAGGACGGTGGTCCCACGGACGGGCGGCCCATGGAACGGCAGGTCCCGCCCGGTCCGCCCGACGGACAGGAGGCGACGAGCATCCTGGAGCACGCCCGGGCGTCCGTCGACCCCGAGCTGCGCAGGGCCATCGACTCGCTGCCGGGCTCCATGCGCCGGGTCGCGCTCTACCACTTCGGCTGGGAGCACGCGGACGGCACGCCGGCGGTGGGCAACGCGGGCAAGGCGATCCGTCCGGCCCTGGTGCTCACCGCCGCGGGAGCGCTCGGCGGTCAGCACACGTCCGCCGTGCGGGCGGCGGCCGCCGTGGAGTTGATCCACAACTTCACGCTGCTGCACGACGACATCATGGACCGGGACACCACCCGCAGACACCGCCCCACCGCGTGGACCGTGTTCGGCGAGGCCGACGCGATCCTCGCCGGGGACGCCCTGCAGGCGCTCGCCCAGCGGCTGCTCGCCGAGGACTCGCACCCGGCGTCCCAGGCCGCCGCCGCCCGGCTCTCGTCCTGCGTCGTCGAGCTGTGCGAGGGGCAGCACGCGGACACGGCCATGGAGAGGCGCGGCCCCGCCGAGGTCACCCTCGACGAGGTGCTCGCCATGGCCGAGGCCAAGACCGGCGCACTGCTCGGCTGCGCGTGCGCGCTCGGCGGGCTGTACGCGGGGGCGGACGAGCAGGACGTCGACGCGCTGGACGCGTTCGGCCGGGAGGCCGGGCTCGCCTTCCAGCTGATCGACGACGTGATCGGGATCTGGGGGGACCCGAGCCGCACCGGCAAGCCGGCCGGGGCGGACCTCATCGCCCGCAAGAAGTCTCTGCCCGTGGTCGCCGCGCTCGCCTCCGGCACCCCGGCCGCGACGGAACTCGCCGAGCTGTACGGAGTTCCCTACGAGGAAGGGGAGCTGGAGCGCACGGTGCTGGCCGTCGAACGGGCGGGCGGCCGTGACTGGGCGCAGCTCCAGGCGGCCGACCGGATGTCCCGGGCGATGCACGAGCTGTCCCGGGCGGTCCCCGACCCGGAGGCGGCGGGCGGCCTCCTCGCGCTCGCGGAGTTCGTGACGCGGCGCAACAACTGAACCGTTGAACCCGTTGAACCCTTCAGAAGGGCGGTCGAAGACCCCGTGGCCTTTGGGGCCGTACGGCACCTGACCTCCGTACGGCACCGGGCTCCGGTCGGAGCGGGTCCCGCGCATCCCCACGGTGCGCGGGGCCCGCCCCTCTCCGGCCCGGACAGGCCTTAGGCTGCAACAGCCGTACTGTCAACGGCGGTTGAGGCGAGAGGGTGGGACATGGGTGTGGCGATCCGGACGGCGGGCGAGGGTGATCGGGAGCTGGTCACCCGGTTGCTCGACGAGGCGTTCCACAACGACCCGGTGAGTGTCTGGGTCTTTCCCGACGCGGCGCACCGCCGCGCCAAGCACCCCGGGTTGATGGGGATGTTCACCGAGGTCGTGCTCGCCGAGGGCCGCATCGACATCACGGAGGACGGCACGGCGTGCGCGCTGTGGCTGTCCGTGCCCGCCGACGCCGGCCACGCCGACGACGGTCCGGTACAGCTGCGCGAGGCCGTCGATCCGGACAACGAGCGGGTCGAGCTGATAGGCCGGCTGACGGCCGGGATCCACCCCGCGGGCCGCGCCCACGAGTACCTGTGGATGATCGGGGTGGCGCCGGAGCGCCAGGGCGAGGGCCTCGGCACCGCGCTCGTCCGGTCGGTCCTCGACCGCTGCGACCGCGAGGGCCTGCCCGCCTATCTCGAGGCGAGCAACGCCCACAGTCGCCGGCTCTACGAGCGTCTCGGCTTCGACCTGACCGGGCGCCCCCTCGACCTCCCGGACGGCCCGCGGATGTGGCCGATGTGGCGCGAGCCGCAGCCCGAGCGGGGAGCCTGACCGGGCCCGGGCACGGGGTCTTCGTGCGGACGTACAGCGGGAAGCGCTGAACCGTCTCCCGCTCTACCCTGAAGTCATGGGCACCGATGAGCATGTCTGCCCCGCCTGCCGGCAGCCGGTCACCACCGTCGTGCGGCGCCACAAGACGCTGGGCGCGTTCGTTCCCGTATGGGGTCCCGGCCCCTGCCACAACCCTGAGTGCGAGGCGTACGTCGGGGAGCCCCGGTCCGGAGCCGGCGCCTCCCGGCCCGTGCGGGGGACCGGATCCGGACCCGGCGGGGAGCCCCGGGAGCCCGGGGAGCAACGCGGGGAGCAGCCCGGGAAGTCGGCCGCGGAAAAGTGATGCGTGCGCGCCCCGGCCCGGAGCGGGTCACCGAGATCGCCGAACGCGTCACCCGCTGCCCCGCCCCCGAGGGCGCCACGAACTACCCGGTGGTCATCCGCCCCATCCTGGATGCCGCCGGGGACGCGGTACAGGCCTTAGCGTGGCGGCATGTCCGAACCCTTGTTGCACCTCACCGAGCGCTCCCTGTGGGACGCGGCCCGCGCGTCCGGCGCGTACGAGATGTCCACCCGTGGCCGCACCCTCCAGGAGGAGGCCTTCATCCACTGCTCGCTGCGACACCAGGTCCCCGGGGTCGCCTCCTTCCTGTACGGCGGGTACGACGGCCCCGACGAGCTGGTGCTCCTGGTCATCGCCCCCGAGCGGCTGGACGTGCCGGTGCGCTACGAGGCGGTCAAGCCCGGGGGCGAGGAGTTCCCGCACGTCTACGGGCCGATTCCGGTGGCGGCCGTGGTGGACGTCGAGGTGTGGGAGTCCGCCTCCTAGAGCTGTCCGTCGGATCAGCTGGGGGCCGGGAGGCTGCCTGTCGCCGGGTCCCGGCCGGTCAGGCAGTAGGTGCCGCCGACCGGGTCCCGCATGACGGTCCAGCGGGCGCCGTGGCCGACGAGCACGGCACCGAGCCGCTCGTGGTGGGCGCGCACCGCCTCGATGTCCGAGCAGGCGATGTCGAGGTGGGCGGAGGCGGGACGGGCCGTGTCGAGGCGTTGCAGGAGGATGCGGAAGGGGAGCCCCGCGGGCGGCCGGAGCAGGTGGAATTCGGGGAACGCGCCGGCGTGCGACTCCCATCCGGTCAGGGCGCTCCAGAAGGCGACTTCGGCCTCGAAGCGGGTGGGCGCCACGTCGAGGCACACCTGGTCGAGGCGGCTGGTGGCGCCGGTGGGTCCCGGGACGACCGGTGGCCGCGCCGACTCGCCGTGCCACCGGACCGCGCAGAACAGCCGACCGCCCGGGGAACGCAGAACGACCAGGCCCTCTTCGGCGGCGACGATCTCGGCGCCGAGCCGCCGGGCCGACTCCGCAAGCGCGCGTACGTCCTCGACGGCGAGGTCGAGATGGGCGCCGCCGTCGCCCGAGCCGACGCCCTGCGCTTTGACACCGGCATCGGTGCCGGACGGCAGCAGGGTCACGAACTCGCCCTGCTCACCGCGCGGTTCGGACAGTGTCGTCGCCGTGACGGCGGTCCAGAAGCCGCAGGCGCGGGCGAAGTCCTTCATGGGGCGGTCGATGAAGGCGTAGGTCCATCGAATGGGTTGAGCCATGGGTCGTTTCCCGCTCCCTCAGACGCCGTGTGAGGCTCGTACCGTCTCCTGCCCGATCAGTCCGCGCAACGAGGTTTTCATCCGTGAGACGAAGGCGTCCCGCGCGTCGGGGGAGAGGACGTCCAGGGACAGATACGGGTTCAGGTCCTCCAGCTCCACGAGGAGCAGCTCGTCGTCGGGGGCCCGGCAGGCGTCGACGCGCTGGATGCCGTACGCGATGTCGTTCCAGTCGACGAACCGCTGTGCGAACTCCCGGTCGGGCCCGGTCGGCTCGTACGGCTCCAGGGCCCAGCGCTCGTCCGGGCGAGGGGCGTACAGCGCGTACTGGAAGGTGCGGTCGACGAAGTAGAAGGACACCTCGTAGCGGAAGTCGATGCGCGGCTGGACGAGGATGTTGCCGTACGACAGTTCGGGCAGCCGGTCGCGCGGTACGAACTCCAGGCCGATGGAGTCCGCTCCCAGCTTGGGTTTCACGACGTAGGTGTCGACGTCCGGCAGTCGGCCGAGGTCGTCGGCGCGGTCGATGGTCGGGATGACGGGGAACCCCGCCGCGGTGAGCTCCAGCAGGTACCCCTTCCCCGCCATGTCCCCCTTGCCGGACAGCTGGTTGTACACGCGGACGCCTTCCAGGACCGCCTGCTTGCGGAACGCGTCGTACTCCGCCTGGTAGTGCAGCACCGGCCCGCTGTTCCGCACGACCACGGCGTCGAAGCCGGTCATCAGCGCGCTCGCGTCCAGGGGGTGGCATACGGCGAGGTCGAACTCCTCGCGCAGCCGGGAGGTGAGGAAGATGTCCTCGTCGCAGTACCGCCGCCCCTTGGCCGGGTAGGCCAGGTCACTGACGTAGAGGACGCGGGGGCGCGCGGACGGCATCGATGACTCCTCGGACTGCGGGACTTCAGACGTTCCGTTCCATGGGCGACGCGCTCCCACGGAACACACGGACGTAGTCTGCCTCCCGCCGGCCGAGGCGGGGGTGGCCGGGGTCAGGCATCTGGGCGTTCGGTGAAGCGGAGGAGGTTGCCCGCCGGGTCGCGGAAGGCGCAGTCGCGGACGCCGTAGGGCTGGTCCATCGGTTCCTGGAGGACGTCGGCGCCGGAGGCGCGGACGCGTTCGTAGAGGGCGTCGCAGTCGGCGGTCGAGAAGATGACGCCGCGAAGGATGCCCTTGGCGAGGAGTTCGGCCATGGCCTGTTTGTCGGCGGGGGAGATATCCGGGCTCGCGGCGGGGGGTTCCAGGACGATCTGGACGTCCGGCTGGAGCGGGGAGCCGACCGTCACCCAGCGCATCCCCTCGAAGGCGACGTCGCCCCGGACCTCCAGACCCAGGACGTCCCGGTAGAAGGCGAGTGCCTTGTCATGGTCGTCCACGGCGATGAAGCACTGTGAGAGTTTCAGGTCCATGGCCCCACGCTAGAGGCGTGTACCCGGTTCCGCTTCAGGATTGCGGTGGCGGGTCGGGCGGGTGAGGCGCTGGGCCACGCACGGCGGGATCGGCGCGCCGTGGTCGTGAGGCCGGGCCCGGTACGCGCTCGGGGTCTCGCCGACCAGCTCCGTGAAGCGGGAGCTGAACGAACCGAGCGAGGTACAGCCCACGGCGAGGCAGACCTCCGTGACCGTCAGGTCACCCCGCCGCAGCAGGGCCTTGGCCCGCTCTATTCGGCGGGTCATCAGATAGGTGTACGGCGTCTCCCCGTACGCCGCCCGAAAGCTCCGCTGGAAGTGCCCGGGTGACATCAGCGCGGTGCGCGCGAGCGCGGCGACGTCCAGCGGCTCCGCGTACTCGCGGTCCATCCGGTCGCGTGCCCGGCGCAGCCGGACCAGATCCTCCAGAGTCATTCGTTCAGAATGGCACGCGCCACTGACAGGGCACCGGTGACTCGGGGCGTCGGGCCGCATCGAGAAAAGAAGACCGCACCCGCTCCGTCATGGACGCCGTGCTCGGCGGCCTGCGGACCGGGTGCGGACAGGTAGGCGATGCGACCCGCGAAAACGCGGGTCAGACGGCCTGGGCAAGGATCAAGCCTTCTTGGTCTCCCAGAAGATCTTGTCGATCTGGGCGATGTAGTCCAGCGCCTTCTGGCCCGTGGCCGGGTCCGTGGACGCCTTGGCGGCCGAGAGGGCCTTCAGGGTGTCGTTGACCAGCTGGTGCAGCTCCGGGTACTTCTCGAAGTGCGGGGGCTTGAAGTAGTCGCTCCAGAGCACCGACACGTGGTGCTTCGCGAGCTCGGCGCGCTGCTCCTTGATGACGGTGGCGCGGGCCTGGAAGTGCGGGTCGTCGTTGGCGGCCATCTTTTCCTGGACGGCCTTCACCGACTCCGCCTCGATGCGGGCCTGGGCCGGGTCGTACACACCGCAGGGCAGGTCGCAGTGCGCGCTGACCTTGACCTTGGGGGCAAACAGGCGGGAGAGCATTGAGCTGTCCTTCCTCGTGATCGTCTTCTCAGGTGGGACATTACTCCGTGGGAGACGTCTTTTCTCGAGTGCCCCCATGGGCTTAGGACAAAAGTCCAGGGTGAAACTGGGACTGGTGGAGGATGGACCGGGGAGGTGCCGGTGATGCCGGAGCTGTCGCAGGAGACCGAGCGTGGGAGGGCCGTGCTGCCGTTCGGGGCGGCCGAGGTGAGGGGGCCCTCCATGGTGCCCACGCTCCAGCACGGAGATCGGCTCGTCGTGCAGTACGGGGCCCGGGTCAGGCCCGGCGACGTGGTCGTTCTGCGCCATCCGTTCCAGCAGGACCTGCTGGTCGTGAAGCGGATCGCGGAACGGCGGGAGGGGGGTTGGTGGGTACTCGGGGACAACGCCTACGCGGGTGGGGACAGCACCGACTACGGGACGGTTCCCGAGGACCTCGTCCTCGGGAAGGTGCGATTCCGCTACCGGCCCCACCTGCCGGGTCAGCGCTCGCCGTTCGCACTCGTCCGCTGGGTGCTCGCCGCCGCCAGGCCGGTGCTCTCCGACCGGTCGGCCTCCAGGCGTTTGCGGGCCCGGTAGGCGGCCACGTTGGCGCGGGTCGCGCAGCGGTCCGAGCAGTAGCGCCGGGAGCGGTTCGTCGACGTGTCCAGGTACGCGTTGCGGCAGGGGGTCGCCTCGCAGAGACCGAGGCGGTCCACGCCGTACGACGTGAGATGGAAGGCGAGTCCCATGGCGGCGATCGCCGCGTAGCCCGCCGTCGCGTTCGACGGGTGGTCCGCCAGGTGCATGTGCCACAGCGGGCGCCCGTCGTCGTCCCGGTGGTCGTGCCCGGAGATCTGCGGGCTGACGGGGAACTCCAGGAGGAGTGAGTTCAGCAGGTCCACGGCCAGGGTCTCGTCGCCGCCGTCGGCCGCCTCGAAGACCGCGCGCAGCCGGCCGCGGACCGACCGGAAGCGGGTGACGTCCGCGTCCGTGGCGCGGCGGGCCGCCGAGGAGTTCCCTCCGAAGAGGTCCCGGACCGCCTCGACCGAGGTGAGCGAGTCCTTGCCCCGGGTCGGCTCCTCGGTGTTGACGAGGCGTACCGCGTAATCCGAGTAATAGGCCAGTTCCACTTGTAGTCCTTACGGTGGCGCTCTATCGTCGTGCGTGCGGTCAGGTAACGGCCGATTGCACTTCCAGGGTATTACGCGGGCGAGTGAAGACGAACTCAGAAGGGGCTTCCATGACCGTCGGCACCGGAATCGACAGCAACGAGACCCACGGCAACGGAGCCGACTGGCACGCCTGGCAGCGGAGCTGGGACCGCCAACAGGAGTGGTACATGCCGGACCGCGAGGAGCGCTTCCGGGTGATGCTCGACATGGTCGAGGCCCTGGTCGGCCCGGAGCCGCGCGTCCTCGACCTCGCCTGCGGCACCGGCACCATCACGGCCCGGCTGTTCGACCGCTTCCCGAAGGCCACCAGCACCGGCGTCGACCTCGACCCGGCGCTGCTCACCATCGCCGAGGGCACCTTCGCGGGCGACGAGAGGGTCTCCTTCGTCGCGGCCGACCTCAAGGATCCGCAGTGGGTGACCCGACTGCCGTACGAGTCGTACGACGCCGTCCTGACCGCCACCGCCCTGCACTGGCTGCACAGCGAACCCCTCGCGGTCCTCTACGGTCAGATCGCGGAACTCGTCCGCGACGGCGGTGTCTTCATGAACGCCGACCACATGATCGACGAGTCCACACCCCGGATCAACGCGGCCGAGCGCGCCCAGCGGCACGCCCGTATGGACCAGGCCAGGGCGAGCGGGGTGCCCGACTGGGCCGCGTGGTGGGAACTGGCGGCGCAGGACCCCGTCCTCGCCGCTCCGACCGCCCGCCGCTTCGAGATCTACGGGGAGCACGCCGACGGCGACATGCCGTCCGTCGAGTGGCACGCGCGCGTGCTGCGGGAGAAGGGCTTCGCGGAGGCCCGGCCGGTGTGGCGCTCGCCGTCCGACTCGCTGGTGCTGGCAGTGAAGTAGGCCCCTAGGGCAGCCCTGGGCCCCACGCGCGGGATCGAACGATGAAGGGGCGGTACGGGAATCCCGTACCGCCCCTTCCCCGTTCTCCGTGGCTCAGAGCACCTTGGAAAGGAACGACTGCGTCCGCTCGTGCTGCGGGTTCGTCAGGACGTCCCTGGGGTGGCCGGATTCGACCACCACACCGTCGTCCATGAAGACCAGCGAGTCGCCGACCTCACGGGCGAAGCCCATCTCGTGCGTGACGACGATCATCGTCATGCCGTCCTCCGCGAGGTCCCGCATGACGTCGAGCACCTCGCCGACGAGCTCCGGGTCGAGTGCCGAGGTCGGCTCGTCGAAGAGCATCAGCTTCGGTTCCATCGCCAGCGCGCGGGCGATGGCGACGCGCTGCTGCTGGCCGCCGGACAGCTGGGAGGGGTAGTGCCCGACCCGGTCGCCGAGTCCGACCCGGTCCAGCAGGCGCTGCGCCCGCTCCCGGGCAACGGCCTTGGACTCGCCCTTGACCTGGACCGGCGCCTCCATGACGTTCTCCAGCGCCGTCATGTGCGGGAAGAGGTTGAAGCGCTGGAACACCATGCCGATGTCCCGCCGCTGGGCGGCTACTTCGCGCTCCTTCAGCTCGTAGAGCTTGTCGCCCTTCTGCTGGTAGCCGACCAGGTCGCCGTCGACGTACAGCCGGCCGGCGCTGATCTTCTCCAGGTGGTTGATGCACCGCAGGAAGGTGGACTTGCCCGAACCGGACGGGCCGATCAGGCAGAACACCTCGCGCGGGTTCACCTCCAGGTCGATGCCCTTGAGGATGTGCGCGAGCCCGAAGGACTTGTGCACGCCCTCGGCCTTGACCATCGGGCCGCCACCCGTGCTCTTGGCGACGTCCTTGCTGAGACTGCTCATCGGGCCACCTCCGGGCGGCGGAAGGAACCGAACAGACGGAGGTTCTTCTTCAGGCGCTGCAACGGGGTCGGCGGCAGGTTGCGCGACGATCCGCGGGCGTAACGGCGTTCCAAGTAGTACTGGAAGACGCTGAAGATGCTGGTCAGGATCAGGTACCAGATCGACGCCACGAAGTAGAGCTCGACGACCGCGAGCGAGGTGCTGGAGATGTCCTGGGCCCGCTTGATGAGTTCGTTGAACTGGACCGCGTAGGCGAGCGACGAGGTCTTCAGCATGTTGATGAACTCGTTGCCGGTCGGCGGCACGATCACCCGCATGGCCTGCGGGAGGATCACGCGGCGCAGCGTCTTGCCCTGGGTCATGCCCAGCGCGTGCGAGGCCTCGGTCTGTCCCTCGTCCACGGACTGGATGCCGGCCCGGACGATCTCGGACATGTAGGCGGCCTCGTTCAGGCCGAGACCCAGCAGGGCCGCCAGGAACGGCGTCATCACCTGGTTCATCTCGTCCTTGTAGAACCCCAGGTTGAGGATGGGGAACACGAGCGCGATGTTGTACCAGAGAAGCAGCTGCACCAGCACCGGAGTGCCGCGGAAGAACCAGACGTAGAACCAGGCCACGGTGCTGGTGACCGGATTCGACGACATCCGCATCACCGCGAGGATCACGCCGAGGACGAGTCCGAGCAGCATGGCCAGCACGGAGATGTACAGCGTGTGCCAGACGCCGGACAGGATCGTGCTGTCCGTGAGGTAGTCCGGGATGATGCTGTAGTTGATCTTCGCGTTGGAGAACGCGATCCCGATCAGCACCAGCAGCGCGACGATCACCGCGCCGGCCACCCAGCGGCCGTAGTGGCGCACCGGGATGGCCTTGATCTGCTCCGGCGGCACGGCGGGCGCCGGAGTCTTGTCGACAGTGTCAGTCACAGTGACTGCCCTTCAGTGTTGCGTCAGGCAGGGTCAGGAGCCGCCGTTGATCTTGGCCTCGGTCACCGCGCCGTCCGTGACGTTCCACTTCTGCAGGATCTTGGTGTACTCGCCGTTCTTGATGATCGCGTTCATGGCCGCCTGGAGGGCGTCCCGCAGCTGGGTGCTCTCCTTGCTGACACCGATGCCGTACGGGCCGGCCTCGATCTGGTCGCCGACGACCTCGAAGTCCTTGCCACCGCCAGAGGTCTTGGCGTTGTAGGCCGCGACCGGGAAGTCGTTCAGGTCCGCGACGGACGCGCCCTGCTTCAGGCGGAGCAGCGCCTCGGGGTCGGTGTCGAAGGTCTGCAGCGTGATGGCCTTCTTGCCGTCCGTCTTGCACTTCGTGCTCTGCGTCTTGGCGATGCCCTCGGACGTCGTGCCCTTCTGCAGGGCGACCACCTTGCCGCACAGGTCGTCCAGGGTCTTGATGCCCTTGGGGTTGCCCTTCTGGACGAGGATCGAGGTGCCGGCGGTGAAGTAGTCGACGAAGTCGATGCCGTTGCCGGCCTTCTTGCCGGTGTCCGAGTCGATGCCGTTCTGGCGGTCCTTGGTGTCGTTCATCGCCGACATGATCGCGTTGAAGCGCTTGGACTGCAGGCCGACAATGAGCTGGTCGAACTTGCCGTTCTGGAACTCGAACTTCACACCCAGCTGCTTGCCGAGGGCGTCCGCGATGTCCGGGTCGATGCCGACAGCCTTGCCGCTCTGCATGTACTCGACCGGCGGGTAGGCGATGTCGGAGCCCACCTTGACGACGCCCGCGTCCTTGATGTCCTTGGGGAGCTTGTCGGCGAGCGGGGCCGAGGAGGAGGAGGACGACGACGTGTCCGAGCTGCTGCTCTTGTCCGTCTGGTCACCGCAGCCGGTGAGGACCAGGGCCCCGGCGACCGCGATCGCACCGACCGCTGCTATCCGGGACTGTGCGGCGGTCGTACGACGGGTGGAGCTTGCGGTCATGGTGGGTTCCTCCGGCGGATGAGGGAGTTGCCGATGGGTCGACGAGAACACGCACCTTTGGGTGTCGCGACCTCGTGTGATGACGGCATCTTGCCATTCGGACTGCGCGCTTCGAGGGACTCGCTATGTCAAAATCGGATAACGGGTGACCCCCGAGCCGCCGCGGACGGCTCCATCAGAGCCGGACCTTGTGCGGGAATCCTTCCTTTCGGCCGGAAGATCTTCGGCGCACCTCAGGATGCGGGTCGGCACTACTCCGCACTCGTGGTGTCTTGAGGTCAAGTCTTGGACTTGTCCACATATCCAGGTATGAGTCATGTCACCGGCGTGTGAGCTTCGCGGTATGGACTCGTCGCCGACCTGGTCCGTCCGGTAAGAAGGTTCTTTACACCCCTCATCCGGGGCTCAGGGCGCGTGTGCGGCGCGTCCGTCGCGTATCCGCCCGTACGCAACCACGGCGGCAGGGTCACGCGGTGCCCGCCCACCCCTCAACCAGGAGTGGTCACCCTCAGACAATGAAGACTTAAGGGGTAAAACAAAGTGGCAGCGGAGATCGTCAATCCTCGCAGCGACAGCAGTACGGGTCTTGAAGGCGACGTGGAGCCGGTCAATTCCGCCGGCTCCGTCGACACCGTCGGTTCCGACAGTGTCGACTCCCTCGACTTCGACCCTGCCTTTGCGCTGCACCGTGGCGGCAAGATGGCCGTGCAGGCCACCGTGCCCGTCCGTGACAAGGACGACCTGTCCCTGGCGTACACGCCAGGTGTGGCGAAGGTGTGCAGCGCCATCGCCGAGCAGCCCGAGCTCGTCCACGACTACACGTGGAAGTCGTCCGTCGTGGCTGTGGTGACGGACGGCACGGCGGTCCTCGGACTCGGTGACATCGGCCCGGAGGCCTCCCTTCCCGTGATGGAGGGCAAGGCCATTCTGTTCAAGCAGTTCGGCGGGGTCGATGCCGTGCCGATCGCGCTGGACTGCACGGGCGTCGACGAGATCGTGGAGACCGTGGTCCGGCTCGCTCCCTCGTTCGGGGGCGTCAACCTGGAGGACATCTCGGCGCCGCGGTGCTTCGAGATCGAGCGCAAGCTCCAGGGGCGGCTGGACATTCCGGTCTTCCACGACGACCAGCACGGGACCGCGATCGTCACCCTGGCGGCGCTGCGGAACGCGGCGAAGCTGACCGGGCGGACGCTGGGTGATCTGCGTGCGGTGATCTCGGGGGCTGGGGCGGCCGGGGTCGCCATCGCCAAGTTCCTGCTGGAGGCCGGGATCGGTGACGTCGCGGTCGCGGACCGCAAGGGCATCGTCTCCGCGGACCGGGACGACCTGACCGACGTCAAGCGGGAGCTCGCCGGGATCACCAACAAGGCGGGGCTCACGGGGTCGCTGGAGTCCGCGCTCGCGGGTGCGGACGTCTTCATCGGCGTGTCCGGCGGTACGGTGCCGGAGCCGGCGGTGGCGTCGATGGCCGAGGGGGCCTTCGTCTTCGCCATGGCCAACCCGAACCCCGAGGTGCACCCCGAGATCGCCCACAAGTACGCGGCCGTGGTCGCCACCGGGCGGTCGGACTTCCCGAACCAGATCAACAACGTGCTGGCGTTTCCCGGGATCTTCGCGGGGGCGCTGCAGGTGCGGGCGTCTCGGATCACCGAGGGGATGAAGATCGCGGCGGCGGAGGCGTTGGCTGCGGTGGTCGGGGACGACCTTGCCGCGGATTACGTGATTCCGTCGCCGTTCGATGAGCGGGTGGCTCCTGCGGTTACCGCGGCGGTGGCCGCGGCTGCTCGGGCTGAGGGGGTTGCCCGCCGCTGACGCGGCGGCCCCAGGGCCTCGCCGGGTTGCTCCCGGCGGGGCCCTGTTTTTTTGTCCCGGATTGACCCGTCCGGGTACCTTTCCTCGCCCCCGCCGCCCCTACCCGCAAGCCCCGGCCAAGGGGCGCGGGGAACTGCGCGACCGGCCCCCACTCGCCCGCAGCCGAACGCATCCGCCCCCTCCACCGTCCGCGGCCCCACCCACCGTCCGCCCCAACCCATTCGCGACCCACCCCACCCACCATCCACCCCGGATGGAAAGGAACCCGGTGTGACGTAGGGCGTGGGGGTGGCGGGACGTGTGTCACAGGGGGACGTGGTTCCGTCGGGCGGGGGCGGAGCCTATCGTCAAGGTCATGTTCGCTGCCTACGCCACCCGCATTGACCGTGACCAGCCGCTCAGTGGCCTGGAGTTGGGGGAGCGCCCGGCCCCCGAGCAGAGGCCGGGCTGGACCACCGTGAACGTCAGGGCCGCGTCCCTGAACCACCATGACCTCTGGTCCCTGCGCGGCGTCGGTCTCTCCGAGGACAAGCTGCCGATGATCCTCGGATGCGACGCGGCCGGCGTCGACGAGGACGGCAACGAAGTCGTGCTGCACTCGGTCATCGGGCAGACGGGGTACGGGGTGGGCCCGAAGGAGCCCCGCTCCATCCTCACCGAGCGCTATCAGGGCACGTTCGCCGAACAGGTCTCCGTCCCGACATGGAACGTCATCCCCAAGCCCAAGGAGCTCTCCTTCGAGGAGGCCGCCTGTCTGCCGACCGCATGGCTGACGGCGTACCGCATGCTGTTCACCAACGCCGGGGTACGGCCCGGCGACTCCGTCCTCGTCCAGGGCGCCGGCGGCGGCGTGGCGACCGCCGCGATCGTGCTCGGCAAGGCCGCCGGTCTTCGGGTCTTCGCCACCAGCCGCGACGAGGCCAAGCGCAAACGGGCGGTCGAGCTCGGGGCCGTGGAGGCCCTGGAGTCCGGCGCACGGCTGCCGCAGCGGGTGGATGCGGTCATCGAGACGGTCGGTGCGGCCACCTGGTCGCACAGCATCAAGTCGCTGCGGCCCGGCGGCACGCTGGTCATCTCGGGCGCGACGAGCGGAGACCGCCCCTCGCACGCCGAGCTCACCCGCGTCTTCTTCCTGGAACTCAAGGTCGTCGGCTCCACGATGGGCACCAAGGACGAGCTGGAGGATCTGCTGTCCTTCTGTGCCGCCACGGGTGTGCGACCCGTCATCGATGAGGTGCTTCCGCTGGATCGGGCCCGGGAGGGGTTCGAGCGGCTGGAGTCGGGTGACCAGTTCGGGAAGATCGTCCTTACGGTGGGATGAGGGGTAGTAGTTCGGGGTGGTTGCGGCGGGCCCGGGAGTTTTCGGGCCCGCCGTTTCGCGTGCCGCTGTCAACTCTGGTTGACGTCGACCTGTTGTCAACGTAGATTGACAGCATGACCGAAGCAACGGATCTCGCCGAGCGCGCGGGTGATCGCGATCCGCGCGTCGGACTGCGGGCGGTCTCCGCGCTGCGGAGGCTGCTGGAGCAGTTGGAGGCGGTGCAGGTGCGCAGCGCGCGCAATCAGGGCTGGTCGTGGCAGGAGATCGCCGCGGAACTCGGAGTGAGCAGGCAGGCCGTGCACAAGAAGTACGGGAGGCAGTGATGTTCGAGCGATTCACGAAAGACGCCCGGGCCGTGGTCGAGGGAGCGGTCGGGCACGCCGAACGAGCGGGTGCAGGGGCGGTGGACGAGGAGCACATGCTCCTCGCGCTCCTCGATCGAGAGGGCAGCCGTGGCTCGTTCGCCCTGGCCTCGCTCGGGGCGGCCGGCCGGCGTGACTCGATGGAACGGGCGCTTGCCGAGGCGCGCCGGCGGGGTGGGCTGTCCCGCGCCGAGGCGGAGGCGCTCTCCGGGCTCGGGATCGACGTCTCGGAGATCGTCTCCAGGGTGGAGGAGGCGCACGGGGGCGGGGCGCTGGGGCCGGGGAAGGGGGGTGGTGGCGGGCGGCTGTCCAGGCGTCGGCCGTTCGCACCGGGGGCCAAGGAGGTGCTGACGCAGTCCCTTCGTGTGGCGCTCGCCCGTCATGACCGGCACATCGGCGACAAGCATCTGCTGATGGCCCTGACCGCCCGGCCCGGTGTGCCGGCGGAGGTGCTCGCCGACCACGGGGTCACCTATGAGGCCCTGACGCGTGTGCTGTACGGCGGCGGGGAGGCCGAGGCAGGGTGAGCGACAGGCCTTGGAGGCCGGGGGTTTCCCCGGGATCCTCCGGCCGGAGCCCAGGGGCTCTCCTCGGCCTCGAAGAGCCCTGGCCGCGCCGGGTGTCAGCTCTTCGGCGTGCGCAACGCGGCCCCGATGTGTGCCGCCGCGGTCGACAAGTGACGGCGGGCCGCACGGAGTTGGTCCTCCGTCACTCCGTGATCGCGGGCCGCGTCACGGATGTCGTCGCGGAAGCGGTCCAGGAGGCGGTCGAGGTCACGGGCGGGGTCGCCGGTGGAGTTCTCGTGGGCCCAGGAGGGTGCGTAGTCGGCCGGGAAGTCCTCCGGAGTGTCCGTGTACTCGGCGTACTCGGGCTTCGTCGTCCCGGTGGCCGCCGTACCCGCGCGGCCGAAGCCGAAGTCCCTGCCGAAGTCCTTGCCGAAGGTCTTCCCGAAGTCGCCGAATTCCTTGGCCAGTTCACTCAGCCCCTCACGGACCCCGTTCGGCCAGTCGCCGCGCGCGAAGCGGTCCTGGACCTGCTCCTGGACCCGCTTGGCCATGCGCTGCATCTCCTCCTGCGCCTCCTTGGCCTGGCGCCGTGCGCGCTGCGCCTCGTCGCGGGCCCGCCGGCTCTCGTCCTTCGCGCGCCGGTTCTGCTCCTTCCACTCCTGCTTGACCCGCCGCATCTCCTCCTTCGCGGCCCGCCAGGACTCCTTGTCCCCGAAGTCCCCGAAATCACCCGCGGGCCCTTCGTGTTCGCCGGCGCCTCCCTTGCCGCCGCGCCGCGCCTCGGTGGCCGCCGCCCGCATCTCCCGGCGCAGATCGCCCGCCGCGCCCCGTACATCGGAACGGATCTCCGCGGCGAGCTCCGCGACCGACTCGCGGATCTCCAGCTCCAGATCGGCCAGTTCACCGCTGCGGTCGGCCAGCTCGGCGCGGCCCGCGTCCGTGATCGCGTACACCTTGCGGCCGCCCTCGGTGGTGTGGGTGACCAGTCCTTCCGCCTCCAGCTTCGACAGCCGGGGGTAGACGGTGCCTGCCGACGGTGCGTACAGCCCCTGGAAGCGCTCCTCCAGGAGCCGGATCACCTCGTACCCGTGGCGCGGGGCCTCGTCCAGCAGCTTCAGCAGGTAGAGACGCAGGCGGCCGTGCGCGAAGACGGGAGGCATGTCAGAGCACCTTCTTGTCGGTCGGGGTCCCCGGAGAAGCGGACGACCCGTCCTCGTACGGCTCGTCCTCCGTTGTCGGCCTGCGGAGCATGGCGATGGAACCGGAGACGGTCATCGCCTTCAACTTGCCGTTGCCCGCTCCCAGTCGGCCGGTGATCTTCTTGGCGCCCCACTGGCCGCTGACCCGGAGGTCCTCGAAGGCACTGGAGACCGTGCCGCTCGTGGTGTTGGCCTCCACCTCGGCGTCCGCGGGGTGCGGGAGGCGAATGGCGATCTCCCCCGAGACGTTCGACAGTTGGACGTCGGTGGGGGTGCCCGTGGGGTCGATGTCCACGATCATCGAGCCGGTCACCGACTCGGCGCGCACGGAGCAGCCCGAGGCCTCGATCACGGTCAGGTCGCCGGAGACGGAGTTGAAGCGGAGGTCGCCGGTGACGGCCTGGGCCTCCAGGCTCCCGGAGACGGTGTCCACGCGGACGGGGCCGGCGATCCGTACGAGGGCCGTGTCGCCCGTCACGCCTTTGACCTCCACCCGGTCCTCCATCCCGGAGACCACGGCGGCGGCGCCGACCACGCCCACCTCGACGGGGGCGCCGGCCGGGACCGCCAGCGTGACGACGGCGCTGCGGCGCCAGCCCTTGCGGTCCAGCCACTTGAGGAAGCCCTTCCAGGGCAGGTCCTCGTACGCCACGGTGAGCGTGCCGTCCTGCAAGGTCACGAGCAGCGGCGGGCCCTCCAGCTCGGAAACCTCGAGCCGGGCGGAACCCTCGTCGGTCCCCACGACGTTCACCGTTCCATTGACGACGCGCACATGAAGTGCCGTCACCGGGTCGTCGAAGGTGAGCTTCCTCGGCTCTGCGACGGACCACTCGGACATGGTGCAGACCTCCCAACGAGCCGACCAGACCGGGCGCGCGTCTGGACTCGACGTAATCTGGACTCGACGCGCCATATCGCGTCTTCCCTCATTCACGATATATCGCGGTTGCGGAAAGTCAAGGCGCTCATTTGGGGGAAGTGGGGCCCCTGCGGCCGGGGTTTGAGGGTGAGCGGTGGGGGCTTGACGGGTAAAGCGGGCAATTCGACCCCTGGTCGATCTACCGTGTGTCCATGTCCACAACGCCCGACTCGTCCCCGGCCAAGGCCACCGGTGCCCTGCTGCTCTGCCGGGCAGGGCACGAGTCCGTCGGCCTGGCGGCCCAGCTGTTGCGGGAGCGGATGCTGCTCACCGGGGCGGGCCCCGAGTGGAGCGTGCTCGTTCCCGAGGGGAAGCCCTGGCTGCACGGCGTCGAGCCCGTCGACCGGGTGGTCACGGGGTGGGCCACCGCCCTCGCCGTCAGCGCCCCCTGGCCCGTGCTGGCCCTGTGGTGGGACGCGGACCGCAGCGGGCTCGCCCTCGCGGCGGGCTTCAGGCGCTGTGTGGGCTACGAATGGCTGGAGAACGGCACCCCGGTCGGTGAGGACGAGGCGATGAGCACCTTCGCCGCGCGGCTCGGCCTCGACCCGGTCCTCGACATGCCGGCCCTCGACCCACTGACCAGGCCGGACTCCGGGGTGGACGCCCGCGCGCGCATGCGGCGGCTGCTCTCGGTCCTCACGCGCGCGGGGGTGCTGCTTCCGGCCGGGCTGGGCCCCGGGGAGCGCGCCGACCGGCTCCTCGAGGTGGCCCGTGTCCAGCCCGGTGCGGAGCAGATCGAGTGGAACGGGTGGCGTGCGGCGGTCCGGGCGGAACTGGAGGCGGTCGAAGGCGCCGGTACGGGTTCCCGGCGGCGCGGGCGCAGGGCCCGGGTCCTCGCGACCGGGCAGCTGGCCGCCGGGCTGCCGCTGACCCTATGGGGCGTACGCCGCCACAGTGCCGGCTGGATCGTCGCGGGGACGCTCCTGATGCTCCACGGGGCGCTCGGACTCGCGTACGACCATCTGCACGCCTTCGACTGACGCCCCCGCTCGCGACCGTCGGGGCCTACTCCTCGTCGTCCTCGTCGTCCAGCCGCGCCAGCCACGTCGCCAACCGCTCCACCGGCACCTCGAAGTCCGGATTGAGGTCGACGAACGTACGCAGCTGCTCGGCGAGCCACTCGAAGGTGACCTCCTCCTCGCCGCGCCGTTTCTCCAGTTCCTCGATGCCACGGTCGGTGAAGTACATGGATGGTGCTCCGTCGGTGAAAGTGAAGGGGAACGCTGAGAAAAGGATAAGTGGGACCGCGATCCGGCTGGAGGGCCTCCGGCCGGATCGTCCCGGCCGCACGCCCGCCGCTTCGGCCCCGTGCCACCTCGACGTGGCGCACCACGGCAAGGCGGCAGAGGGAAGGGCCCGGTCTCCGAAGCGGTTTCGGAGGCCGGGCCCTTCGCCGGAGTCGCGTTCGTCGAGGGCTACGCCTCGAACACCTCACGCACCAGCTGCTCCTGCTCGGCCTGGTGCCGCTTCGCCGAGCCCACGGCCGGCGACGAGGACGCCGGGCGGGAGATACGGCGCAGACGCTCGCCGTGCGGGACGTCGGCGCCGACGGCCAGGTCCAGGTGGTCGATCAGGTTGAGGGCGATGAACGGCCACGCTCCCTGGTTCGCCGCCTCCTCCTGGGCCCACAGGTACTTCTCGGCGTTCGGGTACTTGGCGATCTCCGCCTGGAGCTCGGCACCCGCGAGCGGGTACAGGCGCTCAATGCGGATGATCGCCGTGTCCGTGACGCCGCGCTTCTGCCGCTCGGCATCGAGGTCGTAGTACAGCTTGCCGGCGCAGAAGACGACCTTGCGGACCGCCGCGGCGTCGACCGAGTCGTCGCCGATGACGGGACGGAAGGCGCCCGTGGTGAACTCCTCCGTCTTCGACGCGGCGGCCTTGAGGCGCAGCATCGACTTCGGGGTGAAGACCACCAGCGGCTTGTGGTGCGGGTTGTGCACCTGCCACCGCAGGAGGTGGAAGTAGTTCGACGGGAGCGTCGGCTGGGCGACCGTCATGTTGTTCTGCGCGCACAGCTGGAGGAAGCGCTCGATGCGGGCCGAGGAGTGGTCCGGGCCCTGGCCCTCCAGGCCGTGCGGAAGCAGGAGCGTGACGCCGGACGTCTGGCCCCACTTCTGCTCCGCCGCCGAGATGTACTCGTCGACGACCGACTGCGCGCCGTTGACGAAGTCGCCGAACTGCGCCTCCCACATCACGAGGGCGTCGGGGCGGGCCAGCGAGTAGCCGTACTCGAAGCCCATGACCGCGTACTCGGAGAGCAGCGAGTCGTAGACGTTGTAGCGGGCCTGGTCGTCGGAGAGGTACTGGAGCGGGGTGAAGTCCTCGCCCGTGACCCGGTCGATCAGGACCGCGTGGCGCTGGCCGAACGTGCCGCGGCGGGAGTCCTGGCCCGACAGCCGGACCGGGGTGCCCTCCAGGAGGAGCGAGCCGATGGCGAGGGTCTCGCCCATGCCCCAGTCGATCGTGTCGTCCTCGATCATCGTCGCCCGGCGCTGCAGCTGCGGGAGCAGTCGCGGGTGCACGGTGACGTGGTCGGGGATGTTGACCTGGGACTCGGCGATCCGCTTCACGACCTCCTGGGAGACCGCGGTCTGCACGGCCACCGGGAACTGCGCCTGCGGGTCCGGGATCTGCACCTGGACGGCCTGCGAGACAGCCTCGCGGACCTCGGTGAAGACCTTCTCCAGCTGGCCCTGGAAGTCCTGCAGCGCCTGCTCGGCCTCTTCGAGGGTGATGTCGCCGCGGCCGATCAGGGACTCGGTGTAGAGCTTGCGCACCGAGCGCTTCTTGTCGATCAGGTCGTACATCAGCGGCTGCGTGAACGCCGGGTTGTCGGACTCGTTGTGTCCGCGGCGGCGGTAGCAGATGAGGTCGATGACGACGTCCTTGTTGAACGCCTGGCGGAACTCGAAGGCCAGGCGAGCGACGCGGACGACGGCCTCGGGGTCGTCGCCGTTCACGTGGAAGATCGGCGCCTCGATCATGCGGGCCACGTCGGTCGCGTACATCGAAGAACGCGCGGACTCGGGCGCCGCCGTGAAGCCGACCTGGTTGTTGATGACGATGTGGACGGTGCCGCCCGTGCGGTAGCCGCGCAGCTGCGACATGTTCAGCGTCTCGGCGACCACGCCCTGGCCCGCGAAGGCCGCGTCACCGTGCAGGGCGACCGGCAGGACGGTGAAGTCGGTGCCGCCCTTGTTGATGATGTCCTGCTTGGCGCGGGCGATGCCCTCGATGACCGGGTCGACCGTCTCCAGGTGGGAGGGGTTCGCGGCCAGCGAGACCTTGATCTGCTCGCCGTCCAGGCCGGTGAAGGTGCCGTCGGCGCCCAGGTGGTACTTCACGTCGCCGGAGCCGTGCATCGACTTCGGGTCGAGGTTGCCCTCGAACTCGCGGAAGATCTGCGCGTACGACTTGCCGACGATGTTGGCGAGGACGTTCAGGCGGCCGCGGTGGGCCATGCCGATGACGACCTCGTCGAGGCGGGACTCGGCGGCCGAGTCGATCACCGCGTCGAGCAGCGGGATGACGGACTCGCCGCCCTCCAGGGAGAAGCGCTTCTGGCCGACGTACTTCGTCTGCAGGAAGGTCTCGAAGGCCTCCGCCGCGTTCAGCCGGCGCAGGATGCGCAGTTGCTCCTCGCGCTCCGGCTTGGTGTGCGGGCGCTCGATGCGGTCCTGGATCCACTTGCGCTGCTTCGGGTCCTGGATGTGCATGAACTCCACGCCGGTGGTGCGGCAGTAGGAGTCGCGCAGCACGCCGAGGATGTCGCGCAGCTTCATCAGGGACTTGCCGGCGAAACCGCCGACCGCGAACTCGCGCTCCAGGTCCCACAGGGTGAGCCCGTGCTCGGTGATGTCGAGGTCGGGGTGCTTGCGCTGGCGGTACTCCAGCGGGTCGGTGTCGGCCATGACGTGGCCACGGACCCGGTAGGAGTGGATCAGCTCGAAGACGCGGGCGGCCTTCGTGACGTCGTCGTCGTGGCTGGCGTCGATGTCCTTGAGCCAGCGGACCGGCTCGTAGGGGATGCGCAGCGCCTCGAAGATCTCGTCGAAGAAGCCGTTCTCGCCGAGCAGCAGGTTCGCGACGATCCGGAGGAACTCGCCCGAGGCGGCGCCCTGGATCACCCGGTGGTCGTAGGTCGACGTGAGCGTCATGACCTTCGAGATGCCGAGCTTGTTCAGGGTGTCCTGGGAGGTGCCCTGGAACTCCGCCGGGTAGTCCATGGAGCCGACGCCCATGATGACCGACTGTCCGGGCATCAGACGCGGGACGGAGTGGACGGTGCCGAGGCCGCCGGGGTTGGTCAGGGAGACCGTGACACCGGTGAAGTCGTCCATCGTCAGCTTGCCGTCGCGGGCGCGGCGGACGATGTCCTCGTAGGCCTGCCAGAACTCGAAGAAGTTCAGCGTCTCGGCCTTCTTGATGCCGGCGACGACGAGCTGGCGGTCACCGTTGGGCTTCACCAGGTCGATGGCGAGGCCGAAGTTGACGTGCGGCGGCTTGACGAGGGTGGGCTTCCCGTCCTTCTCCGCGTAGTGCCAGTTCATCGACGGCATGGCCTTGATGGCCTGCACCATCGCGTAGCCGATGAGGTGGGTGAAGGAGATCTTCCCGCCCCGGGCGCGCTTCAGGTGGTTGTTGATGACGATGCGGTTGTCGAAGAGCAGCTTCACCGGGACCGCGCGCACGGAGGTGGCCGTGGGCAGCTCGAGGGAGGCGTTCATGTTCTTCGCGACGGCACCGGCGGGGCCACGCAGCGTCACGTACTCGGGACCCTCGGGGGCCTCGGTCGCGGGCTCGGCCTTCGGCCCCGCGGCGGCCGGGGCGGCCTTCGCGGGGGCCGGGGCGGCGGCAGCGGGCTTCGGCGCGGCCGGAGCGGGCACAGGAGCCGCGGGAGCGGCCTGGACCGGGGCGGCGGGCGCGGCAGGGGCTGCCGGAGCGGCAGGTGTGGCGGGAACCGCCGTGGTGGTCTCTGCGGCCCCCGCGGCCGCAGTACCCGCCGGAGCCGAGGCGGCTGGCGCCCCCGGCTTGTAATCGGCGAAGAAGTCCCACCAGGCTCGGTCTACCGAATTCGGGTCCTGGAGGTACTGCTGATAGATCTCGTCGACGAGCCATTCGTTCGCACCGAACGCGGCCGCGGGGTTCTTCCCGGCGGCTTGGTCATCGGTCGAGATGCTCGAGTTACTGGGGGACTGTGGCGACACGGCGGCAACCGCCCTCTTCCGCTTCACAAGGTGATGGACAGCGGGAATTAAGGCTACGCCCCTATGGCCGAGAAGGTCAGGCCGGACCGGTCCAACGTCGTGTAAGTCACATCGGAAAGCGCGTTTCGGGGACGGAATTGGCGGGAAACAAGCGGGGTTTCGGCCCGGAACGGGTACGTCGATCCTGGGTCGCGGTACGACTCACGCGGCCCTCTGCCTGATCACACGTGTCCACGAGCACGGGACGACGATGGATCTTGTGGCTCCGGTTCGAACTTTACGTCAACTTGGCAGAGAAGGAAGCCCTGGAAGGGTGACCTGGATCCGGCAGCCCCGCTGGGATTCGGCCACGCCGATCCGCCCGCCGTGCAGATCGACCGCCCAGCGGGCGATGGCGAGCCCGAGGCCCGTACCGCCGTCGCTGCCCGGGCCGTGCGGCGAAGGAACCCCGCCGCGGTTGAAGCGCTCGAAGACCCGGTGCCACTCCGACTGCGGAATTCCGGGGCCTTCGTCCAGGACCTCCAGGGCCAGTGACTCCGGGCAGTCGCCGCGTCGTGCCTTGACCGTCACCCGGCCGTGCGGCGGGCTGTGCTTGACGGCGTTGTCGATGAGATTCGCCACGACCTGGTGGATCCGCTCCGGGTCCGCGTGCGCGGTCAGCTCCGGCGGGGACACGTCGAGGTGCAGATGGACGTCGGTGCGGGTGTGGCTGCCGGAGCCCGAGGCGATGCCCGCGCGCGCGGAGGCGACCATGTTGGCCTCCTTGAGCACGCCGGACAGGTACGGCCACACCTCGAAACGGCGCCTGCGCAGGGGTACGACGCCGTTGTCCAGCCTGGAGAGGTCCAGCAGTGTCTCGACCAGCCGGCCCAGCCGCTCCGTCTGCTTCAGGGCCGTACGCATCGTTTCGGGGTCGGCGGCCGAGACGCCGTCCACGACGTTCTCCAGGACCGCGCGCAGGCCCGCGATGGGGGTGCGCAGCTCGTGCGAGACATTCGCCACGAGTTCCTTGCGCTGGCGGTCCTGAGCCTCCAGCTCGTCGGCCATGAGGTTGATCGTCTGGGCCAGGTCGCCCAGCTCGTCCCGCCGGTCGTCGCGCACCCGGCGGGTGTAGTCGCCGTGCGAGATGGACCGGGCGACCGTGTTCATCTCGTCCAGCGGCGCGGTGAGCGAATGGGCCACGAACTGCGTTATGAGCAGTGTGGCGATCATCGAGAAGACCGTGATGAAGCGGAGCTCCGTCTTGGTGTGCACCGCGATCATCGACAGACCCGTGGTGATGAGCACGGAGATGACGACCAGCGCGCCCAGCTTGGTCTTGATCGAGAAGGGGCGCACGGAGCCCCAGAACCCCTCGCCGCGGCCCGGCTCGCCGGTACCGCTCACAACACCTGTGGTCCTGCCCGCTTCACCGAGCCCGCTCATGACATCAGCCCCCTACATGAGGTCCCTGGTCCCCGCGGAGACCCGGCTCAGGGAGTCGGGGTCTCCAGCGCGTAGCCCACGCCGTGGACGGTACGGATCCGCTCGGCGCCGATCTTCCGGCGCAGCGCCTTGATGTGGCTGTCCACGGTCCGCGTGCCCGAGGCGTCCGCCCAGTCCCAGACCTCGGCCAGCAACTGCTCGCGGGAGAGTACCGCGCGCGGGGTGTTGGCGAGACACACCAGGAGGTCGAATTCGGTGGGCGTGAGGTGCACGTCCTCCGAGCGCACCCGTACCCGGCGCTGCGCGTGGTCGATCTCCAGCTCGCCGAGGCGCAGGATCCCGCTGCGCGGCGTCGAGGCGGCCACCACGGCCCGCTCGACCCGGCGCAGCAGGACGTGCACGCGTGCGGCGAGCTCGCGCATCGAGAACGGCTTGGTCATGTAGTCGTCGGCGCCGACGCCGAGCCCGACCAGCATGTCGGTCTCGTCGTCGCGCGCGGTGAGCATCAGCACCGGCACCGGGCGCTGGGCCTGCACACGTCGGCAGACCTCCAGGCCGTCGAAGCCGGGCAGCATGATGTCGAGGATCAGCAGGTCGGGCTGCCAGGCCTGTGCTGTGTCGACGGCGGCCGGTCCGTCGCCCGCGGTTTGCACGAGGAATCCCTCGGCTCGCAGGCGGGCCGCGATGGCGTCGACGATCGTCGGGTCGTCCTCGACCACCAGCACCCGGCGCTGAGCGCCCGGCGTGGCCGCCGTGCCGTTGTGCGAGGTGTGTGTCTGCTCCATCGCCCGCCCCTGAAGTGTGCTTTCCGGAATCCGTGGGGTGATCCCATGACTGCGCTTGACGCTTGAATGATCTGCGCCAGGGAAGCAGGGTACGGGCAGTCACCTTCGCTCGGCTATCCAGGCCCGACCGCGAGATGGACGACGTCCGGAACGCCCCGGGCAACGGGGATCTCTTCGGTACGCACCTGTCGGAATCCGGCATTCCGCAGCGTTCCTTCAAATTCCGGAGAGGGCTGCGCCGACCACACGGCCAGTACCCCGCCCGGCTTCAACGCCCTTGCGCAGCTTGTCAGTCCGGCCGGTCCGTACAGCCCGTTGTTGTCCTCGGTTACGGTCCAGTCGGGCCCGTTGTCGATGTCGAGGCACAGCGCGTCGTACGTGGCGGAAATCTCATTGACGTGAGTGAGCAGGTCGGCTTTCACGACCTCGGTCCGGGGGTCGGCGAGCGCCGCCGCGGAGAGTTTTGACAGCGGTCCGTCGCGGTGCCAGTCGATGATGGCCCCTTCGCGTTCGACGACGGTGATGTGCCCCCAGCGCGGGTTCGCGGCGGCGTGTGCCAGTGAGAACCCGACACCGAGCCCCCCGATCAGCACACGTGGCCCCGCCCGTCCGTCCAGGGCGTCCAGCGCGGCGTCGACGAGCAGCCGCTCCGAGCGACCGTCGGAGGTGTCCATCAGGAAGCACCCGTTGGCGATGATCTGCAGCAGCGCGCCATGGCGCCGCAACACGACCTCGCCGTAAGGGCCTTCCCGGCGATCGATGACCACAGGGATGTCGTACGAGGCAGTCATGGCTTCCATCCTGGCACTTTCAGCAGGATGGGCAGCCGAATTAACCCTCGGGGGGCAGAAGTTCGGCCCACGCCCGTACGTACAGGTTCGGGCGGCCGCGGTCCGCCTTCACGGGGTTGCCGTCGGACGCCCGTACGGACCGGCTCGGACTCGTGTGCGGACGGGGCGACCGCGGACGCCGTACGCGCTTGTCGGGTTGCTGTGAATCGCCTCTCGCGTGGCGTCCGTCATAGACAGCGGCGCCGCGAGCCCCCAAGGGTGGGGCGGGACGGAAGGAGCCCCTCACCTTGGACCGGAGCACCACCGCGACGGCGACGGCAGTGGCGACGACCACGGCCTCGGCGGCCTCCTCGGCCGATACCGCGCTCAAGGACCCACAGGCGGGCACGCTTCTGCTGGACGGAGTGCCGCGACAGCGCGGCGCGACGGCCGTGCCGCCCACCGCCCGCCCGGCGACGGCACCCCCAGTGGTCGCCCCTCTCACTCCTCCCGCTCCTCCCGCTCCACCGGTTTCCCGTGCTCTCGCCCTGCTTCGGGTGCTCCGTCCCTGGCGAGTGCTGCCCACCCCCACCGGAACGCCGTTCACCTTCGGCTACGCGGCCGTGCTCACCGTCACCGCGATGGTCACCGACTACGCGGACCCCGCCCTCGTCCACGCCTTGCACCAGGGTTCCAGCACCGACGTCGCGCACCTCGTACGCGAGCCGGTGCTGGTGCTGCTGGCCAGCGCGCTGTGGATGGCGGGCGGGATCATCTCGCCGTACGCCATCGGATTCATGGTGGTGCTGACCGCGCTGGAGCGACGGATAGGCGGGCTGCGGGCCGCCGGTGTCTTCCTGCTCGGGCACGTCGTGGCCACGCTGGCCACCGAGGTGCCCGTCGGTCTTTCCGTGCTGGCGGGAGGCCTTCCCGACAGCTCCCTGCACCGCCTCGACTACGGCATCAGCTTCGGCGTCGCCACGAGCGTCGGCGCGCTCGCCGGGCTGCTGAGGCCCTGGCTGCGCTGGCCGCTGCTGGTCGCCTTCGGCTCGACAGTCGTCGGGGGCCTGATCGAATTCGCCGACCCGATGACGGACTGGGGGCACCTGATGTCCCTGGTGATCGGGGTGTCGACCTGGCCGCTGGTCCGCAGCTGGCGCCGCGCCCGTACGGCGGCGGCCACCGACCCCATCGCCCCCGCCGCCGTACCCACGGCTCAGACGCCTGACAAGGCCGCCGCCTAGTACTGCAACCGCATCTGGAGAATGTGGCCTCGGCGTTTATAGTGGGAGCGGCGGGCTCGGGCTTGGCTGCGTCGTCGGAAGCGTGACCAGTGCAGATGGTGCTCGTTGCTGTGACAGTGGCGCGTGACGACGACGTGGCCCATCAACCGGCGGATCTCCGGGACGCTGAGGGGTATGAGGTCTTGCTCGTCGTCGAGAGTGCCCCTTTGTGGCTTCTGCGGCGCGGACGGCGGTCAGGTAGGCAAGGGCGGCCATGGCCAGGGTGATGTGGCGGTACCAGGCCCGGTAGAGCCGCACCTGGTAGTGGTCCAGACCGCACTCTCCCTTCGCGGTCTGGAAGCACTCCTCGACCGCCCACCTCGCGGCAGCTACTTTGACCAGGTCTTTCAGTCGGGAGGCGACCGGGCCGTAGCAGACGTAGTAGGCGATCTCGCTCGGGTCGCTGACGCTGCGTCGGGCCAGCACCCAGTGCCCGAAGCCGTTTTCCCAGGACGGGCGGATCGCGACACGCGCCCAGTCGTAGATCCGCTCACCGTGCGCGCCGGCCCCGCCGGAGATTCGTTTCCACCGCTGGCGGGGCAGCGCGGCGACCAACTGGTCCACCCGCGTGTCCGCCCCGTGCGTGGTGATCACAGTGTCGTTGACCTTCGTAGCCAGCACGTGCGCGACCCGACGTTCCTCCAGCCACACTCGCAGGTGCTTGACCTGCCCGTATGCCTCGTCAGCGGTGACCCACGCGAACGGGACACCCGCGTCGATGGCGCGTTGCAGCATCCACTTGAAGTGCTCGTTCTTGGTCGCGAAGGGGACCTCGTCGTCGATCCCGGCCGCGCGGCAGCGGTCACGGTCATCCGTCCAGGAGACGGGGATGTAGAGCTCGCGGTCGATCAACGCCCGCCCCTGGCGGAGGCGTAGGCCAGGAATGTTCCGATCTGGCTGTTCTCCGTGCGGCCGGCTGTGCCGGTGTACTGCCGCTGGACGCCGGCGGACTTGGTGCCCTTCTTCAGGAAGCCGGTGTCGTCGCCGATCAGCACCGCGTCCTTGGCGCCGATGGTCTCCACGACGAAGTCCCGGACATCGTCGCGGACCGCGTTCTCGTCCCAGTCGGAGTGGTTGAGCAGGCGCTGGACGCCGTCGGGGCGCAACTGCCCGACCTGCTCCGACAGCGTCCACCCGTTCTTCTTCTCAAGCGGCGCGAGCAACCCGTTCAGGTAGTCCGACGCCCGCTCGCGGGGCTCCGACCTGCCGAAACGGTGGGCGAACCGGGCATGGAACCCGGCTATCCCCTCGGACCACGACTCGACCTGCTCAACCGTCAACGATTCATCGCACAGTCGGAACAACGAGCCAACCCAGCACCTGTCACGGCAGATGCGGTTGCAGTACTAGTACCCGTCGGGTCAGGTCGCGCGGGCCGCCGTCAGTCGCCGGGCCAGCTCCGGGACGCCGAGGCGGCGCTCCTGTTCCGCACGCGCCCCGTGGAGCTTGTTGGTGAGCTGGTACGGGTCGGCGCGCAGGTCGTAGTACTCGCGGAAGAGGACCTCGCCGCCGTTCACCCCGCCGGGCAGCCGGCCCTGCCGGTCGAGGCGAAGGTCGTAGTACTCCGTGTACTGCTCGGTCCTACCGACGTATGTCGCCCAGCTGTGGATCGGCTGCTTGTCCTGACGGTTCCACCACCACTGGGCGAGCACATGGTCGCGGTCCCCGGTGCCGAGCAGCGACTGGCCGTCGTGCGGGGTGTCCGGGGTGATGCCGGCCGCGTCGAGAAGGGTGGGCGCGATGTCGACGTGCGCGGTGAGCCGGTCGTCGGTCCTGGCCGTGCCGAGTCCGCCGCCCGGCCACGACAGGTAGAGCGGCACCTCCAGGCTCGGCCGGTACGGCACCGACTTGCGCAGCCAGCCGTGGTCCGCCCAGAGCAGGCCGTGGTCGCTCGTGTACAGCACCAGGGTGTTGTCGAGCTGCCCGAGTGAGCGCAGCTTGTCGCGGAAGTCCCGCATCGCGTCGTCCACGGAGAGCAGCGTGCGCAGCTGCCGGGTGCGCAGCGCCTGTCCCTCGGCGAGCGTGTGGTGGGCCGAGGAACCGTGCAGGAACGGCGGCTTGTCGGACTTGTCGCTCTCGAAGACCGACGGCCGTCCGTTCCACTCCGGGACCTGGGTGTGCGCGTACTTCTTCTCCGGGATGTTCAGTTCGCGCGCGGCCCGGGTGGCGACGTACGCGAACCACGGCCGGTCGTCGGTCCGGGACCGTTCCATGAAGTCGAGGGCGTGGTTCTTGATGACGGTGGTGTTGTAGCCGGGGATGTTCCGGACGGTCCCCTGGTCGTTGTAGTGGCCGTTGTAGTAGCTGACCGGTTCCTGAAGCAGCCACTCGTCGAAGTGCGGCGGGTTGTCACCGGTGTGCCAGTAGTTGAGGTACTTGCCGAACAGCCCCGTCCGGTAGCCGGCGTCATGGAACCGGCGCTGCACGGTGGTGTGCTGGTCGAGGCGGTAGGGGTGCCGCGTGTCGAGGACGCCGTGGTGGTGGGCGTACCGGCCCGAGCGCTGCCGCACCGGCTGCTGCTGGCCTACCTGGGGCGTCCGGTGGACGGCGTCCCTGGATAGCCCCCCCGCGACCGTGCCGGCCGACCGCCCGACCGAGCGCGGTCGCACGGGAAGGGACAGCGGGCCGACGGCGTTGACCGCACCACAGGTGTTCGCCGCGGGTCTACGGCGCAGTGGCGCCGGCCAAGAGGGAAGCGTCGCGCATACCCCGCTGACCTGCATGGATCTCTCCGTGGAGAGCGATCGCTCAGAGCGAACAGGCCTCGGGGAACAATCCAGGGCTCACATGCATTGAGTCGGCATAGCTCAACTTGACTGCCTAGGGAGAGATAATGGCTTCCACGTCCACACCGCTCACCCTGCCCGTGTTGCCGCTCGACGACGAGGTCGTGCTGCCCGGGATGGTGGTTCCGCTGGACCTGAACGATGCCGATGTACGCGCCGCGGTGGAGGCCGCCCAGGCCGCCGCGCGGTCGGAGCCCGGCAAACCGAGGGTGCTGCTGGTGCCACGCATCGACGGGGCGTACCCGAGCACGGGCGTGCTCGGCACCGTCGAGCAGGTCGGCCGACTGGCCGACGGCGACCCGGGCGCGCTGATCCGCGGCCGTGGGCGCGTGAAGATCGGCGCCGGGACGACCGGTCCTGGTGCCGCCCTGTGGGTCGAGGGCACCCAGGTCGACGAGACCGTGCCCGACCCGCTGCCCGGCCATGTGACCGAACTGGTCAAGGAGTACAAGGCCCTTGCCACCAGCTGGCTGCGCAAGCGTGCCGCCTGGCAGGTCGTGGACCGCGTACAGGCCATCGACGACGTGTCCGCCCTTGCCGACAATTCCGGTTACTCCCCGTTCCTGAGCACCGAGCAGAAGGTCGCGCTGCTGGAGACCGCTGACCCGGTCGCTCGGCTGAAGCTCGCCACCGAGCAGCTGCGTGAGCACCTCGCGGAGCAGGATGTCGCCGAGTCCATCGCGAAGGACGTCCAGGAGGGCGTCGACAAGCAGCAGCGCGAGTTCCTGCTGCGGCGCCAGCTCGAGGCCGTCCGCAAGGAGCTGCGCGAGCTGAACGGCGACGCCAAGGAGGGTGAGGAGTCCGACGACTACCGGGCCCGCGTCGAGGCCGCCGACCTCCCCGAGAAGGTCCGCGAGGCCGCGCTCAAGGAGGTCGACAAGCTGGAGCGGTCCAGCGACCAGTCGCCCGAGGGCTCCTGGATCCGGACCTGGCTCGACACCGTCCTGGAACTGCCGTGGAACGAGCGGACCGAGGACGAGTACGACATCCAGGGCGCCAAGAGCATCCTGGACGCCGAGCACGCCGGTCTGGAGGACGTGAAGGAGCGCATCACCGAGTACCTGGCCGTGCGCAAGCGGCGTTCCGAGCGCGGTCTCGGCGTCGTCGGCGGGCGGCGGGGCGGCGCAGTGCTCGCGCTCGTCGGACCGCCCGGTGTCGGCAAGACCTCGCTCGGTGAGTCCGTCGCGCACGCCATGGGCCGCAAGTTCGTCCGCGTCGCGCTCGGCGGCGTACGGGACGAGGCCGAGATCCGTGGCCACCGGCGTACGTACGTCGGGGCGCTGCCCGGCCGTATCGTCCGCGCCATCAAGGAGGCCGGGTCCATGAACCCGGTGGTCCTGCTGGACGAGATCGACAAGGTCGGCTCCGACTTCCGCGGCGACCCCGCCGCGGCGCTGCTCGAAGTCCTCGACCCCGCCCAGAACCACACCTTCCGGGACCACTACCTGGAGGTCGAACTCGACCTCAGCGACGTGGTGTTCCTGGCGACGGCCAACGTGCTCGAAGCCATCCCGGAGGCGCTGCTCGACCGTATGGAACTGGTCCGGCTCGACGGCTACACCGAGGACGAGAAGGTCGTCATCGCACGCGACCACCTGCTGCCGCGTCAGCTGGAGCGGGCCGGTCTGGAGAAGGACGAGGTCGCGCTCGACGAGAGCGCGCTGCGCAAGCTCGCCGGGGAGTACACCCGGGAAGCGGGCGTACGCAACCTGGAGCGGGCCGTCGCACGACTGCTCCGCAAGGTCGCGGCGCAGCACGAACTCGGCGAGCGGAAGCTGCCCTTCACGGTGACCGACGCCGATCTGCGCGGACTCATCGGACGGCCGCACCACGTGCCCGAGTCCGCCCAGGACCCGGCCGAGCGCCGCACCGCGGTGCCCGGTGTCGCCACCGGTCTGGCCGTGACGGGCGCGGGCGGTGACGTCCTCTTCGTGGAGGCGTCGCTGGCCGACCCGGAGACGGGCGCGGCCGGTCTGACCCTGACCGGTCAGCTGGGTGACGTGATGAAGGAGTCGGCGCAGATCGCGCTCTCCTTCCTCCGCTCGCATGGCGCCGAGCTGGAACTGCCGGTCGGCGACCTGAAGGACCGGGGCGTGCACATCCACTTCCCGGCGGGCGCGGTCCCCAAGGACGGTCCGAGTGCGGGCGTCACCATGACGACGGCGCTGGCCTCGCTCCTGTCCGGCCGCCTGGTCCGCACGGACGTGGCGATGACGGGTGAGGTCTCGCTGACCGGCCGTGTCCTGCCCATCGGCGGGGTGAAGCAGAAGCTGCTCGCCGCGCACCGGGCGGGTGTCACCACGGTCATCATCCCGAAGCGCAACGAGGCCGACCTGGACGACGTCCCGGCCGAGGTGCTGGAGAAGCTGGACGTCCACGCCGTCACGGACGTCCGCCAGGTCCTGGAACTGGCGCTGTCGCCGGCGATGAACGGCGTGACGCCGGAGGTTCCGGTAGCGGCGTGACGGACGCTGCCGGAAGGGAAGGCCCGGGTCCCGTGAGGGAGGCCCGGGCCTTCGCCGTACCGTCAGCCGTTTCCGTCTCACGAAGCCACGCGCGGCGAGATCGCGCCGGGAAGAGGGGCCGTGGGCAGCCGTTGGTCTACGCCTGCGAAATACTTACGGAGCTGGGGCCATGGCCGCCTTCGGCGGAAACTTTCGGAGTCGGGAAACCGGGTGAGGGGCAGACGTGCGCGAGGACGGGAACGGAGGCCGGCGTCCGGCCGGATCCGACGGGTCGGGCACGGGTGTGGACCAGCCCGCCGCGCACGGCGGCGCGGACCCGGAGTTCCTCTCCCTGGAGCGCGAGTTGACCGTGTTCCTGCGCCGTGCCCGTGCCAACCAGGGCGAGATGGCCCGCGAGGTCCATCCGGACCTGGAGTCCGCCGCGTACGGGCTCCTCGTACGCCTCGACGAGTGCGGTCGTCAGCGTGCGACGTCGCTCGCCGCCTACATCGGCGTCGGCAAGGCCACCATGTCCCGCCAGTTGCGCGCACTGGAGGAGCTCGGTCTGGTCGCGCGCGAGCCGGACCCCGCCGACGGCCGCGCCTGGCTCGTCCACCTCACCGAGGAGGGCCGCGGCCGGGTCGGCCAAGTGCGTGAGGCACGGCGCGCCCGGTATGTGAGCGAGCTCGCCCACTGGGATCCTCGCGAGGTCGCGGAGCTGGCGCGGCTGCTGCACCAGCTGAACCTCGGCATGGAGAAGTAGCTCGGCACGGAGAAGCAGAAGGAGGCGGGCGTGGACCAGGAATTCCCCGCGCTGGAGCGGGAACTGACCGTGCTGCTGCGGCGTGCCCGGGCCAATTCCGGTGAGATGGCCCGCGAGGTCCATCCGGACCTGGAGTCCTCCGCGTACGGGCTGCTCTACCGCCTCGACGACTGTGGCGGGCAGCGCGCCACCGAGCTGGCCGCCTACATCGGCGTCGGCAAGGCCACGATGTCCCGTCAGCTCCATGCCCTGGAGGGGCTCGGTCTGGTCGCCCGTGAGCCCGACCCTGCCGACGGGCGTGCCTGGCACGTCCATCTCACGGACGAGGGGCGCCGCCGCTTCCGTACGGTGCGGGAGGCGCGCCGGGCGCGGTATGTCCGCGAACTCGCGGGCTGGGACCCGCGCGAGGTCGCCGAACTGGCCCGGCTGCTGCACCAGCTGAACCGGGTCATGGAGAAGTAACACTCCATTCCGTCCCACTCACCACTCCAGGAACGCCACCGTCGCGTCGTCATGCGTCTTGCTCCGCCCCAGCCACGTCCGCGCCTCGGCGTCGGCCCGCTCCAGCGTCCGTACGCGGTCCACGAGGGCCTGGGCGCCCTCCTTGCGGACGACGGTGAACAGGCCGCTCCAGTCGCCCTCCCCGAACTTCTCCACCCAGCGGGTCGCGCCGTCCGTCAGGGCGGCCAGGGCGCGGACCTCGGCCCGGGGCACGGTCCCCGTCACCGCCCGGGCCGCGACCGACGGATCGGCGGCGGCCGTGAAGAAGCCACCCTCCTTGTTGCGGACGGTCGCGTCGGCGATCGCGTCCGAGGCGAGGGAGGCGCGGGGGACACGGGCGAGGCGGTCGTCCAGGACCGGCGTCACCACGCCCGCGGGGGACTCCAGCAAGAGGGCCGAATCCGAGAGGACCAGGTACTCGACGAGGTCGGCGGACCAGCGGGCGAGGACCACGGTCGCCTGGGGCGTACGCGGGTGAGAAAGGTCACAGGTGTCGGAGTGAACCTCGGAAGTGCGCCGGATGGACCGGGAAAGGATCTCCGACAGGGGTAGATCCCGGCGAGAAACGGACAGTTCGATCAGGGCTCCGCCGAGGCGTGTGGAGAACCAGGGGACGGAATGCAGACAGCCGTCGTCGCCCGGCGGGGGTGTCACGCCATCGAGGACGACCAGTGATCCTCCTTGCCCTGACGCCGGAAGGCCGACCGATACGAAGTCCTCATTGGGGCGGGCCGGGTCGCCCGGCTCGGAGACGAGTTCGGTGCGCATTCGGCCAGTCTGCACGAGCCCTTCACGAGGTCCACGAAAGGCTGGCAACGGTCGCGGGATTGGTGTGGACCAGCAGCTCAGCCGCCAGGTTTGGCATGGAATGATCGACTCCGGCAGGGCGTGGCGGCGAATACTGCCAAAGCGCGCCGCCGACGTCCAACCGGCCCGCCGCGCAAGGGGGGCGCACACGCCAGAGGAACTTGCCCGCCAACTCCCGTCCGGGGTTCACTCCTTCGGGTGGCGGGCCGGACGATGCGGGACCACTGCCCACCGGCACTGGGAGGGTCGGGAGCCGATGGGACGCCCCTGCTCGAGCGAAGTCGAGAGCTCGGGGGAGGGTGGCCGCCCAGTTGACGGAACGTCACCCGGGCCCTTGGGTACACGAGTCAGGAATGCGAGCACCGGTGCAGATGATGCGGTCTCGGCGCGCAGGCAAGCAGTCGACCTCCGGAGCCGGGCAGTCGGCCTCCGACGGGGGTGCGGAGCGCACGCCGGGTGCCGCGGGGCAGACCCCCGCGGGCAAGGGCCGCTCCGCCCATGTGCGCAATCGGCTGATCGTCGCCGTGGCGGTCGTCGCGGCCGCCATCGCCGGCGCCGGAGCCCCCACGGTCCTGGCGGCCTCCGAGCAGCTGAACGACTCCCAGAACCTGGTGACGCTCGCCGGGCGGACCCAGCAGGCGCTGACGCTCGCCCACTCGCTGGCCGACGAGCGCGACGAGGTCACCTCGTACATCGCCGCGGGCCGGCCGAAGTCCATGGCGCCCTCCGAGCAGCGCAGCGCCCGGGTCGACCGGCAGGTCGACGAGGTGCGGGCGGACGAGGACGCGCCCGCCGTCCTCCTGAAGGACCTGGACGGCATCGGCACCGCCCGCAGAGCGGCGCTCACCGGTAAGAGCACCGCTCTCGAAGCGCATGAGGCGTACTCCGACGTCATCACCGAACTCCACGCGCTCGCCGAGGACCTGGCCGAGCAGCTGCCGCCCCGCGCGGGCTCCGGCTCGCACGCCCTCGCCGAGCTGGACTCCGCGGTCCAGCAGTCCGCCGCCGCCCGCGGACTGCTCCTCGCGGCCCTCAACATCCCGCGCACCACCCAGACGGTCATCAGCCCGCTCACCGGCCTGGCGACCACCACCAGCGGCTCGTCCCCGGCCGACACCAAGCGGCGCGACGCGCTCAGCGCCGCCGCCCAGCAGGCCCGGCTCCGCTCGGACGCGGCCCTCGCGGACTTCCGCGAGACGGCCCCCAAGGACGCCAAGGACTCCTACGACTCCACGGTCACCGGACCGGACGTCACGACCGCGGACAAGTACCTCACCAAACTCACCGACCAGCCGACGCTCTCCGACTCCGAGCTCGGCTCCAGTACGAACAAGGTGGACGCGGCGCTCTCCGCCCGCGTCGAGCTGATGCGCGGCGCCGAGGCCTCGCTCAACGACCACCGCACCAAGGACCTGGAGCGGCTGCGGGACGACGACGTCACCGCGCTGGAGGTCCGGATCGCCCTCATCGGCACCCTGCTGCTGGTCGCGGTCGGCGTCTCGATGGCGATGGCCCGTACGCTCACCCGCCCGCTGGCCGTGCTGCGCCTGGGCTCGGCCCGCCTCGCCGCGGACCCGGGAGCGCAGGAGCCGGTGAAGTTCACCGGCCGCAACGACGAGTTCGCCCAGGTGGTTCGGTCCGTCAACGCGCTGCACGCGCACGCCGCCGCGCTCCACGAGCGGCTCACCACTCTCGAGTCGGACCGCAAGCACCTCATCGGGCAGCGCCAGATGATGGCCGACGAGCGCGACAAGCTGCGCGCGGAACTCGCCGACGCGGCCGCCCATCTGGAGCAGGTGCGCGGCACCATCCACGGCACCTTCGTCAACCTCGCGCTGCGCACCCTCGGTCTGGTCGAGCGGCAGCTCGGGGTCATCGAGGGCCTGGAGGAGCGCGAACAGGACCCGGACCGCCTCGGCACGCTCTTCAAGCTGGACCACTTCGCCACCGTCATGCGGCGCCACAGCGAGAACCTGCTCGTCCTCGCCGGTCACGAACACGTCCAGCACCACGCGGGCCCCGTCCCGCTCGTCGACGTCGTACGCGCCGCGGTCAGCGAGATCGAGCGGTACGAGCGCGTCCGTATCGCCGTCCTGCCGCCGCACGCGCACCTCGCCGGGTTCGCCGCGGACGACCTCTCGCACCTGGTGGCCGAACTCCTGGAGAACGCCTCGTCGTTCTCGCCGCCCGACCTGCCCGTCGAGGTCTCCGGCTGGCTGCTGGAGAGCGGCGAGGTGATGCTCTCCGTGCAGGACGAGGGCATCGGCATGGCCGCCGACCGGATGGCCCAGCTCAACACCCGTCTCTCCGAGTTCGATCCGGAGGACGCCTACGACCAGGAGAGCGGAGAGGGACTCGGGCTCGGTCTGTACGTGGTGGCGCGCCTCGCCCACCGGCACGGTGTGCGCGTACAGCTGCGGGAGCAGAAGCAGGGCGGCACCGCGGCCGTGGTGGTCCTGCCCGGGACGCTGCTCGCGACCGCGCCCGCCGTCACGGTCCCCACGGCCGCCCCGGTCGTCGGAGCCGCCCCGTCGGTCGCCCTCCCGGGTGCCGACGCGGAGGCCAACTCCAATGTCTTGCACGGCCGTTCGGCCCTCACGGCACGGGACCAGGCGAGCCCCGCCGCTCCCACCGCTCCCGCCGGTGACGAGGACCCTCTGATCGCCGCCGCGGAGCAGGCCGTACGGGCGGACACCGCCACACAGGAGGCGGTACGCGCCCCCGAGCCGACACTCTCCGAGACCACCATGGAGCTCATGGCACCGGTGGTTTCGGCGGACGAGCCGGTGGCCCTGCCGGACGAGCCCACCGCGTCCGGGACGGCCCCCGCCCCGGACGTCGCCCTCCCCGCCCAGGCCACCACCGACCCGTACACCACCACCACCGACCCCTACGCCGGCACTCCCGACCCCTACGCCATCGGCCCCGACTCGCATGAACGGGTGTCGGACGAGGAGCCGGAGCGGGTCACCGACAAGGGTCTGCCCAAGCGGACGCCGAAGATCTCGGCGCCCGCGCCGGTCCCCCGGCCACGCGTGGGCGGGGTGGACGCCGAGGCGCTGCGGCGCAGGCTCGGCGGCTTCCACCGGGGCGCGACGGACGGCCGCCGAGACGTGGAGGCGGAGATCGCCGAACAGACGGGCCAGACGCCCACCCCGCACGACACCGCACGGAACACCGCGTCGGACCAAGCACAGGGTGCGGTGCGACAGCAGGACGCAGTAGACGCATCGGGGGGCACAGTCGAGGAGGCAAGCAGTTGACCGCGCCCAGTACCTTCGGCCTGAGCAGTGAAGCCCGCAATCTGCACTGGCTGTTGACGAACCTCGTCGAGGAGGTGCCGGGCCTCCAGTCGGTCGCGGTCGTCTCCTCCGACGGTCTGCTGCTGCTCTCCTCCGACCCGGGGAGGAACGCGGAGGCCCGCACCGGGGCGGAGGCACGCCCCACCGGCCCCAGGGGTTCCTCCGCCGACCTCGCCACCATCGTCTCCGGCATCGGCAGCCTCACCATCGGCGCCGCCAAGCTGATGGACGGGGGCGGGGTGAAACAGACGATGGTCGCGATGGACGAGGGCAGTGTCTTCGTCATGTCGATCAGCGACGGCTCGCTGCTCGGCGTGCACGGCGCCCCGGACTGCGACATGAGCGTGGTGGCGTACCACATGGCGCTCTTCGTCGGCCGCGCCGGACACGTCCTGACGCCCGAACTCCGCAGCGAGCTACGCCAGTCACTCGAAGCCAAGCCGACGGGGAGTGCCCAGTGAGTTCTTCCTCCGCGCCCAAGCTCCCCATACGTGGCGGGGACCGCAAACCGGCCCGCGTGCGCCCGTACTCGCTCACCGGCGGCCGTACCCGTTTCGGGCACGTGCTGCTGGTCGAGACGTTCGTGGCGGCGCTCGAGGCCCCCGAGGAGCGCAAGGAGCTGAGCAACGGCTCGCTCGCGACCCGGGTGATGCCCGAGATGCAGGCCATCGTCGAACTCTGCCGCCGGATGCGTACGGTGGCCGAGATCGCCGCCCTCCTCAGGATGCCGCTGGGTGTGGTCCGCGTCCTCCTGAGCGACCTGGCGGACCAGGGAAAGATCCGTGTGTACGGAACAGGTCACGGCCCGGGACAGCCGGACCGCGCTCTGCTGGAAAGGGTGCTGAATGGACTCCGTCGTCTCTGAGGGTGCGCCGAGAACGGCCTCCCCCGCCTCGGTTCCGATGCCGCTGGCCCCGGTGCCGCTGCCCGAGTCCGACGACAACCTCCAGGCCTGGCAGACCGACCGCACCCGCGCCCCGATCGCGACGAAGATCGTGGTGGCGGGCGGCTTCGGCGTGGGCAAGACCACGCTGGTGACCGCGGTCTCCGAGATCACGCCCCTCCAGACGGAGGCGCTGATGACCCAGGCCAGCGAGGAGACGGACGACCTCACCGGCACCCCCGACAAAGTGACCACGACCGTGGCCATGGACTTCGGCCGCATCACCCTCGACGACGACCTGGTCCTGTACCTCTTCGGCACGCCGGGCCAGCAGCGGTTCTGGTTCATGTGGGACGACCTGGTGCGCGGCGCGATCGGCGCGGTGGTCCTCGCCGACACCCGCCGTCTCAAGGACTGCTTCCCGGCGCTCGACTACTTCGAGAGCTGTGGACTGCCGTACGTCGTCGCGGTCAACCACTTCGACGGCAGCGAGCACTTCGACGCCGACGATGTGCGCGAGGCCCTCACGGTGCCCTCACACATACCTGTCATGATCATGGATGCCAGGCGCCGGATCTCGGTCGTCGAGACCCTGCTCGCATTGGTGGGGCACGCGCTCGACGTGAGCCCCGAATAGGACGTACACGGAGTTAGGACGCGCATGCGGAAGATACTCGTCGTCGGAGCCGGTCAGTCCGGACTCCAGCTTGCCCTCGGCCTCCAGTCGCACGGGTACGAGGTCACCCTGATGTCGAACCGGACGGCGGACGAGATCCGCACCGGGCGCGTCATGTCGACGCAGTGCATGTTCCACACGGCACTTCAGCACGAGCGCGATCTCCAGCTGAACTTCTGGGAGTCCCAGGCCCCGAAGATCGAAGGACTCGGCGTCTCGGTCGCCGCCCCCGGCTCGCACGACCCCGGCCCGACCCAGCGGGCGATCGACTGGGTGGGCCGGCTCGACGGCTACGCGCAGTCGGTCGACCAGCGGGTGAAGATGGCCGGCTGGATGGAGACCTTCGCCCAGCGCGGCGGCCAGCTGGTCATCCACGGTGCCGCGGTCTCCGACCTCGACTACTTCGCCCGTACGTACGACCTGGTCCTGGTGTCGGCCGGCAAGGGCGAACTGGTCTCCATGTTCGGCCGGGACGCCGCCCGTTCCCCGTACACGGAGCCGCAGCGCGCCCTCGCCGTCGCCTATGTCCACGGTCTGGGCCCGCGCCCCGAGCACCCCGACTACGACGCGGTCCGCTGCAACCTGGTCCCCGGCGTCGGCGAGCTCTTCGTCATGCCGACCCTCACCACCTCCGGCCGCGCGGACATCCTCTTCTGGGAGGGCGTACCCGGCGGCCCGGTCGACGCCTTCAACGGCATCAAGGACCCCGCCGAGCACCTCTCCCTGACCCTGGAACTCATGGAGAAGTTCGTGCCGTGGGAGTACGCCCGGGCCACCAAGGTCGAACTGACCGACGCCAACGCGACGCTGTCCGGACGTTACGCGCCCACCGTCCGGGGCCCGATCGGCCGCCTCCCCGGCGGCGGCCTGGTCCTGGGCGTCGCCGACGTGGTCGTCGCCAACGACCCGATCACCGGCCAGGGCTCCAACTCCGCCTCCAAGTGCGCGGCGGCGTACCTCGCCTCGATCCTCGAGCACGAGGACAAGGAGTTCGACGAGGCGTGGATGCGGTCCACGTTCGAGCGGTACTGGGACACGGCCCAGCACGTGACGAAGTGGACGAACGCCATGCTGGGCGTGCCGCCGGAGCATGTCCTCAACCTGATCGGGGCCGGCGGGCAGATCCCGGCGGTGGCGCATCGTTTCGCCAATGGCTTCAACGACCCGGCCGACTTCGAGAACTTCTTCTATGAGCCCGAGAAGACGGAGGCGTACCTGGCCTCCGTGACCGGGGCCTGAACCTGTCACTTCGGGTGCGGGGACTCTGCGGCCGATCGCACGGTTCCCCGCACCCCTGAGGGGACGCTCGCCTTGGACCCCTCACCAACGCTCGGGGGTGTGTAGCGGCGCAGGGGCGTGCCGTCCGGGTCCGGACGGACCGCGCCCAACAGCGGGTTGGCGGCAAGCGGGGAAACCTTGATCTTCGTCCCCGGCCTCGGGGCCTGCACGACCAGCCCGTCCCCCACGTACAGGGCGACATGCGTGGCCTTGGGGAAGTAGATGATCAGGTCCCCGGGGCGCAGCTTGCTCAGCGGAACGCGGGGCAGCTGGGCCCACTGTTCCTGGCTGGTGCGGGGGATGGGCCGCCCGGCGTGATCCCAGGCTTGCGAAGTGAGCCCCGAGCAGTCGTACGACGACGGCCCCACGGCCCCCCACTCGTACGGCTTTCCGAGCTGATCCACGGCGTACCGCACCGCCTCCTCACCCGCTCGCGACGGCGGCCGCGCGCTGCTGAGAGCCCCCGAGGTCACGAGCTCCCGCTGTGTCGTGCTCGCGCCCGGCTTCTCCAGCCGGGCGAGTTCGGCAAGCTGATCGGTGCTGAGCGAGGCGACCAGCTCCTCAGCGCCCCTCAGCCGCCCCCGTACCTCGTCACGCTCCCTTTTCTGGCGCTCCGCGAGGCCGAGTTGACCGTCGAGCGCCTTCCGTGCCTCCCGCGCCAGCCCATCGGCCCTCTTCTCCGTGCCCGCCAGCCGTTTCACGGTCTCGACCCGCTGCCGCGCCAGCTGCCCGATCACATGACCCTCGTCCAACGCGTGCTGCGGATCACGGGCGAGCAGCAGCCGTACGTACGACGAGATCTCGCCGCTGTTCTGGTACTGCTGCCGGGCGAGTCGCCCCGCCGCCGCGCGGTTGTCGTTCAGTGAGAGTCGGGCCTCGGCGAGGTTCTTGTCGAGCCGGGCGACCTCGGTCTTCTGCTTCTTCAACTGGTCCGCCGTGGCGTTGTACGTCTCGGTGGCGCGTTCGGCGTCCCGGTACAGCCGCTGAAGATCCGTCAGCAATTGAGCCACGGGTCGCCCTTGGGGACCAGGATCCGGTACGGCCACCGCGGGCGGGGCCGCGGACAACACCCCCGTCGCCATCGCGGCCGTACAAGCCAGACGCAGAAGTCTTCCTGACATGTCATCACCTCCGGTGCCGGGGTGGTAAATCCACCTCGCACCGGAAGGATCGGGTCGGCGCATTCCGAGCACGCGTCCGCCTGACCGGTTCGGCCCAAGAAGCTCACTCGTCGGTGTGGGACCCCGGCGTGGCTCCCCCGCTCCCGGCGCCGGGCTTGGACCAGGGCCACTTCCGTCCGCTCCCCGTACCGCCCGAGGGGTCGTAGGTGTACTTCCACCCCTGATGGATTCCGAGCCGCTTGCTCATCCGCGCCTGGACCCGCCGGTAGACGAGCACGGTCGGCGGCCCGCCGTCGGCAGCCGGAACCGGAACCCGGTACACCTTCGGCGGGTGTCCGGTCAGACCGAGCAGGACGGGCAGCACACGCCCGTCCAGCGGGCCGCCCTCGAAGGGGGTGTCTTCGCTCTTCACGGCACCATTGTCACCGGGATTCCCGGAGGATGCCCCGGCCTTCAGGCCGGGGAGGAATCCGGCTTCCCAAGGAGCGGGGCAGGAGAAGCCGGATCGGCGCCGGGCGGTCCGGCGTCCGCCCGGGGAGCGGCGAGGGCGACCTCCAGGAGGTGGAGGATCTGGGAGTTGAGGGACCGCCGGTCCGCGGCCGCGTGGGCGGTCACCCGTTCGTGTAGGTCTTCCGGGAGCCGGAGTGAGAAGCGAATCATGACACTACGATGACATCATGACGACGCTAAGTGAAACCGACGGGGCCGGGTGTGCCCGGTACTCGTACCGGCTTCGCGTGTCGTCGAGTGCGCGTACGGCGCTGGAGGCGGAGTGGGCACGGTGCCGGTGGATCTGGAACGAGTGTGTCGCCAAATCCAGGGCGGTCCACCTGCACAACAAGGCCACGGGGGAGAAGCGGACCTGTGGCCCGGCGCAGCTCGACCGGATGCTGACCGGGGCGCGGGAGCGTACGCCGTGGCTGCGCGAGGGCGGCTCGGTTCCTCAGCAGCAGCTGATCCGGGACTTCGGTAGGTCCCGTGCGAAGGCGCACAAGGACATTCGGGAGGGCCTGCCGTAGCGGCAGCGGGCCGGTATGCCGGGGTGGAAGAAGAAGCGTGAGGCGTTGCCGACGCTGAACTACACCCGGCGCGGGTTCCGGCTGAAGGACGGTCGCCTGCATTTGGCGGGTGGGATCGTGCTGAGGGTGGTGTGGTCGCGCGACCTGCCGGCCGAGCCTTCCTCGGTGCGCGTGTACCGGGACAGTGTCGGGCACTGGTACTGCTCGTTCGTGGTCCCCGCCGAGGTGCGGCCGCTGCCCAAGACCGGCCGGGTACTGGGCGTGGACTGGGGGGTGAGGGAGACCGCGACCACCACCTCCAACGCCCACGATCTGCCGCACGCCCAGCACGGCCGCAAGGCGCAGGCCCGGCTGACGCGTTACGACCGGATGATGGCCCGCCGTCGGCCGAAGAAGGGACGGGCCGCCTCGAAGGGCTACCGCGAGGCGAAGAAGTGGCGGGCGAAGACCTACGCGAAGATCGCCCGGCAGCGGCAGGACACCGGCCGCAAGTGGGCCAAACGCGTCGTGACCGACCACGACGCCATCGCCGTCGAGGACTTCAGGCCGAAGTTCCTCGCCAGGTCCTCGATGGCGCGCAAGGCGGCGGACGCCGCGATCGGCGCCACGAAGAAGGCCCTGATCGAGATGGGCCGCAAACACGGACGGGACATCCGTCTCGTGCATCCCGCGCACACCACGATGGACTGCGCATCGTGCGGAGCGAGAACCAAGCACGCTCCCCCACTGCCTTAAGGGCGTGGGGGGACCCCCAGCCGTTGTCCGAGCGCACCTACACCTGCACCGCATGTGGAATCGTCTCCCCCAGGGACAAGAACTCCGCCCGCGTGATGCTCGTCCGGGCAGGTCTGAACCCGGCTGGTGTCGAGGGCGTAAGACCACCGGGAGCGCTGCTCCCAGAGGCAGCCTGAGCCAGGAATCCCCGCTCAGCCCTGAAGAGATGGAATCCCCTTCCCTTCAGGGAGGGGAGCAGTCAAAAACGCACCCGTCACAGCAGCCGCGCGGCGTCACCGATCACCGGAAGAACCGCCCGGGCCAGCCCGCCCACGGCCCCTTCCGGCCGCTCCAGGGCGAGCGCGGCCCGCACCACCGCGGCGGTCTGCGCATCCCGCCCGGCACTGACCACGACCATCGCCACGAACTGCTCCACGAGCCAGTCCCGCAGCTCGTCCAACGGCGGTTCCTTGCCCCCGTCCAGCCAGCTCAGCGAGGCACCCTCCACCGCCGTGATCCACATCCGCACGGTCATCCGCAGCCGTCGCCCCGGCTCCCGCACGCCCAGATGATCCAGAATGTGCTCCGCCGCGGCCCGCCGTACGCCGTCCACTATGGCCGTCGTCCGTGACGTCTCGACGACGCTCCCACCCTGCAGCAAGGCGCTGAACCCGGCGTCGTGCTGGTCCACGAACGCCAGATACCGATCCAGCGCCCTGGCCAGCCGCTCGCTCAGCGGCCCCTCGGGGGGCTCCGCGAAACAGTGCTCCAGAACCTCCGCGGCGGACCGCAGGGCGGCCTCGTACAGCTGCTGCTTGCCGCCCGGGAAGTACCGGTACACAAGGGGCCGTGACACGCCCGCCGCCTCGGCCACGTCATCGAGCGAGACCTCCTCGGGCGCCCGGTGCGCGAAGAGGGACAGCGCCGCTTCGAGGAGCTGCGAGCGCCGCTCCTCGACACTCAGTCGGCGGTATGCGGGGGGAGGAGCCTGCGAGGTCATATCGGCAGCGTAACGGCCGGGACACGAGCCCCCATCCACCCGCAGCCTTGATGCGACGCAAGGGGCCGTGGCGGTACGTCGCAAGCCCGTCGCTTACGTTCGGATCGAGCGGCGGCTCCCTTGCCCGGCCCACGTCTGATCCGGCGGCGACGGGCTCGACGTACCGCCACGGCCCCGACCCACGCACCGCAGGCGCCGCGCCCTCAGGCCAGCAGCCCCGACGCCTTCCACAGCCGTCGCCCGACCCCCCGCAGTACCCCGATGTCGTCCAGGAAGTCGGTCAGCCGCTTGGCCCCGGTCTGCATGACCTCCCGCCGATGCCCGCTCGCCCGCACCTGCGCCACGGCCTCCCGCTGGTCGAGCCCCACGTTCGTGTAGACCTCCGGGTTGATGAAGGCGACGGAGAAGACCCGCGCGAACTCCCCGGACGTCACCCTCGTGAACTCCTGCGACCACCGCGGCGCCGTCACCATCTGCCGCCGCAGCTCCTCCCGCGCGTACCGCACATGCCGCGCCTCCTCCACCACGTGGATGCGCGTGACTCCCCGTATCAGGCTCTGCACCCGCTCGTCCGGAAAGGTCAGCCGCTGCATCCAGTCCAGGATCTCCTCGCCGAGCAGAGTCGCCGTGAAGGACCCGGGCGTGGTCGAGATGGTCTTGAAGACCCGCCCCAGATTCAGATGCGTCCGGCTCACCGGGTAGTACGGCGTCCCACCGTGCGAGATCAGCCGGGCGAACATCTTCGAGTGTCGGCACTCGTCCTCGATCTCGGTCAGCGCGTAGCGCACATGCGCACTGGTCGCGGCCTTGTCGTAGATGTGCCGCACCAGCAACTGCATCAAAATGATCTCGAACCAGATCCCCAGCGAGGCCAGCGCCGCGGCCTCGTGCCGCGAGAGCAGTATCCGCTGCTCCTCGCCCATCCGCTTCCACAGCGGGGTGTCGTACAGCGACACCAGCTCCGGCGGCCAGAACCATTTGCCCTCCTCGAAGGGCGCGTCCCAGTCCAGCTCCTTGTCCGGGTCGAAGGAGTGCTTGGCGGAGGAGTCGAGCAGCCGCTCGGCGACCTGCTCCCGGTCCTTGAGCAGACCGAGCGCATCGCGCAGCGCATCCACTTCCGTCACGGTCGTCATGGCTGTTCCCACCTCGTCGTACGGGATTGCTCCAGGGGTTACCGACGGTCACGACTTATGAGACTGCTTGTCAGCAAGCTCGTCAATCCCTTGCGCACGACTTGTTGACGCCGCGTCTACCTCATGTGAGCCTGCGTTGTATGCCGACGCACGAGCTGTACGCCACCCGGGAGACCCCCTCTGGCAGATACCGGCCTCAGGGGCGGCACGCTTCAGCTGGGAGTACGACGACGGCCGCGACCGCCTGCTCGCCCTGTACCAGAAGGGCAAGGACAAACAGTGGGACGGCCAGAAACGAATCGACTGGGACCTGGAGGTCGACCCCCACGACGCCCTCGGCACCCCCGACGAGTCGATGACCCTCTACGGGACCCCGCACTGGGCGAAGATGACCGACCGGGACAAGGGCGAGCTGCGCAAGCACTACGCGTCCTGGCAGTTCAGCCAGTTCCTGCACGGTGAGCAGGGGGCCATGGTCTGCGCGGCGCGCATCGTCGAGTCGGTGCCCGACCTCGACGCCAAGTTCTACTCGGCCACCCAGACCATGGACGAGGCCCGCCACGCCGAGATCTACGCCCGCTTTCTGCAGGAGAAGATCGGCATGCTCTACCCGATCAACGACAACCTGCGGTCCCTCCTGGGCGACACGCTCCGGGACTCCCGCTGGGACATGCCGTACCTCGGAATGCAGGTCCTTATAGAGGGCCTGGCCCTGGCGGCCTTCGGCATGATCAGGGACACCACCGACAAGCCCCTCCCCAAGCAGATCCTCGCGTACGTGATGCAGGACGAGGCCCGGCACGTCGCCTTCGGCCGCATGGCCCTGCGCGACTACTACACACAGCTCTCCGACGCCGAACTCCGCGAACGCGAGGAATTCGTCATCGAGGGCTGCTACTTGATGCGGGACCGGCTGCGCGGCGTCGAGGTCCTGGAGAACTTCGGCATCCCGAAGGCCGAGGCCGAGGAATACAGCGAACAGTCCGAATTCCTGCGCCTGTTCCGCCAGTTGCTCTTCAGCCGCATCGTCCCGTGCGTCAAGGACATCGGCCTGTGGGGCGAACGCCTCCAGCAGGCGTACGTCGACATGGGCGTCTTCGAGATGGGCGACTCCAACCTCGACCTGCTGATGGCCCAGGACGAGGAGGTCGCCGAGCGGCTGGACGCGGAGCGTTTCGCGGCGGAGGAGAAGGAACGGGTGGCGGAGGTGGAGGAGATGATCGAGAAGGGTGAGGGCTCATAGAACGACCTCCCCTGGACGGCCGTTCCCTTCGCCGTCCGGTGCGCCGCCGCCCCTACGACCTCACCTCCGCCCTCTGGACCACGGCGGAGGGCTTCGGCGACGTCGACACGACGTGCGCCATCACGGGCGGCATCGTGGGCGCCCGTACGGGAGTGAGGCACGTGCCCGAGGACTGGCTGAGCCGCCGCGAGGCCGTACCCGGCGCCTCCTAGGCCACTCTCGTCCTCAGTTGTTCCAGCTCTCGTCGTACGGGTCGTGCGGGGTCGGGACCGGTTTGGCCGCAGTGACGTCGAGGAACGGGATGCGGCCGTCGTTGACGGGGTCCTTGGTCTGCTTGGCGGTGTAGGTGCCGGTGACCTGGAGCCAGGTGTCGGGCTGCAGGACGGGCGGGATGTGGCCGGTCAGGCCGATCTTGACCGGCTGGGCGTCGGCGGCACAGCAGTTGAGGGCCATCCGGACCAGGTACGGGGTGCCGTCCTTGGCGAGGGCGACGAAGCCGGTGACTTCGACCCGCCGGTGGGCCAGGGTGCGCCCGTGGTCGTAGGCGGCGCGGCCCGCGTAGTCGACGACGCCGAGCGGGAGCGGGTCGGTGGCCGGCAGGGACGGGTAGGCGAGGGGCGCCTGCAGGGCCGTACCGGCGTGCATGGCGCTGTAGGAGCCGAGCGCGGGCGGGGAGACCAGGATCAGGGCGAAGAGGGGGAGGACCAGGAGCCAGGCGACACGGGGTTCGCGGTGGACGTGCCCGTGACCGTCTCCGTCCTCATGCCCGTCCTCACGCTCGTCGCCGTCGCCGTTCCCGTGCCCGGTGTGGAGTTCGGCCTTCGAGGTCTTCGTCGGCCGCCGCTCGTACCAGACCGTCGCCAGCGCCGCCACGATCAGTACGACCCCGGCGGCCAGCAGCAGCGGCCGCAAACCCGCCTTGACATAGCGCAGGTAGAGGTCGGTGAGCCCGGCGTGCAGGACCGCCGCGCCGACGAGGAACAGGACCGCCGCCTGTGCCTGCCGGTTCACAGCAGTACCGTCCCGACGAGGACCGAGCCGAGGATGGCCAGGGCGAAGGTGGCCGGCGCGAACCGCAGGGCGAAGCCGCGGCCGAAGGTGCCCGCCTGCATGGCGAAGAGTTTCAGGTCGATCATGGGTCCCACCACGAGGAAGGCCAGCCGCGCGGTCAGCGAGAACTGGGTCAGCGAGGAGACGACGAACGCGTCGGCCTCGGAGCAGATGGAGAGCAGCACGGCGAGGACCGCGAGGGCGAGGATCGCCACCACGGGGTTGGCGGCCGCGGCGTGCAGCCAGGTCGCCGGTACGACGGCCTTGAGCGTGGCCGCCGCCATCGCCCCGATGACGAGGAACCCGCCGGCGTGCATCACGTCGTGCCGCACGGAATCCCAGAACGCGGCCCCCTTGCCGAGCCCCTCGTGCGAGGGCCGGGCCGGCGGTCGCAGCCAGTCCGCCCGCCCGAGTCGCTGCCACAGCCACCCCATCACGCAGGCCACGAGCAGACTCGCCACGAACCGGGCGAGGACCATCTCGGGGTTGCGGGGGAACGCGACGGCGGTGGCCGTCAGCACGATCGGGTTGATCGCGGGCGCCGACAGCAGGAACGCCAGCGCCGCCGCGGGCGTGACCCCCCGTCGTACCAGCGCGCCCGCCACCGGCACCGACGCGCACTCGCAGCCGGGCAGCACCGCCCCGGCCAACCCCGCGACGGGCACGGCCAGCGCGGGCCGCTTCGGCAGCGCCCGGGCGAAGAACGTCGGTGGCACGAACACCGCGATGACCGCCGACAGCAGCACGCCGAGGACGAGGAAGGGCAGCGCCTGGACGACCACCGCGACGAACACGGTCATCCAGCTCTGCATCACCGGCGCCGACAGTGCCCGGCGGACCGGCCCCTGGGCCACCACCAGGACGAGCAGCAGCATGACCAGCACGAGCGGCGAGTTGAACTGCCAGCCCTGGGATCCGGCCGCCTGTTCCCGTGGACCGTCCGGCGCGTCCGCGTCGCGGTGGTCGGCCCCGGGCGGGGCCGCTTTGGTGATGCTCACGGGCGAGGTACCTCCGGCAGGGCACGGGCTGGAATCTCGTGGGTGGGTTCCCCTCCCCATAAATACGCCCGTATCGGTACGCCCGTTCAGGCGGGGCCGCTCATTCCACGAAGACCGTCAGTGTGTCGGAGTCCCTCCAGTCGCGGTGGGGCCAGGGGGGCCGTGCGGCGGGCGATGTTGATCCGGGCGAGTTCGTACGCCGCTGCGGTAGAGGTCATGACCGAGCGGCAGGTCGGCCCGACGAGTGTCCCGGTCCCCGTCCCGGAACCCGAGCACCGCCTCCATCACCGCCTTCGCGATCGGCGCCGCGTCCCCGCCCCCGCTGATGTCCCCACGGTCGGCCGCCGCGTCCTCGACGACGACCGCGACCGCCACCGCGGGCTCCATCGCGCCGTCCGCCTGGGCCCAGGAGATGAACCAGGCGTACGGCGTCCCCAGGTTGTCGATGCCGTGCTGGGCGGTCCCGGTCTTGCCGCCGACCGTCGCTCCGGGAATCGCGGCGTTGGTGCCGGTGCCCTCCGTCACCACGTCCGTCATGAGCTCGCGCATCCGTGCCGCGGTCGCCGGGTTCATCGCCTGGTGGAGTGTGCTCGGACCGGTCGTCGACACCGTGTTGTCGCTCCGGGTGGTCGTCTTCTCCACCAGATAGGGCGTTTTCACGGCCCCGCCGCCCGCGACGGCCGCCGAGATCATCGCCATCTGGAGAGGAGTGGCCCGGGTGTTGAACTGGCCGATGGAGGAGAGCGCGAGCTGTGCCTTGTCGAGGGTCGTGTCGAAGTTGCTGGGGGCGACGGAGAAGGGGATCCGCAGGCCCCGGTCGTTGAAACCGAAGTCCGCCGCCGTGCGGGTCATGTCGCTCAGCCCCACGTCCACGCCCAGCTTGGCGAAGACCGTGTTGCAGGACCACTCGAAGGCGTACCGCAGCGAGGCGTCCTCGCAGCCCTCGGTCTCGTTCGTCAGCCGGGTCGTGGTGCCGGGCAGCCGGTACGGGTCGGGGGAGGTGGTGGACGTGTCGGGGTCCGTCACCACCCCCGCGTCGAGGGCCGCCGCGGCCGTCACCACCTTGAACGTCGAACCGGGCGGATAGGTCTGCCGGATCGCCCGGTTGAGCATCGGCTTGTCCGCCGCCCCGTTCAGCCGGTCCCACGCGTGCGCCACCGCCGCGCCCGTCCCGGACAGTTCCCCGGGGTCGTACGACGGTGCGGAGACCAGCGCGAGGATCCTGCCGGTGGCCGGCTCGACGGCGGCCACCGCCCCGCGCCGCGAACCGAGACCCCTGTACGCCGCGCGCTGTGCGGCGGGGTCGATCGTCGTGACCACCTTGCCGGCGGGGTTCTGGGCGTGCGTGGCCTCCTTCCACAGGGGGAACGGCGAGAGCAGCGGGTCGCTGCCGGAGAGAATGCCGTCCTCGGCGTTCTCCAGGAACGTCGTCCCGTACACCTGCGAGGCGAAGCCGGTCACCGGGGCATACAACGGGCCGTCCTTGTAGGTCCGTTCGTAGCGGAGCTGCTGGCCGCTGTCCCTGGAGCCGGTGACCGGCCGGCCGGCGACGAGGATGTCACCGCGCGGCTGGCCGTAACGGGCGATCGTCTGACGGCGGTTGGCCGGGTTGCCGTCGTACGTCCCGGCCTGGAAGACCTGGACGCGGGTGGCGTTGAGGAGGAGGGCCAGCAGCAGCACCGCGCAGAGGGCGGCGGCCCGGCGGATGTACTTGGTCATGGCGCCGCCGTCCCGTCGTACTGGCTGCGCGCCGAGTCGCTGACGCGGATCAGCAGCGCCACCATGATCCAGTTGGTGACGACCGAGGAGCCGCCCTGGGCGAGGAACGGCATCGCCATCCCGGTCAGAGGGATCAGACCGGTCACACCGCCCGCGATCACGAAGACCTGGAGTGCCAGGATCGAGGCGAGGCCGATGGCGAGGAGCCGTCCGAAGGGGTCGCGCAGGGCGAGGCCGGCGCGGTAGCCGCGTTCCACGAGGAGGCCGTAGAGCAGGAAGATCGCGCAGAGTCCGAAGAGGCCCAGTTCCTCGCCCGCGGTGGCCAGGATGAAGTCCGACTTGGCGGCGAATCCGATGAGGATGGAGTGGCCGAGCCCGAGGCCGGTGCCCATCATCCCGCCCGCGGCGAACGCGAACAGGGACTGGGCGAGCTGGTTCGGGCCCTGGCCCGCGTCGATCGTCGCGAAGGGGTGCAGCCAGTCCTGCACCCGGCTGTGGACGTGCGGTTCCAGCCGGCCGACGGCCATCGCGCCCACACAGGCGAGCAGCAGGCCCACCGCGATCCAGCCGGTGCGGCCGGTGGCGACGTACAGCATGATCACGAAGAGGCCGAAGAACAGCAACGAGGTGCCGAGGTCCCGCTCCAGGACGAGGACCACCACGCTCAGCAGCCAGATCGCGACGATCGGGCCGAGGACCCGGCCGGTGGGCAGCTGGAGTCGCTTGAACCGCCAGACGGGGCGGCCCGCGTAGGCGAGCGCGTTGCGGTTGGCCGCGAGGTAGCCGGCGAAGAAGACCGCGAGCAGCACCTTCGCGAACTCGCCCGGCTGGATGGAGAACCCGGCGATCCGGATCCAGATCCGGGCGCCGTTCACGGCGGGGAAGAGGATGGGCAGGACCAGCAGGCCGAGCGCCGTGACGACCGAGACATAGGTGTAGCGCTGCAGGACGCGGTGGTCGCGCAGGAAGAGGACGGCCGCGATGAAGAGCGCGACGCCGAGCGTCGACCAGATGAGCTGGACGGGGGCGGCCTGGTCGCCCGGGGTCTCCAGGTCCAGGCGGTAGATCAGCACCAGGCCCAGGCCGTTGAGCAGGACGGCGATGGGCAGCAGCAGCGGATCGGCGTACGGCGCCCGCAGCCGCACCGCGAGATGCGCGAGGAGTGCGAGCACACCGAGCCCGGCGCCGTAGACCGCGGCGCCGGGCGGGACGGTGCCGTGCCGGGCGTATCCGACCGCGCAGTAGCCGAACACGGACAGCAGTACGGCCATGACGATCAGGGCGAACTCGATGCCACGGCGCCGGGGCAGGCGGACGGCGGGGGTGGGCGGGTCCGCTGCCACGGTCGGTCCCCGTGTTCCGGGAATTCCTGGCATTCCGGGCATTCCGGGCTGAATCATGTCCGGAACGTAGCAAGTGGTTGACCTGATGTCCCGTTATGTGGTGACGGACAGGCCGATCCGGTGGGCACGCCCCGGCGTCAGCACCAACGCGGGGACGCGCCGATGTTGTCGATGCCTTGCGCCGCGCCCCAGGACCAGACGCCGTCGGTGATCAGGTACCAGATCGGGTTGCCGCCGACGCGCTCGCCCCAGGTCTTGCAGTAGATGTTGACGTGCTCGCGGAACGGTGCGATACGGGTGATCCGGCTGTCGCGGTCGGGCCGGTTGTGCAGCGCGAGGCCGTTGCGGGCGGCGATCCGGCCCTGGAAGCGCCGGTTGTCGTTGAAGTCGAACCGTCCGTCATCACGTGGGTCGTCGTCGAACCATCCGTCGCCCAGGCCGTCGTCGTCGAAGTAGGGGTAGTCGCCGTTGTCCCAGTCGCCGGCGTAGTCCCCGGTGTCGTCGACGATGCCGGGTCCGGTGCCCGCGGGCACGACGAGCGTGCCGGCGGCGAGGGCGGGGCCGGTGCTCGCCGCCGCGATGAGCGTGCCGGCGGCGAGCACCATCCCGGTGCGGGCGAGAGTGTGGCGCAGGGGCATGGGAACTCCTCCGGAAATATTACTTGTCTGACTAATCGCCACATTAGGAGCGGGCTCGGATACGCGCAGGCCGCACTGCGCCATCGGGGACGCGAGGGCGCTCAGCGTGCCCCGGTCGGCCCTTCCCCGCCGGTGCCGGACGCGCCCCGCCCCTCCTGAGGAAGCGTCAGCATCGCGATCGCACCGCCCCCGGGAGCGTTGGCGAACAACAGTCGCGCGCCCAGCACCTCCGCCTGGCCGAGCGCGATCGTCAACCCCAGCCCATGGCCCTTCGAACCGCCCTCCGTACGGAACCGCTGCGGCCCGTGCTCCAGCAGATAGTCCGGATAGCCGCCGCCGTGATCCCGCACCGTCACCAACGGGCCGTCGACGGTCAGCACCACCGGGTCCGCCCCGTGCTTGTGCGCGTTGGCCACCAGATTGCCGAGCACCCGCTCCAGTCGGCGCCGGTCGGTCTCCACCCGGGCGTCACGCACGACCCGCACCTCGGTTGCGGTGCCCGACGCCCGCACCACCCGCTCGGCCAGCGCGGCCAGCGGCTCCGAGTCCAGCTCCAGCAGCTCCCGCCCGGCGTCCAGCCGGGAGATCTCCAGCAGGTCCTCGGTGAGCGTGCGTAGCGCGGCCACCCGGTCGCGGACCAGCTCCGTCGGCCGGCCCGGCGGCAGCAGCTCCGCGGCTGCGTGCAGCCCGGTCAGCGGGGTGCGCAGCTCGTGCGCCACATCCGCGGTGAAGCGCTGCTCGATCGTCAGCTTGCTCTGCAGCGAGGACGCCATCGTGTCGAGGGCCCCGGCGACCGCGGCCACCTCGTCCTGGGGGCGCGTCGGGCACTGTGTACGGGGATCCACGGCCGCACGGGGATCGTTGACGCGCGCGTCCAGGTCGCCCGCGCTGATACGCCGGGCCACCTGCGCCGTCGCGTGCAGCCGCCGGGTCACCCGCGTCACCGCGAACGCCCCCACCAGCAGTGTCGCGCCGATCGCCAGCGCCGAGGACCAGACGATCGACCGGTCCAGGGCGTCGATGGCGTGCGCGCCCTGCGAGTAGTCGAACTGCACGGCGAGCGCCCGCCCGCCGCTCGCGGGTCCGGCCGCCCACATGGTGGGGTGCGGGTCGTTGTGCCCGACCATCGTGCCGCGGCGCCCGTCCGTCGCCAGCTCGCGCAGCGGCGCGGGCAGCCCCGGGAGATCCACCCCCGCGCCCGGCGGCAGCCGGTCGCCCGCCTGGTAGTCCGCGGTCACCTCCGCCAGCCGGTCGAGCGCCCGGCCGCGGGCCTCGCCGACGGTCTGGTTGGTCACCGAGACATGCACGAGGACGCCGAGCAGGGCGGCGAGGCCGCAGCACATCACCGTGATGAAGGCGGCGGCCTTCCAGGTGAGGGTGGCGGCCCAGCGGGGGAGGCGGCGGGGCAGCCGGAGGCGGCGCGGGCCCTGTCTCACGAGGCGCTCGCGGCGGGCGACAGCGAGGGGGATGCCGATGGAGACGTCGAGGCCGACGGAGAGGCCGAGGGCGAGACCGGCGGGGCGGGGGGTGCTGAGGGGACGGGCGAGGCGGTGCCGCGCCTGGTGGGGCCGGGTGTGCCCACGCGGAGGATCTCGTCGCGGGTCGCCAGCATCGCGTGCTGGTGCGGGTCCCAGGTCCACACCGTGCGGTACTCGTAGCCCGGCAGGGTCGAGGGCGAGCGGATGATCACGTCACGGCCCGCGACCTCGACGCTGATCGTGCTGTCCGTGGTGCCCATGATCTGGACCAGCTTGTGGTGCTCGAAGGTGTACACGCGCACCGCCAGCTGATTCTGCGGAAAGCGGATGCCGAGCACCAGGTCGTCCTTCCGGTCGCCGGTGAGATCGCCGTAGTACGCCTGGAGGATCGGGCACTTCCCGCCGAGCGTGTCCTTGCCGGTGCAGTACCTGAGCTGCTGGGCCGTCTCACGGTACGGGGCGTGGACGGCCGTGTACTCGTCCGGGTGGCGGCCCACCTCGGCGCGGAACACGGCGATCGGGTCCACCTTGTGGATGTCGTCGCCCGGCGCCGTGATGCCCGTGACCGTCTCGGTGTCCGCCTCGCCGTAGTCGAGGGCGGCCATCGACGCGGGCGGCAGCCCGGGCCAGAGCCGGGACGGGCCGACGGCGGTGGGCGTCGCTCCCGCGCCCCGCAGGGCACCGGAGTCGCCACAGCCCGCCACGGCCGCCGCCAGCACGGCGACGAGGGCGGCGAGCACGAGACTGCGGGGCCGGGTGGGGGTCACTGCTCTCCTGCGTCCGGGCCGGCCTCGAGCCGGGGCCAGGGGGACGGCTCGGTGCGCGAGGTCGGCGTGAAATCGACGAAACCGACGGCATACACCATATTCGTAGGGAAGTCCTTTTTGTTTGCTGGTGCGGCTGGTGCGGCTGGTGCGGCCGGTGAGGATGCGAGGGCGTGAGGCCGTGGGATGCCCGACGGTGGCGGAGGAGCTGGACATGCCGGAGGTGCGGAGGTGCCGGACGCGCGGGCGGAGGAGAAGGGCTACTCCGCCAGCTCCTCCAGGAGGCGGGCCGTGGGCAGACCGGCACGCAGGTACTCCACGAACAGCTCGTTGTGCAGGGCCCACGGCGAGCGGCGACTCCGTATCAGCCGGATCGCCTCGTCGGAGGTGTGCCCCGCGAGGACCAGCGCGTGCGCGACCACGAGCCCCGAACGGTTGTAACCGTGATAACAGCGCACCAGGACCCGCCGCCCGTCCTCCAGCGCGTCGTCAGCGGCCCGCGCGAGCCGGATCACCCCCGCGAGCTGCGTTCCGTCCAGGGGACCGTCCGGAATCGGCCACACATGGTGCTCGACACCCGGGTCGGGGCCGTGCCCCGGCAGCCGCAGCAGCGTCAGGACCAGGTCGAACTCATCCCTCACGACCGCGAATTCCGGCTCGCCGGTACGCCCCGCGAACGCGTGCCCGCCCATCCACAGGCCAGGCACGATCTCGCTCCACGGGCTGTCCGGAGCGGGTACCTCGGGTTGCTTTCTGCGAGTCCGCAACAGCGCCTCCCACAACTCCCCCAACTGCTCACAAAGGTAACCGGGTTCTTGCCCCTGGAGCACCCCGCCTGTTCCCATGGACGTGGGGTGATGGTGCATGAACGGACTGCGCGTCATACCGACATGGCGCCACGGGCAGGAGCGCCTGTACGTGTGCCTGACCGACGGGAGGAACGTCGCGTGGTACGACCGTGAGGCAGCCCGGGTCAATCTGCTCAGCGAGGAGCGGCGCAAGGACGTGCTCAACGCGCTCGGCCCCTTCCTGACCGGCCCGGTGACGGTGGGACCCCCACCGGTCCCGACCCCCGCGGAGCTGGCCCGCCTGACCCTTCACCCGGACGACGACCTCGCGCCGAACCGGCCCGGCGAGGCGTTGGTCATCGACCTCGACCGCGACCCGGGACCGGCGCGCCGCCTGCGGCCCGACCCGCGACGCCGTGCGCTCGCCGCCGAGCAGGCCGTCGGCGATGCCCTGGACCACCTCGAGGGCGCGGGCTGGCACACCCTCCACTCCATCCCGCTCCCCGGCGGCGACCGCATCGACCACCTCCTGATCGGTCCCGGCGGCATCTTCGCCCTGCGCGCCCTGAACGCCCGCAAGCAGCGGGTTCTCGTCGCCGACCCCATGGTCACCGTCGGTCGCCGTGAGCCGAGTCCGCTGCTGCGCCGTGTCCGTGCCGACGCCGACCGGGCCTCGTACGCGCTGACTGCCGAGGTCCACGCCGTCCTGGCCGTGGCCGGTCCCGCCGACGTCGACGTCCTCGCGCCCCTTCGCGAGGTCCGCGTCCTCAAGGACACCGACCTGTCCTCGTTGGCCCGACTGGGGGGTGTTCTGAAGCCGGCGGACGTGGAGGCGCTGCACGCGATGGCCCGCGACCGCCACACATGGCTCCACACGTGACGCCCCGGACCTCCGGCGGTGGGCCGCTTTTCCTTCGCCCCCGCCGCCCCTACCCGTCCCATCCCGAACCTGGGGGCTCCGCCCCCAGACCCCCTGGTGGCTTCGTCGGCCGCGGGCGGGCGGGGGCTGGTCGCGCAGTTCCCCGCGCCCCCTGCACCGGGGCTCCGCCCCGGATTCCCCACCCACTCGCTTCGTTTCGGCTGCGGGCCGGTGGGGGCTGGTCGCGCAGTTCCCCGCGCCCCTAAAAGCCTCCGCCTGGCCCGGGTTTTCAGTCCGTCCGGCGTGTGAGGACGAGGCTGGTGGCCGATGCCCCACCCACCCCGGCCGGCCCGCACCTCCAGCCCGTCCGGCGTTTGAGGACGAGGCCGTTCAGGCCGATGCGGGGGTCTGGGGGCGGCAGCCCCCAGTGGGGTCGAAGGGGCGGAGCCCCTGGGGATGGGACGGGTAGGGGCGGCGGGGGCGAGGCAGCGCCGGGGCTACGGGAGAGCGTGGGCGTGGGACGGGGAGAGGAGGGGCGAGAGCAGGTCGCCATGCCGGTGCAGCCGCGCAGCGATGTCGTCCGCGTGGAAGACGAGCCGGCACGGATCGGCACAGGCCGCGATCTCGGCCCAGGTGACGGGGGCGGACACGGTGGGCGCGAGCCGCGCACGCAGCGTGTACGGCGTGGCCGTCGTCTTCCGCGCGGCATTCTGACTGTGGTCCACGAACACCTTCCCGGGCCGCAGACTCTTGGTCATCCGGTGCGTGACGAGCGCCGGCAACGCCCGCTCCGCCTCGACGGCCAGCTCCTTCGCATACGCACTGACGTCCGAGGACGCCGTCCGCACCAGCGCCGCCAGCAGATGCAGCCCCTTGGACCCGGACGTCTTCGCGTACGCCTCGATCCCGTCCACCGCGAGCCGCTCCCGCAGCCACAACGCGACCTCGCAGCACTCGACGACCGTCGCCGGCGCCCCCGGGTCGAGGTCGAACACGAGCCGGTCGGCCAGACCGGGCGTGTCCACCTGCCACTGGGGCGTGTGGAACTCGGTGACAAGGTTCGCCGCCCACATCAGCGAGGGGAGGTCCTGGACCAGGACCATCCGTGCGGGGCCCTCCGTCCGGGGGACCTCGGCGGTCCGGACCCAGTCGGGGGTGCCGGGCGGCACGTTCTTGGTGAAGAAGACCTGTCCGTCCGGCCCGTCGGGGTAGCGGAGGAAGGAGACCGGCCGGTCATGGAGGTGCGCCAGCACGGGTTCCGCGACGGTCGCGTAGTAGTGCAGCACCTCACCCTTGGTGAAGCCGGTCGCCGGGTACAGCACCTTGTCCAGATGAGTGAGCGCGAGCCGCCGTCCCTCCACTTCCGTGATCGGCGTCATACGACGAGAGTCGCATGAAACCGTGATCAAAGGGCCGATATCGCACCACCGCTCGACCGCTCTCTTGCGGATGTGAGGTCGCGGACACCCGTCTAGCCTGGCTTTCAACGGCATCCCGCGAACCCGTGCCGACAAGAACCCGTGTCAGCAGGAACCACCAGGAAGGTGCCGCACGTGCGATCCATCTGGAACGGCGCCATCTCCTTCGGCCTGGTCAGCATCCCGATCAAGCTCGTGAACGCGACGGAGAGCCACTCGGTCTCCTTCCGCCAGATCCACCTCGACGACGGCGGCCGCATCCGGTACCGCAAGTTCTGCGAGGTGGAGGACCGCGAGGTCACCACCGGTGAGATCGGCAAGGCGTACGAGGACGCGGACGGCACGCTGATCCCCATCACGGACGAGGACCTGGCCTCGCTGCCGATCCCCACCGCGAGGACGATCGAGATCGTGGCGTTCGTGCCGGCCGAGCGGATCGACCCGCTCCAGATGGACACGGCGTACTACCTGGCCGCGAGCGGCGTTCCCGCCACCAAGCCGTACGTCCTGCTGCGTGAGGCCCTCAAGCGCAGCCAGAAGGTCGCCGTCGCGAAGTTCGCACTGCGCGGACGGGAGCGGCTCGGCATGCTGCGGGTGGTCGACGACGTGATCGCCATGCACGGCCTGCTGTGGCCGGACGAGATCCGGTCCACCCAGGAGGTCGCCCCGGACGCGAGCGTGACCGTCCGCGACAAGGAACTCGACCTGGCCGACGCCCTCATGGACACCCTCGGCGAGGTCGACCTCACCGAACTCCACGACGACTACCGCGAGGCCCTCGAGGAACTCATCGCCGCCAAGGCCTCCGGCGAAATCCCTGCCGCGCCCCCCGCCGCGGAGCGGCCCGGCGGCAAGGTGCTCGACCTGATGGCGGCCCTGGAGAAGAGCGTACGCGCGGCCAAGGAGTCCCGGGGCGAGGAGATCGGCGAGGCGACCGGCACGGAGCCCGGTGAGCCCGCCGAGGTCACCCCGTTGCCCTCCCGCAGGTCGGCCCGTACGGCGCCCAAGGAGGTCGGCGGGAAGAAGTCCACGTCGACCGCGAAGAAGACGGCGGCGAAGAAGACGGCCGCGAAGTCCACGGCGAAGTCCACGGCGAAGCCGACGGCGAAGTCGACGGACCACGCGGTCGGCAAGGCGGGGGCGGCCACCAAGTCCACGGCCAAGAAGACGGCGGCCAAGAAGACGTCCGCCAAGAAGGCCACGGCGAAGAAGACGGCCGCGAAGAAGGCCACCGCGCGGGGGCGCGCCTCGGCCTGACCGATCCCCTGGGACACCCGCGGCATCCGGGACCCGTCACCTCGTACGGAGTGCGAGAGCGCGGCTGAGGAGCCGCGCGATGGTGCCCGCCGAACCCGAACGAGTTGCCCAGCACAGGGCGAGCGGGGTCCGGCACACGCCGGACCCCGCTCGCCGACGCCGATCGGGCGCCGCACCGTGAGGCGAGCTGATCGGTAGGACGGACCCTACGTCTTACGGTCCTCGAGCTGGGCGTGCTGCTTGTTCTCGCGCTCCCCGTTCTGGAACTCGAGCTCCCTGTCCCACCGTGGCGGTGGCGCGGGGGAGGGCGCCCAGGAATCGGCCGCGATCCCCTCGGAACTGAGTACGTCGTCCCCGTATAGATCCCGCAGCCAGCTGGCCCGGTAGATGGTGTCGAGGTAGCGCTCGCCGAGGTCCGGACCGATGGCCACCGCGGTGAGGTCGCGTGCGTCGTGCCGGTCCAGCCAGTCCGTCGCGCCGCTGACCACCGTGCCGGTGGAGCCGCCGAACACGAATCCGCGCCGGGCCAGTCGGTGGCAGGTACGGACGGTGTCAGCCTCCTCGACTCGTATCACTTCGTCCACGTAGGACTCGTCGAGCAGCGGCGGGCGCATGCTCATCCCCAGGCCCGGAATCATCCGGCGGCCGGGCGGACCGCCGAAGGACACCGAGCCCACACTGTCCACCGCTACCACGCGTACCGGCCGGTGCCATTCCCGGAAGTAGCGCGCGCAGCCCATCAGGGTCCCGGTGGTGCCGGCCCCGACGAACAGCACGTCCAGCTGCGGGAACTGACGGGCGATCTCCGGCGCCGTCCTGCGGTAGTGCGCCTTCCAGTTGCTCGGATTGGTGTACTGGCTGAGCCACACGTACCGGCTGTCGGAGGCGCACAGCGCACGCACGTACTCGATCCGCGCGCCGAGATAGCCGCCGTTGGCCTCCTGCCCGGCGATCATGTGCACCTGGCTGCCCAGGGCCTCCATCATCATCCTGGTCGACAGGTTGCCGCGGGAGTCCGTCACGCACAGGAACCGGTAGCCCTTGCTCGCCGCGATCATGCTCAGGGCCACGCCGAGGTTTCCGGACGAGGACTCGACCAGGATCGACTCCGGGGTCAGGGCTCCGTCCCGCTCGGCGGCCTCCACCATCTCGACGGCGGCCTTCAACTTGATCGAGCCGGCGAAGTTGAAGCCTTCGCACTTCAGGAAGAGCGAGTGCCCGATGATCGACCGGAGGTCGACATAGAGATCGTCTTCGTTGAAGGCGTGGGGAACGGAAATGACGGGCACGACGGTCTCCTCTATCTGGAGCAGAGCACTTTCGGAATGTCCGTCCGACCGTGGGCGGGCCTTCTCGCTTCCGTGGGCGGGAGCCCGTGTCCATCCGGGTCGGACAGGGCTCTGCGTCAGGGGCCGCTGTCTTGCGCGGCCCGTGTTCGCGGCCGGCTCATCCGTACCGGCTCAGTTCGTGGAAGAAGTCGTCGACGACGTGCAGTTCTCCGCGGCGGGCCACTTCGTCGTAGACGTACTTGCCGACCGCGAGGTCGAGCACCCCGAGGCCGAAGGGCGAGAACACCACCGGCCGGTCCGCCGGCACGGTCACCCGCCCAGCCATCACGTCGTCCAACGTGCCGTGCACGAACTCCCGGTTGCCTGTGAGCTGCTCGGCCAGATGCGGCGAGGTGTCGGCCTTCAGGCAGTGCTCGATGTCGTCGACGATGTTGGTCGAGGCGAGCAGGATCTCCGGGGCGAGGTCGCGCAGCGACACATGCAGCACCACCGGGTTGTGGTCGAACCACGACACATCGCTGACATGGGGCTGCCCGGCGACGGTGGCGAAGACCAGCAGGTCGCTGTTACGGATCAGCTGCTCGGCGCTGTCGTGCACGGTGATCCGGCCGGTGGCGCCCGACTGTTCCAGGTAGCACCGGAAGCCCGCCGCGCTGTCGGCGGACAGGTCGTGCACGCCGATCTCGTCGAACGACCAGCCGCTGCCGACCAGGAACGTGTGGATGTACCGGGCGATCAGGCCCACCCCGAAGAAGCCGACCCGTGTCGGTCGCGACCGGTCGCGGCTGAGCCGGTTGGCGGCCGCGGCGGCCGACGCGGCCGTCCTGGTGGCGCTGATGATCGAGCTCTCCAGGCAGGCGAACGGGTAGCCGGTGTCGTGGTCGTTGAGGATCAGTACGGCCGAGGCCCTCGGGATACCGGCCTTCACGTTCTCCGGGAAGCTGGAGATCCACTTCAGACCGTCCACCCGCACCTCCCCGCCGATCGAGGCGGGCAGCGCGATGATCCGGGAGGAGGGGCGGTCGGGGAACCGCAGGAAGTACGACGGCGGGTTCACCGAGTCACCGGCACCGTGCACCCGGTAGGTCGCCTCGACCAACTCCACGATCTGCTTCTCGCGTCCGCGCAGCGCGCGCTGGACCTGGGCGCCGGGGATCACCGCGAACGGCGGCACGGTGACCGGCGCGGCGGGCGCGGACTCCGTTGCGGTGGAATGGATGGTGGTCATGGCGCGGTCACCTCGACGGTCGGAGAGCAGTCGGTCAGACGCACCGGGTCGGCCAGGGCGACGAGCACTTCGCGTGGTCCCTCGAAGGGCTCCCTGCTGTGCGCGGTGCGGATGTTGTCGACGAGCATCAGGTCCCCGGCCTGCCACGGCTCGCGCGCGGTGTGGGCCTCGTAGACGCTGTTGAGCGCCTCCACGACGTCCTCGCCGATCGGGTCGCCGTTGCCGAAACGGGTGTTGAACGGCAGTCCGTCGGCCCCGTAGACGTCCATCAGGTACTCACGCACCTCGGGGGCCATCGTCCACTCGTTGAGGAAGGCGACCTGGTTGAACCAGCAGCGCCGGCCGGTGACGGGGTGACGCACCACGGCGCTGCGGCGCTGCCGGGTGCGCAGCCCACCGTCGGGCTGCCACTCGAAGGTGATCGCGTTGGCGCGGCAGTAGCTCTCGACGGCACCACGGTCCTCGGTGCCGAACGCCTCGGCCACGGACGCCCCGATCTCGTCGTTGTAGCTGCGGGTGAGCAGCCAGCCCTCGCGCTCGAACCGCTCGGTCAACTCGGCGGGCAGCGCGTCGAGCACGGTCGGTGCGTCGGCGACCGCGGTCGCCCCGCCCTCGGTGGGCGCGCTGAGACAGGCGAACATCATCAGGCCGGGGAACTCGAGCGTGTAGCTCAGTTCGTGGTGCATGCACATGGGCTGGTTCGGCGGCCACTTCGTCGAGGAGTACACGCCGTCGGAGTAGGTCCGTCGGGGCGCGAAGACCTCCTTCTCGGTCATCAGACCGGTGGCGAGCTTCGAGAAGACGGCACCGGTCTCGGCCGCGTCGCGCAGCCCGAGGCCGCGGACCATGACGCAGCCGTGCTCGGCGACGACGGCGCGCAGCGCGTCGCGGTGCCCGGCTGCCCAGCTCGCCGCGCCACCGGTGGCCTCGGCCCGCAGGAGCGGAGGTCTGCCGGGCTGCAGTTCCACGTCGAGCAGCGACGCCGTGGAAGTGGACGACATCTCGGTTTCCTTTCCTTAGCCACTCAGTCGGTTGTCACTCAGTCACTTGTCGGTGAGCCACTTGTCCGTGGGTCACTCGTCGGTTGTCACTGGTCAGTTGTCACTCAGGAAGGAGCGAACAGTTCGGCGACGCGCAGAACGGCCTGTGCCGCTTCGGCCGGACGGGTGCGCGGGAAGTAGTGGCCGCCGTCGGCGAGCTCGTGCAGATCGACCTGTTCGGCCAGGAGCTGCCAGTCGTGGTGGCGGTGGTGGTGGTCCGCCGTGCTCGGGTCGTCGGCGGCGACGACCACGGTGACCGGCGCGGACAGCTTCGGTGTCGGCGGGCTGTCCAGGAGGTCGGCGAAGTAGCGGTGTGCCGAGACGCAGTCGTGCCGGTAGGCGGCACCCACGTGCTCGGCGTGCCGCGCGTCCAGCTCGCCGAGTTCGGTGTACCCGCCGTCCGCGCTCAGCTTCGCGGCGATCGCGGCGTCGCTCAGTTCGGTCAGCTCGGCGATGGTGGCGCGCCGCTCGGCGGCGTTGCCGAGCAGTTGCGCGCCGAGGAACACCCGCTGGACGTCCACCCCGCGCTCCTGCAGCCTTCTGGCCGTCTCCACGGCCGGCGCGGCGCCCGAGGAGTGGCCCCACAACAGGATCCTGGTCAGGCCACGCCGGACGATCTCGTCGACGACCTGTTCGACCACCCGTGTCATCGGAGCGAACGGCTCGTTCTCGGCGGCCATGTCGTGACCGGGCAGTTCGACGGCGTAGACGGCGGGCTCACCGTCCGGCAGGGCCCTGGCCAGCGGCTGGAAGTTCACCGCGTTGCCGCCGGCGTACGGGAAGCACACCAGGGCCCCGGCCTGCGCCCCGTCCGATCCCGACAGCCGGTGCAGCAGCCCCGGGCGTCGCTCGGACCCGCCGTCGACCAGCCCGGCGAGGTCGGCGAGGACCGGGTGACGCGTGACGTCCTTGAGGGACACCGCACGGTCCAGGGTGATCGCCAGCTTCACCGCCGACAGCGAGGTGCCGCCCCGGTCGAAGAAGTGGTCCAGCCGTCCGATCTGGTCCTGCGGGATGCCGAGCACCTTCGACCACGCGGCCGCCAGCCGGTGCTCGGTCGGTGTGTTCGGCGCCTGGTAGTCGTCCTGGACGACGCCGAGTTCTCCGGCGAGCGCCTGCAGCATCTTCCGGTCGATCTTGCTGTTGGCGGTCAGCGGCAGGCTTTCGCGCCAGTGGAAGGCCGACGGGACCATGTACTCGGGCAGCGACTCGCCGAGCCGGGCGGGCAGCACGTCGCCGTCGAGGGCCTGCGGGCCGGAGTAGAACGCCACCAGGTGCTTGCTCTGATCGGCCCGCTCGGCGACCACCACCGCGCCGTCGCGCACCCCCGGCACCCGCAACAGGGTGTTCTCGATCTCGCCGATCTCGATCCGGAAGCCACGGATCTTCACCTGGGTGTCCCGGCGGCCGAGGAACTCCAGCTTGCCTCCGGGCTGCCAGCGGCCGTAGTCGCCGCCCCGGTAGAGCCGGGCGCCGTAACGGTGCGGATCGGCCAGATAGGCCTGCCGGGTGCGCTCGGGGTCGTTGATGTATCCGCGGCCGACGCAGACGCCGGAGAAGACGATCAGACCGGGGGCGCCGAGCGGCACCGGTGTGAGGTGCTCGTCGACGACGTAGACGTGCACGTTGTTGACCGCGCGGCCGAGCAGGATGCGTTCCGGCGCCCGGTCCATGACCTCGTGGTTGGTGTCGTCCGAGGTCTCGGTCAGCCCGTAGGCGTTGACCAGCTTGATCCCGGGCTGGACGGCGAACCAGCGCTCCGTGAGCTCCTTCTTCAACGCCTCGCCGGTGACCGACACGCACCGCAGGTCCGGCAGTTCGCGGGGGTGCTGCCGCAGACAGGACACGACGACGTCCAGATAGGAAGGTACGAGCTGGAGGACGGCGACCCGGCCGTCGACGATCTTGTCGACGAACCGCTGTACGTCGAGGATCACCTCCTGCTCCACCAGCAGCGTCCGCCCGCCGACCAGAAGCCCGGACACCAGTTGCCACAGCGAGATGTCGAAGCACTGGGGCGCGGTCTGCGCGACCACCTGTCCCTCGCCGATCTCCAGGTCGTCGATCTTGGCGTACAGGTGGTTGAGCATGCCCGCGTGCTCGCACATCGCGCCCTTGGGCTCGCCCGTGGAGCCGGAAGTGAAGTAGATGTAGGCGAGTTGGTCCGGTGCGACGGGCAGGCCCAGATCGTCGTCGGCATGGTCCTCGGCGTAGGCCGCGTCGATGAAGATCTTCCGGATCCCGGGCAGGGAGTCGAGGGCCTGGTCGAGGGTGGTGGTGCTGCCGTGTTCGGTCAGCACGAGGGCGCACTCGGCGCGCGAGAGCGTGGTCGCGATGCGGCCGGCAGGGAAGTGCGGCTCGATGGGCAGATACACGCCCCCGGCCTTGAAGACCGCCAGGACCGCGGCCGGCCAGTCCAGGTCGCGCTCGGTCACCACCGCGACCACGCCCTCCTGGCGCAGCCCCCGTGCCAGCAGCGCGCGTGCCAGCCGGTTGGCCCGGGCGTTGAGCTCGCGGTAGGTCCACTGCCGCTCGCCGTGTACGGCCGCGACGGCGTCCGGGTGTTCCCGGACTCGCTGTTCGAACAGCTCGTGCATCCGGCGGTCCGGCAGTTCCCGGCGCGGTCCGGCGAGCCCTTCGAGCTGGAAGTGGAGTTCCTCGGGGGAGAGCAGACTCTGCCGCCCGTGCTCGGCATCCGGACCGGCGGCGATCAGCGCGAGTGCGGTGACGTGGTAACCGGCGATTCTGGCGGCGCAGTCCGCGTCGAGTACGTCGGTGCGGTACCGCAGCCGCAGCACGAGTCGGCTGCCCTGCCCGGAGAACCCGACCCACAACACGGTGTCCTCGGTCAGGTCGCCACCGACGCCGCCCGGATCGAACACGGCCTCGAACGGCGGGTCCGTCAGGCCGAGTTCACGCCTGAGGTCGTCAACCGGAAAGTCCCGGTGGGCCAGCAGCTCTGACTCGGCGCGACGGGCGTTCAGCAGCAACGTCCGCCACGTCGCGGTCTCGGTCGTCAGTCGGCAGGGCAACGGCCGGCCGCCGTCGGCGGGGACATAGCCGGACACGACCTCACGCTCACCGGACAGCGCGGCGAGCACCTTGGCGTGCGCGGCCAGCAGCACCGAGTCGAGCGGCACCCCCAGGTCCTGCGCCAGCCCGCGCAACGGTCCTACGACGTCCTCCGGGACCGTCGCCTCATGGTCGGCGACGCCCGTCACCGGATGGAGCGTCCATCGCGGCAGCGCGGTGCATCCACCGGCTACGAGCTGACCGCGCCAGAACTCCCGATCGGCTTCCACGTGCACTCCCATCGAATCTTCCCGTCCGCTCACGGTCGCTCCGGTTCCGTCGGCTGCTGGTCGGGGCGGCGCCGCAGTCGTCGTTGTTTGCTCGGCAGTTCGGCGGGCCGGCCGTCCTGTTCGGCAGGCTGGGCGTGCCGGCCGAGGCGGCCACGCTGTGCCTCGTATGCCAGTGCGGCAGGCTGATAGGGGGCATCGCGGGTCTCCACGGCGGGATTTCCGCCCCATCGAGCGCGCTCCGGGACTTCCTCGCCCTTCATGAGGAAGGAGTCGGAGGCGAGTTCGGCGCCGTCGCCCATCGTCACGCCGTAGTGGACGTGCGCGCCGACACCGAGGGTGCAGCCGTCGCCGAGCGTGCTGCGGTCGGACTTGAAGGTGCCGTCCTCCTGCGAGTGGCACTGGATCTTGCTGCCCGCGTTGAGCGTGCAGTGGTTCCCGATGGTGGTGAGCGTCCGCTCCGTCAAATAGCAGCCGTCATCGAAGACCCTGCTACCGATCCGGACACCCAGCATCCGCCAGATCACGTTCTTGAAAGGGGTGCCGTTGAAAACGTTGAGGTAGGTGTCAGGCACCTTCCAGAGGCGCTCGTGCCACCAGAAGTACGGCTCGTAGATGGAACACAACTGCGGTCGCAGCTCGCGGAATGCCGCGATACCGCGCTCCACCAGCGCGAAGTAGACGGGTGTGAAAGCAAGGCTGAATACCAGGAACGCGGCGATCAGCACATGCCCGTAGGAATCGTACACATCGACGTCCGCGAGAGCGACCACGGTGAGAACGAAGAAGTAGATCCACCGGAGAATCAGGAACAGACCCATCGAGCAGATGTTGTAGCGGTTCTTCGCGGCGAGACTGCGACGAAACTCTTCGCCGTTGCGGAGATGGTCGAACCGGGAGTCGCGCTCGACCGACCGGGGAATCTCGAAACACGGTGAGCCCAGCAGGCCCACTCCCTCGCGTACCTCGCCGTCGAGCGGAATCATCACCTTCGTCGCGAGGAGGCAGTTCTCGCCCGTCCTGGCCCCCGAGGGATAGGCGATGTTGTTCCCGATGAAGTTGCGTTTCCCGATCGAGGCCCGGGACACCCGAAAGGAGGTGCTCGAGTAGTCCGCGTTGACGATGGAGAGTCCGTCGGCGACCATCGTTCCGCTGCCGACGGAAACCAGATACGGGGTTTCGTGCTGCACTTCCGTGCCGAAGTTCGACCCGGTCTGCTCGACCTTGGACAAGTCGTATCCCAGGCCGCGCAGATAAGGGACGACGTAGGAGCTGTCACCGAACAGCCATTTGAAGAACTTCAGGTTGGTCATGCGCGCGATCGCCCGGTGCGTCGAGTAGTGAAAGCCGTACAGCGGATAGACCTTGTCCGGCTGGATGAACAGGTTCAGCAGGCGCGGAACGGTGCACAGCACGGCCAGGCCGAAGACGACGAATCCGAAGAACAGCACGAAGGACAGGACCAGCGCGTCGATGTAGAGACTCGACGAGGTGAATCCCCCTGAGCCCGGGCCCAGTCGGCTGTGCAACGCCGGAATCAGGTCGAGTAGCAGGTACGAGCCCCCGACGGTCAGTGGCACGTAGACGAAGAACACCTGAAGCACGGTGAGGAGGCCGAAGCCGGCCCGGCGCAGTGTGCCGCACTTGACCGGCTCGATCCTCAGGTAGTCGTGCTCCGTGGGCTGTGCCGGGGATCCGTGCCAGCGCAGGCCGGCCGGGATCGCCTGGCCGCTGTACAGCGTGGACGTGTGGCCGAGTTGAGCCCCGTCGCCCATCGACGAGTCGATGTCGAGCACGGTCTTCTCGCCGATGAGCACGTCCCGCCCAAGGGTGACCCGGCCGGTCTGGATACGGCCGGCGTGCGCCCGGTAGCAGGGGAAGAACGAGTCCTTGCGGACCACGGCGCCGGCGCCGATCGTGAGCAGGTCGGGGCAGGCCGGAACGTTGTGGGAGAGGATCGTGACCCCCTTGCCGATCCGGGCGCCCAGGGCGCGCAGGTACAGCACGTAGAGGGGGTTGCCGACGAAGAAGATCATCGGGTTGGCGTGGATCATCACCTTGACGATCCAGAAGCGCAGATACGTCAGTCCCCAGATCGGGAACTCGCGCGGTTTCCACCGCCCGATCAGGAGCCATTTGGCCAGGATCGGGAAGGTGCACAGGGCGACGAAGCCGATGGCGCCGAAGATGAGCGATCGCAGGTAGATGTGGATCGCGTCCGTCCCGGCGGAGACCCATGAATAGCCTCGGTCCGTGACGAGTCCAGCGAGGAAGGAATATCCCACGAAGAACAAGAACTGCAGTGTTCCGCAGAGGACGTACCGCGCCGTGCCTGCCTTGGTCACCACGGTGGCCGGCACCGGGACCGACGACTCGCCGGGAACGGGCTCGGCGTCCGCGAGCCCCGTCGCCAGACTTCGGATCGTCGGGTACCGGTAGATGTCCTTCATCGACGCGGAGGGAAGGTCTGCCCGCTTCCTGACCCGTGCGCAGAATTGAGCCATCACCAATGAGTTGGCGCCGAGGTCGTCGAAGAAGTGGCTCTCGACGGAGACTCGTTCGACGTTGATGACGTCGGCCAACACCTCGGCGAGGTCTCTCTCGATGCCGCTCTTCGGTCCGGTGTTCCCGTGCTTGTCGAGTTCGGATTCACCCGGACCAGGCATCAGGACTTCGACGGACTTCTCCTCCATACGAGCTCCTTGAGGACCTTTCGAATGCCGCCTGCCATGACGGTCGGCGCTCTGCACTCGCGCTTTTCGATGGCCGGAGCGAGTAATCCGGAAGTCATGAGATCGGATCTGTTGTCCGGTCACAAAACCGTTGACTCAGTCTTAGCCGCCCACCCGTGGGGCTGCCACTCGAACCGGATTGTGTCGGCATGGCACTGTCCTTCGACGGCGTCAGGGGGCTCCCGCTGCTGACGCCCCGACGTCGGCGGCACAGAGCGTTCGCCACCCCTTTTCGCACCTCGTCCACGACTCCGTCCGACGGCAGGACGATGCGTCGCGCACGGGATTCGCCTTACTGCGTACGGGTGGTGTGTACCTGGTCCGGAAGAGCGGGCCGCGACCACCGACGGGGTCGCGGACGCGGAGGACTGCGGGGCGGTGGAGGACTGCGGGGCGGTGGAGGACCGCGGGGGGGGGGGGGGGGGGTGGAGAGCCTTGGGGATGCGGAGAGCCACGGGGATGCGGAGCGCTGTGGGGACGCGTGGAGCGCGCTGTGGGGCGCGGAGGCGTTGCCGGAGGCTCGGGATCGTCCGTTCCGTGTCGACCGGGCCCCTCCCGATGGCGCGGGGGCGTCCACGCAGGAGATCGCCGCCGCATCCCCCACCGCCGCGAGCCGGAGGCGCCCACGCGGTCGCGTGGGCGCCTCCGGCTCGGACTGGGACCCCGTTACCGCTGGGCAGGGGGCGCCGCGTGTCCCGAGGGCGCCTTCTCCGTGCCGGGTACGCGGACCAGGTCCACGTCGCGCGCCCGGACGTAGGCGATCCGGTGGCCGAACTGGATCTCGTAGTACTCCTCCCGGCCCGTCACCACCAGGCTCGGTGTGTCGCTGAAGGTCGACCGGTCGATGTAGGAGCCGACGGGCCGGGACTGCGCCACGTACCTCTGGCCCGCGAGGAGGTTGTACGGGAGCGGGGAATCGGACTGCTGCTCCACTCCCTCCGGGTAGGCCTCCTCCTCCGGGAGGGCACGTCCGAACACCGGGATCTCGCTCAAGCCCTCCTTCGGAGTCACGAACCGGCCGCTCGCGCCGACGGCCGTCGGATGGTTCTTCGGGTTCTTGAACCACGCCTTGCGGCCCAGGTACCAGATCGCCGTCCAGTCGCGACTGCGTCCGGCGACCGCGTAGGTCTGGCCCGCGGAGACCCGTGACCCCAGGTCGTTGACGTCGTCCGTGGAGTCCTCGCCGTCGGGGCGCCGGCCCGGGTCCTGGATCAGTGCCGCGTGCTCGTTCGGCTCGGTGTACAGGCGGACGGCGCTGGAGCCGTGCGGCGCGCACTTCACACCGCTCTTGACGCACCCCTTGAACGTCGGCTTGTGGGTGGCGAAGTCCGGCAGCACGGTCACCAGGTCGCTGTCGGGCCCGGCCGTGGCACGCAGGGGCGCGCCGAGGAGGTCGAAGTAGTGCCGCCAGTCCCAGAAGGGGCCGGGGTCGTCGTGCATGTCGGGGATGCTCGAGGCGGTCGGCGACGCCACGTTGTCATGGCCGAAGATGTGCTGCCGGTCGAGCGGGATGTCGTACTTCTTCGCCAGGTAACGCACCAGTTTGGCCGAGGTCTGGTACATCTGCTCCGTGTACCAGGCGTCGGGCTGCCTGAGGAATCCCTCGTGCTCGATGCCGATCGAGCGGGCGTTCACGAACTGGTTCCCGGAGTGCCAGGCCACGTCCTTGGTCCTGATGTGCTGGGTGACATGGCCGTCCTTGGAGCGGATCGAGTAGTGCCAGGACGCCTCCGTCGGGTCCTGCACGGTCTGACGCATGGACGGCAGGTCCGCCTCCGTGTCGTGGATGACGATGTACTCGATCTTCTGGTCCCTGGGCCGGTCGGCCAGATCGTGGTTGCCGTAGTCGCCGTTGGCGTCGTACTCGACGTACGGCGCGGCGAGCCAGTCACAGGTCAACTCCGCGGGGCACTCGACCTCCTTGGGCCGCCGTGCGGTCTGGGGGTGGGGGGTGCGGGGGTGCACGCCCGGGCTGGCGGCGAGGGTGACCTGTTGTCCGGAATCGGTGGTGCGTTGCGCGCCCTTGCGGATCAGCGCGAACACGTTGTTCGCGTACTCCGCCGCCGACGCGGTGTCTCCCGTCCCCGGGAAGCGCGCCACCGCCTCCCACCAGTCCGCCGGGTTGGTGCTGAGCGGCTTGCCGAGCTGACGTTGTGTCTCCGCGAGGAGCGCCGCACCTCCGCGTACATTGGCCTTGGCGTCGGTCCGCAGTCGCGCCACCGGGGCTCCGATCAGGCCGGCGGCCCGGCGCAGGTCCGCGGGCTGCGCGGAGCGTCCGACCGAGGAGCTCGCCCCGGGCGAGGCCGAGGGCCCCGCCGCGGCCGCGGGCGGCTGGGTACCTCCGCGGTGCGCATCCGACGGAGCCGGTGTCTGGGACTTGTCCTTGGCCTTGGCCTGGCGGGTGTCCACCAGGTGCATCGGCCCGTAGCCGCCGAGGACGCTCGGGGTGCCCGGCCGGGCGTCCCATCTCGACTGCAGGTAGGACACGCCCAGGAGCACACTGCGCGGTACGTGGTACTCGTCCGCGGCGTCCGTGAAGACGTTCTGCAGCTGGCGGTCGGCCGCCGTCCCGCCGGTGCACGCCGCCGGGCCGGCCAGCAGCGGCATCAGGAGCGCCGCGGAGGCGGTCATGCGGACTGTACGGCGGTGCTCGCGTGGGGAGTTGGGGACACGGGGGGCGACACGTCTTCTCATCGCAAGGGTCTCCAATCATGCTCGTCGCAATCAGGACAAAGGAGTTGCCCTCTGCATCACCCCCCGTACGTTTCCGTGCTCGACACGCCCCGTCGCGCCAAGCGTCACTGGTGTGGCCCAGCCACCCGGCAGAGGCCACCCGGTCGGCGGCAGAACGTCGGCCACGGCGGCGAGTCGGCGCGAGCCCTTCGCACCGCAGTCCGTGCCGCACTCCGTACCGCAGTCCGTCTCGTCGTAGCGCAGCGCGAGCCCCCGTACCTCGCGGGGCGGTACGGGGGCTCGGTGTGAGGGTTCGGCGTCGGGGTTCGGTGTGCGGGTCCGGCTCAGTCCTGGACCGGGTCCACCTGCCAGTCGGGGTGCCCCGGCATGGGCGGGGTGCGGTCCCCGTACAACCACGGGGTCAGGAACGGCTTCAGGTCCTCGCCGGCGACCTCGGACGCGAGCGCGACGAAGTCTCCGGTGCCGGCCACCCGTCCCTGGAACTTCGTCACCCAGGACCGCTCGATCTTCTCGAAGGTCCCCTCGCCGACCTTCTCCCGAAGGGCGTAGAGCACCAGCGCCGAACCGTCGTAGCGCACCTTCTTGAACAGGACCGCCTCGGTGCCGGGTTCGGCGGGCGCTCCGTCGTCGTGACGCCACTGGTCGTGGTGCTCGTACGCCGCCCGCATCACGGACTCGAGGCTTTCGCCGCCGTGCGCGTCGGAGTAGAGACGATCGTAGAAACGGGCGTGCCCCTCGCTCAGCCACAGGTCGGACCACCGCCGGATGGCCACGCTGTCGCCGGTCCACTGATGGGTCAGCTCGTGCACGAGGTCGCGCTCGGCCTCGACCCGGTCACCCTGTAGGTCGCCCTTCGGCACGAGGGACAGTGACTGCGTCTCCAGCGCCACCGGCAGGTCGGTGTCTCCCACCAGTACGCCATAACGGGGAAAGGGGTACGGGCCGAGCCGCTGTTCCAGCCAGGTCAGGTGCTCGGGCGTGAGCGAGCGGTAGGCCGCGGTCTTGGTGACCAGGTCACTGGGGACCACGTCCCGGACGGGCAGCCCGTGCGGGCCGGTGCTCTCGACGAACGTGAACTTCCCGATCGCCATCTGCACCAGCTGCGCGGCGACCGGCTGCTCGGAGTCGTACGTCCACTGGACCCGTCCGTCGGGCTGCGGGACGCGCTCGACGAGCCGCCCGTTGGCCACCGCGCTGACGCCCGGTGGAGTGGTGATGAGGAAGGTGACCGGCGCCCGCAGACTCGGATGGTCGTTCGTCGGGAAGATCATCTTGGCCCCGTTGGGCTGTGGATAGAGCACGGTTCCGTCGGGCGTGGGCACCCAGCCGTAGTCTCCGATCGCGTCGCCGCGGTGCCGTCGCTGCGTCGGGTCGGCGGTGTAGGCGACCCGCACGGTGAAGGTGCCGCCCTGGGGAATCGGCTTCGCGGGAGTCACGACGAGCTCGTCACCGTCGCGTACGGCCCTCGCCGGCAGCTCGTCGACGGTGACCGGGCCCAGCGTGTTGCCCGCGAAGTCGAGGTCGAAACGGGACAGGGCCTGCGTGGCGCTCGCGCTGATGGTGGTGCTGGCGTCGAAGCGCGTCCTGGGCGCCCGCCAGTCGAAGGCGAGCGTGTAGCGGCGGACCGTGTACCCCCCGTTGCCGTCGAGCGGCAGGAGCGGGTCGCCGATGCCTGGGGCGCCGGGTGAGCCGGTGGAGGGGGTGGTCTTGGAGGGGGTGGTGGTGGCGAGGGTGCCTGGGTGGGCGGGGGAGGGGTGGTCTGCGTGGGGGAGGACGCCGACGAGGACGACGGCACCGCCGATCCCGATGACGCCGGTGAGAGCGAGGAGGAGGGGTGTGCGGCGGATGCGGAGACCACGGAGACCTGGGCCGCCACGGAGACCACGGAGACCGTGGCGGTCGCGCGGGCCACGGAACTGATTCGGCTGCCGGGGGTCGTGGATCTCCATGGCCGCACTATGTCAGCAGGATCAGCACATAACGGCCTATTTCAGCGCGCATGCCTGTCGATCGTCTCGCGGTCGGTCACCTCGCGCGGGTCAGCTCGGCAAGAACCGGGGATAGGTCCCCGGTTGGGCCGCTTGCATGCTAGCGTCAAGGCGGGAAGCGGGGAGTGGTCCCCGTTAGTGGGGAGGGCGGACGTGGCGGACACGGCGCTGGTGTTGGGCGGGGGTGGACTGACCGCGTACGCATGGCAGGTCGGCATGCTGGCGGGGCTGGCCGACGCAGGGGTGGACCTGGGCGGTGCGGACGTGCTCGCGGGCACGTCCGCCGGCTCACTGCTGGCCGTGGAACTGGCCGCAGGAGCAGCGCCGTCCGACCTGTACGAGGTACAGATCGCCCGGAAGCGAGCCATGATGGAGGTGGACTTCACCTTCGCCATGACGGTCAAGTACCTGTGGGCCGCGCTCGGTTCGCGCGATCCGGAGACCGTGGTCAAGCGACTGGGCCGGCTTGCCCTGAACGTGCGCGACGTGACGGAGTCCGAGGTCATCGATGCGATCCGCCCCCAACTGCCGCTCCAGGACTGGCCGGAGAGGCCCGTGCGGCTGTTCGCGGTGGATGCGCTCACCGGCGAGCCGACCGGCTTCAGCGCCGACAGCGGGATCGATCTGGTGACGGCGATGTCGGCCACGTGCGCGCTGCCGCCGCTGTTCCCGCCGATCACGATCGGGGCGGGGCGCTGGATGGACGGGGGCGTACGCTCCACGACCAACGCGGACTTGGCGAGCGACTGCCGACGGGTTGTCGTGCTGGCCCCGATCCCCAACGTGCCGGGGGCGACCCCGAGCGCCTCCGAGCAGGTGGCCTCCCTCGTCGCAGGCGGTACCCGGGCCGCCTTGCTGGTCCCGGACCGAGCGGCCCGCCGCGCGTTCGGCCGCAACCCCCTGGACGCGTCCCGCATTCCGGGCGCGGCCCGGGCGGGACTACGACAGGCGGCCGAGTACGCCGAACAGGTCCGAGCCGTCTGGCACGGCTGAGCGGCGTCTGGGTTCGAGATCCGAGAGGGCCCGCCGAGCATGGTGGCCGGCGGGCGGTCCGGTGTGTCGGCGGGCTGGCGGGCCGGCGGACTGGTGACCTGGAACGTAGTGGTTGTCCCAGGTCCACGCGGTTCTCCGATGGGCTCTCACCCGGTTGGGGCGCCCGGCGGGCGCTTCGAGGCTCCCGCGGCGGGTGGTCCCCGGCTGGGGGGGTGAGTGCGGCTCTCCTTGTGATGTCGCTGGCCGAGGCACGGCGAGAACATCGGCGAACCGCTCTCCTTCGAGTTGCCCCACTGGGCAGGGGACCGTCCCGCCGACGTCGTCCCCTGGCCGGACGAGGACGAAGAGCCGTACCCACTGCCCTTCCACCCCCTGGAGCTGGGCGAAGACGCGCCGCGCGCGCTCTGCGGCTTCGTCAGGAAACCATTGGCCCACCGCTGTGCGTCGCGGCGTAGTCACGCAGTTGGTCACTCACGTCGCCGGCGAAGGGGCGGAGTCCAGGTTTATTTCGGCCCAGACAACCTTGCCGTCGGATACCGAGCGGGCGCCCCATCTGCCCGACAGTTGGGAGACCAGGGAGAGGTCGCGGCTGTTCTCGTCGGTGGTGCGCGCGTGACGCAGACGCGGGTAACTGACGTCGCTGTCGAACACTTCGCAGGTCAGGACTCGGTGCTTGATCAGACGCAGACCGACCGGGCGATGTGACGATGGAGGGCTCGGTTCTGAACGGGATCGTGCGTGGGGCCGAGGACGTTCGCACGGTACTGGCCTATGCGCGCACTCTGTACGAGTACCAGGACTTCATCTACATCGGTGAGTATGGAGAGAACGGATTCGTCGAGGACTACACGTCGAAGGTGCGCGGTGAGCCGATCGCGAACATCGCCGTCGTCTACAGGAACTCGGAGGGGCAGACGCAACACCTTGTGGTGAACCACCGTCCGCTGCCGTCGGTCCTGCTTTTCTCTCGCCTGTTGGGCGAGCACTTTTCCGGGACACGGTACGCACAATATTTCGCTGCCCCGTCGGCCGATGCCGAGCGCGACTAAAGGAGAGATCTCATGTCGGCTGGGGACGTTCACTGTCTTTTTTTGGCTCCGCAGCGCCCGATGCGTTTCTGGGCGGGCGAGTAATCATCGCTTGAGGACAGATGCCGGGTCCTCGGGCAGGTGACCTGCGGCTTCGCCGGCCGAGCGAGCGGGCATGGATGCGCCCGCTCGCCACCGGTGTTGACTGCGGCTGACCCCTGTATCTGGCGCAGTTGCGGCACGCGACCTTCGGTCAACCGGTTACGTGAACGCGCTGGTGCTCAACCAACTCAAGCTTGTAGCGCGCGGCCATGAAACCGAGTTGAATTCCGATGACCGCCCGGAGCTCGCCGAGCGCAGCACCAAAGGTGGCACCCTCCTCTAGGTCGTGTACGTGCTGGCGTGCAGAGTGGTCATGGCCGACCGAGTTCAAGAATCTCCGGCAGGCGGCCCGCATCGCCTTGAGGTGCTCAGCGACCGCATCCCCAGTATCGGGACCCATCCAGAATCTGTGTCAGGGTCTCCCGGATCTGGCATACGGAAGCGACACAGTGATCGGGGTCCCCGACAGCGCGTGTGATCGCGCGGGGCATCGTCAGGACTCTTCGATCTTCCAAAGAGACGATGACCTTCTCAGCCACGACCCGTAGATGTGTTGGCAGGCCGATCGGCTTCCGGTCTCGGCTGAACGACGGTGAACGACGGTGAACGAGGATGAATGAGACGGAAATGGAGACGGGCGCGGCGGTCGTTGCCGGTACAGCCTCGTGCTGGGCCCGTATTCGGCTGTTTGGCCAACGAAAAGAGATGCCGTGCCGGGCGTCGCGAGCGTCAAAGGTCTTCGACCTGTGATCATGGAGCGCTCATTAAAAGTGATCGACGAGGAGCTCCAGGTCGCGGGGCCCGATGTGCCGCCGTCGTGGGACGCTCGCGGGAACGCGCTGTAGGTGATGTGGTGAACTGGTTGACCTCGCTGCCGGCGGTGGTGCTGGTTGTGGGCGGACTCTTACTTGCCTTACTGGTCGCGGCCGTGGCGCGGGTCGGCGTCCGGGTGCTCGTACCGCTCGCGGAACGGGATCGGGTGCCGCAGATCGCCACGCCCCTGATGCCGACACTCGGCGCTGCCTTCGCGATCTTTGCGGCACTCTCTCTGGCCAGCGAGTCCGGCTACCTGCGTGCGGCCGAGGGGTTGGTGAGCGACGAGGCGGCCGCGGCCTCCCGCCTGGCATGGGCGGCGACAAGTCCGCGAGTCCAGTCGGAGCCGATCCATACGGCACTGCTGGACTACCTGCAGACCACGCGTGCCAGGGAGTGGGAGGGTGCAGCAGCGGCGTCCGGTGACGACCCGGCCACCGCTCGCGCGATCGCACGGCTGGAGCGGAGTGTGCGCGCCGAGGCGGCCCGACCCGATGTGGGAACCCCGACAGGCACGGAGCTGGTGGCTTCCCTGGACGGTGTCACCAGTAGTCGTCGCGCCCGCGTCGCGGCCGCCTCACGCGACGTTCCCGCGCTCTACGTCGTCACGCTCGTGGTCAGCGGACTGGCCTTGATCGTGAACTCCGGCGCACTGGTCTTCCGTAGCAGTCTGCGAACGTCACTGCTGATCGTAGGGATTGCGAGTGTGGTCGGGCTGAGCCTGGCGTTGCTCTTCGCACTCAGCGCGCCCTGGAGCGGCCCGTTCATCGTCAGTGGGCATCCACTCGACGCCGTCATCGGGGACCTGAAGTCCGGCTTCTTCGGCGGCGGGCCGTAGGCCGCCCTCGCAGGACTACCGGTGGATTGTGGACGGTCGCTCAAGGCCGCCTGCGTTCAACGTCGTTGATGTCAGTTGGTGATGTCAGTTGGTGATGTCGGATTGGATGTGTCGATGGAGCGTATCGAGGCCGAGCACCTTCGCCGAGGACGCCATCGCGCGCCGCTGCCGGCGCAGGAGTCGGGCCATCACTGCGCACACCACGACCGGCACGCTCACGAGCACAGTCCACCACGGGATGCCGAGCCACACCGACGCGGCTCCCACGCCCACGCCGACGCAGATGTTGGTGAAGGCCAACCACCTGCCGTACGGCTCCCAGACGAAGGGCGCGTAGGTGGTCGGCCTGGCCAGGCGGACCGCGCCGAATAGCAGAGACTGGGCCGCGAGGAGTGCGACGAGGACGCCTAGGGCGGCGTTCCCCTGGTGCTCGTCGCGGGGTGCGTCGGAGGTGTTCTGGCGGACGCCGTCCTTGCTGAGGACGACGATGTCGCGGCGCCAGCCGGTCGCGGTGACCTCGTCGCCCCGATGCAGCTTGTCGAAGAGCGGCCCGGAGTCGCTGAACCGCACGACCCTCTGCCAGGAGTCGTCGCCCTTGTCCTCGAGGGTCGCCTCGTAGGCCGTGACCTTTCCTGTGAACGTGGACTCGGCCTTCGTGACGGTGAAGTGCCAGGTGGTGAGGCAGTCCTTCGCCGCCACCTCCTGCGCGGTCGCCTGCGCGGGGCACGGCTCGGCTGCCCGGTAGTGCTCGTAGCGCTCCTGTTGGCCCGGCACCCACACCGTGAACGCCAGGTAGCTCAAAACCGCCCCTGTCAAAGACAGCACGATCAGCGCCACACCCGTGAGCCGCGCCCGGCCCGGCGACTTCCGGTCGGGACCGTCCTTCTTGCCCGCCGTGGCCGACGCCCGCTCTGCCATCACTGACCTCTCCACGCGCTTTTCATGAGCGAAGCAGATCTAGCACCCTTTGCCTGCTGCGTAAACCCACCATGTACCCCAGCTCCCATCCTGTCTGCTCGGCTTCGCCTGGGGCGATGGCAGACGGGATGGGAACTCCCCGCGCATGCGCCACCCTGGCCGGTACTCGCCAACGACGCCCCGTCCGTCCTGGAGTCTGGGCGCCCCCATCGGAGACTTGGCCTGACCAGTGGCCACTCTTGCGGGCTGGTGCGAGTCAGTAGTGGAGTTGGTACACGCTGATACCTATAGCGACTACCTGGAGATGGCGGAGAGCGGCGTCTACGACGACCTGCAGCAGAAGCGGATCACTGCCTGGATGGACCTCAGGAACAAGGCCGCACACGGGAGTTACGCGGACTACGACAAGTCGCGGGTACGACTGTTCATCGACGGGGTTCGGGCGTTCATCCTGCAGTGGCAGCCGACCAACCATACGAAGGGATCGCCCGGTCCCGAAGGGGAACGTAGGGAAGGTTGATCGATGTTGCGTTGGATCCTGGGCGCCTTACTTGATTTCGCTCGACTGCTCGCCGGAGTGGGAGCGTCGATGGGCTGCGACTCGTTCGCGGGTGGCGCATCGGCGGGAGCAGTAGCGGCGTTCGGGACCGCTGCCCTGGGTGATGAAGGCGTTCTGGCAGGTGGGTGATGCGCAGATCCTGCCGGGCGGGCGTTGACGGTCCCAGACGAGGACGGTCAGGGCCATGCAGGACGAGGCGAGGAGCCACTCGTCCCAGGGGGCGTTGTCGTCGCGGTCGAGGTGGGGATGCCAGGGGGTGCTGCCGCCGTGCGAGGTCAGACGGAGGGGCCCGGTGTGTTCCCGCAGGAGGCGGTTGAGTGTGACTGCGGCGTCATCGGCGTGCTCGGCGGCGAAGACTTGCCGCAGCAGGGCGGCGGCTGCGCGCATCCCGGCAACGTCGCGGGTGGTGAGGTCGATGGGGTCTGTCTCACCGTATGCGCGGAGCACGTCGGCGACTTCGGCCGGGTCGGGGCAGTCGTCAGCGAGAGCGTTGATCAGGGCGGCGCTCCGCCGAGCCGTGGTCAGCACGGAGTGACGGGTGGACCAGTCGTCGCTGTTGGGGGACACACGTGGAATGTAACGCATCTTGCTGAGTTTTGAGTTACCTCCGTAACGTCTCGACGATGAAAAAGCGTTACTCACTCCGCCTCTATCTGGCCGGGGCAGTGGCAGCTCGTGCCGGGGACGAGATGTCGGGACCGGCGCTGATGCTGACAGGATTCGCCCTGGCCGGATCGACTACCGACGCGTCGTCCCTGCTCGCGGGTATCACGATCTCCGCCGCGGTAGGGGGGCCGGTGCTCGGGGCGCTCCTCGACAGAACAGGACGGCCGGGACGTCTGCTGGCTGTGGCCCTCGTCCTGTATGCGGCGGGGCTGGGGATGATTCTCCTGGGACTCGGCCGTATGCCGTTCGCTGTCACCATCCTGATCGCAGTGGTGACAGGGCTGCTGGGGCCTGCCCTGTCGGGCGGATGGACGGCCCAACTGCCCCGTGTGGTGCTGGGCGACCACCTGCCCCGGGCGAACACCCTCGATGCCATGACGTTCAGCGTGGCGAGTCTGGCCGGTCCGGCTCTCGCCGGTGGCGTAGCAGAGGCGCTGGGAGCCCCGACGGCCGTGGTGGTCTCCGCGGGGCTCATCGCCTTGGCACTGCCCGCCGCGTGGATGCTGCCCGCCCGTCCCGGTCGGGCGAGGGGCGCTCGGACAACCTCGGTGATCAGCGACCTCGCTGCCGGAATACGGGTCATCGTCGGAAGGCCGTCTCTGGCCCGAGCGACCCTCACCTCGGTCGTCTCCTGTATCGCTCAGGGCATGCTGACGGCGTGCATCCCACTCCTGGGCGAGCGCGTCCTGGGCGGAGCCGGCCGCGGCGCGGCGCTGCTCTCCTGCGCGGCGATCTCCGCCCTGGCGGCCAACGCCGTACTCACCCGGTTTCCGCGTTCAGTCGCCCCCGACACGATCATCTGGGCCAGCGCTCTCGTCCAGGCTGCCGCGTTGGCCTTGGCCACGTGGCGTCAGCCCGTCGTGCTCATCGTGGCCGTACTCATCGCGGGGATCGGTGAAGGACCCCAACTGGCCGCCTTGTTCGCCATCCGCCACCGGGAGGCCCCAGAACACCTCCGCGCCCAGATCTTCACCACCGGCGCCAGCTTGAAAATCACCGGATTCGCCCTGGGGGCAGTGGTTGTCGGACCGGTCGTGACCCGGTCCCTTCCAGGTGCTTTGGCACTCGCAGCGAGTGCGGCGGTCCTCGCAACACTGGCTTTCTTCGCGATCCCGTCAGCAGCCGTCAACTCGTCTGAGGACCGCGCGATGTCGAGTTGACCAGGACCGAACCTTGACTCCGGACAGCCAGCCCTAAACGATCACTCAACCTTCGGTGAGAAAACCCGGCGGTCACCAACCTTCGATGACAACGCTCAACCTTCACCGCGAGGGATCAGTACGCTCGTTCGCGGTACTGCCAACGTGCGCTGGTGCCCAGAACATCGCGCATGAGTGGGGCCAGGGCGGTGCGGTGGTGGCGGAGTCGTGGGTCGTCCAGGAGCGGCATGCAGGCCGAGACGGCGGCTTGACGAACACGTAGGTCGGGGTCGTTCGTGTGTGCGTGGGCCGCTTGGAACAGGAGTGGGCGAATCTCCTGGATGTGGACTGCTGGAGCGTAGTCGTGAGGCGGGAATCCGTGGTCGCGGCTTGTGGACTCCGCTGTGGCTGCGGCGCGGGGGTTTGGGAGAATCGCGGCTACGTACAGTGCTGCCGGAACCGTGGCGTCGTACAACGTGTTCTGGTGGTGCAGCACGTGGTCGAGGTAGCGCGGTGACCTCGCCCGCCCCTCCGGGGTGGCTTCGAGTGGCGCGGCCGGCATCCCGGATGCTTCACGGGCTGGGCCCAAGGCGTGTTCCAGCGAGTCCCAGTTGGTCTCGGTGAGGACGACGTCAGGATCAGGCGGAGACGACAGTTGATGGATGGCCATGCCATCTCAGTAATAAAGTTGCACAAGACTGATGCCGTCGCCGGCAGCGCGACTGGACCGATCTTTTCGCCGAGATGTTTTCGGCGTCTCATCGGACAGGTCGTTCGGGGATCCTCGGAAGAACCTTCTCGGCGATGTTGAGGAGAGCGCTGTCGTTCGGGAAGGCTCCGGACGTGCTCCACACGGTGATTTCGCAGTAGCCGCCTCGGTCATGACGGTCCAGGGCCACGACCAGCGTCCTGGCCAGGGGGCCTTGTTCGACCGGTCCGCCGGATCCACCACTCCCGAGATTGATCTCGAGCTTCATGGTGTGATCCGAGGAGAGGACCGCGGGCCGACCGAGAACCGTAAGCGTCTTGATGTCCTTCTCATCCCCGAACTTCATCAGCTTCACGTACTGGTCGGTCGTCAGCTCGTTGTAAGTGGCCGAGACATTCACGGTGTACGTGTCGAACGTGACCTCGGCCTCCGGTTGGGCGACCTTCCCATCAGTCAGAGGAGCGGTGTTGTTGGTGCTGGAAACAGTGGTCGCGGTCTCTCCAGGCGTTCCAAGGAGCTTGGCCAGGTCTGGCCGGTTGAGCGCCTTGCACAGCTCTTCACCGGTCACGGGCTGGGGCGTGTCCTTGTAGGCATTCGGAAGCTCCTCGTGTGCCCCGCCCGAACACGAGGCGGGCTGCGGGGTGTTGTCGTCGGACGGCATGAAGCGTGGGGCCACCCACAGCGCGGCCGCGAGTGTCCCGAACACGGCCACGGCCGCGACGGCCTGGCCCCATGCGTTGTGCTCCTTCTCCGGAGTGCCCGGGCTGGGACGCGGCCCGATTCCGGCCTGGGCCTGGGCCTGGGCGGCAACATCGACTGCCGCCCCGTCTGCGGAGGCTGTCGGACTTGGGTTCCGGCGCGCGCGCAGGGCCCGGATCACCGCGTAGACGCGTATGGCGGTGAACACGAGGAACACCACGCCGAGACCAGCCGCGACCCGATCGTGATCGCGGACGGCGAGATACATGATGCGTACGCCGAGAACAGACCCGACCGCGATGAGCAGGGGCTCGCGGACCCAGAACGGCAGGAGACGGAGGAGGAAACCGAGCATCCGGCGATCTCACCAGGACAAGATCACATTCGCCATGATGGAAGCCACAGTTCCGGGCACGTACAGGGCCCGCCGAAGCAAGAGACGCCACGCCGACGACCCCGAGATCGGCTATCGGGACGACAGCGGGTGCGAGGGCTGAGCCAAGGTCAGTGCGTAACAACGACAAAGAGCCGGACCCAGTAGGACTGGGTCCGGCTCTCAATGTCTGGCACTTTGGCTGGTCAGCGACTTGATCACGCTGGTCCGGCTTCTGTGCCCCCGGCAGGATTCGAACCTGCGCACACGGCTCCGGAGCCCAGGTGAGGCCGTGAGTCTTCCCGTGGTCTGACCTGCGGGGAAGCGGGACCCTTAGCCTCGCGCTTTCATGAAGCCTGGTGTCCGACGGGTGGTCAGACAAACGAAAAGTGCCTCTGACCAGCAAGGATAAGGATTGTCGAGGTCCTAGTTCCTGCCACCGTCGGAGGCACTTCCCAGGTGAAGAAGCGTATCGGGTCCTACCCGCGCGTCCGCGTCGAGGGCGGTGGCCGGGCGGTCGTCTCGCAGGCGGGAGGCGTCCTGTTGGTGGAGACGGCCCGTAAGACCGGGCTGGACCAGGCGATATCGGCGGCTCTGGCGCCGTGGTGCAAGGCGCGGGCGGTGCACGATCCGGGGAAGATCCTGCTGGATGTGGCCCTGGCGGTCGCGCTCGGCGGGGACTGTCTGGCCGATGTGGGCATGCTGCGATCCGAGCCGGCCGTGTTCGGTGCGGTGGCCTCCGATCCCACCGTCTCCCGCCTCATCGATGCCCTCGCCTCGGCCGGGCCGAAGGCCCTGGCGGCGATCCGCACCGCACGGGCCCATGTCCGCGAACACGTCTGGAAGCTGGCCGGACAAGCCGGACCGGACGCCGGCGGACAGGTGATCGTGGACATCGACGGGGTGCTCGTGCTGGCCCACTCCGAGAAGCAGGACGCCGCCGCGACCTGGAAGAAGACCTTCGGGCACCACCCGCTGATGGCCTTCGTCGACCACGGCCCAGGCGGCAGCGGGGAGCCGGTCGCCGCTCTGCTGCGGCCCGGCAACGCGGGCAGCGTGCGACACGAGGTCGCACAGTTTGAGTGGTTGCACCGATTGGAGGTTCGACTGATGTCGAAGGTGTAGACCCGGGCCAGTGTCCAAGGCCCGTCCCCGCTTCGACGTGCGTCACTGGCAACGGTGGGGTGCGGAGCTCGAAGGAGACGCCCAAGGGTTCCCGATCCGTCCGGGGGCCACAGGCAAGGGGAAGGCCGGACGGGTGAACGCGAGTGAACCCCTGATGATGCCTCGTCACGTTTGGGCTTCGCCAGACGGAAGTCTTCAGCGGAGTGCAGGGACTGGCCGCTGAGAAGCGGCGGGTGCCGGTCGGACAGCGAACCGCCGACCGGGAGGACACCACCGTCCCCGGGGTATAGGGGGCGCCCACCCCGGTCGTATCTCAACTGTGTGGAACGTGGAAACCCCGACGGGGTCCGCTCAGGCGACTGAGCGGTGAGCCGACTGCGAGGAAGGCCCAGCCCCCGGGCGGGAACAGGATGACCCAAGAAGCGAACGCCGGCAGCTGAAAGGCAGCGGGAAGACGGGGCAACGCATTCGGCCCTCCGCCGATCGCCCTGCATAACCGGCCGGATACGGGCACGTGCCCGAACTCGAAAGGGTGCCGACGTGGGTCAGGTGAGTCTGTGGAGACCAGATGCTCGAACACCCCGAACCGAGGGACAAGTTGGACGCCCCAGCCGAGGCTGCGGTGAACGGACCTGAGGACGAGATCACCGACTGGCTGGCCGTCGACTGGCAGCAGGTCGAAGACGACGTACGGCGACTTCGGCAACGCATCTTCACGGCATCGCAGGCAGGGGACCTGAAAAGGGTCCGCAATCTGCAGAAGCTGATGCTCCGATCCCGCGCCAACATGCTGCTCAGCGTGCGCCGGGTCACGGAGATCAACGCTGGCCGCACGACCGCCGGGATCGACGGGAAGGTGGTGCTGCTACCCCAGGGCAAGGCCGAACTGGCCGACTGGATGCAGCGATCCGCCGACACGTGGAGGGCCCGGCCGGTCAGGCGGGTGTATATCCCCAAGGCAGGAGGGAAGAAACAGCGCCCGCTCGGCATCCCGACGGACACGGCATAGCGCCGTAGCGTCCAGGCAGTCTTTGGGTTCTTTGACGGTGACCCACCCGTTCCACGCGCTGGCGGGCCAGCAGTTGGACATTCTGTTCGTCAAGCGGCGCAGTGGCGCGCTGGTCTTCGTCTGCGCGTACGGCGTAAGCCGGAGTGTGACGTTGCCGCAGGAGTGGACGGATCGCGGCGGGGAGCCGGGCGGGGACCGGCTCGCGGTCGAGGGGCTGAGTGCTCTTCGTGCGCTGGTGGATGCCCTGGTGAGCCGTGGTGCTGGCGCGAGCGGAGGCGGATCCTGATGCGACGAGAGTTGTGTCGCGCATCAGCCCCGGGGCGGGCGGAAGCGAGGGGCCGTGCCGTCATCACCGCAGTGCCGCGTGGAGATGGTGATGGTGCTGGCCAACATGGTCGAGTCCGCGTTGGGAGGCAGCCGTGATCGTGAACGGGACCTCGAAGATCACAGCGTCCCACCGCTTGAGGACAGCGGCGGTCTATCTGCGGCAGAGCACGTTGATCCAGGTCCGCGACAACACCGAGTCCACGTTGCGGCAGTACGCGCTGGGCGACGAGGCGGTCCGGCTGGGCTGGGACCGCGAGGATGTGCTGGTCATCGACGCGGACCTGGGCCTGTCGGGGAAGTTCGGGCAGGTCCGGGAGGGTTTTCGCGATCTGGTCGCCAAGGTCTGTCTGGGCGAGGTCGGAGCGATCTTCGGCCTGGAGGTCTCGCGTCTCGCGCGGTCCTCGGCCGACTTCGCCCGGCTGCTGGAACTCGCGCGGCTGACGGACGTACTGCTGATCGACGACGACGGGGTCTACGACCTGACCAACTTCAACGACCGACTCCTGCTCGGCCTCAAAGGATCGATGAGCGAGGCCGAGCTGCACATCCTGTCGAGCCGGCTGCAGGGCGCGAAGCGGGCCGCCGCCGAGCGCGGCGACCTGCGGTCCCCGCTGCCGGTGGGCTACGTCTACGACGACGAGGGCAACTGCGTGATCGACCCGGATATGGAGGTGCAGGCCGCGATCCGCGACGTCTTCGCCGCGTTCGCGGCCGGCGGCTCGGCCTACCAGGTCGTCGCAGCATTCGTCGACCGACGCTTCCCGCTCCGCGCCTACGGCGGCGCGTGGGCAGGCCAGTTACGGTGGGGCAAGCTCACCCACGCCCGGGCACTGGGGGTACTGAGCAACCCTTGTTACGCGGGCACGTATGTCTATGGCCGCAACACCACCCGGCGCCGGGTCCAGCCGGACGGCAGCGTGCGCACCAGCCTGACGCGGGTACCCCGCGAGCAGTGGCCGGTGGTCCTGCATGACCACCACGAGGGCTACTGGACCTGGGCGGACTACGTGGCGGCCGAGGCGAAGCTCAAGGCCAACTGCACCCGCGACGGCGCCAGGCCGGCGCGTGAGGGACTGGCCCTGTGTCAGGGGATCATGTTCTGCGGATCGTGCGGACGCCCGATGACCACCCGCTACCACTCGAGCGGCCGGGCTGCCTACGAATGCTCGCTGTCCCGGGCCGACCACGAGGCCACCGCGACCTGCCGCTCGATCCGCGCCGACATCGTGGACGACGCCGTGGTGGCGGCACTGCTGGAAACCCTCAGCCCTGAGCACATCGAGCTGGCCCTGGCCGCCGCCGACGAGGTCGCCGGCCGGCACACCCGCTCGCACCGCGCCGCCGAGCTGGCGGTGGAGCGAGCCCAGTACGACGCGGACCGCGCCGAGCGGACGTTCACCGCCGTCGATCCGGAGAACCGCATGGTCGCCCGCACCCTGGAAGCCCGCTGGGAAGCCAGACTCGCCGCACTCGACCAGGCCCAGGCGGCCCTGAACAGCGCCCGCGAAGCCAAGCCGGCCCTGCCGGACCGCTCCGCACTGCAGGCCCTGGCCGCTGACCTGCCCGGACTGTGGCACGCCCCCGACACCAGGGACCGCGACCGCAAACGCCTGCTGCGGACACTGATCTCGGATGTGACCCTGCTGCCCGAGACCGACCGGGCCCGCGCCCGGGTCGGGGTGCGCTGGCACACCGGCGCCACCGACGAACTCGCCCTGACCCGCCCCCGGCTCTCGGCCGACATCCGGCGGACCCCGGCGGCGGCGCGGGAGTTGATCGCGACCCTGCGTCCGGACCACAGCGACGAGCAGGTCGTCGCCGCGCTCGCCGCCGCCCAGCTGACCACCGGGACCGGGCGCCCCTATGACGTGGCGGCCGTCAAGTGGGTCAGCTACACCTACAAGATCCCGGCACCGGTCCCGTTCCGGGACGGGGAGATCTGCGTGAATCAGGCAGCCCAGATCCTGGGCATCACTGCGGACGCCGTCTACTACTGGCTCACCCACGGGCGCCTGGACGCCCGCAAGGATTCCGGCGGCCGCTGGTGTATCCCGTGGAATGACCAGGTCGAAGCCAACTGCCGCCGCCAGATCGACACCTCCGGCCACCTCACCCCCCGCCCCACGACACCGCCGCAGACCTTGCCCGGCGAGGTCAGCGTCCAGCAGGGCGCCGCCCACCTGGGCGTGGTCGAGCACGCCCTCTACTACTGGATCCGCTGCGGACGGCTGACCGCGCGCAAGGACGTCGGGGGCCGCTGGTGCATCCCTTGGGACGACCAGGTCGAAGCCGACTGCCGGGACTGGATCACCCACCCCGAGCAGTTCATGCCCACCGGGCGCCGCCCACTGCCCGCCGAGGCCGCCCGAGCCGACGAGATCAGCATTCCCGAAGCAGCAGCCCGCCTCGGAGTCCTCGACGCGGCCGTGCGCTACCAAGTACGTATCGGACGCCTGCCCGCACATCGCACTCCCAGCGGCCGCATCGCCATCCCCTGGAACGACCAGGTCGAGGCCGCGTTGCGGGCCGACCTGGACCGGCCCAAACACTCCGGCCCCACCGGCCCCGGCAGTCACCCACTGCCCGACACCACCACCGCACGCGGCGAACTGAGCGTCCAGCAGGTCGCCGACCGGCTCGGCGTCCGCGCCGGCGCGGTCTACTACTGGATCGCCCGCCACCGCCTGGACGCCCACCGCGCCGCCGACGGCCGCCTGAGCATCCCCTGGACCAGCGACAACGAGGCCGCCGGTCTCCAACTCGCCGCCCAGACCATGAAATCCGACCTCACAACCCGAACACCCACAGCAGGAGGGGCAGTATGAAGCCACCATGCCGGTGATCGTTGACCGCGCTCTCCAGGCACGGGCCCTCAACGCGCTGGAGCCCGAGTGGGAGGCACGGTTCGAGCCGAAGTCGTACGGCTTCAGGCCCGGCCGTGGCTGCCATGACGCCATCGAGGCAATCTTCAACGCGGTCGGGGGAAAGAACCCGCACCGCCGGTGGATTCTCGACGCGGACCTGGCAGCGGCGTTCGACCGCATCGACCACGACCATCTTCTCCGCCAGCTCGGCACGTTCCCCGCGCGGGAACAGATCAGGCAGTGGCTGAAGGCGGGCGTGGTCGAGCGTGAACAACTCACCCCGACCGAGGAGGGAACTCCACAAGGCGGGGTGATCAGCCCCACGCTACTGAATGTCGCCCTGCACGGGCTGGAACAAGCCGCCGGGGTCCGGTACTTCCCTGACGGGATGAGGCACGCGGGCAAGTCGGAGCCGGGCACCCCCGTGGTGATCCGCTATGCCGACGATCTCGTGGCCCTGTGCGTCAGCGAGGAACAGACCCGGCAGGTCAAGCAGCAGCTCGCGGTGTGGCTGAAGCCGAGGGGACTGGCCTTCAACGAGGACAAGACGCACGTCGTCCGCCTTGAAGAGGGCTTCGACTTCCTCGGGTTCAACGTACGCCGCTATCGCAACGGCAAGCTGCTGACCAAGCCCAGCAAGGCAGCGGTGCGGCGCATTCGCAGCAGGCTCGCCGCCGAGGTCAAGGCTCTACACGGGGCCAACGCCCAAGCGGTGATCAACAAGCTCAACCCCGTGATCCGGGGCTGGGCGGCCTACTACCGCACCGGAGTGTCCAAGGAGATCTTCTCCTCCTTGGACCACTACGTGTGGCGGCTCACCTACCGGTGGGGACTGCGGGCGCACCCGAACAAGTCGAAACGCTGGGTCGTGGCCCGGTACTTCGGCGCGTTCCACCCGACCAGGCGGGACCGCTGGGTGTTCGGCGACCGGGACACCGGCCGCTACCTGGTGAAGTTCTCCTGGACGAAGATTGTCCGGCATCGGCTGGTCAAAGGTAGGGCGTCTCCGGACGACCCGGCTCTGACCGGTTACTGGGCTGATCGGCGACGGCGGCGAAAGCCTCCGCTGGGGCCGTTCGTGCTGCGGCTGCTACACGCGCAGCACGGCCGCTGTCCCGGCTGCGGCACTCTGCTGCTGCACGCCGATCAAGAGCCGCAAAGTCCCACCGAGTGGGAGCAGTGGCTCACCGCCGTCCGCAAGGCGATCCGCCGCACGGCGCTCACCACCGAGGACGGCCACCCGCCGGACGACACCGCACGCTGCCTCATGCACGCCCACTGCGCGCGATGGCGCATCGCCGCCCACGCACCGGGACCAGCAGTTCTGCCTGCCCGCGAGCCCTTGGGGCTTGCTTGAGCCGTGTGCCTGGAAAGCGGGCACGCACGGTTCTGAGGGGGCCCCGGCGCAGTAATGCGCTGGGGCTACCCGACAACACCGCCACCGACCACATCACCACGGCCCAACTCGCCCTGGCCCAGCTGTCGAAGAAGTACCGGCGCGGGCGTCAGACACTGATCCGGACCGATTCCGGCGGCGGCACCCACGAGTTCGTGGCCTGGCTGGCCAGACGCGGCCGGTGGCTGTCGTACTCGGTCGGCATGACCATCACCGACGCCATCCACCACGCCGTCCTGAAGGTTCCCGCCTCGGCCTGGACGGCGGCCACCGAACCCGGCGGAGAGATCCGTGACGGCGCCTGGGTCGCCGAGCTCGATGGCGACGTCCTCAAGGGCTGGCCGGAGGGGATGCGGCTGATCGTCCGGAAAGAGCGCCCGCACCCCGGCGCCCAGTTGCGCTTCACTGACGCCGACGGACTGCGGCTGGCCTGCTTCGCCACCAACACCACCAGCGTCCCGATCGCGGCCCTCGAACTGCGCCACCGCCAGCGGGCGAGAGCCGAGGACCGCATCCGCGCCGCCCGCGCCACCGGCCTGCGCAACCTCCTCCTCCACGACACCGCGCAGAACCAGATCTGGCTGGAGATCGTCCAGCTCGCCCTGGACCTGCTCGCGTGGATGCCGATGCTCGCCCTGACCGGCAAGGCCCGGCTCTGGGAGCCCCGCCGCCTGCGGCTCCGCCTGTTCTCCGCCGCCGCCCAGCTCGTCACCACCGCCCGCCGCCGGCACTTGAAATTCGCGACGCACTGGCCCTGGAGCAACGTGATCACCGACGCGATCGAACGACTCCAGGCCCTCCCGAATCCCGGCTGACCAGCAGCAACGACCCACCGCTACGACCAGAACCCGCACACCGGAGCAGTGGAACCCGGCGCCCACCCGACGCGACAGCCGGGTCACCGGCCTGCCCGCACCCCACCCAACAAGCCGAAACGGCCCGCCAGACGAAACCGACGAGCCGTCACGAAAGATCGAGGCTAACGTACGAAGAAACCCCGCCAGGAATTACCTGGCGGGGTTCGACCTCGTCGATCTGCCGGATCACTCTTCGTTCAAGGCAGCTCGCAGGTAGGCGATCAGATCACCGGTCGGCACGTCGACCCAGCTGGCCCCGGGCACCCCTACGCGCATGACCTCATAGAGTTCCCCGTTCACCTCGTCCACCAGAATCTGACGGCTCCTTCCGTCCATCGCATCCACACACAGGCGCACGGCACCGTGCGTGATGGTCGGGAACATGTCCCGCAGTACCTCATCCGCACGGAGGCGGCGCAGGAGGTTCCATTGGCGCCGATTGAAGTCGGACGACAGGAGTTCGGTCCACTGCGAGGAGGTGGGCTCTCCACGTTCGAGCGCCCCGACGAATTCGTCGAGCTCCAAGAACCCGAATCTCTCCGCCAGCTCGTCGAACGGTATGCCTTCCCGCCATGCGGCGACCGCTTCCACAAGCAGTCCAAGGTCCCCCGTGGAGCCGATCTCCCAGTCGAACCCGGGAATGCCGACACTCAACCGGAAAAGACGTTCCTCGGTCGCAGGATCGACCGACAGGAAACCCCTCGCCGTTTGGATGCTGACGACGTCGACGGCCCACGGCGCCAGCCCGGTGTCGCATCCGCGCAGCTGTGCTGCCTCTCGCATGGCTGGTCCAAGGCCACCCGAAGCAGTCACGTCCGGGTACAGGTCTTTCCGGTTGGTGTCCATATTCGTCGGATTCCTTAGCAGTGATGGCAGTACTCGAATTTGCCCCCGTCTACGGGATCAAGCTTCCCCAACTTTGACAGATCCGGCATGTCTATCTTTCTGAGCTCCACGACGTCACCGGCGCCCGTCGGATAATAGAACCTCACCGAACTCCATGCGCGTTGACCATTGGCGACGGCTCTCGCGATCAAGGACATCTCGTAGTCTGTGGAATGGCCGGCTTCACCAGCCAGCAGGCCGCGCTTGGCAGCGTCCATGAAGTCTCCGAATCGTTCCAGTCCCGTCATGTTGACGTGCAAGTCCACGTTCGGGTCGGCGATGGCCTTCCTCGCCAGCGAAGCGAAATCCTGCGCGCGCGCGAGGGAGAAGGTGGTGAACTTGTTCTCGGGAAGCCGAGCCCACGCGTCGAGCGCCCCATCTCTCTGCCACCCCAAGGCGACCTTGCAGGCGCTCCAGCCCGGCAGACGGCCGGGCCGCGCGCACAGCAATCAGCCTGGGCCGTCAAGCTGAGCGAGTGGCCTGGGCTTGCTCCGAGGCGAGCAGACGTCTAAGGCTCCTTCGCTCGCTATTGAGCTCAGCAAGCATCCGAGACCTATTTTGCGCGAAGTCGGGCTGGACTTCGACGCCGAGGTCATGACGCAGAGCGACCCGCAGGAGGTACACGCCGTCGGACAATGGACCGCTGAACCAAGTTCCGGCACGGGTGTACGCCCCTATGAGATCGGGACTGGTCGGCAACTGCTTTACGACGGTGTACCCGACTCCGAGCGCCCGGTTGAGGGCCGAGGCGATCTCATGGACGTCTTTCGGTAGAGCCATCTGTGCCACCGAGTAGTTCTCCAACCAAGCGTCCTTGGCAGCGTCAAGGATTGCGGGTTCCGCGGCCTGACCGCGCTCGGCCGCTCGGACTGCGTCTCGGGCAGCGACGCGGTAGGTGCGAGCCGTGGTGTTCAATCGTGCATAGAGATCCCGTCGGGCCTGCTGCGCTCGGTCGTGGCGGTCTTCTGCCCGTTCACGATCGGCCCGCTGGTTCTGCTCGCGGGTGACGCGCTGGCTGAGCACTGCCCCACCGAGAGTTCCGCCCAGTGTCCCCACAACTCCGATGAGTGCGACGGCAAGCGTGGTCACGTCCACGAGATCCCCCAACTCGTCCATTCATCTGCCTGCGGACGGCCTAAGACGGCGTGACAGGCGCATCAAGGCTTGGGCTCCCCACCCGAGCACCGTCCGACATCGGGACGAAGATAGCGGGGAGGGCGGCTGCATGGCGTGTAGGTGACGCGCCACCTGCGGCGATGCCCCAAGATCCCGTCCACGCCTCGTCCACGGACCCCGACATACGGCCGCTTCGGGCGGCATCTGGCTGCACATACGCGAAGACCCCGGCCTCAGCGTTTCCGCTGGTGACGGGGTCTTTGGGCACCTTATGAAGGGTGCCCCCGGCAGGATTCGAACCTGCGCACACGGCTCCGGAGGCCGTTGCTCTATCCCCTGAGCTACGGGGGCGTGTCAGGCGCGGTGTTCGCGGCGACGGGTAGAACCCTACCAGCTCTTTCGTGGGGGACTGGCATGGGTTTATGCGGGGGCGGGGCGGTGTTGCGGGGAGGGGGAGGGGAGGCGTCCGGAGTGGGCGTCCTTGGGGTGGTCGGGACCCCCGCACGGGGGTGGAAGTGGGGAAAACCCGGACGGCGCGGTGGGCGCGGACCTACTCTCGAGTTGTGTCAGGCGCGTCCGGTCGGGTGCTTGTTGTGGACGACAACAAGGTCATCCGGCAGCTGATCAGGGTCAACCTCGAGCTGGAGGGCATCGAGGTCGTGACCGCGGCCGACGGTGCCGAATGCCTGGACGTCGTGCATCACGTGCAGCCCGATGTGGTGACCCTGGACGTGGTCATGCCTCGGCTCGACGGGTTGCGCACCGCCGCCCGGCTGCGTGCCGATCCCCGGACGCGGAATCTTCCCCTCGCCATCGTCAGTGCCTGTACGCAGCACGAGGTCGAGAGCGGGCTCGACGTCGGTGTCGACGCCTTTCTCGCCAAGCCCTTCGAGCCTGCCGAACTTGTGCGGCTGGTACGGGAGTTGATGGAGCGGCGGGGGAGTGGGGCCGGGGGTGGCGGGGGTCGCCGGGGAGGTGGTGAGGACGGCGTGCCGTTTGGAGAGGGCGGCGGCGGTGCCTTCGACAGGGATGCGTTTGGTCCCGAGGGGCTTGGGGCCGAGGAGGCTCAGCGCGCCGGTCATTGAGTGGGTGCCGCGCCACCGAGCGCTGAGCTGAGGGGTCGGCGGCGCCTGGCCCTGCGGTCAGCCGTCCGTCCGTGCCCCTACATGGTGTGCATCGTGTTGCTGGGAGTCGCGGACTCTCCACCTCCCAGGGGGAGGGGGGCGGTGGCAGTCGTGTGACTCCGCCGTGCCGCTTCGGCGACGTCGCCGCACATCGTCCCTGTCGTCGCACTTCGTTCGTGTCGCCGCGCTTCGGCCCTGTCGCCGCAGTTCGTCCGTGTCGTGTCGCCTTGCTCCGTCCGTGGCGTGGAAGAGCGTCTGGCGCGTCGGCCGGGTGATCGGGCCGTTGCCGTGCGTCAGTCAGTGGGGCCGCTCCCTCTGCCCGTCCACATCCCGGACCCTTATTAAACCGACTCGCTTACCCACCCCCCTCCTCCCCTACGCTTGTCCCGTGACCCCCGTCGAGCTCTCCCGTACCGTGCTGCGCGCGGTGCGCTGTGCCGTGGACGAGGGGGAGCTGAACGTGGTCGTGCCGGTACGGGCGGTGGTGACGTTGCCGGGGCCGGGTGGGTGTGGGGACTACGCCACGAACATCGCGTTGCAGTTGGCGCGGCCCGCCGGGCGGTCGGCACGGCAGGTCGCCGAGATCCTGCGACCCCACCTCACCCGCAGCGACGGTGTCGCCGACGTCGCGATCACCGGGCCGGGGTTTCTCAACTTTCGCCTGGGGGGTGGCGCGGGCGCCGCTCTCGTACGTGAGATCCAGCTCCAGGGTGATGTCTATGGACACGGCGACGTCCTCGCGGGGCAGATCGTCCCGCTCCTGATCCCGTACGACATCCGGGCCGAGGTCGTCGCCGACGCGCTCGTACGGATCGTGGCCGCCCAGGGTGGCCGCGCGGAGGTGCAGCACCTGCATGCCCCGCGCATCCAACCCCCTCGTATCCATCCCCCGCGCATTCATCCCCCGCACGTCGAGACCCCGCGTACCGAGCCCCCACACACCGAGCTCACGCACCCCGAGGCGCCCCACGCCCACCCCTCGCGCCCCAAGCCCACCCCCCTGCGCCCCACCCCCGCGCGCGAAGACCCCACCCCGCTCGGTCCCGACGCCGGCCGCTGGGCCCTGCTGTATCCCGCGTCCCACGACCGGCCGCGGATCAGCGCCGATCATCTGCTTCAGCGGGAGAGCAACCCTCTCTTCCGGGTCCGGTACGCGCACGCCCGCGCCCGGGCCCTCATCCGTAACGCCGCCGCGCTCGGCTGCACCGGCGACCCCGGTGACGTACCCGGTGACGTACCCGGCGTCGACGAGCTCGTCGGGGCCCTCGCCGGGTATCCGGCCGTGCTGACGCAGGCGGCCCTGCACCGCGCGCCCGACCGGCTCGCCCGGCACCTCGTCACCACCGCCGACGCCCTCCTCGCCTTCCAGCACACCGTGCTGCCGCTCGGCGACGAGAAACCCTCGGCCGCCCACCGTGCCCGGCTCGCGCTCGCCGAAGCCGCCGGGACGGTGCTGGCCGGCGGCCTGTCCCTGCTCGGCATCAGCGCCCCTGACTATCTGTGACTGTCTGTGAGAGAAAAATGAGCCGTTCCGCACACCCCGCCGGGCCCCGTCACGCCGATGTCCTCCCCGAGGGCCACTACAGCGCCCCGCCCGCCGACCTCAACGCCCTCGACCCCAAGGTGTGGGCGCACACGGTCAGCCGTACGGACGACGGCGTCGTCCGTGTGGGTGGGATCGAAGTCACCAGGCTCGCCGAGGAGTTCGGTACCCCTGCGTACTTCATCGACGAGGCCGACTTCCGCGAGCGCGCCCGCGCCTGGCGGACCGCCTTCGGGCACGACGCCGACGTCTTCTATGCCGGGAAGGCCTTCCTCTCGCGGGCGATCGTGCGGTGGCTGCATGAGGAGGGGCTCAACCTCGACGTGTGCTCCGGCGGTGAGCTCGCCACCGCCCTCTCCGCCGGGATGCCCGCCGATCGCATCGCCTTCCATGGAAACAACAAGTCCGCGGTAGAGATCACCGCCGCCATCGAGAGCGGGGTCGGGCGGATCGTGCTCGACTCCTTCCAGGAGATCGTTCGCGTTGCCCACATCGCGCAGTCCCTCGGCAAGCGGCAGCGGGTGCAGATCCGCGTGACCGTGGGCGTCGAGGCGCACACCCACGAGTTCATCGCCACCGCCCACGAGGACCAGAAGTTCGGGATCGCGCTGGCCGACGGAGAGGCCGCGGAGGCGGTGCGGCGGGCGCTCTCGCTCGACGGGCTCGAGCTCGTGGGGATTCACTCGCACATCGGGTCGCAGATCTTCGACATGGCCGGGTTCGAGGTGGCCGCGCGGCGGGTGGTGTCGCTGCTCGCCGCCGTTCGTGACGAGCACGGGGTGGAGCTGCCCGAGATCGACCTCGGTGGCGGTCTCGGTATCGCGTACACGAGTGACGACGATCCCCGTGAGCCGCACGAGATCGCGAAGGCGCTGGGCGAGATCGTCACGCGGGAGTGCGAGGCCGCGAAGCTGCGGACGCCTCGGATCTCGGTCGAGCCGGGGCGGGCCATCGTCGGGCCCACCGCCTTCACGCTCTACGAGGTCGGCACCATCAAGCCGCTCGACGGGCTGCGGACATACGTCTCCGTGGACGGGGGCATGTCCGACAACATCCGGACCGCCTTGTACGACGCCGAGTACAGCGTCGCCCTCGTCTCGCGCACCTCCGACGCCGAGCCCATGCTCGTCCGCGTCGTCGGCAAGCACTGTGAGAGTGGGGACATCGTGGTCAAGGACGCCTTCCTGCCCTCCGACCTGGCCCCCGGCGACCTCATCGCCGTACCCGCCACGGGTGCCTACTGCCGGTCCATGGCCAGCAACTACAACCACGCCCTGCGCCCGCCGGTCGTCGCCGTGCGCGACGGTGAGGCCCGGGTGATCGTCCGCCGGGAGACGGAGGAGGACCTCTTGCGTCTCGACGTCGGGTGACCGGCCGATCGGTGCGGGAATGACCGGCCGATGGGTGTCCGAATGGCCTGTCGATCGGTGCGGGAACGACCGGCCGGTAGATGTCCAAATGAACCGGCCGGTCGATGCGAGAACGCGAGAACGACCGGGCGATCGTTGTCGGAATGCGCAGTCGGCCCAGGTGGAAGATCTCCTGCCACCAACGGTCAGAAAAATGAAATAGATGTCTCACGATCCGGACCATGGATAGAAACTCCCGTCCGGTGAGTGAGACTGGTCCAACCGTAGACGGTATGAGGAAACGAGGTCGGATGATGCGTACGCGTCCGCTGAAGGTGGCGCTGCTGGGCTGTGGGGTTGTCGGCTCAGAGGTGGCGCGCATCATGACGACGCACGCCGACGACCTCGCGGCCAGGATCGGAGCCCCCGTCGAGCTGGCGGGCGTGGCCGTCCGCCGGCCGTCCAAGGTGCGCGAGGGCATCGACCCCGAGCTCGTCACCACCGACGCCACCGCCCTCGTCAAACGCGGGGACATCGACGTCGTCGTCGAGGTCATCGGCGGTATCGAGCCCGCCCGCTCCCTCATCACCACCGCCTTCGAGCACGGCGCCTCCGTCGTCTCCGCCAACAAGGCGCTCCTCGCCCAGGACGGTGCCGCCCTGCACGCGGCGGCGGAGGAGAACGGCAGGGACCTCTACTACGAGGCCGCCGTCGCCGGTGCCATCCCGCTGATCCGGCCGCTGCGCGAGTCCCTCGCCGGTGACAAGATCAACCGTGTGATGGGGATCGTCAACGGGACGACGAACTTCATCCTCGACAAGATGGACTCCACCGGAGCCGGCTATCAGGAGGCCCTCGACGAGGCCACCGCGCTCGGGTACGCCGAAGCCGACCCGACCGCCGACGTCGAGGGGTTCGACGCGGCCGCCAAGGCCGCCATCCTCGCCGGAATCTCCTTCCACACGCGGGTGCGCCTCGACGACGTCTACCGCGAGGGCATGACCGAGGTCACCGCCGCCGACTTCGCCTCGGCGAAGGAGATGGGCTGCACCATCAAGCTGCTCGCCATCTGTGAGCGGGCGGCGGACGGGGGATCGGTGACGGCGCGCGTGCATCCGGCGATGATTCCGCTGAGCCACCCCCTCGCCTCCGTGCGCGGCGCGTACAACGCGGTGTTCGTCGAGTCGGATGCCGCCGGGCAGCTCATGTTCTACGGGCCGGGCGCCGGCGGCGCCCCGACCGCGTCCGCCGTGCTCGGCGACCTCGTCGCCGTCTGTCGCAACAAGCTCGGCGGCGCGACCGGGCCCGGCGACTCCGCGTACACCCAGCTGCCCGTCTCGCCCATGGGCGAGGTCGTGACGCGCTACCACATCAGCCTCGACGTGGCCGACAAACCTGGTGTTCTCGCCCAGGTGGCCACCGTTTTCGCCGAGCACGGCGTATCGATCGATACGGTGCGTCAGCAAGGACGACAAGACGGAGGCGGCGAGGCATCTCTCGTCGTCGTCACCCACCGAGCGTCCGACGCGTCCCTGAACGGGACCGTGGAGGCGCTGCGCAGCCTCGACACCGTGCGGGGTGTCGCCAGCATCATGCGGGTTGAAGGAGAGTAACCAGCAATGACCCACCAGTGGCGCGGAATCATCGAGGAGTACCGGGACCGGCTTCCGGTGTCCGACAGCACGCCGGTCGTGACGCTCCGTGAGGGCGGTACGCCGCTCGTGCCCGCGCAGGTGCTCTCCGAGCGCACGGGCTGCGAGGTCCACCTGAAGGTGGAGGGCGCCAACCCGACCGGGTCCTTCAAGGACCGCGGTATGACCATGGCCATCACCCGGGCCAAGGAGGAGGGTGCGAAGGCGGTCATCTGCGCCTCCACCGGCAACACGTCCGCCTCCGCGGCCGCGTATGCCGTGCGCGCGGGCATGGTGTGTGCCGTGCTCGTCCCGCAGGGCAAGATCGCCATCGGCAAGATGGGCCAGGCCCTCGTGCACGGCGCGAAGATCCTCCAGGTCGACGGCAACTTCGACGACTGCCTGACGCTCGCGCGCTCGCTGTCGGACAACTACCCGGTGGCGCTGGTCAATTCGGTCAACCCGGTGCGCATCGAGGGACAGAAGACCGCCGCCTTCGAGATCGTGGACATGCTCGGCGACGCGCCCGACATCCACGTCCTGCCGGTGGGCAACGCGGGCAACATCACCGCGTACTGGAAGGGTTACACGGAGTACGCCGCCGACGGCATCGCCAAGCGGACCCCGCGCATGTGGGGCTTCCAGGCCTCCGGCTCCGCGCCCATCGTGCGCGGCGAGGTCGTCAAGGACCCGTCGACGATCGCCACCGCGATCCGCATCGGCAACCCGGCCTCGTGGAAGTTCGCGCTGGCCGCGCGGGACGAGTCCGGCGGTTTCATCGACGAAGTGACGGACCGTGAGATTCTGCGCGCCTACCGGCTGTTGGCCGCGCAGGAGGGCGTTTTCGTCGAGCCCGCGTCCGCCGCGTCCGTCGCCGGTCTGCTGAAGGCCGCCGAGCAGGGCAAGGTCGACCCCGGCCAGCGGATCGTCTGCACGGTCACTGGAAACGGGCTCAAGGACCCGGACTGGGCCGTTGCGGGTGCCCCGCAGCCGGTCACCGTTCCTGTGGACGCGGCCGCGGCGGCGGAGCGGCTCGGACTGGCGTAGGGCGGGAGGGCTCGGACCGGCGAACGACGGGGTGGGCAGGTGTGGCGTAAAGCCGCCTGGCGCACATCCGCCAGAAGCCGTCGGGGCTTGTCAGGGGCCCTCAGTGGCGGGCGGAATTCGCCAGAAGTTGGCGAAATCCGGCCGCCGCCCCGGCTATCCCTAGCGCAACCCGACAGGGGGTGCACGGGGGGCTTACGACACGCATCGTGCGCCTCCTGTGCGCCCTATGTCGCCACAGAACCTTCCTTCGATAGGCTGTACCGAACCCGCCCGCCGCATATGCCGCGGTGCCGCGCCGTCAGTGCAGTCAGGGCAGTCACTGAGGTCTCCGGGTCTTCCGTACGTATCGCAGTCCCTTTCGCAGTTCATCCGAAGTACGCAGTTCCTCTCGCAGCACCTCGAAGCACATCGGAAATCTCGTACATCACGCAGCTCAAGGAGAGTCATCGAGCGATGGCCGGTCCAGCGTTCCGCGCCGCCGCCGTCCGGGTGCGCGTCCCCGCCACCAGCGCCAACCTCGGGCCGGGCTTCGACGCCTTCGGCCTGTCACTGGGGCTGTACGACGACGTGGTCGTCCGGGTGGCCGACTCCGGGCTGCACATCGACATCGCAGGTGAGGGCAGCGAGACGCTGCCGCGTGACGAGAGTCACCTCCTCGTACGATCCCTGCGCACCGCCTTCGATCTGCTGGGCGGACAGCCGCGCGGCCTCGAGATCGTCTGCGCCAACCGCATCCCGCACGGGCGGGGCCTCGGCTCCTCCTCGGCCGCCATCTGCGCCGGAATCGTCGCCGCGCGTGCCGTGACCATAGGCGGCGACAGCAAACTCGACGACACCGCGCTTCTTGAGCTCGCCACCGAGATCGAGGGCCATCCCGACAATGTCGCGGCCTGTCTGCTCGGCGGTTTCACGCTCTCCTGGATGGAGGCCGGAGCCGCGCGGGCGATCAGGATGGACCCTGCGGATTCCATCGTTCCGGTGGTTTTCGTTCCCGGAAAGCCGGTTCTCACCGAGACCGCGCGCGGTCTGCTGCCGCGCACCGTTCCGCATGTCGACGCCGCCGCCAACGCGGGCCGGGCCGCACTGCTCGTCGAGGCCCTCAGCCGGCGCCCCGAGCTGCTGCTGCCCGCCACCGAGGACCGGCTGCACCAGGAGTACCGCGCCCCGGCCATGCCGGAGAGCGCGGCGCTGGTGGAGCGGCTGCGGGCCGACGGCATCCCCGCGGTGATCTCCGGCGCGGGCCCCACCGTCCTCGCGCTGGCCGATGAGGAATCCGCCGACAAGGTCGCTCATCTCGCGGGTCAGGGGTGGGCCGCCAATCGGCTGGACCTCGACGACGCGGGGGCGTGCGTCCTGCCGCTCGCCCCGGCGGGTGTCCATTAAAAGCGCGCGGTTGCCGGATTTGGAGAGGGGGAATGTTTGTTGGATCCGGTAGTGTTAACCTCAAGTCTGCACCCGACCCCACCATGGCGAGGTGCTTCGTGTCCCCGTCCGGGACAACCATTCTTCCGGGAGCCTCCCAAACTGCTTTGTGCCATGCATTGGGTGCTATGCGCTGAGCAGTGCTGAGCACGCTCCGGAACCGGCGTGACCGTGCCGATGACACCGCAATTCAGTGCCACGGCTCCGGAATCGTCATCACCAGATATGCCTTCCGCCTCTTTGGCGGACCACCGCCCCGGCACGGTCCACACAGCAAGGACCTAAGCCGGACAGCACAACCGGTCGCCGAGCCAGACAGGCCGACGTCCGCTCCAGGGAAGGACCCTTCGTGAGCGACACCACCGATCTGATGGGCGCACGTGTCGAGGAGACCGCTGCCGCGCCCGCCACGGACGCCTCTGCCGCGCCTGCCTCCGGTGCCGGCTCCCGGCGGCGCCGCGGTACCGGCCTCGATGGCATGGTGCTGGCCGAGCTGCAGCAGGTCGCGTCCGGCCTCGGTATCAGGGGCACCGCGCGGATGCGCAAGAGCCAGCTGATCGAGGTCATCAAGGAGGCGCAGTCGGGCGGGGGTGCCTCGGCCAAGGCCGCTGCCTCCTCCGCCGGGGACGCCACCGAGACCAAGCCGAAGCGCCGGGCCACCTCCAAGGCCCGTACGGGCGATGACGCCGCTCCGGCCGCCGAGAAGAAGGCCGCCGAGAAGCCCGCCGCCGAGAAGGCCGTGGCCCAGCAGCAGATCGAGATCCCCGGCCAGCCGGCCAGTGACGACGCTCCCGCGAGTGAGCGTCGCCGTCGTCGTGCCGTGGCCGAGGCCGGCAGCCCCGAGACGGTCGCCGCCGAGGCGAAGAGCGAGCCGAAGGCCGCCGCTGTCGAGGCCTCCGCCGAGACCAGGACCGACGCCGGTGAAGGTGTCGACGGTCGGCAGGGCCGCCGGGACCGTCGTGACCGCGGTGAGCGTGGCGACCGCGAGCGGGGCGGCCGTGACCGTGACCGCCGTGGCGGCAAGGGCGACGAGCAGCAGCAGGGCCAGGGCGGCGCCGGCCAGCAGCGCCAGGAGCGTCAGGACCGTCAGCAGCAGCAGGGCGGCGGCCGACAGGACCGCCAGGACCGTCAGCAGCGCGACAACGGCCCGCAGGACGACGACGACTTCGAGGGCGGACGCCGCGGCCGTCGCGGGCGTTACCGCGACCGTCGGGGCCGTCGCGGCCGCGACGAGTTCGCCGCCAACGAGCCGCAGCTCGCCGACGACGACGTCCTGATCCCCGTCGCGGGCATCCTGGACATCCTCGACAACTACGCGTTCATCCGTACGTCCGGCTACCTGCCGGGTCCGAACGACGTGTACGTCTCGCTCGCCCAGGTCCGCAAGAACGGTCTGCGCAAGGGTGACCACGTCACCGGCGCGGTCCGTCAGCCCAAGGACGGCGAGCGCCGCGAGAAGTTCAACGCGCTCGTGCGCCTGGACTCGACCAACGGCATGGCCCCCGACTCCGGGCGCGGGCGACCGGAGTTCAACAAGCTGACGCCCCTTTACCCGCAGGACCGGCTCCGTCTGGAGACCGACCCGGGTGTGCTGACGACCCGCATCATCGACCTCGTCGCACCGATCGGCAAGGGCCAGCGTGGTCTGATCGTGGCCCCGCCGAAGACCGGCAAGACCATGATCATGCAGGCGATCGCCAACGCGATCACGCACAACAACCCCGAGTGCCACCTGATGGTCGTCCTGGTCGACGAGCGTCCGGAAGAGGTCACCGACATGCAGCGGTCGGTCAAGGGCGAGGTCATCTCCTCGACCTTCGACCGCCCGGCCGAGGACCACACCACGGTCGCCGAGCTCGCCATCGAGCGTGCCAAGCGTCTGGTGGAGCTGGGCCACGACGTCGTCGTCCTGCTCGACTCGATCACGCGTCTGGGCCGTGCGTACAACCTCGCCGCCCCGGCCTCCGGCCGCATCCTGTCCGGTGGTGTCGACTCGACGGCCCTCTACCCGCCGAAGCGCTTCTTCGGTGCCGCGCGCAACATCGAGGACGGCGGTTCGCTGACCATCCTCGCCACCGCGCTCGTCGACACCGGGTCCCGCATGGACGAGGTGATCTTCGAGGAGTTCAAGGGCACCGGCAACGCGGAGCTCAAGCTCGACCGGAAGCTCGCCGACAAGCGCATCTTCCCGGCGGTGGACGTCGACGCGTCCGGTACGCGTAAGGAAGAGATCCTGCTCGGCAGCGACGAGCTCGCCATCACCTGGAAGCTGCGCCGCGTGCTGCACGCGCTCGACCAGCAGCAGGCGATCGAGCTGCTGCTCGACAAGATGAAGCAGACGAAGTCGAACGCCGAGTTCCTGCTGCAGATCCAGAAGACGACGCCGATGCCGGGCAACGACTGACGACATCCGCACCGCCGAGGGCCGCTCCCGTCACACGCGTGACGGGAGCGGCCCTCGGCGTTTCGCCTGGGCGGCGGCGAGCCGACGCGAGTGAAGACGCGCGGCCCGCTGGTTCGTGTCGTTCCCGTTCGAGAGGACGGACCGTGCGGGGCGCCAGAGGTCCTGGCCGAATCCCCGACCCGCGCCGGGACTTCCCGCACGGGCGCCAACTGGGCGCGGTCGACGGGTTCTTGCTGTCGGGTAGGACCTGCTCGGCGTGCGGCCCGGTGCGCGACGAGTCGCGAGAACGCGGCGTCGGCGACGGCAAGGCCGACGAGATCTTTGCCACAGTCGTCACGATCGGTGCCGATTTCGAGCGGTACGACATCTTCGGCTGAAATCGCAGGTGAGCGGGGTTTTTCCGAGCTCACTCGTCACACACTGTGCCCATAGTGCCACGCGGTGGGCACGCTGCCTTGTGCAACCCTTTCCCCAGTTTCGCCGTCTGACCGTGCGGAGTGAACATGGGGCAATACGTGTCACGCCGACGGAATGGGCTTGGCCCTGGAAGCAGGGGGTAACCGACCGCAACGAGGACAAGAGGAGCACATGCCTGCCGAGAGCATGCCGGAACCCGGCACACCGGGCGAGCCCGGCACGAGCGTCCCGCGTCGCCGCGCGAAGGGCAGCCGCCGCAAGCCGCGCGGCACGCGAAGCAAGGCCCTGCTCATCACGGCCTGGACCGCGGCGGGCATCGTGGTGCTGGGGGGCACCGGCGCCGGTTACCTGTACTTCAAGCTCAACGGCAACATCAAGACCGTCGACATCAACCAGGCCCTCGGTGCCGACCGGCCGCTGAAGGTCGACAACGGCTCCGAGAACATCCTGGTCCTGGGCTCCGACACCCGCTCCGGCAGCAATAAGAAGCTGGGTGGCGGCACCGACGACGGCAGCGCCCGCTCGGACACGGCGATGATCGTGCACATATACGAGGGCCACAAGAAGGCCGGCGTGGTCTCCATACCCCGCGACACCCTCGTTCCGCGCCCCTCCTGTACCGACGCCAAGGGCGTCACCCACGCCGCCGCGACCAGCGTGATGTTCAACTCCGCGTACTCCACCGGCGGGGCCGCCTGCGCGGTGAAGACCGTCGAATCCATGTCCGGTATCCGCATGGACCACTACATCGAGGTCGACTTCAGCGGCTTCCAGAAGCTCATCGACGACCTCGGCGGTGTTCGGGTGACCACCACCAAGAACATCAAGGACCCCGACAGCCATCTGAACCTGACCGCCGGCACGCACACCCTCGACGGACAGCAGGCGCTCGGCCTCGTCCGCACCCGGCACGGCGTCGGCGACGGCTCCGACCTCGGCCGCATCCAGCTCCAGCAGGCGTTCATCAAGGCCCTGGTCAACCAGGTCAAGCACATCGGCGTGCTGTCCAGCCCCACGAAGCTGTACGACCTCGCCGACACCGCGACCAAGACCGTCACCACCGACTCCGACCTCGGCACGGTCAAGAACCTCGCGTCCTTCGCCAACGGCCTCAAGGGCATCAGCTCGTCGAACATGAACATGGTGACGATGCCGGTCCAGTACGACAGCGCGGACGCCAACCGCGTCCTCGTCGACAAGGCCAAGGCGCAGCTGGTGTGGACCGCCCTGAAGAACGACCGGACGATCCCGAAGGCGGCGACGAAGGGCACGGCCACGGGCACCGCCAAGGGCGTCGTCAGCTCGGGTTGAAGCCGGTACGGAGCCGCGCCGAGGCCCGTACGAGCCCCGGCGCGAGCCCTCGTACGAGCCCTGTCCGAGCTCCGTACGCGGGCTCGGGAATAGATCATCCTTGCCCCCGGTTTTGGGGGATGGCGCCAGTGCTGGCAGACTGGTACGTCGGCTCCGGTTCACGCACCCGCATCCCGCGGCGGCGACCCGGCGCCCTCCCGAAACTAGGAGACACCTTGAAGCGCGACATCCACCCCGAGTACGTCGAGACGCAGGTCAGCTGCACCTGTGGCGCGTCGTTCACCACCCGTAGCACGATCTCCAGCGGTTCCATCCGCGCCGAGGTCTGCTCCGAGTGCCACCCGTTCTACACGGGCAAGCAGAAGATCCTCGACACCGGTGGCCGTGTGGCCCGCTTCGAGGCCCGCTTCGGCAAGGCTGCCGCTGCCAAGAAGTAGCGAGCCCACAGCGCCGGTCTTCGGTGTCCCCGGCACGGGGACGCCGGGACCGGCGCTTTGCGGTGCAGCCCCCATTCGTCTTACCTACGTCCCCGAGCCCATCATGGAGCTGGGGACAGTCCATTGGAGCCGGAGATGTTCGAGGCGGTCGAGGAACTCATCGGCGAGCACGCCGATCTGGAGAAGAAGCTCGCTGACCCGTCGGTCCACGCCGACCAGGCCAACGCGCGCAAGCTCAACAAGCGCTACGCCGAGCTGACCCCGATCGTCGCGACGTACCGCTCCTGGAAGCAGACCGGGGACGACATCGGCACGGCGAAGGAGCTCGCCGCCGACGACCCGGACTTCGCGGCCGAGGTCAAGGAGCTGGAGAAGCAGCGCGAGGAGCTCACCGAGAAGCTCCGGCTGCTGCTGGTCCCGCGCGACCCCAGCGACGACAAGGACGTCATCCTCGAGATCAAGGCGGGCGCGGGCGGCGACGAGTCGGCCCTGTTCGCCGGCGACCTGCTGCGCATGTACCTGCGCTACGCCGAGCGCGTCGGCTGGAAGACCGAGATCATCGACTCCACCGAGTCCGAGCTCGGCGGCTACAAGGACGTCCAGGTCGCCGTGAAGACCAAGGGCGGCCAGGGCGCCACCGAACCCGGTCAGGGTGTCTGGGCGCGCCTGAAGTACGAGGGCGGCGTGCACCGCGTGCAGCGGGTGCCCTCGACCGAGTCGCAGGGCCGTATTCACACCTCCGCGGCCGGTGTGCTGGTCACGCCCGAGGCCGAGGAGGTCGACGTCGAGATCCACGCGAACGATCTGCGCATCGACGTCTACCGTTCGTCGGGCCCCGGCGGCCAGTCCGTCAACACGACCGACTCCGCGGTGCGCATCACGCACATTCCGACCGGAGTCGTCGCGAGCTGCCAGAACGAGAAGAGTCAGCTGCAGAACAAGGAGCAGGCGATGCGTATCCTGCGCTCCAGGCTCCTCGCCGCGGCGCAGGAGGAAGCGGAGCGTGAGGCCGCGGACGCCCGCCGCAGCCAGGTCCGCACCGTCGACCGCTCCGAGAAGATCCGCACGTACAACTTCCCGGAGAACCGCATCTCGGACCACCGCGTCGGATTCAAGGCGTACAACTTGGACCAGGTGCTCGACGGTGACCTCGACGCGATGATCCAGGCCTGCGTCGACGCCGACTCGGCTGCGAAGCTCGCGGCCGCGTGAGGCCGAACGGCTGAACGTCTGAACGGCCGAACGGTCGAACGCGGCTGCGTAAGGCCGTACTTGTAAGTCCCGCTCGTCAAGGCAAGCCCCGCTCGTCAAGTCGTACGACAACAGCTCAGCCCCGGAGGACCAGCGTGAACCTGCTGCTCGCGGAAGTGGCCCAGGCCACCCAGCGGCTGGCCGACGCCGGCGTGCCCTCGCCGCGCAACGACGCGGAGGAGCTCGCGGCCTTCGTGCACGGCGTGAAGCGGGGCGAGCTGCACACCGTCAAGGACGCGGACTTCGACGCCCGCTACTGGGAGGTGACCGCGCGCCGCGAGGCCCGCGAGCCGCTCCAGCACATCACCGGACACGCCTACTTCCGTTATCTGGAACTCCAGGTGGGCCCCGGGGTGTTCGTCCCGCGCCCGGAGACGGAGTCGGTCGTCGGCTGGGCCATAGACGCCGTCCGCGCGATGGATGTCGTCGAGCCGCTGATCGTCGACCTGTGCACCGGCTCGGGCGCCATCGCGCTCGCGCTCGCGCAGGAGGTCCCGCGCTCCCGCGTACACGCCGTGGAGCTGTCCGAGGACGCCCTCCAGTGGACGCGCAAGAACGTCGAGGGGTCCAGGGTCGACCTGCGCCAGGGAGACGCCCTGGAGGCCTTCAGGGACCTCGACGGCCAGGTGGACCTGGTGATCTCCAACCCGCCGTACATCCCGCTCACGGAATGGGAGTACGTGGCGCCGGAGGCCCGGGACTACGATCCCGAACTCGCCCTGTTCTCCGGCGAGGACGGACTCGACCTCATCCGCGGCATCGAACGCACCGCGCACCGGCTGCTGCGCCCGGGCGGCGTCGTCGTGATCGAGCACGCCGACACCCAGGGCGGGCAGGTGCCGTGGATCTTCACCGAGGAGCGGGGCTGGGCCGACGCGGCCGACCACCCGGACCTCAACAACCGGCCGCGGTTCGCGACCGCCCGCAAGGCGATGCCGTGAGCGCGCGCATCGTGATCCCCAGCCAGCAGTACGTGTACGAGGAGGCTCCCTAAATGGCACGGCGATACGACACCAACGACGCGACCGACCGCATCACGGGTCTGCGTGAGGCCGCGTCCGCCGTCCGCCGTGGCGAGCTGGTGGTCCTCCCGACGGACACGGTGTACGGCATCGGCGCCGACGCGTTCAGCTCGGAAGCCGTCGCCGATCTCCTCGAGGCCAAGGGCCGGGGCCGCAACATGCCCACCCCTGTCCTCATCGGCTCCCCGAACACCTTGCACGGCCTCGTCACGGACTTCTCCGAGATGGCCTGGGAGCTCGTCGACGCGTTCTGGCCGGGTGCGCTCACCCTCGTCGCCAAGCACCAGCCGTCCCTGCAGTGGGACTTGGGGGACACCCGGGGCACGGTGGCCATCCGTATGCCGCTGCACCCGGTCGCCATCGAACTGCTGACAGAGGTCGGCCCGATGGCCGTCTCCTCCGCGAACCTCACGGGACACCCGGCTCCCGAGGACTGTGACGCCGCGCAGGAGATGCTCGGCGACTCCGTCTCCGTCTACCTGGACGGCGGCCCGACCCCCGGCAACGTTCCCTCCTCGATCGTCGACGTCACCGGCAAGGTGCCGGTCCTGCTGCGCGCGGGTGCCCTGTCGGCGGAGGAGCTCCGGAAGGTCGTACCCGACCTCGAGGTGGCGAATTGACAGCCCCTGACGCGGGGCGTGGCATAGGCACGGGGATCACGGGGGCCAACGGGTCCCCCAGGGGGTCCTTCCGCATCCTCCACGTCAGCACCGGCAACGTGTGCCGCTCGCCGATCACCGAGCGGCTGACCCGCCATGCCCTCGCGGACCGGCTGGGCGACCCCCTGTGGGGCGGCCTCATCGTCGAGAGCGCCGGCACCTGGGGCCACGAGGGCGCCCCCATGGAGGCCAACGCCGAGACGGTCCTCGCCGACTTCGGCGCGGACGCCTCCGGCTTCGTCGGCCGCGAGCTCCTCGACGACCACGTCATCAGAGCCGACCTGGTCCTCACCGCGACCCGCGACCACCGCGCCCAGGTCATCTCCATGGGCCACTCCGCGGGCCTGCGCACCTTCACCCTGAAGGAGTTCACCAGGCTGGTCCGCGCCATAGATCCCGCCACGCTGCCTCCCCTGGAGGACGGTGTGGTCGAGCGGGCCCGTGCGCTGGTCCGTGCGGCGGCCGCTCTACGCGGGTGGCTGCTGGCCCCCACGGCGGAGGCGGACGAGGTCTTCGATCCGTACGGCGCGCCGCTGCCGTTCTTCCGTTCGATCGGCGATGAGATCAACGAGGCGCTGGATCCGGTGGTGACGGCGTTGACGGGGGTGCGGGCGCGCGCGTAGGCCGGTGTGGGCGTTTTCTCGTGGGGGCCCGATAGGGCGTAACACCGGGCGTCCCACTGGTCCCGGTTCTACATTGGACATAGCGCACCCCGCCGAGGTCCGGAGTCCACCATGCCGGTCACACAAACGCTGGAAGCGGATGTTCTGCGTCGGCAGGACCCGGAGCTCGCCGAGATCCTGATGGGGGAGCTCGCGCGACAGTCGACGACGCTGCAGCTGATCGCGGCCGAGAACTTCACGTCGAGGGCCGTGCTGACCGCCCTCGGGTCGCCGCTGGCTAACAAGTACGCCGAGGGGTATCCCGGCGCCCGCCACCACGGCGGCTGCGAGATCGTCGACGTCGCCGAGCGCCTGGCCGTGGAGCGCGCCAAGGCCCTCTTCGGCGCCCAGCACGCCAACGTACAGTCCCACTCCGGATCTTCGGCCGTCCTCGCCGCGTACGCCGCCCTGCTGCGGCCCGGGGACACCGTCCTGGCCCTGGGGCTGCCGTTCGGCGGCCACCTCACGCACGGGTCGCCCGCGAATTTCTCCGGCCGCTGGTTCGACTTCGTCGGGTACCGGGTGGAGGCGGAGAGCGGGCTCATCGACTACGAGCAGGTGCGCGCGCTGGCCCGTACGCACCGGCCGAAGGCCATCGTGTGCGGCTCGATCTCCTACCCCCGGCACATCGACTACGCGCTCTTCCGGGCGATCGCCGACGAGGTCGGCGCCTATCTCATCGCCGACGCCGCCCACCCCATCGGCCTGGTCGCCGGGGGAGCGGCGCCCAGCCCGGTGCCGTACGCCGATGTGGTCTGCGCCACCACGCACAAGGTGCTGCGCGGCCCCCGCGGCGGCATGATCCTGTGCGGAAGCGAGCTGGCCGAGCGGGTCGACCGGGCCGTCTTCCCCTTCACCCAGGGCGGCGCCCAGATGCACACCATCGCCGCCAAGGCCGTCGCGTTCGGCGAGGCCGCGACGCCCGCCTTCGCGGTGTACGCCCACCAGGTGGTCGCTAACGCGAAGGTGCTGGCCGAGGGGCTGGCCGCGGAGGGACTCGCCCTCACCACCGGAGGGACCGACACCCACATGCTGACCGCGGACACCGCTCCGCTCGGTGTCGACGGCCGCAGCGCGCGAGGCCGTCTCGCCGCCGCCGGAATGGTCCTCGACACCTGCGCGCTGCCCCACGGCGACGACCGCGGCCTGCGCCTCGGTACGGCCGCGCTGACCACGCAGGGGATGGGCGAGGCGGAGATGACGCAGGTCGCGAAGTTGTTCGCGGCGGTGCTGCGGGACGAGACCGACAGCAGGCGGGCGCGTGAAGAAGTGCGGGATCTGGCCGGGAGATTTCCGCCCTATCCGGACGAGTGAGGGGTACGCGCACTCGTGTGCACAGCCACTCGTGCAACCATCGTCGCTACCCGGAAGTCCCCAACCATATGCGCGCATCGCTAGGGTGTGGGGCTGAGATGGCCAGCGAGACCTGTGGGGAAGCCCGTGCGTGAATATCTGCTGACGCTCTGCATCACGGCCGCGGTGACGTATCTGCTGACAGGGCCGGTACGGAAGTTCGCGATCGTGGCCGGAGCCATGCCGCAGATCCGGGCACGTGACGTGCACCGGGAACCCACGCCGCGGCTCGGCGGCATCGCGATGTTCTTCGGCTTGTGCGCGGGCCTGCTGGTCGCCGACCACCTGCGGAACCTCAACGCGGTGTTCTCGGACTCCAACGAGCCCCGCGCGCTGCTCTCCGGCGCCGCCCTGATCTGGCTGATCGGTGTCCTGGACGACAAGTTCGAGATCGACGCCCTGATCAAGCTGGGCGGTCAGATGATCGCCGCGGGCGTGATGGTCATGCAGGGTCTGACGATCCTGTGGCTGCCCATCCCGGGCGTCGGCCTGGTCGCGCTGACCCAGTGGCAGGGCACCCTGCTCACCGTGGCACTGGTCGTCATCACGATCAACGCGGTGAACTTCGTCGACGGCCTCGACGGCCTCGCCTCCGGCATGGTGTGCATCGCCTCCGCCGCGTCCTTCCTGTACGCGTACCGCATCTGGTACTCGTACGGCATCGAGGCCGCCGCCCCGGCGACGCTCTTCGCGGCGATCCTCATGGGCATGTGTCTGGGCTTCCTGCCGCACAACATGCACCCCGCGCGGATCTTCATGGGCGACTCCGGCTCGATGCTGATCGGCCTGGTGTTGGCCGCCGGCGCGATCTCCATCACCGGGCAGATCGACCCGGACGCGATGAACCTGTTCTCCGGTTCGGAGCGCAACACCGTGCACCAGATGGTGCCCGTGTACATCCCGCTGCTGCTGCCGCTGACGATCATCGCGGTCCCGGCCGCCGACCTGGTGCTCGCCATCGTGCGGCGCACCTGGCGCGGACAGTCGCCCTTCGCCGCCGACCGCGGCCACCTGCACCACCGTCTGCTGGAGGTCGGCCACTCGCACAGCCGGGCCGTCCTGATCATGTACTTCTGGTCGGCGCTGATCGCCTTCGGAACGCTCGCCTTCTCGGTGAACTCGGCGTCCATGTGGATCGTGCTCGGCATCGCGGCGCTCAGCGCGGTGGGTCTCGTACTGCTCCTGCTGCCGCGCTTCACGCCCCGTGCCCCGCGCTGGGCCGAGAACCTGGTGCCGCCGCGCTACCGCCGCCGTCGCAGGGGCGCCCTGGCGGCCGAGGCGGAGGCGGCCATGGCCTCCCTCGCGTACGAGGAGCCGGCCTCCCACGAGAAGGCGGCCCAGGAGCGGGAGGAAGGCGTCCGCGAACACCGTTCGCCGGTCGTCACAGGTGTCTCAGGAGTCAACGGGGCGACGGCAATTGGCCCCCGTGCGCGCTTCCTGGAAGGGCGCAAAGCCGAATCTTCACGCTGACGCAAAGTAAGAATTCTGCAAGAGCGATCATCGGCAAACCCCGTCAATACCAGACAAGTTGCCCCCGATATTGCACAGACGCGCAGGTTCACTCTCATGTGTGACAGCGAGCACACCATCTAGGTAAAGACCGCATCAAATAGTTTGTGATACGGTTCACGAGAACCCGGGATAGAGCCGAGGGACCGCAGTGAGACGGCCCCTTGGCGTGAGGTTCTCTCTCAGCCCGGGACTACGCTCGTCCATGACGACACCCTGCCCCCGAAGCAAGCGGAGTTGCCGCCATGCCGTCCAATGACGCCCGGAACCTACTGCACACCGCTGTCCCCACAGCGGCTGTCGGCGTGATCGCCGTCGCCGTCAGTGGCGTGGTCGCGGGTGGCAAAGGCGCGCTCGGCGCGGGCATCGGCACGCTGCTGGCCATCCTCTTCATGGGGATCGGCCTCTACGTCCTGCAGTGGACGGCGAAAACGCTTCCCCAGCTGTTCCAGGCCATGGGCCTGATGCTGTACGTGGCCCAGCTCCTGCTGCTCCTGATCTTCGTGGCTCTCTTCAAGAACACGTCACTGTTCAATCCCAAGGCGTTCGCGGTCGGCCTCGTCCTCGCGACCGTCGTGTGGATGGCGGCGCAGGCGCGGGCACACATGAAGGCCAAGATCTTCTATGTCGACCCCGAACCCGAGAAGAGCGAGAAGCCCGAGAAATCAGGGTCCTCGTCGTGAGGGGTAGGGGCGGGATAAAGCCATGTGGGAGATCCTGCTATCGTCCGGTGCCAACTGCGGCATCGCGGGCGCGGGCATCTGAGCTGACGCCTGCTCAATCGCGAGGCTTGATGCCCCACAGCCGCCCTCACATCCGTTACACCAGTCCAGTGCCGAACCGCGGCTGCGCGCCGCGCCGACACAACGAGGTTGCCGTACCTATGCGTCACGCCGAAGGAGCCCGTGGTGAGTGCTGACCAGACCCAGCTCGCCTTTGACTGGAGCTGTCGGATCATGTCCGACAACGGGTGTGGCTTTCCGGCTCCGGGCCTGCACTCGTTCCTCTTCAAGCCGATCGCCACGGTGGGAGGGGTCGAGTTCAACAAGGTGATGCTGCTCGCCCTGCTCACCTCGATCGTCGTCGTCGTCTTCTTCTGGGCGGCCTTCGGCAAGGCCAAGGTGATCCCGGGCAAGCTGCAGATGGTCGGCGAGGCCGGTTACGACTTCGTGCGCCGCGGCATCGTCTACGAGACGCTCGGCAAGCGCGAGGGCGAGAAATACGTCCCGATCATGGTCTCGCTGTTCTTCTTCATCTGGATCATGAACATCTGGTCCGTGATCCCGCTGGCGCAGTTCCCGGTGTCGTCGGTCTTCGCCTTCCCGGTGGTGCTCGCCGCGATCGTCTGGATCATGTGGGTCTCGGTCACGTTCAAGCGGCACGGCTTCGTCGGCTTCTTCAAGAACGTCACCGGCTACGACAAGTCGCTCGGCGCGGTGCTGCCGCTCGTCATGATCATCGAGTTCTTCTCGAACCTGATCGTCCGGCCCTTCACGCACGCGGTCCGACTTTTCGCCAACATGTTCGCCGGCCACCTGATGCTGGTCATGTTCACGGTCGCCTCCTGGTACCTGCTGAACAGCTACATGATCCCCGCGGCCGGCGTCTCGTTCGTGATGACCGTCATCATGATCCTCTTCGAGCTTTTCATTCAGGCCGTTCAGGCGTACGTCTTCGTGCTGCTGGCCTGCTCGTACCTTCAGGGCGCGCTCGCCGAGCACCACTGAGTCTCCGCCGCCCCGAAAGCCCCCAGAACGTCCGGTGGCCAACCCCCGCCGGTCCAAGAAAGAGAAGGAAGAATCAGCATGGCTGCCACTGAGACCCTCGCCGCTCTCTCCGGTTCGATCGGTTCCGTCGGCTACGGCCTCGCCGCCATCGGCCCCGGCGTCGGCGTCGGCATCATCTTCGGTAACGGCACCCAGGCCCTGGCCCGTCAGCCCGAAGCTGCCGGCCTGATCCGCGCCAACCAGATCCTCGGCTTCGCCTTCTGTGAGGCGCTCGCCCTCATCGGCATCGTCATGCCGTTCGTTTTCGGTCAGTAATTCACCCCTTACTGACACGAATCGACGAAAGGCACTGATGTGATCGCCAACCTGGTACAGCTGGCGGCCGAGGAGAAGCAGAACCCGCTCATCCCGGCCGGCCCCGAGCTGCTCGTCGGCGCCATCGCCTTCGCCATCGTGTTCTTCTTCTTCTGGAAGAAGCTCCTCCCGAACATCAACAAGGTTCTGGAAGAGCGCCGCGCGGCGATCGAAGGCGGTATCGAAGAGGCCGACGCCATGAAGGTCGAAGCCCAGAGCGTGCTGGAGCAGTACAAGGCCCAGCTCGCCGAGGCACGGCACGAGGCCGCGCGTCTGCGCCAGGAGGCGCAGGAGCAGGGTGCCCAGCTCATCGCCGACATGCGGGCGGAGGGTCAGCGGCAGCGCGAGGAGATCGTCGTCGCCGGTCACGCCCAGATCGAGGCCGACCGCAAGGCCGCCTCGCAGGCGCTGCGTCAGGACGTGGGCAAGCTCGCCACCGACCTGGCCGGCAAGCTCGTCGGTGAGTCCCTCGAGGACCACGCCCGGCAGAGCCGCGTCATCGACCGCTTCCTCGACGAGCTCGAGGAGAAGGCCGAGGCGACTCGATGACCGCACACGGAGCAAGCCGCGAGGCCCTCGCTGCAGCCCGTGAGCGTCTCGACGCGCTGACGGACTCGACGTCCGTGGACGCGGTCCAGCTCGCCGACGAGCTGGCGGCCGTCACCGCGCTGCTCAACCGCGAGGTGTCGCTGCGTCGGGTCCTGACCGACCCGGCGCAGCACGGCGAGGCCAAGGCCGAGCTGGCCCAGCGCCTGCTCGGCGGCCAGGTCAGCGGGCCGACCGCGGACCTGGTGGCCGGTCTGGTGCGCGCGCGCTGGTCGCAGTCGCGTGACCTGGTGGACACGCTGGAGGAGCTGGCGAGCATCGCCGACCTCACGGCCGCCCAGCGGGCGAACGCGCTCGACGACGTCGAGGACGAGCTGTTCCGGTTCGGCCGGATCGTCTCTTCGAACACCGAGCTGCGCGCCGCGCTGACCGACCGCACCGCCTCGAAGGCGGCCAAGAGCGAGCTGCTGCGCAGCCTGCTCGGCGGCCGGGCCAAGCCGACCACCGAACGCCTGGTGACGCGCCTTGTGACCGCGCCCCGGGGACGTAGCCTGGAATCGGGACTCGAGTCCCTGTCCAAGCTCGCCGCCGAGCGCCGCAGCCGCATGGTCGCCGTCGTCACCTCGGCGGTCCCGCTGAGCGACGGACAGAAGCGACGCCTCGGCGCCGCCCTGGCGAAGCTCTACGGCCACCCGATGCACCTCAATCTCGACGTGGACCCCGAGGTCATCGGCGGGATCCGGGTGCAGGTCGGCGACGAGGTCATCGACGGCGCCGTCGCGGACCGGCTCGAGGACGCGCGCCGCCGCATCGTCGGCCAGTAGCAACTCAATACGCGTAACCACGTAGTACTTACGGCCCTGGTTGGGCCGTGCAGAGGATTCCTGGGGGCTGACCCCAGACCCCCCAAGAAAACTTCGGGCCCAACAAGGAGAGCAGGGAACCCAGATGGCGGAGCTCACGATCCGGCCGGAGGAGATCCGGGACGCGCTGGAGAACTTTGTCCAGTCGTACAAGCCGGACGCGGCCTCGCGCGAGGAGGTCGGTACGGTCACCGTCGCCGGCGACGGTATCGCCAAGATCGAGGGCCTTCCCTCGGCGATGGCGAACGAGCTGCTGAAGTTCGAGGACGGAACCCTCGGTCTCGCGCTGAACCTGGAAGAGCGCGAGATCGGTGCGGTCGTCCTCGGAGAGTTCAGTGGTATCGAGGAGGGCCAGCCGGTGCAGCGCACCGGTGAGGTGCTGTCCGTCGCCGTGGGCGAGGGCTACCTCGGCCGCGTTGTCGACCCGCTCGGCAACCCGATCGACGGCCTCGGCGAGATCGAGACCACCGGCCGCCGCGCCCTCGAGCTGCAGGCCCCGGGCGTCATGGTCCGCAAGTCGGTGCACGAGCCGATGGAGACCGGCTACAAGGCCGTCGACGCGATGACCCCGATCGGCCGTGGCCAGCGTCAGCTGGTCATCGGCGACCGTCAGACCGGCAAGACCGCGCTGGCTGTCGACACGATCATCAACCAGCGCGACAACTGGCGCTCGGGCGACACCAAGAAGCAGGTCCGCTGCATCTACGTCGCCATCGGCCAGAAGGGTTCGACCATCGCTTCCGTGCGTGGCGCCCTCGAAGAGGCCGGCGCGCTGGAGTACACGACCATCGTCGCCGCCCCGGCGTCCGACCCGGCCGGCTTCAAGTACCTTGCGCCGTACACCGGTTCGGCCATCGGCCAGCACTGGATGTACGAGGGCAAGCACGTCCTCATCATCTTCGACGACCTCTCGAAGCAGGCCGACGCCTACCGCGCCGTGTCCCTGCTGCTGCGCCGTCCGCCGGGGCGCGAGGCCTACCCCGGTGACGTCTTCTACCTGCACTCCCGTCTGCTGGAGCGCTGCGCGAAGCTCTCCGACGACCTGGGCGCCGGTTCGATGACGGGTCTGCCGATCGTCGAGACCAAGGCGAACGACGTGTCGGCGTTCATCCCGACCAACGTCATCTCCATCACCGACGGCCAGTGCTTCCTGGAGTCCGACCTGTTCAACGCCGGCCAGCGTCCGGCCCTGAACGTCGGTATCTCGGTCTCCCGCGTCGGTGGCTCCGCCCAGCACAAGGCGATGAAGCAGGTTTCCGGCCGACTGCGCCTGGACCTCGCCCAGTACCGCGAGCTGGAGGCGTTCGCCGCCTTCGGTTCCGACCTGGACGCCGCGTCGAAGTCCCAGCTGGAGCGCGGTCAGCGACTGGTCGAGCTGCTCAAGCAGGCTCAGTACCAGCCGATGGCCACCGAGGACCAGGTCGTCTCCGTGTGGGCCGGTACCACCGGCAAGATGGACGACGTTCCGGTCGTCGACATCCGGCGCTTCGAGAAGGAGCTGCTGGAGTTCCTGCACCGCAAGCACCAGGGACTCATGACCTCCATCAAGGAGGGCGGCAAGATGTCGGACGACACCCTGCAGGCCATCGCCGAGGCGATCGCGGAGTTCAAGAAGCAGTTCGAGACCTCGGACGGCAAGCTGCTCGGCGAAGACGTTCCGGCCGCGGCCAAGTGACGTAAGGAAGGGACCTGACTCATGGGAGCCCAGCTCCGGGTCTACAAGCGTCGCATCCGATCCGTCACCGCGACCAAGAAGATCACCAAGGCGATGGAGATGATCGCCGCCTCGCGCGTCGTCAAGGCGCATCGCAAGGTGAGGGCCTCCGCGCCGTACGCGACCGAGCTCACCCGCGCGGTCACGGCGGTCGGCACCGGCTCGAACACCAAGCACCCGCTGACCACGGAGGCGGAGACGGCGACCCGTTCCGCGGTGCTGCTCCTCACGAGCGACCGCGGACTGGCCGGCGCCTTCAACTCCAACGCCATCAAGGCGGCGGAGCTGCTGACCGCCCGTCTCGAGGCGGAGGGCAAGGAGGTCGACACGTACATCGTCGGCCGCCGGGGTCTGGCTCACTACCACTTCCGCGAGCGCGCGGTCGTGCAGTCGTGGTCGGGCTTCACCGACGAGCCCACCTACGCGGACGCCAAGAAGGTCGCGGCGCCGCTGATCGAGGCCATCGAGAAGGAGACGGCGGCCGGCGGCGTGGATGAACTCCACATCGTCTACACCGAGTTCGTCTCGATGATGACGCAGACGGCGGTCGACGGCCGCCTGCTGCCACTGCGCCTCGAAGAGGTCGCGGAGGAGGCGCCCAAGGGCGAGATCCTTCCGCTGTACGAGTTCGAGCCGTCGGCGGAGGACGTCCTCGACGCCCTGCTGCCTCGGTACGTCGAGAGCCGTATCTACAACGCGCTGCTCCAGTCGGCTGCCTCCAAGCACGCCGCCACGCGCCGCGCGATGAAGTCGGCGACCGACAACGCGGGAGACCTGATCACCACGCTCTCCCGCCTTGCCAATGCGGCCCGCCAGGCCGAAATCACCCAGGAAATCAGCGAGATCGTCGGTGGCTCCGCAGCCCTTGCCGACGCGACCGCGGGGAGTGACAAGTAATGACGACGACTTCTGAGACGGCCGTTGCCACGGGCCGCGTCGCCCGGGTCATCGGCCCGGTCGTCGACGTGGAGTTCCCCGTCGACGCGATGCCGGACATCTACAACGCCCTTCACGTCGAGGTGGCCGACCCGGCCAACGCCGGCGAGAAGAAGGTCCTGACCCTGGAGGTCGCCCAGCACCTGGGTGACGGCCTGGTCCGCACGATCTCCATGCAGCCCACCGACGGTCTGGTCCGCCAGGCCGTGGTCACCGACACCGGCACGGGCATCACCGTTCCGGTCGGTGACTTCACCAAGGGTAAGGTGTTCAACACCCTCGGTGACGTGCTGAACTCCGACGAGAAGTACGAGGGCGAGCGCTGGTCCATCCACCGCAAGGCCCCGCGCTTCGACGAGCTCGAGTCGAAGACCGAGATGTTCGAGACCGGCGTCAAGGTCATCGACCTCCTCACCCCGTACGTCAAGGGTGGAAAGATCGGTCTGTTCGGTGGTGCCGGTGTCGGCAAGACGGTGCTCATCCAGGAGATGATCTACCGCGTCGCCAACAACCACGACGGTGTCTCCGTGTTCGCCGGCGTCGGTGAGCGCACCCGTGAGGGCAACGACCTCATCGAGGAGATGTCCGACTCGGGCGTCATCGACAAGACCGCGCTTGTCTTCGGTCAGATGGACGAGCCCCCGGGCACCCGTCTGCGCGTGGCCCTCGCGGGTCTGACGATGGCGGAGTACTTCCGTGACGTCCAGAACCAGGACGTGCTGTTCTTCATCGACAACATCTTCCGCTTCACGCAGGCCGGTTCCGAGGTCTCGACCCTGCTCGGCCGTATGCCCTCCGCGGTGGGCTACCAGCCGAACCTGGCCGACGAGATGGGTCTCCTCCAGGAGCGCATCACCTCGACCCGTGGTCACTCGATCACCTCGATGCAGGCGATCTACGTCCCCGCGGACGACCTGACCGACCCGGCCCCGGCCACCACGTTCGCCCACCTCGACGCGACGACGGTTCTGTCCCGTCCGATCTCCGAGAAGGGCATCTACCCGGCCGTGGACCCGCTGGACTCCACGTCCCGCATCCTGGACCCGCGCTACATCGCGGCGGATCACTACGCCGCCGCGATGCGGGTCAAGTCGGTCCTGCAGAAGTACAAGGACCTCCAGGACATCATCGCGATCCTCGGTATCGACGAGCTCGGCGAGGAGGACAAGCTCACTGTCCACCGCGCCCGTCGCGTGGAGCGCTTCCTGTCCCAGAACACCCACGTCGCCAAGCAGTTCACCGGCGTCGACGGGTCGGACGTCCCGCTGGACGAGTCGATCGCGGCCTTCAACGCGATCATCGACGGTGAGTACGACCACTTCCCGGAGCAGGCGTTCTTCCTGTGCGGTGGCATTGAGGACCTCAAGGCCAACGCCAAGGAGCTCGGCGTCTCCTGAACCTCGTGTATCTGAGGGACTCCGGTTCCTGAGGAACTCGTGTTCGTGAAGGAGGGGGACGGGACCGCACCTCGCGGGGCGCGTCCCGTCCCCCTCCGTACGCCCATTAGACTTTGACCCAACACCCGGCGGCCATGCCGGGTGGTGACCCGAGGAGCCCACCTTGGCTACTGAGCTGCACGTCGAGCTCGTCGCCGCGGACCGCAGTGTCTGGTCCGGCGAGGCCACCCTGGTCGTCGCGCGTACCGCGTCCGGCGACATCGGCGTCATGCCCGGTCACCAGCCGCTGCTCGGTGTGCTGGAGTCGGGCCCGGTGACCATCCGTACGAGTGATGGTGGAACGGTCGTCGCCGCGGTGCACGGCGGTTTCATCTCGTTCGCCGACAACAAGCTGTCCCTGCTGGCCGAGATCGCCGAGCTGTCGGACGAGATCGATGTCCAGCGTGTGGAGCGGGAGCTCGAGCGTGCCAAGGCGGAGGGCGATGCCTCCGCCGAGCGCCGTGCGGACGTCCGCCTGCGGGCGGTGTCGGCGCGCTGAGGCGGCGCGCCGTGTGATGCTTTGACTCAGCCGCGGCTGGGACCGGATCACTCCGGCCCCAGCCGCGGCTGAGGCAAATGCGGAGGTTTTTTCTTTTCCGTTACCTAGGAGACGAGGAGGTCGGTGTCGATGGTCCTCGCTCTGACTGTGTGCGGATTGGTAGTGGCGCTTGTGGTGGTGGGGCTGTTCGTCTTCGGCCTCCGCCGCCGGCTGATCCAGCGCTCCGGAGGCACGTTCGACTGCAGCCTGCGCTGGGACGTACCGGAGAAGAGCGACCCGAACGGAAAAGGCTGGGGCTACGGCGTCGCCCGCTACAACGGCGACCGCATCGAGTGGTACCGCGTCTTCTCGTACTCCCCGCGCCCGCGCCGCGTCCTGGAACGTTCGGCGATCGAGGTGGCCGGCCGCCGCACCCCGGACGGCGAGGAGGAACTCGCGCTGCTCTCCGACGCGATCATCCTGGCCTGCGTCCACCGGGGCACCCGTCTGGAACTGGCGATGAGCGAGGACGCGCTGACCGGTTTCCTCGCGTGGCTTGAGGCAGCTCCGCCCGGACAGCGAGTAAATGTGGCCTGAAAGGCCACATTTACTCGCTGGGTGGGGGTCCCCCCGGACGAAGTCTGGGGGAGCGTCAATGTGGCCTGAGGGCTATCCGAGCCCGCTGTTGATCGCGCTCACCAGTTCGCCGTTGCTGGTGTCTCCGCTGAACTCCCAGAAGAACGCGCCGCCCAGGCCCTGGCCCTTGGCCCACGCCATCTTCGTGCCGATGGTCGCCGGGGTGTCGTAGGACCACCAGTTGCTGCCGCAGTGCGCGTACGCCGTCCCGGCGATGGTGCCGGTGGCCGGGCAGGACGTCTTCAGCACCTTGTAGTCCTCGATGCCCTGCTCGTACGTGCCTGCCGCCGGACCCGTGGCCGTGCCGCCCGGCGCGTCCTGGGTGACGCCCGTCCAGCCGCGGCCGTAGAAGCCGATGCCGATCAGCAGCTTGCTCGCGGGCACGCCCTTCGCCTTGAACTTGGCGATCGCGTCGGCCGTGGTGAAGCCGGGCGTCGGGATGCCGCTGTACGAGGTGAGCGGGGAGTGCGGGGCGGTCGGGCCCTGCGCGTTGAACGCTCCGAAGAAGTCGTACGTCATCACGTTGTACCAGTCGACGTACTGCGAGGCGCCCGCGTAGTCGGCGGCGTCGATCTTGCCGCCGGAGGTGCCGTCGGCCGTGGTGGCCGCGGTGACCAGGTTGCCCGTGCCGAACTTGGCACGCAGGGCCTGCATCAGGTTCTTGTAGGCCGCGGCGCCGCTGGTGTCGCAGGACAGGCCACAGGCGTTCGGGTACTCCCAGTCGATGTCGATGCCGTCGAAGACGTCGGCCCAGCGCGGGTCCTCGACCAGGTCGTAGCAGGACTGCGCGAAGGCGGCCGGGTTGGCGGCGGCCTGGGCGAAGCCGCCGGACCAGGTCCAGCCGCCGAAGGACCAGAGGATCTTGATGTTCGGGTACTTGGCCTTCAGCTCGCGCAGCTGGTTGAAGTTGCCGCGCAGCGGCTGGTCCCAGGTGTCGGCGACGCCGCTGACGGACTGGTCGGCGGTGAAGGCCTTGTCGTAGTCCGCGTAGGAGTCGCCGATGGCGCACTGGCCGTTGGTGACGTTGCCGAAGGCGTAGTTGATGTGCGTGATCTTGGCCGCCGAGCCCGAGGTCACCAGGTTCTTGACGTTGTAGTTGCGGCCGTAGATGCCCCACTCGGTGAAGTAGCCGAGCTTGACCGCGTTGCCGGTCGGGGGCGGGGTCGTACCGCCGCCGGTGGTGTGTACGGCGACCGCGCCGCTCACCGGACCGGTCTGGTCGGCGGTGTCACGGGCCTGGACGGTGTACGAGTAGTCGGTGCCGGCGGTCAGGCCGGTGTCCGTGTACGAGGTCGTGGTCACGGTCGCGACCTTGGTGCCGCCGCGCAGGACGTCGTAGTTCTTGACGCCCTTGTCGTCGGTGGCCGCGCTCCAGGAGAGCTTCACCGAGGTGTCGGTGATCGCGGAGGCGGTGGGGGTGCCGGGCGTGCTCGGCGGGTTGTCGCCGGGGACGGTGGTGCCGCCGTCACAGCTTCCGCCGTTGAGAGTGCAGTTGGACGGGGATCCGGTGCCGGCGCCGTTGAAGCCGAAGGAGACGGAGGCGCCCGCGGCGAGGGTGCCGTTGTAGGACTTGTTCTTGGCGGTCCAGTGGGTGCCGGAGGACGTGACGTCCGCGTCCCAGGCCGAGGTGACGGACGTACCGGAGGGGAAGTCCCACGCGATTGTCCAGGAACTGATGCTGGTGGTACCGGTGTTGGTGACCGTCCACTTGCCTTCGAAGCCCGTACCCCAGTCCTGGGTCTTGGTGTACGTGGCGGTGGCGGAGGTGGCTGCCGAGGCGGGGCTCGCGAGCCCGACGAGGGCGGCGAGCGGAAGCAGCAGGGTGGTGAGTCCTGCCACGGTTCGCTGTCGGACTCTGGTTCTGAAGCGCATGATGCCTCTCCTCGGGGGTGTCGTGGGCATGGCTAAGCGCAGTGCGGCGAGAATAGAAAGGTCTGGACCATAGGTCAATAGGTCTGGACCAGTGTGACCGCGAGTCGAGTCGGATCCCCAACTCCTCTGCCAGTACTGCCGCTTGGACCCTGCTCCGCAGCTCCAGCTTCCCCAGCAGTCGGCTGACGTGGGTCTTCACCGTCGCCTCCGCCATGTCCAGCCGGCCCGCCGAAGAAGTCCTGGTGGCAAGGAGCGGGCCCGCCGACCTCACTGGGTCGGCGGGCCCGCTCGTGTCGTCGTCCGGGCGGGTCAGCGCTCGCCGCCCGGGACCCACAGCACATCCCCGGTCTCCTTGTTCGCCGTGCGGGCGAGGATGAAGAGCAGGTCGGAGAGCCGGTTCAGATAGGTGGCGGTCAGCGGGTTCATGACGTCCCCGTGTACCTCCAGTGCCGCCCACGTCGACCGCTCGGCGCGGCGGACGACCGTGCACGCCTGGTGCAGCAGCGCCGCGCCCGGGGTGCCGCCGGGCAGGATGAAGGAGCGCAGCTTCTCCAGCTCCTCGTTGAAGCGGTCGCAGTCCGCCTCCAGCTTGTCGATGTAGAACTGCTCGACGCGCAGCGGCGGGAACTTCGGCTCCTCGACCACCGGGGTCGACAGGTCCGCGCCGACATCGAAGAGGTCGTTCTGCACCCGGGTGAGGACCGCGACGATCTCCGCGTCGAGGCCGCCCAGGGCGATAGCCGTCCCGATCACCGCGTTCGCCTCGTTGGCATCCGCGTAGGCCGAGATCCGCGGATCGGTCTTGGCGACCCGGCTCATGTCCCCGAGAGCGGTGGTGCCCTGGTCGCCGGTCCTGGTGTAGATGCGCGTCAGATTGACCATGGGGCCAATTTAGACGGTCTCGCGAGGGGTGCCGACGTGTGACTGAGCACTGCTTCGGCGCCTCTGCACCGTTCCTCTCAGGCGTTCGATTCCGTGCGCATGTTCTCCCTTCGTACCCGTGTCCTTGCATCGGGAACGGCGTTAATCGGAGTGGAGTCCTGGCTGCGCTCGGAATGGAAGGTGGTGAACCATGCTGGTGGGCAGGAAGTACCGCCTCGCGTTCACGCCGGGGCAGGTCGAGATGGCGGAGGAGTTCGGCAATATCTGCCGGGCGGTATGGAATACCGGGCTCGAGCAGCGCCGCGAGTACCGACGCCGAGGTGCGTGGGTCGGCTATATGCAGCAGGCGCGTGAGGTGGCCGAGGCGAAGGTCGAGCACTCCTGGCTGAAGGCCGCGCCGTCCCACATTCTTCAGCAGACGCTCCGGGACTTGGATAAGGCGTGCCGCAGGCATGGCACATTCCGTGTGCGATGGAAGTCCAAGCAGCGATGGCAGCCCTCGTTCCGGTTCCCCGACCCCAGACACCTTTCGATCGAACGGCTGGGGCGCAAGCGGGCCCGGGTGCGCCTGCCGAAGTTCGGGTGGGTGACCTTTCGGTGGTCCCGCCCGCTCGGCGGCGCGGCGAAATCAGCCACCGTGACCCGCGACGGCAAGCACTGGTACGTCAGCTTTCTGGTGGAGGACGGCGTCAAGGCGCCCGCCGTGTCGCTGGAGCGCGGCCGGAGGGGTGTAGACCGGGGAGTTGTCACTCTGGCCGCCACCAGTGACGGCCAATTCCTTGACCGTAGCTTCGTCTCTCCTGGTGAGGCCGCACGGTACCGGCGGCTCCAGCAACAGCTTGCCCGCACTCGGAAGGGATCCGAGAGGCGAAGGGCATGCCGGGCGAAGATGAGGGTCATCATGCGCAGGGTTCGCGACCGGCGCCAGGACTTCCATGCGCAGAGCGCCCGTCAGATTGTGGACGGCAATGCCCTCGTGGTCCTCGAAGACCTCAACACCGCGGCCATGACCGCCACTGCCAGGGGATCCGTGGCGGAGCCCGGTGTCAGGATTCGACAGAAGTCCGGACTCAACCGTGCCATCCTGGACAAAGGCTGGCATTCCTTCGAATTGGCGGTTCGCAACCGCGCCCGACGTACCGGCGCCACGGTGCGCACGGTGAACCCCGCTCATACGTCAACGACGTGCCCTGTTTGTGGGCATGTGCATCCGGACAATCGCAAGAGCCAAGCGAGGTTCGTGTGCACCGCCTGCGGTCACAAGGAGCACGCTGACACAGTCGGCGCGAAGAACACACTGGCCCGCGGGCATGCGGGTCACAGGGCGTGGAGACCTCGGCGTCAGCCGGTCCGTGAAGCGCCAACCAGCGTGAAACCGCAAGGAATTAACGCACCGACCGCTGAGGTCGGAATCCCCCTGGCTTCGGGCGGGGGAGGATCGCCAAGTCCGTCAGCTGAGACGTGACGACCGTCTCACGGCGTGAGACCGTGACACGCATTACTTACTCCTCACACAGGCCCTCACGAGCGCTAGTGTCCGCCCGAGAGGCAGATATAAACAGCGCGTCAGGGGAGTCGCACAGTGGCAGGGAAGCTCGCCGTCATCGGAGCCGGGCTCATGGGGTCCGGTATCGCCCAGGTGTCCGCGCAGGCGGGCTGGGACGTCGTTCTGCGCGATGTCACCGACGAGGCGCTCACGCGCGGCATCGACGGCATCAAGGCCTCGTACGACAAGTTCGTGAGCAAGGGCAGGCTCGAGGCGCACGACGCCGATGCCGCGCTCGGCCGGATCACCGCGACCACCGATCTCGACGCCGCCGCGGACGCGGACATCGTCGTCGAGGCCGTCTTCGAGAAGCTCGAGGTCAAGCACGACATCTTCCGCGCGCTCGACAAGATCGTGCGGGACGACACCGTGCTCGCCTCGAACACCTCCGCCATCCCGATCACCAAGATCGCCGCGGCCACCGAGCGCCCGGAGCGGGTCGTCGGCGTGCACTTCTTCTCGCCCGTGCCGATGATGCAGCTGTGCGAACTGGTGCGCGGCTACAAGACGAGCGACGAAACCCTCGCCACCGCACGGGAGTTCGCCGAGTCCGTCGGCAAGACCTGCATCGTCGTCAACCGTGACGTGGCCGGCTTCGTGACGACCCGCCTCATCTCGGCGCTGGTCGTCGAGGCCACCAAGCTGTACGAGTCCGGCGTGGCCACCGCCGAGGACATCGACCTCGCCTGCAAACTGGGCTTCGGTCACGCCATGGGCCCGCTCGCCACGGCCGACCTCACGGGCGTCGACATCCTCCTGCACGCCACCGGCAACATCTACACCGAGACCCAGGACGAGAAGTTCGCCCCGCCGGAGCTGATGCGCCGGATGGTTGACGCCGGTGACATCGGGCGCAAGAGCGGGCAGGGCTTCTACAAGCACTGAATCACGCGAGTCATCAAGCATCACCCGTCACGGAAACCGCACGTGCCTCTGGGGTTTCACCCCATGAGGTGAATTCGGTATCGGTTCGCTCACAGACGGCAACCTCTGCGGCCTCAAGGCAGTCAGACGGTGCACACGCAAAACGCAGACTGACGCTGACGCAGACTACGAGACGCACTCTCGGGGAGCGCATATGTACATCAGGGGCGACCACGCCGAGCTGGTCGTCGGGGGCCGCCTCGACGTACGCAGCGCGGCGGACGCCCGTACGGTCCTGCACTCGGCCGTCGACGACGGAGCCGGCGACCTGGTGCTGGACCTGTCCGAGCTGGACTCCTGGGACGCCACCGGCCTCGGTGTCATCATGGGGGCCCACCGAAGGGCCGGGCGGTGCGGCCGACGGCTCGTGCTGCGCGGCGTACCACCACAGATGCAGCGTCTGCTGGTGGCCACCCGACTGCACCGGATCCTCGCGATCGAGGGCGGCATCGGAGTCGAGTCACTGCCCCGGGTGTGACCCGGCGCACGCGTCCTGAAACGGCGTACGAAAACGTACCTCGCGCACAATCCTCACGAGACTGTGACGTCTCGGGCGGCGCGGTACCCCGACCTGTCGGAGATACTGTGCGCAGGTTTAGGGTTCGGCTGCCCGCCACCCGAAACCCTACGAGCGGGCACCGGACCAGAAGCGACAGCGCGGTGTGCAGCAAGGCCGGGAGGGGCCTGGGTGTCACCGGACTCCCGGCGACAAGATCCGCACACGACGCTTTTGGGGGGCTTGGAACATGGACCCGAACAACCGGGGACCCGAAGAGTACGGCCATGACAACGACGGCCAGGCGCCTCGCTCGCGCCCGCCACGTGATGCGCTCACCGCCGACCTGGGCCAGCACACACCCGCACTCGCCCGTACCGTCCAACTCGTCTCGGGCGACTTCCTGCTCACCGTCAACCCTGTCGACGGCAGTGAGATAGAGGTCTGCCCGCCGGGAGAGCGGCCGCAGCGGCCCACGAAGTTCAGCGCGGCCGAGCGCGCCGAACTGGCTCGCGCCGCCCTGCCGCCCGTACCGCCGGGACCCGCCCGGCCCCGACTGCCGCTCCTGGAGCGCCAGGAGGAGCGCGAGCGGCTCGTCCGCCTGCTGGCGCGCGGGCGTTCCGTACGTCTCACCGGCCCCGCGGGCTCCGGCCGCACCAGCCTGCTCGACGCCGTCGCCGACGACTGCGCGGACCTCGCCCCCGACGGCGTCGTCCGCCTCTCCGGATACCGGCGCACGGCGACCGACCTGCTGTACGACCTGTTCGCCGCGGTTCACAACGCGCCCCTGTACCGCCCCGAACGGGACGAACTGCTCGAATTCGTCCACGGGATCGGCGCGGTCGTCGTCCTCGACGACGTGGAGATCGGTGGCACCGCGCTCGACGAACTCCTCGACGCCACACCCGAGTGCGCCTTCGTCATCGCCGCGACCCCCGACGTCCCCGCGCCGTCCACCGACTCCCTCCTCGAAGAGATCTTCCTCGGCGGACTCGACCGCAGCGGCGGCCTGGAGCTCCTGGAGCGGACCGTCGGACGCGTGCTGACCGAGGAGGAGGCGAACTGGGCGGGTGACCTCTGGTTCGAGTCCGAGGGCCTGCCGCTGCGCTTCATGCAGGCCGGCGCCCTGCTGCGGCAGCGCGACCAGCTGCAGGCCAAGGAGAGCGCCTTCGACGACTTCGGCGTCTTTCAGGACGCCCCGGTCGACCTGCCGGTCGACGCGCCCTTCGAGGCCGCCGACGGCCACGACGTACCGCTGCCCTCGCTCGCCGAGGGGGCCGCGCCCGCCGCACTGCTCGCCTCCCGGCTGAGCGGGTCGGCCCGTGCCACCCTGCGCTTCGCCATCGCGCTCGGCGGTGAGGTGCCGCACCAGACGCATCTGCCCGCCCTCGTGGACGACACCCACGCCGACGCCGCGCTCGCCGAACTGGCGGACTGCGCGCTGGTCTCCCCGGTCGGCTCCCGCTACCGGCTCGCCGCCGGTGTGCAGGCGCAGCTGGAGGCCGCCGGGTACGCCGACGGGGTGGAGGAGCAGGCCCGCACCGCGGCCCAGCACTACACCTGGTGGGCCGGACATCCCTCGGTCACCCCGGAGCGGGTCTGTGCCGAGGCCGACGCCGTGCTCGCCGCTCTCACCGTCCTGGTGCCGCTCACCACGCCCCCGGCCGACGAGCAGGACGAGAGCGTAGCCGTGCAGCTGGCCCGCACGGCCGCGCCCGCGTTCGCCGCGGGACTGAACTGGAACGCCTGGGAACGCGCGCTGCACTTCGGTGCCGAGGCCTCCCGGCTCACTGGTGAGGTCGGCGAACAGGCCTACTTCCACCACGAGTTGGGGATCCTCGCGCTCTGCGGCGGCGAGTTGGACCGGGCCCGTGCCGAGCTGGAGGCCTCCATCGGGCTGCGCGGCGCCCTCGTCGACAAGCGTGGCACCGTCGCGGGCCGTCGCGCCCTCGCACTGGTCGCCGACCGCTCCGGGGCCGTACTGCCCGGCGGGCGTACGGCGGCGGGCGAGGAGGTGCCCGACGCGCGGCACGAGGAGTCGGCGTCGCCGCCCGGTGGCGTACCTGCCGCGTTCGTACTGTCCGCCCCGGCCGGGGAGCCCTCGACGCTGGTCACCAACCGGGTCGAACCGGGCCCGGCGTCCAAGCGCGTGGGCGTCGGCAGCCGTCTGGTGACCGGCACCCGGCGCAACCTGGTGGCCGCGGGCGCGGGCGCGCTCCTCGTCGCCGTGCTGGGCACCGTGGTGACGCTCGGCGCGACCTCGAACAACAACACCGACAACCCGTCCGAGAAGGTCGGCGTCAACCCCTCGGCCAGTCAGGGCAGCCAGGACGGCAGCCTCGGCGCCGACAAGGCGAAGAAGGGCAGTGGGGACGACGGCGACGCGGCCGTGGTGACCGCGCCGACCGATCCGGGCCCCGACGGCACGTACGGGACCTCGGACGACCCGACGCCGCCGACGAGCACGAGCCGGCAGCCTTCGGACAGTCCGAGTGGGACGAAGGGGGGAGGCGGAGGCGGTACGTCGACGTCGCCGTCCAAGTCGCCCTCCAAGACCCCGTCGAAGACGCCGACCAAGACGCCCTCGCAGACTCCGTCCAAGACGCCGACCCAGACGCCGTCGGACACACCGACGCCCACTCCGACGCCCACTCCGACGCCCACTCCGACGCCCACTCCGACGCCCACCCCGACGACGACGCCGTCGACCACCGACACCGCCAGTGGCCCCGCCTCCAGCGTCCCCGCGAGCACCACTGCCAGCGCTCCGCAAAGCAGATCCGCGAGTGTTCCGGCGAGCGGTGGTGCCGACGGTTCGCCCGGTGGCTCGGTGATCTGAGTACCGCGACACGAGTGAGGGCCGGGTCCGACATCGGACCCGGCCCTCACTCGTGACCGGCGAACTACATGGCCGATTGAGTCAAAGTCGTTCGAATCAGAACAACCGCAGCTTGTCGTCCTCGATGCCGCGCAGCGCGTTGTAGTCCAGGACCGTGCAGCCGATGCCGCGGTCCGTGGCGAGGACGCGGGCCTGCGGCTTGATCTCCTGGGCGGCGAAGATGCCGCGGACCGGCGCGAGGTGCGGGTCGCGGTTGAGCAACTCCAGGTAGCGGGTGAGCTGCTCCACGCCGTCGATCTCGCCGCGTCGCTTGATCTCGATGGCGACGGTCTGGCCCTCGCCGTCGCGGCACAGGATGTCGACCGGGCCGATGGCCGTCATGTACTCGCGGCGGATGAGTGTGTAGCCCTCGCCGAGGGTTTCGATGCGGTCGGCGAGGAGCTCCTGGAGGTGCGCTTCCACGCCGTCCTTGATCAGACCGGGGTCCACTCCGAGTTCGTGCGAGGAGTCGTGGAGGACTTCCTCCATCGTGATGATGAGCTTCTCGCCCGCCTTGTTGATGACGGTCCAGACGCCCTCCTCGTCGCCGGAGCCCTCCTTCAGGGTGCAGGGCGGCGACATCCAGTTGAGGGGCTTGTAGGCCCGGTCGTCAGCGTGGATCGAGACGCTGCCGTCCGCCTTCACGAGGATGAGACGGGGGGCCGACGGGAGATGGGCGGTGAGCCGGCCCGCGTAGTCAACGGAGCAGCGGGCAATGACGAGACGCATGGTCCGCAACGCTACTCGACGGGCAGAGGTCCACGCGATTCGCCCTGGAAGACGCCTGTTCGGTCGTGGCTGATTGTGGGCCTAGTGAGAGTTCGCTATGTGGGCATTCTCCTGGTGCCGTCACCGTACGTTGCTTACCGTATAAACGGGAGGTCGCGATGCGTGTACTCAGAGTGTTGGACATCGCGAATGTCCCTTACCTGTCCGGCAACCCCCGAGGTCTGGGGGTGCGAGAGGAGAACCCATGTCGCTCGACGTCTCACCGGCCCTACTCGAGAAGGCCGAGCGAGGCGAGGTCGACGAAGCAGAATTCGTCGACTGCGTCCGGACCTCCCTGCCCTACGCATGGGAGATGATCAGCTCCCTGGTGGCTCAGCTGAAGGTGGACGGCGGCAACTTCGCCGACAACCAGACGCCTCCGCCGGACGAGCAGGCGCGTGGCCAGCTGCTGCGTGCGCTCGCGAGTGACGCGATACGCGGCGCGCTGCAGCGGCACTTCGGTGTGCGGCTGGCCTTCCAGAACTGCCATCGGGTGGCGGTGTTCCCACTGGACGCCTCAGTGGACGACACGCTGGCACGCTTCACCTCGGTGCGCAGTCAGCTGCTGAACCAGTCGCCGGAGTTCCGAGACTGCTGACGTGACGCCTTGATGCTGAATTGCTTGCCGCTCCGTACGCGGGAGGTGCATTTGTACGGGGCGGCAGGCTCCCCCAGGGTCGCCGGGTCCCCTGGCCGACGGCGGGACGCGGATCGTGAGTGGGTGTGTGCGTCGGGTCGGGGAGACCGAGTTGTCCGGGCCGCGGGGCGGGACAAGCCGGTTGTGGGGCCCTGGAGAGCGTCGGTGGGCCCAGGGCGCCCGCACCCTCTCCCGGGCCCACGTCGTCCGCGGTGAACCGTCTCAGCCGAGGTGGGGGAGTACCTCGGTGCCGAGCCGGTGGACGTTCTCCTCTGTGGCCGCCAGATCGCCGGAGCCCTCGACGAGGAGGGCGAAGCGGGAGATACCGGTGCGCTCCGAGGTGGCGGCGAGACGGTCGGCGCACAGGCGCGGCGTGCCCACCGGGTGCAGCCCGCAGAGAAGTTCCGTGTACGCCAGCGGGTCCCGCATCGCGCGGGCGCGGCCGTCGACCGTCACATGCGCCTCCAGCCCCTGCCTCAGCCAGCCCGGCATCGCCTTGAGGAGCGTCTCGACGGCGTCGGTGCGACGGTCCGCGATCTGACAGACGCCGGCCGAGACATGGGCCGCGCCGAGAATCTCGTCCGTCGAACGGCCCGCCACACGCGCCAACTGTCGCCACAGGGACACCATTTCGGCCTTCTCCTCGTCACCGACATGCATGCCGAGGAGCATCGGTAGTCCCCGCTCGGCGGCGAGCCGTACGCTCGCCGGTGAGGTGCAGGCGACGACGACCTCGGGGCCGGGGGAGCAGCTCAGCGCCTCCGACGGCCGGGGCACGACGGGCACTTCACGGAACCTGAACCGCTCGCCGCGCCCTTCCACGGACGGCTCGCGCAGCCAGCGCACCAGCAGATCCAGTGATTCCGGGAACCCCTTCTCGTACGCCTCGAGTCCCGAGCCGAAGACCTCCAGGTCCACCCAGGGTCCGCCCCGCCCCACGCCCAGCGTGAAACGGCCGCCGGACGTCACGTGCAGCAGCGCGGCCTGCTCGCCGAGGGAGACGGGGTGGACGGTGGGCAGTACGCTCACCGCCGTACCGACGCGGATGCGGCTGGTGCGGCCCAGCAGCAGGGCGGCGAGGGTGACCGCCGACGGGCACGTCCCGTACGGTACGAAGTGGTGCTCGGCCAGCCACACCGCGTCGAGCCCGGACTCCTCGGCGACCTCGGCCGTGCGCACCGCCCGGTGCAGGGCCTCCCCCTGGCCCTGGCCCGGGAACTGGGCCGCCAGTACAAAACTTCCAACGTGCATGGTGCTTTCCTGCTTCCTCGGCTCCGACGCGGAGCTCCCCCACCGGCATAACCGCCCGACACGTGCCGAGGACACGGCCTGTCGGAGGGATTTGCGGATTGTCTGCAGAATGAGTCGACGGGAGGGCGATCTGAGGGGGTTGGCGGAGTACGACTACCCCTGTGCGCGCCGCGTAGGCTGGAGAAGCCCCTGCTCCCTGTATAGCTCCGTGAGGTGTCCTGTGTCCCCGCGTCGCAACCGTCCCAAGGGTTCCGACTCCTCCGGCCGGAGCGCGGAGGACGACCGCTCCGGGAGGTACGGCGGCTGGCAGTCCACGGAGAGCTGGCAGGGCGAGGAGTGGAGCGTGCGTCATGTGGCGGGCGCCAGCGCCGAGGGCAAGACCTATCGCTGCCCGGGCTGCGACCAGATGATCCCCTCCGGCGTTCCGCACGTGGTGGCCTGGCCGGAGCACTCGGGCGTCGACGACCGCCGCCACTGGCACAAGGCCTGCTGGAACGCGAAGGACCGCCGCACCTCGAGGGTGCAGCGGCCCCGTAACGCGCCGAAGTTCTAGGCGACTTCAGGTGGGAGCGGCCTCACACGTCCCGGCGCTCCAGCAGTAGGTACGCGCCGGCGATCGCCGCCGCCGTCACTCCGGCGAGCAGGCCGAGCTGTGCGCCGCCGCCTCCGTTCTCGCTGTCCAGCTCGAAGACCTTGGCGAGGGCGTTGGGAGCGGCGTACTCCTGCATTTTCTCGCCGATCGTGCGCATGCTCTGGGACATCATCAGGAACGCGGGCATGATCGCGGGTACCAGCACGACGCCGAGCATCGTGGTGATCGCGCCCGCCGAGTGCCGCAGCATCGAGCCCACCGCGAGCGACAGGACGCCGAGCAGCGAGACGTACAGCGCGCCCTTGATGACCGTGCCGCCCCACGAGACGTTCGAGGAACCGCCGTGCATGGCCGAGGTCATGAGGCCGACCAGGCCTATGGAGAGCGCGGAGACTGTGAACGCCACCGCGAAGAAGATGATCAGCTTGGCGGTGAGCACCCGGTGGCGCTGCGGCGAGGCCGTGAACGTCGTCCGGATCATGCCCGTGCCGTACTCGGAGGAGACGACGAGGACGCCCAGCGTGATCAGGCAGATCTGGCCCAGGATCAGCCCGAAGAAGGCCGGGACCGTGTACGGCACGTCGCCGAAGTCGGAGTCCTGGGTCTGCGCGGCGACCAGGAAGCCGATGCCGACCACCAGGAGCACGAAGGTGCCGAGCGTCCACAGCGTGGAGCGCACCGACTTGATCTTCGTCCACTCGGAGGCGAGCGCGTGGCCGAGGTGGGTGCGGGTGACCGGGATCGGCGAGCTGTACGCCGTGCCGGGCGCCGCCTGCCAGACGGGGGCCCCGGCGGTCTGCTGCGGCATCGGGGGCGGGGGCGTGCTCATCGGGCGTCCTCGGGCTTGGTCAGGTCGGCGGCGGCGGGCGCGGCGGGCGCCGGGAGCGCGGCGGGCGGCTGCGCGGGGGTCTGCGGCGAGGGCTGGGCGTACGGGTTGACGTCCGCGGAACCCGGCGCACCCGGGGTGCCCGGAGCGCCGTAGGGACCCGCCTGTGGGGCGCCCTGCGGCATCGCGAACGGCTGCCCGCCCTGCTGGGGCGGCGGCGGTGCGTACCAGCCGGGCTGGCCCTGGCCCGCGACCGGCAGCTGCGGCGGCGGCATGGCACCCGGCGGCAGCTCCTGCTGGAGCCCGGCCTTCTGGTCGATGGTCGAGCGGTAGTCGACGGCGCCCTGCGTCATCCGCATGTACGCCTCCTCCAGCGAGGCCTGATGCGGAGAGAGCTCCCACAGGCGTACGTCGGCGGAGTGCGCGAGGTCGCTGATACGGGGCAGCGGCAGGCCCATCACGCGCAGCGCGCCGTCCTGCTCGGGCAGCACCTGGCCGCCCGCCTCGGTGAGCGCGGCGGTCAGCTTCTCGCGCTGCTGCGGCTCGGTCTCCGGGGTGCGGACCCGGGCGAAGTCGGCCGAGTTGTGCGAGATGAAGTCCTTGATGTTCTGGTCGGCGAGCAGCTGACCGCGGCCGATCACGATCAGGTGGTCGGCGGTCAGCGCCATCTCGCTCATCAGGTGCGAGGAGACGAAGACCGTGCGGCCCTCCGCCGCGAGCGCCTTCATCAGGTTGCGGACCCAGAGGATGCCCTCGGGGTCGAGGCCGTTGACCGGCTCGTCGAAGAGCAGCACCTGAGGGTCCCCGAGGAGCGCGGCCGCGATGCCGAGCCGCTGTCCCATGCCGAGCGAGAAGCCCTTGGAGCGCTTCTTGGCCACGTCCTGGAGCCCGACCACGCCGAGTACCTCGTCCACCCGGCGGGCCGGGATGCCCGACAGCTGGGCGAGGCAGAGCAGGTGGTTGCGGGCGTGCCGACCGCCGTGCACGGCCTTGGCGTCGAGGAGCGCGCCGACCTGGCGGGGCGCGTTGGGCAGCTTGCGGTAGGGGAAGCCGCCGATGGTGACCTGCCCCGAGGTGGGGTTGTCGAGGCCGAGGATCATCCGCATCGTTGTCGACTTGCCCGAGCCGTTGGGCCCGAGGAAGCCGGTGACGGCACCCGGCCGCACCTGGAAGGAAAGGTTGTACACGGCTGTCTTGGCGCCGTAGCGCTTCGTCAGGCCGACTGCCTCGATCATTCTCCGCACCCATCGAAAGGTTCAGGACGTCGGGGCGCACGCCCCCGTAAGGGTTAGGAGAATATCGGGGCGCTGACGGTTCCACTCAAGAGAAAGTAAAAATGTGCAGGTCACGCGAGGGGCGGGTGAGGTAAGGGTCTCACCTGGAGCCTTACCCGCGCCCCTAGCCTTTGTCAGGTACCCGTCGTGCCTGGTCAGGCCGGAAACGCACCCTTCACGCCCGACGGGGGAGCGAGCCGTCCAGCGGCGGCAGGTCGTCGTACAGCCGCAGCTCGGCCGTGTCGTCGACGTACGGCAGGAAGTCCGTCTGCGGCAGTACCCAGCCCTCCTCACCGAAGACGAGCGTGCCCCGCTCGCGCAGCGCGCGGTCGGCTCCGGCGCGCCGGACCCAGCTGGCAGGGTCGGGGCCGAGCAGCTCACGCAGCCGCGCGGAGCCGGCCAGCAGCGCGGCGAGCAGCTCCGCCTGGTCGCCGCCGCCCGGACGCGGCTGCTCGGTGGCCGGGTCGGCGAGCACCCCGTGCGCGCTGAAGTAGATGTACGCGCCGCCGAGCCGCTCCCCCGAGGGCATCGTCATCGCGAAGGCGTCGCCCGGGAGTATCGCCCGCCGGTAGTCGGGGAACTCGGTGTCGTCGACCGCCTTCAGCTGCGTCGAGTCCAGCCAGGTGACGACGAGCGTGGTCTCAGCGCGCGGGTCGACGTACGGCGTCCCCGCCACGTACCCCGCCGGACTGATGTGCCCCGAGCAGCCCACCCCGATGCCGCGCACCCGCACCGGCACCATCGGCACCGTCGCCGGGATACCGAGCCGGGTCAGCTTGTGGGCGACCTGGCCGGGGGAGGCGTTGGAGCCGACGGCGATCACCGGGTAGCGGTGCCCGGTGCCGACCTGGCCGAGGTCGGCGAGCGCCTCGTCGAGCCGCTGCTGCTCCTGGCGCTCCTCCACGTACCACTCGCCGAGCCGCAGCGGCCGTACGTCGAGCTGGAGCAGTTCGCCGCCGGTCAGCAGCGAGGGTTCGGTGGTGGGACGGCCGGGGTAGGTGAGCGGCTGCTTGGCGGGCACGTCGTCCAGTCCCAGCGCCTCGAGGGTTCTGCGGGGCGGGTTGTTCGGCTTCATGGGCGTAGCTACTTATCAGGCCTTCTCGTTTGGTGTGGCGGAACCGGAAGGCCGCGACACTTTCCGGTGAGTGTTTCCGCTGGGGTGGCGGAGCACAATTGTGGACGCGGTAGCGTGCGTGGTGTCGAGGGTTGGAGCATTTCCGGCCTCATTGAGAATCCGCCCCGTGCCCAGGAAAGCGACGCGGGGTCCCCGCCCCGCCTGGGTCCACACCGGGCGGAAAGTGTCCGGCGGGGCGGCTACCCCAGTTTCCGAACCGTCGCGGCCAGCGATGGTGCAGGCGGCAGGTACCGCACACGATGAGCACCCGTACCGTACCCAGCGGCGACGGCATGTGGCCCATTGGCAGGAGTCCATACCCTGCTCAGTGCAACGGGCCGCTTTCCAGGGGGATCCGAGCACACCGGGAACTCCCAGGAAACCTCAGCTCGTCTGCGACACTTCGGTCCTTCGTCGTCATGGTCTGTCTGTCGTACAGCCGTCCAGGCGGAGGCCCCGAGCTGCCGCTCTCTGCTATAGCGCGGCCATCCAGCAGTGATAGCCAAGCTGCTGGAGCAAAGCGGGGTTCTCGCACCCGCTCGGCGGTCGGGAGGATCATCGCCGGACGGACATAAGCGCCGTCAAACTCCCCGGAGCGATCCAGGGGAGAGTCTCCGGTCAATTCGACGGAGAGAGCTCCAAAAGCAGTGGCTGAAGGTCCTCGGCCGCGAGCCAGTCGAGCCCGCCCAGCGGGTTGGCCTGGCTCGCGGCCGGTTTTTTTGTGCCCCGGAGGGCCTGGCGCCGGTGGCCGCACTGCCGTTCCGGCGCATCCAGGGCAAGGACCTGTCCGGCTCGTACGGAGTCAAGCTCCTCGTGCGGCTGACGGCGCGGACCGTGGGCCTGGGCACCGAGGTCGCCGACGAGCGCTGGTTCGACCTGGAGGCGGGCGAGTTCGAACTCGGCCGCTTCGTGTCGCTCCAGCCCGACCTGGACAAGGACGTATGGCGCTGGGAGGGCTGGACGGACTTCGACGCCCTGGAACCCCACCCGAACGGCGAGAACCCCGGGCCCTGAGTGTTTAGGCGTCCCGCCTCTTCAGCACCAGATAACCCCCGAGGAGCGCCGCGACCACCCACAGCACCATGATCGCGAGGCCGCCCCAGGGTCCGTACGGGGTGTCGTCGCCGATCGGGGTCACCACTCGCATGATCTTGCTGCCGGCCTGGTCGGGCAGATAGCGGCCGATCTTCTTGGTCGCGGACACCGCGCCGAGGATGTTGGAGATCAGGAAGAAGAACGGCATCAGGATGCCGAGCGAGAGCATCGGGCTGCGCAGCATCGTCGCGACGCCCATCGAGAAGACCGCGATCAACGTCATGTAGAGGCCGCCGCCGAGCACCGCGCGCAGCACTCCGGGGTCGCCGATCGACGCGCTGTGCGTGCCGAGCGCCGCCTGCCCCAGGAAGAAGGCGATGAAGCTGGTGATCATGCCGACGGCGAGGGCGAGCCCCGCCGCCACCGCGACCTTGCTGAAGAGGAACGTGCCGCGCTGCGGGACCGCGGCCAGCGAGGTGCGGATCATGCCGGTGCTGTACTCGTTGCCGACCACGAGCACCCCGAACACGATCATCGCGAGCTGACCGAGGGTCATCCCCGCGAAGCTGATGAACGTCGGGTCGAAGGAGAGCCGGTCCCTGTCGCCCATCTTGTCGAACTCGTTCTTCGATAGCAGGGAGATCAGGATGCCGAGCGCGATGGTGACCACCGCGGCGAGGCTGAGCGTCCACACGGTGGACGCGACGGACCGGATCTTGGTCCACTCGGACTTGAGGACCTGGGTCGCCGCCATGCTCAGGTCTCCTTGTCCCAGCCGCCGCCCCACTGCTGGGACGGGGCCTCGGTGTGCGCGTGGTACTCCACCGACTCCGCGGTGAGCTGCATGAACGCCTCCTCCAGGGAGGCCTGCTGAGGGCTCAGCTCGTGCAGCACGAGCTGGTGCTGCGCGGCCAGCTCACCGATGTGCTCGGACTTCGGGCCGTCCACCTCCAGCGTCCCGCTGCCGGCCTCGACGACCGTGATCCCCGCCCCGTGCAGGACGTCGAGCAGCCGCTCGCGCTGGGGGGAGCGGATACGGACGTACGACCGCGAGTTCTGCGCGATGAAGTCGGCCATGGAGGTGTCGGCGAGGAGACGTCCCTGGCCGATGACGACGAGGTGGTCCGCGGTCAGCGCCATCTCGCTCATCAGATGACTCGACACGAAGACCGTACGGCCCTGGCCGGCCAGCGACTTCATCAGGTTGCGGATCCAGTGGATGCCTTCGGGGTCGAGGCCGTTGACCGGCTCGTCGAACATCAGGATCCGCGGGTCGCCGAGGAGCGCGGCCGCGATGCCGAGTCGTTGACCCATGCCGAGCGAGAAGCCCTTGGCCTTCTTCCTGGCCACCGAGGTGAGGCCCACGGTGTCCAGGACCTCGTCCACCCGTGCCCTGGGGATGCCGTTGCTCTGGGCGAGACAGAGGAGGTGGTTGAAGGCACTGCGGCCACCGTGCATGGCCTTGGCGTCCAGCAGGGCGCCGATGTACTTCAACGGGTCCTTGAGGTGGTCGTAGTGCTTCCCGTCGATGCGTACGTCGCCCGCGGTGGGGCGGTCGAGGCCGAGCATCATTCGCATCGTCGTGGACTTGCCCGCGCCGTTCGGACCGAGGAACCCCGTCACGATGCCGGGTCTGACGGTGAAGGTCAGATGGTTGACCGCCACCTTCTCGCCGTACCGCTTGGTCAGCCCCTCGAGCTCGATCATGCGGCCACGGTAGGACGGGGTCCGGGGCTGTGCCACTTGGGCGGGAGCGTGTTCGCCGCCTGTTCACCGGTCTCCGACCGCTGCGCCATCGTGGCTTGTCGCGCCCACGCGGCCCAGCCGCGAAATGTCACAGCCCCGCGCCCCTTTCGGGGCACGACAACGGCCCGCATCCCGAGGAGGGGTGCGGGCCGGAGCCGATACCAGGAACTGGACCGGAACTACCGGGTCTGCTGGGCCGGAACCCCGCGGGAGATCGGCTCGTCCTCGGCCGGCGTGCTCGTGGCGGCCACCGCGGCGCCCGTGAGCGTCGCGAGCATCTCGCGGACGTTCGTGAGCTGCGCGTTGATCGAGTCGCGACGGTTCGTCAGCGCCGCCAGCTCGCGCTCGGATTCCGAGCGGATGCGGTCGGCCTTGGCGTTCGCGTCGGCCACGATGTCCTCGGCCTGGCGCTGGGCCGTCTCCACCGTCTGGCGGGCGCGGCGCTCGGCGTCCGTGCGCAGCTTCTCCGCCTCCAGGCGCAGCTGCTCCGCGCGGTGCTCGATCTCCGCGAGGCGCTTCTCGGCCTTGGCCTGACGCGACGCCAGGTCACGCTCGGACTGCTCGCGGCGCTTGGCGAGGTTCGTCTCGAAGTCGGCGGCGGCCTGCGCGGCCTTGGCGCGGGTCTCCTCGAAGAGGGCGTCCGCCTCCTCGCGCTTGGACTGCGCGTCCTTCTGCGCCTCCTGGCGCAGCTGCGAGGCGTCGCTCTTGGCCTTCTCGACGATCCGGACGCCCTCGTCCTCCGCCTTGGACTTGCGGTCCGCGGCGAACGACTCCGCGTCGTTGCGGACCTGCTGGGCGGCCGATTCGGCGAGCTCACGGTGCTGCTCGGACGCGCGACGGGCCTCCTCGCGCAGATCCTTCGCCTCCTCCTCGGCGAGGCGGAGGATCTTCTCGACGCGCGCGCCGAGACCCGCGTACGACGGCTCCGCGTCGCTGACCTGGGCCTGGGCGTTCTGCGTCTCGAGGTGGAGCTCCTCGATGCGCTTCTCGAGAGCAGTGATACGGGCCAGAGCGCTGTCACGGTCGGAGACGAGCTTCGAAATGCGTTCGTCCACCTGAGCGCGGTCGTACCCACGCCGCACAAGCTCGAAGCCGTAGGGGGAAGTGTCGCTCATGGGGTTCCTGTCGAATGAGACCGGTGAGGTGATAAGGGGAATCCTAGGGGCCAAAGCGGTGTGTCATCGAGCGGATACGTGTTTGATCTGGAGAATGAGACTCCTTTTGGGTGGCTAACTGTCAGAGGGCTTGCCAGAACCTGTGGCAAAGATCCGCACAAAGCACGGAATGGGTGGTTCTGGCTATCCCTCTGATGACTTGCCACCCGAACGAGTTGCGCCGGCGGCAGCGCCCGCTTTGACCCCACCGTCCTTGCCCGCGGACGGGGCCTCAAAGGACTCCAACGCCTCCAGGACGTCCTGGACACGGGAGATCTCGGCGTTGATGTCCTCGCGCCGGCGGATCAGCACCTCGAGCTCGCGCTTGCCCTCCTCGACCGCGGCCCGCGCCTCGCGGATGGCCTCGGCCTTGATCTCCGTCGCCTCGGCGATGAGCGAGCTCTTCTTCTGCTCGGCCTCCTTGAGGAGCCCCTCGGCCTTCTTGACCGCGGCGATACGGACCTTGCTCGCCTCGGAATTGGCCTCCGAGACCAGGTCCTTCGCCTTCGCCTCGGCCTCGGCGAGCTGGTCCTCGGCGGCCCGCACCAGCGCGTCGCAGCGCTCGCCGGCCGTCTTCATCGTCTCGGCCGACTCACGCCGGGCCCGCTCGTGGAGTGCCTCGATCTCGGTGGTGATGCGGTCGCGCAGCTCCTCCGCCCGCTCCCTTATGGCGGTCGCGTCCCGGCGCGCGCCGATCAGCAGCTCGTCCGCGTCCGCACGGGAGCGCTCCACCAGGGTGTTGCCCTCGACGGTCGCCTCGGAGACCAGCCGCTCGGCCTCGTTGCGCGCCGCGCCCACCATCGTGTCGGCCTGGGACTCGGCGTCCGCCGTGGTCTTCTGCGCGCTCTGCTGCGCCTCGGCGAGCAGCTTGTCCGCCTCGGACGCCGTCTCCGAGATGAGGGTGTCGACCTGCTCGGCCGCCTCGGAGCGCCGCTTGTTGGCCTCCTGGCGCGCCGCGTCCAGCGTCCGGTCCGCCTCCTCGCGGGCGCCGGACGTGAGCCGCTCCGCCTCCGCTTCCGCCTCGGCCTTGAGGCGCTCGGACTCGCTGCGGATCCGCTCGGCGTGCTGCTGCGCGGAACCGACCGTCTCCGCGGCCTCGGCGCGCAGCCGCTCCGCGTCCCCGGTCGCATCCGAGATGCGCCGCTCGGCCTTGGCCACGGACTCCGCGCGTACGCGCTCGGCCTCGGCGTTCGTCTCGTTCGTCAGCCGCTCCGCCTCGGAGCGCGCCTCATTGATGAGCGTGTCCGCCTGCGTGGCCGCGTCCGAACGGATCCGGTTCGCGTCCTCCCGGGCCTCGGCGCGGCTGCGCGAAGCGTCCTGCTCGGCGTTGGCGATGGCGTCGGAGGCCTCGGCGCGCACCCGCTGGGCGTGCTCGGAGGCTTTCGAACGCAGCCGCTCGGACTCGGCGATCGCCTCCGAGACCGTGCGCTCCGCGAGGGACTTGGCGGCGTCCGTCTCCTCGGCCGCCTCGCGCCGGATACGGCTCGCGTCCTCGGCGGCCCGCTCCCGCTCCGCGTAGGCGTCGGCGCGGACCCGATCCGCCTCCTCCTGCGCCTCGGTCCTGGTGCGGTCCGCAGCGTGCTCGGCGGCGCTGCGCAGACCGGTGATCTCCTCCTGGGCCTGCTCGTGCAGCCCCGTCACGGAGTCGCGCACCTGCTGCGCGGTCTGTTCGGCGCTGGAGACCATCTCGGTCGCGCGCCGGTCGGCCTCCTCGACCAGCCGTACGGCCTCGGCCTGGGCCTCGTCGACACGGTTGCGCGCGGAGGCGAGGAGCTCCTCGCTCTGCTCGCGGGCCCGCTCGCGCTCCTGGTCGGCCTCCTGGCGCGCGGAACCGAGGAGTTCCTCGGCCTCGCGGCGGCGCCGGGCGGCCTCCTCCTGGGCGGCGGCCAGCGTCTCCGCGCCCTCGGTCGCCAGCCGCTCGGCCGCGGCCTGGGCCTCCGCCCGTACCCGGTCGGCGCTGTCCTGGGCCTCCGACTTCAGCCGCTCGGCCTCCGCCGCGGCCTCCGACCGCAGTCGTACGGCGATGTTCTCGCCCTCGGCGCGCGACGCGGAGGCGTCCGCGGCGGCCTCGTTGCGCAGCCGCTCCGCCTCCGCCTCGGCCTGCGCCTGCAGCGTACGGATCCGCTCGGCGGCCTCGGAACGCAGCCGGTCGCTCTCCTCGGCGGCCTCGCGGCGGATCCGCTCGGCGTCCGCCCGAGCGTCGCTCAGCGCCTGCTCCGCCGAGGTGAGCCGATGCTCGGCCTCGGTGTGCAGCCGGGTCAGCTCCTCGGAGGCCTCCGTGCGACGGGCCGCTATGGCGCGTTCGGTCTCCTCGCGCAGCGCCTCGGCGGCCCGCTCGGCCTCCGCCTTGATCGTCTCGGAGAGCTCGACGGCCTCTTCGCGGTTGCGCTCGGCCTCCTTGCGCGTGCGCTCCAGGGTCTCCTCGGCCTGGCGGCGCAGCGTCGTGGCACGCTCGATGGCCTCGGTGCGTACCCGCTCGCTGTCGCTGGTGGCCGTGTTCCGGAACTCGTCCGCGTCCGCCTTGGCCTTCGCGAGCAGCTCTTCGGCGGTCTTGGCCGCCTCCTCGATCTGCTGGACGGCCTCGCGCCGGGCCTCGGAGCGGATCCGCTCGCCCTCGGCGTTCGCGTCGGAGCGCAGCTGCTCGGCCTCGCCGCGCAGCCGGCGCGCCTCCTCCTGCAGCTCGACGGTCTTGGCGCGGTACTCCTTGGTGTCGTCCTTCGCCGTGCCCTTGAGCTGCTCGGCGATGTCGTGCGCCTCGGCACGCAGCCTGTCCGCCTCGGTCTCCGCCTCGGTGCGGATCCGCTCGGCCTCCTCGGCCGCGGCCTTCCTGGTCGCCTTGGCGTCCTCGGACGCCTTGTTGAGGACGTCCTCGGCCGTACGGGCCGCCTTGGAGAGCTGGGAGGCGGTCTCCTCGGCGGTGAGGCTGCGCGCGGTCTCCTCGGCCTCCGCGACGATCTTCTCGGCCTTGGCCTTGGCGTCCGCGACGGCCTGCTCGGCGTCGGACTTGGTGGTCTCGGCCTCCTTGGTGGCCTCGCTGACCAGCCGGGCGACCTGCTCCTTCGCCGTCCGCGTGCGCTGCTCGTTCGCCGACTCGGCGCTCGCCAGAGCCTTGGCCGCGGCCTCCTTCGCCTCGGCGACGACCTTGTCGGCCTCGCTCCGCGCCTCGCGCAGCGCCGACTCGGCCTCCGTCATGCGCTGCTCGGCGGCCCGGCTCAGCTCGGTGGCCTGGCGGCGGGCGCTGTCCGACTCGTTCGCGGTGGAGCTGCGCAGCTGCTCGGCGTGGTCGGTGGCCTCCTGGGCCTGCATCGACGCGGCGTTCAGCAGCCGCTCGGCGTCCGTGCGTGCCCGGCGCAGCAGCGCCTCGGCCTCCGAGCGGGCCGACTCGGCGTCGTTCGTGAGCCGCTGGCGGGCCTCGGCGGCGATCCGCTCGGCCTCCGCGCGGGCGGCACTCAGCGCCTGGTCCGCCTCCGTGCGCGACTCCTCCAGGAGCCGGCGGGCCTGCTGCTCGCTGCGGGCGCGCAGCTGCTCGGCCCACGCCACGTTCTCGTTGACGTGCGACTCGACGGTCTGACGGCGCTCGGCGAGCTCCTGGTCGAGCTGCTGGCGGCGCGCGACCGCCTCCTGGTGCAGCTCGGCCTGCAGCCGGGCGGCCTGCTCGGCGTGCTCCTGGAGGATGCGCTGCGTCTGCGCCCGGGCCTGGCTCATCTCGCGCTCGGCGTCGGCGCGCAGCTGATCGGCCTGGATCTGGGCATTACGGAGCAATTGCTCGGCCTGATAGCCGAGGTCGCCACCGCTCTCGTAGGCAGGCCGGGTCGCCAGACTGCGGCGCGCCTCGTGCAGCTTGGCGCGCAGCACCTCGACCTGATAGCCGAGGTCCTCGGCGTGCTGGACGGCCTTCTCCCGCTCGGTCTTCAGCCGTTCCATCTCGGCCTCGAACCGAGAGAGGTGGTCGACGTCAGCCGCCGGCTCTCGCTCCTGGCGTTCGTAGCCCCGCACTGCGCGGTCCCATCCGTCCCCTGGTCGCAAGTCTCTCCAAACGAACCCCGTCCATCCGCCGAACGGGGCCCCCGGGGAATGGTGTCAGATCAACAGCGGAGCACGGGCTGTCGCCCCGACGCTCGTCCCCCGAAACCTGGACCCCGGCCCTTGACCACACCGCCCCCAGGACGGCATGACCTCAGGGCCCGTCGCCGGACAGGCCCTGGGCCGCCCCGAAAAGGCAGCGGCCGCCCCCAACCCTACCGGCCCAGATATACGGAGGTCAGTGCTCAGGTGACTCAACAGCCGCCGAAGTGACCAGTTCTGTCAGGACACCGTGGCAATCCTTGGGGTGAAGGAACGTGATTCGGGAGCCCATGGAGCCGCGCCGGGGCTCGTCATAGAGGACTCGTACGCCTTTTTCCCTGATATCGGCGGCATCGGCATCGACGTCCGCCGTACCGAACGCGATGTGATGGACGCCTTCCCCGTTCTTCGCCAGCCACTTCCCGACGGCCGAGTCCTCGCGGGTCGGCTCCAGGAGCTGGAGGTAGGAGGCGCCGCCGTCGGACGTCTCATTGATCTTGAGCATGGCCTCGCGCACGCCCTGCTCCTCGTTGACCTCGGAGTGGTAGACCTCGAAGCCGTACGTCGCCCGGTAGAACTCGACAGTCGCGTCGAGGTCGAAGCAGGCGATACCGATGTGGTCGATTCGCGTCAGCATGGAGTCAGTGCAGCGCTCATACGGCGGTTACGCAACGTGCGCGCGATCACACTGACTGCCGGATGACGGGTGGCCTACCGCTCAGTACATTCAAGTAAACCCTCGTTCACTCCTCGGCTGTGCAGCCGGTAAGGGGATCGCACCTCATGTCTGGAACGAACAGCAGTACCTCGGTGATCGTCGCGGGCGCCCGAACGCCCATGGGACGGTTGCTGGGCTCGCTGAAGTCCTTCTCCGGGGCCGACCTCGGAGGCTTCGCGATCAAGGCCGCCCTCGACCGTGCGGGGATCGGCGGCGACCAGGTGCAGTACGTGATCATGGGCCAGGTGTTGCAGGCCGGGGCAGGGCAGATCCCGGCACGCCAGGCCGCGGTCAAGGCGGGCATCCCGATGAGTGTCCCGGCGCTCACGATCAACAAGGTGTGTCTGTCCGGCCTCGACGCCATCGCACTCGCGGACCAGCTGATCCGCGCGGGTGAATTCGACATCGTGGTCGCGGGCGGCCAGGAGTCCATGACGAACGCGCCCCACCTGCTCCCCAAGTCCCGCGAGGGCTACAAGTACGGCGCGATCGAGATGCTCGATGCCATGGCGTACGACGGTCTCACCGACGCCTTCGAGAACATCGCCATGGGCGAGTCGACGGAGAAGCACAACACGCGCCTGGGCATCGCCCGACCGGAGCAGGACGAGATCGCGGCCCTCTCGCACCAGCGCGCGGCCACCGCCCAGAAGAACGGCATCTTCGAGGCGGAGATCACGCCCGTGGAGATTCCGCAGCGCAAGGGCGAGCCCGTCGTCTTCAGCAAGGACGAGGGCATCCGCGCCGAGACCACGGCGGAGTCGCTGGCCAAGCTGCGCCCCGCCTTCACCCGGGACGGCACGATCACGGCGGGCACCTCGTCGCAGATCTCCGACGGCGCCGCGGCCGTGGTCGTGATGAGCAAGACCAAGGCGCAGGAGCTCGGTCTCCAGTGGATCGCCGAGATCGGCGCGCACGGGAACGTCGCGGGTCCGGACAACTCCCTCCAGTCCCAGCCCTCGAACGCGATCCTGCACGCCCTGAAGAAGGAGGGCCTCGACGTCTCCGACCTCGATCTGATCGAGATCAACGAGGCGTTCGCCGCGGTCGCCGTGCAGTCAATGAAGGACCTCGGCGTATCCACGGAAAAGGTGAACGTCAACGGTGGCGCCATCGCCCTCGGTCACCCGATCGGGATGTCCGGCGCCCGCCTCGTCCTGCACCTCGCCCTCGAGCTCAAGCGGCGCGGCGGCGGGGTCGGCGCGGCGGCACTGTGCGGTGGCGGTGGGCAGGGTGACGCGCTGATCGTGCGGGTACCCAAGGCCTGAAGCCGTTGTCCCTTTCCGTACGACCCCGGTGCGTACGGATCTGAACGGAGCTGAACGGAGCTGTGATGCAGGACGTCTCCTCGCTGGTGGCCCAGGCCAGGGAAGGCAGGCCGCGGGCCGTGGCCCGGCTGATCTCCCTGGTGGAGGGGGCGTCCCCGCAGTTGCGCGAGGTCATGGCGGCGCTGGCCCCGCTGACCGGCAACGCGTACGTCGTCGGGCTCACCGGCTCCCCGGGCGTCGGCAAGTCGACCTCGACCTCGGCCCTGGTGACGGCGTACCGGCGGCAGGGCAAGCGGGTCGGCGTCCTGGCCGTCGACCCGTCCTCGCCGTTCTCCGGAGGCGCGCTGCTCGGCGACCGCGTCCGCATGTCCGAGCACGCCTCCGACCCCGGCGTCTACATCCGCTCGATGGCCACCCGGGGCCACCTGGGCGGTCTCGCCTGGTCGGCCCCCCAGGCCATCCGCGTCCTGGACGCGGCGGGCTGTGACGTGATCCTGGTGGAGACGGTCGGCGTGGGCCAGTCGGAGGTGGAGATCGCCTCCCAGGCGGACACCTCGGTGGTCCTGCTGGCCCCCGGCATGGGCGACGGCATCCAGGCGGCGAAGGCCGGAATCCTGGAGATCGGCGACGTGTACGTGGTGAACAAGGCCGACCGGGACGGTGCCGACGCGACCGCGCGCGAGCTGAACCACATGCTCGGGCTGGGCGAATCCCGGGGGCCCGGCGACTGGCGGCCGCCGATCGTCAAGACGGTCGCGGCGCGGGGTGAGGGCATCGACGAGGTCGTCGAGGCCCTCGAGAAGCACCACGCCTGGATGGAGGAGCACGGCGTACTGGCCGAGCGGCGCCTCGCCCGGGCCTCCCAGGAGGTCGAGACGATCGCCGTCACGGCACTGCGGCAGCGCATCGGCGACCTTCATGGTGATCGCCGCCTCAGCGCGCTCGCGGAGCGGATCGTGGCGGGGGAGCTGGATCCTTACCGGGCGGCGGACTCGTTGGTCGAGGGCCTGACGGAGGCCTGAGACAGGGGTTTCCTCGCCCCCGCCGCCCCTACCCGACCCATCCCGAACCTGGGGGCTCGGCTCCGCTCTCGGACCCCCCGGGTGTGTTCTTCGGCTGCGGGTGGGTGGGGGCTGGTCGCGCAGTTCCCCGAGCCCCTCAAAGGCCTCCACTCCGGTCGGCAGCTTCAGCCCGTCCGGCGTTTGAGGACGAGGCCGTTCACGCGGCCCTCGCGACAGCGGCCTGGCGGCCCGGAACACCGGCACCCGCACTCTGCGCCCTCGCCGCGGGCGCCTGCACGCCGCCTCTCGGCCCCACGGTGCGCGCACCGTGGGGCGAGGTCATCGAGGACAAGCGGGTCCTGCAGCGGGCGTACAGCGTCTCTGGAACTCTTAAGGATCCTGGGTTATCGCGTGGCCCCGAGGGGTGGAAGCGGTAACGAGCGCGGAGGAGTCCGGGCCGATCCTTGGGTAGAGCCCGTGTGCGGCGTCACTGGCGGTGACGCGGTGCCAGCGTCTGGACTGTGCCCGGCTCTTTTGGGTCGGGCACACCCTGGGATCGCTGCCCCGCCGGACGCTGAACCGATCACCGCAGGTGAAGCACGATGCCAGTGGCGGGGACCGCGCGCATTTCAAGCACGCGGCGTGTATGTCGGGTAGAACGAGAGGCAGTCCATATTGTTACGCCCGAGCCGGAATCAGCCTTCCGTAGCTCCACCAAGGCAATCGCCGCACCGTTGGAGACCCTGGACGGGATCGCCGAGGAGATCCTCTTCGTCTCGGGTCCGCTGCTGGTGGGCGCGGTCGTCCGGTTCGCACCGCCGGCCGCCGCGCTCGCGCTCTGCGCCCTGCTGGTGTGGGCCGGAACGCTCGCCTTCGTCCTGTCGCCGGCCGTGGCGGGCGTACGTCCGGCTGTCACGAAGCCGACCGCGCGCCCGGGGCACCGCTTCCGCGGCGGGCCTGCGCTCCTGCAACCCGTCGTCGTCGCGGCGGGTGTCGGCCTGTCCGTGGGAGCCGTCGAACTTCTGGTCATGGCCTTCGCCGCACAGAGCCATCACGGGAACGACGTGGTGGCCTGGGTGCTCGCCGCACTGTCGCTGGGCAGCGCCCTGGGCGGCGTCCTGAACGGAGCCGTGGACTGGCGCACACCCGCACGGGTACGCCTGCCGCTGCTGGCCGGCGGCCTGGGCCTCGCCCTGCTGGGCGCGGGCCTCGCTCCCGGCCTCGGCACCCTGACCGTCGCGGTGGCCTGTGCCGGCTTCTTCGTCGCCCCGGCTCTCACCACGTCCTACCTGATCGCCGACGAGGCGGCCCCGCCCGGCCGCCGTACCCAGGCCGGTGCCTGGGTCAACACGGCGGTGAACGCCGGAAGCTCGGGCGGCACCGCGGGAGTGGGCCTTCTTGTGGGCCACCTGCCTCTGGGCCTGTGCTTCGCCCTGTCGGGGACGGTGGCGGTGGCGGCGGGACTCCTCTCCGTGCGCCAGGCGGGCCCGCGCCGCGGAAGGGCGCGGGGAACCCGGCGGAGCGTTACGGCTTACCCCGCTGCCCCCGCAGATGCTCCGCGATCGGCCGCAGCGACTTGTGCAGCTCCTCCAGGGCCTCCGGGGACAGCAGGTCCATGAAGTGCCTGCGTACGGACGCCACGTGGTGCGGGGCGACCTTCTTCATCGTCTCCATGCCATGCTCGGTGAGGACGGCGAACAGTCCTCGGCGGTCGGACTCGCAGTTCTCGCGCCGGACCAGGTCCGCGTTCGCCATGCGGGTGATCTGGTGCGAGAGCCGGCTCTTGGACTGGAGGGTGGCGGCCGCGAGGTCGCTCATCCGCAGCCGGAAGCCTTCCGACTCGGAGAGGTTCACCAGGATCTCGTAGTCGTTCATCGTCAGCCCGAACGGCTGCAGATCCCTTTCGAGCTGGTACGTCAACAGCCTGTTGACCTCCAGGTGGGTGCGCCAGGCGCACTGCTCCGCATCGGTCAGCCAGCGCGTGGCCGTCTCGGTCTCCATAAGTGAAGTCTACCTAAAATGTTGAAATGCGAACTAGTGAGGGTGGTGTGACTACGCGCACGCGTTCGACGTCACACTCCGCAGACTACCGCTCACAGACCGAAGCGACGCTGGAGGTCTCCGAGCTGTCCGGGAAGGCGCGGTGCGCCGGCTTGCTGACCGTACTGTCCCTGGTGGCCGGGTGCCCCGCCGCCGCCGGGCACGCCCGGCTCGTGCGGAACCGCCCCCGTGGCCTGCTCGGCCATGAGGACCTCCGTGGACTGCAGCAGCACCGTGCCGGCCCCTACGAACTCGAACTGATGCTCCTCTCCGGAGGCCCCGCCGAGGCCTGTCAGTGCACGTAGACCGCCCATGAGGCCTGTCATGTACCCGTGGTCGTAGTGATGGCACGGGGACGGGCAGTCGGCCCAGCCGACAAGCGCTTGCGGATCCACCCGGATGGGAGGCTCCATGAACACCACCGGACCGTTAGAGGCCGCCACGAACTTGCCGGTTCCGATCAGTGTCAGAAAGCCCGGCACGATCGACTGCTTGAGCGCGAGACTTGGCTGAAAAGCGAGCAGGTTGCCGGAGCGAATGGTCAGATTGCCCTCGTCCAAGTCGTACGAATTCACGTCGAAGGCCCGGTCGGCGAGGAGCATCTTGCCCGAGCCCTCCGCCACCACCCAGTCGCTCGCATGCAGAGGCGAATGGAAGGAGGTGCGCACGAGACGGTCCAGTCGGCCGTGCCCGATGCCGTTGAAGTCCATCGACCCGTAGTAGGCGATCATCTTGCCCTTCTGCAGGAACCACTGGCTCCCTTTGAGCTCCACGCAGAAGGTGTACTTGTTGACGTTGTCGTCGACCGGCAGGGTCATCGGGTCGTAGATCACCGGGCCGCCCGGGGTCCCGTACGCGCTCACAGCTTCTCCTCCGAGGCCTGGACGTACACCGCACCACTGCCGCTCAGCTCCAGCTGGAACGCCTCGCCCGAGCCGCGGCCCACCATGTCGCGCCAGCCGAGCGCCGTGGACAGCTTGTTGCGTACGTCACCGTGGTGCGCCACGTACGCCTGGGGGTCCACATGGATGGGGCGCTGGGGGGAGATGGGGACCTCGATCACGCCCCCGTGGGCCATCACGGCCACCGCGCCGTGCCCCTTGAGAGTGGTCGTGAAGAGCCCCTGGCCCGTCACCTGGCCGCGGACCATGCCCATGACCCCGCCCTGCGAGCCGAGGAACATCGTGCCCTGCTGGAGGGTGCCGTCGAAGGCCAGCAGCCGGTCCGCCTCGACGTACAGGGTGTCGCCCGAGAGGTTGATCACCTGGATGTGATGGCCCCCGTGCCCGAAGAAGACCGTGCCGCTGCCCTCGACGGTCATCAACGGGGTGGCCTCATTGGCGACCCGGCGGCCGATCATCGACATGACCCCGCCCTGGCCACCCTGGACGTTGGGCGTGAAGGAGACGTCGCCCTTGTAGGCGAGCATCGCGCCGCGCTGACTGAACAGGCGCTGGCCGGGCAGGACCGTCGCCTCGATCATCTTGGAGTTCACTTCGCGGAACGGCATGTCAAAGGTCCCCCGCGATCGTGTTGCGCTCACTGGGCTGCACGTAGACCAGTCCGTCGCCCTCGAAACGGATCTGGAAGGCCTCACCGCCGCCCTCGCCCATGAATGTGCGGAAGGTCACGCCGGCCTGGAAGGACTGCCGGACATTGCCCTGGTGCGCGATGTACGCCCCCTGGTCGACCGTCAGCGGGTACTGGGAGCTGACGCGCAGCACCACCGCCGGGCCGTCGGACGTGATCGCCGCCTGGCCGTGGCCCTCGACGGTGGTCGTGAACAGCCCGTTGCCCTGGGAGGCGCCCCTGAGGCCCGTGAAGGACGTGCCCGTCCTCAGACCCGCGTCAGTCGCGAGCAGGTTGCTCGACTCGACGTACAGCTTGTCCCCCTGGAGACTCGCCAGGTTGATCTCGGAGGCCCGGTCCGCGAACCAGCAGGTCCCGTGCCCCTTCACCTCCATCACCGTCATCTGCTCACCGGTGATGCGCCGGGTCACCATCCCGCGGATCCCCTCCCCACCGCCGCTCAGCTTCTTGAACGCCATCTGACCGTCGTACGCGACCATCGAGCCGTTCTTCGCCTTCACGGCGTCCCCGGTCATGTCGACGGCCAGCACCTTGCTGCCTTGAAGTCGGAACATCGCCACGTTGCGAAGGTAGCGGCAGGGCGGGGGCGCGGACAGGGCCCAGAGGTCGATATCACCCCTGAGCGGACCCTTAGGGGCCAAGCGGACACCTCGCCCCGCACCCCGGAGCGCGAGTACTCGGGCTCGGATGCCACAATGGTGGACGCTTGTGCTTGCGTTCACAAAGCGGCTCCCCGCCGAAAGCGAATCTCCCACCGAAGGTGACCCGTGGACATTAAGACCGCCACCGCCCTCCGCCGCCTCCGCCTGGTCTCGGCCCCCGAGGCCGTCTCCTTCCTGCTGCTGCTCCTCTGCTCGGTGCTGAAGCGGACCACGGACTTCAACGGGGTGCCCGTCATGGGCGCCATCCACGGGATCCTCTTCATCCTGTACGTGATCTTCTGGGCGGACGCCTGGAGCCGTGCCAAGTGGGCCAAGAAGACGGCGGCCCTCTACTTCGTCCTCTCCGTGCTGCCCACCGGCGGTTTCTTCGCCGAGCGCAAGCTCCGGCGCGAGACCGAGGACGCGGTCATCGCCTCCCGTGCACGCCGTGAGGGAGTCGTGGAGTCCTCATGATCGTCGCCTTCTCCGTGACACCTCTGGGTGTCGGCGAGGACGTGGGGGAGTACGTCGCCGACGCCGTCCGGGTCGTCCGTGAATCGGGGCTGCCGAACCGCACCGACGCCATGTTCACCTCCATCGAGGGGGAATGGGACGAGGTGATGGACGTGGTCAAGCGCGCCGTCGCCGCCGTCGAGGCACGGGCACCGCGCGTCTCCGTCGTCCTGAAGGCGGACATCCGGCCCGGTGTGACGGACGGTCTGACCTCCAAGGTGGAGACGGTGGAGCGGCACCTGTCCGCGTAGGCCTTCGGCGAGAAGACCCGAAACCCCCGGTCCTGTGGGCCGGGGTTTTTCGCGCCCGACCGTTTGAGCGATCGCTCAAACCCCGGTAATCTCAGGCGCGATCGATTGAGCGATCGCTCAAGAGTGGTTACTGATCTGGGGGTTCGGTAAATGGGGCTCTACGTAGAGACACATGTGCGAGGCGATCTCGACGACCTGTGGGCACGGACGCAGGACCCCGCGCAGCACCAGCGCTGGGACCTGAGGTTCACCTCCATCGACTACCTCCCGCGCACCGAGGGTGAGCCCCAGGGCTTCCGGTACGCCACCCGGCTGCTGCCCTTCCTGACCGTCGCCGGGACGGGCGCCTGCGCCGGGGAGAAGGAGCGCCCGGACGGCACCCGCACCTCCGCCCTGCGCTTCGCCTCCCCGCACCCGCTCTCCCTCCTCGCCGACGGCAGCGGCTACTGGCGCTACGTCCCCGACGCCGACGGCGTCCGCTTCCTCACCGGCTACGACTACCGCCCACGCTGGGGCCGCTTCGGAGCTGTGGCCGACCGGCTCGTCTTCCGTCCCCTCATCGGCTGGGCCACGGCCTGGTCCTTCGACCGGCTGCGGATCTGGCTGGAGCGGGGCATCACGCCGGAGAGAGCGCTGCGCCACTGGCTCGCCGAGTGCGCCGTGCGCGGCCTCGTCCTCCTGGCCGCCTGCTCGGGCACGGTGTACGGCGCGCTCGTGGACGCGGCGGGCCCGCTGGCGCCGCTCGCCCTCTACTCGACCCCCGTACTGGCCGTCCTCGCCGCCCTCCTGGCCCTCTTCACGCCCCCGCTGCCCGGCACCCCGGCCGCCCGCCGCTGCGTGCGCACCCCGATCGCGCAGGCCCGTGCCCCGCGCGTCCTCGCCACCCTGGAGCAGCGGTGACACCCTCCATCTTCCGCACCGCCATGGGCGCCGACTTCGACCGCCTCCACCCCGAGCTGCGGCGGCGCTTCTCCGTGGGCCTGGCCGGCGGGGAGGCCTGCACCGGCCACGGCGTCATGGAGCGCATCTGGCACGGGAGGGGCTTCGTGAAGCCGTTCCTGGCCCTCGGCGGCACCCGCAACATCCTCGTCCCGCGCGCCGGACGCAATGTCCCCTTCATGATCGAGAACGTGCCCTACGCCGACACCTTCGGCCGTGAGACGGTGAGCTTCGTGCGCACCTTCGACCTGCCCGGCCGCCCCCGCCGCTTCGACGCCCAGATGGTGCTGAGCCCCAAGGGTGACCGCGTCCTCGACTACCTCGGCACCCACCAGCACCTCGCCAGCGACCTGCACCTGAGCGCCGAGCCCGACGGTTCCCTGCTGATCCGCTCCGGCGAACACCGCTTCCGGGAGGGCCCGGTGGACGTGCGCGTCCCCGAACTCATCGGCGCCGACGCCGAGGTGCGCGAGTCCTACGACGACTCCACCGGCCGCTTCCGCATCCGGGTCCGGGTGGAAAACCGGCGCTTCGGCCCGCTCTTCGGCTACGAGGGCACCTTCCGGGCGACATACACCGACGTCCGTACCCGCGGGGTCCGGCCCGGGCTGCGGCCCGTCCGCGAGGAGGCGCGCGCATGAGCGAGGCGACCCGGACGAAACTGCTGGAGGGCGCCCTGAGAACGCTCACCGAGCAGGGGATCGCGAAGACCTCGGCCCGTACGATCGCGGCGACCGCCGGGGTCAACCAGGCCCTCGTCTTCTACCACTTCGGGTCCGTCGACGAGTTGCTGTCGGCCGCGGTCCGGTACGGGGCCGAGCAGCGGGTCGCGCACTACCGGGAACGGCTCGCCGAGGTCGGGTCACTGGCCGAACTCCTCGCGTTCGGGCGGGAGATGCACGAGGTGGAGCGGGCCGAGGGGCATGTCGCCGTCCTCGGGCAGCTCCTCGCGGGGGCGCAGACGGACGCACGTCTGGCGCCGGCGACCTCGGCGGGGCTGGACCTGTGGATCACGGAGATCGAGCGGGTCCTGGTCCGAGTCCTCGCACCGACCCCGCTCGGCGAGTTCGCCGATCCGGCCGGGCTGGCCCGTGCCGTCGTCGCGTCCTTCGTCGGTATCGAGCTGTACGAGGGGGTCGACCCCAAGGGCTCCCGGGCCGCTCTCGACGCCCTGGAGCAACTGGCCGCCCTGGTCACGGCCCTCGACACCCTCGGCCCGGTCGCGCAACGGGCCATCCGCCACCACCTGCGCCGCACCACGCGCGGCTGACCGGGGCGACGCGGGGCGGGCTATTGCTCCGGACCCGACGCCAACGCCATCCCCAGCGGGGTGCGTTCGTACAGCACCTGGTGGCCGTAGCGGCGTGAGGTGAGCAGGCCTCCGGCGCGCAGGACCGTGAGGTGGGCGGAGACGGACGACGGGGCGAGGCGGAGGCGGTGGGCGAGGGCTGTCGTGGTGGTGGGTTCGTCCAGGGCCGTGAGGACGGTGGCCCTGCCCCGTCCCAGGAGTCGTACGAGGGCGTCGGGGGTGTGGTCCGTCGGTTCGGCCCACAGACCGCCGATGCCCCGGGCGGGGTAGGCGAGCGTGGGCTGCCAGGGGGGATCGAAGGAACTGACCACCTCCGGCCAGATGAAGACGCTGGGCACCAGAATCAGGCCCTGGCCCGCGAGGTCCCGCTCGTGCCGGCCCTTCCACTCGATGGCCAGCGTGTGGGAGCGCCAGCCGAACCGACGGTCGATCTCCGGCAGCAGCCCGCCCAGACCGACCTCCGCGAGCCGCCGCGAGTGGAACGCGACGTCCGCCTCCAGCAGGGCGCGCAGCCGCGGCCAGTCCGGCTCGACGAGCGCGTGCCAGGCCGTCTCCATCAGGTCGGCCAGCTCCTGGATCATGCGCATCGGGTCCTTCAACAGCGACCGGCCGCGGGACGATTCGAGGGCACCTGGAGTGTCCGCGAGTGACCTCGCGGTCTCCTCGCGGGCCGCCTCGGGGTCGGCCGCGCGGACCGCCGCGATCTCCTCCTCGAAGGTGGCCGCAGGACCGATCGGAGGCGGGCAGAGCCAGTCGGGGCAGTAGCCGCGCTGTGGCATCAGCAGCCACAGCGGTGTGAGGTCGAGTCCGTCGGCCGCCGCGCGGATACGGCGCAGCCAGTGCGCGTGGTAGCCGTGCCGCGCGGGACGGTTGAGTGTGCGAACCGCCTCCTGCGTCTCCCACAGGGGCGACACCGCGAAACGGCAGTTGAGGAGGTCGTCCTCCCCGAAGTGCAGAAGGGAAGGCAGAGAAGACACCTCCTGAAGAACTGAAGATTCGGCTGGAGCCGAAACTCTACGTCCCGGCCCGAGGGGTGAGCACGCTGTTGCCCATGCCGGAAGCAGAGATGAAGGGCACGACGGCGCTGCCCGATCCACCGAACACCCCACCGAAAGTCCCGTCGAACGCGCCCGAAGCCACGGGCTACGGCCCCGTCTTCGCCGTACGGGAGTTCCGCGCCGTCTTCGCCGCCCACGCGTTCTCGCTGGTCGGGCTCATCGTCAGCGAGCTCGCCCTGTCCGTCCTGGTCTACGACCTGACGGGCTCACCGCTGATGAGCGCCCTGACGTTCGCGCTCGGCTTCCTCCCCTACCTCATCGGTGGAACCCTCCTCGCCGGCGCGGCGGACCGCTTCCCGGCCCGCCGGATTCTCGTCGTGTGCGACCTGGTGTGCGCGGGCTGCGTGGCCGTCATGGTGGTGCCGGGCGCGCCCATCGCCGTACTGCTGGCCATGCGCTGCGCCCTCGCCGTGGTCTCACCGCTCTTCCAGGGGGCGCGGACGGCGACGCTGACCGATGTTCTCGGCGAGGGCGATCTGTTCGTACTGGGCCGCTCCCTGCTGCGGATCGTCTCGCAGGGCGCGCTGCTCGCCGGGTTCGGGCTCGGCGGCGTGCTGCTCACCGTCGTGTCACCGCGGGGTGCGCTGTTCATCACGGTGTGCACCTTCCTGACCTCCGCCGCGGTGCTGCGGTTCGGCACCCGGCGACGGCCCGCGCGGGCCCGTCAGGGTGGTGCGCTGGTGAAGGACTCGCTCCGCGGTACCCGCCGCGTCCTCGCCGACCGGCGGGTACGGGCCCTGCTCCTGCTGTTCTGGGTGCCACCGATGTTCGCCGTCGCGCCGGAGGCGCTGGCCGCGCCCTACGCCGACGGGCTCGGCGTCGGATCGGCCGGGCTCGGCCTGCTGATGTGCGCCTTGCCGGTCGGCACGATCGCGGGGGAGCTGTACGCCGGATCGAGGCTGCGGCCCGCGACCCGCACCCGCCTCGCCCTCCCGCTCGTCTGCGTCACCCTGCTGCCGTACGTCGGCTACGTCCTGCGGCCGGACCTCGGCTGGTCGCTGGCCCTGCTGCTGCTCGCGGGCACCGGATCCGCGTACTCGCTGGGCCTGGACCAGTGGTTCGTGCGGGCCGTGCCCGAGGAGCTGCGAGGGCGCGCGATGACCCTGAACACCGCGGGGCTGATGACCGTCCAGGGGGTGGGGATGGCGCTGTCGGGGGTGGTGGCGGAGTTCGCCGGGGTGCGGGCGACGGTCGCGGGCGCGGGGGTGCTCGGCACCGTCTGCTGCGTCCTGCTGGCGGTGGAGGCACGGCGTACGGAAGGGGCCGCGACCCCCGCCGTTCAGGGGTTGGGGACCGAAAGGCGAGACGGGGCTGACCAGCATATGACCGGCGGGTAAGGTCTTATGCCGTGCCGAAGCCGCTCAGCCTTGCCTTCGATCCCATCGCCCGCGCCGACGAACTCTGGAAGCAGCGCTGGGGATCCGTGCCGTCCATGGCCGCGATCACCTCGATCATGCGCGCGCACCAGATCCTGCTCGCCGAGGTCGACGCGGTCGTCAAGCCGTACGGACTGACCTTCGCGCGCTACGAGGCACTGGTCCTGCTCACCTTCTCCAAGGCCGGCGAGCTCCCGATGTCCAAGATCGGCGAGCGCCTCATGGTGCATCCGACCTCCGTCACGAACACCGTGGACCGGCTGGTGAAGTCGGGGCTCGTCGACAAGCGGCCCAACCCCAACGACGGGCGCGGCACGCTCGCCTCCATCACCGAGAAGGGCCGCGAGGTCTGCGACGCGGCGACCCGCGACCTGATGGCGATGGACTTCGGGCTCGGGGCCTACGACTCCGAGGAGTGTGCGGAGATCTTCGCGATGCTGCGGCCCCTGCGCATCGCCGCGAGCGACTTCGACGAGGAGTAGGCGAGGAACAGAGGAACGAGGCGCGCCGGAGCGGGGGTGCTCGTAGATCGCGCAAATGGGGTCGTTACGCTCATGCCCATGAAGAAGAGCGTGCTGACCCGCTACCGCGTGATGGCCTACGTCACCGGTGTGCTGCTGGTCCTGCTGACCCTCGGTGTGATCGCCAAGTACGTGTTCCAGATGGACGGTGCCGTGGACTTCACCCGCGTCGTCGCCATCGCGCACGGCTGGCTGTACGTCGTCTACCTGGTCTTCGCCTTCGACCTGGGCGCCAAGGCGAAGTGGCCGGTGGGCAAGCAGCTGTGGGTGCTGCTCGCGGGGACCATTCCGACGGCCGCGTTCTTCGTGGAGCGCAAGGTCACCCAGGAGCTGGACTCGAAGGTCGCGGAGGACTCTCCCGCGGTCGTCAAGGCGTAACCCTTACCGCCACGGGAGTGGTCCGTGGCGGTTCGCCATCGACATTTACTAGGACGTCCTAGTAAATTCGAAGCATGGACGCAGACGCCATCGAAGAGGGCCGCCGACGCTGGCAGGCCCGGTACGACACCTCGCGCAAGCGTGAGGCCGACTTCACCACGCTCTCCGGTGATCCGGTGGAGCCGGTGTACGGGCCGCGGCCGGGGGACAGGTACGACGGCTTCGAGCGGATCGGCTGGCCCGGCGAGTACCCCTTCACCCGCGGGCTGTACCCGACCGGCTACCGAGGGCGTACGTGGACGATCCGCCAGTTCGCCGGGTTCGGGAACGCGGAGCAGACGAACGAGCGCTACAAGATGATCCTGGCCGCGGGCGGCGGCGGACTGTCGGTCGCCTTCGACATGCCGACGCTCATGGGGCGCGACTCCGACGACCCGCGCTCCCTCGGCGAGGTCGGGCACTGCGGGGTCGCGATCGACTCGGCGGCCGACATGGAGGTCCTGTTCAAGGACATCCCGCTGGGCGACGTCACGACGTCGATGACGATCAGCGGACCGGCCGTACCCGTCTTCTGCATGTACCTGGTCGCGGCGGAACGGCAGGGCATCGACCCGTCCGTCCTGAACGGCACCCTCCAGACCGACATCTTCAAGGAGTACATCGCCCAGAAGGAGTGGCTCTTCCAGCCCGAGCCGCACCTGCGCCTCATCGGCGACCTGATGGAGCACTGCGCCGCGAAGATCCCCGCCTACAAGCCGCTGTCCGTCTCCGGGTACCACATCCGGGAGGCCGGCTCCACGGCCGCGCAGGAGCTGGCGTACACGCTGGCGGACGGATTCGGCTACGTCGAGCTGGGGCTCTCGCGCGGCCTGGACGTGGACGTCTTCGCCCCCGGCCTCTCCTTCTTCTTCGACGCGCACCTCGACTTCTTCGAGGAGATCGCCAAGTTCCGGGCGGCGCGGCGGATCTGGGCGCGGTGGATGCGGGACGTGTACGGGGCGAAGTCGGAGAAGGCGCAGTGGCTGCGCTTCCACACCCAGACCGCGGGTGTCTCGCTGACGGCGCAGCAGCCGTACAACAACGTCGTGCGTACGGCGGTGGAGGCGCTCGCGGCCGTTCTGGGCGGCACGAACTCGCTCCACACCAACGCGCTGGACGAGACGCTCGCGCTCCCGTCCGAGCAGGCCGCCGAGATCGCCCTGCGGACGCAGCAGGTACTGATGGAGGAGACCGGCGTCGCCAACGTCGCCGACCCGCTGGGCGGTTCCTGGTTCGTCGAGCAGCTCACCGACCGGATCGAGGCCGACGCGGAGAAGATCTTCGAGCAGATCAAGGAGCGGGGCCTGCGGGCGCATCCCGACGGACAGCACCCCATCGGTCCCATCACCTCGGGCATCCTTCGGGGCATCGAGGACGGCTGGTTCACCGGGGAGATCGCCGAGTCGGCGTTCCAGTACCAGCGGGCGTTGGAGAAGGGCGACAAGCGGGTGGTGGGCGTGAACGTCCACCACGGGTCCGTGACCGGGGATCTGGAGATCCTGCGGGTCAGTCACGAGGTGGAGCGGGAGCAGGTACGGGAGCTGGGTGTGCGGCGGGGCGGGCGCGACGACGCGCGCGTACGGGCCTGTCTGGAGGCGATGCTCGCCGCCGCGCGGGACGGGTCGAACATGATCGCGCCCATGCTGGACGCGGTGCGGGCCGAGGCCACGCTCGGCGAGATCTGTGACGTGCTCCGGGACGAGTGGGGTGTGTACACGGAGCCAGCGGGCTTCTGACCCCCTGGGGCTCCGCCCCCGGCCCCCGTGTCGTCTTTTTCGACCGCGGGCCGGTGGGGGCTGGTCGCGCAGTTCCCCGCGCCCCTTGGGCCGGGGCTGCGCCCCGGATCCCCGTCCGGCCGGAGTGCCTTGTCCGCGGGCCGGTGGGGGCGAGGAACGGCCGGGTCAGGTGGGGGGTGTCGCGCCGGTCAGGCCCAGGAGGAGCAGCTGGGTGAACGCGCGCACCCACTCCTCGTCCGCCGGCTCCGCACTGACGAGAGTGCGGTGCACCACCGCCCCCGCGACCACGTCGAAGATGAGATCCGCGGTGCGCGCGGCGACCTCGGGGTCGGACTCCGGAGGGAGCTCGCCGCGGGCGGTGGCCCGGGCCCGGCCCTCCACGACGAGCCGCTTCTGGCGGTCGACGATGGACGTGCGGATGCGTTCGCGGAGCGGCTCGTCACGGGTCGACTCGGCGACCACCGCCATCAGGGCCGTCGCGGTCTCGGGACGGTTCAGGAGCGCCGCGAACTGGAGCACCACGCCCTCGATGTCGGCGGCGAGGCTTCCGCGGTCGGGGAGTTCCAGTTCGTCGAAGAGGACGGCCACCGCGTCGACCACGAGCTCGTTCTTGCCCGCCCAGCGTCGGTAGAGGGTCGTCTTGGCGACCCCGGCCCGGGTCGCCACGTCCCCCAACGTCAGCTTGGACCAGCCCAGTTCGACCAGCGCCGCCCGCGTCGCCTCCAGGATCGCGGCATCCGCGGCAGCGCTGCGCGGGCGCCCCGTACGGGGAGCGGTAGTGCGACTCTGCATGTCAGGACCCTATCCGCCGCTCCCGGCGAGCAAATCAGGCGGTTGTGTGAAGCCGTGAGGGAGATCACCGGGGGGTTGCGGACAGGGGAGCCCCGGGACAGTTACGCTACGGGTCGTAGCGAAAGCTCGTACATGGTGACTCGTGGACGGGCGACAATCACTGGCGTCGGGTGGGGACCCGGTGCTCGGCAGTACGGATCGAGTCGGGTCGCGTCGTAAAGCGGCCCGGCTTTCACAGCGCTTTTCACACGTGCGCGAGGAAGGGGGAGGATGTACTCATGCAGCCACGGAACATGTCCATGAGCGGAGTCGTCGACCTCGCCGCGGTGAAGGCGGCCCAGGAGGCCAAGGCGAAGGCGGAGCAGGCGCGCGCCGAAGCGGCCAGACAGGGCGGCGGAGGCGGGGCCGTGTCTCCCGCCAGTCTCGTCATCGATGTCGACGAGGCGGGATTCGAGCGCGATGTCCTGCAGCGGTCCACCGAGGTTCCGGTCGTCATCGACTTCTGGGCCGAGTGGTGCGAGCCCTGCAAGCAACTGAGCCCGGTGCTCGAACGGCTGGCCGTCGAGTACAACGGACGGTTCGTCCTTGCCAAGATCGACGTCGATGCCAACCAGATGTTGATGCAGCAGTTCGGGATCCAGGGGATCCCGGCCGTGTTCGCCGTCGTGGCGGGGCAGGCGCTGCCGCTTTTCCAGGGGGCGGCCCCGGAGGCGCAGATCCGCGGGACCCTCGACCAACTCGTCGAGGTCGCCGAGCAGCGCTTCGGCCTGACCGGCGTGACCGTCGACCCCGACGGCCGGCCCGACAGCGCCCCCGTGGCGCACGAGGTGCCGGCAGGGCCCTATGACGCGCTCCTGGAGGCCGCTGTACAGGCCCTGGACGCCGGTGACTTGGGCGGTGCCGTGCAGGCGTACAAGAACGTGCTGAGCGACGACCCGGGCAACACGGAGGCCAAGCTCGGCCTCGCCCAGGCCGAGTTGCTGCAGCGCGTGCAGGGTGCCGACCCGCTCCAGGTGCGCAAGGACGCCGCCGAGAAGCCCAAGGACGTACAGGCGCAGATCGCGGCCGCGGACCTCGACCTGGTGGGCGGGCACGTCGAGGACGCGTTCGGGCGGCTCATCGCCACGGTGCAGCGCACGGCGGGCGACGACCGCGATGCCGTACGGCTGCGGCTGTTGGAGCTCTTCGAGGTCGTGGGAGCCGACGATCCGCGGGTGATCGGGGCGCGCCGGGCGCTCGCCAGGGCGCTGTTCTGATCGGTTCCCGCACCGGGTTCCGACCGGTGCGCTGACCTGTTCCTAAACGCCGGGGTGTGTGATGCCCAGGTGAAAGATTTGCCGAGAGAGCGGCAGGTGGCCGCGCTTTACCAAATCTTGGTAAACGCGGCCGCTGTTACTGGGAGTAAGTCAGAGGCGTTGATCTGTCGGATTCTGTCCGTGGATCAACTGTTTTGGCGTCACCCTCGACACCACCCAGAGTTGTCGGCCGATACCGGCGGGTCGTTGTTCGGTTATCCGGCCGTTACTAGCCAGTAACGAACCCCCTTGTGCGGGCGGCGAGAATGCACCACGATCGGCGACGCTCGGTCCATTCCCCCCTACTCCGACAGCCAATCGGGTCAAGGGGTTTTCTGGGTCCCCACCGGGTAGGGGCGGCGGCAGTGGCGCCGGCCCTTGGGCAGGGGGGTCTTTGCCGTTCGGCGGAGCCTGTCCAGCAGGTTGTGCGTGATGTGTGTCAGGCGCGACCAGTGGTTGTCGCTCGGGGGTGATCGCCGGTGATTTCGGGCGCGGTTGGCGCTCGATGAGTACGGGCGCTCTCCTTTCCGAGGACGTAGCACTTCTCCCATCCCTGCCCGGCTGAGCCGCTGATACGGGGCAGTCAGGGCCAGGAGATGTACGTCCGAGAAGGAGGAAATATGGAGTCCCAGGTGCGTGGCGGGACCAGATGGAAGCGGTTCGCCGTCGTGATGGTGCCCAGCGTGGCCGCCACGGCAGCGATAGGTGTCGCCCTCGCGCAGGGCGCTCTCGCCGCGTCGTTCAGTGTGTCCGGCCAGTCGTTCAAGGTCTCGGCCGACCTGCTCGAAGGTCAGGGCTTCTCGCAGTACGGAGCCGTTGACGCGGGCAAGACCCTCACCGGCGGGTCCGCGATTCACCCGGTCGCGGTCTCGGCGTTCAAGTCCGCCAAGATCACGAACATGTGCCAGTCCGTGGTCACCCCGAACATCCCGTTCATCGGCTCCGCCAGCCTGATACTTCGGGCGGGTGGCGAGGGACACGACAAGGTCGAGGCCGAGAACCTCTACATCGACGTCGAGGACCTCTCGGCCGATGCGGTCTTCCACGGCATCGACATCGGTGTGGCCGCCGGTGACACGGGCGCCGACAAGGGCGGCAAGGGCCCGGGCATGAAGGGCGGCAAGGAGCAGGCCAACCCGAACGGCTTCGCCCAGCAGGCCGACTCGGCCGAGCTGACCGGCGTGAAGCAGACGGCGTGGGCGACCACCGCCGGCACCTTCAAGCTCAGCGGTCTCAAGATGTCCGTGTCCGCGGGCACGAAGGAGTGCTACTAAGCACCCCTTGAACGGGCGGGGGAGCCTGAGGCGCTCCCGCCCGTTCCACCCTTGCTGCAGTACGTGAACTTCTCACAGCAACGCCGTTCCAGGGAGCTGTTTTCCATGAGCGCCGAGTCGCCCGTTCAGGACGAGCACTATCTCCGAGTCTTTCGTCAGAACTTCCGGGTCTGGCGCGGCAACCGGCCGTTCTGGGCAGGACTCTTCGTCCTGCTCGGCGGTATTCCGATCATGTACTTCCCCTACGCGAACCTCCAGCTCGGCAACCTGACCCTGGCGATGTCGACCACCGCCGGTGCGGGTTCCTTGATCATCGGCGTGCTGCTCGTCGTGCTGGGTGTCAGCCTCTGGTTCCAGAAACATGTCCAGACCTTCGCCGGAGTCGCGGCGATCCTGCTGGCGCTGGTGTCTGTTCCCGTCTCGAACTTCGGTGGCTTCCTGATCGGCTTCCTGTTCTCCATGGTCGGTGGGGCCATGGCGGTCGCCTGGGCGCCGGGAAAGCCCGAGGCGGAGTCGGTCAAGACGGCGGCCGGGAACGGGGGCAACGCCCAGGGGATGGCAGCAGGGGGCACGGACGGGCTGGGCGAGCCGAACGATCTGTCAGGAACGAGCCCGGCGAACGGGTTGAACAGGAGGCACAGTGCCGGCTGACGAGGCGATCCACGGGACTGATGTGGACGAGTCCCGGGTGAGAACCGGGCCGCGCCACGCGGCCCCGAGGAAGCCGCTGTTCACCAGGTTCCACGTGCCCGCGGGCAAGGCCGTCGCCCTCGCGGCGATGCCGACCGCGGTCCTCATGGGGATGGGGTTCACGCCGACACTCGCGCAGGCCGACGACCACTCGTCCGCCAAGAGCCTGACGGCCGACGAGTACAAGAAGTGCGTCGAGGCCCTGGCCGACAAGGACACGTCGGCCAGCCCGACCTCCTCCGCGTCCGCCTACAAGCCGGAGTCGACCCCCTCGGCCAGTGCGTCGTCGTCGCCGGACAAGACCTCTTCGTCGGATTCAGGTTCCGACGACAAGGGCGGGTCCACGCCGACGCCGTCCGCGAGCAAGTCGGCGCAGAGCAGCGGTGGTGGCAGCACGGCGACGGCGACCCCGTCGGCGTCCGCGAGCAGCGGGGGCGACCTGCTGGGCACCATCGGCGACGCGATCACGGGCGTCTTGACCGGCGGCAGCGACTCCACCGCGAGTGCCACCGCCAGCCCCACGCCGTCGGCCTCCGCCTCGGCGAGCGCGACCAAGGACACCGGCGACAAGAGCACGTCCGGCACGGTCGCGGGCACGGTCAAGGACACCACCGACAAGGTCGCCGACACGGTCAAGGACACCGTGAAGGACACGACCTCCACCGCGACCAAGGCGGCCGAGGACACCACCAAGGCGGTCAAGGACGCGGCCGACGCGGCCACCTCGTCCCCGAGCTCCACCACGGACGCGTCGGACTGCCCGGTCGCCACGGACGATGAGGGCGGCCTCGACACCCCCGTGACCCTGCCCGACGACCCCTGGTACCTGAACGCGAGTTCGCTGCTGCTCAAGGGCGCTGACTACCAGGGCATCGTGAAGGTGAAGACCGCCAACGGCACGGTCAAGAAGGTCCTGAAGTACGTGATCTCGGACGGCACCGACATCGGCGATCTGCACCAGACGGTGAAGGACGAGCAGTCGGGCAAGACGTACCACGTGCAGGCGGGCAGCGGTACGACGTCCACGATCCGCGGCGGCAAGACGGTCATGTACACCGAGAGCATCTCGGGCAACCTGCTCGGCCTGATCCCGATCACGTTCAGCCCGGACAACCCGCCGCCGCTGAACATCCCGCTGATCTACTTCACCAAGGTGAAGGTCGTACAGGCCGGCCAGTTCGGCGGCACGCTGACGATACCCAGGCTGCACCAGTACATCGACTGAGCACCCCACAGGGCCCGTTCGGGAGCCGCACACAGGACTGTGGCCCGGTTCCTCCGCTCGCGCGGAGGGCCGGGCCACAGTCCTGAACGGACTCTTCGAACCTCCAGAGGACTCCTTTGAAAGTCGTTTACAACTTTCACATCTTCCTCATGGAGTGACTTTGCCGTGTGCATGACCAGCCGCGGCATGGGGGCGGCACCGGGGAAGCACGACCAGCGTGTGATGCGCGGGCGTGCGCGCGTGCGAGTCCCCGCTGACCTCATCAGCGAGGGACATCACTCCACGCCCAGGCCCGACTGGGCGCAGTGAGCCGAAGACAGGGAGAACACAGCGATGCCAGAGTTCGTGCGCGAGGGTCGGCTGTTCCGGGTGGTGAGCTTCGCCGCGTCACACCGTCAGCTCCTCCTGCGCAGCGACGCCACCCTGATCGACGGGACCGATACCCGGGTCGAGGTGTACTTCGGGCACGTGGAGCTGATGCTCCTCAAGCCCATCTACGAGAAGGGACTGCGCATCCGGCGGGCTTCCGAGACGGAGTTCGCGGAACTGCGGGAACGTCATGAACTGGCCGAAGGCGACGCCTCCTACACATGGATGATCGACCCGGCCGGCAGGAGTTTCGTCGTCTCGGGCGCTCCCTCCTGGCGTGAGGCGGCCCGCACGTTCGAGGATCCTTCCTTGTTCGACATCTCGCAGCCTTGGCCCCCGGACTTCCCGGTGGAGTCGGGCACCGTCGGCTGAGGACCCGACAGACGACTGAGGGCGCCCTCTGCCCGGCAGGAGGCGCCCTCAGTGGCGTACGGGGACCGCGGGTCAGGCGGTGCGGCTGCTCTCGCCCAGGTGGTGGATCCGGACCATGTTGGTGGTGCCGGGGACGCCGGGGGGCGAGCCGGCGGTCATCACGACGATGTCGCCGTCGTTGAAGCGCCGGAGCTTCTGGAGCTCGTGGTCGACGAGGTCGACCATCTCGTCGGTGCTGTTCACGAACGGCACGACGTGCGACTCGACGCCCCAGCTCAGCGCGAGCTGGTTGCGGGTGCCCTCGTCGGTGGTGAAGGCCAGGATCGGCTGGGCCGCGCGATAGCGGGAGAGCCGACGGGCGGTGTCACCCGACTTGGTGAAGGCGACCAGGCCCTTGCCGCCGAGGAAGTCGGCGATCTCGCAGGCGGCACGGGCGACCGAACCACCCTGCGTGCGCGGCTTCTTGCCCGGGACCAACGGCTGCAGCCCCTTGGAGAGGAGTTCCTCCTCCGCCGCCACGACGATCTTCGACATCGTCTTGACCGTCTCGATCGGGTACGCGCCCACGCTCGACTCGGCGGAGAGCATGACCGCGTCGGCGCCGTCGAGGATCGCGTTGGCCACGTCCGAAGCCTCGGCGCGGGTCGGGCGGGAGTTGGTGATCATCGACTCCATCATCTGGGTCGCGACGATCACCGGCTTGGCGTTGCGGCGGCACAGTTCCACGAGGCGCTTCTGCACCATCGGGACCTTCTCGAGCGGGTACTCGACGGCCAGGTCACCGCGGGCCACCATGACGGCGTCGAACGCCGCGACGACAGCCTCCATGTTCTCGACCGCCTGCGGCTTCTCCACCTTGGCGATGACGGGGACCCGGCGGCCCTCCTCGTCCATCACCTTGTGCACGTCGTTCACGTCGTTGGCGTCCCGCACGAAGGACAGGGCGACCATGTCGCAGCCCATCCGCAGGGCGAAGCGCAGGTCCTCGACGTCCTTCTCGGACAGCGCCGGCACGTTCACCGCCGTGCCGGGCAGGTTGATGCCCTTGTGGTCCGAGATCACACCGCCCTCGATGACGACCGTCTTGACCCGGGCACCGTCGACCTCGACGACCTTCAGCTCGACGTTGCCGTCGTTGATGAGGATCGGGTCGCCCTTGGAGACGTCACCGGGCAGGCCCTTGTAGGTCGTGCCGCAGATGTGCTTGTCGCCGGGGACGTCCTCGACGGTGATGGTGAACTCGTCACCGCGCACCAGCTCGACGGGTCCCTCGGCGAAGGTCTCCAGACGGATCTTCGGGCCCTGCAGGTCGGCGAGGACACCGACGGCCCTGCCGGTCTCGGCCGCGGCGGCCCGGACCCGGTCGTAGCGGCCCTGGTGCTCGGCCTGCGTGCCGTGGCTGAAGTTGAAGCGGGCCACGTTCATGCCGGCTTCGATCAGCGTGACGAGCTGCTCGTGGGAGTCGACCGCGGGGCCGAGAGTACAGACGATTTTCGAACGGCGCATAGGGCGATCCTATCGGTTTGTTTCGCTACGGAATATTCCGTCTGGCGGAAGATACAAAGGGGCGCGCTGCCGCTCAGGTGAGGTGGCACGGTGCCGCCCGTTCGAGGGGGGCGCGGTGCCGCTCAGATGAGGTCGTGGGACGCGCCCACGAGTGCGTAGGTCTGCGTGGCGATCTCCAGTTCCTCGTCGGTCGGCACCACGGCGACCGCGACCCGTGCGCCCTCGGGGGAGACGAGTCGGGGCCCGTCCCCTCGAGCCGCGTTCAGGTCGGCGTCGACCGCCAGGCCGAGTTCCTCCAGGCCGGCCACCGCGGCCTCGCGCACCGGGGCGGCGTTCTCGCCGACTCCGGCGGTGAAGGCGATCGCGTCCACCCGGCCCAGTACCGCGTAGTAGGCGCCGATGTACTTCTTCAGACGGTGGATGTAGATGTCGAAGGCGAGCCGCGCCTGCTCGTCACCCTCGTCGACACGGCGACGGATCTCCCGCATGTCGTTGTCGCCGCACAGGCCGATCAGGCCGCTCTTCTTGTTGAGCAAAGTGTCGATCTCGTCCGTGGACATCCCGCCAACACGCGTCAAATGGAAGATGACCGCGGGATCCACGTCGCCCGACCGCGTGCCCATGACCAGTCCCTCCAGCGGCGTGAGCCCCATGGAGGTGTCCACACAGAGGCCGCCCCGTACGGCGGCGGCGGAGGCGCCGTTGCCGAGGTGCAGCACGATGACGTTCACGTCCTGCGGCGCCTTGCCCAGGAGCTTCGCCGTCTCCCGGGACACAAACGCGTGCGAGGTGCCGTGGAACCCGTACCGCCGGATGCGGTGCACGTCGGCGGTCTTCACGTCGATCGCGTAGCGCGCCGCGGACTCCGGCATCGTCGTGTGGAAGGCGGTGTCGAAGACGGCGACCTGGGGGAGGTCGGGGCGCAGTGCCTGGGCGGTGCGGATGCCGGTCAGGTTCGCCGGGTTGTGCAGGGGGGCGACCGGGATCAGCCGCTCGATCTCGGTGAGCACGGTCTCGTCGACGACCGTGGGCTCGGTGAAGTGCTGTCCGCCGTGCACCACCCGGTGGCCGATCGCGGCCAGTTCGGGGGAGTCCAGGCCGAGGCCGTCCTTGGACAGCTCCTCGGCGACGGCCTTCAGGGCGGCGGCGTGGTCGGCGACGGGACCGATCGTCTCGCGGGTCTCGCCCGTGGTGAGCGCCGTGTGCTTCAGCCGGGAGGTGCCCTCGCCGATGCGCTCGACGAGGCCCATGGCGAGGCGGCTGCTGTCGCGCATGTCGAGCAGCTGGTACTTCACCGACGAGGAGCCGGAGTTGAGGACGAGGACGCGGGTGGCGGTCACTGCGGGGGTGCCTTCTGGGTAGCGGATGGTGGTGGTCATGCCCTGCTCGGAGTCTGGGCCTGGATCGCCGTGATCGCGACCGTGTTGACGATGTCCTGTACCAGCGCCCCGCGGGACAGGTCGTTGACGGGCTTGCGCAGGCCCTGCAGGACCGGCCCGACGGCGATCGCGCCGGCCGAGCGCTGTACGGCCTTGTAGGTGTTGTTGCCGGTGTTGAGGTCGGGGAAGATCAGCACGGAGGCCTGCCCGGCGACCTCGGAGTCCGGCAGCTTGGTCGCCGCGACGGTCGGCTCGACCGCGGCGTCGTACTGGATCGGCCCCTCGATCTTCAGGTCGTCGCGGCGCAGCCGCACCAGGCCGGTGGCCTCGCGCACCTTGTCGACATCGGCGCCCGACCCGGACGTGCCCGTCGAGTACGACAGCATCGCGATCCGGGGCTCGACGCCGAACTGTTCGGCGGTGGCGGCCGACTGGATGGCGATGTCGCAGAGCTGCTCGGCGTTCGGGTCGGGGTTCACGGCGCAGTCGCCGTACACCAGGACCTTGTCGGCCAGGCACATGAAGAAGACGGACGAGACGATCTTGGTGTCCGGCTTGGTCTTGATGATCTCGAAGGCGGGCCGGATGGTCGCGGCGGTGGAGTGCACGGAGCCGGAGACCATGCCGTCGGCGAGTCCCTCCTGCACCATCAGCGTCCCGAAGTAGTTCACGTCGGCGACGACGTCGTACGCCAGCTCGACGGTGACGCCCTTGTGGGCGCGCAGGACGGCGTACTTCTCGGCGAAGCGCTCGCGCAGCTCCGAGGTGGCCGGGTCGATCAACTGGCAGTCGCCCAGGTCGATGCCGAGGTCGGCGGCCTTCTTGCGGATCTGGTCGACCGGCCCGAGCAGCGTCAGGTCGCACACACCCCGGCGCAGCAGCACCTCCGCGGCGTGCAGGACTCGCGCCTCGGTGCCCTCGGGGAGCACGACGCGGCGCTTGTCGGAGCGGGCCTGTTCGAGGAGCTTGTGCTCGAACATCATCGGGGTGAGGCGGTCGCTGCTCGGCGCGGAGACGCGCCTGAGGAGGTCGTTGGTGTCGACGTGGCGTTCGAAGAGGCCGAGGGCGGTCTCCGCCTTGCGGGGGGTGGCGGCGTTCAACTTCCCCTCCAGGGAGAAGAGTTCGGCCGCGGTGGGGAAGGAGGTCCCGGCCACCGAGATCACCGGGGTGCCGGGGGCGAGGCGGGCGGCGAGGGTGAGGACCTCGTCGCTGGGCCGCTCGTTCAGGGTGAGCACCAGGCCGGCTATGGGCGGGGTGCCCGCGCTGTGCGCGGCGAGCGCGCCGACGACCAGGTCGGCGCGGTCGCCCGGGGTGACCACGAGACATCCCGGGGTCAGGGCGTTCAGGAAGTTGGGCAGCATCGCGCCGCCGAAGACGAAGTCGAGCGCGTCCCGGGCGAGGCCCGCTTCGTCGCCGAGGAGCACCGTGCCGCCGAGGGCCTGGGTGATCTGCGCGACGGTGGGCGCGGAGAGGGCGGGTTCGTCGGGCAGGACGTAGCAGGGGACGGGCAGACGGTGGTCGATCCGCTCGCTGATCGCGGCGCGGTCGGCCGGGGCCACCCGGTTCACGACCATGGCGAGGACGTCGCAGCCGAGACCGTCGTACGCCCGGTAGGCGTTGCGGGCCTCGGCGCGCACGGACTCGGCGGTCTGCCCGCGGCCGCCGACGACGGGGATCACGGAGGCGCCGAACTCGTTCGCGAGCCGGGCGTTCAGCGACAGCTCGTCCGGGAACTGGGTGTCGGCGAAGTCGGTGCCGAGGACGAGGACGACGTCGTAGTCGCGGGCGACGCGGTGGAACCGGTCGACGAGGGTGGAGACCAGCTCGTCCGCGCCCTGCTCGGCCTGGAGCGTGGACGCCTCGTGGTAGTCCATGCCGTACACGCTCGCCGGGTCCTGGGCCAGCCGGTAGCGGGCGCGCAGCAGCTCGAAGAGCCGGTCCGGGCCGTCGTGGACGAGCGGACGGAAGACGCCCACCCGGTCGACCTGGCGAGTCAGGAGTTCCATGACCCCCAGCTCGACGACCTGGCGGCCGTCGCCGCGGTCGATCCCGGTCACGTAGACACTGCGGGTCACGCGTGCTCTCCATCCGTTGCGGCGCTGGGTGGTTTCGGGGCTCGGAAAAATGGCCCACTGGGGTGAGCGGAACCCTCTTGACAATACCTCTGAGGGTAGCTAGGGCGCCCGCCAGGACAAACGTCCTGGTGGGGAGGAGGGAATCGTCGGCGCCCTTCGGCTCATGAAACAATCGGAACGGCTCACACGTACCAGCAGCGAGCAGGAGACACAGCACGATGCGTATCGGAGTTCTCACCGCAGGCGGCGACTGCCCGGGCCTGAACGCCGTGATCCGGTCGGTCGTGCACCGAGCGGTCACCAATTTCGGGGACGAGGTCATCGGCTTCGAGGACGGCTACGCGGGCCTGCTCGACGGCCGCTACCGCACCCTCGACCTCAACGCGGTCAGCGGCATCCTCGCCCTCGGCGGCACGATTCTCGGCTCCTCGCGACTGCAGCGCGACCGGCTCCGCGAGGCCTGCGAGAACGCGCAGGACATGGCCCGCGAGTTCGGCATCGACGTGCTGATCCCGATCGGCGGCGAGGGCACGCTGACGGCCGCCCGGATGCTGTCGGACGCGGGGCTGCCGGTGGTCGGCGTCCCGAAGACGATCGACAACGACATCTCGTCGACGGACCGGACCTTCGGTTTCGACACGGCGGTGGGCGTGGCCACGGAGGCCATGGACCGTCTGAAGACCACGGCCGAGTCCCACCAGCGCGTGATGGTCGTCGAGGTCATGGGCCGGCACGCGGGCTGGATCGCCCTGGAGTCAGGCATGGCGGCCGGCGCCCACGGCATCTGCCTGCCCGAGCGCCCCTTCGACCCGTCCGACGTGATGGCGATGGTCGAGGAGCGTTTCGCCCGCGGCAAGAAGTTCGCGGTCATCTGTGTCGCCGAGGGGGCCCACCCCGTCGAGGGCACCATGGACTACGGGCACGGAGCCATCGACCAGTTCGGCCACGAGCGCTTCCAGGGCATCGGCACGGCGCTGGCGTACGAGCTGGAGCGGCGCCTCGGCAAGGAGGCCAAGCCGGTCATTCTCGGCCATGTGCAGAGGGGCGGCACTCCGACCGCGTACGACCGGGTGCTCGCCACCCGCTTCGGCTGGCACGCGGTGGAGGCGGCGCACCGCGGTGACTTCGGGCGCATGACGGCGCTGCGGGGCACGGACGTGCTGATGGTGCCGCTGGCGGAGGCGGTCACGGAGCTGAAGACGGTACCGAAGGACCGTATGGACGAGGCGGAGTCGGTGTTCTAGGTCGTACGGACCCGGTGGGTACGGGCTCAGTACGTACTTCTCTGGAGCATGGCCCAGAACTGATCGACGATCCGGTCGAGGAAGTCGCGACCGGAGTCGTCGGCGTCGGCGGCGGTCGATCCGTCGCCCCAGCTGAGCGTGGCGACCATCTGCCCCTGGTACTCCGTGTGCATCTCCTGGAGGGCGTCCTCCAGGAGGCGCCGGTCCAGCGGGATCATCTTCCCGAGCGGACGGACGTACGCCTGCCAGCGCGTCGTCACCGCGCTGCGCAGCAGCTCGGCGAGCTTGTCGTCGCGTCCGGTGACGGTGACGAAGTCCCGCAACGACAGTTCGAGGGTGTCGGCGAGGACGACCGACTGGCGCTCGTTGCCGCGCCACTCGTCGGCCTCTTCCATCCGCTGGTAGGCGAGGAGTTCGAGGCCGACGGCCCGTGCGATGTCCTCCTGTGCCAGCCCGCGTGACACGCGGTGCTCGCGCAACGTTCGTGGCGCGCCGATGAGTTCAGCCGGTGAGCACCACAACACACTCGCGAGTGCCGTGAGTTCGGGTCCATTGGGGGTGGTCGTCCCTCTCTCCCAGGCGACGACGAGGTCGGGAGTGACGTACGGCAGCCCGTACGAGACTCTCATTCCGTAGGCGACGTGCTCGGGCCCCATGTCGAGGGCGGCCCGCAGTCTGCGGGCGGCCGGAGCGTTGAAGGGCGGGGTGGGCTGATGGGGCTGCGGTCGCTGCACGCGCACAAAATATGGGGCCGGGGCGATGGTGACTACGGTCTGTTCGGCCACAATTACGGATCGTACGAACATACGGTTCTGCCCTTGCCGCCCCTTCCCGTCGGACCCTCCCAGGGTTCCGGGGCGGGGCGCGACGCGTCGAAAATCGCTTGATCAGGTCACCTAGGGTGAAGATATGACGACCGCGCCACGCCTCGAGAAGATCACCCCCGGCAACTTCGACACCGCGATCGGGCTGAAGGTCCGCGCCGATCAGGAGCACTTGGTCGCGCCGGTCGTGAAGTCGCTGGCCGAGGCGTATGTGCATCCAGGCGTCGCCTGGCCCCGCCTCATCGTCGACGGTGACCGGACCGTCGGGTTCCTGATGGCCTTCTTCGACATCAGCTGGGACGGAAGCGAGGCGGGCACCGACCGCCGCTCCGGCCTGTGGCGTCTGAACATCGCGGCCGGGGAACAGGGCAGGGGATACGGCCGCTTCGCGGTCGAGTCGGTGGCCGCCGAGATCCGGCGCCGGGGTGGCACTCGTCTCACGGTCACCTGGCACCCCGGCGAGACCGGCCCGGAGGGCTTCTACCTCGGGCTGGGATTCAAGCTGACCGGAGAGACGAGCGGGGGGCAGACGGTGGGCGTGTTGGAGCTGGTCTAGGGCCTGTCCGGCGGATCAAGTCGCAGGGAGGCGACGGTGCCTCATCAGTACAGGTGGGCGTGCCAAGCCCCGCGTCCGCGGCATGATCCGCCGGACAGGCCCTAGGCGTTGGTGTGACGTCCGGGCCCGGCCCCCACCCGTTGACCGCCCGCCCGGCCCTCACCCCTTGACCGCCCCGCCCAGCGCGACCCCCCGCCCAGCCGCCTGGCCACCAGCACGTACAGCAGGATCACCGGCGTCGAGTAGATGACCGAGAACGCCGCCAGCTGCCCGTAGACCACCGTTCCCCGGTTTCCGAAGAAGTCGTTGATGCTCACGGACGCCGGCATCTGGTCCGGTGTCAGCAGCAGCATGAACGGGACGAAGAAGTTCCCCCACATCATCACGAACGAGAAGACCGTCACCACCGCCACCCCCGGCCCCATCAGGGGCAGCACGATCCGTAGCAGGGACTGGAGCGACGACGCCCCGTCCGTCCACGCCGCCTCCTCCAGTTCCTTCGGTACGCCGTCCATGAAGTTCTTCATCAGCCAGATGGCGAAGGGGAGTTGGGACGCGGCGAAGAAGAAGATCGTGCCCTGCGTGGTGTCGATGAGGTTCACGCGTACGAACAACGCGTACACCGGGACCATGATCGCCGTGATCGGCAGGCACGTCGCGAAGAGGATCGTCAGCAGGAAGGGGCGGTTCAGTCGCGAGCGGAACCGCGACAGCGGATACGCGGCCAGTGCCGCGCACACCACCGTGAGCAGTGTGCCGCCCCCGCACAGGATCAGGCTGTTGAGCAGCGGTGTGTAGGTGATGTCCGGTGTCAGGACCGCGTCGAAGTTGTCCAGCGTGAGGCCGTCCGGGACCTTCACATCGAGGCCCGCGTGCGGGTCGAGGGCCGACAGGACCACCCAGGCCAGGGGGAGGGCGAAGGCGGCGGCCACCACCAGCAGGCCCGCGTCGGCGGCGAGGCGGTGGGCGGTGCGGCGGGAGCCGAGCGTGCGTGGCATCTCAGACCTCCGTCCGCAGCAGCCGCATGTACACCAACGAGAACAGCGAGCCGACCACCAGCAGGAGCAGCGCCACCGCCGTGCCGTATCCGATCATGCTCTTCTGGAAGGCCTGCTCGTACATGAAGAGCGGGAGCGTCTGGCTCCTGTTTCCCGGGCCGCCCCTCGTCATCACCCAGATCAGCCCGAACACCGACAGCGTCTGCAGGGTGTTGAGCATCAGGTTCGTGCCGATCGAGCGGCGGATCATCGGCAGCGTGATGTGCCACATGCGGCGCCAGCCACCCGCTCCGTCCGCCTCCGCCGCCTCGGTGATCTCCTTCGGTATCTCGTTCAGGGCCGCCGAGTACACCAGCATGGAGAAGGCCGTCCCCCGCCAGACGTTCGCGAACGACACCGCCAGGATCGGCAGCGTGAACAGCCAGTTCTGGGTGGGGAGGTGGAGCTGTTCCAGGATCGCGTTCAGGGTGCCCTCCCGTCGGAAGAACGCGTACAGCAGGAACCCCGCCACCACCTCCGGCAGCACCCACGCCGTGATCACGATCCCGCCCACGACCGTCCGCACCGGCTTCGACGCCCGCTGCATCAGTGCGGCCAGCGCCAGGCCGAGTGTGTTCTGGCCGACGAGTGACGACAGGACCGTGAACACCAGCGTCAGCCAGACCGCGTTCAGGAACGCGTCGTCCTTGAACGCCGCCCGGAAGTTGTCGAAGCCGACGAACGACGAGTGGGCCTGGCCGGTGAGCTGGAGGTCGGTGAAGGCGATGTACGCGCAGTACGCGATCGGGCCCGCCAGGAACAGGAGCAGGAGGGCCACGGCGGGGGTGACGGGGAGGGCGCGGACCAGGGTGCGGCGCAGTCTCACTTCCTGATCACCTGGTTGTCGGTGACCGTCTTCAGCTCCTCGTCATAGCCGCCGGCCGCCTTGTCCACCGAGCTGTCACCCGTCGTCACGCCCTCCATCGCCTCCTGGATGGCCGTCGAGACCTTGGGATAGGCCGGGTAGGCGGGGCGGTAGTGCGTGCTGGCGACCAGGTCCGTGAAGAACTTGATGCCGGGCTGCGCCTTCACGTACCCGGGGTCGGAGGCCACGTCCTTGCGTACCGCGATGCCGGAGTTGGCGATGTACCACTTCTGCGCGTTCGCCTTGGTCTGCATCGTCTCGATGAACTTGAAGGCGAGGTCGGGGTTGGACGCCTTGGCGGGGATCGACCAGGTCCAGCCGCCGGACATGCTCACCTTGCCGGGGGCCTGGCCGGATTGCGTCGGCATGTACGCGAGGCCGAGTTTCTGCGACCACTCGGGCCACTCGTGTCCCGCGCCCTTCAGCCAGTCCTGCGGCAGCCAGCTGCCGTCCAGGTTGATGCCGAGCTTGCCCTCGGGCATCAGTTCGCCGCGGACGGTCGTGGGGAAGTTCGGGTCGAGGGCGTCCGAGACGTCGGGGCCCAGCTTCTCCTTGTAGACCGTGTGCACGAAGGTGAGCGCGTCCTTGAAGGCCTGGCTGCCCGCGATCCACTTCTTCGACGCCGTGTCGTACAGGGGGTCCGACGTTGCGTCCCCCGTCCCGTACAGCAGCATCTCGAAGCCCTGCATGGTGGCCGCCTCGCCCGCCGGCTTGCCCGTGTAGACGTTGAGCGGGGTGACGCCGGGGACCTTCGCCTTGATGGCGCGTGCGGCGGCCAGCACGTCGTCCCACGTCTTCGGCTGCCAGTCGGCGGGCAGGCCCGCCTTCTTGAAGATGCCCTTGTCGAACCAGAGGCCCCGGGTGTCCGTGCCGTCCGGGACGCCGTACGTCTTCCCGTCCTGCGCCTTCGCGGCCGACTTCGCCGTGTCGATGAACTGGTTCCAGTCCGGCCACTTGTCGAGGTAGGGGTCGAGGGGCTTCAAGTACCCGCTCGTGATGTCCGAGTTGATGAGGAAGGTGTCCTCGTAGACCAGGTCGGGGGCCGTCTTGGGGGATCGCAGCATCTGCTGGAGCTTGGTGTAGTACTCGGAGTCCGGGGCCTTGATCGGGACGAGTTCGACCTTCTTGCCGGGGTTGGCCTTCTCGAAATCCTTCTTCATCTCCCCCAAGTAGGTGTCCATGACGCGGATCGAGTTGTCCGTGGACTGCTTGAAGGAGATCTTCACGGTGTCCGGATCGCTTCCGGAGCCCGATCCGCAGGCGCTGAGCGCGGTCGCGGTGAGGAGAGTGGCGAGGAGAAGCGGGGCGGCGGTGGGGCGCACGGGCACGACCTCCTACTGGCCGACGTCATCGGTGGCCGAGTTGTCTGCCCGGTGAACGTAAGAGCGTGGACTAGTCCACGTCAATGACCTTGCAGCGGCTCATGACCTTGCGGCGGCTCACGGAGACGGGGCCGCGTGTGATGTTTCAGGGGGACATGAGTCGCACCGGGTCGCATGTCCTGCCGGACGGCCGGCGCCCCGCGCGATCAGCCCTTGACCCACCGGTACTGCAACTCCGGCCGCCCCACCTGCCCGTACTGCGGAGCGCGCGCCGCGCGTCCCGCCTCCACCAGGTGTTCCAGATAGCGCCGGGCGGTGATCCGGGAGATACCGACCGACTCCGCGACGCCGGCCGCCGTCAGGCCCTCGGCGCTGTCCCGCAGCGTCCGGGTGACCCGCTCCAGCGTCGGTGCGCTGAGGCCCTTGGGGAGGGCGGCCGGGCTCGGGGCGCGGAGGGTGGCCAGGGCACGGTCCACCTCGTCCTGGCCGCTCGCCTCGCCCACCGCCGCGTGGAACTCGGCGTACCGGACGAGGCGGTCGCGCAGGGTGGCGAAGGTGAAGGGTTTCAGGACGTACTGGACGACTCCGAGCGAGACCCCTTCCCGTACGACCGCGAGGTCCCGCGCGGACGTCACCGCTATCACGTCCGCGTGATAGCCGGCGGCGCGCAGGGAGCGGGCGAGCTGCAGTCCGTGCACGTCCGGCAGATGCAGGTCGAGCAGCAGCAGGTCCACCGGCGTACGGTCCAGCGCGCGGCGCGCCTCCGCGCCCGTGTGCGCCTTGCCGACCGCCGTGAAGCCCGGCACCCGGCCCACGTACATGACGTGCGCGTCGGCGGCGACCGGGTCGTCCTCGACGACGAGTACGCGGATGGGGTCGGCGGTCATACGTCGCCTCCAGGCAAGGCGTGCTGGGCGGACTCGGGCTCGGCTGCGGCCCCTTCGGTGGTGGCCCCTTCGGCGGTGGCCGGGGCCCGTCCTTCGGCGGCCCCGGGCGCGGGTTCGTCAGGGGCGCCCGAGGCCACCGTAGGCAACGGCAGCCGCACCTCGAACTCCGCCCCGCCCCCGTGCGCCTCCGCCACCGTCAGCGTGCCCTCGTGACGGCTCACGGCCTGCCGTACGAGGGCCAGCCCGAGCCCCCGGCCGCCGGGTCCCGCCGGTTTGGTGGACCAGCCGCGCTGGAAGACCGCCTCCGTGTGGGCGGGGTCGACGCCCGCGCCCGTGTCGGCGACCCGCAGGACCAGGCCGGAGTCGTCCGTGAAGGCCGTGACGGTCACCCGTGCCCCCACCGTCCCCTGCGCCGCGTCCATCGCGTTGTCGATCAGATTGCCCAGCACGGTCACCAGGTCACGGGCCGGCAGGCCGGTCTGCAGCAGCCCGTCGTCGATACCGCTCTCCTCCGACACCACCAGTTCCACGCCCCGCTCGTTCGCCTGGGCCGCCTTGCCCAGCAGCAGGGCGGCGAGGACCGGCTCGCTGACCGCCGAGATCACCTCGTCCGTGAGCGTCTGGGCCAGTTCGAGCTCGGCGGTGGCGAATTCGACGGCCTCCTCGGCGCGCCCCAGCTCGATCAGCGAGACCACCGTGTGCAGCCGGTTCGCGGCCTCGTGCGCCTGAGAGCGCAGCGCCTGGGTGAAGCCGCGCTCGGAGTTCAACTCACCCATCAGGGACTGGAGCTCGGTCACGTCGCGCAGGGTGACCACCGTGCCGCGCCGCTCGCCGCCGGACACCGGGGAGGTGTTCACGACCAGCACGCGCGACGCCGTCAGATGCACCTCGTCCACCCGCGGCTCCGCCGACAGCAGGGCGCCCGTGAGCGGTGCGGGCAGCCCGAGCTCGGCCACGGAATGTCCGACGACCTCGTCCGTCACCCCCAGCAGCTCCCGCCCGCCGTCGTTCATCAGCGCCACCCTGTACTGTCCGTCCAGCATCAGCAGCCCCTCGCGCACGGCGTGCAACGCGGCCTGGTGATAGTCGTGCATCCGGCTCAGCTCGGCCGCGTTCAGGCCGTGCGTGGAGCGGCGCAGCCGGGCGTTGATGACGTACGTGCCGATACCGCCGAGCACGAGAGCGCTGCCCGCGACGCCGACGAGGGCGGTCACCTGCTCCTGTACGCGCTGGGTGATCGCCTCGACCTTGATGCCCGCGCTGACGAGCCCGACGATGTGGCCGTTGTCCAGGACCGGGGTGACGGCACGGACCGACGCCCCGAGGCTGCCCGTGTACGTCTCCGTGAAGGACTTGCCGTGCAGGGCGGGCCCGATGTGCCCGAGGAAGTGCTTGCCGATCAGCGTCTCGTCCGGGTGGGTCCAGCGGATGCCCTGCGGGTTCATGATCGTCACGAAGTCCACGCCGGTGTCCCGCTGCACCTGGAGCGCGTACGGCTGGAGATCCTTGGTGGGGTTCGTGGTGCGGATGGCGTCGCGGACGGAGGGCGCGTCGGCTATCGAACGGGCCACGGCCATGGCCTGGCGGCCCGCCGCGTCCTCGGCCTGGCTGCGGTCGCTGACGTAGCTGAACAGTGCGTAACCGGCGACGAGCACCGCGATCAGCACGGCCTGCATGGCGAAGAGCTGGCCGGCCAGGCTGCGGGGTCGCGGGACGTGGGGGAAGCGCATGTCGTTCAGTCTGCCTCTCCTTATAAGCATGAACTAAATGAACGGAAGGGTGACCGCCCTCACACGGCGGGAGATAGTCACCGCATCCCCCGGAGTGAGCCGCACACCGGGATCCCCCGAGTGAGCCGCACCCCGGGACTGCCCGGAGAGAGCCGCGCACCGGGTTCCGCCGGACGTGAGCCGCACGCCGGATGATGCCGATGACGTCGTCAAGGAGGGCAGCCGTGGCCAGCACCCAAACGGCACCTGCCGCACCCGCCGCCAAGCGGGACCGCACCCACTATCTGTACATCGCGGTGATCATCGCGGTTGCGCTCGGCATCGCCGTCGGGTTCGCCGCGCCGGACTTCGCCAAGGAGCTCAAGCCGATCGGCACCGGCTTCGTGAGCCTCATCAAGATGATGATCTCCCCGATCATCTTCTGCACGATCGTGCTCGGCGTCGGCTCGGTACGCAAGGCCGCCAAGGTCGGCAAGGTCGGCGGTCTCGCGCTCGGCTACTTCATCTGTATGTCCTTCGTGGCGCTGGCCATCGGCCTGGTCGTCGGCAACATCATCCACCCCGGCAGCGGGATGCACCTGACCGAGGCCGTGAAGGGCGTCGGACACACGCAGGCCGAGGCCGCCGCCGAGGGCCCCGTCGATTTCATCCTCGGGATCATCCCGACCACCTTCGTCTCGGCCTTCACCGAGGGCCAGGTGCTCCAGACCCTGCTGATCGCCCTCCTCACGGGCTTCGCGCTGCAGGCCATGGGCCGTGCGGGCCAGCCGGTGCTGAAGGGTGTCGAGCACATCCAGAAGCTGGTCTTCCGCATCCTCGGCATGATCATGTGGGCCGCGCCCGTCGGCGCCTTCGGGGCCATGGCCGCCGTGATCGGCGAGACCGGTATGGACGCGCTGAAGGCGCTGGGCACGATCATGCTCGGCTTCTACATCACCTGTGCGCTCTTCATCTTTATCGTGCTCGGCACGCTGACGAAGCTCGTCGCCAAGGTCAGCCTCTTCCAGCTGCTGAAGTACCTCGGCCGGGAGTTCCTGCTGATCGTCTCCACCTCGTCGTCCGAGTCCGCGCTGCCGCGGCTCATCGCCAAGATGGAGCACCTGGGTGTCAGCCGCCCGGTCGTCGGCATCACCGTGCCGACCGGCTACTCCTTCAACCTCGACGGCACGATGATCTACCTGACCATGGCCTCGCTGTTCATCGCCGACGCGATGGACCAGCCGATGAGCATCGGTCAGCAGATCGGCCTGCTGCTCTTCATGATGGTCGCCTCGAAGGGCGCGGCGGGTGTCTCCGGCTCCGGTATCGCCGTCCTGGCCAGTGGTCTGCAGTCGCACAAGCCCGCGCTGGTCGACGGTGTCGGTCTGATCATCGGCATCGACCGGTTCATGAGCGAGGCGCGTGCGGTCACCAACTTCGCGGGCAACGCCGTCGCCACGCTGCTCATCGGTACGTGGACCGGTGAGGTCGACAAGGAGCGGGTGAACCGGGTGCTCGCCGGTGAGCTGCCGTTCGACGAGACGACTCTGCTGGACAACGCCGAGGACGACGGCACCGACGGCGTCGCGGACGTGCCGGAGCAGGGCGGCGAGAAGGAGCTGGCCAAGGCGTAAGAGCTCCGCTGAAGAGGGGCTGCGGGTCGTTCGGAGGCCGCGTGTGGATCGTGGCTGGTCGCGCAGTTCCTCGCGCCCCTTCGGGGCGCCCCAAGCCGCCGGGCGGCCAGGTTCTCCCCCCGTAGACCTGGCCGCCCGGTGTGGTGCCGCAGAAGTTCGAAGAGGAACCTCAACAGCTCAATCGCTCAGCTTGGTCACCAGTTCGGTGGCTCTGGAGGCGGGTACGCCCGCCGCGGTCAGCATGGTGATCGCGGCGGAGCGGCCCGCCTCTTGCGGTGCCAGCAGTCCGTCGTTCACCGCCTCCATGAGGGCGAACAGCATCTGCTCGTGCACGTACGCCAGTGCGGGCGCCGGCAGCGCGGACTCGAACACGCCCTCGTCGAGGCCGCGCCGCAGCAGCTCCGCGCAGGCCTCGCGCACCGGCGTGAGCCGCTCGCGGATGCCCTGCACCGTGACGCTGCGCTGGGCGAGGGCGACCAGCAGCCGGTAGCGGTCGGCGATCTCCCAGACGGCGAGCGTCGAGCGGATCAGCGATTCCGCGGGGTCCCGGCCGCTCTCCCGGCCCGCCGCGTGCGCCGCGGCCACCGCCTCCACCGCGCCGTCGGTCAAGGTGCTGATCAGTACCTCGCGGCTCGGGAAGTGCCCGTACACCGTGCGCCGTACGACGCCGGCGGCCCGTGCGATCTGATCCATGGACGCGTCGGGGTCGCGCAGCAGCTCGGCGAGCGCGACGTCGAGGATGCGGCGGCGGTTCGCATCCGCGCGGCTGGCACTACCCGTGGTCATGGCTGCCATTCTGCACGCCCCCGGGTCCGTGCGAGGCGCTCGCCCGTGCCCTCCATAACGGCTCCACCTCCTTCATTTGCACAGCATTGCGCATCGAAGTAGATTGCACATTGCTGTGCAGTTGCACGTCGGTGTGCAAGAGGGATGAACCGGTGTGCAAGAGGGATGAAGAGAGAGGGAGGGCGACCGTAGTCATGCGTCTCGTCATGAACGAACCGGTCGAGGGGATGGACCGGCCCTATGCCCGACGCTGGTGGGCGCTGCTGGTGCTCTGCCTGAGCCTGCTGATCATCGTGATGGCGAACACCGCCCTCACGGTCGCGGCCCCCGACATGACCCAGGACCTGGGCCTGTCCAGCGCGGATCTGCAGTGGGTCATAGACGGCTACACCGTCCCGTACGCGGCGCTGATGCTGCTGCTCGGCGCGATCGGCGACAAGTACAGCCGGCGCGGCGCGCTCATCCTGGGACTCGTCGTCTTCGGCGGGGGCGCGGTCGCGGGCTCACTCGTCGACAGCTCCACCGGGGTCATCGCGGCCCGTGCCGTCATGGGCGTCGGCGCCGCCCTGATCATGCCCGCGACGCTCTCCCTGCTCGCCGCGACCTTCCCGCGTGAGGAGCGGGCGAAGGCGATCACCCTGTGGACCGCCACCGCCGGACTCGCCATAGCGGCCGGGCCGCTGGTCGCCGGTGCGCTGCTGGAGGACCACGGCTGGTCGTCCACGTTCCTGATCAACGTGCCCGTCGCCGCGCTCGCGATCGTCGGCGCCCTCGTCCTCGTACCGCCGTCCAGGGCCGCGCACCACGACCGCATCGACCACGTCGGCGGTCTGCTGTCCGTGGTCTGGATCGGCTCGCTGGTCTACATGATCATCGAGGGGCCGCACTTCGGATGGGGCGTCAAGGCCGTGACTGCCGCGGTCGTCGCCGGTGCCGGCCTCGTGGCCTTCGTGGTGTGGGAGCTGCGCCACCCGCGCCCGGTCGTCGACGTACGCCGCTTCGCCCACCGTCGGTTCGCGGGCTCCAACCTCGCCGTCGCCCTCTTCTTCCTGGCCGTCTTCGGCGCCTTCTACTACCTCACCCAGCACCTCCAGTTCGTCCTCGGCTACGACGCGCTGGACACCGGAGTGCGGATGCTGCCGCTCGCCGGGGCCGTGTTCGTCGGCTCGGCCCTCACCGGCTACCTCACCCCGCGCATCGGCATGAAGATCACGGTGACCGCGGGCATGGTTGGCGGCACGGTGGCGCTCGCGCTGCTCACCCAGGTGGACGCGGCATCCTCGTACGGCGATCTCGTACTGCCCCTCGCCATCCTGGGCCTCGCGATCGGGCTTGCGCTCTCGCCCTGCACGGACGCCATCATGGGCGCGTTCCCCGAGGCCGAACTCGGTGTCGGCGGCGCGGTCAACGACACCTCGCTGGAGCTCGGCGGCTCACTCGGCATCGCGATCCTCGGTTCCGTGCTGGCGAGTTCGTACTCCGCGCACCTCTCGGACGCCACCGCGGGCAGCGAACTCCCGGCGGGCGCCCTGACCACGGCGCAGGACTCGGTCGGCGCGGGCTACGCGGTCGCCCAGGGCATCGGCGACAAGGCCCGGCAGCTCGGCGAACAGGCCGCGCGGGCGGGGCACGCGGGGAACGCCGAGAAGGCCGCGCAGCTGAAGGAGCAGTCCGGCCAACTCGCCCAGGGGGCACGGCGGATGGCGGAGGCCGTCGGCTCGTCCTTCTCGGACGCGGTGGCGCACACCAGTCTGATCGGCGCGGTGATCCTGGGCGTGGGCACCGTGCTGGTCACCGTCCTGCTGCCCCGGAGGAGCGGCGGGCACCCGCAGGAGGTCCCGGAGCGGGTCGCGGAGGAACCGGAGCTCACCGCGGCCGCGACGCGCTGAGCGCGCCTCGCCCGCCTCGGAACCGTGACCGTCGGGGTTCCGTCTCGTAGAACATGCACTACCGTGCCGTGCCGGACTGACCGGCACGGCACGGCATGTTCTGCGGAGGACACCGAGTATGAAGATCGACTGGGACCGGCGGACATGCGCGCGCAAAGGCCATGTGACGTACGCGCCCGACGAGCCGGAACTGCGTCGGCGGCTGCGCGCCGAGACGAGCCTCGGCGAGACCTGGCGCTGTCTGCGCTGCGGCGACTTCGTGCTGGGCGAACCGCACGGAACCGGTCCCGCGGAGCAGGCGCCGCTGGTACCGCGCGGCAAGGTGCTGCGGGACCTGTTCATCCTGCGCTTCCTGGCGATCGAACGGGCCGTGCGCGGGGTGTTCGTCGTGCTTGTGGCCGTAGCGGTATGGAAATTTAGCAACAGCCAGGACGCGGTGCGCCGGCTGTTCGACGAGAACCTCGACGTCTTCCGGCCGGTCTTCAAGCACTTCCACTACGACCTCGACCACTCGCCGGTCGTCGGCACCATCCAGAAGTCCTTCGGCTACAAGCACTCCACGCTGGTCCTGGTGGCCGCGCTGCTGCTGGCGTACGCGCTGATCGAACTCGTCGAGGCGGGCGGCCTCTGGTACGCCAAGCGCTGGGCGGAGTATCTGACGGTGGTCGCCACCGCCGCCTTCCTGCCCCTGGAGATCTACGAACTCACCGAGCACGTCAGCTACTTGAAGGTCGCCACCCTGGTCCTCAACATCCTCGCCGTCCTCTACATCGCCCTCGCCAAACGCCTCTTCGGACTGCGCGGCGGACGCAAGGCGTTCGAGGAGGAGCGGCACAGCGCGTCGCTGCTGGAGGTCGAGGAGTCCGCGGGTGTGATCGTGGTTTCGTGAGTCCTGCGGGGCGCTTCTGGGCCCATGGGATTCTCGGACCGGACTTTATAGTCACAGGAAGGCTGAAATTTCCTGTGTTCGAATGTGCGAGGCTGGAACGTCCGGCTAGCGTCATGCGTGTGAAGCTTGTGGTGCAGGTGAAGCTGCTGCCGACGCCCGTGCAAGCGGCGGCACTTGAGGCAACACTGCGCGCCTGCAACGAAGCAGCCACTTGGGCGGGCCAGGTTGCATTCGAGAAGGATGTGAAGAAGAACTTCACACTGCGCGAGCACGTTTACGGCGAGATCAGGGCGCGGTGGGGTCTGGGGGCGCAGGCAGCCCAGCACGTGATCAAGAAAACGTGCGACGCGTACGCTGTGCTGAAGGTGAATCTGGGTGCCGGAAACCTGGGCAGACCGGGGTCGAAGCGGTATCGCAAGGCCACGGAGAAACCAATTTTCTTCCGTCCGGAGGGCGCACAGCCCTACGACGACCGGATGTTGTCCTGGCTGATTCCCGATCGGCGGGTGTCTATCTGGACAGTTTGCGGACGGGTAAAGAACGTCGCTTTTGTTGCATCCCCGGAGCATCTGGCAGCTCTGGCCCTCTACCGCAAGGGCGAGTCCGACCTGCTGTACCGGGACGGCATGTGGTTTTTGAACGCCACCTGCGAGATCCCTGAAGCGCCGCTCAACACCGGTCCGGTGGACTTCCTCGGCATCGACCTGGGAATCGTGAACATCGCCACCACCAGTGACGGCGAGATCATGGCCGGACGCGAGCTGAACCGCATCCGCCTGCGCGAGCGCGACCTGCGCACCAAACTGCAGAAGAAGAACACCCCGTCCGCCAAACGGCGCCTGAAGAAACGACGGCGCAAGGAGGCCCGGCGGGCGCGGGACATCAACCACAAGATCGCGAAGCATGTGGTGGCTGAGGCAGAACGCACCGGTCGCGGGATCGCCCTGGAAGACCTGACAGGGATCCGTGAACGGGTACGGCTTCGCAAGCCCCAACGGGCCACCCACTCCAGCTGGTCCTTCCGTCAGCTCGGGCAGTTCATCGCGTACAAGGCCCGCAAGGCCGGGGTGCCGGTGGTGCATGTCGATCCGGCGTACACCTCGCGCACCTGCGCCGAGTGCGGGCACATCGACAAGGCGAACCGGGTCTCCCAGGCCTGGTTCGCATGCCGGAACTGCGGATTCGTTGATCACGCAGACCGGAATGGCTCCCGCAACATCCGCGCACGTGCGTGGGAGTTGTGGCGACGCGGGGCCCAGTCAACGGCCCCTGCCCCACCCCCGCGACAGCGAGGTGGGGTTGGACGCAGACGCACCATCACCGCCAGTGATGCCCGTTGTGCAAGCTCGGCAGACTGAATGACGGGCAGTTGACCAACAGCCAGGACATGCGGGTCTTCGAATTTAGTGGGGGTGCGGCGGTGACGGCCTGACGTTCAGTCACCGAGCGTGATGGGCCTGGGGTGTGGGTGGCCTGGACGCAAGGAGCCCGCGGGTCTTCGTGATCATGGTTGTTGTCTAGGCAACCGATCATGAAGAACCCACGGGCTTGAGCATCGACGATACCGGGACCAACGAGGCTGCGACGCGACTGCTTGGGCTGGAGGGGGTGAGTGTGACGCAGGTCAAGGACGACAAGGCAGGCGGATCGACGGTATACGTCGTGACGAACGAGGAGTCCGCGAGGGCCTGCCCCTCGTGCGGGGTTTTCTCCACCCGGCTGAAGGACTACCGCACCACCGCCCCCAGACACCTGTCCTGCGGCGGGCGCCCGGTGAGTATCCGGTGGCGCAAGGCACGCTGGCACTGCACCGAACTCGACTGCGACCGCCGCTCGTTCACCGAGTCCATAGGCCAGGTACCCGCGCGGATGCGTACGACCGGGGCGCTTCGGCGGGCGGCCGGGGCCGCGGTGTGTGACGGCGGGCGATCGGTGGTGCAGGCCGGCCGGGATCTGGGCCTGTCCTGGCCGATCGTGCAGCACTGCTTCGAGGACTACGCCGCGAAGGTCCTGCCCGAGGAGCCGCCGGTGACCGAGGCGATCGGGATCGACGAGACCCGGCGGGGTAAGCCGGTGTGGGAGCAGAACCCGGACACGGAGAAGTGGGAGCTGGTCGCGGACGCCTGGCACATCGGCTTCGTCGACGCGATCGGCGGGCGCGGCCTGTTCGGCCAGGTCGAGGGCCGCAACTCCGCCTCCGTCGCCGACTGGCTGACGGCCCGGCCCGCCGCCTGGCGCGAGCAGGTCCGCTACGTCGCCATCGACCTGTGCTCCACCTTCCGCGCCGCCGTCCACCGTGCCCTGCCGCACGCGGCGGTGGTCGTGGACTGCTTCCACATCGTGCAACTCGCCCAGCGCCACCTCGCCGACCTGCGCCGACGCCTCACCTGGAAACAGCACGGCCGCCGGGCCCGCAAGGGCGACAGCATCTACAGCGTCCGCAAGCTCCTGCGCCGCAACAAGGAAGACCTCACCGACGAACAACGCGAGCTCCTCAAGACCGAGTTGGAGTACATGGGGACCTACGGCCGACAGATCTATGCGGCCTGGCAGGGCAAGGAACTCCTGCGCGACCTCCTGGGCCTGACCGTCACCCGCAGGCACGTCACCCCCGACCACTCCGCGATCTCCACCGCCCGCCACCGCTTCTTCGCCCACGTCGCCGACCACGCTCACCTGCCCGAACTCGTCACCCTCGCCGAGACCATCGAGCAGTGGTGGGACGGCATCGAGACCTACCTGACCACCGGGATCACCAACGCCGCCTCGGAGGGCAACAACCGCCTCATCAAGCTCGAAGCGCGTAACGCCTTCGGCTTCCGCAACCGAGCGAACCAACGCCTCCGCTCACGCTGCGCAACCACCCGGCGAAGCCGACGGGAGGCACACCCCCACTAAATTCGAAGACCCGGACATGCTGCCCTGGTTCGGCGAGACGGTGGGCTCTGGGCACGTCGCCCACATCTCGGCTCAGGCGTATACAAGAATCTGCTGCAGGATTGGTGGGCGGCTATCGGCCTGTCTCGCAACTGACCTTTTTTCCCGGATCCGGCGCGAGGCCGCCGGATCCGGAGATTGCTGTGACGTCTCGACGTAGGGCCCTTTGGATGCAGTGACCTTGGCGCCGGTGGTCCTCCCACGGGGCAAGCGTTCTCACCAGCTTGCCTTGACGCTGGGGTCAACCCCTACTGTCGCACCCATGCGAATCGGCGAGCTGGCGGCGCGGGCCGGGACCACCACGCGGACTCTTCGGTACTACGAGTCACGGGGACTGTTGCCCGCGCGGCGGGGCGAGAACGGGTACCGGACGTACGACGAGCACGACCTGCGGCTGCTGCGGCAGATCAGGACGCTGCAGGACTTCGGGTTCGACCTGGAGGAGACCCGGCCCTTCGTGGAGTGTCTGCGGGCGGGGCACCCGGAGGGGGACTCCTGTCCGGCCTCGCTCGCGGTCTACCGGCGCAAGCTGGGCGAGCTCGACGCGCTGATCGACGAGTTGCGGGTCGTACGGGCCGAGGTCGGCGCGCAGCTGGCGCGGGCCGAGCGGGCGCGCGACGAGCTGGCGGCCGAGGCGGAGGTTCCGGGCGGCCCGGAACCCGTATGCGAACTGGGAGGGCGGACGCGGTGATCAAGGTGGCAGGCGTGGCTTCGGTGACGGACGCGGACTTCGAGGCGGAGGTGATCGGCGCCGAGCTCCCGGTGCTGGTGGAGTTCACGGCCGACTGGTGCCCGCCGTGCCGGCAGATGGGGCCGGTGCTCAGCGCCCTGGCGGCCGAGGAGGGCGAGCGGCTCAAGGTGGTCCAGCTGGACGTGGACACGAACCCGCTGACGACGAACGCCTACCGGGTGCTGTCGATGCCCACGTTCATGGTCTTTCGCGGCGGTGAGCCGGTGAAGTCGATGGTGGGCGCCCGGCCGAAGCGCCGGCTGCTGGAGGAGCTGTCCGAGGTGCTCTGACGTGGTCCGACGTGCTCGGACCACGTAGATATCCAGCGGAACTACAAGAAATCCCCCGGGCAATTGCGCTCGGGGGATTTCCTTGCGTATATTGAATGATTCGCGACTTCAGAAGAATTGGTCGCGGAGAAGTTCACTGAACGCAGTATATCCGGCCGGGAGCGGAATTGTCAAACAGGGGCTCAAACGCAGAGGGCACCACAGGATTTCCCGACGATGAATTGCTGCACGAGCAGGAATTCATCGACGGGTTGTACGCACGCGTGGACGTGCTGCGAGGCGACACCGAGGCCTCCGTCGGCGACGCGCTCGCGCAGGGCAGCACGCCCATGCAGGCCAGGCTCGAACGGGACGTGCTGGTCGCCGAGCGCTCGGGCCTGCTCGCCGCGCTGAACGCCGTGGACGGCTCGCTCTGCTTCGGCCGGATCGACCTCACCTCCGGCGTCAGCCATCACATCGGCCGCATCGGCATCCGCGCCGGCGACACCGATCACACCCCCATCCTCATCGACTGGCGGGCCCCGGTCGCCCGCCCCTTCTACCTCGCCACCGGCCACACGCCGATGGACCTGCGCCGCCGCCGGCACATCACCACCGACGGCCGCCGGGTGACCGACCTGCACGACGAGATCCTCGACCTCGGCGACCACGAGCGCACCGGCCACGAGGACCCGACCGGCGACGCCGTACTACTGGCCGCGCTGAACTCGGCGCGCACCGGCCGCATGAGCGACATCGTGCAGACCATCCAGGCCGAACAGGACCGGATCATTCGCGCCCCGCACAAGGGCGTGCTGGTCGTCGAGGGCGGCCCCGGCACCGGAAAGACGGCCGTGGCGCTGCACAGGGCCGCGTACCTGCTGTACGAGTACCGGGAACTGCTGGCGAAGCGCGCCGTCCTGATCGTCGGCCCCAACCCGGCCTTCCTCGGTTACATCGGCGAGGTACTGCCCTCGCTCGGCGAGACGGGCGTGCTGCTCACGACCGTCGGCGAACTGTTCCCCGGCGTCAGGGCGACCGCCACCGACACCCCGCGGGCCGCCGCCGTGAAGGGCCGCGCCGACATGGCCGAGGTGCTCGCCGCCGTGGTCCAGGACCGCCAGGCGCTGCCCGACCCGGTCATCGCGATCGAGCACGACCGGGACATCCTGATGCTCGACGCCGGGCTCGTCCAGGTCGCCCGCGACCGTACCCGCGAGGCGAAACTGCCGCACAACGTGGCCCGCGAGTACTTCGAGGGCCACATCCTCAACACGCTCACCGACATGCTGGCCGAGCGCATCGGCACCGACCTTTTCGACGGTTCGAACCTGCTCGACCCGAGCGACATCACCCAGATCCGTGACGACCTCGCCGAGAACCCCGAGGTCTGGTCGGCCATCGACCAGCTGTGGCCGCGGCTGACCCCGCAGCGCCTGGTCGCCGACTTCCTCGCGGACCCCGAGGGATATGTCCCGGACGAGGACGCCGCCGCGATCCGCCGCCCGGTCACCCTGTCCTGGACCACCGCCGACGTTCCCCTCCTCGACGAGGCCGCCGAACTGCTCGGCGAGGACGACCGCGTCGCCCGCGCCCTCGCCGACCAGGAACGCCGCGCCCAGGTGGCGTACGCGCAGGGCGTGCTGGACGTGTCCTACGCCTCCCGTACCTACGAGTTCGAGGACAAGGACGAGGAGGACTCCGAGATCCTGTCCGCGCACAACATCATCGACGCCGAGCGGATGGCCGAGCGGCACGAGGAGGACGACCACCGCAGCGCCGCCGAACGCGCGGCGGCCGACCGGACGTGGGCGTTCGGCCACATCATCGTCGACGAGGCACAGGAACTCTCGCCGATGGCCTGGCGCCTGCTGATGCGGCGCAGCCCGACCCGCTCGATGACCCTGGTCGGCGACCCCGCGCAGACCGCCGAGGCGGCCGGAGTGGGATCCTGGTCGGAGATCCTCACCCCCTACGTCGAGGACCGCTGGGAGCACAAGCGCCTCGCCGTCAACTACCGCACCCCGTCCGAGATCATGGACGTGGCGGCGGGCGTCCTGCGCGCGCGGCACCCGGACTTCGAGCCGCCGCGCTCGGTGCGTTCGACGGGCGTACGGCCCTGGGCCCGCGCCGCCGGGGACGACCTGCCCGGCACCGTCGCGAAGGCCGTCGCCGAACTGACCCCCGCCGAGGGGCGACTCGCGGTGATCGCACCCCGCGAACTGCACACCTCGCTCGCGGACCGGCTGGAGGACGTGACGGCGGGGGAGGAGCCCGACCTGACCCGGACGGTCGTCCTCCTCGACCCCCGCCAGGCCAAGGGGCTGGAATTCGACTCCGTCCTCGTGGTCGAACCGGCGCGGTACGGCACGAGCGACCTGTACGTGGCGCTGACGCGGGCGACGCAGGCGCTGGGGATCGTGTACACGGGGGAGCTGCCTCAGGCGCTGCGGGCGGCGACCGTCTGACCGCCGGGCGGGGCGAGGAGTCCATGGTCCTCGCCCCGCCCTCGCCGGCATCACCCGCGCGCGCCCGCTGACGCCATGGTCGCCGGAGGCGTCAGGCGGGGCGGAGCCAGATCGTGGCGAGTGGAGGCAGGGTCAGCCGCAGGCTGGTGGGGTGGGCGTGCGCGGGATGGGGCTCGGGTTTGACCGGGTGGGGGTTGTGGACGTCGCTGCCGCCGTAGCGGGCGGCGTCGGTGTTGAGGACTTCGTGCCAGGCGGGGACGGACTCGGGGATGCCGAGGCGGTAGTCGTGGCGGACGACGGGGGAGAAGTGGGAGACGGCGAGCAGGGGGGTGCCGTCGGCGTCGTGGCGGAGGAAGGCGAGGACGTTGTCGTCGGCGGCGTCGCCGGCGATCCAGGTGAAGCCGGCGGGGTCGGTGTCGCGTTGCCAGAGGGCGGGTTCGTGGCGGTAGACGGTGTTGAGGTCGCGGACGAGGTCGCGGACGCCGCGGTGGTCGGGTTCGGCGGGGTAGGCGGGATCCAGGAGCCACCAGTCGGGGCCGTGGGCTTCGGACCATTCGGCGCCCTGGGCGAATTCCTGGCCCATGAAGAGGAGTTGTTTGCCGGGGTGGGCCCACATGAAGCCGAGGTAGGCGCGGGTGGTGGCGCGTTGCTGCCACCAGTCGCCGGGCATCTTCGACACCAGTGACCGTTTGCCGTGGACGACCTCGTCGTGGGAGATGGGCAGGACGTAGTTCTCGCTGTAGGCGTACACCATCGAGAACGTCATCTCGTTGTGGTGGTACTTGCGATGGACCGGCTCGTGCTGCACATAGCTCAGCGAGTCGTGCATCCACCCCATGTTCCACTTCAGCCCGAACCCCAGCCCCCCGAAGCCCCCGGGTCCGGTGTGGTGGGTGGCCCGGGTGACGCCGTCCCAGGCCGTCGACTCCTCGGCGATCGTCATGACACCGGGGGCGCGGCGGTAGACGGTGGCGTTCATCTCCTGGAGGAAGGCGACGGCGTCGAGGTTCTCCCGGCCGCCGTGTTCGTTCGGGGTCCACTGCCCCGGCTCCCGCGAGTAGTCCAGGTAGAGCATCGAGGCGACCGCGTCGACGCGCAGTCCGTCGATGTGGAACTCCTCGCACCAGTACACGGCGTTGGCGACGAGGAAGTTGCGTACCTCGCGGCGCCCGAAGTCGAATTCGAGGGTGCCCCAGTCGGGGTGGGCGGCCCGCTGGGGGTCCGCGTGTTCGTACAGGGGGCGTCCGTCGAACTCGGCCAGCGCCCATTCGTCGCGCGGGAAGTGGGCCGGTACCCAGTCCATGAGGACGCCGATCCCGGCCCGGTGCAGGGCGTCGACGAGGTGTTTGAAGTCGTCGGGGGTGCCCAGCCGTGCGGTCGGGGCGTAGAAGCCGGTGACCTGGTAGCCCCAGGAGCCGCCGAAGGGATGCTCGGCGACCGGCATGAGCTCGACATGGGTGAAGCCCAGGTCGCAGACGTAGGCGGGCAGTTGCTCGGCCAGTTGGCGGTAGGTCAGGCCGGGACGCCATGAAGGCAGGTGGACCTCGTACACCGACAGCGGTGCCTCGTGCACCGGACGGGCCCCGCGCGCCGCCATCCACTCCTCGTCCCGCCACACATGGTGCGAGGCGTGCACGACCGACGACGTGCGCGGCGGAACCTCGGTGCGGCGGGCCATGGGGTCGGCCCGCAGGGTGCGGGAGCCGTCCGGGCGGGTGATCTCGAACTTGTAGAGCTCGCCCTCGCCGATCGCCGGCACGAACAGCTCCCACACCCCGGAGGAGCCGAGCGACCGCATCGGATACCCGGTGCCGTCCCAGAAGTTGAAGGTGCCGGCGAGGCGGACCCCGCGCGCGTTCGGCGCCCAGACCGTGAAACGGGTGCCGGTCACGCCCTGGTGCACCATCGGCTCCGCACCCAGGGCCCGCCACAGCTCCTCGTGGCGTCCCTCGCCGAGCAGATGGAGATCGAACTCCCCGAGCGCGGGCAGGAAGCGGTACGCGTCCTCGGTGTCCTGAACCGTCCCCTCGTACTCCACGTGCAGCCGGTACGCCTCCGGGACCGCGCGCAGCGGCACCAGCCCCGAGAAGAACCCGTCCCCGTCGTCGTGCAGGTCGGCCCGCAAGTCGCCGGTCACGACACTCACCCCGAGCGCGTACGGACGGAAGGCCCGGAAGGCCACACCGCCTGGCACCGGATGGACGCCGAGCACCCCGTGCGGATCGTGATGCGTGCCGGAGAGCAGCCGCTCGCGGTCGCCGGATTCCAGCCCGGCGAGGACGGGAGCGCCGTCGGCGACGGCGGGCTCGGCGACGTTGGGCTCGGCAGCCCGTGGTTCGGGAATCCTCGCCCCGGCCCCCTTCGCCGAGACCTTGGAATCCTTCGAGTCCTTGGAGTCCTTCGCGGTCTTGCTCCCGGCAGGCTTCTGAGCAGCGACCTTCTTGACCACAGCCTTCTTGACCACAGCCTTCTTGGCCGCGGTCTTCTTGGCGGCAGCCGATTTCTTGGCGCCGTTCTTCTTCGGACTGTCGTCGGACGGGGGGCGGGGCGTCACGGGCAGGGCCTCCTCGGCGGGGTGAGGTGGGGAAGGTCAGGGGGATGCGGCAAGCCTGCGTATCGCCGCCATCGGCACCGGCAGCCAGTCGGGCCGGTGCCGGGCCTCGTACAGGACTTCGTAGATCGCCTTGTCCGTCTCGTAGGCGCGCAGGAGTACGGGATCGGCGCGCGGGTCGCGGCCGGCAACCTCCGTGTAGCCGGTGCAGTACGCGGCCCGGCAGGTGTCGGCCCAGCCGGACGCCTGCGGGATCGGGGTCCCGCCCGACCGGGCGGGGCCGAGAGCCTGGGGGAGCGCGTGGGCCGCGTAGTCGAAGGAGCGGAGCATCCCCGCTATGTCCCGCAGGGGTGGCTGGGGCATGCGGCGCTCGGCGAGCGGTTTCGACGGCTCGCCCTCGAAGTCTATGAGCGACCACTCCCCGGAGGGCGCGCGCAGACATTGGCCGAGGTGCAGATCCCCGTGGATGCGCTGGGCGGTCCAGCTCCGCCCCTCGCCGGCCAGGTCGGCCAGCGCTTCGAAGGCAGTGCGCAGACCGGGGGCGTACGGCCGCAGCGCGGGCACCGCCTGGGCGGCCGCGGCCAGCCGCTCGGTCATGGCGGCGACGAGCAGTTCCAACTGCACATGCCCCAGCGTGACCGTGGGCAGCGCACGGGCGAGGGCCATGTGCACCTCGGCGGTGGCCCGGCCCAGCGCCCGCGCCTCCCCCGCGAAGCCCTCGCCGCTGGGATCGTCGTCCTTGGCCAGTCCACTCAGCGCCAGTTCCCAGCCGTCCACCGCGCCTTGGACAAAGGGCTGCAGCACTCCCAGGACGTACGTCTCCTCGCCCAGGTCGGCGGCCATCCACGCGGTCGGTGCCGGCACCCGCGGGCAGCCCTCCCGGGACAGCGCCAGCGGCAGTTCCAGATCGGGGTTCACCCCCGGGACTATGCGGCGCAGCAGTTTGAGGATGAACGTATCTCCGAAAACCAGGGACGAGTTGGACTGTTCCGCGGTGATCAGGCGCGGGATCAGATCACCCCGGATCTCCTGGTGCCGTTCCCGTTCGAAGCGCAGCTCGCCGATGCGGGCCCGGGTGCGCAGGGCCTCCAGGAGTACGTCGGCGGGGCGCGGGTCGTGCAGTGCTTCGTAGACCGTGTGTCCCGCCAGCGGCCCCTCCGTCACGTGTCCGATCAGCGCGGGCGCGAGGCGCGGCGGGAGTGCCTCGCGTACGCCGACGAACAGCTGGTAGCAGTCACCGGGCTGGGGAGTGGCTCCCTGGGCGGGAGTGAGTGGCTGGTGCGCCCGGACGAGCAGGTGGAGCAGGCCCAGCTGACTCGTCGAGGGCAGCAGTTCGTTGGCCGTCACCAGGGAGAACCCGGTGACCGGACGTCCCTTGCCCGCGAACCAGCGCTGCCGTGGCAGCCATTGCCGCAGCAGCGGATCGAGCGACGCGAGCAACTCGGGGCGTGCGACGGGGGCCGTGACAGAGTGGGTTGCGGCTTCCGACATGGCATGCGTCCCTTCCACGTCGTGTGGCGGAGGAGCGTCGGGTTTCGTGAAGGGTGCCCAGGGCGGGACGGTGAAAACCGTCCCGCCCTCAATTGTGGCCGCGAGCCACGACCGGCGAGTTGCGGAGCCGGAACCATTGGCGTGCACGCCACCTGAGTCGGTGGCGTCTCCTGTCCGATCACTCGAAGAGGTTTCACGCGACGAGCGCGTGCGGTTGATGACCGAGCCACCCGCCCGGCGGTCTCGGGTTCTGATGAACAGAACGTAGTAACGGTATCACTACTCACCGTGGTCGCGTCGCAACCGGAACCAGTAGAAGCCGTGGCCTGCGAGGGTGAGCAGGTAGGGGAGTTGGCCGATGGCCGGGAATCGCACCCCGCCGATGAGTTCGACCGGGTGGCGGCCGCTGAAGGCCCGCAGGTCCAGTTCGGTGGGCTGGGCGAAGCGGGAGAAGTTGTGCACGCAGAGGACGAGGTCGTCCCCTTCGTCCTCGGTCGAGGGGGCCTCGCGCAGGAACGCGATGACCGCCGGGTTCGAGGACTGCAGCTCGGTGTAGGAGCCGAGGCCGAAGGCCTTGTTCTGTTTGCGGATCTCGATCATGCGGCGGGTCCAGTGCAGCAGTGACGAGGGCGAGGACATCGAGGCCTCGACGTTGGTCACCTGGTAGCCGTAGACCGGGTCCATGATGGTGGGCAGGAAGAGCCGGCCGGGGTCGGAGGAGGAGAAGCCCGCGTTGCGGTCGGGTGTCCACTGCATCGGGGTGCGCACCGCGTCGCGGTCGCCGAGCCAGATGTTGTCGCCCATCCCGATCTCGTCGCCGTAGTAGAGGATCGGCGAGCCGGGCAGTGACAGCAGCAGGGCGGTGAACAACTCGATCTGGTTGCGGTCGTTGTCGAGGAGCGGCGCGAGCCGCCGCCTGATCCCGATGTTGGCGCGCATGCGCGGGTCCTTGGCGTACTCCGCGTACATGTAGTCGCGTTCCTCGTCGGTGACCATTTCGAGGGTCAGCTCGTCGTGGTTGCGCAGGAAGATGCCCCACTGGCAGCTGGACGGGATCGCCGGGGTCTTCGCCAGGATTTCCGACACCGGGTACCGGGATTCCCTGCGCACCGCCATGAAGATCCTCGGCATGACGGGGAAGTGGAACGCCATGTGGCACTCGTCGCCGCCCGAGGGGAAGTCGCCGAAGTAGTCGACGACGTCCTCGGGCCACTGGTTCGCCTCCGCCAGCAGCACCGTGTCCGGATAGTGCGTGTCGATCTCCTTGCGGACCCGCTTCAGGAACTCGTGCGTTGCCGGAAGGTTTTCGCAGTTCGTTCCCTCGACCTGGTACAGGTACGGCACCGCGTCCAGCCGGAACCCGTCGATGCCCAGGTCGAGCCAGAACCGCAGTGCGGAGACGATCTCCTCCTGGACGGCCGGGTTCTCGTAGTTGAGGTCGGGCTGGTGGGAGAAGAAGCGGTGCCAGAAGTACTGCTTGCGGACCGGGTCGAAGGTCCAGTTGGAGGCCTCGGTGTCGACGAAGATGATCCGGGCGTCCTCGTACTGTTTGTCGTCGTCGGCCCAGACGTAGTAGTCGCCGTAGGGCCCGTCGGGGTTGGTCCTCGACTCCTGGAACCACGGGTGCTGGTCGCTGGTGTGGTTCATGACGAAGTCGATGATGACGCGCATGCCGCGCTGGTGGGCGGCGTCGACGAATTCGACGAAGTCGGCGAGGTCACCGAACTCGGGCAGGACGGCGGTGTAGTCGGAGACGTCGTAGCCGCCGTCCCGCAGGGGGGATTTGAAGAACGGGGGCAGCCACAGGCAGTCGATGCCCAGCCATTGCAGGTAGTCGAGTTTCGCGGTGAGGCCCTTGAGGTCGCCGACTCCGTCGCCGTTGCTGTCCTGGAAGGAGCGGACCAGGACTTCGTAGAAGACGGCGCGTTTGAACCATTCGGGGTCGCGGTCCTTGGCCGGAGTGTCCTCGAAGGTGTCCGGGACGGGCTCGTTGACGATCATGTGGTGGGTGACCCTCCGATCTGCGGTGAGGACGGTCGCAGGACGGTGAGGATGTGCGCGGGGCTATGCCCTGGCTCAAGACGCACATAGTTGGCCCTGCCCCAGTTGTAGGTCTCGCCGGTGAGCTCGTCGCGCACCGGCACGGACTCGTGCCAGTCCAGGCCGAGTTGCGGCATGTCCAACGAGACCGTCGCCTCCTGGGTGTGGTGGGGGTCGAGGTTGACCACCACCACAACCGTGTTCGATCCGCTCCCGTCCGTGACCGACTTCGAGTAGGCGATCACCGCGTCCTTGTCCGTGTGGTGGAAGTGAAGGTCGCGCAACTGGCGCAAGGCCGGGCTGCGCCGCCGGATGGTGTTGAGCGCACCCAGCAACGGCGCGATGCTACGACCCTCCCGCTCCGCCGACTCCCAATCCCGCGGACGCAGTTGGTACTTCTCGGAGTTCAGGTACTCTTCGCTGCCCGCACGCAGCGGGGTGTTCTCACAGAGCTCGAATCCGCTGTAGACGCCCCAGGTCGGAGACAGTGTCGCGGCGAGCACCGCACGTAGCTCGAAGGCCGGCCGCCCGCCGTGCTGAAGGAACTCGTGCAGGATGTCAGGGGTGTTGACGAAGAAGTTGGGCCGCATGTGAGCGGCCGCCTCCCCCGACAGCTCACCGAGGTAATCGGTGAGCTCCTCCTTCGTGTTGCGCCAGGTGAAATAGGTGTACGACTGCTGGAAGCCGACGGCCCCCAGCGTGCGCATCATCGCGGGCCGGGTGAACGCCTCGGCCAGGAAGATCACGTCCGGGTCGGTGCGGTTGATGTCCGCGATGACCCGCTCCCAGAAGACCACCGGCTTGGTGTGCGGGTTGTCGACACGGAAGATCCGTACGCCGTGGCTCATCCAGTACCGCAGCACCCGCAGCGTCTCCTGGACCAGTCCCGGCATGTCCTGGTCGAAGGCGATCGGATAGATGTCCTGGTACTTCTTCGGCGGATTCTCCGCGTACGCGATCGACCCGTCCGCCCGGTGATGGAACCACTCGGGGTGCTTCTCCACCCAGGGATGGTCCGGAGAGCACTGCAGTGCGAAGTCGAGAGCGATCTCCAGCCCCTCCCGCTCCGCCCGCCTCACGAAGGCGTCGAAGTCGTCGATCGTGCCGAGGTCCGGATGAACGGCGTCGTGCCCGCCCTCCGGAGATCCGATCGCCCACGGCACACCGACGTCGTAGGCCCCCGCCGAGAGCGTGTTGTCGGGCCCCTTGCGATAGGTGGTCCCGATGGGATGGATCGGCGGCAGATACACGACGTCGAAGCCCATCCGCGCGATGGCGGGCAGCCGTTCGGCGGCGCTGCGGAAGGTGCCGTGCACCGGCGGATCGAGATATCCGCTCTCCGAACGTGGAAAGAACTCGTACCAGGAGCCGTACAGCGCCCGCTCGCGTTCCACCAGCAGGGGCAACGGCTGCGAGCGGCTGACCAGCTCACGCAGCGGATGGCGAGCGAGGACCCTGTCCACTTCGGGGGTACGGGCGGCGGCGAGCCGGGCCGCCGCGCCGCGGCCGACATCCCGCAGCGCGTCCGCCGCGGCGAGGACGACCTCCCTTCTGCCCTTGCTCTTCGGCACTCCGGCGGCCGCGCGTTCGTACAGCCGAGCGCCCTCCTCCAGAACCAGTTCCGTGTCGATGCCCGCCGGAATCTTGATCCCGGCGTGATGGCGCCAGGTGGAGACCGGATCGCTCCAGGCCTCCACGGTGTACGTCCAGTGGCCGGTACTCGCGGCACAGACGGTGGCGCCCCAGCGGTCGGTGCCGGGGGCGAGTTCGCGCATCGGGGTCCAGGGGCCGGTGCGGCCCTCCGGATCACGCAGGACGACGTTCGCGGCGACGGCGTCGTGGCCTTCACGGAAGACGGTGGCCGAGACCTCGAAGGCCTCACCGACGACCGCCTTGGCCGGGCGGCGGCCTTGGAGGACGAGGGGCCGAACGTCGAGGACGGGAATGCGTCCGACGCTCTCGCCGCCTTCGCCGGCCTGGTCGGAGGGTTGCTCCGGGGCGCGGGGGACGGCGTCGACCTTGCGTAGGGGGGGTGTGTCGGAGGTGGTCGTCGGGGGTGGCGACGTGTGGTGCGTGGCGGGCATGACCGCTCCTGTCCGCGTCAACGTGGGTGGGCGGATGACGGTGTGGGGAGGTGGGGCCTGCGGGGCGTACCGGGGGAGCCTTCCCACCCTATTCGGGTGAGCAATCCGGCAGGTTGCTAACTACTTACGCGTATGTCTACACACAGGACCGGCCTCGTTCGACGGGCGAGGCCGGTGCCTGCTGCGGCGGTTCGCTATGAACGGCCGACCTGTAGAAGCCTGTTCGGCGAACCGAACCCCGCGCCGCGAATCTTCCCGGAGACGGCCCGCCCGACCAACGCCTTGCTCACTTGGGCCGGGGTCGCCTTCGGGTGGTCGGCGAGATAGAGCGCCGCCGCGCCCGCGACATGCGGGCTCGCCATCGACGTGCCGGAGAAGGTCGCCTTCCCGGTGTCGCTCGCGTACGACGCCGAAGTGATCGCCACGCCGGGCGCGAACAGGTCGAGGCCCGCACCGAAGTTGGAGAAGCTCGCCCGGGCGTCGGCCTGGTCACTGGCCCCGACCGTCAGCGCCTCCTTGACCCGGGCGGGGGAGTACAGCCCGGCGGGCAGTCCGTCGTTGCCCGCCGCGACCGAGTACGTCACTCCGGAGGCGATGGAGTTGCGTACGGCGGCGTCCAACTGGGCGTTGGCGTAGCCGCCCAGGCTCAGATTGGCGACCGCCGGTTTGTGCGCGTGCCGGGTCACCCAGTCGATACCGGCGATGACCTGCGCGGTGGTGCCGGCCCCGGCGTTGTCGAGCACCCGCACGGACACGACCTTGGCCTTCTTCGCCACGCCGTAGGTCGTCCCGGCGATGGTCGCGGCGACATGGGTCCCGTGCCCGTTCCCGTCCCCGGCCGACTTGTCGTCGCCCACGAAGTCCCAGCCGTAACCGGCCCGCCCCCCGAAGTCCTTGTGCGTGATCCGAATCCCCGTGTCGATGACGTACGCCGTCACGCCCGCGCCCGTCGACTCCGGCCACGTGTAGCCCTTGTCGAGCGGCAGCGCGGGCTGGTCGAGCCGGTCCAGCCCCCAGGACGGCGGGTTCTTCTCGAAGTGGTCGAGCGTCACCCGGGTGTCCTGGACCACGGAGGCCACCCGGGAGTCCCCCGCGAGCCGCCGCGCCTGCTTCTCGCTCACCTCGACCGCGTAACCGTTGAGCGCGGTGCCGTACGTGTGGCTGATTCTCGCCCCGTACTTCTCGGCGATGCCCTTACCCGCCGATGACGGAGCCTTCGTACCCCCCTTGAGCGTCACGATGTAACTACCGCTGACGGAGCCGGGGTCACCGGCGCCGAGTATCCGCCCCTCCGGGGCGGCGTGCGCGGGCAGGGTGATGGCCGAAAGCACCGCGGCCGTCGTGACCGCGGTGAGGCATCCTGCCCAGCGCAGACGCCACGTTCTCGTCTGTGCCATGACGTGAGTTCCCCTCCTCAAGTCGGCGTACGCCGACCGAGGCCGACCGGTGCGCGATCGCGGCCGCGGGTACGCCACTTGGCAGCCTCTCGTGTGGTGTGAAGCACCACAAGGCCGCCCATGCGGGCGGAATCGGCCATACCCTCCGGGGGTTGGGCGGAATGGGTGCGTCGATTTCCGGCCGAGGGCTCCGCCGGTGGGACCGTTGGGGTGAGTTCGTCGGCTGCGGGCCGGTGGGGGCCGTTCGCGCAGTTCCCCGCGCGCCCAGGACGGGGCTGCGCCCCGTAATCCCCGCCCGGCCGATTCGTTTGCCTGCGGGCCGGTGGGGGCTGGTCGCGCAGTTCCCCGCGCCCCTGGGGCGGGGCTGCGCCCCGCATTTCCCTGTTCCACTCGGCCGTGGTCGGCTGCGTACGGAAGGGGGCGTGGGGGTGTGTCGCAAGGTCGTCGCTTACGTTCGGATCGAGCAGCGGCTCGCTTGCCCGGCCCACGTCTGATCCGGCGGCGACGGCCTCGACACGCCCCCACGCCCCCGACCCACCCACTCGCCCACCCATCCACCCACCGGCCCGCCACCCATGGCGCCGGAGTTCATCGATGCGCCGTGTTGTGGAAACACCCTCGCCGCTACCGTCGTGGGTGACGTACGTCCTGCCGCATACCCACCCTGCCGCATACGTCTTTCGTGAAGGTGGAACTCGTGAAGGCAATCCGCAGATTCACCGTTCGCCCCGTACTGCCCGACGCCCTTCACCCGCTCAGTGACCTCGCCCGCAACCTGCGCTGGTCCTGGCACGCCGAGACCCGCGACCTCTTCCAGTCCGTCGACCCCGAACGCTGGACCGCCGCCGACGGCGACCCCGTACGCCTGCTCGGCAACGTCCCTCCCCGGCGCCTCGCGGAACTCGCCGAGGACCGCCGCTTTCTGCGCCGCCTCGCCGCCGTCGCGGACGACCTGCGCGACTACGTGACGGGCGAGCGCTGGTATCAGACCCAGACCCGGATTCCCGATCTGCCCGCCGCCATCGCCTACTTCTCACCCGAGTTCGGCATCACCGCCGCCCTGCCCCAGTACTCCGGAGGCCTCGGAATCCTCGCCGGCGACCACCTCAAGGCCGCCAGCGACCTGGGCGTACCTCTCATCGGCGTAGGACTTCTCTACCGCCACGGCTACTTCCGCCAGTCCCTGTCCCGCGACGGCTGGCAACAGGAGCACTATCCCGTCCTCGACCCCAATGAACTGCCTCTCGTACCCCTGCGTGAATCCGACGGAACCCCGGCCCAGGTCACCCTCGCCCTCCCGGGCGGCCGCGCCCTGCGCGCCCGCATCTGGCTGGCCCAGGTCGGCCGCGTCCCGCTCCTCATGCTCGACTCCGACGTCGAGGAGAACGACCTCGGCGAACGCGGGGTGACCGACCGGCTGTACGGCGGCGGCAGCGAGCACCGGCTGCTGCAGGAGATGCTGCTGGGCATCGGCGGAGTGCGCGCCGTACGCACGTACTGCAGGCTCACCGGCCACGCCCAGCCCGAGGTGTTCCACACCAACGAGGGCCACGCGGGCTTCCTCGGCCTGGAGCGCATCGCGGAACTCGGCGAGGGGGACGACGGGCTGGACTTCGAGGCCGCCCTGGAATCCGTCCGCGCCGGTACCGTCTTCACCACCCACACCCCCGTCCCCGCGGGCATCGACCGCTTCGACCGCGAACTGGTCGCCCACCACTTCGGCCCGGACGCGGAACTCCCCCGCATCGACGTCGAGCGGATCCTCGGCCTCGGCATGGAGACCTACCCGGGTGGTGATCCGAACGTCTTCAACATGGCGGTGATGGGGCTCAGGCTCGGCCAGCGGGCCAACGGGGTGTCGCTGCTCCACGGGCAGGTCAGCCGCGAGATGTTCGCCGGCCTGTGGCCGGGTTTCGACCCCGACGAGGTACCGATCACCTCGGTCACCAACGGCGTGCACGCACCGACCTGGGTGGCACCGGAGGTCTTCCGTCTCGGCGCCCGCCAGATCGGCGCCCAGCGCACCGAGGACGCGATGACGGTCGGCGGCTCGGACCGCTGGGACGCGGTGGCGGACATCGCCGACCAGGAGATCTGGGACCTGCGCCGGGTGCTGCGCGAGCAGCTGGTGCTCGAGGTACGGGAACGCCTGCACGCCTCCTGGCGCCAACGCGGCGCCGGTACGGCCGAACTCGGCTGGATCGACGGGGTGCTGGACCCGGACGTCCTCACGATCGGATTCGCGCGCCGCGTCCCGTCCTACAAACGCCTGACCCTGATGCTGCGCGACCGCGACCGGCTGATGGACCTCCTCCTGCACGCCGAACGCCCGGTCCAGATCGTGGTCGCGGGCAAGGCGCACCCCGCCGACGACGGCGGCAAGCGACTCGTCCAGGAGCTGGTCCGGTTCGCGGACGACCCGCGCGTACGCCACCGCATCGTCTTCCTCCCGGACTACGGGATGGCGATGGCGCAGAAGCTCTACCCCGGCTGCGACATCTGGCTGAACAACCCGCTCCGTCCGCTGGAGGCCTGTGGCACGTCCGGTATGAAGGCGGCGCTCAACGGCTGTCTCAACCTCTCCGTCCTGGACGGCTGGTGGGACGAGTGGTTCCAGCCGGACTTCGGCTGGGCGATTCCGACGGCGGACGGTACGGCGACCGACGACGACCGCCGTGACGACCTGGAGGCGGCGGCCCTCTACGAGCTGCTCGAACAGCGTGTGGCGCCGCGCTTCTACGAGCGGGGCCAGGGCGGGCTGCCCGACCGCTGGATCGAGATGGTCCGCCAGACGCTGACCCAGCTCGGCCCGAAGGTCCTGGCGGGCCGGATGGTGCGCGAGTACGTGGAGCGCCTGTACGCCCCGGCGGCCCGCGCGCACCGTTCCCTCGCCCCGGACACGGCTCGCGAGCTGGCGGTCTGGAAGTCCCGCGTCCGGGCGGCCTGGCCCCGGGTCACGGTCGACCATCTGGAGGCCTCGGCCGCCACCACGACCGCCGAACTGGGCACGACCCTCTCCCTGCGGGTGCGCGTGGCGCTGGCCGACCTCGCCCCGGACGACGTCGAGGTCCAGGCGGTCTCGGGCCGCGTCGACTCGCAGGACCGGATCGCGGACGCGAGCTGCGTCCCGCTGAAACCGGTGGGCGGTCCGGACCCGGAAGGGCGGTGGGCGTACGAGGGTCCGCTCTCCCTCGACCGCACCGGCCCGTTCGGCTACACGGTCCGCATTCTCCCCACGCACCGGCTGCTCGCGTCCGGCGCCGAGCTGGGCCTGGTGACGGTGCCTTCGGAGGAGGTGGGGGAGGAGGCCGGGGTCCTCATGCGCTGAGGGCGCGGCCTACGGGTCCAGCCGCGGCCTACGGTTCGAACCCCGCGCACATCCGGCGCAGTACCGTCCCGCAGCGCCGCGCGTAGGCCTGCTGGAGTCCGCGGGTCGCCGGCCCGCCCGCACGGGTGTACCACTTGGCCGCACGGCTGAAGGCGGTCACGGTCAGCCAGACCGTGCCGTCGCCCGTGCGGTCGACCACGAAGGCCTCCTCGCCGCGCTCGGGGTGGCCGGGCAGGGTGCCGTAGGCCCAGCCGGCCCGGCGGTACTCCTCGACCGTCCAGACCACACGGCAGGGGGCCGTGAGGGGGCCGAGTCCGACGGTGACGTCGACTCCGGGGGCCGCCTTGTCGGCGGTGGCGGTGATGCCCACACCCATCGCGCGGTGCATCTCCCAGGTCATGACGGCCTCGGAGGCGGCGCGGAAGACGGCCTCGCCCTCGCCGACGCGGGTGCGCAGGTGCAGGGGGTGGAACCCCGGCGGGCAGCGGCCGTCGCGCGTCGCGCCCACGTCCTCGTAGGTGAAGGGGTTGTCCGGGGAGACCATGGGGACAGCGTAGGGCGGTACCCGGAGATGCCTTCTCTCCGGGTACCGCCCAAGGTGCCTAGGTGGGTCCCTGGGACCCCGGGGGCACTAGCTCACGTTGACCGCGGTCCAGGCCGCGGCCACCGTCGCGTACTCCGTGCTGGTGGAGCCGTACAGCGCGGAGGCCGCCGAGAGCGTGGCCGTGCGGGCGGCCTTGTAGTTGGTCGTCGACGTCATGTACGTCGTCAGCGCCTTGTACCAGATCTGCAGGGCCTTGGCGCGGCCGATGCCGGTGACCGTCGAGCCGTTGTACGTCGGGGAGTTGTAGGAGACCCCGTTGATCGTCTTCGCGCCGCTGCCCTCGGACAGCAGGTAGAAGAAGTGGTTGGCGACACCGGACGAGTAGTGCACGTCGAGGTTGCCGACCGAGGAGGACCAGTAGTTGGCGGAGCCGCCGTCCTTGCTGGGCTGGTCCATGTAGCGCAGCGGGGTGCCGTCGCCGTTGATGTTGATCTTCTCGCCGATGAGGTAGTCACCCACGTCGGAGGAGTTGCCCGCGTAGAACTCGACGCCGGTGCCGAAGATGTCGGAGGTCGCCTCGTTCAGGCCGCCGGACTCGCCCGAGTAGTTGAGACCGGCCGTGTTGGCGGTGACGCCGTGGCTCATCTCGTGGCCGGCCACGTCCAGCGAGGTCAGCGGGTGGGTGTTCCCGGAGCCGTCGCCGTACGTCATGCAGAAGCAGCTGTCGTCCCAGAACGCGTTGACGTACGCGTTGCCGTAGTGGACGCGGGAGTACGCGCCGACGCCGTTGTTCTTGATGCCGCTGCGGCCGAAGGTGTTCTTGTAGAAGTCCCACGTCTCCTGCGCGCCGTACGCGGCGTCGGCGGCCGCGGTCTGGTCGGTGGTGGACGAGGAGGCCGCGCCGGTGCCCCAGGTGTCGTCCGCGTCGGTGAACAGGGTGCCCGCGGAGGAGGAGGTGGTGTGCGACTTGTTGTACGTCTTGTGGCTGCCGCGGGTGCCGTCGGTCAGCTGGTACGTCGAGCCCGACAGGGTGGTGTTGAGCGTGACCGTGCCCGAGTAGAGGGTCTTGCCGGTGCCGGTCTCGATGCCCTGGTACTCGTAGAGCTTCTTGCCGGTGGCCGCGTCGGTGATGACGTGCAGCTCGTTGGGGGTGCCGTCGTCCTGGAGACCGCCGACGACCGTCTCGTAGGCGAGGGTGGGCTTGCCGGTGGCGGCCCAGATCACCTTGCGGGGGGCCCGGTCGGCCGTGGTCTTCTCCGAGCCGGCGGCCTTCGCGAGGGTGAGAGCCTGCTTCTCGGCCTTCGCGGTGGTGACCTGCGGCTTCAGCGAGGCGACCTTGATGGCCGTCTTCACGGCCTTGGTGACGCCCTCGGTCTTGCCGGCCTTGGACTCGTGGACGATCAGGTCGCCGCCGAGGACCGGAAGACCGTTGTACGTGCGCTCGTAGCGGGTGTGCACCGTGCCGTCCGCGTCCTTGAGGACGTCTCTGACGACGAGCTTCTCCTTGGCGCCGAGGCCTATCTGCTGGGCGGTCTCGGGCGCGGCCGCGTCGGCCTTCTGGATCAGGCTCGTGCGTGCGGCGTTGGAGAGCAGGACCGTGGCGCCGGGGAGCTTCGCCTTGGCGGCGGCCGACTCGGTCTGGGCGGAGGCACCGGTGGTCAGACCGGTGGTGAGCAGTGCTCCGGCAGCCACAGCGGTGGCGATGGCCAGAGTGGTGCGCTTGTGACGCGCGTAGAGGGGGGTCACGCAATCTCCTCTTGTGGGGGCGACCGGACGGCGTGGGGTGGCCGTACGGAAGGTGTGAAGTTGCGGTGCGGGTGAGCCGTGCGGTGGAAGAGTGACATCCAGGACGCGTACATGTCAGGAGGGCGATGAAACCTTGGCCGAAAAGCGTCCGCTGAATGAAGATCACTGTTCGTTGCGCGGATCTCGATCTTGGTCAAGCGGCAACAAAAGCGGGGTCATGGCACGGCAAAGAGGGCGCCGCCCCGGGGCCGGACCCCAGGGCGGCGCCCTCTCGGTGCCGTGTGTTCAAGCGCGGCCTACGGGAACGTCAGCTTCCAGCTGTTGATGTAGCCGGTGTCCTGCGCGGCCTTGTCCTGGACCCTCAACTTCCAGGTGCCGTTGGCGACTTCGGAGGACGCGTCGACCGTGTAGGTCTCCTGGACGTTGTCCGCCGAGTCGGAGGAACTGAAGGCCTTCAGGGGGTACACCGTGCCGTCCGGGGCCAGCAGGTCCACGACCAGGTCACCGCGCCAGGTGTGCACGATGTCCACGTCGACCAGAAGGTTCGACGGGGCGTTGCCGGTACGGCCGGTGACCGTGACCGAGGACGTGACCGCCGCTCCGTTGTCCGGAATCGATACGTCGCCGGTGTTCTCGAACGACGTACCGGTGCCACCGCCCGGACGCGAGCCGACCTTCACGGCCGCCCAGGCGTTCTGCACCGCCGTGTACTCGGCGCTCGTCGTGCCGTACAGCTCGCCCGCCGCCGCGAGCGTGCCGGTGCGGGCCGCCGCGTAGTTGGTGGTCGAGGTGAACTTCGTGGTGAGCGCCCGGTACCAGATCTGCAGGGCCTTGTCGCGGCCGATGCCGGTGACCGGAAGGCCGTCGGCGGTCGGCGAGTTGTAGCTGACGCCGTTGATGACCTTGGCGCCGCTGCCCTCGCTCAGCAGGTAGAAGAAGTGGTTGGCGACGCCGGACGAGTAGTGGACGTCGAGACCGCCCACGCTGGAGGACCAGTTGTCCGCCGAGCCGCCGTCCTTGCTGGGCTTGTCCATGTAGCGCAGCGGGGTGCCGTCGCCGTTGATGTCGATCTTCTCGCCGATGAGGTAGTCGCCGACATCGCTGGAGTTGCCCGCGTAGAACTCGACGCCGGTGCCGAAGATGTCGGAGGTCGCCTCGTTCAGACCGCCGGACTCACCGCTGTAGTTGAGACCCGCGGTGTTGGAGGTGACACCGTGGCTCATCTCGTGGCCCGCCACGTCGATGGCGGTCAGCGGGTCCGCGTTGCCGGCCCCGTCGCCGTACGTCATGCAGAAGCAGCTGTCGTCCCAGAACGCGTTGATGTACGCGTTGCCGTAGTGGACCCGGGAGTAGGCACCCACGCCGTTGTTCTTGATGCCGCTGCGGCCGAAGGTGTTCTTGTAGAAGTCCCATGTCTCGGCGGCGCCGTAGTGGGCGTCGGCGCCCGCGGTGGCGGCGTTCGACGTGGTGCCGTTGCCCCAGGTGTCGCTGGTCTGCGAGAACAGGGTGCCGGTGCCGGACGTACCGCGGTTGAGGTTGTACGTCTTGTGGCCGCCGCGCGCGCCGTCGGTGAGCGTGTAGTTGGAGCCCGACTGCGTGGTGGTCAGCGTCACCTGCCCGCTGTACTGGGTGTTGCCGATGCCGGTCTCGATGCCCTGGTACTCGTAGAGCTTCTTGCCGGTGGCCGCGTCGGTGATGACGTGCAGCTGGTTCGGCGTCCCGTCGTCCTGGAAGCCGCCGACGACCGTCTCGTATGCCAGGGTCGGCTTGCCGTCCGCCGCCCAGATCACCTTGCGGGGCGCCCGGTCGGCGTCGGTCTTCTTCGAACCGTCGGCCTTGGCGAGGGAGAGGGCCTGCTTCTCCGCCTTCGAGGCGGCGATGGCGGGCGTGAGCGAGGCGACCTTGAGGGAGGCCCGCGTCGCCTTGATGACGCGCTCGGTCCTGCCGGCCTTGGTGGTGTCGACCACCAGGTCGCCGCCGAGGACCGGGAGCCCCGCGTAGGTGCGCTCGTAGCGGGTGTGGACCGTGCCGTCCGCGTCCTTGATGACGTCGCGGGCGACGAGCTTCTCGTCGGCCCCGAGGCCGAGGTCCTTGGCGGTCGCCGCCTTGGCGGCGTCCGCGTCGCGTATCAGCTCGGCGCGCTGCGAAGGCGTGAGCTGGACGGCGAGAGAACCTCGGTTGATCTTGCCGAGGGAGGATTTCTGGGGGGCCGCGCTCGCGGCGCCCGACTGGACGGCCGCGGCCAGCAGTGCGGAGACGCCGACGAGGGCGACGGCCGCGACACGGCGCTGAGTGGTGTGGGAGGTGCGTCTGTGGGAGGAACTGCTGCTCAACACTGACTCCTTCTGCGTGGCCACGGCTCGCGCGGCCAGTGGGGATCCGGGCGGGGTGGGTACCCGTCCGGGCAGAACAGGGCGGAACGCGGAACCAGTTGCATGGGGGTCTACGGCAGCGACACAGCGGGTGGTGCTGTGAGGTTGCTGTGAAGTTGCCGTGGGCAAGAGTGGCAGCAGATCTCGCTTTCTGTCAGGACCGCGTCAGGAACTTGGCTGGAATTGGTTCGTTCTCCGGTTGGTCATGTTCGGTATACGAACCCGTCGACCGCCGCTTCGCCGGCCGCCCTGGAACCTCCGGGTTTGGCTTGTTCGTGAAGCCCCCGTGTCCTCACTTGAGGCCGCTGAGCATGACGCCGCGGATGTAGTACTTCTGCAGCAGCAGGAAGAGGATCAGGACCGGCAGGATGCTCAGGACGAGGCCGGCCATGACGATGGGCATCGAGCGGGTCGGGTCGACGTAGTCCTGCAGGAGCTGGATGCCGACGGGCAGGGTCATCACGTCCGGGTTGGCGGTCGAGACGAGCAGCGCCCAGATGTACTCGTTCCAGGCGTCGACGAAGGTCAGCAGCCCGAGCGTCACCACGACCGGCATGGTCTGCGGCACCACGATCCGCCACCACACGGCGAACTCACCGGCCCCGTCGATGCGCGCGGCCTCGAGGACCTCGTCCGGGATCGAGACCATGAACTGGCGCATCAGGAAGATCCCGAAGCTGTTGACGAGGAATGGCATCGCGAGCGCCGCGATGCTGACGGTCAGGCCCGCGCCGCCGCGCCCGAACAGGTCGTTGCCGCCCGCCAGCGGCCAGTGCACCAGGATCAGGAAGTGCGGGATGAGGAAGAGGAACGGGGGGAACATCATCGTCGACAGCACGAGACGGAAGATGAAGTCCCGGCCGGGGAAGCGGAGTTTGGCGAGCGCGTAGCCGGCGAGCGACGACGTGAGCAGTACCGAACCGGTGATCACGGCGGTGGCGATGACGCTGTTGCGGAAGAGCACCGGCAGATCGAGCTGGCCGACCGCCGCCCGGTAGTTCGACAGGTCGAACGCCTTCGGCAGGAACCGGTACGGCAGCGTGCCGTACTCACCGGGCCCCTTGAAGGACGTCATCACCATGTCGAGGAACGGCACCACCATGAGCACGGCGCCGGTCACGACCAGCAGATACGACAACCACGGGAAACGGCGGCGGATCATACGTCCTCCCCCTTGCGCCGGAAGAACCACAACTGCACCAGGGTGACCACCAGGACCACCACGAACAGCGCGAAGGCGGCGGCGCTCGCGGTGCCCCAGTCGCCGTAACCGAAGGCCTGCCGGTACATCTCCAGCGCGGCCACATTGGTCGCGTCACCCGGCCCGCCCCTGGTCATCACGATGATCAGGGCGAACGACTGCAGGCCGGTGAGGAACTGGGTGATGCACACGAACAGCAGGGACGGTCGCAGCAGCGGCACCGTGATCTTCCAGAAGACGGTGACGGGCCCGGCGCCGTCGAGCGCGGCGGCCTCGTAGTACGGCTCGGGAATGGACTTCAGCCCGGCGGTCAGGACGAGGATCGCCGAGCCGACCGAGGCCCAGGCCTGGACGACCACGACCGAGGGCAGCGCGGTGTCCGGGTCCTGGAGGAACGCCACCGAGCCGAGTCCGAGGCCATTGAGGACGCCGTTGACGAGGCCACCCGGCTCGTACATGTACTTCCACACGTTGCCGACGGCGACGACGGTCGTGACGATCGGCAGGAAGTACAGGGTGCGCCACAGCCCCTGGAACCGCAGCTTGTCGACGCAGGTGGCGACGAGCACGGAGCCGGCGAGCGCGAGGGCCACGGTGCCCAGGGCGAACAGCAGCGTGTTGGTGAGGATCGGCGCGAGGAACGTCGATCCGTCCGCGAAGAGGCCGACGAAGTTGTCCAGGCCGACTGGATCGATGTCGCCGAGGGCGAACCCCGCCCAGTGAGACATCGACAGCAGCAGCGCGAAGCCGAGCGGCAGGATCAGGAGGACCGAGAAGAACAGCAACGTCGGCGCCAGGAAGAGATAGGCGACGACGGCCTGCCGACGCCGGCGCCGGGTCGGGCCGCGGCCGTCGACGGCGGGCGCGGCGGACCGTGGGCCGCGCACCCGCTCGGTCGTGTCCGGCGCCAGGGTGTTCACCATGAGCGCGACACCTCCTGATCGATCTGACGACGGGTGGTGCGCAGTGCCTCGTCGACCGACCGCTGACCGGTCCACAGCGCCTCGATGTTCTTGCGCAGCAGCGACTTGGCCTGCTGCGCGCCCGGCACGTTCGGCTCCGGCACCGCGTACGCCAGCGCGTCCAGGAACGGGCGCAGGTTCGGATCGGTGCCCTCGCTCAGGAGAGTCCGCATGTCGTCGGCGCGGCCGGTCAGGGAGCCGACCGACACCTGCAGGGAGCTCATCCGGGTCGCCGTCGCGCCCGTCCCGGCGCTCTTCACGCGCACCTTCTCGGTGTTGAGCCAGCGCAGGAACTCCCAGGCCTCGCGCGGGTGCTCACTGGCCGCGTTGACCCCCAGCATGAAGCCGGTGCAGAGCGTGGCGCGCTTGTCGTCCGCCTCGGGGACGGGCAGCGGCGCGACGCCGACATCGCGGTAGTCCTCGCCCATCTGCTCCTTCAGGCTCCCGGTCCACCAACCGGCGCTGACCACCATGGCCACCTGCCCGGACTGGAACGCCTTGTAGACGTTGACGCCGGGGTCGCTCGCGCCTTGGGCGACGAGGCGGTGCTCCAGATCGAACACGGCCCGGCCGGCCGGCGAGTCGATGGCGGTGCTCCGGCCGTCCGCGGAGACGAACCTTCCGCCGGCGGCGTTGAGCAGGGCGAGCGTCTGGCCGACGGTGGTGGAGTCGTCGTACGTCGACAGCCCGAACCCCTGGACCAGCGTGTTGCCGTACCGGTCCCGCTCGGTGGTGCGGTACGCCGTGTCCTCCAGCTCCCGCCAGGTGCGCGGAGGGCCGTCGACGCCGGCCTCGCGCAGCAGCCGCTTGTTGTAGTAGAGGGCGTACGTCTGCACCTCGGTGGGGTAGCCGTAGACCCTGCCCCCCACCGACGAGGAGCCGACCGCGGCCTCGCCGTAGCCGCGGGTGATCTCCTCGGCGTGCTCGGAGGGGGCGGGCCGCAGGACACCGGCCTGGACGAGCTGGCCGTTCCACAGGCAGTACGGCTGGAGGATGTCGGCGCCCTGGCCCGCGGCCTGCCGGACCATGAACGTGGTCAGCAGGTCCGTGAACTCGACGGCCTTCGTCCGCACCTTGACCCGGTCGTGCGTGGCGTTCCACTCGTCGACCGGGCCCCGCAGGGCCTCCTTGAGCACCCCGCTCGCGTAGTGGGAGAGCAGGGTGAGGACGATCGGATCCCCGGGCCGCCCGGTGCCCCGGTGCGGCGCGGCGCATCCGGAGGCGAGCAGCGCCGAGGGGAGCGCGAGCACGGCGTGACGGCGGCTCAGGCCGCCGCCGCGGCGTGACGGCGTCATCCGGCGGCCTCCCGGCGCATCACGCGAAACACCCGGGTCGTGGTGAAACCGCTCCTGCGGTACAGGTGGCCCGCCGGGGACTGCTCGCCGGTCCACAGGAACCACGCGGAGTGCGCACGGCGCGCCCGCATCCGCTCCAGGACCAGGTGGAGCAGGACCTTGCCCAGTCCGGTGCCGCGCATCTCCTCCAGCACGCCGAACGGCCCGAACCGCTCGTCCACCGCATCGAACGTGCCGTGCATCGCCCAGCCGACCAGGCGGCCCGAAGGGTCCCGGGCGACGACGATGCGGTCGAGCGGTGTGCCCGCGGCCAGACACTGCCGGATCGTGCACGCCCAGTCCGGGCCGAAGTGGTTCCCGGCGAGCGCGAAGAGGTCCACCAGGTCGTCGTCGCACGGGGTGGCGAACCGGTAGCCCCGCGCCGTCAGTTCGTCCGAGCGGCACGCGACATCCTCCGGGATGCGATAGCCGACCAGGCCGCGGTCCATCGCCGCCGCCTCGTACAGCGTGCGAAAGCCCAGCGACTCGAGGAGCCCGGCCGCCTCCGGGTACGCCTCGGCGTCCAGGCCGGGCAGGACGTAGTTCGGGGTGTACGAGGAGAAGTCCACCCGGGTGCGGCCGTGGCCGTGCAGCCAGTCGAGGGCCTCGGTCAGCAGCCGGCGGCCGAGGCCGCGCCCGCGGGCGGCCGGGTCGACGAAGAAGAACGGGATCCAGCCCTGCCCCGGCTCCAAGTCGGTGCCGGCCATCGGCGTCAGACGGCGCACCGCGTAGGCGGCGCCGACGACACGGTCGCCGTCGACGGCGACCCGAAGCCCCTCCGGATCGAAGTTGGCGTCGAGCAGTACCAGGGAGCGGAAGCGGTCCGGGGTGATGGGGTCGGCCGGCGCACTGCGGCGCCACGCCTCCACCAACCGTGGGCCGTCGCCCGCGCGAAAGCCGCGAATCCCGGCCCGGGATGTCGTCGTGCGATCGGTCATCGACGGGGTCTTCCTTCCATACGCGGGTCGCCGTCCACGAGGGCGAGTCGGGCGACGCCGCCGGGCGGGGTGTCGGGACAGGAGGTCTCAGGCGTAGAGCAGTACGTCGTCGCCGGCCCACCGGCCGGGCGGCGCCGGCGGATCGCACAGCGGCAGCGGGTCGTCGCCCGCGTCGACGGCGCGCCGCAGCCGGTCGGACCCCCACAGCAGGTCGATGAAGTGACGGTGTCCGGTCCCCTCCGTGCCGCCGTCCTCGGTGCGCCAGGCGAAGGCGTCCGGGTACAGCCGCCGCAGCGTGGCGAGCATCGCGACGGCGGTACGTACGGGGGCGAACACCTCGCGGTCGGTGATGTGGAGCTGGACCCCGCGCAGCGGCCGTCCGGCGTGTTTGTGGAAGGTCGGTACGTAGCGCAGATCACGGAAGTGCACTCCGGGCAGGGCGAGTTCGGCGAGCGAGGGCGCGAATCGCGCGTCGATGTACGGGGCCCCGACGATCTCGAAGGGCTGCGTGGTGCCACGGCCCTCCGAGAGATTCGTCCCCTCGAACAGACAGGTGCCGGGGTAGACGGCGGCGGTGGCGGGCGTCGGAATGTTCGGCGAGGGCGCGACCCACGGCAGGCCGGTGGCCTCCGCGTCCATGGCGCGCCGCCAGCCGCCGGCCTCGATCACCGTCAAGTCGGCGGCCCGGCCCGCCATTTGGGGCACGGCCGAGGCGTTGAGACACCGGGCGAGTTCGCCGCAGGTGAGGCCGTGCCGGACGGGGATCGCGGCGCGCCCGACGAAGCTGGCCCACGCCGGGTCGAGCGGCGGGCCCTCGCTGACGAGTCCACCGAGGGGATTCGGCCGGTCGGCGACCACGAACCGTACGCCCGTACGGGCCGCCGAGACCATCAGGTCGAACATGGTCCACACGTAGGTGTAGAACCTGGCCCCGATGTCCTGCAGGTCGTACACCAGGGCGTCGACGCCGCTGTCGAGCAGCAGTTCGTCGAGGCGCGCGCCGCCGCACCGGTATGTGTCGTGGACCGGCAGACCGGTGGCGGGGTCCGTCCGAGCGGCCTCGCTCTCACCGGCCTGGCCGGTCCCGTGCAGCCCGTGCTCGGGACCGAACAGGGCGGCCAGCCGCACGCCGGCCTCGAGCAGCGCGGGCGCGGCCGGGCGCAGGTCGGGGAGGACGCCGGTGTGGTTGGTCACCAGCCCGAGCCGGCCGGGCCCGGCAAGTCCGGGCGACGCGTGCAGTCGTGCGATCCCGGTCGTCACCGTGACGCGGTCGTCCGTGCCCGCCCTTCGCCCTCGGGCGTCGGCGACATCTCGAAGCGATGGTCCGAAACGTACCGGCATGTCGAGATTTACTTGCATGTCCGGAAATCTTGCCATGGCACACCGGCGGTTCGTGTGATGGCAAGGCACCGGAATGCTCTCGTAGCTCCGCCACGGGAGCATTCCGGCAACGCGGCTGGGGTCCCCCCTCTGAGGGAGTGCGCGCCACGCCCCGCGAGCCCCGATCACCACTCCATACAGGACCTAGGGCCGTCGCTCACCGTGCCAGGAGTGCCACAGCGCCGCGTACGCCCCGTCCGCGGCCACCAGTTCGTCGTGTGTGCCCAGCTCGGTCAGCAGGCCCTCCTCCATCACGGCCACCCGATCCGCGTCGTGCGCGGTGTGCAGCCGGTGCGCGATGGCGATGACCGTGCGCCCCTCGAGCACGGCGGCGAGCGCACGCTCGGTGTGGCGCGCGGTCGTCGGATCGAGCAGGGCGGTCGCCTCGTCGAGGATGAGGGTGTGCGGGTCGGCCAGTACCACCCGGGCCAGCGCCAGCTGCTGGGCCCGCGACCCGTCCGTCCGGTGGGCGCCGGGGCCGAGCTCGGTGTCCAGGCCGTCCGGCAGCTCCCGGACCCAGTGATCGGCGCCGACGGAGGCCAGCGCCGCCCACAACGCCGCGTCACCGGCGTCAGGTTCGGCGATCAGCAGGTTGTCGCGGACGGTGCCCAGGAACACGTGGTGCTCCTGGGTGACGAGGACGACCTGTCGTCGCAGTTGCTCGGGATCGAGGTCGGCGATCGGTACGTGGCCCACCGTCACCGACCCGGACCGCGGCGCGTCGATGCCCGCGAGGAGCCGGCTCAGGGTGGTCTTCCCGGCGCCGGAGGGTCCGACGACGGCCAGCCGTTCCCCGGGCCGGACGGTCAGGTCGACTCCGCGCAGCACCTCGCCCCCACGGTCGTAGGAGTAGCGGACGCCCGTCACGTCGATCCGGTCGTCGACCGGGGTGGGCGAGCCGGACGGTACGGCCCGTGGCGCCCCGGCCAGCCCCTCCACGCGGGCGAACGAGGCTGCGCTGCTCTGCAGTTGCTCGACCTGCATCAGGATCTGGTCGAGCGGCTCCCCGAGCTGGCGCAGATACAGGGTCGCGGCGACCACCGCCCCCAGGCTCATCGACCCCCGCGCGTGCAGCGCACCGCCCACCAGCAGGGCGGTGACCACGGGAACGACGTACGACACCTCCACGGCCGGGAAGAACACACTGCGCAGGAACAGGGTCCGCATCCGCCGCAGGCGGGACGTCTCCAGCGTCCGACGGCTCGCGGCGATCCGGTCGCGCCGCAGTCCGAACGCCTCCACCGTACGGGCGCCTGCCGCGGTGGCCGCGAGGATCTCGGCGACGTCCGAGGTGGCGGTGCCCTCGGCGAGATACGCGGTGCGCGCACGGCGCAGATACCAGCGCAGGGCGAACCAGATGCCGACAAGGCCGAGCACCCCGCAGGCGCCGAGCAGCGGGGCGATGACGAAGACCGCGCCGAGGATGAACAGCGCCTGGGCGCAGGAGATGAGCAGCTCGGGCCCGGTGTCGCGCAGCGTGTTGCCCACCACGGTGACATCGGCGGTGCCGCGCGCGGTCAGATCGCCGGTGCCGGCCCGCTCCACGACCGAGGCGGGCAGACGCAGCGCCCGCTCCACGAACTGCTCCCGCACCCGGGCCAGCGTCCGCTCCCCGAAGCGGTGTCCCACGTACCGGGCCCACCGCGCCAGCAGCAGCTGCGCCAGCGAGCACACCAGGATGACGAACGCCAGCCGGTCCACGACGTGCACACCGTCCCCGGCCCGCACGTCGTCGATGATCCGCCCGAGCAGCCAGGGCCCGACCAGCCCGGCCGCGGCCGCCAGCGCGTTCAGGCCGAGCACGGCGGCGAAGGCCCGCCCGTCCGCCCGGATCAGCCGCAGCGACGCCCGGCGCACCTCGACGGGCTCGGCGACCGGCAGGTGTGCGCTCATCGCAGGGCCTCCTCTGCGTCGACGCCGTCGACGCCGTCGATCCCATCGCCGGCGTCAAGGGCTTCCAGGTCGTCCACGTCGTCCAGGGCGTCCGCGTCGCGGGCCACCAGCGCCCGGTATCCCGGCTCCCGGTCGAGGAGTTCGCGATGGCCCCCGCTCGCCGCGACCTTGCCGTCGACCAGGAAGTGCACGGTGTCCACCTGGTCCAGCATCAGCGGAGAGGTGCTGGTGACGACGGTCGTACGGCCCGAGCGCGCGGCGCGCAGCCGGGCCGCCACGGCCGCCTCGGTGTGCGCGTCGAGCGCCGAGGTGGGTTCGACGGCGAGCAGTACCTCGGGGTCGGCGAGCAGCGCCCGCACCAGGCGTACCCGCTGTCGCTGGCCCCCGGAGAGGCTGCGGCCCTGGGCGGCGACGTCCGAGTCGAGACCGTCGGGCAGACCGAGCACGATGTCGTCCGCCGCCGCCGTGCGCACCGCCCGGGCGATCGCCTCCTCGTCGTGCTCCCGGCGACCGGAGACCAGCTCGCGCAGGGTGCCCGCGAACAGGTCGGCCTCGTTGTCCGCGACCAGGATCCGTTCGCGCACCTGCGCCAGCGCGATCCCGTCGAGCCGTACGCCACCCCAGGTCACCGCCGATTCCGCGTACCGGCCGAGGCGGTCGACGACGGCCTCGGACTCCGCGGGAAGGGCTCCGACCAGCGCGGTGAGCCGCCCCGGCAGCACCCGCACCCCGGAGTCCGGATCGTGCAGCACCGCCGGGGAGGCGGGCGCGTCCCGGGCGTCGGGGTGGTCGGCGACGGGCTCCAGGGACAGGAACCGTACGACGCGCCGGGCTGCGACGACGGCCCGGCTGAGCTGGTAGCCGCCTTCGATGAGGAAGTACACCGGCGCCACGAGGACCGCGACATAGCCGTACACGGACACCAACTGGCCGATGGTGATCTCCCCCTGGGCCGCCAGCCGGGCCGCGAGCCAGGTCACGACGGCGAGGAAGAGCGTCGGCAGTCCCATGCCCAGCGCCTGGATCCAGCTGGTCGCCGCCCCGACCCGGTACCCCTGCGCCCGCAGCTCCTGCGAATCGCGTCGGAAGGTGTCCGCGAACAGCCCCTTGCCACCCAGGCCGTTGAGGACGCGCAGGCCGCCCGCGAGGTCGCCGATCCGTGCGGTCAGCACGCCCTGCCGCTCGCGGTACTCGGTCTCCGCGCCCTGCAGCCGAGACATCAGCGGGCCGACGAGCCCGGCGGTCAGCGGCACCCCGAGGAGGATCACCACCGAGAGCTGGAGCGAGACCGACATCAGCAGCACGGCGACCACGCCGTAGGTGACGATCGCGGCGACGCCGGGACCGACGACGGTCAGCGACTGGCTGATCGTCTGGACGTCGCCGACGCCGATCGTGACGACCTCCCCGGCGCCGACCTGGCGGGCCAGCGCGGCACCCAGTCGCGCCGACTGCTCCACCACGACCTTGACCGTACGGAAGTTGGCGTCCATCCGGACCTTGGTCATGGTGCGGTGCCGCATGATGCCCAGCCAGGCGTTGAACACCCCGATGCCGAACACGGCGGCCGTCCAGCCGAGCAGCGCGCCCTGGTCGCCCGGCTCCAGGCCGTCGTCGATCGCGCGGGAGAGCAGATACGGCGGCAGCGCCAGGAGCACCATCCACACGGTGGCGAGCAGCGCGCCTGCCGCGCTCCGCCCCGCCTGCCGGGTGACCAGCCACCACAGGTACCGCCACCCGCCCCGACAGTCGGGCGTCCCGGGGTCCTCGTACGCATCGATCATCCGACCCTCATGCCTTTCACTCGCCGTCCGCTGAACGAGTCACTCGCCGTCCGCTAGACGAGGCTTTCGCGCCACGCCTGGTGCAGGTCCGCGAATCTGCCGGTGGACGCGACGAGTTCGGCCGGGCTGCCGTCCTCGACGATCCGTCCGTGTTCCATCACCAGCACCCGGTCGGCGATCTCCACCGTGGACAGGCGGTGGGCGATGACCACCGCCGTCCGGCCGCGCAGGACCGTCGACATGGCGCGCTGCACCGCCCGTTCCCCCGGGATGTCGAGGGAGCTGGTCGCCTCGTCGAGGATGAGGACGGCCGGGTCGGCCAGCAACGCCCGTGCGAAGGCGACGAGTTGGCGCTGTCCGGCGGAGATACGGCCACCCCGCTTGCGTACGTCCGTGTCGTAGCCCTCGGGCAGCGCGTTGATGAAGTCGTGGGCGCCGATCGCCTTGGCGGCCCGCTCGATCTCCTCGCGGCTCGCGTCGGAGCGGCCGATGGCGATGTTCTCGGCGACCGTGCCGGAGAACAGGAAGGCCTCCTGGGTCACCATCACCACCCCGCGCCGCAGTTCGGGCACGGACAGCTCGCGCAGGTCGACGCCGTCGAGCAGGACCCTGCCGTCGGTGGGGTCGTAGAAGCGGGCCAGCAGCTTGGCGAGGGTCGACTTGCCCGCGCCCGTCGAGCCGACGACGGCCACCGTCTGTCCCGCGGGGAGTGTGAGCGAGAAGGTGGGCAGCACCTCGCCGCCCGTGCGGTACGCGAAGCGGACGTCCTCGAAGACGACCTCGCGGCCCGGCTGCGTGGAGGCGAGCGCGGGCAGCCGCCTCGGTTCGGCCGGCTCCGGCACGGACGGCGTCTGGGCCAGCAGACCCGCGATCTTCTCCAGCGAGGCCGCCGCGGACTGGTAGGCGTTGAGGAACATGCCCAGCCGATCGATCGGGTCGTACAGGCGCCGCAGATACAGCACCGAGGCGGCCAGCACACCCAGCGCCAGCGAACCACCGGCCACCCGGTACGCGCCCCACAGCACGATCGCCGCGACCGCCGTGTTGGCTACCAGCCGGGAGCCGACGACATAGCGGGCCATCTCCAGCAGGGCGTCGCCGTTGGTGCGCTCGTGGCGCTTGTTGAGCACCCGGAACTCCGCGTCGTTGGCCTCCTCGCGGCGGAACGCGCGCACCGGCCGGATCCCGTTCATCGTCTCCGCGAACTTCACGATGACGGCGGCGATCGCGGTCGAGCGGAGGCGGTAGATGCGGCCCGCGCGGCGCCGGTACTGGCGTACGAGGAGGTAGAGCGGCACGAAGGAGGCCACCGCGACCGCGCCCAGGCTTAGGTCCAGCCAGAGCAGCATCGCGGAGATGTAGACGAAGGACAGGATCACCGTGATGAGTTCCTGCAGGCCCTCGCTGAGCAGTTCGCGCAGGGACTCGACGTCCGTCGTGGAGCGGGAGATCAGCCGGCCCGAGGTGTAACGCTCGTGGAAGTCGATGCTGAGCGCCTGCGCATGGCGGAAGATCCGGCCGCGCAGGTCGAGCAGCACGTCCTGGTTGACTCTGGCGGACGCGGCGGTGAAGGCGTACTGGAGGCCGCCGGCGGCGAGCGCGCACACCAGATAGCCGACCCCCACCGCGATCAGCGGGCCGTGGTCGTGCGCGCGGAACGCCGGTACGGCGCGGTCGATGGCGTACGCGACGAGCAGCGGGCCCGCCTGGATGGCGGCCTGCTGGAGCAGGAGCAGCACCATCGTCACCACCACGCGGGCCTTGAGCGGGGTGAGGAGGGAGCGCAGCAGCGCGGCGGTGGCGCCCGGGGGAGTGGGCAGGGCGTCGCGGTCGAACGGGTCCTGGTACCGGTGGGACTCCCGCGCGTTCGGACGGTCGTTGCCGGGCACCCCGCCGTCGGGTTCCGTGCCCGCTTCCCTGCCCGGCCCCCGGTCCGGCTCCTTGTTCGGCGCGGTCGTCGTGGGCGCCGTCATCGGTCGGCCTCCTCGTCACCTGACATCAGATGGGCGTATTCGGCGTTGCTGCGGAGCAGTTCGTGGTGGGTGCCGACCGCGGTGATGCGGCCGCCGGAGAGCAGGGCCACGCGGTCGGCGAGCAGGACCGTGGACGGGCGGTGCGCCACGATCAGCGCCGTCGTCTCGGCCAGCACGCGGCGCAGCGCGGCCTCGACCGCGGCCTCCGTGTGGACGTCCAGTGCCGACAGGGGGTCGTCGAGGACGAGGAAGCCGGGGCGGCCGACGACGGCCCGCGCGAGGGCGAGGCGCTGGCGCTGACCGCCGGACAGGCTCAGGCCCTGCTCGCCGACCTGGGTCGCGGTCCCCTGCGGGAGCGCGTGCGCGAAGTCGGCCTGGGCGACGGCGAGGGCACGGTCCAGGTCCGCTTCTCCCGCGGTGTCGGGGGCGCCCATGAGCACGTTCTCCCCGACGGTCGCCGAGAAGAGGGTGGGCTCCTCGAAGGCCACGGCCACGCGCGCGCGAAGCTCCTCGCGGGGCATCGTGGTGATGTCCTCGCCGTCCAGCGTGATCCGCCCGGCCGTCACCTCGTGCAGCCGTGGGACGAGGGCGGTGAGGGTGGTCTTCCCGGTGCCGGTCGCGCCGACCAGTGCCATCGATTCACCCGGACGGATGTGCAGATCGATGTGTTCGAGGACGGGGGGCGTGTCCGCGGGCGCGTCGGGATAGCGGAACTGGACTCCGTGGAAGCGGAGTCCGCCCTCGCCCTTCCGGGCGGCGACCTCGGTCGTACCGGTGGCGACCGGTGACGTACCGGTGGACTCCGGCTTCTCGTCCATCACCTCGAAGTACCGCTCCGTCGCCGTCGCCGCCTCCTGGCTCATCGCCAGGAGGAAGCCGATGGACTCGACGGGCCAGCGCAGCGCGAGCGCCGTGGACAGGAACGCCACCAGCGTGCCGGCGGACAGGCGGCCGTCGGCGACCTGGATCGTGCCGAGGACGAGGGCGGCGCCGATGGCGAGCTCGGGGAGGGTGACGATGACGGTCAGGATGGCGGCGAGGAGGCGGGCCTTGGCCAGCTCCGTGCCGCGCAGGGTGCGGGACAGCTCGCGGAAGGCGTGGGCCTGGCTGCGGTGGCGCCCGAAGCCCTTGATGATGCGGATGCCGAGCACGCTCTCCTCGACGACCGTCGTCAGATCGCCCACCTGGTCCTGGGCCCGCCGCGCCACCAGCGAGTAGTGCCGCTCGAAGAGCCAGCACACGGCCATCAGGGGCACGGCGGGAGCGAGCAGCACCAGCCCGAGCGTCCACTGCTGGGCCAGCATGATGATGACGCCGACCAGGATCGTCACGGAGTTGACCAGCAGGAACGTCAGCGGGAAGGCGAGGAACTGGCGTACCAGCATCAGGTCCGTGGTGCCCCGGGAGAGCAGCTGTCCGGAGGCCCAGCGGTCGTGGAAGGCGACCGGGAGCCGTTGCAGATGCCGGTACAGATCCGCCCGCATGTCCGCCTCGACCGCCGACAGCGGACGCGCCACCAGCCACCGTCGCAGCCCGAACAGCACCGCCTCCGCGATGCCGAGCAGCAGCAGGTACAGCGAGCCGAGCCAGATGCCCGCCGGGTCGTGGTCGGCCACGGGACCGTCCACCATCCACTTCAGGACGAGCGGGAACACCAGCCCCGTGCAGGAGGCGAGGATCGCGACGAAGGCGGCGCCGAACAGCCGCGTGCGCACCGGCCGCACGTACGGCCACAGGCGCAGCAGGCTGCGTACCGTCGAGCGATCGGCTCGGTCACTGGTCACTGCATCTGGTGTGGACATCACTCGCGAGCCTACGGTTCGGCACTGACAGTGCCCACCGAGTTTTGGCCGGTCGTGCACAGGTTGCGCCCCGGTCGTACGACGGTATCAACCGATCGGTTGATGCCCCTTCGAGCGCGATGGCCGATGTTCCTGACCCCGCCACGCCGGGACCCTCGAAGCATGTCAGCCACACCTGTCATCGAAGTCAGCGCACTGCGCAAGTGCTACGGCGGCCGGCCCGTCGTCGACGGTGTCTCCTTCGCCGTCGAGGAGGGCGAGATCTTCGGGATCCTCGGTCCGAACGGCGCCGGCAAGACCACCACTGTCGAGTGCGTCGAGGGCCTGCGGATCCCCGACGCGGGCCGCGTCCGGGTCACCGGGCTCGACCCCGTCGCCGACCACGAACGGGTCGCCCGCGTCCTCGGCGCCCAGCTCCAGGAGAGCGAACTCCAGGCCAAACTCACCGTCCGCGAGGCGCTGGAGCTGTACGCGGCCTTCTATCCGAACCCCACCGACTGGAAGCCACTGGCCGAACGCCTCGGCCTGACCACCAAGCTCACCACCCGGTTCGCGAAGCTGTCCGGCGGCCAGAAGCAGCGCCTGTTCATCGCGCTCGCCCTCATCGGCAACCCCCGCGTCGTCGTCCTCGACGAACTGACCACGGGGCTCGACCCGCGCGCCCGCCGCGACACCTGGCAGCTCATCGAGGACGTACGGGCGAGCGGGGTCACCGTCCTGCTCGTCACGCACTTCATGGAGGAGGCGCAGCGCCTGTGCGACCGGATCGCCGTGATCGACCAGGGCCGGGTGGCCGCCCTGGACACGCCGTCAGGGCTGATCCGGCGTTCGGCGGGCTCCACCGTCATCAGCTTCACGCCGTCGGCGCCGCTGGACGAGGGTGACCTGAACGCCCTGCCCGCGCTCGCGTCGGTCGAGCACAGGGACGGCCGGATCACGCTCTCCGGCACCGACGAGACCGTCAACGCGGTCATCACGCTGCTCGCCCGGGGCCACATCACCGCCCACCAACTCCGCGTGTCCGATGCAACGTTGGACGACGCGTTCCTGGACCTGACGGAGGTCACCGCATGAACACCGCTGACGGAGGTCACCGCGTGAACACCGCCGTCCTGCGCACCGAGTTGCGCCTCTTCCGCCGCGAACCGGGCGCCCTCTTCTGGATCCTGATGTTCCCCACCCTGCTGCTGGTGATCCTGGGATCCATCCCGTCCTTCCGCCGGCACCACGCCGACCTGGGCGGCCTGCGTACGATCGACGTCTACGTCCCGGTGGCCGTGCTGCTCGGGATGATCGTCGGCGCACTGCAGTCGATGCCGCAGAACATCACCGGCTACCGTGAGCGCGGCATCCTGCGCCGTATGTCCACCACTCCGGTACGGCCGTCCGCCCTGCTGTCCGCGCAGATGCTGGTCTACGGCGGGGCGGCGCTCGTCTCGGCCCTGTGCGCGCTCGCGGTGGGCCGCCTCGCCTTCGACGTACGGCTGCCCGAGCAGGCCTTCGGCTATCTCGTCGCCCTGGTCCTCGCGATCCTGGCCGCGCTCGCGCTGGGCGCGGTGGTCTCGGCGCTGTCCCGCACGACGAAGATCGCGGGTGCGATCGGGTCGGCCGTGTTCTTCCCGATGATGTTCTGCGCGGGCGTGTGGCTGCCGGTGCAGTCCATGCCGGACACGCTTGCCCGGACCGTCGGCTACACCCCGTTCGGCGCCGCCGCGCAGGCCCTGAACCGGGCGGCGGCGGGGGACTGGCCGGGCTGGGCGCACCTGGGCGTGCTGGTGGCCTGGACCGTGCTGCTGACGGCCGGTGCCTCGCGCTGGTTCCGCTGGGAGTAGGCGGGGGACTGTGCAGACTGGGGAGATGACCACCAAGGACCGGCAGATCGAGCGGCGCTGGGAGCAGCTGCACACCTGGGGGCCGTACGGGCTGCTCGGCATCAGTGTCGTCCTCGCGGTCGCCGCCACCGGCCTGCACAACCGCTCCGTCAAGTGGTACCTCGGCTGGACCCTGGTCGGTGCCGCGGTCGTCCTCCAGCTGTGGTGGCACGGCACCCGGTCCCGACGTCCCGGCCGCGGCCGGATCCCGTCCCGGGCGGGGACGGTGTACTACGTCGTCCGCTGGGCCCTCGCCTTCGTTCTCAGCTGGCTCAACCCGTTCTTCGCGTTCTACGCCGCCTCCGGCTACATGGACGCCGACGAGCTGATCCCGGGCCGGTGGCAGCGGCTCGGACTGCTCGCGAGCGCGGTCACCGTGGCCGGTGCGCAGACCGGCGGCATGCCGTTCGGGAGCGGGGTCCAGTGGATCCTCTTCCCCCCGCTTCTGATCGCCAACTCCGGCCTGCAGATGGTGGTCGCCCATCTGCAGGAGCAGGAGACGCGGCGCTATTACGAGCGCGGCGAGACCATCACCGAACTCGAACGCACCAACGCCGCCCTGCAACAGGCCCTCGACGAGAACGCCGCCCTCCACGCCCAACTCCTCGTCCAGGCGCGGGAAGCCGGCGTCGCCGACGAACGCCGCCGTCTGGCGGCCGAGATCCACGACACCATCGCCCAAGGCCTGACCGGCATCATCGCGCAGCTCCAGGTCGTCGCGAACACCCCCGATCCGGGGGCCGCCCGAGTACACCTGGGCCGCGCCTCGGAGCTCGCCCGCCAGAGCCTCGGCGAGGCACGCCGTTCGGTGCACAACCTCGCTCCGATCGCCCTCGAACACGACGGCCTTCCCGAGGCTCTGAAGAAGACGGTCGCGGAGTGGGCCCGACGCACCGGCGTCCGCGCGGACTTCACCCTCACCGGCACGGCGGAACACCTCCACGAGGAGATCTCGGCGACGCTCCTGCGCATCGCCCAGGAAGCCCTGTCCAACGCGTCCCGGCACGCCCACGCCACCCGCCTCGGCATCACCCTCTCCTTCATGGGCGACGAGGTGACCCTGGACGTACGCGACGACGGCCGCGGCTTCGACCCCGCCGCCGTCCCCGAACGTACCGGCAGTCGCGGCTTCGGCCTCGACGGGATGCGGGCCCGCGCCGAACGGGTCGCGGGCTTCCTCACCCTGGAGTCCGAACCCGGCCACGGCACGGCGCTCTCGGCGCGCGTACCGTTGGTCCGCCATGACCGATGACTCGTTCGCCCCGGCCGACGACGCCGCGATCACCCTCCTCGTCGTCGACGACCACCCCGTCGTACGGGACGGTCTGCGCGGCATGTTCGAGTCCGCGCCCGGATTCACGGTCCTCGGCGAGGCCGCGAACGGCGTCGAGGCCGTCGCCCTCGCCACCTCCCTCGACCCGGACGTCGTCCTGATGGACCTCCGCATGCCCGGCGGCAACGGAGTCGAGGCCATCGCGGAACTCACCCGCCGCGGCGCCCGCGCCAAGGTGCTCGTCCTCACCACCTACGACACCGACTCCGACACCCTCCCCGCGATCGAGGCGGGCGCGACGGGCTATCTGCTGAAGGACGCCCCGCGGGAGGAGCTCTTCACCGCCGTCCGCGCGGCCGCGCAGGGCCGCACGGTCCTCTCCCCGGCGATCGCCTCCCGCCTGATCTCGGCGGTCCGCGCCCCCGCCTCGGCCCAGGACTCCCTCTCGGCCCGCGAACGCGAGGTCCTCGCCCTGGTCGCCAAGGGGACGCCGAACCGCGAGATCGCCCGCATCCTGTTCATCAGCGAGGCCACGGTCAAGACCCACCTCACCCACCTGTACGCCAAGCTGGGCGTCAACGACCGCGCGGCGGCCGTGGCGGTCGCGTACGACCGGGGCATCCTGGGCTGACGCCGCCGCATCCCGGCACTCCGATCGGCCTAACGACTGAACATCACACAAGGACACGGCCTTCCCGCACCCGGAGGGTGCGGGAAGGCCGGGGAAAGTACGGGAAGACCACGATCGTCGGCATCCGACGAGGACGGGACAGGCACCATCCGCATCTCTCAAAGCCGACGCAAACCGTAACCGACCAGGATGAAAGCAGTGGCAGATGCTGAGGATCCGCACCGATGACACGAAGTAGCAGCAACCAGCTTGCTCAAGCTAAACACCCAACAGTTGAAGACCCTGCTGGAACAGATGCGAGGAGCACTATGAGCACCACTGATGAGCTGAGCTGGTTCAAGAGCAGCTACAGCGGTAGCGAGGGCGACAACTGCGTCGAGGTCGCTATGAGCCCGCGGGCGGTCCACATCCGCGACTCAAAGGACGCTGAGATCAGCCCCTTCGCCGTCGCCCCTGCCGCCTGGTCGGCCTTTACGGTACACGCGGCGAACTCGTCGTTGGACTGACGGAGACCCGTACGGCAGTGGGGCGTGGGAAACCGGTGAGCCGGCTCCCAACGCCCCACAAGCGTCTGCCGCGCCACTCCTGCTCTTCCAGCGAGGCCTGTTCGGTGTCCTTCTTCCGTGCCGGTGCGGCCTTCCGTCCCCGCGCCTTCTTCACCGGACGTCAGGCCTCCAACTGCACCTCGCTGACGGGATGTTCGCGCAGCAGTCGCTGGAACTCCGCCTCCAGGTCCTCGAACGGTGCGTCCCCCCGCTCGTCGTCGTACTCACTGATGCCTTTCCCGGTAAGCGCCCGTCGCTCGCTGTGATCGCGATGCTGGCGCTGCGGCCCGTGTGGTCCCCAAGTCAGGTCAGGTGTCCGGCCACCGAGCGGGCGGCACGGGCGTCGGAACTGGCAGAGCAATCGAGTTGTCGACTTGCTACAGAGCTCGTCGAAGGCCGAGGTCGGAGCAGCAAAGGCGACGCCTGCAGCCGACCGTGAAGTGATGTCCGGGTGGGGACAGCTCGAAATCCGGCGCTACCACCGCTTCGCGGCGGGAAGACGGTCAGGTGTACGGGAGCAGCGTTGCCGTGTCCAGGTCGAAGTCGAACGGTTGGGGGATGTGGAGGGTTTCGCCGAAGTCGACGTCCTCGCGGCGGTGGTATTTCTTGCTGTCGGGGCGGCTGAAGAGCGTGACGGTCTTCAGCCTGGCGTCGACCACGAGGTACAGCGGGATTCCCATCAGGGGGTAGTCCCTGACTTTGCCCACCCAGTCGTTCTCGGGGTTCGAGGGCGAGACCAGCTCGACGGCGATGACTGCGACTTCGGCGGGGACCTGGTTGTCGGTGGTCTCCAGGGCTTCGGCCGGCAGGTAGGTCAGATCGGGATTGCGGCTCTTGCCCACGTCGGGCGAGACCAGGTCTGTGTTCTCGCTCGGCAGCAGGTCACCAGGGGTGTGCGCGTCAAACTGGCGCCGTACTACCAGGAGATTGCGCTGGTGGATGCCGGAGGGGCCGACCATCATGACAATGGTGTCGCCGGAGATCTCGGCCTTGAATCCGTCCGGCAGGCTCCTGCGGGCCTCTTCGAGGAGTGCGAAGTGCTGCGGGTCCATGCTGCTGCGCCTCCCAGGAAATTTCCCACCGGCCTTCAAGGATAAGGGGTCTTCGAATTTAAACGGGTCTTCGAATTTAGTGGGGGTGTGCCTCCCGCCGGCTCCGGCGAGTGGTCGCACAGCGTGAGCGTAGGCGCTGGTTTTTCCGGTTCCTGAAGCCGAAGGCGTTACGCGCTTCGAGCTTGCTGAGGCGGTTGTTGCCTTCGGAGACGGCGTTTGAGGGTCCGGACAGGTAGTAAACGCCCACTCAGCCCACGACCCGTAGCAACAACACCGCCCGAGCCGGCACCGTGACCGTCCCCCCGGCCCGATGCACCATCCCCGGCGCCTCCCCCTGCTCCTCCACCGACGTATCGACCACCACCTCGTAGCGAGAGGCCCACGGCGGGCCCGGCAGGACGTAACTCACCGGACGGTCCCCGGCGTGCAGGACCGCGAGGAAACTGTCGTCCACGACCGGCGCCCCTCTGGCATCGCGTCCCGGGATGTCCCGCCCGGAGAGGTACATCCCGAGCGTCGAGGCCGGCGCGTACCAGTCGCGTTCCGTCATCTCCGTCCCGCGAGGGGTGAACCACGCCAGGTCCCGCAGCCCGTCGACGGAATGGGCCCGGCCGGAGAAGAACGCGCGGCGCCGCAGCACGGGATGCCGGTGCCGCAGCGCTATCAGACGGGAGGTGAGGTCGAACAGGGCGCGCCAGCCCGGTTCGTCCAGCAGGCTCCAGTCGACCCAGCTGATCTCGTTGTCCTGGCAGTACGCGTTGTTGTTGCCGCGCTGCGTGCGCCCGAACTCGTCCCCCGCGACGAGCATCGGCACCCCGGTGGACAGCAGCAGCGTCGTCAGCAGGTTCCGCAACTGGCGTCGCCGCAGCCCTCGTACCCGCTCCTCGTCCGTCTCCCCCTCCGCCCCGCAGTTCCAGGCCCGGTTGTCGTCCGTGCCGTCCCGGTTGCCCTCCCCGTTGGCCTCGTTGTGCTTGCGCTCGTAGGAGACGAGGTCGCGCAGCGTGAAGCCGTCGTGGGCGGTCACGAAGTTCACCGAGGCGTAGGGGCGTCGCCCGCCCCACGCGTACAGGTCGCTCGACCCCGAGAGGCGGTACCCCAGATCCCGTACGTCCGGCAGCGCGCCCCGCCAGAAGTCCCGGACCGCGTTGCGATAGCGGTCGTTCCACTCCGTCCACAGGGGCGGGAAGGCGCCCACCTGGTAGCCGCCGGACCCCACGTCCCACGGTTCGGCGATCAGCTTCACCCGGCGCAGGACCGGGTCCTGGGCGATGACCGCGAGGAAGGGGGAGAGCATGTCGACGTCGTGCATGGAGCGGGCCAGCGCCGCCGCCAGGTCGAAGCGGAAGCCGTCCACCCCCATCTCCGTCACCCAGTACCGCAGCGAGTCCGTGATCAGGCGCAGGACGTGCGGCTGGACCACGTGCAGGGTGTTGCCGCAGCCCGTGTAGTCGGCGTACCGGCGGGCGTCCGACTGGAGCCGGTAGTAGCCCCGGTTGTCGATGCCGCGAAGGGAGAGCATCGGGCCCAGCTCGCCCGCTTCCGCGGTGTGGTTGTAGACCACGTCGAGGATCACCTCGATGCCGGCGGCGTGCAGCGCGCGCACCATGCGTTTGAACTCGCCGACCTGCTGCCCGGTCGTCCCGGAGGAGGCGTAGCCCGCGTGCGGGGCGAAGTAGCCGATCGAGTTGTAGCCCCAGTAGTTCTTCATCCCGCGCCGCAGGAGGTGGTCCTCGTGGGCGAACTGATGGACGGGCAGGAGTTCCACGGCCGTGACGCCGAGCCCGACCAGGTGCTCGATCGCCGCCGGGTGGGCCAACCCGGCGTAGGTGCCGCGCAGTTCCTCCGGGATCCCGGGGTGCAGCCGCGTGAAGCCGCGTACGTGCAGCTCGTAGATCACCGAATCCGCCCACGGGGTTTTCGGACGGTGGTCGTCCGACCAGTCGTCGTCATCGTGGACGACCACACCCTTGGGGACGTACGGCGCCGAGTCCCGGTCGTCGCGCACGGTGTCCGCGACCTGCTGCTGGGGCCAGTCGCGCACATGCCCGTACACCTCGGGCGGCAGGCTGAAGTCGCCGTCCACGGCACGGGCGTACGGGTCCAGGAGCAGTTTCGCCGGGTTCCAGCGGGCGCCGGTCCACGGATCCCAGCGGCCGTGCACGCGGTAGCCGTAGCGGCGGCCGGGCAGCACGCCGGGGACGAAGCCGTGCCAGATCTCGTGGGTCAGTTCGGTGAGCGGTACGCGTGTCTCGTGGACCTCACCGTCGCGCTCGTCGAAGAGGCAGAGGTCGACGGCCTCCGCCCCGCCCGCCCACAGGGCGAAGTTGGTGCCCGCCGCGCCGTCGGGGCCGACGCGGAAGCGCGCCCCGAGCGGGGTCGGGGCGCCCGGCCACACGGAGACGGCGGGCGACGGCGCCCGCTGGGCGCCGTTCAGTACGGGGGACGACTGCGCGGGCAGTTTCTCGCCCGTGGCACGGCCCTCTGGTACGGCCTCCTGCTCGGCTGCGCTCGACACCGTTCAGCCTCCTGCGGCTCGGTGGACGGCCCGTGGGCAAGCGCGCGGTGTCCCCGCCGCGGCTTCCCCTCGCGTCGTCCTCCCCACTGTTCTGCCCAGCGCTTGGCTCGCACTCACGTTTCCCCAGGGGTGCACACTCGTTGGGACGGCTGTGAAGCACGAACAGACACGCGCGCGGCACGCAGGGGCCGCGCTGGCCGCCGTACTGACCTGGGCCGGCCTGCTCGCCGGAGCCGCCGGCTGCACCTCGCACGGGATGGAGGAGGTGCTCGGCAAACCCCCCGCCGCCGAGGACGTCATCCGGATCTCTCCCGACGACAACAGCAAGGGCGTACATCCGCGGCAGGCGCTGCGGGTACGGGTGCCCGACGGGCGTCTTGAGTCCGTGCAGGTCGTCAAGGACCAGGACGCGCAGGAGTCCGCGGTGCCCGGGCACATCTCGTCCGACGGCCTGACCTGGGCGCCCGACGACCCGCGGCTCGCGCTGGCCGCCAAGTACACCGTGGATGTGCTGGCCATCGACGGGCACGGGCGGCGCTCCGCGCGGCACACGACGTTCACGACGTTCGTCCCCGAGGAGCGGTTCATCGGATACGTGACGCCGGAGAACCGCTCCACCGTCGGCACCGGCATGATCGTCTCCCTCGCGTTCAACCGGGAGATCGAGAACCGGTCCGCCGTCGAGCGCGCGATCCACATCGAGGCCAGCCCCGCGGTCGAGATCCGCCCGCACTGGTTCGGCAAGAGCCGCCTCGACTTCCGGCCCGAGCAGTACTGGAAACCGGGCACGAAGGTCACCGTCGGGCTGCGGCTGCGCGACGTCGAGGGGGCGAAGGGCGTCTACGGACTCCAGTACAAGACCTTCTCGTTCACCATCGGCCGCAGCCAGGTCTCCCTGGTCGACGCCGCCACGCACACCATGGAGGTACGCCGCGACGGCGACCTCCTCGACACGGTGCCGATCACCGCGGGCGCCCCCGGCAAGACGACGTACAACGGGAAGATGGTCGTCATGGAGATGCTGGAGGTGACCCGGATGAACAGCCGCACGGTCGGCTTCGGCGGCGAGTACGACATCCCGGACGTCCCGCACGCGATGCGCCTCACCGAATCCGGGACCTTCGTGCACGGCAACTACTGGGCCCCGGGCTCCTTCGGCAACAGCAACGTCAGCCACGGCTGCGTCGGTCTGCTGGACGTGAAGGGCGGCAGCTCCGACAGCCCCGCGGGCTGGTTCTTCGACCGCAGTCTCATCGGCGACGTCATCGAGGTCGTCAACAGCGCCGACAAGGAAGTCGCTCCTGACAACGGGCTCGGAGGCTGGAACATGGGCTGGAAGGAGTGGAAGGCGGGCAGCGCGGCGAAGTAGCCCGAAAGAGGCGCACGCACGCGTCGTAGGGCAGGGGACTCCAGCGCGCCCCCACACGGCCGAACTTGGGACTGAACGGTGACAATCCCGGGGAGCCATCTCTCCGAGCCGTGTGATTAATTAGCGCGATACGCGCGGCGACGCGCTGGGGTGCGGGCCTGATCAGGCCGTGCGAGGGGAGAACAGACTTGAACGGGCGACCGATATCGGGGGCGTCGGTTGGAACGCGGGAACGGGGGAGCCGGGGGAACAAGGGAATCCTGGCGCTGCTGCTCGGCGTGCTGCTGCTCGCCGTGTCCGCGTGCGGCGGGGGAGGGGACTCGGACTCCGGGAACGGCAAGGGCAAGAGCGCGGGCAGCTCCGCCAAGGCGGACACCAAGGTCTCGCAGGCCGTGGTGACCATCGCCCCGAAGGACGGCACGAACGGCGTGGCCACCAGCGGGGCCCTCAAGGTCAGCGCGGCCAAGGGCAAGCTGACCGAGGTCACGGTCAAGGACGGCAAGGGCAACGCGGTCGACGGCGCGATAACCGGCGAGGGCGCCACCTGGACGCCTTCGACCCACCTCGCCTCCGCCACCAAGTACAAGGTCCACGCGGTGGCCAAGGACGCCGACGGCCGTGAGGCCGCCGAGGAGTCCGCCTTCACCACCCTGACCCCGAAGAACACCTTCGTCGGCACGTTCACGCCCGAGGACGGTTCCAAGGTCGGCGTCGGCATGCCCTTCTCGATCCGCTTCACCCGGGGCATCACGCACCCGGACGCCGTGGAGAAGGCCGTCAAGATCAAGACCGAGCCGGCCGTCGACGTCCAGGGCCACTGGTTCGGCAACGACCGTCTCGACTTCCGTCCCGAGCAGTACTGGAAGGCCGGTACGAAGGTCAGCGTCACCCTGAACCTCGACGGTGTCGAGGGCCGGCCCGGGGTCTACGGCAAGCAGGCCAAGACCGTGTCCTTCACGATCGGCCGCAGCCAGGTCTCCACGGTCGACGCCAAGACCCACAAGATGGTCGTCAAGCGCGACGGCAAGGTCATCAAGACCATCCCGATCACCACGGGCAAGCCGGGCTACGACACCTGGAACGGCCAGATGGTCATCAGTGAGCAGCTCCGGGTGACCCGTATGAACGGTGAGACGGTCGGCTACGGCGGCGAGTACGACATCAAGGACGTGCCCGACGCCCAGCGCCTGACCGACTCCGGCACCTTCATCCACGGCAACTACTGGGGCGGCGACGCCTTCGGCAACTACAACGCCAGCCACGGCTGCGTGGGCCTGCGCGACGTGCGCGGCGGCGGTGACCGCAGTGCGCCCGCCGCCTGGTTCTTCGACCACTCCATCACCGGCGACGTGGTGATCGTGAAGCGCTCGAACGACAAGACGGTCGCCCCGGACAACGGCCTCAACGGCTGGAACATGTCCTGGTCGGACTGGACCGCCTGATCCCTTCGCCTCGACGGGCCCGCTGTGCCAGGTCACCTTTGTGACCGAGCACACCGGGCCCGTTGTCGTTAGTCCCCGTTAACCTGCCCTCATGACTGTGCATCTCGAAGTGGCCGAAGGCGTCGGCACCCTGCGTCTTGACCGCCCGCCCATGAACGCGCTGGACGTCGCCACGCAGAACCGGCTCAAGGAGCTCGCCGAGGAGGCCACCCGCCGCGAGGACGTGCGCGCCGTGGTGATCTACGGCGGCGAGAAGGTGTTCGCGGCGGGCGCGGACATCAAGGAGATGCAGGCCATGGACCACGCGGCGATGGTCGTGCGGTCCCGTGCCCTGCAGGACTCCTTCAGCGCCGTGGCCCGTATCCCCAAGCCGGTCGTCGCCGCCGTCACCGGCTACGCGCTTGGCGGCGGCTGCGAGTTGGCGCTCTGCGCGGACTTCCGTATCGCCGCGGACAACGCCAAGCTCGGCCAGCCGGAGATCCTGCTGGGCCTGATCCCCGGCGCCGGCGGCACCCAGCGCCTGTCCCGGCTGATCGGCCCCTCCAAGGCGAAGGACCTCATCTTCACGGGGCGGATGGTGAAGGCAGACGAGGCGCTGTCGCTCGGTCTGGTGGACCGGGTCGTCCCGGCCGACGAGGTGTACACCCAGGCACAGGCCTGGGCCGCGAAGCTGGCGCAGGGTCCCGCGCTCGCGCTGCGCGCCGCCAAGGAGTCGATCGACGCGGGTCTCGAGACGGATCTCGAGACGGGGCTGGCGATCGAACGCAACTGGTTCGCGGGGCTGTTCGCGACCGAGGACCGCGAGCGCGGCATGCGCAGCTTCGTCGAGGAGGGGCCGGGGAAGGCGAAGTTCCTCTGATCCGCGCTTGTCCGCCGGTTCTCCGCATTACTGCCGGAGCCCCCGTCGCGCGGTGAAAATCACTCCCCAAGTTCCTCTGATCCGTTTGCAGTTGACGCGGTGTCTTATCGGTTGTCCCCCGAAGGGCTGGTTTATGCCAGCCTTAAGGGAACCTTAAGGCTGCCTCGGTGCGGACGATCGGCGATTGCCGCCAAGTGGGGCATTCTGGCAGGTCAGATAGGACCTGTCGAGCTCTGAACTGCCCGGGGCATATGCCGATCGAATGGTGCGGAATGGTCGATTCCGGGGGGCGTATTCCTCCGGAACGGCCCCGAAGCCGGCTCTGGGCGGCCATGATGGGGGGCATGGCGGGGCTGGAGGGTATCGAACAGCCGCGGCGGCACGGGAGTGCGACCGCGGCGCGCTGGTCGCCTGCGGTCGAGGACGAGCGGGCGCTCAAGGCGCTCGAGTTGTTCGGCAATCCGACGGAGGCCGAAGTCCCGCTGCCGTCCCGCCCCGAGTCCGCCGCCACCGCGCGGCGGCTCACCCAGGTCATCGTCCTGCGCCACTGGGGGCTCTCCCCGAAGATGACCGAGGATGCCGTGTTACTGGTCTCCGAACTCGTCGGCAATGCCGTACGGCACACGGGGGCCCGCGTCTTCGGGCTCCGGATGCGCCGCCGCCGGGGCTGGATCCGCGTTGAGGTCCGTGACCCCTCCCGTGGTCTCCCCTGTCTGATGCCGGTTCAGGAAATGGACCTGAGCGGCCGCGGCCTCTTCCTCGTCGACAAACTCTCCGACCGCTGGGGAGTCGACCTCCTGCCCCGCGGCAAGACCACCTGGTTCGAGATGCGCGTCGCCGACCGCTGACCGCTCGCCCCTCCCTGGCCCACACGGCGACCCGTACACGCGCTAATCGGATCAATCGCCGGTTTTCGTACCATTACACTCTTAAATGGTGCGGGTGATCACGCCCGCTCACCCCCCTCAGCAGTCCCCCGACGCATGCCCCGACACATGCCCCGACGTCGGGGTCCCGCGTGCGGAGCCGGATCCGCGCCGGGTGCCGGATCGGCGTGCGGCGCTGCGGTCGGGTGTCGCGCTCGCCGCCGGGACACTCGCCGCCGGGTGTTCCGCGACCGGCGCCGCCGCACACCCGGTCGCCGCCTCCCGCACGTTCGTCTCCTCCTCGAACCCCTCCGCGAATCCCGCGGTCAAGCCCGCCGCCGCGCCCGCGCCCCGCCGCTTCCCCCAGCAGCCCGCCCAGATCACCCACGGCCCCCGCGACCGTCCCCGGGTCGCCCTCACCTTCCACGGCCAGGGCGACCCGGCCGTCGCCAGAGCGCTGCTCGGCGAGGCGGAGAAGGGCGGCGCCCGGGTCACCGTGCTCGCGGTGGGCAGTTGGCTCGACGAGCACCCGGACATCGCCCGCCGCATCCTCGACGGCGGCCACGACCTCGGCAACCACACCCTGCGCCACCTCGACATCAACGCGATGTCCGAGGCGGACGCGGAGGCCGAGATCCGGGGCTGCGCGGACCGGCTGCGACGGCTGACCGGGTCCATCGGCACCTGGTTCAGGCCCTCCCGCAGCCCGAGCGCCTCCTCCCTCGTGGCGGGGGTGGCCCGCCGTGTGGGCTACCCGCACGTCCTCTCCTACGACGTCGACTCGCTCGACTACACCTCGCCGGGCGCCCCCGCCGTCACCCGCCAGGTCATCGGCGGGGTCCGCGACGGATCCGTGGTGAGCATGCACTTCGGGTACGCGGACACGGTCGCCGCGCTCCCCGCCGTCCTGGAAGAACTCGGCCGCCGCGGTCTGCGCGCGGTCACCACCACGGAGCTGCTGAGCTGATGCACCGCAACCGGAACCTCACGAAGCGCGCCCTGCTCGCGGGCGCGGTACTCGCCGTGCTCGCCGTACTTCCGGGCTGCGACGGCGAGTCCAAGGACACCGCGCACGAGGCCGTCGGCACCCAGGCCGCCGTCAAACCGGCCCAGCCGAACCAGGTCGACGGCCTGCCCGGCATGCCGCCCGTGCTCGACCCGACGGACGTCTACACCGCCGACCGGCCGAACAAGTTCTCGCCGGTCGTCAAGGACTTCCCGTCCCGTGTGTACGTCCCCAACACCAACTCCAACACGGTCTCCGTGATCGACCCGAAGACGTACGAGGTCATCGAGACGATCCGGGTCGGCGCGCAGCCCCAGCACGTCGTCCCCTCCTGGGACATGAAGACGCTCTGGGTCAACAACGACCGGGGCAACACCCTCACCCCCATCGACCCGAGGACCGGCAAGGCGGGCAAGACCGTCGACGTGCACGACCCGTACAACCTGTACTTCACGCCCGACGGCAAGTACGCGATCGTCATGGCCTCCCTCGACCGCGAGCTGGTTTTCCGCGACGCGCACACCATGAAGCGCGTCAAGACCGAGCCGGTCACCTGCTACGGCGTCAACCACGCCGACTTCTCTCTCGACGGCCGCTACTTCATCGTCTCCTGCGAGTTCAGCGGCGAGCTGCTGAAGGTCGACACCGAGCGGATGAAGGTGGTCGCCCAGGAGAAGCTGCCCTTCCGCGGCGCCATGCCGCAGGACGTCAAGATGTCCCCCGACGGCAAGCGGTTCTACATCGCCGACATGGTGGCCAACGGGGTGTGGGTCCTCGACGGGGACAAGTTCACGAAGCCGTCCTTCCTCCCGACCGGCAAGGGCTGCCACGGTCTGTACGTCAGCCGCGACTCGCGCGAGATGTACATCTCCAACCGGGGCGAGGGCACCATCTCCGTCTTCGACTTCGCCCAGAACACGCTGACCAAGAAATGGCGCCTGCCGCACGGCGGCAGCCCCGACATGGGCGGCGTCTCGGCCGACGGCAAGGTCCTGTGGCTGTCGGGGCGCTACAACTCCGAGGTGTACGCCATCGACACCCGTACCGGCGTCCAGCTGGCGCGTATCCCGGTCGGCAGTGGCCCGCACGGCCTCGCGGTCTACCCGCAGCCGGGCCGCTACTCGCTCGGCCACACCGGCATCTTCCGCTGATCCACGCCCGGTTGACCCGCAGGGCGGTGACACGCCGCCGTACGGGTGACGATCCCCGGCCCGCCGCCGCAGAACCGAGATCGTGCTCCCCATGATCACAACTCGCCTGCGGCGCCGGGCCGCTGCCGTCGTCGCCTGCCTCTCGGCCGTCCTCGCGACCTCCGCCGCGACGCCCCCCGCGACCCCCGCCGCCCCGCTTGCCAAGGTCGCCGCGCCCGCCTGCCCCCAGTTCGACGACCCGGTCAAGGCCGCCGCCGACCGCCGTGTGCAGGTCGACCGCATCACCCCGGAGCCGGTCTGGCGCAAGACCTGCGGCACCCTCTACCGCAGCGACAGCCGGGGCCCCGCCGCCGTCTTCGAGCAGGGGTTCCACCCCAAGGACGTCATCGACGGGCAGTACGACATCGAGCAGTACGTCCTGGTCAACCAGCCCTCGCCGTACGTGTCGACGACGTACGACCACGACCTGTACAAGACCTGGTACAAGTCGGGCTTCAACTACTACGTCGACGCGCCCGGCGGCGTCGACGTCAACAAGACCATCGGTGACACCCACAAGTGGGCCGACCAGGTCGAGGTCGCCTTCCCCGGCGGTATCGCGCGCCAGTACATCATCGGCGTCTGCCCGGTCGACAAGAAGACCAAGACCGAGATCATGAGCGACTGCGAGAGCAACCCGTACTACGCGCCCTGGCACTGACGCCTACCTGGCGATGAGCAGCGCCTCCGAACCCACGGGACGGTAGCCGGCCGCCTGGAACGCCCGCATGCTGCGGGCGTTCCCCGGCGCCACCTGCGCCCACAGCGGCTCCGTGGCCAGCTGCCGGGCCGCCGTCACCAGGGCCCGGCCCAGCCCCCGGTGCCGTACCCCTTCGTCCACCTCGACCGAGACCTCCAGCCGCCCCGCGATCCCGCGCCCCAGCACCAGCACACCGCCCTCCGCCGTCCACGCGCGCATGTCGTCGCGCCGCCCTCGGGCGTACACGATCCGCGGATGGTCGCCGTCCGTGATCTCCTTCAGCGGGAGCGGCGGCTCACCGGGCAGGGGAGAGCCCACCAGCATCGCGTCGATCGTCTCGGCCGTACGCCCCGTGCGATCGAGGAAGGCCGCCAGGAACCGTGGGTTCATCGGCGCGGCGAGGGCGTCGCACGGTACGGCGGCCAGCGTGTCGTACACCCACCGCGGATCCTCGTCGGTGAAGACGACCGCGTGCGCGGTGAAGGCGAGCACGCCCGCGTCCCGGTCGGACACCTGCGGCACGACGGTCGTACGGCCGTCGGACGGAGGGAAGACACCCCGGGCCGCCGCGTCGAGAATGTCCCGAAGAGTCTCCACCACCGCGCTCCTTGAGTCTCCACCCACTGGAAGGCCCAGACTCGCAGACATGATCGACGACGGCACCGGACTTCTCACCATCGGCGAGCTGGCCCGGGCCACCGGACTGACCGTGCGCACCATCCGCTACTGGTCGGACGAGGGCGCCCTGCCGCCGGTGGCCCGCTCCGCGGGCGGCTACCGGCTGTACGACGCCGCGTCCGTGGCCCGCCTCGAACTGATCCACACCCTGCGCGAACTGGGCCTCGGTCTGGACGCCGTACGCAAGGTGCTGGCCGGCGAGACGACGGTCGCGGAGGTGGCCGCCGCCCATGTGACGGCGCTGGACGCGCAGATCAGGTCGCTGAAGGTGACCAGGGCGGTGCTGTCGTCCGTGGCGCGACGCGGTTCGACCGCGGAGGAGATGACGCTCATGAACAAGCTGGCGCGGCTGTCGGCCGCCGAACGGAAGCGGATCATGGAGGAGTTCGTGGAGGAGCTGTTCCACGGGCTCGACTCCGTGGATCCGGCCATCCAGGAGCGGATGCGCTCCACCGCGGTGGACTTGCCCGAGGAGCCGACCCCCGAGCAGGTGGACGCCTGGGTGGAGCTGGCGGAGATGGTCCAGGATCCGGAGTTCCGGGCGCAGATGCGCGAGGTGGTCGAGTTCAACGCGGCCGACCAGGACCACGCCGCGGCCGCCGGGCGGTCCTTGTGGTTCCCCATGCGCATGCTCCAGCTGGGGACCGAGGCCCGCGCCCGGGGAATCGCCCCCGAGTCGCCCGAGGCGGAGGCGATCCTGCGGGAGGTGCTGGGGGACGGCGACCCGGCCGCCGTACTCGCACGCATGGAGTCGGCGTCCAACGACCGGCTCGCTGGGTACCGGGAGTTGCTGGCCACGGTGAAGGGCGCGGGGACCCAGTCCGCGCACCGGGAGGAGTTCGGCTGGGTGGTCGCCGCACTGAGGGCCGGCGCGGACCGTTAATCTGACCTCCGTCAATACAGCTGTAATGCACTACGAAGGGGCGGATCGGTGGCGGACATCGAGGAAGCACGCAAGCAGTTCGAGCGGATCGATACGGACGGTGACGGTTTCATCACCGCGGCCGAGTTCAAGAGCGCCCTCGCCCAGGGCGGCGACTGGAACGTCACCGACTCGGTGGCGGAGGCCATCATCGCCACCCGCGACCTCAACGGGGACAAGGTCCTCTCGTTCGACGAGTTCTGGACCCACCTGAACAAGTGACCCGGACCCCGCACAGGTGACCCGGGCACAGGGGCGCCCGCCGACCATACGGCGGGCGCCCCTTCGTCCCACCACCGCTGCCACACCGCACTCGCAGGCCGGCCACCGAGCAGCCGCGTGAACGGCCCCGCGGGTCAATACACCTAGGAGGCCTGCTTGCGGTACTGGCCGGGTGTCACCCCGTACTTCCTCTTGAAGGCCTTGGCGAAGGCGAACTTCGTGCCCTGCAGTCCTACGACCGCATCGTCGGTCTCGCCCTGGACCAGATCGCCATCGACGGGTCGATCACCAAAGCACCCGGAGGCGGAGAAGCCGCCGGACGCTCACCGGTCGACCGCGGCAAACAAGGCCTCAAACGCTCGGGAATGACGGACGGTTACGGAATTCCGCTCCGGCCGCGTACTGGCCGGAGCGAACTGCCACGACTCGCCCCTGCTTGCCCCCGCCCTGGACCTGCTGGACGACCTCGGCCCGCTGCCCGACGGCATCACCGTGCACCGGGACGCCGGCTACGACTCGGGCAAGACCCGTACCACCCTCGGCCAACGCGGACTGCAAGGCCGGATCGCGCACAAGGGCGCAAAGACCCCGATCCAGGCCACCCAGCGCTGGCACGTAGAGCGCACGCACGCCTGGCAGAACGCCTTCCACCGGCTCGCGCGCTGCTACGAACGCCGGACCAGTGTCATCATCGCCTGCTTCGACTTCACCGATGCCATCATCACCATGCGTAGCCTCATCCGCCGCGCCTGGACTACCCACCGCCGGCACGTCCGCCCCACCCGGCGACCGTGACCCCACGCCTATCTGTGCAAGCTCTAACTGGCGCAACTGGTCGGAGCTTGGCTGGGGGGCCGCGTGAGGCCGCGAACCGGTGCTTTGTCGGCGTCCTGCGGATCCACCAGCAGCGGCTGTTTGACTCCGCTCTTTAGGGTCGTGGTCATCGAAGCAAAGTTGAGGGCGGCGACCCGGATTTCTCCGCGACCGATGGACGCGGCAGGCAGGCCCGGTGCTGTGACGAAGGGGAGCGCTCCGTCGAATGTAGTCACGCCGGTGTGCCAGTTCAGCGATGAGCCTTTGATCGACCTGGAGTTGTGTGCCCCGTGCCACATATGAGTCCGCTGTGAAAATTGTGAATGACACGCACTGTGGCGCACTGATACGTTCCGAGTGACCACAGAACCGAACATTGGTTCCTAGCGCACGTTTTCGACGGGGGGATGTTGCGCTATGTCTGCATGTCACTTTGCTGCCACACACGCGCAGCTGCACCTCAGACCAGCCCGGCCGGTGACCACCACACGACTACCCGGCCCGCGTGACCGTCACGCTCTCCCTCCTTCACTGACGGCGCCGTTCGTTCCATCGCAGTTGAAAAACGTAGAAGGAGACCCCACTTGAGACGCAACGCCATGCTGAGGCGTGCGCAATTACCGGTGACAGCAGCTCTCACCCTGGCTCTGTCCTCCGGTGTTGCCACGATGCAGGCATATGCTGCGGCCGGCCCGCAGGGGGAAGCCAAGGGCTGGTCGACACCGGCCGCACACGACCCGGGGAGACCGAGCCCGGCGACCAACCCACCGCCGTCCCGACGGACCGACGCTCAAACGTCCTTGGCAAGGACTACAAGAGGTCGTCCGACCAGGCCTTCACCACCTCCGGTGACGGAACCGGCTTCCACGTCCTCATCGCGGACGAGAAGCAGGGGTACGCCTGGAATACGGCGGCGACCCTGTCCGAGCCTGGCTTCGACACCGACACCTGGATCGGCAACGCCTGCCTGACCGAGTCCGGGAAGTACGCGGCCGTCGCCTACGCGCCCCGCACCTTCACCAACAAGCCCGAGCTGATGACGCGCGGAGCGTTCACCGCCGTCGTTGACATGACCGACGGTCATGTCACGAAGCTGCCGTTCCAGGCCACCCTGGGCTACTTCTCCCCGGGGTGCGGCCAGGGCGAGGGGGCGGTATTCACGGCACTGACCAACGACCGGTCAGCGAAGAACCAGACCCGGCTGATCACGGTCGACGCGAGGACCGGGAAGGTCGGCACCAAGCAGACGGTCACCGGGCAGGTGACCTCGGCTGTGCCTACCGACCAGGGCATCGTTGCCGCCGCCGACAACCACATCGTGAGCGTCAAGGGCGGCAGGACCCGCGACATCGCCACCACGAAGGCATGGCCCTTCCAGCTCAAGGTCGACGCCGACAACGGTGTCACGTTCATCGACCCGGATCCCCAGGCGTCGAAGGCACGCGGCGCCGTGGCGGCGCGGAACACCGCCACGGTCTCCCGCGTCAGCGCCGAACAAATCGAGAAGGCCGACGGCCGGAGCAGGCCCGCCAGGCTCGCGCAGGGCAAGCTCGACGAGTTCGACCTCACCGCCACGCCCTCGGGCAGGGTGTACGTGACCGGTAAGGCCGCCTCCACCTCGCGCGCTGCGGACGGCGAGCTGAACAACCCCGGCGGCATCGACAAGGACGCCCAGGTCTCCAGCCGGGGACAGGCCGTCGTCACCGCCCGCTGGGCGGACGGCAAGGACTCCCGGATCCGCCCGGAGGAGGCCCTGGAAGCCCGCACCGTCCGTACCACGGTGAAGGCCCTGGACACCCGCAAGACCGTCGTCCTGGACGCGCACCCCGGCTCCGAGCCCATCGGCGGGCAGCGCGAGGTCACACAGGGAACGCAGACGAGCCCGATCCTGCTCGCGCAGGGCGCGAAGACCCCGGTCAGGACACTAGCGGCGGTCAACGACCCGGTCGAAGCCGACCGCTACTGCTCGGTCCCGCGCAACGACCCCACGAAGCAGGCCTTCCAGCCCACCCCCCGCCAGGTCGAGTGGGCCGTCGACCAGGCCATCGTCGGCAAGCTCAATAAGGGCGCGACACGGCCGGCGAACTGGAAGAACACCGGCATGGCGGCCTACGCCCCGCAGACGATCTTCCCGCTGACGCCGCTCGCGGGCGGATCCAGCGAGGACTGGCACGTGCCCGCGCAGGTGATGCTCGGCATCACGGCGCAGGAGTCGAACATGTGGCAGGCCACCCGGCTGGCGGTGCCCGGCGTCACGGGCAACTCGCTGATCGGCAACTTCTACGGCGTCAAGTACGCCGCCGACGGCCAGCAGCAGGACCCCTGGGCGATCGACTTCGCCAAGGCTGACTGCGGCTACGGCATCACGCAGGTCACCGACGGCATGCGGATGCACGGCAAGGAGAAGGACGGCGAGCAGCCCAAGACCACGACGCAGCAGGAAGCCGCCGCGCTGGACTACGCCGCGAACATCGCGGCGGGTGTCAACATCCTCATCGGTAAGTGGAACGACACCCGCAAGGACGGCCTGACCATCAACGACGGCCATCCGAAGTACATCGAGAACTGGTTCTACGCGCTGTGGGCGTACAACGCGGGGTACTACCCCAAGTCGGCGCCGCAGAACGGCAAGTGGGGCGTGGGCTGGACGAACAACCCGGCCAACCCGCTGTGGAAGGAGAACCGGACCCCTTTCCTGGAGAGCGCCGACGGCAAGGACGACTACAGCCACGCCGCGCACCCGCAGGACTGGCCGTACGAGGAGAAGGTGATCGGCTGGGCCGCCCGTCCGATCTCCGCCATGTTCAAGCCGGGCGACATGCAGGCGGGCTATCGCGCCGCGTGGTGGAACTCCACCGACGCCCGCACCTCCGCCAAGCCGCCCATCTTCACCTTCTGCGGCTCGCAGAACGATTGCGTGCCCTCGAAAATCGGTGATGGCGCCTCCAACGACGACGGCAAGGGTCCGTGCGCTCTGCCCGGTGACCCCAACAGCAACAACCCGCTGTATCTGAAGTGCTGGTGGAACCAGCCGGTCAGCTGGAAGAACTGCACCACCGAGGCCCGGTGCGGCAACCCGGTCCACCGGTTCGACGACACCTATCCCGAGCAGCCCGACGAGAACTCCTACCCGCCGCGCTGCAACACCGGCCTGCCCTCCGGGTCCCTGATCGTGGACGACCTGCCCAACGGCACCGTTCCCGCCGGCACTTCGGGACGTACCTGCACGGTGAGTTCGCAGGGCTCCTTCCAATTCACCTTCGCCGGCGAGAACGGCACGTACTCGTCCAAGATGGATCTGCACCAGATCGGCGCGGGCAACAACAACCACTTCTGGATGGCGCGTACCCGCTGGCTGGCGACCGCCGACGGCAAGCGGCTGCAGGTCTCCGGCAAGTGGACGCTCAGCGGCAGCCAGCGCGGCTGGATGCGCGTCTTCGTGCATATGCCCGACCACGGCGCCCACACCCGGCAGGCCGCCTACCGGATCGGCGGCACCGACTCGCTCTCGCCCCTCCGGGTGCAACCGCAGCGGATTCGCCAGAACAAGTGGGTCGACCTGGGCGTGTTCAACTTCACCGGCACGCCGACGGTGACCCTCGACACCGACACCGACGACGGCACCGGCGACGAGGACATCGCCTGGGACTCGGTGGCCTTCCAGCCGCTGTCGGCCAAGCCGAAGGACTTCGTCGTCGCCATGGGCGACTCGTACTCCTCCGGTGAGGGCGCCTCCGAGGGCAACCGGGACTACTACCCTGAGACCAATTACCTGGACAAGCAGGACAACAAGACCCGCAACGCCTGCCACCGCTCCACCCAGGCGTGGTCGCGCCAAGCGACGATCCCAGGCCGGTCGGCGTCGATCGGAACCCTGGCCGACAGCTACGGCACCGACATGGACTACCACTTGATCGCCTGCTCCGGCGCCCGTACCTACAACATGGTGCACAACGGCATCGTGCAGTCCAACGGCGGCGAGAAGACGCAGATCGACAAGGGCTACCTGGACCAGAACACCACCCTGGTCACCCTCTCCATCGGCGGCAACGACGCCCGCTTCTCCGCCATCATCCAGAAATGCCTGCTCGCGGTGAACGGCGGCAACTGCAAGGACAAAACCTTCGAAGACGGCGACACCGACAAGCAACTGGCCGGTCGGGACCGCAAGTTCATCGGGCAGCCGCTGGAGCAGGCCGCGGCCGGCATCATCAACGAGATCGTACGGCCGGACATCACCAAGGTCCTGGCGGAGATCCACGAGAGGGCCCCGAAGGCGAAGATCGCGCTGATGGGGTACCCGCCGCTGATCGAGGACCGGGGCGCGTGCCTGAGCATCACGGTGCCCGGGGTCGGGCAGATCGGTCTGTCCGCGTCCTCCTCGGACTGGCTCAACAGCGTGGCCGACACACTCGCGGCCGCCATGCAGCAGTCGGTGGACGACGCCAAGGCCACGGGCATCCAGGCATGGTTCTCCAACCCCAAGCAGAACTTCGCGGGCAAGGCCGTCTGCGGCAACCCCGAATCCGTCCACGGCATCGTCAAGACGCTCGTGGATTCGGACCAGCCGAAGCTGGACTACCCAGTCCTCGAGAACTACGGCCTGTCGGCCCAGTCCTTCCACCCGAAGATCGCCGGCGCCCGCCTGTACGCCGACTCCCTGGAACGCACCTTCACCGGCATGGGCCTGTAGCCCTGCCGTCCCTCAGGGGCCCCGCTCCCCGCGGGCCCCATCTGACCCGAACGGAGACCATCATGAGGAAGCTTCTGTCCACCGCCGTCGCCGGTGGCGCCACCGCCCTCGCGCTCGTCGCCCTGGCCGCCGCGCCGGCCTCGGCGGGCACCACCGACTCCCAGTTCGACGTGATCTTCCCTGGCGCCAAGCCGCAGACCACGTACTACGTCCAGAACACCGCCACCCTCTCTGGCAGCATGACCGGGAAGTCGGTCATGAGCTGGCAGATCGTCGACGACCAGGTCATCGACAACTCCAAGCGGTTCACCAGCTTCAAGATCACCACGCGGATCGAGGAGCGCCTGACCAAGACCACCGAGGACCACGTCGTCACGTCGAAGACGTGCGACTTGACCAAGCTCGTCAACGACAACTACTCGTGGTTCCAGGTGGAGCCCGCGAACACCTGCGTCGCGCCGTCCACGGTCTACGACGGCGAGCTGTGGTGGTCGACGGACTCGACGATCGTCTACGACATCGAGGGCGACGACAAGGGCGCCATCACCCAGGAACTTGTCGGTTCGCCTCTGATCCACGGCTGACATCCGCACAACGCCGGGTCCTGAGTACCTGCACTCAGGACCCGGTCCTGCTTTCGAGAGAAACTTGTGCCCATGACCGATCCCGCGTCTCCAAGGCCCTCCGGCCTGCCGCAGTTCCGCGGTGGCGACGTGCCGCCCCCGCGAACCGGACGCCGGTGGCTGCCCCTGGCCGGGGACATCGCACTGGCCGCCGGGCTGCTCGTCCTCGACGGCATCGGGGCCGTCGCGGCCTTCCTGCTCGGCATCGACTACAGCGGCTGGAAGCCGTTCGATCCCGGCGCGGACAACTCCGACATCGCTCTCACCCCCAACTGGCTGTATGTGGGCATCGCCGGCGGTGTCATATTGCTGACCGCAGCACTGCTGTACCTGCTCCGCGCCGTCGTCAGCGCCTGCCTGCAGGTACTCGTCGGCATCGTCGTACTGATCATCGCCATAGGCGGCGCACAGATCGACGAAGACCGCGGCGCCCGGGCCGACACGTCCGTGTCCGGCCACCTTGGGTATTCAGCGGAATTGGGTGATCCGACGCCCCGATGAAGATCGCGTAGGCCGGGAACCCGGTGGCCCCGAGGAGATCTCGGGGCCACCGGGTCCCGCCGTTCGGAACCGAACCTACTGGCGGGTTACTTGCTCCCTGGCGTCCGAGCCAGGACTGCAGGGCCAACTTGCTACGCAACCAAGATCAATCTCGCCGATACTGGCTGTGCCATTGGTCCCCAAGGCCTGCTTCCGCGCCCTGGGCGACGCCGTCGTACCCGGTGGCACGCTGGTCGTCCACGGCCGGCTCGACCGGGCCCCCACGGAAATGCCCACCAACTGGCCGCTGACCGTCCACGGCTACGCCAACCCGCACGTCTCCCGGAACACCGAGGGGCGCCGCCGTGCCTCGCACTACATCAACTCGGGTCGCGCCGACGGCACCCTGCGGCGGCAACATCGGCGGCAACCTCACACGACGGCTCACCGCCCTCGGACACGACGTCTCCGTCGCGAACTCCCGCGGTCCGGGGCGCTCGGCGCGCTCGCCGAGGAGACCGGGGCGACCCCCGTCAAGGTCGAGGACGCGGCGCGCGGCGCCGAGGTCGTCGTCGTCACGGCTGGACGACACCCCCCGCCGTCCCCCTCGGCTTCCGGACGAGATCAGGCGGCCCGTCAGCCCCCTGCCGCCCACTCCCGCAGCGCGGCCTTGCTGCCGAAGTCCGCGACGTTTCTGTCCAGGGGCTCGTCGGTGTACTGGTGGAAACGCCACGACGCCTTGATGCGGGGCTTGCCCGCGGTCACGTAGTCGGCGATCCACAGGCCGTCCCCGGCGTACGAGGTGGTGTCGACGGTGAGCCAGTAGTTGCGGTTGGTATAGAGGAGAACCCGGTGGTTCGGCCGAAGCTCCTTCACCGTCCGGATGAAATGGTCCTTCTCGGCATTGCTCGCGTGCGTGCCGTCACCGGTGGCCTCCCAGTCGACGGCGAGCAGGTCCCCGGCCTTCTCAGGGGCCTTGCCGACGAAGTACTCAACCTGTGCGGTGATGTCGCCGGGCCACAGGAAGTGGTAGAACCCGACGACGCACCCGGCGTCCCGGGCCGTCTTCACCTGCGCGGCGAGTTTCGGGTTGACGTACGAACGGCCCTCCGTCGCCTTGACGAAGACGAACGAGAGGCCTTCGGTGGAGAAAGAGGACGACTGATAGGCGCTGACGTCGATGCCGCGCAGCATGGGCGACTCCTCCGTGCGTGGGGGGATGGACACGTACCGTCATGTCGGATACGTGCGGGGGCCGACTTCCCTTCAGATGCCCCCACTTCCCCCACCACAGCCTCGAACACCGGCCCGGACACGGAACCTCCGCATCCGCCGTGCGGGGAACCCGCGCCGCGTGTGGCACCGGGGATGTTCCGGGGCTACGCGCCGCCGCCGGCGACGTGCACACCGTCGGCATCGCGGGCGTCGACGGGGATCCAGCCGACCCGGCGCTCGGCGCCGAGCAGGACACGGGCCGCGGCGAGGATCTCCTCGTCGTCCTCGACCCCGGAGCCTTGGAGACACCCGCATTCGGTCACAAGGTGCTGGCCGGTCATGTCACCCCGCAGCGCAGGGCGCTCGACGCGTTGGGCCCGGCCTGCGGAGTGACCGGCAGCCCCTCGAGCCCGGCGAGGTGCTTGAGCTGCTGCTGCGGAGCCTGGGGCTCGCGGCGTCGGAGATCCCCGCGAACCACGAGGCCCGGGGCCGCTCGTACCGGATCCTGCCGGGCCGGCCGGCGCCTGCTCGTCCTGCTGGACAACGCGGCTTCGGCGGAGCAGGTCCGTCCGCTGCTCCCGGGCAGCCCGTCCTGCTGCGTCGTCGTCACCAGCCGCAACCGGCTCGGCGATCTCGTGGTCCGGGACGGGGCACACACCCTGCCGTTGGACCTCCTCCGGCCGGCCGAGGCCCACGCGCTGCTGAGCGAGGTACTCGGCGCGGAGCGGACCGGCTCTCCGCCGAACCGCTCGCGGCCGACGAACTGATCCGGCTGTGCGGCAGTCTTCCGCCGGCGCTGCGTGGGGCCGCCGCCAGGCCGGCGGACGATCCGGGCCTGCGCCTGGCCGATCTGGTCACCGAGATGTCCGAGGGCAACCGGCTGGAGGCGCTGCAGCCGGACGATGACGACAACTCCCCTTTGCGGACGGCCTTTTCCGCGTCGTACCGAGTGCTGACTCCTGCCGCGCGCAGGCTGTTTCGCCTGCTCGGCCCGTTCCCCTGTCCAAGATCCGGGGTCAGGGCCCGTGACCCCGTCGACGAAGCCTCGGGCGAGATCGAGGCTGAGTGGTCAGCGGTAGATGACGATGAAGGAGGTCAGGAGCAGCGTGGCCGCGGTGGACAGCCCCAGGATCCTGTAGGGCCGCCATGCCGTCAGTGCCACGGAGGCGGCCCATACCGCTCCCACCACGACGGCCGGCCACTTGCCGACTGTGCTCAGCGCGGCATTGAGCGGGAACGGTGCCAGCAGGAGCGTCGGCGGGATGACCGTCAGCCCGGGGCGGATGCCCAGGAGCCTGTACGCCACGATCAGCCCGACGAGTGCGATGGCGAACGAGGCGGCGAACGAGAGGACCGGCCACGGCGTCAGGCACACACTGGTCTCATCGGCGCACACGCGGGCGTCGTAGGCGTACGCCTCCTGCACAAGATGGATCGACAGGTAGGTGAGAGCGGCACCGGTTGCGGCAGCGCCCGGGATGCGTACGGCCAGAGCCCCACCGGATGGCGCCACAGGTTCGTCGTGCCGCTGTATCGAAGTAGCGTCCATGACAAAATTCTCTCTGGTCGTGACGGCCGGGGCCTGAGTACGCGTACTCAGGCCCCGGCAGGGCGCTGGACCGACCGGTGACTACGTGGTTGCCAACAGCAAGTTCAGCGGCCACTCCGAGACGGAGATCCTGGACCAGTTGAAGGAAAAGGGCGTCGACCCCAAGAAGATCACCGCTTTGTACACCGAACGGCAGGGGTTCGACTTCACGGTCCTGAGCGAATTCCGTGACCGGGTAGCCGAAGGCGCCCGCGCGGACCGGCTCTTGGCGCTGTTCGTGGACCGGCTTGCGGAGGCTGGGCTGGTCAGGCGGCGGGGACGGATCCGGACGGATTCCACCCATGTGCCGGCGGCGGTCCGCCGTCTGAACCGGGGCGAACTGGTCGCTGAGACGCTGCGTTGTGCTCTGGAGGATCTCGCGCTGCAGGGCGTTTCTGGGGACTTTCCGCCGCATAAGCAGGGAAGGCCCTGACAGCGCTGAAAGACACGAACGCGCTGGTCAGGGCCTGTTTCCCTAGCACTCGATGATGTTGACCGCCAGCCCGCCCCGGGCCGGAAGTCCTTCGGGGGTTGATCAAGCTGCCAGCGCGACGGAGAATTCTTCCTGTCGATCGGCGGGTGTGTGCCGGTCGAGTCTGGCCAGCAGATCGTCCAGGTCGGAGGTGGTGAACCTCCACTGGAACGGCTGTGCCGTGGCGTTGTAGCGGTCTTCGAATGCTCGGAGCCGGTCCCGGACCTGGGTCAGGTCGGTGAAGTCGTTGGGCGAGACGACCTTGCGTTGGACGATGGAGAAGAAGATCTCGATCTGGTTCGTCCAGGAGGCGTGGACGGGGGTGTGGACCATGACCGCGTTCGGGAACGCTGTGGCCAGGCGATCGATGGCTTTCTTCCCCCGGTGGGAGGAGCCGTTGTCGACGATCCAGAAGACGCGTCTGGCACTGGCGTAGGGCTCGGTGCTCATGATCTGGGTGGCCAGGTTCATGAAGGGCACGATGCCGGTCTTCGGCTCGCAGCGGCCGAAGACCTTCGCCTGATGGACGTCGTAGGCGGCCAGGTAGGCCAACGCGCCGCCGCGGTCGTATTCGTGGTTGACGCGCATCGCCCGGGCCTGCCCCGGCGCCAGGGTCGGGTGGCAGCGGCAGCGCGCCTGAATGGAGGTCTTCTCGTCGCTGGAGATGACGTACTCGTCCTCGCCAAGCGGTTCGCCGTCGAAGGTACGGGCGTACAAGTCCAGGACCCGCTGGGCCGTGGCGCGGAAGTTCGGGTCGCGGATGAAGATCCAGGACCGGTACTGCCAGGGCTTGAGCGCGTCCTGGTGCAGCCAGCGGCGCACCGTGGACGCCGAGACGGTATCGATGATGCCGCGCGCGGTCAGCTCGGCGGCCAGTTCCGGGCACGACCACCGCGGCAGCGGTGCCTCGGTCTCGGCGGGCAGCTGGCAGGCCAGCGCCATGGCCTCGGCGACCTGCACGGGGGTGAACCGTGCGGGGCGGCCGCTGCGCTTGCGGTCGGCCAGGGCCGGCAGCCCGCCGTGGGCGAAGCGGCCGCGCCAGGTCCGCACGGTGTCTATGTGCAGCCCGGTGTCGCGGGCGATGCGTGCGTTGGAGCACCCGCGGGCCGCATGCAGCACGACGGTGGCACGTTGCCGGGCCTGGTGCTCGGTCTTGTGACCGTAGGCCGCCTTCTTCAGTCGGTGCCGCTCGGAGGCGGTCAGGACGATCGGACGGGCGGCGGCAACGGGCATGCAGACAGGCCGATCACGAGAAGTGGATCACGACGGACCGTAGTCTGCGGCCCTTGGTCCTGCGAGCGTCGGGCAGGATGGCGGCCATGCCCACGGCCTCAACTTCAGCGGCACTCAACACAGGGGGCTCTCGGCTTTGGTGAGTTCCAGGCTTGCCTGCCACAGACGTAGTCGGTCCTCGCTGTCGTATGCCTGGGAATGAGCGCGTGCGTCGCGGGTGCGGTCATAGAAGCGTCCGGTGGTACCGGCGAGTACCGGATCGGTGACGAGCCGGTGGGTGGCGGTCACTCCTTGGTCCAGCGTGTCGATGCTGTGTCCGATCTCGGCGAGGACGATCTTGGTCGGCATGTAGGTGGCGGGGTGGAGGCTGTTGACCGTGACCTCGTCGGCGGGCAGGCGTGCGGCGAGTTCGAAGCCGGACGTGATCTGGGCGAGCTTGCTCTGACCGTAGGCCCGGGTGCCGTCGTAGTCGTGCTCCAGCATCAGATTCTCGAAGTCGAGCGGGTGCTGGCCGATGGAGGCGACGTTGACGATGCGGGCCGGCGCTGACGCGCGCAGCAGCGGCAGGAGTTCGAGGGTGAGCAGGAAGCCGGCGAGGTAGTTGACGGCGAAGCGCAGCTCGTGGCCGTCGGCGCTGGTGCGGCGGGTGCGGCCGTCCGGTTGCCCGCCGCCGATGCCGGCGTTGTTCACCAGGACGTCGAGTCGGTCCACCGATGCGCGAATCTCAGCGGCCATGCGGCGGACCTGGTCGAGGTCGGCGAGGTCCGTGGTCACGGTCCGGGGCCTGGATACGCCGCGGGCCGTGAACTGGTCTGCGATGCGGTCGAGTTTGGCCTGGTTGCGGCCGTGCAGGATCAGGTCGGCGCCGTCGGCTGCCAGGCGTTCGGCCAGGGCCAGGCCGAGGCCGTCGGTGGCGCCGGTGATGAGGATGGTGCGGGAAAGGGTCATTGCTGGTCTCCCAGGTCGTTCGCTGTGTTGGTCGGGGGTTGAGCGGCCTGCGTGAGGGTGGCCGTGAGGTCCTCGACGAGGTCGTCGCCCATGGGCTGGCGCGTGGCCAGGAGGCGGTACCACAAGGTGCCGAACACGATGTCCAGGACGGTGGACGCGGCAGGGCGGGGCGGCAGGTCGCCCCGTGTCCGGGCCCGATCGAGGACGACCTGGAGCGCGTCGCGCCGGCGCTGCAGAAAGGCGCTGCGGAAGAGTTGGCCGAACTCCTCGTTGATCTGGGCCTCCGCCATCAGGACGCGCAGGATGTCGCCGACGCGCTGCTGGCGGCCGAGCCGGAACGTGTCCTCCAGGAAGGCCCGTATGTCGTCGGTATAGGAGCCGTGGTCGACGTTCGTGATGTGCAGATCGGCTTTCACTGCGAGTGCTTCGAGGAGAACGTGGGCCCTGGAGGGCCACCAGCGGTAGATCGTCTGTTTGCCGCATCCGGCGCGGTTGGCGATCCCTTCGATCGTCAGGCCCGCGTAGCCGGCCTCGCCGACCAGTTCGAACGCCGCGACCAGGATCGCCATCCGGCTCTCCTCGCTGCGCTTGCGTCCCGGGCGTGACTCCGAAGGGTGTTGCTTGTCCATGACCATGGAGGCTAGCTTAATGCGAGACGCAGCGGTTCGAAATGAGGAGACATCATGCTCCAGCGCACTGCCCTCGTGGTCGGGGGAACGTCCGGTATCGGGCTCGCAACGGCCCGCCTGCTCCAGGCACGTGGTGCCACGGTGCACATCGCCGGCCGCAGCAAGGAGCGCCTTGACGACCTTGCCGTCACCGACGCCGGACTGGTCGGGCACCGGGCCGACGCCGGAAACCCTGACGAGATGACCGCCCTCGCCGAGGCGACCGGCAGCATCGACTGGCTGGTCCTGGCGGCCGGCGGAAGCGAAGGGCCGGGGCCGGTAGCCGATCTCGACCTGACGATGCTGCGACGCGCGTTCGAGGCCAAGTTCTGGCCGCACGTCACCACGATCCAGGCGGTCCTACCGCACCTCACACCGGACGGGTCGATCACCCTGCTCAGTGCCATCACCGCGCGGACCGGCATGCCGGGCACCGCCGGCATCGCCGCGCTCAACGGCGCCGTCGAGGCCCTGGTCAGGCCGCTGGCCGCGGAACTCGCTCCGAAACGGGTGAACGCTGTCTCTCCCGGGCTCGTCGACACGCCCTGGTGGAACGGCCTGCCGGAAGACGCCAAGCGCGAGTACTTCGCACAAACGGCCGCCACTCTGCCGGTCCGCCACATCGCCTCGGCACAGGAGATCGCCGAGGTGGTGGCCCTGGCCGCCACCAATACCAACCTCACCGGCACCATCATCGAGACCGACGGGGGCGCGCGTCTGGTCTCGCTCGGCTGACCCGCTCACCGCGCCGTCGGTGTTCTGCCCTGCCGCCTCACCTCGGCAGGGCAGAACACCGACGCTCAAAACCCAACACCGGGGCATACACAATCTTTAGGACAGTCCCGGGCGCCGACGAGGTCGACACCACGGCACCGGCCGGAGGCCGCTCCACCGCCTCCTTCACCAACGCCCTCGGCCAGACCACCAGCACGGTGGTGAAGAACACCGGCTCCACCGTCACCCTGCCCGCAGGCTCGGTGATCCCTTCGGGGACGTCGCTGACCTCCGACAGCGTGCGCCTGACGATGCAGTCGGACGGCAACCTCGTGCTGTCCGCCCTGGCGACCGGCGCGACCATCTGGTCGTCGGGCACCTCCGGCCACGCCGGCGCCTGGGCCAAGTTCGGCACCGACGGCAACCTGGTCGTCTACAGCACGGCCGCGGCCCAGCTGTGGACCACCGGCCTGACCGCGACCACCGGCGCCACCTTCCAGGTCCGCAACGACTCCACCACGGCCGTCGTCGCTTCCAACGGCACCACCATGTTGTGGAAGCAGGGCACGGCAGGCGCCGTCGCGGCCGCGGACGCCACCACCAAGTACACCTACACCCCCGCGGGCCAGGTCGACACGATCAAGGACAACGCGGGCAACGCCTGGTCGTACACCTACAACCTGCTCGGCCAGAAGCTGACCCAGACCGACCCGAACACCGGCAAGACCACCTTCGACAAGTACGACATCGCCGGCAACCTGCTCCAGATCACCGACGGCCGCGGCCAGGCACTGTCCTTCGCCTACGACTGGGACAACCGCGCCACGGCCGAGTACGCCGCCGCTTGGTCGTCCACTCCCGACCAGTCCAAGCTGCTGGTCTCCCACGTGTACGACACCCTGGAGAAGGGCTACGAGACCTCAGCCACCCGCTACGTCGGGGGCGTCTCCGGATCGGCGTACACCCAGGCCGTCACCGGTTACAACACGGCCTACCAGCCGTTGGGGACGACGCTGACGATCCCGTCCGGCGACGGCTTCGCCGCGGCCGGCCAGTCCAGCGCACCCACCAGTGGCAGCGTCACCTACACCTCCACATCCCGCTACACCCCCAACGTCGGGCTGCTGTCCACCACGCACTACCAGGCGGACGGCAACCTGCCGGCCGAGGACATCGACTACGGCTACACCCAGCAGGGCAACCTCGACGGCATCGGCGGCTTCATCAACTCCGCCAACACCCCCGCCTACCTCGACACCGCCGTCCATGACGCGTTCGGACGCGTGCTGCAGGCCAACTACGGTCCGGTGGGTAAGGAGTTGGCGACCTTCGCCCAGTACGACGCCACCACCGGGCGCGTCACCCAGTCCAGCAGCATGGTGCAGACCTCGGCCACGGCCCTGGACGTCACCAACCTGCGCTACAACGCGGCTGGCGAACTCACCGGCGTCGACGACCTGCAGAACAACACCGCGCACGACACCCAGTGCTTCACTTACGACTCCTTCCAGCGCCTGACCGCCGCCTGGACCGACACGGCCGGCATCACCGACCCGAACGCGGCCACGCCCGGTGCGGTCGGAGGCTGCACCACCGCACGGGTGCAGACCACCACCACCGCCCCCATCACCGCCAGCACAGTCGGCGGCCCCGCCCCGTACTGGCAGACCTACACCTACGACCAGCTCGGCGACCGCACCGGCAGGGTCAACCATGACACCACCGGCAACGCTCTCAACGACACCACCCAGAGCGTCACTTACCCCGGCGTGAACGGCACCGCGTCAGCGACCCTGCCCGACCAGGCGGGGACAACAACCCTCACCAACCCGATCGGTACGGCGGCCATCGCCTCCACCTACACCGACCCCGCCTACAACAACGTCAACGCCGGGAACACCATCAGCCGAAAGGTGACCGCCACCGGACCGCTGACCAGCGCCTTCACCATCTCCGGCGGCGGCAAGCGGTGCATCGACGACGCGGGTGGCTCCACCACTGCCGGCACCAAGGTGCAGATCAACACCTGCAACGGCGCCACCAGCGAGAAGTGGACCATCGGCACCGACGGCACGGTGAAGGTCCTCGGCATGTGCCTGGACACCACGGGCAACGCCACCACCAGCGGCACCCTCGTCGTGATCGACACCTGCAAGACCGACGCCACCCAGAAGTGGAAGGTCACCACCACCGGCACCCTGGTCAGCAACGCCAACACCGCGATGTGCCTGACCGACCCGGCCGCCTCCGCCACCACCGGCACCCAGCTGACCCTCGCCACCTGCGGCGGCAGCGGCCAGACCTGGACCAACGCCGCCACCGGCGCTATCCCAGCCGGCCAGAGCCAGACCTTCACCTACGACGCCGAGGGCCGTACTGCGTCCGTCGCGACGACCTCCGGCACCCATACCAACACCAGCAAGTACCTCTACGACGCCAAGGGCGGCCTGCTCGAGCAGACTGCCGCGGTCGACGGCGTCGACAAGACCCGCATCCTCTACCTCTTCGGCGGCGCCGAGCAGATCACGCTCAACGTCAGCGCCAAGACGTGGACCGGCCTGCGCAACGTCACCGGGCCCGATGGCACCACCGTCACCCGCTCCAACACCGGCACGGTCACCTACCAGGTCGCGAACGGCCAGGGCACCGCCCTCACCGCCGTAGACGCCACCACCCTTGCCGTCACCCGCCGCTCCTACGACCCCTGGGGCAACCTCCGCGGCACCAAACCCAGTTCCTGGGTAGCACCGGACGAGAACCACGGCTACCTCGGCCAGCCCGCCGACCCCGTGACCGGCCTCGACCTGATGGGCGCCCGCCACTACGACCCCGTCACCGGCCGCTTCCTCACCCCCGACCCCATCTTCGAAGCGGGCGACCCCAATCAGATGGGCGGCTACACCTACGCAGGCGACAACCCCAGCACCGGCAGCGACCCCACTGGTCTGGCGCAGACATGCGGCGCATACGGCAACGCTTGCTACCCGGGCGGCGGTAAGAAGAAGCACCACAGCGGCGGCGACACCAAGACCTCCAGTGGCTCCACCGCCTCGCCCGCACCCTCCACCACGCCGACGCCGCCCACGGGACCGACCCCCACCTCGACGCAGACCCCGACCCCGACACTCGGTGAAACCCCCTGCCAGCCCGAGGACTTCGGCACCGATCGGTGCGAGAGCTACGACGGCGGACAGTTGATCTACACGGCCATCGGGATGGTGGTTCTCCCGGCCGCCACGTGGTGCATCGGCACCGGTGTCCTGGACTGTGTCGCAGGAGTGTTCACCGGCGCCGCGGATGCCGACGCGGGCGGCAGCATGCTTCTCGGCGTCGGCGTCGGCGGCCGCGTCGTGGGCATGGGCGTGAGCGCGGGCACTGCGCGGGCCATCGAAGAGGGAACAGCAGACGCCGCGGCAGCCGGCGCCGAAGCAAGTGCCGCGAGCGAAGCCCTCGACGACGCGGCCGACCTGGTCGCCGCCAAGCGCGCCAATGCGCAAGAACATGCGGCAGAGGCCACCACCGAAGCGGTCAAACCGAGCAAACCGGAAGCGGGGAACGCGGGTACGAAGCCCACGGAGTCGTCAGCCCGCTGCAGTTTCTCCCCCTCTACGCCCGTCCTCATGGCCGGCGGCAAGACCAAGGCGATCGGCAAGATCAAGGTCGGAGACAAGGTCGAGTCGGCCGACCCCAAGACGGGCAAGCACCAGGGCGCCCGCACCGTTCAGCACATCTGGATCAACCACGACAAGGACCTGCTCGACGTCACCGTCCGCGACAAGGACGGACACACGGCGACCCTCCACGCCACCGCCAACCACCCGTTCTGGGACGACACCACCCACACCTGGAAACCGGCCGGCGAACTCCGCCGCGGTGACGCCCTCAACACCGCAACCGACGGTCACGCCCACGTCGTCACGACACGCACCACAACCGGTACGGCGAACCGCTGGAACCTCACCGTCCAGGAACTCCACACGTACTATGTGCTGGCGGGGACCGTTCCTGTCCTGGTTCACAATACCAATAGCGCTTGTGATGTCGGCGATGGCTATCTGTACCGCGGTCTCGCCAAGGGGCAATGCCACTTAGATAAGTAACTGGTGTCCAGTCGTCCACATTTCCACAGCGACACACCCGGGCTGCCTGTGGATGGTCAACTATCCAAGTACCGGTGCTTTGTTATTTCCAGAAGACCGGCTACCTTCCTCGCCTATGGGTGGGGTGCTGGATGACTCGGCGGCAGTTTCGGGCGTGCGTCTAACTGACCGGGTGGGTGTTGGTGTTCTGACGCGCCTGGTCGACCGTGACCTGGTCGATGAGGTTCTCGTCGAGACGGGCCGGGCGGAAAAGCGGTCACGTCTGCTGCCGGCGCGTGTTGTTGTCTATTACGTGATGGGCTTGTGTCTGTTCTTCGGCGAGTCGTACGAGGAGGTGATGCGGCTTCTCGTTAACGGTCTGCGTTTTCTGGGGACCTGGCGCAAAGACTGGACAGTTCCCACGACGGGTGCAATTTCCCAGGCGCGCCGGCGTCTGGGACCGGAGCCGTTGCGGGTGCTGTTTGAGCGGGTGGCACTGCCCTGTGCGCGGCGGGGCACCCAAGGGGCGTGGCTGGGGCGGTGGCGTCTGATGGCCATCGACGGTTTCGTGCTGGATGTTCCCGACACCTCTGCGAATGACGCGAGGTTCGGCCGGTCGGGAGGGACGAAGAATCCGGCGCCTTTTCCCCAGGTGAAGATCGTGGGGCTGGGCGAATGCGGGACCCATGCCGTGGTGGCAGCACGGCTGGGGCCCTGGCGCGTGGACGAAGGTGTTCTCGCCGGGGAACTCGTCGTCGACTTCGAACCAGGCATGCTGGTTACCGCTGACCGGGGATTTTATGCGTACCGTCTTTGGGAAGCTGCCGCCGCTACTGGCGCGGATCTGCTGTGGCGCATGCCTGACGGACCTCACCTGCCAGTGGTGCGGCCCCTGAAGGACGGGTCGTACGAGTCGTTCCTGCTCGACCCGAAGGTCCGTCGTCGGCGTGCGGTCCAGCGACACCGCGGAACGGCGAACATCGAGGAACCGTCCGGAATTCCGGTCCGGGTCATCGAATACGAAGTGACGAATCGTGAAGGCAAGGGAGAGATCTTCTGCCTGATCACCACCATCATGGACCCCGATGAGGCAAGTTCTGCTGAACTTGCGGCCGCTTATGCCGAACGCTGGGAATTCGAATCCAGCCTGGACGAGATCAAAACTCATCAGCGAGGCCGTGGCGGCGTACTGCGCTCGAAGACACCGGACATGATCGAGCAGGAGATCTGGGCACTCCTCCTCACTCACTACGCGGTCCGGCATCTAATGTGCGAGGCAGCCGACCAGGCCGACATCGACCCCGACAGACTGTCCTTCATGCGGTCACTGCGCATTATCCGACGTCAGGTCACGGACCAGGCGGGCTTTTCCCCCTCGCCACCTCATGAACGCCCTTGAGGCAGCACACGCAGAAATCGTCGAAAGACTCAACCCCTGCCGGAGGAACCGCAGTAGCCCACGCGCCGTCAAACGCATCCACGTCCACGCCTACAGGAAGAAGCTCCCAACCGAAACCACAACCCGCCACCCGGACCCGCCACACATCAAAATCCTGGCCGTTTCTTAAATAAGTGGCATTGCGCCAAGGGGCACCGTGGTTACGATGCCGCAGCTCAAGGCCGTGCGGTTCCCCGTGGTGGCCACTCCAACATCAGATCGCATGTGGGTGGAAATCAAACGGATTCCATCTTCACATCTTGGACGCATGATATTGAGAGGGCCACGGAAGGTGCCCAAGAGCTGAACGAAGAGTGAGTTGGGGAGGGTGTCATATTGCGGGTCAGGGAGGTGGATGTAGATCCTGCAATCGGGCCGTCGAGAAACATTCAGATTCACGGTACCGAGTACGATATGGATGAAGACGAGCACCTCATTGTCGGAGAGTTTCAAGCTCCGGAAGTCAGTTACGATTTCGGAGAGAGTTGGGAAAGCGTTGCAGGGGAATGAGATGCAAAACGTATCCAGAGATGAATTGCTAGCTGCGTTCGAGCTCGATACCGAAGCTGGCGTCGCTGCCAGGAATGCTCTGATCTCCGGAGCGCATTTCGATCTCTGGCTCGACCCGGTCCCAGCAGTGGAGATCCTGGGCATCTGTTCGGCGAGGAAGAGAAACCTGCAGAGGCGTGGCAAGCAGACGCTGGGGTTCACGGAGACCCTCGCGATTCTCCGCCAAATGGGCGAGCAGGGCCTCCTGGTCGCCTATGTGAACGATCGTGATCGAGGGGGATATTACTTTCAGCTCTTTCTTGACCCGGACTCGCTTAAAGTAATCGGATGCATCGGAGTCAATACTTTCTCCGGAGATGACCCCGCCACTGATCGGGTGTAATTGTTAAAAGCAGGCTCGTGATGGCGACTGATAACCGACTGGAGGCACGTTACCGTCGCGCCAGCATGCAGAACCCCGTTCTGCTTTCCACGTCGGGTGACGTGGATAGCGTCATCGACGCCCTGCTGACCGGGCCGGTGCTCCATGATGGGGTGCATATCCTGTCAAGGGATCGACCTCGAACACCGGTAGGATTCCGGAGCACGAGCTGTATGTCGGAGTCAGTAGGGAGCTCCAGGTGGGGGCATTGGCTTTCACGGCGCCTGAGGTCGGACGCGTTGCTTCAGTTGGTGCCCCCGACTCCCGCAGTGGCGTCGCGTATCATGTCGCCGGGCATTGGACTGAGTTTCCAGATAATTCGGAAATTCCAATCTCTCTCGTCAGGGAAGCGGTGAAGGAGTTCCTGCACTCCGGAGGAAGAGTTCCGAATTGCATCGAATGGAAACCTTTTGAAATTTCCGATGAAAATGTAGAGGATGATCCTTGGGGATCCTCCGCCGATCAGTAAATTCTGACGCGACGCTTTGAGCTCGTAACACGATCTTGGCGAGTGTGGTCACGTCATAGCGTTCGTCGGATTCATGCTTGCCTTGGGGGATCCATCAGAGCTTCGGATTGGCCCGGTATGGCTGCTCTCGCTGGCTGCCTGATCGTCTCTGGGTGATGCGGCGTGTGCTTCCGGTACGGTTCGCGGCACTGCACTCGTAATGCGTAGGTCTCGGGTTCGAATCCCGAAGGCGGCTCCATGGTGAACCCCAGGTTAGGCCTCTGACCTGGGGTTTCTTGTTTTCGTTGACCTTGGAATCTCGGCGAATCGGCACTGTCCGTCTGTGCATCGCAATGCGTAGGTCGCCGTTTCACATGCTGTTGTCGATAGGCTGCCGCAAGGCTGTGACCTGCTGTTTTGCTCGGCTGAACCACGGAGCCCGTCAGGTCTCGATATCTTCGTTGGACAGCCGGTGGACAGCTGTGCGTGATGGACAGTCAGGAGTTCTCTCGCCGAGTCCGGGTTCTGGCGCCGGTCGGGCGGTCCGGGTGCTGCGATCAGCGATCTCGGTCTTGTGTCGTTCCGACAGCCGTAAGCGGAATTGGCGGTCCCGCAATACACATGGGGGAACGGCCTCGGGGTGGCGCTCAGCGTCGGAGGGCGACGACCTCGCCCTCCGCGTTCATCGCGCGGAGCCGTCGTGCAGACTGGAGTAGGGAGACTTGCGCGAAGGTGAGCCGGACGTCGTCTGGTAGGGCGACTCGGGACAGCCCTCTGGCGGTCGTGGACGCCTTCGCGGGCACGGCGAGCTCATCGCGAAGCGGCTGAACCCTGGTGGCGTGCTCGCGTTCAGCCATGCAGAGCCCATCGGGGGCTACGAGGGCCCTCAGGCGATGTACGGCAACCTACTGAAGTCCCTCGACCTGATCCTTGGCCCACCACAGGAACGCGGCGGCGTGCTGCTGGTTGGCGAAGCCCTGGCCGACGAGGTCATTCAGGAGGTCGTTGCTCCAGAGGATGAGCCGGCCGAGGGTCCAGTTCACCGACTCGGGTGTCGGCAGCTCCAGTCCGTAGACCATTCGCGCGATCTCGCGCTTGCCGCCCGCCTCCGTCGTGTACTTGAGGATCGTCAGGAACCGGTCGGGGTACATCACGCAGAGAACCCTCGTGAGAAGGGCCTCCTTGAAACCGGTCATGGTGAACGGCTTGGTGCCGTCAAGCAGATGCTGGAGCCGGTCTTCGGGCGGCACGTCGTCAGGGCCGTACAGGAGGTACTCGATCGTCCTGCGGGTCGCCTCCCCGGCCGCGGCATCGCCCATGTCGTTCCACGCGGAGTTGAAGGTGGCTTGATTGCCGGGGCGGGCTCCGACCTCGGAGTTGGCGAAGTCCTTGAGGACTCTGGGATCGCATGCCCACAGCCCGTCGGGGGAGAAGATCCGCTGGTACTTCGACCAGTAGGCCGCCACGTCGGGGGCGAAGTCCGGTTTGACGGTGAGGTACTGCTCCTTCAGCCGAGCCACGCGCTCCAACTGCTCGGGATCGACGTCCTCGGGTTTCGGGAAACGGGCCTTGAGGTCGTCGAAGGTGCGGAGCGGGTTCCTCTGCGGGACGGTGGGCTCCTTGTGCTCCCATTCGTAGCCGCACCGGTGCTTCACGAGACGACGTCCGCCGTCGAGCGTGCGGATCACCTCGATGTTCTCGTCGTCGCTGCACAGTGGACACATGACCAACGCCATGGCTACCCCCGTTCCAACAGTGCTCGTGCCCACCCCGAGCCGATGCACTTGTCCACCCAAGGGTCGCATTCTTGCATTCGCCAAAGGTGGGCGGGATGTGGGGCCATCCAGCGAGACTGGGGTCGGGGACCTCCTGTCCGTCGGATCCGCCTGTCCCCGGCTACGGCTCGTCCTGGTCCTCGGCGCCCCATGGCGGCCTGGGCAGCGCGCCGCCCTTCCCTCGGACACGGATCCGAGCGGGGTGTCTCTCACTACGAGAACTGGAGCGCCGTGCGGGGCAAGGCTGGGCGTCCTGAGCAGCAGCTTCGTTGGTGCGCGGGAGGTGGCGCTGTTCCGCGTCGGCGAACTGGCGGACCAGGTTGTCTACTCGCGCCGCCCGGTCCGCGGGCATGAAGGCGCATTGCTCGAAGGCAACATCCGGACGATCACGCGCATCGCAGCTCAGTAGAGGGAAGTGCCCACCCTTTCAGACGTGCCACGCACATAGGATGCGCACACTCTTCATACTTTGGTTTCATCAGTTCAGCGAGGTGGCTCGTGCCCGCATCCGCCGTGACGCCCGACGATGTTGTCCGCCATGTCTTCCGTTACCTCGCGGAGGTGGGTGAGAGCCGCACCAAGCCGGTGCGGACGCACGACGACGCCAGGCATCAGGTGTGGTTCGCCGACCTGCCCGCGCAGTTCGGCTCCTTCCTCACTGACGCCGTCCCCGGCGACACGCTGTTGTGGCTGCGGGCCGACCGACCCGTACGGCACGAACCGCCGGCTCCGCCGCTGCCGCTCGCCCACTGGCTGGCCGACCGGGAGATCCACGACTCGGCACGGGAAACGCCCCCCGAGCCGCGGGCCGAGACGGACATACCGGCGGAAGAGATCTCCGCCGAGGGAAGCGCACGCACCCAGCACAGCACCGTGTCCCTGGCCGACTCGCCCAAGCGTGACACTGTGTACGACCAGTACCGTGCCTGGTCCCGTGAATGGGAAGGGTGGGCACGTCGCGACCGCGCAATGAAGCCCGTCATACGTGCCTACGACCGCCTCTACCGCCTGTGCGTGGACGCCTCCGAACTCGGCGAGACCTTCGAACTGGTCGTCGGATTCGGCTACCTCACATGGTCGGCGCAGGGCGAGCCGATCCGTCGCCATCTCGTCACTTGCCGGGCCGTCATCACCATCGACCCCGACACCGGAGCCATCACCGTCGGACCCGATCCCGAGCACGGCAGCCCGGTGCTGGAGGAGTCCATGCTCGACCCCGGGCAGAAGGCGCGGGCTGACACTCGTGCCCTTGTACGGCAGGAGCTGGAAGCCGCCGGCGACACCACGGATCCGCAGCTCGCCGACCACCTGCACCGCGCCCTCACCACCTGGATCATCGCGGCCCACGAAGCAGGACGCTACGACCGCGCACCGAATCGGCACCGAGCAGCGGGAGACCCCTTCGTACCGGTCGTCAGCTTCGCGCCGGTGCTGCTGCTCAGAGAGCGCACCCGGCGCAGCATGCTCGAAGCGCTGCGCGCCGTCGCCCTGTCCATCGAGCAAGGCGCCGAGCCCACCGCTCTGCTGCGGGCGATCGCCGGTGCGGGCGGTGACCGCCCGCTGGGGGAACCGGGCAGCGGTGACGCAGCAGGACCGCCGCCGGAGCTGTACTTCGCGCTGCCCTCCAACGACGAACAGCGCACCATCGCCGAGCGGCTGCGGGACCGGGATCTCGTCGTGGTCCAAGGACCGCCCGGCACCGGCAAGACGCACACCATCGCCAACCTGGTCACCGACCTTCTCGCGCACGGCAACCGCGTACTGATCACCAGCCATACGGCACGTGCCCTGAAGGTTCTGAAAGACAAACTGCCCGTCGGCATCCGCGAGCTGTGCGTGAGCCGTACCGACGACGGAGCCGGGCAACTGGAACTGGAGCAGTCCGTCAAGGCCATCCTCGACCGGCAGGGAGACTTCTCCTCACGGGCATACCGGCGACGCATCCAGGAGCACGAAGAGCGCCTCAGATCCGCCCGGTCCGCGCAGGCGCTCGCCCTGAAGGCGCTGCGTGCGCTGCGGGAGCAGGAGACATACCACCATCCGGTCGAGATCGGCGACTACGAGGGAACCCTGGCCCGGATCGCCCAGCGGCTCGCCGAGGAACACCCGCGGTTCGGCTGGATCGGCGCCGTCCCCGCTGACGCCCCGACGCTGAATGCCGAGGTGCTCACGCGCCTGCGCCGTGCGGCGCTCGCCTTCACCGACCGGCACCGTGCTCTCGCCGCATCGGTGAGTGCCGCGCTGCCCGAGCCCGGGCAGCTGCCCACGGTGCCCGCCTTCGCCGAGGCGGTCGAGACGGTCAAGGCGGCAGAGGCCGACCTCGCCGAGCTCCGGCAAGACGGCTCCGTCTCCCGCCTCGACGACGCCGTGTCCGCCCTCACCCCAGCACAGCAGGACCAACTGGCCACCGCGCTCGACCACTTCACTGCCGCAGCCAGGGCGGCCACCTCGATGCCGGCCGCCTGGGCCGCCGAGCTGCGCGACGAAATCCTCACCGGGCAGGACCTCGGCGCGCGCAGCCGCCACGAGCGCACCACCGCGGCCCTGACCATGATCGAGGAGGCGGAGCGTGCCCTCGGCGCCACCCTGGTCACTGGGCTGGAGGCGTACGACGTGCCGACGGCCCTCGGTCTCGCCAGCACCCTCCGGGACGGGCTCGCGTCCGGTGCGAAGCTGCGCGGAGCCCTGGGCATGAAGACCAAGCTGCGCAAGGCTGTCGGCGACTTCCCCGAGACCGTGCGCGTCGACGGCCGCGCCGTGGAGACAGCGACCGCCGCGTCCGCCGTGCTGCACCGCGTCAGGCTGGAGCGGCACCTCCAGGACATCGAACAGGAGTGGGGCGACGGCCACGACGCATGGCAGGCCACCGCCCGGCGCACCGCCCGGCTGCGCCAGGACATCGCCACCCTCACCACTCTGACCGCTCTCGCCGACATGCGCCACGCCGTGGTCGGCACAGCCGCAGCCGCACCAGGGCTGGTCGGCGTCGGCTGGGGCGACCCGGAGCGGGCCGCCACCGTGCGAAACCTCCTGAAGGCCAGAGCAGCGCGCAGGAACGCCGACCCTGCCCGCACTCTGATCGACGACGCCCTGCGTGTACTGCGCGCCGCGGCCCACCGCAGGGGGGCCTCGGCAGCCCTGGAACGAGCCCGCGCCGCGGTCGAGTCCCGTGACCCGGCGGCCTATAGCGCCGCGGTGAACGACGTGGACGACCTGCGGGAGGCATTCGCGCGCAAGAAGGCATGTGACGACGCCTACCGGCTGGCCGCGGCCGAACTCCCAGACCTCGCCGACAGAGTGGAGTCCACACCCGAGGACGACGAGTGGGACACCCGGCTCGCGGACTTCGAGGCCGCGTGGGCGTGGTCGGTCTGGTACGACCGTATGAAGGAGCTGACGGCCCCGGAGGCCGAGGCCCGGCAGATGCGGCTGCTCGCCGAGGCGGACGTCGAGATCCGCATCGGCCTGGAACGGCTGGCGGCCGACAAGGCCTGGTTCAGCTGTCTGTCCCGGCTCACGGACGACCAGGCCGTGGCCCTCACCTCGTACCAGCAGAACGTCCGCAAGCTGGGCAAGGGCACCGGCAAATACGCGGCCACCTACCGCAGACAGGCCCGGGAGAGCTTGCAGGCCAGCCAGGCGGCGGTGCCCGCCTGGATCATGCCGCTGCACCAGGTGACCGAAACCGTGCCGATGGACCAAGCCGGTCGCTTCGACGTCGTGATCGTCGACGAGGCCAGCCAGTCCGGCCCCGAGACGCTGCTGCTCGCCTGGCTGGGCGCGAAGGTGATCGTCGTCGGCGACGACCAGCAGGTCAGCCCCGCCCAGGTGGGCGTGGACCACGACGAGCAGTTCGCACTCCAGCGACGGCTCCTCGCCCAGTTGCCCGCCGCCCGCCGCAACCTGTTCACACCGACCGCCAGCCTCTTCGACATCGCGTCCGGTCTGGCCGGAGGCCGCGGCAGACTGATGCTCCAAGAACACTTCCGGTGCATGCCGGAGATCATCGGATTCTCCAACGAGCTCTGCTACGGCGGCCGGCTCCAGCCGCTGCGACAGTACGGCGCCGACCGGCTGCCGCCCCTGCGCCCGGTGCACATACCCGATGGCTACGTCGAAGGCAGCGGACAGAAGCAGATCAACCGGCCCGAGGCAGTGCGGCTGGTGGAGGAGGTCGCCCGGTGCATCGCCGACCCCGCCTACGCAGGGCGCACCATGGGGGTGATCACCCTGCTCGGCGCGGGGCAGAAGTACCTCATCGAAGACCTGCTGGCCGACCGGATCCCGCTGGACCAGAGACAGCGCCGACGCCTGCGCGTGGGCAACGCCGAGGAGTTCCAAGGCGACGAGCGCGACATCGTCTTCATCAGTACGGTCGTATCGCTCACCGGCCCCGACGGGCCGCGCCGCATCGGCCACTTCAGCAGTTCCCTGAACCGGCAGCACCTCAACGTGGCTGCATCCCGGGCCCGCGACCAGGTGTGGTTGTTCCACAGCTTCACCCTCACCGAACTCGGCGAGACCGATCTGCGGCGTGCCTATCTGGACTGGTTCTCCCGCCCGGCCGAGGAGCAGAACGGCCTCGGACTCGGCGAGGTCCGGCCGGACGTTCCGCACGAGGCCTTCGACAGCCTCTTCGAGCAGCGTGTCTACCTGGCTCTGCGGGCCCGGGGCCACCAGGTGCGGCCGCAGTATCCGGCCGGCCGCTACCGCATCGACCTCGTCGTCGAGGGCGGCACCAGACGCCTTGCCGTGGAGTGCGACGGCGACGCGTTCCACACCGAGGAGAACGCCGACGCGGACGCGGCACGCCAGCGCGAACTGGAGCGCGTGGGATGGACGTTCGTCCGCATCCGGGGCAGCCGCTTCTTCCTCGACCCGGAGCGGGCACTCGAACCGCTGTGGGCGGAACTCGACCGACTCGGCATCGAGTCGGCGGCGTACCCACTTGGCGGCGGGCTGCGGGCAGCGTCGCCCTTGAACCGAGCCCCTGAGGACAGCGTTGCGGGCCCGACCGGTGACCTTGTGGACCCGACCGGGGACGGCGGCACGGTCCCCGACGGCGGTACGGTTCCGACAAGCGACGGCAGTACAGTCCCCAGGCGCGACGGCGACACGGACCCGATCGGCCACAGCCCTACGGTCCCTACCGGCCACAGCGACGACGCCCCCATTGGCAGCGTGGAGCCCGACGTCATCGAGAGACTGATGCGCGGCGCATCCAATGCGGGCGTCATCAGTCAGCGGGCCTTCGCACTGGAGGCGGACCGACTCGGGCTGAGGACCGATGAACAGCGGCAAAGGCTCCGTGACGGGCTGGCCGCTGCTGGCATTCACGTAAAAGTGTCGCGCCGGGGAGGCGTGAACCTCCATCCCCCGCACGGCGCCGAGGAGGCGCAGCCCCAATTCGTGACCGTGGCACGGCTGCACCGCGACGAGGTCAATGCAGCCCAGCACGCGTTCAGCATGCGGGCGACCGTGCCCGAGGCCGCACGGTTCCTCGGGGGAGCGGGTGTGCCAGGCTTCCCGGGGGCCGACGCCGTGGACATCCTGCGCGAGGGGCATGCCGTCGTGCGGGTCGCCCACCCCGAGGTACACGCGATGATCCGCGCCGCGATCGCCCATGCCGACGTACCGGTGCTGGGAGACGACGGCCAGGTGGGGCTGGCGCGGCACCACGCGCCTGGCTCCTCCGGCGCTTCCGACGGCCGTACGACGGAACTGCTGCGTGCACGACCGACGGCTGACCGGGCCCCGGTGAAGAGTCTTCCGGCCGTGCCGCGGCAGCCGACCCACGGCGACGAACCCACCCCCGTGACGGGCTCCGCGGTGCCGGGCGGTGCCGGGTCCTCTCTCCGTCTCCCGATCGACCGGCTCAGCGTCTCTGCCCATCGACGGGTGCAGCGCGAGCTCCAGCGCGTGCAGGACGCGCTGGACCAGCCGCTTCCGGAGATCGTGGCCGTGGACTCGTCGTCCAGGAATGCCCAGCTGGCCGATCACGACAGGCGGCGCCAGGCCCTGCAGGAGCGGCGCAGTCACCTGCGTGCCCTGCTCGACCAAGTGGTCCCTGACTCCTCCCTGACGGGCGGGGCGATGGTCGTCCCTGGATGCCTCGTCGGAGTCGAGGACCCGGACGAGCCGGGCATCATGACGTACGAGATCGCGATGCTCGCGGGTGACGAGGCGGAGCGGTTGAGCCCTGACACCCCGCTGGGGAAGGCCCTGATGTGGCGAGAGGTCGGGGACGAGGTGAGCTGGCAAACGGAGCGGGGCACGCGCATGCGCGTCATCGTCCGGTACATCCAGGACTGAGAGACCGCAGCGGAGCGGGGCTGCGCAGCGGCTGCGGGGCGGTCCGTACCTGGTTGTGCCCAACAGCCCTGCGTCCCGCCAGGCCAGTTTGCTGGCGTGCGTGACCCGGGAGCGCTCCGCAGCCGTGGTGAGCCGGACGCGCTCTATCGCCACTCGCGGCCCAGTCCTCCAGCGCCATCAGGTAAAACCGGCGGATACGGAGCGTCAGGCCGGTGGCGACGGGCTTGGTCGCCGTCCCGAGCAGAGGTGGAATAGGCGGAGGGGGCGCTTGCGATCGGCGCCAGGAAGAAGATGGCGAGGGCCAGTTCGACGAGGCTTACCCCGGCGATCCAGCCCAGGACCCGCAGGGATCCACGCAGAGCCAGGCTGTACAGGGTGACCAGCGCGCTGGCGCAGGCCAGCTGCCGAACTCCCCAGCGACCATTCGATGAGGGACACCAGACAACTCATCGGAGGTGGGAAGGCCAGCATTCTCATCGGTCGGCGCTGCCGGGCGAGACGACCCATTCGGTGGGTTGGCCGGTGAGGGAGGCGATCATGTCGAAGTCGCCGTCGTAGTGGAGGACCGTCCGCCGGTGCAGTTCTGCCGTGGCGGCGATCAGTAGGTCGGGGAGGGACAGGGCGCGGTGGAAGCCCGCGTTGAGAGCGTGGCGCTGGACTTCCAGGGCGCGGGCGAAGGCGCGGTGGTCGGCGTGGAGGTAGTCGAAGGCGTGGAGCCAGGTGCTGATCCGTGTCGCCTCCGAGCTGTCCCGTGCGGAGTGGATCATCTCGTACTCGGTGGGCTGGCACACGGCGAGGAGGTAGCGCTCGTGCAGGGGCTTGAGTACGTCCTTGACGTTCGGCTTCGTCCAGCGGGCGAGGGCGGACTTGTCGATCAGGTAGCGGTCCTGCATCAGGCGGCCCGGCCTCCGTCCCGGTCGCCGTCGCGCTTGAGGGAGCCGTCCGCGTTGCGGGGCCCGGTGTTCTCGACGATCTCGCTGAAGTCGAGCTCGCCGGCCTCTATGGCGTCGAAGCCCTCTTGACGAAGGTGCCTCTTGACGGCGTCTTCCATGGCGAGGCGGACGGCTTTGGCCTTGGTCTTGGTGCCGAAGATGCGCATGGCCTCGGTGACCATGTCTTCGTCGAGGTCGATGACTGTTCTGGCCATGTGGATGCTTCCTCCGCCGCTAGTCCTGTCAGCGAAATGATACCTCTTGTTGTCAAAAATAGATGTCGTTTCGCTCGGAGATCTCGTCGCGGGTGGAGGCTGCGACGTTCGTGGTGAAGTGCTGCGCGGCTCCTTGTCTGAACTGGACAGCCGTGCCTTGCGTCAGGTTCCGCCCCTGTCGGGGGTCTCGCCAGAAGCGATGGGACGGCGAGAGGGGCCTGGTCAAGTGGTCCTGCCGGTGGACAGTCGGTGGACAGACGCCTGTGGACAGTGCATCACGGGGCGGCATGGGCCAGCCTGCTGCATGTGCCCTGATCAGGAGAAACGTCATTGGGCGGCATGACGCGTCAGCAGGCAACATGATCGCTCACGGTCTCGTAATGCGTAGGTCTCACTACCTCGCGTGCACCGACCGCACTCAACGCCCTAAGGCGGACTCAAGAGCGCCGGGCCGGTCCTGAAGTCGGCCCGTGCACCACCGCAAACAGCGACGCGCCCCGGGGGGCATCCCAGGGACTTTCCAGGGACTTTCACGTCTGTCCCAGGGCACGGCCCCGGCGTAGTTCTCCCTTGAGTTGTTCTGCCCCGGTTTGATGTGGCTGGTTGCAGGACGAGCGCGACTTCTGATGATCTTTCAGGTCTCTACGCCAAAAGATCGTCACAGGAGTCGCGCTCGTGCCCGCATCTTCGCCGATCCCCCCTGCCGTTGGCCAACTCGCGGACCTCGCCCGGGGGGAGGCCGAGCTCGCCACCGACCCGACGACAGTGGAGTCCGAACTGGTCAGCAGGTTGCGGCAGGTCCCGGACCTGCGCGCGAAACGTGGCCGACGCCACGCCCTGGTGGTGATCCTGACACTGACCGCGTGCGCGACGCTGGTGGTCGGCGGCGACTCGATCGCCGCGATCTGGCAGTGGGCGGCCCGTGCCCCGCAGACGAACCTGGCCAGTATCGGCGCTCGGTACAACCCGCTGACCGGCCGTTACCTCGTACCCAGCGAGCGCACCTTCCGGCGCGTGCTCACCCATCTGGACACCGACGCCCTGGACACGGCAACCTGCGGACACGTCGCGGACCTCGCCCGCGGCACCGTGCCGGCGCCGGAGATCCCCGCCACCCCGGGACCAGCGGAACGCGAACAGCGCCGCACCGCCCAGCGCGCAGCCGAGCACCCGGCGCCAGAGGGGCTGCTGCCCGCCGCGGCCCTGGACGGCAAGGCCCTGACCGGCGCCCGCACCGAGAGCGGGCGGGTCTTCCTGGTCGGCGCGATCGACCACGCCAACGGCGCGGTCCTGGGCCAGAGCCAGGTCCCCGACAAGCGCGGCGAGGGCGAGGCAGCCCGGGCCCTGCTCACCCGACTCGGCCTGGACGGAAGGGTGTTCACCCTGGACGCGCTGCACACCACGAAGAAGACCGCCCGCCTGATCACCGGCCCCCTCGGCAGCCACTACGTCCTGATCCTCAAGGGCAACCAGCCCCTCGCGCACGCCGCCGCCCAGATACTGCTGACCGGCACGGACACCGACTTCACCGAGACCACCGCGACCGAGACCGACCGCGGGCACGGCCGCACCGAACGCCGCACCCTGCGCACCGCACCCGCCGGCCACACCCTGTTCCCCGGCGCATCCCAGGTCTTCCGCCTCCGCCGCGACACCGGCAACCTCGACGGCGAATGGACCAGCAAAGAGATCGTCTTCGGCGTCACCAGCCTGCCGCCCGACGTCGCCGGCCCCGCCCACCTCAACCATTACGAGAGGTCCCACTGGACCGTGGAGAACAAGATCCACTGGGTGCGAGACGTCACCTTCCGGGAAGACAACTCCCAGGTCAGGACCGGTACAGCACCCCGAGCCCTGGCCAGCTTCCGCAACCTGGCGATCAGCACCATCCGCCTCGCCGGACGCGCCAACATCGCCCACGCCCGCCGCGACCTCCTCCGCCACAAGGACGCCTTCGCCGTCTACGGCATCTGATCAACCGGCACGGAACCGGACATCACACAACTACGCCGGGGCCGTGTGTCCCAGGGAGGTTCCAGGGACTTTCCGCCGCGTAAGCAGGGAAGGTCCTGACAGCGCTGAAAGATACGAACGCGCTGGTCAGGGCCTGTTTCCCTAGCACTCGATGATGTTCACCGCGAGCCCGCCCCGGGCCGTCTCCTTGTACTTGACGCTCATGTCCGCGCCCGTCTCCTTCATGGTCTTGATGACCTTGTCGAGGGAGACCTTGTGGGAGCCGTCACCGCGCATGGCCATGCGGGCCGCGGTGACCGCCTTGACCGCCGCCATGCCGTTGCGTTCGATGCAGGGGATCTGGACGAGGCCGCCGACAGGGTCGCAGGTGAGGCCGAGGTTGTGTTCCATGCCGATCTCGGCGGCGTTCTCGACCTGTTCGGGGCTGCCGCCGAGGACCTCGGCGAGGGCGCCCGCGGCCATCGAGCAGGCTGAGCCGACCTCTCCCTGGCAGCCGACCTCGGCGCCGGAGATGGAGGCGTTCTCCTTGAAGAGCATCCCGATGGCGCCGGCGGCGAGCAGGAAGCGCACGACGCCGTCCTCGTCCGCGCCCGGGATGAAGTTGATGTAGTAGTGGAGGACCGCGGGGATGATGCCCGCGGCGCCGTTGGTGGGGGCCGTGACCACGCGGCCGCCCGCCGCGTTCTCCTCGTTCACCGCCATCGCGTAGAGCGTGATCCACTCCATCGCGTGGGCCAACGGGTCGCCCTCCGCCCGGAGCTGGCGGGCCGATACGGCGGCGCGACGGCGGACCTTGAGGCCGCCCGGCAGTATGCCCTCGCGGGACATGCCCCGGGAGACACACGCCTGCATCACACGCCAGATGGCGAGGAGGCCCTCGCGGATCTCCTCCTCGGTGCGCCAGGCCCGTTCGTTCTCCAGCATCAGGGCGGAGATCGACAGGCCGGTCTCCTTCGTCAGCCGCAGCAGCTCGTCGCCCGTGCGGAACGGGTATTTGAGCACCGTGTCGTCGAGCTTGATGCGGTCCTCGCCCACCGCGTCCTCGTCGACCACGAAGCCGCCGCCGACCGAGTAGTACGTCTTCTCAAGGACGAGTGCGCCGGAGGCGTCGTACGCGAAGACCGTCATGCCGTTCGCGTGGTACGGCAGGGCCTTGCGGCGGTGCAGGACCAGGTCGTCGTCGAAGGAGAAGGGGATCTTGTGCGTGCCGAGGAGTGAGAGACGGCCCGACGACTTGATCTGCTCCACGCGGTCGTCGGCGCCCTCCACGTCCACCGTTCGCGGTGACGCGCCCTCCAGACCCAGCAGCACCGCCTTGGGGGTGCCGTGGCCGTGGCCGGTCGCGCCCAGGGAGCCGTACAGCTCTGCCCGGACGGAGGCCACCGAGTCCAGCAGCTCTTCGTTGCGCAGCCGGCGGGCGAACATGCGCGCCGCACGCATCGGGCCCACCGTGTGGGAGCTCGACGGGCCTATGCCGATCGAGAACAGGTCGAAGACCGAGATGGCCACGGGGACTCCTCACAACAGGGGTGGTGCATGGGGGCGGGCGCCGCGCACAGCTCCGGTTCCAGTGTGCGCGGCGTCCTGGTGAATCGTACGTTCCGTGCGAATTTCTGTACGAAAGTGAACTTTCGCAGGAACTGGTTCTGTACTACTTCAGGCCGGGGTACAGCGGGTGCTTGTCGGCCAGGGCGGACACGCGGGTCTTCAGGGACCGCGCGTCGTAGGAGGGCTTCAGCGCCTCGGCGATGATGTCCGCGACCTCGGTGAAGTCCTCGGCCCGGAAGCCGCGGGTGGCGAGGGCGGGCGTGCCGATGCGCAGGCCGGACGTGACCATCGGGGGGCGCGGGTCGTTCGGGACGGCGTTGCGGTTGACCGTGATGCCGACCTCGTGGAGACGGTCCTCGGCCTGCTGGCCGTCCAGCTCGGAGTTGCGCAGGTCGACCAGGACCAGGTGCACGTCCGTGCCGCCGGACAGGACGTCCACGCCCACGGCCTTGACGTCGTCCTGGACCAGGCGCTCGGCCAGGATCCGCGCGCCGTCCAGCGTGCGCTGCTGGCGCTCCTTGAAGTCGTCGGAGGCGGCGACCTTGAAGGAGACGGCCTTCGCGGCGATCACGTGCTCCAGCGGACCGCCCTGCTGGCCGGGGAAGACCGCGGAGTTGATCTTTTTGGCGAGCTCGGCGGTGGACAGGATCACGCCACCGCGCGGGCCGCCCAGCGTCTTGTGGGTGGTGGTCGTGACCACGTGGGCGTGCGGCACCGGGTTCGGGTGCAGGCCCGCGGCCACGAGGCCCGCGAAGTGCGCCATGTCGACCATGAGGTACGCGCCGACCTCGTCCGCGATCCGGCGGAACGCGGCGAAGTCCAGCTGGCGCGGGTAGGCCGACCAGCCCGCCACGATCAGCTGCGGCCTGGACTCCTTGGCGAGGCGCTCGACCTCGTCCATGTCGACCTGGCCGGTCTCGTCGTTCACGTGATAGGCGACCACGTTGTACAGCTTGCCGGAGAAGTTGATCTTCATGCCGTGGGTGAGGTGCCCGCCGTGCGCGAGGTTCAGACCCATGATCGTGTCGCCCGGCTTCAGCAGCGCGAACATCGCCGCCGCGTTGGCCTGGGCGCCGGAGTGGGGCTGCACGTTCGCGTGCTCGGCGCCGAAGAGCGCCTTGACGCGGTCGATGGCGATCTGCTCGACGACGTCGACGTGCTCGCAGCCGCCGTAGTAGCGACGGCCCGGGTAGCCCTCGGCGTACTTGTTGGTCAGGACCGAGCCCTGGGCCTCCATGACCGCGACCGGAGCGAAGTTCTCCGAGGCGATCATCTCCAGGGTGGACTGCTGGCGGTGCAGCTCGGCGTCGACGGCGGCGGCGACGTCCGGGTCCAGCTCGTGCAGGGGCGTGTTCAGAAGCGACATCAGTCAGAAGTCCTTAAGAGCCGGAGAACTCGGTGTACTCGTCCGCGGAGAGCAGGTCGGCCGGCTCCTCCGCGACGCGTACCTTGAACAGCCAGCCGCCCTCGAAGGGGGCGGAGTTCACCAGGGACGGGTCGTCCACCACGTCCTGGTTGGCCTCCACCACCTCGCCGGTGACCGGCGCGTACAGGTCGCTGACCGACTTGGTCGACTCCAGCTCGCCGCAGGTCTCGCCCGCGGTCACCGTGTCACCGACCTCCGGAAGCTGGGCATAGACGACATCGCCGAGCGCGTTGGCCGCGAACTCGGTGATGCCGACCGTCGAGACGCCGTCCTCGGCGACCGACAGCCACTCGTGCTCCTTGCTGTAGCGCAGCTGCTGGGGGTTGCTCATGGCCTGAATTCTCCTGTACGCGGGGGAGTGCGGATGAACGGGATGACCGAGTGGTCTTGGGATACGAGACGTGACACAGCGGCGTGCGTCACGTGGGCGCGCTGGACGGGGCCCTTTCGGCCCCGAAGCTACTTCTGGCGCTTGTAGAACGGCAGCGCCACGACCTCGTAGGGCTCATGGCTGCCCCGGATGTCCACGCCGACCCCGGCCGTGCCCGGAGCGGCGTGCGCGGCGTCGACGTACGCCATCGCGATCGGCTTGCCCAGCGTCGGGGAGGGGGCGCCGGAGGTGACCTCGCCGATCACCTTGCCGCCGGCGACGACCGGGTACCCGGCGCGCGGTACGCGACGGCCCTCGGCGACGAGCCCGACGAGTACCCGCGGGGGGTTCTCCTCGGCGCGGGAGGCGGCCTCCCGGAGCGCGGTACGCCCCACGAAGTCGCCCTCCTTCTCGAACTTCACGACCCGCCCGAGCCCCGCGTCGAAGGGGGTGAGCGCGGTGGTCAGCTCATGCCCGTACAGCGGCATGCCCGCCTCCAGGCGCAGCGTGTCGCGGCAGGAGAGACCGCAGGGGACGAGACCGACGGGCGCGCCCGCCTCCGTCAGCGCCTGCCACAGCTTCTCGGCGTCGGACGGGGCGACGAACAGTTCGAAGCCGTCCTCGCCCGTGTAGCCCGTGCGGGCGATCAGCGCCGGGACGCCAGCGACGGTGCCCGGCAGACCCGCGTAGTACTTCAGCCCGTCCAGGTCGGCGTCGGTCAGCGACTTGAGGATGCCAGGGGACTCGGGGCCCTGCACGGCGATCAGCGCGTACGCGTCCCGGTCGTCGCGCACGAGGGCGTCGAAACCGGCGGCGCGCTCGGTCAGCGCGTCCAGCACCACCTGGGCGTTGGAGGCGTTCGCGACGACCATGTACTCGTTTTCGGCCAGCCGGTAGACGATCAGGTCGTCCAGGATGCCGCCGTCCTCCTGGCAGATCATCGTGTAGCGGGCGCGGCCGACGCCGACGGAGGCGATGTTGCCGACCAGCGCGTGGTTCAGAAGGGCCGCGGCCTGCGCCCCGGTGACCGTGATCTCGCCCATGTGCGAGAGGTCGAAGAGACCGGCCCGGGTGCGCACGGCGAGGTGCTCGTCGCGTTCGGAGCCGTAGCGCAGGGGCATGTCCCAGCCCGCGAAGTCGGTCATCGTCGCGCCGAGCGAGCGATGCAGGGCATCGAGTGCGGTGAGACGGGGTGCGTTACTGCTCATCGGTGGGGCTCCCAAGGCATGACGGCGAGGTCGTTCCTCCCCATCTGTCATCGGAACCTGAGAGGTTCATCACGACCCCGCGAACGGAGGTCCTGACTTGCACCTTGGGTGGAGCCACCGGACAGTGGCCCGCTTTTCAGATGTGCCTCGCCCGCGCGGTAACGGGGCCTGAGAGATTCAAGGGAGGGACTTGCTCCTTCGGCGCCCGGGTACCCGAAGGTTCCCGGAACTCTCCCGCGCGGATTCAAGCGGCCGGTATGCAGTTGGCGGGCACATCATCGCACGCGCCGTCCCGATCACGGCAGTCCGCATCTGTAACCGGCCTGTGGCAGTCCGCGTACGGAAACGAGAGACACCGCGCATTACCTTCTCTTTACACTCGACGGGGATGGGACTCCACACCCAAGGGGAGGACGATCACGGTGAACAGGACCACGGCGTACGCCACGACCTCGGGCCTCGCGCTGCCCGAGCAGCCCGGCGCCCCGGCCGGGGCCCGGGAGGTCCGCGGAGCGCTTCCGGCGGCCGTCGTCCGCGACCTCAGGGAGCGCGCGGGACACTCTCCGCACGGTCTGTACTTCGGAGCGGCCGACGTCGTCGTGGTCACCGGGTTGCCCGGCAGCGGCAAGTCGACCCTGATACGCCGGGCCGTCGAAGGCCCGCGCGTCGACTCCCAGGACACCCGGGACCGCTGGGACGAGCGGACGGCCGGATGGCTGCCGTACGCCGTCTACCGCCCCCTCGTCCGCCTCGCGCACTACGCGGGCCTGCGCCGCGCGCTGCGCTCGGGCACCGGGGTCGTCGTGCACGACTGCGGTACACAGGCCTGGGTGCGGCGCTGGCTCGCCCGCGAGGCCCACCGCCGCGGCGGCACTCTCCACCTGCTGCTGCTCGACGTCACGCCCGGTACGGCGCTGGAGGGCCAGCGCGAGCGCGGTCGGGGCGTCTCCCGGTACGCGTTCGCCCGTCACCGGGGCGCGGTCGCGCGGCTGCTGCGCTCCGTCGAGCGGGGTGACCTGCCGGAGGGCTGCGGCTCGGCGGTGCTCCTCGACCGTGAGGCGGCGGACGTACTGCGGCGGATCGACTTCGGGTGACCGGCAGCGGCAGAGAGGGGTGGACAGTGGCCGGGAGCGACGGATGGTGGCCGAGAGCGGCCGAGAGCGACTGGGAAGTCGTACAGGCCCACTAATCTTTCCAGCCAGAACACCAGAACAGTGGTTCACCGCAGGCGGTAGACAGGTAGACAGATGGACTTCCCCGACTTTCCGGAATTTCCGGCCTCAGCGCACCCCCACCCGCACGGCGGATGGCCGGGCAATGAACTGGAGGAGGTGCTCTCCGCGTCTCTCGGAGTGCCCACCGCCGGTGGCCGCATCGTCGAGGTCCTCGGCCGCAGCTTCGTCTGGGTGCCGCTGCCCAACGGCGGCGGACCGGACGCGGCGGCCCTCGACCTGCCCACCCTGGAGATCGAGGGCCAGGTGTACGTGCCGGTCTTCAGCTCCGAGGAGCAGTTCCGCCAGGTCGTCGGCAGCCATCTGTCGTACACCATCGCGCCCGCCGTCGAGTTCGCCCGCGGGTTGCCCCCGCAGGTCGGCATCGCGATCAACCCGGACGGGGTGGTCGGCGTGCCGCTGCCGCCCCTCGCGGTCGCCGAGCTGTGCCGGGCCGGGCGCACCCCGCTGGACGGGCCCACGACCGGCGGCCGGGTGAGGCTCTTCGAGCCCGACTGGCAGGACGACCCGGTGGACTTCTTCGCCGCCGCCTCGGCCGAGTTCGCGGCGACGGGAGTCGTACTGACCGCCCGCCGCTGTCTTGCCAGCATCGAGGGCGATGACCCGGTCATGTTCGTCGGGGTCGAACTCTCCCTGTGGGAGGGGGACCTCCGGGCACTCCCCATGGACGCGCTCGCCCGCGCCCTCGCCCGGGTCGCGGTCAAGTGGCCGGTGAACCTGGTCCTGCTCGACGTCGCCCAGGACCCGGTGGCCGACTGGATGCGTGCCCAAGTGCGGCCCTTCTATCAGCAGGCTCAGTAGGAGCGCCCCCAAAGAGGCGCGGGGCTGTGACCGATTTGCGGCTCCGCCGCGTGGGCGCGAGCAACCACAACGGACCTGCCGCGACCCGAACGCGGCAAGCCCCGAGCTCCCAACCGCTACCCCAGCGGAGCGCATTCGCCGCTTAAGCTGGTTTCATGGCTCGGCCGGGGTTCGGCCGAGGTGTTGGTCGACGTCATGATTTCTTCGCGAAGGGGCGGTTGAGGGTGAGCGCGTCGGGCACGGCCGCGGCCGGTCAGGTCGAGCACATGCTGCGCCAGGTGACGCCCGGGCGTTACGACGCCTACGAGGCGCTCCTTCGCGCGCTCGCGACCCCGTCGTCCGGCCAGGTGTGGATGCTGCTCTGGCACGGCCAGGCCGGCTCCCCGGACGCCCAGTACGGGAACATGGAGGTGGACGGCTTCGGCTACGCGCCGTGCGTCACCTCCGCCCAGGAGCTCTCGGCCAGCGGTTGGAACCGGTCATACGAGGTCGTCGACGGACTCGACGTGGCCCGCACCCTTTACCCCGACCACTTCGGACTCTGGCTCAATCCGCACGCCCCGGGTGGCGGGGTCGGCGTCCCATGGCTCGATCTGCGCAGAATCGCGGCGGGTCTGGAGCGCCAGCCCGCCGGCCCGCTGCGCCTGTCCGAACCCGGCATCGAGATCCCGCAGTTCTACGCCCTGCTCACCCAGAACGCGCATCGCACCACCGCCGTGCGCTCGCTGCGCCGCGCCTGGGTGCAGCCGGCGCTCGGGGCGCCGTATCTGGCCATCGGGCTCGACGTCTACGACACCTCGCCGCCCGCCGTCGACTCGGTGCGGGCGATGATGCAGCAGTCCATCGGCGGGGTTCCGGACGGGCTGCCCGTGTCGACCGTCGCGATGTCCGACGAGTACGACCCGGTGGCGATGTGGCTGCGCGCCAACGCGCGGCCGTTCTATGACCGCGAGGCCCACGCGGCCCCGGCCCAGGCTCCGACGGCGGGTGGGTACGGCTATCCACCGGCACCCGGCGGATACTGATCCGCAGTCCGGCGAATCGTGAAGGACAAGCGAGGGTCCTTCACCGGGGCTCTGCATTTCTTCGCGCGTAGATCGCAAGGGATCGTCCGGTTAATGTCCGTATTCACCTACGGCGTCCCAACTGCCCCGTGTTCGACACCCGTTACCCGCCGTCCGGATAACGGAACCCTCCTGAAGGCATCACGTTTACGCATCCATTCGCCTTCAAGTCTGGCTACAGATCACCGAGGCGTTGAAGACTCCCGCTCCAGGGGGGTTAGCCCCTGTGTACGACGGACTGATCACGCCGCTACGAGCGGCACGTGTGGGCCGGCTACCGCCGGTTGAGAGGGGCCCCTGCCACGATGACGGCACCATTGCACGAGCCGACTGCCGAATCGGCCCCGAGCGCGGCCGAAGAAGCGGCGGTTGCTGCCGCCGGAGAGAAGGCCGTACAGGGGCGTTCCCTGGGCCGGATCGCCTGGGAGCGCCTGAAGAGGGACAAGCTCGCCCTGACCGGCGGCATCGTCGTGCTCGTCCTCATCGTGATCGCCCTGCTCGCGCCAGTGATCACCCACCTGCTCGGTCAGGACCCGGACACCTTCAACGAGAAGCTGATCGACCCTCTGTTCGGCACTCCCACGGGGTCATTGGGCGGCATCAGCGGTGACCACCTGCTGGGCGTCGAGCCCGTCAACGGCCGCGACATCCTCGCCCGCATCCTCTACGGTGCCCGCGTCTCGCTCCTGGTGGGCTTCCTCTCCGCCGTCGTCGCGGTCGTCCTCGGCACCGTGCTCGGCATCCTGGCGGGCTTCTTCGGAGGCTGGGTGGACTCGCTCATCAGCCGCGTGATGGACGGCCTGCTGGCCTTCCCGCAACTCCTGTTCACGATCGCCCTGGTCTCGGTGATGCCGAACAACATGCTGGGCCTGTCCGGCTCCAACGTGCGTGTGTTCGTGATGATCCTGGTCATCGGGTTCTTCGGCTGGCCCTACATCGGACGCGTGGTGCGCGGCCAGACGCTCTCGATGCGTGAGCGCGAGTACGTCGAGGCCGCCCGATCGCTGGGCGCCGGGCGCTTCTACATCCTGTTCAAGGAACTGCTGCCCAACCTGGTCGCACCGATCATCGTCTACACGACGATGATGATCCCCACGAACATCCTCACCGAGGCGGCACTCAGCTTCCTGGGTGTGGGCGTCAAGCCGCCCACCTCGTCCTGGGGACAGATGCTGTCGAGCGCGATCGACTACTACGAGTCCGACCCCATGTACATGGTGGTCCCTGGTGTGGCGATCTTCATCACCGTCCTTGCCTTCAACCTCTTCGGCGACGGCGTGCGGGACGCGCTGGACCCGAAGGCCTCCCGCTGAACCGCCCCACCCCAAGCGTCCCGTGGCACCAACACGGGGTCTCTCATCAAATCCGGAGGATCCGAGATCGTGACTACCCAACGCACCTCAGGGCGGCGTAAGCAGGCGCTTGCCGCCGCTGCTGCGGTCGCCGCACTGCTGACCACGGCGGCGTGCGGCGGCGGAGGCAGCGACGACAACAACGGTTCGAAGACCGGCGCCGCCGGCTTCGACGCCGCCAACAACAAGGTCGCCCAGGCCTCCCTGGTCAAGAAGGGCGGCACGCTGCGGTTCGGCGGTGCCCAGGACGCCGACTCGTGGGACACCACGCGTGGCTACTACGGCTTCATGTGGGACTTCGCGCGCTACTACAGCCGCCAGCTGGTCACGGGCAAGACCGAGCCGGGCAAGGCAGGCGCCGAGCTCACCCCGGACCTCGCCACCGGTCTCGCGAAGGTCACGGACGACGGCAAGACCTACACGTACACCCTGCGTGACGGCGTCACGTGGGAGGACGGCAAGGCGATCACGTCCAAGGACGTGAAGTACGGCATCGAGCGCGTGTGGGCGCAGGACGTGCTGTCCGGCGGTCCGACGTACCTCAAGGACTTCCTGGACCCCAAGGGCGAGTACAAGGGTCCCTACAAGGACACGTCCAAGGACAAGCTGGGCCTGAAGGCCATCACCACGCCGGACGACAAGACGATCGTCTTCCACCTCCCGAAGGCCAACTCGGACTTCCAGGAGGTGCTGGGTCTGGTCTCGGCCTCCCCGGTCCGCCAGGACATGGACACCAAGTCCAAGTACGGCCTGAAGCCGTTCTCCTCCGGCCCGTACAAGTTCGAGTCGTACAGCCCGGGCAAGAGCCTGACGCTGGTGCGCAACACGAACTGGAAGCAGTCCTCGGACCCGGTCCGCAAGGCGTACCCGGACAAGATCACCGTCCAGTTCTACTCGGACGCCAACCAGCTGGACCAGCGCCTGCTCAACGGTGACCTGGACCTGGACATCAACCAGACCGGCATGTCCCCGCAGGGCCGCACCACCGCCCTGAAGGAGCACAAGGCCAACCTGGACAACCCGATCTCGGGTTACATCCGGTACGCGGCCTTCCCGCAGAGCGTGAAGCCGTTCGACAACGTCGAGTGCCGCAAGGCCGTGATCCTCGGCGCGGACCACGTCTCGCTGCAGACCGCGCGCGGTGGCCCGATCGCCGGTGGTGACATCGGCACCAACATGCTCCCGCCGTCCGTCCCGGGCGCCGAGGGCCAGAAGTACGACCCGTACGCCATCTCCGGCGCCGACAAGAACGGCAACGTCGAGAAGGCCAAGGCGGCGCTGAAGGCGTGCGGCAAGCCGAACGGCTTCTCCACCACCATCGCGGTGCGCAACAACAAGCCGGTCGAGGTGGCCACGGCCCAGTCGCTCCAGGCGTCGCTGAAGAAGATCGGCATCAACGCGCAGATCGACCAGTTCGACGGTTCGCAGACCACCGGCATCATCGGCAGCCCTTCGAACGTGAAGAAGAAGGGCTACGGCATCATCATCATGGGCTGGGGTCCGGACTTCCCGACCGTCCAGGGCTTCGGTCTGCCGCTGTGGGACAGCAAGTACATCGCGCCGAGCGGTAACAACAACTTCTCCCTGATCAACGACAAGACCATCGACGGTCTGTTCGACCAGTACGTCACCACGCTGGACGACGCGGGCAAGACCAAGCTCTCGACCGAGATCAACCACAAGGTCATGGAGGGCGCGTACTACCTGCCCTTCACCTTCGAGAAGTTCATCAACTGGCGCGGCGACAACCTCGCGAACGTCTACACGACGGACAACTACAGCGGTACGTACGACTTCGTGAACCTCGGTCTGAAGTCCGCAAAGTAATCCCGGCACACCCGCCGTACGGCACGAAAGGCAGGTGAAGGCCGGCGCGGCGTGGCCGTGGGCCATCGGATGACCTCCGGTGGCCCGCGGCCCCGCGGCGGGCCGTAAGCTGTGCTCGCTTACCTCATCAGGCGGCTGTTCGCCGCCGCAGTGATGCTGGTGGTCATCGTCATGGTGGTCTTCGGCATCTTCTTCCTCGTCCCCAAGTGGGCGGGCGTGGACATCGCCTCGAGCTTCGTGGGCAAGCAGGCCGACCCGGCCGCTGTCGAGGCCGTACGGCAGAAGCTGGGTCTGAGCGACCCGATCTACTCCCAGGTCTGGGAGTTCTTCAAGGGCATCTTCGCCGGACGTACCTACTCGGGCGGTGGCGACGTCACGCACTGCGCCGCGCCCTGCTTCGGCTATTCCTTCCGCAGCGAGCAGGCCGTCTGGCCGGTGCTCACGGACCGCTTCCCGGTGACCCTGGGGCTCGCGCTCGGTGCCGCCGTGCTGTGGCTGGTCTTCGGTGTCGCGGCTGGTGTGCTCTCCGCGCTCAAGCGGGGCAGCATCTGGGACCGTGGCGCGATGGTCGTCGCCCTGGCGGGTGTCTCCCTCCCCATCTACTTCACCGGTCTGCTCAGCCTGGCGATCTTCGCCTTCGGCCTGAAATGGATCAACGCGCAGTACGTGCCCTTCGACCAGAGCATCAGCGGCTGGTTCGGCGGCATGATCCTGCCCTGGATCACCCTCGCGTTCCTCTACGCGGCGATGTATGCCCGGATCACCCGCGCCACCATGCTGGAGATCCTCGGCGAGGACTACATCCGCACGGCACGCGCCAAGGGGCTCAAGGAGCAGGTCGTCATCGGCAAGCACGCCATGCGCTCCACGATGACCCCCATCCTCACCATGCTGGGAATGGACCTCGGCGCCCTCATCGGCGGCGCCATCCTGACGGAGTCGACGTTCAACCTGCCCGGCCTCGGCCGCGCGGTGCTCGACGCCATCCGGAACCAGGACCTGCCCATCATCCTGGGCGTCACCCTGATCACTTCTCTCGCGGTGCTCCTCGCCAACCTCGTGGTGGACATCCTGTACGCCGTGATCGACCCCCGCGTGAGGCTGTCATGACCGAACTCAGCAAGACCGGAGCAGCCGTGGGCGAGCCCACCGCCACGCACACCCCGACCGCCTTCCTCGAAGTGCGCGACCTGAAGGTGCACTTCCCGACGGACGACGGTCTGGTCAAGTCCGTCGACGGGCTCAGCTTCCAGCTGGAGAAGGGCAAGACCCTCGGGATCGTGGGCGAGTCCGGCTCCGGCAAGTCGGTGACCTCGCTCGGCATCATGGGCCTGCACACGGCCGGCCAGTACGGCAAGCGCAAGGCGCAGATCTCCGGCGAGATCTGGCTGAACGGCACCGAACTGCTGTCCGCCGACCCGGACTACGTACGCAAGCTGCGTGGCCGTGAGATGGCGATGATCTTCCAGGACCCGCTGTCCGCGCTGCACCCGTACTACACGATCGGTCAGCAGATCGTGGAGGCGTACCGCATCCACAACAACGTGGACAAGAAGACGGCGAAGCGCCGCGCGGTCGAGATGCTCGACCGGGTGGGCATCCCGCAGCCGGACAAGCGCGTCGACAGCTACCCGCACGAGTTCTCCGGCGGTATGCGCCAGCGCGCGATGATCGCGATGTCGCTGGTCAACAACCCCGAACTGCTCATCGCGGACGAGCCGACGACCGCCCTGGACGTGACCGTCCAGGCGCAGATCCTCGACCTGATCCGGGACCTGCAGAAGGAGTTCGGCTCCGCCGTCATCATCATCACCCACGACCTGGGCGTCGTCGCCGAGCTCTCCGACGACATCCTGGTGATGTACGGCGGCCGCTGCATCGAGCGCGGCCCGGCCGAGAAGGTGTTCTACGAGCCCCGGCACCCCTACACCTGGGGGCTGCTCGGCTCGATGCCGCGCCTGGACCGTGAGCAGACCGAGCGCCTCATCCCCGTCAAGGGCTCCCCGCCCTCGCTGATCAACATCCCGTCCGGCTGCGCCTTCAACCCGCGCTGCCCGTACGCGGACGTTCCCAAGGACAACGTGACCCGCACGGTCCGCCCCGAGCTGACCGAGGTCGGCGGACGGCACTGGGCCGCCTGCCACATGACCCAGGAGCAGCGGGAACGCATCTGGACCGAAGAGATTGCGCCGAAGCTGTGAGCGAGAAAGCCAAGGACGCGGAAGTGACCATTCCCGCACAGGCACAGGACGAAGGCGGCGCCACCCTCACCAAGGACGCCGCCCCGGGTGACGTCCTGCTGAAGGTCACCGGGCTGCAGAAGCACTTCCCCATCCGCAAGGGCCTGCTGCAGCGTCAGGTCGGTGCGGTGCGGGCCGTCGACGGCCTCGACTTCGAGGTGCGCTCGGGGGAGACCCTGGGTGTCGTGGGCGAGTCCGGCTGTGGCAAGTCCACGATGGGCCGGCTGATCACACGGCTGCTCGAACCGACCGCGGGCAAGGTCGAGTTCGAGGGCAAGGACATCACGCACCTCGGTGTGAGCGGTATGCGCCCGCTGCGCCGTGACGTCCAGATGATCTTCCAGGACCCGTACTCGTCGCTGAACCCCCGGCACACGATCGGCACGATCGTCAGTGCCCCGTTCAAGCTGCAGGGCGTCAATCCCGAGGGCGGGATCAAGAAGGAGGTCCAGCGACTGCTGTCGGTCGTCGGCCTCAACCCCGAGCACTACAACCGCTATCCGCACGAGTTCTCCGGCGGCCAGCGCCAGCGCATCGGTATCGCCCGCGCGCTCGCGCTCAACCCGAAGCTGGTCGTGGCGGACGAGCCGGTCTCGGCGCTCGACGTGTCGATCCAGGCGCAGGTCGTCAACCTTCTCGACGACCTGCAGCAGGAGCTCGGCCTCACGTACGTGATCATCGCGCACGACCTGTCGGTGGTCCGGCACGTCTCGGACCGGATCGCGGTGATGTACCTCGGCAAGATCGTGGAGCTCGCCGACCGCGACTCGCTCTACAAGGCGCCGATGCACCCGTACACCAAGGCGCTGATGTCCGCGGTGCCGATCCCGGACCCCAAGCGCCGGAACGTGAAGAGCGACCGCATCCTGCTCACGGGCGACGTGCCCTCGCCGATCTCGCCGCCGAGCGGCTGCCGCTTCCACACGCGGTGCTGGAAGGCCACGGAGATCTGCAAGACGACCGAGCCGCCGCTCCTGGAGCTGAAGCCCGGCCAGCAGGTCGCCTGCCACCACCCGGAGAACTTCGAGGACCAGGCCCCGCAGGACACGGTGCTGCTGTCCGCCGCCAAGGAGGCCGCGGCGCTCGTGGCCGACGAGGTGCTGGCGGAGTCGGCGGAGACGTCGGCGGCGGTGGCCGCGGAACTGGAGGCCACGGAGGAGTCCGCCGAGGTCGCTGCGGAGGAAACCTCCGAGGCCGCTGCGGAGGAGTCCGCCGAGGTCGCTGCGGAGGAAACCTCCGAGGCCGCTGCGGAGGAGTCCGCCGAGGTCGCTGCGGAGGAAACCTCCGAGGCCGCTGCGGAGGAGTCCGCCGAGGTCGCTGCGGAGGAAACCTCCGAGGCCGCTGCGGAGGAGTCCGCCGAGGTCGCTGCGGAGGAAACCTCCGAGGCCGCTGCGGAGGAGTCCGCCGAGGTCGCTACGGAGGAAACCTCCGAGGCCGTCGCGGACGAGACCACCGAGGCCGCCGCCGCGGAGGTCTCCGAAACGGTCGCCGCCGAGGAGTCGGACGAGTCGGAGGAAGACTCGTCGGAGGAATCCGGACCCGGCAGCCAGAAGTGAACGTCCGCAGCTGAACAGGGCGGTGTGAGTTCACCGACGCCTATGCCCCGGTAACCGGAGAGATCGGTTACCGGGGCATTTGTTCTGAACGCTGATCGTCAGGAGTCAACTGGCGAGTAGGGCATGACGATTGGGCAAAGTCATGAACATGACCGAACGGAAGAGTGCAGAGTCTCGCGTGTCCAACTGATCGGGAACGATCGGAACACGTACGAAAGGGACGCTTATGTCATTCTCCCGTTCGGCACGTTTAGGGGCCCTCGCGACCGCGGCGGCCTCTTTCCTCGTCATCGCCGCCTCCTCCGCCCCGACCCCGGGCGCCGACGGCATCGGCGACTCCTACTTCCCCCAGCTCGGCAACGGCGGCTTCGACGCCCGCCACTACGCCCTGGACGTGGCGTACAACCCGGACACCGACCGCCTCGACGGCCGTACGACACTCACGGCCCGGGCCACCCAGTCCCTCTCCTCCTTCGACCTCGACCTCCAGAAACTGGAGGTCACCCGCGTCGAAGTGAACGGCAGACGCGCCGACTTCACGCGCGACGGGGACGAGATCCACATCACCCCGCACGGGGTGATCCGCAAGGGCAGGACCTTCACCGTCACCGTCACGTACGGCGGCGTCCCCGAAGCCCTCAGCGGTCCCATCGTCTTCGGCTCCGACTACGGATGGATGAAGACCACCGACGGCGTCTTCGTCGCCTGTGAGCCCAACGCCGCCTCCACCTGGTTCCCGTCCAGCGACCACCCCTCCGACAAGGCCACCTACGACATCCGGATCAAGGCGCCCAAGGGTCTGACGGGCGTCTCCAACGGGCGGCTGATATCGACGTACGACAAGGGCGGCAGCACGGTCACGCACTGGCGTGAGAACAGGCCGATGGCGACCTACCTCGCGACCGCGACCATCGGGAAGTTCGACGTCAAGACGGGGACGACACCGGCCGGGACGCCGATCTACGTGGCCATCGACCCGGTGCTCGCGGGCAGCAACAGCGTCGACGTGTACGCCGTGACGGCCGAGGCCACCGACTACTGGTCGCAGGTCTTTGGGCCCTATCCCTTCGAGGAGACCGGCGCGATCGTCGACGACATGCCGGAGGCGGGGTTCTCGCTGGAGGTGCAGTCGAAGCCCGCGTACTCCGCCGTGCGCTCGGAGACGACCATCGTGCACGAGCTGGCCCACCAGTGGTTCGGCGACTCCGTGTCGGTGGAGCGCTGGAAGGACATCTGGCTGAACGAGGGCTTCGCGACCTACGCCCAGTGGCTGTGGTCCGAGCACAAGGGGATCCGTTCGGCGCACGACTCCTTCCTCGCCGGCTACAACTCGCGCCCCGGGGACTCGGCCTTCTGGGGGGCCGTCGTCGCCGACCCGCAGCGCGACACCATGTTCGCCTCGGCGGTCTACCAGCGCGGCGCGATGACCTTGCAGATGCTGCGCGAGCGCATCGGCGACACCGCGTTCTTCAAGCTGCTGCCCGCCTGGACGAAGCTCCACAAGTACGGCAACGCCAACACCGCCGACTTCATCCACCTCGCCGAGAGGACCTCGGGGCAACAGCTCGACGACCTTTTCCAGACCTGGCTGTTCACCACAGGGAAACCAGCCCTGTAGGCCTTTCTTTGTAAGGTGCGAGCCCCGCGACGGGTGAGAATGTCCGGGTGCTTCAGGAACTGTTCACCCCCTCCGTCCAGCATGTGCTCGACCTCGTGGGGATCTTCGTCTTCGCGATCTCCGGCGCTCTGCTGGCCGTCCGCAAGAACTTCGACGTGTTCGGCATCGCCGTCCTCGCCGAGGTCACCGCACTGGGCGGAGGGCTGTTCCGCGACATGGTCATCGGGGCCGTACCACCGGCGGCGTTCACCGACCTCGGCTACTTCAGCACCCCGCTGCTCGCCGCCCTGCTCGTGTTCTTCCTCCACCCCGAGGTGGAGCGCATCCAGGTCGCGGTCAACGTCTTCGACGCGGCAGGACTCGGCCTGTTCTGCGTCGCGGGCACCACGAAGGCGTACGAGTACGGCCTCGGCCTGACCCCGTCCGCCGCCCTGGGCCTGGCCACCGCGGTCGGCGGCGGTGTGCTGCGCGACGTCCTCGCCAACGAGGTGCCCTCACTGCTGCGTTGGGACCGCGATCTGTACGCCGTGCCGGCGATCGTCGGCGCCACGATGGTGGTCCTGTGCATCCGCTACGACGTGCTGTCCCCGTTCACCAGCGGGCTCGCCGCGGTCACCGCTTTCGTCCTGCGGTTGCTCGCGATGCGGTTCCACTGGCGAGCGCCGCGTGCTTGGCATCGCCGGTCGACGGCGACGGAGCCGGAGACTCCTTAGCGTGGGCCCCCGGCCCGATCTGCAGGGTCAGCCAACGGAAGACCTCCGTGATCTGCGGCCGCCACAGGGCCATGTTGTGGCCGCCCGCGCTGCGCGGCAGCAGCACCACCTGCACGCTCGTCGGCGCCTTCGCGATCGACTGGAGCGCCGCGCCCGCCTCGTAGCCGTCGTGAGCCTCGCCGGAGACGTAGAGGGAGACGGGGGGCGGCGTGCGGTAGGACTTGAGTAGCAGGTAGGGATTGTTCTTCCGGCGCAGCGTCAGGCTCCGCGCCGTGAGCGAGTTGCGTTCGCCGATCGGGTCGTTGTACCCGGACATGCTCACCGCGGCACGGTAGCGGTCGGGGTGGGCGATCGCGAGCTTGGCCGCGCAGTGCGCCCCCGCCGAGTAGCCGGCCACGCCCCAGCCGTCCGGCGCGGACTTCGCCCGGAAGTTATCCACCACCATCTTCGGCACGTCGATGCTGAGCCAGGTGTCGGCGTTCACCTTGCCGGGGACGTTAGCGCAGCCGGTGTCGGTCTTGGCCAGCAGATTCGTACGCGGCGCCACCAGGATGAACGGCGCGACCTGTCCGTCGCGCATCAGCGGCAGCAGCTGCTCATGCGCCTTCAGCGAACCGAACCACGCCTTCGCGGAGCCGGGATAGCCGGGCAGCAGCTCCACGACGGGGAACTTCCGGTTGCGGTAGGCCGATTCGTTGTACTGCGGCGGCAGCCAGACGTAGACCTCCGCGTCCACGCCCGACACCTGGCCGTGCAGCTGGGTGACCTTCACCCCGCCCGCCTTGGACATACCGGGGCCGTCGGCCTGCGAGAACGTCTGGTGGACCTTGGGGAGTTGGTGCAGCGAGATACCTCCCGTGCCGTCGCGGCCGAGGTTGGCGGCCGCCCGCACGTGGTTGCCCGTGCCGAGCAGGTCGGCCCAGTTGTCGTACAGGCTGTTGCTGTTGTTCACGAGCACGAAGACGAGGGTGATCGCGGTGCCCTGGGCGAACAGCAGCATCACCATCCGGGCCGCGCTGCGCACCAGTGCGGGGCCGGGAATGCGCGACCACAGCACGAGGGGAACGATCAGGGCGACCGCGACCAGGACGATGGCGGTGAGGAGGAACGGCGTTCCGGTGAGGCTCACGGTGTGTGCGGCTCTTCCTGTGACGGGCTGGATCGAGGGTCTGCAGCTGCATCGGGTTTCTCTGTCCTTGGAGAGGGGGATCCGATGCCGTTGGTTCACGGAACAGTCCGGACACTTACTGAGAAATTGCCGAAACCTCACCCACGAGTGAGCGGATTCACATGCCCGAAACAGAAAAAGCTACTGCTTAGTAATCACCTGTTGTACCGTTCAGGCATGTCAGAAGCAGCTACCGCACAGGCCGCGCGCGCCACGATCGGTGACAGCGAGTTCGACCGCGACACCGCGGTCACCCTGCGCGAACCCGGCGTCTACGACATCGACCTGTCCGCCGGGTGGACCATCATCAGCGCCGTCAACGGCGGCTATCTGCTCGCCGTCCTCGGCCGCGCCCTCGCCGACGCCCTGCCGCACAGCGACCCGTTCACCGTCTCGGCCCACTATCTGACCGCGTCGCAACCCGGCCCCGCGGTGGTCCGCACGGACGTCGTGCGGACGGGGCGGACCCTGTCGACCGGGCAGGCCTCGCTCTTCCAGTACGACGACGAGGGCCGCGAGGTCGAACGGATCCGTGTGCTCGCCTCGTACGGCGATCTCGACGCCCTGCCCGACGACGTCCGCACCACGGCGACAGCGCCCGCGATCCCGGCCATGGAGCACTGCTTCGGGCCGGAGGACGGACCGGCGCCCGTCGAGGGCAGCTCCGCCATCACCGAGCGGCTGATGCTCAAGCTCGACCCCGCGACCCTCGGCTGGGCCCTGGGGGCGCCGTCCGGCAAGGGCGAGATGCGCTCCTGGTTCGGGCTCGCCGACGGCCGCGACCCCGACCCCCTCTCGCTGCTCCTCGCGGTCGACGCGCTGCCGCCCACCGCCTTCGAGCTCGGCATCTCCGGCTGGGTGCCGACGGTCGAACTGACGGTCCATGTGCGCTGCCGTCCGGCGCCGGGCCCGCTGCGGGTGTCGATCACCACCCGCAACCTCGCCGGCGGCTTCCTGGAGGAGGACGCCGAGGTGTGGGACAGCGCGGACCGGCTGGTCGCGCAGTCCCGACAGCTCGCTCGGGTCCGGCTCGGCTGAACGACCGCCGGCCCGGGCGGGCCGCGAGCCGTCCGCGGACGTCGGCCCCTTCGGGGGCCGGCGCCACCGGGCCGAACGGCAGCTCCTGGTCGGGGTCCTTACGTAGAACCCGGCACACGGGGTGGGGCGCCGGTACGCGCCATCCACCGTGACATCGAGGCGCTTTCGGCCTCCGGAGTCCCGGCTCCTGAGTGATCCCGTGAAGCGGTGTCCGGGCGCTCTGGATGTCACAGTTCGGGTACGGCGCTCCCGCCTCGACATGTTCCTCGGGCTCAACGCGGGCGCCCTCACGGCGCTTTTGGAGGCCGACGGCGAGAGCGGGTGGGTTCTGGGCACACCCGTCGTACGGCGTCGCCCGCGAGGCCCGCACGCTGCTGGCCTTCGTGGACACGGCCGAGGTGGTCCCACCGCCGGAAGTACGGGCGGAACCGGCCGGGGCGGCGGCCGCGATCGGCGCGGCGCACGGCGGGGATCACGCTCCGCACGCGGGAAGTTGACCCACAGGTAACCACAGGTTCGGCACAGCGCGGCCTTACGTGGATCTGGTCCTCTGTCCACCACTCATCCCGCGCTCATCCGGCCTTCGTAAACCGGACCACGTGACCTGACTGGGAGTTACCTCATGAACCGTCGTGCCCGACTCGTCCCCGCCGTGGCCCTGCTGGCGCTCTCGCCGTTGCTGGCGGCCTGCGGCTCGGGCGACTCGTCGTCCTCGAACAGCGGCAACTCGAACCAGAACTGTCAGCGGCCGTCGGGCATGCCGAGCGGGGGCCCGTCGGGCATGCCGAACGGCGGGGGCTCCGGGAAGCCCACCGGCTCGCCCTCCGGGACGCCGTCGAACATGCCCACCGGCAAGATGCCCTCCGGCGGTCCCTCGGGCATGCCGACCGGCGGTCCAGGCGGTGGCCAGGGCGGAGGTCAGGGGGGCGGCCAGGGTGGCTGTGGCGGCGGCCCGGGCGGTGGCGGCCGGCCCAGTCAGCAGGCGGCACAGGGCTGAGCCGGTCCCGGTCCTCTCGGGGGTTGTCAGCTGTTTGCCGGGGAGCGTGTGTGAGGGCGGTTTAGCTCGATCGTGTGATGGTCGGCTTCCGGGCTTGCGGCGTACTGGGCCGTCCGGGTTAGCGTGATCGTGCGATCTGGGACGCCGGGTGCGGTGTCGGCGTGCGGGGCCCCTGCTCCACCGGAGTGATGGTTCAGGGCCTCCCCGTCGCCTCTGGCCGTACCCATGTGGCCAGGTCGCGCAGGGAACCGACCTCCCGGGCCCGGACCACGCACAGGATGCGTGTCGCCGCCCCGGGGTTGAGTACGCCGGGGACCAGTACGCCCAAGACCGTTCGGGGCGTGCGGCTGAGCAGACTCACTCCTGCTCAGTCCAGAGGAACGGTGACGTACTCGATGTTCGGGTGCGTCACCCCCGTTCGTCGGTGAACGGGTGCGTCACCCCAGCCAGTTGCGGCGGCCGATGGCGATCAGCCGCATCTGGCGGGTCGCGACGCGGGCCACCCGCTCCCGCTCCTCCTCGGACGCCTCCAGTGCCTCCAGATAGAGCGAGGCCGTCATCAGCATCTGGTCGACGTACAGCCCCGCGAGCATCAGCAGATCGTCGTCGCTCCACCCCTCCGACTCGGGGTGCTTGGCCAGTTCGGCCTTCACCTCCTCGGCGAACCGCTCCAGTTGCTCCCTGATCGCCTGCCGCACCGGCTGGACCCCGCCGTGCCGCTCGCGCGCGATGAAACGGACGTGCGCGGGGTGGGTCTCGACATGGTGGGCGATCAGGTCGACCGCGCGCCCGATGCGTTCCTCGCTGTCGCCGGTCGCGGAGACCGTGTCCCCGATCATCGGGTGCAGACTGCCGAGCGCCTCTTCGACCAGTGCCACGCCGAGGTCCTCCGTCGAGCGGAAGTGCCGGTAGAAGGCGGTCGGCGCGACTCCGACGGCACGGGTGACCTCACGCAGACCCAGGCTGCTCAGGCTCTGCTCCTCCAGCAGTTCCAACGCCGCGTCCAGGAGCGCCTGGCGGGTCTTCTGCTTCTGGGCCTGTCGGAGGCCGAGAGTGTGACTCATGCCATGCAGTTAACAACTGTTCTCCGTAATTGGAAAGCCGGGTGACGCGCTAGACTCTGGAGTCAGTGAACAAGTGTTACTACAAGCGTTCACTGAGTCGTCAAGTCCCCGTAACAATCGGGGTTCACCGTCGAGAGGCACCTCATGCTGTTCCTCGTCGCCGCCCTCCTGCTGCTGGGTGTCGTCATGGGCTCCGTGGCCCACGCCCCGCTGCCCGTCACCCTCGTCGCCGCGGTCGTCATCGGCGTCTGGCTGGCCGTCTTCGCGGTCCGCGAGCGCAACGCCCGCCGGCGCCACACCTCCACCAACTGATCGTTGGGAGCTGACTCACGTCATGGAACTCACCGAGCGAACCGACCTCACCACCGCGCCCACGGCCGGTACGGCCACGCGCAGCGCGGCCGCGCGCAGGACCGCCACCAAGGACGCCGACGGCATGGCCGTCGCCTCCTTCATCCTCGGCCTCCTCGGCCTGCTGGTCCTGAACGTCTTCCTGGGCCCGATCGCCATCGCCCTGGCCTCCGCCGCCCTCTGGCGCGGTACCGCCCGCCGCGGCCGTGCCTTCCTCGGCCTGGGTCTCGGCATCGCCGATCTCCTGGTGCTGGCGGCGTTCATGCAGTTCGACAGCACGGTGTCCTGGAACTTCTGAGCCGCCACCGAACGAGGCGTTGATCCACCGTGGAACGAGGGGCCGACAGGCGGCCACCCCGACGGGGGCCGAGGCCGTGCGCGGACGGCCCGTAGAATCGGGCCCATCATGGCTTACCTCGACCACGCCGCGACCACGCCGATGCTCCCCGAGGCGGTAGAGGCACTCACCGCCCAGCTGAGCATCACGGGCAACGCCTCCTCCCTCCACGCCGCCGGCCGCCGCGCCCGGCGGACCGTCGAGGAAGCCCGGGAAACCCTGGCGGAGTCCCTCGGCGCCCGCCCCAGCGAGGTCGTCTTCACCTCCGGCGGCACCGAGGCCGACAACCTCGCCGTGAAGGGCCTGTACTGGGCCCGCCGCGACGCCGACCCGGCCCGCACCCGGGTTCTCGCGAGCCCCGTCGAGCACCACGCGGTCCTCGACGCCGTCCACTGGCTCGGCGAACACGAGGGCGCCACGGTCGAGTACCTGCCCGTCGACTCCTACGGCCGCGTCCACCCGGACGCCCTGCGCGAGGCCATCGCCCGCAACCCCGACGACGTCGCCCTCGTCACCGTCATGTGGGCCAACAACGAGATCGGCACGGTCATGGCGGTCCGCGAACTGGCCGACGTCACCTCCGAGTTCGGGATCCCGCTGCACGCCGACGCCGTCCAGGCCTTCGGTCAGGTGCCCGTCGACTTCGCCGCCTCCGGCCTCGCCGCGATGACGGTCTCCGGCCACAAGATCGGCGGCCCGTACGGCATCGGGGCCCTGCTGCTGGGCCGTCAGTACACCCCCGTACCCGTGCTGCACGGCGGCGGCCAGGAGCGGCATGTGCGCTCCGGCACCCTCGACGTACCCGCCATCGCCTCGTTCGCGGTCGCCGGGCGGCTCGCCACCGAGCAGCGCGAGTGGTTCGCCCGGGAGATCGGCGCCCTGCGCGACGACCTCGTCGACGCCGTACGCGCGGCCGTGCCCGACGCCATCCTCGGCGGCGACCCGGCGACCGGGGGCCGGCTGCCCGCCAACGCGCACTTCACGTTCCCGGGCTGCGAGGGCGACTCCCTGCTGCTCCTGCTGGACGCCCAGGGCATCGAGTGCTCCACGGGCTCCGCGTGCACGGCCGGTGTGGCCCAGCCCAGCCATGTCCTGCTGGCCACCGGCACCGACCCCGACCTGGCCCGCGGCACCCTGCGCTTCTCCCTGGGCCACACCTCCACGGAAGCGGACGTAGCGGCGGTGGCCAAGGCGATCGGCCCGGCGGTGGAGCGGGCGCGGACGGCAGGTCTGACCTGACACTCCCACGCCCGCCCGCAGGGCCGGACAGACCCTAGCTGTCCGTCACCATCAGAGAGGCCATCATGCCCTCGTCCTCGTGTTGCAGCAGATGGCAGTGGAGCATGTACATGTAGGTGTCGTCCGAGAAGTCGGTGAACTTCATCGCGATCTCGATGGAGCCGCCGCCGACCACCTCGAACGTGTCGTACCAGCCCAGTTGGACGCCCGTCGGATCCTCCCCGTTGATGGAGATCAGCTGGAACGGCACATCATGCAGATGGAACGAGTGTTCAAGCTGCGTGCTGTTCTTGACCGTCCACACCTCCTCGGCACCCAGGGTGGTGCTGATCATCGCCATCGAGGACATGCTCGTCCCGGCGGAGCCGTTGATCGTCATCGTCGCGCCGCTCTGGCCGAGCGTGATCGTCCGGGCGGTGAAGTCGCTGGTGTCGTACCGGGTGATGGTGTTGAGGGTCGGCAGGGTCTCCGGAGTGTCCGAGGCGTCCGGCGTGACGGTCAGGAACTCGTACGTCCCACTGCCGCCGCGCACCCAGCCCGTCGTCACCACGGCCTCCAGGGTCACCGCGTCACTGAGCTCCATCACGAACTCGGCGCGTGCGCCCGCCACCAGCCGGATCGACGCCACCTCGGTGGCCTCGGTCAGATACCCCTGGTCGGTGGCGATCTGGGTGAGCGTGCCGCCGTCGCTGCGCTGGACGGTGATGATGTCGGACGGCGAGGCGTTGAGCAGCCGGAAGCGGGTGCGCTTCTTGGTGGCGGTGAAGGAGAGCGTGGTGTCGTCGACGTTCGTGCCGTTGCACAGCAGCGGGAAGCTCAGACCGTTGGTGAGGTAGCCGGCCAGGTTGTACTTGATGTCTCCGGCGCTGTCGGTGGCCAGGCACTGCAGGATGATCGGAATGTCGTCGGTGCCGTAGGTGCTGGGCAGGGCCGCGGAGGCGTCGGAGTCGTCCTCGACGATGATCATGCCCGCGAGGCCGTGGGTGGCCTGCTCGGCCGTGGTGCCCAGGGCGTGCGGGTGGTACCAGAGCGTCTTGGCCTCGTCCTTGACCGTGAAGGTGGGCGACCAGGTCTTCCCCGCGGCGAAGGAGTTCTGCGGGCCGCCGTCCATGCTGGGCGGGACGTGCGCGCCGTGGAAGTGGACGGTGGTGTCCTCGGTGAGGCTGTTGGTGATGTTCAGCAGGACGGTGTCGCCGGAGGTCCACTTCATGGTGGGGCCGAGGAACGACTGGTTGTAGCCCGCGGTCGTGCTGGTCACTCCGCTGAGCACCTCGCTGGTGCCGGCCTTCGCCTCCAGGGTGAACGTCGTGGTGCCGTCCGTGGTGGTCCCCTCCAGGAGGTCGGGGATGGTCAGCGTGGTGCCCGCGGCGTGCGCCTTGTTCTGCGTCGCGTTCGTCAGTAAGGCGATGGCCGTGCCGCCGGCGGTCACCGCCGCGATGCCCGCTCCGGCCATCCCGCCGAGGAACTTGCGGCGGTGCATGCCCTTGCCCTTGGTCTTTGACTGGTCCTTGTCCTTGCCCGCACCGGAGGCGGGCTGCGTGGTGTGCGTCATGGCGCTGGACTCTCGACCTAAGGGCTGTGTAAGGACTTGGGTCGAGTTAGGAGAACGCCGTCTTCGCTGTGAAATCCGATGACTAAAAGTCAGGATCGGCTCGCTGTCAACCCGCCTGGAAACAGCGAGAGTTGACGTGTCGCTGGTCACATCGGCCGCACGGGACGCAACGGACACACGCGTCCCGGAAGGGGCCTCACAGCATCACGATTCGGTGACCCGGGCCTGCCGCGCCCTTGTCTGTGACCAGGCGGGGGAAGCGCTCTCTGTCGGCTACGCCCCGGCTGTGCGCGTCGGCTGCGCCGCGGTGCGCGCCTGTCGTACGAGCCGTATGTACCGGTCCCAGTCCCAGTACCGCCCGGGGTCCGTGTGGTCCGTGCCGGGCACCTCGACGTGCCCGATGATGTGCGTACGGTCCACGGGAATGTCGTACCGCCCGCAGATCGCGGCCGTCAGCCGCGCCGAGGCCGCGTACATCGCGTCCGTGAAGGACGAGGCCTGCTCCACGAACCCCTCGTGCTCGATGCCGACGCTCCGCTCGTTGTACTCCCGGTTGCCCGCGTGGAAGGCCACGTCCAGCTCGCGGATCATCTGGGTGATGTGCCCGTCCTTGCGCACGATGTAGTGCGCGGCCGCGGCGTGCGCGGGGTCCTGGAAGACCTTCACGGCGCTCCGGTAGCTGCCCTGGGTGACATGGATGACGACCCGGTCTATCCCGTAGTCGTCGGGCCGGTCCGCCCGCCGCCAGTTCGCCGACGAGGCGGCCACCCACTGCGCACCCCGGAAGTCGACGGCGCCCGCCACCCGGGGCTTTTCGACGCCGGGCAGTCGCCACCACAGATGCGCGAGCTCACCGCGCGCGAGCACCGCCGTGCCCACGGCGGCCGCGGCCCCGCCGATCAGCAGCGTCCGCCGTCCGATCCGCCGGTCGTGGTCCCGGCGGGCACGCCCCTTGGTCCCGTTCGCGCCCACGCCGCCCCCGCTGCTCCCGGTGGATTCCCCGGCTCCAGTGATCCCCGTGGTGCCCACAGCCCCCGTGGCTTCCGTGGTTCCCGTGGTCCCCGTGGTGCCCACAGCCCCCGTGGCTTCCGTGGTTCCCGTGGTCCCTGTGCCGGCTACGGTCTCCCTGGTTCCCACGCTTCCTGTGGCTTCGGTGGTTCCCGAGTCGCCTGTGTTGCCTTTGGTGCCTGTGTTCTCGGTGTTCTCCGCGGCCCCACTCATGGCGTCCGCCCCCGTTCATCGTGCCCGCCCGTCCCGCAGCGGGCTCCGTTGCGATCGTCAACGGATACCCGCGGACTTCGGTTCCCGCGGCCCCGTACTCTGGAGGGGCTATGACTGAGATCTCGCAGAGCCCCCGCCCCCTCCGCGTCCTCGCCGCCATGTCCGGCGGCGTGGACTCCGCCGTCGCCGCCGCCCGCGCGGCGGAAGCCGGTCACGACGTGACGGGCGTGCACCTCGCGCTCTCCGCCAACCCGCAATCGTTCCGCACGGGCGCGCGAGGCTGCTGCACCATCGAGGACTCGCGCGACGCCCGCCGCGCCGCCGACGTCATCGGCATCCCGTTCTACGTGTGGGACCTCGCCGAGCGCTTCCGCGAGGACGTGGTCGAGGACTTCATCGCCGAGTACGAGGCCGGGCGCACTCCCAACCCGTGTCTGCGCTGCAACGAGAAGATCAAGTTCGCCGCCCTGCTCGACAAGGCGCTCGCCCTCGGCTTCGACGCGGTCTGCACGGGCCACTACGCCCAGGTGATCGTCAACGAGGACGGCACGCGCGAGCTGCACCGCGCCTCGGACATGGCCAAGGACCAGTCGTACGTCCTCGGGGTCCTCGACGACCGCCAGCTCGCCCACGCGCTGTTCCCGCTGGGTGACACGGTGACGACGAAGGACGAGATCCGCGCGGAGGCCGAGCGCCGGGGCCTGGCCGTCGCCAAGAAGCCCGACTCGCACGACATCTGCTTCATCGCCGACGGCGACACCCAGGGCTTCCTGGCGAACCGCCTGGGCAAGGCGGAGGGCGACATCGTCGACGAGTCCGGGGCGGTCGTCGGCTCCCACGAGGGCGCGTTCGGCTTCACGATCGGCCAGCGCAAGGGGCTGCGCATCGGCACCCCGGCCGCGGACGGCAAGCCGCGCTACGTCCTGGACATCTCGCCGGTGAACAACACGGTGACGGTGGGTCCCGCGGCGTCCCTGGACGTCAGTGGGCTGACCGCCGTCAAGCCCCGCTGGTGCGGCGCCGCCCCCACTGGGCCGGGCACCTACACCGCCCAGCTCCGCGCCCACGGAGGCGAGACGGAGGTCGCTGCCGAACTGGTCGACGGCGAGCTCGAGGTCACGTTCACCGAGCCGGTCCGCGGGGTCGCCCCCGGCCAGGCGATCGTCCTGTACGACGGCACACGCGTGGTGGGCTCGGCGACGATCGCGACGACCACGCGCGCGACGGCGACTGTCGCCTGATCTCAAGGACCCGCTGGCACCGGCCATCGGTGCGCCATAGGGTGCACCTGCGGAGGGTCCGCACCAGTACGTTCGAGGCGGGGCCTCCCCGTCCCGTCAGGAGGTCGAAGGTGCTCCTGCGCTTTCGAGTGGCCAATCACCGCTCGTTCCGCGACGAGTGCGCGCTGTCACTGATCGGGACGGCCGACGACGATCAAGGCGCGGCTCGCGATACCGGCCTGCGCTACAAGGACCGCACCGTGACGGCCCTGCCCGTGGTGGGCGTATTCGGGGCCAATGCCTCCGGCAAGACAAATCTGCTGCGCGCCCTGCGCGACATGCGCTCGGCCGTCCGTACCTCCTTCGCCGACTGGACCAAGTCGCCCGGCGTGCCTCGTGAGCCCTTCAAGCTCGATCCGTCCTGTGCTGAGGAGACCAGCCTCTTCGAGGTCGACCTGCTGATGGGCGGGGCACGCGGCAGAGCGCCGGTCCGGTTCACCTACGGTTACGAACTCTCCGACGAACGCGTAGAAGCCGAATGGCTGCACGCCTACCCGGGTGGCGAACGCGACGTCTGGTTCGACCGGGAGGCGGAGCGGCCTGACAGCGAGGGGGGCGAGTTCGTCTTCTCCCGGAGCGGCGGCTTCACCGGGAAACGTGACGTCCTCGTCGAGCTGACCCGCCCGGACGCGCTCTTCCTCTCCACCGCCGCCACCCTGAACGACCCCCAACTGTCGGCCGTGCACCGCTGGTTCCTCGACAACCTGTGGCTGGTGACTCCCGGCGCCGACATCGCGGCACGTACGGACTGGACGCATCGTCTGATCACCGAAGGCCGCCGTAGCAAGGAGTACCGCGAGCGGCTGCTGAGGCTGCTGGAGGCGGCCGATCTGGGTGTGGCCGGCCTGGACCTCAATCCGCAGACGCGCGAGGTCCGGCTCCGTCACCGCACGGCGGACGGCACGGACATCCCCCTGGACTTCCTCACCGAGGAGTCCTTCGGCACCCACGCCTGGTTCGCCTTCCTCGGCCCGATGCTCAGCGTGCTGGACAGTGGTTCGGCTCTGCTCGTGGACGAGCTGGACTCCAGCCTGCACCCGACGCTTGCCGCCGAGGTCGTACGGCTCTTCCAGGACCCGCACTCCAATCCGAACGGAGCGCAGCTGATCTTCACCACGCACGACGCCACCCTCTTGGGCAGTGCGGTCCTGGACCGGCCCCTCGGCCGCGATCAGGTGTGGATCACCACGAAGAGCAAGTCCGGCACGACAGAGCTGTACCCGCTGACCGCCGCGCACCCGGCCGAGGGCGAAGACCTGGAGCGGGGCTATCTGCGTGGCAAGTACGGAGGAGTGCCGCGCGTCACGACCGGTGAGATCGCACGAGAACTGTCCTGGCAGGAGGCGAAGGCGACAGCGTGAGCGAGTGGGGCGGACAGCAGCACCAGGGGAGCAGGAAGCGCAAGCGCAGGAGCAACAAGGACGAGGAGCAGCCGCTGGAGCCGCCACGGCTGCCGGAGCCCTCCGAATCGAAGGCACAACGGGTGCTGTATGTCGCCTGCGAGGGCGAGTCCACGGAGCCCGACTACCTGAACTATCTCAACAAGCGCTTCGGGGACGGAAGTTATGGCGTACCGCAGCGCTTCATGATCCACCCCGTGAAGAAGGGCAACGGGTACACCCCGTCGCGAGCTGTCGCGGCGGTGCGGGACAAGGCGGTGGAAGGGTGTGAGACCTGGGCCCTCTTCGACCGGGACGACCACCACGACATCCCGCAGGCGCTGAAAGAAGCCGCGGAGGACAGTACCGAGGTCTGCTACTCCCATCCGTCCTTCGATCTGTGGCTGCTGCTGCACTTCCAGCAGCTCAGCGGACGGCAAGGCAAGAGCAGCGACAACGTTCACGAGAAGCTGCGCAAGGCCCACCCGGCCTTCAGGCGGTTCGACAAGCCGGGCGGAGGCAAGGGCCTCGACGAGTCCCGCCGGAGGGCGCTGGAAGGCAAGGTTGGGGCTGCCATCGGACATGCCAAGGGTCTGGTGACACAGTGCGAACACGGTTCGTGCAAGGCCAACCAGCGCGTGACAAAGCCGGTGGATCGGGATGACCCAGGCAACCCGGACTATCTGCCCCAGTCCACCCGCAAGTGGGCGGCCCGCTCCGGCCACGCACTGGACTGCGAGGTGCTGAAGCGCGACCCGTCCACTGACGTGTGGCGCCTGCTGGAGAGCCTCGGCATCACAGCCGACGCCGACTGACGCCGCGCACCCGGCATTGGAGCTCCGTCTCCCACCAGCCCCGCGCGCCGACTGCGAGACCCCGTCCCCGGCGGTTACCGCCAGGGACGGTCGGGCGTCTAGGCTGCCTTGGCACCTTCCACCCATTCCGTCACGACAGAGGACTGCCGCGTTGGCCAGACTCACCTTGCCCCAACTGGAGCGGCATCTGTTCGCCGCCGCCGACATCCTGCGCGGCCGGATGGACGCCTCCGAGTACCGGGACTTCATCTTCGGGATGCTGTTCCTGAAGCGGGCCTCGGACGAGTTCCAGCCGGAGTGGGAGCGGGTCTACAACGCGGCGCTGGACCGCACGAAGGACGAGGGCAAGGCGCTGCAGAGGGCCAATGACCCCGAGACGTACACCTCTGTCTTCTACGTGCCGCCGCGAGCCCGCTGGTGGAAGGGCCCGCACCACGACCCGGAGACCCCCGAGGATCCAGCGCCCGGGATCGCGTACCTCACCGGAGTCCGCGTGGGCGAGCGTCTCGACCAGGCACTGGCCGCCCTCCAGCAGGGCAACGACCGCTTGGCGGGCGTCACCTCGCACATCGAGTTCAGCGAGGTCGTCGGGACCAAGCCGCGCTTCTCGCCCGCCGAACTGCAGACCCTCATCCGCCACTTCAGCCTCTACCGGCTGCGCAACGAGGACTTCGAGTTCCCCGACATGCTGGGGGCGGCGTACGAGTACCTCCTCGGCAGGTTCGCGGACTCGGCCGGGCAGAAGGGCGGCGAGTTCTACACCCCGCGCTCGGTGGTGCGGATGATGGTGCGGCTCGTCGACCCGAAGCCGATGGAGACCGTCTACGACCCGTGCGCCGGCTCCGGCGGCATGCTGATCGCCGCCCGCGAATACGTCGAGGAGCACGGCGGCAACCCGGACGAGCTCTCCCTCGCAGGCCAGGACAAGAACGGCCCGTCCTGGTCCATGGCCAGCATGAACATGGTGCTGCACGGCATCCGTCTCTTCGAGCTGGAGCACGGCGACACCCTCGCCGAGCCGCTGCACTTCGACCCGGGCACCAAGCGCCTGCGCACCTTCTCCAAGGTTCTGTCCAACCCGCCCTTCTCGCTCAACTACGACGCGGACCTCGTCGCCAAGGCCGACGCCACCCACGGCGAACGAATGTCCTGGGGCTGGGCACCGGAGAGCGGCAAGAAGGCCGACCTGATGTTCGTCCAGCACATGATCTCGGTGCTGGAACCGCACGGTGTGGCGGCGACCGTCATGCCGCACGGCGTTCTGTTCCGGGGCGGCAAGGAGCGGGAGATCCGCGAGGCGCTGCTCCGCGACGACTGTATCGAGGCGGTCATCGGCCTCGGCCCGAACCTGTTCTACGGGACGGGCATCCCGGCCTGCGTACTGGTGCTGCGGCGCCCCCAGCAGAAGCGCCAGGGCCGCGAGAAGTCGGTCTTGTTCATCAACGCCGACCGTGAGTACACGGCGGGCCGCAACCAGAACGAACTCCGCCCCGAACACGTCGAGAAGATCGTCGGCGTCTTCAAGGAGTGGCGCGAGATCCCCGGCTACTCCCGGGCGGTGAAGGTCGAGGACCTGCTGGCCGCCGACGCCAATCTCAACATCCGCCGCTGGGTGGACAATTCACCGGCGGCCGAGCCGCAGGACGTACGGGCGCACCTGTACGGCGGGGTGCCGAAGTCCGAGGTCGCGGGGAAGGCCGGACTCTTCGACGCATACGGGGTCGAGGCGCCGGCGCTGTTCGCCGAGCGGGCCGGGAACCCTGACTACCAGGACCTTCTGACCGGAGACCCGAACCGCTACGACTTCTTGGCCGGTGACCCTGGCTACTACGACTTCCTGCCCGAAGGCCCGGAGGCGACGGCGGCCCGTATCCCCGCACTTGCGGCGGCGAAGGAGCGGCAGCTGCGGACGGTGTACGAGAAGTGGTGGGCCGGGCACTCCCCGCTCTTCGCCGAGCTGGCGACCGACCAGCGGCTCATGAAGCTGCGCAGCGGACTGCTCGACGGCTTCACCGAGGCAATCGGCGCGGTGGGAGTCCTGGACGAGTTCACGACGTCGGGCATCGTCGCCGACTGGTGGAACGAGTCCCGCTACGACCTCAAGGCCCTTGCCGCGGGCGGCTTCGAGCGCGTCCTGGAAGGCTGGGTCGACTCGGTCGAGGCGATCGTCGATCCTGTGGTCCCTGAATCGCCGGGCGGCGACGGGGACGAGGACAAGCCATCGCGCAAGGGGACCTCCTCGACGGCGGACCGCCGCCGCGCCATGGACCACCCGGTGGTACGGGCGCTGATCCCCGAGTTCCTCGACGCGGTGGCCGACGCGGATAAGGCGGTCTCCGCTGCGGACGTGGCGCACCGGGCGGCGGTGGACGCGGTCGCGGAGGCGAAGGGCGCCGGAGGCGCTGACGGGGACGAGGAGGAGGACGCGTCCTCGGACGTGGACATCGAGTCGGAGGAGGCGGCACCCGTCACCCCTGAGGAGCTGGCCCGCCTGGAGAATGCGGTAACCACCCGCAAGAAGGAACTGGCCGCGGCCCGAAAGAAACGCAAGGCTCTGGACGACCGTTTCCTGCCCGACCTGCGTGCGGCGGCCGCCGTGGCTGTGACGGCGGACGGTGGCGCGGAGGACGTGGTGCTGCGGGTTCTGAACGGTGACCTGTCGGCTCGGCTTGACGCGGCGGTGGCTGCGGGGCGCCGGGAGATCGTGGCGGCGTTCCGGCGGTGGGTGGACAAGTATGCGGTGTCGTTGACCGACCTGGAAAGCGAGAGCACGGGGGCGGAGCGGGAGCTGGGGGAGTGGCTTAGGGGGCTGGGTTATGCGCGGTGAGGTTCGGCTGGGCACGCTCCTGGCAGGAATCGAAGTTGGTATTGCTGGTGGCACCCAGGCCGTGGCCCCGGCGGACGGCGAGTGGGGCGTACTCAGGCTCAGTGCGATGTCCTCAGGGCGCTTCACGACCGAGCAGGCGAAGAGGATGGCTTCGCAGACTGCTCCGCCTGCGCGCTTGGAGGTGAACGACGGTGACGTGCTTGCGGTGCGGGTCAATGGCGCACAGCATCTCGTCGGGGCTGCACTGGTAGTGCGCGGAGCCGCATCCCAACTACTGCTCTCGGACCTGATGTTCAGACTGGTTCCTGCGGAGGGTCGGGTACTCCCCGGATTCCTCGGGTTGTTGTTGAACTCCATCGATGCCCGGCGTCAGATCCGGATGTCGATGCGCGGTTCGAGCGGGCAGTTCCAGCTCCCGCAGTCGGCTGTGAAGGCACTCAGGGTCCCCGACGTGCCGTTGGAAGAGCAGCGCCAGGTCGTCGCCGCCCATGCCGCCTTCGAACGGCGGATCACCGCGCTGGAGCGAGTACTGAGCAAGCTGGCGGTGGCCGAGCAAGCCATCGTTGCCGGGGCAATGGCGGCTGCCCCCAGCACGGTCCCGCTCGGTTCCTGGCTCGAACGAATCGAGGCGGGCAAGAGCCCGTTGGCGGAGGACACCCCGGCAGGGGACGCGGAGTGGGGTGTCCTTAAAGTGAGTGCGGTACAGGCCGGTTGGTTCAAAGCGGCGGAGAACAAAGTCATCCGGGACTCCGGCCTCATCAATCCGCAGTACGAGGTCCGGAGCGGCGACCTCCTCATGACGCGGGCCAACACTGAAGCCCTCGTGGGTTTGGCTTGTATCGCACACACGCCACCGCCGCGGCTCATGCTCAGTGACAAGACGCTGAGGCTCGTTCCCAACGAAGAAGTCGCGGATCCCGGATTCATCGAGTTGGCACTGCTGAGCCCTCGTGTCCGCAGCCAGGTGAAGGCGCGGGCCACGGGCACGAGTGCCAGCATGAAGAACATCAGCCAGGCGGCCGTCCATCAGTTGCTGGTGCCGAATGTTCCCACTGAGCAGCAGCGCGACGTCGTCGAGGCGGTACGGGTGAGCCGGAAGCGTGCCGAGGCCACGCGGCGGCAGATCGCTAAGTTGCGTTCTGTTCAGCAGGGAGTGGTCGAGGACCTCCTCGCTGGGCGCGTGCGTGTACCTGAGGTGGCTTCGGCAGAGGCGGCGTAGTCGAGGCGCGTTCCCTGGTGCTCAGGCTTGGGGCGGTGTCAACTACCCTGCGCGCGCAGCTCACATATGAGCGCTCGCAGGGCGCCCTGGTCGGTGGCGATGACCTCCGCGGGGGAGTCGCTCTCGCGGAGTGCGATTCCGTGGGCGGTGGCGGCGACCTCGACGCAGTTGTTGCCGCCGTCCGGGGAGAACGACGAACGTTGCCACTTGCCCTCGGTCACGTGCCCAGTCCTCTCACAGTTCGCGTGCTATGGACCGGATGAACTTCTGCGACTCGTCAGGGGACAGTGCCGACTGCTCCATCAGGTCCAGCAGGGAACGATAGTTCGCCAACGGAGTCGGGGCATCCACAAAGTCCGCTCCCAGTGGGGCATCGAGCTGAACTGTGTCCAACTGCGGAACTTCCCCCTCCGCGTAGAGGATTGACTGCCCTGCCCCGTAGAAGGCTCCAACGCTGAACGGAAGCACGAGCAGTGTCACGTTGTCACGATCGGCGGCGTCCGCGAGGTGCTCCAGTTGGGCGCGTGCGACGTCCCGGCCGCCGTACTCAAGGCGTAGGGCGGCCTCGTGAATGATTCCCAAGTAGGGCGTCGGGCTGTTCCCGTCGAGGATGGCCTGTCGTCTGAGCCGGTGCTCGACTCGTAGCTCGACCTCCAGTCGCCGCAACTTCGGCACAGCGAACTCGAAGATCGCCCGCGCATGGTCCTCGGTCTGGAACAGGCCAGGCAGGTGGACGGTCTGTGCGGTGCGAATACGGGTGGCGTAGTGCTCAACTTCCGAGACTTCGAGGTGTCCTTCAGGGAGCTTGCCTCGGTACTCGTCCCACCAGTGACGGGCTCGCCGCGGCCCTGTCAGCGCTGCGAGTGCTTCTACCAGCGCTGGATCGGGGCACTTGTAGTGGCTGGCCAGTTGCCGCACGCGCTCGTCGCTGAGGCCCGTGCGGCCCGCCTCGATGTTGGAGACCATTGTGCGATCTGAGCCGAGCAACGCGGCAGCTTCCTGAATGGAGATGCCGGCCTGCTCGCGCATCCGGCGCATCTCCATGGCCAGACGTCGGTGGCGGCCTGTGGGGGCGTTTCGTTGAGCCATGGGTCCTCTCTCGTGCGCGCGAACAGTCTGGCAATGGCACCAACAAGCGTCCAGTGAGCCTGTGATTTTTTCACTCGTTAGAGATTTATGACTCATCTGTGAGTCCGCATTCCTCTACGGTGTGACTCGCACCACTCGTTCCGCCTCCCCGGCCGGAAGCGCACCGCATCCCCTGCCACCCAGGAGGCAGGGCCCCGGCAATGCCACCGGACCGGGCGCGAACGCTCGTGGCCAACCACCGCAACACCCAACGACCACACACCACTCCACGACACACGCACCCCAGGAGGTGCCCGTGAGTCCGACCCCGAACCACACCCCGAACCACCCCTCAAGCCACCCCCCGAAACACGCCCCAGACAGGCCCCCCACCCCGCCCGCACCCCCAACCACGTACAACACCCATAAACCACCCCCACCGTCACTTCACCTCCCCGACCACCCCGCCCCCCTCCCCTTCACCACCCCCTGGCAGTACGAACTCCGCTTCCCCCGTGACCCGCGCAGCCCCCGTATCGTCCGGATTACCCTCCGGGCCGTGCTGACAGCCCACGGTCTCGACGAACTCACCGACCGTGCCGAGCTGTTGGCCAGTGAACTGGCGACGAACTCCGTGCGGCACACCAAAAGCCCAGCCGCCGTGCAGCTGCAATGGCGGTATCCGGTATTACGCGTGATCGTCCACGACATGAGCCCCGACCTCCCGGAACCCGGACCGGTGCCGTCCGACGGCGCGGACGGCGGACGTGGGCTGCTGATCCTGGACGCGGTCGCCGACCGCTGGGGCGGATGCTCGGTGACCGCGAGCCCGTACGAGCGGCTGGGCCTCGGCAAGACGATCTGGTTCGAACTCTCGCTGGACCGGGGAGACGGCCCGCCGCCGCCCGCCCTCGCGGCGGCGTGACGGCGACCCGGGTCTTCGAAGCTGAGCTGCGCGCCCCAGCGACAGGGCGGTTGTGGCTGTCGTCCAGGACGATGATTGGCAGATTTGGGCCAGTTCTCGCAGCCCGTGACCAGGCCTCGTCGAGGTCATACGTGGCCCAGATCTGCCAATCCCGCGACGATCCACCGTTTGATTTCGGAGACCCGCGAACCACGGCACCGGGCGGGCTGAGCGCCGCGAGTCGTGGCACCCTCCCGGCCGTGTCCCGTGCCGCCGTTCCGGTCGTGAGTACAGTGAAGGCGGAGGCACTGGCGCACCGCAGAGCTGACGCACCGCAGACCAAGGAGGACCGATGTCGGGAGGTCTGGCCCGCCACCCCATCCCCGTCCGCCGCGGGCATCTGCGCGAGGCGGCCGAGCAGCTCGAACAGATCACGGGCGCGCGCGTCGAGATCATCGGGGGAGCTCTCGTGATGTCTCCGAGCCCGAGCGGCAAGCACGCCGGGATCATCATCGACCTGCGCGACGCGATCCGTCCGGGGCTCGCAGCCGCACACGAGGCCTTCGAGAACGTGTCCGTCCCGATGCCCGGCGACCCGGACGACTACTCGACCCCGGACCTCACCATCGGCCCACGCGCGTTCAAGGACGAGGACGGCTGGCTGCTGGACGGGGACGCGGTGGAGCTGGCCGTAGAGGTCATCTCACCGAACGAGCGGCTGAAAGGCATCAACGAGAAGACCGCCTGGTACGCCGACGCGGGTGTCTCCCGCCTTCTGCAGATCGATCCCCGTACGGGTACTTGGTCGCTGTTCACCCGGCCTGGGGACGGAGAGTACAAGGGCGTCGTACACGGCAAGTACGGGGAGTCCGTCCCGCTGCCCCCGGAGCTGGGAGGGGAACTGACCACGGCCGCTCTCCCCGTCTACGGCACTCCGGTGCACGACTGACGAAGGAGGTCCTGCACCCGGTGGCGCCCGCCCACCTCGTCCGTCCCGCCCGCACCGGTAGAGTTCCGGTTACCTCTTTCGGGGGTGCGCGGGACAGACGGTGACGGGCGGGGCGGGGAGGCCGGCGTTGAGTCAGCCGGAGTACGACAAGAGCGAGAAGCCGCTGATCGACCAGTTGGTGGCGATGGGGTGGAAGCACCTGCGGGGTGCACCGCCGGGGAGTAGTACGGCGACCGATGTGCGGGCCTCCGAGCGCGCCGCGTTCACCGACGTTGTATACCCGGACCGGTTTCGTGATGCCGTAGCCCGGATCAACCCACGCCCCGGTGGCGGGACTTGGCTGTCGGACGCCCAGCTCGACCACCTCGCCGCCCGCGTCCTCGGTACCGGCCGCGGACAGGGTCGTACCGGACGGGGTGTCGCCGGGAACCTCGACGTGACGCGGATGCTCCGGGACGGAATCCCCGCGCGCACCGTCCCCGGCTGGCGCAAGGGGGATCCCGAACACATCCGACTCGTCGACTGGGACGGCGAGTTCAAGCGCGGGAACGACCTGCTGGCGGTCTCCCAGTTCCGGGTCGAGCGGAAGAACGCGGGGCCCGTCACACCCGACATCGTCCTGTTCGTGAACGGCCTGCCCTGGGTGGTCGTGGAGTGCAAGGCGCCGCTCACGCCCCGAGCGGGGGAGGAGGCGGGCCCGGACAGCCGGGCCGCCCTGGACCAGGCGGTCGAGCAGCTCATCGGATACGCGGGTGTCGACGCCCCGGCGCCCGTATCGGAGTTCGTACGCTTTGCCCAGGTGCTGGTCGCCACCGACCGCGACCACGCCGAGATCGGCACCGTGACAGCCGAGCCGGCGAACTTCGCGCCCTGGCGATCCGTGTATCCCGCGTCCGAGGAACTGGTGCGGAAGGAGACCGGGAAGCGGGCGGCGGCTCCGCTCAGCGACCAGGACGTCCTTGTCGCCGGCGCGCTGCGGCCCGCCCATCTCCTCACCCTCGTACGGGACTTCACGACCCAGGCGGGCAAAGGGCCTCGTACGGTCAAGGTGATCGGCCGCTACCAGCAGTTCCGCGCCGTGCAGAAGCTCGCACAGCGACTGCGGGACCGGCAGGTTGCGACCGCGGCCGGGGAGGTACCGGCCCAGCGCGGTGGCGTCGTCTGGCACACCCAGGGCTCCGGCAAGAGCCTCACTATGGCGTTCCTGGTCCGGCACCTGCGCAGCACCCCGGACCTCGCCGGGCACAAGGTGGTGGTGGTCACCGACCGGCTCGACCTGGAGAAACAGATCCGCGAGAGCCTCGGGGCGGCGGAGGAGAAGATCCACCGGGCGGGCAGCGTCAAGCGGGCCCGTACGTACCTTGAGGTCGACGTACCGGACGTGGTCCTGGTGATGATCCAGAAGGCACGCAAGGACGACACCGTCGACGATGGCACACAGGAGTCGCTCGGCGAGGAGACCGACTCCGAACAACGGCTGCACAACCGCATCGCCAACCCGAGCGCGGACATTGTCGTCCTGGTCGACGAGGCCCACCGGGGGCACGCCACCTGGCAGCACGCCCGGCTGCGCGCGATGCTCCCGAACGCCGCTGTGGTCGGCTTCACCGGCACACCGATCATCAGCAAGAACCGGAAGACGACCGAGGAGATCTTCGGCAGCTACGCCGACATCTACACCCTGCGCGACGCCGAACGGGACGGGTCCGTGGTCCCGGTGCGGTACGAGGCGTACAGCGTGCCGCTGGAAGTGGTCGAGCAGGCCGCGCTGGACCTCCGCTTCGACGAAGAGGTGCCGGACGACCCGGAGCAGCGGGAACGGGTGCTGAAGAAGTTCGCCCGCCGCAAGGAGGTCCTGGAAGCGCCGTCCGTGATCGCGGACAAGGCGGACCACATGCTGCGGCACTGGGCGAGATTCGCACTGCCCGACCGGTTCGGCGCGCAGATCGTGGGGGTGACGCGAAAGGCGGCCGTGCAGTACCGGGCCGAGTTGCTCAAAGCACGTGATCGGCTGCTGGAACGCCTGGACGCGCTCGATCCGGCGCTGCGTCACGACCCCTTCGCGGCGCAGCACGCCGACGCCGAGGAGCGCGAGCTGCTCGACCTGCAGGACCACCGGGACCTCCTCGCCTCCGTCGACGCGGCCGTGGTGATCTCCGAGGCGCAGAACGGACGGACCGACCCCGACTCCTGGAAGGACTGGACGGCGAAGTCCCAGCAGCGGAAGTACATCGCCCGATTCAAGAAGGGTCTGGGTGATCCGCTTGCCGCGGCCGACGACCCGTCGTGGGACGCCGACACCCACGGGACGGAGAACCCCGGGTGGGGAACGGCCGGGTCGGACGGCGAGTCCTGGCACACGGAGACGGAAGCGCGCCCACCGGCAGACGGCGGCGAACCGGAAGAGGAGCCACTCGCCTTCCTGGTCGTGCAGTCGATGCTGCTCACCGGCTTCGACGCCCCCGTCGAGCAGGTGCTCTACCTCGACTGCGCGCTCTCCGGTGTGAACCTGCTCCAGGCCATCGCCCGCACCAACCGGCCCTACCCGGCGAAGAAGTGGGGTCAGGTCGTCGACTACATCGGCATCGGTCCCGAACTGGCGCGCTCCCTGGGCGAGTACGAACAGGCCCACCTGCGCCAGGTGCTCGGCTACGACCAGGTGTCGGCAGAGCACCTCGCTCGCGAGTACGACCCGTCCAGTGAGGAGGACAGGAAGAAGCAGCCGGACCGCGACCAGCTCCTGGTGCGAACCGACATTGCGGCCGACGCCCTGTTGCGCGACCTGGACAAGAGGATCACCGCGTTCCTCGCGGACCAGGGCATCACCTCGCTCGCCGAGGAGGCGCACCGCGAGGACCTGCTTGCCGCCCTCGCCGACCCGCTGCTGCGCGCCGAGTTCGACGAACTCGTGCGCGACTTCCTCACCGCCCTGAACGCGGTGCTCCCGCGCCCTGCCGCGCTCGCGTACGAGGACCGGGCACGGCTGCTCGGCGAGGTCCAGTACGTGGCGCGGCAGCGCTACCTCGACGGGCGCGACCACTTCAGCCCGCGTCGCTACGGCGCCAAGGTGCGTCAGCTCATCTCCCGCCACCTGAAGGTGTCCCGGATCGAGCAGCGCATCCCGCCCGTGGAACTCTCCGCGCCGGACTTCATGGAACGGGTCGACGCCAACCCGAGTCCACGTGCGAGAACCGCGTACATGAGTAGCAGGGTGAGTCTGCACATCACCGCGAAGATCGGCTCCGACCGGGCCCTCTACACGAAATTCAGCGAGCGCCTCGACACGATCGTCCAGCGCATGGCCCAGGACTTCGAGCAGGCCGCCACCGACCTGGCCCGGCTCGTCTCGGACATCAACGCGGCGGAGAGCGCGGACCAGGACGGGGACGGCTTGGACCCGTGGACCGAAGGGCCGGTGTGCCGGCTGCTGCGGCAGCAGCTCGAAGAGGCGGGGGCGGTGCCCGGACCGCCGGGCGCAGACATCGAACTCGCGGCGCGGGCCCTCACCGCCGAGATCTCGGTCCTCGTGCGGCCTCGGCACTTCGTCACCATGGCCGACGCGCAGAACCAGGTTCGCAGACAGCTGCGCGGCTACCTGGAGGAGCACCTCGACATGGACTGGGACGACACCGGCGTCCTCGCGAATCACCTCGTGGAACTGGCACTGGAGCGGCGGGACGACTTCCTCAGATACGGAGAGCAGCAGGACGGGGACGCGACGAGCGAGTGACCGAGCCGGGCGGTCCGATGTCGGAGCCGGGTGGTAGGAATGCCGGGTGAGTGCTTCGGTCCAGCAGGCGATCGCCTCCCTCCCGGTTCCCGAGGAGTGGGCGTGGGAGGTCGTCGTGCGCCCCCGTCGCCGCACACTCGGCATCGAGGTCACACCCGACGGGGATGTGCTGTTCGCGGTCCCCGCCGACGCCGAGCCCCAGGCGGTGGCCGACGCCGTACGCTCCCGACTGCCGAGGCTGGCCGAGGAGGTACGACGCCGACAGGATCGCGCGGAGGCGCCGGTCAAGCAGCTCGTCGGTGGCACCGGATTCGCGTACCTCGGACGCCGTCACCGGTTGAAGATCGTCGCGGCGGAGAGCGGCCGACGAGTGCGCCTGTACCGGGGATGGCTGGAGCTGCCCCGGCCGGTCACACCGCACGAGGGCGGGCGGCGGATCGCCGAGTGGTACACAGAGCGTGGCCGACGGTGGCTTCCGGCACGTACGACGTCGTTGGCATCGCGGGTCGGTGTCGCCGTACCGCCGGTCACGGTGGGCGACCTGGGGCGGCGCTGGGGCGCGTGCGCGTCCTCGGGCGCGATCTCAGTGCACTGGGCAGTGATGCAGCTGCCCGCGTCCTTGGTGGATCTCGTTCTCGTACACGAACTGTGTCATCTACGGGTACCAGGACACGGGGCGGCGTTCCGGCGGGAGGTGCGGCTCGCACTGCCGGACGCCCTGGCGCTGGAGCGGCGGTTCGACCAGGAAGAGCCGCTGCTGTGGAGAGGCGCAGTCTGAGCAGGCCGATTCCGAATCCCTGGGCGTCAGCGAAGAAGTCGTCCGAGGCGTTAATACGCGAGAGGGTCCCGTCGTGCGACGGTCCTCCTGTCCCTGCCCAGGGAAGACCGCCGCCGCGCACGGGATTCGTCGGTTACGCCACTTCGACTTCGTAGAAGCAGAGATGGTCCTTGATCCGGGCGACCTCCGGCTTGGGGTCGGGGTAGGACCAGACGAGGTCCGGGGCGTCGGGCAGGGACCAGTAGGACGCGTCGCCCTTGAACGGGCAGTGCGTGTGGGTGTCGGAGGTCGTCAGCAGGTCCAGGCGGACGTCCTCGGCCGGAAGGTAATAGCGCACGGGAGAGCCCGTCTCGCGCAGCACCAGGGGCCGGTCGCTCTCCGCCAGGACCTGGTCGCCGTGCACGACGCGTACGCGCTCCGTGCCTTCTTCGATCGTGATCGTGTGTCCATTGGCCATACCCGTACAGCGCGCGCAAGAGCCGGGTTCTTCCCTCGTACCGTAGGCGCATGGATATCTGCGTCTTCCTCTCCGCCGCCGACCTCGACGACCGCTACACCCGTCCCGCCCGCGAGTTCGCCGAACTCCTCGGCAAGGGCGGCCACACGCTGGTGTGGGGCGGCTCCGACGTCGGGCTGATGAAGGTGGTCGCCGACGGGGTGCAGGAGGCGGGCGGACGGCTGCTGGGCGTCTCCGTGGACTTCCTGGCGGCCACGGCGCGGGCGGGAGCCGACGAAATGGTGATCGCCCGGGACCTCGCCGAGCGCAAGGCGCTGCTCCTGGCCAAGGCCGACGCCGTCGTGATCATGGTGGGCGGCGCCGGGACCCTCGACGAGGCGACCGAGATCCTGGAGCTGAAGAAGCACGGGAAGACCGAGAAGCAGGTCGTCCTGCTCAACACGGCGGGCTTCTACGACGGCCTGAAGGCGCAGTTCCGCCGTATGGAGGCCGAGGGGTTCCTGCCCTGCCCACTCACCGACCTGGTGTTCTTCGCCGAGGAGCCGGTGGAGGCGCTGGCCTACCTGGAGGCTGTGACACCAGCGGCTCCCGCCGCGGGCATTGGCACCCAGTGATGCGAGCATGGCGTCCATGGCTACACATGTGATCACCGGGGCAGGATCCGGCATCGGCGCGGCCGTCGCCCGCCGTCTGCACGCGCGCGGGGACGAGCTCGTGCTGCACGCGCGCGACGCGGGCCGCGCGAAGGAGCTGGCGGCCGAGTTCCCCGGGGCCCGGACCCTGGTCGGCGACCTGGCGGACCCGGACAAGCTCTCCTGGGCGTTCTCGCACCAGTCCCTGCCCGACCGTGTCGACTCGCTCCTGCACATCGCGGGCGTGGTCGACCTCGGCCCCGTCGGGGAGCTGACCCCGAAGTCCTGGCGCCACCAGCTCAACGTCAACCTGATCGCCCCCGCCGAGCTGACCCGCCACTTCCTGCCGCAACTCCGTGTCGCCCAGGGCCACGTGGTGTTCGTGAACTCCGGCGCCGGCCTCGCCGCGCACGCCGACTGGTCCGCGTACGCCGCCTCCAAGCACGGCCTGAAGGCCCTCGCGGACTCCCTGCGCCACGAGGAGCACGCCAACGGAGTCCGGGTGACCTCCGTCTACCCCGGCCGGACGGCGAGCCCCATGCAGGCGAAGGTCCACCAGCAGGAGGGCAAGGAGTACGACGCCTCGAAGTGGATCGACCCGGAGTCCGTCGCGACGACGATCCTGCTGGCCGTCGACCTGCCGCGCGACGCGGAGGTCAACGACCTGACCGTGCGGCCGGGACGATGAGCTTCACCTGGGGCCCCGCCACCGGGGTCGGATCCATGCCCGGCGGCGACGCCCGCGAGGCCGCCAAGACCGTGACCGGGTCGTTCGAGGACTTCCCGTTCCTGACCGAACTGCCCGCGCGGGGGCCCGGCGCGGACATGATCGGACGGACCGCCGGGATGTTGGTCGACCTCTACGCGCGCGTGGAGCCCAGCGGCTGGCGGATCGGGGACCGGCCCGGGCGCGACACCAAGCGGGCCAGATCCTGGCTCGGCGAAGACCTCGACGCGCTGGAGGAGTTCACCCAGGGGTACGAGGGGCCGCTCAAGGTGCAGGCCGTCGGCCCCTGGACGCTGGCCGCCGCACTGGAGCTGCGGGGCGGCGAGGCGGCGCTCTCCGATCTCGGCGCCTGCCGGGACCTAGCCGGCTCGCTCGCCGAGGGGCTGCGTACCCACCTGGCGGAGGTACGGCGCCGGGTGCCCGGCGCTCAGATCGTGCTGCAGCTCGACGAGCCCTCGCTCATCGCGGTGCTGCGCGGCCAGGTGAAGTCCGCCAGCGGCTACCGCACCCATCGCGCCGTCGACCGGCAACGGGTGGAGTCGACGCTGCGGGACGTCGTCGGGGTGCACACCGACGGCCCGGTCGTGGTGCACTCGTGCGCGCCCGACGTGCCGTTCGCGCTGCTGCGCAGGGCGGGGGCCGCGGCCATCTCGTTCGACTTCGCACTGCTCACCGAGCGTGACGACGATGTCATCGGCGAGGCGGTGGAAGGCGGTACCCGGCTGTTCGCCGGTGTCGTGCCGGGGACGGACGGTCCATTGTCAGACCCTGCCGGTAGCGTCATGGGTGTCAGGACGTTGTGGCGCAGGCTGGGGCTGCATCCGGGTCTTCTCGCGGAGGCGGTCACGGTCACCCCGTCGTGCGGACTCGCGGGCGCTTCCCCGGAGTACGCACGCCGGGCACTCGCCCACTGCGCCCGAGCGGCGAGATCCCTCGCGGACAACCCAGAGTAACGGGAGGACAACACGGTGGCCGGCGACAAGGACGCACAGCCCAATTCCCTGCCCGCCGAGGCACGGGAGCAGCACGGGCAGCTCGCTGAGCAGATCGAGGAGCACCGCTTCCGGTACTACGTGAAGGACCAGCCGGTCGTCAGCGACACGGAGTTCGACCAGCTGCTGCGCTCGCTGGAGGCCCTGGAGGAGCGGTATCCCGAGCTGCGCACCCCCGACTCCCCGACCCAGAAGGTCGCGGGCGCGTACGAGACCGAGTTCACCTCCGTCCAGCACCGCTCGCGCATGCTCTCGCTGGACAACGCCTTCAGCGACCTGGAGCTGGCGGCCTGGGCCGAGCGGGTCGCCAAGGACGTGGGCACCTCGGAGTACCACTTCCTGTGCGAGCTGAAGGTCGACGGCCTCGCGGTCAACCTGACGTACGAGCACGGCCGCCTCACCCGCGCCGCGACCCGTGGCGACGGCCGCACGGGCGAGGACATCACGCCCAATGTGCGCACGATCGCGGACATTCCGGACCGTCTCCACGGCGACCGCGTCCCGGATCTGGTGGAGATCCGCGGCGAGGTCTACTTCCCGATGGAGAAGTTCGAGGAGCTCAACGCCCGCCTGGTGGAGGCCGGCGACAAGCCCTTCGCCAACGCGCGCAACGCGGCGGCGGGTTCACTGCGCCAGAAGGACCCCCGGGTCACCGCGAGCCGCCCCCTGCACATGGTGGTCCACGGAATCGGCGCCCTGGAGGGCTTCGAGAGCCTCACCCGCCTCTCCCAGGCCTACGAGATGCTGCACTCCTGGGGCCTGCCGACCACGCGGTACGCGAAGGTGGTCGACGACCTCGACGGAGTACGGGAGTTCATCACGTACTACGGCGAGAACCGCCACTCCGTGGAGCACGAGATCGACGGAGTCGTCGTCAAGGTCGACGAGATCCCGCTCCAGGGCCGCCTCGGCTCCACCTCGCGCGCGCCCCGCTGGGCCCTCGCCTGGAAGTACGCGCCCGAGGAGGTCAACACCAAGCTCATCAACATCCGGGTCGGCGTCGGCCGCACCGGCCGCGTCACGCCGTACGCGCAGGTCGAGCCGGTCACGGTCGCGGGCTCGGAGGTCGAGTTCGCCACCCTGCACAACCAGGACGTGGTGAAGGCCAAGGGTGTCCTCATCGGGGACACGGTGGTGCTGCGCAAGGCCGGTGACGTCATCCCGGAGATCCTCGGCCCGGTCGTCGACCTGCGGGACGGCAGTGAGCGCGAGTTCGTGATGCCCGCCGAGTGCCCCGAGTGCGGTACGCCGCTGCGGCCGATGAAGGAGGGCGACGTCGACCTGCGCTGCCCGAACGCACGCTCGTGCCCGGCCCAGTTGCGTGAGCGGCTCTTCTACCTCGCGGGCCGCAAGGCACTCGACATCGAGCAGTTCGGGTACGTGGCGGCGGCGGCCCTCACCAAGCCGCTGGAGCCGGCCGAGCCGCCGCTGGCCGACGAGGGCGACCTCTTCGACCTCACCATCGAGCGGCTGCTGCCCATCAAGGCCTATGTCCTCGACCAGGACAGCGGCCTGCCCAAGCGCGACCCGAAGACCGGCGAGGAGAAGATCGCCACGGTCTTCGCCAACCAGCAGGGCGAGCCCAAGAAGAACGCGATCGCGATGCTGGAAAACATCGCGGCGGCCAAGGAGCGGCCACTCGCCCGGATCCTGACCGGTCTGTCGATCCGTCATGTCGGGCCGGTCGCGGCGGAGGCGCTGGCACGCGAGTTCCGCTCCATCGACCGGATCGACCAGGCCACCGAGGAGGAGCTCGCCACCACCGAGGGAGTCGGCCCGATCATCGCGGCCTCGCTCAAGGAGTGGTTCGCGGAGGACTGGCACCGCGAGATCCTGCGCAAGTGGCGGGCGGCGGGCGTCCGTACGGAGGACGAGGGCTCCGGCGAGGACGAGGGCCCCCGGCCACTCGAAGGACTCACCGTCGTCGTCACCGGCACGCTCGAACACCACACGCGGGACGGCGCCAAGGAGGCCCTGCAGAGCCGGGGAGCGAAGGTGACCGGTTCGGTCTCGAAGAAGACGTCTTTCGTGGTGGTGGGCGACAATCCAGGCACGAAGTACGACAAGGCGATGCAGCTGAAGGTGCCGGTTCTGAACGAGGAGGGCTTCGCCGTCCTACTCGAACAGGGACCGGAGGCCGCCGCGGAAGTCGCCCTTCCGACCGAGGAGTAGCGGTTGAAGGCCACCCGTTCGGCGCATATCAGATGCATACGGGTGGCCGGGTCGCATTCGGGCAACCGTCGTCGACCGCTGCCCGTAGAAGCCTTCTGCGGCCTACTGTTGAGGTGTGCGCCTGCCGTGCCCAGCTGCGGTTGGGGCATCCCCTGCTCCGCAAGAGTCTGGGGAAGGGTTTTCAGACGCGGTGCCGTTGGCAGTTGTCGCCGGCAACGGGCCGCGTGGCGTGGGCACCGCCGGCTGTGAGAGGGACGGGAATGGAACCGACCGAGAGCGCCGCCCCGGACTCACGGCTGCGCCTGCGCCGGATGACCGGCGCGTGGATGGCCGGACTCCGGACGGGGCGTTCGTCGGAGCGCCTCGGCACGGGCGGGCAGGGCTCCGCGCCACCCCTCACCGTAACCGCCCCCGCCCCGGGTGTCGGCCGACTCACCGCCGAGCGCGGCGGCGGCCTGTCCGGTCACGATCCCGAACGGCACACCTCCTGGCCCACGCTGCCCGCCGCGGTCGTCGGGGTGGCCGCGTTCGTTCTCGGCGGCGGCTTCTACCGGGCGTTCGGCGGCCACCACGCGCTCTTCCCGTCCGGCGCGGTCGGCTGGTCGCTGGCGGTACTGACCGGCGTCATCGTCGGCCATCTGGTCGCCCTCGGCCGCGCCCGCTGGTGGGGCGGCACGGGCTCCGGCGCCGCGCTGACACTCGCGGTCCTGCTGCTGTACGGCTGGGTGGCCGCCGGGATGGTCAGCCTGACCGTCGTCGTGCTGGTCGGCGCCGCGCGCCGAGGCCGCTGGCGCCAGGGGGTGTTGCACGGCGCGGTCGACATCCTCGGCATCGGCGCCGGAGCGCTGGTCCTCGCCATGTTCGGACGGGTGCCGTCCGTGGAGGCGCCCTGGAACCCGGAGAGCTGGAACTTCTACGCCGCACCCGAGGTGGTGCTGGTCGCGACCGCCTATCTCGCGGTCACCCGCGTCCTGCTCTGGTACCTGCACGCGTCGGGCACCGCCGGTCTGCCGACCGCCACCCGTACGGCGCTGGTCAGGCAGGGCCTTGTCGCCGTCGCGCTGCTCGGTATCGCACCGCTGATCTGTGTGGTCGCGGTCGCGCAGCCGATGCTGCTGCCGCTGTTCTCGATCCCCCTCATCGCGCTCGACTCCACCCTGTGGATCGCCCGGGTCCGGGCCGAGGAGCAACTGCGCGATCCGCTGACCGGGCTGCCCAACCGCCAGTGGCTGCTCGAACGGACCTGGACGGCCCTGGACGATGCCGAGCGCATCGGTGCGCGTTCCGCCCTGATGCTGATAGACCTCGACCGCTTCCGTTCTGTGAACGACACGTTGGGGCACCTCGCCGGTGACCGACTGCTCCTCCAGATAGCCGACCGGCTGCGGCTGGCGCTGCCGCGCGGGGCGGAGGCCGCGCGGCTGGGCGGAGACGAGTTCGCCGTGTTACTGCCCGTCGCCGACTCCACCACGTCGGCCACGCGGGTCGCCCGCACTCTCGTCGCCGCCCTCGGCTCACCGCTCGACCTCGACGGACTCACCCTCGTCCTGGAGGCCAGCGCCGGGCTCGCCGTCTTCCCCGATCACGCGCTCGACGCGGAGGGGTTGCTGCGGCGGGCGGACGTGGCGATGTACCAGGCGAAGCGGGACCGTACGGGGGTGGAGGTGTACGAGTCCAAGCGGGACTCGAACACACCGGACCGGCTCGGTCTGCTCGGGGACCTGCGCCGGGCGCTGGACGCCGGTGACGTGGAACTGCACTACCAGCCCAAGGTCCGCTTCGACGGACAGGTGGCCGGACTCGAGGCGCTGGTGCGCTGGGTGCATCCCGAGCGGGGGAGGGTGCCGCCGGACGAGTTCATCGCGATCGCCGAGTCGTCCGGGCTGATGCCGCACCTCACCGAATACGTGCTCGAGACGGCACTCGCCCAGGTCGCGCGGTGGCGGGCGCAGGGACTGCGCGTACCGGTCGCGGTGAACGTGTCCCCGCGGGACGTCCACATCCCCGGTTTCGCGGGCTCGGTCGCCGCGCGGCTCGCCCGGCACGGGGTCCCCGCGGGGGCGTTGCAACTGGAGATAACGGAGCATGTGCTCCTCGAGGACCCGCAGCGGGCCGCGGACACGCTGGCCGCGCTGACCGCGCACGGCGTGAAGATGTCGCTGGACGACTTCGGCACCGGGTACTCCTCGCTCGTGCATCTGCGGCGGCTGCCGGTGAGCGAGCTGAAGATCGACCGGTCGTTCGTCGCACGGCTCGCCGTGGACAACGAGGACGCGGAGATCGTGCGGTGCACCGTCGATCTCGCGCATTCGCTGGGTCTGCTCGTCGTGGCGGAGGGTGTCGAGGACGACGAGACGTGGGAGCGGTTGCGGGATCTCGGGTGTGACGCGGTGCAGGGGTGGCTGGTCGCGGCGGCGATGCCTCCGGAGGAGGCGACGGCGTGGCTGCTGGCGCGGGGGTCGCGCGGCTGGCAGCGGCCGCGGGCCGCGTTGCCGGCCGCGGAGTAGTTCCGACGGTTCGTGGGGCTTCATCGCAGTCGGCGTCTGTTCGTCCGTTGTGGCTGGTCGCGCGGTTCCCCGCGCCCCTGACGGGGCGCCGCGGTCCCGTCCGCCGGGGGCCGAGGCAAACCTGGGCGCAGGCATCGGCCCCGGACCCATAGGATTGGGCCAAACCACACACTCTCACCCAGAGGATCGCTGCATGCCTGGCATCACGCGCGAGGAGGTCGCCCACCTCGCACGGCTGGCGCGTCTGGAGCTGAAGGCCGAAGAGCTCGACCACTTCGCCGGCCAGCTCGACGACATCATCGGCGCGGTCGCCCGCGTCAGCGAGGTCGCCGACCAAGACGTACCGCCGACCTCTCACCCGCTGCCGCTGACGAACGTCATGCGCGCGGACGAGGTCCGTCCGTCGCTCACCCCCGAGCAGGCGCTCTCCGGCGCCCCGGCCCAGGAGCAGCAGCGTTTCAAGGTGCCGCAGATCCTGGGGGAGGACTAATCACCATGACGGACACCAACGTCAACATCATCAAGCTGACGGCGGCCGAGATCGCCGCGAAGATCGCCGCGGGCGAGCTCACGGCCGTCGAGGTCACCGAGGCACACCTCGCCCGGATCGACGCCGTCGACGAGAAGGTGCACGCCTTCCTGCACGTCGACCGCGAGGGCGCGCTCGCGCAGGCCCGCGCCGTGGACGCGAAGCGGGAGCGGGGCGAGAAGCTCGGCCCCCTCGCGGGCGTGCCGCTCGCGCTCAAGGACATCTTCACCACCGAGGGCATCCCGACGACCGTCGGTTCGAAGATCCTCGAGGGCTGGATCCCGCCGTACGACGCGACCCTCACCAAGAGGCTGAAGGCCGCCGACGTCGTCATCCTCGGCAAGACCAACATGGACGAGTTCGCCATGGGGTCCTCCACCGAGAACAGCGCGTACGGCCACACCGGCAACCCCTGGGACCTCACCCGTATCCCGGGCGGCTCCGGCGGCGGGTCGAGCGCCGCGCTCGCCTCCTTCGAGGCCCCGCTCGCCATCGGCACGGACACCGGCGGCTCCATCCGCCAGCCCGCCGCCGTCACCGGCACGGTCGGCGTCAAGCCGACGTACGGCGGGGTGTCGCGCTATGGCATGGTCGCGTTCTCGTCCTCCCTCGACCAGGGCGGTCCCTGCGCCCGTACGGTCCTGGACGCCGCGCTGCTGCACGAGGTCATCGCGGGCCACGACCCGCTCGACTCCACCTCCATCGACGCCCCGGTCCCGCCGGTCGTCGAGGCGGCCCGCAACGGCTCGGTCGCCGGCATGCGCGTCGGTGTCGTCAAGCAGTTCCGCGGCGAGGGTTACCAGGCCGGCGTCGTGCAGCGGTTCGACGAGGCCGTCACTCTGCTGGGGGAGCTCGGCGCCGAGATCGTCGAGCTGGACTGCCCGTCCTTCGACCTGGCGCTGGCGGCGTACTACCTGATCGCGCCGTCCGAGTGTTCGAGCAACCTCGCCCGCTTCGACGCCATGCGTTACGGCCTGCGGGTCGGCGACGACGGCACGAAGTCGGCCGAGGAGGTCACCTCCCTCACCCGTGAGGCGGGCTTCGGCCCCGAGGTCAAGCGCCGCATCATGCTCGGCACGTACGCGCTCAGCTCCGGCTACTACGACGCGTACTACGGCAGCGCCCAGAAGGTCCGTACGCTCATCACGCGCGACTTCGAGAAGTCGTTCGAGAAGGTCGACGTCATCGTCTCGCCGACCACGCCGACCACCGCCTTCCCGATCGGCGAGCGCGCCGACGACCCGATGGCGATGTACCTCGCGGACCTGTGCACCATCCCGACCAACCTGGCGGGCAACGCCGCCATGTCGCTGCCCTGCGGTCTGGCCCCGGAGGACAACCTGCCGGTCGGTCTGCAGATCATCGCCCCCGCGATGAAGGACGACAGGCTTTACAAGGTCGGCGCCGCGGTCGAGGCCGCCTTCGTGGAAAAGTGGGGGCACCCGCTGCTCGAGGAGGCTCCGTCGCTGTGAGTAAGGCTCTGTCCAAGGCCAAGGGCTTCAAGAAGTCCAAGTCCGGCACGTACCTGTCCATCGCGACCACCGCGTTCGGTGCCGTCGGCGTCGCCAAGCAGGCCAAGAAGGCCCGCACGGAACACGACACGCTGCGCCTCATCGACGCGGCCGTGTCCGCCGCCGCCATCGTCACCGGCCTCGCCATCCTCTACCGGGAGCTCAGGCGCCTGGGCGACGACGACGTCCTGCTGGGCTGAGAGGGAAGTTTTCACCGTGACCACCACGACCGACGAGCTGGTGTCGTACGAGGACGCTCTCGCGACGTACGACCCCGTCATGGGCCTCGAGGTCCATGTCGAGCTCGGCACCAAGACCAAGATGTTCTGCGGGTGTTCCACCGAGCTGGGCGCCGCGCCCAACTCGCAGACCTGCCCGACCTGCCTCGGCATGCCCGGCTCGCTGCCCGTCGTCAACGCGACCGGCGTCGAGTCCGCCATCAAGATCGGCCTCGCGCTGCACTGCGAGATCGCCGAGTGGTGCCGCTTCGCCCGGAAGAACTACTTCTATCCGGACATGCCGAAGAACTTCCAGACCTCCCAGTACGACGAGCCGATCGCCTTCAACGGCTACCTCGACGTACAGCTGGAGGACGGCGAGGTCTTCCGCGTGGAGATCGAGCGCGCCCACATGGAGGAGGACACCGGCAAGTCCACCCACGTGGGTGGCGCGACCGGCCGTATCCACGGCGCCTCGCACTCCCTGCTCGACTACAACCGCGCGGGCATCCCCCTCATCGAGATCGTCACCAAGCCGATCGAGGGCGCGGGCGAGCGCGCTCCCGAGGTCGCCAAGGCGTACGTCGCCGAGCTGCGCGAGCTCATCAAGGCGCTCGGCGTCTCCGAGGCCCGCATGGAGCAGGGCCAGATGCGCTGCGACGTGAACCTGTCGCTGCGCCCGCACGGCCGCGAGAAGTTCGGCACGCGCTCCGAGACGAAGAACGTCAACTCGCTGCGTTCCGTGGAGCGTGCGGCCCGCTTCGAGATCCAGCGGCACGCCGCAGTCCTCAACGCCGGCGGCACGATCATCCAGGAGACCCGCCACTTCCACGAGGACACCGGGTCCACGACCTCGGGCCGCGTGAAGGAAGAGGCCGAGGACTACCGGTACTTCCCGGAGCCCGACCTCGTTCCGGTCGCCCCGTCCCGTGAGTGGGTCGAGGAGCTGCGCGCGGGCCTGCCCGAGCAGCCGCTCGCGCGTCGCAACCGACTCCGTGAGGAGTGGGGTGTCTCGGCGCACGACATGCAGTCGATCCTGAACGCCGGTGCCATCGACCCGATCGTCGCCACGATCGAGGCCGGTGCGGACGCGGCGTCCGCCCGCAAGTGGTGGATGGGCGAACTGGCGCGCAGCGCCAACGAGTCGGGCAAGGCCCTGGAGGACCTGCCCATCACCCCGGCGCAGGTCGCCCGGGTGGCGCAGCTCGTCGCCTCGGGTGACCTGAACGACAAGCTCGCCCGTCAGGTCATCGAGGGTGTGCTCGCGGGCGAGGGCACCCCGGACGAGGTCGTCGACAAGCGCGGTCTGAAGGTCGTCTCGGACGAGGGCGCGTTGACCGCCGCCGTGGACGAGGCCATCGCCGGCAACCCGGGCGTCGCGGACAAGATCCGCGGCGGCAAGGTGGCGGCGGCCGGTGCCCTGGTCGGCGCGGTCATGAAGGCCACCCGCGGCCAGGCCGACGCGGCCCGCGTCAAGGAACTCATCCTGGAGAAGCTGGGCGTCAGCGAGGGCTGAGTACGAGTAAGTACCCACCTAGGGGGATGCATCGATTCCGATGCATCCCCCTAGGCATGTCCGTGGGTCACCTGCCGACGACAGCGACACCGTCGTCCGGCACACCACCGTCCGCATCCCCCTGCCCGGCATGCTCATCCTGCGGCACGGGGGGCGACATCGCGCACCTCACCGTCGTACCGGGCTCCGTGCCGCAGTCGCAGACCGGCGGCTGCCGCGCATCGGCATCGAACCGCCCGAGTGCCGCGCCACCCATGAGACGCTGGCCGCTGCGACGGACGCCGAGGTGGCGGACGTACTGGAGGACGAGCGGGAGAAGGAGCGGCAGCAGGATGTACGCGATATCCCTGGGTGACGACGGCGCGGAACTGCGGCCCCTGGAGCCCTGGCACGCGGAGGAGTTCCTCGCGCACCTCGACCGGGGGAGGGAGTTCATCGGGCAGTACATCCCCTTCGGATCCAAGGCCACGGACGTGCCCTCCGCGCGGGAGACACTCCAGCGGTACGCCGACATGCGCGCCGCCGACACCGGGTCCCTGCACGGCCTGTGGCTGGAGGGGAAGCTCGTGGGCGGGGTGCTCTTGCTGAATTTCGACGCCGAGCACGGCAACTGCGAGGTCGGCTGCTGGCTGGAACCCCACGGCACCGGACGCGGTCTGGTCACCCGGGCGATGCGGATCCTCATCGACTGGGCGGTCGAGGAGCGCGGGATCCATCGTGTGGAGTGGATCGCCGCCTCGGCGAACGAGCCGAGCGTGAACGGCGCCCGGCGGCTCGGGATGACCCGGGACGCGGTGCTGCGGGAGAGCTACCCCCACCGGGGCGTACGCCTCGACATGGAGGTCTGGTCGGTGCTCGCGCCCGAGTGGCGGGCGGCACGCGCGCGTGAGCAACGATGATCTTGGCCGCCGCTCACAACGATCATTAAGAGACTTCTCAGACTCCGTCCGTACGGTGCGGGTCATGGGAACCAAGACAGTTGACGAAGCCGTGGACGCGAACGGCACCGAGGCAAAGAGCGACGAGGAGACCGTGAACGCCACCAAGACCGACGAGGCGCCGGACGCCGAGGTCGAGGAGACCGGCGACACCGAGACCGAGGACCAGGACGACCTCGACGCCGAGGCCCTGGAGGGCGAGGACGCCCCCGAGGCCGAGAAGGGCACCCCCGGCGTCGGCCAGGGCGCCGCCGCCGTCGTCTCCGCCGGCCTTGGCATCGTGTCCCTCACCGGCAGCTGGGTCGCCACCGTGGCCGCCGCCCGCGAGACCCTCGTCGGCCAGCTGGGGACCTCCTCGACCGCGAGCGTCGCCAAGCAGGTCAAGGAGGTCTACGGCGACGCGTGGGCGACCACCGCGCTGGTCGGCGGCCTCTTCGCGCTGGCCGCGCTGATCGTCGGCGTCGTCGTCCTGGTGCGGCCCGCCTTCGGGGCCCCCGGCAAGCCGCAGGCCGCCTGGATCAAGTCGGTCGCCTGGGCGGGCGTCTCGCTCGGCGTCATCGGCCTGGTCCTCGCCGTCGCCAAGTACTCCGACATCATTCTCGGACTGCCCTCCACCAGCTGAATCCCCGGCTGAATTCCCGGCTGGATCTCCGTACCTCTGAGGGGCCTTAGGGCCGGCGTAAGTCACTTACGGCCGCTCTAAGGCCCTTCGCGTGCGCAAGATGCGGAACTCTCCCGATGTGCCGCACCCCCCTGGGAGACGAAGGTTGAGGCATCGCGGGAAGCGATGACGAAACCGACTCCTCACGAGGGACACGACATGTTCGAGTACGAGCTCCAGCAGATCCGATCCGACGAGCTGATCCGCGAGGCGCACAACCACCGTCAGGCGCAGGAAGCCCTCCGTGGCCGCCGCGCCGCCGCGCGTGAGTCCGGGCAGAACGACCCGGAGGGGAAGGCGCATAGCCCGCGTCCCCGCCGGCACCGGTTCGCCCGCGCCGCATGAACGCGGGGGCGGGGGGCGGCCGTACGGGGGTCGGCCGCCTCCCCGCGAGCGGGGCGGCGGTCGCCCGTCACACGAAGGGGGCGGCGGCGGCCCGCTCGATAACCAGTGCCGCGGTGTCAGACCCCTGTGCGATGCTCGGGCCCGTGGAAACCAGGTCCGTCAGCCCCGTGTTCGTCGGCCGCACCGACGAACTCGGCATCCTGCACGACGCGCTCGCCCGTACGGTCACGGGGAGTACCTCCCAGGCGTTCAGCACGGGGGGAGAGCCACAGGCGTTGCTGCTGGGTGGTGAGGCCGGAGTCGGAAAGACCCGCCTGCTCGAGGAGTTCGCCACCGCGGCCGTCCGCGAGGGCGCCGTCTTCGTGTGCGGCGGCTGTGTGGAGATCGGCGCCGACGGACTGCCCTTTGCCCCGTTCTCCACCGCCCTGCGCGCGCTGCGCCGACTGCTCCCCGACGAGCTCGCCGCGGCGGCCGCCGGACAGGAGGAGGAGCTGGCCCGGCTGCTGCCCGAGCTGGGCGAGACCGGCCGCGGCGGGCGCCCCGACGAGGAGGGCATGGCCCGCCTCTTCGAGCTCACCGCCCGTCTCCTGGAGCGCGTCGCCGCCGACCGCACCGTCGTCGTCGCCCTCGAAGACCTGCACTGGGCCGACGCCTCCACCCGCCACCTGCTGGCCTACCTCTTCCGCACCCTGCGCAGCGGCCGCCTCATCGTCATCGCCACCTACCGCGCCGACGACATCCACCGCCGCCACCCCCTGCGCCCCCTGCTGGCCGAACTCGACCGCCTCCGCACGGTCCGCCGCATCGAACTCGGCCGCTTCAGCCGCGCCGAGGTCGGCCGTCAGATCGCCGGCATCCTCGCCCACGAACCCGACCCCGCCCAGGTCGACGACATCTTCGAACGCTCCGACGGCAACGCCTTCTTCGTCGAGGAGCTCGCCGTCGCCGCCCACCAGGGCTGCCGCACCGGGCTCACCGACTCCCTGCGCGACCTGCTCCTCGTCCGCGTCGAGGGCCTCCCCGAGAGCGCCCAGCGCATCGCCCGGATCGTCGCCGAGGGCGGCTCCACCGTCGAGTACCCGCTGCTGGCCGCCGTCGCCCGGCTCGCCGAGGACGACCTCATCGAGGCGCTGCGCGCCGCCGTCGGCGCCAACATCCTGCTCGCCTCGCCCGGCGGCGACGGCTACCGCTTCCGCCACTCCCTGGTCCGCGAGGCCGTCAGCGACGACCTGCTGCCCGGTGAGCGCTCCCGGTTCAACCGCCGCTACGCTGAGGCCCTGGAGGCCGACCCCACGCTCGTCCCGGCCGACGAGCGCGCCACCCGCCTGGCCAGCTACTGGTACCACGCGCACGACGCGGCCAAGGCCCTCCCCGCCGTCCTCGACGCCTCCGTCGCGGCCCGCCGCCGCCACGCCCACTCCGAGCAACTCAGCCTCCTGGAGCGGGCGATGGAGCTGTGGGAGGCCACCCCCGAAGCCGTACGGGACGAACTGCGCCCCATCGACTACGTGGAGGTCTTCCCTCCCTGTGGCTGCGACCCGGAAACCACCCCCCTGCGCTATCTCGACCTGATGGCCGAGGCAGCCGTCGCGGGCCGGCTGTGCGGGGAGCGCGAGCGTGCCCTGAAGATCACCAAGCGGGCGCTGCGTGTCTTGGAGGGCGAGGACGACCCCCTGCGCGCCGCCTGGTTCTGGATCCAGCGCTCCCGTCTGGTGCAGGCACAGGCCCGCGGGGACGGCTGGGCGGAACTCGCCACCGCCCAGGACCTGGTGCGCGGCCTGCCGCCGTCGGAGGTGCACGCCGAGGTGCTCTCCATGGTCGCCGCCTGGTGCATGCTGCACGAACCGGGCCCCGGCGTCTTCTCGGCCGCCGAGCGCGCCGTGGAGTACGCGCGCATGGTGGGCGCCCGGGACATCGAGCTGAACGCCCGGATCACGCTCGGCGGCCTCATGGTCGACGCGGGCGACGTGGAGGCGGGCATCGCGGAGATGTACGAGGTCAAGGAGCGGGTGCTCCGGCACACCACGACCATGGTCACAGGGCGCGTCCACATCAACCTGCCGTCCGCCCTGGAGTCCGTGGGCCGGTCCCGGGAAGCGGTGACGGTCCTGCGCGAGGGCATCGAACTCGCCCGGAAGGCCGGGCTGTTGGACACCGAGGCCTGGGCATGGGGGAATCTCTCGGAGTCGCTCTACGCGCTCGGCCAGTGGGACGAGGCCGTCGAAGCCGCGCGCAACGCGCTGGGTGTCGGGCTCAGCGGCAAGCCCTCCGGCAGCGGTGCCATGCGCCTCGCGCTTCTCGCGCGCGCCCGCGGTGACCTCGCCGAGGCCGCACGTCAACTCGCCGCCGCCCGTGCCCACTTCGGCACCCATGACCCCATGCCGCAGTACTCGCTGCCCCTGGTCCACACCGCGATCGGCATCGCCGCCGGAGAGGGACGCCTCCTCGACGCCCGCGCCGCCCTGGTGGACACCCTCGACGCGGGCTTCCCGCCCGGCACCCAGCGCGACGGCTGGCCGCTGCTGCTCGCCGCCGCCACAGCGGAGGCCGACGCCCGCGGACTGCCCGTCGCAGAGGCGGGCCGCGCCGAGATACTGGAGCGGCTGCGCAAGGCCGCCAAGTCCCTGGCCACCGGAGCGCCCGTCTGGCTCGCCCACGAACAGTGGGTACGCGCCGAACTCCGCCGCGCCGAGGGCACGGCAGACCCGCACGAGTGGTCCGAGGCGGTCACCGCCTTCGAACCGCTGGAGCGCCCCTACGACCTCGCCCGTGTCCGTCACCGCCTCGCCGAGTCCCTGCTGATCTCGGGAGCGGACGAGGACGACCGGGCCCGCGCCACGGAGCTGCTGCGGCTGGCCGGGGCGGCGGCCGATCACCTCGGCGCCCGCCCGCTCGCCGACGCCGTGGCGCTCCTCGCGCAGCGGGCCCGCCTCGCCCTGGGCCGCGTTCCCGAGCCGTCGGCCCCGGCTTCCGCCGACCCGGCAGAGGCCCTCGGCCTCACCAGCCGTGAGCGCGACGTCCTGCGCCTCGTCGCCGCCGGCCGCAGCAACCGCCAGATCGCCGAGGAACTGTTCATCTCCCCGAAGACCGCCAGCGTCCATGTCTCGAACATCCTGGCCAAGCTGGACGTCTCGGGCCGGGGGGAGGCAGCGGCGCTGGCGCATCGGCTGCGCCTGTTCCCCCAGGAGACCCCCACTGCCCGGACGGCGGGCTGAGGCATAGGCTGGCGGGGACCCGGGCCGAGGGAGGCGCCGTGTTCAACATGTTCGAGTAGCTCTTCGCACCAGGCCGCAAGCACACCGACGACGAACGCAGGCGGCTCGAACTGAGCCGCGTGGACCTGAACGACGGTGACCCGGGCCGCGGCCCCATAGACCTGTCCTCCGGCAAGGTGGTCGTACGGCTGCCCAAGCAGGCGGAGGGCCGGGAGCGAGAGCAGGAGCAGGACGCCGGGCAGGCCGACACGGGGGAGGCGCCCGTGCCGGAGCCGGACGGGTCCTGAGGCCGGGCGGCTACTTCACCTCCAGCTCCAGAATCCTGTCGTCGCCCTTCCCGGGGCTGCCGCGGCCGTCCGTCTCGCTCGTCACGAGCCAGAGCTTGTCGCCGCCCGCCGGGACCACCGTGCGCAACCGGCCGTACTCGCCCTTCAGGAAGGCCTGCGGTGCGGCGGCGGCCTCCGTGCCCTTCAACGGGATGCGCCACAGACGTTGGCCGCGCAGACCCGCCATCCAGAGGGAGCCCTCGGCGTAGGCGATACCGCTCGGGGAGGCCTGGTCCGTGTGCCACTGGGCGATCGGGTTGTGGTACTTGGGGTCGTCGCTCTTGCCCTCCACCATCGGCCAGCCGTAGTTGTCGCCCGGCTTGATCTGGTTCAGCTCGTCCCAGGTGTCCTGGCCGAACTCGGACGCCCACAGCCGCTGCTTGTCGTCCCAGGCGAGGCCCTGGACGTTGCGATGGCCGTACGAGTAGACCACCGAGTTGTCGAAGGGGTTGCCGGGCGCCGGATCGCCGTCCGGCGTCATCCGCAGGATCTTGCCGCCCAGCGCCTTCGTTTCCTGGGCCTGCCCCCGGTCACCCGTCTCGCCCGCCCCCGCGTACAGCATCCGGTCCGGACCGAAGGCGATCCGCCCGCCGTTGTGGATCATCCCCTTGGGGATGCCCTTGAAGATCGTGTCCGGCGCCCCGAGCTGCTCGCCGGACGGCTTCTTCTCGTCGTACAGCATGCGGACGATGCGGTTGTCCGAAGCCGTCGTGAAGTACGCGTAGATCATGTGGTCCGAGGCGTACGTGGGGGAGAGCGCGATGCCGAGGAGGCCGCCCTCGCCCGCGGGGGCCACGCCGGGCACCTGGCCCAGTTCGGTCTTCATGCCCGTCTTCTCGTCGACCCGAGTGATCGTGCCCTCGTCCCGCGAGGACACCAGCAGACCGCCCTCGGGCAGCGGCGCCAGGCCCCAGGGCGACTTGAGGTCCTCGGTGACGGTGCGCACCACCTTCACCGAGCCCGTGGCGGGCGCGGCCGTCTCGGTGGCCCGCGGAGCGGACGACGCCCGCGTCCCCGTACCGCTCGACGACGGGCTCGTGCCGCCGATCGGCAGCCCTCCACCATCGGAGGAACAGCCGGCCGTCACCACCAGCGCTACCGCGGCCAACGCGGCCTTCATCACTCGACGTTGCACGATCAGAGGTCCCTTCGACGCGGCGGTCCTACTGTTCATACACCGCGCGAGTCCCAGGGGTTCCCGATCCCGAACACCCGGTCTCTTCCGAGCGGGGCCTCAGTCCCAGGACCCCCGCGCCGCAGGCAGCCCCGCCACCTCCGCCAGATCCTCCGCCGTCAGCCGCAGCCCCGCCGCCCCCGCGTTCTCCGTGACCCACCGTTCCCGCTTGGCCCCCGGCACCGGGACCACGTGCCGCCCCTGGGCCAGGACCCAGGCCAGCGCCACCTGGGCCGGTGTGACCGTGTTCCCGAGCCGGCCGTGGCGCCGGGCGATGCGCCGCAGCCCGACGACGATGGGTTGGTTCGCGGCCATCATCTCGGCCGTGAAGCGGGGGTGGCGGGCGCGCAGGTCATCGGGCTCGAACCCCTCGCCGGGGGTGAGCGTGCCGGTCAGGAAGCCGTTGCCGAGGGGCATCGCCGCCAGGAAGCCCACCCCGCGCGCCGCGCACCACGGCAGCAGCGCGTCCAGCGCCTCCGTCGACCACACCGACAGCTCCGCCTCCACCGCGCTCACCGGGAAGACCTGCTGCACCCGCTCCAGCTGCCGGATCGTTCCGTCGTGCAGCCGCGCCCCCGAACGACGGGCGGACCGGGCCCCCACCGCGCACAGCCCGAGCGAGCGCACCTTTCCGGCCGACACCAGGTCCGCCATCGCACCCCACGTCTCCTCGACCGGAACCTCCGGGTCCGCGCGGTGCAACTGGTACAGGTCGATCACATCGGTCTGGAGGCGCCGCAGCGACGCGTCACACGCCCGCCGCACATAGCCGGGACGGCCGTTGGCCACGATGTGCTGCTCGCCCACCAACAGCCCCACCTTCGTCGACACAAAGGCCTCGGAGCGCCGCTCCTTGAGCACCCGCCCCAGGAGCAGCTCATTGGTGAAGGGGCCGTACATGTCGGCCGTGTCGAGCAGCGTCACCCCCTGGTCGAGCGCCGCGTGCACCGCGCGCAGCGACTCCTCACCGCGCTGTCGCGAACCGGTGTAGGCCCAGCTCATCGGCATGCACCCGAGCCCGATCGTCCCCACATCGAGCGTCGCCGCGCCGATCGTCCTGCGCTCCACCTGGCCCTGACCCTCCTCTTTCCGGCACCCCAACCTAACCTCTGCGCGGCCAGGTACCTGGCATAGCCTCCTGACCATGACTTCCGATGTGTGGCTTCCCTTTCACGCCGACGAGATCGAGGGTCTCCCCGAGAGCCTCAGCTATCGCTTCTGGGACGGCGACCAGGAGTTTCCCGCGGATCCCGCGCACTGCGAGTTCTACGTCGTCCCCTATATGAAGGGGCCAGGCGTCGGTCAGCGGCCGCTGGCCGAAATGACCTCGCTGCGGGTCGTGCAGACGCTCTCCGCCGGGGTCGACCACGTCCTGTCGAGTGTGCGGCCCCTGGCCCCGGGCGTGCAGTTGTGCAACGCCCGGGGAGTGCACGAGGCGAGCACCGCCGAGCTCGCGCTCACACTGATCCTCGCGTCGCTGCGGGGCGTCCCCGAGTTCGTACGGGCGCAGGACAAGGGGGAGTGGCGCTCCGGCTTCCATCCGGCGCTGGCCGACAAGTCCGTACTGATCGTGGGCTACGGGTCGATCGGGTCCGCGATCGAGGACCGGCTCGCGCCCTTCGAGGTGGAGCGGGTGGCGCGCGTCGCGCGCTCCGAGCGCACCACGGCGCGCGGTCCGGTGCACCCACTCACGGAACTTCCCGCACTGCTCCCCGAGGCCGACATCGTGGTGCTCGCCACGCCCCTCACCGACAGCACACGGGGCGTGGTGAACGCCGAATTCCTGGCCCGGATGAAGGACGGAGCGCTGCTGGTGAACGTCGCCCGCGGGGCCGTCGTCGACACCAAGGCGCTGCTCGCCGAGCTCGACAGCGGGCGCCTCACCGCGGCCCTCGACGTCACCGACCCGGAGCCGTTGCCCCAGGGACATCCCTTGTGGCAGGCGCCCGGCGTGCTCATCAGCCCCCATGTCGGCGGCCCCACCTCCGCGTTCCTGCCGCGCGCCAAGCGGCTTCTGGTCGCGCAGTTGAATCGTTTCGTGAACCGAGAGCCCCTGGGCAACGTGGTCCTTACGACGGGCGCATAGCCGACTTCGGGCACCCTCCGCAGTCCATCGAATGCGGGTGGTGTCCGTGCCGCCGCTGATCGTCACGGAGCGTAGAGGAACTATGTCCCTGAGTGACGAGACTGGTGTATCGTCCCGACAGGGGCTGCGCCGCGCACCGTTCGGCGCCGGGGATGGACATTCGGACTGCGAGGGGGGCGACGGGCGATGCACGGCCTATGGACCAACGATCCGACGCGGCGGGGCCGCCGACGACCCTGGCGCGCGGCCACGCGCAGACGCGGCCACGGCTGTCATGGTGGTCACGGTGGCCATCACCAGCGCAGGCACAGCGCCCGCAGAAGGCATGCGCACCCCGCGCACATGGGCCAGCGGGACCCCGCGCGGACCGGGTGGGCCCGGTGAGTTCCCCCGGGGCGCTGCTGTCCCGGCGGTCGATGTTCGGCGGTGGGACGGGCCTGATTCCGCAACTCGTGCTGGCCCTGGTGTGCGCGGGATACGCCGTCGGTTCCGCACTCGGCTGGGGCTCTGCGAGCCTCGCGCAGTTCATGGGCGACTTCGGGCTGAGCGCCGCCGCGGGCACCGCGGCGGTCTCCTGCTTCCGCTACGCCCGCAGCCGCCGCAGCCGCTTTCGACCCGCGTGGCTGCTGTTCGCGCTCTCCTCGGCCATGGCCTCGCTGGGCAACGGAGTCTGGGGGTGGTACGAGGTCGTCCTCGACCGCCAGGTCCCGAGCCCCAGCTGCGCCGATCTCTTCTTCCTCTGCTTCGCTCCGCCCGCCATCGTAGGACTGCTCGTGCTAGCCAAGAGGCCCGTGACCAAGGCAGGTTGGATCTGCCTGGCGCTCGACTCCTGGCTGATCGGCGGATCCCTGCTCACGCTGTCCTGGAGTCTCGCGCTCGCCCAGGCGGCGAAGTTCGACGGGCCGAGCGTCGCGCACACCGCGCTCTCGCTGGCGTACCCGCTGCTCGACATCGCCCTGGTCAGCATGGTGCTCGCGCTGCACTTCAGGCGCTCGTCGGTGAACCGCTCCGCGGTGAACACCGCGATCGGCGCGCTCGCCCTGACCGTGATGTGCGACGCCCTGTTCACCTCGCCCCTCCTGCACAACAACTACCACTCCGGGCAGCTCCTCGACGCGGGCTGGTTCGCCGGCTCACTGCTCCTCGCGTACGCCCCCTGGGTCGGTCCCCGGCACGGGCAGCCGGACGCCGTCGGGCACGGCGCGGAGGAGCCCCGTAGGGACAGGCACGCGCGCGTGGTGCACGAGCACATCCCGGGGCCCCGGCAGGCAGGGCGGCCCGAGGAGCGGCAAGGGGGGCGCCAGGGCGGACCGGGGATCCCTCAGGGACCCCAGGAGCCCCAGGAGCCCCAGGACGGAGGCCGCGACCGGTACCCGGCCACCCGTCCGATCGCCGGATCACTGGCCGCGCTCACGCCCTACCTGGCCGCCGCCGTCTGCACGCTGGGCATCCTGTACAACGTCATGAACGGCCGCAGCGTCGACCGCGTCGTGCTCATCACCGCCGGGCTCGTCGTACTCGCCCTCGTGGTGCGCCAGGGCATCATGCTGCTCGACAACATCACCCTCACCCAGGAGCTGGCCCAGCAGGAGAGCCACTTCCGCTCCCTGGTGCAGGGCTCCAGCGACGTCATCATGATCGCCGCACCGAACGGCATCCTGCGGTACGTCAGCCCGGCCGCCGCGGGAGTCTACGGCCGCAACGCCGAGGAGCTCGTCGGCTCCGAGCTCGCCTCCCTCATCCACCCCGAGGACCTCGGCTGTGTGGTGCACGAGGTGCGCCGCTTCCTGGCCGCCAGTCACCTGGAGGAGCCCACCACCCGCATCGAGTGCCGCTTCAAGTCCGGCGACGGCGGCTGGCTCAATGTGGAGTCCACCGTCAACCGACACCACGGCGGCCTCATCTTCAACAGCCGTGACGTGACCGAGCGGGTCCGGCTGCAGGCGCAGCTGCAGCACAACGCCGAGCACGATCCGCTCACCGACCTGCCCAACCGCGCGCTGTTCACCCGGCGCGTCCAGCAGGCCCTGTCCGGCCGCCGCTCCACCGACCGCGGCGCCGCCCTGCGCGGCACGGCCGTCCTCTTCATCGACCTCGACGGCTTCAAGGCCGTCAACGACACGATCGGGCACCAGGCCGGCGACGAGCTCCTCGTCCAGGCCGCCCGCAGACTGCAGGAGTCGGTGCGGCAGGGCGACACCGCCGCCCGCCTCGGCGGCGATGAGTTCGCGGCGCTCATCCTCGGCGACGGCAGCCGCGACCGCGGCGCGCGCGAGCAGCAGATCCTGGAGCTCGCCGACCGGCTGCGGATCAAGCTCTCCCAGCCGTACGCCATCGACGGCAACGATGTCCGGGTCGCCGCGTCCATCGGCGTCGGATTCGCCGAACCCGGCCTGGGCGCGGGGGAGTTGCTGCGCAACGCCGACCTCGCCATGTACCGCGCCAAGGCGGCCGGAAAGGGCCGCGTCGAGCTGTACGCGCCCCAGATGCAGCAGGACGTCGTACGGAAGGCGGAGCTGGCCACCAGGCTGCGCTCCGCCCTCCAGGACGGCGAGTTCGCGCTGCTCCACCAGCCCGTGGTCTGCCTCGGGAATGGCCGGATCGCGACGGTCACCGCCCAGGCCCGCTGGCGCTCCTCCCAAGGGGTGCTCTTCACGCCCGCCGAGTTCCTGCGGGTGGCCGAGGACAGTGACAAGACCGCCGAGCTGGGCCGCTGGATGCTCGAGGAGGCGGTCGAGCAGGCCGCCGAGCGGGCCGCCGTGGGTGTCACCGTGCCCGTCGCCGTGCGGATGAGTGCCCGGCGTCTGCTGGACCGCTCGATGCCTCTCGGCTCCGTGGAGGCCCTGCTGACCCGGCACGGGCTCGCCTCCAGCGCCCTGCTCGTCGAGCTGGCCGACACCGACCCCCGGGTGTCCCTGGATGAGCTGGAGCGGCGGCTGAACGCTCTCAGGCGGCTCGGCGTCCGGATCGCCCTGGACGGATTCGGCAGCGGCTACGCGGCCATCACGGCGCTCAGGAGACTGCCCGTCGACGTACTGAAGCTCGACCGGAGCCTCGTCGAGGGCGTCGTCGAGTCCGCCCGGCTGCACAAAATCACCAGCGGCCTGCTGCGGATCGCCACCGACCTGGGGCTGCAGTCGGTCGCCGACGGCGTGGACCTGCCCGAGCAGGTCGTCGCCCTGCGCGCGATGGGCTGCACACACGGACAGGGCGTGGCCTTCTCCGGGCCGCTCGACGAGTACCGGCTGCGCAGGGCGCTGTCCTGCGGCTACTACCCGGTGCCGCACGGCCCGGCCGAGCCCGCGTTCGCGGGCGGCGGCGCGGGGGTGTATACGGGTGGTGTGCCGGCAGTTTTCGGGAGCGGTACGACCCTCCGCTCACATAATGAGACTCCCGTCCCACCCACTTGACAGTCAGTGCGTGCCGGGGGGAGGGTCAATGCCATGCGCACCCGAATTCTCGTACTTGGAAAGCGCGTCGGCTGAAGCTGGTGACCACCGGACCGACCCGGAACACCCAGCGACCGCACCCGGCGCGCTCCCCTCGCTTGCCTCACGGCACGAGGGGTTTTTTGTTGCACAGGCACCAGTCGTACACCGCACAAAACTCGCAAAAACCCTCAGCATCGAGAAGAGAATGCCGATGACCGAGCAGGCCACCGGGGCCCATCACCCGCAGCCGCGGCCCCGTTCCGGAGGACAGCAGTCCGCCCCCGAGCACGTCACGGGCGCGCAGTCCCTCATCCGCTCGCTTGAGGAGGTCGGGGCCGAGACGGTATTCGGCATTCCCGGCGGCGCGATCCTTCCGGCCTACGACCCGCTGATGGACTCCCAGCGCGTGCGGCACGTGCTGGTGAGGCACGAGCAGGGCGCGGGTCACGCGGCCACCGGTTACGCGCAGGCCACCGGCAAGGTCGGCGTCTGCATGGCGACCAGCGGCCCCGGTGCCACCAACCTGGTGACGCCGATCGCGGACGCGCACATGGACTCGGTGCCGCTCGTGGCGATCACCGGGCAGGTCGCGTCCAAGTCGATCGGCACGGACGCCTTCCAGGAGGCGGACATCGTCGGCATCACCATGCCGATCACCAAGCACAACTTCCTGGTGACCAAGGCCGAGGACATCCCGAGGACGATCGCGGAGGCCTTCCACATCGCCTCCACCGGCCGCCCGGGCCCCGTCGTGGTCGACATCGCCAAGGACGCCCTCCAGGCACAGACCACCTTCCAGTGGCCGCCCACCCAGGACCTGCCCGGCTACCGCCCGGTGACCAAGCCGCACGCCAAGCAGATCCGCGAGGCCGCGAAGCTGATCACCCAGGCCAAGCGGCCCGTCCTGTACGTCGGCGGCGGCGTCGTCAAGGCGCGGGCCACCGCGGAGCTGAAGGTCCTCGCGGAACTCACCGGAGCGCCCGTCACCACCACCCTGATGGCGCTCGGCGCATTCCCCGACAGTCACGAGCTGCACGTGGGAATGCCGGGCATGCACGGTTCGGTCACCGCCGTCACCGCGCTGCAGAAGGCCGACCTGATCGTCGCCCTCGGAGCCCGCTTCGACGACCGCGTCACCGGCAAGCTGGACAGCTTCGCCCCGTACGCCAAGATCGTCCACGCCGATGTCGACCCGGCCGAGATCGGCAAGAACCGCGCCGCGGACGTGCCGATCGTCGGTGACGCCCGCGAGGTCATCGCCGACCTGGTCCAGGCCGTGCAGAAGGAGCACAGCGAGGGGCACACCGGCGACTACACCGCATGGTGGAGGGACCTCAACCGCTGGCGCGAGACCTACCCGCTGGGCTACGAGCAGCCGGACAACGGCTCCCTGTCGCCGCAGCAGGTGATCGAGCGCATCGGGCAGCTCGCCCCGCAGGACACCATCTTCGCGGCGGGCGTCGGCCAGCACCAGATGTGGGCCGCGCACTACATCCAGTACGAGAAGCCCGCCACCTGGCTGAATTCCGGCGGCGCCGGAACGATGGGCTACGCGGTCCCGGCCGCGATGGGCGCCAAGGCCGGTCAGCCGGACAGGACGGTCTGGGCGATCGACGGTGACGGCTGCTTCCAGATGACCAATCAGGAGCTCACCACCTGCGCCCTGAACAACATCCCGATCAAGGTCGCCATCATCAACAACGGTGCCCTCGGGATGATCCGCCAGTGGCAGACCCTCTTCTACAACCAGCGCTACTCCAACAGCGCGCTGCACAGCGGCCCGGACGCGGACCGTGAGCAGCCGAGCGCCGGCACCCGAGTCCCCGACTTCGTGAAGCTGTCGGAGGCCATGGGCTGCTACGCGATCAGGTGTGAGTCGCCGGAGGACCTCGACAAGGTCATCGAAGAGGCGAACTCGATCAACGACCGCCCCGTCGTGGTCGACTTCATCGTTCACGAGGACGCGATGGTGTGGCCGATGGTCGCCGCGGGCACCTCGAACGACGAGGTCATGGCCGCCCGGGACGTCCGCCCCGACTTCGGCGACAACGAAGACGACTGAGACCGAGAGAGAGCCGAGCCCGAACCATGAGTACCAAGCACACCCTCTCCGTCCTCGTCGAGAACAAGCCAGGCGTCCTCGCCCGGATCACCGCCCTGTTCTCCCGCCGCGGTTTCAACATCGACTCGCTCGCCGTCGGTGTCACCGAGCACCCCGACATCTCCCGCATCACCATCGTGGTGAATGTCGAGGACCTGCCGCTCGAACAGGTCACGAAGCAGCTCAACAAGCTCGTCAACGTCCTGAAGATCGTCGAGCTGGAACCCGGCTCGGCGGTGCAGCGCGAACTCGTTCTGGTGAAGGTGCGCGCCGACAACGAGACGCGCTCCCAGATCGTCGAGATCGTCCAACTGTTCCGCGCCAAGACCGTGGACGTCGCCCCGGAGGCCGTCACCATCGAGGCGACCGGCGGCAGCGACAAGCTGGAGGCCATGCTCAAGATGCTGGAGCCGTTCGGCATCAAGGAGCTCGTCCAGTCCGGCACGATCGCGATCGGACGCGGGGCGCGTTCGATCACGGACCGCTCGCTGCGCGCGCTCGACCGATCAGCCTGATCCTTGGTACGGGGCGGTTGGTGATCGCCGGCCGCCCGTATACCGAGACCCGAAAACTTCCCTCCCCCCGCCCGCCGTACGGTGGGACGCAACACCGGCAATACCGGAAAACAAGGAGAACCCCAGTGGCCGAGCTGTTCTACGACGACGACGCCGACCTGTCCATCATCCAGGGCCGCAAGGTCGCGGTCATCGGCTACGGCAGCCAGGGCCACGCCCACGCGCTGTCGCTGCGCGATTCGGGTGTCGACGTCCGCGTGGGTCTGCACGAGGGGTCCAAGTCCAAGGCGAAGGCCGAGGAGCAGGGCCTGCGTGTGGTGACGCCGTCGGAGGCCGCGGCCGAGGCCGACGTCATCATGATCCTGGTGCCGGACCCGATCCAGGCGCAGGTCTACGAGGAGTCCATCAAGGACAACCTGAAGGACGGCGACGCGCTGTTCTTCGGCCACGGTCTGAACATCCGCTTCGGCTTCATCAAGCCCCCGGCCGGCATCGACGTGTGCATGGTCGCCCCCAAGGGGCCGGGCCACCTGGTGCGCCGCCAGTACGAGGAGGGTCGCGGTGTTCCCTGCATCGCGGCGGTGGAGCAGGACTCGACGGGCGGCGCGTTCCCGCTGGCCCTGTCGTACGCCAAGGGCATCGGCGGTACCCGTGCGGGCGTCATCAAGACGACCTTCACGGAGGAGACCGAGACCGACCTGTTCGGTGAGCAGGCCGTGCTGTGCGGTGGTACCGCGGCGCTGGTGAAGGCGGGCTTCGAGACGCTGACCGAGGCCGGCTACCAGCCGGAGATCGCGTACTTCGAGTGCCTGCACGAGCTGAAGCTGATCGTGGACCTCATGTACGAGGGCGGTCTGGAGAAGATGCGCTGGTCGGTCTCCGAGACCGCCGAGTGGGGCGACTACGTCACCGGCCCGCGGATCATCACCGACGCCACCAAGGCCGAGATGAAGAAGGTCCTCGCGGAGATCCAGGACGGCACCTTCGCCCGGAACTGGATGGAGGAGTACCACTCGGGTCTGAAGAAGTACAACGAGTACAAGACGCAGGACGAGAACAGCCTCCTGGAGACCACCGGCAAGGAGCTCCGCAAGCTCATGTCGTGGGTCAACGACGAGGCGTAAGCCGTACGGCCGAAGGGGCCGGAGCATCCGCTCCGGCCCCTTCGGTCAACCCTGGGTAACGCCCGTGAGCGCGACGTTGTCCACCCCGTCCAGCCACGGACGGGTGATCCTTCCACGGAGGCGCAAGAAGGCCCCCGTAGCGGCACTACACTGCTGCACAACAAACGCGTCAGGCCCACAGCGTCGTGCGTCTTCCACGCGGCTCAAGCGACCCCGAAGAAGTGAAGGCGCGCCCCACGCCGCCCGGAACTTCCCCGAGGCCGCGACAACCCTCCACCGCCTGCGGCCGTCGGGACGGCCGTCCGCATTGGACTTGTGAGGACTCACGTGAGCTCGAAACCTGTCGTACTCATCGCTGAAGAGCTGTCGCCCGCGACCGTCGAAGCCCTGGGCCCGGACTTCGAGATCCGGCACACGAACGGCGCGGACCGCGCCGAGCTGCTGCCCGCGATCGCCGACGTCGACGCGATCCTGATCCGTTCGGCCACCAAGGTCGACGCGGAGGCCGTCGCCGCCGCGAAGAAGCTCAAGGTCGTCGCGCGAGCCGGCGTCGGCCTGGACAACGTCGACGTCTCCGCCGCCACCAAGGCCGGCGTGATGGTCGTCAACGCTCCCACCTCGAACATCGTGACCGCGGCCGAGCTGGCCTGCGGCCTTCTCCTCGCCACCGCGCGCCACATCCCGCAGGCCAACTCCGCGCTGAAGAACGGCGAGTGGAAGCGCTCGAAGTACACCGGCGTCGAGCTCGCCGAGAAGACCCTCGGTGTCGTCGGCCTCGGCCGCATCGGCGCGCTGGTCGCCCAGCGCATGTCCGCGTTCGGTATGAAGGTCGTCGCCTACGACCCCTACGTCCAGCCTGCCCGGGCCGCGCAGATGGGCGTCAAGGTCCTCTCCCTCGACGAGCTGCTCGAGGTCTCGGACTTCATCACCGTGCACCTGCCCAAGACCCCCGAGACGGTCGGTCTCATCGGCGACGAGGCGCTGCACAAGGTCAAGCCGTCGGTGCGGATCGTCAACGCCGCGCGCGGCGGGATCGTCGACGAGGAGGCGCTGTACTCGGCGCTCAAGGAGGGCCGCGTCGCCGGCGCCGGCCTCGACGTGTACACGAAGGAGCCCTGCACGGACTCCCCGCTCTTCGAGCTCGACCAGGTCGTCTGCACCCCGCACCTCGGCGCCTCCACGGACGAGGCGCAGGAGAAGGCCGGTGTCTCCGTCGCCCGCTCGGTACGCCTGGCCCTCGCCGGTGAGCTCGTCCCGGACGCGGTGAACGTGCAGGGCGGTGTCATCGCCGAGGACGTCAAGCCCGGTCTGCCGCTCGCCGAGAAGCTCGGCCGCATCTTCACCGCCCTCGCGGGCGAGGTCGCGGTCCGCCTCGACGTCGAGGTGTACGGAGAGATCACCCAGCACGACGTCAAGGTGCTCGAACTCTCCGCGCTCAAGGGCGTGTTCGAGGACGTCGTCGACGAGACGGTGTCGTACGTCAACGCCCCGCTGTTCGCGCAGGAGCGTGGCGTCGAGGTTCGCCTGACCACGTCGAGCGAGTCCCCGGACCACCGCAACGTCGTCACCGTGCGCGGCACGCTCGGCGACGGCCAGGAGGTCTCGGTCTCCGGCACGCTGGCCGGCCCCAAGCACCTGCAGAAGATCGTCGCCGTCGGCGAGTACGACGTGGACCTCGCGCTCGCCGACCACATGGTCGTGCTGAGCTACGAGGACCGTCCCGGCGTCGTCGGCACCGTCGGCCGCATCCTCGGCGAGGCGGGCATCAACATCGCCGGCATGCAGGTCGCGCGCGCCGCCGCCGGCGGCGAGGCCCTCGCGGTCCTCACCGTGGACGACACGGTCCCGCAGAACGTGCTGGGCGACGTGGCCGAGGAGATCGGCGCCACCTCGGCGCGCTCGGTGAACCTCGTCTGACGTTCGCTGTACGAAGGCTGGGGCCCGGTCACCTGGGGTGACCGGGCCCTCGTCATGCGCGGGTGTTCGGGGGCGGCTCTACCAGCCCCTCCCGGTAGGCGATGGCCACGGCCTCCGTGCGGCCCGCGGCGCCCAGCTTGGCGAGGATGTTGGAGACGTGCACGCTCGCCGTCTTCCCGGTGATGAACAGCTCCTCGCCGATCTGACGATTGGTGCGGCCACGCGCCAGCAGCCGCAGCACGTCGCTCTCGCGGGCGGTCAGTGCCGGGACACGGTCCGCGGCGGACGGCGCGTCGGCGAGACGACCGCGCCGGATCAGGGTGTCCAGCTCCTCGCGCAGCGGTACGGCGCCGAGCCGGACGGCGGTGTCGCGCGCCGCGCGGGCCCGCTCGGCGGCCTCCTCCCGACGGTCCGCCACGAGCAGCGCCTCGGCCAACCGCCTTTCGCTGCGGGCCAGTTCATAGGGATCGCCGTAGTCGAACGCGGCGACGGCCCGCTCCCAGGCGGCCACATCGGGACCCGAGCGCGCGCGCAGCCACTCCGCCTCGGCGCGGGCGAGCCAGGCCAGCCCCTCCGGTCCCTGCCGCGACCCGTCCTCCCCCTTGGCGGCCGTACTCCGGGCCACCTCCACCAGCTCGGTCGCGATGTCCGCCCAGCGCAGGGCGCCCGCACCGTCGCCGTTCGTACGCAGCTCGACGGCGGCGTCCGCGACCGCCGACAGAGCCAGCGCCGCGAGCCGCACACCGATGTCGGGCCGCCCGCTGCCGGAGCCCTCGCTGAGCGCCGCGAGTGTCGTCCGCACGGAGGCCACGGCGCCCTCGGGGTCGCCGCGCAGGGCGGCGGCGTCGGCCAGCACGATGCCCGCGACGAGCGTGGCCATCCAGTCGAACGGCCCGCCGAGCAGAGCGCGGGCCCGCTCGGTGGCCCCTTCCTCGCCGCGCGCCAGGGATACGTACAACGCGGGCCCGACGGCGAAGCCGCCTGCCGGTGGCAGCCGTTCGGCGTCGACGGCGGCCGCCCGCGCACACTCGTCCCAGCGGCCGAGGGTGTAGAGGATCAGGGACTGCAGGTAGCGCAGCTCCAGCGCGTACGGGGAGGAGGCGAGCCCGGAGCGGTTCGCCCGCTCGAGTCCCTCGGCGAGCCAGGTCAGGCACTCGTCCAGAGCCCCGGACTCGTAAGCCCCGATGGCGAGGTTGAACAGCGCGCGCATCTCGACGGAGACATTGCCGGCGCCCCGGGCCAGGTCACGGGCGCGCCGAAGCCGCTCCCGGCCCTCGGCCGTACGCCGGTTGCGGTCTTCGAGACCGACCAGAGAGATGATCAAGTCGGCCTGGGCGTCGGCGAGTCGGAGCTCCTCAGCGGTGTGCAGCGCCTGCCGGGCGACGCGTTCGGCGTCCTCGTCGTGGCCCATGTACCGAGCGGCCATGACATGGGTGGCCGCCGCCCACACCCAGGTGTACGACGGGGGCTCGGCCGGGATCATGGCCAGTGCCTCGCTGCTGTAGGTGAAGGCGGCCTTCAGACTGTCGACGCGCATCAGATTGCCCGCGAGGGTGTAGCGGACGCGGGCGGCGAGCTCCGAGTCCGCGTCCGAACCCGCCCTGGCGAGTGCGGCGCGGGTGAGGGAGACCGCCCGGTGGGTCTGTCCGGCGTGCGCGGCGGCCGCGGAGGCGCGCAGGGTGAGCGTCACCGGGTCGCCGTCCCGGGGGCGGGCGCCGGGGTCCACCGCCGGCCACAGTTCGAGCGCGGCCTCCACGTGGTGCAGCTCCTCGGCCGGTGCGCCGACCCGCTGGGCGTGGTCGGCCGCTTCCAGCGAGGCGGTCAGCGCGTCCGCGAGGTCGTGGCTCTCCCGCGAGTGGTGGGCGCGCTCGGCCGCGCTCTTCGCCGTATGACCGCGCCCGGCGAGGAGCTTGGCGAACGCGCCGTGCAGCCGGACCCGCTCGCCGGGCAGCAGATCGGTGTAGACGGCCTCACGGGCGAGGGCGTGCCGGAAGGAGTACGTGGCGTCCTCGCCGGGGACCAGCAGCTGCCGTCCCACGGCCTCCCGCAGCGCCGACTCCAGCTCGTCCTCCGGCAGTTGTACGGCGTCACGCAGCAGGTCGTGCTCGACGCGCCGCCCGGCGACCGCCGCCGGGTCGAGGTCGCCAGGCAGCGCGGCGAGAAGCTCCTCCGCGTAGAAGGCGTTGCCCTCGGCGCGGTCGACGATACGGCGGACGGTGGTGTCGGAGAGGGTGTCCGTCCGCAGGGCGCGCACCAGGCGGGCCACTTCGGCGTCCGCCATGGGGCGCAGTTCGAGCCGGGCCACGGAGGGGAGCCGGACCAGCTCGGCGAGCAGGGGGCGCAGGGGGTGGCGGCGGTGCAGGTCGTCCGCGCGGTACGAGGCGAAGAGGGCGAGGTGGTGGGTGGGGGAGCCGGGGGTCGGACTCTGCAGGACACCTCGGCTGAGGAGGAAGCGCAGGAGGTCTCTTGAGGACTGGTCCGCCCAGTGGAGGTCTTCGAGGACCAGGAGGAGCGGGGTGATGTCGGCGGCGTCCGCCAGCAGGCCCGCGACGCCCTCGAAGAGGCGCAGCCGGGTGCTGGTGTCCGTGTCCGTTCCACCGCCGCCCGCGCCCAGCAGGCGGCCTACCGCCGGGTGCGCCGCGAGGGCGGCGGTGAACCGCTCGTCCCCTCCGAGCACGCCGAGGATCTCCGTGAACGGCAGATAGGGCAGGCCCACGTCGCCGAGGTCCACGCAGTGGCCGGTGAGCACCGTCATGCCGGTGCGGGTGGCGTGCGCGGCGGCCTCCGTCAGGACGCGGGTCTTGCCGACGCCGGCGTCTCCGGAGACCACGACGGCGCGGGGGGTGCCTTCGCGGGCGCGGTCCAGCACGCCGGTGAGCCGGGCGAGTTCGCCGTCCCGGCCGATGAACGGCGTACCGAATGTCTGTGCCACGCCGCCCATCCTGACACGCCCCACCGACACGGCCCCGCCCCTTTGTCCTCGCCCCCGCCGCCCCTACCCGTCCCATCCCTACTTGGGGAGCTCCGCACCCAACCCCCCATCGGCCTGAACGGCCTCGTCTCAAACGCCGGACGGGCTGGATGGTGCGGGCCGGGGTCGTGGCTTTCAGGGGCGCGGGGAACTGCGCGATCGGACCCCGCCCCCTTCGTCGGAGCGCACAGCCGGGGTTCCAAGGGTGTGGCCCTGGTGGGGCCGGTGTCAGGCGGGAGCCTGTTCGGTGGTGGGTGGGGCCTCGGCCTCGATCTCCCGTACCCGCACTCGCCGCAACGTCGCGGACGCCAACACCGCCGCCCCCAACAACAGCACCGCCCCCGCGACCGCCGCCGCCTGCATCCCACTGGTGAACGCCTCCCGCGCGGCCCGTACCAGCGCGGCGCCCGTGTCGCCCGGCAGCTGGTGGGCGACCGCCAGCGCGCCGCCGAGGGTCTCCTGGGCCGGCGCCGGGGCGCCGGACGGAATCTCGTGGCGGTAGACCGCCGTACCGATGGAGCCGAGGACTGCCATACCGAGCGCGCCGCCGAACTCGGCGCCCGTCTCCAGGAGGGAGGACGCGGCGCCCGCGTTGCCGACGGGGACGGTGCCGAGCGCCAGATCCATCATCTGGGACATCACGGTGACGATCCCCGAGGCGAGGACACCGGCACCGGCGAGGACCAGCCACAGAGAGTCGGTCCCGGTGAGGGCCAGCAGACCGTAGCCGCACGCGCCGAGGACGAAGCCGCCGGAGACGACGTGGGCGCGGTGGACGCCCTTCTGGACCAGCTGCGCGGCGACCGGCGCGGCGACCCCGACCAGGACCGTCGGCAGCAGCGACCACAGGGCGGCCTCCATGGAGCTCTTGCCGAGGACCGACTGCAGGTACTGGGTGGTGAAGTACGCCGAACCCATCATCCCGAACGCGGAGACCAGGTTGAGCACGACGGCGGGCGCGAAGCCTCGGCACCGGAACAACTCGGGGGAGATCAGCGGGGATTTCGCGGTGCGCTGACGGTGGACGAAGAGCGCGGCGAAGACGAGACCGACGACGATCGAGGCACCGTACTCGAACGTCCAGCCCTCGGAGGGGATTTCCTTCACGCCGTAGATGACGGGCAGCACGGCGGCCATCGACAGAGGCACGCTGAGCAGGTCGAAACGGCCCGGTTCCGGGTTCTTCGACTCGGGGAGCAGGATCGGGCCGAGGACGAGCAGCAGCACCATCGCGGGCAGGTTGACGAGGAAGACCGAGCCCCACCAGAAGTACTGGACGAGGACACCGCTCATCACCGAACCGAGCGCGATGCCGCCGGTCATGACGCCGGACCACAGTCCGATCGCCTTCGCGCGCTGCCCGGGGTCGGTGAACATCGTGCGGATGATGGCCATCGTCGACGGCATGAGGGTGGCGCCGCCGATGCCGAGGACCGCGCGGGCCGCGATCAGCATCTCGGCGCTGCCCGCGTAGGCGGCCATGACCGAAGCGGTGCCGAAGGCGGCGGCGCCGATGAGGAGGAGCTTGCGGCGGCCTATGCGGTCGCCGAGCGAGCCCATCGTCATCAGCAGGCCGGCGAGCACGAACGCGTAGATGTCGAAGATCCACAGCTGCTGGGTACCGCTCGGCTCCAGGTCCGCGCTGATCGCGGGGATCGCGAAGTAGAGGACAGATACGTCCATCGAGACCAGGAGCAGCGGAAGCATCAGGACGCCGAGGGCGGTCCATTCGCGGCGGCCGGCGAGGCCTCCGCCGGGTGCGGGGGTGGTGCTCGTCGAGTGCTTCGAGTGCGTCATGACAGCGACTGTACGGACGTCTTAAACGCTTGTCTAGTACGCTTGTTTAAAACAGGCGTCTGGGACGGTTGTCTGTATCGGGGTACGCTGATCGGCATGGGACACCGTGAGGATCTGCTCGAAGGCGCCAAGCGCTGCCTGCTGGAGAAGGGGTTCGTGCGCACCACGGCGCGCGACATCGTGAAGGAGTCCGGGACGAACCTGGCGTCCATCGGCTACCACTACGGATCGAAGGACGCGTTGCTGACGCAGGCCTTCGTGGAGCTGGTGCAGGAGTGGGGCGAGAAGTTCGCCCCGCACCAGGAGCGCGAGGACACGCCCGGGGGTTCCGTGGAGCGGTTCCATGAAGTGTGGGCGCGGATGCTGGAGTCCTTCGAGGACTTCAGGCCCGTCTGGGCGGCCAGCATGGAGATCGTGACGCAGGGGGAGCGGGTTCCGGAGCTGCGGGACCTCATGGCGAAGGCACAGATCGAGGGACGGTCCGGGCTCGTCGCGATGCTCACGGGCCTGGACGAGGAGACGCTCGACGAGCGCACCGTCCAGTCCCTCGGCGGCTTCTACCAGGCGCTGCTCAACGGTCTGATGGTGCAGTGGCTCTTCGACCCGGCGAGCGCCGCCACGGCGGACGACCTCACGGAGGGGCTGCGCCGGGTGATCGAGGGCGCGACCAGGGCGCGGGACTGAGAAGCGTCACCCGGTCACGACTCCGGTCGGCGGGGTGCCGGACCCGCGATCGGCCCGGGCATCGCGGTACGCCGGGATCAGCGCCACCAGCATCAGTACGGCGGTGACGGCGAAGGCCGACGGATACCCCGTCACCCCGGCCAGCACGCCGAAACCCGCCGCGCCGACGCCCATGCCACCGTCGTACGCGATGTTCCACAGCGCGGTGACGGTGCCGTATCCGGAGGCCGGGACCCGCGCGTACATCAGGGCCAGCGTGGCGTTCTGGGCGATGCCGAAGCCGGTGCCGAAGACCGCGACACCGGTGAGGACCGCGACGGGACTGCCGGTCACCGCCGTGATCAACAAGCCCCCCGCCGAGAGGACAAGGCCGGGCACGACGAGTCGCGCGGGCCCGTGCCGGTCGCCGTACCGGCCCGCCGTCCAACGGGCCGCGGTCGACGCGGCCGGCTGCACGAAGAGGGCCACGGCGACGACCGTGCCGTACGCGGCCGGGACCGCCAGCGGCAGGAACGTGACGACGATCCCGGCGGCGAGGGCGGTGGTCGCGAAGACGGCCCCGGGCCGCATCAGACCGCCGGTGCGCAGCCCGGCCAGCACCCCCACCGGTTTCCCGGACGTTCGCTCCCGGTCCGGCAGGCCCGGTACGGCGACGATCGCGGCCAGCGCCGCCATGCCCGCGGCCACGGCGACCGGCCCGTACCCGACGTGCGCGGCGAGCCACACGCCGAGCGGCAGCGCGATCAGCGACGGCACTCCGGAGACCAGGCCCGCCAGCGCGAGGCCCTCCCCGCGCCGCTCGGCCGGGATGAGCGACGCGGTGAGCGCGCCGCCCGCCACGAGCGTGAGTGCGAAGCCGAGGCCGCGGACGAGACAGACCGTCACGATCCACGCCATGCCGTCGGAGGCGGTCAGGACCAGTGCGGGAGCGCCGAGCAGGGTGAGCCCGGCGATCAGCGCGACCCGGTAGCCGTAGCGGGCGCGCACGGTCCGTCGGCCTGTACGGGATGAGCGCCTGCCGCTCGAACCGGGCGACGGCGCCGCCCCGACTCGTCCTGGGCTTCGGTGACGTGGGGGAACGCGCGATCACGGAAGGCATCGCGACGATCGGCGACCTGCTCGTCCGGCCCGGACAGCTCGAACAGCCCGGACGGGTCGTGGCGGGCTAGGACCGGCGCAGGGCCCCGCGCCAGGGTTCCGGCGCCGTCTTCCCGTACTCGACGTCGGTGGTGGCCCCCTCCATCCGTACGGGTATGTCGCGGCCCTCACCCGTGAGGGCGCGCGGAGAGCGCTTCGACGGCGCACCTCACGGCTGATCGCCGCGTACAGGCCTCACAGTCGCGCCGCCTTCAACGCCATGTGCAGCAGCAGGCGGTCCTCGCCGTCGTCCAGGTCCAGGCCGGTCAGTTGCTCGACGCGGGACAGGCGGTAGTAGAGGGTCTGCCGGTGGATGCCCAACTCCGCCGCCGTACGCCCGGCCTGGCCCGCGCAGTCGAGGAACACCTCGGCGGTGCGGGCGAGTTCACGGTGCGCGGGGGAGAGGAGGACGCGGACGGCGGGGTCGTGGGCCGTCTCCGGGGGCAGAGCCGTGAGGAGGCGGTACGGGCCGATGGAGGCCCACTCGGCGACCGGGCCCAGGCGGGGCTCCGCGAGGACGGCGCGGGCGGCGGCGGACGCCTCCTGCCAGGCGGCCCCCAGCTCGGCGAGGCCCATCCGGGCCCCGGCGACTCCGGCGGCCACCGTCGTCCCGGCAGTCGCGGCGCTCCCGGCAGCCTTGGCCGCTCCGGACGCCCCCGCCCCCTGCCCGCCGCCGCGCTCTCCTTCCCCCTCGCGTACGAAGCGTGTCGCCGCCGTGAGTGCCGGAGTCAGTACGTCCGCCGAGCGCAGCCGCACGAGGAGGGCCAGGCTCTGGCCGGCGGCCCCCCACGGCACCGTGCACAGCGCGGTCGCGCCCGGCACCGTACGGACCGAAGGGGCGTCGTCCGGGTCGGCGGACGGCCAGGGGGCGACGCACACCACCGTGTGCAGGCCGTCGCCGCGTGGGCCGAGGGCGGTGCGCAGCTCGGCCACCGCCATCTCCCGTTGCCAGCCGCGCTCGGCGGTCAGGACCGCCCGCAGCTCGCGGGTGAGGTCCGCGCCCGCCTGCGCCTCGTCGGCGAGCAGGTCGCCGATGCGGGCGGCGACCTGCATGGCGGCGGAGAGCTGCGCCTCGGACGGGCCGGGGTCGTCCTCCAGCAGCCACACATAGCCGAGGACGACACCCCGATGGCGTACCGGAAGGCAGATCCGGCCCCGGTACACGCCCGCCTCGGGGGTGGGCGGGATGTGCACGGGCGCCGTCGCGCGCGTGATGCCGAAGCCCTCGAACCAGGTGCGGACTGCCGTCGTGGAGCGGCGCGTGAGGATCGAGCGGGTCCGTACGGGGTCCAGGGCCGACGCGTCGAGCTCGCCCTCGCTGTCGTACGCGCCGAAGGCGATCAGCTCGAAGTCCCGGTTCTCCAGCGTCGCGGGCGCCCCGAGGAGCGCCGAGATCTCGTCGACCAGCTCCTGATAGCCGCCGTGGTCGCCCCGGTGGTCCCGGTGCTCTCTCTGCTCTCTCTGATTCCTGTGTTCACCGCTCACCCGGGCATTCTCCCGCAATTCCGCAGGCCTTCATACATCTGTCTGAGATCCAGGGCACGGATGCGTGACAGCTGTCGATGGCTCAGGATCGGAGGGATCCTTAGGTTTCACGGTGGTTCTCCGTGCCGTACCCGAATGGTCGGGATGCGGCCTTCTGCTCGCCTTGTTGTGGAGGTGCCCCGTGCTGGGTCCCGTGATTCTCGCCGCGTCGCGCAGCGACCGGATGCGCCGCTTCGTGTCGGCGGCGCCCGGCACCAAGCAGGTGGTCGCCCGCTTCATCGCAGGTGAGAGCGTCGACCAGGTCATTCCGGTCGTCCAGGACGCCGTCGCCAAGGGTCTGGAAGTCACCCTCGACGTCGTCGGCGAGGACATCACCACCCGCGAGCAGGCCTTCGCCGCCCGGGACGCGTACCTGGAGCTCATCGAGCACCTGAAGGAGCTGGACCTCGGCACCAAGGCCGAGATGTCGGTCAAGCTGTCGATGTTCGGGCAGGCGCTGGAGGGGGGCCACGAGCTGGCCCTCGCCAACGTGCGCCCCGTCGTCGAGGCGGCCGCCGCCATCGGGACCACCGTCACCCTGGACGCCGAGGACCACACCACCCTCGACTCGATGTTCGCCATCCACGAGGAGCTGCGGAAGGACTTCCCGCAGACAGGGTGTGTCATCCAGGCCTACCTGTACCGCACCGAGGCCGACGCCCGCCGCCTCGCCGCGAGCGGCAGCCGCGTCCGCCTGGTGAAGGGCGCCTACAAGGAGCCCGCCGAGGTCGCCTACCAGGACAAGGCCGAGACCGACAAGGCGTACGTCCGCGTCCTGCGCGTCCTCATGGAGGGCGAGGGGTACCCGATGATCGGGTCCCACGACCCGCGCCTCATCTCCATCGCCCAGGAGCTGGCGCGCAAGGCCGGGCGCAAGCCGGACGAGTACGAGTTCCAGATGCTGTACGGCATCCGGAGCGAGGAGCACCTGCGGCTCGCCGCCGAGGGCCACCGTATGCGCGTGTACACCGCGTACGGCACCGACTGGTACGGCTACTTCATGCGCCGCCTGGCCGAGAAGCCGGCCAACCTGCTGTTCTTCGCCCGCTCGATTGTGACCAAGGGCTGATCCACGGGCCGAGCCCGAACCACCCGCTCATAAAGGAGTTACGGACACCATGGACGCTGTGACCCAGGTCCCCACCCCCGTCAACGAGCCGGTGCACGGCTACGCCCCCGGTACGCCCGAGCGCGCGCGCCTGGAGGCCAAGCTCAAGGAGCTCGCGGAGAACCCGATCGAGCTGCCGATGACCATCGGCGGCGAGAAGAGGCTCGGCGGCGGTGAGCGTTTCGAGGTCGTGCAGCCGCACAACCACAAGGCCGTCATCGGCACCGGCGCGCACGCCACCCAGCAGGACGCGCAGGACGCGATCGACGCGGCTCTCGCCGCCGCGCCCGCCTGGCGTGCGATGTCCTTCGACGACCGCGCCGCGATCATCCTGCGCGCCGCCGAGCTGCTGGCCGGTCCCTGGCGCGAGACGCTGGCCGCCTCCACCATGCTCGGCCAGTCGAAGACCGCCCAGCAGGCCGAGATCGACTGCCCCTGCGAGCTGGTCGACTTCTGGCGCTTCAACGTGGCCTACGCCCGCCAGATCCTCGCCGAGCAGCCCCCGGCGAACTCCCCGGGCGTCTGGAACCGCCTCGACCACCGCCCGCTCGAGGGCTTCGTCTACGCGATCACGCCGTTCAACTTCTCGGCGATCGCGGGCAACCTGCCCACCGCGCCCGCGCTGATGGGCAACGTCGTGGTCTGGAAGCCGTCCCCGACGCAGACCCACGCCGCCGTCCTCCTGATGCGGCTCCTGGAGGAGGCCGGTCTTCCCAAGGGCGTCATCAACCTCGTCACCGGCGACGGCATCGAGGTCTCCAAGGTCGCCCTGGAGCACCGCGACCTCGCGGGCATCCACTTCACCGGGTCGACCAAGACCTTCCAGTACCTGTGGAAGACGGTCGGCAACAACATCGAGAAGTACCGCTCGTACCCGCGCCTGGTCGGCGAGACCGGCGGCAAGGACTTCCTGGTCGCGCACCCCAGCGCCGACCGCGCGGTCCTGAAGACCGCCCTGACCCGTGGTGCCTTCGAGTACCAGGGCCAGAAGTGCTCCGCCACCTCCCGCGCGTACATCCCGGCGTCCATCTGGAACTCCGGGTTCAAGGAGGAGTTCGCGGCCGAGGTCGACTACCTGACCATGGGTGACGTCACCGACCTCGCGAACTTTGTCGGCGCGGTCATCGACGAACGCGCGTTCGCCAAGAACAAGGCGGCGATCGACCGGGCGAAGGCCGACCCGACCTGCACGATCGTCGCGGGCGGCTCGTACGACGACTCGGTCGGCTACTTCGTGCGCCCGACCGTCGTGGAGTGCTCGGACCCGGAGAACGAGGTCTTCAAGACGGAGTACTTCGGCCCGTTCCTCGCCGTGCACGTGTACGACGACAGCTCGGCCGAGAGCTACGACGAGATGCTGACGCAGATGGAGTCGGCGTCCGACTACGCGCTGACCGGCTCGGTCATCTCGGGCGACCGTGCGGCGACGGCGTACACGATGGAGAAGCTCCGCTACGCGGCGGGCAACTTCTACATCAACGACAAGTCGACCGGCGCCGTCGTCGGCCAGCAGCCCTTCGGCGGCGGCCGTTCCTCCGGCACCAACGACAAGGCGGGCGCCCCGCAGAACCTGATGCGCTGGACGCTGACCCGCGCCATCAAGGAGACCCTGGTCCCGCCGACCGACTACACGTACCCGCACATGGGCTGATCAGCCCTTCCGATACCCGGGCCGGGAAGCCTGACCTCCGAGCGGACTTCCCGGCCCGTCTCCATGTCGGGGCGTCTTCGGACGTCTCCGGGCAGAATCTCCCCATGGCCCTGACGCGAAGCGAGACGGTCGAGACCGACGACGGAGTACGTCTGTGGGCGCGGCGGTCGGGTGAAGGCCCCCCGCTCGTGCTGTGCCACGGCGGACCCGGTCTGTGGGACATGTTCGAGGACATGGCCGGATCACTGGCGGACCGGGCCACCGTTCACCGCTGGGACCAGCGCGGCTGCGGACGGTCCCAGCCGTACGCCGGGCCCTGGACGAGCGAGCGGTTCGTCGCCGACCTGGAGGCCGTACGCCGGCACTTCGGGCTGGAGCGGATGACGCTGCTCGGCCACTCGTGGGGTGCGCAGCTGGTGCTGAGCTACGCGCTGGCCCATCCCGAGCGGGTGAACGCGCTGATCTATGTGAGCGGTACGGGGATCGGGCCCGACTCCGACTGGTTCGGCGACTACAAGGCGAACCTCCTCGCCCGGCTGGGCGAGCGTCCCGAACGCCTGGCCCGCTGGCGCGAGTTGACGGACCGTCCCCTTCGCTCCGAGGCGGCGGAACGGGAGTGTGCGGTGCTGCAGTGGTCCGCCGAGTTCGTGGACCGCGAGCGGGACCTGGAGCATGCCGGGCGGATGGCCGAGCCCTGGTTCGACATCAACACCGAGTGCAACAAGGCCTTCAACGCCGAGCGGAGAAGGACCTGGGGCACCCCGGAGCTGTACGCCGCGTGCCAAAAGCTCGACCTGCCCGTGGTCGTCGTCGACGGGGCGCTCGACATCCGGCCGCGTTCGGCGGTGGACTCACTGGAGCGGGCCCTGCCCCGGGTGCGCCGGGTGATCCTGCCGGAGGCCGGGCACCTGCCGTGGGTCGAGGACCCGAAGGGCTTCGGGGAGGCGGTGACGGCGGCGTTGCGGTGATCCGCCGTCCCCCGCCGTGGCGGGCGCGGCGTTACCCGGCGAACTCCGTCCGCTCCCACCACTCGTACACGGGCAGCCTGCCCTCCGGTGTGTCCGCGTGCCGTGGGGTCGCCCTGAAGTGTTCGTATCCAGCGCGCAACTCGATCTTCACGTCCGTTCCAGGGGGCGGGACCGGGACGATTCGTTCCGGCAGATCGTCCGGGCCGCCCTCGAGCAGTGCTTTGGTCGTGTCGCTCATGACGTCACCGTTCCCCCGGCGGAGTCCGATGTCGCATGCCGCGCGGAGGATCAGTCGTGTGGGCGATCCGCTTCTGAGCCGTCGGCGGTCGTCGTGCACGAACGGCTCCCCTGACCCCGGACGGGGCCAGGGGAGGGGTGGGTCAGTTTTCGCAGGTGGTACGGCCCTCGCGTGCGCGACAGGCGAGCGCCGCGAAGCCGCCGTCCGCCACGACCGGTACGGTCAGCGTGCCGCCGCCCCGGACGACGTGCGTCTCGCGCACCAGCCCCGACGGCCCGTCCGTCAGGGTCTCCACCAGCCAGCGGCCGGTGCCCAGCCGCATCGGTACGTCGACCGTGCGGGCCGCGCCCGTGAACGTGCCGCCGATGAACCACCGGCCGTCGGCGGCGCGCCGGGCCAGGACCGCCGAGCGGCCCGGGTCACCGGTCAGCAGCCGGGTCTCCTCCCAGCGGGCGGGGAGCTGCTCCAGATAACGGCGGGCCTCGGGCCGCGCGTCGTACGACTCCGGGGTGCCGGAGAGGTTCTGGATCCCGGACTCGTACAGGACGCTCAGGCCCAGCTCACCCGCGTCCGAGGCGACGTTGGGGCGGTACGGGCGGTGGAAGGCGCCCGGGGTGAAGTCCATGGAGCCGATGACATTGCGGGTGAAGGGGAGCGAGGCCAGCTGCACCGCCGTGTTGTTGCGCTTCTCCTCACCGCCGACGCCCTCCATCGTCATGACCTGCGGCCAGGTGCGCTGGATGCCCTTGGGGATCGTCGAGCCGTGGAAGTTCACCATGAGGTGGTGGTGGGCCGTGGACTCCAGCACGTCGTCGTACCAGCGCATCCGCTCCTGGGACTCCGAGTCCATGAAGTCGATCTTCACTCCCTTGACGCCCCAACGTGACAGCGTGGAAAGCCACTTCTCGCGCTCGACGGGATCGGTCAGCAGGCTGTAGTGCAGCCAGACGTGGATGCCGACGCCCTTGGCCGCCGCGTAGCGCACCAGTTCCGGCATCCAGCTGTCCGTCTGCCACTCGGGATCGATCACGTCCCAGGCGTCCGCCTTGAAGTACCAGCCCGCGTCGACCACTTCATACGGCCAACCGCGCTCGGCCGCGTAGTCCACGTACTTCTCCTGCGCGGCCAGGCTCTGCCCCGCCTCCTTGCCGCCCGCCAGCCAGGTCCACAGTGCGGGGCCCGGCTTGATCCACGAGGTGTCGCGGACCCGGGACGCCGGGGCGAGGTCGTCGATGAACGTCGACTCGGTGACGGTCGCGAGATCGCCGGTGACGATCGCGCGCCACGGGGTGGTGAGCGCGCCGGTCGTCACGATCGGCTCGTCGTTCCAGAGACTCAGCCCGTATGTCGAGGAGTTCGCGGCGTGCGTCAAGTGGGCGCCCGCGTAGGTGCCGTTGACGTCCGACTCGGCGATCAGGGCGTAGTCGCCGTCGCTGCCGGAGGCGCTGCCCCCGTCGCCGCTTCCCCCGTCCGTCCGGAACAGCCCCTGCATCATGTACGCGCCGGCCGGTGCCGACGCCGCGGAGTCGTAGCGGGTGAAGGGGAGCTCGTTGTCGGCGCGGTAGCCGCCGAGGAGGGCGTTCGCGCCGGTGGGGAGGGTGAAGGCGGAGGCCTCGCGCAGCACGTCGCCGTGGTTTCGCGGCAGGACGTAGCGGTAGGCGACGCCGTCGCGGGCGACCCGTGTCACCAGGTCGAGGCGGGAGCCGTCGGCGGTGCGGAAGCGGAAGCGGGCCTCGGTCATGCGGGCGACGCGGTCGCGGGACTTGCCGGTCGGACTGGTGTAGTGCTCGGTGATCGTGCGCTCGGAGCGTCCGGCGAGGGTCAACCCCCGGGAGAAGTCGCTCTGTTCGGTGACCAGGCCGAGGGGGGAGGGTTCCAGGACCGTTCTGCCCTCGCGTCTCACGGCGAGCGTGGGACGCCCGTCCGTCCGGTCGAGTGCGACGACCGCGGTCGGGGAGCCGTGCGGCCCCTTCACCTCCCAGGCGGCCCGTGCCGTGCCCTCGGCGCGGGCGGGGAGCGCCGCCACCGCCGTGGCGAGCAGGGTGGAACAGAGCGTCAACACGATGGTGCGGGCCCGTAACTGGACCGACATCAGGAACCCTCCTTCTCGCAGCCATCTCCTGTATTCATCCGATGATTCTGAGAGTGAAGGTGCGTGATGGGACTGTCAAGGCGTCTGACCGCATCAGAGATGGGATCAATTGCTTCGCTCGGTGGGAGGGGGACGTGCTGTGACCGTCACCCTCACCCGGATGCGTCGACGACGCACCTGACCTCCTCCGCCACTCATGCCAGCGCCGTTGCTCTTCCAGGAGGTGTTCGGCTGGAGCGCGGTGAGGTCGGGCGCGGTGGTGCTGTTCGTCTTCGTGGGGAACATCGGGGTCAAGCCCGCGACGACGTATCTGATCAACCGCTTCGGCTTCCGTCCACTGCTGAGCGTCTCCACGCTCGGGCTCGCGGTCACCACCGCGGCCTGCGCGCTGTTCACGCAGGGGACGCCGGTCGCGGTGATCGCGGTCGTCGCGGTGCTCTCCGGTGTCGCCCGTTCGGTCGGTCTCAGCGGCTACCGGGATTCATTCGCAGTGCATCGGCCTTCAGGCCGGTGGTGAAGCGAATCTGTCATGGTGGCGTGGAGCGTCACGGATGCTGTCCTGCGGAGCATGAGGGCGCAGGCGTCACCACGGCCGGCGCGGAGCGTCACGGGGCCCGGTCCGGCGAAGCCGGGCAACGCCTCCCCCGTTCGGCCCGTTCCGCTCCCCCGGTTCAAGGGGAGTATCGACCGTTCATACGTTCCCTCTGGTAGCGGGCGGCGCTCGTTCGTACGATCACCGCATGCAGCTTCGGTACGCCTTCAGGCTGTACCCGGAACCGGGCCAACGCCTCGCGCTGGTCAGGGCGTTCGGGTGCGCTCGCGTCGTGTACAACGATGCGTGCGCGCCCGCGAGGACGCCCGCAGGGCGGGCGAACCCTTCCCCACGGCGGGTGTGCTGTCCCAGAAACTGATCACCCAGGCCAAGCAGACACCCGACCGGTCCTGGCTGGGCGAGGTCTCCTCAGTGGTGCTCCAGCAGTCCCTGCGCGACGCGGAATCCGCGTACCGGAACTTCTTCGCCTCCCTGAAGGGCGAGCGGAAGGGCGCGAAGAGCGGTGCGCCCCGCTTCAAGTCCCGCAAGGACAGCCGGCAGTCGATCCGCTTCACGGCCAATGCCCGCTGGTCGATCACCGGTTCCGGGAGGCTGAACCTCCCGAAGATCGGCGCGGTGAAGGTGAAGTGGTCGAGGACCCTGCCCGCACAGCCCTCCTCGGTCACCGTGATCAAGGACGCGGCCGGACGGTACTTCGCCTCGTTCGTCATCGACACCGACCCGGCCGCCGACGCCGCCCGCATGCCCGACACCGACCAAACGGTCGGCATCGACCTGGGCCTGACCCACTTCGCCGTCCTCTCCGACGGGACGAAGATCGACAGTCCTCGGTTTCTGCGCCGGGCGGAGAAGAAGCTGAAGAAGGCCCAGCGGGAGCTGTCTCGCAAGCAGAAGGGATCCAAGAACCGGGAGAAGGCCCGCCTCAAGGTCGCCCGCGCCCACGCGCAGGTGGCCGACGCCCGCCGGGAGTTCCACCACCAGCTCTCCTCGACGCTGATCCGCGAGAACCAAGCGATCGGCGTGGAGGATCTGGCGGTGAAAGGACTGGCGCGTACCAGGCTGGCCAGGAGTGTCCACGACGCGGGATGGTCGGCGTTCGTGCACATGCTGGAGTACAAGGCGGCCCGGTACGGGCGGACCCTGGTCAGGATCGGCCGGTTCGAGCCGACCTCCCAGACCTGCTCGGCCTGCGGTGTCAAAGACGGCCCCAAGCCCCTGAACGTCCGGGAATGGACCTGCACCGCCTGCGGCACCCTCCACGACCGGGACCACAACGCCGCGAAGAACGTCAAAACGGCCGCCGGACTGGCGGTGACAGCCTGCGGAGCGCAGGTAAGACCAGGACTCGTCCCGGCACAGCGCGAAGAAACAGGAAGCCACGGATTCCCGCCCGCACCCCGTGCCGCGTAACGGCACAGCAACGGACGAGAAGGCCAGAATCCTCGGGCTCCAGCCCGAGGAGCAAGTCAAGCGACCATCGCCTTCAGCGAGACCCCGCCAGAGCGCCTGCGCGATGCCAACGCCCTCTTCGCGACCTCCCACCAACTGGCCGCGGGGCTGGGCGTGGCCCTCACCGCCGTCGCGCTTCGCGGGGGCGCGGCGCTGACGGACGGGACGCGCTCGGCGTACGCCGTCGCGTTCGTGGTGCTCGGCGTGCTGTGTCTCATTCCGATGGCGGGCGCCCTGCGGCTGCACCCCGCGGCGGGCGACGCCGCGCGAACTGTAGCCCCAGGTCAGGGGCGTGTGACCCAATCCACCGTCTCAGATAGTAGGAAGTCCGAGTAATTGTGGAGACAGATGCTCCGTCCTCGCTTAGTTTTGTAGGAGCCGAACGTCTCGCTAGACCAAGCGAATGGCGGTCGTGAGCCGGTGCCCCTGGCAGGCAACCCCTGCGGCACCGATCCCCGCCCCGGCGTCTCGTATCCCTTCCTCATCGCACTTCCGGTGGCCCCTTCCGGGCCGCTTTCCGGAGGCAAGGAGTCGATCCATCATGGCCGAGACGACCGTCCGCCGAGTCCGCCACGTGTCCCGCACGAGTGAGTCCGACCGTAAGAACGCGGCCGCCGCCCTCCAGCGCGCCCTCGACCGCAGGGACAACGGTGGCGAGACGGGTCACTGACCCGCCCGCACCACCTTTCGTACCGGGAGCCGCACCCGCACGGGGTGCGGCGCGGGGTTCACGCCCCGCGCCGCACCTCGAAGTGGTCGATGCGCTTGCCGCTCTCCGCGAGCGCCGACACCTTGAGCCGGGGCGCCGTGCCCGCCTCCGCCTCCACCGAGAGGAAGGAGAAGCCGGCGTACCGTACCCGGGACCACTCCACCGTCTCCCGCTGCTGGTCCTGAGATTTGGTCCAGTGGAAGCTGCTCACGGGCTCGTGGCGGCCGACATGCCCCTCGTAGCTGTCCTTCACTCCCGACGGGAAGCCGTACAGATCCTTGCCGCCGCCGCCCGCGGTGACGTAGACGGTCCCGTCCCGCGTCGGATCCGTCGAGCCGCCCACCGGCACCGAACGGCCCACCGCGCCCTTCTTGATGGCGTCCGTCCGCTCGTACACGTGGTTGTGCCCGTTGATCACCAGATCCACCTGGTGCTTGGCGAAGAGCGGCAGCCACTGCGCGCGCACCCCGCCGTCGGAGGCGTGCGCGGACGTCGAGTAGGCGCAGTGGTGGAAGAAGACCACGATGAAGTCCACCGCCGTCGAGGAGCGCAGCTCGCCCAGCTTCCGGTCCAGCCACTTCGTCTGCCGGCCGCCCGTGTAGCCCTGGTTGGCGGGAATCTCATACGACACGTCGTTCGCGTCCAGCGCCACGATGCCGACGTTGCCGTAGGTGAAGGAGTAGACGCCCGGTGCCGTCCGCGGGTCGAAGCCGCTGTCCGGGAGGGAGAAACGGGCCGCCTGGCCGCCGTACCCGTCCGGCGAGTACCAGGCCTCCATGTCGTGGTTGCCGGTCGTCACCATCCACGGCACCGACTTCGCCACCGGCTCGGTCTGCTTGAGGAACAGGTCCCAGTACCCGGGGTCGAACCCGTCCGACTTCTTGCCCTGTCCCGTCCCGTCCGCGTAGCAGATGTCACCCGCGTGGAGGTGGAAGGCGGGTTTCTGGCGCAGCAGCACCTTGTCGTTGGCGAGCGCGGCCGAGCTGACGCCCTGGTCGCCGAAGGCGGTGAACACGAACTTCCGCGGGCTCGCCGGCGCCGTACGGAAGGAGCCGATGGTCGAGCTGTGCGCCGGTGAGGCCGGGTCGAAGCCGTCGTGCCCGACACCGTAGTAGTACGTCGTGCCGGGCCGCAGACCGTCCAGGGCCGCGTGCACGTAGTACTGCTCCAGTGCCGGCCGTACGCCCTTGACCCCCGGCGTGTGCAGGGCGCGGACCTCGGCCTCGATCTTCCGGCTCAGCTGCCCGGGATGCGTGCCCACCCGCAGATACGGCCTCCGGACGGCGAGCGGCACCTGCCAGGAGACGCGCATCTGGCTCTTCGGGTCGGCGCCGAAGGCGAGATGGCGGCCGAAGGGGGTGACGACGGAACCGTGCACCTGTCCGGTGACGCTCGCGCCCGTGGCGGAGCCGCGCGTCACCGTCCCCGACGGGGACGAGCAGCCGGCCAGCAGCCCGCCGCCCGCGAACGCGCCCGCCGACACCAGGGCGCGGCGCCGCGTGAGCCTCGTACGCAGGTACTCGTACTGCTCCGCCATGCTCATCCGGCTCGCGAGCTGCTGCGGAATGCCGAAGTCGGGAAGGTCCATGTCGGTGAACTTCCCAGCAAGTCCCAACGCCCGCCATACGTACGGGTGAACGCACGTCGACGAAACGATCCGCGACACCCCGGCGATGTCCGGATGGCGGACACCTCGTGTCATTCCATGGGACACGGAGTACGGTGCCTTCATGTCTCGCAGCATCAATCTCGCAGTGATCCCCGGTGACGGCATCGGCCAGGAGGTCGTGGCCCAGGGGCTGAAGGTGCTCTCCGCCGTCCTTCCGCAGGATGTGAAGCTGGAGACCAAGGAGTTCGACTTCGGGGCCAAGCGTTACCACGCCACCGGTGAGACCCTCACCGAGGCCGACCTCGACGCCCTCAAGCGGCACGACGCGATCCTGCTCGGCGCGATCGGCGACCCCTCGGTCCCGTCCGGCGTCCTGGAGCGCGGCTTCCTGCTCAAGCTCCGCTTCGCCTTCGACCACCACGTCAACCTGCGTCCGTCGAAGCTCCTTCCGGGTGTCGCCACCCCGCTGGCCGGCCAGCCGGAGATCGACTTCGTCGTGGTCCGCGAGGGCACCGAGGGCCCGTACACCGGCAACGGCGGCACGATCCGCAAGGGCACCGAGCACGAGGTCGCCACCGAGGTCTCCGTCAACACGGCCTTCGGTGTCGAGCGTGTCGTCCGCGACGCCTTCGCCCGCGCGCAGGCCCGCCCGCGCAAGAAGCTGACGCTGGTCCACAAGAACAACGTGCTGACCTTCGCGGGTCACCTCTGGACGAACGTCTTCAACAAGGTGGCCGAGGAGTTCCCCGAGGTCACTACGGACTACATCCACGTGGACGCCGCGACGATCTACCTCGTCACGGACCCCGCGCGCTTCGACGTGATCGTCACCGACAACCTCTTCGGCGACATCATCACCGACCTCGCCGCGGCCGTCTCCGGCGGCATCGGCGTCGCCGCGAGCGGGAACATCAACCCCTCCGGCGAGTTCCCCTCGATGTTCGAGCCCGTGCACGGCTCGGCGCCCGACATCGCGGGCCAGGGCAAGGCCGACCCCAGCGCCACCGTCCTGTCCGTCGCCCTCCTGCTGCGCCACCTCGGCTACGAGGCCGAGGCCGCCCGCATCGAGGACGCCGTCTCGGCCGACCTCGCCGAGCGCGTGGGCAAGCCCGCCCGCAGCACCGAGGAAGTCGGCGACGCGCTCGCCGTACGAGTAGCCGGCTGACCCGCCGCGCCACTTACGTCTCGTAGGAGCCGCCGGGTCGCATCCGCGCCCGGCGGCTTTTCCTATGCCCTCGCCGGGTGCCACCATCAATCCCTGGGCAACCCCCGGGCCGTGTTCACCCCGTTTCGTCCATGGCTGCGCGCACGCGATAATCGAACGCGGAGCCGCGGAATGAGGGAATGCTCGGACGTCCTAGCACTGGCCACTGGCAGTACAGGCGTGAGCGCGGCCCGTCACACACAACCGGTGAAGGACAACCACATGACGACGCCCACGATCGAGCTCAAGCCCTCTTCGCAGCCCCGCTCCGCGGCGGAGCGCGAGGCGATCCTCGCCAACCCCGGGTTCGGCCGCCACTTCACCGACCACATGGTGACGATCAAGTGGACCGAGGGCCGTGGCTGGCACGACGGCCAGCTCGTTCCGTACGGCCCGCTCTCCCTCGACCCCGCGAACATGACCCTGCACTACGCACAGGAGATCTTCGAGGGCCTCAAGGCCTACCGCCAGCCGGACGGCTCCGTCGCCACCTTCCGCCCGGACAAGAACGCCCGGCGCTTCCAGGCCTCCGCCCGCCGGCTGGGCATGCCGGAGCTGCCCGTGGAGACGTTCATCGAGGCCTGTGACGTGCTGGTCCAGCAGGACCGCGACTGGGTTCCGACGCACGGGGGCGAGGAGTCGCTCTATCTGCGCCCGTTCATGATCGCGACCGAGGTCGGCCTGGGGGTGAAGCCCGCCAACGAGTACCTCTTCCTCGTCATCGCGTCCCCCGCGGGCGCGTACTTCCCCGGCGGCGTCAAGCCCGTCTCCATCTGGGTCTCCGAGGACCACGTCCGCGCCGTGCCCGGCGGCATGGGCGACGCGAAGACCGGCGGCAACTACGCGGCCTCCCTCCTCGCCCAGGCCGAGGCCGCGGCGAAGGGCTGCGCCCAGGTCTGCTACCTCGACGCGGTCGAGCACAAGTGGATCGAGGAGCTCGGCGGCATGAACCTGTACTTCGTGTACGGGGACAAGATCATCACCCCCTCCCTCACCGGCTCCATCCTGGAAGGCGTCACCCGCGACTCCCTCCTCACCGTCGCCCGCGACCTCGGCTACACCTCCGAGGAGGGCCGCGTCTCCATCGACCAGTGGCAGCGCGACGCGGAGAACGGCACCCTGACCGAGGTGTTCGCCTGCGGCACGGCCGCGGTCATCACCCCCGTCGGCACGGTCAAGCGCACCGGCAGCGAGTGGCTGCAGTCCGGCGGCGAGCCCGGCGAGGTCACCCTGAAGCTGCGCGAGGCACTCCTCGACATCCAGCGCGGCATCAGCGAGGACAAGCACGGCTGGATGCACCTTCTCGGCTGATCCCTCGGCTGCCTCTTGATTTGACCCTCACCGGTCTCTGCCCTCCCCGGCAGGATGGCAGGGACCGGCAGTTCCTTCGACGCGTATGGATGCACCGTTTCTCAGTTGATCGGCTGGTGTTGGCCAAATCCGGCATCCCGAACAGCGTGAGTTGCTGGTTTGGAATGCTGGGCCCCCGAACGGTGGTGGGGCCGTGGGGCGGGTGCTTTCCGGGCGGGCGCGCTCGCGTCTGACGCACCACGGGTGGGGTGCTGCGCGTTGTCCTGGCCGGAGCTGTCCGCTCCGTGCGGCCTAGGGTGCGGTGACTCGGCGTTTCGGGGACGGCTGGCCCGGTGTGATCCTCCGGTCGCACGGCCCCCACCTCGGCAGGCTGTGAGGCGTGGGTGGTGGGGGTTTGGCGGGGTGCGTCTTTCCTGCGCCGGGCCGTGCAGCCCAGACCGCGTCTGCCCCCGCGCCCGCGACGGTGGCGGCGGCGAGGACGGCGTAGACGACGGCGTACGACAGTCCGTTCGTCGGCAGCCCGAACAGCCGGCCCAGCACGCTCACCATCACATCGCCGCCGATCCAGACGGTCAGCGCGGTGTAGCCGAGGGCGAGCAGCAGTCCGAGGACCGAGCCGACCAGCCGTCCGCGCACGCCGAACTGGGCGCCGGAGGAGGTGGAGAGGTTCGTCGCGGTGCGCAGGGACACCAGCGCGAGCGGCGCGGTGAGCGCCGTGCCGATCACCGTGCCCGCCACGTCGCGCTCACCGACGACCACCAGTCGAGCCCGAAGGACGGTGGCAGCCAGCCGAAGATGATCACGCCCAGACAGAGGTTCGACCCCAGCAGGATCGAGACGAGGTCCTTGGGACCGCTGGTGCGTTCCTCGTCCGGGATGGTGCCGACTCCGCGCTGTTCGATGGGCATGGCTGGTCTCCTTCGACGGCCGTCCGAGAGTTAGAGCGACGTTCAATGTCTGGTGACCAGATTCGGGATATCAATCTTTCCGTTCCATGAATCTCACGTTTAGAGTGGTGCTCTAAATCGAGGAAGGCAAGGAGGTGCCCGGACATGAGACTGACCCCCACGGAACGTGACCGGCTGCTGCTCTTCGGGGCCGCGGAGCTGGCCCGTGCCCGCCGGGCCCGGGGCCTCAGGCTGAACGTCCCCGAGGCGACCGCCCTCATCGCGGACACCGTCTGCGAGGCGGCCCGGGACGGGCGCCGGCTCGCCGAGGCGATCGCGGCGGCCCGCGCGGTGCTCGGCCCGGACGACGTCCTGCCGGGCGTCGCCGATGTCGTCACCGAGGTGCACGTAGAGGCCGTCTTCGACGACGGGTCCCGGCTCGCGGTCGTCAGCGACCCCATCGGGGGAGGGCTGGGGGAGCGGGCGCCGGGCGCACTGCTGCCGGGGCCGGAGCACGCCGAGCCCGCCGCGGTCGTGCGGCTGACGGTCACCAACACCGCGACCGTGCCCGTCTCCGTGACCTCGCACTTCCACTTCTTCGAGGCCAACCCGCGGCTGGACTTCGCGCGGGCGACGGCCTACGGGATGCGGCTCGCGGTCCCGGCCGGGTCCTCCGTGCGCTTCGGACCGGGCGAGAGCGCCGAGGTCGGGCTGCTGCCCATCGGCGGTGAGCGGATCGCCATCGGCTTCGCGGGACTGGTCGACGGACCGCTGGACGCGCCCGGAGCCAGGGAGGAGGCCCTGCGCAGGGCCGCCGCCTGCGGGTACCTCGGAGTCGGGGACACCGGAGGCAGCGCGGGAGCCGAGGGAGCTGAGCGGCGATGAATCCCTACGAGTACGCCGCCACCCACGGCCCCCGCGCCGGCGACCGCGTCCGCCTCGGTGACTCCGGGCTGACCATCCGCGTCGAGTCCGACGCCCAGCGCCACGGCGACGAGTTCCTCGCCGGCTTCGGCAAGACCGCCCGCGACGGACTACACCTCAAGGCCGCCGCCGTCCGCGAGACCTGTGACGTCGTCATCAGCAACGTGGTGGTGATCGACGCGGTCCAAGGGATCCGCAAGGTCTCCATCGGCATCCGCGAGGGGCGGATCTGCTCGATCGGGCGGGCCGGGAACCCCGACACGCTCGACGGGGTCGACGTGGTGGTCGGTACGGGCACGTCGATCGTCTCGGGCGAGGGCCTCATCGCCACCGCCGGAGCCGTCGACACCCACGTCCACCTGCTGTCGCCGCGCATCATGGAGGCCTCGCTCGCCTCCGGCGTCACCACGATCATCGGCCAGGAGTTCGGGCCTGTGTGGGGCGTCGGCGTCAACTCGCCCTGGGCGCTGCGCCACGCCTTCAACGCCTTCGACGCCTGGCCGGTCAACATCGGCTTTTTGGGCCGGGGTTCGTCCTCCGACGCCGCCCCCCTCGTCGAGGCCCTGGCCGAGGGCGGCGCGAGCGGCTTCAAGGTGCACGAGGACATGGGCGCCCACACCCGCGCCCTCGACACCGCGCTGCGCGTCGCCGAGGAGCACGACGTCCAGGTCGCCCTGCACAGCGACGGGCTGAACGAATGTCTGTCGGTCGAGGACACCCTGCGCGTCCTCGAAGGCCGGACCATCCACGCCTTCCACATCGAGGGCTGCGGCGGCGGGCACGTACCGAACGTTCTGAAGATGGCGGGGGTCCCGAACGTCATCGGCTCCTCCACCAACCCCACCCTGCCCTTCGGCCGGGACGCGGTCGCCGAGCACTACGGCATGATCGTCTCCGTCCACGACCTGAAGACCGACCTGCCCGGCGACGCGGCCATGGCCCGCGACCGGATCCGCGCCGGGACCATGGGCGCCGAGGACGTGCTGCACGACGTGGGCGCGATCGGGATCACCTCCTCGGACGCGCAGGGCATGGGACGCGCGGGCGAGACCGTACGCCGCACCTTCGCGATGGCCGGAAAGATGAAGGCCGAGCGCGGCGCCCCGACGGACGTGGACCACGACAACGAGCGCGTCCTGCGCTACATGGCCAAGCTCACCATCAACCCCGCCATCGCGCACGGATTCGCCCACGAGGTCGGCTCGATCGAGGTCGGCAAGCTCGCCGACATCGTCCTGTGGCGCCCGGAGTTCTTCGGCGCCAAGCCGCAGCTCGTCCTCAAATCCGGCTTCCCGGCGTACGGCGTCGTCGGCGACCCGAACGCCGCCACCGACACCTGCGAACCCCTCGTCCTGGGGCCGCAGTTCGGGGCGCACGGCGCGACGCCCGCCGAGATCTCGGTCGCCTTCGTCGCCCAGGCCGCCCTCGACCAGGGCAACGACCTCATGCCGACGCGTCGGCGCCGGGTCGCCGTGCGCGGCACCCGCGGGATCGGCCCCGCCGACCTGCGCCTCAACTCCCGTACCGGATCCGTCGACGTCGACCAGCGCACCGGCCTGGTCACCCTCGACGGTGACCCGCTGAGCTCCGAGCCCGCCGACTCGGTCTCCCTCAACCGCCTCTACTTCCTCTGATGAAGGTGCACGTCATGACCCCTGCCGCCGACGGTTTCCGGATGCCCGCCGAGTGGACCCCGCACGAGCGCACCTGGATGGCGTGGCCGGGCCCCAACCCCACCTTCGACAACCCCGACGACCTCGCCGAGGCGCGCGCGGCCTGGGCGGCGGTGGCGCGCGCGGTCCGCCGGTTCGAACCGGTGACGGTCGTGTGCGGGCCGGGCCAGTCGGACGGGGCCCGGGCGCTGCTCGGCCCGGACGTCGACACCGTCGAACGCGAACTCGACGACGCCTGGATGCGTGACATCGGCCCCACCTTCCTCACTAATGGGAAGGGCGAACTGGCCGCGGTGGACTGGATGTTCAACGGCTGGGGTGCCCAGAGCTGGGCCCGCTGGGAGCGCGACGCCAAGATCGGCGCGGCTGTCTCGGACCTCGCGGGCGCGAAGACGTACGCCTCGAAGCTGGTCAACGAGGGCGGTGCGATCCATGTCGACGGCGAGGGGACCGTGCTCCTGACCGAGACCGTGCAGCTGGGCCCCGAGCGCAACCCCGGCTGGACGCGCGAGCAGGTGGAGACGGAGATCCACGCCCACCTCGGCACCCGCAAGGCGATCTGGCTGCCGCGCGGGTTGACCGGTGACTATCCCCCGCACGGATTCGGCACGCTCGGCCACGTCGACATCGTGGCGGCCTTCGCCCGCCCCGGAGTCGTGGTCGCGCACTCCCAGCCGGACCCGGCGCACCCCGACCACGAGGTGACCAAGGAGGTCATCGGCCTGCTCAAGGCCGCGACCGACGCGCGCGGGCGCCGCCTGGAGGTCGTCGATGTTCAGGCCCCGACGGTCCTGGAGGCCGACGGCCACTGGGCCGACTATTCCTACATCAACCACTACCTCTGCAACGGCGGCGTGGTCCTCTGCGGCTTCGACGACCCGCGCGACGAGCTCGCGGCCGGCATCTTCCGACGGCTCTTCCCCGAGCGGACGGTGACAGTGGTGGACGCACGTACGATCTTTGCCGGAGGCGGTGGCATCCACTGCATCACCCAGCAGCAGCCGAGGATCTGAACCAGGAGTCGCACGTGGCAGGGGACAGCACGCCGCGGAGGAAGAACGCGCCTCCGCGCGAGGACGTGCTGGCGGCCGCCATGGACATGATCGCCGAGCGCGGTCTGGAGAAGCTCACCATGGCGGCGCTCGGCCGCGAGGTCGGCATGAGCAGCGGTCATCTCCTCTACTACTTCCACTCCAAGGACGAGCTGCTGCTGCAGACCCTGGAGTGGAGCGAGGGGCGGCTCGGCGCCGAACGCGGCCGCTTGCTCGCCGCCCGGGGCACCGCCCGTGAGCGGCTCGACGCGTACGTCGACCTGTACGTCCCCGACGGTCACCGCGACCCGCACTGGACGCTCTGGCTGGAGGTCTGGAACCGCTCGCAGAACGCCGACGACGACGCCCGTGAGCGGCAGGTCACCATCGAGGGCGCCTGGCACCGCGACCTGGTCGCGCTGCTCGCCGAGGGTGTCTCGCGCGGCGAGTTCCGGCCGGTCGACCCGGACCGCTTTGCCGCCCGGCTGCGGGCCCTCCTCGACGGCTTCTCCATCCATGTGGCGATCGGACTGCGCGGCACGGACAGGGAGCGGATCCTGCTCCACGTAAGGGAATTCCTGGACGAATCCCTGAGCTGACCGTTGACGGCGCGTTATGTACGGGATCTGCGCACCGGCCGCGTCCAGCACTTCCCCGGCGCCTCGGAGCCGAAGGCGCGGTTCGCATCCTGAGACAACCCGTGAGCATGGGGGCGGAATGTGCCAGACTGCCCCCGTGCTCTCGTTCGCCATGATTATTGGCAGCAGGCGCGCCGGTCCGCAGTGACCGCCACGTACCACCACGTACGGGCGGACATCGTCGTCCTCGACCCGCGCGCAGACCTCTCGCACCCGCGAGAGGTTTTTCGTTTTCCTGGCCCACCTCAAGCCGGGAAGGGAGCGCGCGGGATCATTGGAGGACGGTGGAGCCGGTCATTCCGGTACAGACCGAGATCCGACATCAGGAGCCGAACACCATGACCGAAACCAGCGAGCTCGACGATTCGTTCCACGTCTTCGACACGACCCTGCGCGACGGCGCGCAGCGTGAGGGCATCAACCTCACCGTGGCGGACAAGCTGGCCATCGCACGGCACCTGGACGACTTCGGGGTGGGCTTCATCGAGGGCGGCTGGCCCGGCGCCAACCCGCGGGACACCGAGTTCTTCGCCCGCGCCCAGCAGGAGATCGACTTCAAGCACGCCCAGCTGGTCGCCTTCGGCGCCACCCGCCGCGCGGGCGGCAAGGCGAGCGAGGACCCGCAGGTCAAGGCCCTTCTCGACTCCGGTGCCCAGGTGATCACCCTGGTCGCCAAGTCCCACGACCGCCACGTCGAACTCGCACTGCGCACCACCCTCGACGAAAACCTGGAGATGGTCCGCGACACGGTCGCCTACCTGTGCTCGCAAGGCCGCCGGGTCTTCGTCGACTGCGAGCACTTCTTCGACGGCTACCGCGCGAACCCCGAGTACGCGAAGGCCGTCGTCCGCGCGGCCTCCGAGGCGGGGGCCGACGTCGTCATCCTCTGCGACACCAACGGCGGCATGCTCCCCGCCCAGGTCCAGGCAGTCGTCGGCACGGTTCTCTCCGACACCGGCGCCCGGCTCGGCATGCACGCCCAGGACGACACGGGCTGCGCGGTCGCGAACACCCTGGCCGCCGTCGACGCGGGCGCGACCCACGTGCAGTGCACGGCGAACGGCTACGGCGAGCGGGTCGGCAACTCCAACCTGTTCCCGGTCGTGGCCGCCCTGGAGCTGAAGTACGGAAAGAAGGTCCTCCCCGAGGGCCACCTGCGTGAGATGACCCGTATCTCGCACGCGATCGCCGAGGTCGTCAACCTCACCCCTTCCACGCACCAGCCGTACGTCGGCGTCTCGGCCTTCGCCCACAAGGCGGGCCTGCACGCCTCGGCCATCAAGGTCGATCCGGACCTCTACCAGCACATCGACCCCGAGCAGGTCGGCAACACCATGCGGATGCTGGTCTCCGACATGGCGGGCCGAGCCTCGATCGAGCTCAAGGGCAAGGAACTCGGCATCGACCTCGGCGGCGACCGCGAGCTGGTGGGCCGCGTCGTGGAACGCGTCAAGGAACGCGAGCTCAAGGGCTACACGTACGAGGCCGCGGACGCGTCCTTCGAACTCCTGCTCCGCGAGGAGGCCGAGGGGCGGGCCCGCAAGTACTTCCAGGTCGAGTCCTGGCGCGCGATCGTCGAGGACCGCCCCGACGGCACCCACGCCAACGAGGCGACCGTCAAACTCTTCGCCAAGGGCGAGCGCATCGTCGCCACGGCGGAGGGCAACGGTCCGGTCAACGCCCTCGACCGCGCCCTCCGTGTCGCCCTCGAGAAGATCTACCCCCAGCTCGCCAAGCTGGAGCTGGTGGACTACAAGGTCCGCATCCTCGAGGGCAAGCACGGCACCCAGTCCACCACCCGTGTGCTCATCTCCACCTCCGACGGTGTGGGGGAGTGGTCCACGGTGGGCGTCGCGGAGAACGTGATCGCGGCGTCCTGGCAGTCGCTGGAGGACGCGTACACGTACGGCCTGCTGCGGGCCGGGGTCGAGCCCGCCGAGTAGATCCGCACAGGCAGCGGCCGGGGCGGCCGCCGGGTCACAAGGCCGTCTCGCGCGACCTCTGCACGGGGTCACCGCCCCGGTCGCGCACGGGCGGGCGATCCAGCCGGAGAAGTCCGGCGGACCCCGGCCGCTGCGCCGAGGGGTGGGCCGTGGAACGGGTCAGCTCCTCGACCCCCTCCGCGAGATAGCCCACCCAGCTCGTGCTCTCGTCCTCCATGACGCGCTGGGCATCCAGCCGAAGGCGCTCGATCACCCCCAGCAGCGCGGCCTGGTCCTTGTCGCTGGGGGAATCGGTGACCCTGAGGAAACTCTGGGTCCATTCGCTCTGGGCCCTCTTGAGAATGTGCTGCAACGCCAATTCGCTCCTGATGTACCGCGTCCAGGAAGCGGAGAAGCCGAAAATCCGGTCGAAGAGCACGCAGCCGGCGCCGGCTGCCAGGAAGACGAATCCCCATTCGGCCTGCACGGTCTTTGGACTCACCGTGTGGACCAAGGGCGTGAGGGTCCCGGCGATGCCCAGCAACGCGGTGAGGGCACGCAGTGAGCGCGACCAGCGGGCCGGGACGCGGCGACGCGCCAGGTACCAGCCGATCGCCTCGATCACCTCGCTCTCGGCGTGCCGGAACAGTTCCCACAGCACGTCCGCACGCGTCCGTGACCGGTCCAGGTCGGCGAGTCGGGACACCTGTATGTCCGCGGCTCGCTGTCTTTCGAGCATGCCCCCTGCCCTTCAGCCATGACCAGTCGGCCCGTGTTGCCGACGTCAGCAAAGAGGCATCGTATGCGTAAGCGGCGGTGTGTGGCCCCATCGGCTCAAGTCGCCGCTCGCCGGCATCGCCACTCGGCGCGAGCAGCTCCCGACCGGCCCGGCCGGCGCAGCACCGCACCCACAGGCTCCAGGGGCTCAGGAACCGGCGGATGCGGGCGCTGCGACAGCGGGGAGGGCGGTGGATCGAGCCCGTCTAGACGACCAGCCGGTTCCCGCCGTACCCGCGAGGGCGACCCGTCACTGCAGGTGCCACTTCTGATTGGCCGCCCCGGTGCACGACCAGATCTGCGCCCGTGCCCCGTTCGCGGACGAGTTGTCGGTCACGTCCAGACATTTGTCGGCGGCCGTTTGGACGAGGTCTCCGGTCGACGCGTTGTACGACCAGCGTTGGGCGCTCGTGCCGTTGCAGTCGTACAGCTGGGCCTTCGCTCCGTCGGCAGTGGAACCACCGGCCACGTCCAGGCACTTGCCGAGCGCCTGGACGGTCCCGTCGGCCTGTACCGTCCAGCGCTGCGCCGTCGACCCGTTGCAGTCGTACAGCTGCACCGCCGTCCCGTTCGTCGTCGAACCGCCCGCCACATCGAGGCACTTGCCCGCGAGTCCCACGAAGGCCCCCGACTGCGCACCCCCACCAGCCTGTGTCCCGGCCCAGGTGAAGGTGGCGGACGTCTTGCCCGGCAGAGAGTACGTCGCGTGCTGCGAGCCCCAGTTGATGGTCATGGTCTTCGCGGACGAGGAGTCGTTGTAGGCGATCAGCGCCTTCGAACCGTCAGGATTGCGCCACGCCACGTTCGGCACCGCCGTACTCGCGGTCGAGGCCACCCGCTGAGCCCCCGGTCGCACGAACTTCGTCAGCTGCCCCATCGTGTAGTACTCGATCGTGTAGTCGACCTGCCCGCTCGCCCCGTCCCCGTTGTGGACGGTGATCAGCCCGGAGCACGTCCCGCACCCCCCGTTGTGCGGCCCCCGGTTCTGGTCCACGGCCAGTGACCACTTCGTCACCGACTTTGCCCAGTTCCGCGTGTAGTCGACGATGTTGAGCATGTCCTCGCGCTGCTGGTTGGCGATCCAGGTGCCACCCGAGTGTTCGGTCCCGAAGGCGTCCACCCCCGGGTACTGGTTGTGCACGCTCGTCTGCTTGCCCACGTCCCCGCCGTACCCGTGCCAGGCGATCCCCCCGAAGTTCGGATGCGCGCGCACGGCCGCGTCGTCGACGGTCTGGGCGGCGTACGAGTCGTACACGTCCCAGTTCCAGTCGTGCGCCAGCACCTTCGTGGACAGCCCCGCGGCCTGCAGCTTCGGCAGCAGCTCACTCTTCGTGAAGTACGCGAGCCCCGACGCGTTCCAGCTCATCGACGGATACCCCGAGCAGCACGTCGGCTCGTTCTGCGCGGTGACGTACGAGACCGGCACCCCCTGGTCCCGGTACGCCTGGAGGTACTTCACGAAGTACGAGGCGTACGCCTCGTAGTCCTCCGCCTTCAGCCAGCCCCCGTTGAGCTGCCCGCTGTCCTTCATCCAGGCGGGCGCGGTCCACGGCGAGGCCATCACGGTCAGCGAGGGGTTCAGCTGGAGGGCCTGCTTGGTCAGCGGCACCACATCGGCCAGATCGTGCGCGATCGAGAACGACGAGAGGGACGGGTCGGTCTGCCCGGCCGGCACGTCGTCGTACGTGTACCCGTACCGGGCGAGATCGGACGCGCCCATCGGATTGCGCAGGAACGAGAGCCCGATGCCCTCGGTCGGCGAGAACAGCTTGCGCATCGTCGCGTCCCGTGTGGCCGCCGACAGCGCCCCGCTGCTGTTCATCAGCCAGGCCGCGGTGTCGGTGAAGGACGCGCCGCCCCCGGTGAAGGTCTGGTAGCGGGTGTTCTCGTCGACGGTGATGTTCTCGCCGCTGCCACCGGCGCCGGCCTGGAAGGCGAACGGCGTCTGGGCCTGCAGTCCGCGGACGACATGGCGTCCGCCGTCGTCGTCCGTCGTGGTCAGCCAGGCGGTGACGGGTTCGCCCGCGGCGTGCGCGGGCGCCGCCGTGACGGCGGTCAGCCCTGCGGTGGTGAGCAGTCCGGCGAGAAGAAAACGGACCGCCCGAGAGGATCTCCTCATGACGCGTCGCCCTTCTGGGTGTGGGGGAGGGGGCGTGCGAGCCGTGAGTAAATGACGGCTTCGGGCCCACGTCAAGGGGTCTCGCGTTCAGAGCGTGAAAGAACAACTGCCCTGCTCCGGCCGCACGTTGGCCGTGTACCTGTTCTGACGTGAAGTCTTGACGGCCTCCCGGGACACCAGTTAACTCACGGCGTGATCTAAGTCGTAAGAGACCAACCGGAGACGCCGTCAGGCATTCGCTCAGAGATCACCAGGGATTACAGGGACTACCTAGAGTCGAGGGAAGGTCCATGCGAAGAACCGCCCTGCTCGCCTCCGCCGCCATGCTCACCGGGCTGCTGCCGCTTCTGTCGGCCGGAGCGGCCACGGCCGACGAACCGACCCCCGTCCCCGTCGACCGCTTCGAGGGCGAGGTCCCCTTCGCCAGCCCCCCTGCCGAGGGCCTCTTCACCTGGGGCGGCGACGCCGACGACCCGCCCACGCTCGCCCTGACCACCCGCACCGACGCCCCCGAGGGCACCAAGGTCCTCGCGGGCGCCTACGACATCAGCGGCTACGGCGGCTTCACGCACGACTTCGCCTTCGATCAGCCGGCCCACGACTGGTCGGCCCACAAGGGCATCCGCTTCTGGTGGGACGGCCAGAACAACGCCAAGAAGGTCGCCTTCGAGATCAAGGACGGCGGTGCAAACGGCGAGGCCTCCGAGCTGTGGACGACGTCCTTCACCGACGACTTCACCGGCTGGAAGCAGATCGAGATCCCCTTCACCGACTTCACCTACCGCACGGACTACCAGCCCGTGGGCGGCATCGACCAGGTCCTCGGCCTGACCCAGATGTGGGGGTACGCCCTCACGCTCCCGGTCGGCGTCAAGGGCCGGTTCGCCATGGACGACGTCGAGTTGTACGGCAAGGCCGACCAGTCCCTGCGCGCCTCCGTCACCACCGACTCCGCCGTCCACCCGGTGAAGGAGGGGGCGACGGCGACGGTGAAGCTCTCCGTCGCCACCACCGGAGCCGCCCCGATCGACGAACCCGTGACCGTCGCCTACGAGAGCGCCGGCGGCACCGCCGAGCCCGGCAAGGACTACACGCCGGTCAAGGGCGAGATCACCTTCCCGGCGGGCACGACCTCCGGGACCACGCGCACCATCCAGGTCCCGACGCTGCGCGACAAGTCCGCCGAACCCGCCGAGACGATCCCCCTGAAACTCACGGTCACCGGTGCGAAGGCCCCCGCCGAGAGCCCGCAGATCGTCATCGACGCCCACGGCCTGCCGTACCTGGACCCGAAACTGCCCGTGAAGAAACGGGTCGCCGACCTCGTGTCCCGTATGTCCCTGGAGGAGAAGGCCGGACAGATGACCCAGGCCGAACGGGGCGCGCTCACCGCACAGGGCGACATCGCGACGTACGACCTCGGCTCGCTCCTGTCCGGCGGCGGCTCGACCCCGACGCCCAACACCCCCGAGGCATGGGCGAAGATGATCGACGCCTTCCAGCTCCGGGCGCAGGCGACACGGTTCCAGATCCCGCTGATCTACGGTGTGGACGCGGTGCACGGCCACAACAACCTCACCGGCGCGACGATCATGCCGCACAACATCGGCATCGGCGCGACCCGTGATCCCCAGCTGGCCCAGCGGACCGGCTCCGTGACGGCGGCCGAGGTGCGCGCCACCGGCATCCCCTGGGACTTCGCCCCCTGCCTCTGCGTCACCCGCGACGAACGCTGGGGCCGCTCCTACGAGTCCTTCGGCGAGGACCCCGCGCTCGTCGAGTCCATGGAAACGATGATCCAGGGCCTCCAGGGCGCCGCCAACGGCAAGGACCTGAAGGACAACGACAAGGTACTGGCCACGGCCAAGCACTTCGTCGGCGACGGCGGCACGGAGTACGGCTCGTCCACGACGGGCTCGTACACCATCGACCAGGGCGTCACGAAGGTCACCCGGCAGCAGTTGGAGGCCATCCACCTGGCGCCGTACGAGACGGCGGTCGACCGCGGCATCGGCTCGGTCATGCCGTCCTACTCCTCACTCGACATCCTCGGTGACGGACAGGGCCCGGTGAAGATGCACGCCCGCGCGGACATGATCAACGGCGTGCTCAAGGACCGCATGGGCTTCGACGGATTTGTCATCAGCGACTGGGCCGCCATCGACCAGATCCCCGGCGACTACGCGTCCGACGTCCGTACGTCGATCAACGCGGGCCTGGACATGATCATGGTTCCGTACGCCTACAAGGACTTCCGTACGACGCTGGTCGACGAGGTACGGGCGGGCCGCGTCAGCGAGGCGCGGGTGAACGACGCCGTGTCCCGCATCCTCACCCAGAAGTTCAAACTCGGCCTCTTCGAGAAGCCGTACGCGGACACGAGCGGCGCGGCGCAGATCGGTTCCGCCGGGCACCGGGCGGTCGCCCGCGAGGCGGCGGCCAAGTCCCAGGTCCTCCTGAAGAACGCGGCCGGCGTACTGCCCCTGAAGAAGTCCCAGAAGGTGTACGTCGCCGGTTCGAACGCCGACGACCTCGGCAACCAGACCGGCGGCTGGACGATCACCTGGCAGGGCGCGTCCGGGAAGCACACGGACGGTACGACGATCCTTCAAGGCATGCGCAACGCCGGCGGTGACGTCACCTACTCGAAGGACGCCTCGGCACCGACGTCCGGATACGACGTGGGAGTGGTCGTCGTGGGCGAGACCCCCTACGCGGAGGGCGTCGGCGATGTGGGCAACGGCAACGACCTCGCTCTGACCCCCGCCGATCAGGCCGCCGTGGACAAGGTGTGCGCCGCCATGAAGTGCGCGGTCCTGATCGTCTCGGGCCGCCCACAGCTCATCGGGGACCGCCTGGGCGAGATCGACGCCCTGGTCGCCTCCTGGCTGCCCGGTACGGAGGGCGACGGCGTGGCGGACGTGCTGTACGGCAAGCGCGCCTTCACCGGCCGGCTCCCCGTCACCTGGCCCAGGTCGGAGGCGCAACTCCCGATCAACGTCGGCGACGCGTCCTACGATCCGCAGTTCCCCTACGGCTGGGGCCTGACAACACTCACCAAGGTCCCCGGCGGCGGCACGGCCACGCTCCAGGCCCTCGCCCTCGCGGCCCGGACGGCGGACCGGACCGGCTCGAAGCAACTGGGCCGCGCCGCGGTCACCAAGGCCCGCCTCCTGGTCCAGCAGAGCGCGGGCTCGACCATCACCCCCGCATTCGCCAAACCCTTCGCGGACGCCGACCACCTACTCCTGACCACCCACTACGCCCAGGCACTGACGAAGCTCCAGGAGGCATACCGAGCAAGATGACCCCACCGCCCCCCGTGCCCGCGTGCCCTTTGTGCCCGCGGGCACGTGGGGGCGGCCCACAGTCCCCCGCGCCCCTGGGGCGGGGCTTCGCCCAGCGTTCCCGCCCGCCCGGTTCGTTTGGCCGGGGGCCCCTGAAGGGGCGCTGCGCGCATCTCCAGCCCGTCCGGCGTTTGAGGACGAGCCCTTTGGGCGACGGGGGTCCGGGGGTGGAGCCCCTGGTGGGGTTGAAGGGGCGAAGCCCCTGGGGATGGGAATGGGTAGGGGCGGCGGGGGCGAGAACCCCCTCAGATCCCCCCACCCCCATCAGCCACAATGCCCATATTTACGCACGTTCAGGTAGCTTCGGAGATATGAAGGCCGCACTGATCCGAGGACTCCCCGGACTGCTGATCGCGCTGACACTCGCCGCCCTCACGGCACTCGCCCTCACCACACCCCCCGCCCACGCGGCCACAGACGTAGGAACAGTCGCGGCAGCCCTCCGCAAGAGCCCCGTCTACGTGGACCCCGCAGCCTCCGTGCAACTCTCCAAGGCGGACGCGGACACCCTGGCGAAGAAGATCAAGAACGCGAACAAGCCCGTCTTCGTGGCCGTCCTCCCCGCGGACTTCCCCACCCAGAACCTCTTCCAGAACCTCCGCACCGACACCGGCATCACAGGCCTGTACGCCATCAGACTGGGCACCCGCTTCGACGCCCGCGCCGACACCGCGGTCATGCCCCGCACCGCCGTCCAGAACCTCGTCACCAGCGTCCAGGGCGAACCCGCGAACACCCAGCTGAACAACTTCACGGACCGAGCCCTGACCAACATCAACGGCTCGGCCCCCAAGAGCTGGGGCTCGAGCGGTGGAGGCGGAGTCTCCACCGGCGCCCTGATCGCGGTGGCCGCGGTGGCCGTGGCGGGAGGCGCGGGCGCCTACACCCTCGTACGCCGCAACCGCCGCCGCAAAGCACAGGAACAACAGGAAGCACTGGACAAACTCCGCGTGGTCGTCGACGAGGACATCACCGCGTTCGGCGAGGAACTCGACCGGCTCGACTTCCACCCCGCCGAGGCCGGCGCCGACGACGCGATGCGCGCCGACTACGAACGCGCGCTCGACGCCTACGAACAGGCGAAGTCGTCCATGGCCGCGGCCCGCCGCCCGGAGGACGTACGCGCCGTCACCCAGTCCCTGGAGGACGGCCGGTTCTCCCTCGCGCTCCTTTCCGCCCGCCGTGAGGGCAGGCCCCTGCCCGACCGCCGTGCTCCCTGTTTCTTCGACCCGCGCCACGGCCCGTCGGTCGCCGACGCGATCTGGACACCCGCCGGCGGCGCTCCCCGGGAGGTCCCGGTCTGCGCGGCGGACCAGGCCCGCCTCGCGGACGGCCGTGCCCCCGCGGTCCGCGAGGTCGACACCGACTACGGCCGCCGCCCGTACTGGGACGCCGGCCCCGCCTACGGCCCCTGGGCGGGCGGCTACTTCGGCGGCGGCCTCCTCCCCGGCCTGCTCGTCGGCACCCTGCTCGGCAGCATGATGGCCACCCCCTCCTACGCCTCCGACTACGGCTCCGGTTACGGAGACTTCGGCGGCTACGACGGCGGTGACGTCTCCGGATCCGACTTCGACCCCGGCGATTTCGGCGGCGGTTTCGGGGACGGCGGTGGCGGCGACTTCGGCGGCGGAGGAGGAGACTTCGGCGGAGGCTTCTGAATCAGAGGCGTCTTAGACGAAGGCGTCCAAGACGAAGGCTTCTGAACAGAGCCGTCCGAAACCAAGGCGTCCGAGACGAAGTCCTCTGAAGCGCAGCCTCCCCCCACGAAACCTCCCGAGACCTGGTTTCCGAGAGGCGGTCCATCAGCGCCCCCGCCAACCGCAACACCTCGCGCTCGGTCTCGCTCAATGTCCCGAGCGCCGCCGCCAGCCAGGCATGATCCGCACGACGTTCACGGCGACCCCGCGCCGGGGCGGGTCCTTGCCGCGAAGGCGCTGGTGATCGGGGGTGCCACCTTTGCCGCGGGCCTGCCTGCCACGGCGATCACCTTCCCGCTTGCCCAACGTGTGATGCGTTCCCACGGCTTTGCGCCACCCGCCTACCCCGACCTGTCGCTCCTCGACCCACCCGCCCTGCGGGCGGTGGTGGGCAGCGCGGCGCTGCTGTCCCTGGTGGCGGTCCTCGCGCTCGCGCTGGGCGCGGTACTCCGGAACAGCGCGGGCGCGATCACGGCCGTCGTGGTCCTCGTGATCCTCCCGCAGATTCTTGCCTTCGCCCTCCTGCTCCCGATCGCGCACTGGCTGCTGGGCGCGACCCCGGCAGCGGCCTTCGCGATCCAGCAGGGCGTGACGTAGTACCCCCAGGTGCAGCACGGCTGCCTCCCGGAGAGCGGCTGTTATCCCATTTCACCGTGGAACGGCTTCGCGGTCCTGTGCGTGTACGCGGCCGTGGCGCTCGCTCTCGCGGGCCGGGCCCTGCGCAGGGAGGGACGTACGAGGCGCGCACGGTCGGAACTCCCCGCACTTCCGGCACAGTCCGCACTCCGTACACAGTCCGCACTCCGCGCGCTTCACGCCGAGTGGACCAAACTCCGTACGTTGCCCAGCAGTTGGCTGCTGCTGGCCGCGACGGTGGCGCTGACCTTCGCTGTGGGCACGGCCGCGATGTCCTCGGTCAGCACCCGGGAGTGCGCGAGCGCCGCGGCCTGCCATGAGGACACGGTGAAGCTGGCCCTGACGGGTGTCTGGCTGGGCCAGGCGACCGTCCTCGTCCTGGGCGCCCTGTCGATGGGGGCGGAGTACGGCACGGGCACGGTACGGACGATGCTGACGTCGATCCCGCGCCGGGCGACGGTCCTGGCGTCGAAGGCGGCAGTGCTGGCCACGGCGACGGGCATCGCGGCCGACACGGCGATCCTCGCCTCCCTCGCCACGGCCCACTGGATCCTCTCGGGCAACGGCTTCACCCCCGAGGCGGGCTACTTCCTCGTCTCCCTCACCGACACGTCCGCCCTCCGCGCCGCCCTCGGTTCATTTAACCCTCTGCCTGATCCTCATAGCGTCTCTAGAACTCTGTGTGTGCCTGTGGTTTCCAGGCTTTTCGGGCGCGGCGTGGCCGTGTGCGTTCACCGGTGTGGGGTCCGAACCTCGGGGTGAGGGGGTGGACCTGGGTGGCGTGCAGGTGGTGGAAGCCGGTCCGCTCGGCGGCGCGGGTGCGCCGCCGACAGGTTCTGCGTGAGAGCCGCATCCGGCCGGCTGGAAGAAGGTGCTCTTCGGGCCGGTGGGGTGCGGGTACTCCATGACCTGGCACCGGCCCGGATACGGCGGCTGGTGCCTGGGTGTCATGCCCCGCCGGACGCTGGACTGCCCCCGTGGTGGGGGTGGTGGCGGGGACCGTACGCACATCGGGCACACGGTGGGAAGTCTTCGGGCCCGGGGCCTGTGCTGGGGCAGCACGCCGGGCGGGCTGGTACCGGGGGCCGGTGGGCCTGCTGGGCGTGGGGTGCCTCTTGCCCGAAGTGGTCTTCGGCCCGGCTGGGCGGGGTGGGGCCGTCTCGGCGCGGCGTTGGCGGCGCAGGCGGCGGGTGGTTTTCTTCGGACGGCGGACCAAAGCCACCGTGCCCTCCACCGTGATACGGATACTCCGGGTACTGGTGGCGCGTTCGGTGACGGTGTGGGGTTGGGCGAGCAGGCCGCGGGAGACGATCCGGCGGGCGGCGGCATGGTCGCGGTCCATCGACAGTCCGCAGCCCGCGCAGTGCGCCCACTTCCAGCCGTGTTCGGCGAGTCGGTCGGGGGCGGGGTGGTGGGTGAGGGTGTTCAGGCAGCCGGGGCACAGTTTGGAGGTGCCTCGGGCCGGGACGGTGACCGCCGCGATCCCCGCCTTCGCACCCAGGTGCCGCATCGCTTCGGCGACGGTGCCGCGGACCTGCCCGGACAGGCGGGCGTTGCCGCGCCGGTGGCCACGGGCTTCCAGGGCGGTCAGGTCTTCCAGGTAAATGACGCTCGCGCCGAGTGCGACCGCCTGGTCGACGGCCCAGCGGGCCGCCGCCCAGGCCAGCGCCTGATTCAGGTGCCGGATGCGGGCACACACCCGGCCGTGCTCGATCTCCAGTACCCGGGCCCGGTCGAGGTGTCCGCCCCAGGCCGGGTGCGCTGGGGGTGCTGCTGGTGGGCGGCGCGATGTTCACACGCCGGGACGCGTAGCCGGGAAATCCGTGGCCCGGAGGGCGCCTTCGCGAGGATGCCGCCGAGCTCGTCGTCATCGAAGGCCGGCCCGGTCATCGACCCGGTCCTGACCTGTTCGGCGTAGTCGGCGGCGCCCCTGTCGTACGACGCCCGGACGGCGGCAGGGTGGGCGGGATCAGTCACCCGGGCGACTGCGGGGGAGAGCCCGCGACCTCCGTAACCACCAGGGCGTATGCGGGCGGTGACGTCATCCCACGCGCGTGGCCCAGTGGTACCTCGGTACTACGGGCCTCACCTCATTGAGCTCCCGGGTACCACGGATCCCGGTCCGCGGGCCCCTAGCGTGGCCAATGAGCAGTCATGCGGGGTCAGGCCCCCCGAGCGTGAGGGAAGAGCGATGATCGAGGCACATCAGCTGACGAAGCGGTACGGGGAGAAGACGGCGGTCGACCGGCTCGACTTCGTCGTCAGGCCCGGCACGGTCACCGGCTTCCTGGGCCCGAACGGCGCGGGCAAGTCCACCACCATGCGCATGATCGTCGGACTGGACGCGCCGTCCGGCGGCAGCGTGACGGTCAACGGCAAGCACTACGCCGAGCACACCGCGCCGCTGCAGGAGGTCGGTGCGCTGCTGGAGGCCAAGTCGATCCACCCGGGCCGTTCGGCGTTCGACCACCTGATGGCGCAGGCCTACACCCACGGCATTCCGCGCCGCCGGGTGGAGGAGGTCATCGCGCTGACCGGTCTGCAGTCCGTGGCCAAGAAGCGCGCGGGCGCCTTCTCCCTCGGCATGGGCCAGCGGCTGGGCATAGCAGCGGCACTCCTCGGCGACCCGGCCACCGTCATGCTCGACGAGCCCGTCAACGGACTGGACCCCGAGGGCGTGCTGTGGATCCGCAACCTGCTGACCGGACTCGCGGCGGACGGCCGTACGATCTTCGTCTCCTCGCACCTGATGAGCGAGATGGCGCTGGTCGCCGACCACCTGATCGTCGTCGGCCGCGGCCGCCTGCTCGCCGACACCACCGTGCGGGAGCTGGTCCAGCAGGCCGGCGGTGACACCGTGACCGTGGCCTCGGACCGGTCGGCCCGCCTGCGCGAGGTCCTGGCCGGCCCCGGCGTCGAGATCACCGGCGAGGTGGGATCCGAGGAGCTGCACGTGACGGGCCTGTCCGCGCGGGCCATCGGCCTGAAGGCCGCCGAGCACGGCATCCCCCTGTTCGAGCTCAGCTCCCGGACCGTCTCGCTCGAACAGGCCTTCATGGAACTGACCCGCGACGCCGTCGAGTACCACGCCACCGCCACCGTCGAGACCCCTGGGAGGGCGGCATGAGCACCATCACCGTCACCGACAGCTCCGCGCCCGCACCGGTGCGGGTGGCACGTCCGGCGTACAAGGTCACCGGCCGACGCGTGCTGCGCTCCGAGTGGGCCAAGCTGTGGTCTCTGCGCTCCACCTGGATCACCCTCGGCCTGGGTCTGCTCTTCCTGGTCGCGTTCGGTGTGATCGCCGCCGCGCACTACAAGTCCCAGATCAACTCCGGTCAGCGGCTGCGCCCGGACGACGCCTCGGCCACCGCGCTCAGCCTCTCCGTGTTCGGCACGCACTTCGCCCAGCTGGCGCTCGGCGTCCTGGGGGTGCTGGTCACCGCCGGCGAGTACTCCACCGGCATGATCCGCTCCACGCTTGCCGCCGTCCCGCGCCGCCTGCCGGTGCTGTGGTCCAAGGCGGCGGTGTTCGGCCTGGTCGCCCTCGTCGTCTCCACCGTCGGCGTCTTCGTCGCGTTCCTGATCACCAGCGGGATAGTCTCCGGCACCCCAGCGGCCCTTACGCTCTCCCACTCCGGTGTGGTGCGCGGTCTCCTGGGCGCGGGCCTCTACCTCGGCCTGGTCGGCGTGATCGGCGCCGCCCTGGGAGCCCTCTTGCGCTCGGTCGCCGGCGGCATATCGGTTCTGGTCGCCACGCTGATGCTGATCCCCGGCCTGATCTCGCTGCTGCCCACGTCGTGGCAGGACAACATCAGCCCGTACCTGCCCAGCAACGCGGGCGAGTCGATGTTCGCGCTCACCCACGACTCGACGACCCTCGCGCCCACCGCCGGGCTGCTGGTCTTCCTGGGCTGGACCGTGCTCGCCCTGGCGGGCGCCGCCTACCGCCTCGTACGCACCGACGCCTGACGCCTGCCCCTGACGCCCGACCTCCTGGCCGGCGCGACACCCCGACCGGGTCACCGGACCCGGTGCCGCGCCGGCCGGCCGTTTCCCGGGCCGCGACGGACGTGCGGAGGAACGCGGACGGAGAGGCGGACGGACACACAATGGACAGGTGACACCCATGAACGCGGACCAGTGACCCCCATGAGCATCGACGGCACCTCCCCCACAGGGGCACCCTCCGACCTGCCCTTCGCGGAGGCGGAGCTCCCGTGGAACCATCCCTTGGCCCGCGGGCTGTCCCGGTTCGGCCGACGGCTCAAGCAGGGCGACCGGAACCGTCCGTGGATCCTGGACATGGGCGTGATCGTGGTCGTGGCGCTGATGTTCTGCGTGCCGGACCTGGTGCACGACGGCGACGGCCGACGACGGGCGTTCGACACCCAGGTCACCCACCTGCCCTGGCCGGTGACCGTCGCGCTGCAGGCCGGACTGGTCCTGCCCCTGCTGTGGCGGCGCCGGAGGCCGTCACTCGCCTTCGCCGTGATCGCCGCGGTGCTCCTCGTCCAGGTGGCTCTGGGAGTCTGGCTGCGCGCCGATGTCGCCCTGCTGATCGCCCTCTACAGCCTGGTGCTGCACGGACAGCTCCGGCGGCTGCCCATGGCCTGCGCCGTCACCGCGGCCGCCCTGGGGCTGGTCGCCCTGCGGCTGCCGTCCGCGGTGTCCGTCCTGGACGCGCTGTTCTTCCTGTTCACCACCATCACGGCGGCGGTCGCGCTCGGTCTGGCGGTACGGATCCGACGCGCCCAGCTCGCCGTCCTGCGCGACCGCGCGACCCGCCTGGAGATCGAACGCGACCAGCGCAGCAAGCTGGCCGCCGCCGCCGAACGCACCCGGGTGGCCCGCGAGATGCACGACATCGTCGGTCACAACCTCTCCGTCATCATCACTCTCGCCGACGGAGGCGCGTACGCGACCGACCTCGCCCCGGAACGTGGCAAGCAGGCCCTGCTGCTCATCGGTGACACCGGGCGCCAGGCGCTGGGCGAACTGCGCCGTATGCTCGGCGTGCTGCGCGAGCAGACCCAGACCCCCGCCGCGCCCCAGCTCAGCCCCCAGCCGGGCATGGCGGACATCGACGCCCTGTGCGCCCGGATCCGCGCCGCCGGTCCCCAGGTCGCCTACCGCACGGGCGGCGAACTGAACAGCCTGGACCGCGGTGTCCAGCTGACGGTGTACCGCATAGTGCAGGAAGCTCTCACCAACGCCCTCAAGCACGCGGGCCACGACACCCGCGTCGAGCTCGCCGTGACTGTCAGGGACACGCGGCTGCACATCGACGTCCACGACACCGGACGGGGCGGCGGTACCGTCCGTCCCGGGCCGTCCCAAGAGGAAGGACACGGACTCGCCGGTATGAGAGAACGCGCAGCCCTCTACAACGGGACCGTCGCCGCGGGGCCCACCTCCGGCGGAGGATGGACGGTGCGGGCCACCCTCGACCTCACGCCCCTGGCCGAGACCGACGTCATCCCACCGGCCGCCACGGGCGGTGCGGTGTGACCACCGTGCTCATCGTGGACGACCAACCACTGCAACGTCTGGGTTTCCGGATGCTCCTGGAGAGCACGCCCGACACCGAAGTCGTCGGCGAGGCGGCTCATGGCGCGGACGCCGTGCGCAGGGCCGCCGAACTGCGCCCGGACGTGATCCTCATGGACGTACGGATGCCCGGCATGGACGGCATCGAGGCCACCCGTCGCGTGGTCGCCTCCGGTGACCGCTCCCGCGTCCTCATCCTGACCACGTTCGACCTGGACGAATACGCCCACGCGGCGCTGCGCGCGGGAGCCAGCGGCTTCCTTCTCAAGGACGCCCACCCCGAGGAACTGCTGGCCGGCATCCGCGCGGTCGCGGCGGGCGACGCGGTGATCGCCCCCGCGCTGACCCGCCGCCTCCTCGACGCCTACGCCAAACACCTGCCCAGGGACTCGTCGAGTCAGTCGGGGCGGTCGGGGCAAAGGACGGCGGACGACCCCCGGGTGCGCGCCCTCACCGAACGGGAGTACGAGATCTTCGTCGCCATAGGCCAGGGCTGGAGCAACAGCGAGATCGCAGAGCGCCTGGTCGTCGCGGAATCCACCGTGAAGACGCATGTCGGCCGGGTCCTGGCGAAGGTGGGAGCCCGCGACCGCGTGCAGGCGGTCATCCTCGCCTACGACCTCGGCCTCGTCCATCCGAACCCACCCGACTAGAACCTGTGCGGCCGGAGCCGAGGGGCGACGTACGCGGGCATGCCCGAGCGCCCGCCCTCCCGCTACGGGGGAGTCAGAGGACGGGCGCGCTCAGGGCACACTGGCGTCAGTCGACGGCTCAGGCGTTCTTGATCGCCGAGATGTCGAAGGTCAGCTTGATCTTGTCGGAGACGAGGACGCCACCGGTCTCCAGGGCCGCGTTCCAGGTGAGGCCCCACTCGGAGCGCAGGATCTCCGCCTTGCCCTCGAAGCCGACGCGCTCGTTGCCGAAGGGGTCCTTCGCGGAGCCGTTGAACTCCAGGTCGATGGAGAGCGGCTTGGTGACGCCGAGGATCGACAGGTCGCCGGTGATCCGGTAGTCGTCGCCGCCCAGGGCCTCCGCCTTGGTGGAGCGGAAGGTCATCGTCGGGAACTCGTCGGTCTTGAAGAAGTCGGAGCTCTTCAGGTGGCCGTCGCGGTCCGCGGAACCCGTCTCGATGCTGTCCATCGTGACGTCGATCGTGGCGGTGGACTTGGACGGGTCCGTGCCGTCCAGGTGCAGGGCGCCCTCGAAGTCCTTGAAGTAGCCCTTGACGTTCGTCACCATGGCGTGACGGGCGACGAAGCCGATCTCCGAGTGGGACGGGTCGATCGTGTACTCGCCGGTGAGCGCCGCGAGCTCGGGGCTCACAGCGGTGGCGTCCGTCGTCGCGGCGGCGGGGGTGTCGGTGGATTTGCGGCCGAAGATGCCCATGACGTGCTCCTAGGGGGACGGAACGCGGCTTCGTCGGGAAGTCGGAAGCCGCGGCAGAGAGGTTGTTGAAGATTCAACGAGACCAACAAGGGAGACAGTAGACCTATTCCGTTCAACTTTCAACATCATCCGTCATGTGTGTACGACGTTACGTCGCGGTTCACCCACATGCTTCCCGGCCGTCACTCACCGCTCTCGCGCGGTGGCCGCATCTCCCGCGGTGCAGGGACGAAGCCGAGCGGTGCCCCCGTGGGCGGCAACCTGGACGGGGACGGGGCCGCCGGTCGGTGTGCGCCGAACGGGTCTCGCTCAAGGCTCCGTGTCACTCTAGGGATGGCATGGGCTCCTCGCGAATGTGAGCCGACTCTCAGCCCGTCGCTTTGTGCGACCTCTACAAGCCATATGCCCTCTGAGCAGTCAGATCGCCTGCATGCCGTCACGGTTCTGTTCAGGGGTACCAGGAAAACGGGCCGGAGACTGTACGGAGTCGACGGCCCGCTTTTCTTGTTCGACTTCGTATGGTCGCTACATGACCGTTTTGGATGAGGCCGCACCCTCAGGCGAACCCACGGACGCACGCGGGCGCGTGGCCGAACTGCACGCGATCCGCGGGGCGGCGCTGCGAGGACCCAGCGAGAAGGCGACCGAGGCGCAGCACGCCAAGGGCAAGCTGACCGCCCGGGAGCGCATCGAGCTGCTGCTGGACGACGGCAGTTTCCAGGAGGTCGAGCAGCTGCGCCGGCACCGGGCGACCGGGTTCGGCCTGGAGGCCAAGAAGCCGTACACCGACGGTGTCATCACCGGCTGGGGCACGGTGGAGGGCCGTACGGTCTTCGTCTACGCGCACGACTTCCGTATCTTCGGCGGCGCGCTGGGCGAGGCCCACGCCACGAAGATTCACAAGATCATGGACATGGCCATCGCGGCCGGCGCGCCGCTGGTGTCCCTCAATGACGGTGCGGGCGCCCGGATCCAGGAGGGCGTCTCCGCCCTCGCCGGATACGGCGGCATCTTCCAGCGCAACACCAAGGCGTCCGGTGTCATCCCGCAGATCTCGGTGATGCTCGGCCCGTGCGCGGGCGGCGCCGCCTACAGCCCCGCGCTGACGGACTTCGTGTTCATGGTGCGTGAGACCTCGCAGATGTTCATCACCGGCCCCGACGTCGTCAAGGCGGTCACCGGCGAGGAGATCACCCAGAACGGGCTCGGCGGCGCCGACGTCCACGCGGAGACCTCCGGTGTCTGTCACTTCGCGTACGACGACGAGGAGACCTGCATCGCGGAGGTCCGCTACCTCCTGTCGATGCTTCCGCAGAACAACCGCGAGAACCCCCCGCACGCGGCCTCGCAGGACCCCACGGACCGCCGTTCGGACGTCCTCCTGGACCTGGTTCCGGCAGACGGCAACCGGCCGTACGACATGACGAAGGTCATCGAGGAGCTCGTCGACGACGGCGACTACCTGGAGGTCCACGAGCGCTGGGCCCGCAACATCATCTGCGCGCTGGCCCGTATGGACGGTCAGGTGGTGGGCATCGTCGCCAACCAGCCGCAGTCCCTCGCGGGTGTGCTGGACATCGAGGCCTCCGAAAAAGCTGCGCGCTTTGTCCAGATGTGTGACGCTTTTAATATTCCGATCATCACCCTCCTGGACGTTCCCGGATTCCTGCCCGGGGTTGACCAGGAGCACGGCGGGATCATCCGGCACGGCGCCAAGCTGCTGTACGCGTACTGCAACGCGACGGTGCCGAGGATCTCGCTCATCCTGCGCAAGGCGTACGGAGGTGCCTACATCGTCATGGACAGCCAGTCCATCGGGGCCGACCTCACCTACGCCTGGCCCACCAACGAGATCGCCGTGATGGGTGCGGAAGGTGCGGCCAACGTCATCTTCCGCCGGCAGATCGCCGAGGCCGCCGACCCCGAGGCCATGCGCGTACGCATGGTCAAGGAGTACAAGGCCGAACTCATGCACCCCTACTACGCGGCCGAGCGCGGCCTGGTCGACGACGTCATCGACCCGGCGGAGACACGCGAGGTGCTGATCCGCTCCCTGGCCATGCTGCACTCCAAGCACGCGGACCTGCCCTCCCGCAAGCACGGCAACCCCCCGCAGTAACCCTGCGGATCCTCCGCGGTACCGCCGCGGAAACCTCTCTCACGGAGACTGAAACCTATGGACACCCCTGACATCCGCGTCGAGAAGGGCCACGCCGAGCCCGAAGAGGTCGCCGCCATCACGGCCATCCTCCTGGCCCGCGCCGCCGCCCAGCCGGACACCACCCCGACCCACCGTGGCCGTGCGAAGGCCGGCTGGCGCCGCCTGGAGCGCGAGCCCGGCTTCCGCGCCCCGCACAGCTGGCACGGCTAGCCTCCGGCACCTCAGCAACGAGGAAGGGCCCGCTCTGTGAAGAGCGGGCCCTTCCCTTTGTCCCTTGGTCCCAGAGCAGCGGAAGGGGCCCTCTCCACCGAGTGGAGAGGGCCCCTTCTTGCTTGCTGCTTCCTTGCTGCTTCGCCGCGCGGAGGCGCTACCGCAGACGCGCCATCAGGGCGTGCTCGACGAGGGTGATGAGGGTCGACTTGGCGTCGGCACGGTGCCGGGCGTCCGTCGTGATGATCGGCGCGTCGGGGCCGATCTGAAGGGCTTCCCGGACCTCGTCCGGGTTGTACGGCTGGCTGCCGTCGAAGCCGTTGAGGGCGATGACGAACGGCAGGCCGCTGTTCTCGAAGTAGTCGACCGCGGGGAAGCAGTCGGCCAGGCGGCGCGTGTCGACCAGTACGACGGCGCCGATGGCGCCGCGGACCAGGTCGTCCCACATGAACCAGAAGCGGTCCTGACCCGGCGTACCGAAGAGGTACAGGATCAGGTCCTGGTCCAGGGTGATGCGGCCGAAGTCCATGGCGACGGTGGTCGTCGTCTTGTCTCCGGTGTGTGTGAGGTCGTCGATGCCGGCGGAAGCGGACGTCATGACGGCCTCGGTGCGCAGCGGGTTGATCTCCGAGACGGCGCCGACGAACGTGGTCTTGCCCACGCCGAAGCCGCCCGCCACCACGATCTTCGCGGACGTGGTGGAGCGGGAAGGCCCTCCGCTAGAGCTTGCGAAGTCCACTGAGCACCCTTTCGAGCAAAGTCACGTTTGGCTGGCCACCGGCGCTCTCGTCGCCGCCGGGCTGATGGATGGCGACCAGGCCCGCCTCCGCCAAGTCGGCGACGAGAATCCTGGCCACACCGAGAGGGATCGTCAGCAGCGCCGAGATTTCGGCCACCGACTTGATCTCCCGGCAGAGGTTGCAGATCCGCTGATGTTCGGGCAACTGGCCCTGCATCTGGTGCGGTTGTGCGGTGGTGTGCACCAGGGCCTCGATGGCGAGCTGGTAGCGGGGCCTGGTGCGGCCGCCCGTCATCGCGTACGGACGCACCAGAGGGTTGTTCGACGACCCCGCGGGCGCCGCCTCGGGGGTGCGTCGCTGCGGCTGCACAGGCTGGATGCGCGGCGCCGACGGCTGGTCGTACGGCGAGGGACCGGGGCCCTGCGGTGTGTACGGCTGCTGACGCCGGTGGCTTGGCGCGGAGGGGAAGTTGTATCGGTTCGGGTTCTGTGAACCGTCACCCTGGCCCTGCCCCTGGCCGGGGCCGTACGACCAGTTGCCCGAAGACGAACCGCCTGGGGGTGTTGCCACTTTCTCCTCCTCCGACTGTACCGGGCACCCATCACTGTGGGTCCGCGTCCCGAAACCTTACGGCCCCGGGACGCCAATCCGCACGGTGTGCCTGTTAGTTGAGAAGGCTCCCTTGGAGCTCCGCTCGAAGATCCGGGGTCAGAACCGTACCCGCACGGTCCACCAGAAGGGCCATCTCGTACCCGATGAGACCGATGTCCGCTTCGGGATGTGCAAGGACCGCGAGCGACGAACCATCGGAAATGGACATGATGAAGAGGAATCCTCGCTCCATCTCCACAACTGTCTGGTTCACGCTGCCGCCCTCGAAGATGCGGGAGGCGCCCGCGGTCAGCGAGGTCAGCCCGGACGCGACGGCCGCGAGCTGGTCGGCGCGGTCACGGGGAAAGTTTTCGGACATCGCCAGAAGGAGTCCGTCGGCGGAGACCACCACCGTGTGCGACACCCCGGGGGTGCTGTCCACGAAGCTGGTGATCACCCAGTTGAGGTTCTGCGCCGCCTGGCTCATCGGGCTCACACTAACGCTCCTGGTTGTAGGTGCTGTCAGGGCCGAAGCCCTGGCCGTTCGTGTCACTACCTGCATTGCGTCCCTGCTGGACGCCGCGGCGCAGGTTGCTCAGCCTGCCCCGGATGTCCTCGGGAGCTCGGGAGACCTGGGGGCCGCCCTGTGGGGTCGTTTCCGCGGTTCCCTCGACCAGATTGGCCTTGGGTACCCGCCGGGGAAGACCGGACGAGGTGACCCCGCCCGCCTTGGGCTTCTTGAGTTGCTCGGCGCGCTGCCAGCGGTCGTCGTTGGACGTACGCCAGTCGCCGTCGCCGTTGCTCGCGGTGGCCGCGGACGGTGCCTGGATCCCCCGGGTGCCATGGTCCACGGGCCGCTGGCCGTTGGTGTCGCTCGCGGTGGATCCGCGGCGCGGCAGCCCGGCGTCGGTCAGCTCATGGGCGGCGGAGGGGGTCGGTCCCGGACGGCTGAAGCCTACGCGGTCCTGCTCACTCACGTCAGCGGCCTGCGGAGATTCCGCCTCGGACGGGTAGCCGTTCCGGTAGGAGTCCTGCTGCGGCCAGTCGTCCTGGGACGGCGCGTCGAAGGCCGAGAAGGTGTCCGAAGCGGAACTCCGGGCTCCCGTGTGCTCCTCCTGGACCGGCTCCGCGTACGCGGGTTCCGGGTAGCCGCCGTTCGACGGGAAGTACGTCTCGTCGTACGTCCCCTGCCGCGGTTCCTCGTACGCCGTCTGCTGGTCGTACGAGGCCTGCTGCTCCTCGTAGACACCCTGGCCGTTGTCGTACCCGGGCTGCGCGTTGCCGAAGGAGGACTGAGCGTCGTTGTACCCGGGCTGTGGGGCCTCGAAATCGTCCTGGTACCTCGGCGCCTCGATGGCCTCCGGCTGGACCTGTGCCTGGGCCTCCAGGGCCGCACGGCGCTCATCACGCATCAGGGAGCGGCCGACGGGGTCGAGCTCACGGATGTCGTCGGGGACCTCCGTGTAGCGGCTGTCGTCGAAGCCGAGTTCGGCGGCGGTGCGTATCGGCTGCTGAGCCTGGAAGGCCTGCTCCGGCTGGAAGCCCTGCTGCTCCGGGATGATCTGCGAGACGGTGAACTCGTCGCGCTGGAGGTGCTGTTCGCCGCCGCCACCACCGTGGGTGATCGCGTCGGGGAGCATGACGAGCGAGGTCGTACCGGCCTGCTCGCCGGAGGGGCGCAGCTGGACGCGGATGCCGTGCCGGTCGGACAGCCGGCCGACCACGAACAGCCCCATGCGCTGCGAGATCGCGGCGTCCACGGTCGGCGGGTTGGCCAGCTTGTGGTTGATGTCCGCGAAGTCCTCGGCGGTGAGGCCGATGCCCTTGTCGTGGATCTCGACCATGATGCGGCCGTCGGGCAGCCGGGTCGCGGTGACGCGGACCTTGGTCTGCGGGGAGGAGAACGTGGTGGCGTTCTCCAGGAGCTCGGCGAGCAGGTGCACGAGGTCGGTCACGGCGCGGCCGTGGATCTCGGCCTCCGGGACGCCGGAGAGCTCGATGCGCTCGTACTGCTCCACCTCGGAGGAGGCGGCGCGCAGCACGTCCACGAGGGGCACGGGCTGGTCCCAGCGGCGGCCGGGCTCCTCGCCCGCGAGGACGAGGAGGTTCTCGCCGTTGCGGCGCATACGGGTCGCGAGGTGGTCCAGGCGGAAGAGGTTCTCCAGCTGGTCCGGGTCGGCCTCGTTGTTCTCCAGGTCGGTGATCAGGGTCAGCTGGCCCTCGATCAGGGACTGGTTGCGGCGCGAGAGGTTGGTGAAGATCGCGTTGATGTTGCCTCGCAGGAGGGCCTGCTCGGCGGCCAGTCGTACGGCCTCGCGGTGGACCTGGTCGAAGGCGCGGGCGACCTCGCCGATCTCGTCCGTGGTGGTGATCGGGATGGGCGTGACACGGGTGTCGACGCGGCCCGGGTCGGTGCGCGAGAGCTGGTCGACCAGCATCGGCAGACGCTGCTCGGCGACCCCGAAGGCCGCGTTGCGCAGCTGGCGCATCGCGCGGCTCATCTGGCGGGCCATGAGCCCGGCCAGGATGAAGGCGGCGAGCAGGGCGATCACGACGATGGCGCCGTTGATGTAGGCCTGGCGCTGGGCGTTGGAGGCGATGCTTCCGGCGTCGTTCACGGCCCGGTCGATCAGCTCGTTCTCGACCTGGCTGTAGCCCTGGAACTTGAGGGTGGCGGCAGCCATCCACGTCTCGGGGGTGATGCCCTGCACGGCGAGCTGGGCGGGCGTGGCACCGCTGGCGATCGCCTGGATCATCGTGTCCATGGCGGGCGGCGCCACGAAGGTCCCGCCCGCGGCCTCGGTCTTGCTCTTGGCCGCGGCCAGCTGGCTCTTGCCTTCGGCGGTCTTCTGCTCCATGACCGTCTTGAGCCGGGCGGCGTCCGCCTCGGTACCACCGGAGACGTACTCCTGAAGAGCGATGCCCTCCAGGTACGCGTACGAGGTGAAGGAGGTGAGCTGCAGCGCGTGGTTCTTCGTGTTGGTGCTGGGCTTGACCAGCAGGTGGGTGCCGATCGAGCGCTGCAGCGACTCGGCGCCCTTGGCCAGCGCGACGGCGTACACCGAACGGCCGTAGCTGGTGATGTTGCCGGTGCCCAGGCCCAGCTCGTTCGAGAACTCCATGAGGTAGTGCTCGACGGTGACGTAGCCCTCTTCGGTCTTCACCGGGTCCATGGACTTGGTGAAGGCCGCCTTGCGGATCTGGTCCAGCTGGGGCTCGGCCTTCACCACCAGGCTCAGCCGACGCTCAAGCCCCTGCTTGGCCGGCATGCCGACGACTTCCTTGTGGAAGGCGTCGGCCATCTGGTCGGTGGTGGCGCGGACCTTCTTGACCGTGGCGTTGTTCCGGTCGCCCTTGAGCAGTGGCTCGGCGGACACGTCGCGCTCGTTGAGCAGCGCTTCGGCGTAGTCGCTGGCGGCCGCCACGATCTTCGCGACCTTCTCGGCGTCGCGCGCCTCCTGCCAGGTGTTGATCGAGTTCTTCACCTGGAAGCCGCCCATGATGAGGCCGACGATCACAGGTATGAGCAGGATCGCGTTCAGCCTGGTGGGTACGCGCCAGTTACGGGGGGACAGACGACCGCCGCTCGGCGCGGGCGCCGGCGTGGGCTCCGGGACGGGCACCTGCGCGGGCGCCGCTCCGCGCGGCGGCGGGGTGAAGTTGCCCCGTGCCGACGGCTCGGGACCGTTCTTGCTTCGCCTCACTCGACCAACAACCTCTCGGCGTCGGCACCTACGTTGTGCCGCGGTGTCTCCAGCGCCCTTGACTACTGGGCAGTTCAGCGCATTCCAGCACGTCAGGCAGCGCCCTTCCAAACACTCGGAACCGATCGTTCCGGGTGACGCATCCCCCAGATAAAACGGTCATAAAGAGCGAGCCCCGTCAAAAGACGGGGCTTTTGTGAGCGCAGCGACACTGAACGACAGCGATGCGTGTCGGTGCTCGCGGAATTCCATGTCGAAACGTTATGAACACTGTGGCCGACCGTGTCAAACGACACAGCCGGCTCCAATGTCCCTACGACAACTGTCTTACGAAGCTGTCGACTTGAGTGTTACCGCAGACGCGCCATGAGTGCGTGTTCGACCAGCGTGATCAGCGCGCTCTTCGCATCTGCACGGTGCCGGGCGTCCGTCGTGATGATCGGGGCGTCCGGTCCGATCTGGAGCGCCTCGCGCACCTCTTCGGGGTTGTAGGGCTGATGTCCGTCGAAGCCGTTGAGGGCGATGACGAACGGCAGGCCGCTGTTCTCGAAGTAGTCGACCGCGGGGAAGCAGTCGGCCAGGCGGCGCGTGTCGACCAGTACGACGGCGCCGATGGCGCCGCGGACCAGGTCGTCCCACATGAACCAGAAGCGGTCCTGACCCGGCGTACCGAAGAGGTACAGGATCAGGTCCTGGTCCAGGGTGATGCGGCCGAAGTCCATGGCGACGGTGGTCGTCGTCTTGTCTCCGGTGTGTGTGAGGTCGTCGATGCCGGCGGAAGCGGACGTCATGACGGCCTCGGTGCGCAGCGGGTTGATCTCCGAGACGGCGCCGACGAACGTGGTCTTGCCCACGCCGAAGCCACCCGCCACCACGATCTTCGCGGAGGTGGTCGTCCTACCTCCGTCAGAGCTTGCGAAGTCCACTGAGCACCCTTTCGAGCAAAGTCACGTCCGGCGCGCCGCCGTTGTTCTCATCGCCGCCAGGCTGGTGAATGGCGACGAGTCCGGCCTCCGCGAGGTCCGCGACGAGGATCCTGGCCACACCGAGCGGCATGGACAGGAGGGCCGACACCTCGGCCACCGACTTGACCTCACGGCACAGGTGGCAGATCCGCTGGTGCTCCGGGAGCAGCCCCATCAGCTGCGTGGGGTCGGCCGTAGTGCTGATCAGCGCCTCGATGGCGAGTTGGTACCGCGGCCGGGTCCGGCCGCCGGTCATCGCGTACGGACGTACCAGCGGCTGGTCGCCCTCGTCCGCGTACGGCTGTGCGTACGGATCATGAGAGGCGGTGGGCGGGGTCATGAATCCTCCGGGCGGGACAGCAGGTCGGTCAGTCGTGCCGTCTGTTGGGGCCGGTGGGGGGATTGTGGCGGCCGGACGGTGATTTCGTGCAGTCTCTAGAACCAGGGCCCTTTAGTGGAGCAGACTTCCCTGGAGTTCGGCGCGCAGGTCCGGTGTGAGTACGGCCCCCGCCCGATCGACGAGCAGTGCCATCTCGTAGCCGACAAGGCCGATGTCGCACTCCGGGTGGGAGAGGACCGCCAGGGACGAGCCGTCGGAGACGGACATCAGGAAAAGGAAGCCGCGTTCCATCTCGACGACCGTCTGGGCCACCGTGCCGCCCTCGAAGATCCGGGAAGCCCCGGCGGTCAGCGAGGTCAGCCCGGAGGCGACGGCCGCGAGTTGGTCGGCGCGGTCGCGTGGGAATCCTTCGGACATTGCCAGAAGGAGCCCGTCGGCGGACACGACGACGGTGTGGGACACCCCGGGGGTGTTGTCCACGAAGTTGGTGATCAACCAGTTGAGGTTCTGTGCCGCCTGGCTCATCGGGCTCAACTAACGCTCCTGCTGGTGAGTGGGGCTGGGGAAGCTGCCGGTCTGGCCGGTACCGGCCTGTCGACCCTGCTGAATGCCCCTACGGAGATTGGTCAGCCGACCGCGTACGTCATCAGGCGCACGGGAGACCTGCGGACCAGTTTGGTGCTGTTGTTGCTGTGCCGTGCCCGCGACGAGGTTGGCTCGCGGGACGCGGCGCGGCAGGCCCGAGGTGGTGACCCCGCCCGCCGACGGTTGACGGACGCGTTCTGCCTGCCGGACGAGGTCGTCGTTCGGCGAGGTGCGCCAGTTGGCGGGGGCCGGCGCGGCGGCCGGCCGTTGCGGTGGTGCTGTGGGGGTCTGGTGGGGCTGCTGCGAGGGCTGCGAGCCGTTGGTGTGAACGCCGCCGTTCTGGGAGCCGTTGTGAACTCCGTTGGCGGAGCCGTTCTGGGCGCCGTTCGCCTGACCGTGGAACCAGTTGGTCTCCAGCGTGTCGTACAGCGGCGTACGTCCGTCACCAGGGCCTGCCGCCGGCGGCAGCGCCTCGGGCTGCTGCGGACGCGTGGGCCGCTGCTGCGGGGGCGCCGGGCGTTCGAACTGGCCCGTGGACGAGGGGTCCTGGGAGGCACCGTAGCCGGGCGCCGCGAACTGGCCGGTCGACGACGGGTCCTGGCCGTTGGCGTAACCGGGCCGAGCGAACTGGCCGGTGGACGAGGGGTGCTGAGAGGCACCGTAGCCGGGCGCCGCGAACTGGCCCGTGGACGAGGGGCCCTGGGAGGCACCGTAGCCCGGGGTCGCGTACTGGCCCGTGGTGGACGGGCTCGGGGCAGCCGGAGCCGTGCCCGAGGAGCCGTACACGTCGGGGCGGACGAACTGACCGTTGCTCTGCCCGTTGTTCTGCGGCACGTTCATGCCGGGGCGCGGGGCGTCGAAGTCGGGACGGGGGAACCCCGAGGTGGCTGCGGGACCCTGGCGGTCGTCGATCCGCGGCATCTCCGAGGTCGCGGTCGGGTCCTGGCGGTCGTCGATCCGGGGCATGCGCGAAGTGGAGTCGGGTTCCTCGTGACCGCGCGGGGCGTCGAGGGACGCGCGCGGCACCGGCGGCTGCGCGTTGTCGTCGCTCCAGCTCGGCCGGGACTGCTGCGGGCTGCCACCGGGCAGTTCGGCACGCGGACCACCACGTCCCGGCAGCTGCGGCCTGCGGCGGCCGCCGCCCTTGTTGCCCGCGGGCTGCTGCGGGGGAGCGGCGGCGGGGCCGCTGTTGTCACTGAAGTCGAAGCCCTGGCGGGTTCCGGGGCCGTCACCGAAGCCCTGGGGGGCGCTGGTTCCCGCGGCTCCCTGGCCCTGCGGGCCCTGCCCGAAGGCACCCGCGCCGGCCGGGGCCGGCCTGCCCTGCTGCTGGTTGCCGGGACCCTGCGGTCCACGCGCGCCACCCGGCGTGCCGCCAGGGCGAGCGCCCTGGTTGTTGCCGGGGAGCGCGGCCCGCGGACCCTGACCGGCGCCGACCTGTCCGCGCTGCGGCGGGGCACCGAGGAGACCGCCGCCACCGGCGGGGGCACCAGCCCCGAGGGACGGAGCGCCGCCCTGCCCGCCGCGGCGGGCCGCCGCGACACCGGCCGAGGCCTGTGCGGCGGCCGGACCACCGGAACCGCCCGGACCCGGCTTGCCCGGAGCCTTCTTGCCGCCCTGAGCGACATCGACGGGGAGCATGACGAGCGCGGTGGTGCCACCGGAGTCGGACGGACGCAGCTGGATACGGATGCCGTGGCGCTGCGACAGACGACCGACCACGAACAGACCCATGCGGCGGGAGACGGAGACGTCCACGGTGGGCGGCGAGGCGAGCCGCTCGTTGATCGCGGCCAGGTCCTCGGGGGAGAGGCCGATACCTGTGTCGTGGATCTCGATCAGTGCGCGGCCGTCGGGCAGCGCGTGACCGGTGACCTTGACCTTGGTCTGCGGGGAGGAGAACGACGTGGCGTTCTCGAGGAGCTCGGCGAGCAGGTGCACGAGGTCGTTGACGACTCGGCCGGCGACCTGCGTCGTCGGGACCGAGGCCAGCTCGATGCGCTCGTACTGCTCCACCTCGGAGGCGGCGGCGCGGAGCACGTCGACCAGCGGGACCGGGCGGGTCCAGCGGCGGCCGGGCTCTTCACCGGCGAGAACGAGGAGGTTCTCACCGTTACGGCGCATGCGGGTCGCGAGGTGGTCGAGCTTGAAGAGGGAGGACAGCTGGTCCGGGTCGGCCTCGCGGGACTCCAGTTCGGAGATGAGCGAGAGCTGACGCTGGATGAGGCCCTGGGAGCGGCGCGAGAGGTTGGTGAACATCGCGTTGACGTTGCCTCGCAGGAGGGCCTGCTCGGCGGCCAGTCGTACGGCCTCGCGGTGCACGTCGTCGAAGGCCGCGGCCACCTGGCCGATCTCGTCCCGGGAGTGCACACCGACGGACTCGACGGAGGTGTCGACGTCCTGCGGGTCGGACTCGGAGAGCTGCTTGACCAGCTCGGGCAGGCGGTCCTGGGCGACCTTGGTCGCGGTGTCCTGCAGCCGGCGCAGCGAGCGGATCATGGAGCGGGCCACGACGAAGGCGCCGACCAGCGAGACGCCGAGGACCAGCAGGATCAGCGCACCGGAGATGATCGCCTCCTGCTGGGAGGCGTTCTTCAGCTCACGGGCCTTCTGCTCCATCTCGTTGAGCAGCGTCAGCTCGATCTTCGACATCTGCTCGATCTTGGCAGTGTCGTCGTCGATCCAGTCCCTGTACGAGCGCTTGTCCTGGGCGCTCAGACCGTCCCGCGAGCCGAGTACGCGGTTGGAGTACTCGTCGGCGGACTGGATGGTCGGGTTGCCCTGGTCGATCGGCTTGGTGAGGTCTTCTGCCCCGGAGCCGTAGATGCTCGCGAAGCTGGTGCGCTCGGAGCCCTCGCTGTCCTGCGCGGAGTTCGCGTACAGCCGGTCGTTGTCGGAGAGCTTGCCGAAGGTGGTGTTGTTGTCCGGCAGCGCGACGGCGATGACGGCGCGCTGGACGGAGGCGTATTCCTTGGCGGAGGAGAAGGCCGACAGGGCGCGGGTGCGCGAGATCATCTCCGGGTTGCTGGTCGCCTCGGCCATGTCCTGGGAGAGGCCGATCAGCTGGGTGATGAGGCGGTGGTACCCGTCGACCGTCTGCGAGGAGTTCTTGGGGTCGCTGTAGGCGCCGTTGCGGATGGTGCCCAGCTTGTTCAGCTCGCCTGCGATGGCCACGAGGCTGTCACGGACACCGGTGAGCTGTCCGTTCGCGCTGGCGGTGTCGATCTCCTGGGTGCCCGCGATGAACTGCTGCTTGGCGACGTCCGTCGCGTCGCGCATTCCCTTGACCGTGATGTCGTTGGCCTTCGCGCCGTGCGCGAGAGGACCGGCCGACTGGTCGCGCTCCTTCTGGAGGGCGGCGGCGAGCTGGGTCGCCTGCTGGGTCATGTCGGTCAGCAGCTTCATGTTCTCGAGCTGCTGGATGTTGTCCATCGACTCGTTGATGCGCAGGGCACCCAGAGTGGTCGCGGCGACCACGGGGAGCGCGAGCAGCGACACCAGACGCGTGGAGATGCGCCAGTTGCGCAGAGCTATTCGAGAGCCGGGGCCGGTGGGGACCTTCGGCGTCGTGGGTGGTTGGTCGGGAGCCGTCGCGCCGGGGCGCGCGGAGCGCTCACCGCCGCCGAGTTCTGATTGTCCCGGGTTCTGGGCGTGCTGGGGCGAGGAACCGCGGTCGGTCCCGCCGTGCGCCTCCGGCTCCGCCGGAGCGCTGCCATCCCTCTTGAAACGTCCCTGCACTAGCGTCGCAACCTCTGGACCAGGCGCCCCTCCGCGAAAACGGCGGGACGGTGTCGGCGTCGTTCAGGGGCACACATGCGCCCCCAGGTGTGGTCGTGAGTGACCGGCGCTGCTTCCCCTTCCCGCCGCCACTCGGCGCTGAGTCGCGCCCTCTGCGCGCCGGTTCGATCCCGCGGCGGTCCGAGGAATTCCAGCACAGTGCAGGATCTCCAACAAGGCCCGTGTACCAGGCTGTGACCACCGTGACACCCTGTGAGGGATGCGTTACGAGACGTAGAAAGTGATCTCGTACATAAAGGGCGTATACGCACGAGCTACTGGCACACCAGGGGTGTCCCAGTCGCGATGATCAGGAGCGGAATGTTGGGTTCACTGAGCCAATGTCCGTTTCGCCGGAGCGAGTTGGCGGCCTGAATTGACCGGTTTGCCCACTGGCGAGTGAGCAAACTCACACGGCGATCATGAGGTCTTCACGGCTTCGACAGGGAATTGCATGTTTAGCCTGGCGCTTTACAGGGATGGCAAATCCGACAACCTGCGCCGACCCGGCGGTCCTTGAACCCGCTCGGCGCCCGCCATGACGAGGTCGAATACAACAGTGAAGACGACGATGATGTTCCGCAACATAGCCAACCCGCGACGCACGACGCTGGCGCACCTCGAGGACGCCGACGCGCTGCAGGCGCCGGAGCAGCCGGAACACTCGGTCGACCTCCCCACCCAGACCGCCAATCCCCGCCGCACCATCCTGATGGAAGCCCCGGTCACGGCCGCCGCCGAGTAATACGCACGCGGACCGCCACCGACTCACCGCGCCGGTGGCCGGCGGTCCCCCACGGCTCGCGGCCCATCGGCGACGCGGCCGGGAGCCGACTGGCGCACCTGGCCGGCAGTCGCCGGCGCACGCGCCCGACGGCCGTCGGGCACACCCGGCTCGCGGCCCACCGGCGTATATACGCGAAGCTCGCCCCCCTCCCCGCGTTAGCCTGGAGCGTCAGACTCCAGCCAGCTCAGTGAGGGGCGCAAGGATCCCGTGCGCATCGCCAGGTTCTCCATCGACGGCAACGTCGCTTTCGGCGCGGTCGAGGGCGACAAGCCGGACGAGCTCGTCCTCGACATCATCAAGGGCATCCCGTTCGCGGACTTCGAGCTCTCCGGTACGAAGGTCCCGCTGAGCAAGGTGCGGCTGCTGCCGCCGGTGCTCCCCAACAAGGTCGTGGCCTTCGGCCGCAACTACGCGGAGCACGCGAAGGAACTCGGCAACGAGGTGCCCGACGCCCCGTTCGCCTTCTTCAAGCCGTCGACCTCGGTGATCGGCCCCGGCGACGACATCCAGTACCCCTCCTTCTCCAGCGAGCTGCACCACGAGGCCGAGCTCGCCGTGGTCATCGGCCGGATGTGCCGGGAGGTCCCGCGCGAGCGCGTCAAGGACGTCATCCTCGGCTACACCTGCGCCAATGACGTCACCGCGCGTGACGTCCAGAAGCGCGAGAAGCAGTGGGCCCGGGCCAAGGGCTTCGACAACTCCTGCCCGCTCGGCCCCTGGGTGGAGACGGACCTCGACCTCACCGCGATCGCCGAGGGCATCACCATCCAGTGCACGGTCAACGGCCAACAGCGCCAGCTCGGCCGCACCAGCGAGATGATCCACTCCATCGAGGATCTGATCGTCAACATCACCGAGGCCATGACGCTGCTCCCCGGCGACGTGATCCTCACCGGCACCCCGGCTGGGGTCGGCCCCCTGAACGTCGGCGACGAGGTCGCCGTCACCATCGAAGGCATCGGCACTCTCACCAACAAGGTGATCAAGCGTGGCTAACGCGAACGTCCGCGTACGTTTCTGTCCGTCCCCGACCGGCAACCCCCACGTGGGCCTGGTCCGCACCGCCCTGTTCAACTGGGCGTTCGCCCGGCATCACGAAGGCACTCTGGTCTTCCGCATCGAGGACACCGACGCGGCCCGCGACTCCGAGGAGTCGTACAACCAGCTGCTCGACTCGATGCGCTGGCTGGGCTTCGACTGGGACGAGGGCCCGGAGGTCGGCGGCCCGCACGCGCCGTACCGCCAGTCGCAGCGCATGGACATCTACAAGGGCATCGCGCAGCAGCTCCAGGACGCCGGCCACGCGTACCACTGCTACTGCTCGACCGAGGAGCTGGACGTCCGCCGCGAGGCCGCCCGCGCCGCCGGCAAGCCCTCCGGCTACGACGGCCACTGCCGCGACCTGACCGACGAGCAGAAGGCCGCCTACGTGGCCGAGGGCCGCACGCCCATCGTCCGCTTCCGGATGCCCGACGAGGCGATCACCTTCGACGACCTGGTCCGCGGCGAGATCACCTACCTCCCGGAGAACGTCCCGGACTACGGCATCGTCCGGGCGAACGGCGCACCGCTCTACACCCTGGTCAACCCGGTCGACGACGCCCTGATGGAGATCACCCACGTCCTGCGCGGCGAGGACCTGCTCTCCTCCACCCCGCGGCAGATCGCCCTCTACAAGGCGCTGATCGAGCTGGGCATCGCCAAGGAGACCCCCGCCTTCGGCCACCTGCCGTACGTCATGGGCGAGGGCAACAAGAAGCTCTCCAAGCGCGACCCGGAGTCCTCGCTCAACCTCTACAGGGAGCGCGGTTTCCTCCCCGAGGGCCTGCTGAACTACCTCTCCCTGCTCGGCTGGTCGCTCTCGGCGGACCGCGACATCTTCACCATCGGCGAGATGGTCGCCGCCTTCGACGTCACGGACGTGAACCCGAACCCGGCGCGCTTCGACCTCAAGAAGTGCGAGGCGATCAACGCCGACCACATCCGCCTGCTCGATGTGAAGGACTTCACCGAGCGCTGCGCCCCCTGGCTGAAGGCACCCTTCGCCCCCTGGGCGCCGGAGGACTTCGACGAGGCGAAGTGGCAGGTGATCGCCCCGTACGCGCAGTCTCGCCTGAAGGTCCTCTCGGAGATCACCGACAACGTCGACTTCCTGTTCCTGCCGGAGCCGGTCTTCGACGAGGCCTCCTGGACGAAGGCCATGAAGGAGGGCAGCGACGCCCTGCTCCGCACGGCCCGCGAGAAGCTGGACGCGGCCGACTGGTCGTCACCGGAGTCCCTCAAGGAGGCCGTCCTGGCCGCCGGTGAGGAGCACGGCCTCAAGCTCGGCAAGGCCCAGGCGCCGGTGCGCGTAGCCGTCACTGGCCGCACGGTCGGCCTGCCGCTCTTCGAGTCCCTGCAGATCCTGGGCAAGGAGAAGGCCCTGCCCCGCATCGACGCGGCGCTGGCGAAGCTGTAGCCGCACGTCGTACGACAAGGGGGCGGCGTCCGTTTTCGGACGCCGCCCCCTCGTCGTGTGCCGTGGCGCCGCGCCCGGCCCAACTCCCGCCCGTGGGGCGGCGTTCGAGGGAGTGTCCCTCGTCACCGGCGCGACAAGCGTCAACCGGCCGACATGGGAACCACTCTCCGGGTTACCGTCGAGCCATGACCATCAGGGCCGTGATCTGGGACGTGGACGACACCCTCTTCGACTACACCACCGCCGACCGCACCGGTATGCACGGTCACCTGGTGGCCGAGGGCCTGCTCGACGGGTACGAGTCCGTCGAGCAGGCCCTCGCGCAGTGGCGGGAGATCACCGAGCGGCAGTGGGCGCGCTTCTCGGCGGGGCAGACCTCCTTCGAGGGGCAGCGCCGGGACCGCGTCCGGGTCTTCCTGGGCGAGACGCTGACGGACACCGAGGCCGACGCCTGGTTCCAGCGGTATCTCACGCACTACGAGGCAGCCTGGGCCCTCTTCCCGGACGTCCTGCCCGTCCTGGACACCCTGGCCGCCAGCCACCGGCACGGGGTGCTGTCGAACTCGAGCCTCACCGTCCAGGACCGCAAGCTGCGCGTCCTCGGCGTGCGTGAGCGCTTCGAGGCCGTCCTGTGCGCCGCCGAGCTCGGCGTCTCCAAGCCGGACGCCCAGGCTTTCCACGCGGCCTGCGAGGCCCTGGAACTGGCCCCGCGACAGGTCGCGTACGTCGGCGACCACCCGGAGATCGACGGGCGGGGAGCCGCGGACGCCGGTCTGCTGTCGGTCTGGCTCGATCGCGACGGCGACCGGGCGGTCGGCGACACGCCCGGCGACACGCCCGTCGACGCGTCCGTCGGCCCGCACCGGATCGCCTCGCTGGCCGAACTCCCCGCGATCGTCGGCGCCGATACCCGTTTTGGAGCGCCGTCCACCTTCAGGTAATGTTCCTCCTGCGCCGCCGGAGAGCGGGCCGAAAGGTCCGGAACCGGAGGCGCAAGCTAAAACAAGATCCCCACAGGGGATTGAGTTTCAGTGGCCTATGGTGTAATTGGCAGCACGACGGTTTCTGGTTCCGTTAGTCTAGGTTCGAGTCCTGGTAGGCCAGCTCGCAGAGCTTATCTGCACATGCGGAGACCAGCTCCGCAACGCCCCCGTTGTGTAGCGGCCTAGCACGCTGCCCTCTCACGGCAGTAGCGCCGGTTCGAATCCGGTCGGGGGTACAGATCCTTCCCAGGAAGGCAGTTAGGGTCGTACCCGCTGTCTCTCATGCAGGATCGCTAGGGCCCCCGTTGTGTAGCGGCCTAGCACGCCGCCCTCTCAAGGCGGTAGCGCCGGTTCGAATCCGGTCGGGGGTACTCGGTGGTCTAGACCACCGTTGGGCTATGGTGTAATTGGCAACACGACGGTTTCTGGTTCCGTTGTTCTAGGTTCGAGTCCTGGTAGCCCAGCTGGATCACTTGTGGTCCTTGCCCCCGTTGTGTAGCGGCCTAGCACGCCGCCCTCTCAAGGCGGTAGCGCCGGTTCGAATCCGGTCGGGGGTACGTGAAGTCCGATGGACCTCCACTTCGGTGGGGGTCCATCGGCGTTTCCGGGTTCCGGTGCCGGCGGCCCCGCCCCTTGGGTTCACGGACTCCGCCGTCCTGGGCGCCGCCGCCCCGGACGGCGTACGCGTCACTCGATGCCGTAGCGCCGGGCCGACTCCTCCTCCTGGGCCAGCCGGTGCAGCGCTTTGAGGACCGGTTCGAAGAGAATCGCCGCCGCGACCGCCGTCTCGACCTTCTCCTCCTCCGAGGGGTGCTTCTCCAGGAAGTCCAGGTCGCGGACGGCCGCCTGGTGCATCAACCGTGCGTACGGTGCCATGAGTTCGGCGTCCCAGGCATAGCCGAGCCGGATCAGCGTGGCCACCGCCGACACCAGGGAACGGTGCACGGGGGAGAGGGTGCCCAGTTCCCGGGCGGTCTCCCAGCCCAGCGACTCCAGGAGCCGGTCCACCTCGCGGCGCGCGGAACGGACGGCCGGGTCCCGCTCGTCCGGCTCGGGCTCCTGCGGCAGCGCCCACAGGGCAGCGCCCAGCCGGATCGTCCGGCCCAGGGACTCGTCGTCGACATGCCCGAGGATCTCCTTGGCCGTGGCCACGGGGACCCGCCCCGCCTGGATCAGCGCTCGCACCAGCCGCAGCCTGCGCAGATGGCTCTCGTCGTACTCGGCCGTCGTCGCACTGACGCGGCGGCCCGGTGCCAACAGCCCTTCGCGCAAGTAGTACTTGATCGTCGCGATGGACACCCCGCTGCGCTCACTCAACTCCGACAGCCGCATCCCTTGCGCCCTTCCTTGGGTGGCGCCACTATCCAAACAGACACCATCGGATAGTGCCGCTAACCAACAGGGGGAAGACATGTTAGGGAAGCCCGCGGCCGCAGGCCGTACCACCGCGGCAGCCGAAGGGGACGTGGTCGTCCTGCTGATCGGCATGCGCGTCAACCACTTCTGGGCGGTGCACCAGTGGGTACCAGTGTTCTTCGCCATGCTGCGCATGGTGCGGGACCTGGAGAAGGACGGCGGTCGAGGCCTGCTCGGCCGCGTGCTGCTGACGGCGTCACCGCGGACGTACTACGTCGTCCAGTACTGGGAGTCCAAGGAGAAGCTCTACGCGTACGCGTCGGCGCCCGACATGTTCCACCACAAGGTGTGGGCGATCATCAACCGCAAGGAGCGGGCGGGGAAGGTGCGCCAGCACGTGGGGATCTGGCGCGAGGCGTATGTCGTGCCGGAGGGGTCGTACGAGTCGATCTACGCGGACATGCCGCCCTTCGGGCTCGCGGCCGCGTACGGGGCGTTGCCCGTGGAGAAGCGGGGGCGGCGGGCGGCGGACCGGTTCGCTCATCGGTCGCCCAAGGAGGGCGCGGAGGCCGGGGGAGCGGCGGGTTGATCGGATGGTGCGGGCCGGCTGCGGCTGGTCGCGCAGTTCCCCGCGCCCCGGCAGGGCGGAGCGGGGAGGGGCGGGGAGGTGTCCGGGGGATGAGCCTGCCGCGGCGTTGAGGCCGGCTCGTCCCCCGGTGTCGTACTGGAGGGGTGGCTCAGCCCGTGCGGCGGAGGGCCTCGGAGAGGCGGGCGGCGGAGTCGATGACCGCCTGGGCGTGCATACGGCCCGGGTGCCGGGTCAGGCGCTCGATCGGGCCGGAGACCGAGACGGCGGCCACCACACGGTTCGAGGGGCCCCGTACGGGCGCGGAGACCGACGCGACGCCCGGCTCGCGCTCGCCGATCGACTGGGCCCAGCCCCGGCGCCGTACGCCCGAGAGCGCCGTGGCGGTGAAGCGGGCACCCTGGAGGCCGCGGTGCAGGCGCTCCGGCTCTTCCCAGGCCATCAGGATCTGCGCCGAGGAACCGGCCTTCATCGTGAGCGTCGAGCCGACCGGGACCGTGTCCCGAAGGCCGGACAGGCGCTCGGCCGCGGCGACGCAGATGCGCATGTCGCCCTGGCGGCGGTAGAGCTGGGCGCTCTCGCCCGTGACGTCGCGCAGATGCGTGAGCACCGGGCCGGCCGTCGCGAGGAGACGGTCCTCGCCCGCGGCCGCGGCCAGCTCGGCGAGGCGGGGGCCGAGAATGAAACGGCCCTGCATGTCGCGCGCCACCATGCGGTGGTGTTCAAGTGCCACGGCGAGGCGATGTGCCGTGGGTCGTGCCAGTCCGGTCGCCGCGACCAGTCCCGCGAGGGTGGCCGGACCGGACTCCAGAGCGCTCAGGACAAGGGCTGCCTTGTCCAGAACGCCGACGCCGCTACTGTTGTCCATGCAACGATACTCGCGTCTCACTCTGTGAAACGCAAGTTCAATTTTCGGTGGAACGCGCCACCCTTGTAGACACAGCGGCCCGCGGACCAACGGGCCCGGTGGAGGGCGTCCGGACGAGGGGTACGGACGCCGCCGCCCCGGAAATCTCTAGTTGGGCCGGCGCCACACAGGCCGGCCGGAGGGAAAGCGATGGGTAGGACACTCGCGGAGAAGGTCTGGGACGACCATGTCGTCCGGCGCGCCGAGGGCGAGCCCGACCTCCTCTTCATCGATCTGCACCTGCTGCACGAGGTGACCAGCCCGCAGGCCTTCGACGGCCTCCGCCAGGCGGGGCGTCCCGTGCGCCGTCTCGACCTCACCATCGCCACCGAGGATCACAACACCCCGACCCTCGACATCGACAAGCCCATCGCGGACCCGGTCTCCCGGGCCCAGCTGGAGACGCTGCGCAAGAACTGCGCCGAGTTCGGTGTACGGCTGCACTCGCTGGGTGACGTCGAGCAGGGCGTCGTCCACGTGGTGGGACCGCAGCTGGGTCTGACCCAGCCCGGTACCACCGTGGTCTGTGGCGACTCCCACACCTCCACGCACGGTGCCTTCGGCGCGCTGGCGTTCGGCATCGGCACCTCGCAGGTCGAGCATGTGCTGGCCACCCAGACGCTGCCGCTGGCCCGTCCCAAGACCATGGCCATCACGATCGACGGCGAGCTGCCCGAGGGTGTCACCGCCAAGGACCTGATCCTGGCGATCATCGCCAAGATCGGTACGGGCGGCGGCCAGGGCTACATCCTGGAGTACCGCGGCTCCGCCATCGAGAAGCTCTCGATGGAAGCCCGGATGACCATCTGCAACATGTCGATCGAGGCCGGCGCCCGCGCGGGCATGATCGCCCCCGACGAGACCACCTTCGAGTACCTCAAGGGCCGTGCGCACGCCCCCGAGGGCGAGGAGTGGGACGCCGCGGTCGCGTACTGGAAGACCCTGAAGACGGACGAGGACGCGGTTTTCGACGCCGAGGTGGTCATCGACGGCCCGTCGCTGGCGCCGTTCGTCACCTGGGGCACCAACCCGGGCCAGGGAGCGCCGCTTTCGGCGTCCGTCCCCGACCCGGCTTCGTACGAAGACGCATCGGAGCGCATGGCCGCCGAAAAGGCCCTGGAGTACATGGGGTTGACCGCCGGACAGCCGCTGCGCGACATCAAGGTCGACACCGTCTTCGTAGGTTCCTGCACCAACGGTCGCATCGAGGACCTGCGCGCCGCCGCCGCGATCGTCGGGGGCCGCAAAGTCGCCGACGGCGTACGGATGCTGGTGGTCCCCGGCTCCGCGCGGGTCGGTCTGCAGGCCGTCTCCGAGGGCCTGGACGTGGTCTTCAAGGAGGCCGGCGCCGAATGGCGGCACGCGGGCTGCTCGATGTGTCTGGGCATGAACCCCGACCAGCTGGCCCCCGGTGAGCGCTCCGCGTCCACCTCGAACCGCAACTTCGAGGGCAGGCAGGGCAAGGGCGGCCGAACGCACCTGGTGTCGCCGCAGGTCGCCGCCGCCACCGCCGTACTCGGTCACCTGGCCTCCCCGGCCGATCTCGTCGACTCGTCTGCCGCCCGCACGCCCGCTGGAGTCTGAGAAGTCATGGAAGCATTCACCACACACACCGGCCGGGCCGTTCCGCTGCGCCGCAGCAACGTCGACACCGACCAGATCATCCCCGCCCACTGGCTCAAGAAGGTGACCAGGGACGGTTTCGAGGACGGGCTGTTCGAGGCCTGGCGCAAGGACTCGTCCTTCATCCTCAACCAGCCCGAGCGCGCGGGCGCCACGGTCCTGGTCGCGGGCCCCGACTTCGGCACCGGCTCCTCCCGCGAGCACGCCGTCTGGGCGCTGCAGAACTACGGCTTCAAGGCCGTCATCTCGTCCCGATTCGCGGACATCTTCCGCGGCAACTCGCTCAAGAACGGCCTGCTCACGGTGGTTCTGGAGCAGAAGATCGTGGACGCGCTGCAGGAGCTGACGGAGAAGGACCCGCAGGCCGAGATCACGGTCGACCTGGAGGCCCGTGAGGTGCGCGCCGAGGGCATCACCGCCGCCTTCGAGCTCGACGAGAACGCCCGCTGGCGGCTGCTGAACGGCCTGGACGACATCTCCATCACCCTCCAGAACGAGGGCGACATCGCGGAGTACGAGGCCAAGCGCCCGTCGTACAAGCCGAAGACGCTGCAGGTCTGACGCCCGGGACGCCTCGCGGCTGAGGCACGGCTGATTTCAGCCACCGCAACACCCCTCTGTACCCCCAATCGTGGACGGTTGGGGGTACAGCTGTGTCTGCCCCCGGACGCCCCCCGCGCACCCCTTCGATGGGCTTCAACTCCCCTAGTTACAAAGGAGATTGCCTGGGTACGCGCTTCTTGGAGCCGCAGCTCTCCGGGGCGCTCAGGACCCTCTCCAGGGACGGCAGTTACCCCCTGGGCAGGCGACAACTCGCCCCAGATGGCACAATCTGTGCATGGAACACGACGGCCAACTCGAGCTCTATGCGGCAGTCGCGGCCCAACTGAAGGAAGCGCACACAAGAGTGCGCGCACTGCAAGTCCCGGAGGGCGTACGGATGGCGCTGACCCGGAAGCTGCTGGTCATTACGGCCGTGGCCAAGCACGATCTCGCCGACGCGACAAGGCGGCTGGAGCGGTTCACCACCGACCTCGACGAGGGTCGATTCCTCGAAGGGGATCGCTGAGGAACTCCGCGACAGTCCGAGTTCGTTGCGGCACAAGGGTGATTAGCCCGTTTCGTGTTTGATTTGCGGTATATATCTGCCTAACGTGCGAAAAAGCTTGAACGCATTCGTTCGGGCAATGTCTCCGAAGGGGAAGACGTGAACAAGGCGCAGCTCGTAGAAGCGATTGCCGACAAGGTCGGCGGGCGTCAGCAGGCCGCCGACGCGGTCGACGCCGTACTGGACGCGATCGTCCGTGCAGTTGTCGGCGGGGACCGGGTCTCGGTCACCGGCTTCGGTTCCTTCGAGAAGGTCGACCGTCCGGCTCGTTACGCCCGTAACCCGCAGACGGGTGAGCGTGTTCGGGTCAAGAAGACCTCTGTGCCGCGCTTCCGCGCGGGTCAGGGCTTCAAGGACCTGGTGAGCGGCTCGAAGAAGCTCCCGCGCGGTGGCGAGGTCGCGGTCAAGAAGGCGCCCAAGGGTAGCCTGACCGGGGGTGCCGCGGCGACGGTCAAGAAGGCCGCGGCCAAGAAGACCACCGCTGCCAAGAAGGCGACTGCGAAGAAGACCACCGCCGCGGCGAAGAAGACGGCGGTCAAGAAGACCACCGCCGCCGCGAAGAAGACGACGGCCAAGAAGACGACCGCCAAGAAGACGACGGCGACCGCCAAGAAGACCGCGGCGACCGCCAAGAAGGCGACGGCCAAGAAGGCCCCGGCGAAGAAGGCGACCGCCAAGAAGGCCCCCGCCAAGAAGTCGACGGCTCGCAAGACCACCGCCAAGAAGACCACCGCCCGCTAGAAGCAGGGGCGCAGGGAACCCACGCGCCGGGCCGGACTCCCACGGGGAGCCCGGCCCGCGGCGTGTCCGGGACCTGGTCGGTGAGAAGGCCTGGTCGGAGAGTCCGGCGAAGGCCTGTTCAGAAGGTCTGGAGCGTCACCAGGGTGATCCGGCGGGCCTCGCCGTCGCCCTCGGTCTCGATGCGTACGCGCTGCCCCGGGCGCAGCAGCCTGAGCCCGCCGGCGTCGAACGCGGCGCCGTCGAAGGGCACCGGCGTGCCGTCGTCGAGCAGCACCTGGCCGCTACGGGTGTCGGGGTCGTACGTGTACGCGGTCGCCTGCATGCCGAAAGCCTATCCAGGGCTGGTGTGCGCCGCTGGTGGGCCCGGCGGACGCGGCGTCGGCGAACGGCGGTTCGCGCGGCGGCCGGCGGTTCGCTCGGCGACCGGCGTTCAGGTGCCCGGTTGGCCCGGGATCAGGAGTTTCGCCGCCATCCTGGCCGTGCGTGGGCCCACTCCCAGTGCGAGCGCCGCGCGCAGATCATCCCCGGTGTCGACGTCCTGGCGTACGGAATCCACCGCGGTGAGAACGAGTTCCGCGGCTCCCGAGGCGCGATGACGGGTTCGGGAATCGGTGCCGAAGGCGGGGCGCAATTCGCGGCCGGGGGATGCGGCCAGCAGAGTGGTGCCGATTGTGGCCGCATCGGGGAGAAAAGCGCGCGGGAATTCGGCGGCGGCATCGAGTACCCGAGCCAATTCCAGGGGCCGCAAGGCGGGCAGATCGGCGTTCAGTGCGGCCACGGCGCATTCGGGAGTCCGGGAGCGTACGGCCGCTGCCCCGTGCGCCAGCGCGGCGTTGAGACCGCCGCCCGGCTCGTCCGGGACGATCCACGCTCCCAGCGCGGCCAGCTCCCGCCCGGCCAGCGCGTCGTCCGTGACGACCGCCACATCGCCGACCGCCGCGCAGGCCAGCGCGGCCGCCACGGTGTCCTGCGCGAAGGCGAGGGCGAGTCCGGGGCGCACCGCGTCCGCGGCGGTGTCAGAGAGCCTGCTCTTGGCCCGCGCCAGGGCTTTGAGGGGGATCACCAAGGTCCACTGCACGAGCGCTTCGTTCCTCCCTTGTCGCGCCCATTGTGACCCGGTACCCGTGGCGGTCCGGACGTCGGGGCGTACGGTGTTCTCGACAGACCGGCGGCCTGGGGTGACACTTGTGCGGCCCCCCAGGCCCTAAGAGGAAGGTGCCCGCGTGCCCCGCCGCAGAATCGGCTTCTGGTACCGCTTCGCAGCGGTTCTCTGTAAACCGCCACTGGTGGTTCTGATCAAGCGGGACTGGCGCGGAATGGAGAACATTCCGGCTGAGGGCGGATTTATCACGGCGGTGAACCACAATTCGCATGTGGACCCGTTCGCGTATGCCCACTATCAGTACAACACCGGGCGTGTTCCGCGTTTCCTGGCCAAGGCCGGGCTTTTCAGGAAGGGATTCGTGGGGGCCGCGATGCGCGGCACCGGACAGATCCCCGTCTACCGCGAGAGCACCGACGCGCTGAGCGCGTTCCGGGCCGCGATCGACGCCGTGGAGCGCGGCGAGTGCGTCGCGTTCTACCCCGAGGGCACCCTCACCCGTGACCCCGACGGCTGGCCGATGACCGGCAAGACCGGTGCCGCCCGGGTCGCCCTGCAGACCAAGTGCCCGGTGATCCCGGTCGCCCAGTGGGGCGCCAACGAACTGCTGCCGCCGTACGCCAAGAAGCCGAACCTCCTTCCCCGCAAGACCCACCACGTTCTCGCGGGCCCCCCGGTCGACCTGTCGCGCTTCTACGACAGGGAGATGAGCCCGGACCTCCTGAAGGAGGCCACCGAGGTCATCATGGCCGCCGTCACCGCGCAGCTTGAGCAGATCCGCGGCGAAAAGGCCCCTGAGACGCCCTACGACCCGCGCCAGGTGCGGATCGAACAGCGCAGGCGTACCAGGGCCCAGGAGCGGGCTCAGGAGCGGGTACAGGCCCAGCAGGCACCGGCACAGCAGGAAGAGGGGCAGAGCACGTGAGCAAGCCGGTCAAGGCGGCCGTCTTCGGGACCGGATCGTGGGGTACGGCCTTCGGCATGGTGCTCGCCGACGCGGGGTGCGAGGTCACCCTGTGCGCGCGGCGCGCCGAGCTCGCCGAGGCGGTCAACTCCACGCATACGAACCCGGACTACCTGCCGGGCGTCGAACTTCCCGAGAACCTGCGGGCGACGACCGACGCCGCCGAGGCCGCGCGTGACGCCGACTTCACCGTGCTCGCCGTGCCCTCGCAGACCCTGCGCGGGAACCTCGCCGAGTGGACGCCGCTGCTGGAGCCGGACACGGTCCTGGTCTCTCTCATGAAGGGCGTCGAACTCGGTTCCGCGATGCGGATGAGCGAGGTGATCGAGGACGTCGCCAAGGTCGGCGCCGACCGTATCGCCGTGGTCACCGGCCCCAACCTGGCCCGTGAGATCGCCGCCCGGATGCCGGCCGCCGGTGTGGTCGCCTGCACCTCGGAAGTGGTCGCCCAGCGTCTCCAGGCCGCCTGCCACGCCCCGTACTTCCGCCCGTACACCAACACCGACGTGGTGGGCTGCGAACTGGGCGGCGCGGTCAAGAACGTGATCGGCCTCGCCGTCGGCATCGCGGACGGCATGGGCCTGGGCGACAACACCAAGGGCTCGCTGATCACACGCGGACTCGCCGAGACCACCCGCCTCGGTCTCGCCATGGGCGCCGACCCGTTGACCTTCTCCGGACTCGCGGGCCTGGGCGACCTGGTGGCCACCTGCTCCTCGCCGCTGTCGCGCAACCACACCTTCGGCACCAACCTCGGCAGGGGCATGACCCTCCAGGAGACCATCGCGGTCACCAAGCAGACGGCCGAGGGCGTCAAGTCCTGTGAGTCCGTGCTGGATCTGGCCCGCAGGCACGGCGTCGACATGCCCATCACCGAGACGGTCGTCGGCATCGTCCACGAGGGCAAGTCGCCGGTCGTCGCGGTCAAGGAGCTGATGGGGCGCAGCGCCAAGCCCGAGCGCCGCTGAGGATCCACGTCGCGCCGCCGCCGGAAATCAACGCTCCGCAACGGCTTGTACGACGCTGAGCGACCACCCGTGCGACGTTGGACAACGGCCGCCGTGGGGCGCTGACCGAGCGCCGTACCAACGGGTACTCTCAACGCGATATGAGCACCGAGAACCTCCCCCAGAGCCCTGAGCAGCCGCCTCGCAAGCCGCGTGTGGCCGTTGTCTTCGGCGGCCGCAGCTCCGAACACGGGATCTCCGTGGTCACGGCCGGCGCCGTCCTGCGCGCCATCGACCGGACGAAGTACGACGTCCTGCCGATCGGCATCACCCGTGACGGCCGTTGGGCGCTCACCGCCGATGAACCGGACCGCATGGCCATCGTCGACCGGCGCCAGCCGGACGTGGAGCAGCTCGCCGAGTCGAACGAGGGCGGCGTGATCCTCCCCGTCGATCCGGCCAACCGCGAAGTCGTCTACAGCGAGCCCGGATCGGTCCCCAAGGCGCTGGGCGAGGTCGACGTCGTCTTCCCCATGCTGCACGGCCCCTACGGCGAGGACGGCACCCTCCAGGGCCTCCTGGAGCTCTCCGGAGTCCCGTACGTCGGTGCGGGCGTGCTCGCCTCGGCCGTCGGCCAGGACAAGGAGTACATGAAGCGGGTGTTCACCTCCTTCGGGCTGCCCGTCGGCCCGTACGAGGTGATCCGGCCCCGCGAGTGGCAGCGCGACGAGTCCGCCGCCCGCAAGAAGATCATCGACTTCGCGGGGGAGCACGGCTGGCCGCTGTTCATCAAGCCCGCGCGCGCGGGCTCATCGATCGGCATCACCAAGGTCGACTCCCTCGAAGGCCTCGACGAGGCGATCGAGGAGGCGCAGCGCCACGACCCGAAGATCATCGTGGAGGCGTTGCTGCGTGGCCGCGAGATCGAGTGCGGGGTTCTGGAGTTCGAGGACGGTCCGCGCGCGAGCGTGCCCGCCGAGATCCCGCCCGTGCAGTCGCACGCGTACTACGACTTCGAGGCGAAGTACATCGACTCGACGCCCGGCCTCGTGCCCGCCCCGCTGACCCCCGAGCAGACCGCGGAGGTCCAGCGGCTCGCGGTCGACGCGTTCGAGGCCGCCTCCTGCGAGGGCCTGGTGCGCGCGGACTTCTTCCTCACCGAGGACGGCGAGTTCGTGATCAACGAGATCAACACCATGCCGGGCTTCACGCCCATCTCCATGTACCCGCAGATGTGGCAGGCGAGCGGCGTGGCCTACCCGGAGCTGGTGGACCGCCTGATCCAGGCGGCGCTGCGCCGCTCGACGGGGCTGCGCTAGAGCTGCGGCACCGGGGCTCCGCTCCAGGGCACGCGCCTCCGGGCGCGCGCGTGTACGTCAGTCGGCGATCCCTTCGGGGATCGCCTTCTTGATGGGTGCGGCCAGGTCGACGAGCGAACCCGACCCGTCCCGTTGGACCCACTTCGTCGGCACGCTGACCTCGACGTACGCCCGGCGCAGACCCGAGGTGAAGCGGTACGACCCGTCGCCCTGGTTCTCCATGAGCCAGCCGACACCGTTCACCTCGCCGCTGAGCGCGTTCTCATCGCTCATCTTCGCGGGCCGTTCGACGCCGCAGCGCAGTATGATCGCCGGGCTTCCCCAGCCCGCGGTCAGCGCGGACCGGGGCTCGGGATCGTTCCGGTCGAGGCCGTCGATCTTCTTCGGCAGCACCTTGTCCAGGTTCTGGCACAGCTCGGTGACCTTCGCGTCCGGGCTGGGAACCACGGCCGATGCGCCGTCGTCTGCTGAGGAGCAGCCCGTGGCGGCCATCAACAGAGCGAGAGCAGGCAGCCCGAAGAGAGCGGTGTGCCGGTGACAAGAGAAGTTCACCGGCCAAGGGTAGACGGGGGCTAGAGGTGCACCACCGGGCAGGTCAAGGTACGGGTGATGCCGTCCACTTGCTGGACTTTCGCGACCACCATGCGGCCGAGTTCGTCGACCGTGTCGGCCTGGGCGCGCACGATCACGTCGTACGGTCCTGTCACGTCCTCGGCCTGGATCACCCCCGGGATCTTGCTGATCGTTTCGGCGACGGTCGACGATTTGCCGACCTCCGTCTGGATCAGGATGTACGCCTGTACCACGGAACCTCCAGGGCGGCCACGAGGATCATGTGGGGAAAAGGAACGCCACGGTATCGCGTCGCCGCTCGCCACGGGGAGACCCGCGGTGGCTGGGGCTTGCGCGCCGGGGTGCACGGACTGCACAAGTTGACGGTCAACTCGACCGTACCGAGTACAGAGACGGCTCGCTACCGGGCACGGGTAGCGGCAGAGGGAGCAGTACGATCATGAAGGGCACCGTGGGCGAGTTGGGGGAGTTCGGGCTCATCAAGGAGCTCACTTCGCGTCTCACCACCACCCCGGCGGTCCGGGTCGGCCCCGGCGACGACGCCGCGGTGGTGGCAGCGCCCGACCGCAGGGTGGTGGCGAGCACCGACATCCTTCTGGAGGGGCGGCACTTCCGCCGCGACTGGTCCACGGCGTACGACGTCGGGCGCAAGGCGGCCGCACAGAACCTCGCGGACATCGCCGCGATGGGCGCCGTACCGACCGCGCTGCTGCTCGGCCTGGTCGTCCCGGCCGAACTCCCGGCCACCTGGCCCTCCGAGATGATGGACGGGCTGCGCGACGAGTGCCAGGTCGCGGGCGCGTCCGTGGTCGGCGGCGATGTCGTACGCGGCGACACCATCATGATCTCGATCACCGCGCTCGGCGATCTGCGCAACCACGAACCGGTCACCCGGGGCGGCGCCCAGCCCGGTGACGTGATCGCCGTGACGGGCTGGCTGGGCTGGTCCGCGGCCGGGCACGCGGTGCTCTCCCGGGGCTTCCGCTCACCGCGCGCCTTCGTCGAGGCCCACCGCCGCCCCGAGCCGCCGTACCACGCGGGTCCCGCCGCCGCCGGGCTCGGTGCGACGGCGATGTGCGACGTGAGTGACGGGCTGATCGCCGACCTGGGGCACATCGCCGAGGCGAGCAAGGTGCGCATCGACATCCGTTCGGGCGCGATCGACATCCCCTCCCAGATGAACGACATCGGCCAGGCCGTCGGCGTCGACCCCATCCAGTGGGTGCTGACCGGCGGGGAGGACCACGCGATCGTTGCGGCCTTCCCGCCGGACGTGAAGCTGCCCGCGCGCTGGAAGGTGATCGGCGAGGTCCTCAACCCCTCGGCGCTGCCCCAGGTCACGGTGGACGGAGCGCCCTGGACCAGCAAGGGCGGCTGGGACCACTTCGGCGACATCGAGTCGTAGCCGCCCACCCCGTCAGGCGGGGTATGCGCGGAGTTTGATGCCGGTGGCCGCCTTCTCGGTGAGCTTCTTGAAGAAGCCTGCCAGGAGGCGGGAGCTGAGCAGCCGGTACGCGCGGTCCCGGCTGCGGATGCGCCGTTCGGTCGGCGGCGCGAAGAACGGCCCCGCGTTGCCCGAGATCTTCTGGCAGCCCTTGGCGAAGTCCCGTACGCGGGTCTCGTACTCGGCGAAGGCGGTGCGGTGGTCGCCGCCCGCGAGGGCCAGCTCGCCGGCCAGGACGTACGCCCCGACGATCGCCACCCCGGTGCCCATGCCGCCCATCGTGGCCCCGTATCCGGCGTCCCCGAGCAGCACCACGCGGCCCTGGGTGAGCCGGTCGACATGGATCTGGGCGATCGCGTCGAAGTACAGGTCGTCGGCCCGCTCCAGAGCCTTGAGGATCCCCGGGGTCTGCCAGCCCATCCCCGCGAACCGCTCCGCCAGGATCCGCTTCTGCGCGGCCACGTCACGGCGGTCGAACTCCAGCTCCTCGGACCGGAAGACGAGCAGCGCGCCCGCCCGGTCCGGATCGCCGTCGTAGTTGCCGACGACCACCGCCCGTCCCGGTTCGCTGTACAGCTGCCCGGTGCGGTCGAGGCCCAGGTCGTTGGGGACTCCGAAGGCCGCCACGTAGTGGTCGAGGAAGCGCAGGTAGCGGGACTCCTCACCGAAGACGAGGCGCCGGGTGAGGGAGTGCAGTCCGTCGGCGCCCACGACGAGGTCGAAGCGACGCGGGGCGCCGCGCTCGAAGGTCACGTCGATGCCTTCCGGGGTCTCGACGAGGGTGGCGATCGAGTCCCCGAAGACGTACTCCACCTTGTCCTTGGTGCGTTCGTACATGATCCGCGCCAGCTCGCCGCGGAAGATCTCCACGTCGCCGCTCATCAGCTCGGGCGGCAGGTCCACGCGCGGGGTGCCGTCGGCGTCGACGACGGTCTGCCGGCCCATGTGGGTCTGATGGGCGTGGATCTCGTCCCAGATGCCCATGGCGGTCAGGACGGTCCGGTGGACGTGCCCCCGGAAGTCGACCGCGAATCCGCCGGCGCGCAGGTCGGGTGCCTTCTCGACGACGGTGACGCGGGCGCCGTACCGGATCAGGTTGAGGGCGACGGCGGGGCCCGCGACGCTGGCGCCGGAGACGAGGACGTGAAGGTGGGCGAGCTTTCGCGCCGGGTCGTCCGCCATGTTCTGTGTCGTGTTCGTTGTCATGGCCAGGAGCTTCGCGGGAGGCGCTGACCGTGCTCCTACCGTTCGCTGACCGTGTTCCCGGCCGTTGGTCAGCGCGGCTCCTGACTGTGGTGAGAGCCGTCGGTGAGTGCCGCCGCCCCGAGGGCGCGCCCCTGCTCAAAGGCCTTTTCGTACGCTTCGGGGGGCAGCTTTTCGCGGATGTTCCGCTCGATGCGTACGGCTTCGGGGTCGCCCAGCGGCGCGGCCCCGCGCAGACCGACGGCGGCGCCCAGCAGGACGGCGGCGCGCTCGGGGGAGCCGGCGAGGAACGCCAACGCCTCCGCGGACTCGGCGAGTTCCAGCACGCAGGGACTCTCGACGGCGAGGTCGGTGGCCTGGCGGGCGTAGTCGCGAGCCTCGTCGAGGCGCCCCTCCGCGGCGGCCGAGCGGCCCAGACCGATGAGGATGCGCACGGTCTCGCCGACGCTGAACCAGTTGGCCGCGCAGGACTCCAGGGCGCTCTCGTAGTGCACACGCGCGTGGCGGGTGTCTCCCGCGAGCCGAGCGGCGTCGCCCAGGCCCCGCAGGGCACCCGCCACCTTGTCGGCGAGGCCCACGGTGCGGGCAAGGGTCAGCGCCTGGCTGAAGTGCTCCTTCGCCGCGGCCAGTTCCCCCTGGTGCAGCAGCACGGTCGCACGGGCGCGCAGGAGGTCCGAGGTCTCCTCGGGGGCGGCCAACTCCCTGATGTGCGAAAGCCCTTCGTCGAGCAGTTCGAGTGCGCGCCGGTGTTCCCCGCGCGAGTCGGCGAACATACCCAGCGGGTCGAGACAGTTCGCCATGCCCCAGCGGTCCCCGGTCGTGCGAAAACCCCTCAAGGCCTGTGCGAACGACTCCTCGGACGCCGTCGGACGCCCCGCGAACTGCTCCTGGAAGCCTAGGCCGAGATCAAGAAGCGCCCGGCCCCACGTGTTGTTCCCGACCTGTGCCCGCACCCGGTCGTTGGCGTGGGGCCGAGGCCCGCCCGACACCGACCACAGCACCACGGCGAAGGGCAGCCGCAGAGGGCCGGGCAGTCCGGCCAGCAGGGCTTCCACGTGATCCAGACGTTCCTGATCGGCCGGGCCGTCGCCCTCCCCGGAGACCGCGTTGAGCAGGCACAGGACGTACTCCTCGGTGAGACCGGCCGGCGGTTCGGCGCCCACGGCCGCGAGCAGCTCCCGAGCCGAGGACACCTGCCCGCCGTGGAGGCCGCGCAGCCGCCAGAACCAGGAGAGCCCGGCCATCAGCCGCAGGGCGTTCGCGCGATCGGCGCGCACGAGACGGCGCAGCGCCGCGTCCAGGTTGCCGTGCTCGGCGGTCAGCCGGTCCAGCCAGGGCAGCTGGTCGCCGCCGCGCAGGAACGGCTCCGCCCGCTCGGCCAGCCGCAGGAAGTACGCGGCGTGGGCGTCCCGCAGGCGTTCCTGCTCGCTTGCGCGCACGAGGTGCTCGGCGGCGAACGCGCGGATGGTCTGCAGCATCCGATAGCGCCCCTCGGTGACCTCCAGGAACGACTTCTCCGCCAGCGAGGCCAGCAGGTCCTCGGGACACGGCGTCCCGCACACCGCCTCGACCGCCTCGACCGTCGCGCCCCCGGAGAACACGGTCAGCCGTCGTGCCAGCTCCCGCTCCTCCTCGTCCAGCAGCTCCCAGCTCCACTCCACGATGCCACGAAGGGTGCGATGCCGGGGTGTCTTGGTGCGGTCGCCCCGGGACAGCAGCCGGAAGCGGTCGTCCTCGACATGCTCGGTGAGGCGGTCGGCCAGTTCGTCCGGAGTCAGCGTCCGCAGCCGCGCCGCCGCCAGCTCGATCGCCAGCGGCAGCCCGTCCAGGGCGGCGCAGATGTCCGGCACACGCGCGTGCCCCGCGAAACCGGGGCGCACCGCGGCCGCCCGGTCCAGGAAGAGCCGCGCGGCCGGCTCCGCCGACAGCGGCGGCACCGGGCACAGCACCTCGCCGGTGATCCCCAGCGACTCGCGGCTCGTGGCGAGGATCCGCACACCCGGGCAGGCGCCCAGGAGCAGGCCGGCGATCCGTGCCACGTCCTCGACGAGATGCTCGCAGTTGTCCAGGACGAGCAGCAGCTCGCGGTCCTCCAGGGCGGTGAGGAGCCGGTCGGTGGTGTCCCCCGAGGGGGTGCGGAAACCTTCGCGCAGACCGAGGGCGGTGAGCAGGGCGTAGGGGAGCTGGGAGGGGTCGGTGAGAGGGGCGAGCTCGACCAGGCAAACGTTCGCGTAAGCGTGTGCGTAAACGTTTGCGTAAGCGCTTACGCGACTATGTGCGTCGACGTGCGCGTCCGCGTTCGCATGCGCGAGCTCGATCGCCAGACGGGTCTTGCCCGCTCCGCCCGGCCCGGTGAGTGTGATCAGGCGCTCGCGGGCGAGCAGGGCGCCGATGCGCGCGAGTTCGCCGTCGCGTCCGATGAAGCGGGTCAGCTGGGCGGGGAGCCGCCGGTGGGCGGGGCCCGTGTCCTGGAGCAGTTCCAGGTGGAGGGCGGACAGGTCGGACGAGGGGTCGGTGCCCAGCTCCTCGGCCAGGGTGCGCCGCGCCTCCTCGTACACCGTCAGCGCCTCAGCGGCCCGGCCGCTCGCGTGCAGGGCCCGCATCAGCTGTCCGTACAGCCGCTCGCTCAGCGGATGCGCGTCGAGCAGTCCGCGCAGCTCCGGTACGAGTGCGGGGCCGCCGCCGAGCACGAGGTCCGCGTCGACTCGGTCCTGTACGGCGGTGAGCCTCAGCTCTTCGAGACGGGTCACCTGGGCGCGCGCGCTGGGGAGGTCGGCCAGGGCCGGGCCGCGCCACAGGGCGAGCGCCTCCCGGAGTACGGCCTCGGCCCGCGAGTGATCGCCCTGGGCGAGGGCCGCGGCTCCGTCGCGGGCCAGCCGCTCGAAGCGGTGCGCGTCGACGGCGTCGGGGGAGACGGCGATGCGGTAGCCGGTGGGGTCGGCCTCGATCCCTGCGTCAGGACCGAGCCGCCTGCGCAGCCGGGAGACCTGGGACTGGAGGGCGTTGGCGGCTCCGGCCGGCGGCTCGCCACCGTACAGACCGTCGGTCAGCCGCTCCGTGGAGACGGTCCGGCCGGCATCCAGGAGGAGCAGGGTGAGCAGCGCGCGGGGGCGGGGGCCGCCGGGGTCCAGGGGGCTGCCGTCCGTGGTGCGGATCTCGAGGGGTCCCAGGATGCCGAAGCGCATTCGGCAGATTCTGGCAGGTCCGGAAGACGGGCAGCATCAGGGCGACGGCACGAAGACGACAAAAAACCGGCCCACCGTGAGGTGGACCGGTTCTTAAGCGAACCAGCAGTGGCCGCGCGCTAGCGTTACGTCAGCGCGAGACCTTGCCGGCCTTGATGCACGAGGTGCAAGCGTTCACGCGCTTCGGCGTCCCGCCGACCACGGTACGGACGCGCTGGATGTTGGGGTTCCAGCGACGGGACGTACGGCGGTGCGAGTGCGAGATGTTGTTGCCGAAGCCCGGCCCCTTGCCGCAGACGTCGCAGTTGGCAGCCACGGGTCACTCCAAAGACTTCAGATGCTCTTACGGTTGATCCCGGCATGCCGGAATCAAGATCTAGGATCTGAGTGGCGGTGCCAGGGGGAAGACCCGATCGAATCGGGCAACTGGAGCAGCATACAACGACTGCGTCCGGAGAACGAAACTACCATGACTGCCCCCGGGGTCCGCCCCGGCCCTCCTCGGGGCCCACTACCGGCAGTAACGCATTCTGGGTCTACGCTGCGAGCCACGTCCAGAAGCTCAAGGAGGCGCAGGTGCCGCAGGTGCCGCAGACATTGGATGCTCTCGCGGTGCGCACCTGGTGCGGCCTCGCGCTGGAGGCGCTGGGGCGGGCGCGCGAGGAGATCGACGCCATCAATGTCTACCCGGTCGCGGACGGGGACACCGGGACGAATCTGTATCTGACGGTGGAGTCGGCGGCAGCGGCGGTGGAGGCGGTTTTCGCGGGCTACGAGACGGTCGCGGCCGTAGTTCCCACAGGGTCCGCCCCGACTGGGGCCGTTTTCACGGGGGTCACAGGAGTCGATCTGCCCACTCTCGCCGACACCGTGCGGGCGATGGCACACGGGGCGCTGATCGGGGCCCGAGGGAACTCCGGGACGATCCTCGCGCAGCTGCTGCGCGGCATGGCGCAGGTACTCGCCGCCGACGGCGATGCCGATGGTGAGGCCCGTAGTGAGACCCATGGTGGGGCCGCTCACACCGACGGACAGGCCCTCCGGTTGGCCCTCCGACAGGCCGCCGACTCCGCGCGCGAGGCCGTCGCGCACCCCGTGGAGGGCACGGTCCTCACGGTCGCCGCGGCCGCCGCCGAGGCGGCCACCGGCACGGAAGGCGACTGCGGCACGGTCGCGTGCGCGGCGTACGAGGGAGCGCGGGCGGCCCTCGTGGCGACCCCCGGCCAGCTGGCCGTGCTGGAGCGCGCCGGTGTGGTCGACGCGGGTGGGCGAGGGCTGCTGGCGGTGCTGGAGGCGCTGGCGGAGACGTTCACGGGGGAGTCCCCGGGCGCCGGACGGGTGACAGGCGAGATCCACGCGCGCGTGCACGGCACGGACCGTGTGGATGTGGACGGTGCGTGCGTGGACGGGCGGCCGGGCGACGACGGTCCGGCCTTCGAGGTGACCTATCTGCTGGAGGCGGACGACGCGGCCGTGGCGCGGTTGCGGGCCCGGCTCGACCGCCTCGGCGACTCGCTCGTCGTGGTCGGCGGGGACGGGCTGTGGAACGTCCATGTGCACGTGGACGACGCCGGGGCCGCCGTGGAGGCGGGGGTCGAGGCCGGGCGGCCGTACCGGATCAGGATCACGCACTTCGGGCTCGGCGACGCCCATACGGCGGGCGCGGCGGGGCGGCCGCCCCGGGAGCGGGCGCAGCGGGCCGTCGTTGCGGTCGTGCCCGGCGAAGGGCTGGCCGGGCTGTACGCCGAGGCCGGGGCGACCACCGTGCTCGCGCGGCCCGGGGAGCCCCCCGCGAGCGGGGAGCTCGTCGAAGCCGTACGCCGGGCCCACGCCCGCGAGGTGGTGTTGCTGCCCAATGACGCCGACCTGCGTCACACCGCGGCCGCCGCCGCCGAGCAGGCCCGTACGGAAGGCGTCCGGGTCGCGCTGATCCCGACCCGCTCCGCGGTCCAGGGCATCGCCGCGCTCGCCGTCCACGAGTCCGAACGTCGCTTCGACGAGGACGTCGTCGCCATGACCTCGGCGGCGGGCGCCACCCGTTATGCCGAGGTCGCCGTCGCCGAGCGTCAGTCCTGGACCATGGCCGGCATCTGCCAGGCCGGCGACGTCCTCGGGCTCATCGACGGTGATGTCGCCGTGATCGGCTCGGACATTACCGCCACCGCCGAAACCGTCCTCGACCGCATGCTCGCCGCCGGCGGGGAGATGGTGACCCTCGTCCTGGGCGACGAGGCTCCCGAGTCCATCACCGCCCATCTCGAAGTGCGGGTCCGGGAGTCGTACTTGGCCGTGGACACGGTGGTGTACCGGGGCGGACGACAGGGAGCGTTGCTGCTGATCGGGGTGGAGTAGCCGCGGGACGCCGGCTCAGGACCGCGGGTGTGTTCCTCGGCCGCGCGTGTGGGGGCTGATCGCGCAGTTCCCCGCGCCCCTGGGCCGGGGCTGCGCCCCGGATCCCCGCCCGGCCGAGTTGCTTGGCCGACGGTCGGCGGGGGCCGTTCGCGCAGTTCCCCGCGCCCCTTGAGGGGCGCGGGCGCGCATCTTTCAGCCCGTCCGGCGTTTGAGGACGAGGCCGTTCAGGCCGAAGCGGGGGTCTGGGGGCGAGACCTCCCCGCCCCCACCCGTCACTCGTCCCGCTGCTTCTCCATCACGCCCAGCATGTTCTCCGCCTCGGCCCGACGCGCCTCCGCGGTCTCCCCGTCCACCCCCGCATACGCGGAAAGCACCGCACGCGCGCGTGCGGCCGCGGCCGAGGGCCGGAGCAGGTCGGCCTCCAGCCACCCCGCCGCGAGCTCGGCCCCGGTACGCGCGTCGAGGGCGTCGTCTCCGAGGGACGCGAAGACGGAGACGGCCTGTGTGAAGTGGGCCAGCGCCTCCTCCGCGTCGTCCGGAACGGAACGGGCGACGAGGTCACCGAACTGCCGGTGGGTGTGACCGAGTTCGGCGACAAGGCGATGACGGGCCTCCGCGGCATCCGAGCCCTCCACAGCCTCGGCCCCGACGGAGGACGACACCGTCCGAAGCCCCTCCTCGCACTCCCGCACCGCCGCCGACATCAACTCCCGCGCCCCGTCCAGCCCCGAGTCCGTGCGCAACGCGACCCACGCTCGGGCCCGCAGCGAGCGGATCAGACCGTGGACGTTACCGAGGGAACGCCACAGATCACCGGCGCGCGCGTACGCCTGCTCGGCCTGCGCGGGCAGCTCGGCGTGGCCGAGCGCCTCGGCGGCGAGATGGGCGAGCATTGCGTGGTCGCGCTGTTCGGGCCAGTGCTCGGCGATGTCGGCGGCCCGCAACCAGTGTTCGGCCGCCGCACGGTGTTCGCCGAGCTCGGTGAGACAGTCGCCGAGCCACCACCGCGTCTGAACGATCGCACCGTCGCCGTGCATGTCGGCGGTCAGATCGGGCAGCGCCGACTCCAGGATCTCCGCGGCCTCGGCCCACCGCCCCTGACGCAGCAGGAAACCGCCGAGCTGGTGCCGGGCCCAGGCGCCCAGCGTGGGCCCCTCGCCCGCCTCGTCGGCCCAGTGCGCGGCCTCCAGGGCGTGTTCCGCGGCCGGGCCGGACTGCCCGGTGGAGCCGAGGACCTCGGCGAGCTGAAGGTGCAGCTGCGCGTGCCCCATCGGCTCCAGGCGAGGCCCCGCGTGCTCCAGCGCCGCGCGCGCGGCCCGCTCGGCCCCTTCCGCGTCGCCCAGGTGCCCGGCGATCCCGGCGAGCCGGGACTCGTACTCCACGGCGAACCACGGCAACCCCGCCGCCACGAACGCCTCCGCGGCCTGCCCCAGCAGCTCCGCGGCGGCCTCGGCATCCCCGGCGTGCGCCGCGAGCTCTCCGAGCATCGCCCGCGCCTCCGCGGCCCGCGAGGCCATCCGCACGTCCGAGACATGTGGCTCGGCCAGCGTCAGCAGTTCCCGCACGGCCGCCTCCGCAGCGCGCACGACCTCGTCTCCGGCGGCCCCGGAATCGGCCGCCCCGGAAGCCGTCGCCCCCGACTCGTCCTCGCTCGCGTCCTCCTGCACCAACCGCATCAATATCCGCGCCCGCCCCACCAGCACGGACGCCGCCTGGGACACCCCCGTCCCGCCGTCCGCGAGAAGGGCGAGCACGCCCTCGTGCAGCTCCGAGACGGTCGCGAGCGCCTCCTCGGGCCCGCCGGTGAGGGCGAGCACGTACGCGGCGCGGGCACGGGCCGCGAGCGCCTCGCCGGGGTCGCCCGCCTCGGCGTAGAGCTCGGCGGCCTCATGGAAGAGCTCGATGCCCTCGGGACCGCGCTCCATCGCCGCGTGGTCGGCGATCTCCGCGCGGTCGCGGACGTCCAGCTCCCGGCCCTCGGCGGCCCGTGCGACCGTCGCCCAGGCCTCGACGGCGTCCGGGCTCCGGGTCGCGGACAGCCGCCGGGCCTCGGCGAGCAGCGCCGAGAGCGAGGACGGGTCCGAGCCGACACCCGACTCCACGACGGCGGCCGACGATTGCGCCGAAGCCGAAGCCGAAGCCGAAGCCGAAGCCGAGCCCGACCGTGGCACCTGTCGCGCGGACCGGGACCGCACCCCCAACGGCAACCGCTCCACCAACGGCCGCTGGTCTATGCGCCCACGAGCCCGCTCACTGACATACGACGTGCCGTTGCGCGCGTCGAAGAGCGCTGCCAGGGAAAGCGCCTCCCCGCGTGCGTGGACGGCGAGCCCGCTCGCGGTCCAGGTCCGGCCGGCCGGTCCCGGCACCGGCTGATCGCCGAGGCCGAGCTCGGTCACGCGGTCCATGAGGAGGGCCGTCACGGCCATGAAGTCGAGTTTGCTGCGCGGGTCCCCGGAGTCGGTGAAATAGGCGGGGCGCTCCGCGAGCAGTTCCAGGGCGCGCGCCTCGTTTCCGGAGAGCGCGCAGAACTCCACGTGGTCCGCGTACGCGCCGCGCATGCTCTCCATGGGGCGCACCAGCCGGAAGCCCCGCAGATGATGGGCACGGGCCTCGTCCGGACGGCCCAGACGCAGCAGGGGGAGCAGCGAGGACGCCAGGACGGTGTGCGGCTCGTGGGCGCAGGTGTACTCGCCCTCCAGGACCGGCCGCCACAGTTCGAGTGCTTCCTCGTCGGCGTCGCGCTCCGCCTGCCACCACCCCTGGCTGTGCAGTTCGCACGCATGGCAGTCGGCCATGGTGTCCCGGTCGGCGGCCAGCCAGGCGGTGTACGCCCGCTCGGCGCGCGCCAGGTCGCCCACGTGCGCGGCGACGCTGAACTCGGCGCCCCGCACGGCCCGTTCGGAGTGACCGGCGAGCCGGTAGCGGTGCTCCATCTCGCCGAGCCACTTCTCTATGGAGGCGAGCGGGATGTGCGGCTGGTCGAGCATGCCGGCCGACATCCACTTGAAGACCCAGTGCAGGGAGTGTGTCTCGTACTCGTCGAAGTCCTCGGGGCGCTCGTCCCACATGCGCAGCAGGCGCGCGAAGGGGACGAACATCTTGTCCTTCTCGGAGCTGTAGTTGTAGACCTTCAGCTGGTGTCCGAGCGCCTCGATCACGGCGAGCGGGATGTTCAGCTTCTCGGCCTCGACGAGCAGTTGCTCCGAGCGCGCGTTGCGGGCGGGCCCCTCCGGCTGCTCCTGGTTGTCCGCCATCGCCTGGCGCAGGGTGTCGAAGTCCATGCCCATGGCCTGGCTCATCGCAGATCGTCCTTCCCGGGCTCGGTGTGGGTGGCCCACTCCAGGAGGCCGATGAACGCGCGGTTGAGGAGCGCGGAGTCGGCGGGCCGCAGGGGGCGCTGCGCCATGAGGAGGGCCTGTCCGTAGAGGGACTCCGTGGCGGTGCCTATCAGCTCTGGGTCGCGCAGTGAACTGATCCTTCGGATCAGTGGGTTGAGGTGGTTGAGGACCAGGCGGGCGCGGGGCGCGCTGCCGCGCAGCGAGCCGAGAATGCCCGCCCACAGGTCGTCGGCCTGTTCCTCGGCCTCCGCGCGGGCCTGCTCGTGGCGGGCCGCCCGGTCGTCCAGGTGCAGGGCGGGCACGGAGAGCGGGTGGAAGGCGCGCAGCACCACGTCGCAGCCCAGGGGGTCGAGCTTGGCCCGCGCCGCCATCAGGAAGCCCGAGACAGCCAGTTCCTCGGCCGGGTCGACCGTGTCCAGGTGCGCCGTCACGGTGTCGGCGTCCAGCTCCGAGACGACCGCACCCGGGCGCACTGACGGCAGCGCCTCCACCAGCTCGCTGTCGTACGTGTAGCCGCCGTTGATCACTCCGATGCCCTGCGCGGAGGCGATGGGCGCGACCTGCCGGTACTCCTCCACGGTCCGCGTGAAGTGCACCACCGGGTGGCGCAGCGCGAACTCCTCCAGGGACAGCCGTCCGTCGGTCGTCTCGAAGGGCAGCCACGGCAGCATCGTGCGAAGCATCTCGTTGTCGTGCCGCGCCAGGGACTTCACGCCCAGGTGGTGCACCGACAGGAAGGCCGCCAGGCGCTCCGGGTCGCCCGCCGCGAGCCCCGTCAGCCACGACCGGATGCGCTCGCCCAGGGCCTCGCGTACGGTCGCCAGGGTCTCGTCCTCGTACAGCGACTCGCGCGAGGCGGTGGGTCGCAGGCTGTCCGTGTCCAGGACACAGCGCACGAAGAACGCCCAGTCGGGCAGCAGCTGTTCGGCCCGCTCGGTGAGCAGCATGCCCTTCAGGTGCACCCGGTGGCTCGCGCGCTGGGCGGGGCTGACCGCGGACGGCAGGACGTACGCCACGCCACGGACCCCGGCGAGTGGCACGTTCAGGTCGATCGTGTCCAGCGGTGTGAAGCCGAACAGGTCGTGGCAGTGGCGGGCCAGGGCCACCCTGCGGGTGGTGGGGCTCGGGTAGGTGCGGTCCCAGGGCGCTGGGAGGTCCGCGATCGCCTCGTCGCCGATGCGTACGTCGTACGGCAGCAGCGAGCCGAAGTCCCGGGCCAGGGAACGGACCCGGTCCTCGGCGAGCCATTCGCCGGCTCCGGCGCGCGCCACCAGGTGCACGGTGGTCCCCGGTTCGGGACGGGCCTCGTGCGGCAGTGTGCGCACGGTGTACGAGCCGTCGTCGGTCGCGGTCCACTCCACGGGCGCGGCGTCGGGCGTACGCGCGCTGCGGCTGACGACGCGGATGCGTTCGGCGACCACGAAGCAGGCCAGCAACCCGATGCCGAACTGGCCCAGGAAGTCGGAGCGCGCCGCCTGCAGGCCGTCCTCCCGCTTGGAACTGCGGCCGATCGTCGCGAGGAGGCTGTGCACGTCGGACTCGGTGAGCCCGACGCCGGAGTCCTCCACACGCAGGGTGCCGCCCTCGGCGTACAGGCGCACGGCGGCCGGGGCATCCGGCTGCTCGGCCCGCCGGGCGGTGATCGCGTCCACGGCGTTCTGCAGCAGTTCGCGCAGGTAGACCTTGGGACTGGAGTAGAGGTGATGGGAGAGCAGGTCCACCAGACCACGCAGGTCGACCTGGAAGGTGTGAGGTGACTGGGATGCCTGTGATGACTGTGAGGTCTGGGAGTCCATCGTCGCTGCGCCGAGGGTGGGGGGACGTGCGACGGCGCGGGGTCGGGCGGTCCCGGGGGACGGTGACCGCGAAGAGGGCCGGAGCGCGTCATCCTAGGCCCGGAACGAGCCGCCTGACCAGCGGATTTCCAAGACGTATACGGCAATGTCAGTGGTGTGGTGTGCAATGGATCTCGTGCCCGCGCTCGATGAACCACTGAAGAAGGTGCTCGGTCCCCCCACCGCGAAGGTGATGGCCGAGCACCTCGGCCTGCACACCGTCGGCGACCTGCTGCACCACTACCCGCGTAGATACGAGGAGCGCGGGCAGCTCACCCACCTCGCCGACCTGCCCATGGACGAGCACGTCACGGTGGTCGCCCAGGTCGCCGACGCGCGCCTGCACAGTTTCGCCTCGTCGAAGGCACCCCGCGGCAAGGGCCAGCGGCTCGAAGTGACCATCACCGACGGCAGCGGCCGCCTCCAGCTGGTCTTCTTCGGCAACGGGGTGCACAAGCCCCACAAGGACCTGCTGCCCGGCACCCGCGCGATGTTCTCGGGCAAGGTCTCCGTCTTCAACCACCGTCTGCAGCTGGCCCATCCGGCCTACGAGCCGCTGCGCGCCGACAGCGACGACGCCGCCGAGACCGTCGACTCCTGGGCGGGCGCGCTCATCCCGATCTACCCGGCCACCGCCAAGCTGGAGTCCTGGAAGATCGCCAAGTCCGTGCAGACGGTGCTGCTCAGCGCCCAGGAAGCCGTCGACCCGCTGCCGGACTCCCTCCGGGACGGTCGCGGCCTGGTCTCCCTCCCCGAGGCCCTCCTGAAGATCCACCGCCCGCACACCAAGGCGGACATCCACGACGCCCGCGCCCGCCTCAAGTGGGACGAGGCCTTCGTCCTCCAGGTCGCCCTGGCCCGCCGCCGCCACGCCGACGCCCAACTCCCCGCCGTGGCCCGCCTCCCCAAGCCGGACGGACTGCTGACCGCCTTCGACGCCAAGCTGCCCTTCACCCTCACCGAGGGCCAGCAGAAGGTCTCCAAGGAAATCTTCGACGACCTCGCCACCGAGCACCCGATGCACCGGCTGCTCCAGGGGGAGGTCGGCTCCGGGAAGGCTCAACCTCTCGATTCCCTGGTGCTGACCCCGAGCGGATACCGGCCCATGGGCGAGATGACTGTTGGCGACATCGTCGTTGTGCCTTCCGGTGAACTTGCGCCAGTGGACGGAGTCTTCCCGCAAGGCGAGCGCGACGTGTGGCGAATCGTGCTGTCCGACGGCAGCTCTGTCGAGTGCGACGACGAGCACCTGTGGATCGTTGGTACCAGCTGTGCCTGGGACCGAGGGCAGCCGCCCAAGGTGATGTCGACACGGCAGATCAGACTGGATACGCATAAGGCGAATGGATCTTCAAAGTGGTACATCCCGCAGGCTACTCCGGTCGATCTCTGGAGTGACGCCGAGCCGCCGCTGGATCCCTATCTTTTCGGTCTTCTTCTTGGCGACGGATCATTCCGGCACAATCTGCGGCTGTCAACGGTGGACGATGAAATCAGAGAGGCAGTCGATGCCGCGCTAGCCCCTGATTGCACGCTCGTGCCCGTGCCCGGTTCCAGGTGCGACTACACCGTTCATCTGGCAGGGCCCAAGGGCGGAGGGCGAAGGAATCCGGTGATCAGTACCCTTCGCTCACTCGGGCTCTGGGGCGTCACATCGCACGACAAGTTCGTCCCCTCGGAGTTCAAGAACACGACGATCAAGAATCGGTTGTCTCTTCTGCAGGGCCTCATGGACACCGATGGGACTGTCAAGCCCAGCGGCCTCGACGCGTCGTTCTGCTCTGCTTCCAGGCAATTGGCCGAAGATGTCGCCTGGCTGGTGCGGTCCCTCGGCGGCCGGGCGCGGGTAGTGCCAAGGAAGGCGGCTTACACCGTCTCGGTCGCGCTGCCGGACGAGTACGTGCCCTTCAGGCTGTCGCGCAAGGCGGCGTTTATGCGACCGCGACCGAAATACAACACCTTCCGGCGAGGAATCCGGGCCGTGGAGTATGTCGGCAGGAAGCCGGTGCAGTGCATCAGCGTGGCTCATCCTGATCGTGCATATGTGACAGACCACTTCACAGTGACGCACAACACGATGGTCGCCCTGCGCGCCATGCTCGCCGTCGTCGACGCGGGCGGGCAGGCCGCGATGCTCGCGCCCACCGAGGTGCTCGCCCAGCAGCACCACCGGTCGATCACCGAGATGATGGGCGAGCTGGCCGAGGGCGGCATGCTCGGCGGGTCCGAGCACTCCACCAAGGTCGTGCTGCTCACCGGATCCATGGGGGCCGCGGCGCGGCGGCAGGCGCTGCTCGACCTGGTCACCGGTGAGGCCGGGATCGTGATCGGCACGCATGCGCTGATCGAGGACAAGGTGCAGTTCCACGACCTGGGCCTGGTCGTGGTGGACGAGCAGCACCGCTTCGGTGTCGAGCAGCGCGACGCCCTGCGCGGCAAGGGCAAGCAGCCCCCGCACCTTCTGGTGATGACCGCCACGCCCATTCCCCGCACGGTCGCGATGACCGTCTTCGGCGACCTGGAGACCTCGGTCCTCGACCAGCTCCCCGCCGGGCGTTCGCCGATCGCCAGCCATGTCGTCCCGGCCGCCGACAAGCCGCACTTCCTCGCGCGCGCGTGGGAGCGCGTGCGCGAAGAAGTGGAGAACGGCCATCAGGCGTACGTGGTCTGCCCCCGCATCGGCGACGACGTCGATGAACCCGGCGACCCGAAGAAGACCAAGAAGAAGTCCCCCGAGGACGAGGCCGAGAAGCGCCCGCCGCTCGCCGTCCTCGACATCGCCGACCAGCTCGCCAAGGGACCCCTCCAAGGGCTCAGGGTCGAGGTCCTGCACGGCCGTATGCAGCCCGACGACAAGGACGCCGTGATGCGCCGCTTCGCCGCGGGCGAGACGGACGTCCTGGTCGCCACGACGGTGATCGAGGTCGGGGTGAACGTGCCGAACGCCACGGCCATGGTGATCATGGACGCCGACCGGTTCGGCGTGTCCCAGCTGCACCAGCTGCGCGGCCGCGTCGGCCGTGGCTCCGCCGCCGGACTCTGCCTCCTGGTCAGCGAGATGCCGGAGGCGAGCCCGGCCCGCCAGCGGCTGACCGCGGTGGCGTCCACACTCGACGGCTTCGAGCTCTCCCGCATCGACCTCGAACAGCGCCGTGAGGGCGATGTCCTAGGCCAGGCCCAGTCCGGCGTCCGCTCCTCGCTGCGGATGCTCGCCGTCATCGAGGACGAGGAGATCATCGCCGAGGCCCGCGAGGAGGCCGCCGCGGTCGTCGCCGCGGACCCCGAGCTCACCGCCTTCCCCGGCCTGCGTACGGCCCTGGAGGCCCTTCTCGACGAGGAGCGCGAGCAGTACCTCGACAAGGGCTGAGAGACTGGTCCTGACACACTCCGAGCGCAAAGGACCCTCATGACCCGCGTGATCGCCGGCCGGGCCGGCGGACGCCGTCTGGCCGTCCCGCCGGGTACCGGCACCCGCCCCACCTCCGACCGGGCGCGCGAGGGCCTCTTCTCCACCTGGCAGTCCCTGCTCGGCGGCCCGCTGGAGGGCGAGCGCGTCCTCGACCTGTACGCGGGCTCGGGCGCCGTCGGCCTGGAGGCGCTCAGCCGCGGCGCCGGCCACGCCCTCCTCGTCGAGGCCGACGCCCGCGCGGCCCGGATCATCCGCGAAAACGTGAAAACGCTCGGTCTGCCCGGCGCCGAAGTCAGATCGGGCAAAGCGGAGCAGATCATCCAGGCACCGGCGCCGGCGGATCCGTACGACCTGGTCTTCCTCGACCCGCCGTATGCCGTCTCCGACGGCGATCTTCGCGAGATTCTGCTCACACTACGGACGCAGGGCTGGCTCGCGGGCGAAGCGCTCGTCACCGTTGAGCGCAGCACCAGAGGCGGCGAATTCGGCTGGCCGGACGGTTTCGACGCGATCCGGGCCCGTCGTTACGGCGAGGGGACGTTTTGGTACGGTCGCGCCGCCGCTACGTGCGAAGACGCACGATGACCGGACCGGAGAGCGAGGGACCACAGTTGCGCCGCGCCGTCTGTCCGGGGTCATTCGACCCCATCACCAATGGACATCTCGACATCATCGCCCGCGCTTCCAGGCTCTACGACGTCGTGCACGTCGTGGTGATGATCAATCAGTCGAAGCAGGGCCTGTTCACCGTCGACGAGCGGATCGAGCTGATCCGCGAGGTCACCGCCGAGTTCGGCAACGTCCAGGTCGAGGCCTACCACGGGCTCCTTGTCGACTTCTGCAAGCAGCGCGACATCCCCGCCATCGTCAAGGGTCTGCGCGCGGTCAGCGACTTCGACTACGAACTCCAGATGGCCCAGATGAACAACGGCCTCTCGGGCGTCGAGACGCTGTTCATTCCGACCAGCCCCACGTACAGCTTCCTGTCCTCCTCGCTCGTGAAGGAGGTCGCACAGTGGGGCGGCGACATCTCCCACCTGGTGCCGGAGGTGGTCCTGGAGGCGCTCAAGGGGCGGCTCGGAAAGAGCTGAGCGCCTGACAGTGCGTCACCCGGTGTCGGCCGGGGCGGGAGTGGTCGTACAGTCGACCCGTCCGTCTCCATCACAGCTGTAGAGAGTGGCGAGCACACGGTGGACGTGCAGAAGAAGCTCGATGAGATCGTCGCGGCGGTCGGCAGCGCCCGTTCGATGCCCATGTCGGCCTCGTGCGTGGTCAACCGCGCCGAGCTGCTCTCGATGCTCGAAGAGGTGCGCCAGGCGCTGCCCGGCTCCCTCGCGCAGGCCGAGGAGCTGATCGGCGGCCGCGAGCAGATGGTCGAGCAGGCCCGCCAGGAGGCCGAGCGGATCATCGAGTCCGCGCACGCCCAGCGCGGCTCCCTGATCTCCGACACCGAGGTCGCCCGCCGCTCGCAGAACGAGGCGGACCGCATCCTCACCGAGGCCCGCCAGGAGGCCGAGGAGATCCGCGCCGAGGCCGACGACTACGTCGACTCCAAGCTCGCCAACTTCGAGGTCGTCCTCACCAAGACCCTCGGCTCCGTCGGCCGCGGCCGCGAGAAGCTCCTCGGCACCGGTCCCGGCACCGACGAGCAGGGCTACGAGGACGAGGACGCCCCCGAGCGCAGCCACGACCCGGAGACCCTGCGCAAGGACGCCGACACGTACGTGGACGTCAAGCTCGGCGCCTTCGAGGCGGTCCTCGCCAAGACCCTGGAGGCCGTCGGCAAGGGCCGCCAGAAGCTGCACGGCAGGATCGCCAGCGACGATCTGGGCGAGCTGGGCACCTTCGCGGAGGACGGGACTCCCGGCCACCACACCAGCGACGCCGACTACCTGGCCGGTCTCGCCGAGCTCTCGGAGACCCCCGAGCGACCGGCGCAGACCCCTGAGGTGCCGGCCCAGCCGAACTACGGACAGCAGCAGGACGCCTACGCGTACCAGCAGCAGCCCGACCCCTACGGCTATCAGCAGCAGTACGCCCAGCAGGACGCGTACGGCTACCAGCAGGCCGACCCGTACGCCGCCTACCCGCAGCAGCAGGGCTACGACCAGCAGCCGGCGTACGACCAGAGCGGGCAGCAGGCCTACCCGCAGCAGCAGCCGGCGGCTCTGGACCCGATGGCGAACGCCCTGGACGAGACCAGCCTCTTCGACACCACCATGATCAGCGCCGAGCAGCTGCGGGCGTACGAGCAGGGTCGCTGACCCCGGTCGGACACCGTCCCGCGTACTGGCCGGGGACCGGATTGGGCCGAGAGCGAAAGGTCCAGTATCCTGGCTCTTCGGTCGCGTGTACGTCCGCGATCAACGCTGCCCACGGAACTCCAGGGGTGGCATCCCCTTGAGCTTCGAAGATCGAAAGCAGGAATGGCTCTGAACACCCACCTCGACCACCGCAACCCTCTTGTGTTCGACACACACGAGCTGGGGCGGCGTCCTGGTGCTCTGCAGCGCTTGAACCGCATGATCGACGCCCCCACGGATCTCGGGATCCAGGGAGTCATCGGAGTGCCGGAAGGCACCCCGGTGGAGCTCGAACTCCGCCTTGAGTCGGTCATGGAAGGGGTGCTTGTCACAGGCACCGCCCGTGCACAGGTCAAGGGGGAGTGCGTAAGGTGTCTGGAGCCGCTCGAGCAGCAACTCGAAGCGGAATTCCAGGAGATGTTCTCGTACCCTGACGCCGACGACCGGGGCCGCCCCAAAGCGGAGCCGGTCGACGACGCCGAGGAAGACGAGGACACGCTCTTCATCGAGGACGGTCTGTTCGACCTCGAACCCGTGCTGCGTGATGCGGTGGTGCTCGCACTGCCGATGCAGCCGGTGTGCCAGGACGACTGCCCCGGCCTGTGCTCCGAGTGCGGAGCGCGGCTCGCGGACGACCCGGACCACCACCATGACGCCGTCGACATCCGTTGGGCGGCACTGCAGGGACTCGCCGGTTCACTCGAAGATGGCGAGAAGGACGAGATGAGCGGCGGCGCGCTTCCTTCAGCGCACGCCGACGAGAAGCAGGAGAAGTAGCCGTGGCTGTTCCGAAGCGGAAGATGTCGCGCAGCAACACGCGCCACCGCCGGTCGCAGTGGAAGGCTGCGGTCCCCACCCTGGTTGCGTGCGAGCGCTGCCACGAGCCCAAGCTGCAGCACATCGCGTGCCCTGCTTGTGGCACCTACAACAAGCGCCAGGTCCTCGAGGTCTGAGCGGCTGGTGAGAGGTCTGATGTCTGACGCCAAGGCGGACCCAAACGCCAAGAAAAAGGCGGACAACACAGCCTCGTCCCACACGCTTCTGGAAGGGCGGCTCGGGTACAAGCTCGAGTCCGCCCTTCTGGTGCGTGCGCTGACCCACCGTTCCTACGCGTACGAGAACGGCGGTCTGCCGACCAACGAGCGTCTGGAGTTCCTCGGGGACTCCGTGCTCGGCCTCGTGGTCACGGACACGCTGTACCGCACCCACCCCGACCTGCCCGAAGGCCAGCTGGCCAAGTTGCGGGCCGCGGTGGTCAACTCGCGTGCGCTGGCGGAAGTGGGCCGCGGCCTCGAACTCGGCTCCTTCATCCGGCTCGGCCGGGGCGAAGAAGGCACGGGAGGCCGGGACAAGGCATCCATCCTCGCCGACACCCTTGAAGCGGTGATCGGCGCGGTCTATCTCGACCAGGGTCTGGACGCGGCGGGCGAACTCGTCCACCGGCTCTTCGACCCGCTGATCGAGAAGTCCTCGAATCTGGGAGCCGGCCTGGACTGGAAGACCAGTCTCCAGGAGCTCACCGCGACCGAGGGGCTCGGTGTTCCCGAGTACCTGGTCTCGGAGACCGGCCCGGACCACGAGAAGACCTTTACTGCTGCCGCCCGCGTCGGAGGCGTCTCGTACGGCACCGGCACCGGCCGCAGCAAGAAGGAAGCGGAGCAGCAGGCCGCGGAGTCCGCGTGGCGTGCCATCCGCGCCGCCGCGGACGAACGCGCGAAGTCGGCCCAGGCCGCCGAGGAAGCGGCTCAGGCCGCCGAGCAGACGGCCGAGGTCACCGAGGGGACCGCCGACACCCCCTCGGCTCCGACGAGCGACTCGGCCACGGCCTGATTCCTTCGTAGCACCTTCAAGCATGCGGCCCCTGCCGCGGCGTCAGCGCCGCGACAGGGGCCGCATGCGTCGCGTCCCTGTGCGTCCGGGGCCCTCGTCCGGGTGACGCGAGCACGAGGTAACCTTCGGGCGTCGTTCCCTTGCCCGCCCCCGCGGAGGAGTCCCGTGCCCGAGTTGCCCGAGGTCGAAGTCGTGCGGCGCGGCCTGGCGCGGTGGGTCAGCGGGCGGACCGTGACCTCGGTCGAGGTACGCCACCCACGCGCCGTACGGCGGCATCTCACCGGACCCGAAGGGTTCGCGAAGGCACTCGCGGGCCAGCGCGTCGGACCGGCCATGCGCCGCGGCAAGTACCTGTGGCTGCCCCTCGAGGACTCCCCGTACTCCGTTCTCGCGCACCTCGGCATGAGCGGCCAGCTCCTCGTGCAGCCCGAGGACGCCCCGGACGAGAAGCACCTGCGCATCCGCATTCGCTTCGACGACATCCGGACGCCCGCCCCCGCCGGGGCGGAGGGTACCGAGCTGCGCTTCGTCGACCAGCGCACCTTCGGCGGGCTCTCCCTCCACGAGAACACCCCGGACGGCCTGCCGGACGTCATCGCGCACATCGCCCGCGACCCGCTGGACCCCCTCTTCGACGACGCGGCGTTCCACACGGCCCTGCGTGCCCGCCGTACGACGATCAAGCGCGCCCTGCTCGACCAGTCGCTGATCAGCGGCGTCGGCAACATCTACGCGGACGAGGCGCTCTGGCGCGCCAGACTGCACTACGAACGCCCCGTGGCCGGTTTCACCCGGCCGCGCACCGCCGAACTCCTCGGCCACATCCGCGACGTCATGAACGAGGCCCTCGCCGTCGGCGGCACCAGCTTCGACAGCCTGTACGTCAACGTCAACGGCGAGTCCGGCTACTTCGACCGCTCGCTCGACGCGTACGGCCGCGAGGGCGAGCCCTGCCACCGGTGCGGGACGCCGATGCGGCGGCGAGCCTGGATGAACCGGTCCAGCTATTTCTGCCCGCGCTGCCAGCGCCCGCCGCGCGTCACGCCGTAACGGAGTTCTCGCGGGTCTCGTCGTAGTGCTCGCGGGCCTCCAGGACGTCGTCCATGCGGCCCTCCACGAAGCGGATGAGGGTCAACAGACGCTCGGAGACCTCGTGACCGAGCGGGGTGAGCGTGTAGTCCACGCGCGGGGGGTTCGTCGGCTGCGCCTCGCGGTGCACCAAACCGTCGCGCTCCAGCGCGTGCAGCGTCTGGGAGAGCATCTTCTCGCTGACGCCGTCGACCCTGCGCCGTAGCTCGTTGAAACGGAACGTGCCCTCGTGCAGCGCTCCCAGCGTGAGCGATCCCCAGCGTCCGGTGACGTGCTCCAGCGTGCCCCGGGACGGGCAGCCGCGCGCGAACACGTTGTACGGGAGGTCCTGACACTCACCGCTCTCGGCGGTCTGCACGCTGGGTTCCATGGGGCCACCATACTCCGGCGCAGCGCTAACCATTAGATTGCGCTATCCGATAGTTAGTGCTTACCTTTGGTTTGTCATCACCACCTGGAGGAGTCCCCATCGTGAGCACCCCTGTCCGCACCCCCGTTGTCTCCATCGCCCACCACTCCGGCTACGGACACACCGCCGTGCTCGCCGAGGCCGTTCGCTCCGGCGCCGTCGAGGCCGGTGCCCAGGTGCACCTGATCAACGTCGACGGGATCACCGACGCGCAGTGGGAGCTGCTCGACGCCTCGGACGCGATCGTGTTCGGCTCGCCCACCTACATGGGCACCGCTACCGGCGCCTTCCATGTCTTCGCCGAGGCGTCCTCGAAGCGCTGGTTCGGACGGGACTGGCACGACAAGCTCGCCGCCGGATTCACCAACTCCGGCTCCAAGAGCGGCGACAAGCTGCACACCCTGCAGTACTTCCAGATCCTGGCCGCCCAGCACGGCATGAACTGGATCAACCTCGGTCTGCACCCCGGCTGGAACAGCTCCTCGGCCTCCGAGCACGACCTCAACCGACTCGGCGTCTTCGCCGGCGCCGCCGCACAGACCAACATCGACGAGGGCCCGGAAGCGGTCCACAAGGCCGACATCGCCACGGCGGAGCACCTCGGCCGCCGGGTCGCGGAGGCGGCGCGGGTGGTCGCGCTGGGTCGCGCGGCGGTCGCCGACGCGGCCGCGTAAACGCTTGCGCAAACGTTCGCGCAAAGGGTTGCGTAAGCGTTTACGCGGTCGTTTACGCGGGCGCACCACGAAGCCGCGCCACCTCGTTCGTCGAGGGGCGCGGCTTCGTGGTGCTTCGTGGTGCGGCGGTGCTTCGTCGTGCGGTGAGGGGCGGGCCGTCCGGCTAGTAGCCGAAGTCCTGCGTCCACCAGGGGCCGCCGGTGCCGAGGTGCACACCCACGCCCAAGGTCTTGAAGTCGCAGTTCAGGATGTTGGCACGGTGGCCGGGGCTGTTCATCCAGGCGTCCATGACGGCGGCGGCGTCGGCCTGGCCGCGGGCTATGTTCTCGCCGCCGAGGCTGGTTATCCCGGCCTTGGCCGCCCGGTCCCAGGGGCTGAGCCCGCTCGGGTCGGTGTGGTCGAAGAAGTCGCGCGTGGCCATGTCCTCGCTGAAGGCCTGGGCGAGGTCCGACAGGGCGCTGTTCGCCGCCACCGGACTGCAGCCGACCTTGGCCCGCTCGTCGTTGACCAGCTTGAGCACCTCGACCTCGGCCGCCGTCTGGGCGGAGACATCGATCGGAGCGGTGGTCGTGGGCGCCGTCGTCTTCCGGGCCTGGCCGGGCGGAGTCGCGGGCTTGTGCGGGTTGGCGGTCTTGCCCGGCTTGGTGGTGCTGGGCTCCTGGGAGGGCGCTGTCGTCGGCGCGGCCGAGGAGGTCGAGGGAGCGGCGGACGCCGAGGCGGAGGGCGACGCGGAGCGGTCGGAGCCACGGCTCGTCGACGTGCCTTCACGGCCGCCCGCGCTCGCGCTGCCCGACGTACCGCCCTGCTGGGTCTCGTGGGTGGAGGGGGACCCTACGGCCTGCACGCTGTCGGAGTTGTTGCTGCCACCGCCGAGCGAGTAGTTCTCGGTGCCGGGCAGCACACCCGAAGCGACGGCCACGGTGCCCAGTGCCACGGCTGCGGAGACGCCGAGCAGACCCACGCGTACCGGGATCGCGGTCTTCCGCTTGCGGTGCGAGCGGGCAGCCGGGGTGACGGGGAGGTCGGCGACGGCGGCGTAGCCGTACAGATTCTCCGGGCCGTAACTTTCCGTAGCAGGTCCGCGGGCCTCCGTGACCCCGGTGCCGCGGCCCGTGGCGTCGCGGCCGGCGGCAGAGCGTCCGTGGCGTCCCATCTCCTGGCCTTCCTCATTCTTGGTCAGCGATCCTCACCCGAAAGAGTGAGTTTCATATGAGACTCATTGGGTCGGGACGGTACCTCATGACGGGAGGGGAGGATGTGCTGCGAGAGACTTTGTCCGGTTAGCGTGCACTCATGAACGAGGTTGTGCGGCTGGTCGTCTGGGTGCGCGGACGTGTCCAAGGTGTGGGTTTCCGCTGGTTCACGCGGGCCAAGGCGCTGGAGATCGGCGGCCTGAGTGGCTTTGCTCTCAATTTGGACGACGGACGGGTCCAGGTCGTAGCGGAAGGATCCCAGGCCGAATGTCAGGGGCTGCTCGACTGGCTCCAGGGGGACGACACACCCGGGCGTGTGGACGGAGTCACTGAGATCTGGGACACGCCCCGCAGGATCTACGACGGCTTCGCGATCCGGTGACGGCGACCCGCGCAACGCCCCTGACGGAAGCGGTATGGCATGCCACCGGCACCTGTCAGAAGCAGAAATGACCTGGTGGTTGCCAAGAACGGCTCGGCGTGGCAGGCTCCCGGAAGAAGGATGATCTCCACGCCCCCGGGCCCCGCAGGAGTCGCAGCGCCGCCGTCCGCAGGGCCGCGCGACAGCGGGTTGCCCGCCAATACGGGGCGTGATCGTGTTGACCGTCAAACTTTTTGGTGAGACGCTGAAAGCCCCGCGCACCTTAGCTGTTTGGCATGTGGAACCGCAGCAGGAATTTAGCAAGTGTCAAGCATCGCGGGTGCGATTCCCTCACGACCCACACCGCTTCGGTCGGTCACTCAGTGTGGAGGACCATCCATCATGGCAAAGGCGCTTCTCGGTTACGTCGGCGGTTCCGACCCGCGACTCATCGCCGAGATGCGACGGCTCCAGCAGCGCGTCCAGGACCTCGAATCCGAGCTCGTACGGATTCAGGCCGAGAACGACGCGCTCGCGGCTGCCGCTTCTCACGACTCGCTTCTCGAGAGCATCGACGTACCCCAGGCGGAGCCTGCGCTCACCTGATCACTGCACCGCACTACGACAGCAGTGGTTGGGTTGCCCGTGTCAACCGCTAAGTTGTCAGATTTGCAAGGGACGCCTCTTCGGCGTCCCTTCTTCTTTCCCCCGCGTGTCTTTCCCCCGTGTGCCCTCCCACTCTTTAACGTCTGGTGTGCCCTGCACGTTCATGGGTGAAACCGCGGGTTCATGGAGTGAGACCAGCCCGAAAGGTAGAGTCCGGCGGCGTGCACCTCAAGGCCCTGACCCTGCGCGGGTTCAAGTCGTTCGCCTCGGCGACCACGCTGCGGTTCGAGCCGGGCATCACCTGTGTCGTGGGCCCCAATGGTTCGGGCAAGTCCAATGTCGTGGACGCCCTGAGCTGGGTCATGGGTGAGCAGGGGGCCAAGTCGCTGCGCGGCGGCAAGATGGAGGACGTCATCTTCGCCGGCACCACGGGGCGGCCGCCGCTCGGCCGGGCCGAGGTGTCCCTGACCATCGACAACTCCGACGGGGCGCTGCCCATCGAGTACGCCGAGGTCACCATCACGCGGATCATGTTCCGCAACGGCGGCAGCGAGTACCAGATCAACGGTGACACCTGCCGTCTCCTGGACATCCAGGAGCTGCTGTCCGACTCCGGCATCGGCCGCGAGATGCACGTCATCGTCGGGCAGGGCCAGCTCGACTCCGTCCTGCACGCCGACCCGATGGGACGCCGCGCGTTCATCGAGGAGGCGGCGGGCGTCCTCAAGCACCGCAAGCGCAAGGAGAAGGCGCTGCGGAAGCTGGACGCGATGCAGGCGAACCTGGCCCGCGTCCAGGACCTCACCGACGAACTGCGCCGCCAGCTCAAGCCGCTGGGCCGGCAGGCCGCAGTGGCCCGCCGCGCCGCCGTCATCCAGGCCGACCTGCGCGACGCCCGCCTCCGTCTGCTCGCCGACGATCTCGTACGACTGCGGCAGGCGCTCCAGTCCGAGATCGCCGACGAGGCCGCGCTCAAACAACGCAAGGAAACGGCCGAGGCCGAACTGAAGAGGGCGCTCCAGCGGGAAGCGCTCCTGGAGGACGAGGTCCGTCGGCTCACGCCCCGGCTCCAGCGCGCCCAGCAGACCTGGTACGAGCTCTCACAGCTCGCCGAGCGGGTGCGCGGCACGATCTCGCTGGCCGACGCGCGGGTGAAGAGTGCCACTTCGGCGCCCGCCGAGGAGCGGCGCGGGCGCGACCCCGAGGACATGGAGCGCGAGGCCGCGCGGATCCGTGAGCAGGAGGCCGAGCTCGAAGCGGCCCTGGAGGCGGCCGAGCACGCCCTGGAGGACACGGTCGCGCACCGGGCCGAGCTGGAGCGCGAGCTCGCCGTCGAGGAGCGCCGCCTCAAGGACGTGGCCCGCGCCATCGCCGACCGCCGCGAGGGCCTGGCCCGCCTCAACGGCCAGGTCAACGCCGCCCGTTCACGGGCGGCCTCCGCCCAGGCCGAGATCGACCGGCTCGCCGTCGCCCGTGACGAGGCCCAGGAGCGGGCGTTCGCCGCGCAGGAGGAGTACGAGCAGTTGCAGGCCGAGGTCGACGGCCTGGACGCGGGCGACGCGGAGCTGACGGAGCGGCACGAGGCGGCCAAGCGGGCGCTGTCCGAGGCGGAGGCCGCGCTGAGCGCCGCCCGTGAGGCGGCCACGGCGGCCGAACGCAGGCGCGCCGCGACCCAGGCCCGCCATGAGGCCCTCGCCCTGGGGCTGCGGCGCAAGGACGGCACGGGGGCGCTCCTGGGGGCCAGGGACCGCCTCACAGGGCTCCTCGGTCCCGCGGCCGAGCTGCTGTCCGTCACCCCCGGCCACGAGGTCGCGCTCGCCGCCGCCTTCGGCGCCGCGGCGGACGCCATCGCGGTCACCACCCCGGCCTCGGCCGCCGAAGCCATCCGTCTGCTGCGCAAGCAGGACGCGGGCCGGGCGGCCCTGCTGCTGGCCAGGGCGCCGGAGGAGGCGGGGATTCGGGAAACCAGGGGTATCGACGGCACCGGGCAGCACGGGGCGGCGGGTGACAGCACTTCCCGCACGGTGCCCGGCGCCGGCCACCCCGGGGGGCGTGACGCATCCGGCGGTGCAGGCCCCTTCACGGCATCTGAGGGCGACGCGACTCCAAGGGCCGTCCCGGGGGCCCGGACTCCGGACGTCACCTCCGGTGACGTGGCCCCGCAGACGGCCCCCACCGGGCCGCCGTACGCCGCCGACCTGGTCCGTGGTCCCGCCGAGCTCATGCCCGCCGTACGGCGGCTGCTGCGGGGGATCGTCGTGGTCGGCACCCTGGAGGACGCCGAGGACCTGGTCTACGCGCGGCCGGAGTTGACCGCGGTCACCGCGGAGGGGGACCTGCTCGGAGCGCACTTCGCGCATGGTGGGTCCGCCGGAGCGCCCAGCCTTCTCGAAGTACAGGCGTCCGTCGACGAGGCGGCGGCCGAGCTCGAGGAGCTCGCCGTGCGCTGCGAGGAACTCGGCGCGGCGCAGCACCGGGCCGCCGAGGAGCGGGGGGAGCGGGCCGCGCTCGTCGAGGAGCTGGGGGAGCGGCGGCGGGCCGCCGAGCGGGAGAAGTCGTCCGTGGCCCAGCAGTTGGGGCGGCTGGCCGGGCAGGCGCGCGGTGCGGCCGGGGAGGCCGAGCGGAGCACCGCCGCCGCGGCGCGGGCGCAGGAGGCGCTCGACCGGGCCGTGGAGGAGGCCGAGGAACTGGCCGAGCGGCTGGCCGTGGCCGAGGAGATGCCCGTCGAGGAGGAGCCCGACACCGCGGTACGGGACCGGCTCGCCGCGGACGGGGCCAACGCGCGGCAGACCGAGATGGAGGCCCGCCTCCAGGTGCGTACGCACGAGGAGCGGGTGAAGGGGCTCGCGGGACGGGCCGACGGACTCGACCGGGCCGCGCGGGCGGAACGGGAGGCACGCGCGCGTGCGGAGCAACGACGGGCCCGGCTGCGGCACGAGGCGACGGTGGCCGAGGCGGTCGCCTCCGGAGCGCGGCAACTCCTCGCGCATGTCGAGGTGTCGCTGCGCCGGGCCGAGGAGGAGCGCACCGCCGCCGACACGGCCAAGGCCCGCCGTGAGCAGGATCTTGTCGCCGCGCGCAACGAAGGCCGTGACCTCAAGGCCGAGCTCGACAAACTCACGGATTCGGTTCACCGCGGCGAGGTACTCGGCGCGGAGAAGCGGCTGCGGATAGAGCAGCTGGAGACGAAGGCGCTGGAGGAGCTCGGTGTCGAACCGGCGGGGCTTGTCGCGGACTACGGTCCGGGCCAGCTCGTGCCGCCCTCGCTCCCCGCCGAGGGTGAGGAACTGCCCGAGGATCCCGAGCACCCGCGCAATCAGCCCCGGCCGTTCCACCGTGCCGAGCAGGAGCGACGGCTCAAGTCGGCCGAGCGGGCCTACGCGCAGCTGGGGAAGGTCAATCCGCTGGCGCTGGAGGAGTTCGCCGCGTTGGAGGAGCGTCACAAGTTCCTCAGCGAGCAGCTGGAGGACCTCAAGAAGACGCGGGCCGATCTGCTGCAGGTGGTGAAGGAGGTCGACGAGCGCGTCGAACAGGTCTTCACGGAGGCGTACCGGGACACCGCACGTGAGTTCGAGGGCGTCTTCAGCAGGCTGTTCCCGGGAGGGGACGGGCGGCTGATCCTGACCGACCCCGACAACATGCTCACCACGGGTGTGGACGTCGAGGCGCGGCCCCCCGGCAAGAAGGTGAAGCGGCTGTCCCTGCTGTCCGGTGGGGAGAGGTCCCTCACCGCCGTCGCGCTCCTTGTGTCGATCTTCAAGGCGCGACCCAGTCCGTTCTATGTGATGGACGAGGTGGAGGCGGCGCTCGACGACACCAACCTGCAGCGGCTGATCCGGATCATGCAGGAGCTGCAGGAGGCCTCGCAGCTGATCGTGATCACGCACCAGAAGCGGACGATGGAGGTCGCCGACGCGCTGTACGGCGTCTCCATGCAGGGCGACGGTGTGTCGAAGGTCATCAGCCAGCGGCTCCGCTAGATGCGTGTAGCGCACACCGGTCATGACCTGGGCTTCTAGTTTGATTCAAGTAGTGAACGCATGATGACCCCTCGAGTGCGAAAAAGTCACAGCTGTCGAACTGTTGACTTCAGAACTTGAAGGCATAGTCTCTGCAACGTTGCTTTTACCTTCAGGTGGTGGGCAGTGCGAAGTTATGCGGCACTGGTACCACCGAAGGGCTTGCCCCCACACCCCCCCGGCAGCGAGGCCGGGTGGCCCGAGGAGTTACACGTGACCAGCACCGCGCAGGCGCCCCGACCAGGAGCCAGGACGGCTCATCCCGAACATCTCGGGCATGTCATCTTCATCGCGGCGGCGGCCGCTATGGGCGGCTTCCTCTTCGGTTACGACAGTGCCGTGATCAATGGTGCCGTCGAGGCCATCCGAAGCCGCTACGACATCGGCTCCGCGACCCTGGCCCAGGTCATCGCCATCGCGCTGATCGGCTGCGCCATCGGCGCGGCGACCGCGGGCCGCATAGCCGACCGCATCGGCCGCATCCGGTGCATGCAGATCTCCGCCGCCCTCTTCACGGTCAGCGCCGTCGGTTCCGCGCTGCCCTTCGCGCTGTGGGACCTCGCCTTCTGGCGCATCATCGGCGGATTCGCCATCGGTATGGCCTCCGTCATCGGCCCCGCCTACATCGCCGAGGTCTCCCCGGCCGCGTACCGCGGACGACTGGGCTCCTTCCAGCAGGCCGCGATCGTCGTCGGCATCGCCATTTCGCAGCTGGTCAACTGGGGCATCCTGAACGCCGCCGGCGGTGACCAGCGCGGCAAGCTGATGGGCATCGAGGCCTGGCAGGTCATGCTCGGCGTCATGGTCGTCCCGGCCGTCCTCTACGGTCTGCTCTCCTTCGCGATCCCCGAGTCGCCGCGCTTCCTGATCTCCGTGGGCAAGGAAGAGCGCGCCCGCGAGGTGCTCAAGGAGGTCGAGGGGGACAAGATCGACCTGAAGGCCCGCGTCGCCGAGATCGAGCACGCCATGAAGAGCGAGCACAAGTCGACCTTCAAGGACCTGCTCGGCGGCGGCTTCTTCTTCAAGCCGATCGTCTGGATCGGTATCGGCCTCTCGGTCTTCCAGCAGTTCGTCGGCATCAACGTCGCGTTCTACTACTCCTCGACGCTGTGGCAGTCGGTCGGTGTCGACCCCTCGCAGTCGTTCTTCTACTCGTTCACGACGTCGATCATCAACATCGTCGGCACCGTGATCGCCATGATCTTCGTCGACCGGATCGGCCGTCGGCCGCTCGCGCTCATCGGCTCCGTGGGCATGGCCATCGGCCTCGCGCTGGAGGCCTGGGCCTTCTCGTACGACCTCGTGGACGGCAAGCTGCCGGCCGCCCAGGGCTGGACCGCCCTGATCGCCGCGCACGTCTTCGTCCTCTTCTTCGCCCTCTCCTGGGGTGTCGTGGTCTGGGTCTTCCTCGGCGAGATGTTCCCGAACAAGATCCGCGCCGCCGCCCTGGGTGTCGCCGCCTCCGCGCAGTGGATCGCCAACTGGGCCATCACCGCGAGCTTCCCGTCGCTGGCCGACTGGAACCTCTCCGCGACCTACGTGATCTACACGATCTTCGCCGCGCTCTCCATCCCCTTCGTGCTCAAGTACGTCAAGGAGACCAAGGGCAAGACGTTGGAGGAAATGGGCTGAGCCTCCTGAAGAGGCCCCGAGACTCGAGGAGAAGGGCCAAGTCCCCGCTGCCCCTCTCCTCGTACCCGTAAGACGTACTGCCCCGGCTCACTCCCCGAGCCGGGGCAGTACGTCTTCGCAGAACAGGTGCAGGCTGCGCCAGCCCTCGTCGATCGGCATCCCGCCGGACAGCGGGTGCAGCACGTGGTTGTCGAGACCCTGCGCCACGCACTGGTCGGGCGTGAGGATCCGGTACACGCCCTCCGCGCGCAGTTCCTCCACCGTCGTGGCCGCCGACTTCACCGCCGAGCGGATGTCACCGGACTGCCAGGAGGCGTACGTCCGCGCCTCGTGCAGGAAGTGCCCGCCGTACTCGGCCCACGCCCGGTCCGGGTCCTCGGCGATGTGCAGCAGCGGGGTCTCGGCGGCGGGCATCATGGTCCAGCCCTCGGTGCCGTACTCGACGAGCCGCTCCTTGTAGTACGCCTCCAGCTCGGGGAGGTGCGCGCTGGGGAAGAACGGGAGCCCGAGCCGGGCGGCGCGCCGGGCCGCGGCCCTGGACGAACCGCCGACCAGCAGCAGGGGGTGCGGATCGGAGAACGGGCGCGGTGTGACGCGTACCGTACGGTCCCGGTAGGTGAACTCCTCGCCGGTCCACGCCTTCAGCACCGTCTCCAGGAGCTCGTCCTGGAGTGCCCCGCGCCGCTTCCAGTCGACGTCGAACAGGGCGTACTCCTCGGGCCGGTAGCCGATGCCCGCGACGGTGACGAGGCGGCCGCCGCTGAGCAGGTCGAGTACGGCGATGTCCTCGGCGAGGCGCAGCGGATCGTGCAGCGGGCCGATGACCGCGGAGACGGTGACGGCGAGGTGGCGGGTCGCTCCGAAGACCGCGCCCGCGAACGCGAACGGCGAGGGCAGCCAGTTGTTGGCGACGCCGTGGTGTTCCTCGGTCTGCACGGTGGTGATGCCGCGGTCGTCGGCGTAGGCGGACATCTCGATGGCCGCCTTGTAGCGGGCGCTCAGCGACGCGGGGGTGGCGGCGGGGTCGACGAGGTTGAAGCGCACGACGGTTACGGGCATGGAAGCCCCCCTTCGGTGTGGAGGGGGACGGTAGCTGACAGGGCGTCAGACAGCCATAGTCGCGGAACCTTTCGCGGGCTGCGCCGCGGGCGCCACCGCGGGCTTCGGCAGCACCACGTACAGCAGGAAGGAGACCGCGCTGGTCGCCACCCAGCCGAGGCCGTACTCGCCGACGGGGTTGTTCGACGCCAGCGGACCCGTGAACCAGTCGGACGTGGTGAACAGCAGGCCCGAGCCGAGCCCCAGCGCCCACGCGGCGACCGCGGCCGGGCTGAAGCCGCCCCGGTACCAGTAGGCACTGGTGCGCGTGGTGTCGAGCAGGGCCTTGGCGTCGTACTCCACGCGGCGCACCATGTCCGCGCCGAAGACGCCGACCCAGGCCGAGAACGCGACCGCGAGCAGCGACAGGAACGCGATGAACGAGCTCGCGAAGGAGGTCGCCACCAGCATCAGGACGCCGCCGAGGACCAGCGAGATCACGGCGTTGACCAGGACCGCCCACTGCCGCGGCACCTTGATGCCGAGGGTCTGTGCGGTGAAGCCCGCCGAGTACATCGACATCGCGTTGATCAGCAGAACGCCGACCAGGGCGATGAGCAGGTAGGGCACCGCGATCCACAGCGGCAGGGTCGCGCCGAGGAAGGAGACCGGGTCGGCGGTCGAGGCCAGGCCCGGCGTCGAGACCGCCATCACGGCGCCCATCAGGATCAGGGGGAGTACGACGATGCCGGCGCCGCCCACGGAGTTGCGGACGATCGCCGCCGACGAGGCCGTACGCGGCAGATAGCGCGTGAAGTCCGGCGCCGTCGGCGCCCAGCTGATGCCGCCCGCCGCGATCAGACCGACCCCCGTGATCATCAGGGAGGCAGGGCCCGCGGGCCGCCCGAAGACACTGCCCCAGTCCGTGTCCGCGACGAGATGTCCGAGAACGAGCACGGAGAAGCCGCCGAAGAGGCACGTCGCCCACCTGCTGCACGTCCGGACGGCGCTGATGCCGAGGCCCGAGATCGCGAACGTCGCGACCACGAAGAACAGCAGCGTCGCGACGATCAGGAACGTGTTGCTCCTGATGCCGAAGACCACGTTCAGGACGGTGAGCAGGGCGTAGGAGCCAGTCACCGCGTTGATCGTCTCCCAGCCCCAGCGGGCGATCCAGATCAACGAACCCGGCAGCAGATTTCCGCGCTGGCCGAAGACCGCGCGGGACAGGGTCATACCGGGAGCGCCGCCCCGCTTGCCCGCGATGCCGACCAGACCCACCAGGCCGTACGACAGGATCGGCGCCGCGAGGCCGACGACCAGGGCCTGCCAGAAGTTGAGTCCGTAGGCGACGGCCAGGGTCGCGCCCATGGCCGGCAGCAGGACGGTGATGTTGGCGGCGATCCAGGTGGGAAGGAGTTCGCGGGTCTTCGCGTGCCGCTCGGAGTCGGGGACGGGCTCGATGCCCCGGGTTTCCAGAACGTGGTGCGCGTGTGTGTCGAGGGCGCCATCGGAGCGGTCGGTGGTCCTCATGGAAATTAAGCATACTTTGTCTTGTTTTTATGCTTTTACGATGCATGTTCTCGGAGGAAGCCACGGAATCCCTCCGATGACACGGAGAATCCCTCCGGAGAGGGGGATGGCTGATACTGGGGAGCGTTATGGAAACCGTCATCCTTGCTGTAGTCATCGCCGTGGTCGTGATCGGCGCACTCGGCGGGCTCCTCATCGGCAGTCGCCGCAGGAAGCCGCTGCCCCCGGCGCCCCCCACGACGCCCGACATCACCGCCCCTCCGGCCGAACCGCACGTCGGCGACGAGGCCGAGACCCCGCGCGACGAGGCGCGCCGGACGATAGAGGAGGTGGATCTCCCCGACGGCTCGGCGACGGCGCCGGTCGCCGTCGAGGAACCCTCGCCCATTGTCGAAGCTCCCGCGATCGAGATCCCGGAGCCGACCGCCGGGCGCCTGGTGCGGCTGCGTGCCCGCCTCTCCCGCTCGCAGAACGCGCTCGGCAAGGGGCTGCTCACGCTCCTCTCGCGCGAGCACCTCGACGAGGACACCTGGGAGGAGATCGAGGACACCCTGCTCACCGCCGACGTCGGCGTGCAGCCCACTCAGGAGCTGGTCGAGCGGCTGCGTGAGCGCGTGAAGGTGCTCGGTACGCGAACGCACGACGAGCTGCGCACCCTGCTGCGCGAGGAGCTGCTGCAGCTCCTCGTCCCCGAGTTCGACCGGGAGGTCAAGACCGACTCGCCTCTCGACACCCCGGGCATCGTGATGGTCGTCGGTGTCAACGGCACCGGGAAGACCACCACCACCGGCAAGCTCGCCCGTGTACTCGTCGCCGACGGCAAGAACGTGGTGCTCGGCGCCGCCGACACCTTCCGCGCCGCCGCCGCCGACCAGCTGCAGACCTGGGGCGAGCGCGTGGGCGCCCGTACCGTGCGCGGCCCCGAGGGCGGCGACCCCGCCTCGATCGCCTTCGACGCGGTCAAGGAGGGCATCGAGGAGGGTGCCGACGTCGTCCTCATCGACACCGCCGGACGACTTCACACCAAGACCGGCCTCATGGACGAGCTCGGCAAGGTCAAGCGTGTCGTCGAGAAGCACGCCCCGCTCGACGAGGTGCTGCTCGTCCTCGACGCCACGACCGGCCAGAACGGTCTGGTGCAGGCCCGCGTCTTCGCCGAGGTCGTCGACATCACCGGCATCGTGCTGACCAAGCTCGACGGCACCGCGAAGGGCGGCATCGTGATCGCGGTCCAGCGCGAGCTGGGGGTGCCGGTCAAGCTGGTGGGTCTGGGCGAGGGCGCGGACGATCTGGCGCCGTTCGAGCCGGAGGCGTTCGTTGACGCCCTTATCGGAGAGTAGTCAGCCTACTGACGTTCAGCAGGTTGCAAGAAGCGCTCGCCCCCAAGGTGCAGTTGGAGGCGGGCGCTTCGTCATGTGTCGGTCATCTCGGCAGCGGCAGCGGCAGCGGCAAGGGCTACGCGCGCGACCGGTGCGCCACATACGCCAGCGTCCCCAGCAGCAACCGTGCCTGCGGCGGCTTCGTCGCCGAGTCCAGGGCGGGGGAGCGCAGCCAGCGGACCGGGCCGAGGCCGGCGCGGTCGGAGGGCGGGGCGGTGACGTACGTACCGGGGCCGAGGCCGTGCAGGTCGAGGGAGGCGTCGTCCCAGCCCATCCGGTAGAGCAGCTCGGGGAGCTCGGCCGCGGCGCCGGGGGCGAGGAAGAAGTGGGCCCGGCCGTCCGGGGTCGCGGTGACCGGCCCGGTGGGCAGCCCCATCCGCTCCAGGCGGACCAGCGCGCGGCGCCCGGCGGCCTCGGCGACCTCGATCACATCGAACGCGCGGCCGACCGGCAGCATCACCGCGGCACCGGGGAACTCGCTCCAGGTCTCGGAGACCTCGTCGAGGGTGGCGCCCGCTTCGAGCAATGGCGCGAAGTCCAGCGGATGCGCCCCCGGCGCGGGGCAGTCGGTCCTGCCGCACGAGCACGTGCCCGCGGCGGCCCGGGCGCCGGGGACCACGTCCCAGCCCCACAGCCCGGTGAACTCGGCCACGGCGGTGCACTCCGACGAGCGGCCGCGGCGACGGGTGCCGGGCCGGCTTTCGCGCATCCCCCGACTGCTGCCGATCGTGAAGCCCATGCCCCCTCCAACGGGTCCGACGTGCCGATGGTTACGCGATGAACGCGGCGCGTCACTCAGTGTGTTCATGTCTCCGGGTGTCGCGTGGCTGCCGACGCGATCCTGGCGGCGTCTGGAAGTGTCCTGGGTGGTGCGCTCGGCGGCGTGCGCCCCCGAATGCATCGTTCCGCCACTTCTGGCTGCCCTATGTCAAGTGAATCGCGTACAGGTGATCCGGAGTTCATTCGAAGGGGTGGCGAATGGTGGCGTTTCCGGGATCGCCATGGCTGGACGCGTGATCGTAGGATTACTTTGAGTGCACGAGCCCTGGGGACGTATGCACTCGTGGGTATGCCGGAGGCAAGTCGGCTTCCCGTTCGAAGGGTGAGAACTACCGGACGTGCGGCCGTATTTACCGGCATTCTGATAGGGCTTGGCGCACGCAGCGTACAAGTGGTCTCAGGGATGGGGGCGTTCCAGTGGGCGGCAACGGCGGAAGCGGTATGAACGCTGACAAGCGCCCGAATGAGCTGTTGGGCTCGTGGTTCGTGCGCAGTGGCTGGTCGAAGGGCGAGCTGGCGCGGCAAGTGAACCGAAGGGCCCGCCAGTTGGGGGCCAATCACATCTCCACGGACACCTCCCGGGTGCGCCGCTGGCTGGACGGCGAGAATCCGCGCGAGCCGATTCCGCGGATCCTGTCCGAGCTGTTCTCCGAGCGGTTCGGCTGTGTGGTCGCCGTCGAGGACCTCGGTCTGCGCGCCGCCCACCAGTCACCGTCCGTGTCGGGTGTCGACCTGCCCTGGACCGGCCCCCAGACCGTGGCGCTGATCAGCGAGTACTCGCGCAGTGACCTGATGCTGGCGCGGCGCGGCTTCCTCGGCAGCTCGCTGGCCCTCGCCGCGGGCCCGGCCCTCATCGAACCCATGCAGCGCTGGCTGGTGCCCTCGCCCGTCGCGCCCCAGGAGGAGCCCGAGTCCCCGGCCGCCGCCCGCCGCCCCGGCCGGCTCTCCCAGCCCGAGCTGGACCTCCTGGAGTCCACCACGGTGATGTTCCGCCAGTGGGACGCCCAGTGCGGCGGCGGCCTGCGCCGCAAGGCGGTCGTCGGCCAGCTGCACGAGGTGACCGACCTGCTCCAGGAGCCGCAGCCCGGGGCGACCAGCAAACGCCTGTTCAAGGTCGCCGCCGAGCTCGCCGAGCTGGCGGGCTGGATGAGCTACGACGTGGGACTGCAGCCCACCGCGCAGAAGTACTTCGTGCTCGCCCTGCACGCCGCCAAGGAAGCGGGCGACAAGCCGCTGGGCTCGTACATCCTCTCCAGCATGAGCCGCCAGATGATCCACCTCGGCCGGCCCGACGACGCGCTCGAACTCATTCACCTGGCGCAGTACGGAAGTCGTGACTGCGCGAGCCCGCGCACCCAGTCCATGCTGTATGCGATGGAGGCCCGCGCCTACGCGAACATGGGCCAGCCCGGAAAGTGCAAGCGGGCCGTCCGGATGGCCGAGGACAGCTTCGAGGACGTTCACGAGTGGGACGACCCGGACCCCGACTGGATCCGCTTCTTCTCGCCGGCCGAGCTGCACGGCGAGAACTCGCACTCCTACCGGGACCTGGCCTATGTCGCGGGCCGCAGTCCCACGTACGCCTCGCTCGCCGAGCCCCTGATGCAGCGGGCCGTCGACCTCTTCGCCAAGGACGGCGAGCACCAGCGTTCGTACGCACTCAATCTCATCGGCATGGCCACCGTGCACCTGCTGCGGCGCGAGCCCGAGCAGAGTGCGGTATTGGCCAAGGATGCGATGGCGATCGCCAAGAAGGTGCGCTCCGAGCGCGTCAACACTCGTATCCGAAAGACGGTCGACACGGCCGTCCGTGACTTCGGTGACCTCGCCGAGGTCGTGGACCTCACCGAGCAGCTCGCCGTCGACCTTCCGGAGACCGCGCAAGCGGTCTGAGCCCGGGCCGCGCAAGCGGTCCGATCCCAGTACCCCGGCCACGGCCGGTCGTCCCGAACTGCCCGACTCGGCTCCCCCATGCCAGGTCATCGGACGACCAGCCGTGGCCGGTTTGTTTGCCTTCTGGGAAGGTTGCGCCACGATAACGATCGCTCCGCCCGGCATCAGGCAGTTCATGGACGCGTAACACACGAGGTGCCTTCGTCACTGCGGCGAAACATCGAGGGGCGTCGACGGAAACCGCGCTGCGTCAATCTCATGGCGCATAACCGGCCCACCCCTCATGACCGCTCAGGCTTCGCCCGCACGGGGCCGTACCAACGACGAGGAGACGCCGATGGCACCAGCCATCACGCTAGCCGCAGAAGCTCCCAAGCTCTCGGCCGCCAACACCGGGTTCATGCTCATCTGCTCCGCCCTGGTGCTGATCATGACCCCCGGCCTCGCCTTCTTCTACGGAGGCATGGTCCGTGTCAAGAGCACCCTGAACATGCTGATGATGAGCTTCATCAGCATGGGGATCGTCACGATCCTGTGGGTGCTGTACGGCTTCTCCCTCGCCTTCGGCACGGACAAGGGTTCGTTCATCGGCTGGACCTCGGACTGGGTCGGCCTCAGCAACATCGGCCTGACGGAGCTGTGGCCGGGCTACACCATCCCGATCTTCGTCTTCATGGTCTTCCAGCTGATGTTCGCCATCATCACGCCCGCGCTGATAAGCGGTGCGCTGGCGGACCGGGTGAAGTTCACGGCGTGGTCGCTGTTCATCGCGCTGTGGGCCACGGTCGTCTACTTCCCGGTCGCCCACTGGGTCTGGGGCACCGGCGGATGGGCCTTCGACCTGGGCGTGATCGACTTCGCCGGTGGTACGGCGGTCCACATCAACGCGGGTGCCGCGGCGCTCGGCGTGATCCTCGTCATCGGCAAGCGCGTCGGCTTCAAGAAGGACCCGATGCGTCCGCACAGCCTCCCGCTGGTGATGCTCGGCTCCGGTCTGCTGTGGTTCGGCTGGTTCGGATTCAACGCCGGCTCGTGGCTCGGCAACGACGACGGCGTCGGCGCGCTGATGTTCGTCAACACGCAGATCGCCACCGCGGCCGCCATGCTGGCCTGGCTCATCTACGAGAAGATCCGCCACGGCGCGTTCACCACGCTGGGCGCCGCCTCCGGCGCGGTCGCCGGTCTGGTCGCCATCACCCCGTCCGGTGGTGCGGTCTCGCCGCTCGGCGCGATCGCCGTCGGCGCCATCGCCGGTGTCGTGTGCGCCATGGCGGTGGGCCTCAAGTACAAGTTCGGCTACGACGACTCCCTCGACGTGGTCGGCGTGCACCTCGTCGGCGGTGTCATCGGCTCCCTGCTGATCGGCTTCTTCGCCAGCGGCAAGGGCCAGTCCACGGTCGAAGGCCTCTTCTACGGTGGCGGTCTCACCCAGTTCTGGAAGCAGTGCGCCGGTGTCTTCGCCGTCCTCGGCTACTCCCTGGTCGTCTCCGCGATCCTCGCCTACATCATCGACAAGACGATGGGCATGCGGGTCACCGAGGACGAGGAGATCGCGGGCATCGACCAGGCCGAGCACGCGGAGACCGCATACGACTTCAGTGGAGCGGGCGGCGGCATCGTCGGCGGCTCGGTTTCCGCCCTCGCGGGTACGGAGAGCAAGAAGGTGGACGCATGAAGCTCATCACCGCCGTCGTGAAGCCCCACCGGCTCGACGAGATCAAGGAGGCCCTGCAGGCCTTCGGGGTGCACGGTCTGACGGTCACGGAGGCCAGCGGTTACGGTCGGCAGCGGGGACACACCGAGGTCTACCGTGGTGCCGAGTACACCGTCGACCTCGTCCCCAAGATCCGCATCGAGGTGCTGGCCGAGGACGACGACACCGAGCAGCTGATCGACGTCATCGTGAAGGCGGCCCGCACCGGCAAGATCGGTGACGGCAAGGTGTGGTCCCTCCCGGTCGAGACGGCCGTCCGGGTCCGGACCGGCGAGCGCGGCCCGGACGCGCTCTAAACAGAAGATCAGAACAGGAGCCACTGGGTGACGAGTACGGAGATGCGCACGGAAGCAGAGGACTCGGGACCCAGCGGCTACGCGGCGGCCCGGCTGCGCCTCCTCCAGGAGGGGGCGCAGTCCGGGCCGCCGCGCCGTGCTGCCCTCGCCGAACTCACGGACGAGTGGCTGACCGGCCTGTTCGGCGCGGGAGCCGAGGGACTGCGCGGTGTCTCACTCGTCGCCGTCGGCGGCTACGGCCGCGGTGAACTCTCCCCACGCAGCGATCTCGACCTGCTGCTCCTGCACGACGGCGGTGACTCGGGCGCGGTCGCCGCCCTCGCCGACCGCGTCTGGTACCCCATCTGGGACCTCGGCCTGGCCCTCGACCACTCGGTCCGTACGCCGGGTGAGGCACGTAAGACCGCGGGCGACGACCTCAAGGTGCAGCTCGGCCTGCTGGACGCCCGCCACATCGCGGGCGACCTCGGCCTCACCGCCGGACTGCGGACGGCCGTCCTCGCCGACTGGCGCAACCAGGCGCCGAAACGTCTCCCCGAACTCCAGGAGCTGTGCGCGGAGCGCGCCGAGCGCCAGGGCGAGCTGCAGTACCTGCTGGAACCCGACCTGAAGGAGGCCCGCGGCGGCCTGCGCGACGCCACCGCCCTGCGCGCCGTCGCCGCCTCCTGGCTCGCGGACGCGCCCCGTGAGGGCCTCGCGGACGCCCGCCGCAGGCTCCTCGACGTCCGCGACGCCCTCCACCTGACCACCGGCCGCGCCACCGACCGCCTCGCGCTCCAGGAGCAGGACCAGGTCGCCGCCGAACTCGGACTCCTGGACGCCGACACCCTTCTGCGCCAGGTGTACGAGGCCGCGCGCGTCGTCTCGTACGCCAGTGACGTCACCTGGCGCGAGGTGGGGCGCGTGCTCAAGTCGCGCGCCGTGCGGCCGCGGCTGCGCGCCATGCTCGGCGGCGGGCCCAAGCCCGCCGCGGAGCGCTCACCGCTCGCCGAGGGCGTGGTCGAGATGGACGGCGAGGTGGTGCTCGCCCGCGCCGCACGGCCCGAGCGCGACCCCGTGCTCCCGCTGCGTGCCGCGGCCGCCGCCGCACAGGCCGGGCTCCCGCTCTCCCTGCACGCCGTACGGCGCATGGCAGCCGTCGCGCGCCCACTGCCCACACCCTGGCCCGCCGAGGCCCGGGAACAGCTCGTCACGCTCCTCGGCTCGGGCCGCCCGACCATCGAGGTCTGGGAGGCACTGGAGGCCGAGGGCCTGATCACCCGGCTCCTGCCCGACTGGGAACGCGTGCGCTGCCGCCCGCAGCGCAACGCCGTGCACATCTGGACCGTCGACCGCCACCTGATCGAGACGGCCGTCCGCGCCTCCGAACTCACCCGGCGGGTGGGCCGCCCCGACCTCCTCCTCGTCTCCGCCCTGCTGCACGACATCGGCAAGGGCTGGCCCGGCGACCACTCCGTCGCGGGCGAGATCATCGCCCGGGACGTGGCCGCCCGCATCGGCTTCGACCGTGCGGACGTGGCGGTGCTCTCCACCCTCGTACGCCACCACCTGCTGCTCATCGACACCGCGACCCGGCGCGACCTGGAGGACCCGGCGACCGTCCGCTCGGTCGCCGAGGCCGTCGGATCGCAGGGCACCCTCGAGCTGCTGCACGCCCTCACCGAGGCGGACGCGTTGGCCACCGGGCCTGCGGCCTGGTCCTCCTGGCGCGGATCCCTCGTCGCCGACCTGGTCAAGCGGGTCGCCGCCGTGCTCGCCGGAGACGTCCCCGAGGAGCCGGAGGCCACCGCGCCCACGGCCGAGCAGGAGCGGCTCGCCATCGAGGCGCTGCGCACCGGCGGGCCCGTACTGGCACTGCGCGCACAGACCGAACCGCCCACCGAGGAGGAACCCACCGGCGATCCGGAGCCCCTGGGCGTCGAACTGCTCATCGCCGTACCCGACCAGCCCGGAGTGCTCCCCACGGTCGCTGGTGTCCTCGCGATGCACCGCCTGACCGTGCGCACGGCCGAGCTGCGTGCCCTGGACCTGCCCGACGGCGTCGAGGGCTCGGTGCTGCTGCTCAACTGGCGGGTCGCCGCCGAGTACGGCTCCCTACCCCAGGCCGCCCGGCTGCGCGCCGACCTCGTGCGCGCCCTGGACGGGTCCCTGGACATCGCGGCCCGGCTCGCGGAGCGCGACGCCGCCTATCCGCGCCGCCGGGGCACGATCGCGCCGCCGCCCAGGGTGACGGTCGCCTCGGCCGCCTCCCGCCACGCGACGGTCATCGAGGTCCGCGCCCACGACGCTCCTGGCCTGCTGCACCGCATCGGCCGGGCCCTGGAGGAAGCGAGCGTACGGGTGCGCAGCATGCACGTGTCCACCCTCGGTGCCAACGCCGTGGACGCCTTCTACGTCACCGGCCCCAAGGGCGCGCCCCTGCCGGCGGAGGAGGTGGTCTCGGTGGCGCGTGGGCTGGAGGAGATGCTGCGGGGGTGACCTCGCGGTCCTGTCCGCGTTCACAGAACGCGGTCCCTGTCCGGTATTCACACCGGGCAGGGGCCACCAACCCTTTTCGGGCAGATACCCTGGAGGGCAACCCAACCGCCCCCGACTCCGAGGACCGACGCCACCGTGTTCGATACCCTCTCAGACCGCCTGAGCGCGACTTTCAAAAACCTCCGCGGGAAAGGCCGGCTCTCCGAGGCGGACATCGACGCCACGGCCCGCGAGATCCGTATCGCGCTCCTTGAAGCCGATGTGGCCCTGCCGGTCGTCCGGACGTTCATCAAGAACGTGAAGGAGAGGGCACTCGGGAGCGAGGTCTCCAAGGCCCTCAACCCTGCCCAGCAGGTCCTGAAGATCGTGAACGACGAGCTCGTCACGATCCTCGGCGGCGAGACCCGCCGCCTGCGGTTCGCCAAGAACCCGCCCACCGTGATCATGCTCGCGGGTCTGCAGGGCGCCGGTAAGACCACGCTCGCCGGAAAGCTCGGCAAGTGGCTCAAGGACCAGGGCCACTCCCCGCTCCTGGTCGCCGCCGACCTCCAGCGCCCGAACGCCGTGGGCCAGCTCAGCGTCGTCGCCGAGCGCGCCGGTGTGGCCGTCTACGCCCCCGAGCCGGGCAACGGCGTCGGCGACCCGGTCAAGGTCGCCAAGGACTCCATGGAGTTCGCGAAGACCAAGGTCCACGACATCGTGATCGTGGACACCGCCGGCCGCCTCGGCATCGACCAGGAGATGATGCAGCAGGCCGCGGACATCCGCGACGTCGTCTCCCCGGACGAGATCCTCTTCGTCGTCGACGCGATGATCGGTCAGGACGCGGTCAACACGGCCGAGGCCTTCCGCGACGGCGTCGGCTTCGACGGCGTCGTCCTGTCGAAGCTCGACGGTGACGCCCGCGGTGGTGCCGCGCTCTCCATCGCCTCGGTCACCGGCAAGCCGATCATGTTCGCGTCGAACGGCGAGAAGCTGGACGACTTCGACGCCTTCCACCCGGACCGGATGGCCTCCCGCATCCTCGACATGGGTGACCTGCTCACACTGATCGAGCAGGCGGAGAAGACGTTCAGCCAAGAAGAGGCCGAGAAGATGGCCTCCAAGCTGGCGTCCAAGAAGGGCCAGGACTTCACCCTGGACGACTTCCTGGCCCAGATGGAGCAGGTCAGGAAGATGGGCAGCATCAGCAAGCTGCTCGGCATGCTCCCGGGCATGGGCCAGATCAAGGATCAGATCAACAACCTCGACGAGCGCGACGTCGACCGTACGGCCGCCATCATCAAGTCGATGACGCCGGGCGAGCGCCAGGAACCGACGATCATCAACGGCTCGCGCCGCGCCCGTATCGCCAAGGGCTCGGGTGTCGAGGTCAGCGCGGTCAAGAACCTGGTGGAGCGCTTCTTCGAGGCCCGCAAGATGATGTCCCGCATGGCCCAGGGCGGCGGCATGCCGGGAATGCCCGGGATCCCGGGCATGGGCGGCGGCCCCGGCCGCGCCAAGAAGAAGCAGAAGGTCGCCAAGGGCAAGCAGCGCTCCGGCAACCCGATGAAGCGCAAGCAGCAGGAGGACGAGGCCGCGGCGCGCCGTGAGGCCGGTGCCCAGTCGGGCGGCGCCTTCGGTCTGCCCGCCGGGCAGCAGGCTCAGGACTTCGAGCTGCCGGACGAGTTCAAGAAGTTCATGGGCTGACGGTTCGTTTCCGTACGGGGTCGTTCTCGTACGTCACTGGGGGCGCCCCTCGCCGGAGGGGTGCCCCCAGTGGTTTTTCTGCGCATGCTGGCAGGCATCTCGTGTCGTAACGTCCTAATATGAGCAACCCTGTGCCGCCGCGCAAGGACCCTGACCAACCGTGGCGTACCGAGGGAACGCCACCGGAGTCGACCGGTCCACCCTCCGGGAAAAGGAAGATGCCCGGCGGCTGGATAGGCCTGATCGCCGCTGCCGTGGTCCTGTTCGTGATCGCCGTCCTGGTGCTGTCCTTCTACAACGAGGGCAACGAGCCGACGATCTCGTACACGGAGTTCAGCAAGCAGGTGGACAGCGACAACATCGGCAAGATCTACTCCAAGGGCGACGCCATCCAGGGCGAGCTCAAGAGCGCCAAGGTCAATCCGGACGGCGGTGGGAAGTACACCAAGTTCAAGACCCAGCGCCCGTCCTTCGCGGACGACAAGCTCTGGCAGAACCTGGAGAAACGCCACGTCACGGTGACCGCCTCACCCGTGGTCCAGCAGCGCAGCTTCCTTTCCAACCTGCTGCTCTCCCTGGTCCCGATCGTGTTCCTGGTGCTGCTGTGGATCTTCTTCGCCCGACGGTTGCGGGCCGGCTTCGGCGGCCCGGGCGGCATGCTCCACCGCAAGGCACCCCCGAAACCGGTCGAACTGCAGCCCGGCGCCCAGCGCACGACCTTCGCCGACGTGGCCGGAATCGACGAGGTCGAGGGCGAACTGAACGACGTCGTCGACTTCCTCAAGAATCCGGACGCGTACCGCAGGATGGGCGCGAAGATGCCCAGAGGTGTGCTCCTCGCGGGTGCGCCCGGCACGGGAAAGACCCTGCTCGCGCGGGCCGTGGCGGGAGAGGCGGGCGTTCCGTTCTTCTCGGCCTCGGCATCGGAGTTCATCGAGATGATCGTGGGCGTGGGCGCGTCCCGGGTCCGTGAGCTCTTTGCCGAGGCCAGGAAAGTGGCCCCTTCGATCATCTTCATCGACGAGATCGACACCATCGGACGGGCCCGGGCCGGCGGCTCGGCGATGGGCGGCCACGACGAGCGCGAGCAGACCCTGAACCAGATCCTCACCGAGATGGACGGCTTCTCGGGCTTCGAGGGCGTCATCGTCATCGCGGCGACGAACCGTGCGGACATCCTGGACCCGGCACTGACCCGCCCCGGCCGCTTCGACCGGATCGTCAACGTCGCGCCCCCCGACCGCCGTGGCCGTGAGGCGATCCTGCGGATCCACACCCGCGATATCCCGCTGTCCCCGGAAGTGGACCTGGCCCAGGTGGCCCGCACGACGCCGGGCATGACCGGCGCGGATCTGGCCAACCTCGCCAACGAGGCGGCGCTGCTCGCCGTCAAGCGCAAGCAGGACGAGGTGGCGCCGACGGACCTCTCCGAGGCGCTGGAGAAGGTGCAGCTCGGCGCGGAGCGTTCCCTCGTGATGCCCTACGAGGAGCGCCGCCGGACCGCGTACCACGAGAGCGGCCACGCCCTTCTCGGCATGCTGCAGCCGGGCGCCGACCCGGTTCGCAAGATCACCATCGTCCCGCGCGGGCGCGCGCTGGGCGTCACGCTCTCGACACCGGACACCGACCGGTACTCGTACACCGAGGAGTACCTGCGCGGTCGGATCATCGGTGCCCTGGGGGGCATGGCCGCCGAACACGTCGTCTACGGGGTCATCACGACCGGCTCCGAGAACGACCTCGAACAGGTCACCAACCTCGCTCGCGGCATGGTCGCCCGCTGGGGCATGAGCGACCGGGTCGGCCGTCTCTCCGCCCTCCCCAACGACGCCCAGCAGGCCTACGGCCTCGCCGCCGCGCCGGCCACCCTCGACTCCATCGACCACGAGATGCGGCGCATCGTCGACGAGTGCTACGAGGAGGCCTGCCAGAAGCTCCGCGACCACCGCGACCAGCTGAACGCCCTCGCGGAGGCGCTGCTGGCGAACGAGACGCTGGAGGAGGCACAGGCCTACCGGATCGCGGGTGTGACGCGCCTGAAGAAGGAGGAGGTGTGAGGCGGTTGCCCGCACGCCCTCTCAGGGGCGGCGGGGGCGAGACCCGGCGACCTCAGCCCGTGCGTGCGATCAGGTACCGGAAGACGTTCGGCATCCACACCGTGCCGTCCCCGCGCTGATACGGATGCAGCGCCTCCGTCAGCTCCTTGCCGACCTGCACCACATCCGTCGCACCGACCGCCGCGTCGAACAGCCCGGTCGACAACAACCCCCGCACCGCACTCTCCACATCCGCGTACCCGAAGGGACACGCCACCCGCCCGGATCCGTCCGGCCGGAGCCCGGCCCGCTGGGCGACGTCCTCCAGGTCGTCCCGGCGAGGAGCCTGCCCGCACCCCTCGCCCGGCAGCACCGCGGACGTGGCACACCGCTCCGGCGGCCCCCATCCGACCAGCACCACGGCCGCCCCCCGCTCGGCGAGCGGAGTCGCCGCCGACAGCAGCTCCCCGAGCTCCTCGGCGTCCCCCGGCGCGCACCCGATCGGCTCGAACGCGGTCACCAGCGTGTACGCGGCCGCCGCCGGGTCGGTGAGGTCCGAGGGGGACCCCTCCACGATCCGGGCGTCGGCACGCGCGCGTGTGCCCCACTCGTCCGGCAGCAACCGTTCCCGCGCGAGTGCCACCCGTTCGGGCGACGAGGAGTCGACGCCGGTCACCGCCGCTCCCCGGGAGGCCGCCATCAGAAGGGCCAGCCCGGTACCGCAGCGCAGGCCGAGGAGCCGTGTCCCGCCGCCCACTTCGAGCCGCTCGTAGACGGCTTCGTAGAGCGGCACCAGCATCCGCTCCTGGATCTCGGCCCAGTCACGCGCGCGTGCACACGGATCCACCCGGGGCGGCGCGGCCGCGTGAGGTAGGTGTTGCCGCACGAGCGTAGGTGTCATCGAAAGCGCCCCAATCCGCCGAGAGTTGCCGCTGCGCCCCGTTTCCCTTGCCCCCGTGCAGTGCGCTCGCTCTTCCCCCGTATGTCAGGTAACTCCGCACTCGTCGCGCCGTCCAGGGGTTGTGGCGCGCTGCTTGCGCGCTGTTTGCGCGCGGCACAAGAATTCACATTCCGGCAACATGTGCCCGTACCATCGCGCCATGGCAAAGGCACCCGTTCTCACGCCCCAGGCGGACGACTTCCCGCGCTGGTACCAGGATTTGATCGCCAAGGCCGAGCTGGCCGACAACGGACCGGTGCGCGGCTCCATGGTCATCCGGCCGTACGGGTACGGGCTGTGGGAGCGGATGCAGGCGGAAATGGACGCCCGCATCAAGGAGACGGGTACCCAGAACGCGTACTTCCCTTTGCTGATCCCGCAGTCGTACCTCGCCAAGGAGGCCGACCACGTCGAGGGCTTCGCACCGGAGCTCGCGGTGGTCACGCACGGCGGCGGCAAGGAGCTGGAGGAGCCCGCGGTCGTCCGCCCCACCTCCGAAATGATCATCAACGACTACTTCTCGAAGTGGGTGCAGAGCTACCGCGACCTGCCGCTGCTGATCAACCAGTGGGCGAACGTGGTCCGTTGGGAGCTGCGGCCCCGCCTCTTCCTGCGGACGTCCGAGTTCCTCTGGCAGGAGGGCCACACCGCGCACGCCACGTACGAGGACGCCCGCGACTTCGCCGCCCACATCCACCGCCAGGTGTACGAGGACTTCATGGTGAACGTCCTCGGCATGGATGTCGTCCCCGGCCGCAAGACCGCCAAGGAGCGCTTCGCCGGCGCCATCAACACCCTCACGCTCGAAGGCATGATGGGCGACGGCAAGGCCCTCCAGATGGCCACGAGCCACGAGCTGGGCCAGAACTTCGCCAAGGCCTTCAACACCCGGTACCTGTCGAAGGAAGGCAAGCAGGAGCTGGTCTGGCAGACCTCCTGGGGCTCGACGACCCGCATGATCGGCGCCCTGGTGATGATGCACGGCGACGACAACGGACTGCGCGTCCCGCCGCGGCTCGCCCAGATCCAGGCCGTCGTCCTCGCGATCAAGGGCGACGAAGCGGTTCTGGCCAAGGTCCGCGAAATCGGCGACCGGTTGAAGGCGGCGGGTGTGCGCGTCCATGTGGACGACCGCACCGACGTCCCGTTCGGACGGCGCGCCGTCGACTGGGAGCTCAAGGGCGTCCCCGTCCGCGTCGAGGTCGGCCCCCGTGACCTGGAGAACGGCACGGCGATGCTGGCCCGCCGTATCCCCGGCGGCAAGGAGCCGGTCGCCATCGACGCTCTGGTGGAACTGCTCCCCACCGTCCTCGAAGAGGACCAGGCGCTGCTTCTGAAGCAGTCGCGTGAGCGCCGGGAGTCCCGCACTTCCGAGGTGTCGACCATCCAGGAGGCCGTCGAGGCGGCCGTCGCCGGCGGCTGGGCGCGCATTCCGTGGGCCGAGCTCGGAGAACAGGGCGAGGCCGAGCTCGCCGAGCACTCGGTGACCGTACGGTGTCTGGTCGCCGTGGACGGGTCGGTGCCCGACGCCGACGACGCACCGGGTAACGTCGCGGTCGTCGCACGCGCTTATTAAGTAGGCCCCCAGGGAGGCCGAAACGCCTCTTGCGCATCTGATGACCACAGGTGCCCCGGTGTGCGGACATCGTCTATGCGTCGGGGCGTACGTGTTACTACGTACCGGCTTGGCGTGAGCTGTGAGGCTTCTCCGCAGATCAGCGCACCCGCCCTCGTCCGGACGCATCAGCGGCAACTGACGGGTACGTGCAAATTATTTGGGATGGCCCGGAATAGGAACACAGAGGCCCCCCGGCTCGTTGTCATTACGTGAGCACGACACCACCTGTTCTCGCCGCAGAGCTGGCAGGGGCGTGGGCCGACATTCAGCGGCACCACCCCGAACTGCCCGATCTTGCCGCGCCAGAGTCCCTGATCGGAGAGTCGTCGTCCGCCTGCGGACACGAACTCTCCTTCGAACGACTGCTGCATGAGGCAGTCCATGGCATCGCAGCCGCCCGCGGAGTCCGCGACACTTCGCGCGCCGGCCGGTACCACAACCGCAGATTCCTCGCCATCGCCGAGGAGCTTGGCCTCGACCACCCGGAGGAGCCACACCCCAGTAGTGGCTTCTCCCTGGTCACACTCAACCCCGAGGCGAAGCGGCGCTACCGCCCGACGATCGAGCGGCTGCAACGCGCCCTCAAGGCGCACACCGCCGCGACCGCCGCCGACACGGCCCGCTCGTTCCGGGGCCCGGCCGCCCGGCACGGCTCCTCCGGAGGAGGCGTCCGGGTCAAGGCGGTCTGCGACTGCGGCCGCAACGTACGGGTCGTCCCGTCCGTGCTGGCGCAGGCGCCGATCATGTGCGGAGGGTGCGGGCAGCCGTTCCGCATCCCCGAGGTCGTGGGCGCTGCGGCGAGCTGAGAAGACGGCTGCTCGTGGCAGCCGTACTCAGCCGGCCTCAGCCCCGCGCGGCGGCACCCGGCCCGAGCCGGTGCGCGCTGCCGACCTCGGCGACGACCCCCGGTGCCGGGCATCCGGCGCCGGGGGTCGCCGCACGCTGCCCCGTGAAGGCGGCCCGTCAGGGTGTGGCACAATGGCTAGCTGTACTCGACAGCCGCACAGGACCCCTCTCTCCTCCGGCTGACGCGTCCATCGGGCACTCGGGTACCGCAACCCCACGCGGCCATCTCGCCGTGCCCAACCACGTCAAGACCAGGAGACACCACTTCCGTGGCAGTCAAGATCAAGCTGAAGCGTCTGGGCAAGATCCGTTCGCCTCACTACCGCATCGTCGTCGCCGACTCCCGTACCCGCCGTGATGGTCGGGCCATCGAGGAGATCGGTCTGTACCACCCGGTGCAGAACCCCTCGCGCATCGAGGTCGACTCGGACCGCGCGCAGTACTGGCTGGGTGTCGGCGCGCAGCCGACCGAGCCCGTTCTCGCCATCCTGAAGCTGACCGGCGACTGGCAGAAGTTCAAGGGCGAGCCCGCCCCTGCTCCGCTGCTCGTGGCCGAGCCGAAGGCGACGCGCCCGTCGTTCGACGCCCTGGGCGGCGACGACGAGGGCAAGGGTGAGGCCATCACCCAGAAGAAGAAGGCTGAGAAGAAGGACGAGGCCCCGGCCGCGTCTTCTTCGTCTGAGTCGACCGAGGCCTGAGCATGCTCGAGGAGGCTCTCGAGCACCTCGTGAAGGGCATTGTCGACAACCCCGACGATGTGCAGGTCGCCTCGCGCAACCTGCGCCGTGGTCGCGTTCTCGAGGTCCGGGTGCACCCCGACGACCTCGGCAAGGTGATCGGCCGCAACGGCCGTACCGCCCGCGCGCTGCGGACCGTCGTGGGTGCCATCGGCGGCCGAGGTGTCCGCGTCGACCTCGTCGACGTGGACCACGTCCGCTGACGTAACAGGCAGCACCGGCTCGGGCCGGGGAGGGCTTTCGAGCCGTCCCCGGCCCGTAGTCGTCTACGAACCAATGCCGTAGGCACATCGACAGGAGATCAAGCACAGTGCAGCTGGTAGTCGCTCGCGTCGGCCGCGCCCACGGCATCAAGGGCGAGGTCACCGTGGAGGTCCGTACGGACGAGCCGGAACTCAGGCTCGGGCCCGGCGCCGTCCTGCTCACCGATCCGGCCTCCACCGGACCGCTGACCATCGAGACCGGCCGTGTGCACAGCGGCCGTCTGCTGCTGCGCTTCGCGGGCGTACGCGACCGGAACGCCGCCGAGGCGCTGCGCAACACCCTTCTGATCGCCGAGGTCGACCCGGACGAGCAGCCGGAGGACCCGGACGAGTACTACGACCACCAGCTGATGGACCTGGACGTGGTCACCAAGGACGGGGTGGAGGTCGGGCGGATCACGGAGATCTCCCATCTGCCCTCACAGGACCTGTTCGTGGTCGAGCGGCCCGACGGGACCGAGGTCATGATCCCGTTCGTCGAGGAGATCGTCACCGAGATCGACCTGGAGGAGCAGCGGGCCGTCATCGACCCGCCGCCGGGCCTGATCGACGACCAGGCGGAAATCGTCTCCTCCAGGGACGCGGAAAACGCCTCCTCCAAGGGCGACGAGGACTCCTCAGGGGCCGACGCCTGATGCGGCTCGACGTCGTCACGATCTTCCCCGAGTACCTGGAACCGCTCAACGTCTCGCTCGTCGGCAAGGCACGCGCGCGTGGGCAGCTGAACGTGCAGGTCCATGACCTTCGGGAGTGGACGTACGACCGCCACAACACGGTCGACGACACTCCGTACGGCGGCGGCCCCGGCATGGTGATGAAGACCGAGCCCTGGGGCGACGCCCTGGACTCCGTCCTGGCCGACGGCTACGAGACCGGCTCCCACGGGCCCGTCCTGGTCGTGCCCACGCCGAGCGGACGCCCCTTCACCCAGGAACTCGCCGTCGAGCTCTCCGAGCGCCCCTGGCTGGTCTTCACGCCCGCCCGCTACGAAGGCATCGACCGAAGGGTCATCGACGAATACGCGACCCGGATGCCTGTCTACGAGGTGTCCATCGGCGACTACGTGCTCGCCGGCGGTGAGGCGGCCGTACTCGTCGTCACGGAGGCCGTGGCGCGGCTGCTGCCGGGTGTTCTCGGCAACGCCGAGTCCCACCGGGACGACTCGTTCGCCCCCGGGGCCATGGCCAACCTCCTGGAGGGGCCCGTCTACACCAAGCCCCCGGCGTGGCGCGGTCGCGAGATCCCCGACGTGCTGGTCAGCGGCCACCACGGGAAGATCGCCCGCTGGCGTCGCGACGAGGCGCTGCGGCGTACGGCGGCGAACCGGCCCGATCTCATCGAGCGCTGCGACTCTTCCGTCTTCGACAAGAAGGACCGCGAAATGCTCTCGATCCTGGGCTGGCAGCCGGATCCCGGCGGTCGATTTTGGCGCAGGCCGGAGGCCGTGGAAGAATAGGCCGCTGTTGTCTGCGTAGACCGGGCGCCCCTGCCACAGGGGGACACGACGACCGTCCCGACGCGACAGCACCCTCTTGGAAAACTAGCTCCCGTTGATGACCTGTGGCATCAGCGAAGAAAGCAGACGAAATGTCTCACCTGCTCGACACCGTCGACAGCGCGTCGCTGCGCAGCGACATCCCGGCCTTCCGCCCGGGTGACACCGTCAACGTCCACGTCCGCGTCATCGAGGGCAACCGCTCCCGTGTGCAGCAGTTCAAGGGCGTAGTCATCCGCCGTCAGGGCGCCGGTGTCCGCGAGACCTTCACGGTCCGCAAGGTCTCCTTCTCGGTCGGCGTCGAGCGTACCTTCCCGGTGCACACCCCGATCGTCGAGAAGATCGAGCTCGTCACCCGTGGTGACGTGCGTCGCGCGAAGCTGTACTACCTGCGTGACCTGCGCGGCAAGGCCGCGAAGATCAAGGAGAAGCGCGACAACTGAGCTCGCGAAGGGGTTCACATGGACGCCGGATAACATCTGGCTCCGATGGACACCGAAGCACAGCACACGGAGCGCGACCGCTCCTCCCGCCCTGTCGAGTCCGAGGACATCTCGGACGTCGAGGGGCCGGAGGAACGGTCGCGTTTCGCGTTGGTGGCCCGGGTCGCGGACTGGCTCCCAGGTGGACGGTTCACTCTGACCGTGCTGGTCTGCCTGCTGTTCGTGGTGCTGTTCAGCAACTTCGTGATGCAGCCGTTCGAGATCCCCAGCGGTTCGATGGAGCGCGGATTGAGGATCGGGGACCGCGTTCTCGTAAATAAGTTGGCGTACCGTTTTGGTGCTGGGCCGCAGCGGGGCGACGTAGTTGTGTTCGACGGCACTGGGTATTTCGGGAACGCGGACTACGTCAAACGCGTCGTCGGTGTGGGGGGAGACCACGTGGTCTGCTGTGACAAGGACGGGAGGCTCCAAGTGAACGGCAGGTCGGTCGACGAGTCGACGTTTCTGTACCCGGGGAACAGCCCGTCCGATGTCCCCTTCGACGTCGTGGTGCCCGACGGCAGCCTGTTCCTCCTCGGCGACCACCGCAGCGACTCCAGCGACTCCCGCGACCATCTGGGGTCCCCCGGCGGCGGCATGGTCCCCGTCGGTGACGTGATCGGCAGGGCCGACTGGATCGCCTGGCCCGCGGGCCACTGGACCCGGCTGCGGCGTTCCGCCGCCTACGCGCGTGTGTCAGCCGCGGACGGTGCCCATGGGTAACCGTGGCAGGCCACGCGGAGTCTCCGACCACGTCGCCGACAACCTGCTGCCCACCGGCACCCGGCGCGCCGCCGGCGGCGCGGTCCGGCCCGGCCGTGCCGAGCGCCGCAAGCTCCAGCGCAAGGTCAAGCGGCGCCGACGGCGCTCCGCGGTCAAGGAGATACCTCTCCTCGTGGGCGTCGCGGTGCTCATAGCCCTTGTCCTCAAGACCTTCCTCGTCCAGGCCTTCGTGATCCCGTCGGGCTCCATGGAGAACACGATCCAGATCGGCGACCGTGTGCTCGTCGACAAGTTCACGCCATGGTTCGGCTCCAAGCCCGAGCGCGGCGACGTCGTCGTCTTCAAGGACCCCGGCAACTGGCTGGCCGGGGAGAAGACCACCAAGAAGAACGACCCCGTCGTCGTCAAGCAGGTCAAAGAGGGCCTGACGGCCATCGGTCTGCTGCCCTCCGACAACGACAAGGACCTGATCAAGCGGGTCGTCGCGGTCGGCGGCGACACCGTGAAGTGCTGCGACACCCAAGGGCGCGTGACCGTCAACGGCATGCCGCTCAACGAGACGTACATCCAGGCCGGGAACAAACCGTCGGACTTCTCCTTCGAAGAGACCGTGCCCAAGGGCCGTCTCTGGGTGATGGGCGACCACCGGGCCAACTCCGCCGACTCCCGCTACCACCGCACCGAGAAATACGGCGGTACCGTCTCCGAGAGCTCGGTCGTCGGCAGAGCCATGGTCATCGCCTGGCCCTTCGGGCACTGGACCCGTCTGAAGGAACCGGACACGTTCTCGTCCGTACCGAGCGGGTCGACAACCGCCCTCGGCCCGTCGCATAGGGTGGCGTCCGCGGATCTCAATCGATTGATCCCGCTCCCGAGCCCTGCGGAACTCCCGCTCGTTATGGGAGTGGTGGGCCTGCGCCGGATCCGGAGCAGGCGGCGGCACGGAGTGAGGAGTGGATGTGGGGGATTTGGCGGTCGGCGCACGATCCGGACATGGTGGCCCCGAGGAGCAGCCGGAGCGACCCGACGGATCGGCCACCCCGGCCACGAACGACGTCACTGGTTCCGGGAGTGACTCCGGGGACGGTGGCGGCGGTACGAAGGAGCAGGGCGAGCAGGAGCCGAAGCCCAAGAAGCCGCGTTCCTTCTGGAAGGAGCTTCCGCTCCTCATCGGTATCGCGCTCGTTCTCGCGCTGCTGATCAAGACCTTCCTGGTCCAGGCGTTCTCGATTCCCTCGGACTCGATGCAGAACACCCTTCAGCAGGGCGACCGGGTCCTGGTCGACAAGCTCACCCCGTGGTTCGGTTCGGAGCCCTCGCGCGGCGAGGTGGTCGTCTTCCACGACCCCGACAACTGGCTGGCGGGCGAGCCCACGCCCAACCCGAACGCCGTGCAGACGTTCCTCAGCAAGATCGGCCTGATGCCGTCCGCCAACGAGAAGGACCTCATCAAGCGGGTCATCGGTGTCGCCGGTGACACGATCGAGTGCAAGGGCAACGGCCCGGTGAAGGTCAACGGCAAGGCGCTGAACGAGACCTCGTACGTCTACGCCGGGAACACCCCGTGCAGCGTGGACGACCAGGGCGGCCAGTTCAAGGTGACGGTACCCAAAGGCAAAATCTGGGTCATGGGTGACCACCGGCAGAACTCGCTGGACTCCCGCTATCACCAGCAGGACAGTCACCAGGGCTTCGTGCCGGTGGGCAATGTCGTCGGCCGCGCCATCGTGATCGCCTGGCCGCCCACCCGCTGGGACACACTGCCGATTCCCGACACCTTCGACCAGAACCTCAGCGCCGCCGCTCCGGGCGCGCTCGGACTGGCCGGCGCGGTGCCGCTGGTGCTGTGGCGCAGGCGTCGCCTTACCGCCGGAAACCCGAGGGTTTCTGGTCGGGGTACCGCCGGGTAGGGTGCCGTCCCAGATCGCCGATCTTCCGCGGCCCGCAGGTGGGGCCGTGGGATCGATTCTCCGAGTTGGGGGAGCACTGGGATGAGCAGGACGTCAGGTCGTACGGACGAGGGCCGCGGGCGGCTCGGCAGCGTGCTGTCGGGGCTGGCCGTGGCCCTCGGCTGTGTGCTCTTTCTCGGCGGCTTCGCCTGGGGCGCGATCGAATACCAGCCGTACACCGTGCCGACCGAGTCGATGGTGCCGACCATCAAGGCGGGCGATCGCATTCTGGCCCAGCGGATCGACGGCGATGACGTCAAGCGCGGCGACGTCATCGTCTTCAAGCAGAAGAGCTGGGGCGACACGCTCATCGTCAAGCGGGTCGTCGCGGTCGGCGGTGACTCGGTCGCGTGCTGCACGAACAACAAGCTGACCGTCAACGGCAAGCAGATCGACGAACCGTATCTCCCCAAGGGCCAGGCCGCGGAGTCGAAGCAGATCCCGACCATCGAGGTGCCCAAGGACCGGCTCTTCCTGCTCGGTGACGAGCGCAGCGGCTCACTGGACTCCACAGCCCACCTCACCGAGGCCTTCAACGGTACCGTCGCGCGCAGCGCGGTGAAGAGCCGTGTCGACGCCGTCGCCTGGCCGATGAACGGCATGCTGGCACGCCCCACGGGCTTCGAGAAGCTCGGCGGGATCTCGTCGCCGGGGCCGCTGCGGCTGGTCCTGACCGCCGTCGTGGTCGGCGCGGTGCTGGTGCTGGGCGGGGCGGCGTACGGGCCGATCGCGGGGCGGCTGAGGCGGCGCGGCCGGACGCGGACGGAGCTGGCCGGTGCCGCCTGAGGCGTCGTACGGGGGTTTTGTCACGGACTCCGGCGCCGGCGGGCCACGGAAGGTGGCCCGGGTCGTGCTGCTCGACGCGGAGGACCGCATTCTGCTGCTGCACGGTCACGAGCCGGACGATCCGGCGGACGACTGGTGGTTCACGCCCGGCGGCGGCCTCGAGGGCGACGAGACGCACGAGGAGGCCGCACTGCGGGAACTCGTGGAGGAGACCGGCATCACCGATGTCGACCTGGGCCCGGTGCTGTGGCAGCGGACCTGTTCGTTCCCGTTCGCGGGCCGCCGCTGGGACCAGGACGAGTGGTACTTCCTGGCCCGTACGACCCAGAAGGGAACCGTCGCCGCCGGGCTGACGGAGCTGGAACGGCGCAGTGTCGCCGGAGCGCGCTGGTGGACGTGCCGGGAACTGACCGAGGCACATGAGACGGTGTATCCGACCAGACTCGCCGAGCTGCTGCGCAGGCTGCTCGACGAGGGTCCTCCGGCCAGGCCCGAGATCCTCGACACCGAAATCGTCTAGGGGCTCGCGGGGCTGGCGCACAATAGGGGGACGCACGGCTGAAGGGGAACATGCCATGAGCGCCGAGGACCTCGAGAAGTACGAGACCGAGATGGAGCTGAAGCTCTATCGGGAGTACCGCGATGTCGTCGGTCTGTTCAAATATGTGATCGAGACCGAACGGCGCTTCTACCTCACCAACGACTACGAGATGCAGGTGCATTCGGTCCAGGGCGAGGTGTTCTTCGAGGTGTCCATGGCGGACGCCTGGGTGTGGGACATGTACCGACCTGCTCGCTTCGTGAAGCAGGTGCGTGTCCTCACGTTCAAGGACGTGAATATCGAGGAGCTGAACAAGAGCGACCTGGAGCTGCCGGGCGGCTGATGACGGGTGGCCGATGACAGACGGCCGGCGACGGACCCGGATCCCTCGCTGACAACGGACCAGGAACCCTCGTGTGGGTGAGGGAGTTGTCCACAGTCGGCCGTTTGTCCACCAAGATCCAATAGCGGGTCGAAGTGGCCTCAGTGTTGGCGCCGGAGGTGGTGCCGACATGAACACACCCGAGGCACGCAACGCACTGGGCAAGTACGGCGAGGATCTGGCCGCACGGCGGCTGACCGAGACCGGGATGACGGTCCTGGCGCGCAACTGGCGCGGCGGCAGGACCGGCGAGATCGACATCGTGGCCCGGGACGGCGACGCGCTCGTCGTCTGCGAGGTCAAGACGCGCAAGTCGGGGGCCTTCGAGCACCCGATGGCGGCCGTCACCCCGGCCAAGGCACAGCGCCTGCGTGGCCTGGCCGAGCGCTGGCTCCAGGAACACGGCGGGGCACCACCCGGCGGCGTCCGCATCGATCTGATCGGCGTCGTCCTCCCCGACCGTGGTGCCCCCGTGGTCGAGCACGCGCGAGGGGTGGCCTGATGGGATTCGCACGTACCTGTGCGGTGGCCCTCGTGGGCGTCGAGGGCGTGGTCGTCGAGGTCCAGGCGGACCTGGAGCCGGGCGTCGCGGCCTTCACCCTGGTCGGTCTGCCCGACAAGAGCCTGACCGAGAGCAAGGACCGGGTCCGGGCGGCGGTGGTGAACTCCGGCTCGGCGTGGCCCCAGAAGAAACTCACGGTCGGCCTGAGCCCGGCCTCCGTACCCAAGGGCGGCAGCGGTTTTGACCTGGCCGTCGCCTGCGCGGTGCTGGGAGCCGCCGAGCGCATCGATCCCCGGGTGCTCTCCGACATCGTGATGATCGGCGAGCTGGGCCTGGACGGACGTGTGCGGCCGGTGCGGGGCGTGCTGCCCGCGGTCCTGGCCGCCGCGGACGCCGGGTACGAGCAGGTGGTGGTGCCCGAGTGCGCGGCCGCCGAGGCCTCGCTCGTACCGGGGATCTCGGTGCTCGGGGTGCGCAGTCTGCGCCAGCTGATCGCGGTGCTCACGGACGAACCGGTGCCCGAGGAGGACCCGGACGAGCAGGGCCGACCGGACCCGCTGATGGCGGGGTTGCGGATGCCGGGCACGGGCGCGGCCACCGGCATGCACAGCATGGGCGCGGCCCGGCACGGCCACGGCCATGACCTCGCCGACGTCGTGGGCCAGCACTCGGCACGGACCGCCGTGGAGGTCGCGGCGGCGGGCGGGCACCACCTTTTCCTGGAAGGTCCCCCAGGAGCGGGCAAGACGATGCTCGCCGAGCGGCTGCCGGCCATCCTGCCGCCGCTCACCCAGGGCGAATCCCTGGAGGTCACCGCCGTCCATTCGGTCGCCGGCCTGCTGCCACCGGGCAAACCTCTGGTCGACATCGCTCCCTACTGCGCCCCGCACCACTCGGCGACCATGCAGGCCCTCGTCGGCGGCGGCCAGGGGATCGCACGGCCGGGCGCGGTGTCCCTGGCTCATCGAGGCGTGCTTTTCCTGGATGAAACGCCCGAATTCAGCAGCCGGGCCCTCGACGCGCTGCGCCAGCCCCTGGAGGCGGGGCATGTGGTGATCGCGCGCAGTGCGGGGGTGGTGCGGTTTCCGGCGCGGTTCCAGATGGTGCTGGCGGCGAATCCCTGCCCGTGCGGCCGCTTCTCGCAACGGGACGACCTGTGCGAGTGTCCGTCCTCCATGATCCGCCGCTATCAGGCCCGGCTCTCCGGGCCGCTGCTCGACCGCGTCGACCTGCGGATCGAGGTGGACCGCGTCACCCGCGCCGAGCTGACCGAGCGTGGTGCCCGGGGTGAATCCACCGAGACGGTCGCCGACCGGGTGCGGGCCGCCAGGGAGCGGGCCGCCGCGCGGTTGGCGGGCACGCCCTGGCGGACGAACAGCGAAGTGCCGGGACGGGAGCTGCGCAGCCGCTGGTACGCGTCCCTGGGCGCGATGGACGAGGCGGAGCGCAGCCTGGAGCGAGGTGCCCTGACCGCCCGTGGCCTGGACCGGGTGCTGCGTGTCGCCTGGACCGTCGCGGACCTGGTGGGACACGACCGACCCGGCGCGACGGACGTCGCCCTCGCCCTGCAACTGCGCACCGGCGTCCCCCGTGGGGTGCCGATGGCGATCGGCGCGCTGTCGTGAGCCAGGAGGACGAAAGGCTTCAGCGGGCCTTCCTCGCGCGGGTGATCGAACCGGGCGACGAGGCGTGCGGGCGCTGGCTCCGTGCGGTCGGTGCCGCGGAGGCGGTCCGGCGGCTCGTCGCGGGCGGTGAGCAACCACGGGGAGTGACGGACAAGCGCTGGGCGGGGCTGCGGGCCCGGGCGGAGCGGGCGGACCCGGAGCGGGACCTCGCGGTGGCGCGGGAGGCGGGGACCCGGTTCGTGTGCCCGGGGGACCCCGAGTGGCCGGCGCAGCTCGACGACCTCGGCGACACACGTCCCACCGGCCTGTGGGTACGGGGGCGGCCCAGCCTGCGGATATGGGCACTGCGCTCGGTCGCCGTGGTCGGAGCGAGGGCCTGCACCGAGTACGGCGCCCACGTGGCGGCCACGCTCGGCGCCGGGCTCGCCGAGCGTGGCTGGGTGGTCGTGTCGGGCGGTGCCTACGGGGTGGACGGCGCCGCGCACCGGGGTGCCCTCGGGGCGGGCGGTGCGACCGTCGCCGTGCTGGCCTGCGGAGTCGACCGGCCCTATCCGCGCGGACACACCGAGTTGATCTCCAGGATCGCCGAACAGGGACTGGTCGTCGGGGAGTTGCCGCCCGGTGACCATCCCACGCCGAGCAGATTCATCCTCAGGAACCGGGTCATCGCCGCGCTCACCCGGGGGACGGTGGTCGTCGAGGCCGCGTACCGCAGTGGCGCGCTGGTCACGGCGCGGGCGGCGCAGCGGCTGGGACGGTTCGCGATGGGGGTGCCGGGCCCCGTCACCAGTGGACTGTCGGCCGGGGTGCATGAGCTGCTGCGTGGGGAAGCGGTCCTGGTCACGGACGCCGCGGACGTCACAGAGCTGGTGGGCGACATCGGCGAGCTGGCCCCCGACCGGCGTGGGCCCGTGCTGCCGCGTGACCTGCTGGATCCGGGCGCCGGACGTGTGCTGGCCGCGCTGCCGGCGCGCGGTCCGGCGGAGGCGGAGGAGATCGCCCGCGAGGCGGGGACCACCACGGACGACGCGGTCGGGAGACTGTACGAACTCCGATCACTTGGTTACGTCGAACGACACGGCGACGGCTGGAAGTTGACACGCCAGGCAACGATCTCGGTCCGTGATGATCATCGCGGGTGTTGACCGAGCGTGTTCGGCCGTCCGGGCGAACGCCGACAGCCTTGGTAATTCCCGCAGTTGATGTCCCTCGGTGATCACGGAGGGCGACGAACATGCCCCCGAGGGGCACACAGCGGAACGTATCTGCGCACGACTGATCCGCTCCCCTTCGCGCACTGCGACGCTCCAGTCACGCTACGCTCACGTGGATTCCGACGCAGGACAGGCAACTCGACATCAGCGCGACAGCGCACCCAGGTACCCCCAGTTCACGGCAGAACGGCACAAGGCGACGAATGCCCCAGCACACCTCCGGGTCCGATCGGGCGGCGATCCCCCCAGCCGCCCGCGACGGCGGTAGCGTGCGGCCGCCCGCTCCCTCGACGCTCGACGAGTTGTGGCGGTCGTACAAGGCGACAGGGGACGAGCGGCTGCGCGAGCAGTTGATCCTGCACTACTCGCCGCTGGTGAAGTACGTCGCGGGCCGGGTGAGCGTGGGTCTGCCGGCCAATGTGGAGCAGGCCGACTTCGTCTCGTCGGGGGTGTTCGGGCTGATCGACGCGATCGAGAAGTTCGACATCGAGCGGGAGATCAAGTTCGAGACGTACGCGATCACGCGGATCCGGGGCGCGATGATCGACGAGTTGCGGGCGCTGGACTGGATCCCCCGCTCGGTGCGGCAGAAGGCGCGCAATGTGGAGCGGGCGTACGCGACGCTCGAGGCGCGACTGCGGCGGACGCCGTCGGAGGGCGAGGTGGCCGCCGAGATGGGGATCGGGGTGGAGGATCTCCACGCGGTCTTCAGTCAGTTGTCGCTGGCCAACGTGGTGGCGCTGGAGGAACTGCTGCACGTCGGCGGTGAGGGCGGTGACCGGCTGAGCCTGATGGACACGCTGGAGGACACCGCGGCGGACAATCCGGTGGAGGTCGCCGAGGACCGGGAGCTGCGGAGGTTTCTGGCGCGGGCGATCAACACGCTGCCGGAGCGGGAGAAGACCGTGGTCACGCTCTACTACTACGAGGGTCTGACACTCGCGGAGATCGGGAACGTGCTGGGAGTGACGGAGAGCCGGGTGAGTCAGATCCACACCAAGTCGGTGTTGCAGCTGCGCGCCAAGTTGGCGAGTTTCGGGCGCTGACCTCGAGCGGGGCAGGCTGCTGAATCGTCCCTGCCTGGTCACTCCGACTCCCTGGCGCGTTCCTTTCGGTGGTGGGAGTGGCTGCCGTTCGGGGCGGTCCGTCCGTAAAGTGGAGTGCGTGCCAAGGATTCGAGCGGCCTCCGTGGCCGAGCACCGGTCGATGCAGCGAGCCGCCCTGCTGGACGCGGCCCGGTCCCTGCTGTCCGAGGGCGGGACGGAGGCGCTGACCTTCCCGGCCCTCGCGGAGCGCACGGGGCTCGCGCGGTCTTCCGTGTACGAGTACTTCCGGTCCCGGGCGGCTGTGGTCGAAGAGCTGTGCGAGGTGGACTTTCCGGTCTGGGCCGCGGAGGTCTCGTCGGCGATGGCCGCGGCGGACGGGCCCGAGGGCAAGGTCGAGGCGTACGTCCGGCAGCAGTTGGCGCTGGTCGGGGACCGGCGGCACCGGGCTGTCGTGGCCATCTCCGCGAGTGAGCTCGACGCCGGGGCCCGGGAGAAGATCCGCGCGGCGCACGGCGGGCTGGTCGCGATGATCGTCGACGCGCTGCGGCAGATGGGCCACGCCGAGCCGCGGCTGGCCGCGATGCTGCTTCAGGGCGTGGTCGACGCGGCGGTACGGAGGATCGAGCTCGGGGCCGCGGAGGATCCCGGCACGATCACGGACGCCGCGGTGGGGATGGCACTACGAGGCGTACGGGGCTGAGCACCTGTACGCCGGGTGCCCGGCATCGGGGCAGGTCGCACTGCGTGGCCCCGTGCGGAGTGCCCCTTGCGGATCGAGGCCCCGCTTCCGATCGCACGTGCGCCTGTCGGCGTGGCGGCGAGTGCTCTGCCGGTTTCTCAGGGCATGTGGGCCGGGGACCCGGACGGCTGTCTCTGGGCCCCTGTCAGCGGGAGCAGGCGGGACGGACCCCTGTGCAGGAGCCAGGGCGGGAGCAGGGACAGGGGGTTCAAGTAGGTTCTGTCTCGGCGCAGGCCCCAGTGCAGGCATGATGTTCCACAGTGGGCGTCGCCCGGTTCGAGCGTGCCCAGCACCTCGCCCGCGGCCACCTCGTCGCCCTGGCGCACTGTCGCCCGTACGGGGGTGAAGGTCGTGCGCAGGGGCGGAGTGCCCGTGCCCGCCAGTTCGACGGCGACCACTCCACGGCCCGCGACGCGCCCCGCGAAGGAGACGCGGCCGGCCGCGACGGAGCGGACCGGGGCACCCGGGGGCGCCGCGAGGTCCACCCCGCGGTGGCCGCGGGCGTACGGCGTCGCCGGCGGGTCCCAGCCGCGCAGGACCGAGGGGCGCAGACCCACCGGCCAGAGACGGGCGAGAGGCGCAACCGTCGTGTCGGAGGCCGGTGGACCGGCGGGAGTCGGGGCCGGTGGACCGGCGGGAGTCGGGGGCGCCGGACCGTTCGCCCGGGCCAGGGCTGAGGGGGTCAGGGCACCCAGAACGGTCACCGTCATTCCCAACAGCAACCCCAGCCACGTACGCACACATCGTTTCGCTCGCATGCGAGAACGGTCCCGCATCGGACGGATCTTGGCCGGGATCTGTGGACCACCGGCCGGTTGTGGACAGCGGCGTCACCCCGCACCTCGCGGGTCCCGTACACTTCTCGTGGCGATCCGGGTCACCGGGTCGACTTCGCACGCCCCGACATCCGGTCATCAAAAGCCGGTGTCAGCGCCCCTCGGTCCCTCGTGGCAAGGCGCATCGCGGGCGTCAGGCGCGAGTGCCGTCCGGCACACGCGGCACAACCGAGAACACCAAGGAGAACGGCCATGGCCGTCGTCACGATGCGGGAGCTGCTGGAAAGCGGCGTCCACTTCGGTCACCAGACCCGTCGCTGGAACCCGAAGATGAAGCGCTTCATCTTCACGGAGCGCAACGGCATCTACATCATCGACCTGCTCCAGTCGCTGTCGTACATCGACCGCGCCTACGAGTTCGTCAAGGAGACCGTCGCCCACGGCGGCACGGTCATGTTCGTCGGCACGAAGAAGCAGGCGCAGGAGGCCATCGCGGAGCAGGCCACCCGCGTCGGCATGCCCTACGTCAACCAGCGCTGGCTGGGCGGCATGCTCACCAACTTCTCCACCGTCTACAAGCGTCTGCAGCGCCTCAAGGAGCTCGAGCAGATCGACTTCGAGGACGTCGCCGCTTCGGGTCTGACCAAGAAGGAGCTTCTCGTGCTCTCGCGCGAGAAGGCCAAGCTGGAGAAGACCCTCGGTGGTATCCGCGAGATGCAGAAGGTGCCCAGCGCCGTCTGGATCGTGGACACCAAGAAGGAGCACATCGCGGTCGGTGAGGCCCGGAAGCTCAACATCCCGGTCGTCGCCATCCTCGACACCAACTGCGACCCCGACGAGGTCGACTACAAGATCCCGGGCAACGACGACGCGATCCGCTCCGTCACCCTGCTCACTCGCGTGATCGCCGACGCCGTCGCCGAGGGCCTCATCGCCCGCTCCGGCGCCGGCAAGGCCGAGGGTGACAAGGCCGCGGGCGAGCCGCTCGCCGCGTGGGAGCGCGACCTGCTCGAGGGCGAGAAGAAGGCCGACGAGGCCGAGGTCCAGACCTCCGCCGAGACCGAGAAGGTCGCCGACGCCGAGCAGGCCGAGGTTGTCGCCGAGGCCGTTGTCGAGGCTCCGGCCGCCGAGGCCCCCGTCGCCGAGGCCCCGGCCGCGGACGCCGAGCAGGCCTGACCCCTCACCCCTTCGGGTAACGAACGGCGGGGGCACACCGAGCCCCCGCCGTTCGGCCCGTAGATCTTCAGACTTCGAGAGAGATTCCAGGAATCATGGCGAACTACACCGCCGCCGACGTCAAGAAGCTCCGTGAGCTCACCGGCGCCGGCATGATGGACTGCAAGAAGGCGCTGGACGAGGCCGACGGCCACGTCGACAAGGCCGTCGAGGCGCTGCGTATCAAGGGCCAGAAGGGCGTCGCCAAGCGCGAGGGCCGCTCCGCCGAGAACGGCGCCGTGGTCTCCATCATCGCTGACGACAACACCTCCGGTGTCCTGGTCGAGCTGAAGTGCGAGACGGACTTCGTCGCCAAGGGCGAGAAGTTCCAGACCGTCGCCAACGAGATCGCCCAGCACGTCGTCAAGACCTCCCCGGCCGACCTCGAGGCGCTTCTCGGCTCCGAGATCGAGCCCGGCAAGACGGTTCAGGCGTTCGTCGACGAGGCCAACGCCAACCTGGGCGAGAAGATCGTCCTGGACCGCTTCGCCCAGTTCTCCGGCGCCTACGTGACCGCGTACATGCACCGCACCATGCCCGACCTGCCCCCGCAGATCGGTGTCCTGGTCGAGCTGGACAAGGCCGACGCCGACCTCGCCAAGGGTGTCGCGCAGCACATCGCCGCCTTCGCGCCGAAGTACCTCTCCAAGGAGGACGTCCCGGCCGAGGTTGTCGAGTCCGAGCGTCGCGTCGCCGAGGAGACCACCCGCGCCGAGGGCAAGCCCGAGGCCGCCCTCCCTAAGATCGTCGAGGGTCGCGTCAACGGCTTCTTCAAGGAGGCCACCCTCCTCGGTCAGCCGTACGCGCTCGACAACAAGAAGTCCGTTCAGAAGGTCCTGGACGAGGCCGGTGTCACCCTGAAGCGCTTCGTGCGCATCAAGGTCGGCATCTGAGTCCGTACCGCGATCGACGCGCGGCCCCTATAGGGTCGGCAGCAGTCGTCCGCGTACGCCGACACGCGCGCGTGCGTGACGGACGACAGCAGATCTGACGAGGAGGCCATTGCCGCGTATGGGAGCCAACACCCCACCGGCAATGGCCTTCTTCGTATGTGCACCATGAGGAGATCTCCATGACCACCACCCAGGCCGACAAGGGCGAGAAGACCGACGACGGCAAAGGCGCGGGCCGCTTTCTGCTGAAGCTTTCCGGTGAGGCGTTCGCCGGCGGCGGCGGACTGGGCGTCGACCCCGACGTGGTGCACAAGATCGCCCGCGAGATCGCGGCCGTCGTGCGCGGCGGCGCCCAGATCGCCGTAGTCATCGGCGGCGGCAACTTCTTCCGCGGCGCCGAGCTCCAGCAGCGCGGCATGGACCGGGCCCGCTCCGACTACATGGGCATGCTCGGCACGGTGATGAACTGCCTCGCGCTCCAGGACTTCCTGGAGAAGGAGGGCATCGACAGCCGCGTGCAGACCGCCATCACCATGGGCCAGGTCGCCGAGCCGTACATCCCGCTGCGCGCCGTACGGCACCTGGAGAAGGGCCGTGTGGTCATCTTCGGCGCGGGTATGGGCATGCCCTACTTCTCCACCGACACCACCGCCGCCCAGCGCGCCCTGGAGATCGACGCCGAGGCCCTGCTGATGGGCAAGAACGGCGTGGACGGGGTCTACGACTCCGACCCCAAGACCAACCCCGAGGCCGTCAAGTTCGACTCGCTCGGCTACGGCGAGGTCATCACCCGCGACCTCAAGGTCGCCGACATGACCGCCATCACGCTGTGCCGCGACAACAAGCTGCCGATCCTGGTCTTCGAACTCCTGGCGGAGGGCAATATCGCGCGGGCCGTCAAGGGTGAGAAGATCGGCACACTCGTGGGTGACCAAAGCGGCCGGGGCTGACCGGGACCGACCCCGGCCGGGGACAAGCCCGGGCCGAGGACGGACCCTGACCGGGGGATGGACAATGTCCTGCCGGTCCGGAACCGTGCAGGAATAAGACGCGACGCAGCCGGCCGCCACCCCGACGAGGAGCAGCTGCCGGGCCTACTCAAGACACGCAGGAGCAAGTGGTGATCGAAGAGACCCTCCTCGAGGCCGAGGAGAAGATGGAGAAGGCCGTCGTGGTCGCCAAGGAGGACTTCGCCGCGATTCGCACCGGCCGTGCGCACCCGGCGATGTTCAACAAGATCGTGGCCGACTACTACGGCGCGCTGACGCCGATCAACCAGCTGGCCTCGTTCTCGGTGCCGGAGCCGCGCATGGCCGTGGTGACCCCGTTCGACAAGAGCGCGATGCGCAACATCGAGCAGGCGATCCGCGACTCCGACCTGGGCGTCAACCCCAGCAACGACGGCAACATCATCCGGGTGGTGTTCCCCGAGCTGACCGAGGAGCGCCGCAAGGACTACATCAAGGTCGCCAAGACCAAGGGCGAGGACGCCAAGGTGTCCATCCGCTCGGTCCGCCGCAAGGCCAAGGACGCCATCGACAAGCTGATCAAGGACGGCGAGGTCGGCGAGGACGAGGGCCGCCGCGCGGAGAAGGAGCTCGACGACACCACCGCGAAGTACGTCGCGCAGGTGGACGAGCTCCTCAAGCACAAGGAAGCGGAGCTGCTCGAGGTCTGATGAACGACTCTTCCTGGGGGGCGCCGCCACAAGCCGGGTACTGGGGGCCGTCCGAGCAGGGGCCTGTCCAGGGGGCAGCCCCGGCGGGTCCCGCATACGATGCGCATAACGCGCAGCAGACTCGCCCCATGCCCATCGTGCCCGGCGTACCCGCACACGGCGGAGACCAGGATGACGACCGGGGGGCCGCTCGGCTGAGTGGCCCCCTGTTCCGCGACGACACACCGCAGGCGGGATCCCTCGGGACCCCGTCGCAGAAGCCGCAGGAGCCCATGCCCAGCCCCGCCCCACAGCCCGCCCCCGCACCGCAGAAGAAGAGTGCGGGACGCGACCTGGGCGCCGCGATAGGGGTCGGCGTCGGGCTGGGCGCGGTGATCGTCGCGTCGTTGTTCGTCGTCAAGGCCGTGTTCGTCGGGGTCATAGCGGTCGCCGTGGTGGTGGGCCTGTGGGAGCTCACATCACGGCTCGAGGAGCGCAAGGGCATCAAGGCACCGCTCGTCCCGCTGGCGGTCGGCGGTGCGGCGATGGTCGTCTCCGGCTACGTCCGGGGGGCCGAGGGCGCGTGGGTGGCGATGGCGCTCACCGCGCTGGCGGTCCTGGTCTGGCGGATGACGGAACCGCCCGAGGGCTACCTCAAGGACGTCACGGCGGGCGTCTTCGCCGCGTTCTACGTGCCGTTCCTGGCGACGTTCGTGGCCATGATGCTGACCGCCGACGACGGTCCGCGCCGCGTCCTGACGTTCCTGCTGCTGACGGTCGTCAGCGACACGGGCGCGTACGCGATCGGCTGGCGCTTCGGCAAGCACAAGCTGGCGCCGCGCATCAGCCCCGGCAAGACCCGTGAGGGCCTGTTCGGAGCGGTCACCTTCGCGATGGTCGGGGGCGCGCTGTGTCTGCAGTTCCTGATCGAGGGCGGCACGTGGTGGCAGGGGCTGATCCTCGGCCTCGCGGTCGCGGCCACCGCCACGCTCGGCGATCTCGGCGAGTCCATGATCAAGCGGGACCTGGGCATCAAGGACATGGGCACCTTGCTGCCGGGCCACGGCGGCATCATGGACCGGCTGGACTCACTCCTGCCGACGGCGCCGGTGGTCTGGCTGCTGCTGGTGCTCTTCGTGGGATCCGGCTGACCCGCACACGTGAATGAGGGGCTCGTCGGCCACAGGGCGGCGGGCCTCTTTTCGTGGCGGGCCTCTTTTCTTCTGCGGTGGCCGAGACGTCTTCGGGTGTGGCGGAGACGTCTTCGAGTATGGCCGAGGCGCCAGCGTCAGTGGTGGCCCAGTCCGCCGCTGCCGAACGAGCCGCTGCCGCCCTCGTGCCAGCGTTGCCGCTTCTGCGACGAGCTCGTACGGGTCGACATATGGGTCAGCTCGTACGGGGTGAGAGCGTGCCCGCCCTTGGCCACCTTGGGTATCTCGGCGGGCTCTCGGATCTCCCGCGCCTCGCGGACCGGGCCGTCCTGCGGCATGTGCGGCTGCTCCTCCGGGCGTGGCAGGCGCGGTGCGCGGGTCCGCATACGGCAGCTCAGCCAGAAGCTGCCGGCCAGGAGCGTGATGAGAGCCACGGCGATCAGGAACAGCCCGAGGCTGAGCAGACCGCTGGGTTCCGCCAAATACATCGATGCATTACTCATACCAGGCAAATACCCTCAAATCGGCCGACGAACCAGCCGTCCCGACCGCGCCGGACGTCGGCTGGACCGTCGACGGTCAATCCAAAAGGGCGCCGTCAACGTAGTCATGTAGAGAGCCCCACCTCGGGGGTACGCCCCGGTCGGCTGGTTTCCGTACCGCGGGGATCTTGGCTGCGAGACGTGATTCCCGTACGTATGCGCGACACCTGCGACCGCGCCGCTCCTCCACGGAAGGAAAGGTGCATCCATCATGCGAGTACAACGCGTGACGCGTCTCGCCGCGGTGTCCGCGGTCGGCATTCTGATGGCCGGTGGCGCCGCGATCGGCGCGGCGGGCACGGCCTCAGCGGCAACCCCTGCCGTGCACGCTCATGTGACCACGAACTGGTGCGGCGACCGTGGTGACCGGTGGGGCGGAGGCTGCTTCGATCACCGCTTCGATCACAACGGGTTCGGCTTCGATCACCGCTTCGATCACAACGGGTTCCGCTTCGACCACCACGGGTTCTTCGTCAACCGCGGAGGTGTCCTGATCTTCGTGTTCTAGTACTCCCTCGCCACCCGGCCCGCTCGGTGACAGGGGCGAGCTGTGGCACGGCCGCGGTCCATCGGCGGCAGCCAGTTAGCCCACCTGGCGGGACGTGGCTGTGCCGATCAGCGGTCCGGGAGGTCTCCTGTGCTTCCATCGCGCCAGGAGGCATATGACATGGCTGACGAGCGACAGCAGGACACCCGCTCCCGACCCATCGCGTCCCAACGCCGCATGCCGGCCGCGGCCGCCCTTGCGCCCGTACTCACCGGTGTGCCTGCCGGGGCCCGAGCCCTGTCCCCCGGACCGGAGGACCGCTCCCCGGTCGAACCGGTGATGACCGAGCCGGCGGACTGGGCGGACGTGGGAGAGGCTCTGGGCCGGCCCGGTGACATGAGGCGGTTCATGTACCACACGGGCTTGCCGCGCCGGGACCTCACGGTCTTCTCTCGCGGTATCCGGATCAACCCCGGGCTCGCCCTGGGCACGCAGGTGTCCTTCGTCCGTTACGCGGACCGCAGCACGCTTCTGATGGGCGACGCGGTGGTCACCGAGCGCGAACTGCAGCACTTCAGTGACGTCCTGCAGGAGTACGGGATCATGCAGGTCGGCATCCACAAGCACCTGCTCGCCCACGAGCCGGATGTCTGGTGGGTTCATCTGCACGCACACAGCCACGATCCCGTCACCGTCGCACGCGGTCTGCGCGCCGCGTTCGACCGCACCGGCACCCCGCCCGCCGAACCCACCACCTCTTCGCCGCCCGTCGACCTGGACACCGCCGCGATGGACGCCGTCATGGGCGTCAAGGGCGCCACCGACGGTGAGATCTACAGGTGCGCCTATGTCCGCCGCGAGACCGTCGTCGACGGCCCTGTGATCCTGCCTCCGGGGCTGGGTGCCACCAGCTCCGTCAACTTCCAGCCGCTCGGCGGCGGAAGAGCCGCCCTCAGTGGTGGCCTGGTCGTGATCGCCGAGGAGGTCCGGGCCGTCCTCATGGCCCTGCGGCGCGGCGGCGTCGAACTCGTCGAGGTGCACCACCACAACCGCACCGATGAACCACGCCTGTTCTTCGTCCACTACTGGGCCGACGGCGATGCCGTCAGGCTCGCCCAGGCCATTCGCCGGGCCGTGGACACCACCAACGTCGTACCCATGCCCGGAGGAGCCGGCTGATGGCCGTGGACAACGAGAAGAACATCTGCCCGTTCGACTTCAGTGAAGCCCTGGAGTTCGACCCTGAGCTCGCGGACCTGATGGACCGCGATTCCCCTGCGTACATTCGCCTTCCCTACGGTGATGCGGGCGCCTGGCTGGTCACCGGCTTCGACGCCGTCAAGCAGGTGACCACCGACCACCGGCTCAGCCGGGCCGCCATCATCGGCCACGACTACCCCCGACTGACGCCGGAGCCGATCGTCTCGCCCGAATCGGTCAACGTGATGGACCCGCCGCACAGCAGCCGTGTCCGCCAGCTGGCCTCGCAGGCCTTCACACAGCAGCAGGTCGAGGGGATGCGGAGCCGGATCACCTGGCTCGCGGATGTCCTGCTGGACAAGATGGAGGAGGACGGCCGGCCGGCGGACCTGGTCCAGTACCTCTCCGACCCGCTTCCCCAGCACACCATCCTGGACCTCCTCGGCATCGAACGGGACGAGTGGCCCCAGATGCAGGAGTCCGTGCGTCGGCTGCTCGTCGTCGACCCGGACAACAAGGAGGCCGCGGCAAGCGCCAAGGCCGACCTGACGTCCTACTTCGCCAAACTCGTCGAGCAGCGCCGGAAGTCACCCGGCAAGGACATCATCAGCACGATGGCCGCGGCGCGGGACGGCAAGGACCAGCTTGACGACAGGGAACTGGCCGTCATGGCACTGACGCTGACACTCAGCGGCCAGGACACGGCGACGTGCCAGATCAGCGACATCGCCTACCTGCTCCTGACGCGTCCCGAGCTGATGGAACACCTCAGGCGCAGGCCGGAGACCCTGACCGACGTCCTGCAGGAGATGCTCCGTCACATCCCGTTCCGCAAGGGGGTCGGCATCCCCCGGCTGGCCCTTGAGGACGTGGAGCTGGACGGCGCACGGATCAGGGCGGGCGACTTCGTCCATGTGTCGTACCTGGCGGCCAACCGTGACCCGAAGCGCTTCCCGGACCCGCACGTCCTCGACCCCGACCGGCCGTACCAGCCGCACATGACGTTCGGCTGGGGCGGACACCGGTGCATCGCGGTGCCCTTGGCCATGGCGGAGCTGGAAGTGGCCATCGGGCGTCTCTTGCAGCGCTTCCCCGGGCTGCGGCTCGCGGTGCCGCCGGAGGAAGTGCGCTGGGACACGGAGACGATCCGGCGCTTCCCGATGGAGCTGCCGGTTACTTGGTAGGAACGCCCGCTCTCGCTGTCCGGCCGACAGCGGGAGCAGGCACCGACGCCAATCGTTTACAGGTTCGATCCCAAGGTCGTGGAGAGCTGACGGGCATCAGACGTGAGTAGGCCCCCTACCAGCACCTTTGGCGCTGGTAGGGGGCCCGCTGTCAGGAGCAGAGGTTCACGTGCCGGACGGCCAGGACGTGCCCCGCCGCGTCGATGAGGCGGCTGCGGGAGAGGTGTCCGCCGGCCACCGCATTGGTGATCGCCGTGGCGATCGAGGACGTTTGGGAGCTGACGTTGCCTCCCAGGTCGAACATGACCATGTCGGCGCCGGAGCGCAGGGCCTGGACGGCGGCGGCGGGAACGCTGAAGCCGGCGGCGGAGATGGCCTTGGCGCTGAGCGAGTCGGTGACCACCAGCCCCTTGAATCCCAGCTTGCCGCGCAGCTCGGAGCTGATGGCGGTGGGTGACAGGCTCGCCGGATTGGTGCCCAGTCCCGGCACGATGTTGTTGGAGACCATGATGGCCGGGGCGCCGGCCTTGATGGCCGCTGTGAACGGCGGGATGCCCACCTTCTGCAGGGTGGACCAGGGCAGGGTGCGGGCCGGGCCGAAGTCGGAGTTGTACGTGGAGCCGCCGAGGCCCGGGAAGTGCTTGACGACGGGTATCACGCCGCCGGCGCGCAGCCCGTTCATGTACGCGACACCGGCCTTGGAGACCACCGAGGTGCTGCCGCTGAAGGACCGCCATCCGTCGGGATTGGTCTTGCTGGGGGCCACGTTCCTGCCGTCGACGTCGACCACCGGCGCGAGGTCCATGTTGACCTGGGCGGCAGCCATCTTTTTGGCGACCTTCGTGACGTTCTGCTGGATCTGGGCCGGGGTCCAGTGCGCGCCCATGTACGCGGGCCAGGGCAGGGACCCGACGAGGTTCGACATGCGCTGGATGCCGCCGCCCTCCTCGTCGGTCATCACCAGCAGGCCCAGTTTGCCGGGTACATGGGACTTCAGGGCGGTCAGCCGGGAGCCGAGGTCGGTCGGAGCCTTGCTGCCGAACAGCAGCACGCCGCCCGCACCCGCGCTCACCTCGGAAGTGACGTCGGACACCGAGGTCTCCGACACCGGGACGGCGACGGTCAGCATGGCCAGCCGGCGGTTCGACCACCCGGCCAGCTTCGTGCTGTTGGTGCACGCGGTGGCGGCGGAGGTGAGGGCCGGAGCGAGGGACGAACGAGAGGAGGAAGGCGTGGCGGACGGGGCGAAGGCCGAACGGGAGAGGGAAGGCGTGGCGGACGGGGCGAGGGACACGCCGGGGCCACTGGAGTGCGGGGCCGCCTTGGGGGTGTCTGTGCCACAGCCCGCCAGGAGCATCGCCGCCACGGCGGCGGCCGTGCTCAGTCTTCGTGCGGTCGTGGCGCGGCCGGGGAGCCGCGGCGGTGGTGTCGCGCTTCTGCGGTCACGGTACGACAGGAGATCCATCGCCCGGCCTCCTTGGGGAAGGCGCGACGGTACCCGTCGCACTGAGAGCCGTATGAGCATGAGGTGAGCCTTCCGGCGCGTGAGAGGCGCACCAGCCCGGATTTGTGCGCTGGTCCACGGTCGGAGTACCAGGATCTCGCGCCTAGGAGCCGGACGAAAGTCCAGCCGACGTGAGCCAGGGCGTGCCTTCGAGCGCGCTTCACCCGAGTCGCAGCGAAGCTCACCGTGGGACGGGTGTCGGGCGAGGGCGCCCTCGGGCCGGGAAACGGCAGGTCAGGGCGGCTCCGAGCGCGGTCTGCGGATCTGCCGACGCGCCGCCTCCTGGCCCGCCCGGCAACGCTCCGCGGCTGGGTACGTCCGCTGCCGCACCGGCAAGGGAAGCGACGGTGCCTGATCAGCACAGGCGGGCGTGCCAAGCCCCGAGTCCCCCCAGGCAAGGCCCGGCGACGACCGGCGACGGCCCATGACGACCACCCCGCACGGCTCGCGGCCCAGGTCACGCAATTCGATCTGCGACACTGGTATGGCCATGCCTAAGCCCGGAGAACTCACATTCGTCGCCCCCCGCGGAGCCAAGAAGCCGCCGCGGCATCTCGCCGACCTCACGCCCGCCGAGCGTAAAGAGGCGGTTGCCGCGATCGGTGAGAAGCCGTTTCGCGCCAAGCAGCTCTCGCAGCACTACTTCGCGCGGTTCGCGCACGACCCCGCGGAGTGGACGGACATCCCGGCCGCCGCGCGCGGCAAGCTCCAGGAGGCGCTGCTTCCCGAGCTGATGACGGTCGTGCGGCACCTGTCGACCGACCAGGACACCACCCGCAAGACCCTGTGGCGCCTGTTCGACGGCACGCTCGTCGAGTCCGTGCTGATGCGCTACCCGGACCGGGTGACCATGTGCATCAGCTCGCAGGCGGGCTGCGGGATGAACTGCCCCTTCTGTGCCACCGGACAGGCCGGGCTGGACCGGAACCTGTCCACCGGTGAGATCGTGCACCAGATCGTGGACGGGATGCGGGCCCTCAGGGACGGCGAGATCCCGGGCGGCCCGGCGCGGCTGAGCAACATCGTCTTCATGGGCATGGGCGAGCCGCTCGCCAACTACAAGCGGGTCGTGGGCGCCATTCGCGCGCTCACCGACCCCGAGCCGGACGGGCTCGGGCTCTCGCAGCGCGGGATCACCGTGTCGACGGTCGGGCTGGTGCCCGCGATCCACCGGTTCTCCGACGAGGGCTTCAAGTGCCGCCTCGCCATCTCGCTGCACGCCCCGGACGACGATCTGCGCGACACCCTCGTCCCCGTCAACACGCGGTGGAAGGTGCGCGAGGTGCTGGACGCCGGCTGGGAGTACGCGGCCAAGTCCGGACGTCGGCTGTCCATCGAGTACGCCCTCATCCGGGACATCAACGACCAGGCATGGCGCGGTGACCGGCTCGGGCGGCTGCTCAAGGGCAAGCCCGTGCACGTCAATCTCATCCCGCTGAACCCGACGCCGGGTTCGAAGTGGACCGCCTCGCGGCCCGAGGACGAGAAGGCGTTCGTCGAGGCGATCGCGGCCCATGGTGTGCCGGTGACCGTCCGGGACACCCGGGGCCAGGAGATCGACGGGGCATGCGGTCAGCTGGCCGCGACCGAGCGATAGTCTGATCCGCGGCAGTTCCCTTTCGGGCAGTGCCACCGGCCAGTGCCCGTCACCGTGCCAGTCAGTGCAATTCGATATTCCGACATCTTCATATTCCGACAGGGGAGCGCCACAGCGCTGAGAGTGCGGTAGCCGGAGCACCGGTGGGCCGCAGACCCTCTGAACCTTGCCCAGGTCATTCTGGGTAGGAAGTTCGGGCATCACTCAAGCTGTTGCGCCCTGCCCGGGAACCTTCCGAGGATCCCGGGCAGGGCCGCGTCTCTTCCTGGTCATCCCAGGAGGAATTCAGTGAGCATCAAGAGGACGACCACGGCCGTGGTCATCGGGCTGGGCCTCGTCACGCTGTCCGCGTGCGGGTCCTCCGACAGCGGCGGGGCCGGGGACCCCAAGACCGTCACGCTCGTCAGCCACGACTCGTGGGCCGTGTCGAAGAGCGTGCTGGGGGACTTCGAGAAGCAGTCCGGGTACAAGGTCAAGGTCCTCAAGGACGGCGACGCCGGGCAGGCCGTCAACAAGGCCATCCTCACCAAGGACAACCCGCAGGGCGACGTCTTCTTCGGCGTCGACAACACCCTGCTGTCCCGTGCGCTCGACAACGGGCTGTTCCAGCCGTACGAGGCCAAGGGCTCCGACCAGATCGTCCAGCAGTACCGGATCGACCAGGACAAGCACCGGGTCACGCCCATCGACTCCGGTGACATCTGCGTCAACTACGACAAGGCCTACTTCAGCAAGCACAAGCTGGCCCCGCCCACCTCGTTCGACGACCTGATCAAGCCCGCGTACAAGAACCTCCTCGTCACCGAGAACGCGTCCACGTCCTCGCCCGGCCTCGGCTTCCTGCTCGGGACCGCCGCGAAGTACGGCGACGACAGCTGGCAGGACTACTGGAAGAAGCTCAAGGCCAACGGCGTGAAGGTGGTCGACGGCTGGGAGCAGGCCTACAACGACGAATTCTCCGGGTCCGCGGGCGGCAAGAAGGCCAAGGCCGACCGGCCGCTGGTCGTCTCGTACGCCTCCTCGCCGCCCGCCGAGGTGATCTACGCCGACCCGAAGCCGAAGACCGCGCCGACCGGGGTCGCGAGCGGCACCTGTTTCCGGCAGATCGAGTACGCGGGGCTGCTGAGCGACGCGAAGAACACGAAGGGCGGCAAGGCACTCCTCGACTTCCTCATCAGCATGAGGTTCCAGGAGGACATGCCGCTGAACATGTTCGTGTACCCGGTCCGCGAGACCGCTCAGGTGCCCGAGGAATTCGTCAAGTTCGGCCCCCAGGCCGAGCACCCCGAGACCATGGCCCCCGCCAAGATCGCCGACAACCGTGACCAGTGGGTCAAGTCGTGGACCTCGCTCGTACTGAAGTAGCGCCTCGAAGGAGCCGCAAGGAGAGCGCGACGCGGATCGGGCTGATGGCCCTGCCCGTCGCGTTCTTCGCCGTCTTCTTCGCCTACCCCGTCGCCGCGATCGTCGCCCGCGGCCTCAAGATCGACGGGGTCTGGCGGTTCGGGCGGATCGGTGAGGTGCTCGCGCAGTCCGACATCCGGCACGTCCTGTGGTTCACCACCTGGCAGGCGCTCGCCTCCACGGCGCTCACGCTGCTGATCGCGCTCCCCGGCGCGTATGTCTTCGCGCGCTTCGACTTCAGGGGCAAGCAGGTGCTGCGGGCGGTGGTGACGGTCCCGTTCGTCCTGCCGACGGTCGTGGTCGGTACGGCGTTCCTCGCCCTCGTAGGCCGGGGCGGATTCCTTGACCAGCTGTGGGGCGTACGGCTGGACACCACCGTCTGGGCGATTCTGCTCGCGCATGTCTTCTTCAACTACGCGGTGGTCGTACGGACGGTCGGCGGGCTCTGGTCGCAGCTGGACCCGCGTCAGGAGGAGGCCGCGCGGATGCTGGGCGCCTCCCGGTTCGCGGCCTGGCGCAGGGTGACGCTGCCGGCGCTGAGCCCGGCCGTGGCCGCCGCCGCGCTGATGGTCTTCCTCTTCACCTTCACCTCGTTCGGTGTGGTGCAGATCCTCGGCGGGCCGACCTTCTCCACTCTCGAGGTCGAGATCTACCGGCAGACCTCGGAGATCTTCGACCTCGCGACCGCGGCGGTACTGACGATCGTCCAGTTCGTGGCCGTCGGCGCGATTCTCGCCGTGCACGCGTGGACCGTACGCCGCCGGGAGACCGCCCTGCGTCTGGTGGCTCCGGAAGTGACCGCGCGCCGACCGTGTGGGGCTGGTCAGTGGGCGCTGCTGGGCGGGGTCCTGGCGAGCATCCTCGTCCTGCTCGTCCTGCCGCTCGGCGTACTGGTCCAGCGGTCCCTGGACGCACCGGGCGGCTACGGATTCGCGTACTACAAGGCGTTGACCTCGGCCGACAGCGGTATCTTCCTGGTGGCACCGATCGCGGCGATCGGCAACTCGCTGGAGTACGCGCTCGCCGCCACCGCCATCGCCGTCGTGATCGGCGGTCTGGCGGCCGCCGCGCTCACCAGGCGGACCGGGCGTCTCGTACGGGGTTTCGACGCGCTGCTGATGCTGCCGCTCGGTGTGTCCGCCGTGACCGTCGGGTTCGGCTTCCTGATCGCGCTCGACGAACCGCCGCTGGATCTGCGCTCCTCGTGGATCCTGGTGCCGCTCGCGCAGGCGCTGGTGGGTGTCCCCTTCGTCGTACGGACCATGCTGCCGGTGCTGCGGGCGGTGGACGGGCGGCTCCGGGAGGCGGCAGCCGTCCTCGGGGCGTCGCCGTGGCGGGTGTGGCGGGAGGTCGATCTGCCGATGGTGCGGCGGGCGCTGCTGATCGCGGCGGGGTTCGCCTTCGCCGTGTCGCTGGGCGAGTTCGGGGCGACGGTCTTCATCGCGCGGCCCGACAACCCGACCCTGCCGGTCGCCGTGGCCCGGCTGCTCGGGCGCGCGGGTGACCTCAACTACGGCCAGGCGATGGCCCTTTCGACGATCTTGATGGTGGTGTGCGCGGTGGCCCTGCTGCTGTTGGAGCGCATCCGCACCGACCGGACGGGGGAGTTCTGATGGCGCGGCTCGCGAAGCAAGCGACAGAGGTGGCGCAGGAGACGCATGAGCGGATGCCGACGCCGGTGCATCCCCGGACGCGTAACGCCCTGCTGAGGGTCGAGGCCGCGACCGTACGCTTCGGCGGTCGGCCGGTGCTCGACGCCGTCGGCCTCGACGTCGCCGAGCACGAGATCGTGTGTGTGCTCGGACCCAGCGGCAGCGGCAAGTCCACGCTGCTGCGCGCGGTGGCCGGATTGCAGTCGCTCGACGCGGGCCACGTGCTCCTGGCGGGACGCGACCAGGCAGGGGTGCCCGCGCACAAGCGGGGCGTCGGACTCATGTTCCAGGACCATCAGCTCTTCCCGCAGCGGGACGTGGGCGGCAATGTCGCCTTCGGGCTGCGTATGCACGGCGCGTCGAAGGCCCAACAGGCCGTACGGGTCGAGGAGTTGCTGGAACTCGTGGGGCTGCCGGGGGCTCGTGCGCGCGCCGTCGCCGCCCTCTCCGGCGGTGAGCAGCAGCGGGTCGCGCTGGCCCGTGCGCTCGCGCCGCGCCCCCGGCTGCTGATGCTCGATGAGCCGCTCGGCCAGCTGGACCGCTCGCTGCGCGAACGGCTCGTCGTCGAACTCCGGCAGCTCTTCGGAGAGTTGGGCACGACCGTGCTCGCGGTCACCCACGACCAGGGCGAGGCCTTCGCGCTCGCCGACCGGGTCGTGGTGATGCGTGAGGGGCGGATCGCCCAGTCCGGCACGCCACTTGAGGTCTGGCAGCACCCGGGGGACGAGTTCGTGGCACGGTTCCTCGGCTTCGACAACGTGGTGGCGGCGACGGTGCGTGACCGGATCGCGGACACCCCATGGGGGAGGCTCCCGGTACCGGAGGGTACCCCGCAGGGACCCGGCACGCTCCTTGTACGGCCCGCCGGTGTACGGCTGGTCGCCCCCGCGGACGGGCTGCGCTGCACCGTGGCCGCACGCACCTTCCGAGGCACCCACGTCGCCGTACAGCTACTGCCGGAAGGCGCGCCGCGCATCGAGGCGGCGTGCGCGCTACGGGAGGCGCCCGCGCCCGGTGACGAGGTCGGCGTGGTGTTCGAGGCAGCCGAAATCGTCGTGCTCGGAGAGCCGCCGGCGCCATAAGGTACGGATCATGACGCCACTCGCACATGACCGCTACTGCGACGCGATCGAGCTGGTGATCCACCGCGCCGACGCGACGCCGGCGGCCGGGCTGCCGTACGAGGTGGCGCCCGATGTGGCACGGTCGCCTTCTCGTGGTTCCGGCGCCAGGTGACGCCCTCCTCGGTGAGCTCGATGACCCACTCGGCGTCTCGCCTTCTACCGCCGACTCCCGCTGGACGACGCGCGGTTGGAGGTGCTGGGGGAGCGGGAGCTGCTGGACTTCTGGCTGGAGCGGGCGACCTTCGGGTAGCAGGCGCACCACCCGGACAGGCGTGTGGCCCGCTCCCTTCGAGAGGGGCGGGCCACACGTTTCACTCAGACGTACGGTGTGCGGTTCAGCTCGACTTCGAGGCGCCGCGGCGACGCATGCCGAAGAACACCGCTCCGCCGCCGACCACCACGAGGGCACCGGCGATACCGGCGATCATCGGCGTGTTGGAGTTCGCACCGGTCTCGGCGAGGTTGGAGCTACCGGCCGCGGGCGACGGGGCGTTGTCGCCCGGCGTCGCGGGAGCGGCGCTGCTCTCCGACTCCGACGGGTTCGCGGAAGGCGTCTCCGAGGAGGCGGGCGAGGACGGGGTCTCCGACGGCTTCGGGGTCTCCGAGGCCGACGCCGACGGCGACGGCGACTCGGTGGTCGCGCATGCCGTGGACGGAGCGGTCACGTTCGTCGGGATGTCCTTGTCGACCTGGTTCCCGGCCTTGACGTGGACGCGGTACGTGGCGTTCGGCTTCCAGTCCTCGGCGAAGGTGATGGTGACACCTTCGCGCGAGCCCTTGACCTCCTGCTGGCCGACCTTCTGCACGTCGGCACCGTTGTTCTCGAGGAACACGGAGACGACCGCCGGAGTGCCGGAGGCGTCCACGTCCGTGACGGAGATGATGCCCTTGGCGCCGTCGCACTTGGCTTCGGCGGAGAACTCACTGATGTTGCAAGCAAGGGCGTTGCCGGCGGCACCGAGCGCGAGCGCGGCGGTGGCGGAGGCGACACCGAGGATTCGCACGGAACGTGCGGTACGGCGAGATATGGACACGATTGCCCTTCACAGAATGCGCAACTGCGGGGGGTTTAAGGGGGGTTCTGCTGTGTCAACAGGGCCCCCTCGGGCCTCACAGGTCTATAAGCGCCACCTAAGTGCTGTCAATGCATATGCCCTGCCGTGCCGTCGGTTTTGCCTTGTCATTAACCACCGAGGCGTTTGAGCGCCTCCGGTGCCTCCTCGATCCGGTCCACCAACGCGATCCGGGACTCCATGGACCGCTCGCGGGCAAGTGACTGGAGAAGGGGCCAAGTGGGAAGTTTTACGGTCCAATGCGCACGGTTCACCAGAACCATGGGGGTGGGCTCGCCGCGCGACTCGTAGTAGTTCGGGGTCGCGTTGTCGAAGATCTCCTGTACGGTCCCGGCGGCGCCCGGCAGGAAGACGACGCCCGCGTTCGAGCGGGCCAACAGCCCGTCCTCCCGGGTCGCGTTGGCGAAGTATTTGGCGATGTGGGCGGCGAAGGCGTTCGGCGGCTCGTGGCCGTAGAACCAGGTCGGGATGCCGACGGAGGGGCCGCCGTCCGGCCAGCGCTCGCGCACGGCGAAGGCGGCACCCGCCCAGTCGCTGATGGAGGGGGTGAACGACGGCGCCTCGGCGAGAAGCTGGAGTGCCTTGGTGAGCATCTCGTCGTCGAACGCGGCGGCGTACGCGCCGAGGTTCGCGGCCTCCATCGCGCCGGGGCCACCGCCGGTGGCGACCATGAGTCCGGCGCGCGCCAGTTCGCGCCCCAGGCGTGCGGCGCCCTCGTACGCCTCCGTGCCGCGTGCCATCGCGTGACCGCCCATCACTCCCACCACTCGGGTGCCGACGAGGAGTTCGTCGAGCGCGTCCGACACCGAGTCGTCGTGGATCGCGCGCAGCATCGACGCGAAGACGTCGCCGTCGGCCTTGGTCTGCTGGAACCAGGTGTACGCGAGGGCGTCCGGGGTCGCCTCGTAGCCGACGTCGAGCGACGCGAAGAGCTCGTCCGGGGAGTAGAGGAGCCCGCGGTAGGGGTCGAAGGGCAGCCCGGGTATGGGCGGGAAGACGAGCGCGCCCGTGCCTCGTACACGTGCCGCCGCCTCGGGGGCCATCGGACAGCCGAGGAAGACGGCGCCCGCGGTGTCCATGGTGAGCAGGGCGTCCGTACGGTCCGTCAGATCCACGGCCTGGACGCGGAACCGGGTGAGCGAGCCGTGCTCCGAGACGACCTTGTCGAACTCGGCGAGGGACTCGATCTCGCGGTCATGGGCGGCATGGAGGGGGGTTGGCTGCACGCGGCCATGCTAGGGCCTCCCTTGAGGGGGACACGCGCGTCGGTGTCCCCCCGGGGCTCAGCCCTGGACCGCCGCCGGGTCCATCCACATGACCTCCCAGGTGTGGCCGTCCGGGTCGTCGAAGGCGCGGCCGTACATGAAGCCTTGGTCCTGGGCCTCCCGGGTCCCCGAGCCACCCGCGGCGAGGGCCTTGTCACAGAGCTCGTCGACCTTCTCGCGGCTCTCGGCGCTCAGACACAACAGCACCTCGCTGGTCTTCGTCGGGTCCGCGATGTCCTTCTTCGTGAAGTCCGCGTAGCGCTGCTTGCTCAGCAGCATCGCGATGATCGTGTCGCTGATGACGACACAGGCGCAGTCGTCCGTCGTGAACTGCGGGTTGATCGTGTAGCCGAGCTCGGTGAAGAACTTCTTCGAGGTGTCGACGTCGTTCACGGCGAGGTTCACGAAGATCATCTGCTGGTACATGAGGGGCCTCTCCCGGTGCGGGTGAAGTGATGCGGTGCCGTTCGCAGAGGTAGACCGCTCCTCCGCGCGGAACTCATCGCTCGCCGGGAAAAGAGCGGGAAGAAGGCGGGAAGCACGGGAAGGAAGCGGGAAGGAAGCGCGTACGCGTCTCAGCGCGTCAGCGGCAGCGCCGCGAGTTCAGCGACCACCCAGGTCAGCGGGCCGAACGCGGCGAGCAGCGCGCCCGCGCGGAGCAGCGCGGCGCCCCGCAGCACCGTGGTCGGTGCTCCCAGGCGCAGCAGCGCGGCCGTGGTGTCGGCGCGCGCGTGCTTGGCCTCGACCGCCGCGGTCAGCAGGGTCGCGACGGTGCACCCGGCCACGAGCAGCGCCCCGAGCGTGCTGAGCGGACCGAACGAGGGGCGCGCCCCGGAGTACACGGTCGCCATGGCGTACGCGCCGGACGCGACCGCGCACACCACGCCGAGCGGGCGCCCGATGCGCCGGGCCTCCTCCTGGAGCACGCGCCCGGCCAGCAGCCGCAGCGCGCCGGGGCGTACGGCCTGGAGCAGCCGCCCGCACAGGTGCGTGATCGCGGGCGCGGCCAGCATCAGCCCGAGCGCGGTCAGGGACCAGCCGCCGAACACCCGGGCAGGGCCGCCCGTGAAGCGGCCGGGCAGCGCCAGGCCGGGTCCCGAACGGCTCGCGTACGCCTCCACGGCAAGGCCTGCCGCGAGGACGGCGATGCCCCAGGGCAGTCCCCCGGGGGTGGGTAGCGGAGGGGCGGGCTGCTGCGGATCCAGCGGGCGCCCCGGCTGGTCGGCGTACGGGCCGGACTTGGCGCGCGTACGGGACGGCTCACGGGAGGAGTCGCCGTCGGCGCCCGGCCGTCGGGGACGGGTCGGCCTGGGGCGGGTCGGCCGGGGACTCCGCGGTCGCAGTGCCACCGCGGTCGCCAGGGAGGCGGCCAGCGGGACCGGGAGCAGCAGGGTCAGGGCCGCGGGCAGGGGCAGCGGCTGGTCGGAGGCGAGGAAGGCCGCCGCGTCGCCGTCGAAGGACATGCCGGGGAGGTCGCCGCGCAGGTGCAGGAAGACGAGCAGCGCGAGGATCGAGCCGAGCGTGGTCGACAGGGCGGTGGTGACGGCCGAGATCGCCATCAGCCGGCCGGGGCCGAGTCCGACTGCCGAGAGCCCGGGGCGCGGCCGAGTTCCCGGGTCCGTACGGGCGACCGCGACCGCGAAGTGCACGGTGGCGGCGGCGGGCGCGAGGCACCACAGGAGTCGGAGCAGCGCGCCGGCCGAGGGGTCCGGGTGCGCCAGTGCGTACCCCAGCGTGCACAGCAGCAGGAAGCCGGTGCCCGCCGAGGCGGCGACGACAAGGAGTCTGCGCAGCTGGACGAGGGAGTGAGCCCCGAGGGCTAGACGGAGAGCGAGCACGCGGCCCGGCCTTCCGCCTCGACGACCGGGGGCAGATGGAGGGTGTTCACGCGCCGTCCGTCGAGCAGCGACACCGTGCGGTCGGCGAGGGCCGCGGTGTCCGCGTAGTGCGTGGCGAGGACGACCGTGATGCCGTGAGAGCGGGCCGCCGAGGTGAGGGTGCGCAGGACGTGGTCGCCGTCCGCGCGGTGCAGCGGGGCGGACGGTTCGTCGGCGAAGAGCACCTTGGGGGAGAGGGCGAGCGCCCGGGCGATGGCGACGCGCTGCCGCTCGGTCTGGAGCAGGGCGTGCGGGCGTTTGCGGGCGCAGTCACGGATGTCGAGGCGTTCCAGCCATTCGAGGGCGGCGGTCTTGGCGGCCCGACGGCCGCAGCCGCGCAGCATCAGGGGCAGCGCCGCGTTCTCCCAGGCGTTCAGTTCCGGTACGAGGACGGGCGTGGGGTCGATCCAGCCGAAGCGGTCGCGGCGCAGCCGTTCGCGGGTGACGGGGTCCATGGTGTGCACCGGCGTGCTGTTGAACCAGACCTCGCCCTGCTGGGGCAGCAGCTGCCCCGACAGACACTGGAGCAGGGTCGTCTTGCCGCTGCCGCGCGGGCCGCCAACGGCGAGGATCTCGCCGTCGCGGATGCCGAGCGAGACACCGCTGAGCGCGGGCGAGCCGTTGTGCTTGACGTGCAGGGCGCGTGCCCAGAGCACGTCGTTGTCCGGCGGGGCCACCATCGCGTACACCTCGTTCAGATCAGATTTGCGCTGCCAATCCCCCGGACGAGGGAACGAAGGCAGGGCCGATCGGTCACTGGGCACGCTAGGGAGTCGGGGCCGTCAGGGCGGACAGCACGCGGCCCCGGGGCGCCCTTTCTCACTCGAACGGGCGGCACCGGGGCCGTTGTTGATCATCCGGGAGGAAGATCAGAGCTTCGCCCACGCCTCCGTCAGCACCTGACGGACGATCCCCTCGATCTCGTCGAAGGTCGACTGGTCGGAGATCAGCGGCGGCGACAGCTGGATGACCGGGTCACCGCGGTCGTCGGCGCGGCAGTAGAGGCCGTACTCGAAGAGCTTCTTGGAGACGAAGCCGTAGAGCACGCGCTCCGACTCCTCGTCCGTGAAGGTCTCCTTGGTGGCCTTGTCCTTGACCAGTTCGATGCCGTAGAAGAAGCCGTTGCCGCGGACGTCGCCGACGATCGGCAGGTCGTGCAGCTTCTGCAGGGTCTGGAGGAAGTTGGCCTCGTTGTCGAGGACGTGCTGGTTGAGGCCCTCGCGCTCGAAGATGTCGAGGTTGGCGAGGCCGACCGCGGCGGAGACCGGGTGGCCGCCGAAGGTGTAGCCGTGCAGGAAGGTGTTGTCGCCCTTGTAGAACGGCTCGGCCAGGCGGTCGGAGATGATGCAGGCGCCGATCGGGGAGTAGCCCGAGGTCATGCCCTTGGCGCAGGTGATCATGTCCGGTACGTAGTCGAACTTGTCGCAGGCGAACATCGTGCCGAGGCGGCCGAAGGCGCAGATGACCTCGTCCGACACCAGCAGTACGTCGTACTGGTCACAGATCTCGCGCACGCGCTGGAAGTAGCCGGGCGGCGGGGGGAAGCAGCCGCCGGCGTTCTGCACCGGCTCCAGGAAGACGGCCGCGACCGTCTCCGGGCCCTCGAAGAGGATCTGCTGCTCGATCTGGTCGGCGGCCCAGCGGCCGAAGGCCTCCGGGTCGTCGCCGAAGAGCGGGGCGCGGTAGATGTTGGTGTTCGGGACCTTGTGGGCGCCCGGGACCAGCGGCTCGAAGGGGGCCTTGAGGGCCGGCAGGCCGGTGATGGACAGGGCGCCCTGCGGGGTGCCGTGGTAGGCGACCGCGCGCGAGATGACCTTGTACTTGGTCGGCTTGCCCTGCAGCTTGAAGTACTGCTTGGCGAGCTTCCACGCGGTCTCGACGGCCTCGCCGCCGCCCGTGGTGAAGAAGACCTTGTTCAGGTCGCCCGGAGCGTAGTTCGCGAGGCGCTCGGCGAGCTCGATGGCCTTGGGGTGGGCGTAGGACCACACCGGGAAGAAGGCCAGCTCCTGCGCCTGCTTGAACGCCGTCTCCGCGAGTTCGGTGCGGCCGTGGCCCGCCTGGACCACGAACAGGCCCGCGAGACCGTCGAGGTAGCGCTTGCCCTTGTCGTCGTAGATGTAGGTGCCCTCACCACGGACGATGGTGGGAACGGGCGCGTTCTCGTACGAGGACATGCGGGTGAAGTGCATCCACAAGTGGTCGTACGCGGTCTTGCTGAGGTCCTTGGTGCTCACGGCTATCGGGTTCCCCACATGTAGGTCTGCTTCTTGAGCTTCAGATAGACGAAGCTCTCGGTGGAGCGCACCCCGGGCAGGGCCCGGATGCGTTTGTTGATGACGTCCAGCAGGTGGTCGTCGTCCTCGCAGACGATCTCGGCGAGGATGTCGAACGAGCCCGCGGTCATCACCACGTACTCGACTTCCGACATGGCGGTCAGCGCGTCGGCCACCGGGTCGAGGTCGCCCTCGACATTGACGCCGACCATCGCCTGCCTGCGGAAGCCCACGGTGAGCGGGTCCGTGACGGCGACGATCTGCATCACGCCCTGGTCGAGCAGCTTCTGGACGCGCTGGCGCACGGCCGCCTCGGACAGGCCCACGGCCTTGCCGATCGCTGCGTACGGGCGGCGTCCGTCCTGCTGGAGCTGCTCGATGATGGCGAGGGAGACGGAGTCCAGCTGGGGACTGCCGTTCCTGGACTCGCGGGTGGAGTCCCTGGGGTCTGCGCTTCGACTGGCCACGAGCTCACTGTGCATGACGTCTCGACGGTTGCGCAAGGCTGTGGCGATGAAATTCGTTGTTTACGAGGCCGTAGCTTGCGGATTTCGCAGTCAAGGGGTGACCAGGGGTGTTGAAAACGTGGGGCCACGGATTAGGGTGGGTGTCTCAGCGATTGGACACCTGAACTTGGAGGGCCGGCAGTGAGCACCGAGCTGCGTCGTCTGCGCAATTACATCGACGGTGAGTTCCGGGATGCCGCCGACGGGCGGACCACCGAGGTCGTCAACCCCGCGACCGGCGAGGCGTACGCGAGCGCGCCGTTGTCCGGTCAGGCCGACGTGGACGCCGCCATGGCGGCCGCCGCCGCGGCCTTCCCGGCCTGGCGCGACCAGACGCCCGCCGAGCGCCAGAAGGCCCTCCTGAAGATCGCGGACGCGTTCGAGGAGCGGGCCGAGGAACTGATCGCGGCCGAGGTCGAGAACACCGGCAAGCCGATCGGGCTGACCCGGTCCGAGGAAATCCCGCCCATGGTCGACCAGATCCGCTTCTTCGCGGGTGCGGCGCGGATGCTCGAGGGCCGCTCGGCCGGCGAGTACATGGAGGGGATGACCTCCATCATCCGTCGCGAGCCGATCGGCGTCTGCGCGCAGGTCGCGCCGTGGAACTACCCGATGATGATGGCGGTGTGGAAGTTCGCCCCGGCGCTCGCGGCGGGCAACACGGTGGTCCTCAAGCCCTCGGACACCACCCCCGCCTCCACCGTCCTGATCGCCGACATCATCGGTGGCATCCTGCCCAAGGGTGTCTTCAACGTCATCTGCGGCGACCGCGAGACCGGCCGCGCGATGGTCGAGCACCCGACCCCCGCGATGGCCTCCATCACGGGCTCCGTACGCGCGGGCATGTCCGTCGCCGAGTCGGCGTCCAAGGACCTCAAGCGGGTCCACCTGGAGCTGGGCGGCAAGGCCCCGGTCGTGGTCTTCGAGGACACCGACATCGCCAAGGCCGTCGAGGACATCTCGGTCGCGGGCTTCTTCAACGCGGGCCAGGACTGTACGGCCGCCACCCGCGTCCTCGTCCAGGAGTCCATCCACGACGAGTTCGTCGCCGCGCTCGCCAAGGCCGCCGCCGAGACGAAGACCGGCCAGCCGGATGACGAGGACGTGCTCTACGGCCCGCTGAACAACCCGAACCAGCTCAAGCAGGTCGCCGGCTTCATCGAGCGGCTGCCCGCGCACGCCAAGGTCGAGGCGGGCGGCCAACAGGTCGGCGACAAGGGCTACTTCTACGCCGCGACCGTCGTCTCGGGCCTCAAGCAGGACGACGAGATCATCCAGAACGAGGTCTTCGGGCCGGTCATCACCGTCCAGTCCTTCACGGACGAGGCCCAGGCCATCGAGTGGGCCAACGGCGTCGACTACGCCCTCGCCTCCTCGGTCTGGACGAAGGACCACAGCCGCGCGATGCGCCTGTCCAAGTCCCTCGACTTCGGCTGCGTGTGGATCAACACCCACATTCCGCTGGTCGCCGAGATGCCGCACGGCGGCTTCAAGAAGTCCGGCTACGGCAAGGACCTGTCGGCGTACGGCTTCGACGACTACACGCGGATCAAGCACGTGATGACGTCGCTGGACGCGTAGTCCGTACAGAAACCGTGAACACTTAAGCGCTTAAGTGTTCACGGTTTTCCGAGGAGGGTGTCCCCGGCGGCGGATTCGCCGCCGGCGTCCGGGCGTAACCGCCCGGTAACGAGCCGGTCGACAGGGTGTCGGGTCGGCGCGCGAGTGCTCGACGCAGCGTCCATTGTTCGCGCCGAGTCGCAGAAGGCATGCTGCCGGAGTGCCAGAGATTCGGAAGACCTCGCCGATGTCCCGCCGGTCCCTGCTGCGCGCCCTGGGCGGGGGTGCGGCACTAGGGGCCCTCACGGGCTGCGGGGTGCCCGCCGCGTATGTGTCACCCGGTGACCGCGCCGGAGCCGACCTCTCGGCCCGCGACAAGCGGCTGACCTGGGCGAACTGGCCGCTCTACATAGACACCGACGACACGGACCACACAACGGCCCTCCTCGGCTCAGGCGAAATGCCGGATGCGGGCGGCCGTTGAGGTCGCGTAGGGCAGCCAGTCGTTCACCGATCCAGTGGTGACGAACTCGGTGACGGCGGTCGCGAAGGTGTGTCCCAGGGCGCGTTGGGCATCTGTGGGCCTGCCCAGCATCGGGCTGTCCGGGTAGGCGTCGAAGGTGTTGAAGAGGAAGGGCAGTTCGCCGCAGTGGGTGGCGCCCAGGGCGTGTGCGTCCTCGGCCGGCTGGTAGTCGAACTGGTAGGCGTAGGTGGCGTTGCCGCCGGCCGCGTGGTGGTCGGCGATCTGCAGCGCGCCGTCGCGGAACAGCTCATCGGTCTGGACCGCGGTGAAGATCTGCGCCGGCGTCGCCTGCGGAAGCCGGGCGGCATGCCGCCGGAAGACCTCGTGGGCGTCCTGTTCGCCGATCTGGCCGGCGAGGATGTCCAGCGCGCCGGTGGCGGTGAGGTTCTGGATGCGCGGGTCGAAGGCGAAGAAGGCCGTCGCTTCGTCCCGGGTGGTGCCGATCAGTAGAGCCTTGCCCTCCAGGGCGCCGTCCGCGAGAGCTCGCTGCCAGGTGCGGGGCACGCCGGGGCCGCCGAGCACCGGATACATCGGCGGGGCCGCGTTGCCCGGACGCGCAAGCTGACCCGCGAGCCGGCCGTACGCGGACAGCAACTGCTCGACCGGCAGTGCACGCAGCGTCTTCGCGGTGTCCGCGCCGCTCTGGACGCCGAGCAGCCGCAGGTATGCCTCGGCGTTCTCGGCCGCGTTCTGCGGGTCCTGCGGGGGCAGGCCGAAGGGGCCGCTTTCCAGCAGTACCCGGGTGACGAGTCCCGTGGTCTGCGGGTCGAGCGCCAGCGACAGGGCGGAGTACGCTCCGGCCGACTGTCCGCCGACCGTCACGGTGCGCGGGTCGCCGCCGAAGGAGGCGATGTTGTCCCGCACCCAACGCAGCACGGCGGCCTGGTCCTGGGGGCCGGAGTTCGCGGCGCCGATCTCCGGCAGGTACAAGTAGCCCAGCGGTCCCACCCGGTAGTTGGCGGTCACCACCACGATGTCGCCCAGTGCGGCGAGGCGGCCACCGTCGTACCAGTCCCAGCCGCCGGAGCCGCTGGTGAAGCCGCCCCCGTGCCACCAGACCAGGACCGGGCGGGGCGCCCTGTCCTCCAGTGCCCGCCGCGGGGTGAAGACGTTCACGGTCAGGCTGCCGTCCTCGTTCCAGTCCGGCACGCGCTGTCCCATCACCTGCTCCAGCCGGGAGGCTGCCTGCGGTACTGCCGGTCCGGCCGTCACCGCCTCCCGCACTCCCAGCCAGCCCGGGTGCGGCTGCGGCGGCGCGAAACGCAGCTCACCGACGGGCGAGGCGGCATACGGGATTCCCCGGAAGGAGATCGCCTCACCCTCTGTGACGCCCCTGACCTTGCCCCGGTCCGTGTCCACGACCTGGCTCTCGGTACCTGTCATCGTGCTCACCTCTCCCACCTCGGCTGCTCTGTGACCGTTTCTATGCGGCCAGAGCAATCTGAGCCAGAAGAAGCACCTGGATGCGCGAAAGAAGGACATAGAATGCTGCTGCATGGAGAAAGTGCGCCACAGTCTGGATGAAACAGACAGCCGGATCGCCGCCGCGATACTGGCTGCCCCGCGCGCCTCGTGGCGTACGGTCGGCCGCGTCCTGGGCATCTCGGAGCGCACCGTGGTGCGCCGTGCGTCGCCGCTGTTCCACGACGGAACGCTGCGTGCCACAGCCGTGCGCAACCCCACGCACTTCCCCGATCTGATTCCGCTGGCCCTGCGCATCCGGTGCCGCCCCAACCGGATCACCGCCATCGCCGCCACCCTGGCCCGCCACCCCGACACCATCTGGGTGGACGTCCTCGGCGGCGGGGACGAAATCTGCACCATCCTGTTCCTGGACGGCCCGGACGCACGCAACGCGCTGCTACTGCGCGACCTCCCCGCCACCCCCGCGGTCCAGTCGTGGACCTCTCATGTCCTCCTGCGGGTCTTTCCCGCCGCCTTCGACTGGAGCGGCGGCCTGCTGTCAAAGGCCGAGCTGACCAGCCTGCGGCCGAACGCGCCTGCGACACCCGGCCGTACCGGCCTCCTGCCCCTCGACCACCAGCTGATCGCCGCGCTGACCGAGGACGGAAGGGCCTCCTACACCGACCTCGCGCGCCGCGCCGACACCACCGCCCTCACCGCCCGCCGCCGCCTGGAGGCGCTGGTGGGCGGCCAGGTCATCCGACTCGCGACCGAGGTCGATCTCGCCCGGCTGGGCATCCGCACCGAGGCGCTGTTGTGGATCACCGTCGCGCCGGGCGGCCTGGAGGAGACGGGCCGACAACTCAGCCGTCACCCACAGGTCCGTTTCGCGTCCGCCACCACCGGCCCGGCCAACCTCCTCGTGGCCGTCGCGGCAGCCGACCTCAACGCGCTCTACCACTTCCTGAGCGACACCATCGGCGCCCTCGAACACGTCTCCACCATCGAGGTCACCCCCATCCTGACCGGGGTCAAGAGGACCGGGCTGGTCCGCCCCGGCAGCCTCTGAGCGTCGAGCGTTTGGCGCATGATCTGCATCGCAGCCCAGCACCGTGGCGCATTTCATGCATTCATCACCACCGAACGTACGTGAATCAGCTGACGGCTCGTACAACGGTCTCGTCAGCGGACGCGGCGGACCAACGGTCAGCCGAGTACGGTCCCGGCCACTCGCGGCGTCCCTGACACGCTCCGAAACACTTCGAGATGGCATGGAGATGACGATGACTGACCACGGAGCCGATCTGCTGATCCGGGCCGATGCCGTGCACACCCTGGTGCCCGGCCAGGCTCCGCAGCGGGCGCTGGCCGTACGGGGCGACCGCATCGCGGCCCTCTCACCCGACCCGAACGGCCTCGACCACCTGGTGAGCGCGCACACCAGGGTCCACGACCTGCCCGGCGCCACCGTGCTGCCCGCCTTCGACGACACCCACACCCACATGATCTTCGCCGCGCTCGGCGCCCAGGACGTCCCCGTGCACCGGGCCCGCACCATCCCGGAGTTCCTCGACCTGATCCGGGAGCGGGCCGCGGTCACCCCGGAGGGCGAGTGGATCCGCACAACACCACCACCAACTGGCAGGAACTGAACCTGGCCGAGCGCCGCCTGCCCACCGCGGCCGAACTCGACACCGCCACCGACCGGCACCCGGTCCTGGTCAAGCGCGGCGGCCACAACGACGTCGTCAACAGCTACGCGCTGCGTCTCGCGGGCATCACCAAGGACACCCCCGTACCGCCCGGCGGCACCATCGGCATCGGCGCCGACGGCAGGCTGGACGGGCGGCTGGTCGACAACGCCCTGCACCTGGTCGAGCGTCTGGTCCCGGCCCCGGACCGGGCCCAGCGCGTCGAGGGACTGCGGATCGCCTCCCGCGACTACGCCGCCACCGGCATCGGCACCGTGCGCGACTGCGCGGTCACCCCCGAGGACTACCGGGTGCTCCGGGCCGCCCGCGAGGCCGGAGCGCTGCACACCCGGGTGCGCGCGCTGATCTCGGCGCTCGGCATGACCAGCGCGGCCCAGGTGGAGGACCTGCTCGACGTCATGGAAGAGTGGCGCGACACCTCCGACCCGCAGTTGTCGGTGTGGGGCGTGAAGTTCGGCCTCGACGGCGGCCTGGAGGCCGGTGCCACCGAGGAGCCGTACGCCTGTGACCACTCCTTCTCCGGGATGCTGATCTGGGAGCCGGACGCGCTGGTCGAGGCGGTCGAGGCGGTGGTCCGGCGCGGCTGGCGGGTCGGCACGCACGCCTACGGCGACCGGGCCGTCCGTACCCTCCTCGACGTCTACGAACGCGTCCTGGAGCGCAACCCCGGCCTGCCTGCCGGTTCGCTGGTCATGGAGCACGGCGGCCTCGCCGGCCCCGAGCAGCGCGCCCGCGCCGTCGCCCTCGGCATCCCGGTCACCATCCAGCAGCCGCTGCTGCACGACACCGCCGAGGTCGAGGAGGTCTTCTGGGGCCCGGAGCGGGTCGCCCGCCTCTTCCCGGCCCGCGGCTGGGTCGACCTGGGCGCCCAGGTCAGCGCGGGCTCCGACTTCCCGGTCGGCCAGTTCGGCGCCATGCGTTCCGTGTGGGGCATGACCACCCGGCAGACCGTCATCGGCGTCAAGGGCCCCGAGCACGCCATCACCTACGACGAAGCCGTCGCCCTGCACACCGTCAACGCCGCCCGCCTGTGCGGCGAGGAGCACCTGCGCGGCACCCTCACCCCCGGCCGCTTCGCCGACCTCACCGTCTGGGACCAGGACCCCGCCCACTGCCCCGGCGACGCGCTGCGCGACCTCAACGCGACGCACACCTTCGTCGGCGGCCTCCTGATCACACCCGCAGACGCGCGGTAGGCCGGGCCGGGACGGCGGCCGTGCATGCCTTCGTATGCGGCACGGCGGCCGTCCAGGACATGTGCGAGACCGCTAGGGCCTGTCTGACAATTCCCGCCTGCCTGGCGACGCCATGCACGCTCCCCCACTGCCTCAAGGGCGTGGGAGGTGCCCCCACTCGCCGCACCGGCCCCAGACCCGAGTACATCCAGTACGCGGGACTGGGGCCGGCACGCCGAGAGCACGCACCTGACGCCGCCAGGCCGCCCTTCGGGCGACGACGGGAATTGTCAGACAGGCCCTAGGAGTCGGCCAGCAGGCCCCGCGCGAACTCGTGTGCCGGCTCCTCCAAGGTGCGCCGGAGCTCGAAGAAGAGGTCCGCTGCCGTTGTGCCGGACCAGGTGGCCGGGAGGAGGGCGGCGGGCAGGCCCGGATCGAGGTAGGGGAAGCGTCGCCAGGCTGTCAGGACGTGGACGTAGTCGACGAACGCGTCCCGGGACGCCGTGTTCTTCTCGGTCTCGGCCGCACGCGTGGCCATAGGCGTGAACCTGGCGACGAACTCGTCGTAGAGGCCCTGGAGTGCTGCCAGGTCCCACCAGCGGCTGACCTGGTCGGCGGGGTCCCCGAAGGCCACGTAGTCGCCGCGGAAGAGGTTGACGTACTGGTCCAGGCCGTGGCGGAGCAGGTGGTCGCGGGTGTCGTCGAGGGCGTGGGCGGGAGCGATCCAGACTCCCGACGCGACGGTGCCGAAGCCCAGCCAGGTGAGTCGTGACCGGAGCTGGTGGCGGTGCTGCCGCTCGCTCTCCGGTACCGAGAAGGCGGCGATGACCCAGCCGTCGGCGGGGGCGGCGTGGCGCTCGAAGATACGCCGGTCACCGGTCTCGAGGACAGAGCGGGCGTACGGCGAGAGCGCGTAGCCCGCCCGGCCGTCGCGCCGCTCCGACAGCAGGATCTCGCGGCGCTTGAGACGGGAGATCGACGAGCGGACCGCCTGGGCGTCGACGCCGAGTTCGGAGAGCAGCCGTATCAGGGTGCCCACCCCGATCCAGCCACCGACCTCGCGCGCGTAGAGGCCGTAGACCGTCACGATCAGGGATCGCGGCGGTGCCGCCTGGGTCGGGTCGTCGTCGACGAGGTCGCTCATGGTCACGAAAGCGGAATTTTACCGGAGTCGGTCGACCACCTCCGGGTACACCCCTTCGGCCAGCGCCGTGCGCCAGGCGGCCGGCCAGGGCGCGCTGCCGCCCGCTTCCTTGCCGGGGACGTGCACGGTGACGTAGCTGCCCCGGGCGGCACGTCGGCGTGGCCGGCCGGCGGAGGCCTCCCGCCACACCTCGAAGGCGAAGGTCATCGAGGACCGGCCGAGGCGGATGAGCTCGACCCGGGTCTCCACCTCCTCGCCGAACAGGAGGGGTGCCTCGAACTCCGCCTCGTAGCGCACCCTGGGCGCCACCGGGAAGTAGCCGGGGACACCGCGCTCCCGCATCAGCGCGGCCTCCGCCGCCTCGGCGAACCGCACGACGGTGGTGTTGTGGTAGATCCCGGCGGCGTCGGTGTCCACCCATTCCACGCGGGCACGGTGGACACCGAACGGGCGGCCCGGGCGGCTCATCCCGTCGTCCGGCCGGGCGTCCACCGCAGGTGGACGGCGTCCCGGGGGGCCTCGCGCAGCAGCGCGAGGCGCGGGCGGACCGCGTCGGTGCGTGAGGTGGGAGGCTTGCGGCGGCCGGCCGCGAACTGCGTCGGCCACTGGGCGCCCGGGCCGCGGTACTCCTGCTCGGCGGCCGCCTGCAGGGTCCACTGCGGGTTGTAGAGGTGGGTGCGGCCGAGCGCGCACAGGTCGGCGCGGCCGGCGAGCAGGATCGAGTTGACGTCGTCGTACGACGAGATCGCGCCCACGGCGATCACGGCCGTCCCCGCCGGGGCGGCGACCTCGTGGCGGATGCGGTCGGCGAACGGGGTCTGGTAGGACCGGCCGAACGCGGGCTTCTCGTCCTTGGTGACCTGGCCGGAGGAGACGTCGACGGCCGCCGCTCCGTGGGCGACGAAGGCCCGGGCGATCTCGACCGCGTCGTGTTCGGTGTTTCCGTCGGGGGTCCAGTCGGTCGCCGAGATGCGTACGGTCACCGGGCGGTCGGCGGGGAAGGCGGCCCGGACGGCGTCGAAGACCTCCAGAGGGAAGCGCAGGCGGTTGGCCAACTCGCCGCCGTACTCGTCCGTCCGGTGGTTCGCGACGGGGGTGAGGAAGGAGGAGAGCAGGTAGCCGTGGGCGGCGTGTACTTCGAGGAGGTCGAAGCCCGCGTCGCCGGCCCGCCTGGCGGCGGCCGCGAAGTCGGCGAGGACCGCGTCCATGTCCGCACGGGTCATCTCGCGCGGTACGTGGCTGCCCGCGCCGTAGGGGAGTGCGGAGGGGCCGAGCACCTCCCAGTTGCCCTCGTCGAGCGGCTGGTCGATGCCCTCCCACATCAGCCTGGTCGAGCCCTTGCGGCCCGCATGGCCGAGCTGGAGCCCGATCTTCGCTGTGCTGCGCTCGTGGACGAAGGCGGTGACCTCGGCCCACGCCTCGCGCTGCTCGTCGTTCCACAGGCCCGAGCAGCCCGGGGTGATCCGTGCCTCGGGTGAGACGCAGACCATCTCAGTCATGACCAGGCCGGCGCCGCCGAGCGCCTTGGAGCCCAGGTGGACCAGGTGGAAGTCGTCCGGTACGCCGTCCACGGCCGAGTACATGTCCATCGGGGAGAGCACGATCCGGTTCTTCAGTTCCAGGCCGCCGATCGAGAACGGCTGGAACATCGCCGGGGCCGCCTCCGGCAGCCCCTGTGCCTGCGCGAAGCCGCGCTCGATCAGCTCGGCGAAGCCGGGGTCGCGGTCCTTGAGGTTGTCGAAGGTGATCCTGCGGGAGCGGGTGAGCAGGTTGAAGCAGAACTGCGCGGGGTCCTGGCCGACGTACATGCCGATGTTCTCGAACCACTCCAGCGAGGCCTGGGCGGCGCGTTGCGTGGACTCCACCACCGGACGGCGCTCGGTCTCGTACGCCGTCAACGCCTCGGTGACGGTGGGGTGTTCGTGCAGACAGGCGGCCAGGGACAGGGCGTCCTCCATCGCCAGCTTGGTGCCGGAGCCGATCGAGAAGTGGGCGGTGTGGGCGGCGTCGCCGAGCAGGACGACGTTGTGGTGGTGCCAGCGCCGGTTGCGGACGGTGGTGAAGTTGAGCCACTTCGAGTTGTTGGTCAGGAGTGTGTGACCGGCCAGTTCCCCGGCGAAGATCTCACGGATCTGTGCGACGGCCCGCTCGTCGGAGACCCCGGGCGGGAACACCGTGCCCTCGGTCGCGTCGAAGCCGGCGCGACGCCACACGTCCTCCTGCATCTCGACGATGAAGGTCGATCCGGCGTCGGAGTACGGGTAGCCGTGGATCTGCATGGTCCCGAACTCCGTCTGCTTGACGAAGAACTGGAAGGCTTCGAAGACCCGGTCGGTGCCCAGCCACATGTACTTGTTCGTCCGCCGGTCCAAGGAGGGGCCGAAGGCGTCGGCGTACTTGGTCCGCACGGCCGAGTTGAGCCCGTCCGCCGCGACCACGAGGTCGTGGGACTCGCGCAGTTCGTCCGGGTCCGGCGCGGTGGTCAGGTAGTGCACGGTGACGTCCAGCGCGGAGGCTCGCTCCTGGAGGATGTGCAGCAGGTCCTTGCGGGACATCGCCGCGAAGCCCTGGCCCCCGACCGTGAACGGGTGCCCGTTGAACTCGATGTCGATGTCGGTCCACCGGGCGAATCGGTTCTCCATCGCGTCGTGGACGACGGTGTCGGCGTTCTCGATGCCCCCGAGGGTCTCGTCGGAGAAGACCACCCCGAAGCCGAAGGTGTCATCGGGGGCGTTGCGTTCCCAGACGGTGATCTCGTGGGAGGGGTCCAGCTGCTTCATCAGAGCGGCGAAGTAGAGCCCGCCCGGGCCGCCCCCCACGATTGCGATCCTCATGCCTGGTTCTCCTTCTCGATCAACTGGCGCAGCAGGTAGTGCTGGAGCTTCCCGCTGGTGTTACGGGGCAGGGCGTCGCTGAAGCGCACCGCGCGCGGGTACTTGTACGGCGCGAGCCGGGCCTTGACGTAGTTCTGGATGTCCTTGGCCTTGGCGTCGTCGCCGGCCACCCCCTCGCGCAGCACGACGAACGCGCACACGACCGAGCCGCGTTCGGGGTCGGGCTTGGCGACCACCGCGCACTCGATCACGTCCGGGTGGGTGTCGATCGCGGCCTCGACCTCGGGGCCTCCGATGTTGTAGCCGGAGGAGACGATCATGTTGTCCGTACGGGTGCGGTAGCGGAAGTAGCCGTCCTCGTCGCGGATGTAGGTGTCGCCCGTGACGTTCCAGCCGTTGACGACGTAGGTCTCCTGGCGCCGGTCGTCGAGGTAGCGGCAGCCGACCGGGCCGATCACCGCCAGCCGTCCCTCGACACCGGGGCCGACCTCCTCGCCGTCGGGGCCGAGGACGGTGGCGCGGTAGCCAGGGACTGGTCTTCCGGTCGCTCCGGGGCGGATGTCGTCACCGGCGGCGGAGATGAAGATGTGGATCATCTCGGTGGCCCCGATGCCGTCGACGACCCTGATCCCGGTCTCGGCGTGCAGCTGCTGCCACACGTCGTCCGGCATGTGCTCCCCGGCGCTGACCGCGGTGCGCAGACCGCGCAGCCGGTCCGCCTTGCCGGACTTGAGGATCTGTTTGTACGCCGTCGGCGCGGTCGCGAGGACGGTGACCCCCGTCTTGGCGACGAGGTCGGCGAGCGGCTCCGGTGCGACGGCCTCGGTCAGCAGTGCGCACGCGCCGGCGCGCAGGGCGCAGACCACCAGGATGCCGAGGCCGAAGGTGAACGCGAGCGGCGCGGTGCACGACACGAGATCGTCGGGCCGCAGCCGGAGTGTGTGCCGGCCGAAGGTGTTGTCGATGGAGAGGAGGTCGCGGTGGAAGTGGGTGGTGATCTTCGGTATGCCGGTGCTGCCCGACGTGGGCCCGAAGAGGGCCACGTCGTCAGCGGCCGTGTCCACCGCGGTGAACTCCGCGGGCTTCGCCGCCGTCCGGCGGGTCAGGTCGTCGGGTGCGTCGCCGCCGTACGGCACGATCGTGAGGTCCGGCAGGACGGTGTCGCGTACGGCCTCGACGTCCCGTGTGTACCGGTGGTCGACCAGTGCGACGGCGGGGCGGGTCTTCTCCGCGATGGGGGTGAGCTCGCGCACCCGCAGGGCCGCCATGGTCGTCACGACGATGCCGCCGGCCTTGAGGACGCCGAGCCAGGCCGCGACGGTCCACGGGTTGTTCGGGGAGCGCAGCAGCACCCGGTTGCCGGGTATCAGGCCGAGGTCCTCGGTGAGCACGTGGGCGACCTGGTTGGCGCGGCGCAGCAGTTCGCCGTAGGTCCACACCTCGCCCTCCGGCGTGCGCAGGGCGGGACGGTCGGGGCCGAAGGCGGTGGCGGGTACGTCGATGATCTCGGTGGCGGCGTTGTGGCGTTCGGGGTACTGGAGTTCGGCTGTGGTGAATTCGAGGACCGGCCACAGGTGGTGCGGGGGGAGGTGGTCGCGGGCGAACGTGTCCGGGTAGGCGGAGGGCGCGAGGGCCATCGAGGGTTCCTTTCTGCGGGGTCCGTGCCGGGTGTGGGTGCGGGCCGTGCAGAGCGCAGGAGTTCAGGAAGTGGTGCGGATCAGGCCTTCCTGGACGACGGTGGCCAGGTGGACTCCGGCGGCGGTGAAGAACCGGCCGGTGGCGAGGCCGCGGCCGGACTCGGCGGCGATGGCCTCCTGGGCGTAGAGGAGCCAGCCGTCCACCGGGCCCGGGCGGTGGAACCACATCGCGTGGTCGAGGCTGGCGGTGACGAGTCCCGGCAGGGTCCATGGCAGGCCGAGCACGCGCAGGACGGGTTCGAGGATCGTGAAGTCGCAGACGTAGGCGAGCGCGGCGAGGTCGCGCTGAGCGTCGGTCAGCCCGTCGACGGGCTTGAGCTGGTCGAACGGCCGTACCCACACCGCTTGGTGGGGGGTCCGCTCGCCCTCGACGGTGAGGTAGAGGGGGCCGGGGACGTGCCGCATGTCGAAGCTGCGGCCGCCGCCCCAGTACTCCCGTACCGCGTCGGTCATCGTGTGCGGTGGCTGGGTGGTCGGCCGGGACGCGGTGTCGCGGAGATACGACCCCGCGGTGGGCAGCGACTCGGGATCCGGTACGTCCGCGGGCGGCTGCGTGGCGTACTCCCGCGAACCCGGCTCGCCCGCCGCGAAGTTGGCGAGGCAGACGTAGACGGGTTTGCCGTTCTGGAAGCCACGGACCTGCCGGGTGGCGTAGCCGCGGCCGTCGCGCAGCAGCTCCACCTCGTAGCGCACCTCGGCGCCGATGTCGACCGGCCGCAGGAAGTAGGAGTGCATGGAGTGCAGCGTCTTGCCCTCGACCGACCGGATGGCGGCGGCCGCGGCCTGGGCGACCATGTCGCCGCCGTACGCCTTCGGCCAGGGGCAGGGCTGGGTGGTCGCGGTGAAGGCGCGGTCGAAGTGTTCGGGCTCGGCGGGCTTCAGCGTGACCGCCGCCGCGAAGGCCGCGGACGTCGGCTCCGTCCTCGTCATCGGTTCAGCCAGTCGCGCAGCTCGGCGTCCGCGACGTCGGGCAGGTTGACGACGATGTTCTCCGGTGTCCGGGTGGTCATCCACGTCAGTGGCCTGGACCGTGAGAGGTTGCACTCGATGTGCGGCATGAACGGCGGTACGAAGACCCAGTCGCCCTCCGCCATGTCGACGTAGTCCTCGAACTTCTCGCCGAAGTAGATGCGCGCCCGGCCCGACAGGACGTAGCCGCCGGTCTCGGCCTCGCCGTGGTGGTGGGTCACCGAGCGGTAGCCGGGCTCGTTGCTCACCTTTCCGAACCACAGTCTGGTGGCCGGGGTGTGCTGGACAGAGACACCGGAGACACGGGTCGCGCCGGCGGACTGGCCGGTGGCGCCGGCCTCCAGGCCGCCGCGCGTCACGAACGGCACGACCAGGCCGGACTCGTCGGCGTACATCGAGTTGTCGCCCTCCAGGGCGTACTTGGAGAAATCGGGTTCCATGATCAGCTCCTGGAATCGGTCAGGCGAAGGCGGTTGCGCAGGGTGCCGATGCCGGGGATCTCGGTCTCGACGAGGTCGCCGTCGGCGAGGAAGACCGGCGGGGTCATGCCCATTCCGACGCCGCCGGGGGTTCCGGTCAGCACCACGTCGCCGGGGCGCAGGGTGGTGAAGGTGGAGACGTAGGCGAGCAGGTCGGCCGCGTCGAACACGAGAGTGCGGGTGTTGCCGCGCTGGCGTTCGGTGCCGTCCACCCGGCAGATCACCTCGACGCCCGCGGCCGGGTCGAGTTCGTCGGGGGTGACGACCACCGGGCCGAGCGGGGTGGTGCGGTCCCATGCCTTGCCCTGGAACCACTGCAGGGTGCGCTTCTGCCAGTCCCGCACGCTGATGTCGTTGGCGACGGTGTAGCCGGCGATCGCCGCCCGGGCCGAATTCCGGTCCGCGCCGGTGAGTTCGGCGCCGACGACGACCGCGAGCTCCGCCTCCCAGTCCACGTCCAGGCCCTTCGGGAGGACCAGGTCGTCCTCGGGTCCGGTCAGCGAGTCGGCGTACTTGGCGAAGAGCGTGGGGTGGGCCGGCAGCTCCCGACCCATCTCGGTGATGTGGTCGGCGTAGTTGAGGCCGCAGCACACCACCTTCCGGGGGGACGGAAGCGGCAGCACGGGGACGGCGCCGGGCAGGGCCACGCCGACGAGGTCCGCGGCGCGGTCGAGCGCCGTGGCGGCCAGCAGGTCGGAGAGGTTGTCGGCCGGCAACGAGCGCCAGTGGTCACCGTCGAGGACGGCGGCCGTCGTACGGCCGTTGTGAGCCACCGTGGCGAGTTTCATCGGAGTTCTCCCTGGGCCTCGGCAGCGGTATAGCGAGATTTTCACGATCGTCGAAAACAGTCAATAGATGGGTTACGCTGCCCGCACTCACCCCGTCCCAGGAGGTACGCGCAATGACTCCGATCCCGGTGAACCCGCCCTCGCTCCCCGCACCGAGCGGCTACTCGCATGGCACGCTGAGCGGCAACACGCTCTATCTGGGCGGCCAGACCGCGCTCGACGAGCGGATGCGCATCGTCCCCGGCGGCATCGTCGAGCAGTTCCGGCAGGCGTTCGGCAACCTGCTCACCACGCTGCGCGCCGCCGGCGGGATCCCCGAGGACCTGGTGAGCATCACTCTCTTCCTCACCGACATCCCCGACTATCAGGCGCACGGCAAGGAGATCGGGAAGGCCTGGAAGGAGCTCGCGGGGGGCCCGGTCTTCCCGGCGATGGCCGGCATCGGCACGACCGCCCTCTGGCAGCCGGAGGCGATGATCGAGATTCTCGGCGTCGCCGTGATCCCGGACGAGCGGCTCATTCGCCCGCAGAGCTGAGACGACGGCGTCAGGGGTCGGCCCACCGTGTACCGGGGCCGGCCCCGACGCGTGAGGGCCGACTGCCCGGCATTTTGACAAGCGGTACATCCCGGGGCGGCTGGGCATACGCGGATGCCGGCCCTGCTCCCGGGGGGAAGGGTGATGTCCTCCGTGCCGTTCAGGCGGGGGGAGAAGGCGCACGGCGCCCTGGGCCGCCTACGTCACGGGCCGCACCGTCGAGGCGGGCGGCGGTTTCTGATCCCCGCCTGCCGGCCTTACATCGGCTCGCGGGCTCCCCGGAGTGCGCTGTCGCCGTCCATGAATGCCGGATTCAGCGACGTCAACAGTTTCACCAGCAGTGAGTGCACCTGCTCCTGCTCCTGTGGCGCCAGTGCCTCCAGGGCTTCGGCGTGTGTGGAGTCCACCGCGCTCCTGGCCTCCGCCGCGAGCCGCCGGCCGGGCTCGGTGGCGTGCAGCCGATGGGTGCGCCGGTCGCCGGGGGTGGTCCGGCGTTCCAGAAGTCCCCGCTCGACCAGCCCGTTCACCGCGGTTCCCATGGACTGAGGGGTGATCGCGGTCCTGCGGGCCGCGGTCGCACTGGAGACACCCGGATCGAGGATGGCCTGCGTCAGGGCGTTGTTCTGGGCGAGGGTCAATTGGAACGGGCGCAGTGTGCGCTCGATCCGGGTCGCCATGATCTGGCCGATCTGCCAGGCCACATGGCCTGTGCGCTGGTCGGAATGGTTCACGTGGCGGATCCCTTTGTAAGTCAACTGATTATGATGTACAACAGACTATCAGTTGGCTTCTATTCTAGGAATCTGTTCGCGATGGCCCTTCGCTCCTCTTCCGCAAAGTCTCACAAGCATGCGCTGGATGTGGCCCATCCGCTCCCCCGCCCTGGAACCGCACGCGCCGTCCTGGGCCCCGTAGCGGTCGTCCTGCTGATAGGCACCGTGTTCGTCAGCGTCTATCTCGCCGCCTTCCACGCGCCACGCCCGCATGAGCTGCGCGTGGGCACGACGGAGGTCGGCACACATCAGGCGCAGCTGCGCGAGGGCCTCGCGCGCGCCGTACCGGGCGGCTTCACGCTCGAGACGTACCCCGATGAATCCGCCGCCCGACGGGCCGTCCAGGACAGGTCCATCTACGCGGCCTATCTCGGCAAGGGGAACCTGCTCTACGCCAGCGCCAACGGAGCCGGCGTCACCGCGACCGTGACCACCGCTTTCGGCGGCGTGGCCCGTGCGGAACACCAGCACCTCTCCGTCGAGGACGTCGCCCCGTCGGCGGCCGAGGACACCCGGGGACTCTCCGCCTTCTACGCGGCCTTCGGCCTGGTGCTGGCCGGATACCTCTTCGGCATGACGACCTACCAGCTCGCACCCCGGCTCACGTTCCGCTGGCGTATGGGCAGCCTGGCCCTGTTCGGAGTGATCGGCGGCATCATGGTCGCGCTCATCGGCGGGAGCGTGGGGTTCGGTGCGCTGCCCGGCGCCTCCCTGCCCCTGGCCCTCGTCGTCGCGCTGATGGGCGCCGCGGTCGGCGGCACGACGATGGTGCTCCTGCGACTCTTCGGTTCCGCGGGCGTCAGTCTTGCCTCGATACTCCTGTTGATCCTCGGCAATGCCAGCAGCGGCGGGGTCCTGCCGGCGGCGTACCTCCCGTCCTGGCTGCACCCGCTGTCCGAGGTTCTGCCCGTCGGGGTGGGCGTCCGCGCGATGCAGGGGCTGTCCGGGTTCCAGAACGACGGTCTGACCCGCGCCCTGGTGATCCTCCCGCTGTGGGTGCTCGGCGCCGCCGCCGTGCTCTACCTGAAGGACGTGTTCCGACGCGAGGGCCCGGGTGCCGAGCAGAACACGGCCGAGCCTCAGTACGCGGCAGCCCTTCCGGTCGAGGAGGCCGGGACCCGCGCCGAGCCGACGTGGCAGGCCGGGGCCCGCACCGAGCCGACGTGGCAGGCCGGGACCGGCGTCGAGCCGACGTGGCAGGCCGGGCCTGGCGGTCTGTCGGGTCTCGGCGGCGGCGGTTTCGATGAAGGGGCGCAGCAGCGCGCGACGTGGTTCGGGTGAGCGCACTCCGGCCCGGGCGTATCGACCCGCAGGGTTGTGCGGGCGGCTGATCGGTGGCCGGCCCGCGAGTGCGATGCGCCGGAGCGTGCCGCGCCCGGCCTCACCGCTGACGTCTGCGCGAAGCCGCCGCAGCAGCTCGGCGGCCTTTTCCGCTGTTCAGGCTCGCCCCCGGGGCGCGTGCCCTTCGTCTTCGTCTTTGCTGGGGAGCCGCCCACACATCGTGTGCGGTTCCTCATTGTGTGCGGTCGACGTCATCGTGTGCGGTCGACGTCCGTGGCCGCCGGATTCAGTGCTGCCAGGAGTTTCAGGAGCACTGTGTGGATCTGTCCCTGTTCCGCCGGTGTCAGCGCGTCCAGGGCTTCGGCGTGGGTGGCGTGCACGGCGGTGTCGGCCTGTGCCGCGAGCCGCAGGCCGACCTCGGTGGCGTACAGGCGTTGGGTGCGTCTGTCGCCGGGGGTGGTGCGGCGTTCCAGCAGTCCGCGTGCGACGAGTCCGTTGACGGCGGTGCCCATGGACTGGGGGGTGATGGCCGTTCGGCGTGCGGCGGTGGCGCAGATGACGCCCGGGGTGAGGGCGGCCTGTGTCAGGGCGCTGTGCTGGGCGAGGGTGAGGTGGAAGGGGCGCAGGGTGCGCTCGACCCGGGTCGCCAGGATCTGGCCGATCTCCCACGCGATGTTCCCGGCGGGGCGGTCGAGATGGTTCAGGTTCACGTCGCGGGCCCTCTTTATAAGCCAACTGATTGTGGTGAACGGGAGATTATCAGTTGGCTTCCATTGTGTGTGGACCACCTCCTGTCGCCCGGCTTTGCCCGCTCTTTACAACCCGCTCTCCCGCTGCCTCGTCTCTCCGCACGATCCGTAACTCAGCCCGCTGGTTCACCGGACGGGCGGACCGACGAAAGAGAGCGATTCATGCGCCGAACTGTCCTCAGCACCATGGCACTCGCGTGCACCGCCGTGCTGGCGAGCACGGTGCCCGCGTTCGCCTCCGGGGCGAGCCCGGTACCGACGACGGTCCACCCGACCGCCACCACCGCCCCGTCCCAGGCGCCGACCGCCACCGCCGCCCCGAGCGCCGCCCCGAGCGCGGTGCCGACCAGCCGTCCGGGCTCCGGCACCCCGTCCCCGGTTCCGAGCGCCGGCCTGCCGACCCGGGCGCCGTCCCCGGGCCAGGTCTCCGTCGTACCGAAGGGAGCCCCCGACACCGGTGTGGCGCCGACGGCGTCGAAGTCCGGAGGCCAGGGCGGGCTGATCGGCGGGAGTGCCGCCGCGGTGTTCGCCGTGGGCGGCGCGGCGGTCTTCGTCGTACGTCGCCGGCGGGCGACCGGGGAATGACCTCGCTCTCCAGGCGCGCCTTCGTCACCGCGGCGATGGCCTCGCTGCTCGTGAGCTGCGGCGGCCACGGGACCGACTCGGCCGCACCCGGACACCCCAGCGGCACGTCGGTGCCTTCGCGGACCTCCGCGAAGGCCGCGCACGCCCTCGGGCGTTCGGTCCCGGTCGGGTTGCGGATCCCGGCCATCGGGGTCGACACCCCGGTCATGCGGCTGGGGCTGGCCGCGGACGGCAGCGTGCAGGTGCCCCCGATCACGGCGCACGACCGGGCCGGCTGGTACCGGCACTCGCCGACACCGGGCCAGACCGGCCCGTCGGTGATCCTCGGCCATGTCACGGTCGGCTCCTACGGGGACGGGGTGTTCCGCAACCTCGCACGGCTGCACCGGGGCGACCGGATCGTGGCGCGCCTGGAGAACGGCAGGACGGCGGAGTTCACGGTCGACGCCGTACGGACGGTCGCCAAGGCGGACTTCCCGGCGGACGAGGTCTACGGGGACGTGGACCGGCCGGAGCTGCGGCTCATCACATGCGGCGGCGCCCGTACCGGTGACGGATACCCCGACAACGTGATCGTCTTCGCCACGCTGAGCTCCGCGAGCCCCTGACCCACCACGGCGCCACAGTCACCACGGCCACTCGCCACAGTCACCCACCACCGCCCCCGGATCGCGGGGGATTCCGGGCCGCTGGAACGTACGCCGGCGGCCCGGACTCCTCACCCACGAGTGCGGTACGAGACTCACGAGTGGCATCCATCCGGGCACCCGAGTGGTGTCCGAGCACCCCCACGACCATGGAGAGCGTTGAAACGGTCCCGCGAGAAGGCCGCGTCCGAGCTGTTCGCCGCCCTCTATCCGCGCCTCGCCGGCTGGTGCCGCCGTCTCGTCGACGACGACGAGACGGCCCACGAGATCGCCTCCGAGGCGTTCACCCGGCTCTGGGCCCGCTGGACCTCCGTGGCGGAGCCCCGAGGCTTCCTCTACGTCACCGCCGCCAACCTCGTCCGGGACCACTGGCGCAAGCTGGAGCGCGAACGCAGAGCCGTACACCGTGCCACCGCCGAGGCGGCCGTCCGCCCGCACACCGAACAGTCCGACCCGTCCGTACGCCTGCTCGTGCAGTCGCTGCCGGAACGACTGCGCGTCCCGATCCTCCTGCACTACTACGCTGACATGCCGATCCGGGAGGTGTCCGTGCTGACCGGACGCAAGGAAGGAACCATCAAGGCCGACCTCCACGCGGCCCGCGAACTGCTCCGCGCCCACCTGAGGAGAAGCCTTGATCACACACTCTGACGAGGGCTCGGACTTCGAACCCGACGACCCGCTCGCCGTCATCCTGCGGCCCGCCTCCGACTACCTCGGCCCGCCCGCCGGTCGCTACGAGGCGATCCGCCGCGGTGCGGCCCGCCGCAGGCTGCTGCGCACCGCGGTAGGGGTCGGGTCGGTGTGCGCCGTCGCTGTCCTCGTCGCGCTGCCGGTCCGCCTGTCGACGTCCCAGGCGCCCACGTCCCCGACGGTCCCGCTCGCCCCGCCCTCCGAGGGCAGCCCGTCGGCCGTGCCCCCCACCCCGCAGGCGTCCCCCGAGTCCGTCAGCCCCAGTCCCACCCCGGGGAGACGGACGACCGTTCCCACCCAGACGGCTCGGACGACCGGCCGCGCCACGACCCACCCGGCCGTCCCCACCCCGGCGCCGTCCTCGACACCGACCACGCCCGTCGTCGAGCCGTCGATCGAGCCGTCGATCGCGCCGAGCGGATCTCCATCCCAGTGACCGAACGATTGACCGACTGATCGACCGAGTGATTGACCGACGGTCACTGCGTTGACTAATCAATGGAGTGTCGATACGGGGTGTTAATTTGGGGAAATGGCTCTGCGCAACGCGGTGATGGCCGCGCTTCTGGAGGGCGAGGCGTCCGGATACGACCTCGCGAAGGGGTTCGAGGCCTCCGTCGCCAACTTCTGGATGGCCACCCCCCAGCAGATCTACCGCGAGCTGGAGCGCATGGAGGGCGAAGGGCTCGTCCGCGCCCGCGTCGTGCAGCAGGAACGCCGTCCCAACAAGCGGCTCTTCTCGCTCACCGAGGCCGGACTCGACGCGATGCGCGCCTACACGGCCGAAGTCCCCAGCAAGCCGACGGCGATCCGGGACGAGCTGCTGGTCAAGGTGCAGTGCGTCGACATCGGCGACGCCGAGGCCGTACGGGCCGGGGTCGCCGAGCGCGTGGAACGGGCCGGAGCCAAGCTGGCCCGCTACCGGCGCGCGCAGGAACGCATGCTGGCCGGGCGCACCGAGGAGGAGTACCTCGCCACCGTCGAACGCGTGGGCCCCTACCTCACCCTGCTCGGTGGCATGACGCTGGAACAGGGAAACATCCAGTGGGGGGAGACGGTCCTGAGGAGGCTCGACCAGCGGGCCGAGGCCCTCGGCGCCAGGGCTCGCGGCTGAGGCTCCCGGTACCCCGCGGCCGCCCTGCGCGAAGTCAGCGGCCCGGGTCGTAGGCGAGTTGCTTGACCAGGCGCAGGGTCAGGGCGGTCTCGACGGCCCGGACACTGTCGAGGGCGCCGATCTTCTCGCTCAGATACGTGTACAGCTCCGCGCTGTTGCGGTAAACGGTCGCGGCGACGATGTTGGCCTGGCCGGTGGTCGCCGCGGCGAAACGCACCTCGGGATGCGCAGCGAGGGCCCGCCCGACGTCGGCGAGCGCGGTCGGCGCCACGGTGAGCCACAGCATGGCCTCCACGTCGTGGCCGAGGGGCTCCTGGTCGAACTGGACGTCGAAATAGAGCACCCCGGTGGCCCGCATACGCTCCAGACGCCGCTTGACCACGGACTCGGTCTGGCCGGTGGCCGCCTGGAGTTCGGTGAGGGTGGCGCGCCCGTCCCGGACGAGCACAGCCAGCAGCGCCTCGTCGGCCGCCTCCAGCGTGACGGGTTCGGTGACCGGCTCGACCGGCGGTGGACGCAGGGCCGCCCGCTGGTCGGGGGAGAGCCCGTCGGCCTTGTTGAGCCAGTCCAGGCGGCCGCCGTAGAAGGAGTGCAGCACACAGTGGGCGCTGACCGACACGACTCGGGGGGTGCGCTGCAACCGGTCGAAAAGCAGCTCGTCCCGGGCCTGTCGGCTGCGCGGTTTCATCGCGCACAGCACCTCGGTGCCTCCGGAGATCAGCGACACGTACGCGGTGTCGGAGCGCCGGGCGAGCGCGCCCGCCAGTTGCTCGGCCACGTCCGGGGTGCAGCGCAGCCGGACGATCCAGTTGGTGCGTCCGAGCAGGCTCTCGTCGACCACGCCGAGCACCCGCAGGCGGGCCGTGGTGCGCAACCGCCGCATGCGCCGGGCGACGGTCTGGTCGGAGACCCCGAGCACCTCCGCGATCCGGGTGAGCGGCGCCCGTCCGTCGATCTGCAGGCACTGCAGCAGTTTCAGGTCGAGCGGGTCGAGCGCGCGGGACGGCATCGGCTCCGCCTCCTCCCGCTCCATGTGGACTCCCGAGGTCAATGATCGAGCACGACGGCGAGGCCCGGGACCCGCATGCTACGACGGCGAGGCCCGGGACCCGCATGGTCCCGGGCCCCGTACGGGCGCCCGCTCCGTCCCCACGACAGGGCCTGGTGCCGGGGTCAGCCGCGCTGCCCCAGCCGGGGCTCCGCCGCCCCGGTCTCCTGAAGCGCCGCGGGCTGCGCAGCAGTACGGCACCGACCGCCGCGGCCACCAGGGTCAGCACCGCGGCGATGATCAGGCACAGGTGGAGGCCGTCGAGGAAGGCCTCGGACAGGGCGCCCAGGGCGCGGCCCCGGTCGGCGCCCAGGTTCATGCCCGCGACCGCGCCCAGGCCGCCCGCGTCCACCACGGAAGTGACGCTCCGTACCGTCGCGGCGGGCAGACCGACGTCGGTGAGGTGTCCCGGCAGGGTGTGCACGGCCTTGGTGGACAGCACGGCGCCGAGGACGGCCGGGCCGAGCGCGCCACCGACCTGGCGGAAGGCGCTGTTCCCGGCGGCCGCCATACCGGCTTGACGGAACGGTACGGAGGCGACGGCCGCGGCCGTCATGGGCGTGATGACGAAGCCCAGGCCGAGGCCCAGCAGGGCGAGCCGCCAGGCCAGCGAACCGAACGACGTTCCGGCGTCGATGGACGTCAGCGACAGCAGCGAGGCAGCGGTCACCAGCAGCCCGCCGGTGATCAGGACGCGCGGCGACACCTTGTGCATCAGCCGTCCGGCCGGTGCCCCGACGAGGATGCACATCAGCGTGACCATCAGCATCCGGGCCGCCGCCTCCAGGGTGCTGAGCTGTTGCACCATGCCGAAGTAGAGGCTGAGGGCGAAGAAGAAGCCGATCAGGCCCAGGAAGCTGATCATGGCGACGAGCGTCGTGGCGGTGAAGGCGGGGCTGCGGAACAGCGTCAGGTCCAGCATCGGGCTGTCGCTGCGCCGCTCCGCCAGGACGAACGCGACGGCCGCGACCGCCGCCGCCACCAGGGCCACGATCACCTTCACCTCGGTGAAGGAGCCCGCGCCGCCCTCGATGACGCCGTAGACCAGCGCGGTGATCGCCACCGCGGCGGTGATCTGGCCGGGCCAGTCCAGGCGCCGTGAGCCGGGGGCGCGCGAGTCGGTCACCAGCCGGGCCGCGACGGCCATCGCGAGGAGCGAGGCGGGTATGGGCAGCAGATAGATCCAGCGCCAGGAGAAGTGCTCCAGGATCAGTCCCGCGATCACGGGGCCGACGGCCAGGGCTCCCAACAGGGCCGTGGCCCACAGCCCGACGAACTTGCCGCGCTCGCGGTGGTCGGGCACGGCGTGGCTGATCAGCGCCAGCGTCGTGGGCAGCAGGGCGGCCGCGCCCAGACCGGCGAAGGCCTGGCCGACCCAGAGAACCTCGACCGACCGCGCGCACAGCGCGATCGCCGCTCCCACCGCGCTGAACGCGAGGCCCGCCTGGAAGACCTTCTTGCGGCCGTGGACATCGCCGAAGACACCGGCGGTCAGGATCAGCGCGGCCATGGGCAGCACGAACGCGTCCGAGACCCACGACAGTTGGGCGGTCGACGTGTTCAGCGCCCGCTGGATGGCAGGCAGACTCACCGAGACGGTGGTAACCGGCAGATACGCGACGAACACGCCCACGCAGGCCATGACAAGCGTGGCCGCCCGCCGTTCCCGCGGCTCGTTCACCGTCGTTGTCGTGACGTTCACGGAACTCTCCTCCCCTGCGGCGCACGGCACCGCGATCGCTCGATACGGCGCTCACCCTCGGGCCTGTCCGCGAGCCGGAGCCAGCCACGGCGGGGGAAACCCGGAAATTCGACATTCCGGGCCCGGTTTCCGGGGATTTCCGTGATGACGGTCAGGGGGGGAGACCGCTGGGCGTGCGGGTGCCGGTCGGCGGGGGAGAGGCTCGCTCGGCGGACAGGTTCGCTCGGCGGACAGGTTCGCTCGGCGGACAGTTTCGCTGGGCGGATAGGTTCGCGAGTATGACGACGACATCGCAAGAAGCCTTCCTGCGGGCCTTCCACGCCGAGCGGCCGGCGGTGACGGCGGACGCGTTCGCCGACGGCCGGGCCGCGGACGGCCGGTCCAGCTACGAGCTGCTGTGCGACCGGGTCGCCGGACACGGTCGGGTGCTGGATCTCGGCTGCGGCGACGGCCTGTTGCTCGAACTGCTCGCCCGGACCGGGGGACGGCGGCTGGCCGGGGTGGACCTCTCCCCGGAGGCCCTGGCGCTGGCGCGATGCCGACCGCTGCCCACCGGGACGACGCTGTCGGAGAGCCGGGCCCAGGACCTTCCCTTCGCCGACGACACCTTCGACGCCTGCGTCTCCCACATGGCCCTGATGCTGATGGGTGAGGTGGAACAGGTCGCCGCGGAAGTGGCCCGGGTGCTGCGCCCCGGGGGCACGTTGGCCTGCGTGATCGGCGGCGGCGCCGTGGGCGGTGAGGCGTACGAACTGTTCATCGGACTGTTGCGGTCCGCGATCGAGACGGCCCCCGCCGGGCAGCGCATCCCCGCCCTCGGGGACCGCAGGACCCGCAGCCGTGCGGGGCTCGACAGCGTCCTCGCGCCGGTGGGATTCGCTCCGGTCGACTGGGAGACCGTGCCCATCGACCTGAGCGGACCGGTGGAGCAGGTGTGGGACGCCCTGTCGGGTGTCTATGACGTCGGCCCGCTCGACCCGGCCACCGTGGAGTCCCTGCGCGCGGCCTTTCTGACCGGGGCGAAGAATCTCACGGCACCGGACGGGGTCGTCCCGTGCGGGATGAACGTCCATCTCGTGACGGCCCGTCTGACGGCGAAGCGAGCGGCGGATGTGACGGTGAGTCCGCGGTGACGAGCAAAAAACTGTTATCGCGGAGGGCGTCCCTCCGTCTCCTGTGTGTCGGGACCCGACGAACGGCTGTGATCTGCGGCATAGCGCGCGGACAGGCTCGCCGGGGTGGGGGATCCTGCACTCCCGCCCGTGTGTCGTCGAGCGCCACGGGCGGTCACCGTGACACCGGAAGGGACGTACGTGGACGGGCGGCAGTGGCGCTTCACCATCGCGGCCGCGCAGGCCGGTGACCGGCGCGCCCTCGACGAACTCGTCGAGGGCTGGCTCCCCCTCGTCTACAACATCGTCGGCCGCGCCCTGAACGGCCACGCGGACGTCGACGACGTCGTGCAGGAGACCATGCTGCGCGCCGTCGACAACCTCGGCTCGCTGCGTGCCCCGGACAGCTTCCGGTCGTGGCTGGTCGCCATCGCGATGCGGCAGATACGGGAGCGCTCTCGCCGTCGGACGGTCGAGCCACTGGCCGACGGTGCCGGCGAACAGGCCGCCGACTTCGCCGAACTGACCGTGTTGCGGCTCCAGTTGGAGGGGCAGCGGCGCGAGGTCGCGGAGGCGGTGCGCTGGCTCGACGACGAGGACCGCCAGTTGCTCTCGCTGTGGTGGCTGGAGGTCGCGGGCGAACTCACCCGGCGCGAGCTGGCGGCGGCGGTCGGGATCAGCAGGCAGCACGCGGCGGTGCGGGTGCAGCGGATGAAACAGCGGCTGGAGACCGCGCGGGACATCGTGCGGGCGCTCGACGGCCACCATCCCGGCGCGGGCAACTCCCCCTGCCCCGACCTGCGGTTGGTGACGGCCCGCTGGGACGGACGGCCCGACTCGGTGTGGCGCAAGCGGCTGGCCCGGCACATCCGGGGCTGCGCGTACTGTTCGGGCGCCCGTGAGGCCGTCGTACCGGCCGAGCGCCTCCTCGTCGGGATCGCCCTCGTCCCGCTGCCGGTCGGCTTCACGCTGTCGCTCGCGCTCGGCGGCAAGACGGCGGTCGCCGCCACCTCCGTCGGCTGGTCCGCCAAGATCCTCGGTCTGCTCACCAAGCCCGCCGTCGCCGTCACGGCGGGTGCCACCCTCGCGGCGGGCGGCCTGTACGTCGTCACCCGGACGCCCGCCGATCCGCCCCCGGCCCTCGCCTCGCCCACGGCGGCGAGCACCGCCCGCCCACCGTCGGGACGTACGGGCGAGCCGTCCCCCTCCCCGACCCCGACCGCGTCACTGTCCCCCTCCGCCTCTCCGTCACCCTCACCCTCGCCCTCGAAGACCCGCGCCCAGCTGTACGGCACCGTCGTCGACGCCGTCGACAGCGCGCCCGCCGCGAGCGCGCTTCCGGTGGCGCTGCCCCGGCGCGCCGAGAAGGGCGTGACCGCCACCGGCGCGCCCGCCACCGGCCTCACCCACCGCGGCGAGACGGTCACCCTCAGCGGCCAGGGCTACTTTCGGGTCCGCTGGCAGGTCCTGCCCCAGCAGCGTCCCGGCGCCCTGCTCATGCCGACCTGGACCGGACTCAGCGGCAAGCTCTTCCACGTCGCCTCGGGCGGCGGTCATCGCATGGACGACGTCCAGCCCGGCTCGACGGACGGCACGACATGGATGGGCGGCCCGTCCGTGGGCTATGCCGTCCTGCCGTCCGGCACCCAACAGATGTGGCAGAACGAGTACTTCTGGATCGACGGCACCGTCACCCTCCACCAGAACGAGGGCCCCGCCGACTACAACCTCTTCGTCCAGACCTCGACCTGGGACAAGGTGACCGAGGACGTCACGACCGGTCCCGCCCAGGGCGCGGTCCGCTACGGCCTCGTCCGCGACAACGGCAAGGACACATCCCCGGTGCCGCAGTACCTGACCCGCTCGACCCCCACCGACCCGGCGACGGTGAGCCGGCGCTCGCGGGTCTCCTCGTGACTCCTCGTGACTCCTCTAAATCCGTTCGAACCGGCCGCGTCGACTCAGGCCTTGCGCAGTGCGCACAGCGCGTCGATGCGGTTCGTCGTGATCGAATCCACCCCCATGTCGAGCAGCCGGCGCATGGAACGGCGGGTGTCGGGCGTCCAGACGGAGAGCAGGTGGCCGCCGCGGTGGACGCGGGCCGTCAGGGCGCGGTCGACCAGACTGAAGCGGTAGTTGAGCCAGCGCGGCCGTACGGCTTCGAGGAGGGCCGGGCGCGGCGGTGCGATGCTCGTCCAGGTCAGCGCGATCTCGGCGGCGGGGTCGGCGGCGCGTACCGCCAGCATGGCCGGGGCGCCCGCGCAGTAGTACACCCGGTCCTGGGCCCCGCACTCGCGGACGACATCGACGATCCGGCGTACGGCCGCGCCGTCGGGCTCACCCGGCAGATCGACCAGGATCCGGCTGTCCTTGGTCGCCTCGATGGCCTCCGCGAGCGTCGGCACCCCGCCGTCCGTGAGCCCGCGCACCTCGTCGGAGGAGAGCGACGTGAGCGGCCGCTCCAGCTCCCACAGCCGTTTCAGCGTCTCGTCGTGCAACAGCACGGGCACCTTGTCGCGGGTCAGCCGTACGTCGATCTCGACGGCGTCCGCGCCCAGTTGGAGCGCGGAACGCAGCGAGTCGAGGGTGTTCTCGCGGACGCGATAGGGGGCGCCGCGGTGGGCCACGGCAGTCACGGTGCGCATGGGCCCATTGTGCTGGTCGCTCAGGGAGCGAGCCACGCCGAGGCGTAGGTGTCGATCTCCTCGGCGAGGCGCGTCTTGTCGGCCGGGTCGAGGAAGGACGCCTCCACCGCGTTCTTGGCGAGCGCGGCGAGGCCGAGCTCGTCGAGGTCGAGGAGACGGGCGGCGACCGCGTACTCGTTGTTGAGGTCGGTGCCGAACATCGGCGGGTCGTCGGAGTTGATGGTGACGAGGACCCCGGCCCGGGTGAACTCCTTTATGGGGTGCTCGTCGAGGGTGCGGACCGCGCGGGTGGCGATGTTGGAGGTCGGGCAGACCTCCAGCGCGATGCGGTGCTCGGCGAGGTGGGCGAGCAGCTTCGGGTCCTGCGCGGAGCTGGTGCCGTGCCCGATGCGCTCGGCGCGCAGCTCGTTCAGCGCGTCCCAGACGGTCCCCGGCCCGGTCGTCTCACCCGCGTGCGGCACCGAGCGCAGTCCGGCCGCGATCGCCTGGTCGAAGTACGGCTTGAACTGCGGCCGCGGTACGCCGATCTCGGGCCCGCCGAGCCCGAAGGAGACCAGCCCCTCCGGTCGCAGCCGGTCGTCGGTCGCGAGCCGCAGGGTCTCCTCGGCCGCCTCCAGCCCCGCCTCGCCGGGAATGTCGAAGCACCAGCGCAGGACGACCCCGAACTCGGCCTCCGCCGCCTTGCGGGCGTCCTCGATGGCGTCCATGAAGGCGCGCTCGTCGATGCCGCGGCGGGTGGAGGACCACGGGGTGATGGTCAGCTCGGCGTAACGGACCTGCTGCCGGGCCATGTCCCGCGCGACCTCGTACGTCAGCAGCCGCACGTCCTCGGGGGTGCGGATGAGGTCGACGACGGACAGATAGACCTGGATGAAGTGGGCGAAGTCGGTGAACGTGAAGTAGTCGGCGAGAGCCTCGGGGTCCGTCGGCACCTGGGAGTCGGGGTGGCGGGCGGCGAGGGTGGAGACGATGCGGGGGGAGGCGGATCCGACGTGGTGCACGTGCAGTTCGGCCTTGGGCAGTCCGGCGATGAAGGCGTGCAGGTCGCGGACGCCCTCGCGGGTACTGAGCTGGTCGGTCAAGGGTTCCTCCCCAAAGCGGCGTCCCCGGAAGGTGGGAGGGGACGCGGGTGATCGGCTGATCGGCGACTCGGGGATCATCGTAGGCCGCCGCTCACGGGGTGCGGCCCCGGGCCGTAGCATGACGGCAGGTACAGACAGGGGAGGGGACCTCACACATGTCCGACGACGCGCAGGCGCCGCAGAACGCCGCCGCGAACCCGTGGGCGTCCCCGGACCCGTCGGCTCCGCCGCCGACGCAGATCGACATGCCGTCGGCCGCCGGTCCCGAGGACGCGATACCCGGTGGTGACCCCCAGCCGGGTTCCCCGTCCAAGGACCCCCAGGACAACGGCGCCGCCGGAGCGCGCCCTGAGCCGAACCCCTGGGCCCCGCCCGCGGACCAGGCACCCTCCCGCGCGCCCGGTGCTCCCACACCCCCCTCGGTGCACAACCAGCCGACGGTCGTCGCCCTCCCCGGAACGGGCACCCCGAGCCACCCCCAGCCGCACCCTCATCCCCAGTCCCCGCCGCAGTCCTGGGACAACCCCTTCGCGTCCCCCGCCGCCGGGCCCCCGCCCCACCCCGTTCCCGGAGAGCCGGTTCCCCCGCCGCCCATCGCCCCCGAGGGCCCCGGTCAGGTCTCGTACGGATATGGATACGGCTACCCGGCCTACCCCGCGCCGGGAGCCGGCCACCCGGGCGCGCCCGGCTACGGCTGGCCGATGATGCCCCCGGCGCCGAGCAACGGCATGGGCACCGCCGGGCTGGTGCTCGGCATCATCTCGGCCGTCGTGTTCTGTCTGTGGCCGGTGGCCATCATCCTGGGCATCCTCGCGGTGACCTTCGGCGTGCTGGGGCGCCGCAAGGCGCGCCACGGCGAGGCGAACAACCCCGGGCAGGCGCTGGCCGGGATCATCTGCGGAGCGGTCGGCATCGCGCTCGGTATCGCGATGATCGTGGTCTTCTTCGCCCTCCCGGACGACAGCGGCGACAGCGACCCGTTCAGCGGGGACGACGGCTACTCCACCTCACTCGTCGTGCCGCACCTCGGCTAGATCCTTCTGATGGAGGCGTTCGCGCGCCTCCATCAAGGCGAATCCCAGCAGGTTCAGCCCGCGCCACCGCTCGGGATTCGCCGTCCGCTCGTCGTCCGCCGCGAGCCCGATGCCCCACACCCGGTCCATGGGGCTGGCCTCGACCAGTACTCGCGCGCGCGTGCCCAGCAGGAACGCCCGCAGTTCGGGATGGGCGGCGAACTTGTGCACGCTGCCCTCGACGACGATCCCGAAGCGCTCCAGCTCCCAGGTCGCCTCGTCGAAGCCGCGCACGAGCCGCCCCGCCTTCTTGGCGAGTGCGGGGCTGGACGCCTCGATCGCGCGCCGCTCCGCCTCCGCGTCCCCGAAGAGCCGTGCCTTGCCCGCCATCATCCAGTGCTCCGCGGTCGCGTAGGAGACACCGTCCACCATGAACGGTGACGGCCACCACTGGCTCAGGCAGCTCGCGCTCACCTGGCCGTCCGGTCGCGGGCGGTGCCCCCAGAAGTGCAGGTACTTGACTCTCGCCCCCGAGCGGACCGCGCTGACCAGCGCTTCCCAAGAATCGATCTTCGCCATGCACGCCACTGTGGCACGCACCACTGACATTCCGTCCCGCCTTTTCCATGGGGACTCGACACCTGGTCGACAGATTCCGTCGCGTAACCAAAAGGCAACAACGGAATCACTTGTTGGAGTCCCTTGGCTCTGTCAGGATCGGCACTCAAATCGAGCTGGAGCTACGCCCACCCCCGCGTCACCGGGGAGAACGGCGGAGGAGAGCGACATGCACAATCCGGGCCATCGCTTCCAGGCGCAGGACCGTTTCGCGGACGGCGCGCAGTACATCGCGGGCAGGCTGACCAAGGGCACTTCGGGCCGTACGCACGCGGTCGTCGACCCCGCCACCGGCGACGAGGTCTACACGTACGAGCTGGCGAGCACCGTCGACGTCGACGCGGCCGTCGCCGCCGCCCGTGAGGCGTTCCCCGGCTGGGCGGGCGCCACCCCCGGCGAGCGCTCCGACGCCCTGCACCGCTTCGCCGCCGTACTCGCCGACCACGCCGAGGAGTTCGCCCGGGCGGAGTCGCTCCAGTGCGGAAAACCCCTCAAGCTGACCCGTGAGTTCGACGTGCCCGGCACCATCGACAACACCGCCTTCTTCGCGGGTGCGGCCCGGCATCTGCAGGGGCAGTCCGCGGGCGAGTACTCCGGCGACCACACCTCGTACGTACGCCGCGAGCCCATCGGCGTCGTCGGCTCCATCGCGCCCTGGAACTACCCCCTCCAGATGGCGGCTTGGAAGATCCTCCCGGCGATCGCCGCGGGCAACACGATCGTGCTGAAGCCCGCCGAGCTGACCCCGCTGACCTCGCTGCTCTTCGCCATGGCGGCCACCGAGGCGGGCATCCCGGACGGCGTGATCAACATCGTGACGGGGGCGGGCAAGGACGCCGGTGAGCACCTCGTCGGCCACCCCGACGTGGCGATGACCTCCTTCACCGGGTCGACCGCGGTCGGCAAGCGCGTCGCCGAGATCGCCACCTCGACCGTCAAGCGGCTCCACCTGGAGCTGGGCGGCAAGGCCCCCTTCGTGGTCTTCGACGACGCGGACCTGGACGCGGCCGTGAACGGCGCGGTGGCCGGCTCGCTCATCAACACCGGGCAGGACTGCACGGCCGCCACGCGCGCGTACGTGCAAAGGCCCCTCTACGAAGAGTTCGTGTCGAAGACGGCCGCCCTGATGGCGAGCGTCCGCCTCGGCGACCCGTTCGCGTCCGGCACCGACCTCGGCCCGCTGATCTCGCACGCCCAGCGCGACCGCGTCGCCGGATTCGTCGACCGGGCCCGCGGTTACGCGCGTGTGGTGACGGGCGGAGAGATCCCCGAGGAGCTCAAGGACGGCGCGTACTACCGGCCCACGCTCATCGCCGACGCTCCTCAGGACAGCGAGATCGTGCAGTCCGAGATCTTCGGTCCCGTCCTGGTGGTGCTCCCCTTCGACAGTGACGACGAAGGAATCCGGCTCGCCAACGACACTCCGTACGGCCTCGCCGCCTCCGCGTGGAGCCGGGACGTGTACAGGGCGAACCGTGCGACCCGGGAGATCAAGGCGGGCTGTGTGTGGGTCAACGACCACATTCCGATCATCAGCGAGATGCCCCACGGCGGCTACAAGGCGTCCGGCTTCGGCAAGGACATGTCGGCGTACTCGTTCGAGGAGTACACCCAGATCAAGCACGTCATGTTCGACAACACCGCGGTCGCCAGGAAGGACTGGCACCGCACGATCTTCGGGGACCGGCCCTAGTCGATCCGGAGTCGGCCGCGCGTCGACTTCCGACTATCGCCGAGTGGCAGACCAGGCCGCCAGACCACGGCCGCGACCCTTCCGAAAGGGCATCACGAGCATGGAGCAGTACGAGCCAGACCGCCTCTCCCCGGCCCAACTGGCCGCCATGCGGCGCAGCTTCAGGAACGGCAGGGCGGCCCTCAGCCGCCGCTCGCTGCTGCGCGCCTCCGCGGGCGGCGCGCTCGCCGTCGGCGGGCTGGGTGCGCTGAGCGGCTGCGGAATCCCGGCGGCGGGCAAGACCCAGGGCGGCGTCTCCGCCGAGGACCACTCGGCCAAGGAGAAGACGATCAACTTCTCCAACTGGACCGAGTACATGGACGTCGACGACAGCGGGAAGCACCACCCGACGCTCGACGCGTTCACCAAGCGCACCGGCATCTCGGTCAAATACACCGAGGACATCAACGACAACGTCGAGTTCTTCGGCAAGATCAAGCCGCAGCTCGCGGCGGGCCAGGACACCGGGCGCGACCTGATCGTGGTCACCGACTGGCTGGCCGCCCGGCTGATCCGCTTCGGCTGGGTGCAGAAGCTGAACGCCTCCAACCTCCCGCACGCTTACGCCAATCTTTCCGCCCAGTTCCGGGGCCCCGACTGGGACCCCGGACGCGCCTACTCCTACCCCTGGCAGGGCATCTCGACCGTCATCGCCTTCAACAAGGAGGCGTTGAACGGCATCGAGGTGAAGTCGGTCTCCGACCTGCTCGACAATCCCAAGCTCAAGGGGCGTGTCGGCTTCCTCTCGGAGATGCGCGACAGCATGGGCATGACGCTGCTCGACATGGGCAAGGACCCGGCGAAGTTCACCGACGACGACTTCGACGCGGCAACCGCCCGACTCCAGAAGGCCGTCGACAAGGGCCAGATACGCCGCTTCACCGGCAACGACTACACGTCCGACCTCACCAAGGGCGACCTCGCGGCCTGTGTCGCCTGGGCGGGCGACGTCGTCCAGCTCAAGGCGGACAGCCCGGACGTCGACTTCATCATCCCGGACAGCGGCTATCTGACGTCCACGGACAACATGCTGATCCCCAACAAGGCCCGTCACAAGACGAACGCCGAACGGCTCATGGACTACTACTACGAGCCCGGTCCGGCCGCACAGCTCGCCGCGTACATCAACTACGTCTGTCCCGTCGACGGGGTCAAGGACGAGCTCGCGAAGCTCGACAAGTCGGCGGCGGACAACCCGCTGATCATCCCCGACAAGGCCATGGCCGCGAAGTCCCACGCCTTCCGCTCGCTGACGCAGAAGGAAGAGACGGCCTACGAAGAGAAGTTCGCCAAGCTCACAGGGGCGTAACGCCTCCGGCGGCTGAGCGGTCGCGGTGCTCCGGGCCGCCGGGCGGTTGCCCGGCGCCCCAGTAGTCGCGTGCCGGCTGCGCCGCGCGGCCCCCGACCGGCGCAGCGACCGCAACCCGCCCCGGACACCCCTACGACCCCGACATCCAGGGACCACACCATGACGACAGACAACGGCGGCGACGTCCGCCTCTCCGGGATCAGCAAGACGTACGGCTCCTTCACGGCCGTCCACCCGCTCGACCTGACCGTCCCCGAGGGCTCCTTCTTCGCCCTCCTCGGGGCGTCGGGCTGCGGCAAGACCACCACCCTGCGGATGATCGCGGGTCTGGAGGAACCTTCCTCCGGCACCGTCTTCCTCGGCGACCAGGAAGTGACCCACCTGCCGCCGTACAAGCGGCCGGTGAACACCGTCTTCCAGTCCTACGCCCTCTTCCCGCACCTCGACATCTTCGAGAACGTCGCCTTCGGCCTGCGCCGACGGGGCATCAAGTCGGTGAGGAAGCAGGTCGAGGACATGCTGGAGCTCGTCCAGCTCGGCGAGCAGGCCCGCAAGAAGCCGCACCAGCTCTCCGGCGGCCAGCAGCAGCGCGTCGCCGTGGCCCGCGCCCTCATCAACCACCCCAAGGTGCTGCTCCTCGACGAGCCGCTCGGCGCCCTCGACCTCAAGCTGCGCCGCCAGATGCAGCTGGAGCTCAAGCGCATCCAGACCGAGGTCGGCATCACCTTCGTACACGTCACGCACGACCAGGAGGAGGCCATGACGATGGCCGACACGGTCGCCGTGATGAACGCGGGCCGCGTCGAGCAACTCGGCGCCCCCGCCGACCTCTACGAGAACCCGCAGACCACGTTCGTCGCCAACTTCCTCGGCACCTCGAACCTCATCGAGGCCGCCGTCGACAGCAAGAACGGCGAGGACATCGTCCTGGCGGCGGGCGGCGGCAAGCTGGTCCTGCCGCAGGCGCGCTGTTCGGCGCCCACGACGGCCGGCGGCAAGGTCCTGGTCGGGGTCCGCCCCGAGAAGGTCTCCCTCACCCATGTCGACGACGCGGGCGAGATACCGGACGGCCGCAACCGGATCACCGGCAAGATCGCCGACTCCAGCTTCATCGGAGTCTCCACGCAGTACGTCATCGACAGCGCGGTCTGCCCCGAGTTCGAGGTCTACGCCCAGAACATCGACCGCGACGCCCGGCTCACCCCCGGCGCCGAGGTGGTCCTGCACTGGAGCCCGGCGCACACCTTCGGGCTCGACGCGGCACAGGACATCGACGCGGGCGTCGAGACCGTCGAGGAGGAGGCCGCCTGATGGCCAGCGTCACCGAGGCGCCACCCCTCGCGCCGCAGCTCGACAAGAAGCCGCCCAAGAAGCGCGGCCGCCTGGTCCCGTACTGGCTGCTCCTGCCCGGCATCCTGTGGCTGCTGGTCTTCTTCGCGCTGCCGATGGTCTACCAGGCCTCCACGTCCGTGCAGACGGGCTCCCTGGAGGAGGGCTTCAAGGTCACCTGGCACTTCCAGACGTACTGGAACGCGCTGGCCGACTACTGGCCCCAGTTCCTGCGCTCGGTGCTGTACGCGGGCGCCGCGACGATCCTGTGCCTGCTGCTCGGCTACCCGCTGGCGTATCTGATCGCGTTCCGCGCGGGCCGCTGGCGCAATGCCGTGCTGATCCTGGTCATCGCGCCGTTCTTCACCAGCTTCCTGATCCGCACGCTCGCCTGGAAGACGATCCTCGCGGACGGCGGCCCGGTCGTCGGCGCCCTCAACACCCTGCACGTCCTGGACGTCACCAACTGGCTCGGCTTCACCTCCGGCGACCGCGTCCTGGCGACACCGCTCGCGGTGGTCTGCGGCCTCACGTACAACTTCCTGCCCTTCATGATCCTGCCGCTCTACACCTCGCTGGAGCGCATCGACGGACGCCTCCACGAGGCGGCGGGCGATCTGTACGCGAAGCCGTTCACGACCTTCCGCAAGGTCACCTTCCCGCTGTCGATGCCCGGCGTCGTCTCCGGCACGCTGCTGACCTTCATCCCGGCCAGCGGCGACTACGTGAACGCCGATCTGCTCGGCTCCACGGACACCCGGATGGTCGGCAACGTCATCCAGACGCAGTTCCTGCGGATCCTCGACTATCCGACGGCCGCCGCGCTCTCCTTCATTCTCATGGCCGCGATCCTCATCATGGTCACCCTCTACATCCGCAAGTCCGGGACGGAGGATCTGGTCTAAATGGCCTTCGCACGCTGGTTCAAGCGGAATCTCGTCGTCATCGGGGGACTACTGACGCTGGGATATCTGCTGCTGCCCAATGTCGTCGTCACGGTGTTCTCCTTCAACAAACCGAAGGGGCGCTTCAACTACGAGTGGCAGCAGTTCTCCCTGGACGCCTGGCGCGATCCGTGCGGCGTCGCCGACATGTGCGGCTCGCTCTCGATCAGCCTCCAGATCGCCGTCTGGGCGACCATCGGGGCCACGATCCTCGGCACGATGATCGCCTTCGCGCTGGTCCGCTACCGCTTCCGGGCGCGCGGCGCGGTGAACTCGCTGATCTTCCTGCCGATGGCGATGCCCGAGGTCGTCATGGCGGCCTCGCTGCTCACCCTCTTCCTCAACCTGGGTGCTCAGCTGGGCTTCTGGACGATCCTGATCGCCCACATCATGTTCTGCCTCAGCTTCGTCGTGACGGCCGTCAAGGCGCGCGTGATGTCGATGGACCCGCGCCTGGAGCAGGCGGCACAGGACCTCTACGCCGGCCCGGTGCAGACGTTCCTGCGCGTCACCCTGCCCATCGCGGCCCCCGGCATCGCGGCGGGCGCGCTGCTCGCCTTCGCGCTCTCCTTCGACGACTTCATCATCACCAATTTCAACGCGGGTTCGACCGTCACCTTCCCCATGTTCGTGTGGGGTTCGGCGCAGCGCGGGACACCCGTTCAGATCAATGTCATCGGTACGGCCATGTTCATCGTCGCCGTACTGTTCGTCCTGGCCGGAATGGTCGTCAGCAACCGCCGAAGCAAGCAAAAGGCATAGTAAAAGGCATCGCGGAAGGCATAACCCACAAGAAGACTCGGTGGGTAATTCAGCTGTAGGGAGTTGAAATCATGGCCCCAAGCGCCATGACCCGTTGGACCACGTCTCTTTCCGAAGCCCAGCCGGTTCCGTACTGGCTGGACGACCCCGGCAAGCCCCACCCCGAGCCGGCCCTCACCGGTGCCGAGACCTGCGATCTGCTCGTCGTCGGTGGTGGCTACAGCGGACTGTGGACCGCGCTGATCGCCAAGGAGCGCGACCCGCGGCGCGAGGTGGTGCTCCTGGAGGGCCGCGAGGTGGGCTGGGCCGCCTCGGGCCGCAACGGCGGCTTCTGCGCCGCGTCCCTGACCCACGGTCTGGCCAACGGACTCACCCGCTGGCCGGACGAGATCAAGAAGCTGGAGGAGCTGGGCGCCCGCAACCTCGACGAGATCGAGGCGGCCGTCGCCCGCTACTCCCTCGACTGCGACTTCGAGCGCTCCGGCGAGATCGACGTCGCCACCGAGCCGCACCAGGCGGCCGAACTCCGTGAGTGGCACGAGGAGCTGCGGGAGCGGGGCCTGGCGGACGGCATCGATTTCCTGGACGCCGACGCGGTCCGAGAACAGGTCGACTCGCCGACCTTCCTCGCGGGCCTGCACGACCGCCGCGGCGTCGCCATGCTCCACCCCGCCAAACTCGCCTGGGGCCTCAAGCGCGCCTGTCTGCGGCTCGGGGTGCGGGTGTACGAGCACACGCCCGCGCTCGCCCTGAAGGCGTACGGCGCCGGCATGGCCGTACGCACCCCGTACGGTTCGGTGCGCGCCCGCAAGGTGGCCCTCGCCACCAACATCTTCCCGAACCTGGTCAAGCGGGTACGCGCGTACACCGTGCCGGTCTACGACTACGCGCTGATGACCGAACCCCTGACCGCCGACCAGCTGGCGTCCGTCGGCTGGAAGAACCGCCAGGGCCTCGGGGACTCGGCGAACCAGTTCCACTACTTCCGGCTCTCCGCCGACAACCGCATCCTGTGGGGCGGTTACGACGCGATCTACCCGTACGGCGGCCGGGTGCGCGCCGAGTACGACGATCGCCCGGAGACGTACGCGAAGCTCGCCGGGCACTTCTTCACCTGCTTCCCGCAGCTGGAGGGCGTCCGCTTCACCCACGCCTGGGGCGGTGCGATCGACACCTGCTCGCGCTTCTCGGCCTTCTTCGGCACGGCGCACCACGGAAAGGTCGCGTACGCGGCCGGGTACACGGGTCTGGGGGTGGGCGCGACCCGGTTCGGCGCGGACGTGATGCTCGACCTGCTGGCGGGGGAGCGCACCGAGCGCACGGAACTGGAGATGGTCCGCAAGAAGCCCCTGCCCTTCCCTCCCGAGCCCTTCGCCTGGACCGGCATCGCGCTCACCAAGTGGTCGCTGGCGCGGGCGGACGCGCACGGCGGGCGGCGCAATCTGTGGCTGAAGACGATGGACAGGCTGGGACTGGGCTTCGACAGCTGAGCCGCCCTGCCGGGGCGTGCGCCGCCGTGGGTGATCCACAGGCATACGCCCAGCTCATCCACTGCGATCCGGCTCACCACCAACGCCTGGCGGAACCCGCGTAATGCCCGGAAGACCGCTACGGGAACTGGGAGTTCCAGCGGACCTTCGACGCCTATTTGGGCTGACGCCTACTTCGGCCTACGGTCGTTGCGGCTGAGGAGCAGCCACAGTGAGCGCAACAGCACCGCGCACAGGCACCAACTGGCCGCCACGTCCAGCGGCCAGTGGTAGCCCCTTCGGATCAGGCCGAAGGCGACGCCGAGATTCAGGGCGAGACAGCCGACAAGCAGAGCGCGGCGGGCCCCGGTGCTCCGCAGCCACGGCATCAGCACCAGGGCCGCACCGCCGTACGCGATGACGGCGGTGGCGGTGTGGCCCGAAGGAAAGAAGCCCGTGCCCGTGCCCGTGCCCGGGCCCATGACCGGTGGGCCGGGCCGGGCGACCAGTTCTTTCAAAGGCACGATCAATGCCGGTACGACCGCCATCAGGACCGCCGCCGCGAGAGACGGCAGCCACCAGCGCTCCCGCCCGGCCGCGCGGGCCCGCCACGCCACGTACCCGAGCACGACGGCCAGGAGCGGCACCGCGACGGTGACATTGCCCAGGTCGGCGAGGATTTCGGAGACCCGGTCGGGGTGGGCGAGAGTGTGGCTGAGGCGTTCGTCCGCGCGGGCGAGGGGGCCGTGGGCCGCGACCTGCCAGGTGATCAGCGCGAAGAGAAGGGCCGGAAGGCCGAGGAAGCCGAGGAGCCCGAGGAGGAAGGTCGGCCGCCCCGGAACAGGGGGGGTAGTTCCGAAGCGGCCGTCCGGATCGGGTCGTCGCGCGCCCCGGGGGGTTTGGGGCGAGCGACTGTCCGATCGGTGAGGAGATCCGGAGCCGGAAGCTCCGGGTGTGTGCGCGAGGGCACGACCAGGGCGAAGCTGGGGAGGCCTCGACCCGGTGTCACCCACAGTCCCCTGTGGGCGGGGTGTATCTCTCATCTGGGTAGAACCTACGGCAGGGGGATGGGGTCCGACAGGTGGAATCGAGCCCCGTCATCCACCCTGCACACGTTCTTCACCAGACGCTTGCGAGGAGGCTTCGGCGTCTGCACCGGGTCGGAGTCGCGTATGGCACGGCGACGAGCAGCGTCGCAGTATTCGATGTCCACAAGCGCAGACGCGGAGTATCGACTCGCTGTCCGGCGGTGCCAGACAGTGCGAACACGCGTCCCGGCGGTCACCCAGTATGGGGAACCGGCCATCGAAGGCAGTCCACTTGTGCGGCGATTGTTTCTACGGTGTGGCGTGTGAAGTTGGTAGTGCAAGTCAAGCTACTGCCGACGCCGGAGCAGGCGTCGGCGCTCGAAGCGACCCTCCGTGCCTGCAACCGGGCTGCCAACTTCACCTCGCAGGTGGCTTTCGAGAAGAACCTCACGGAACGTAACGCCCTGCAGCGCGAGGTGTATATCGATGTGAAGGCGACCTTCGGGCTATCCGCGCAGCCGACGGTGCGGGTAGTGAAGAAGGTAGTGGACGCCTACGCCGCGCTGCGGGCGAGCCTGCAGGCCCGAAACCTGGGAGAGCCGACGTCCCAGCGCTACCGCAAGGCGGCAGCCTCACCGATTGGTTTCAGGCCAGGGGCCGCCCAACCCTTCGACGATCGCTGTCTGTCCTGGCAGATGGATGCCCGCACGGTGTCGATCTGGACGGTGGACGGGCGGATGAAGAACATCCGGTTCGTGGGGGCGGCCGATCAGCTCAAGGTTCTCGCCGAGCAACGCAGGGGCGAGAGTGATCTCGTCCAGCGGGGCAGCAAGTGGTTCCTGATCGCGACCTGTGAGATCCCCGAGCCGGAGGTATTCGAGCCGGTCGGCTTCATCGGGGTGGACCGGGGCATCGTGAACCTGGCCACTACCAGCGACGGCGTGAACTACCAGGGCCGTCGGCTGGGGCGGTATCGGCGCTGGCAGGCCCGCAAGCGGGCGGAGCTTCAGGCCAAGGGCACGCGGTCGGCCAAACGTCGCCTCGCGCTGCGTGCGCGACGCGAGCAGTGCCATGCCACCCAGGTTAACCACACAATTAGCAAGGAGATCGTGGCCGTCGCGCAACGCACCGGACGCGGGATCGCTGTTGAGCAACTCGGCGGGATCCGCGATCGGGTACGGCTTCGCCGCGACCAGCGGGCCACGCTCTCCTCCTGGCCGTTCAACCAACTCGGACAGCACCTTGCCTACAAAGCCAAGCGGGCAGGGGTGCCGTTCGTAGAAGTGGATGCGGCTTACACATCGCAGCGCTGCCCACGCTGCGGCCATACCGGGAGAGCCAACCGGCCGACTCGGGACCATTTTGCCTGTCGTCGGTGCGGTCTCGCTGGGCCCGCCGACGTCGTCGCCGGGGTCAACGTGCGTGATCGCGCACGCTCGGCGTGGGTGTTTGTCACCGCACCCGCACCCTCCCCTGCTTGACGCAGCGGAGGGTGGATGCGACCCGTGACCGTCCTGTCGTAGAGGGCTGTCGGGAGCGCGACGAGGTGTGAACAGCCGAGTACCTTCTCGGCCGTTCACGGCCGAGAAGGCGACACGCTCTGACCCCGGTCGCCGCAGCCCCGGAACCAAGCGGAATCCGCTCAGCGCGGCCGGCCGGGTCGCGGGGCTGGGGCGGGTGGGGCGTCAGATACGGGCGAAGGCCTGCTCGATGATGTCGAGGCCCTCGTTCAGCAGATCGTCACCGATGACCAGCGGCGGCAGGAAGCGGAGGACGTTGCCGTAGGTGCCACAGGTCAGGACCAGCAGGCCCTCCTGGTGGCAGGCCTTGGCGAGCGCGGCGGTCGCCTCGGGGTTCGGCGCCTTGGTGGCGCGGTCCTTGACCAGCTCGATGGCGATCATGGCGCCACGGCCACGGACGTCGCCGATGACGTCGAACTTCTCGGCCATCGCGCCGAGGCGGGCCTTCATGACGGCCTCGATGTTCTTCGCCTTGGCGTTGAGGTCGAGCTCCTTCATCGTCTCGATCGCGCCGAGCGCGCCCGCGCAGGCCACCGGGTTGCCGCCGTAGGTGCCGCCCAGGCCGCCCGCGTGCGCGGCGTCCATGATCTCGGCGCGGCCCGTCACGGCGGCGAGCGGCAGACCGCCCGCGATGCCCTTGGCGGTGGTGATCAGGTCCGGGACGATGCCCTCGTCCTCGCAGGCGAACCACTGGCCGGTGCGGCAGAAGCCGGACTGGATCTCGTCCGCGACGAAGACGATGCCGTTGTCCTTGGCGAACTTGCTGATGGCGGGCAGGAAGCCCTTCGCGGGCTCGATGAAGCCGCCCTCGCCGAGCACCGGCTCGATGATGATCGCGGCGACGTTGTCGGCGCCGATCTGCTTGTTGATCATGTCGATCGCCTGGGCGGAGGCCTCGGCGCCGGCGTTCTCCGGGCCGGTCAGCCAGCGGTAGCCGTACGCCACCGGCACCCGGTACACCTCGGGCGCGAACGGGCCGAAGCCGTTCTTGTACGGCATGTTCTTGGCGGTCAACGCCATCGTGAGGTTCGTACGGCCGTGGTAGCCGTGGTCGAAGACGACGACGGCCTGGCGCTTGGTGTACGCACGGGCGATCTTGACGGCGTTCTCGACGGCCTCGGCGCCCGAGTTGAACAGGGCCGACTTCTTGGCGTGGTCACCCGGGGTCAGCTCGGCCAGCGCCTCGGCGACGGCGACGTAGCCCTCGTACGGGGTGACCATGAAACAGGTGTGGGTGAAGTCCTGGAGCTGCGCGGAGGCGCGGCGTACGACGGCCTCGGCGCTCGCGCCGACGGAGGTCACGGCGATGCCGGAGCCGAAGTCGATCAGACGGTTGCCGTCGACGTCCTCGATGATGCCGCCGCCGGCGCGCGTGGTGAAGACAGGGAGCACCGAACCCACACCGGCCGCGACCGCGGCGGTGCGTCGGGCCTGCAGCTCCTGCGACTTCGGGCCGGGGATGGCGGTGACGACGCGGCGCTCCTGCGGAAGTGCGGTCATGAGGGGCTCCCTGATGATCTTGCGAACCGGACGGCCCCGCGGCGGACGGGGTGCGCCGGGCGGGGTGTTTTCGGACTCTTGACTTCTTTCTTCGCAGGCTAGGGCCGGGAACGGGGGGTCGGCATGCTCCATGTGGGCGTTGTCGGAGGATTCCGTTGTCCGCGGTGGACATAGAGGCCCTCAGGGCCGGTGATCCCGTGCCGTCGCCGGCCCCCCGCCGCTGCGCCCGGGCAAGGTGCGGACCCGGCCGCGTAAACGGTGAACTCCCCCCGCAGGGGCACTAGATTGACTCGCGGACGAAGCACGGAGCGGCTGGTCAGGGGGCAGGGCGATGGACAGCGACGGGACACAGGACGCGCGGGGCGGGCATACCGGTGCGGTGCCGGGACCCGCCGTGCCGCCGCCACCTGGTAAGGCACCCGCGCCTGCGCCACCTGGAGTACCCCCCATGCCGAGGGGGAACCCGCCGCGGCCCGCGGGTCTGCCGTCCGTGCCGGAGCAGTCCCCGGCCCCCCGGCCCACCGTCGCCGACTGGCTCAACAAGCCGCGCCCCGTCACCGGTCCCGGGATCTGGCGGTACGGATACCGGGTGCGTCGCCCGTCGAAGGGGCGGGAGCGGCTCTCGCCGGTCACCATCGTCGGGCTCGCGGTCCCGCTCGTGGTGGCACTGGTCGTCTGGTCGCTGTGGCGCCACGGCAGCGTCCCCTACATGTGGGTCGTGCTGAAGCTGTTCACGCCGGACGACTGGTGGTGGAGCGGCACCACCTCGCCCAAGGCGTGGCAGGGGGCGGAGGCCATCGAGGTCTACAACGGCGTCTTCTTCGGCGTGCTGGTGTACGCCATGGGCCGGCTGGGGAGCTGGCCCGAGGTCGTCCGCCACTACGTCACCGGGCGGCCCCAGCCCCTGCGCGCCGCCCTCGCCGCGCTGGGCGCACTGATCGCGCTGACGTTCGTCTTCCCGAACGCCTTCCCCGGAGTCGGCTGGGACGCCCTGCCGGTCGTCGCCCCGCTGTTCTCCCTCGTCGCCCTGGTCTTCGGCGGCTACGACCTGTTCCAGTCGCAGCTGATCACCGACGGGCTCTACACGCTGATCACCCTGCTCGTCCTGTGGCCGTTCGCCCGGATCGGCGCCTGGCGCGGGTACGCCAGGGAGTGGCTCGCCGCCCGAGCCGCGCGCAATGCGGCACAGGAGGACGGCACCGCGAAGTTCGCGCCGGACCTACCGGCCGCCCAATGGCCCGAACTCCGTGACGCCGGACAGCACGAGGCGGCGGAACTGCTCACCGCCGAAGTGCTCGGCGGCCGGATGAACGACGTGGACTGCGCCCGGGTGCGGCGCGCGTGGGCCACGGCGAAGTGGGACGCCACCCGCCTGACCGCCTTCGTCGACACCGTGCTGCGACGGGGCGGAGCGGCCTGGACGCATCCCTCCGGGGCCCGCGACCTGCCCGCCCGCACCGCGGTGCACGACGTGCTCGTGGGACAGGTGCGCATCGGGCGGTGGACGACCGGAGACCGTACCCCCGAGGCCTACGACGGCGGGGGCGCGGCCCTCGACCCGGAGGCCCTGGGCACCTCCCTGCTCGCCGTCGGTCCTTCCGGCTCCGGGAAGACCCGGCACCTGGTCGGCCCCGTCGTCGAGTCGCTCGCCCTGCAGGCGCTCACCGGGCGGTGCGCCGTCGTCGCGGTCGCTGCCGCCGGGACGCCGCTCGGCCCGGACTCGGCCTTCGACGTCGTGGTGAAGATCGGCGACCCCGCCTCCGTCCACGACCTCGATCTGTACGCGGACTCCGAGGACCCCGACGAAGCGGCCTCCTTCCTCGCCGAAGGCCTGGCCGGGGACCTCGACACGGTGGCTGGCCAGCGGGCCACCACCGCGCTCGCCCAACTCCTCGGCCCCTACCGGGCCGTGCACGGCACGTTCCCGCCCATGGCCGCTCTGCGGGAACTCCTGGAAGGCGTACCGGCGGCCCTGACCGGCCTGCACGAAGCCCTTTCGGAGCCGCGGCACGCCGGGATGCGCCGCGAACTGGAAGCACGCATGCGGCAGATCGGCAGCCCGGCCGACGCGGGCCCGGCGCTCGCCGACCGGCTGGCGCTCCTGGACCGGCCCGCCTTCGCCGACTTCTTCAGCGCGGGCGGCACGACCCGGGCGTTCTCGCTGCGCGCCGTCGCCCACCATCCCCTGCGGGTGCGGATCGACCTGCCCGAGCACGGACACGAGGAGGCGGCCCGGCTCCTCGCCCGGCTGGTGCTCGCCCAGTTCACCGCCGTCGTACGTGGCGGGGAGCGCCCGCACTTCGCCTGCCTGGTCCTCGACGACGCCACCGGAACGCTGACCACCGACTCGGTACGCCGCATTCAACGCCTGCGTTCCCAGAACGCGGGAGTGGTGCTCGCCCTGCGCACGATCGGCGACATCCCCGAGGCACTGCACGGGCCGCTGTACGGCGCCGTGGGCTGCCGGATGGCCTTCTCCGGCGTCACGACGTGGGACGGCAGCCGCTTCGCCCACGCCTGGGGCACGGAGTGGGTGGAGACCCGCGACGTGGCCAAGCACACCGTCTTCGCGGACCAGCCGATGACCCGGGCCATCCACGCCCTGCGCAAGCTGGTCACCGGAAAGGCCGTCACCACGGACGCGGTGACCATAAGGAAGGTCGAACGGGAGCGGTGGTCGGCATCCGAGCTGGCGCACGAGGTGCCACCGGGGCACGCGGTGCTGTCGCTCACCACGGTGACGGGAGAACACGCGCCGCCGTTGCTGGTGGATCTACGGAGCTGAGCTCCGGGACCGTCCGCGGGGGGCGGGACAGAGGCCGGGGGGCTGACCGCGGCGTCTGGACACAAGGTCACCGGCTGACCATACGGTGAGGCAGAATCGACATAGGTCGTTCATACGTTGCGGCCAAAAGTTTTAAATGATCACACTGCCCGTGACCGTCGAAGATCCTGTGAAGACCTGAAGGTCCCATGCGCCCCACGCTCGCCTCGCTAGTCCACCACTCCGCGCTCAAGCTGACCGTGCGGGCGGGCGAGGACCGTCTGGACGTACCCGTCCGCTGGGCCCACGTCAGCGAGCTCGCCGACCCCGTGCCCTATATGGAGGGCGGGGAACTGCTGCTGATCACCGCGCTCCAGCTGGACGCGGAGGATCCGGACGTCATGCGGCGCTATGTGAAGCGGCTGGTGGGGGCCGGGGTCGTCGGGCTCGGCTTCGCCGTCGGGGTCAACTACGACGAGATCCCGAAGGCCCTGGTCGACGCGGCGGAGGAAGAGGGCCTGCCACTCCTGGAGGTCCCCCGCCGCACCCCCTTCCTGGCGATCAGCAAGGCGGTGTCGGCCGCGATCGCCGCGGACCAGTACCGGGCGGTGACGGCGGGCTTCGCCGCGCAGCGCGAACTGACGAAGCAGGCACTGAACGACGGCCCCGAGGGGCTGCTGTCCGCACTGGCAGGACAGGTGGACGGCTGGGCGGCCCTGTACGACGCGTCCGGCGCCGTCGTCGCCACCGCCCCCGAGTGGGCCGGGCGCCGGGCCGCGCGGCTCACCCCCGACGTGGAACGACTGCGGGAACGCCCCGCGCCCGCCAGCTCCGTCGTGGGCGGCGAGGACCGCGTAGAACTGCACACCCTCGGCACCGGGCGCCGCCCCCGCGCCGCGCTCGCCGTCGGAACGGCCGCCGCCCTCGGCACCGCCGAGCGCTACGCCGTGCACTCCGCGATCGCGCTGCTGACCCTCACCACCGAACGCTCCCGGTCACTGCACGCCGCCGAGCAGCGCATCGGGGCGGCGGTGCTGCGCATGCTGCTCGCCGGGCAGCCCGAGCACGCGCGGACCGTGGCCGGGGACCTGTACGGGGAGCTGCTCGACGCGCCCTTCCGGCTGATCCTCGCCGAGTCGGCGTCCGCGTCGGCGTCCCGGGCGCACGCCGACGGGCACGCGCGGGTGGCCGCCGCGAAGCCGTCCAAGGCCCCCGTCGCGGTGCCGGACCCGACGAACGGCGACCCGCTCGGCGGGCTCGCCGAGATCGTCGAGTCGGCCGCCGCCCGCTCCGGGGAGTCCGTGCTCGTCGTGCCCGACGGGGAGCGGCTGGTCGTGCTCGCCGTGGACGGGGGCGCGGCGGTGACGGCGTGCGGGGAGTACGCGGCCGCGCTGGACGCCGCGCGGATCGCCACCCGGGAGCAGCTCGTGGGCGACGAGGACGAACTGGTCGTCGGGTTGTCGGCCCCCGCCGGCCCGATCGCCGCGGCCGCCGCCTACAAGCAGGCCGAGCAGGCGCTGTCCGTGGCCCGGCGGCGGGGGCGGTCGCTGGTCGAGCACGAGGAGCTGGCCGCGGGGTCCGTCCTGCCGCTGCTCGCCGATGACGCGGTGCGGGCGTTCGCGGACGGGTTGCTGCGCGCGCTGCACGAGCACGACGCCACCGGGCGGGGGGATCTGGTCGCCTCGCTGCGGGCGTGGCTGTCCCGGCACGGGCAGTGGGACGCCGCCGCCGCGGACCTGGGTGTGCACCGGCACACCCTGCGCTACCGGATGCGACGCGTCGAGGAGATCCTCGGCCGCTCCCTCGACGACCCCGACGTCCGCATGGAGCTGTGGCTGGCACTGAAGGCGACGGCGGCGGCGGGGGAGTAAGGACCCCGGGTGGGTTCTTCGTCCGCGGCCGGCGGGGGCTGGTCGCGCCGTTCCCCGCGCCGCTGGGGCGGGGCTGCGCCCCGAGAGCCTTGCCGGCTCGGATTCGTTCAGCCGCGGGCCGTCTGTGGCTGGTCGCGCCGTTCCCCGCGCGCCTGGGGCGGGGCTTCGCCCCGTATCACCGTCCGGCCCGGGTTCAGGGGCGCGGGGAACTGCGCGGTCTTTTCGGGGGTCCGGGGGCGGAGCCCCCGGGGGATGGGACGGGTAGGGGCGGCGGGGGCGAGAGAAACCCGGCGGTCACCTCGATCGGGCCAAAGCGGAGTGCTCCGCCCCGCCACTGCTACGTCTCGGACAAACGACCTCCCGCCACCCCGGCCCTACCGTGGACCATGAAAGCCAAGGACTCCTCAACCTCGGAAGGGCCGGGAATCGACATGACTTCCACCCACGCCTTCTGGCTCGCCGGCCGCCAGGCCACCGGTGAGACCACCTTCGATGTCACCTCGCCGTGGGACGGCCGGGTCGTCGGACAGGTCAGCGTCCCGACCGAGGCACAGGTCGAGGAGGCCGTCGCCGCCGCGTACGCCGTACAGGACGAGTTCGCCGCCACCCCCGCCCACGTACGTGCCGCCGCCCTCGACCACGTCAGCAAGCGCCTGGTCGAGCGCACCGAGGAGATCGCGCAGCTCATCTCCGCCGAGAACGGCAAGCCGATCAAGTGGGCCCGCGGCGAGGTCGGCCGCGCGGTGTCCGTCTTCCGGTTCGCCGCCGAGGAGGCCCGCCGTTTCAACGGCGGCGAGGCCCAGCGCCTCGACACCGACGCCGGCGGCCAGGGCCGCCTGGCCCTCACCCGCCGCTTCCCGAAGGGCGTCGTCCTCGGCATCGCGCCCTTCAACTTCCCCCTCAACCTGTGCGCCCACAAGATCGCCCCGGCCATCGCCGCCGGCGCGCCGATCATCCTGAAGCCGGCGCCCGCGACCCCGCTGTCCGGCCTGATCATCGGTGACCTGCTCGCCGAGACGGACCTGCCGGCCGGCTGCTGGTCGATCCTGCCGGTCTCCAACGACCGGATGCCCGCCCTCGTCCAGGACGAGCGGCTCCCGGTCATCTCCTTCACGGGGTCCGAGAAGGTCGGCTACGCGATCATGGACTCGGTGCCGCGCAAGCACTGCACCCTGGAGCTCGGCGGCAACGGCGCGGCCGTCGTCCTCGGCGACTGGGCGAGCGACGAGGACCTGGACTGGGCCGCGACCCGCATCGCCACCTTCTCCAACTACCAGGGCGGCCAGTCCTGCATCTCCGTGCAGCGCGTGATCGCGGACGCGGCGGTGTACGACCGGCTGCTGCCGCGCATCGTGGCCGCCGTCGAGGCCCAGGTCACCGGCGACCCCTCGGACGACAAGACGGACGTCGGCCCGCTGGTCAGCGAGGTCGCCGCCCAGCGCGTGGAGTCCTGGGTCGACGAGGCTGTCCGGTCCGGCGCCACCCTCCTCGCCGGTGGTAAGCGCGACGGTGCCTCCTACGCGCCGACCGTGCTCACCGACGTACCGGCCGAGGCGACGATCTCCTGCGAGGAGGTCTTCGGACCGGTCCTCACCGTGCGCAAGGTGGACGGGGAGGCGGAGGCCTTCGCCGCCGTCAACGACTCCAAGTACGGCCTCCAGGCAGGCGTGTTCACCCACGACCTGCAGGCCGCCTTCCGCGCCCACCGCGCGCTGGAGGTCGGTGGCGTGATCGTCGGCGACGTGCCGTCCTACCGTGCCGACCAGATGCCGTACGGCGGTGTGAAGCAGTCCGGTGTCGGACGCGAGGGCGTCAAGTTCGCGATGGACGACTACACCTACGAGCGGGTCCTCGTCCTGACGGGCCTCGCGCTCTAAGGACACAACAGCTCAAAGGCGCGACAGCCGACGGCCGGAACCCAACTGTGCGGGGGTTCCGGCCGTCGGCATGTCCCCCTGGTGGCCGGCCTGTCCGGACCCTCAACCGGAGAAGCCGACCCGCGCGAGGCGCAGCGGGCCGCGCAGCCTGAGACGCAGGTCGTGCACACCGGAGGCCGCGAACTCGGCGCCGGTGGTGGTGTAGTCGTACGGGCCCTTCGTCGCGCCGAAGGTGATGGTCGCGAGGGACGGGCCCCCGTCCAGGGACACCTCGACGACTCCCTCACCCGACGCCTCGACGTCGACCCGTGTGACACCGGTCCCGAAGTCGCAGCCCCGGTAGACGAGTTCGCCCGTCGCGTCGGCCCGCGGTGTCACCGCGTCGCCCGACACCCTCGTACGGTCGACGATCTCGGTGTCCCGCTGTTCGTCGAAGTCGGCCGCGTTCAGGCCCGGTTCGCCTACCGGGCGGGGCGCGGCGGGCTCGCCCGCGAGGTCGAGTGTGGCGCGCAGGCGGATGTCCTCGCTGGACGCGCCCGCGAGGAGCTCGTAGGCGCCCGGCTCCAGACGGGGGCGGCCGACTGCCACGTCCCAGAACTCCAGCGCGGAGAGGGGGAGTTCGAAGGTCAGCCGGTCCGAGGCGCCGGGGGCGAGGTGGAAGCGGCGGTGTGCCAGCAGCTCGCGGCGGGGGCGTGGCACCGACGGGTGCACGGTGCGCGCGTAGAGCTGGGCCACCTCGTCGGCGGGGGCCTCGCCCGTGTTGGTGACCGTGAAGGAGACCCGCAACGCCTGCTCCGTCGCGGTGGCCTCGAGAGCGTCGTACGCGAAGGACGTGTAGGAGAGGCCGTGGCCGAACGGGAACAACGGGACGCCCTCGAAGTACAGATACGTCTGGCGGCCGCCGATCACGTCGTAGTCGAGCAGGTCGGGCAGGTCCGCGTCGGAGGCGTACCAGGTCTGCGGGAGGCGGCCCGCGGGGGAGACGTCGCCGGCGAGGACACGGGCCAGGGCGGTGCCCGCGGCCTGGCCGCCGTGCGCGGTCCACAGGACGGCCGGGAGATCGGTGGGGTCCACCGCGTAGGGGTACGCCGAGACCAGGGCGAGGACGGTGTCCGGGTTCGCGGCGCGGGCGGCGCGCAGCAGGCGCTCCTGGTGGGCGGGGAGCCGGAGGGTGGTGCGGTCCTCGGTCTCGCGGCCGTTGATGTGCGGGTCGTTGCCCGCCACGACCACGACGACGTCGGCCGCCCGCGCCACGCGGGTCACGGCGTCCTCGCCGCGCTCGGTGAACTCCAGCTCGAAAATCTCCGGGGCCTCGTCGGCAACCTTGACGCCGTCGGCGGCGACAGAGAGGTGCCCATCCGTCCCGACGTGCCTCAGGAGGTGGCCGTTCGCATGGGATCCGGCGCGGGAACCCGCCGGTTCGAGGCGGAACGTCTCCTGGACGACCCAGCCGCCCGGCTGGTCGGCGGACGCGCGGAGGTAGCCGTCCTCGGCGACCGAGAGGTAGCGGCCGTCGGGGGCCCGCAGGGTCAGCAGCCCCTCGCCCCAGTCGATCAGCGCGAGGTCGGTGCCGGTGGCGTCGGTGGTGAGGGGCGGCAGGTCCGTACGGCCCGCGAGCAGGGCCGGGTCCAGCGCGCCCTCGGCGCCGCGCACCTCGTCGGCCGCGTCCCCGGCCGGGGGCACCGCCAGATACGTACCGGAGGAGGTCCTCAGGCGTACGCGGTCCACGCCCTCGGCGAAGTCGATGTGCTCGGCGCCGAAGCGCTCGTACAGGCCCTCCAGCGGTGTGGAGCGGTGGATGAGCGTGCCGCTGTACCAGTCCAGCTTGCACTCGTCGGCGAGGAGGCCGACGACGGCGACGCGCACGCCCGGATTCAGTGGCAGCAGGCCGTCGTTCTTGAGGAGGACGATCGCCTGCTCGGCCGCCTCCCGGGCGAGCGCGCGGTGGGCCGGGGTGTCGAAGTCCGAGGTGCCGGCATGGGGGTCCGTGTGCGGGTCGAACTCGCCGAGCCGGAAGCGGATCGCGAGCTGGCGGCGGACCGCCGTGTCGATGTCCGCCTCGCTCAACAGGTCCTTCTCCAAGGCCCCTCGGACCCGGTCCACGATCTTCGAACTGTCCGTGCCGTGGTCCGTGAAGCTGTCGACCCCGGCGAGGACCGCGGCGGCGGTCGCCTCCTCGTGGGTGTCGAAGTAGCGCTCGGAGTCGACCAGGTTGGAGGGGGCGCCCGCGTCCGAACAGACCAGGAGCTCCTGGTCCGTCCAGGTGCGCAGGTGTTCCGCGAGATACGGGGAGACGTGGTTGGGGCGGCCGTTGACCAGGTTGTACGCCGGCATCACCCCCGCCACCGCGCCCGCCTCGACGGTCGCGCGGAAGGCCCGCAGGTCGTACTCGTGCAGCACGCGTGGGCGGACCGAGGAAGAAGCGGTGTCCCTGTCCGTCTCGTTGTTGTGGGCGAGCCAGTGCTTGAGGACGGGGGCTGTGCGCCAGTAGTCGGGGTGGTCGCCGCGCAGGCCCCGGGTGTACGCGGTGGCGATCGCGGAGGTGAGCCTCGGGTCCTCCGAGTAGCCCTCCTCGTTGCGGCCCCAGAGCGGGTGGCGCAGCAGGTTGACCGTGGGGGACCAGACGTTGAGGCCCACGCGGTCGTCGCGGGCGCGCATCGCGCGGACCTCGGCCGAGACCGCCTCGCCGACGCGGCGCACGAGTCCGTCGTTCCAGGTCGCGCCGAGGCCGACGGCCTGCGGGAAGACCGTCGCCGGGCCCATCCAGGCCACGCCGTGCAGCGCCTCCTGGCCGGTGCGGAACGCGGCCACCCCGAGCCGCTCCACGGCGGGCGCGTACTGGTGCAGGAACGCGATGCGCTCGTCGAGCGTGAGCCGCGCCAACAGATCGTCGATGCGCTTCGCGAACGGCAGCCGCGGATCGCGAAAAGGCGGCGTAGGCGGCGTTTGTGCGGTCACGTGGTGATCCCTTTGCGATGGAGCGACAGGGTGTTTTCGAAGCGCTTCGATGCTGGTTCGCCCGGGGGGCGGGTGTCAAGACACCTCGACGCAACAACTCCGTTTCCTCATTGGCATTTCGGGCGCCCGATGAGGCTGATCCAGTCCTGTACACCTCCGAGGAATCTTGGAATCGGCTCTTGTGCACCCCCAGGTGTTCACTTAACCTCGCAGCAACATCGAAGCGCTTCGACTAGTGGGGCGGCTCCCTCGGGGGCACGCAGTCCTCCACGCAGTCCTCCGAGGACCGCTTCGGCTCAGCCAGTTCCACTCAAGACACCGCAGCCGACGGCTCCACCGCCGGGTGTCCTGCTGTGCGCGATGAAGGGTTGACGCAATGACGCCGAACGCCGCCACCGCCGCCACCTCCGCTCCCAGCCGGAGAAGCTTCCTCGCCTCCACGGCGGTCGCCGCCGCAGCGGTGGCGGGAGGGATGCCGCTGCTCGCCGCGTGCGGCGGTTCGGACAGCGGCTCGGGCGGGGGCACGTCAGCGGGCAAGAACGCCAAGAAGCTGCTGCCGGCCTACGTCGCGACCAACGTGGTGACCCCTGACATCGCCGCCAAGAACGGCTCCGCGGTCGGCTTCACCAGCAAGCTCGACATCGCTTCCCTGAGGACCTCGGTGCCGAAGAAGCTCGGCAAGGGCGGCAAGGTCAGCATCATGTCGCCGTTCTGGGGTTCCCCGCCGAAGGGGGACAACGCCTACTACAAGGCGATGAACGACCTGATCGGCGTCGACGTCCAGTGGCAGAACCAGGACGGCAACACCTACGACCAGAAGCTCGGCGCGGTCCTGGCCTCCAGTGACATCCCGGACGTCGTGGTCATCCCCGGCTGGAACATGGGCGGCAAGATACCCAGCGCCATCATCGGCAAGTTCGCGGACCTCGGCCCGTACCTCTCCGGGGACGCGATCAAGCAGTACCCGAACCTCGCGGCGATCCCGACGGACGCCTGGCAGCGCTCCCTCTTCGGCGGCAAGCTGCGCGGCCTGCCGCAGCCGTCCCCGTACGTCACCGGCATCGTGCCCCTGTACCGCAAGGACATCTTCGACAAGGAGGGGTACCAAGTCCCCACCTCGGCGGACGAGTTCATGGCACTGTGCAAGGAGATCACCAACGCCAAGGCCAAGCGGTGGGCCTGCCTCGACATGAAGTGGACCGCCTTCCAGTCCTTCGGTGTGCTCTCGGGCAGTGAGAAGCCGCTCGGCTGGAACCTCGTCGACGGCAAGATGGTCTACCGCATCGAGACCCAGGAGTACCTCGAAGCGTTGGAGTGGACCCGCAAGCTCTTCGCCGCCGGATACGTTCACCCGGACGCGAAGCTGGGCAAGAGCGCGGCCACCGACCCGGGCCCCAAGTTCGCGGCCGGCGAGTTCCTCATCTACGCCCAGAACATCTCGCAGTGGTGGAGCCGCACCGCCGAACAGGCCACCCAGAACCCGGACTACAAGATCTGGGGCATGGACATCTTCGGCCACGACGGCGGCTCGCCGACCCTCTGGGCCGAGCAGCCGGCAGGCATCTTCGCCTTCGTCAGCAAGAAGGCCTCCGAGTCCGTGATCCGTGACGTGCTCGCCGTCGCGAACGTCACCGCCGCGCCGTACGGCACCAAGGAGTACATGCTCACCAACTACGGCGTCGAGGGCACCCACTACACCGTCAAGAACGGCGTCCCCACCAAGACCGACCAGGGCAACAACGAGGTCATCAACGCCTACGTCATGGTCGCGAGCCCCACCGCGACCATCGCCCACCCCGACTTCCCCGAGGTCGCCAAGGCACAGGTCGAGTGGCAGCAGCGGATGGGCGCCTTCACCAAGAAGTCCTCCTTCTACGGCATGCAGATCACCGAGCCGTCCCGCTACACCAACCTCTCCAACGACTTCGAGCAGCTGGAGGACGACATCGTCCGCGGCCGCAAGAAGATCAGCGACATGCAGCAGGCCGTCTCCGACTGGAAGAGCAAGGGCGGCGACAAACTGCGCGACTGGTACAAGAAGCTGCTCGACGAGAACGGCTCGGCGACGAGCTGACCGGGTACCGAGGCAAGGAGAACGGCCGTGTCCCACAGCACGGTGCCTCGGAGCGGGACCGAGGCCGACACGACAGGGAAGACCCCGGTGGCGTCCGGTGGCGCCACCGGCTCCCGGGAGAAACGCCCGTCCGGGAAGGTGAGCCTGCGGCTCAGGTTCAGACGCGACCGCGTCCTGCTCCTGATGACGCTGCCCGCGGTCCTGCTGGTCCTGCTCTTCAACTATGTGCCGATCCTCGGCAACCTCGTCGCCTTCCAGGACTACGACCCGTACATCAGCGACAACGGCATCGTCTCCATGCTGCACAGCCCCTGGGTGGGCATCGAGAACTTCCAACGGGTCTTCGCGGACTCGGCGTTCTGGGATGCCGTGCGGAACACCCTCGTGCTGTTCTTCCTCCAGCTCGCCTTGTACTTCCCGATCCCGATCGCGCTCGCGCTGCTCATCAACAGCGTGGTCAGGCCCAGGGTCCGGGCGCTCTCACAGGCGATCCTCTACCTGCCGCACTTCTTCTCCTGGGTGCTGGTCATCGCCGTCTTCCAGCAGCTCTTCGGCGGCGCGGGAATCCTCTCGCAGCTGCTGCGGCAGCACGGGTACGACGGCCTCGAAATCATGACCGACCCCAACACCTTCAAGTTCCTGATCACCGCGGAGAGCGTGTGGAAGGACGCCGGCTGGGGGATCATCGTCTTCCTCGCCGCGCTGTCCTCGGTCAGCCCGGACCTGTACGAGGCCGCCGCGATGGACGGCGCGGGTCGCTGGCGCCGCATGTGGCACGTCACGCTGCCCGCGCTGCGCCCGGTGATCGCCCTGCTGTTGGTGCTCCGCGTCGGTGACGCCCTCACCGTCGGCTTCGAACAGATCCTGCTCCAGCGCGACGCCGTCGGACCAGGTGCGGCGGAGGTCCTCGACACCTTCGTCTGGTGGAACGGCGTCCGCAACCAGGACTTCGGCTACGCGGCTGCCGCCGGACTGATCAAGGGCGTGGTCAGCCTCGGCCTGGTCCTCGCCGCGAACAAGGTGGCCCATCTCATGGGCGAGCAGGGGGTGTACAAGAAGTGACCGCCGTCATCGACAAACCCGTGCGCGGCCCCGGTCGCTGGGCCGCGCCGCCCCGGCCGGTGTGGGAGGAGGAGCCCAGCAAGGCCGGTCTCGCGGGCAAGGGACTCGTGCTGACCCTCGCCTGCGTGGGGATCTTCTTCCCGCTGTGGATCGTCATCGTCACCAGCCTCTCCTCGCGGAAGACCATCGACGAGGCCGGCGGCCTGGTGATGGTGCCCAAGGGCATCACCTTCGTCGCCTACAAGGAGCTCCTCAGCGGCGGCCAGGTCACCCGTGCCTCCGTCATCAGCATTCTGATCACCCTCGTCGGCACGCTGTTCTCCATGGCGGTGTCCGTCCTGTGTGCCTACGGCCTCTCCCGCATCGGCTCGCTCGGCCACCGCTGGATCCTGATGGCGCTGCTGGCGACCATGTTCTTCAGCGCCGGTCTCATCCCGACCTATCTGCTGGTGCAGTCGCTGGGCCTGACCGACAGCTATCTCGCGCTGATCCTCCCGAGCGCGATCAGCGTCTTCAACATCCTGGTGCTGCGCGGCTTCTTCATGGGTATCTCGCAGGAACTCATCGACAGCGCCCGCATCGACGGCGCCGGTGAGCTCCGCATTCTGTGGCAGATCGTCATGCCGCTCTCCCGCGCGGTCCTCGCGGTGATCACCCTCTTCTACGCCGTCGGGTACTGGAGCGCCTGGTTCAACGCCTCGCTCTACCTCAACGACCAGGACATGATGCCGCTGCAGAACGTCATGATCCAGCTCGTGCAGAAGCAGGAGGCCCCGGTGGGCCTCGGCCAGGCCATCAAGACCGGCCAACTGTCCGGCCTGGCGGTGCAGATGGCGGTCATGGTGATGGCGTTGCTGCCGGTGGCCGTGTTGTCGCCGTTCGTGCAGCGGCATTTCAAGAAGGGCATGCTGACGGGCGCGGTGAAGGGCTGACCGGCGCCTGTTGAAGAGGGCGCTTCGGTCGTTCGGTGGCTGCGGGTTGTTCGTGGCCGGCCGCGCCCACGCGGCGGAGCCGTATATCGATACAGCCCCGCGTCCCTCAGGTAGCTCCCCTGACCGTCTCTCCGTAGAACGAGGTATGTCATGCACGCGTCCCGACTGAGCCGCCGGGCTGTTCTCGCCGGGACTGCGGCCGCCGCCGCGCTCACCACCGGGGCCCTTCAGGGCCGCGCGCACGCCGCCGAGGTCACGGCCGCCACCCCCTCCTACCGCTGGCGCAACGCCGTCATCGGCGGTGCCGGATTCATCACGGGGGTGCTGTTCCATCCTGCCGTGCAAGGGCTCGCCTGCGCCCGTACCGACATCGGCGGCGCCTACCGCTGGGACGAGCGCGCCGCCCGCTGGACCCCGCTCACCGACCACCTCGGCTGGGACGACTGGAACCTGCTCGGTGTCGAGGCGCTCGCCGTCGACCCCGCGCACCCTGACCGGCTCTACCTCGCCCTCGGCACGTACGCCCAGTCGTGGGCGGGCAACGGCGCGATCCTCCGCTCTGACGACCGCGGCGCCACCTGGACCCGCACCGATCTCACCGTGAAGCTGGGCGGCAACGAAGACGGACGCGGGGCGGGGGAGCGGCTGCTCGTCGACCCGCGTGACAGTGGCACTCTCTGGCTCGGCACCCGGCACGACGGGCTGCTCAAGTCGTCGGACCGGGGCGCCACTTGGGCAGTCGTGAGCGGCTTCCCGGCCACCGCGAGCGCCTCCGGGCAGGGTGTCACCTTCCTCGTCGCCGTCGGCCGTGCCGTCTACGCCGGGTGGGGTGACGGCGACGGGACCGCGACCGCCGCCGCTCACAGGCCCGCGGCGGACCCTGGATGGACATGGAGCAGGGGGCGGGGCCTGTGAACTGGCGTGGCGTGAACCACCCGAAGCCCCGCGGCCTCAACCGTCTCTGGTCTCTCCAGGCCGTCGCGCGGGGCGCGGACGCCGTCTGCTACTTCCAGTGGCGGCAGTCCCGGCAGGGAGCCGAGAAATTCCACTCCGGGATGGTCAGCCACGCCGGGGAGCGTGGCCGCACCTTCCAGGAGGTCAAGCGGATCGGGGCCGAACTCGCCCTGCTGAGCGGGAAAGTGGCGGACACCCGGGTCGTCGGCGCCGATGTCGCCGTACTGATGGACTGGAACGCCTGGTGGGCGAGCCAGCAGGACGGGCGGCTGTCCCACGAGGTCGACCACCAGGCCGTCGTGAGTGCCTGGCACCGCGCGCTGTGGGAGGCGAACATCACCGCCTCCTTCGCCCACCCCGAGCACGACCTGTCCGCGTACAGGCTGGTCGTCGTCCCGCAGCTGTATCTGCTGACGGACACGGCGATCGACAACCTCGTCGGATACGTGCGCGGCGGCGGCACACTCGTCTCCGGCTTCCTGACCGGCGTCGCCGACCAGGACGACCGGGTGCGGCCCGGCGGTATGGACGAGCGGCTGCGCGAGCTCTTCGGCATCCGCACCCTGCACGAGTGGTGGCCGCTGGACGCAGGCGAGAAGGTCGACGTCGAGGGCTTTCGCGGCACGCTGTGGTCCGAGGAGATCGAGGCCGCCGACGACACCTACGCCGTCGTCCCGTACAAGGGCGGTGAGCTGGACGGTCTTCCGGCCGTACTGCGCAAGGGCCGCGCCTGGTACCTGTCCGCCCTCCCCGAGCCCGAGGCGCTGTGGCCGCTGCTCGCCGGGATCGCCGAGGACGCGGGCGTACGGCCGCCGCTCGACCACCTCCCGGCGGGCGTGGAGGTGGTACGCCGGGGCGAACTGCTCTTCCTGCTCCACCACGGACGGGACACGGTGACCGTGCCGGTGCCCGGACGCCACCGCGACCTGCTGACCGGCGAGAACGTCGTCGACGCCGTGGAGCTGGGGCGGTACGGGGTCGCCGTACTGGAGACAGCGCCATGAGCGACCCGGCCGACGGCTCCACCGACGCCCCTGCCCACGGCCTCACGGACGCTCCCGTCCACGGCTCCACCGACGCTCCCGTCCACGGCACCTGGGAGCCCGCTCCCGCCGCCCGCTGGGAGGACGCCTTCCTGAGCGGAAACGGCCGGCACGGCGTCATGGTGTTCGGCGATCCGAACGACGACCGGGTCATCGTCAACCACCACACCCTGGTCCGCCCGAACGGCAGCGAGGCCGCCCGGCCGCCCGAGCTCGCCGCACGACTGAAGGGCGTCCAGGACCGGTTGCTGGCCGGTGACGTCACCGCCGGGGAGGACTTCACCGACGGGCGGCCGCTGCTGTGGGTGCAGCCCTTCCACCCGGCGTTCCAGGTGCGGCTGCGCCGGACACCACGGGAGTCGCCCGCCTATCGGCGCGAGGTCGACTTCACCACTGGTGTCGTCCGCGCCGAGTGCGGAGGCCGGCGCAGCGAGGTCTTCGTGTCGCGCGCCGACGACGTCATCGTCCAGCACGTGACCGAGGCCGACCTCACCGTCGACGTGACGCTCGACCACCGACTGCCGGGCGTCCCGTCGGATGTGACGGGACGTCACAGTTCCGTCCTCACCGCCGAGGGCGCTCTCCTCACCCTGCGGGCCCGCTATCCGGGCAGCGAGCGGGCGTTCACGGGGGTGACGCTCGCCGTGGTCACCGGCGGCCGGACGCGCACCGCGCCGCCCGGGATCCGGATCGAGGGCGCGCGTTCGGTGCTGCTGCTCACACGGGTACGACGGCACAAGGGGGAGTGGGACGCGCTCGCCGAGGCCCGTGAGCTGCGCGCCCTGCTGCCAGACGGCGACGGCGACGAGGACACGTACGACGTTCTCCTCGCCCGCCACACCGTCCTGCACCGCCCGGCCTATCTGCGGGCGGGGCTGGAGCTGGGCGCCGACCCGGCCGAACGGGCGCTTCCCGGCTCGGAGCTGGTCGGCCGCCCGAAGAGCCCGGCCCTGCTCGAACGGCTCTTCGCGGCCGGTCGCTACCACCTGCTGTCCGCCGCCGGAATGCTGCCGCCGCGCCTGACCGGGCTGTGGACCGGTGACTGGGACACCGCGTGGTCGGGGGCCTTCACCACCGACGCCAACGTCAATCTGCAGACGGCGTCGGCCGCCGCGGCGGCGCTCCCGGAGGTGTCCGGGGCCCATGCCGCCCTGATCCACGGCCAGTTGCCGCACTGGCGCGACAACGCCCGGGCGGTCTTCGGCACCCGGGGTGTCGTCGCCCCCGCGCACACCGACGGCGAGTCCGGGCACATCTACCACCTCAGCCGCGAGTACCCCCTGCACGTGTGGACCGCGGGCGCCGACTGGCTGCTGAAACCCCTCGTGGACCACGACGAGACGCGCGGCGCACGCGACCCGCGCCTGGCCGCGGTGCTCGCCGAAGTGGCGTACTTCTACGAGGACTTCCTCACCCGGACCGACGAGAACGGCCACATTGTGATCGTGCCGTCGTACTCGCCGGAGAACCGGCCCGCGGGCGCGAGCTGGATCACCCTCAACGCCGCCATGGACCTCTCCGCGGCACGCCACGCCCTGCGCACGGCGGCCGACCACCACCCCGGACCCGACGCCGAGCGCTGGCGCGCGCTCGCCGACCGGCTGCCGCCGCACCGCGTCAACGCCGACGGGGCACTCGCCGAGTGGGCCTGGCCCGGCCTCGACGACACCTACGACCACCGGCACCTCAGCCACCTCTACGGCGTCTGGCCGCTCGACGAGATCAACCCGTACGACACCCCCGAGCTCGCCTCGGCGGCCCACCGCGCCCTCGAACTGCGCGGCGCCGAGAACGACTCCGCACACGGCCATCTCCACCACGCCCTGGTGGCGGCCCGGCTGCGGGATGCCCAGCGGGTGGCGGGAGCCCTCGACAACGTGCTGGCCGGGGACTTCTTCCATGTCTCCCTGATGAGCGGCCACTACCCGAACCGGCACGTCTACAACGCGGACGCCGCCCACACGCTTCCCGCCGTGCTCATCGAGATGCTCGTCCAGTCCACGCCCGGCCGGCTGGTCCTCTTCCCCGCGCTCCCCACGGCGTACCCGAGCGGCCGGCTCCACGGCATCCGCACCCGGTTCGGCGCCGAGGTCGACCTGATCTGGAGCTCGGAGGAGCGCACGGCCGTCATCCGCCCCACCCGCACCACGCGGATCGATCTCAGGACTTCCGCCGGCGCGCGACCGCTCTCCCTGAGCGCCGGAGAAGACTGCGTCCTCACCCTGGGGCCGCAGTAGCACCCGCAGTTCCCCCCACCCATGGAAGGGACACCATGGCAACACGGACACTCGGCAGGGTCGCCAAGACCCTGCTGGCCCCCGCGCTCGCGCTCGGCGCCACCGTCGGCCTCGCCTCCGCCCCCGCCCAGGCGGCCGTCTGGAGCTCCTGCGAGCAGTACGGGAACACCAGCCTCAACGGGTACACGCTCTACAACAACATCTGGGGCTCCGGCGCGGGCAGCCAGTGCATCTGGGCCAACTCCGGTACCAACTGGGGTGTTTGGGCCAACCACCCCAACACCGGCGGCATCAAGTCGTACCCGAACGCCAAGAAGGTGATCAACAAGTCGATCACCTCGCTCGGCTCGCTCAGCAGCGGCTACAACGTCACGGTCCCGTCGTCCGGCGCGTACAACACGTCGTACGACATCTGGGACACCGCCTACAAGTACGAGGTCATGCTCTGGGTGAACAAGACCGGAGCCGTCGGTCCGCTCGGCACCTCGCAGGGCACCCTCACCCTCGGCGGCCACACCTGGACCGTCTACAAGGGCAACAACGGATCCAACGACGTCTTCTCCTTCGTGCGCACCTCGAACTCCAGCTCCGGCACCGTCGACGTCCTGCCGATCCTCAAGTGGATCAAGGACACCAAGGGATGGTTCGGCAACGTCACCATCGGCGACCTCCAGTTCGGCTTCGAGATCACGTCCTCGTCCGGGGGCCTGGACTTCGCGACCAACAGCCTGTCGGTGAGCAGCAGTTGACCGATGCCGCAGGTGACCGTCAGTGGCCCGGTTCCCGCGTCGCGCGGGGGCCGGGCCGTCGCGACACGAGCCGCGCGGCACCGGCGCACCCGGCGCCGGCCAGCGCGAAGCCCAGCACGCTGGGGTTCAGATAGTCGGGGACGGTGTCGGTGACATAGCTGTCGCCGTCCCCCGTCTCGCAGACGAACCGGAGGGGCAGATAGCGCACCGTGTAGTCGACGATGCCGGGGTCCTGCGCCCACTCCTCCCAGCCCGGCGTACGACAGGGCCGCATCGGTGCCGAGTCGGCGCCGTTCTCCTCCGCGTCCATGACCGCGCCGACCAGATGGAGCAGGCCCCACACGTACAGGACGGCCGCGGCGGCCCCCATGAGGGCGGCGAGGACACGCAGCCACGCCACGCGGTCGGCCTGCCGCAGGCCGATCCGGCCGAGGGTGCCGAAGCAGTACCCGACGAAGGCGAAGGCCGCGACCAGGCCTCCCGGGACGAGCGGCAGGAGCAGGTACACCATCCGGTGACTTCAGCAGCCCGAGATCGCCTCGGCTGTGATGGAGGCCATAGTTCCGGCAACAGTAGCGTCACGGATCATGCGGGGGAGGCCCGCCCGGCCTCCCCCGCATGCGCGTGGCTACTCCGCCACCGGCAGCCGCGCCCCGTCCCGCAGGAACAGCGGGATGCGGTCCAGCGGGGCGTCGACGGTGACGGCCGCGCCGCCCTCGTACGTCTCACCGGTCCACGCGTCGGTCCACCAGGCGCCCGCCGGAAGGTACGCCGTACGCACGGTCGCGCCCGCCGTGAGCACCGGCGCGACCAGGAGGTCGGAGCCGAAGAAGTAGGAGTCGTCGACCGACCAGGCCGCGTGGTCCTCGGGGAACTCGAGGAACAGCGGGCGCATCACCGGCAGCCCCTCCTCGTGGGCCTCCCGCATGACGTCCAGTACATAGGGCTTCAGACGCTCGCGCAGCCGCAGGTACTTTTCCAGGATCGCGCCGGCCTCCTCGCCGTAAGACCAGACCTCGTTCGGGCCGCCGGTCATGTCGGGGCCCAGCGGCATCCCGGGGTCGCGGAAGCCGTGCAGGCGCATCAGCGGGGAGAACGCGCCGAACTGGAACCAGCGGACCATCACCTCGCGGTACGCCGGGTCGTCGGGGTCGCCGCCGTGGAAGCCGCCGATGTCGGTGTTCCACCAGGGGATGCCGGAGAGCGCGGTGTTGAGGCCCGCGGCGATCTGGCGGCGCAGGGTCGGGAAGTCGGTGCCGATGTCGCCGGACCACAGGGCGGCGCCGTAGCGCTGGCTGCCCGCCCACGCCGAGCGGTTGAGGGTGACGATCTCGGTCTCGCCCGCCGCGAGCATGCCCTCGTAGAAGGTGCGGGCGTTCTCACGGGGGTAGAGGTTGCCGACCTCCAGACCCGGGCCCGCGTGATAGCGCAGGTTCTCCTGGAAGCCCGGCTTCAGCTCGGGCTCGCAGGCGTCCAGCCAGAAGGCCGAGATGCCGTACGGATCGAGGTAGTTGTCCTTGACGCGTGACCACAGGAAGTCGCGGGCCTCGGGGTTCGTCGCGTCGTAGAAGGCGACCTGGACGGTGGAGGCGACCTCCTTGTCGGGCCAGTCCGCGTGGGCCATCGGGCCGTACTGGGTGCCGATGAAGTAGCCGCGCTGCTCCATGAGCGGGTGGTTCTCGGAGAGCGGGGAGACCGACGGCCACACGGACACGACCAGCTTGACGCCGAGTTCGGCGAGCTCGCGCCGCATCGCCGCCGGGTCCGGCCACTCGGCCGGGTCGAACTTCCAGTCGCCCAGGTGGGTCCAGTGGAAGAAGTCGCAGACGATGGCGGACAGGGGCAGGCCCCGTCGCTTGTACTCGCGTGCCACGTCGAGGAGTTCGTCCTGGGTGCGGTAGCGCAGCTTGCACTGCCAGAAGCCGGCCGCCCACTCGGGCAGCATCGGCGTACGGCCGGTGGCGGCGCTGTAGCGGCGCTGGGCGTCGGCCGGGGTGCCCGCGGTGATCCAGTAGTCGAGCTGGCGGGCCGAGTCGGCGACCCAGCGGGTGCCGTTGCCCGCGAGCTCGACGCGGCCGATCGCGGGGGAGTTCCACAGGAAGGTGTAGCCGCGGCTGGAGGTGAGCACCGGGACGGTGACCTCGGCGTTGCGCTGGATCAGGTCCAGGACGGTGCCCTTCTGGTCGAACAGCCCGTGCTGGTGCTGGCCGAGGCCGTACAGCTTCTCGCCCTCGTACGCGGCGAAGCGCTGCTCCAGGCGGTGGTGGCCGTTTCCCGTCGGGGTGTACAGGCGTGGACCGGGCCACCAGAAGTGGGCGCGCTCCTCGGCGAGGAGTTCCGTGCCGTCGGCCGTGAGGAGGAAGCGGATCTGACCCTCGGCGTCGACCTCGACGGTCAGTGCGCCGACCGTCAACCGGCCCTCGCCGTCCTGGATCTTGACGGTGCTCTCGGTCGCCCGCGGCTCGTCGAGGAGCGCGCCGGGGAGCCCTTCGAGGACCCGCCCAGGCGCGCGCGGACCCGGACCGCGTCCGGGCCCCAGGGCTCGATAAGGACGGTCTCCTGACGGCCGCTCCACTCCAGCCCGCCGTCCCGCTCACGGAACGTGCCGACGGTCGGGGAGGACTGCGCGAGGCTGACCGCGCCTGACTTGGTCTGGTTTTCGACAGGCTGATTCACGGGGGCGCTCCTGAAGGAATGCAGACATGAGGAATGCAGACATGCAGACATGCAGACATGGGGGTGCCCGGCGAGGAGGGCACAACGCTGGGGCTGGGGCTGGGGCTGGGGCTGGGGCTGGGGTTGGGGCAGTGCGGCGTGGTGCGGTGCGGGGTGGGGCAGGGAGTGGCCGGGCCCAGGGTCAGGCGGTGGTCGGCGCCGGGCCCGTGCTCGCCCGTACCGTCAACTCGGGTGCGATGAGCACGACTTCGTCCTTGCCGTGCCCTTCCAACTTGGCGATCAGATGCTCCACGGCGAGCCGGCCCATCTCCTGCGCCGGGATGGCGACCGAGGTCAGCCGCACCGAGGCCTGTGTCGCGACCTGGTCCGGGCAGATCGCGATCACCGACACGTCCTCGGGGACGGCCCGGCCCTGCTGGCGCAACAGTGCGAGCAGCGGCTCGACCGCGGACTCGTTCTGCACGACGAAGCCCGTGGTGCCGGGGCGCTCGTCGAGGATGCGGGCGAGGGTCAGGGCCATCGCGTCGTACCCGCCCTCGCAGGGGCGGTGCAGTACACGCAGGCCCAACTCCCTCGAACGGGACCGGAGTCCGTCGAGGGTGCGCTCGGCGAAGCCGGTGTGCCGCTCGTAGACCGCGGGGGCCTCGCCGATGACAGCGATGTCACGGTGCCCCAGCAGCGCGAGATGCTCGGCGCACAGCGCGCCCGTCGCGCCGAAGTCGAGATCGACGCAGGTCAGGCCCGAGGTGTCGGCGGGCAGGCCGATCAGTACGGAGGGCTGGTCCGTCTGGCGCAGCAGCGGGAGCCGTTCGTCGTTGAGCTCCACGTCCATCAGGATCATCGCGTCGGCGAGCCCGCTGCCGGTGACGCGGCGCACGGCGTCGGGACCCTCCTCGCCGGTGAGCAGGAGCACGTCGTAGCCGTGCGTGCGGGCGTGGGTCGCCACCGCGATGGCGATCTCCATCATCACGGGTACGTACATGTCGGTACGGAGCGGGATCATCAGCGCGATGATGTTGGACCGGCTGCTCGCCAGGGCCCGGGCCCCCGCGTTCGGGTGGTAGCCGAGCTCCTGGATACTCCGCTCGACCCGCTGCCGGGTGCCCGCGGAGATGGACCGCTTGCCGCTGAGGACATAGCTCACCGTGCTCGCCGAGACTCCGGCGTGCTGGGCGACCTCGGCGAGGGTGACCATCCAGCTCTCCAAGCATTGTGTGAAGCGCTTCGACAGTGCGCATTGCGAATAAGGGCGTGTGAGGGTGGCTCGACAGTAGCTCGACGGGTGGTGGGTGTCCATAGGTTGTCGAAGCGCTTCGACAGGATTCTTGCGGTGGGGATCGGGAGCCGTGGTCGTGCCGTGCGACGGTGCGTTCTCCGCGTCGCGCCTGGGCGTGTTTCCAGTGTCGTGCGCCGGTACGTTTCCCGCGCCGGACTTCACCATGCGGGGGCAACCTTTTGCGGACCGGTGGTCACTGAGAAGGCGTACGCAGACCGTTTTCCGGAAGGACCCCCGATGCAACACCGCCGACCGCGCCTGTCCAAGAAGGCGAAGACGATGCTCGCGGGAACGGTGGCGCTCGCGGCCGCCGCGGGTGTCACCGTCGCCCAGGCAGGCGAGGCCAGCAAGAAGTGCGGCGCCTTCGACACCGTCACGATGGGCAAGTACTACGTGAACAACAATCTCTGGGGGCAGGACGACGGCACGGGTACCCAGTGCGTCTGGGACACCTCGCGCTCCGGCGACACCATCGGCTGGGGCACGAACTACACCTGGACCAGCAAGGCCGGCAAGGAGAACAGCGTCAAGTCGTACGACAGTACCGTGCTCGGCTGGCACTGGGGCTGGAAGGCCGACAAGGCGGCCACCGAGCTGCCCGTCCGGGTCGGCGATCGCAAGCCGGTCAAGACCAGCTGGGAGTTCTCGGTCAGTTCCAACCCCGGCACCATGAACGTCGCGTACGACCTGTGGCTGCACGCCAAGAACGACGCGGACTGGCAGGACCAGCCCACCGACGAAGTCATGGTCTGGCTCAACCGCCAGGGCGGTGCGGGCCCCCTCGGCACCAAGTACGGCAGCGTCAGCCTGGACGGCGCCATGTGGGACATCTACCAGGGCGACATCGGCTGGAAGGTGTACTCCTTCGTCCGCCGCACCAACACCACCAAGGCATCCCTCGACCTCGGCGACTTCACCCAGGCCCTGGTCCGCCGCAAGCTGCTCGGCAACGACAAGTACCTCTCCGGCATCGAGTCGGGCAGCGAGGTCTTCCGGGGTTCGGGACGGCTGGACACCAAGGCGTATTCGGTCGACATCGGCTGACATCGGACCAAACCCCTGGGGTACACGTTCATGCGAACGCGCACGCACGTTCACGCGAACGCGCGCGAGGACTGGTGGGGTCACCCGTATTCGGGTAAATACGATCGAGTAGAACCGATCGGTAACGATGGTCCCCAAGATCCCTATGCGCGGCGAGGTGAGCCTCATGTCCGCAACACCCCACCAGCCCACCGTCACTGAACGTGAGGCACGTCAGGTCGCGGAGGCGGCCCGCGAACAGGACTGGCGCAAGCCCAGCTTCGCCAAGGAACTGTTCCTCGGCCGCTTCCGCCTCGACCTGATCCACCCGCACCCCATGCCCCCCGAGGACGACGTACAGCGCGGCGAGGAGTTCCTCGCCAAGCTGCGCGACTTCTGCGAGACGAAGATCGACGCGGCCCGTATCGAGCGCGAGGCACAGATCCCCGACGAGGTCATCGACGGCCTCAAGGACCTCGGCGCCCTCGGCATGAAGATCGACACCAAGTACGGAGGCCTCGGCCTCACCCAGGTGTACTACAACAAGGCGCTCGCCCTCGTCGGCTCCGCGAACCCGGCGATCGGCGCGCTGCTGTCCGCGCACCAGTCGATCGGCGTACCGCAGCCGCTGAAGCTCTTCGGCACGCAGGAGCAGAAGGACGTCTTCCTGCCGCGCTGCGCCCGCACCGACATCTCGGCCTTCCTCCTCACCGAGCCGGACGTCGGCTCCGACCCGGCGCGGCTTGCCACGAGCGCCGTCCCGGACGGCGACGAGTACGTCCTCGACGGGGTGAAGCTCTGGACGACCAACGGCGTCGTCGCCGATCTGCTGGTCGTCATGGCGCGCGTCCCGAAGTCCGAGGGCCACAAGGGCGGCATCACGGCGTTCGTGGTGGAGGCCGGCTCCGAGGGCGTCACCGTCGAGAACCGCAACGCCTTCATGGGCCTGCGCGGTCTGGAGAACGGCGTCACCCGCTTCCACCAGGTCCGCGTCCCGGCCGCGAACCGGATCGGCCCGGAGGGCGCGGGCCTGAAGATCGCCCTCACCACGCTCAACACCGGACGCCTCTCCCTGCCCGCCATGTGCGTGGGCGCGGGCAAGTGGTGTCTGAAGATCGCCCGCGAGTGGTCGGCGGCGCGCGAGCAGTGGGGCAAGCCGGTCGCCTTCCACGAGGCCGTCGGCTCCAAGATCTCCTTCATCGCGGCCACCACCTTCGCCCTCGAAGCCGTCGTCGACCTGTCCTCCCAGATGGCCGACGAGGACCGCAACGACATCCGTATCGAGGCCGCCCTCGCCAAGCTGTACGGCTCCGAGATGGGCTGCCTGATGGCCGACGAACTGGTCCAGATCCGCGGCGGCCGCGGCTTCGAGACCGCCGAGTCGCTGGCGGCGCGTGGCGAGCGGGCGGTGCCCGCCGAGCAGATCCTGCGCGACCTGCGCATCAACCGCATCTTCGAGGGCTCCACGGAGATCATGCACCTGCTGATCGCCCGCGAGGCCGTGGACGCGCACCTGTCGGTCGCCGGTGACCTCATCGACCCCGACAAGTCCTTCTCGGACAAGGCGAAGGCAGGCGCGAACGCCGGTGTCTTCTACGCCAAGTGGCTGCCGAAACTGGTCGCGGGACCGGGCCAACTCCCACGCTCGTACGGCGATTTCAACCGGCACGTGGATCTCTCCCCGCATCTGCGCTACGTCGAGCGCAACGCCCGCAAGCTCGCCCGCTCCACCTTCTACGCCATGTCCCGCTGGCAGGGCCGGATGGAGACCAAGCAGGGCTTCCTGGGCCGGATCGTCGACATCGGCGCCGAGCTCTTCGCGATGAGCGCGGCCTGCGTCCGCGCCGAACACCTGCGCCTCACCGGACAGCACGGCCGCGAGGCCTACCAGCTCGCCGACGCCTTCTGCCGCCAGTCCCGCATCCGCGTCGACGAACTCTTCGGCCGGCTGTGGAGCAACACCGACGACCTCGACCGCAAGGTCGTCAAAGGCGTGCTCGCGGGCACGTACGAATGGCTGGAGCAGGGCGTGATCGATCCGTCCGGGGAAGGTCCCTGGATCGCCGACGCGACGCCCGGCCCGAGCCGGAAGGAAAACGTCCACCGCCCCATTCGCTGACCTCTTCCCCAGGAATTCACTGCCGTCCCGGTTCGCCATTTCCACGCTTGCCGCACCGAATATGTGCGTCGACAATGAGGAGAATGGCGAACGGGGACGGCAGATGCGCCAAGGAATCGGGGAAGAACACGCTCACGGCCTTTCCGCGCAGCTGACGCGCGCCCGCGCCGAGGCCCGGCGGCAGCTGGACGAACCGGATCCCGCAGGGGCCCTGCGGACCGTCCGCAAGGAAGTGCGGCCGCTGGGGCAGAAGCTGCGCGAAGCCGCGCCCGAGACCTTCGCGGCGCACCGTGACGGCCTCGCGGTTCTCCTCAACGACTGCGCGCTGGCCCTGGTCGACACGGAACCGCGCCCGCCGGCCGCCTGCGCCGGAGTGCCGAGAAGGAACGTGCCCGTCAGTGCCACGACGCCCGCGAGCGCGGGCAGGGCAGCGCGTATCCGCATGAGAACCCCCCAGGGTTTCGCCCCCCGGCCGGTCGTCCACCGGCCAGTGAGAATGATGAAGTGCTATCACATGATCTTCACGCGGGATTCACAAAGGGTGATTTCGCTTCCTCCGGTACGTCGGGGTGCTAATGGGGTCAGAAGAGGGGAGAAGAGGGGAGCCCTGTCCTGCGCGGGTCGCGATGCGGCCACAATGGGGGGATGAGCGACAGTCCAGCCCCCCTCGCTGATCCGCATCTCGTCTTCGACCCCGTGGACGGAGTCCGGGATGTCGTGATCCTCGGCTCCACCGGCTCGATCGGCACCCAGGCCATCGACCTCGTGCTGCGCAACCCCGACCGGTTCCGGGTCACCGCGCTCTCCGCCGCCGGCGGCAGGGTCGGACTGCTCGCGGAGCAGGCCCACCGACTGCGCGTACGCACGGTCGCGGTCGCGCGCGAGGACGTCGTACCGGCGCTGCGGGAGGCGCTCGCGGCCGAGTACGCACCCGGTGAGGCCCTTCCCGAGATCCTGGCCGGCGCGGACGCCGCCACCCAGCTCGCCGCCTCCGACTGCCACACCGTCCTCAACGGCATCACCGGCTCCATCGGCCTCGCCCCCACCCTCGCCGCCCTGGAAGCGGGCCGCACCCTCGCGCTCGCCAACAAGGAATCGCTCATCGTCGGCGGCCCGCTGGTGAAGGCGCTGGCCAAGCCCGGTCAGATCATCCCCGTCGACTCCGAGCACGCGGCGCTCTTCCAGGCCCTGGCGGCCGGGACGCGCGCCGATGTGCGCAAGCTGGTCGTCACCGCCTCCGGTGGACCCTTCCGGGGCCGTACGAAGGCGGAGCTGGCGAACGTCACTCCCGCCGAGGCCCTCGCGCACCCCACCTGGGCCATGGGCCCGGTGATCACCATCAACTCCGCGACCTTGGTCAACAAGGGGCTGGAAGTCATCGAGGCGCACCTCCTCTACGACATTCCCTTCGATCGCATTGAGGTAGTGGTGCACCCGCAGTCGTATGTCCACTCGATGGTTGAGTACACGGACGGATCGACACTGGCCCAGGCGACGCCCCCCGACATGCGGGGGCCGATCGCCATCGGTCTCGGCTGGCCCGGGCGCGTCCCGGACGCGGCGCCCGCCTTCGACTGGACCAAGGCGTCGAGCTGGGAGTTCTTCCCGCTCGACAACGAGGCGTTCCCCTCCGTCGGGCTCGCCCGGCATGTGGGGCAGCTCGCGGGCACGGCCCCGGCGGTGTTCAATGCCGCCAACGAGGAGTGCGTGGACGCGTTCCTGAACGGCGCCCTGCCGTTCAACGGGATCATGGAGACCGTCACCCGGGTGGTCGAGGAACACGGCACACCCGGAACGGGAACTTCCCTGACCGTGGCGGACGTCCTCGAAGCGGAGACCTGGGCGCGCGCCCGGGCCCGTGAACTGGCCGCACAGACGGCACAGACGGCACGGACAGCACCAATGACACAGATGACAACCGCGGAGGCTCGTGCATGACGACCCTGATGATGATCCTCGGCATAGTCGTCTTCGTGGTCGGCCTGCTCATCTCGATCGCCTGGCACGAGCTGGGACATCTGTCGACGGCCAAGCTCTTCGGCATCCGCGTGCCGCAGTACATGGTCGGCTTCGGGCCGACCATCTGGTCGCGGAAGAAGGGTGACACCGAGTACGGGGTGAAGGCGGTCCCGCTCGGCGGCTACATCCGCATGATCGGGATGTTCCCGCCCGGCCCCGACGGTCGCATCGAGGCACGCTCGACCTCCCCCTTCCGGGGCATGATCGAGGACGCCAGGTCGGCCGCCTTCGAGGAGCTCCAGCCCGGCGACGAGACCCGCCTCTTCTACACGCGCAAGCCGTGGAAGCGCGTGATCGTGATGTTCGCGGGCCCGTTCATGAACCTCATTCTGGCCGTCGCGATCTTCCTCGGCGTGATGATGACGTTCGGTGTGCAGACCCAGACCACCACGGTCGGCAAGGTCTCGGACTGTGTCATCCAGCAGAGCGAGAACCGCTCCAAGTGCGCGGCGAGCGACGTGGCCGCGCCCGCCAAGGCCGCCGGGCTCAAGGGCGGCGACAAGATCGTCGCGTTCAACGGCAAGGCGATCGACGACTGGTCGGTGCTGCAGTCCGACATCCGCGCCAACCCCGGCAAGGACGTCACGATCACCGTTGAGCGGGGGGGTCAGAAGGTCGACCTGACCGCCCACCTGATCAAGAACCAGGTCAGCAAGACCGACGGCGACGGCGGCTATGTCGAGGGCAAGTACGTGTACGCCGGCTTCCTCGGCTTCACGCCCGCGTCCGGCATCGTCCAGCAGTCGTTCGGCCAGTCCGTGAACCGCATGGGCGACATGATGCAGAACGGCGTCGAGTCGCTGGTCTCGCTGCCCGGCAAGATCCCCGACCTGTGGGACGCGGCCTTCGGAGACGGCCCGCGCAAGGCGGACTCCCCGATGGGCGTGGTCGGCGCGGCCCGTATCGGCGGCGATGTCTTCACGCTCGACATCCCGGCATCGCAGCAGGTCGCGATGATGCTGCTGCTGGTCGCCGGCTTCAACCTCTCCCTCTTCCTGTTCAACATGCTCCCGCTGCTCCCGCTCGACGGCGGGCACATCGCGGGCGCGCTGTGGGAGTCGCTGCGGCGGAACGCGGCGAAGGTGCTGAAGCGGCCCGACCCGGGCCCGTTCGACGTGGCGAAGCTGATGCCGGTGGCCTATGTGGTGGCCGGAATCTTCGTCTGCTTTACCTTGTTGGTGCTCGTGGCAGACGTCGTCAATCCGGTCAAAATCAGCTAAGAAGCGATCGGATTCTGTTGCCTCGCAAGTGTGGCGCCCTTCACGCGTGTAACTCGCACGAGTGAAGGGCGCCACTTGTTTGTACGTCGTATTCGCGGATTTCGTACGTTCCTGCTGTTCATGGGTGACCCCAGCGGTACGCGAACACCCTGGGGCCTGGCCAGTCTGGAAGGGACTGACATGAAGCAAGGTACTGCGGAGTGCGCGAAAAACAAGGGTGGTCCGGCGGAGACAGTTGATGCAGCCGCTTACATGCGGGTATCGACCACTGAACAGAGAGGTAGGTACGGGATTCCGGCGCAGGCCCTGGGCATCAAGGCCTTCGTGGAGCAGCGGCCGCTGCTGCGTCTTGTGGAATGCCGCGAAGACATTGGCGAATCCGGATCCACCTACTCGCGTCCCGGCTTCGACGCGCTACTCGATGACATCTCCGCGGGGCACGTGAAACTGGTCCTGGTGCATCGCCTTGACCGTCTGGGGCGGACGGAGGCCGCCATCTGGTGCTGCGTCTGGCAGGTCGAGGACGCCGGAGGGCAAGTGGAGTGCTGCACCGAGTCTCTCGGCGAACCGGGCATCGAGCGATGGCTCACGATCGACCGGCTGGCGCAAGCCGTGGAAACAGATTATCGGCGCATTCTCACGCGCACCCAGGCGGGTCGGCAGCTGAAGGCGGTCGACGGTGGATGGCCGGGTGGCCCGGCCCCCTACGGGTACAGGATCAGTGGCAAGGGCGCCTTCGGCTCAACCCTGGAGGTGGATCCGGCCGAGGCGCGCGTGGTGCGGCTCGTCGTTGATCTCGTGATCGGTGGAGTACGTGGTCTCACGGAACTCGCCAACGAACTGAACAAACGGGGCGCCTTGACGCGGACTGGTAGGTGCTGGACCCCTGCGAACCTCGTACATCGCCTCAAGAGCGGGACGTTTCACGGAGAGGTGGTATTCCGCCGACTCGATCGTCAGTGGGGTGACCATTGCACCAGACTCAGCAGCGACGGGCGCCCCCTGCACGGCGACAGCGTGGTGATCCCGCTGCCTTCGATCCTTACGACAGACCGGCTCAGGGCATTTCAGGGGACGGCGTGTGGGCTGACATCATCGAGCTGCTCGACGAGGAGGGGCAGGGGACGCCGGTCGTCGGCTACGACGCTGTCCCGGCACTGGCCATCCGCACAGGCCTGGACCCTGAAAGGGTGGGCTGACCGCCCCCGTGAGGTCAGTCGGACGCGGCGATGTCCAGAAGTTGTTGATGGATGCCGGGTCTGGCGAAGAGAGCCGCGCCTGTGTCGAAACGCTGCTGGCCTACGAGGTCGCTGAAGACGCCTCCGGCCTCCTGGACGATCGGGATCAGCGCGGCGATATCCCAGGAACCAGCGCCCAGCAGAAGGAAAGCGTCCAGCTGACCGGTCGCGACCAGGAGGGCGCCGTGGCAGGTGCCGGATCCGGTGGACGGTTTGCGGGGCGCTGGAGCAGCGAGGTCTGCCACGGACCAGTCGAGTGTGGGCCGGGTCTGAGCGGTGTGTGCCGACAGTCGCGCGGCGATGGCCCTTTCCGGCTCGGTCAGCCGGGCCGGCGGCGGCCATATACCGATGGTGGCGTCGCAAGCGTTGCCACCATCGGCGATCGTCAGTTGATGGAAGGTGCCGACAAGTGAGAAGGGCACGGTCCAGCCCAAGCGCCGGAACCCGGCGCCGCCCACCAGCGACGGCCCAGAGCGGGGGCGGAGACCATGCCCAGCGTGACGCTGCCGTCTTCTTCGACTGCGATCAGGGTGCTCCACTCCGGCTCTCCGGCGAGGAAGCTCGCGGTGCCGTCGATGCCCTCAATGTCCCGGTCGGCGGCGGTGACCAGGCTTCCATCGCTCTTGACCGCACCGTGAGCCCGACGGCCGAGAAGTGGCGACGCGCGATGGCATCCGCCTGGTTGGCCAGGCAATGCGCCAAGGCCAAGTCCGCTGAGTCCGACATACCTCCCCCTTTCCCATCGGATGACACGATCACATCACCACTGCATGACCCTGTGGAGCTCGACCCATGCCAGGCCGACCGTCATTGGACGCCATCGGGTGGACCTCCAAGATGCCGTGTGTTCCTGTCCACCTCTGTGCCGTAATCTCGGAGCCTGGAGCCCACGATTCCGGGACCTTGATCCACAACTTGGGGTTGCACAGCAGATGACTGCGATTTCTCTCGGCATGCCGTCCGTTCCGACCAAGCTCGCAGAGCGTCGGAAGAGCCGGCAGATCCAGGTCGGAACCGTGGCCGTGGGTGGAGACGCACCCGTCTCGGTGCAGTCGATGACGACGACGCGTACGTCGGACATCGGCGCCACGCTGCAGCAGATCGCCGAGCTGACAGCCTCCGGCTGCCAGATCGTACGAGTGGCCTGCCCCACCCAGGACGACGCCGACGCACTCGCCACGATCGCCCGCAAGTCGCAGATCCCGGTCATCGCGGACATCCACTTCCAGCCGAAGTACGTCTTCGCGGCGATCAACGCGGGCTGCGCGGCCGTCCGGGTGAACCCCGGCAACATCAAGCAGTTCGACGACCAGGTCAAGGAGATCGCGCGGGCCGCGAAGGACACCGGCACCCCGATCCGGATCGGCGTCAACGCGGGCTCGCTCGACAAGCGGCTGCTCCAGAAGTACGGCAAGGCGACCCCCGAGGCGCTCGTCGAGTCCGCCCTCTGGGAGGCGTCCCTCTTCGAGGAGCACGACTTCCGGGACATCAAGATCTCGGTCAAGCACAACGACCCGGTCGTCATGGTCAACGCCTACCGGCAGCTGGCCGCGGCCTGCGACTACCCCCTGCACCTCGGGGTGACGGAGGCGGGCCCCGCCTTCCAGGGCACGATCAAGTCGGCGGTGGCGTTCGGAGCGCTGCTCTCCGAGGGCATCGGCGACACGATCCGTGTTTCCCTGTCGGCCCCGCCCGCCGAGGAGGTCAAGGTCGGCCTTCAGATCCTGGAGTCGCTGAACCTCAAGCAGCGTGGCCTCGAGATCGTCTCCTGCCCGTCCTGCGGGCGCGCCCAGGTCGACGTGTACAAGCTGGCGGAAGAGGTCACCGCCGGTCTGACGGGTATGGAGGTCCCCCTTCGCGTCGCCGTCATGGGCTGCGTCGTCAACGGGCCCGGTGAGGCCCGTGAGGCCGACCTCGGCGTCGCCTCCGGCAACGGCAAGGGGCAGATCTTCGTCAAGGGCGAGGTCATCAAGACCGTGCCCGAGTCGAAGATCGTCGAGACGCTCATCGAGGAAGCGATGAAGCTCGCCGAGCAGATGGAGGCGGAAGGTATCGCCTCCGGCGAGCCTTCGGTGTCGGTGGCGGGCTGACTCACCTTGTGGCGCAAGGGACCCGGGTGCCCCTCCGGAGGTGGCGCCCGGGTTCCTTGCGTGCGGTGCTGCTTGGTATCTCCGGCTAAAGTACGGAGATCAGCAGACCGTGTGACTCCGCCCCGGGGGGCTTCTCGCAGTGATGCGACGGTCAAGCCCTGACCGGTGCCCGCAAACGAGCACACGACGACGCTAACAGGGTGCGCGACGCGCTGTCGTTGCCCGCAAGGAGTGATGGAGTCGTCCCGTTGTTGACCCAGACCACCACCAGGGTCCTCGAACCGAGTGACCTGGACGCCGCGCTCGCCGTCCTCGACCGCGACCCGGTCGCCAACGCCTTCGTCGCGTCCCGGGTACAGGTCGCGGGCCTCGACCCATGGCGGCTCGGCGGCGAGATGTGGGGCTGGTACGAGGACGGCATGCTGCGCTCCCTCTGCTACGCGGGGGCCAACCTGGTCCCGATCTGCGCCACCCCACGCGCCGTCCGCGGCTTCGCCGACCGGGCGCGAAGGGCGGGTCGCCGCTGTTCCTCGATCGTCGGCCCCGTCGAGGCCACCGCCCAGTTGTGGCGGCTGCTCGAACCCAGCTGGGGTCCGGCCCGCGAGGTCCGCGCCCACCAGCCCCTGATGGTCACCGACCGGGTCCCCGCCGACATCGCCCCGGATCCGTACGTCCGCCGCATCCGCAAGGACGAGATGGAAACGATCATGCCGGCGTGTGTGGCGATGTTCACCGAGGAGGTCGGCGTCTCACCGCTCGCCGGTGACGGCGGCCTGCTCTACCAGGCGCGGGTGGCCGAACTCGTCGGCACCGGCCGCTCGTTCGCCCGCCTCGACCAGAACGGCAAGGTCGCCTTCAAGGCCGAGATCGGCGCCGCCACCTCGCAGGCCTGCCAGATCCAGGGGGTGTGGGTCGCCCCCGAGTACCGGGGCCAGGGGCTCGCGGCCCCGGGCATGGCCGCCGTCATGCGCTACGCCCTCGCCGACGTCGCCCCGCTCGTCAGCCTCTACGTCAACGACTTCAACACCCCGGCCCGGGCGGCGTACCACCGTGTCGGCTTCCAGGAGATCGGCGCGTTCATGAGCGTGCTGTTCTAGCCCTCGGTAGGGGGCGGGGAACTCCGCGACCGTCCCCGACCGGGACGCACCGGAACCAGCCTCCCGTAGTCCCCGCCGCCATCCGGCGAAGCGCCCCGGTAGTCTCCCCGGCATGCTGCGCTTTCCCGGTCAGGGCCCCCGCAACCCCGACGACGTGGTCGTCGGCCCGCTGGATCTCGCGGCGCGCGTCGACGAGGCGCTCGCCGTGCAGGCCCTCGCCTTCGGGCTCGGCGCCGACGAGGTCGCCGTACGCCGGCAGATCGTGCTGCGTCACCTCACGTACCCGGGAGCCCGCGCACTCGGCGCCACGACGCCCGACGGACGGCTCGTCGGCTTCGTCTACGGCATGCCCAACGACCGCACCCACTGGTGGTCCACCGTCGTGGAGCCGTATCTGCGCGCCCAGGGTCACGACGCCTGGCTCGACCACTCCTTCGTGATCACCGAGCTGCACGTCCACCCGCACTACCAGAACCACGGCGTGGGCCGGTCACTGATCACCGGCATCACGGACAGCGCCACCGAACCCCGCTCGATCCTCTCCGCCATCGACACCGACAGCCCGGCACGCGGCCTGTACCGCTCGCTGGGTTACGAGGATCTCGCGCGGCAGGTCCTCTTCCCCAGCGCACCCAAGCCGTACGCCGTCATGGGCGCTCCGCTGCCGCTGCGCAGGCGCTGAGCGCACGGGTCTGCCGTCCGGCCGGGCGACAACCGATTTCCACCGGGCTGGGCCGCCCGGCTAACCTCCTAGCCATCACCCTTACGCAGCAGGAGTCGAGAATCATGGCCCAGGTCCAGCGCATGTCCCGTTTGATGGTCAAGACACTGCGTGACGACCCGGCGGACGCCGAGACGCTCAGCCACAAGCTGCTCGTCCGCGCCGGCTACGTGCGCCGCAACTCCGCCGGTATCTGGACCTGGCTGCCGCTCGGCAAGAAGGTCCTCGACAACATCTCCCGGGTCGTACGCGAGGAGATGGACGCCATCGGGGCGCAGGAGGTCCTCCTGCCGGCCCTGCTGCCCAAGGAGCCCTACGAGGCATCCGCCCGCTGGGAGGAGTACGGCGACCTCCTCTTCCGCCTCAAGGACCGCAAGGGCGGCGAGTACCTCCTCGGCCCGACCCACGAGGAGATCTTCACGCTCGTCGTGAAGGACCAGGTCGCGTCCTACAAGGACTTGCCGGTCATGCTGTACCAGATCCAGACGAAGTACCGCGACGAGGCCCGCCCGCGCTCCGGCGTGCTGCGCGGTCGCGAGTTCCAGATGAAGGACTCGTACTCCTTCGACACGACGGACGAGGGCCTCGCGGAGTCGTACGCGCTCCACCGCGCCGCCTACCAGAAGATCTTCGCCCGCCTGGGGCTGGACTACCGCATCGTGTCGGCCGTCTCGGGCGCCATGGGCGGCTCGGCGTCGGAGGAGTTCCTCGCGCCCGCCGCGGCCGGTGAGGACACCTTCGTGGACTGCCCGTCCTGCGACTACGCGGCCAACACGGAGGCCGTCACCTTCGCCCTGAAGCCGGTGGACGGTTCCGGTGTCGGCCCGGTCGAGGAGCTGGACACCCCCGACACCCCCACCATCGAGACGCTCGCCGAGCACCTCGGCGTCCCGGCCTCCGCCACCCTCAAGAACCTCCTCGTCAAGGTCGACGGCGAGATCGTCGCCGTCGGCGTTCCCGGCAACCGCGAGGTCGACCTCGGCAAGCTGGGCGAGCACCTCGCCCCCTCCGTCGTCGAACTCGTCACCGCCGAGGACTTCGAGGGCCGCGACGACCTCGTGCGCGGCTACGTCGGTCCGCAGGGCCTGGAGAAGATCCGCTACATCGCCGACCCGCGCGTGGCCCCCGGCACGGCCTGGATCACCGGCGCCAACAAGGTCAACACGCACGCGAAGAACGTCGTCGCCGGCCGCGACTTCGAGGTCGACGACTACCTGGACGTCGTCGTGGTGGAAGAGGGCGACCCGTGCCCCAAGTGCGGCACCGGCCTCAAGCTGGACCGCGCCATCGAGATCGGCCACATCTTCCAGCTCGGCCGCAAGTACGCCGACACCTTCCAGCTCGACGTCCTCGGCCAGCAGGGCAAGCCGGTCCGCGTGACCATGGGCTCGTACGGCATCGGTGTCTCCCGCGCGGTCGCGGCGCTCGCCGAGCAGTGGGCCGACGAGCAGGGACTGTGCTGGCCCAAGGAGATCGCTCCCGCCGACGTCCACGTCGTCGCCGCCGGCAAGGCTCTGCAGACCGAGCTGGCCCTCGACGTGTCGGAGAAGCTGGGCGCGGCGGGCGTGCGCGTCCTCGTGGACGACCGCGCCGGGGTCTCCCCGGGCGTGAAGTTCACGGACGCCGAGCTCATCGGCGTACCGCAGATCCTGGTGGCCGGGCGGCGCTCGGCCGAGGGTGTCCTCGAGCTGAAGGACCGCCGTACCGGCGAGCGCGAGGAACTGACCGTCGACGAGGCGATCGCGCGTCTCTCGGCGTGACCGAGGTACTCGAAGTCCGTAATTAAAGGGGTCTCTCAGGGACCTCTTCGGGGCGCACGAGCGCCTCAGGGGCTTCCCTCGGGCTGCTCCCCGACCGTAGGACGTGACAGAGCGTCATTCGGAGGGGAGCAGCCATGACAGGGGCGTCGTGATGGTCACTCTCTCCCGCGGCACCACGGCCGCCGCCGACCGGCGCGCCCTCGGCACGAGCGTCCGCCTGGGAACCACCGCCCCCCCCGCAGCGCAGTCAGAGCCAGCCGGCGAACTCCAGCAGCAGCTCCGCGTCCTGCGGACGCCCGACCCGCCCCGCCCGTACGCCGGACTCGACCGCCCGGAACAGCGTCCAGCCCCGCAGCCGCTCCTGGTCCACCTCCAGGGACTCGGCGAGCCGCTTCACCCGCCGCCGCGTGATCGACGACCCCGAAGGGGACGCGATCAGGTCCTCCACCCGGTCCCGGACCAGCCGGGCCAGGTCGAAGGCGCACTCGCCGACCACCGGGTCCGGGCCCACGGCCAGCCAGGGCATACGCTCCCCGGCGAGTACCTTGCTCTGCCGGAAGGTGCCGTGCAACAGCCGCTCCTCGGGCGGGTCGGCGAGGAGTTCCTCGCGGGCCGCGAGCGCCGCGTCGACCAGAGGCGCGACCTCCGTGTCGGCGCCCGCCGCCACCCGCATCGCCTCGGCCTGCCGCCCGGTCCGCTCGGCGACGGTCTCGATGACATGGGTGGCCGGCGGTTCGACCCACAGCCGCCGCAGCGTCCCGGCCGCCTCCAGCAGAGCCTTCGCCTCCGGCAGCGAACGCACGGACAGATCAGGACGCAGGCGCTCCAACAGCAGTACGCCGTGGGTGTCGGCCTGCGCGTCGGCGGGGTTGAGGAGCTGCACGGCGCCCCGGCCGTCCCAGTGGGCGAGCGCGGCCCGCTCGCTCTCCGGACGGGCCCGCGGCGGCGCCAGCTTCAGGACGGCGGGCGTCCCGTCGGCCTGCCGGACGAGCAGAACGAGGCTGCTGCGGCCGCCGGGCGCCTGCACCCGTTCCACGGTCAACTCGCGTAGATCGACCGTCTGTTGCGCCAGCGCGGGCAGCTTGTCCAGCCACTCACCCGTCTCGTCGGACCCGCCGGAGCCGTTGGACCCGTTCCGCTGCGTCTCGCCGAGCGCCCGTACCAGGCGCCGCGGCGGTTCGAAGGCCATGCGCGAGTCCATTGCGCGAGTGTTCCTTTCCAACTGGTCCACGTCGTCCACGTCGTCCAGGTCGACCCCACCTGGCTGTCAGGGGCGTGTCACGAAGGTGACGGCGTCGCCGCGACCGAGGTGGCCGAGGGGGCAGCCCGCTCGGCGAGACCAGGGAAGGCTACGCTCTCCCCGCGCCAGCGCACTGCCCGCACCGCCGCTTCCCGCAACGCCTCGGCGGCCATGCGCCGCCGGTCGCCCGAGGAGGCGCGTACGAGGTCGGAGTACACCCCGGCCACGCGCTCCTCCAAGTCGGCGGCGAGCCGTACGGCCGCGGCGGAGTCCCGTACGTCGAACGGCAGTGCGTACGCCGCGGCCGAGACCTCCGGCTTGCCGCCCACATCCCGTATGGCGCGCGCCAACTCGTCGCGCCGCGCCCGATGCGCGTCGTACGCCGATCGGGCCTCGCCCCGGCGACTGTCGTCGATCTTGCCGCCGACGACTCCGTACCCGTAGACGACGGCGTGTTCGGCGGCGAGCGCGGCCTGCAACGCGCCGAGCTCGGCGCCCTTCGTGTCCTTGGGTGTGCTCACTTGGCACCTTCCGTCAGCAGGAACGCGTGTGCGGCTCCGGCCGCGGCCACCGAGGCCAGGAGCCTGGCCAGCTCGCCCGGAACCGCCAACAGGGCTTTCGTCCGCTGGTCCGCCAAGGTGCGCTCGGCGGAGGCGAGATCGGCGAGGGCGTCCTTCTCGGCGGCGGGCACGGTGGGGGAGGGGCTGGGGTGCGCCGACGCGGAGGCCGACGGTGAGCCGGAGGCGGAGGGGCGGCTGCCGGCGGTTCCGGCGCCCCCGAACGCCTTCGCGTGCCGTACGACCTCCGCCCGCAGTGGCTTCAGCCGGGCCGCCAGTGGGGGATGGGCGGTGATCACGGCGCCGTAGCGTGCCGCGAGCGACTCGCTGTCGCGGGCCGCGCGTGCGCGTGCGCGGTCCTCGGCCGAGGGGCTCCTGTCCGTGGTGTCGGTGGACGACTCGGGGGCGGAACAGCCCACGAGCACGAAGGTGCCCGCGGCGGAGGCGAGCAGGCTCCTTCGGCGCGGCCCCGAGGGGGTGCGCGGCGGCAGGGTGAACGGCACGGCAGACGTCCTCGGGAGGCTCGTACGAAAGGGAGGGCGGCACGCCCGTGATCACGGTACCCGTGCCCCACTGGATAGCCCCCCAGCGGCTCTCCCCAACCCGTGTCCTCGCCCCCGCCGCCCCTACCCGCCCCATCCTCCCGGAACTCCGCCCCCGCCCCCGTCGGCTGCCCGTTCGGCTGCGGGCGGGTGGGAGCCACTCGCGCAGTTCCCCGCGCCCCCAGGGCGGGGCTTGGGCCCGATTCCCCGCCGGCCCGACGTTCTTCGGCTGCGGGAGGGTGGGGGCTGGTCGCGCAGTTCCCCGCGCCCCTGAAGGAACTCGGCTCGTCCGGCGTTCAAGGGCTACGACGAAGGCGGTACCTCGCCCGCCCCGCCCACCCGGCCCGTATGTTCAGCCCGTCCGGCGTTTGAGGACGAGCCCTTCGGGCGATGCGGGGGGCCGAGGCGAAGCCCCTGGGATGGGACGGGTAGGGGCGGTGGGGGCGAGGGAATGGTGGACGGCAACACCCTCCGCGACCGGATACCCTTTGACCAGACACGCGACCAACCCACAACAGCACACGCGGCCGAGGAGTCACCCGGATGAGCACCACCCAGAGCGAGAGGCTGCGAGAACTGCTGGAACCGCTCGTCAGCTCTCAGGGACTCGACCTCGAAGAGGTCGAAGTGGACTCGGTCGGACGCAAGCGTGTGTTGCGTGTCGTCGTCGATTCCGACGAAGGCGCCGATCTGGACGCGATCGCCGATGTGAGCCGCGCGCTCTCGGCGAAGCTCGACGAGACGGACGCGATGGGCGAGGGCGAGTACACCCTCGAGGTCGGAACCCCCGGTGCCGAGCGCGAGCTCAAGGAGCACCGTCACTACGTACGCGCCACGGACCGCCTGGTGAAGTTCCAGCTGGGGGACGGTGGCGAGTTGGTCGCGAGAATCCTCGAAGTGGACGAAGAGGGTGTCGATGTCGAGGTGCCCGGCGTGAAGGGGCGCAAGCCCACCGCCAAGCGGCTCGCCTTCGAAGACATCGCCAAGGCCCGCGTCCAGGTCGAGTTCAACCGTAAGAACAAGAACGAAGAGAACGCAGAGGAGGCGTAGCCGTGGACATCGACATGAGTGCCCTGCGGGGCTTGGTACGGGAGAAGGAGATCTCCTTCGACCTGCTGGTCGAGGCGATCGAGTCGGCCCTCCTCATCGCCTACCACCGCACCGAGGGAAGCCGCCGCCACGCGCGCGTCAAGCTCGACCGGGAGACCGGCCATGTGACCGTGTGGGCGAAGGAGGACCCCCAGGACCTGGAGGAGGGGCAGGAGGCCCGCGAGTTCGACGACACCCCGTCGGGGTTCGGCCGGATCGCCGCGACCACCGCCAAGCAGGTCATCCTGCAGCGCCTGCGGGACGCCGAGGACGACGCGACGCTCGGTGAGTACGCCGGCCGGGAGGGCGACATCGTCACGGGTGTCGTACAGCAGGGGCGCGACCCCAAGAACGTACTCGTCGACATTGGCAAGCTGGAGGCCATCCTGCCGGTGCAGGAGCAGGTCCCGGGAGAGACGTATCAGCACGGGCTGCGGCTGCGCTCGTACGTCGTTCGGGTGGCGAAGGGCGTGCGCGGTCCGTCCGTCACCCTGTCCCGTACGCACCCCAATCTGGTGAAGAAGCTCTTCGCCCTGGAGGTGCCGGAGATCGCCGACGGGTCCGTCGAGATCTCCGCGATCGCACGCGAGGCCGGTCACCGTACGAAGATCGCCGTCCGGTCCACCCGTTCGGGTCTGAACGCCAAGGGCGCCTGCATCGGCCCTATGGGCGGCCGGGTGCGCAACGTGATGGCCGAGCTGAACGGCGAGAAGATCGACATCGTCGACTGGTCGGACGACCCGGCCGAGATGGTGGCGAACGCGCTCTCCCCCGCCCGTGTCTCCAAGGTCGAGGTCGTGGACCTCGCGGCCCGTTCCGCGCGCGTGACCGTCCCGGACTACCAGCTGTCGCTGGCGATCGGCAAGGAGGGCCAGAACGCCCGCCTCGCGGCCCGCCTCACCGGCTGGCGCATCGACATCCGTCCGGACACCGAGCAGCCGTCCGAAGAGACCGCCCGGCGCGGCGCGGACCAGCACCGGGAATAGTTCTGAGCCGTAGGTGGCTTAGATCACGTCAGTTATATGCGCGGCAACTGTTCGATTCTTGCCCCAAAGGGGTGAGGTCGCCGCGGGGAGGTAGACTTAAGAGTGTCTGGCCGGACGCGAGCCCGCGCATGCCCTGAACGCACCTGTGTGGGGTGCCGGGAGCGAGCGGCCAAGACTGATCTGCTGCGGATCGTGGCGGTCGAGGGTGAATGCGTCCCCGATCATCGCGGTACGCTGCCCGGCCGGGGCGTTTATGTACACCCCGCCCTGGTCTGTTTCGACCTGGCGGTACGCCGCCGGGCGTTTCCTCGGGCGCTGCGTGCCCCGGGATCGCTCGACACGGCGGCGTTGCGCCTCTACGTCGAGCAGGCAACACCGTAAGGAGTGTCGTACGGAGCCCCCGTGCGGCCCTGGTACCCCGCGAGTTGGAAGTAGGTCGAGATTGCGATGAGCACTCGATGAGCACGCGATGAGTACGCCCATGAAGTAGCGACGGTCCGGACGCAACCCGGACCTAAAAGGAGCGAAGTGGCTAAGGTCCGGGTATACGAACTCGCCAAGGAGTTCGGGGTTGAGAGCAAGGTCGTCATGGCCAAGCTCCAGGAGCTCGGTGAATTCGTCCGTTCGGCGTCCTCGACGATCGAGGCGCCCGTTGTACGCAAACTGACTGACGCCCTCCAGCAGGGCAGCGGTGGCGGCAAGCCCGCCCCCGCACGTAAGGCTGCCCCGGCAAAGCCGGGTGCCCCCTCTCCGGCGCAGGCTGCCCGTCCGGCCGCCCCGCGCCCGCCGGCCCCGAAGCCGGCCGTGGCCGAGCGCCCCGCCGCTGCTCCGGTCACGCCGGCTGCCCCGGCTGCCCCGGTTGCTCCGGGTCCGCGCCCGACTCCGGGTCCCAAGCCCGCTCCGAAGCCCGCTCCGGCGGCTCCGGCTCCGGCTGTGCCCGAGTTCACCGCACCCCCGTCGGCTCCGGCGGCTCCTGCGGCTCCTGCCGCAGGTCCCCGTCCGGGTGGCCCGCGCCCCAGTGGCCAGGCTCCGCGTCCCGGTGGTGCCCGTCCGGCCGGTGGTCCCGGCCAGGGTGGTCAGGGTCGCGGCGACCGTCCCGAGCGCGGCGACCGTCAGGGCGCCCCGCGTCCCGGCGGCCAGGCCCCGCGTCCCGGTGCTCGTCCGGCCGGCCCGCGTCCGGGCAACAACCCCTTCACGTCCGGCGGCTCCACCGGTATGGCGCGCCCCCAGGCGCCCCGTCCCGGCGGTGCTCCGCGTCCCGGTGGCGACCGTCCCGGCGGCGCTCCGCGTCCGCAGGGCGCGGGCCAGGACCGTGGTCCCCGTCCCCAGGGCGGTCCCGGCGGCGCTCCGCGTCCGCAGGGCGGTCCGGGCGGTGCTCGTCCGACTCCGGGCGGTATGCCTCGTCCGCAGGGTGGCGCTCCGCGTCCCGGCGGTGGCCCCGGTGGCAACCGTCCGAACCCCGGCATGATGCCGCAGCGTCCCGCTGCGGGTAGCCCGCGTCCCGGCGGTGGCCCCGGTGGCCGCGGTCCCGGTGGCGGCGGCGGTCGTCCCGGTGGTCCCGGTGGCGGCGGCGGTCGTCCGGGTGGCGGCGGTTTCGCCGGTCGTCCCGGTGGCGGCGGTGGCGGTTTCGCCGGTCGTCCGGCCGGTCCCGGCGGTGGCGGTGGCGGTTTCGCCGGTCGTCCCGGTGGTCCCGGCGGTGGCGGCGGTGGCCGTCCCGGCTTCGGCGGTCGTCCGGGTGGTCCCGGTGGCCGTGGTGGCACACAGGGTGCGTTCGGCCGTCCCGGCGGTCCGGCGCGTCGTGGTCGCAAGTCGAAGCGGCAGAGGCGCCAGGAGTACGAGGCCATGCAGGCCCCGTCGGTCGGCGGCGTGATGCTGCCTCGCGGCAACGGACAGTCCGTCCGCCTGTCGCGCGGTGCGTCCCTCACCGACTTCGCGGAGAAGATCAACGCCAACCCGGCGTCGCTCGTCGGCGTGATGATGAACCTCGGCGAGATGGTCACTGCCACGCAGTCCGTCTCCGACGAGACGCTGAAGCTCCTCGCGGACGAGATGAACTTCGTCCTCGAGATCGTCAGCCCCGAGGAGGAGGACCGCGAGCTGCTCGAGTCCTTCGACATCGAGTTCGGCGAGGACGAGGGCGGCGAGGAGTTCCTCGTCGCGCGTCCGCCGGTCGTGACCGTCATGGGTCACGTCGACCACGGTAAGACCCGACTGCTGGACACCATCCGCAAGACGAACGTCGTCGCGGGCGAGGCCGGCGGTATCACGCAGCACATCGGTGCGTACCAGGTCACGACCGAGGTCAACGACGAAGAGCGTCGCATCACCTTCATCGACACCCCGGGTCACGAGGCGTTCACCGCCATGCGTGCCCGTGGTGCGAAGTCGACCGACATCGCGATCCTCGTGGTGGCGGCCAACGACGGTGTGATGCCCCAGACGATCGAGGCGTTGAACCACGCCAAGGCGGCCGACGTGCCGATCGTGGTCGCGGTCAACAAGATCGACGTCGAGGGCGCCGACCCGACGAAGGTGCGCGGTCAGCTCACCGAGTTCGGTCTGGTGGCCGAGGAGTACGGCGGCGACACGATGTTCGTCGACATCTCCGCCAAGCAGGGTCTGAACATCGACCAGCTGCTCGAGGCCGTGGTCCTGACCGCGGACGCCTCGCTCGACCTGCGGGCCAACCCGGAGCAGGACGCGCAGGGCATCGCGATCGAGTCCCACCTCGACCGTGGCCGCGGCGCCGTCGCGACCGTCCTGGTCCAGCGAGGCACTCTGCGGGTCGGCGACACCATGGTGGTCGGCGACGCGTACGGCCGTGTCCGCGCGATGCTCGACGACAAGGGCGAGAACGTGGAAGAGGCGGGTCCCTCGACCCCGGTCCTCGTCCTCGGTCTCACCAACGTCCCGGGCGCCGGCGACAACTTCCTGGTTGTCGACGAGGACCGCACGGCGCGTCAGATCGCCGAGAAGCGCGCGGCGCGTGAGCGCAACGCCAACTTCGCCCGCCGGGGTGTCCGGTTCTCCCTGGAGAACCTGGACGAGGCCCTCAAGGCCGGTCTGGTGCAGGAACTCAACCTCATCATCAAGGGCGACGCGTCCGGTTCGGTGGAGGCTCTCGAGTCCTCGCTGCTCCAGCTCGACGTCGGCGACGAGGTCGACATCCGTGTCCTGCACCGTGGTGTGGGTGCGGTCACCGAGTCGGACATCAACCTGGCGACCGGCTCCGACGCGATCGTCATCGGCTTCAACGTCCGCGCTGCGGGCCGCGCGGCGCAGATGGCGGAGCGCGAGGGCGTCGACGTCCGGTACTACTCGGTGATCTACCAGGCCATCGAGGAGATCGAGGCGGCCCTCAAGGGCATGCTCAAGCCGGAGTACGAGGAGGTCGAGCTCGGCACGGCGGAGATCCGCGAGGTCTTCAAGTCGTCCAAGCTGGGCAACATCGCCGGTGTCCTGGTCCGCTCGGGCGAGGTCAAGCGCAACACCAAGGCGCGCCTCGTCCGCGACGGCAAGGTCATCGCGGAGAACCTCAACATCTCCGGGCTGCGTCGCTTCAAGGACGACGTCACCGAGATCCGCGAAGGCTTCGAGGGTGGTATCAACCTCGGAAACTTCAACGACATCAAGGTCGACGACGTCATCGCGACGTACGAGATGCGCGAGAAGCCGCGGGCGTAACGCAGTGGCTTGAGCTGGCCGGCGGTGAGAAGTTCACCGTCGGCCAGCTTGCCGTTTAGGAGATCGCGCAGTTCCCCGCGCCCCTTCTAGGGGCGCGGGCCTGTGACATATGCGGCTCCGCCGCGTGGGCGCGACAAGCCACCACCGGTCCGCGGGCGAAAAACCCCGGCGAGCATCCCACCCGTTCGTTGTACGGTTCTGATGTCCCTGCCAAGCGCATTGGCAGGCCATCTATCCCGTACCGGCGGGACATCCGGTTACACATGTATGTGGGGACGCTGTCCTTCGATCTGCTCCTCGGCGATGTTCACTCGCTCAAGGAGAAACGCTCTCTCGTCCGGCCGATCGTCGCTGAACTCCAGCGGAAGTACGCGGTGAGCGTGGCGGAGACGGGCAACCAGGACCTTCATCGCAGGGCCGAGATCGGCCTGGCGGTGGTCTCCGGAGAGACCGAGCACCTCACCGAGGTACTGGACCGCTGCGAGCGGCTCGTCGCGGCGCGACCGGAGGTGGAGCTGCTGTCGGTACGGCGCAGACTTCATACAGACGAAGACTGACGGAACAAGCAAGGCGAAGAAGGAGACGGACCAGTGGCCGACAACGCGCGTGCCAAGAGGCTGGCGGACCTCATCCGAGAGGTGGTGGCCCAGAAGCTGCAGCGCGGGATCAAGGACCCGCGGCTCGGCACCCATGTCACCATCACGGACACCAGGGTCACCGGGGACCTCCGGGAGGCGACCGTCTTCTACACGGTCTACGGGGACGACGAGGAGCGCGCGGCCGCGGCCGCGGGCCTGGAGAGCGCCAAGGGCGTGCTCCGCTCGGCGGTCGGCGCGGCGGCGGGCGTGAAGTTCACGCCGACGCTGACCTTCGTCGCGGACGCCCTGCCGGACACCGCCAAGACGATCGAGGACCTGCTCGACAAGGCACGGGCCTCGGACGCGAAGGTGCGCGAGGTCTCGGCGGGCGCCGCCTTCGCAGGTGACGCGGACCCGTACAAGAGGCCGGGCGAGGACGACGAGACGGACGGCGACGCCGCGGAATGACGCAGAAGACCAAGACGCCCGACGGGCTTGTCATCGTCGACAAGCCGTCGGGCTTCACTTCGCACGACGTGGTCGCCAAGATGCGCGGGATCGCCAGGACCCGCCGCGTCGGACACGCCGGCACGCTCGACCCCATGGCGACGGGCGTGCTCGTCCTCGGTGTCGAGAAGGCGACCAAGCTCCTCGGGCACCTGGCGCTCACCGAGAAGGAGTACCTGGGGACCATCCGGCTCGGCCAGGACACCCTGACGGACGACGCCGAGGGCGACATCACCTCGTCCGCCGACGCCTCCAGGGTGACCCGGGAGGCCATCGACGCCGGGGTCGCCAAGCTGACCGGCCGGATCATGCAGGTGCCGTCCAAGGTCAGCGCCATCAAGATCGACGGCGTGCGCTCGTACAAGCGGGCGCGCGAGGGCGAGGACTTCGAGATCCCGGCCCGCCCGGTGACGGTCTCCTCGTTCGCGGTGTACGACATCCGGGACGCCGTGGCCGAGAACGGCACGCCGGTGCTCGACCTGGTCGTCTCCGTGGTCTGCTCGTCCGGGACGTACATCCGGGCGCTCGCCCGGGACCTGGGCACGGACCTGGGCGTCGGCGGTCACCTCACCGCGCTGCGCCGCACCCGCGTGGGCCCGTACAAGCTCGACGCCGCGCGCACCCTCGACCAGCTCCAGGAGGAGCTGACCGTGATGCCGATCGCCGAGGCCGCCGCGGCCGCGTTCCCGCGCTGGGACGTGGACGCCAGGCGGGCCCGGCTGCTGCTCAACGGCGTACGCCTGGAGATCCCCGAGGAGTACGTGGGGGTCGGCGCTGTGGCCGTCTTCGACCCGGAGGGCCGGGTCCTCGCGCTGGTGGAGGAAGAGAAGGGCAAGGCGAAGAGCCTCGCCGTATTCGGCTGAGGCCGGCGCTTCTTCCTGCTCGGGCACCTGCCCGTGGAGCGGCGGTCACGGGGTTTCGTGCCCGCCGCTCCACGGTCCCCCCTCGGTTCCCCCACCCAACTGTGTATCCATCCGCTCTGCCCTATTCACCCCTTCGGGCAGGCGCTCGGAGTGAACCGAGGGAGCGGAAGGGGGCGCGTTTCGTACGTGATCTGTTCCGCTGATCATTTGGCGCCTACCGTCGGGAAAAGGAGCACGGCGCGGGGAGGTTCGAGCATGGCGGGACGGGGCTCGCGGACCGGGAACGAGCAGACACCGGACGACGCCCGCCGCACGCGGGAAGCGTCCCTGGTGCGCGTCTGCGACCTGGCCGGACGTCCGCGCGGCACGGGCTTCGTCGCCGACCACCAGGGCACGGTGATCACCAGCCACGAGGCCGTCGACGGCCTGGCCCGCCTGGTGCTGCACGCTCTCGGTGACCGCAGCTGCGTGGTGACCTCCGACGCCGTGACCCCACTCCCCGAAACCGATCTGGCGCTCGTACGGACCGAGGGTCTCGGCCTCGATCCGCTCCCCGTCACCGTGCGGGAGAGAGTCGGGACCGGCACGTACGTACGGATCGCCGCGGGCGGCTGGCGCGAGGCCCGGGTACTGGGCAGCACCGCCGTGACGTACACGGCGACCGATCGCCTCCATCTCCTCGACGAGGCGATGGAGTTGGCGATCGGCACGGCGGGCGCGGACGCGCTCCGGCCGGCCGGCGGGGCGGCCGGGGGACCCGTCCTCGACGCCTTGACCGGTGCGGTGATCGGGGTGCTCGGCACGGCGCTGCACACCGAGCACCGGACGGCGGGTTTCGCGGTCCTCCTGCGCACCCCCGGCGTCACGGGGCCGCTCGCCGAACTCCTCGACCGCAACGCCGCCACCGTCCCCGCGTACGGGGCCGACCTCAATCCGGCAGGCGTACTCGAACTCACGGCGGCCTCGGTGGGCTCGGACGGCCGCGGGGCCGTGGCCTCGGCGGCCACCGGCGGCGCGGCACCCGCCATCGTCGAACGGGCCGCGGTCGTAAGGGAGTTCGCGGCCTTCGAGAGCGGCCCGGCCGCCGTTCTCGGACTCGTCGGCCCACCCGGCAGCGGCCGTACGACGGAACTCGCGGCGCTCGCCGCCCGCCGCACCCGCGGCGCCGAGCCGGCTCCCACCCTCTGGCTGCGCGGCGCCGACCTCCTCGCCACCGACACCTCCGTCGCCGACGCGGCCACCCGCGCGCTGGAGCGGGCGGGGCGGATCCTGGCGGCCCCGGAGGAGAGCGTGCGCCAGGAGCCGTGGGTGCTGCCGTCCGGCAGGTACGAGGGAGAGCTCGGCGACATCGGTCCCGACCGGCTGGCCCGGCTGGCACGGGCCGCCGGACGGCCACTGCTGCTCCTCCTCGACGGACCGGAGGAGATGCCGCCCGACCCCGCCCACCGGCTGCCCGAGTGGACCGAGGGCACGGCCGAGTGGCTGCGGGCGAGCGGGGCGCGGCTGGTCGTCGCCTGCCGTGCCGAGTACTGGGAGCAGGCGGGGGCAGAGTTCCCGGCCCAGTCGCTGCACCGGTCCGGTGCCGACCCGCAGCCGTCGAGTCCGCCCTGCGTCCGGCTGGACGGACTGACCGAGGAGGAGGCGCGGCGGGTCAGGTCGCGGGCCGGGATCCCCGAGGACGCGCTGGTGGCCGCCGACGCGCGGCATCCGCTGACGCTGCGGCTGCTGGCGGAGGTGTGGGCCACGCGGCCGGACGCGCCGACCCGGCCACTCGACCGCGAGGAGGTCTTCGCCGCCCATCTGGACCTGATGTGCCTGCGCGTCGCGGTCCGGCTCGCGGCGGCGAACGGGCTGCGCGGCACGGCCGTACGAAGGCTCGCCGCCCAGGTCTCCGGCCAGGTGCACGAGGCCGCGCGGCGCTGTCTGGGACCTGGGCAGGGCCGGTTGGACCGGGCGTCCTTCGAGGCCGTCTTCCCCTGGGGCACCGCCCCCGGACGCCGCCCGGGCGGTGCCACCGGCTGGGCCTCCGCCGTCCTCGCGGAGGGCCTCATGGTCCCCGCCGGGAGCGGCTACCGGTTCGCCCACGAGGAGCTCGCCGACTGGATCCAGGCCACCCACCTGGACCTGGGCCCGGCCTTGGACGCCCTGGTTCACCGGCGCCGCGAAGCCTCGTGTGCCGAGCGTGTACCGGAGCAGTGGATGCCCGCCAGCCCGTCGGCCCGCGCCCGTCCAGTGACGGTGCCGCGCCACCGCATCGGCCCCGTCGTGCAGGCCCTCCTCCTGCTGGCCCGTCACCAGGGTGCCGGTGCGCTGGCCCGCCGACTCGAAGACCTCGTCGAGGCCATGGACGACCTGCCGCCGGAGGAACACGCCCCGACCGAAGACGCCACCCCCACCGGGGACGGCATCTGGTGGGCCACCCATCTCCTCGCCGACGTCCTGGTGCGCCTGCCCGACGCGGCCTCGTACGTCAGCGTCCTGCGGCTGCTGGCCGAGCGGATCGTGGTGTGGCGCACCGAAGGCCGGGGCGTGCCGGCGGAGTTCGGGCCCTTCTTCTGGGAGGCGCTGCCGCTGCCGGAGGCGGAGCGCTTCGATCTGCTCAGGCGCCTGGTCGTCGCGGACGGGGCACCGCGTCCGGCGGGCCCGGCCGAGGACTCCCGCACCGCCTCCGGCGCCCACCGCCGCCGTCCCCCGGAGACCTCGCGCTACCTGGACGCCGTCGCCCGACTCCTCGCCGCCGACCCCACCGCCGTACAACCCCACCTCACGCCCTGGTTCGACGACGACCGTCCGCTGCCCGCCACGCCTCACGCGACCGTGGCGACCGCCGCGCAGGCCCTGCTGTACGCGCACCGGCGGCGCGCCCTGGACGACCTCGCGGAGGCCCTCGTCGACTGCGCCCACCGGCGCGCGGACGAGCTGCTGGCCGCGCTCGCCGAGGAGGAGCCCTCGGCCGTGTGCCGGGCGGTGGACCGGTGGGCACACGACGAGCGTCCGGCCCGGCGGGTGGCGGCGATGGCGTACGGGCTGCGCGCCGCGCCGCACGTGCGCACCGAGGCCGACCGCGAGCTGCTGCGCTACGCGGCGCTGACCCTGCTGGCCCGCCCCACCGACCGCGCACTGCACGGCGGCGCGCTCGGCCTGCTCGTACGGGATCCGTGGACGCGGGCCCGGTACCTGCCGCAAGCGCTGGAGCGCTTCGTCGCGGGCGATCCGCGGCTTCCCGCCAGTGCCCTGGTCGCGGCCCTGAACACGCACCCCGACCCGGTGCTCGACGCCTTCCGGACCCGGCTGCGGCAGCCGGACGCGGACGCCGCGGAAGCGCTGCGCACGCTCGCCGACGTCACCACGCCCGCGCTCGCCCGCCGCGTCGGTGTGCTGGTCAGGGAAGTGGTGGAGCTGTGCCCCGAGGCCGCCGCGCACGTGGCCGCGTATGTCGACCGCCGCCTCACACACGGTCCCGCGGCACGATCTGTCCTCTTCCCGCTGGTCACCGGTCTACTGGTCGGTTGTCCGGCCACCGTGCGGGCGGCCCTCGCGGCCGTCCTGGCGGCGCCGGGCGGCCGGGACTGCGGCCCGTTGCGGCGCGAGCTGCTGGACCTGCTGCTCGCACACGAGCAGGACCCGGCCGTCCTCGGCACCCTGCTGCGGGCCGCCGCGGACGGCGCGGCCCGCCGGGGCGAGGAACCCACCCGTGAGCTGGTGCACCGTACAGGCCTGCTCCTCGTCCGCACCCCCGCCGGAGCCACCGGATTCGACCGCGGTCTGGTCGAGCTCGCCCGCCAGGTCCCCGGCTTCGCGACCCTGGTGGCACGCTGGCTGACGGGCGCCCCCGAGGAGTGGGCCGGCGTGGTCGGCCCGAGTACCCGCCGCATGATCGAGAGCCTCTCCGGGATACGGGTTCCGGCCTGAACCGTGCGCGATGCGTCACACCCCGATGCCGATGCGAACCGAGCGCACGCGGCATGGCACCCTTAGAGCTGCGAATGAGGCAATCACGGACACGGGTTCGACAAGGAGCGGTCACAGTGCAGCGCTGGCGTGGCTTGGAGGACATCCCCGAGGACTGGGGGCGCAGCGTCGTCACCATCGGTTCCTACGATGGGGTGCACCGCGGACACCAGCTGATCATCAAGCATGCCGTGGACCGCGCCCGTGAGCTGGGCGTTCCCTCCGTCCTGGTGACCTTCGACCCGCACCCGAGCGAGGTCGTGCGCCCCGGCAGCCACCCCCCGCTGCTCGCCCCGCACCACCGCCGCGCCGAGCTCTGTGCCGAGCTGGGTGTGGACGCGCTGCTCGTCCTCCCCTTCACCACCGAGTTCTCGAAGCTGTCGCCCGCCGACTTCGTGGTGAAGGTCCTCGTCGACAAGCTGCACGCCAGGGCCGTCGTCGAGGGCCCGAACTTCCGCTTCGGCCACAAGGCCGCGGGCAATGTCGACTTCCTGCGCGAGCAGGGCAAGACGTACGACTTCGACGTCGAGGTGGTGGAGCTGTACGTGAGCGGATCCGCCGGAGGCGGCGAGCCCTTCTCCTCGACCCTGACCCGGCGGCTGGTCGCCGAGGGCGATGTCGAGGGCGCGCGTGAGATCCTGGGCCGCCCGCACCGCGTCGAGGGGGTCGTCGTCCGCGGCGCCCAGCGTGGCCGCGAGCTCGGCTTCCCCACGGCCAACGTCGAGACCCTCCCGCATACCGCGATCCCCGCCGACGGCGTCTACGCGGGCTGGCTGCACGTCGAGGGCGAGGCGATGCCCGCCGCGATCTCCGTCGGCACCAACCCGCAGTTCGACGGCACCGAGCGCACGGTGGAGGCGTACGCCATCGACCGCGTAGGCCTCGACCTGTACGGCCTGCACGTCGCCGTCGACTTCCTCGCCTACGTCCGCGGCATGGCCAAGTTCGACTCCATCGAGGCGCTGCTGGAAGCCATCGCCGACGATGTGAAGCGCTCGCGCGAGCTGATCGAGGCGTACGAGGGGGAGTGACTCGTCGTACGGGCCAGGGGCGTCGGCGCTTTCAAAGGCACCGGGCGCCCCCGCTTACGTCTTGAGCCGCACCCGGCCGCACGCCGTCCGCTTCACGTACCGAGCCGTCAGTGGCACGCCGTCTGCTTCACGTCCGGAGCCGTGCCCAGTGGCACGCCACCTGTGCCTCGCCGCTCCCGGCCAGCACCTCCAGATCCTCGCCCCGGCACGCGTCCGCGACGCCCGCCCGCTCGGCCTCCCCGCTCGCCAGGATCTGGCAGCGCGCGTGGAAGCGGCAGCCGGCGGGGATGCGGGAGGGGTCCGGGGGTTCGCCGGTGAGGACCACCGGCTCGCCCGGGGCCTCCGGGAGGACCGACAACAGGGCCTGGGTGTACGGATGCCGGGGCGCCGTCAGGACCTTCTCCACCTCGCCCGTCTCCACGATTCGGCCCAGATACATCACCGCGACCCGGTCGGCGATGTTCCACGCCAGCCCCAGGTCGTGGGTCACCACCAGGGCGGACAGGCCGAGCTCGGCGCGCAGCCGCAGCAGCAGGGCGAGGATCTCGCCGCGTACCGACGCGTCGAGGGAGGCCACCGGCTCGTCGGCGACGATGAGTTCGGGCTCCAGGACCAGCGCGCCCGCGATGACGACGCGCTGGCGCTGGCCGCCGGACAGCTCGTGCGGGTAGCGCAGGAAGAAGCGGTCCGGCGGACGCAGACCCGCCCGTGAGAGGGCTTCGGCGACCGCCGCGCGCTCGTCGCCGCCGTACCGGTGGATGCGCAGTCCCTCGGCCACGGCGTCGTACACCGTGTGCCGGGGGTTGAGCGAGCCACTGGGATCCTGCAGGACCAGCTGGACGCGCTTGCGGTAGGCCTTGAGGGCGCGTGCGGAGTAGTCGAGCGGCCTGCCGTCGAAGGTGACGAGGCCGTCGGTCGGCGGGACCAGGCCGAGCAGGGAGCGGGCCAGCGTCGTCTTGCCGCAGCCCGACTCGCCGACCAGGGCGACGATCTCGCCGGGGCGGATGTCGAGGTCGACCCCGTCGACGGCACGCGCGCGGGCGGCGCCGTGACGTCCGGGGAAGGCGATGTGCAGGCCCTCGGCGCGGAGCAGGGGAGCCGCGGTCACGGCGGTGGTCGTCGTGGTCATGGGGCGCTGCTCCTGGCTTCTTGGGCCGGGGTGCTGCCCGGCTCGGGGACGGTCGCGCCGGCGTGCACACAGGCGGCCCGGCGCCCCGCACCCGCCTCCCGCAGTGCCTGATCCTCGGTCGCGCAGCGGTCCAGCGCCACCGCGCACCGGGGGTGGAACGTACAGCCGGACGGCAGCGCCGACGGGTCCGGTGGATCGCCCGGCAGTCCGCGTGGCGCGAACCGCGAGGCGGCGTCGCCGATGCGCGGGAACGCCGCCGACAGCGCCTTGCCGTACGGGTGTCGGGCCGCGTCGTACACCTGCCGGGCGGGGCCCTCCTCGACGACACGGCCCGCGTACATCACCGCGAGCCGGTCGCAGGTGTCGGCCAGTACCGCGAGATCGTGGCTGATCATGATCAGGCCCAACTCCTGCTCGGCGACGAGGTGTTCGATCAGGCGCAGGATCTGGGCCTGGATCATCACGTCGAGGGCCGTGGTCGGTTCGTCGGCGATGACGAGCCGGGGGTCGCAGGCCAGGGCCATGGCGATCATGACGCGTTGGCGCTGCCCGCCGGACAGCTCGTGCGGGTAGGCGTTCGCGCGGGCGGCGGGCAGGCCGACGTGCTCCAGCAGCTCGCCGGTCTTCTTCTTCGCGCCCGCCGGGGTGGCCTTCTTGTGGAGCAGGATCGGCTCGGCGATCTGGTCGCCGACGCGGTGCACGGGGTTGAGGGAGTGCATCGCGCCCTGGAAGACGATCGAGGCGCCCGCCCAGCGGACCGCCCGTACCCGCCCCCACTTCATCGTGAGCACGTCCTCGCCGTCGAGCAGGATCTCCCCGCTCGTGCGGGTGCCCGCGGGCAGCAGCCGCAGCAGCGCGAGCGCCAGCGTGGACTTGCCGCAGCCGGACTCGCCCGCGATGCCCAGCTTCTGGCCCGCGTCGAGGGAGAGGTCCACGCCGCGCACGGCGGCCGCCCCGCCCGCGTACGTCACCTCGAGGTTCCTGACCTCCAGCAGACGCCGCTTCGTCGCAGTGCTCATCGGGTCACCCCCAGCTTGGGGTTGAGGACGGACTCGACCGCGCGCCCGCACAGCGTGAACGCCAGCGCGACCACCGCGATCGCGACCCCCGGCGGCACCAGGTACCACCACTTGCCCGCGCTGACCGCGCCCGCCTCCCGCGCGTCCTGGAGCAGCCCGCCCCAGGACACGACGGTCGGGTCACCGAGCCCGAGGAAGGCGAGGGTCGCCTCGGCGAGGATCGCGGAGGAGATGATCAGGGTGGTCTGCGCCAGCACCAGCGGCATCACATTGGGCAGCACGTGTCGGGACATGATGTGCCAGTGCCCGCCGCCGAGCGCCTTCGCCCGCTCGATGTACGGCCGCGACTCCACGGCGAGGGTCTGCGCACGCACCAGCCTGGCGGTGGTCGGCCAGGTGGTGACGCCGATTGCCAGGATGATCGTGCCGATCGAGCGCGACATCACGGTCATCAGCGCGATCGCGAGCACCAGCGTCGGCATGACCAGGAACCAGTCCGTGATCCGCATGATCACGGTCGCGTACCAGCCGCGGAAGTGACCCGCGGTGATCCCGATGAGCGCGCCGATCGCGACGGAGAGCACGGCCGCGAGCAGTCCGACGAGCAGCGAGACCCGGGCACCCCACACCACGAGCCCGAGCAGATTGCGCCCGAACTGGTCGGTGCCGAGCGGGAATCGGGCGCTCGGGCTCTCCATCGGGCCGCCCGGCGCGTCGGTCACGCTCTGCACGTCAGAGCCGACGGTCAGCGGCGCGGTCAGGGCGATCAGGGCGAAGAGGGCGAGGGCGGCGAGTCCGAAGACGCCCGCCCGGTGGGTGCGGTACTGCCGCCAGAAGCGGGCGGCGGAGTGGCGGCGGCGCTGCCAGGCGAGGGTGCGCGGGCCGACCGCGGCCACCTGTGGGGTTGCTTCGGTTGTCATCGGCCCGTCCGACTCGGTCGTGGTCATCGGCCCACCCGTGGGTCCAGCAGCGGATAGATCAGATCGGCCAGGGTGTTCATCACGATCACCGCCGAGGCGAAGACGAAGAACAGTCCCTGGACCAGCGGCAGATCGGGCACGCTCAGCGCCTGGTAGAAGAGCCCGCCCAGGCCGGGCCAGGAGAAGACGGTCTCGACGAGGATCACTCCCGCGACCGTCCGGCCGAGGTTGATGAAGATGAGGGTGACGGTCGGCAGCAGCGCGTTCGGCACGGCGTGGCGACGGCGGACGAGATCGTCCCGCAGGCCCTTCGCGCGCGCCGTCGTCAGATAGTCGCTGCCCATCTCGTCCAGCAGCGCCGAGCGTGTGACCAGCAGTGTCTGGCCGTACTCGACGGCGACCAGCGTCACCACCGGCAGGATCAGATGATGGGCGACATCGAGGACGTACGCGAAGCCCTCCTTGCCGCCCGACTCCATGCCGCCGGTCGGGAACAGGCCCGGGATCGGGCCCATGCCCACCGAGAAGACGATGATGAGCAGTAGGCCGAGCCAGAAGGACGGGATCGAGTACAGCGTCAGGGCCAGGCCGGTGTTGAGACGGTCGCTCGTGCCGCCGCTCCGCCAGGCCGAGCGGGTGCCGATGAAGATGCCGAGCGCGGTGTACAGGATGAACGCCGTGCCGGTGAGCAGGAGGGTGTTCGGCAGTGCTTCGGAGATCTTGTCGATGACGGGGGCCCGGAACTGGTACGAGGTGCCCAGGTCACCGGTGAGCGCCTTGCCGCAGTAGTCGGTGAACTGCTGCCACAGCGGCAGATCGAGCCCGAACTCCTCTCGGTAGTGCGCGAGTTGCTCGGCCGAGACCTGCCGGCCACCCGTCATGTACTTCACCGGATCGCCGGGGATGAGCCGGAAGAGGAAGAAGCTGGTGACGAGGACGGCCAGCAGCGAGACGGCCGCGCCGCCCAACTTGCCCGCCACGTACCGTAGATACGCGGTGGTGGTGCGCGCCCGTGGCCCGCGGACCGACGGCCCGGCCTGAGCCGGACCGTCGGTCGCCTCGACCAGCGAGGGTGTTGCCTCAGCGGTCATGAACTACTCATTCGCTCGTACGTTCATGGGGTGCCCGTAGGTGTCGGGGGGACGGGGAGGGCTACTCGCGGTCCTCGGCCGTGGCGCGGCGTCGCATCGCGAAGAACGCCCCGACGCCGACGAGAACGACGACGCCCGCGACGATGCCGATGATGACGCCCGTGGAGCTCGAACCGTCGGAGGACGCACCGGAGGCGTCGGCCGGAACCGCCGACCACCAGCTCCAGTAACCGTCCTGGCCGTAGATGTTGCCCGCGGCCTTCGGCATCGTCTCGATCGACTTGATCTGGTCGGTGCGGTAGGCCTCGACCGCGTTCGGGTACGCCATGACGTTCATGTACCCGGTGTCGTACAGCCGTGACTCCATCTGCTGGACGATGTCCGCCCGCTTGGCGGTGTCGTACTCGGCGAGCTGCTGGTCGTACAGCTCGTCGTACTTCTTGTCGCAGATGAAGTTGTCCGTCGCGCCGGTGTCCTTGGGAGTGGCGGGCAGGGCGGCGCAGGTGTGGATGGACAGCACGAAGTCGGGGTCCGGGTTGACGGACCAGCCGTCGAAGGCCAGGTCGTACTTGCCGGCCAGCCAGGGGTCGGTCACGTTGTCGAGGCAGTTGAGAGTGACGCCGATGCCGAGCTTGCCGAACCACTCCTTCACGTACTGCCCGACCGCCTTGTCGTTCGGGTCGGTGGCGTGACACAGGATCCGGTAGTCGATCGGCTTGCCGTTCTTCTCGACACGCTTGCCGTCGGCGTTCTTCTTGTAGCCCGCCGCGTCGAGGAGCTGGGCCGCCTTCGCCGGGTCGTACGCGAGTTCCTGGCTCGCGGACGGCTTCCAGTGGTACGTGGAGAAGCGCGGCGGGATGTATCCCGCGCCCTCGACGGCGTGTCCCTGGAAGACCTTGTCGATGAGGGTCTTCCGGTCGATGGCCATGAAGAGCGCCTGGCGCACCTTCTGGTTCAGCAGCGACTCGGCGCCGTCACCGAAGTGCTTGCCGTCCTTGGCCTGGGCACCGGGGTTGGTGGCGAGGGCGTAGAAGCGCCGGCCGGGGGCGTCGTTGACCTTGATGTTCGGCTCGCCCTTGAGGGACGCCGCCTGGGCGGGAGTCAGCGCGGGGGAGCCCGCGACGAAGGAGACCTCACCCTTGCGCAGGGCGGCCACCGCGGCGTCCTGGTCCTTGAAGTACTTGAAGACCAGCTCGTCGAACTTGGGGGCGCCACGCCAGAAGGTCTTGTTCGGCTTCAGACGCACATAGCTGTCGGGCTTGTAGTCGGTCAGGACGAACGGCCCGTTGCCGACGATCGGGAAGCTCTGGTCGTTGTTGAACTTCGAGAAGTCCTTGACCTTCTCCCAGATGTGCTGGGGGACGATCGGCACGTCGAGCGCGCCCATGGTGGCCTGCGGCTTCTTCAGCTCGATGACGAGCTGGGTGGGGCTCGGCGCGGTGACCTTCCTGAAGTTGGTGACGAAGCTGCCGTTGGCGGTGGCCGCTCCCTGGTCCGTCATCATCTTGTTGAACGTCCACGCCGCGTCCTCGGCGGTGGCCTGCTGTCCGTCCGACCACTTGGAGTTCGACCGGATCGTGTAGGTCCAGGTGAGCTTGTCGGCGGACGGCTCCCACTTGGTGGCCAGGCCCGGGACCGTGTGGTTGTCCGCGGGGTCGTAGTTGGTCAGGTACTCGTACATGAGCCGGTGGATGCTCGTACTGAGAAGGCGCGCCGCCAGGAAGGGGCTGAGCGAGTCGACGCTCTGCGCGACCGCGACGGTGAGGACCTTCTTGCTCTCCTTGGCCTGCTGGCTCCCCTTGGCCTGGGCCTGCTGCGGGGCCGGGTTGAGCGGGGTCGCGAGACCGGCGGTGAGAGTGAGTGCGGCGGCGGCTGCGGCGGCGAGGAGCCGTGGGCGCAGACGTCCTCTGTTGGGCTGATCGTGTCTGTTCATGGGTCGGTGACCTCGCGTCATCGCTCGCACAGGGATGGCTGGTTGACCTACTGGATCAGTGGTGATCGGGGGGCGCCGGCGGGGTTGATGTGTGTGTCTATCAGCGGGGGTCTCCGCACGTCAACGGCGCGTCAACCCCGTGTGGCCTGCGGAAATAACGAGTTGGCGTGAATTTCGCGCCTATTGGTTCAGACCGGTGAAGCCCCCCAGGTGACGGGCTGACGGCTCGTAACGCCCATGGATACGAGACGGACCCGCACCGTGAGAGTCGGTGCGGGCCCGGGTGGCAAATCGGCTTCGGCCACAAGGCCGCCGGCAATGTCGACTTCCTGCGCGAACAGGGGGAGACGTACGACTTCGATGTCGAGGTGGTGGAGCGCCGTACACGGACGTCAGGGGGTCGGCCCCTTGACGTTGCCGACCGTCCGGCTATCGGGATTCATTCGCAGCGCATCGGCCTTCAGGCCGGTGGTGAAGCGGATCTGTCATGGTGGCGTGGAGCGTCACGGATGCTGTCCTGCGGAGCATGAGGGCGCAGGCGTCACCACGGCCGGCGCGGAGCGTCACGGGGCCCGGTCAGGCGAAGCCGGGCAACGCCTCCCCCGTTCGGCCCGTTCTGCTCCCCCTGGTTCAAGGGGGGTACCGACCGTTCATACGTTCCCTCTGGTAGCGGGCGGCGCTCGTTCGTACGATCGCCGCATGCAGCTTCGGTACGCCTTCAGGCTGTACCCGGAACCGGGCCAACGCCTCGCGCTGGTCAGGGCGTTCGGGTGCGCTCGCGTCGTGTACAACGATGCGTGCGCGCCCGTGAGGACGCCCGCAGGGCGGGCGAACCCTTCCCCACGGCGGGTGTGCTGTCCCAGAAGCTGATCACCCAGGCCAAGCAGACACCCGAGCGGTCCTGGCTGGGCGAGGTCTCCGCGGTCGTCCTCCAGCAGTCCCTGCGCGACGTCGAGGCCGCCTACAAGAACTTCTTCGTCTCCCTCAAGGGCGAGCGGAAGGGCGCGAAGAGCGGTGCGCCCCGCTTCAAGTCCCGCAAGGACAGCCGTCAGTCGATCCGCTTCACGGCCAATGCCCGCTGGTCGATCACCGGTTCCGGGCGGCTGAACCTGCCGAAGATCGGCGCGGTGAAGGTGAAGTGGTCACGCACCCTGCCCGCACAGCCCTCCTCGGTCACCGTGATCAAGGACGCGGCCGGACGGTACTTCGCCTCGTTCGTCATCGACACCGACCCGGCCGCCGACGCCGCCCACATGCCCGACACCGACCAAACGGTCGGCATCGACCTGGGCCTGACCCACTTCGCCGTCCTCTCCGACGGGACGAAGATCGACAGTCCTCGGTTTCTGCGCCGGGCGGAGAAGAAGCTGAAGAAGGCCCAGCGGGAGCTGTCTCGCAAGCAGAAGGGATCCAAGAACCGGGAGAAGGCCCGCCTCAAGGTCGCCCGCGCCCACGCGCAGGTGGCCGACGCCCGCCGGGAGTTCCACCACCAGCTCTCCTCGACGCTGATCCGCGAGAACCAAGCGATCGGCGTGGAGGATCTGGCGGTGAAAGGACTGGCGCGTACCAGGCTGGCCAGGAGTGTTCACGACGCGGGATGGTCGGCGTTCGTGCACATGCTGGAGTACAAGGCGGCCCGGTACGGGCGGACCCTGGTCAGGATCGGCCGGTTCGAGCCGACCTCCCAGACCTGCTCGGCCTGCGGCATCAAAGGCGGACCCAAGCCCCTGAACGTCCGGGAATGGACCTGCACCGCCTGCGGCACCCTCCACGACCGGGACCACAACGCCGCGAAGAACGTCAAAACGGCCGCCGGACTGGCGGTGACAGCCTGCGGAGCGCAGGTAAGACCAGGACTCGTCCCGGCACAGCGCGAAGAAACAGGAAGCCACGGATTCCCGCCCGAACCCTGTGCCGCGTAACGGCACGGGGTTCCGGCGGGAAGGCCGGAATCCTCGGGCTTCAGCCCACGGAGCAAGTCAATGCTGCGTCCAGCCGGGCGGTACGGAGCCGTGCTGTGGCGGGTTTTGCGGCGGATTCTGGGGTTGCGCCGACTGCTGCTGCTGCCAGCCCTCGTCCGGTCCGGGCTGCTGCTGCGGGTGCTGCTGCCAGCCCTGCCCCGGCTGGGGCGTTACGCCGGGCTGGGTGTAGGGCTGCTGCGGGGGCGCGTACCCCTGCGGGGGCGCGTACCCCTGCGGGGGCTGCTGGAACTGCAGGTTCGGGTTGCCGAAGCCCTGCTGCGTACGGGCGATGTCCTCGGCGATGAGCGCGGCGAGATCGAAGTAGGCCTCGCGGGTCTTGGGACGCACCATGTCGAGGTCCACCTCGGCGCCCGCCGCGAGGTGTTCGTCGAAGGGCACCACGACGACACCGCGGCAGCGCGTCTCGAAGTGCGCGACGATGTCCTCCACCTTGATCATCTTCCCCGTCTCGCGGACGCCGGAGATCACGGTGACCGACCGCTGGACGAGATCGGCGAATCCGTTCGCCGACAGCCAGTCGAGCGTTGTCGAGGCGCTGCTCGCGCCGTCCACCGAGGGTGTGGAGATGATGATCAACTGGTCGGCGAGCTCCAGGACTCCGCGCATCGCGCTGTAGAGCAGACCGGTACCCGAGTCCGTGAGGATGATCGGATACTGCCTGCCCAGCACGTCGAGTGCGCTGCGGTAGTCCTGGTCGTTGAAGGTGGTGGAGACCGCCGGGTCCACGTCGTTGGCGATGATCTCGAGCCCCGACGGCGCCTGCGAGGTGAAGCGGCGGATGTCCATGTAGCTGTTCAGCTGCGGGATCGCCTGAACCAGGTCGCGGATGGTGGCGCCCGTCTCGCGACGGACCCGTCGGCCGAGGGTGCCGGCGTCCGGGTTGGCGTCGATCGCCAGGATCTTGTCCTGGCGCTCGGTGGCGAGCGTGGCGCCGAGCGATATGGTCGTCGTGGTCTTGCCGACGCCGCCCTTGAGGCTGATCACCGCGATCCGGTAGCAGGACATCACCGGCGTACGGATCAGAGTCAGCTTCCGCTGCCGCTCCGCCTCCTCCTTCTTGGCGCCGAACTTGAAGCGGGACGGGCCCGTGTTGTTCTTGCGGGCCTTGGGCTGATTGCGCAGCAGCCGGTCGGAGGAGAGCTCCACGGCGGCGTTGTAGCCGAGCGGGGTGCCGGGCGTGGCCTGCTGCTGGGGGGCACCGGGCCCGGCCTGCGGGCCGACCGGGGCGGTCCAGCCCTGGTTGCCGTAGGCGGCCGGCGGGGCAGCGGGCTGCTGAGGCAGAGGCTGGGCCGGAGGCTGCTGGTGGGGCGCGGGCTGCTGCGGCTGGGCGGGCTGCGGGTAGCCGTAACCGGCCTGCCCGGGCGGCTGCGGCAGCGGCTGGGCGGGGGGTTGGGGGTAGCCGTATGCGGCGGCCTGCGGCTGCCCGGCTTGCGCCGGGTACCCGGGCTGAGGCTGGGCCGGGGGCACCGGCTGGGCCGGGCCGAACGAGCCCTGCGGAGAGGGCTGGTGCTCGGGCTGGGCGGGCTGCGGCTGGGCGGGGGGTTGGGGGTAGCCGTATCCGGCGGCCTGCGGCTGCCCGGCTTGCGCCGGGTACCCGGGCTGAGGCTGGGCCGGGGGCACCGGCTGGGCCGGGCCGAACGAGCCCTGCGGAGAGGGCTGGTGCTCGGGCTGGGCAGGCTGCGGCTGGGCGGGGGGTTGGGGGTAGCCGTATGCGGCGGCCTGCCCGGCTGCGGCCTGTGCGGCTGCGGCCTGCTGGTCCGGCTGCCCTGTCTGCTGTGGTACTCCCTGGACGGGGTGCGCGGGCACGTAGCCCTGCGGCAGCGGGGGAAGTTCGTGGTCGGCCTGGGGCGCCGCGGAGGCCTGCGCAGTGGGCGGCTCCTGTGGCTGCTGCCCCTGCGCCGCAGGCAAGGGTCCGGGAGCGGTGGGCGTCGGCGGTGTCTCCGCCTCTGCCTCCGGCTCTGCTTCCGCCGTCGCTGACGCGGCCTCAGTATCGGTCTGCGTGGGGGATTCCGCATTGGACCGGACGTTCGCCGTCTCGTCGTCCTCCGCACCGGACACGGACCCGGCGAAGTCACCCGACTCCGCCTCGTGGCTCCGCTCCTCCGCCGACTCCTCGTCGTCGTGGGCACCGCCGAACAGCCGCGCCGCCTCGGCGTCGGCGGCGGCATGGTTGATCTCGGCCATCGGCTGCTCGGGGGCGGGCCGTTCGGGGGCGCCGGCTGCCGGGGCAGCAGCCTGGGGCGGGATGCCCTGGGCGTCCTCGTCGACCGGCCGCAGCACGGGGAAGCCGGGCGCGGCGGGCGGCTGGGCCGGCGTCTGCTGCTGAGGCTGTCCGTAACCGCCCGACGTGTCCTGGCTCGGCTGGGGCGCGCCCGCTCCCGCCTGCTGGGGGTAGCCGTACCCGCCGGGTGCCGCCGCGCCGCCGGCCGCTTGAGGGGTGCCCGGCGCGGACTGCTGCTGCGGAAATCCGTAGCCACCCGTGCCGTACTGGTTCGCGCCGGGCACACCCTGCGCGGGCTGCTGCGGTGCGCCCTGGGCGTACGGCTGCGCCGGTGACGGGGCGTGCGGTGCGGGAGCGTGCGGTGCGGGAGTCTGGGGTGCCGGGGCGTGCGGTGCCGGGGCGTGCGGGGCGGGAGTCTGGGGTGCCGGAGCGTGCGGCGCCGGGGCGTGCGGGGCGGGAGTCTGGGGTGCCGGAGCGTGCGGCGCCGGGGCGTGCGGGGCGGGAGTCTGGGGTGCCGGAGCGTGCGGCGCCGGGGCGTGCGGGGCGGGAGTCTGGGGTGCCGGAGCGTGCGGCGCCGGGGCGTGCGGGGCGGGAGTCTGGGGTGCCGGAGCGTGCGGCGCGGGAGCCTGCGGCACGGGACCGCCCGGCGGCCCGGTCAGTGGCCCGACGGGTGGTCCGGTCGGCGGTGGTGGCGCAGTCCGTCCGGCGTCCCGCTGGTCGCCGGCCGTGGAGCCACCCTGCGTGCCTTGGGCGTACCAGGCGGGAGGCGTGTAGACGATTTCGAACTCGCCGGTGAGATCGACGTCGTGATCGTCCCCATCCGAGGACGGGCTGTCGCCGTTGTACTCGGACCGATCCCTGTTCACTGCTTGCCTCCTGGTCAGCCGCTGCTGCTGAGCTGGTCGTCGTCGCGGCCGGGCGGACCGAGTGGCGAGTCCCACGCGGCTGCGATCGTCACCGCATCACCAGAAGCCTAATCACTCGCGTCGCGGTAGGGAAAAGAGCCCATGGGCGCAGCCGGTTTGTACCCCGCTCCAGGAGACGACGACGCGTCAGTCCATACGGCGGGCCACGCCGAGCAGGCCTGTCTCCGCATCAGTGGGTTCGGTCATGACGAACTTGTGGTGCTTGCGGGTGCACCACAGGGCGACGCCGTCGTGAAGGGTCGGCATGTGCTGGAGATGCTCGTCCGGGATGCCCAGAGTGTCGCGTACGACCTCGGTCTCCTGGGGCGAGATGCGCTGGATCCCGACCAGGTGGGCCTGAGCGAGCCAGAGTGGCGCGTGCTCGCCGACGAAGGGCAGCACCGTCACCACGGCCTGCCACGGCAGTGAGGTCACCCGCCCGCGCGGCGGCCGGATACCACAGTCCCGGATCAGCACCACCGGGCTCGAGACGGAGGGGCCCTGCGCAGGCACCCGCCCCACCGGATAGACCGTCACGCACTGCTGGCCGCCGCCCGCCGCCTGGGCCAACTGCTGCCAGGCCTGCGGCCGGCCGGTCTCCACGCCCACGCGCGCCCCCGTCGCCGCGGCGCGCAGCGCCAGCACCTGGGCGAGCCAGAGGCCGCCCACGAGCACGACGTCGAAGGGGGTGGGGCGGGACAGCCCGAGCACGGCCGGCTGTGATTCCGCATCGGCGCCGATGATCACGCCGTCGTCGCCGATCGGCATGCTGATCGCCGCGAGCTCGTCGGCGGTGACGACATGGCGGTTCCGGCGCGGCCCGCGCAGCCCGAAACCCGGGCTGAAGATGCGCCGTTGCTGCTGCGGCGTCTGCGGCTGCCGGATGATGGGGATCATGCCGGTGTCGGTGGGCGAGGCCACGTGCGCCGGCGTGCGCCCGGAGGCCCGGCCGTGCTGCCCCGGGTCCGTGGCCGTAGCGGGGTGGGACATCAGTACGTACCTCCGAGCGGCAGAGTGGCGAGGGCTCCGGGGACCTGCTCCCGGTCGAGGCGCACCAGACCGGCCTTCGCGGCACTCGCGGCCCGCTCCAACTCGCGCCCCACCTCCCCGAGTTCACTCTCACCACGGGCGGTGACGCGGATATGGCCGGTGAGGGAGACGCCCCGGTTGCCGGCCCTCCCCAGGGTCACGCTGAACGTCGTGGCGAGCACAGGGAGCGAGGTGAACCGCGTGATCAGCTCGGGCAGCGCCACACCGCCGTCCCCCAACTGCGGCCAGCGGGAGAGCCAGTACGTGGTGTGCCACCGGTCGTCGACCCGCCAGGTCCGTACCGATTCGACCGTACGCCGCTGGGGCTGCCGCCCGTCCTGGGCGTGTTGCGCGTTGGCCCGCGGGTTCAGGCAGCTGGACGTCGCGAGCGCCTGCACCAGCTCGTTCTCGTCCAGGAGGGTCGCCTTGAAGCCGGCCCCGGCCAGCCGGCTCGCCAGCTGGTCCGCCACCCGCAGCAGTGCCCGCTGCGCCCCGGGAACGCCGTCCCCGCGCGCCTGAACCGCCTCCGGGCACAGCTCAGGGTCGAGCTTGAGGGCGACCCAGGTGAGCCGGAGCGCGGGAGAACCGGCCTTCGCCTGGAGCGGGCCGTACGACCGTGCGGCGACCGCCTGTTGGGGCAGATGCGGCGCGGGCGCCGGCTGGGTGTGCTGCACGACCTGTGCGGACGCGAGACGGATCCCGTCGACCTCCAGGGCGCCGTGGATCAGCTGGAGCGGCAGCTGCCGCCCGACGGACTCGGGACGCAGCGGCTGGTCTCCCGGCTGCACGAAGAGCACGGCGGTCAGGAAGGTCCCATCGCCGATCATGCCGATCGAGCGGTCGTCACGGGACACGAAGCCGTACGTCCGCAGGGCGGGGTCGCACTCCAGGAGCGGGGCCAGCATCGCGTCCGTCCCGGGCGGCACGTGCAGCTTGGCGTCGCGTCGACGCTGCCTCAACGCGCGCGTCGTCTCGTACCACTCGGGCAGCGGACGTCGGCCCCGGCGCAAGACCGCCAGGAGCAGCAGCAGCGCCGCCACGGCACCGGCCGGGGCCAGCAGCCAGGACGTGTCGGCAACCCAGGCGGCCAGCATGACCGTCGCCGCGAGCTCCACCAGGATGAGCTGCTGCAGCCGCACCGGGCCCAGGCTGCCGGGGCGGGGCAGCGTGCGCGGCGACGCGGCGACGGGGGAGGCTGGAGCAACTGACGTACGTCTGCCGCTCGGACCTTCCTGTTGCTGCGGTGCGCGGCGTCCGCGCCGAGTGCTCGTAGCGCTGGTCATCCCCCGGGGCATCCCTTTCGCGAAGTAGTGGCCCTTCGTCGGACGGGATCCTCTGTCCGAGATCCCGGCGACGGGCCAGGGGCGTCGATGGCCCACATCATGTATGAGACTGGCTCACGCTACCCGCTGCGGAACGCGAGACGACACAGGGGACACAGAAACCCCGGCTGGCCAGCCTGTCACGGACCGGCCCCGCATGGTGGAGGGCTGTGGTGAAGCTCTGTGAAGATGCGGGGTCGGCCGTACACCTGATGAACCGTCGTCCCGGAGCGCAGGGCATAGTTGGTGCCTGCGTGGCCGAAGTGGCCTTTCGAACACGATCGAGCAGTACAAAACGGGAGAAACGGGGACCATGGCAAAGCGTCAGGATGAGCTCGCCGCCTACACGTTCGCTCGCAAGCGCACCGTCGCGGCGTTCCTGGCGCCGTCGCCGGGCGGATCCGAGGAAGGCGCGCCGCGTCCCATCCGTACGGTGATGCCCAGCCTGGCGGTCGGCGTCGCACTCGTGGTGGGCTTCATCGGCTGGGGCGTGATCAAGCCGACGGCGCCCGAGGGCTGGGACAAGCCCGGTGAGTACATCATCGTCGACAGCGACTCCACGACGCGCTACGTCGTCCTCCCCGACGAGGCGTCGAACGGCAAGAAGACCCCGACGCTGCACCCCGTCCTCAACTACGCCTCCGCCAAGCTCCTCCTCGACAAGGGCAAGGGCAGCGTCCTCGAGGTCCCCGGCAAGGAGATCGACAAGAGCGGCATCCCCCACGGCGCGACCCTCGGTATCCCCTACGCCCCCGACCGGCTGCCCTCCAAGGACGACGCGTCGAAGACGAAGACCTGGGCGGTGTGCGAGCGCCCGGCCCCGGGATCGGACGACGCCATCGACCGTGCCGTCTTCGTCCTCGACGCCGACGACGCCAAGTCGCTCGGTGACGCGGGCAAGGTCAACGGCCGCGAGGCTCTGTACGTCGTCGACCGCAAGACCTCACTGGAATACCTGGTCGACGGCAAGGGCAACCGCTTCCTGCTGGGCGGCAAGTCGGGTCTCGACGACACCACCATGGCGCAGCTGCTGCGCTCCGCCGTCATCGGCAGCAATGCCGAGCCGCAGCCGGTGAGCCAGGAGTGGTTGCGCACCCTCAACGACGGTGGGGTCATCGCCTTCCCGGCGGTCCCGTCCGCCGGACAGCCGACCACGGTCCAGGGGCTCCCCGCCGATGCGAACAAGGTGGGCCAGGTGCTCGAGGCGCAGGACGCGGGGGGCAAGCAGTACTACGTCGTCCTCAAGGACAAGGTCGCCTCCGTCACGTCCTTCGTCGCCGAACTGCTCAAGCGGTCGCCCTCCGCCGTGGGGACCGATGCCGTCAAGGTCCCCACCCAGGACATCATCGCGGCCAACAGCGGCCAGGCGGACCGCTTCTACGCGGACAAGGGCTGGCCCGAGAGCGTTCCGCAGCAGGCCAACCCCGCGGCCACGGGGACCGACGAGGCCCGTACCACCTCGTGCAGCGTCTACAACGGCACCATCGGCACGGACAAGAAGCCGCAGCTCGCCGCCTGGGCCGGAACGACGTACCCCAAGAAGGTCATCGCCGATTCGCTGAGCGCCTACGTCTCGTCCGGCTCGGGGCTCCTCTTCCAGGAGGTCATCGGTGCGGCAGGGGGCGGCGGGGCGACGTACCTGCTGACGGACACGGGCCTGCGGTACTCGCTGCCGGCGAACAACGACAGTGAGGCGGAGGGGAGCGGCAGCGGTTCGTCTTCGTCGTCCTCTTCGTCGTCCTCTTCCTCCTCGTCCTCGTCGGAGGGTGGGGCGAGCGAGACGGACAAGGCGCGCACGCGGCTGGGTTACGAGGACGTCTCCAACCCCGCGATCGTGCCGCAGACTTGGGCGACATTCATTCCGAAGGGGCCCACTCTCGACACCGGTAGCGCGGCGCAGGAACAGAGCCAGTAGCCAGCCAACGGGCGGGCCGGCAGGCGCACTTGAGAGTAAGACGGCCCGTGGGTCACGAGACGATCGCTCAAGTGTGTGAGCCGTGTAACTGATTGGTCCTGCCTGTGGATGAATGACAGGCTGACGATAGAGTGTTTGCAGCGCTCAATGATGCGAAGTTCCTCCGGGCACCAGGGCAGGTTTCCCGGATCAACGACAACATGGGGGAAGGTTCATCATGGCCGGCCAGTTCCGGGTAACAGAGGACGAACTCACAAAGCTCTCCGGTGACATCAGCACCGTCAGCGGTCAGCTGCAGGGCGAGATCCGCCGTCTCAACGGAGTGATCGACCAGATCGCGGGCGGCTGGCAGGGCCAGGCGGCCCAGTCCTACCGCCAGCTGCAGGACCGTTGGAACTCGGACGCGAAGAGGATGAGCGACATCCTCAACGACATCAAGGAAGCCGTGGACTCCACGCGGAGCAACTACTCCGCGTCGGAAGAGCAGCAGAACAGTGAGATCAGCAAGATCATGTCCGACTTCGGCTGATCAAGCCGCGCGGACTCCAGCTGTTCCTCCCGATCTCGATCGATCTTCATCGATCCCACCGGATCTTCATCGATCCCAACAGATCTGCATCGATCTTGATCGATCTCCACTGACTTCCCACGACTCTTCCTGAAAGGGAACGACGATGTCGATCCTCGTCAATTACGCAACCATCACCAACGCCTCCACGGACGTGAAGTCGACCGCCGGCCGCATCAAGCAGCAGCTCGACGACCTCGAGGCCGCGGTCAAGCGCGTCGCCAACTCCTGGGAAGGTGAAGCGCAGGAGGGTTACCAGCGCAAGCAGCGTGAGTGGGACCAGACCGCCGCTGACCTGCACGCGACCCTGCTGAAGATCTCCACCGCGCTGCAGAGCGCGGCCGAGAACTACCAGGCCACTGAGAAGAGCAACGCCTCGACCTGGGGCTAAGCCCGTCGGCGACCCGAGGGACATGAGATGAAGAGAATCGGCCCAGTGGACGCCACGGCGTCCGCTGGGCCGATCTCTGCTTCGGGGTCGTACACAGTTCCTGCGGTACCGCGCACAGTAAATCCAGCAAATCTTCTCACTCACCATCGACACGACCGTCACACAGACATGACCCAGCTTCGAAGGAAGCAAGGAAGCCCTGGGGGCCTGAACATGGGGGGCCTGAACGTGAAAGGCCAGACAGTCCGTTCGCGCAGCCGCAACAGTGGAACCCGCGCACTGCATCGGGTTTTTGGCGTGCTAGCGGCGACCGGGATCTGCTGCGTGTCGGCGCCGGCGTCGGCGCCGCTGGCACTGGCGGACACGGCGGTGCCCACCCGCCTCACGGACTCAGGCAGCCCGGACTTCGGCCTGGCAGCCAGCACGGAGTGCGTCTTCGGTGGCGACGTCATCAAGTCCACACCGTGGTCGCTCCAGCGGATCCTTTTGGACCAGCTGTGGGGACAGGCGAAGGGCAAGGGCGTCACGGTCGCGGTGATCGACACGGGCGTCGACGACTCCAACGTCCAACTGCGCAGTGCCATGGCTTCTGGCGGCAAGTCCTACGTCGGCGGTTCCACGGACGGCACCCAGGACCTCGAAGGCCACGGCACCAGGGTCGCGGGCATCATCGCCGCCCGCCCGATCAAGGGCACGGGCTTCGTGGGCATCGCACCGGACGCCAAGATCCTTTCCTTCCAGTACACGGGCGGGGAGGAGAAGCAGGGCAACTCGGGGACCATGTCGGCGGCCATCCGGGCCGCGGTCGCCGCGGGCGCGAAGATCATCAACATCTCCTCGGACACCGCGAACAAGAAAGACGACCCGACACTGCGGACCGCCGTGGAGGACGCGGTGGGCCAGGGTGCCCTGATCGTGGCGGCCGCCGGCAACGACGGAGCCGACGGCAAGTCCGCGGACACCTACCCCGCCTCGTACCCGGGCGTCCTGGCGGTGGCGGCCTCCGACCGCAACGACGAACGCGCCTACTTCTCACAGGCGGGCGACTTCGTGGACGTCGCGGCCCCTGGGGTCGACATGGTCTCCACCGTCCCCAAGAGCGGCCAGTGCAGCGCCGACGGCACAAGCTTCGCGGCCCCGTACGTCGCGGGCGTAGCGGCCCTCCTGAAGGAGAAGCACCCGACGTGGAAGGCGGCCCAAATCGCCACCCGCATCGAGGAAACCGCCCAACGCCCGGGCCGCGAACCCAACCGCTACATCGGCTGGGGCGTGGTCGACCCGGTCGCCGCGCTGTCGGACGACTCCACGCCGGGCAACTCTCCGACGCCGGACCCGGTGGTCACGGCCGGTGCGGGCAGGGTCATCCCGATGGCCGTGACGATGGGCGAGAGCGAATCGGAGCGGGAACGCCGGATCGCCATTTACGTCCTGGGCACGGGACTCGCGCTGGCCCTCGTGGTTGCGGGGAGCGGGGTGGCTGTGCGGGACTGGCGGAGTCGGCGGGTTGGGCGGGCTGGGCGGTCGGGTTAGCCGGCTTGTGCGATGACTGGGCGACTTCGGCAATTTGGGCAACTTGAGCACCGAGCGGGTGCTGACAACTTGAGGAACAGGGGAGAGGACAACGGGGTATGAGTAACGATGTGCGGGTTGATCTGAGCGCGCTGGATGAGGTCATCCGCAGGCTCTGGAGATTGCTGGACGACATGGACAAGGCTGGCACCACGTCGAAGTACGACACGGAAATCCCGATGGACGCCTTCGGACAGACCTGCTACTTCACAGAGTCCGGGGACCTGCATGCGGCGCAGGGCGAGATGAAGACCAAGATCGAGAAAATCATCAAGCAGCTCCATGAGTTGATCGACGACTTCAGCACGAAAACCTCGCATGTCCGGGACAAGTACAACGATAAGGAGCACGAGATCAAGACGAGCGTGGGGGGCGACTCGGGTGGCTCCACGGACAAAGCGCTGAAATAGCAGGCAGGTTGTGGAAGTAGCACTGACGAGGGGAGTGTGGCCATGGCCGATACGGTAGGGGACTACAAGGCCAGCCAGCAGTACGCGGAAAATCAGGAAAAGGAAAGGAAGGCAGAGCGCAAGAAGGAACATGACCGCCTCCTTGAGTCCGACAAGGTCGCACACAATGGGCAGGGCGGCCGTCCCACAGGCCTCAAGACGGACTTCATCTCCTACTCGATCAACGGCCTGCGCTCGATGATCCTGGACTCCAACCCAGGCAAGATTTCGGAGGTTGGAAGCCACTGGAAATCGGTCCACAACATCCTCTCCGGCGGCGACGGTGACGGCAAGAGCGGCGGTGTGGACCAGGTTTCGGCGAAGGACAGCGTCGCGGGCATGCTGCAGAGTGCTGTCGACAACGTCCTGGAGCACTGGGAAGGCCAAGCGGCTGAAGCCTTCCGGAAGAAGGCGGACGACGTCGGGGCCCAGCTTCGCAACGGGGGCGCGCACGCCAACTTCATGGCGGAGCAACTCTTCGCGATCAGCAAGGACCTCGATTCTTCCAAGGCCAAGATGGAGGAAATCAAGGAACCGTCCATGGCCGAGAGGGCGAGCGACAAGCTCAATGACGACGGCCGGGATGACTCCCAGATGAGGAAGGACCTGGCTGCGGGCGTCAGGGCCGACACGGCCGCCCAGGCAGACGAGAAGAACCTGTCACTCCAGATGGAGCGGCGGCTTCAGGCCGTGGCGGTCATGGAGGACTTGGCGGCCAACTACCAGGTCTATTCGAAGAACCTCAAGAGTGGCGGGGCAATTAACGAGAGAGAGGGCGTCAGCCCTCCGAATAATAACGTGACGATGCCTCCTCCGGTCTCAGTGCCGAGTGCTTCGGCTGGCGGACCCAGTGCGGGCCGTGTGGCCAACAAGCCGTGGAGCGCTGGCTCGACCACCAGCATCAAGCCGGTCCCCGCGGTGCCCCGTGACCCGGGTATCACGGGTGGTTCGCAGCTCCCGACCGCCAAGACGAATGTGGACAGCATCTCCCCGGGCCTGACCGGGACTGGCCCCAGGACGGGCGTTGGCGGACCCAGCGTTGGTGGTGGCAACTTCGGCACCAGTGGAGGTCAGGGTTCTGGCATCGTGACTACTGGCGGAGTGTCTGGCCTCGGGGGCAGTACTGCCGGACGCGGCGGCATCGGAGCCGCAGGTGGTCGCGGTGGCTTGGCCGGTGGCGGTGCGGCGGGTCGCGGTGCCGGAGGTCGAGCCGGTATGGGCGGCATGGGTGGCGGGGGGGCCGGTGCGGCTGGTCGCGGCGGCGCTGGCGCCGGCGGCCGTGGAGCCCTCGCGAGGTCCCGTGGCGGTGTGGTCGGCGCAGCCAAGGGCGTCGCAGGCAAGGGAACTGGTGGCGGTGCTGGCCTGCATGGCAGTCGCGGCGGAAGCCAGCGCGGCGCCATGGCGGGCGGAGCCGGCGGTGCGGGTGGTCGCGGCCGACGGTCCGAGGAAGAGAACAGCCAGGGCGACCGCCCCGACTACTTGGTCGAGGACGAAGAGACCTGGATCTCGGAAGAGGACCGTAACCGGAACGTACCGCGGACCATCGAGTAAGCACGTAAGCGGGCCGGACGGAAATTTTTCGTCTACCCATGTATGAAGGCTGGCGCACCCAGCCATCGCTGAGTGAGGAGCAAGGAATTGGGTTTCAAGCGAGTCTGGCCCACGACAGGCGTCGTGGCGTTGACAGGAGCCTTGCTCCTCACTTCAGCCCCCACTGCCTCAGCGGATTACATCCGAGACAAGCAGTGGGTCATTGATGTCATGGACTATAAGGCAGTTTGGTCAGAGTCGCAGGGCCAAGGCGTCACGGTTGCAGTTGTCGACACCGGGGTAGATGCCAACCACCCTGATCTGGTCGGCCGGGTGCTAAAGGGTAAAGACGTCACTGTAAACGGCGAAAATGCCCACGATGACACTGATGGTCATGGTACCGGCATGGCTAGCCTCATCGCGGGGCAGGGGCATGGGGAAAATAATTCCTCTGGTGTGATTGGCCTGGCACCGAAGGCCAAGATTCTCCCAATCAAAGCTGCCCATGCCAACGATTTCAATGATGATGAGTGGGCCAAGGGAATCCGATATGCAGTTGATCAGGGTGCAGATGTGATCAACCTGTCATTCACTGATTCTCTAGCTTCTCCTGGTTCTGAGGGCGCTAAAGCAATTCAGTATGCGCAGCAGCATGACGTTGTTGTCGTGGCCGGTACTGGAAATGATGGAGTCGCCGAGTTGCCCTATCCTGCAAAGCTGCCAGGGGTGGTGACTGTAGGTGCAATTGGCGAGTCTCTGAAGGTCTGGGAGAACTCCAATTATGGTGAAGGAGTAACACTCGCTGCCCCCGGTGTCAATATCGTCGAGGCTGATCCAAGTCAGTCCAGTGGTTATTCAGAAGGAACGGGTACTTCTGATTCAACTGCCTTCGTCTCAGCTGCCGCTGCCCTTGTTCGCGCCAAGTACCCCGACCTCACCGCAGGCCAGGTCATCAACCGCCTGATCAAATCGGCCACATTCCTCAACCACGACGTCAAGAAGGCGCCTGATGAGGAGTACGGCTACGGCATTATCCGCCCGTACAAGGCGTTGACGATGGACATCCCCAAGGGCTCCAAGGAAGGCCCTCTCGCGCAGGCGTCGCCGTCCACGTCCGCGAATTCAGGTGCCGCCTCCGACGACAACGACAGCACGAGTCTGGCCAAGAAAAAGAAGAAGTCCTCCTCGGGCAGCATTCTTCTCAGCGCCGGCATCGCAGTCGGCGTGGTCGTCATCGCCGTCCTCTTCGTGGTGATGCGCAGCCGCCGCAACGGCGGTAGCGGCGGCCCCGGCTCCGGCGGCGGAAGCCCCTCGTACGGCACGGGCTACCCGCCTCAGCCCCCGACGGGCTATCAGCCGTACCCCAACACAGCTCCCAACCAGGGGTACCCCACGCCTCCAGGACAGTCCCCGCAGCACCCCAACCCTTACGCCCAACAGCCCCCGCACCAAGGGCAGTAGGAGTAGAAGCTCACCCATCCAGCGGCTGCGGAGGGCGCTAGGTAATCACGGTCCTCGTACTTCTGGTGGCGCTGGACGACGTCATCGGGATGCGCCACAGCCGGCGCGGCAGAGGCGGAGGCCGTCCAGGCACTGATGCTCCTGGGTACAGGGCAGCAGCAGGCCTATCCGAACCCTGCGTTGGGAGAGGTCTACCCGTCCTCTCCAGGGGTGGCCTCGCAACAGCCCAACACATATAGGCAAGGCCAGTAAGCAGCGGTAGTACTCTTCCTCGCCGTCGCGAGGCGGCAAAACTCTATAGGGATAACGAATGGTCCGCGAGCCCGACAAAAAGATCGATGAGTCCGAGTTCTTGGACATCGCGAAGGACCCCGCCGAAGCGCGGGCCCTGAGGAAGGCGCTGGAGCAGCTCGCGAGCGGTAGCGCGGGGGGCGTCCTGAAAGAAATGTCCCAGGAAGTCCTGTCTGGCCGCATCGGACTCCGTGAGGCTTCAAACATTCCGGCCTATGTCGAGGCGGTGAGTGAACGGAGCCACGACTTCCTGAAGGCGTGGGACGAGATGAGCGAGCAGGAGCGCGCCGCCAAAGCGGCGGAAGGTGAGGGCTATCTCGGCGAGTTGCGCCGGGAAATGGCCGACGAACGAGGCGTGGGCGCCGCCGAAGACAGCGGGAACTCGCGCCACAGCGGGAAGGGTTGGTCCCTCTACTAGTCCGGAACTCAACAGCTTACGGTAGGGACACACGAAGGGGAATGACCATGGATTTCTCGGTGCAGGCTGATGATCTCGAGGGATACGGGAGACTCCTATCCCGCGCCGATGAAGATTTGCAAGCTGGCGTGCAATTTATGGCCACCCATGCCAACATCGATGACCAGGCTGGTGACCTTTGGCAGTTCGTATTTGGCCAGCACAGCGAGATTTCCGAGGAAGCGAAGACTTGTCTCAATGGTTTTCAGCACATCCTCAAGGCATCCTCGGATGAGCTCGCAAAGTCGGCTCAGTATTACCGCACTACGGATGCCGACCAGGCGCGGAAACTTGATCGCCAATATCCGGGAAGCAAGACCGATCGTAATGGTGACACGGAGGCCAGCAAGGGCGGTTCTTCGGGTTTCGCCGACAAGGTAGACGCAACGGATCGGTTGAAGGCGCCGGGCGGCGCTGACGGTTACAGCGCGGGGTTCGTTTCGGAGCTCAAGGAGCTTCCGGTTGAGAAGGCTCTTGGTACGCTTCTCGATTTCGGAAGCCCGTCGGCTATGGCTCTTGAATTCATTAAAATGTTCACGGGCTGGGATCCTGTTGGGGATTTCACAAGTTGGTTGGCTGGAGATTGGGAATCCTTCCAGGGATGCGCCGATGCATGGGGCAGCCTGGAGGGGGTGAGTGATGGCATCACGGTGAACGTCCGTGCGGGAAACGTCGAGTTGGATTCATCATGGCAGGGGAATGCTGCAGATGCGGCATACGCGTACTTTGATGAACTTGGTGGTCGGCTTGATTCTCTGGCGGAGACGTTCAACTCGCTGCAGGCGCAGTACGAGGACATTGCGAGAACGGTCTATTCTTTTGCCGAATTGATCAAGTCGATTATTATGGATGCCATCGATCTAGGCTTGCAAGGAGCCATCAAGATGGCGGCCGGTACGGCATCGGGACCGTGGGCGGCCGTGGCACTTTATGCTCTGGCAATTAAAGACGCCATGGAGGTGATTAAGAAGTATAGCGAAGCGGTTGAAATGTACGAGACGCTTCTCAAGGCGGTCAATGGAATCTGCGGTGTCATCCGAGGCGTCATGGCCAAGACCATTCATGATGCACAGAACTTCCCCGTCCCGGGCTCTGCTTACAACAACCCGGCAGTTTAACCGTTCGTATCGTAACCGATCTGGAGGAAGATCATGATCGTCCCCGAACTTCCCCCCATGGAGGAACAAAAAGCGGAAAATGGTATTTTTGCGCATAGTAGCTATCTATTCTATATCTGGCTGCTGATTGCGGTGGCGATTTTCGTTCCGCTGCTTTTCATCTATGGAGCGAGAACGCACTTGGGTCTCATCTGGATCCCGGTATTTAATATGTGCATCACCTATAGTGCGCTCTTTTTCACGATTCGAGCTTGGCGCCGGAATGAAAAGCCGCGCATCTACCTAGGCTTCGCAACCATGGTGGCCAGCTTCTTGGTGAGTGTATCGGCCTACTCTATGGCTGCGTGATTTATTAAGCCCGGATCCACCGGCTTGATTGTGGTGTGATCGGTTCGGGGTCGTGCAGGGCGTGTCGGGGCTGAGTTGCGGATTCGGGCGTGGGGTGGCCGCTGGTCTGCCCAGCCTTTCCACTTTTCCGCAGTTCTCGGGCCCTTTCGGGCAGGTCGGTCGGGGAGTGTCAGGGGGCTGGTGGCGCGTGCACGATGCTGAAGAGCTGGGTGAAGTCCGTGCTCCAGGGCCAGCGTTCGGGCAGGTGCAGGGTGAGGCGGCGGGCGGAGCGGGCCAGGCGGGCGGGCACGTTGATCAGGTGGTCACGGATGGTGGCGGTGGTCGCTCTGGCATGGAACGTGCCGGCCAGTGCGCCGGCGGCGCGGGTCAGGTTGTGCGCCAGGGCGGCCAGGGCGAGCCACGCGGCATTGGCCTGGAAATGCCCGGAGGGTGCGTGGGCGAAGGCGCTGTTCTTGACATCCGCGATCACCTGCTCGACGACAGCGTGCCGTCGGTGATCACGCTCGGCATCGTTCAAGGAGAGCGGGGAGTCGGTGAACGCGGCGTGGTAGCGCCAGGTGTCAAACAGCGTGCCCTGTCCGGCGGGGACGGTGCCAGTGTTCAGGCGTTTGACGCGGCGCACGATCAGACGGGCGGTGACCTGCTGCTTCTTCGGCTTGGAAGTGAAGGCGGTGTAGCCGGTCTCGGCTATCTCGGCGTCGGAGATCCAGCACTGGCCCTCCTCGTCCCAGACCGCCTTGGGGTACTTGATCGGCATCCAGGCGTCCTCATCGATGCGGGCGATGGCGGCCTTGACGGAAGCGTTCATCCGCACGGTGATGGAGAACCGCGCGCCCAGCGCCCGGCAGGAGTTGACGACATCGGCGCCGTAGAACGCCGAGTCCGCGCGCATCACCAGCAGGCCATTCGCGCCGCAGGCGCGGGCGGTGCGGATGGTCTCGGCGACGAACGCTGCCGCCCCGCGCGCGGAGTTCGATGGTCCCTTGCGCAGCCTCGTGGCGGCGATCACCGGGGCGGCCAGGGGTGTGGAGACGATGCCGAGCAGCGCGTTCAGGCCCTTGACCTTGCTGTATCCGTAACCGGTGCCCTGCTTGGCGTAGCCGTAGGTGCGGCGGATGGTGTCATCGATGTCCACGTAGGCGACCTGGTCCGCGCCGGGCAGCAGCGGGGCGTGACGGGCCAGTTCGGGAAGGAACCGGCGGGCCACGGCGTGCAATTGCTTCACATGCCCGTGCGTGAAGGAACGCAGAAACGACCCCAGCGTGGACGGGGCCCGCACACCGGAGAACAGGCGGCCCATCGCGCCGTGCCGTAGCCGGTGCATGTCATCGATGCTGTCGGCGCCCGCGACCATGCCGCCCACCAGCGACATCACTTTCGCTGTGGGGAAGGCACCGGTGCCGTCCTTCGAGGCCGGCAGACGGATGTACTCCCCGACCAGTGCGGGCAGACCGCACCGCTCGGCCAACCGCACCACCGGCTCCAGGCCGCCGTACGCGATTAGGTTCGGGTCGTCGAACGCGGATGAGACCGCCGCTGCGGCATGGGAAGATTGCATCTCGGAAGTGCCTTGCTGATCGTGCCTGATGTGGTCCTAGAGAAACCCCATCATCGCAGGTCACAAGGCACTTCTTCGTTCCCCGAGAAACTGTCCACAGACATCAAGCCGGTGGATCCAGGTTAAGGAATTATCCAAAACGGGGAGTGAGTGAAAAAGGTGAGGTGGCCAAGAGTCAACAGGTTCGTGGCCAGAAAAGCGCTGACGCCCTTGTTTCTCGGTATGCACGTTGTTCTCTTCATCGAACCGTAGGGGCACCGCGATGACAATCGTGCTCGGAATTGGTGGGGTGGGAACTGGCAGCACGACCTGACTGCCCTGTCTCGTCATACTCGCAGTTTTGCTGTGATCTAGATACCAAGAATGAGAAGGGACCCTCCTAGTACTCCAGCTGTAGATCGTGATCTTCATGTCTGGGCTGCGGCTTGTCGGCGGTAATGGCTGATCTGTGATCGTGCCTGGTGGCGTCGTCGCCAGTCGGACCAGCCGAGCCGGTGGGCGAGGTCGTTCAGCGGCCGGACGGTGACGGCGAGGAACAGGTGCTGGATCTCGTTGCAGGTCAGCGGGGCCAGGTCGTCCGGTCCGGCGCGATGTGTGTGTTCGTCTGCGCGGACGACTGCGAGGAAGGCATGAGCGAGCATGGCGAGGGTGACCCAGCGGCTCCAGGACGGGTAACGGCGGACCTGGTGTTCATCGAGTCCGGCCAGGCCCTTCTCGATCTGGAAGGTCTCCTCCACCCGCCACCTGGATCCGGCCGTCCTGACCAAGGTGTGCAACGGGACCGGCCCGGTGGAATGGCAGCGGTAGTAGGCGAGTTCTCCGGTGGTGCGGTTGCGCCGGATCAACAGCTGACGGTGGCCGGGCGCCGGGTCGGTGAGGTCGATGACGGCCCAGTCGTAGTAGCGGTGCCCCTTCGCGCCGCGTCCGGCGGACAGTTTCTGCCAGGCCCGCTTCGGGAGCTTCCTGGCCAGCGCGTCGGCGCGGAACGTGCCCGCACCGGTGGTCACTTCGGCCGAGCAGGCCACTGCGAGGACATAGCCCAGGCCGCGTTTTTCCAGGGCGGACCTCAGTTTCGGGTTGCCGCCGTAGACCTCGTCGCCGGTCACCCAGTCGATGCGGTGCCCGGCGTCCAGGAACCGTTCGATCATCGTGCGGGCCAGCTCCGGCTTGGTGGCGAAGACGGTGTCCTCGCCGAGCCCGGCCGCCCGGCATCGGTCCGGGTCCGAGGTCCACGAGCGCGGGACGTACAACTCCCGGTCCACCGCCGCGTGCCCGCGGGCGCCCGCATAGACGAGGTAGACGGCGACCTGGGAGTTCTCGATCCGTCCGGCGGTTCCGGTGTACTGGCGCTGAACCCCGACGGTGCGGGTGCCCTTCTTCACATCGCCGGTCTCGTCCACGACCAGCACTGCCGCCTCGTCGTGGAGATGTTCGACGACGTACTCGCGCACGTCGTCCCGCACGGCATCGGCGTCCCAGGCGGCCCGGCATAGCAGGTGCTGCATGCCATGCGGGGTCTTCTCCCCGGCCCACTCCGCGATCGTCCAGCAGTTCTTGCGCGGCAGGTCCGACAGCAGCCCCAGCACCAACCGCCCAGCCCGCAGCCGGGGTTCGACCCGGGCAAACCGGCCTGCGATGCGGCCCATGGCCACCTCGAACACCTCCCGCCAACGGCCTGGATCTATGCTGTGACCTGCGGCCACCGTCTCTTCGTCAGTCCACACAACTCACGATGATCAACGGTGGCCGCACCCGTCACCGCACCGGCCCTGGCTATCCGCGCACTGGCCATCACGTACGGTCTGCGGCATGACGGCAGAGGATTCGAAGGCCCCAAAACCCCGGGTGCAGTTGGTCATTGGCATCATCCGCCAAGGCGACGAGATCCTGCTCGTGCGAGAGAGTCTCGGCGCCGCCGGCGAGATCCTCTGGTCGCTGCCCGGTGGCGGGGTCGAGGACGGCGAGCTCATGCACGAAGCCCTCCGGCGCGAGCTACGGGAGGAGACCGGCCTGCTGGTAGGCGACCCGGTGCGGACCGCATTCCTCATGCACATCGACTCCGAGCCCTACCCTTCGGCACTGGCCGCTGCCTTCGAGATCGACGAGTGGTCGGGTGACATCGCGCCACAGGACGACGACATCAAACAGGCCGCCTTCTTCCCCCTGCCCGACGCCCTGAAGCTGCTCGGCGAGCTGGACAGCGCAACACAGCGGGAGCCCATCGTCGGCTATCTGACCGGGGATGTCGCGCCCGGGACCACCTGGCTGTACCGCAACCGAGGTAGAGACGAGACGCTGGTCGCCCGCTGGTGACGCCAGACGATGGCCACCACACGAAGATCACGATCTACAGCTGGAGGTGTGCCACGAACACTGAGAGTGAGGTTGATGTAGGCAGAGACCCTGCTTGATGTGGTGCTGTGCGGAAGATGAAGGTCTTGTGGCCCTTCGGCGTCGCCCTGCGGTGGGAGGCGTCAAACCGCCCCGAGCTGCGTTGGCTGAAGACCGTCGTGGTGAGCGTCCGGGGAAAAGGCGCTGGTCAGGCGTCAGGTGGGGACCGGGAAGGCGAACGCGAGTGAACCGCTGATGACGTGTCGTAAGTAGTAGGTGACATCGAAACCGGGGTGACTTCAGGATCCCGGGACAAGCCTGGCGGGTGACCGCTTATTGGCCAGGCGGTGTCCGGCATGAAGGCGGCGCGAGCCCGGTCTGCGGCTTCCGTGCGGAACGTGGGAAGGCGTGTCGCGATACTGCCCTGGCTCAGCGGCCGGGGCGACAGGAAGAGCCCGGTCCGGAAGTCCTCCGACCGGGTGCTGAGTACCGTCGCGCGGCGCGCCGGCGGACCGGCTCGTAGTAGTGGGCAAGCCCCGGTAATCGGGGTGGAGCGAAGGGGCCGGGTTGTTCGTGACTGGTTTGTTCGGTCAACCGGAAGTTTTCCGGGAGGAGCGGGATGGACGAGTTGAAAGCGTCGGCCAAGCCGTTCGACATCTCCAAGCAGGAGGTGTGGGACGCCTGGGTGAAGGTGAGAGGGAACAAGGGCTCGTCCGGGGTGGACGGAGTGTCGGTCGAGGCGTTCGAGAAGGACCTGAAGAACAACTTGTACAAGGTCTGGAACCGGATGTCCTCGGGCACGTACTTCCCACCGGACGTCAAAGCGGTGCCGATCCCCAAGAGCGGGGGTGGCATCAGGGTGTTAGGGGTGCCGACCGTCGCCGACAGGGTCGCGCAGACGGTGGTGGCCGGACATCTGTCGGAGCGGGTGGAGCAGATCTTCCACGCGGACTCCTTCGGGTATCGGCCGGGCAAGTCGGCACTGGACGCCGTTGCGTCCTGCCGGGAGCGGTGCTGGCGGTTCGACTGGGTGGTCGAGCTCGACATCCGGAAGTTCTTCGACACCGTCCCGTGGGACAAAGTGGTGGCCGCGGTCGAGGCGCACACCGACGCCGGTTGGGTGGTGCTGTATGTCAAGCGGTGGCTGGCCGCGGGGCTGCGCCTGCCTGACGGGTCCACGACTGAGCGGGTAGAGGGCACGCCGCAGGGTTCTGCGGTGTCGCCCGTCTTGGCGAACCTGTTTCTGCACTATGCGTTCGATGCGTGGATGGTCCGAGAGTACCCGGGCTGCCCGTTCGAGCGTTACGCCGATGATGCGGTGGTGCACTGCCGCACCCTGGCGGAAGCGGAACGTGTCCTGGCCGCGCTGCGGTCCAGGATGGCCGAGGTCGGTCTGGAGCTGCATCCGGACAAGACCAGGATCGTGTACTGCAAGGACGACAACCGTCGGGGCCGGTTTCCGGTCACCGAGTTCACGTTCCTGGGGTTCACGTTCCGGCCGCGAGGAGCCAAGGACAGACACGGGGTGATGTTCACCGCGTTCCTGCCCGCGATCAGTAACCAAGCCCTGAAGAGGCTGAGCAGGACGGTGCGGTCCTGGAGGCTGCACCGGCGCACGGCGCAGGAGTCATCCGATCTGACCCGGACGGTCAATCCGGTGGTTCGGGGATGGATGAACTACTACGGGCGCTTCTACCGCTCAGCGCTGTATCCGCTGTTCGACCGCATCAACACCTACTTGCTGCGGTGGATTCAGAAGAAGTACCGGGTCGGGATGAAACAAGCCCTGCAACGGCTGGCCCAAGGCCACACGTTGCGCCCGAAGTACTTCGCTCACTGGACCTGGGCGGCCCCGGCAGGGGCGAGGCCCAGAACGACAAGAGCCGTATGACGGGAGACTGTCACGTACGGTTCCGTGGGAGCCCGGGGGTGAGATTCCCCCGGGCGACCCGACTACTAAGCGACGGTCGTGCGGCCATCGCGTATGCACAAGCACACGATGTCGTAGTTGTTGCATCTGCAGGAAACGATGGGTCTATTGCTGTCGATGAGCCGGCGGCGCTGCCAGGAGTGGTGTCTGTTGGCGCTGTAAACAAAGAGGGAAACCGCTGGGATGGCTCCAATACTGGAAAGGGGCTCACGCTCATGGCTCCCGGTGTTGACATTCTCGCGGCGGATATGACTCGGTCGCAGCAGTACAGTCTGTCAACCGGTACATCGGATTCCACAGCCTACGTATCCGCTACTGCCGCCCTGGTCCGCGCAAAGCACCCCGACCTCACCGCAGGCCCACGGCCCCGGCGTTGTTCGGTTGTGTCCGGCTTCGTGGTAGTTGATCAGATGCCGTAGACGGCGAAGGCGTCGTTGTGGTTGAGGAGATCGCGGCGGGCGTGGGCGATGTTGGCTCGTCCGGCCAGGCGGAGCGTGCTGATGCCCAGGTTGCGGAAGCTGGCCAGTGCTCGGGGTGCGGTGCCGGTCCTGACCTGGGAGTTGTCCTCATGGAAGGTGACGTCCCGCACCCAGTGGATCTTGTTTTCTATGGACCAGTGGACCCTCTCGTAGTGGTTGAGGTGAGCGGGGCCTGCGAGGTGGGCGGGCAGGCTGGTGACGCCGAAGACGATCTCCTTCCCGGTCCAGGTTCCGTCGAGGCCGCCGGTGTCACGGCGCAGGCGGAAGACCTGTCCCGCGCCGGGGAAGAGGGCGTCGTCGGCTTGGGCGGTGCGGATCGTGCGACGCTCGGTGCGCCCGTGCCCACGGTCGTCCTCGGCCTCGGTGGTCTCGGTCCACTCGGCGTCGGTACCGGCCAGCAGCGCCTGGGCGGCGGCGCGGGCCAGCGGCTGGTTCCCCTTCAGGATCAGGACGTAGTGGGCGTCGAGCCGGTCCGTGATCAGGTGGGCGGTCTTCTTCGTGGTGTGCAGGGCGTCCAGGGTGAACACCCGGCCGGACAAGGCGAGTTGGGCCAGCAGCATGCGGGCCGCCTCGCCCTCGCCGCGCTTGTCCGGAACCTGCCTCTGGCCGAGGACCGCGCCGCTGGCGTGGTCGACCGCCCCGACCAGGAAGACCCGCCCCGATTCGGTGCGGGCGCCGGTCAGGGCCTTGCCGTCGAGAGCCGCAGCGGGCAGCAGCCCGGCCGCCGCCGGGTGTTCCACGGCCCGCTGGGCGGCGCGGCGCTGTTCGCGCTCGATGGGCCCCGGGGTGTCCGGGACCTCGGGCGTCGGTGCCTTTCCGGTCGCGACGTCGGTGACGTATGCGCAGGTCGCCGCGTCCAGCACGTCGGCATCCAGGTCGGCGAGCACGCGGCGGAAGGTGCGCTCGCTGGGCACAAGGTACTGGCCGGCCAGCGGGTCGTACCGGGCGCCGAGGCGGGCCAGTTTGACCTGCGGGGCGCGGGCGGACCACTGCCAGATCGCGGTCATGGAGTCACCACCGACCACCAGCGTCGCGCACGCGGCCAGCACCAGGATCACCACCAGGGGATGCCGCCGCCCACGCTCCGCACGCCGGTCAGGGACCTGCCGCAACCTGCTGACCAGCGCGGATTCCACTGCCACAGGGTCGGCGGCGAGCTCGGCCTCCCACAGCGCGAGATCGGTGAGCTGGCCAAGGACAGGGCTGATCAGGGAGGATGCGGACACGAGCGCGGCTCCTGAGACGATCTTCTGGCGTAGGAACCTGAAAGATCATCAGAGGCCGCGCTCGTCTGGCAACTCGCACCCCTCCCCCTGGGCAAACGACCCAAAACCCATCAAAGATCAACTACGCCGGGGCCGTGACCGCAGGCCAGGTCATCAACCGCCTCATCAAGTCGGCCTCGTTCCTCGGCCACAAGGGACTGAAGGCACCTGACGAGGAGTACGGATACGGGATTATCCGCCCCTACCAGGCGGTCACAATGGACATCCCCGCAGGCTCCAAGGAGAACCCTCTCGGCCAGCTCAAGTCGTCCACCTCGACTTCCAGCGAGGCATCCAAGGGAACGGGCACCTCAACCGAGGCTAAAAAGAAGAAGTCCTCCTCCAGTAACATTCTCGTCATTGCTGGCGGTGTCGCAGTCGTTGTGGTCATCGGCGCGATTGTCATCGTGGTAATCCGAAACCGCCGCAACGGCGGTAATGGCGGCCCCGGATCCGGCGGTGGCGTCTCTTCTCAGGGTTTGGGCTACCCGCCTACCCAGCAGCCTTACCCCAATTCAGCTCCCAACCAGGGGTACCCCGCTCCTCCGGGACAGTCTCCGCAGCACCCCAACCCCTACGCCCAACAGCCCCCGCACCAAGGGCAGTAGGAGTAATTCCCCCTTGGAGGGGCTGTGAACTCGGAGCTGCCGGATCTGAATCCCCAATCCGCTGCCGATGAGATGACGTCGCATACCGTGAACCACTTCACCACCTTCTTGCTCGGGATTGCACTCGTTGCCCCTTGGCTGCTCCTCTTTATGTCGATCATGTCTGGCAAATTTTTGTGGCTGACAGTGCTCGATCTGATCGGTACGCACGTGGGTCTCGTGGTCATGCTGCGCGGGTACCGCGATGACAATCGCGCTTTGAAGAGGTGGGGGGGCAGGAGCTCACGCTATAACGGGTCTTCGAATTTAGTGGGGGTGCGGCGGTGACGGCCTGACGTTCAGTCACCGAGCGTGATGGGCCTGGGGTGTGGGTGGCCTGGACGCAAGGAGCCCGCGGGTCTTCGTGATCATGGTTGTTGTCTAGGCAACCGATCATGAAGAACCCACGGGCTTGAGCATCGACGATACCGGGACCAACGAGGCTGCGACGCGACTGCTTGGGCTGGAGGGGGTGAGTGTGACGCAGGTCAAGGACGACAAGGCAGGCGGATCGACGGTATACGTCGTGACGAACGAGGAGTCCGCGAGGGCCTGCCCCTCGTGCGGGGTTTTCTCCACCCGGCTGAAGGACTACCGCACCACCGCCCCCAGACACCTGTCCTGCGGCGGGCGCCCGGTGAGTATCCGGTGGCGCAAGGCACGCTGGCACTGCACCGAACTCGACTGCGACCGCCGCTCGTTCACCGAGTCCATAGGCCAGGTACCCGCGCGGATGCGTACGACCGGGGCGCTTCGGCGGGCGGCCGGGGCCGCGGTGTGTGACGGCGGGCGATCGGTGGTGCAGGCCGGCCGGGATCTGGGCCTGTCCTGGCCGATCGTGCAGCACTGCTTCGAGGACTACGCCGCGAAGGTCCTGCCCGAGGAGCCGCCGGTGACCGAGGCGATCGGGATCGACGAGACCCGGCGGGGTAAGCCGGTGTGGGAGCAGAACCCGGACACGGAGAAGTGGGAGCTGGTCGCGGACGCCTGGCACATCGGCTTCGTCGACGCGATCGGCGGGCGCGGCCTGTTCGGCCAGGTCGAGGGCCGCAACTCCGCCTCCGTCGCCGACTGGCTGACGGCCCGGCCCGCCGCCTGGCGCGAGCAGGTCCGCTACGTCGCCATCGACCTGTGCTCCACCTTCCGCGCCGCCGTCCACCGTGCCCTGCCGCACGCGGCGGTGGTCGTGGACTGCTTCCACATCGTGCAACTCGCCCAGCGCCACCTCGCCGACCTGCGCCGACGCCTCACCTGGAAACAGCACGGCCGCCGGGCCCGCAAGGGCGACAGCATCTACAGCGTCCGCAAGCTCCTGCGCCGCAACAAGGAAGACCTCACCGACGAACAACGCGAGCTCCTCAAGACCGAGTTGGAGTACATGGGGACCTACGGCCGACAGATCTATGCGGCCTGGCAGGGCAAGGAACTCCTGCGCGACCTCCTGGGCCTGACCGTCACCCGCAGGCACGTCACCCCCGACCACTCCGCGATCTCCACCGCCCGCCACCGCTTCTTCGCCCACGTCGCCGACCACGCTCACCTGCCCGAACTCGTCACCCTCGCCGAGACCATCGAGCAGTGGTGGGACGGCATCGAGACCTACCTGACCACCGGGATCACCAACGCCGCCTCGGAGGGCAACAACCGCCTCATCAAGCTCGAAGCGCGTAACGCCTTCGGCTTCCGCAACCGAGCGAACCAACGCCTCCGCTCACGCTGCGCAACCACCCGGCGAAGCCGACGGGAGGCACACCCCCACTAAATTCGAAGACCCGCTATAACCCTGCTGCTTTGTCTCGTAGTGCTCGCAATTTTGCAGTGACCCAGCTACGGATGATCCGCCTCTACAAGGGCCTCACGATGGATATCCCCAAGCGGCTCACGGTTAGTCTCCGCTCGGTCGGATCCAGCTGGCCGCCGAGGCACGCGGAAACAACGACACCACAGCGAATCAGCCCGAGAATGAGAAGGGACTCTCCTCGATGGGCGCCATCGTCCTTATCGTCCTTATCGTCGGCATCATCGGCATCGGAGCCGTGATTGCCGCCGTCGTCACCTTCGTCGTAACCCGTAAGCGCAACAACCCGGGGAACGGCGGCCCCATCAACGGCACTTCCCCGCAGAACATGGGCTACCCGCCCCAGCAAGCGCCGTACCCGACAGCCCAACAGCCGTACCCCACCCCAGCTCCCAACCAGGGACACGGGCACCCCGCTCCTCCGGCACAGCCTCCGCAGCACCCCAACCCCTATACTCAACAGCCCCCTGGCCAGGGGCAGCTGTGAATGAGCGGCACCATGTCCGCTTGTCTACCTGGTGATGGGTTTTCCGCGGTCGCCCGTACCGCCTATCGCGTCAGGGAGACATAGCCCTTGATGCCCGCGCACTTCGCTCTCATGACACGTTCAGAGTCGGCGTTCGCCCGCTGCTCTCTCATCAGGATCCATTCCTGAGGCTGCATGAACAGCAACTCCCCGGTATGGGGTAGGAAGGCGATGCCGCCGAACAGCTCGTCGCCGGCGAACCAGAAACCATCTTCGATGTCTGTCGGCCATCCACTGTCGAAGAGATTGACAGCCGACATCACGGGGGCTCCGGACTGCTCCTCGGCCAGTCGGAAGGTGAGGACCCGTCCTCTCCCTGTGCCGAGCTTCACGAACTGCGAGCGGTATTCGAGAGGATATTCACGGAACACCTTGGAGCACCTGCGGAGCCATGACAGGTGAGCCCAGAGGCGGAGTGCAGAGATGAGGAGGCCGAGGAAGCCGAGAATGGACACCGGCACTGCGTAGTCACTGCCTGTGATGAACACCAAAAGCCATAGCGGCAGGAAGACTGCGAAGCGTTTCGCGAACCGCTTCAAGACGGTGCCGTAGTGACGCTTCACCGAGCTGCGGAAGTCCGCCGCATCGGTGTCGTACGGAGTCGACGGTCCCACCGGAGCGCTTCGCGCTTGTTGGTGCGCACTCATCCGAAGTCGTTCCTTACGGCTTGCGCGGCGGAGCTGGACACCGAGTCGGCGTCGTGTCCCGTCCCCGCAGCTGTCGGGTCGGTGAACGTCAAGGTGCGTGCGGTACCAAGCAGTACGGCGCGGTAATCGTCGGCGAGTTCGACCGCTGGTGTCACCAACTGCACGGTGATGATCGACGGGGTACGGGTGTCCGGTACCGCCACCATTCCCTGCCAGACCGAACCCTCCAGGGGTTCCTCCTGCCCTTCGGGCGGGACACCGGGTGCCGCTGTCTTACGTACCTGCTCGGTCAAGAACCCGATGCCAACCGGTAGTTCGATGGGCTGCATGCCGTCGCTGGCACCTCCTCCCGCGTGGGAGGTCACCATGTCGGCCAGGACGAGCTTGGGGTTCGCTCCGGTGGACGGAACAGCTGAAATGGTGAGGACCGACAGCGACGCCTCTCCGTTGCCGTCGGGGTGCATGCCTAGCGCGCAGGTGGCCACTGACTGCTTCCGCAGCATCATCACGGTTGTGGCGTACAGGCGAAACAGCTGCGCCACCCGGTCGCGGACCTCCTGGGGGAATCCGCTGACCCGCCGTGCCAGTTCCGCGACCCCCTCCGACGACGGATTGAGATCGAGTTCCAGATACCCGTGGGGGAGTCCGTACCAGAGCATCGGCTGCGGCGCGGTGTCGGCAACGCCGAGGTGCTTGTTCACAGCCGGATACTCCTTGCGAGTTCAGCGATATCGGTACCGAAGGTCCCGAGCGTGCCTGCCGCGCCGGACGCCGCCACGCCGGCCTTGGTGGTTTCCGTGGAGTCGTGACCGATGCCGTCTTCCGGGAGCCACCCGATGGTCTCCGCCGAGGAGATCGAGTTCGCCGCGGTGTTGATGCCGTTGAGGGTCCAGTCCAATCCCTTGGTGGGGCTGGTGGCGACGTCCAGGGCACGGTACGAGTTGACGGCCTTCACCTCGCTGGCGAAAGTACCGGCCTTGGCGCCCAACGACATCGCCTCACCGCCCTCCCTGGCCACCGCGGACGCCAGGCCCACCTCGCTTCCCGCTCGGGCCAAGATGCCGATTCCGGGTACCACCCCCATGGTGTCGCCAACGAGGGAGCCCCATGCGGTCAGGCCCGCGTTCCATCCGTACTGACCCGTCAGGGAGTCCCTGAAGTCCTCGCTGGAGAGGTTCTTGGCCAGTGAAGCAGCGCTGGCCACGATGGCGATGGCGGCGAAAGCAGGCGCGAGAGGCGTGGGGAAGAGCGCCAGGAGGCCGGCGATCGCCCCGATGGTTCCGGCGTGGTCCAGCAGGAATTGCCCCACCTTGCTGAGGGCCTCCCCGATGCCCTCAAGGGTCTTACTGAGCCACCCGGGTTCCTTGGGAGCCAGTTTATCGTCCGCCTCGTCGAGCTTCCTGGAGATGACGTCGGCCCTCTCCTTGTGCTCGTTCTCCAGAGCGCGGGCCTTGGCGATGACGTCCGCGTAGGCCTGATTGGCGTTGTCGAGCTGGGTGGTGGCCTCATTGAGTGAGCGCTCGGCGGCGCGTAGGCGCGCTGTCGCGGAGTCGGCCTCCTGCTGACTGGGGAACTCCTTCCCGGCGAGTTGGAGGTCCGGGTGCTGGGCCGCCTCGTCATGGTGCTGCTTCGCCTTCTCGGCGGCGGACTTCTTGTCGCCTGCTTCCTCGTCGTACTTCTTCGCAAGGTCGCGGTGGGAGGAGAGGTCTCCATTCCAGACGTCGAGCCACGCCGCTGCCTTGCCGAGCGAATGCCCGGCATTCATCATGTACTTCGGCAGCTCACCGTCCAGGGCCTCCCGGAAGGCGTCTGCCGCGTCACCCTCCCAGTGCGCGCTCTCTCCGAGGAGCCGCTCGATCTGCTGGTAGGAGCTGTCCAGCGCTGCTGCCGCGGCCTTCACCTTCTGCTGTAGCGCGGCGACTTCACCGGGTACGCCAGGAGCCGGGTTCCAGCCGAGATTCGGATACGGGTTCACGGCCATCAGCCCTTCACCCCGTCGCCCGACGTAGAGGCCTTGGCCATCTGCTTGAGGGCGTTTTGCAGATTCTCTTCGAATTCTTCATAACTCAGCTTGTTAGCCTTCACGCCCTCACCGATGGCGCCGATCATCTCGCTCAACTGTTCAGACCCGTACTTCCACCGTTCCTGGAATGTGTCACAGGCCTCGTCCAGTCGTGACGTCCCGATCTCAGCGGCGCGGACGTGTGCAAGCGCCTTGCGCGCATCGTCGAGGTCTTTCGTCGCCTGCTGAAGTGTTTTGACGAATCGGTCCAATTGGTCGACATCGATTTTGAAGTGGTCCCCCACCAAGCACCCCCGTGGCGGCAAAAAATAGAATTCCGGGCATTCCGGGCATTCCGGGCGTGCGGGCTTGCCTGGCGCCGACCGGCCGGGCAGCAGCCTATATATGAGTAGAGTGGTGTGTCGATCGCGCTCGGACGGTGCGCCTCCGGAGGCCTGGGTGGCGCGAAGTCGATGCCTCGTGAGTTTTCGTGCCGTACTGGAGGAGATTCTGTGGAAGAGAGTGGTGGGGGTCTTCCCTTGGATGAACTCGGCGCGTCAACCGAGCGAGGCAGAGTCACCGTACCGATGCCTCTGGCTAAATGTGCATTCGATCACCCCGAGACCCGGGCGGCATGGGAGAAGGCGCGACGCAAAGCGAAGAGGGGGCGCTGGATCTGGCACCTCCCGTATGGCCTGTCCTGGGTGGCGTACTTTGTGTTGAGTGGGAATGCCTCAAGCGAGATCGAGAAAGAGCGGTTTGCCGGAGCGATCGTCCTGGTGTCGTTCGTTTATCTAATTCTTCTCTATCTACGCCGCGACGTAATGGCCTCCCTGAAGCGCATCCGTCGCGTTCTCGAAGAGCACCCGTGGCAGTTCATCCCTGAAGCGCACAAGCCTTCTGGCGTCAAGGACGTCATGGGCGTTCCGCTCCAACTGCGCTACAGCGAAGGTGAAGAGCTGACCGGTCTCATGTCCGCGCGGAGTCCGCTCCACCGGCGTCGCTGGCCCCAGGGGCTGGAGCAGGGTGCCTGGTACGCCGGCAAGGTCTGGCAGGCGGGCGGCGCCAGGACGCGAGGATTCGGTGTCCTGGCTGTGCCGGGCGGTGGCGAGCTCATGGAAGTGTCCAGTGAGACGGCGGCGCGTAAGGCCAACGCCTCAAGCGGTTGAAGCGGCGTTCGCCGCGTTGCGCTGCTTGTAGAGCTGGGTGGAAGGCTGGCGGGCGATCCGCCGCGGCGACTGCGCCGGATACTGCGCACCGCAGCGAGACGTTGGTGTGCTCATCATCCGCCTGGACACCTTCGCGGGATTTTTCGTGCCGCCCCTGGCCGGCTGCGGTGTGCTCGCGGTCTTCCGGAGCGCCCACAACGTCGATTACCTGCCAAGGCAGTTCATGCAGGGCGGCACGATCACCCTCGGCAGGCAGGGGGCGCTCTACGACAGCGCGGAGCGGGCCCAGACCCTGGCGTCGCGCGCACGGATTGTGCTGACGTGCTCGGGGCCGGAGCCCTCAAGGCGCTTACGCAGGGGCCGCACCCGGCGATTCCCAGGTGCGGCCCCTGGGTACGTGCACGACGTGGGCGGTCAGGTCGTACGATCCATCTGGCCGTGCTTGACTCCGCCGAGGAAGACGGCAAACGCCTCACCACTAACAGCCAGGAGGGGCCCCGGGACCACCTTCGAGTCACGCACCCCGACCGTCTCGCCGGCTCCGAAGTCCACCTCGACACAATCGCTGCCGGCCCCGCCGCTGTACGAGGACTTGACCCAGAGACGGTCACCTATGTCTCTGCCAGGTGCAGCCATCATGACTCCCTACCTGCGCGCTCCGTGAATTCCGTGACCAGACTTTCGAGCAGCCGCGTGGTGTCGCTGCTGCTCAGCGCCTGCGATCGCAGGTACTCGAACACCACCTTATGCCGCTCCAACTCGGCTTCCTTCTCCAGGTACAGGGCGCCACTGAGATTACTCATGTGTACTACATCGAGTGATGGCTCCGGACCTCGGATGATGATGAAACCCGTGCTCTCAGCTGCATATGCTCCGGCATCGAACGGGAGTACCTGCAACGTCACATGCGGGGTCAAACTGCTCGTGCGCAAGTGCTGAAGCTGCTCGGCCATCACGGCAGGCCCTCCGACACAGCGACGCACAACCGCCTCATCGACGATCGCCCAGACATGCGGTGGCGTCTCCCGCTTCAGTACCTCCTGCCGCTTCATTCGTACGTCCACCATCCGCTGAATGGTGTCTTCGTCGGCCCTGGCCTCGATGGCCCTGATGACGGCGGTGGCGTACGCGCGGGTCTGGAGCAGGCCGGGCACGTACGCATTGGCCCAGTGACACTCCTCAACAGCTTCGTCCTCGAGTGTCAGAAATGGCGTGATCCATTCGTGGATCGCGTCGCTGTATCCCTGCCACCAGCCTTGCACCTTGGCTGACTTGGCCAGAGCGACGATCGCTTCACGTTCATCATCCGTCGCGTCGTAAGCACGGCACAGGCCTTCCACCACGATCCACTTGACGGGCCCCTTGTTGGACTCGTAGCGATTCACCGTGGCACGCGAGACGCCGACGGCCTGCCCAGCAGCCTCCAACGTCATTCCCTTGCGATCGCGCAGCCTGCGAAGCTCAGCTCCCAGTTGGCGGCGGCGAGTTGTGGGCCCCACTGTCACGCCCTTCCCTATGTCCAGGTCACGCCATTGTCCCGGTCGCGACGAGTGCCTTCAACGTCAGCAGAGCGCACGCGAGCACTCAGAGAAGTTCGTCATGAGATTCACATGGCGAGATGAACAGTGCCATACTCCAGAGGCGCGCTACTCACAGCGACCACGAAGCAACCCTGCGTGGCTTCACTTCTCACGCCTGGAACCGCCTGGAGTCGAGCATGACGACCCGAGAACCCTCCGATCTCCGCACCGGCACCCACGACCCCCTCCGCCTCCCCTACGAGTCCTGGCGCCGCCTCTACGGCCTGGCGTGCGTCCGCTGCGGCGGAGGACAAGGGCTCGAGCCCTGCGGTCACGCGTACACACAGCACCCCGATGGAGGCCGGCTCGGCTGGGCCGTACAGATCTGCGCCGACTGCGAGCGCCACTCCAAGACCACTGACGGCGACGTGAGTTGACGCAATGATCAACCAGATCCTCCGCGCCCTCGACGCGCTTGCCGTCCTCTTCGCCCCGCGTGGCCGTCACCGCGCCGGACACACGCCGCTCGCCCCCGTACACCGCCGGGAACCGAGGCCTGCGCTCCGCAGAGCACCTGGCCCCTACGCCACCGACGCGCCCCTCGACGGCTGCGCCACCCCACCTGTTCGCCCCTACGTACTCACCAGTGAGCAGCGCGCCCGGCGCCGAGCTCTCTGGCTGGCGACGTACGACATCGACGTCGGCACTCGCCGTATCCACGGAGTGGAGGTCGGCGGATGACCTGGTCGGAAACGGATGGGCCGGGAGGAGGGGGAGACCTCCCCGAGAAGTCCGATCCCCGCGCCCGCCTACTCCCCTGGACCGGCTCCCTCGGCCAGCGCTGCTACCTCATCGAGGACGGCGCCGGTGACGGCACGCTCTCCCGGATCGCCGACCGCGTGGAGACCGTACAACTCGGCCTCGCAGAACGGCTCCACGAACGGGCCTGGGAAGTACTCGCCATACCCGCTGCCCCCGATGCCCAGGTCCGAGACCTCGCCGAACAACTCGCCCAGGCTCTCGGTGACACCCTCCTCATCGCGGAAAGCCGAGGCGCACGACTCCGACAGCCCGCCAAGCCGCCGCCCGCCCGTACTGCTGCCGCACCCGCAGACTGTGGGGGCCCGCAAAGCTGAGTTGCGGGGCAGGTCGAGGCCCAAGCGGGCTCTGTGCCACCGGACCAGCCGATGTCAGCAGGTCTGTCCGAAACCGAACTCCAGCTCCAGGACGAGGGACCACCTCCGGGTGCGGATTGCGGTCGTCGTGCTGCTTTACTTGGGCAGTATGAAGGAGTGCGACAAGGTCGGCACACGTGTGGAGTCGAGGCCGGGGGACGGTTTGAGGCAGGACCGTGCGCTAGTTGAGACGTGCGGTATGGGCGAGGGAGTGTAGTGGTGCAGCCAGAACTGACGCCGCTCGCACCGACCGCAGCACTGCCCCGGCCCAGCATCATGGGCCGCGCTCTCGGGGGGCTGTTCTTCGTTCTCGCCCTGGTGACTTTCGGGTTCGGCCTCTACAACGCGGCCCACGCGGCCGGCCTCGCCGGCACCCACGGCACTCTGGCCGTGGAGCGCTGCTGGGTCGAACAAGGTAGCCGCAACTCCAGCGACACCAAGGTGTGCGGAGGGACCTTCCGGTCCGACAACGGCAAGATCATCGATGACCAGGCGAGCATCCGGGCGGAGGTGAAGCCGGGTAGCAAGGTTTCCGTGCAGCAGGCTGGCAACGGGTACGTGAAAGTCGGCTTTGGCGAGACGACACGGTGGATCGCGATGTTCTTCCTCGGCTGGCTCGTGGTGGCGTTCGGCATGTCATTCGCTGTCACAGGCATGTTCCCCCGCAGCGGTATGCAGGTAGCCATGATCACCCGGGCGGTATCTGGTACCCGCGTAGGCATGGTGCGCAAGTGGCTCGTCCGCGGGGGCCTCGCCGGTTCTGGCGTCTGTCTCCTCCTGACGCTGTCGGCCTGGCTCCTGAACTAACAGCGGCTACACCGCGGGGTTGTCGTAGCTCTTCCCCGGCTCGGGAAAGCTCTTCAGGGCGACGCTGAGACTGCCGACCACCAATCCAGCAGCGGCCGTCGACACATCCACAGCTTCCTGGGCAGCGCTGTAGGCTTCGGTCATACGCCCCCATGTCTTGATCATTTCAGCGATTTCGAGAGCGGCAGCCGCATAGCCCACGACGGCACCCACACCTGTCTCGGCCAGCAGCGTGCCCGCCGTGAGCTCGACCTCCGCGATGATTGCCTCATCCGCCAGCTGCTCGAGCAAGCCCTTGACGAGGTCTGCACCTCTGGCCACAGCAAGGCCGACATCGTTGTAAGCGCCCTGAAGCTCCTTCAAGTTCTCGTCCAGGGAGTCGATCTTCCTCGCCAACTCGTCAAAGTAGACATAGGCGGAATCGGCCGCGTTGCCGTTCCAAGTCGCATCCAGCTCCCTGTTTCCGGCCTTCAGATTCGTGGCTATGTCCTTGGCGAACTTTCCCGTGTTGGCCCACATCTCGCCGCATTTGACGTATGACTCCCAGTCGCCGGTGAACCATGCGATGGCCTCTTCCAAACACGGCCCCGGCGTTGTTCGGTTGTGTCCGGCTTCGTGGTAGTTGATCAGATGCCGTAGACGGCGAAGGCGTCGTTGTGGTTGAGGAGATCGCGGCGGGCGTGGGCGATGTTGGCTCGTCCGGCCAGGCGGAGCGTGCTGATGCCCAGGTTGCGGAAGCTGGCCAGTGCTCGGGGTGCGGTGCCGGTCCTGACCTGGGAGTTGTCCTCATGGAAGGTGACGTCCCGCACCCAGTGGATCTTGTTTTCTATGGACCAGTGGACCCTCTCGTAGTGGTTGAGGTGAGCGGGGCCTGCGAGGTGGGCGGGCAGGCTGGTGACGCCGAAGACGATCTCCTTCCCGGTCCAGGTTCCGTCGAGGCCGCCGGTGTCACGGCGCAGGCGGAAGACCTGTCCCGCGCCGGGGAAGAGGGCGTCGTCGGCTTGGGCGGTGCGGATCGTGCGACGCTCGGTGCGCCCGTGCCCACGGTCGTCCTCGGCCTCGGTGGTCTCGGTCCACTCGGCGTCGGTACCGGCCAGCAGCGCCTGGGCGGCGGCGCGGGCCAGCGGCTGGTTCCCCTTCAGGATCAGGACGTAGTGGGCGTCGAGCCGGTCCGTGATCAGGTGGGCGGTCTTCTTCGTGGTGTGCAGGGCGTCCAGGGTGAACACCCGGCCGGACAAGGCGAGTTGGGCCAGCAGCATGCGGGCCGCCTCGCCCTCGCCGCGCTTGTCCGGAACCTGCCTCTGGCCGAGGACCGCGCCGCTGGCGTGGTCGACCGCCCCGACCAGGAAGACCCGCCCCGATTCGGTGCGGGCGCCGGTCAGGGCCTTGCCGTCGAGAGCCGCAGCGGGCAGCAGCCCGGCCGGCGCCGGGTGTTCCACGGCCCGCTGGGCGGCGCGGCGCTGTTCGCGCTCGATGGGCCCCGGGGTGTCCGGGACCTCGGGCGTCGGTGCCTTTCCGGTCGCGACGTCGGTGACGTATGCGCAGGTCGCCGCGTCCAGCACGTCGGCATCCAGGTCGGCGAGCACGCGGCGGAAGGTGCGCTCGCTGGGCACAAGGTACTGGCCGGCCAGCGGGTCGTACCGGGCGCCGAGGCGGGCCAGTTTGACCTGCGGGGCGCGGGCGGACCACTGCCAGATCGCGGTCATGGAGTCACCACCGACCACCAGCGTCGCGCACGCGGCCAGCACCAGGATCACCACCAGGGGATGCCGCCGCCCACGCTCCGCACGCCGGTCAGGGGCCTGCCGCAACCTGCTGACCAGCGCGGATTCCACTGCCACAGGGTCGGCGGCGAGCTCGGCCTCCCACAGCGCGAGATCGGTGAGCTGGCCAAGGACAGGGCTGATCAGGGAGGATGCGGACACGAGCGCGGCTCCTGAGACGATCTTCTGGCGTAGGAACCTGAAAGATCATCAGAGGCCGCGCTCGTCTGGCAACTCGCACCCCTCCCCCTGGGCAAACGACCCAAAACCCATCAAAGATCAACTACGCCGGGGCCGTGCCCTCAATCCGGGTTCGTAGGCTGGAATGGGCTCACAGATAGGAGAAATTGTCGGAGTCCAGGACGTGCCCCCAGTTCCTGGTGGCTGCCGCGGCGGGGTCGAGGCCGGACAGCCAGGCGGTGAGCTCGGCCAGCAGGTCCGCGCTGTCGAGCCCGCCCGACGTGGTGTAAGCGAGCATGTACTCCCACTGCAGGCACACCATCGCGACGAACGAGGCGAGGGAGGAGCCGGCCAGCGGGGCGCCGGGCTCCCTGTCGTCGACCGCACCTGGCTGTGACTGGCGTAGTACGCGGCCGGTGGGTCCGTCGAGGAGAAGGGTGCCGCCGATCCAGGTGCCCAATTCGTAGAACGGACCGTCACCTACGGGTGTTTCGAACTCCTTGGTGCCTTCCCAGGTGTGCTCCACGAGGCCGGTCTCGAGGAGATGGTGGGTGTCGAGGCTGTAGAAGTCGGAGATGGCTGGGAAGCCGATCTCGTTGAGGAAACGGCGGGTTGGTTCGTGTGTCAGGCCAGAGGGCAGCTGCTCATCGGTCAGTGTGGGGGCTGTCTGCGCGTTGAAGATGTCGCGTAGGCGGGCCCGGGTGGGGCGACAGGCCGCTTCGTCGAAGGGACGTGGCGTGATCTTCCCGCGGGGGCCGACTGCGGGCAGCGGACGCAAGGGGTTGCTTTCCGTTTGGTGGGGGTTGGGTTCGATGGCGTAGAGACCACGGTCCCCGCCCAGCACGACGAAATCGCCGACACAAGCGGCAGACTGGATCTTGGGTGCCTGCACCACGCGGGACACGGACGGATCAGCGGTGAGTTGGAGGCGCACGATGTTCCAGGACGGCTCCGCCCGCCAGACGGCGGTCTGCGGAGAGCGGCTGTCGGCCGGCGCCTCCACGTTGCGGCGTCGGCTGCCGGGCTCGGCGAGTTGCCCGGTGACCGCGTGCCAGGTCTGCTCCTCGCCGTTCTCACTGAGGCTGGTCACCGTGGAGTCGGCGGCGTCGGCCCGCAGACCGTCAATGGCGTCGATGTGGGGACCGCAGCTGCGGAGGCGACCGGGCGCCCGCCAGTTGGTCCAGACGGTCCGCCATGGCAGGGGGTCGGCGGATTCTGTCAGCGTGTGCGCACGCTCCGGATCGCCTTGGCTCAGTGCCAACAGGTGCAAGATGGACAGCCATTCGGCATGGGAGGACGGTGCTACGCCAAGTTTGTCGAGGTAATGCAGGTCCGCTGCGAAGGTGCCCGCGGGGATGCCGTCCGGAAATGCGACGGCCAGCGCTTCCACCAAGGCGGGATGCGCGCACCGGGTGAGTGTGCGTGGGGCGGAGAGGAGCTCTTCGAAGCGGCCCGCCGCAGCGGCATGGGCCGGCAACGCCCGAGCCAGATAGTCCGTGAGTGGATCGTCATCGCCGCACGCGAACAGGCGGTCCACGACGGCATGGTGAAAAGCGCGGAACTCTCCGGTGGGGACCTCGCTCCGTAGCGCATACGCGTTGGACTCGTGAGTCAGCGCTACGGGCAGATCGCTGCTGTCATCAACCGACACGCATTCCAATTCGTCGGCGATCGCCTGGAGTTCTGACACGCCGCACTCGGCGCCGAGGACGGAGCAGAGCGTGGCCCACTCCTCGAAACGCAGACTGCGGGGTTCGGCCAGGGCGAGCGCCCGGACGGCAGTGCGGTGGCCGACGCTCAGGGAGCGAACATCAAGTCGGACAGCGTCAGGGCGAGGCGGCAGTGTGAGGGGGGACCGGATCCAAGTGCTGAGGGGGTGGACACTGCTGTCGACTTCAAGGATGACTTTGACGCCGGTTTTCATGTATGGACTGCCGATGCCCCGTGCGAGAAGGTCCGCGATACGTCGTGGTTCGGTGGTACTGCGAGTTCGCCCAGCCCACTGTGTATTGGTCACGAGGACGATATGACTCAGACGCTGGTCCCTGACGTCGTCGATGAGGACGTCGGCGTCTCTGTAGTCCCCGTACGCGACGCCGAGGATCTGCATCAGGTTGTCCATCACCTCCTCGGTGGAGAGGCCTGCGGCATTGAGGAGGGATGTATCCGGAGTGGTCTCGGCGATATTCTGGAGGACCTCCGTTTTTCCGGCGGCGGAGGGGCCGTTCACGAACAGGTGACCATATTTGGCAGAAGGGTCGCTCGCCCACGAACGAATCTGAGTCGTGATTTCGTGTGAGCTGCTCTGACCGTGCATCGTGAATAACTTTCTTTGCTGGTTTCGTTATGCTTCGAGGTCCCGCAATCCGCCTTCCGACATAGTGCGGACCCATATCTTACCGAGTGCCGCTATATTCGCCGCAAGGTCTTTGTCGAATTGTTTCTTGTAGGTCCCTCCCGGGAGTGCTGTCGGGTCGACGACTTCTGCATTCTTTCGATACCCAGTCCCGTAGAATACATCGACGCCGCGCATCTCTTCGGTCAGTAGATTCGCGCAGTTTGCATACCCTTGTCCGTGCCCGCATGGTTCCCGGTCGGAATACATACTGAGGGCTTGGTATGCTTCCCCCTCTCCTCGGCCCTGGTTGACCTCCGTCAAGTAGTCGAGGATATTTCGTTCCGAGTGCTTTCCTTTTTCTCCGCCGCCGGGGTTCGGGTATGAACTGTCCACTACATAGCTTATATTTTTGCTGACTGGATCGTACACCTCGACAGTTGCATAGTTCCTTCCCGTAAAATCTGGGTGATGATCGCCTGAGCTTCTTAGCGCACCCGCAATTCCTGACCTTCCGAATTCCTTCTCGATTGCTTGCTTGAGTTCCTGATCGTCACGGTGGCTGGCATTCCAGCCTGCTTTTTCGTGTGCGTTCGCTCCGTGCGACGCATAGCCGTCTGTCGGCTCCGGACTTGCGCCCACGGCGTGGGACGCGTGGAAGTTGAGGCTCAAGCGCGCCAGTGACGCGACCACCGCCCCGCGCTCGCCGGGGTGCATGTCGGCGAAGCCCGGGAGGATCCTGGCCAGATCTTCGTGCCGCAGGACGGTCGGCTTGTGGTCGGGATCATCAGGCCGTGGCGGACTGCATGTCTGCAGGGCGTCGACGAGTGGGATGCGCGTGCCGCTGCCGCCCTCGTTGGGGACAGGGGTAAGCCAGTCGTTGAGATGGTGGTGAACCGGGTCCAGATCCACCTGCCGGACGTCGTTCGTCCGACGCAGCTCCGCCTGATGCTCCATCGGTGCCATGCCGTAATGCGTCGAGGTGTCGCTCTCGGGTTCCGAAAGGCGCGGGTGGTTGTTGCGAGCTGGATCATCCTTAGGGTGAGGATCTTCGCCATTCGTGTCGCCGTTCGGGTCTTGCGATGTGCCCGCAGGTTCTGCGGGGGCTCGGCGATCTGGGCTGCTTGGGGTGGATGGTGTCTGGCCGGGCGTGGTGTGCCGGCCCGTTGGCGGGGTGTTGCCTTGATTCGGCCGGTCCGGGCTCCCACTGATCGAATGGTCGCTCGGGGATGTATGGGGGGGCGAAGGAACGGCATTGCTCGTGGCCGTGCGAGTGTCAGCGTTATCGGAACGGTCGGCTGGAGACGGTGCGTTCTGCCCAGGGCCCGGGGTGGTGGTGTCGGGGTCCAGCCCGTTGGTCCCGTCGGTTCGGAGGCTGTTGTCCGATGCCGACACGTCATCCTGTGGATGAGGCGTGTCTCGGTCGTTGGTGGTCCCGTGCTCGCTCTGGCTGTCGGAGTGAGTGGGGCCGGGGCCGGACGCAGGTGCGGCGTCGGATGACCGACCTGTTGAGGCCGCATCGGACTGCGGTGAGTCGACGTGGGGCGTGCCTTCCTCGATGCTGCTGTCGGCGTCGGCGACCGATGGTTCGCCTGCAGTGGTTCTGGGGTTCGGGTCAGCAGAGTCCTGGCCGGGAGCGCTGTCCGAGTCCTCACCTGACGGATCCGTCGCGACGGAGTTCTGGTCCTCGTTGCCCTCTTGTGAGTTGTCCGTGTCCTCTTGGGGAGTGTCACTGCCGTCTTGGGGTGCTTCCGTATCCTGCTGGGACGTCTCGTCCGTCCCCTGCTCGGAGTGCTCGGAGTGCTCGGTGTCCTGGGCGTCTGGCTGGGTGGTGTCGATCGGGTTCCGGTCGGCGTCCAGCGGTATGTGCCAGACGTGTGCGGCGTTGTCGATGTGGAGGGGAGTGTTGCTGACCTCGCCGCTCTGGGTGTCGATCCAGACGATGTTGCCGTTGTGGTTGACGACGTTGAAGGCGTGGCCGCCTCCGCCGGGCCAGTCGACCTGGACGATGGCGGCTGAGCCGGGGCCGGATTGCTGGAGGACCGACGTGATGTTGTTGGCGGTCTCGGGGTTGTTGCCGGGGCCGGCGTAGGTGTGTGCGGCGCCTGTCCAGCGGATCTGGTTCTCGTTCGCGTTGTTCTCGGGGGCGAAGGGGTCGGGGTTGCCGTGTTCGTCGGTGTCGGGGGTGCGGGGGGCTGAGACCTGGGGGTTTCCGTACCAGGTTTCCAGGAAGGAGCGGGAGCAGTCGGCGCAGTTGTTGCTGCGTCCGGGGACGGTGTTGCCGCCGTCGTTCTGGAGTTGTGACCAGGAGCCGAAGGGGTCGGGGAAGCGTTCCGGGGTGCCGTCTTCGTTGTGCGGGACGGCGTCGGCCAGTGCCTGCTGGTCGGTGGGGTCGGGTTCGGTCAGGCCGCCGGGGTAGTGGTCGAGGTCGTCGCGGATGTCCTGCAGGCTGTCCTGCTGGGGGTGTTGCTGGTCGGTGGGGGTGCCGGGGTCGGTCTGGGGCGAGCCCGGCGGTTGCGGCGTGGTCGGGGTGTGGTGCGACGCCGGCGTCGAGGAACCCGGGGTGCGTACGACGGTGTGGACCGGGACCGCCGTGACTTGCTGATGCTGCTGTTGCTGCGGATCGTTGGGCGGGGTGTTGGACTGCGCGGCCGGCTGCTGCGGGGCGTTGGGCGTGCTGCCCGCGGGCTGCTGGGGAGGCCTGGCGGGAGTGGAGCCGGTGCCCGGCTGGTTCTGGGTGCCGCCTGTGCCGGGTGTGCCCTGGGTGGTGGGGCTGCTGGCGGGGCCGGGCTGGTTTGAGGAGTTGGGGGTGCCGCTGCTCGGTGTCGAGGAGCTGGGGGTGCGGCTACTCGGTGTCGAGGTGCGCTCAGATCCGGTGCCGGTCGAGGTGGAGGGCGTCGTCGTCGGGGTGCTCGTGGACGAAGATGCGGTCCTGGGGGGAGTCGACCGGGCCGGGTTCTGGTTCGGGGTGGTGGTACTCGGGTTCTGGCCCGGGGTGTGGGTCCGGGTGCCGCCGGTCGGGTCCGCGGTGTTGCGGGGCGCGGTGCGGTCGCCCGGGGTCGTGTTCCCGGGGGTGTTGCGGGGGGTAGTGCCGTCGCCGGGCGTCGTGTTGCGGGGCGGTGTACGGTCGCCCGGCGTCGTACCGGGTGTGTTCCGCGGTGTCGTACCGTCGCCCGGCGTCGTGCTCCCGGGGGTGCGCTGGGTCGGTATTCGGCCGTCCGGCGTGCCAGGGGTGCGACCGTCCGCCGTACCGGGAACGCGGCCGTCCGACGTCGGGGACGGAGTGCTCCGTGGCGTCGTTGTGGGAGACGTGGGGCTCGGGGTGGAGGCAGGTCCGGTTCCCGTAGGGGAGGGAATGCCTGGTGTATTGGCGGAAGGGGTCCTCGCCGCGCCCGAGTTGGGGCTCGGGCTGGTCGGGCTCGTGCCGGACGGGGTACTGCCGGACGTACTCCCGCCGTGGTGCGAGCTGGCCCCGCCACCCGCGGTGGGCGGCGCCACGGGCGACGTCGGTATGGCCGAGCCGCCATCCGCACGGCCCCCGGTACCCGCAGGGGACGGGTCGCTCGTCGTCGGTGTGGGCGACGCGTTGGTCTGGGTAGGGGCGCTGGCGGCCAGGCTGTCGATCGAGGTGCCGATCGTGCCGCCGCCTGGCGAGGACGACGTAGCGGCGGGTGATGCGTGGCTGGGTGCGGACTGGGTGCTCGGCGACGAGAGGCCGGACACGGAGGAGCCGCCGCCGGAGTGGGAAGGGCCGGACGAACCGTTGGAGTCCGCAGCACCGGGCGACGTTCCGCTGGGCGTGGGGTCGTCGAAGTCCGACAGCGTCGGACCTGACAGCGACGGTGTCGGCATCGAGGTCGACGTGTCCGAGGCGGAAGGATTCTGCCCAGACCCCGACCCGGAGTCGGACCCGGCCCCGGAGTCGGAGCCCGGCCCCGCACCCACATCCGGCCCGCCGACACCACTGCCGCCGGTGTCCGCGGATATACCGCCACCTATGTTCGTGCCCGCGCCGCTGCCCGAACGCGTCGACGCCGAGGAGTCAGACCCCGACGAGTCAGACCCCGACGAGTCAGAGCCGTTGGAGTTGGAGTCGGAGGAGGAGCGGGAGGACGAGTCCGAACCCCCGTCACCATCGGACGAGTTGGAACCCCCGTCACCATCGGACGAGTTGGAACCCCCGTCACCATCGGACGAGTTGGAACCCCCGTCACCGTCCCCCGAGCCGTCCCCGCCATCAGCCCCCGACGCTCCCGACGCCCCGTCATAACCATCGATACGACTGTCGATGGCATGGTGAGCACGGCTGCCGGCCTTGGCGCCCAGACTGTCGCGCACACCCTCGGCGAGGGTCTGCGGGGTCTGCTTGATGGCATCCCAGGCGCCGTCTTTGCCGGCCTTGACGGTCGTGGCGAGGTCGTAGCCCTGCTGGGCGCCGAAGCCGACGTTCACCGTCTGCCGGATCAGGTCGGTGATGATCGCCTCGATCGCGGAGACGGCGGGTTCCTTCATCGCCTCGACGATCGCCTCCAGGATGGCCTCCTTGAGCTCGTCGAGGAGGCGGCGCACGATCAGCCGGGTGGCCTGGGTCGCACCCAGCGCGCCGACCTCGGACAGGCCGAAGGTGAAGGGCGCGGCGGCCTGGGCGGCGAAGATTTCGATGGCCAGGGCGATCAGCTGGGCGATCACCGCCCATTTGGCGAACTCGACGAGGTAGGCGCAGGCCTCCAACACGTTCGCGATGATGTGGGCAGCCTGGGCGGCGTTCGCCAGGTAGCCGTCGGAGCCGCCTCCGCCGTCGAACTTGGCGTAGGTCTTGGTGAACGCGTCGATCGAGTCGCCGGCGTTGTGGGCGGTCACCTGGCGGGCGCTGGCGTTCGCCGCCTCGTGCAGCGCGGTGACGTCGTCGCCGAACTTCCGCCACAGAGCGGCGGAGTCTCTGAGCTTGTCCTCGTCTGCCGTCGGCCAGTTGTAGCCGAGCATCTCGAGAACCCATTCGAGCTCGTCCGGCAGCATCATCGACACAGCAGAAAGCACCCCCGTCAGACAACTCGGCCGTACAACTCCCTCACCGGTCAAGGGAATACGCACAGGAGTACAGCCGTCCGCAAAGTTTACGGACTCACCCGCAGGCGACTTCAGGGGATTGCTGTCACAAATCCGTTGCAGGTCCTGATGGTTGCCGCAAGAGACGAGACCGTTCACGACGTACGGCCCCGAGTGCGCTCCCGGTGTCTCTAGCGTCGGGTCGGCCCGACGACGGCGGCCTTCACGAACCGCAACAGACTCCCCGGCTAAGGACGTTGAGGGACGCGCGGCGGCTACGGCTATGGCTGTTGCGGGTATCCGTACGGCTGCTGCGGCTGTGCATGCGGCCGCTGTGGCTGCCCATACGGTTGCTGCGGTTGGCCGTAAGGCCGTTGCCCGTACGGCTGTTGCGGTTACCCGTACGGCGGTTGATTCGGGCGGCACTGCGATGGAGGCCTCGACATGCCTGAGAAACCTCGCAGTTGACTGAACGAATAGGAGATCAACGCGAAGTTGACCGGTGCAGGCTACCCTCCGTGGCCAGCCGGGTCGCCACCGCGGACGATCAGACGAAGTAGCTGACCAGGAACGACACCCCGGCTCCGACGACACCCACCCCGAGCATCCCGATCAGGATCGGGCGCGTCACCCCCCGTCCCGCCGCCTCCCAGGCCTCGTCGTACGAGATGCGGCTCTGGCCGAACGGTGCGTAACCCGTGGCGAGGCAGAAGACGCCGAGGCCGGTGAGGACCCAGCCGCCGAAGAAGCCGGCGAAGAAGCGCCAGCCCCGGGGCTTGTCGGTCTGCGTGTAGTCGCCGTCCGTGGAGGTGTCCGTCGTAGGCGCGCCAGCCTGCTGTACGGACAGTTCGGTGCCCTGCGCGTACTTGTACCTCACCTGCACCGCGGCATTGGCGTCCGTGCTCTTGCCGTCCTCGGACGCGAACGTGCCCTCGCAACGGACGTTGAGGCGCTTCTTGCGGCTGCTGCGTGAGGTGTTGAGCGAGGAGTTCAGTTCGCACTGCTTCACCGTCAGAGTGCCGTGCGTGCCCGCCCATCCCGCCGCGTACGCCCCTTCGTACGCGCCCCATCCGCTCAGGGCGAGGCCCGCGAGGAGGAAGACCAGGCCACCGGCGCGCCCGAGGCGGCCGAAGGCTCTTCCGACGAGGCCGGCGGCGGAACGGTCGGTTCCTGTGCCTTTTCCTATGCCTTGCGTTCGAGCCATGACAATGCGGTCCTTCTCTTCTTCGGACAGTTTCTTCGGACAGTGGGGAGTCAGCATGGCATCCGTACGTGACGGGAGATACTGCGGATGTCCGAGACGGCGAGGGGCAGCGAGGAGAAGCCACATGACCAGGCAACCCGAGAACTCACCGAACCCGCACGGTTCTTCACCGGACCGCGGTGTACTGGACGAGGCGCTCGAACCGGGGCAGATACGTTCGCTCAACTCGGCCCTGCGCAAGCTGTCCGAGACCGACGCCGTCGGCAAGGACATGGAGGACGCGGCGAAGAGGCTGCTCTCCGGCCGACTCGCCCTGCGCGACGCGCTGGACGACCCTGCGGTGGCACGCGCCCTGGGCGGAGGCATGGCCTCCCTGCGGGGTCAGTGGGACGCGCTCTCCGAGGAGGAGCGTGAGCAGATCGGGCACGAGGAGGCGGGGGCGAGCGGAAACCCCTCCTCCGGGCCGTCCGAGCCGAGGCGGCCGGAGGGCGGGGACTCGCAGTCCGGGAAGCAGAACCAAGGGCGGCACAGCGGCGGGTTCTCGCTGTACTGATCACGGATCACGGATCACGGATCACGGATCACGGATCACGCCGTACGTGTCATGCCTGGCGCTGCCTGCGGTACAGCGCGATGGCCGCCTCGGTCGGGTAGTTGGGGACGGTGACGGTCTCGCCGGTCTCCTTGGAGACCACGATCTTGCTGCCGCCGGGCGGAGCGGGCTGAGGCCGGCCGGCGGCATCTGTGACCGGCGGGAATACCGCGTACACCAGGTACCCGATGTCGAATTCCTCGATGCGCAGCTCGGCGGGGGTGCCGTCCGGCAGCTTGGGCTGTGCATACCGGCCGCGGACGATGGCGAGGGCCTGCTCGGAGGTGGTCGGCGCTGCCGGGTTGTCCGACGTCACGGGTTGTTCTCCTTGTTTTCTCAGCGGATGTTCACTCAGCGAGGGTTCTCTCAGTGAGGGTTTTCTCAGCGGGGGTTCCCCCGTGGGGATCTCCGCAGGACCGATCAGAACAACCCGTGCCACATCTGCTCGACGATCAGCGACCACCAGGTGTCCGCATGCGCCAAGGCGGAGGCATCGTCGGCCACCAACTGCTCCTGCAGCGCCGCGACTTCCGCGCCGGCCGCGACCGGGTCAAGACCCTGCATCCGCTGCCGTGTTGTGGCGAGCAGAGCCAGGGAGCGGGCGAAGGCGGCCGCCGAGACGTTGACATAGCGGGCCGCGGCGGTGACCGGGTCCACGGCCCAGACCGCGCCGAGGCCGTCCGGTTCCGTCGTACCGGGCAGGCACTGCACCGCGATGACCGCGACCCCGTCGAAGCCGACCCGGACCAGGTGCGCCAGGGCGCCGATCTTCTCTTCGCCGGCGGGGCTGCGGCGTTCGCGCAGATTCGTGGTGACGTCGGTGAACAGGCCGCCGGCCGGAGGGGCGTCGGGCCGGTCGGCGGTGAAGAAGAGGGGAAGGCCGGCGGGGAGACCCGCCCAGGTGAGCGTGGACTTGGTGGTCTCGGGCAGCGGGCTGTCGGCGATGTCGTCGGCGTCGTAGCGGCGTACGCCGTCCTGGCCGAAGACCTCGACGAGGTGGCGGCCGAGGGCCACGTCACGCATCGGCTCCGCGGGCGTCACCTGGGCGGGAACGGGGCTGCGGTGCGGGCGGGGCGGCGGCTGCTGGCCGGCGATCCGGTGCATCGTCTCGACCTGCTCGACCAGCGCCGCGATGCCTTCCGCGCGCTCCTCGGGAAGGGCTCCATAGGTCTGCGAGCAGGAGAGCTGGGCGTTGGGGAAGGTGTTGAGGAGTTCGGCGGTGTAGCCGCCGGGGAGCAGGCTGGGACGCAGGTCGGTATGGACGGCGACGACATTGCCGACGGGTACGTTCATCCGCTGCAGCTCGGCCCACGCCTGGTACTCGGCGGGAGGCAGGCCCGGGCCGGAGTTGCGGAAGAGGGTGGTCTCCTCGCCGCGTGCCGGGTCGACGTAGGTGAAGACGGCGGTGTTGCCGGGGCCGGTGACCGGACGGGCTCCTTGCGAAGAACCTCCGCCCTGGGCGTCGCCGCCGTGCTTCTGCCGGTACATCCGTACGACCTCGTCGACCGGCACCGACGGCCAGACCGTCAGCTCGCCGGTACGGCGGTTCACGACCCCGCACGCGTTGTCGATCTCGGCAGGTGGCCGACGCTCCCCGGTCATCGGATCGCGCTCGGGTGCCGAGGACGCGGCCCACACGACCCAGCCCAGGTCGAACTCCTGCATCCGGACCTCGCGGCGCGGCTCCGCCGAGCCTTCCGGGTTGAGCCAACGGTCGGCGAGGGCGAGCGCCTGCTCCTGGGTGGTCACGGGGAGGCTCCTTCGGGATGGCTGGTCGAACGTGTGGGGGACGGGGTGTTGCTACGAGGCTATCGCCGGGTCCGTCGGGCGGATGCGGAGGGCCTTGGCCCCGCGCTCGGTGGCGAGGAGGAGGATGCCGTCGGGGGAGAGGTCGGCGGCGGTGAAGGGGATGTCGGAGATCAGCGCGGCCACGACTTCCTCGCTCGCCCGGTCCCAGACGCGCAGGTAGTCGGCGCCGCGGCTCAGGCCGAGCGGGGCGGCGGCCCGCTCTTCCTCAGAGGGGCGAAGGACCAGCCCGGGGTCGGTGTCGCCGAGGTCGTCCGCTCCTACGAGGCCGTGGACGAGTACCGCGGAACGGGCCGCATCCTCAGGCTCGCCGACCGGATGCGCGCCAGGCGTGTCCGCGGGCACGACGAGAACGGCGACCGGGATGGTCGGCCCCTCGGGACGGGGCAGGCTGCCGACGGTCACGGCGCTGATGCCGGGGACGGGCAGGCTCCACAGGGTTTGCCAGGGCATATCGAGGCCGAGCCGATGGTGCACGGCGTAGGCATAGTCGGGCAGGCCGTCCTCGGCGAACGCGGTCTCCAGGAGGGCGGCGCGCAGCACGGCGGGTGCCTGGGTGCGGGTCAGCAGGGGTGCGGTACGCAGGTAGGTACGGGCCGGTGCGCCGAGTTCCTCGGTCGGGACGGCTTCGATGGCGGCTCGTAGCGGTACCGGGTCGGCGTGTACGAACAGCGCTGGGTCCGTGAGGAGTTGGGGCAGCAGGCCGGCTTCCAGGGTGTGGCCCGCGATGTGGTCGCGTACGTAGGGGTCGGCCTTGCTCCAGTCCTGCTCCGGCACGGTCTCCAGCAGCGCCATCGCGATCTGCGTCTGGGCGGCGCGGATGTTCGGCAGGCCGGCGCGGATCTCGTCGCCGAGGGCCGGGTGGAGCAGCCGGAGGAGCGTACGCGTGCCGTCCTCCTGCCCCGCCTCCTCTGCCGGCTGCTCTTCGGGCTGCACGAACGGCCCGGCGAGCAGCATCCCGCCCGCGACGGCCCGGCTCATGTCCTGTCCGGCGACCGCGCTCGCCAGTCGCGCCCACAGGTGGGCCGGTATGCCGTCGGCCTCGGCCAGGGCGAGTGGTGCCAGTATCAGCCGTAGCGTCTGCGGGTCGGAGCCGAGCCGTCTGGCGTGCAGGTCGAGGGCCTCGCCCACGGACGTCGGCAGCTGGCTCTCGTCGGCCGGGTCGAAGCCCTCGGGAGCCATCAGGATGCAGTGGACGGCGAGTTGGACGACCAGCGGGCTGGTCCCGGCCCGGCGGCCGATCGCCGCTCCCAGGGCGAGGCGGGCGGCGGGATCGACGGTGAACGGCAGCTCGGGTGCCCCGAACTCCGGGTTCAGCGCCGCCTGGGCGTGCCGTACCAGGCCCTCGGGGTCGGCCCACTCCGGTGCGTCGAGATCGATGATCTGCGCGGTGCCGGGCGGCAGGTCTGCGGCCAGCTCGGCGGCCAAGGGGCGCGGCACCTCGGCCAGGAGCCGGACCGTCTCTGTGGCGGCCAGGGGGGCGAGCACCTCCCGTACGAGCCGTGTGGGCTCGCCCGCGGCCCGCACCGGACCGGCGCGGTCGACGTCCGGTACGACGACGGTCACCGGCTCGTCGAGCGCGGCCAGTTCGGCGTACACGTCCTCGGTGCTGGTGGCGTTCAGCTCGTAGTGGTCGGCGAGGAGCCACAGGACCTGGGCCGCGGTCAACCCGTCAGGGGCCGGCACCGCCGGGGCCGGCAGCTCCGGCGGCACCGTCGACGGATCCATCTCGTCCAGCGGCAGTCGCTTGCGGAACTCCGGCTCGCACAGCATCAGGAACCCGGTGAGCAGCCGCGAACGTCCGCTGCCGGAGCTGCCGGTGAGCACGACCACGCGCGGAGCGCCGGGCACGGCCCCGTGCCACGCGGCGAGCGCGCGCAGCGCGGCGGCCCGGCCGCCTATGTGGGGATGCGGTGCGTAGTCCTCGGTCGAGCCGGTCATGGGTCCCCGTCCTCCGCCATCGCGGATGCCTTCGCGTACGACCCTGATCCTAGGTGCCGAGCGGAGGGTGACCGAGGCGGAGCCCGCCCCCCTGGTACTAGGGCGTGACGCCACCATTGTGCGGCGCAGGCTCCAGGTCGAACTCCCCGTCCCGCGCCCCGAGTACGAACGCCCGCCACTCCGCTTCGGTGTACCGCAGCACGGTGCCGGGATCGAGGGACGACCGCATGGCCACCGCGCCGTCGGGCAGGTACGCGATCTCGACTCGCTCCTCGTGCTCCTCGGTACCGGGCGCGCTGTGCCACTCGACCCCCGAGATGTCGAGGGCATACAGCTCGTCCTTCTCCCGTTCCTTGCGCGCCTTGACGTCCTCGGCCTGAGTCTCGACCCCGTTGTCCCGTGCCTCGGTCATGCTGCTGAGCCTCTCCTGACGTGCGAACGAAGTATGCGGCTCACCCTACTTGCGCGGGTGGCGCTCACGCTGCGGAAGGGCTGGGTCACCCACAGTCCACGGACTCGGGTCAGGGATCCTGCCGACGACGCTCATGGTGCACGCCTGTCGGGATCTCCACCTGACCGTCGTACTCGGCGGTCGTCTTCTGCCAGATGGCTTCCTCGTTGGCCTCGTTCTGCTCGTGCGCCACGCCCATCCTGGTGAAGGCGATCCCCATCCCCGCGAGCCGCTCCGCCAGGCTGTTCATCGACTGGTACACGCCGTCGCGCAGGCCCTCGTAGACGACGCCGAACTTCTCGCCGATGTCGTCGTCACCCCACGGCGGAGTGTCACCGCTGCCGCCCTCGAGCTGGGTCAGTCCTTGCTGCAGTCTCTTCGCGGCCTTGGCGAAGTCCTGGCCGACCGTGAACATGTTGTAGCCCTCGTCCTTGAGGACCTTGGGATCGGAGTTCATGAAGTCCGACGACACAACTGCCCCCCGTGGCTGGCCTTTTCCTGTCGCAACGCCACTTTAGCGGTGTACCCGTACGCGAGGGGCGGCACCCACATGGGTGCCGCCCCTCGCGTACGGGTACAGCCGACTCTCAGAACCGCGTGGGAAGCCATCCGGTCTGGATGAGCTGCCCACCGCGCCGCCGGGTGTGGAAGTACCCACGCCCGGGCGGCAGTTGCGAGGGAGTGATGTTGCCCAGCAGCGCACCCTCCGTCCGGTCGCCGGAGAGCACGATGCCCTGGGCGCCGAGCTCGCGCATCCGCTGCATCACCGGCTCGTACAGCGACCGGCTCGCACCGCCCGAGGCACGCGCGATGATGACGCGCAGGCCGACGTCACGGGCGAAGGGCAGGTACTCCAGGAGCGGGGCCAGCGGGTTCATGCCCGTCGCCACCAGGTCGTAGTCGTCGATGATGACGAACGCGTCCGGGCTGCTGTACCAGCTGCGGTTGCGCAGCTGCTCGGGCGTGACGTCCGGACCCGGCATCCGGCGGCTGAGCGAACCGGCGAGGCCTTCCAGCGTCTCCGACAGGGCGGGCGCCGACGCGCAGTACCTCGACAGGTGCGTCTCGGGCACACCCTGCAGGTGGGCGCGCCGGTAGTCACCCATGACGATCTTCGCCTGCTCCGGCGTGTACCGCTCGGTGATCTGCTTGATGAGCAGCCTCAGCATCGCGGACTTACCGGACTCGCTCTCACCGAACACGATGAAGTGCGGGTCTGCCTCGAAGTCGACGAAGACCGGCGCGAGCGATGACTCGTCGATGCCGATGGCCACACCGCGGTCCGGGTGCTCGAACCCCTTGGGCAGCCGCTCCGACGGCAGGAGCTTGGGCAGCAGCCGTACGGACGGGGCCTGGTTGCCCTGCCAGTTGTCGTTGATGCCGCGGATGAGGATCGACGTCGCCTCCGACAGGTCCTCGGTCGCCGAGGAGCCGTCGACCCGGGGCAGGGCGGTCATGAAGTGCAGCTTGTCCTGGGTCAGACCGCGGCCCGGCACGCTCGCGGGGACGTTCTGCGCGACCTTGCGGTCGATCTCCGACTCGGTCGGGTCACCGAGCCGCAGCTCGATGCGGTTCTGCAGCATGTCCTTGAGCGCGGGCCGCACTTCGGTGTAGCGGCTCGCGCTCAGGATCACGTGCACACCGAAACCGAGGCCTCGCGTCGCGATCTCGGTGACGGTGGACTCGAGCAGCTCGTAGTCCGTCTTGAAGGTGGCCCAGCCGTCGATGACGAGGAAGACGTCCCCCCAGGGCTGGTCGGGCAGCGCTCCCGCGGCCCGCCGCTGACGATACGTCTGGATCGAGTCGACGTTGTTGGTGCGGAAGTACTCCTCGCGCGCGTTGAGGATCCCCTCGACCTCGCTGACCGTGCGGCGCACCTTCTCGGCGTCGAGACGGTTGGCGACCCCGCCGACGTGTGCCAGGTCCTCCATCGCGATCAGGCTTCCGCCGCCGAAGTCCAGGCAGTAGAACTGCACTTCGGAGGGTGTGTGGGTGAGGGCGAACGACGAGATGAGCGAGCGCAGCAGCGTCGACTTGCCGGACTGCGGGCCACCGACGAACAGACCGTGACCGGCGCCGCCCGAGAAGTCCCGGTACAGCACGTCGCGCCGCTGCTCGAACGGCTTGTCCACCAGGCCGACCGGCACGTTGAGCCGGCCGAGAGCCGTGTAGTCGGGCGCGGTCAGGCCACGCTCCGGGGTGACGGCGAGCTGGGGGAGGAGCTGCTCCAGCGAGGGAGCCTCGTCGAGCGGGGGCAGCCACACCTGGTGGGCGGGCGGTCCCTGGTTGACCATCCTGCTGACGATGACGTCCAGGACGGTGTCGGCCAGCGCGTCGTCCACCCTGTTGTCGGCCTCGGGTTCCTCGACCACCGGCTGCGGGGGCAGCGCCACGTGCTCCGCCGTGAACAGCGCGGGCCGCAGCTGGGTCGAGCGGTGCACCCGGGACGGGCCCTCGCCGTGGTACGGCCCCGACACGTACGCCGCCTTGAAGCGGACCATGGTGTCGGTGTCGTAGCGCAGATAACCGGAGCCGGGGATCGACGGCAGGTGGTAGGCGTCCGGGACGCCGATCGCCGTACGGGACTCGGCGGCGGAGAAGGTGCGCAGACCGATCCGGTACGACAGGTAGGTGTCCAGGCCGCGCAGCTTGCCCTCCTCCAGGCGCTGCGAAGCCAGCAGCAGGTGCACACCCAGCGAACGGCCGATACGGCCGATCTGGATGAACATGTCGATGAAGTCCGGCTTGGCGGTGAGGAGTTCGGAGAACTCGTCGAGCACGATCACCAGCGAGGCCATCGGCTCGAGCGCGGCACCCGCCGCCCGGGCCTTCTCGTAGTCGTGCAGGTTGGCGTAGTTGCCGGCCGTGCGCAGCAACTCCTGACGGCGCTGCGTCTCACCCATGATCGAGTCACGCATACGGTCGACGAGGGTGAGGTCGTCCGCGAGGTTGGTGATCACGGCCGCGGTGTGCGGCATGTCCGCCATACCGGCGAAGGTCGCACCGCCCTTGAAGTCCGCGAGGATGAAGTTCAGCGTCTCCGAGGAGTGCGTCACCGCGAGACCGAGCACCAGCGTACGCAGCACCTCGGACTTGCCCGAACCGGTCGCGCCGACGCACAGGCCGTGCGGGCCCATGCCCTCCTGCGAGGCCTCCTTGAGGTCGAGCATGACCGGCTCGCCGGCCTCGCCGACACCGATCGGCACCCGCAGCCGCTCGTGCAGCGTGCGCGGACGCCAGGTGCGGGACACGTCGACGGTGCCCGCGTCGCCGATGCCCATGAGGTCCGTGAAGTCCAGGTTGGACAGGAGGGGCTCGCCCTCCTCCGCGGAGCCGACCCGGAAGGGGGCGAGCTGCCGCGCCAGCGACTCAGCCTGCGCCGCGCTCAGCACGTCCGGCTTGCCGGTGTACGCGGACTCGTGGCCGACGAACAGCCGCATCCGGTCCGGCTTCACATAGGCCGTCAGACCCGCGCGCAGTTCTTCCTCCATCTCACCGGGGGCGATCTCCAGGAAGGTGACGCCCTGGAGGCCTTCGGTACTGGCGAGTTCGGAGTCCGGCGGCACGGTGCCGCCGTCGAGCACCACGATCAGGTGGGGCTGGTCGTAGACGGGGTTCGCGTCCCGGTTCCAGCGGGGACGGTCGTCCAGCTGGTCCGCCAGGGCCTCCTCCAGCTCTCCGAGGTCGTCGAACAGGAGCCGGGTCGCGCCCGCTCCGTCCTTGGCCTTCGGGTGCTGGCTGTGCGGCAGCCACTTGATCCAGTCCCAGTCCGCCGCCGCGGAGGGGTGTGCCACCACGGCGATCATCAAGTCCTCGGGCGAATGCAGCGTCGCCAGCTGGGACAGAGACGCACGGGCGTTGCCGTACACCGTGTCGGTCTCTCCGCAGATCGTCATGTGGTAGAAGGCGCGCAGCGAGACGGAGACGGGCAGGTCGTTCAGACTGCCGTGCGCGTCGAGGAAGGCCTTCATGGCCGCCGCGGTCAGCGGCTCCAGTTCGTCCTTGGGTGCCGTCTCCGGCGCGACGAGCGGGGTGTTCAGCTGCTGCACACCGCGACCGATCCGTACGGAGGTGAAGTCCCCGTCGGTCGGGCGCCGCTCCCACAGACGTTTGCCGTCGGCCGCCACCGCCCACAGCTGCTCCGGGTCGGGATGCTGGAAGAGCTGGCTGTGCCGCTGCAGTTCCGCGGTCTTGTGTACGTCCTTGCGGACCTGTTCGAGGTAGCGGAAGTAGTCACGCCGGTCCTGCGCCATCCCCGCGCCGCCGCCCTGCCGGGACTTGGCGAACTGGGCGATGGCCATGGCCAGCGTCGAGGCCAGCATCAGCCCACCGACCACCCTCATGTACGAGGGCAGGTTGGGCATGAAGAAGAAGCCGACGGAACCCAGCATGCCCATCATGGGCAGCAGGTTCATCAGCATGCTCTCGTCGCCCTCGCGGGGGATCTCGGGCGGCGTCTCGAGCCTGACCTCGCCCTCCGGGACGACCGGGGACACTATCCGCGGTGGCCGTTTGATGATGACGACGCTCACCGAATGCACTCATCCTTCGCGATTGATACGTCCTGGCACCGACGCCCCCGTGTACCGCGACGTACTTCTCGTTCGCGTAGGCGTCGTTCGCGTAGGCGTCGATCCTACTGACACGTCCAGGGCCCGGGGGAGCCAGGCGCATGGAGATGCGGAGCAGGTCCTGGAAGAAATGAGAGAGCAGGCCCTGTGCCGCCCGAGGTAACGGATATGGTGGCGCTCCGCGTCGTACGAGCGGCGCGAAGAAGCTTTGTCTAGCAGGGGGAACTTCCAGGTGAGCACGGGGATTTCGACGGGTTTCTGCCGAATCACCATCGCAGCGCCGGACAGCCGTATCGATGTCGCGCTGCCGGAGGACCTGCCGATCCAGGACCTTTTTCCCGAGATTGTCAGGCTCTCGGGCCTGGTCCAGTCGGACACCAGCCCCGCCGGCTACCACCTCGTGACCCGCGAGGGCCAAGTGCTCGACGCGAGCCGTTCGTTGCTCGAGCACCGGGTCAGGGACGGCGAAGTGCTGCTGCTGCGCACATTCGCCGATTCGCTGCCGCCGGCCGTTCACGACGACGTGGTGGACGCGATCGCCACCACGGTCAAGCAGGACATCCGCAGCTGGAACGACAACCTGATGCGGGTGGCCGGCCTCGTCTCCGGCGCGCTGCTGCTGATCATGCTCGGCTTCGTCTTCTGGTTCGCGGATCCGATACGCCACGACATGCACGGCCTTCAGGGCATCCTCGCCGGCGTGGTCGCGCTGGCGCTGACGGCACTCGCCGGTGTACGGGCCCGGGTGTACGACGACCGCGGCAGCGCCGTCGCGCTCGGCGTCTCGGCGCTGCCGCACGCGCTCATCGCGGGCTCCGGCGCCATCCCCCAGGACGCGGGTGAAGGCCCAGGCAGGCTGCAGTTCCTCGTCGGCTGCGTCGCCGTACTGCTCTTCTCCGTCGTGCTGATCATGCTGCTGCCGCAGGGAGACGCCCCGTTCGTGGCCGCCGCGCTGGCCGCCGCGATCGGCACGCTCGCCGTGTTCTGCGGTGTGCTCACGGAGGCGGAGCCGCGGGAGATCGCCGCCGGCACCTCGGTCGTCGCGCTGGTGATCGTCGGCTTCCTGCCCGGATGGTCGGCCCGCTTCGCCAAGCTGCCGATCGGTTTCCGCAATCCGGAGGACCTGGCCAGGGCCCGTCGTGAGGGCGTGGAGGGCGACCTCGAGGCCGTCGACGTCCAGCGCATCGTCGCCCAGACCAGCCGGGGTCACGAACTGCTGTTCGGACTGGTCGGCGGCTGTGCCACCGTCATCATCGGCGCAGGTGGCGCGGTGCTCGGCTTCAGCGACAGCGGCTGGGCCCAACTGCTGGCCCTGTGCACCGGCCTCGCCGCGATACTGCGGGCGCGCCTCTTCCGGTACACCGCCCAGGTGACGTGCCTTTTCGTGGCCGGTATCGTCACGCTCGGTCTGCTGGTACTCGGCCTCGCGATCTCGCCCCCGGCCGGGATCATCATCGAATTGGTCCAGGGCAACTCCGGCCCCGTCGACATACGGACCCTGTGGCTCGGCGCCTCGGTTGGGGCAGGCGTGCTGCTCCTGATCGCGATCGCCCTGATCGTGCCGCAGAAGGGGCTCTCTCCCTTCTGGGGCCGCATGCTGGATCTCGCGGATTCCCTGGTGCTGCTCTCCCTGATCCCGGTCTGCCTGGCCGTCCTGGACGTCTACAGCAAGGTCCGCAGCGGCGTCTGAGGGCCGTCCGTCGGCCGTGGGGCCGCGACGGAGAACCGGCCACTTCCGGGCTGGTACGCTGTGTGACGGCCGTTTGTGTACGCACCCCCGGAGCCCATGGCTCTGGTGGCCGCGCCCAGCGGATCCCCGCCTCCCGAGTAACGGAAGCTCCCCTGAGATGTGGACCAGGGGCACTCGGTGGCTACTCAGAGACTACGAGGAGTACGCGTGTCGCTCGACGCCGCTACGAAGAAGCAGATCATCAGCGAGTTCGGTCAGAAGGAGGGCGACACCGGCTCCCCCGAGGTCCAGGTCGCCATGCTCTCGCGCCGCATCTCGGACCTGACCGAGCACCTCAAGACCCACAAGCACGACCACCACTCCCGTCGTGGTCTGCTGATCCTGGTCGGTCAGCGCCGCCGGCTGCTGCAGTACCTGGCCAAGAAGGACATCCAGCGCTTCCGTGCGCTGGTCGACCGCCTGGGCATCCGCCGCGGTGCGGCGGGCGCCAAGTAAGACGCCGTGAAGGGAGCGGTTCCCACCTCTTGGGAGCCGCTCCTTTTGCTGTACGTGCTGCTGCAAGTACTGCCGTACGTCTCTGTACGTGCGGAGTGTCAGCGACGCTTTGTAGTGTGGTAGCACAACGCAATACGCAGGACACAGCACGTACGACACAGCGTGACGGCTCCGTACCCGCCGGGTAGGGGGCGTCACGACAACGAACGAGGAGAAGCGCACCTCGCCGCCGCCGGTCCTCGGTAGTGGCCCCCGGGAGAATGAGACCCCGGGTGCTTCGATCGAAGACCGGCCCGCACCAGAAGGAGCGCGTCTCCGCCACCGTCCCCCTGCCACACGGGCAGGACGGGACGAAGACGAGGAGAAAACGCTAGTGGAGAACGAGACCCACTACGCCGAGGCCGTTATCGACAACGGTTCCTTCGGCACCCGTACCATCCGCTTCGAGACGGGCCGCCTGGCCAAGCAGGCCGCCGGCTCCGCCGTGGCGTACCTGGACGACGACACCATGGTGCTGTCGGCCACCAGTGCTTCCAAGAAGCCCAAGGACAATCTCGACTTCTTCCCCCTCACGGTGGACGTCGAGGAGCGGATGTACGCCGCCGGCAAGATCCCCGGCAGCTTCTTCCGCCGTGAGGGCCGTCCCTCCGAGGACGCCGTCCTCACCTGTCGTCTGATCGACCGCCCGCTGCGCCCGTCCTTCAAGAAGGGCCTGCGCAACGAGATCCAGGTCGTCGCCACGATCATGGCCCTCAACCCCGACCACCTGTACGACGTCGTGGCGATCAACGCCGCCTCCGCGTCCACGCAGCTGGCCGGTCTGCCCTTCTCCGGCCCGGTCGGCGGCGTCCGCGTCGCGCTGATCAACGGCCAGTGGGTCGCGTTCCCGACGCACACCGAGCTCGAGGACGCCGTCTTCGACATGGTCGTCGCCGGTCGCGTCCTGGAGGACGGCGACGTCGCGATCATGATGGTCGAGGCCGAGGCCACCGACAAGACCATCCAGCTGGTCAAGGGCGGCGCCGAGGCACCGACCGAGGAGGTCGTCGCCTCCGGTCTGGACGCCGCGAAGCCCTTCATCAAGGTCCTGTGCAAGGCGCAGTCGGACCTCGCCGCGAAGGCCGCCAAGCCGACCGCCGAGTTCCCGATCTTCCTCGACTACGAGGACGATGTCCTCGAGGCCCTCACCGCCGCGGTCAAGAGCGAGCTCGCCCAGGCGCTCACCATCGCCGGCAAGCAGGACCGCGAGGCCGAGCTGGACCGCGTCAAGGACATCGCCGCCGACAAGCTGCTCCCGCAGTTCGAGGGCCGCGAGAAGGAGATCTCCGCCGCGTACCGTGCGCTGACCAAGAAGCTGGTCCGCGAGCGCGTCATCAAGGACAAGGTCCGCATCGACGGCCGTGGCGTCACGGACATCCGTACGCTCGCCGCCGAGGTCGAGGCCATCCCGCGCGTGCACGGCTCGGCGCTGTTCGAGCGTGGCGAGACCCAGATCCTGGGCGTCACCACCCTCAACATGCTCCGCATGGAGCAGCAGCTGGACACCCTCTCCCCGGTGGCCCGCAAGCGCTACATGCACAACTACAACTTCCCGCCGTACTCCGTCGGTGAGACGGGCCGCGTGGGCTCCCCGAAGCGCCGCGAGATCGGCCACGGCGCGCTCGCCGAGCGCGCGATCGTGCCGGTCCTGCCGACCCGCGAGGAGTTCCCCTACGCGATCCGTCAGGTGTCCGAGGCCCTCGGCTCCAACGGCTCGACCTCCATGGGCTCGGTCTGCGCCTCCACCATGTCGCTGCTGAACGCCGGTGTGCCGCTGAAGGCCCCCGTCGCCGGTATCGCCATGGGTCTGATCTCCCAGGAGATCGACGGCCAGACGCACTACGTCGCCCTCACCGACATCCTCGGTGCGGAGGACGCCTTCGGCGACATGGACTTCAAGGTCGCCGGCACCAAGGAGTTCGTGACCGCCCTCCAGCTCGACACCAAGCTGGACGGCATCCCGGCCTCCGTCCTGGCCGCTGCCCTCAAGCAGGCCCGTGACGCCCGCCTCCACATCCTCGACGTGATGATGGAAGCGATCGACACGCCGGACGAGATGTCCCCGAACGCCCCGCGGATCATCACCGTCAAGATCCCCGTGGACAAGATCGGTGAGGTCATCGGCCCCAAGGGCAAGATGATCAACCAGATCCAGGAGGACACCGGCGCCGAGATCACGATCGAGGACGACGGCACCATCTACATCGGTGCCGCCGACGGCCCGGCCGCCGAGGCCGCCCGCGCCACGATCAACGGCATCGCCAACCCGACCATGCCGGAGGTCGGTGAGCGCTACCTGGGCACCGTCGTGAAGACGACGACCTTCGGCGCGTTCGTGTCGCTGCTCCCGGGCAAGGACGGTCTGCTGCACATCTCGCAGATCCGCAAGCTCGCCGGCGGTAAGCGCGTGGAGAACGTCGAGGACGTCCTCGGAGTGGGCCAGAAGGTCCAGGTCGAGATCGCCGAGATCGACTCCCGCGGCAAGCTCTCCCTGATCCCCGTGATCGAGGGCGAAGGCGACGACGAGCAGAAGGACGACACCGACAAGTGACGTCTCGTAGCTCCACGGCGACGGCCCGCACCTCCTCGGAGGCGCGGGCCGTCGCCCGTACCCAAACCCTCATCAAGGGCGAGAACGGCATCGGTACGGTTCGTAAGACCACCCTCCCCGGCGGCCTGCGCATCGTCACCGAGACCCTCCCCTCCGTACGCTCGGCCACCTTCGGGATCTGGGCGCACGTCGGCTCCCGCGACGAGACGCCGACGCTGAACGGCGCCACGCACTACCTGGAGCACCTGCTCTTCAAGGGCACCTCCCGGCGCAGCGCCCTGGACATCTCCTCCGCCATTGACGCGGTCGGCGGCGAGATGAACGCGTTCACGGCCAAGGAGTACACGTGCTACTACGCGCGCGTGCTCGACACCGACCTCCCGCTCGCCATCGACGTCGTGTGCGACATGCTCACCGGTTCGCTGATCGAGCAGGCCGACGTGGACGCCGAGCGCGGCGTGATCCTCGAAGAGATCGCGATGACGGAGGACGACCCGGGCGACTGCGTGCACGACCTGTTCGCGCACACCATGCTCGGCGACACCCCCCTCGGCCGCCCGGTCCTCGGCACGGTCGACACGGTCAACGCGCTCAGCGCCGACCGCATCCGCCGCTTCTACAAGAAGCACTACGACCCGACGCACCTGGTGGTCGCCTGCGCGGGCAACGTCGACCACAACAAGGTCGTACGCCAGGTCCGCGCCGCCTTCGAGAAGGCGGGCGCTCTCAAGGAGACCGCCGTCGAGCCGATCGCCCCGCGCGACGGCCGCCGCGCCATCCGCACCGCGGGCCGCGTCGAACTCCTCGGCCGCAGGACCGAGCAGGCCCATGTCGTCCTCGGCATGCCGGGCCTCGGCCGCACCGACGAGCGCCGCTGGGCCCTGGGCGTCCTGAACACCGCCCTCGGCGGTGGCATGTCCTCCCGCCTCTTCCAGGAGGTCCGCGAGAAGCGCGGCCTGGCCTACAGCGTGTACTCGTACACCTCGGGTTTCGCCGACTGCGGCCTCTTCGGCGTGTACGCGGGCTGCAGGCCGAGCCAGGTCCACGACGTGCTCAAGATCTGCCGCGACGAGCTCGACCACGTCGCCGAGCACGGCCTCTCGGACGACGAGATCGGCCGCGCCATCGGTCAGCTGCAGGGCTCCACCGTCCTCGGCCTGGAGGACACCGGCGCGCTGATGAACCGTATCGGCAAGAGCGAGCTGTGCTGGGGCGAGCAGATGTCCGTCGACGACATGCTGGTCCGGATAGCGTCGGTCACCCCCGACGAGGTCAGCTCGGCCGCCCGCGACATCCTGGGTCAGCGGCCCTCGCTGTCGGTCATCGGCCCGCTCAAGGACAAGCAGGCCTCCCGTCTGCACGACGCGGTCGCGTAATTCCCGTCTCGGTAAGGAACGAAGCAATGAGCAAGCTGCGCGTGGCGGTCCTCGGTGCCAAGGGCCGGATCGGGGCCGAGGCGGTACGAGCCGTCGAGGCCGCCGAGGACCTGGAGCTGGTGGCCGCGCTGGGCCGCGGTGACGAGCTGGAGGCGCTGGTCGCCACCGGCACCCAGGTCGTGGTCGAACTGACCACCCCGGCCTCGGTGATGGGCAACCTCGACTTCTGCGTCCGGCACGGCATCCACGCCGTGGTCGGCACGACCGGCTGGACCGACGAGCGACTCGCGCAGCTCAACGCCTCGCTGGCCGAGTCCCCGGAGACCGGCGTGCTCATCGCGCCCAACTTCTCCATCGGGGCCGTACTGACCATGAAGTTCGCCGAGGTCGCCGCGCCGTACTTCGAGTCCGTCGAGGTCGTCGAGCTGCACCACCCGAACAAGGTGGACGCCCCCAGCGGCACCGCCACGCGTACCGCCCAGCTCATCGCCGCGGCCCGCAAGCGCGCGGGCAGCGCCCCGCAGCCCGACGCCACGGCGACCGCCCTGGACGGCGCCCGCGGCGCGAACGTCGACGGCGTCCCGGTGCACGCGGTGCGCCTGCGCGGGCTCCTCGCCCACCAGGAGGTCTTGCTGGGCGGCGAGGGCGAGACCCTCACCATCCGCCACGACTCCCTCCACCACAGCAGCTTCATGCCGGGCATCCTGCTCGGCGTCCGCCGCGTGGTGACCACGCCGGGCCTCACCTTCGGCCTGGAACACTTCCTGGACCTCGGCTGAGCCGAGGGACGCACAACAGATAGCCGGCAGACATGCGCGCGAAGATCACCTACGCCGTCACGGCCGCCGTCCTGGTCGTCTACTTCGTCCTGGTCGGCAGCCGAGGCGTGCTGCTCATCCAGAACGGCACCCTGATCACCGTCACCTTCGGTGTCGCGGTGCTGATCCTGCCGGTCATCGGCATCTGGTTCCTGTGGAAGAACACCGAGTTCGTCCGCAAGGCCAACCGGCTCGCCGCCGAGCTCGACGCCGAGGGCGGCCTGCCCGTGGACGAGTTGAAGCGCACCCCGGGCGGCCGTATCGACCGTGACTCGGCCGACGAGGTCTTCGCCAGGCGCAAGGCCGAGACCGAGGACGCCCCGGACGACTGGCGCAGCTGGTTCCGCCTCGCGATCGCCTACCACGACGCCCGTGACACCCCGCGCGCCCGCAAGGCGATGCAGCGGGCGATCGCCCTGCGCGAGGGCAGGCCCCCGGCCGAGGCCTGAGCGCCAGGGCGAGCCCGAGAAGCACGAGGCAAGTGCGACGAGAAGCAGCAGGACGGGAAGCACGTCGAAGGGGCCGGTCCGCACTCCGCGGACCGGCCCCTTCGACGTGCTACGACCGCCGGGGGATCAACTCCGCCGGTACTCGTCGGCCCACACCTCGACGGCGTCCGCCGCCCGGTCGAACGCTTCCGCGCGCGCCAGGAAGTCGGAGTTGTGCGAGGTGAGCAGCGGCGGCACGGTGTCCGCCGCACGACCCTCGCGTACGAGGACCAGCGCCTGTCCCTGCACGGTGCGCGGCAGCCCGAGCCAGCGCACCGGCTGCTGGACGGTGCGTACGGCGACGACCTGCTCCCAGGACGCCGTACTCGTGTACAGGAAGCCCACGCGGCGCAGCCCCCGCGCACTCACCCAGACGCCCATCCGCAGCAGCCGCAGCGCGCACAGGATGACGAGCAGAGAGCCGACGAAACAGAGCAGCGCCGCGGAGCGGCTCCCGGTGAGCGCGATGATCACGGCCGCGACGAGCACGTAGGAAGCGAGCAGCAGGACGAGCGCGGCGAGCGCCACCCGCCAAGGCCCGGGCCGGTAGGGGCGCCGCCAGTGGCCGCGGTCGTCGAAGGGCAGGGCGACTTCGCCCGCCGCCTCGTCAAAGTCACGGTCCGCCGTCAGGAAGGGCAGGGGCACGACTGTTCCTCACTCAATCCACGCATGGGCTGTGCCCGGTGAGGCTATCGAGCGGGGTCCCCGCTCACCACCCTTGGGGGGCCATGGGGGTGCCCCCACGGCATTTGGGCAGCGGAGGAGGGTCAGCGGCCGTTGGAGGCTTCGGAATGCTGGGTCGTCGCGGACGACTGGTCCAGCGAGAGGGACGGCATCCCGAGAACCAACGCGCCCACCAGCCCGGCGACCACGGTGAGCCCCAGGAGCCAGCGGCCGAATATCTCGCCGCCCGACGCGCGCCCACGCGGTGGGGGAGTGACATTGCTGCGGAACTGGTCGGCTTCCGCGATGAAGGCGAACGGTACGGGTTCGCGCCGACGGAACATGGGGGTTGCTTCTCCTCTGGAGACTCGAACGAATCGCTGTCACCGGTACAGACGAGCGAAAGGCCCAAGAGGTGCCCGGAATCACCGAATTCGCTGAAGTTCGCCGACGAATGTCGCGGCACGGCACCGAACGCACCGTTGTCAGTGGCGGGCCGTAGAGTGGGCGCCGCCCGAGAGACGTGATGGGAAGGACCCTCCGCACCGTGACCGACACCCCCGCCGACGACCTCAAGCCCAGTTTCCGCAGCGATGTCACCGTCGAGCTGGTCAAGCACACCGCGTCCGACTCGGACGTGCTGTTCGCCGCCCGTGTCTCGACCGTCGGTGAGCAGTCCCTCGAGGAGCTCCAGAAGGACCCGGAGCGCTCCAAGGGCCTGCTGAACTACCTGATGCGGGACCGGCACGGCAGCCCCTTCGAGCACAACTCGATGACCTTCTTCGTCAGCGCCCCGATCTTCGTCTTCCGCGAGTTCATGCGGCACCGTGTGGGCTGGTCGTACAACGAGGAGTCGGGCCGGTACAGGGAGCTCCAGCCGGCCTTCTACGTCCCGGACGAGTCCCGCAAGCTGGTCCAGGAGGGCCGCCCCGGCAAGTACGTCTTCGTCGAGGGCACCCAGGCGCAGCAGGAGCTCACGGGCCGCGTGATGGAGGACTCCTACCGACAGGCGTACGAGGCCTACCAGGAGATGCTCGCCGCCGGTGTGGCCCGTGAGGTGGCGCGTGCCGTCCTCCCCGTCGGCCTCTTCTCCTCGATGTACGCCACGTGCAACGCACGCTCCCTGATGCACTTCCTGGGCCTGCGCACCCAGCACGAGCTCGCCAAGGTCCCGTCCTTCCCGCAGCGGGAGATCGAGATGGTCGGCGAGAAGATGGAGGCGGAGTGGGCCAAGCTCATGCCGCTCACCCACGCGGCCTTCAATGCCAACGGGCGCGTGGCGCCGTAACGCGCTCCCTCACGCCGTCCGGCACACATGTGCGGATGGACCGAGTGAGGTGTCCGTATTGCGGCATTTCGAGAAGTTCATCTAGCCTGATCAAACGGACCCGGCACTGCTTGAACCCCCGAGCAGGCAGTGCCGGGCTCCGCATTTGTCGCGCTTTGTCGTGTCCCCCGAGGGCAGACCACGCCCTGAGCAGCGAGTAGCGTGTTACCCATGGCTCCGACCTCCACTCCGCAGACCCCCTTCGGGCGGGTCCTCACCGCCATGGTCACGCCCTTCACGGCGGACGGCGCACTCGACCTCGACGGCGCACAGCGGCTCGCCACCCACCTGGTGGACGCAGGCAATGACGGCCTGATCATCAACGGCACCACCGGTGAGTCCCCGACCACCAGTGACGTGGAGAAATCGGATCTCGTACGAGCCGTACTCGAGGCGGTCGGCGACCGCGCCCACGTTGTCGCGGGCGTCGGCACGAACGACACCCACCACAGCATCGAGCTCGCCCGCGCCGCCGAGAAGACCGGCGCGCACGGCCTGCTGACCGTGACGCCGTACTACAACAAGCCCCCGCAGGAGGGCCTGTACCGTCACTTCTCGGCCATCGCCGACGCGACCGAGCTGCCGGTCATGCTGTACGACATCCCCGGCCGCAGCGGCGTACCGATCAGCACCGAAACTCTCGTGCGGCTGGCCGAGCACCCGCGTATCGTCGCGAACAAGGACGCCAAGGGGGACCTGGGCCGAGCCAGCTGGGCCATCGCCCGCTCCGGACTCGCCTGGTACTCGGGCGACGACATGCTGAACCTGCCGCTGCTCTCCGTGGGCGCGGTCGGCTTCGTCTCCGTCGTCGGCCACGTCGTCACCCCGGAGCTGCGCGCCATGCTGGACGCGTATGTCTCGGGTGACGTACAGAAGGCCACCGAGATCCACCAGAAGCTGCTTCCCGTCTTCACCGGTATGTTCCGCACCCAGGGCGTCATGACGACGAAGGCCGCGCTCGCCCTGCAGGGACTGCCCGCAGGACCGCTGCGCGCCCCGATGGTCGAGCTGTCGCCCGAGGAGACCGCCCAGCTCAAGATCGATCTTGCTGCCGGCGGGGTAGAGCTCTAAATACAGACTTCACAACTGAATACGCACGACAACGCAGGCCAGGGGCCTGCACCCCACACAGACAACTGCTACTGCACGAACGTCATGCGCGCCACGTGCCTTGCCAGGTACGTGGCGCGTGTGGTGAGGAGAGTCTTTTGAGTCATCCGCATCCTGAACTCGGCCCGCCGCCGAAGCTTCCCCAGGGAGGCCTGCGGGTCACCCCGCTCGGTGGCCTCGGCGAAATCGGCCGGAACATGACGGTCTTCGAATACGACGGCCGCCTGCTGATCGTCGACTGCGGAGTGCTCTTCCCCGAGGAGGAGCAGCCCGGAATCGACCTGATCCTGCCGGACTTCACGTCCATCAGGGACCGCCTCGACGACATCGAGGGCATCGTCCTCACACATGGCCACGAGGACCACATCGGCGCCGTCCCGTTCCTCCTGCGCGAGAAGCCGGACATCCCGCTGATCGGCTCCAAGCTGACCCTCGCCCTCATCGAGGCGAAGCTCCAGGAGCACCGCATCCGCCCCTACACGCTCGAAGTCGCGGAGGGTCACCGCGAGCGCATCGGCCCCTTCGACTGCGAGTTCGTGGCGGTCAACCACTCCATCCCGGACGCCCTCGCGGTCGCCATCCGCACCCCCGCGGGCATGGTCGTCCACACCGGCGACTTCAAGATGGACCAGCTCCCGCTGGACAACCGCCTCACCGACCTGCACGCGTTCGCACGTCTGAGCGAGGAAGGTATCGACCTTCTCCTCTCCGACTCCACGAACGCCGAGGTTCCGGGGTTCGTCCCGCCCGAGCGCGACATCTCGAACGCGCTGCGGACGGTCTTCGCCAGTGCCCGCAAGCGGATCATCGTGGCGAGCTTCGCCAGCCACGTTCACCGCATCCAGCAGATCCTGGACGCGGCCCATGAGTACGGCCGCCGGGTCGCCTTCGTCGGCCGCTCGATGGTCCGCAACATGGGCATCGCCCGGGACCTGGGTTATCTGAAGGTCCCGCCGGGCCTGGTGGTGGACGTCAAGACGCTCGACGACCTCCCGGAGCACGAGATCGTCCTCGTCTGCACGGGCTCGCAGGGCGAGCCGATGGCGGCCCTGTCGAGGATGGCCAACCGGGACCACCAGATCCGGATCGTCCAGGGCGACACGGTGATCCTGGCCTCGTCGCTCATCCCGGGCAACGAGAACGCGGTCTACCGCGTCATCAACGGCCTCACCCGCTGGGGCGCCAACGTCGTCCACAAGGGCAACGCCAAGGTGCACGTCTCCGGCCACGCCTCCGCGGGCGAGCTGCTGTACTTCTACAACATCTGCAAGCCGCGGAACCTGATGCCGGTCCACGGCGAATGGCGCCACCTGCGCGCCAACGCCGAGCTCGGCGCCCTCACCGGCGTCCCGCACGACCGCATCGTGATCGCCGAGGACGGAATCGTCGTCGACCTCATCGAGGGCAAGGCCAAGATCTCCGGCAAGGTCCAGGCGGGTTACGTGTACGTCGACGGCCTCTCGGTCGGGGACGTGGGCGAGCCGGCGCTCAAGGACCGCAAGATCCTCGGCGACGAGGGCATCATCTCGGTCTTCATGGTGATCGACGCCAGTACGGGCAAGATCACCGCCGGCCCGCACGTCCACGCGCGTGGTTCGGGTATCGACGACTCCGCCTTCGGAGATGTCATCCCGAAGATCACGGAGGTTCTGGAGCGCTCGGCCCAGGACGGTGTGGTCGAACCCCACCAGATGCAGCAGCTCATCCGCCGCACGCTGGGCAAGTGGGTGTCGGACAACTACCGCCGGCGCCCGATGATCCTGCCGGTCGTCGTCGAGGTCTGACCCCTCGCACACGCCAACTCCGGAGCGGGGCCCCTCGATTTGCATCGGGGCGCCCCGCTCCAGTAGGTTTACGGCTCCACCTGAACGGGAACCCGGCACGACCGTGTGCCAGGAACCATCTCGAGCGGGTCGGAAATTCCGACTCAGAATCTCTGATAAAGTCGGAGCCGCCGGAAAGGGAAACGCGGAAGCGGAAACCTGGAAAGCGCCGAGGAAATCGGATCGCGAAGCGGTCTGATAGAGTCGGAAACGCAAGACCGAAGGGAAGCGCCCGGAGGAAAGCCCGAGAGGGTGAGTACAAAGGAAGCGTCCGTTCCTTGAGAACTCAACAGCGTGCCAAAAATCAACGCCAGATATGTTGATACCCCGTCTCCGGCCGATCGGCTGGGGCGAGGTTCCTTTGAAAAAGTCCTGCCGGGCACTGCCTGGTAGGCGCACAGCGAGGACGCTGTGAACCGGGAGGATTATTCCTCTTCCTGGTTCCGCTCTCGTGGTGTCGTCCCGATTACGGGAAAACATTCACGGAGAGTTTGATCCTGGCTCAGGACGAACGCTGGCGGCGTGCTTAACACATGCAAGTCGAACGATGAAGCCCTTCGGGGTGGATTAGTGGCGAACGGGTGAGTAACACGTGGGCAATCTGCCCTTCACTCTGGGACAAGCCCTGGAAACGGGGTCTAATACCGGATAACACCTGCCTGGGCATCTGGGTGGGTTAAAAGCTCCGGCGGTGAAGGATGAGCCCGCGGCCTATCAGCTTGTTGGTGAGGTAGTGGCTCACCAAGGCGACGACGGGTAGCCGGCCTGAGAGGGCGACCGGCCACACTGGGACTGAGACACGGCCCAGACTCCTACGGGAGGCAGCAGTGGGGAATATTGCACAATGGGCGAAAGCCTGATGCAGCGACGCCGCGTGAGGGATGACGGCCTTCGGGTTGTAAACCTCTTTCAGCAGGGAAGAAGCGAGAGTGACGGTACCTGCAGAAGAAGCGCCGGCTAACTACGTGCCAGCAGCCGCGGTAATACGTAGGGCGCAAGCGTTGTCCGGAATTATTGGGCGTAAAGAGCTCGTAGGCGGCTTGTCACGTCGGGTGTGAAAGCCCGGGGCTTAACCCCGGGTCTGCATTCGATACGGGCTAGCTAGAGTGTGGTAGGGGAGATCGGAATTCCTGGTGTAGCGGTGAAATGCGCAGATATCAGGAGGAACACCGGTGGCGAAGGCGGATCTCTGGGCCATTACTGACGCTGAGGAGCGAAAGCGTGGGGAGCGAACAGGATTAGATACCCTGGTAGTCCACGCCGTAAACGGTGGGAACTAGGTGTTGGCGACATTCCACGTCGTCGGTGCCGCAGCTAACGCATTAAGTTCCCCGCCTGGGGAGTACGGCCGCAAGGCTAAAACTCAAAGGAATTGACGGGGGCCCGCACAAGCAGCGGAGCATGTGGCTTAATTCGACGCAACGCGAAGAACCTTACCAAGGCTTGACATGCACCGGAAACGGCCAGAGATGGTCGCCCCCTTGTGGTCGGTGTACAGGTGGTGCATGGCTGTCGTCAGCTCGTGTCGTGAGATGTTGGGTTAAGTCCCGCAACGAGCGCAACCCTTGTTCTGTGTTGCCAGCATGCCCTTCGGGGTGATGGGGACTCACAGGAGACTGCCGGGGTCAACTCGGAGGAAGGTGGGGACGACGTCAAGTCATCATGCCCCTTATGTCTTGGGCTGCACACGTGCTACAATGGCAGGTACAATGAGCTGCGAAGCCGTGAGGCGGAGCGAATCTCAAAAAGCCTGTCTCAGTTCGGATTGGGGTCTGCAACTCGACCCCATGAAGTCGGAGTTGCTAGTAATCGCAGATCAGCATTGCTGCGGTGAATACGTTCCCGGGCCTTGTACACACCGCCCGTCACGTCACGAAAGTCGGTAACACCCGAAGCCGGTGGCCCAACCCCTTGTGGGAGGGAGCTGTCGAAGGTGGGACTGGCGATTGGGACGAAGTCGTAACAAGGTAGCCGTACCGGAAGGTGCGGCTGGATCACCTCCTTTCTAAGGAGCATCTAGGCTGCCGGGCTTGCCCGGTGGTCCAGGGCCATTACGTCGGCAAATGTTCGACGGTGGTTGCTCATGGGTGGAACGTTGATTATTCGGCACTCTTGACTGTCTTCTCCTTCCAGTACTGCTCTTCGGGGTGTGGAACGAATGAGGGAAGCGGTGGGGGTGTCGGGCACGCTGTTGGGTGTCTGAGGGTTCGGCCGATTGTTGGCTGCCTTCAGTGCCGGCCCCAGTGCACTCGAACCGGAAGGTTCGGGGTGATGGGTGGTTGGTCGTTGTTTGAGAACTGCACAGTGGACGCGAGCATCTGTGGCCAAGTTTTTAAGGGCGCACGGTGGATGCCTTGGCACCAGGAACCGATGAAGGACGTGGGAGGCCACGATAGTCCCCGGGGAGTCGTCAACCAGGCTTTGATCCGGGGGTTTCCGAATGGGGAAACCCGGCAGTCGTCATGGGCTGTCACCCTTGCCTGAACACATAGGGCAAGTGGAGGGAACGCGGGGAAGTGAAACATCTCAGTACCCGCAGGAAGAGAAAACAACCGTGATTCCGGGAGTAGTGGCGAGCGAAACTGGATGAGGCCAAACCATATGCGTGTGAGACCCGGCAGGGGTTGCGTATGTGGGGTTGTGGGATTTCTCTTTCACGGTCTGCCGGCCGTGAGACGAGTCAGAAACCGTTGATGTAGGCGAAGGACATGCGAAAGGTCCGGCGTAGAGGGTAAGACCCCCGTAGTCGAAACGTCAACGGCTCGTTTGAGAAACACCCAAGTAGCACGGGGCCCGAGAAATCCCGTGTGAATCTGGCGGGACCACCCGCTAAGCCTAAATATTCCCTGGTGACCGATAGCGGATAGTACCGTGAGGGAATGGTGAAAAGTACCGCGGGAGCGGAGTGAAATAGTACCTGAAACCGTGTGCCTACAAGCCGTGGGAGCGTCGGGCAAGCACTTGTGCTTGCCTCGTGACTGCGTGCCTTTTGAAGAATGAGCCTGCGAGTTTGCGGTGTGTTGCGAGGTTAACCCGTGTGGGGAAGCCGTAGCGAAAGCGAGTCCGAATAGGGCGATTTAGTAGCGCGCTCAAGACCCGAAGCGGAGTGATCTAGCCATGGGCAGGTTGAAGCGGCTGTAAGAGGTCGTGGAGGACCGAACCCACCAGGGTTGAAAACCTGGGGGATGACCTGTGGTTAGGGGTGAAAGGCCAATCAAACTCCGTGATAGCTGGTTCTCCCCGAAATGCATTTAGGTGCAGCGTCGTGTGTTTCTTGCCGGAGGTAGAGCACTGGATAGGCGATGGGCCCTACCGGGTTACTGACCTTAGCCAAACTCCGAATGCCGGTAAGTGAGAGCGCGGCAGTGAGACTGTGGGGGATAAGCTCCATGGTCGAGAGGGAAACAGCCCAGAGCATCGACTAAGGCCCCTAAGCGTACGCTAAGTGGGAAAGGATGTGGAGTCGCAGAGACAACCAGGAGGTTGGCTTAGAAGCAGCCACCCTTGAAAGAGTGCGTAATAGCTCACTGGTCTAGTGATTCCGCGCCGACAATGTAGCGGGGCTCAAGCGTACCGCCGAAGTCGTGTCATTGCAGCAATACGCCCAACGGCGGCTGTGATGGGTAGGGGAGCGTCGTGTGCCGGGTGAAGCCGCGCCGGAAGGCAGTGGTGGACGGTTCACGAGTGAGAATGCAGGCATGAGTAGCGATACACACGTGAGAAACGTGTGCGCCGATTGACTAAGGGTTCCTGGGTCAAGCTGATCTGCCCAGGGTAAGTCGGGACCTAAGGCGAGGCCGACAGGCGTAGTCGATGGATAACCGGTTGATATTCCGGTACCCGCTGTGAAGCGTCAAACATCGAACCAGGCGATGCTAAGTCCGTGAAGCCGCCCCGGAGCCTTCGGGCAAAGGGGAGTGGTGGAGCCGACGGACCAGACCTGTAGTAGGTGAGTGATGGGGTGACGCAGGAAGGTAGTCCATCCCGGGCGGTGGTTGTCCCGGGGTAAGGGTGTAGGACGTCAGGTAGGTAAATCCGCCTGGCACATAGTCTGAGACCTGATGCCGAGCCGATTGTGGTGAAGTGGATGATCCTATGCTGTCGAGAAAAGCCTCTAGCGAGTTTCATGGCGGCCCGTACCCTAAACCGACTCAGGTGGTCAGGTAGAGAATACCGAGGCGTTCGGGTGAACTATGGTTAAGGAACTCGGCAAAATGCCCCCGTAACTTCGGGAGAAGGGGGGCCATCACCGGTGATGAGTCTTGCACTCTGAGCTGGGGGTGGCCGCAGAGACCAGCGAGAAGCGACTGTTTACTAAAAACACAGGTCCGTGCGAAGCCGTAAGGCGATGTATACGGACTGACGCCTGCCCGGTGCTGGAACGTTAAGGGGACCGGTTAGTCACTCTTCGGGGTGGCGAAGCTGAGAACTTAAGCGCCAGTAAACGGCGGTGGTAACTATAACCATCCTAAGGTAGCGAAATTCCTTGTCGGGTAAGTTCCGACCTGCACGAATGGCGTAACGACTTCTCGACTGTCTCAACCATAGGCCCGGTGAAATTGCACTACGAGTAAAGATGCTCGTTTCGCGCAGCAGGACGGAAAGACCCCGGGACCTTTACTACAGTTTGATATTGGTGTTCGGTTCGGCTTGTGTAGGATAGGTGGGAGACTGTGAAGTGCGGGCGCCAGCCCGTGTGGAGTCGTCGTTGAAATACCACTCTGGTCGTGCTGGATGTCTAACCTGGGTCCGTGATCCGGATCAGGGACAGTGTCTGATGGGTAGTTTAACTGGGGCGGTTGCCTCCTAAAGAGTAACGGAGGCGCCCAAAGGTTCCCTCAGCCTGGTTGGTAATCAGGTGTTGAGTGTAAGTGCACAAGGGAGCTTGACTGTGAGACCGACGGGTCGAGCAGGGACGAAAGTCGGGACTAGTGATCCGGCGGTGGCTTGTGGAAGCGCCGTCGCTCAACGGATAAAAGGTACCCCGGGGATAACAGGCTGATCTTCCCCAAGAGTCCATATCGACGGGATGGTTTGGCACCTCGATGTCGGCTCGTCGCATCCTGGGGCTGGAGTCGGTCCCAAGGGTTGGGCTGTTCGCCCATTAAAGCGGTACGCGAGCTGGGTTTAGAACGTCGTGAGACAGTTCGGTCCCTATCCGCTGTGCGCGTAGGAGTCTTGAGAAGGGCTGTCCCTAGTACGAGAGGACCGGGACGGACGAACCTCTGGTGTGCCAGTTGTCCTGCCAAGGGCATGGCTGGTTGGCTACGTTCGGGAGGGATAACCGCTGAAAGCATCTAAGCGGGAAGCCTGCTTCGAGATGAGGACTCCCACCCCCTTGAGGGGTTAAGGCTCCCAGTAGACGACTGGGTTGATAGGCCGGATCTGGAAGGCGGGTAACCGCTGGAGGTGACCGGTACTAATAGGCCGAGGGCTTGTCCTCAGTTGCTCGCGTCCACTGTGTTGGTTCTGAAACCACGAACAACCCCATTCCCAGGGCCACTGGGTGTGGTGCGGTAGTTACAGTTTCATAGTGTTTCGGTGGTCATAGCGTGAGGGAAACGCCCGGTTACATTCCGAACCCGGAAGCTAAGCCTCACAGCGCCGATGGTACTGCAGGGGGGACCTTGTGGGAGAGTAGGACGCCGCCGAACTCATATTAAAAGAGCTGGTCCCCGAACTTCGGTTCGGGGACCAGCTCTTTTTTGTTGTCCGACACTTTGCGTTCACTTTGCGCGACAAACATCCGCGGCATGGGTACTGCTGCAATGCTCAGGGCCGCGGGTGTCGGAGTCGGCGACGAGGTCATCGTGCCGGCGTTCGGGAACGTCGAGGTCGCGGAGGCCGCGACCCAGGTCGGTGCGTCGGCTGTCTTCGCCGACATAGACCCGATGACGTACTGCCTTGACGCCGGCGCTGTCGAGGCGGCCGTGACCCCGCGGTCGACGGCCGTCGTCGTCGTACACCGCTTCGGTCGGTCGGCCGACATGGCGCGGCTGCGGGAGGTCGGGCAGCGGCACGGGCTCCTGGTGCTGGAACTGGGCGAGTCCGAGGCGCCGTTCGACGAGATCGCGCAGCGCAGGGAACGGGCGGCCTATCTTGACGGGCGGCTGAGCGGAGTGTGTACGCCCGATGGTGGCGACGGGCACACGTATCAGCAGTACGTCGTGCGTGTGCCGGGCAATGGGCGACCGGACCGGGACGCCTTCGCGCGGGCCATACGGGCCAAGGGAGTTGAGTGCAGGGTGCCGGTGAAGACGCCCGTGCACCGGCTGCCCGGGTTCCGTCGGGACGTGCACCTCCCGGAGACGGAGCGGGCCGCCGACGAGACCCTGGCGCTGCCTGTGGACGCGTCGTTGACGAAGCGGGAGATGCAGCGGATCGTGTCCGCGTGCAATGCGCTCGGAGGATTGCTGCAGCCCGCGTTCTGATCCAGCGAGACTGGTTGGGAGCACGCTTCTGTTCGGGGTATGATCTATTCCGTTGCCGCGAGGGAAACCTCGAAATGGTGACAGGCCCCCCTAGCTCAGTCGGCAGAGCGTCTCCATGGTAAGGAGAAGGTCAACGGTTCGATTCCGTTGGGGGGCTCAGACAGAAAAGGCCTCCGCCCTTACGGGCGGGGGCCTTTGTCGTATCCCGGCGTCGACTCCGGAGCCATGTCCCCGGAGTCGAGCCCGACCTCAGTCCCGCTGCAGACCCGGCACCCGCATCGCCAGAATCGCCATGTCGTCGGACGGGGCGTCGGAGGCGAAGCGCTCGACCGCGCGCATGATGCGGGCGGCCACCGCTCCCGCCGTGAGGCCCGTACAGGTGGTGAGGACGTCCGTGAGGCCGTCGTCGCCCAACATGCGGGTGCCCTCGCGGCGTTCGGTGACGCCGTCCGTCACGCACAGCAGCACGTCGCCGGGATCGAGGGTGACGGTCTGCTCGTACAGCTCCAGGTCCTCCATGACGCCGAGGAGGGGCTGCGGTTCGGCGGCCGCCTCCACGGTGCCGTCCTGGCGCAGGCGGAGCGGGAGCGGGTGGCCCGCGCAGACCACCTTCAGCATGGCGCTGCCGTCCTCCTGGGGCCACAACTCGCCGTAGAGCAGAGTCAGGAAGCGGCTGCGGGCGCCCTCGTCCAGGATCGCGGAGTTCAGGCGCTCCAGGACCGCCGGGCCACCGAAGCCCTCGCGGGCCAGGAGGCGCAGGGCGTGCCGGGCGAGGCCCGTGACCGCCGCCGCCTCCGGGCCCGTACCGCAGACGTCGCCGATGGCGAAGCCGTAGACACCGTCGCGGATGGGGAAGAGGTCGTAGAAGTCGCCGCCGACCTCGTTGCCCTCGCCGGCCGCGCGGTAGATGACCTCGACCTCGACGCCGTCGATGTGCGGGAGGTCGGGCGGCAGGAGGCTGCGCTGGAGGGACTGGCTGATGGCCGTGCGCTCCGAGTACAGGCGGGCGTTGTCGAGGGCCAGGGCGGCCCTGCGGGACAGGTCCTCGGCCAGTTCCAGGATCTCCTGGCGGAAGTGTTCGTCGGAGGGCTTGCCGAGTGTCAGCATGCCGATGACGCGGTTGCGGGCGACCAGGGGCAGGACGACGGTCTCGCCGCCGACCGCCGCGGCCGTCGCCAGGGTCGTACCGATGCCGGAGGTGACCGAGGCGGGCGCGCCGAGGCCCAGGCTGCGCATGGAGGTGCGCAGGGCCGCCTGGTGGGCCGCTTCGCCGGGGGCCGCCCAGATGCGGGCGCCGGGGGTGGGGACCGGGTCCGGCGGGGCGATCTTCGAGAGGAGGGCCTTGAGGCCGTCGATGCGCTCCTCGTCCTCGTGCAGGACGTACGAGAGGTACGGGTCCGAGGCCTGGTCGGCGATCGTGTAGACGGCGCACCAGGTGGCGAGGGTCGGGACCGTCATCTGGGCCATGAGGGCGAGGGTCTGGTCTCGGTCCAGGGTGCCGGCGAGGAGGTCGGAGGCCTCGACGAGGAAGCTCAGTGAGCCGCGGCGCAGGCGTTCCAGCTCTCCCAGACGGGCCGATTCCACCGCGAGCGCGATGCGGTCGGCGGCGAACTGGAGGCGCAGGGCCTCCTCGTTGGAGTAGCGGGCGGGTCCTTCGGCCGCGACACCGAGGGAGCCGGTGAGGCGGCCCTCGACCTTCAGCGGGACCGTGACGACCGAGCGCATGCCGGTGCCGGCCAGCAGCGGTACGGCGCCGGGGACGACCGTCAGGTCCTCGTGCACGGCGGGCATGCGGGCCGAGCCGTAGCGGCCGGGGCCCGCCTCGACGGGGACGCGGGCGAAGCGCTGGCGGGCGGAGGGCAGGCCCGTCGAGGCGCGTACCTCCAACTCGGTCTCGTCGTCGGTCGCGAGGAGCAGGAAGGCGGAGTCGCCGTCGAGCATGTCGCGGGCGCGCTCCACCGTGCGCTGGAGGAGGCCGTCCAGGTCGTCCGGGGCGGGGGAGCCGATGAAGACCTCGAAGGGGTCCGTGGCCTGGCCCTCGGAGCTGGTCGTCGTGTCGGTGGCCGAGGCCCGCAACGGGGTCTGCAGGACCGCCCGTTCGTGGTCGCGTACGAGGAGGCAGACCGTGGAGGGTTCGCCGCCGGTGTCGCGGACGCGGAGGTGGGAGGCGTAGACCGGGGTCACGCGGCCGCTCGCGCTGCGGATTCCGTAACTGCCTTCCCAGCGCGAGAGTTGGAGGGCCTCGACGATGCCCGTGCTGGTGCCCGGGGTGTGCGGCCAGGCGGCGAGGTCGGTGAGGGGCTTGCCGATGACCTGCTCGCCGGCGTACCCGAAGAGGTCTTCCGCGTCCTCGTTCCAGGCCGAGATGGCGCCGGTGCGGTCGATCTGGACCACCGCGACGCGGACGCGGGCGTCGGCGAGCGGCAGGAGGTCGGCGGGGAGGGCGGGGCCCGCGGTGCGGGTGCCGACCGGGCGCTCGGGCAGGTCGAGGTGGAACCAGACCTGCTTGTGCGTGGGGGAGTAGTCGACGCCCCAGCGGCCGGCGAGGGCCGCGCACAACTGGAGCCCGCGCCCGCCCTCGCGGTCGGGGCTGCCCATGTTCACAGCCGTCACCTGGAGTGGAATTTCACGTTCCGGGTAGCGGTCCGCCACCTCGATGCGTACGCCTTCGTCGCTGCGCAGACACAGGACGTCCGCGGAGGTGCCCGCATGTACGACAGCGTTGGTGACGAGTTCGCTGGTCAGGACCACCGCGTCATCGACGATGTCGGCGAAGCCCCAGCCCTGGAGGGTGTCGCGGACGAAGGATCTGGCGGTCGCCACCGATCGCCCGACGGGATCGAAACTGGCGGCCGCGCGCGCGGTGATCACAGAACTCCTTGTCCGGTTGTCGGCGTGCGGGGCTCCGAGGCCCACCCGCTCCTGCCGGGGCAGTGCCTGGTTCCCCGTCGGCCGAGGATCCTGGGGCTGTTCCCCAGAATGCAGTCCGGTGGTCATGGTGCGGTGCCCCTCCGATGCCTGCCCGCTCGTTCTCGTGCCACCGCCCAGGCCGGACAAACCGGTTTGGCTGGACAGCCGCATGCAAGGTTACTTACCTTCGCCGTCCATGCGGATGCCGGTCACCAGTGTTTCCGTCGGGAGAGGGGCAGAGTTTCCGTTCGGACAGGTGCCTGTGATTCCGTCCTGACGAGGCTGTGCCCGCCTCCGGGCGGTGTGCGGACGATGTGCGAAGCTGCCGAACTGTTATGGCCTGGTTCAGCCGGGGTGAAACACTGGGCAAGCTCCAGTGAGAACGTCGGTCGGGCCGAGTGCCTGCCGGTTCGCAGAGCAAGCGGTACCGGAGCACGAGCAAGTAGTACCTGAGCACGAGCAGAAATACACGAGCGAGCAGTACCCGAGTACGCCGAGCAGTAATGGTCGACCCTTGCGGGAGGGACACAGTGGAGTCTGGCGCAGCGACGCGGGGCAGTAAGACGCGCGCAGAAGACGGACAGTCCCTGAACAACCGGCGCACACCACGCAATGGCACCACTGAGGTGGACACGGCTGCCCTGAACAGGCTGCTGGCCGCGCTGGTGTCGATGCGGGACGGCAATTTCCGCAAGCGCCTCACGGTCTCCGGCGATGGCGTGATGTCGGAGATCGCGGCTGTCTTCAATGAGGTGGCCGACCGGAATCTGCATCTGACGGGTGAGCTGTCGCGGGTGCGGCGCGTGGTCGGGCGTGAGGGAAAGCTCACGGAGCGGCTGGAGTCGGGCGCCTGCGAGGGTTCCTGGGGTGCGGCGATCGACGCGTCGAACGCGCTCGTCGACGACCTCGTACGACCGGTCTCCGAGGTCGGCCGGGTGCTGTCCGCCGTGGCGGACGGTGATCTGTCGCCGCGTATGGAGCTGCGGGCGCAGGCGGCGGACGGCAACGGGCATCCGCTGCGCGGAGAGTTCCTGAAGGTCGGACGGACGGTCAACAACCTGGTCGACCAGCTGTCGACGTTCACCGATGAGGTCACGCGGGTGGCCAGCGAGGTGGGCACCGAGGGCAAGCTGGGTGGGCAGGCCCGGGTGCGTGGAATGTCCGGTTCGTGGAAGGACCTCACGGATTCGGTCAACACCATGGCGTACCGGCTGACGGCTCAGGTACGTGACATCGCTCTCGTGACGACGGCGGTCGCCAAGGGCGACCTGTCGCGGAAGGTCACGGTGCATGTGGCCGGCGAGATGCTGGAGCTGAAGAACACCGTCAACACGATGGTGGACCAGCTGTCGTCGTTCTCCTCCGAGGTGACGCGAGTCGCCCGTGAGGTGGGCACCGAGGGCGAGCTCGGCGGCCAGGCGCAGGTGCCCGGTGTGGCCGGCGTGTGGAAGGACCTCACCGATTCGGTGAACCTGATGGCCGGCAACCTCACGGCCCAGGTGCGTGGGATCGCTCAGGTGACGACGGCCGTCGCGAGCGGCGACCTGTCGCAGAAGGTGACGGTTTCCGCACGCGGCGAGGTCGCGCAGCTCGCCGAGACGATCAACCAGATGACCGAGACGCTGCGGACGTTCGCGGACGAGGTCACACGCGTGGCCAACGAGGTAGGCGGCGAGGGGCGGCTCGGCGGGCAGGCGAACGTGCCGGGGGCCGCGGGGACCTGGAAGGACCTGACGGACTCCGTCAACACGGTCTTCAGGAACCTCACGACCCAGGTGCGGGACATCGCCGCGGTGACGACGGCCGTGGCCAACGGTGACCTCTCCCAGAAGGTCAGCGTCGAGGTCGCCGGCGAGATGCTGGAGCTGAAGAACACCGTCAACACGATGGTCGACCAGCTGTCCTCGTTCGGTGTCGAGGTCACGCGCGTGGCGCGCGAGGTCGGTGTCGAGGGTGAACTGGGCGGCCAGGCGCAGGTGCCCGGTGTGGCCGGTACGTGGAAGGACCTCACCGACTCCGTCAACACGGCGTTCCGGAACCTGACGGGTCAGGTCCGCAACATCGCGCAGGTGACGACGGCGGTGGCCAACGGCGATCTGTCGCAGAAGGTCACGGTCGACGTCTCCGGCGAGATGCTCCAGCTGAAGAACACCGTGAACACGATGGTGGACCAGCTGTCGTCCTTCGCCGACCAGGTGACCCGGATGGCCCGGGACGTGGGCACGGAGGGCCGCCTCGGCGGTCAGGCCCGCGTCGACGGCGTGTCCGGTACGTGGAAGGAACTCACCGACTCCGTCAACTTCATGGCGGGGAACCTCACCTCGCAGGTACGGCAGATCGCGCAGGTCACGACGGCGGTGGCGCGGGGTGACCTGTCGCAGAAGATCGACGTGGACGCGCGTGGCGAGATCCTGGAGTTGAAGAACACCATCAACACGATGGTCGACCAGCTCTCCGCCTTCGCGGACCAGGTGACGCGGGTGGCCCGTGAGGTGGGTACGGAGGGCCGCCTCGGCGGCCAGGCGCAGGTGCCCGGCGTCGCCGGTGTGTGGCGCGACCTGACGGACTCCGTGAACGGCATGGCGGGCAACCTCACCGCCCAGGTGCGCAACATCGCGCAGGTCGCGACCGCGGTGGCGCGGGGTGACCTGTCGCAGAAGATCGACGTGGACGCGCGTGGCGAGATCCTGGAGTTGAAGAACACCCTCAACACGATGGTGGACCAGCTCTCGAACTTCGCCGAGCAGGTGACGCGGGTGGCCCGTGAGGTGGGTACGGAGGGTCGGCTCGGCGGGCAGGCCGAGGTCCAGGGCGTCTCCGGGACCTGGAAGGACCTCACGCAGTCCGTGAACTTCATGGCGAACAACCTGACGATTCAGGTGCGCAACATCGCGGAGGTCACGACCGCGGTCGCCATGGGTGATCTGTCCAAGAAGATCACCGTCGACGCCAAGGGTGAGATCCTCGAACTGGTCACCACGGTCAACACGATGGTCGACCAGCTGTCGTCGTTCGCCGAGCAGGTGACCCGGGTGGCCCGTGAGGTGGGCACCGAGGGCCAGTTGGGCGGTCAGGCGCGGGTGCCCGGGGTCACGGGCATCTGGAAGGACCTCAGCGACAACGTCAACCTGATGGCCTACAACCTGACCATGCAGGTCCGGAACATCTCGCAGGTGGCGGCGGCCGTCGCCAATGGAGACCTGACCCGGACGGTGACGATCGAGGCGCGCGGCGAGGTCGCGCAGCTCGCCGACACCTTCAACACGATGGTGAAGACGCTGAGTTCGTTCGCCGAGCAGGTCACCAAGGTGGCCCGCGAGGTGGGTACGGACGGCATCCTCGGCGGTCAGGCGCAGGTTCCGGGAGTCGCCGGTACGTGGAAGGACCTCACCGAGTCCGTGAACGGGATGGCGTCCAACCTGACCGGTCAGGTGCGCAACATCGCGATGGTCACCACGGCCATCGCCAAGGGTGACCTGACCAAGAAGATCGACATCGACGCGCGTGGCGAGATCCTGGAGCTGAAGACCACCATCAACACGATGGTCGACCAGCTGTCGTCGTTCGCCGAGGAGGTCACCCGAGTCGCGCGCGAGGTGGGTACCGAAGGGCAACTGGGCGGCCAGGCGCGGGTGCGTGATGTCGACGGCACCTGGCGCGACCTCACCGAGTCGGTGAACGAGATGGCCGGGAACCTGACCCGGCAGGTGCGTGCCATCGCGCGCGTGGCGACCGCGGTGACCCGCGGTGACCTGAATCTGAAGATCGACGTGGACGCCTCGGGCGAGATCCAGGAACTTCAGGACTACATCAACAAGATGATCGCCAACCTGCGCGACACCACCATCGCCAACAAGGAGCAGGACTGGCTCAAGGGCAACCTCGCCCGGATCTCCGCCCTGATGCAGGGGCGCCGCGATCTCGACGACGTGGCATCGCTGATCATGAGCGAGCTGACGCCGGTGGTCTCGGCGCAGCACGGTGCGTTCTTCCTCTCCATGCCGCTGGTCGACGGCAAGGAGGCGGGCAACGACGAGGACGCGTACGAGCTGCGCATGCTCGGCTCGTACGGCTACTCGATGGGCTCCATGCCGACGTCGTTCCGGCCCGGTGAGGCGTTGATCGGGACGGCCGCCCAGGAGAAGCGCACGATTCTGGTGGAGAACGCGCCGAGTGGTTATCTGAAGATCTCGTCCGGGCTCGGCGAGGCGCCTCCGGCGCAGGTGATCGTGCTTCCGGTGCTCTTCGAGGGGACCGTGCTGGGCGTGATCGAGCTGGCGTCCTTCACGCCGTTCACGCAGATCCAGAAGGACTTCCTGAACCAGATCGCCGAGATGATCGCGACGAGCGTCAACACCATCTCCGTCAACACCAAGACGGAGGTGCTGCTCAAGCAGTCGCAGGAGCTCACCGAGCAGCTGCGGGAGCGCTCGGCGGAGTTGGAGAACCGGCAGAAGGCGCTCCAGGACTCCAACGCCGAACTGGAGGAGAAGGCCGAGCTGCTGGCCCAGCAGAACCGCGACATCGAGGTCAAGAACACCGAGATCGAGGAGGCGCGGCAGGTCTTGGAGGAGCGTGCCGAGCAGCTCGCGGTCTCCATGCGGTACAAGAGCGAGTTCCTGGCGAACATGTCGCACGAGCTGCGGACACCGCTCAACTCCCTGCTGATCCTCGCGAAGTTGCTCGCCGACAACGCCGAGTCGAACCTGACTCCGAAGCAGGTCGAGTTCGCGGAAACGATCCACGGAGCGGGTTCCGACCTACTCCAGCTGATCAACGACATCCTCGATCTGTCGAAGGTCGAGGCGGGCAAGATGGACGTGTCGCCGACCCGTATCGCGCTGGTCCAACTCGTCGACTACGTAGAGGCCACTTTCCGTCCGCTGACCGCGGAGAAGGGTCTCGACTTCTCCGTCCGGGTGTCGCCGGAACTGCCCGCGACGCTGCACACCGACGAGCAGCGGCTCCTTCAGGTGCTGCGCAACCTGCTCTCCAACGCGGTGAAGTTCACCGACTCCGGAGCGGTCGAATTGGTGATCCGGCCCGCCGGCGCGGATGTCCCGGTGGCGATCCGGGAGCAGCTCCTGGAAGCGGGTTCGCTGCGGGACGCGGACGCCGGTCTGATCGCGTTCTCGGTGACCGACACCGGCATCGGGATTGCCGCCAGCAAGATGCGGGTGATTTTCGAGGCCTTCAAGCAGGCGGACGGCACGACGAGCAGGAAGTACGGCGGTACGGGTCTGGGGCTGTCCATCTCGAGGGAGATCGCCCGTCTGCTGGGCGGTGAGATCTACGCTCAGAGTGAGCCGGGACGAGGTTCGACGTTCACGCTGTATTTGCCGCTGCACCCGAGCGAACTGCCCCCGCAGGGCTACGGGCAGCTCGCGCCCACGCTGGAGACCGGGGAACTGCTCGCCTCCGAGGCGGAGCTGTCCGGGGTCGGCATCGAGACGCCGGCCGAGGTGAAGTCGTACCAGGAGACGCAGAACGGGCCTGCCGCACTCTTCAGGCGGCGCCGCAGGGCGCTGCCCGCGACCGAACAGCGCCCGGGGCTGCCGGGGCCGAACGGGGCCGCGGGCGCGTCTCAGGACCAGTGGGCGGCCGGGGGCCGGCAGGAGGCGGCGGCGCAGCCGCGTCGAGGCATCCGGTTCGAGGGCGAGAAGGTGCTGATTGTCGACGACGACATCCGCAACGTGTTCGCGCTCACCAGCGTCCTGGAGCAGCACGGCCTGTCGGTGCTGTACGCGGAGAACGGCCGTGAGGGCATCGAGGTGCTGGAGCAGCACGACGACGTGACGGTCGTTCTGATGGACATCATGATGCCCGAGATGGACGGCTATGCCACGACGACGGCGATTCGACGGATGCCGCAGTTCGCCGGACTGCCGATCATCGCGCTCACGGCGAAGGCGATGAAGGGCGACCGGGAGAAGGCCATCGAGTCCGGGGCGTCCGACTACGTCACCAAGCCGGTCGATCCCGATCATCTGCTCTCCGTGATGGAGCAGTGGATGCGCGAGGAGTGAGCGGGACGGGTGCCGTGGGGCGGTGTGGACGGCCGGGAAGTCCGGCTGTGCGCGCCGCGGCCGCGGCGCGAGGCGCCCGACGTCGTATAACTGACTGTGGCCGAAGCCGTGTAGAAGCACGGGATTCGGGGAACCTTCTGGTCTCCCGCTACGTTTCTGCTAGGTGCACGGTGACATCGCGGTGACAGGGTGTGGCGACAGGCGGGGTGCGGCTACCATGACCGGCACAAGGACGGGCGACGCAAGGGAGTCGTCCCCTGGGGCGGCGCCCGGTGCACTGCCGGGGCGAGGAGGGCGGGCCATGGTGCAGAAGGCCAAGATCCTTCTGGTCGATGACCGGCCGGAGAATCTGCTGGCGCTGGAGGCGATCCTCTCCGCGCTCGATCAGACACTGGTACGGGCATCGTCCGGAGAGGAAGCGCTCAAGGCGCTACTGACCGACGACTTCGCGGTCATTCTGCTGGACGTCCAGATGCCTGGAATGGACGGGTTCGAAACCGCGGCACACATCAAGCGGCGAGAACGGACGCGGGACATCCCGATCATCTTTCTCACCGCGATCAACCACGGTCCGCACCACACCTTCCGGGGGTACGCGGCGGGTGCGGTGGACTACATCTCCAAGCCGTTCGACCCATGGGTGCTGCGCGCGAAGGTCTCCGTCTTCGTCGAGCTGTACATGAAGAACTGCCAACTGCGTGAGCAGGCGGCGCTGCTGCGGCTGCAGCTGGAGGGCGGCGGTAAGACGGCGCTCGGCTCGGCCAAGGAACCGGCCGGTCTCCTCGCCGAACTCTCCGCGCGGCTCGCGGCCGTTGAGGAGCAGGCCGAGGCGCTGTCCAAGCAGCTCGACGACGACTCGGCGGACGCGGCGGCGGTGGCGACCGCGGCCCATCTCGAACGCAAACTCACGGGATTGCGCAGGGCGCTGGACGCGTTGGAGCCGGGCACGGGAAGCGGGGCACCGTCGGTGCCGTCGCAGAACTGACCCTCGAGTCGCAGAACTGACCCTCGAGCAGTCCGTCGTTCGCGGTGAGCGCGCGTCAGTTCTGATCCCTGGTACGGGCGACACGAACGGGTGAAGCTGTAGGCACACGTGTCCGCTGTCGTCTGCACCGGTAACCTCACACACATGGCCTCACGTCAGTCCGCAGCCAAGAAGCCGCCCGCGAAGAAGGCGGCCGCTCCGACGAAGGCTCCGGCGAAGAAGGCCCCCGCGAAAAAGGCAGCCGCCAAGAAGGCGCCCGCCAAGAAGGTCGCGGTGAAGAAGGCCCCACCCCCGTCGGCGCCCAACCCCACCGCGGGTGTGTACAAGCTCGCACGCGCCGTGTGGTTGGGCATCGCGCACGCCGTCGGCGCGATGTTCCGCGGCATAGGACGGGGCGCGAAGGGGCTCGACCCGGCGCACCGCAAGGACGGACTCGCGCTCCTGCTGATCGGGATCGCGCTGATCGTCGCGGCGGGCACGTGGTCCAACCTGCACGGGCCCGTCGGCGACCTTGTCGAGATGCTGGTGACGGGCGCCTTCGGCCGCCTCGACCTGCTCGTACCGATACTGCTCGCGGTCATCGCCGCCCGCTTCATCCGGCACCCCGAGAAGCCGGAGGCCAACGGGCGCATCGTGATCGGCCTGTCCGCGCTCGTCATCGGCGTGCTCGGCCAGGTCCACATCGCCTGCGGGGCGCCCGCGCGCAGCGACGGCATGCAGGCGATAAGGGACGCGGGCGGGCTCATCGGCTGGGGGGCGGCCACCCCGCTGACGTACACGATGGGCGAGGTTCTCGCCGTACCGCTGCTCGTGCTGCTCACGATCTTCGGCCTGCTGGTCGTCACGGCGACCCCCGTCAACGCGATCCCGCAGCGGCTGCGGCTCCTCGGACAGAAGCTGGGCATCGTCCAGGCCGACTTCGACGAGGACGCCCTGGGCGAGGACGACGAGCGCTACGACGAGCAGTGGCGCGAGGGGCTTCCCGCCCGCTCCCGGCGGCGTTCACAGGCTCCTGAGGGGTACGACCCGGAGAGCGCCGAGGAGGAGGCACTTACCAAGCGCCGTGGCCGTCCCCGGCGGCCCGCTGTGCAGCAGCCCGACATGAACCGGCCCATGGACGCGGTGGACGTCGCCGCGGCGGCCGCCGCGGCGCTCGACGGGGCCGTGCTGCACGGGATGCCGCCCTCTCCGCTGGTCGCCGATCTGACGCACGGCGTCACGGTGGAGCGCGACGGCTACGAGGAGACGACCCCGGTGCCGGCCGCGCGCGCCAAGGTCGTCCCGGGTGCCAAGCGGCCCAAGCAGGAGGCCCTGGCCGTCGAGTCCGTCGTGCCCGACCTCACCAAGTCGGCGCCCGACGCGCCCCGCGACCTGCCCCCGCGCGCCGAGCAGCTCCAGCTGTCCGGCGACATCACGTACTCCCTGCCCTCGCTCGACCTACTGGAGCGCGGCGGGCCCGGCAAGACGCGCAGCGCCGCCAACGACGCGATCGTCGCCTCGCTCCAGAACGTCTTCATGGAGTTCAAGGTCGACGCCGCCGTCACCGGCTTCACGCGTGGTCCGACGGTCACGCGCTACGAGGTCGAGCTCGGTCCCGCCGTGAAGGTCGAGCGGATCACGGCGCTCACCAAGAACATCGCGTACGCCGTCGCCAGCCCCGACGTGCGGATCATCAGCCCGATCCCGGGCAAGTCGGCGGTGGGTATCGAGATTCCCAACACCGACCGCGAGATGGTCAACGTTGGTGACGTGCTGCGCCTCGCGGACGCGGCTGAGGACGACCACCCGATGCTGGTCGCGCTCGGCAAGGACGTCGAGGGCGGCTATGTGATGGCCAACCTGGCGAAGATGCCGCACGTGCTCGTCGCCGGAGCCACCGGTTCCGGTAAATCCTCGTGCATTAACTGCCTCATCACGTCCGTGATGGTCCGGGCGACCCCCGAGGACGTCCGGATGGTCCTCGTCGACCCCAAGCGGGTCGAGCTGACCGCGTACGAGGGCATCCCGCACCTGATCACGCCGATCATCACCAACCCGAAGCGGGCCGCCGAGGCACTGCAGTGGGTCGTACGGGAGATGGATCTGCGCTACGACGACCTCGCGGCGTTCGGCTACCGGCACATCGACGACTTCAACGAGGCCATCAGGAACGGCAAGGTGAAGCTGCCCGAGGGCAGTGAGCGCGAGCTGACGCCGTACCCGTACCTGCTGGTGATCGTCGACGAGCTCGCCGACCTGATGATGGTCGCCCCGCGCGACGTCGAGGACGCGATCGTGCGTATCACCCAGCTCGCGCGCGCGGCCGGCATCCACCTGGTGCTCGCCACCCAGCGGCCCTCCGTGGACGTCGTCACCGGTCTGATCAAGGCGAACGTGCCGTCCCGGCTCGCCTTCGCCACGTCGTCGCTGGCGGACTCGCGCGTCATCCTCGACCAGCCGGGTGCCGAGAAGCTGATCGGCAAGGGCGACGGGCTCTTCCTGCCGATGGGGGCCAACAAGCCCACCCGTATGCAGGGCGCCTTCGTCACCGAGGACGAGGTCGCGGCCATCGTGCAGCACTGCAAGGACCAGATGGCGCCGGTCTTCCGGGACGACGTCACTGTGGGCACCAAGCAGAAGAAGGAGATCGACGAGGACATCGGCGACGACCTCGACCTGTTGTGCGCCGCCGCCGAACTGGTCGTCACCTCGCAGTTCGGTTCCACCTCGATGCTGCAGCGCAAGCTGCGGGTCGGCTTCGCCAAGGCCGGGCGGCTGATGGACCTCATGGAGTCCCGCGGCATCGTCGGGCCCAGCGAGGGCTCCAAGGCGCGTGACGTTCTTGTGAAGGCCGACGAGCTGGATGGAGTGCTCGCCGTGATTCGTGGGGAAGCTGGAGCGTAGGGCTTTCGGCGGAGGAAAACGGGACAGCTCGGTCACCGTACGGGTGAGATCTCGGCGGCGCGGTCATGGCGCGGACGGTTCGCTCCGTGACACGTGGATATTCGAACGTGACTCACCCGTAAGGCAAGGACGGGCAACCGTTTCCCCCCGTCGTACGTCAAGTTGAGCGAGGGGACAGGTCACTGTCCCCACATCAGGATGACCGGCCATTCTGATGGCGTACAAAGTCCCACCGCCCGGTTGCCCCACCCTTTCGTACCCCCCCTAAACTGAACCTCCAGCACAGGTGGCTACACGCTCGAAAGGCGCCCCCGTGTCCATCGGCAACTCCCTTGACGGTAACTCCCCTGAAGACGAGCGCCCGTTCGAAGAGCACCGCGAAGAAGGCCTCTCGGTCGGTCGCGCCCTGCGGCAGGCTCGCACCGAGGCCGGACTGACCGTCGACGACGTCAGCAACGCCACCCGGGTCCGTATCGCCATCGTGCACGCGATCGAACAGGACGACTTCGCCCCCTGCGGCGGTGACGTCTACGCGCGCGGTCACATCCGGACGCTGGCCCGGGCCGTGCGCCTCGATCCGGCCCCGCTGCTCGCCCGCTACGACGCCGAACACGGCGGGCGTCCCGCGCCGACCCCCGCCGCCCCGCTGTTCGAGGCGGAACGCATCCGTCCCGAGCGCCGCGGGCCGAACTGGACCGCCGCCATGGTCGCGGCCATCGTCGCCGTGATCGGCTTCGTCGGGTTCACCGTGGTCAAGGGCAGCGGTGGGAGCGACGCGAAGTCGTCGGTCGCCGAGGGCTCCACACCGACCGCCAGTACATCCACCACCTCCGCCAGCCCCAAGATCAGCAAACCAGCCGACCCGAAGCCCGAGCCCACCGACAGCGCCATCGCGGCCGCCCCGCAGGACAAGGTGACCGTCCAGGTGAGCGCCCCCGACGGGCGCAGCTGGATCTCCGCCAAGGACCACAACGGTCGGCTCCTCTTCGACGGTCTGCTCAAGCAGGGTGAGTCCAAGACCTTCCAGGACAAGACGAAGATCGACCTGGTGCTCGGCGACGCGGGCGCCATCAAGCTGTACGTGAACGGCAAGAAGATCGACGACCAGTTCCAGCCCGGCCAGGTCGAGCGACTGACCTACACGAAGGGCGACCCCGTCGTCGGATGACTTCGGACGGCCGTGAGGGTCGGACAACGGGCGCACGAGCCGGGCGCACAAAGAGCTCACCGCACAGGCGGGTACGGGGTTGGCCAAGATCGGCCAACCCCGTCGACGTGGGCTGTCAGTGAGACAAAGTAGTCTTGAGCTCATGCCTGAACGCCGTACCGTCGCACTCGTCACCCTTGGCTGCGCCCGTAACGAGGTGGACTCGGAGGAGCTCGCAGGCCGCTTGGAGGCGGACGGCTGGCAACTCGTGGAGGACGCCGAAGAAGCGGACGTCGCCGTCGTCAACACCTGTGGCTTCGTCGAGGCCGCCAAGAAGGACTCCGTCGACGCCCTCCTGGAAGCCAATGACCTCAAGGGGCATGGCAGAACCCAGGCCGTCGTGGCGGTGGGCTGCATGGCCGAGCGGTACGGCAAGGAACTCGCCGAAGCCCTCCCCGAGGCTGACGGTGTGCTGGGCTTCGACGACTACGCGGACATCTCCGACCGCCTCCAGACCATCCTGAACGGCGGCATCCACGCCTCCCACACCCCGCGCGACCGGCGCAAGCTGCTGCCGATCAGCCCCGCCGAGCGGCAGAGCGCGGGCGAGGAGGTGGCCCTTCCCGGCCACGGGGCCCCCTCGGACCTTCCGGAGGGCGTCGCCCCGGTCTCCGGCCCCCGTGCGCCCCTGCGCCGGCGCCTGGACGGCTCCCCGGTCGCCTCGGTGAAGCTCGCCTCCGGCTGCGACCGGCGCTGCTCCTTCTGCGCCATCCCGTCCTTCCGGGGATCCTTCATCTCGCGCCGCCCCAGCGACGTGCTGAACGAGACGCGCTGGCTGGCCGAGCAGGGCGTCAAGGAGATCATGCTGGTCTCCGAGAACAACACCTCGTACGGCAAGGACCTGGGCGACATCCGCCTCCTGGAGACCCTGCTGCCCGAGCTCGCCGAGATCGACGGCGTCGAGCGGGTGCGCGTGAGCTACCTGCAGCCCGCCGAGATGCGCCCCGGGCTCATCGACGTGCTGACCTCCACGCCGAACATCGCGCCCTACTTCGACCTGTCCTTCCAGCACTCCGCGCCCGACGTGCTGCGGGCGATGCGGCGCTTCGGCGACACCGACCGCTTCCTGGAGCTGCTCGACACCATCCGCTCCAAGGCCCCGCAGGCCGGTGTGCGGTCCAACTTCATCGTGGGCTTCCCCGGCGAGACCGAGGCCGACCTCGCGGAGCTGGAGCGCTTCCTCACGGGCGCGCGCCTCGACGCCATCGGTGTCTTCGGGTACTCCGACGAGGAGGGCACGGAGGCGGCGACCTACGAGAACAAGCTCGACCAGGACGTGGTCGACGAGCGCCTCGCGCGTGTGTCCCGGCTCGCCGAGGAACTGGTCGCGCAGCGCGCCGAGGAGCGCGTCGGGGAGACCGTGTACGTGCTCGTGGAGTCGCTCGACGGGGACGAGGGCGCGTACGGCCGCGCCGCGCACCAGGCGCCGGAGACGGACGGCCAGGTGCTGTTCACGAGCGGCGAAGGGCTGACGGTCGGCCGTATCGTCGAGGCCAAGGTGGTCGGTACGGAAGGTGTCGACCTGGTGGCCGAGCCGCTTCTGGGCTCGCTCCCGTGTACTGAGGAGGCGGCCAGATGACCGGAGCCCCGGCGTCCGCGGCGGGCGGCTCCCCCAGCGCGAACGGCGCGGCGGGCGCTCCTGGCGTTCCCGGGGGCTCCAAGCAGGCGCGGGGCGGGAAGCTGAGCGCTGCGGCTGTCAATCAGGCCAGCCTCTGGAACATCGCGAACATCCTGACCATGATCCGGCTCGTGCTGGTGCCGGGCTTCGTGGCGCTGATGCTGGCCGACGGCGGGTACGACCCCGTGTGGCGTGCCTGGGCCTGGGCGGCCTTCGCCGTGGCCATGATCACGGACATCTTCGACGGCCACCTGGCGCGTACGTACAACCTGGTCACCGACTTCGGGAAGATCGCCGACCCCATCGCCGACAAGGCGATCATGGGCTCGGCGCTGATCTGTCTTTCCTACCTCGGTGATCTGCCGTGGTGGGTGACGGGCGTGATCCTCGGGCGCGAGCTCGGGATCACCCTGCTGCGCTTCCTGGTGATCCGCTACGGGGTCATTCCGGCCAGCCGCGGCGGCAAGCTGAAGACCCTCGCGCAGGGCACCGCGGTCGGGATGTACGTCCTGGCGCTGACGGGGCCGCTGGCCACCCTGAGGTTCTGGGTGATGGCGGTGGCGGTCGTCCTGACCGTCGTCAGCGGGCTCGACTACGTGAGACAGGCCATTGTGCTGCGCCGGAGTGGAATCGCCGAGCGGCAGGCGGCGGCCGAGGAGGCGGAACGGTGAGTTCCACGGCCGCCGAAGTGCTGCGACTACTCACGGTGAGGGGCGAGACGCTCGCCGTCGCCGAGTCGCTGACCGGTGGTCTGGTGGCGGCGGAGATCACCGCGACGCCCGGGGCCTCCCAGGCCTTCCGGGGTTCCGTGACGGCGTACGCCACCGCGCTCAAGCATGAACTGCTGGGTGTCGACGCCACTCTGCTGGCCGAGCGCGGCGCGGTGGATCCGCAGGTCGCGGCCCAGATGGCGGCCGGTGTGCGCAAGGCGCTCGGCGCGGACTGGGGAATCGCGACGACGGGTGTCGCGGGACCCGAGCCGCAGGACGGGCAGCCGGTCGGGACGGTTTTCGTGGCCGTCGACGGGCCCGCCCGGGCATATTTTCATGCTGCCGGCGGCGGGAAAGTGATGCAGCTGCGGTTGAACGGCGACCGGGCGGAAATCCGTATGGAGAGTGTACGGAGCGTACTCGCTCTGCTGCTGAAGGAGCTGGCGGGCGAACAGACCGGGAATGAGCGGGCACAGGATACGGAACAGAACGGGGGGTTTTGATGTTTGCAGCCCTGAGTGAACACGACATCGCTCCCCGCACGGCCGCGGCGCAAGGCGGTACGGTGGGGCGTGAAGGATGCGGCTACGCGGTCCGAGGAGGGAGCCACCGATGATTCTGCTCCGTCGCCTGCTTGGTGACGTGCTGCGTCGGCAGCGCCAGCGCCAGGGCCGTACTCTGCGCGAAGTCTCCTCGTCCGCCCGAGTTTCACTCGGCTATCTCTCCGAGGTGGAGCGGGGGCAGAAGGAGGCATCCTCCGAGCTGCTCTCCGCCATCTGCGACGCGCTGGACGTACGGATGTCCGAGCTCATGCGGGAAGTGAGCGACGAGCTCGCTCTCGCCGAGCTGGCCCAGTCTGCAGCGGCCACCGAGCCGGTGCGCACACCGGTGCGCCGTCCGATGCTGAATTCCGTATCGGTCACCGGCGTGCCACCGGAACGGGTCACCATCAAGGCGCCAGCCGAGGCGGTCGACGTCGTCGCCGCCTGACGCTCACGAGTTCACGCTCATGAGCTGAGCACGCTTGTGAAAGCCCCGGCCGGGGCTGCTCCAGGGAAGACCTGGAGCCGACTCGGCCGGGGCTTTCGCTGTCTCTGAGGGCCTCTGGGGATCTCTGGGGGTCTCTGGGAGACCGCTGGCGCGACTTGCTTCAGGTGACCCGAATTGTTCGTGTATGCCATGGTTGATGAGGTCGTGGTTGATGAGGCCGTATGTGATGAGGTCGAGTGGATCGGAGGATCCCGATGTACGTCGTGAAGAGCCCGTTGTCCGACGCGGACCTTAGGACCGTGTCCGGCGCCCTGCAGGGAGCGCTGGTTGACCTGGTGGATCTCTCCCTGGTCGCGAAGCAGGTCCACTGGAACGTGGTCGGACCGCGCTTCCGCTCGATCCACCTTCAGCTCGACGAGGTCGTGGACACCGCGCGGCTGCACTCCGACACGGTGGCGGAGCGCGCCTCGACGCTGGGAGTCCCACCCGACGGACGGGCCGCGACCGTGGCCACCAGCAGCGGCATCGGTGTGACGCCCGAGGGCTGGATCAAGGACACCGACGCCGTGGGGATGCTCGTGGACGCGCTGAGCGCGGTGATCAGCCGGATGCGGGTGCGGGTGGACGCGACCGGCGAAGCCGATCCGGTGAGCCAGGACATCTTCATCCAGATCACGGCCGATCTCGAGAAGCATCACTGGATGTTCCAGGCGGAGAACGGGTGACGCCCGGAGGCGGGCGGCTCACGCCGGCGACCGCCGGGCGCCTCGTGGCGGCCGCGGGGCGCCACGGCGGGCTTCGTATGTGCCGTGGGTGCGCCTCTGTGCCGTTGGTGCGCCCTGCCGGTGGGTGAGAGCGCAGGTCTAGCTTCGGGCTGGAGGTGGACACCATGGCAGGGCGGATAGCGCGCTGGGGGGCTGCGCTGGGGCTCGGCGCACTGTGGTGGTGGGGGGTTCTCCGGCTCGCGCTGGTGCCCGACGCCGGGGCGCTGGAGGGGGCGGTCGCGGCCGGGGGATGGGGGTTGAGCCTGCTGCCGGTGCACTGTGTGCCGAAGGCGGGGGTCGTGCGCGCCGGTGCCAGGGCACGTCGTCGGCGGGAGGCGCGTGGGGCGCGCGAGCCGGGGGCTTCGTAGGGGCGGGGCGCTCGGTGGAGGGGGTGGGGGACGGGCACGGCGCGTTCGGGGGCCTGTGGTGCTCGGGGCTCCGGTGCGCGGGGCGTGCCGGGGGCGCGTCGAGGTGCCGGCGGGGCGGGGGCGGGGCTGGGTCCGGGGGCCGATGCCGTGTGGCGGATGTCGGGTGGCGGCGGCGAGTCGCGGCGGTGTGGGGGTGCGCTGGGGGTTGACGGGGGCTACCAAGGCATCGCTACGCCGCCGTTCGGGCGGAGGATCTGACCCGTCGTGAACACCGAGGCGTCGGAGGCCAGATACAGCACGGCGTGCGCGACGTCCTCGGGTTCGCCGACCCGGCCCAGCGGCGAGAGTCGGGCCATGACCGCCTCGGTGCGCGCCTGGGCCTCCCCGTGACGGTCGGTCATCGGCGTACGCGTCCAGCCGGGTGCGACCGCGTTGACACGGATGCCGTGCGGGCCGATCTCGGTCGCCAGGGTCTTCGTCAGCTGCACGACGGCCGCCTTCGCCGCGCCGTAGCAGAGCAGGCCGGGGCCGCCGGTGTCGATGGCGCCGGACGCCATCGTGATGATGCTCCCGCGTACGCTCTTCGCGATCATGAGGCGGGCGGCTTCCTGGCAGGCGTACAGCACGCCCTTGAAGTTGACGCCCAGGACGCGGCCGAGGTCCTCGTCCCGGGTTTCCAGGACCGGGCTGCTGTGCATGATCCCGGCGACCGCCGCCATGACGTCGAGTCGCTCGCAGGACGCGACGGCTTGCTGGAGCTGCGCGCGATCGCTGACGTCGAGCGGGTGCGTGTGGGCCGTGCCGCCCTCAGCCTTGATGAGGGTGGCCGTCTCGTGCAGGCCCTGCGCGTCGTGGTCCGCGCAGTGGACGGTGGCCCCCGCCTCCGCGAGCAGGACGGCTGACGCGCGGCCGATTCCGCTCGCGGCTCCGGTGACGAATGCGGTGCGTCCGGTGAGGTCGTACGCCTTGACGGGCATGAAGGGACGGTACGAGGATTTCTGACGGGCCGTCAATTAGTCGTACGGTGGGGAGTTGTACGGGATCGACCGGCGCCCGGGGGCGGGATACGGCCCGGCGGCGGAGTCGGGTCCGGCTGGCACGTCGGGCACCAGTACGTGGGGCGCTCCCGCGCGCCGTCGCCCTGGTCGGCCCGGCGGATCGAGGTGCCGCAGCGCAGGCAGGGACGGGGTGCGCGGCCGTACACGAAGAGGTTCTGGTCGCGGCGGCCGGTGGTGATGCGGGTCGGGCGGTCGCGGTTGGCCTCCAGGAGCTTCTTGGCCAGGGCCGGGAGCTGGGCGGCGCGGTCGGCGGGAAGCTCGCCGATGGGGAGCCAGGGAGTGACCCGGAGGAGGAAGCACAGCTCGCTCTTGTAGACATTGCCGATTCCGGCGAGGTTGCGCTGGTCCAGGAGGGCTTCGCCGAGGGGGCGGGTGGGGTCCTGGAGGAGATTCTCCAAGGCGTCGTCGGGATTCCAGTCCGGGCCGAGGAGGTCGGGGCCGAGGTGGCCGACGGCGCGGGTCTCGTCCGCGGTGCGGATCAGCTCCAGGACGGGGAGCCGGTAGCCGACGGCCGTGCGGTCCGCGGTGCCGAGGATCGCCCGGATCTGGTGGGCGGGGCCGCCGCTCCAGGGTCGGCCGTTCGCGTACACCTTCCAGGAGCCGTCCATCCGCAGATGCGAGTGCAGGGTCAGGCCGCCCTCGATCCGGGTGAGGAGGTGCTTGCCGCGCGGGGTGACGTCCAGGACGGTGTGGCCGGTGAGGTCGGCGGTGGCGTACTTGGGCACTCGCAGGTCGGAGCGGGTCAGCACCTTGCCCGCGAGGGCGGTGTGCAGTCGTCTCGCGGCCTGCCAGACGGTGTCTCCTTCGGGCATGGGTTCCAGGGTGTCACGGGTCGGGGTGGGGCGCGGCGGGGTGGGGCGGGATGCGGGTACGGGGGGTGCGTGGGCGGGGTGGTTATGCGCGCAGGCGCAGGCCCCGGGGAGTGGCGATGAAGCCGGCGCTCTCCAGGAGCGTGCCGATCGGGGATGTCAGGGCGGAGGCGCCGTTGACGCGCTCCACCGTGACCGTGCCGAGGGAGCCCGCGCGGGCGGCCGCGGCGAGGGCTTCGGCGGCGGCACGCAGACGGGCGTCCTCCATGACCGAGCCGTCCGGGTCCGAGGGCCAGGCCAGCAGGGTCTTGCCGCCGCGCTCCATGTACAGCGTCAGCTCGCCGTCGACGAGCACCACCAGGGAGCCCGCCTTACGGCCCGGCTTGTGCCCGGAGCCGGTGGGGGGCTCGGGCCAGCCAAGGGCCGCGCCGTACGCGTTCGCCGGGTCGGCGGCGGCCAGGACCACGGCCTGGGGGGTGGCCCGGGACGAGGAACGGGCGCGGAACCGGTTGGGGGAGAGGGCGGGATCGCTCGCGAAGCCGTGGCCGTCGGCGAAGGGGGAGTCCTCGGTCCCGGGGAAAACGAGCGGGCTCGTCGCGTCGAGGTCGTCGGGGAAGGCGTGGGCGTGCGCGGCATCGTGACCGCCGGGGAAGCCGTTGGTGTGGGGGCGGCCGGGTGCGTCCAGGAAACCGGGGGTGTCCGGGAAACCGGTCGGCCCTGGGAAGGCGTCCCGGGGGTCCTGGGCGGTCAGGGATTCGCCCCGGTCCCGCGCGTTCGCCGCCGCGCGCAGGCGGTCCACCGCTCCGTCCATCGCGAACTGGGCGGCGCCCAGTCCTTCCACCACGTAACCCCGGCGTGCCTGGCCGCTGTCCTCGAAGGCGGACAGGATGCGGTACACGGCGGAGAAGCCTCCTTCGACGCCTTCCGCGGCGACGGCGCCCCGGGTCACCACGCCGTGCCGGTCGAGCAGCGTGCGGGCCAGGGCGTGGGCGCGCACGGTGGCGTCGGGCTCACGGGCGGGCAGCAGCGACCAGCGGCCGGCCACCGTCGGCGGGCCCGTACGGGACTGGGGGCGTGCGGTGCCGGTCAGGGAGCCGTAGCGGCCGCGCGGGACCGTGCGCTTGGCGCGGTGCGCCGTGGACCCGGCTGTGCGGCCCGAACCCAGGAGAGCGCGCATCGGTGCGAGCGTGTCGTTCGTGAGCCGCCCGGACCAGGCCAGGTCCCAGACCGCGTCCGCGAGTTGGGGATCGGAGGTGTCGGGGTGGGTGGTGGCGCGGACCTGGTCGGCGATCTGGCGGAAGAACAGTCCGTAGCCCCCGGAGAGCGCGTCCAGGACCGACTGGTGCAGGGCGGTCAGTTCCAGGGGGTGCGGGTCCGGGAGGAGCAGCGGGGCCGCGTCCGCGAGATAGAGCGAGACCCAGCCGTCCTTGCCCGGCAGCGCCCCGGCTCCGGCCCACACCACCTCTCCTGCTGCGGTGAGTTCGTCCAGCAGCGCGGGCGCGTAACCGGAGACGCGGGAGGGCAGGACCAGCTTCTCCAGGGCGGAGGCGGGCACCGAGGCGCCCTGCAACTGCTCGATGGCACGCACCAGTCCGTCGATGCCGCGCAGCCCGTGTCCGCTGTCGACGTGCTGCCACTGCGGCAGGAACTGCGCCAGCGCGGCGGGCGGCACCGGCTCCAACTCGTGGCGCAGGGCCGCGAGCGAACGGCGCCGCAGTCTGCGCAGCACGGTCGCGTCGCACCACTCCTGGCCGATGCCCGCCGGGTGGAACTCCCCCTGGACGACGCGGCCGTTCGCCGCGAGGCGTTGCAGCGCTCCGTCCGTGACGGCCGGGCCGAGACCGAAGCGGGCGGCGGCGGTGGTGGAGGTGAACGGGCCGTGGGTGCGTGCGTAGCGCGCGAGGAGGTCGCCGAGTGGGTCCTTGACCGGCTCGGTGAAGGCCTCGGGGACGCCGACGGGCAGCGCCGTGCCCAGAGCGTCCCGCAGGCGGCCGGCGTCCTCGATGGCCGCCCAGTGGTCGACGCCGGCGATACGGACCTTGATGGCGCGGCGGGCGGCGGCCAGCTCCATGGCCCACTGTGGCTCCGCGCCGCGCTCGGTCAACTCTGCGTCCTTGAGCGGGCCCAGCAGGCGCAACAGGTCGGCGACGCCTTCCACGTCCTTGACGCGGCGGTCCTCGGTGAGCCACTGGAGCTCCCGCTCCAGCTCGGCCAGAACCTCGGCGTCGAGCAGCTCGCGCAGCTCGGCCTGGCCCAGGAGCTCGGCCAACAGGCGTGAGTCCAGCGACAGGGCGGCGGCGCGCCGCTCGGCGAGCGGGGAGTCGCCCTCGTACAGGAACTGAGCGACGTATCCGAACAGGAGGGAGCGGGCGAACGGGGAGGGCTCGGGCGTGGTGACCTCGACGAGCCGCACCTTGCGCGACTCGATGTCGCCCATCAGCTCGGTGAGGCCGGGGACGTCGAAGACGTCCTGGAGGCATTCGCGGACCGCCTCCAGGACGATCGGGAACGATCCGAACTCGCTGGCCACCTGGAGCAGTTGGGCGGCGCGCTGCCGCTGCTGCCACAGCGGGGTGCGCTTTCCCGGGCTGCGGCGCGGCAGCAGCAGCGCGCGGGCGGCGCACTCGCGGAACCGGGACGCGAACAGCGCCGAGCCGCCGACCTGGTCGGTGACGATCTGGTCGACCTCGCCCTTGTCGAAGGCGACGTCCGCCGCGCCGACGGGTGCCTGCTCCGCGTCGTACTCCGTGCCCAGCTTCGTGGGCTCCTGGTCGAGCAGGTCCAGGCCCATCACATCGGCGTCGGGCAGGCGCAGCACGATGCCGTCGTCGGCGTGCATGACCTGGGCGTCCATGCCGTAGCGCTCGGAGAGCCGGGCGCCCAGCGCGAGGGCCCAGGGGGCGTGCACCTGGGCGCCGAAGGGGGAGTGCACGACCACCCGCCAGTCGCCCAGCTCGTCACGGAACCGCTCGACGACGATCGTGCGGTCGTCCGGGACGTGCCCGCACGCCTCGCGCTGTTCGGCGAGGTACGACAGCACGTTGTCGGCGGCCCAGGTGTCCAGTCCCGCGGCGAGCAGCCGCAGACGGGCGTCGTCCTTGGGGAGCGAGCCGACCTCGCGGAGGAACGCGCCCACCGCCCGGCCGAGCTCGAGCGGGCGGCCGAGCTGGTCGCCCTTCCAGAAGGGGAGCCGACCCGGGACACCGGGGGCGGGGGAGACCAGGACGCGGTCGCGGGTGATGTCCTCGATGCGCCAGGAACTCGTGCCGAGCGTGAAGACGTCCCCGACGCGGGACTCGTAGACCATCTCCTCGTCGAGCTCACCGACCCGGCCGCCGCCCTTCTTGGGGTCGGAGCCCGCGAGGAAGACCCCGAACAGCCCGCGGTCGGGGATGGTCCCGCCGGAGGTGACGGCGAGGCGCTGAGCGCCGGGTCGGCCGGTGACCGTACCCGCGACGCGGTCCCACACCACGCGGGGCCTGAGCTCCGCGAAGGCGTCGGACGGATAGCGGCCCGCGAGCATGTCCAGGACGGCCGTGAACGCCGACTCGGGCAGCGAGGCGAAGGGCGCCGCCCGGCGGACCGTGGCAAGCAGGTCGTCGACCTGCCAGGTGTCGAGGGCGGTCATGGCGACGAGCTGCTGGGCCAGCACGTCCAAGGGGTTGGTGGGGACCCGCAGGGACTCGATGGAGCCGGTGCGCATCCGCTCGGTGACCACCGCCGCCTGGACCAGGTCGCCGCGGTACTTGGGGAAGACGACGCCGGTGGACACCGCGCCGACCTGGTGGCCCGCGCGGCCCACACGCTGGAGGCCGGAGGCCACGGACGGGGGGGACTCGACCTGGACGACGAGGTCGACCGCGCCCATGTCGATGCCGAGCTCGAGGCTGGAGGTGGCGACCACGGCGGGCAGGCGCCCCGCCTTCAGGTCCTCCTCGACCAGGGCCCGCTGCTCCTTGGAGACCGAGCCGTGGTGGGCCCGTGCGATGACGGGCGGTGCGCCCTGGGCCGCGCCGGAGCCCCCCATGAGCTGGGCCGGGGCGTGCGCCTCCGCCAGGGGTTCGCCCGTCGCCCGCTCGTACGCGATCTCGTTCAGCCGGTTGCACAGGCGCTCCGCCAGGCGGCGGGAGTTGGCGAACACGATGGTGGAGCGGTGGGACTGGACGAGGTCGGTGATCCGCTCCTCGACATGCGGCCAGATGGAGGGCTTCTCCGCGCCCTCACTGCCGTCGGCGACCGGGGAGCCGCCCAGCTCGCCCAGGTCCTCGACCGGGACGACCACGGAGAGGTCGAACTCCTTGCCTGACGGCGGTTGGACGATCTCCACCTTGCGGCGGGGCGAGAGATAACGGGCCACCTCGTCCACCGGACGCACCGTCGCGGAGAGACCGATGCGGCGCGCGGGCTTGGGCAGCAGCTCGTCGAGGCGCTCCAGGGTGAGCGCGAGATGGGCACCGCGCTTGGTGCCCGCGACCGCGTGCACCTCGTCCAGGATCACCGTCTCGATGCCCGTCAGCGCGTCGCGCGTCGCCGACGTCAGCATCAGGAACAGGGACTCGGGGGTGGTGATCAGGATGTCCGGCGGGCGGGTGGCCAGCGCTCGGCGCTCGGCGGCCGGGGTGTCGCCGGAGCGGATACCCACCTTCACCTCGGGCTCGGGCAGCCCGAGGCGCACCGATTCCTGCCGGATACCCGTCAGTGGGCTGCGCAGATTCCGCTCCACGTCCACCGCGAGGGCCTTGAGCGGTGACACGTACAGCACCCGGCAGCGCTTCCTGGGGTCGGCCGGGGGCGGGGTCGAGGCCAGCTGGTCGAGCGCGGCGAGGAACGCGGCCAGAGTCTTGCCGGAGCCGGTCGGGGCGACCACCAGCACGTCCGAGCCCTCGCCGATGGCCTTCCACGCGCCGGCCTGGGCCGCGGTGGGCGCGGAGAAGGCCCCCGTGAACCAGCCGCGGGTCGCGGGGGAGAAGCCGTCGAGGGCTCGGTGTGCGGAGCTGACCATGCGTCCATCCTGCACCCGGCCACTGACAATCGCTCTGACCGGAAAACTCAACGGTCAGATGGGGATGGCGAGATAGCCCCTCGATGGTGACGGTCGGGGGCTGGTGTGGGGCGGTGGGGTCGTGGGATGTCAGGCGGCTGCCGGGGTGAGGGTGACGTCGTGGCCGAGGGCCTTGAGCTGGCGGACGAGGTCGCGGCTCTTGCGGGCCGGGTCGAGGTTGCGGGTGTGGAAGTCGGGGCCGAGGTCTCGGTAGCGGGCGGTCGGGTCGTTCATGAGGTGCCAGACGGCGACCAGGATGGAGCGGGCGACGGCGACCAGGGCTTTCATGTGGCCGCGGCGTTTGACGATGCGGCGGTAGCGGGCGCCGAGGAAGGTGTCGGTGCGGGCGGCGGAGATTGCTGCTTCGCCGAGGGCGCCGCGGAGCCAGGGGTTGCCTTTGCCGGTGGGGCCGGAGGTGTTCTTGTTTCCGGACTGGAGGGTGCGTGGGGAGAGTTTCGCCCAGGACACGAGATGGCCGGCGGTGGGGAAGACCGTCATGTCCAGGCCGGTCTCGGCGAGGATGACCTGCGCGGTGCTGGGGCCGACGCCGGGGATCTCGTCGAGGCGTTCGGTGTCGGTGATCGGTATGAGGGTGCCCTGTCCGGGGCCTTCGTCGTCCTCGGTGGTGGACAGCTCGGCCAGACGCAGGGTGATCCGGGCGGTGAGCTTGTCGATCTGCACGGTGAGGTAGTCGACGGTGTCCAGCAGCATCCGGCACATGAAGGCGTGGTGTTCTTCGAACCGGCCGGTCAGGGCCTCGGCCAGGGTGCTGTGGCTGGCCTTGATGGTGCCGTGGGCCAGGTCCGCCAACGCCTTGGGGCTGCGTTCGCCCGCGATCAGTGCCTCCAGCATGGCCCGGCCGGAGACGCCGAAGATGTCGGCGATCACGGTGGACAGCTTGATCTGGGCGTCCTCGAGGAGTTTCTCGGTGCGCTGCTTGTGGCGGGTGCGCTCGTGGGTCATGACGGCCCGGGCCCGGGTCAGATCGCGCAGTTCACGGACCGGCTTCGGGGGTACGAACGAGGGCCGGAGCATGCCGCGTTCGGTGAGCTTGGCCAGCCAGACCGCGTCCAGGCGGTCGGTTTTGGGCCGGCCCGGGACGTTCTTGACGTCACGGGCGTTGACCAGCCAGCACTCCAGACCACGCGATTCCAGCAGAAAGAAGTACGGCTTCCAGTAGGTCGACGTCGCCTCCATCACCACCCGGGTGACGCCCTGGCAGACCAGGTGGTCGGCCAGGTCCAGGATCGCGCCGCTGGTCGCGACGGTGTTGAAGACCCGCTGCACGCGCTTGCCGGGCTTGTCCTCGTGCGGCACCCGCACACAGACCATGCCCGACGCCTTGGCGATATCGATCGCCGCGACACGGGCCACGAGCTCCTCGGCCTGCTCGATCTCCTCGACGCCACCGTCGTCGGTGTCCGCCATGCACAACTCCCTGGTATCGATCCGTACGGGCCGACGCCTGCCCAGGGGGCCGCGGGGGAGCGAAAATCTGACCGGCGTGCTCGATGGCAACAGTGCGTGGCCCCTCTGCGGCCCCGGCACCAGACTGACCTACGGGCTCAACGTCCCAACGAGCTACCGGCGTCGGCGGGCAGGCGCCGCAGCCATGTTTTCACGCCGGCAAGGCGCACCCGAAGGGAACAGGGGGACTGACCTGCGCAAATGTGGTCGGTGGCGTGGTCGGGCGCCTGCGGCTCGGTAAGGGGGCGGGGCCGCGCCGGGGGTATCCGTCCTCGGTCAGGCGCGGAATCCGTCGCTTACCGATTGGGCGGCGTTGACGCGCCAGCCGCTGCGGGCGGACACCCCCCGACACGACCTCTTGCCGCCGTGGGCGGCCGACGGCGCGTGGGGGTGCGCCATCCGAGCCGGTTGTCCGCGGTGTCATACCGGAGAATGAATGGGTGGCAGGTTCGGGGCAGGAGCGGGCGCGGCACTGGCAGTACGCGGAGCTGCCGGGTGTCGATCTGCTGCGAGCGCGGTTCGTCGAGAAGATCTTTGTGCGGCACACCCACGAGAACTTCGTGATCGCCGCCATCTCCGACGGTGTCGAGGTCTTCCACCACGGCGGTGCCGACCAGTACGCGGGTCCGGGCGCGCTCGCGCTGGTCAATCCCGACACCGCGCACACGGGCCGGGCGGGTGTTCCCGAGGGATGGCGGTACGGGGCGGTCTACCCCTCGCCCGGGTTGGTGGCCGAGATCGCTGCCGAGACCACCACGATTCGCGGAACGCCTGGATTCGTCAGCCCGGTGCTCGACGATCCGTACGCGGCGGGTCTGGTTCACGAAGTGCTTCGGGCCGCGGAGGAGGGCAACGCGCTCGCGGCCGACACCCTGCTGCGGGTCGCGGTGACCCGGCTGCTGCGTCTGAACGGCGGTTCGCTGCCGCAGCGGGGCGTGCGCACCGCGGGCGCCCGTGTCGCCGCCCGCGCGCGTGCCGTGCTGGAGGAGCGGATGGCCGAGCCTCCGACCCTGGAACGGCTCGCCGCCGACCTCGGCGCCAGCCCGTTCGCCCTGCTGCGCGCGTTCCGTGACACCTACGGCATGCCGCCCCACACCTGGCTGACCGACGCCCGGGTGCGCCGGGCACGCCACCTCCTGGACGCCGGTTCCGCGCCCGCCGAGGCGGCCGTCGCCGTCGGCTTCACGGACCAGCCGCACCTCAACCGTCACTTCTCCCGGATCGTGGGTGTGCCTCCGGGCGCCTACCAGCGCGAGCGCAAGAACGTACAAGACGTCGACAGGCGGCCGTACGTACCGTCCGGGGTGTGGCAGAACAGACAGCTCTCGCAGACATACGCAGTGAAGAAGGCGGCGGAAAACCCGACGCGGCCGTCGTTCGGGACGCCCTGGGAGTCGGGGTCGCCGTCGGACTGTCCGGTTTCGCCTTCGGAGTGACCTCGGCCGGCAGCGGGCTCACCGTGTTGCAGACCTGTGCGCTCAGCCTCCTGGTGTTCACCGGAGCCTCGCAGTTCGCGCTCGTGGGCGCGCTCGCCGGCGGCGGCAATCCCCTCACTGCCGCCGCCGGCGCGTTCTTCCTCGGGGTGCGCAACGCGTTCTACGGACTGCGTCTGTCACAGCTGCTGGCGCTCCCGCGCGCGGTGCGCCCGTTCGCCGCGCAGTGGGTCATCGACGAGACCACGGCGGTCGCGCTGGCCCAGCCCACGCGTCGCGGTGTCCGGATCGGTTTCACCGTCACCGGGCTCTCCCTGTACGTGCTGTGGAACCTCACCACGCTGCTGGGCGCTGTCGGGGCCGAGGCCATCGGGGACACCGACGCGTGGGGGCTGGACGCCGCCGGGCCCGCCGTCTTCCTCGCGCTGCTCGCGCCGATGCTGAAGACCACCACGGAGCGCGCGGTGGCCGGTGTCGCAGTCCTTCTGGGGCTCGGCCTGCTGCCCGTGCTGCCCGCCGGAGTCCCCGTCCTGGTGGCGGCGCTGGCCGCTCCCGCCGCCCTCTACGTAGAGGGGCGACGCGCTTCGAAGGCCGCCGGCCGCATGAAGGCCGACAACGACGCACCAAGGGAAGACCGTTGAACATCTGGATCGCGATCGGCGCGACCGCCGTCGGCTGTTACGCCGTCAAGCTCATCGGCCTGCTGGTCCCCGTCGGCGTCCTGGAGCGGCCGCTCGTCAAGCGCCTCGCCGCCCTGCTGCCCGTCGCCCTTCTGGCCGCGCTCACGGCTCAGCAGACCTTCGCCGACGGGCGCGTCCTGGTCGTGGACGCGAAGGTCGCCGGACTCGCCGCGGCCGCTTTCGCCCTGCTCCTGCGCGCCCCCTTCCTGCTCGTGGTCGGCGCGGCCGTGGTCGTGACGGCGGGAGTGCGGGCGCTGACAGGCTGACGCCGGGCACGCGGACGGCCCGCACACGTGTGTGTGGGCCGGGAACCGTCGTGATCGCTCAGCCGATGGGGCATCCGTACGCCCGTAGGGTGCGCAGGGCCTCGATCGTCACCATGGGGCGGCACTCCAGGGCGGTACCCGGTGCCCACTGGCGCCAGCGGATCGGCCAGCCGCCGTCCTCCCGCTGCTCGTCCGCAAGGAAGTCGAGCGAACGCGCCATCTCCTCGTCGGTGAACCACGCGCGCGCGAGTGACCCCGGGGTCTTCGCGTAGTCGTGCGGGAAATGGTGCTCGCCCGGCGCGTATCCGGGCGCCACCGGAAACTCCTCCAGGTACGCCGGGTCCAGTGCCGCGAGCCGGTGCTCGCGCACCAGGCGGCCCAGCCGGTCGGCGGCGGCCTCCGCGCGCGGGCGGTCGGGGGCGGAGTCCAGGAAGGCCACGGCCGCCTCGATCTCGTACGGGTGGGACTTCTCCAATGACTCGACCGCCTGCCAGCAGAAGTCGGTGGCCCGGAACAGCCACGCGTGCCACACCTCGTTGCGGTGCAGCAGGCCCACCACGGGCCCGGTGGCGAGGAGTTCACTCGGCGGGTCGTCGACGACCGGCACGAAAGGAGCGTGCGGATAACCGCGCTGACTGGGATGGACCGCCGGCAGCGCGCCGTCCGCCGTCGACACCGAGGTCAGATAGCGGCACACGCGCTCCACGCGCTGTCCGCCGCACCGCCCGATCGAGTCGAGGACGCGCAGCGCGTGCCCGGTGTGCAGGGGCTGGCTGACCGGGCCGCGCAGATCGGGTTCGAGCGCGTGACCGTATCCCTCGTCGTCGTTGCGGTAGGCGGCCAGCGCGGTCTCCACCGCGTCGGCGGCGCCGACATCCGTGTTCAGGAAGTGGTACGTGAAACGGCGCTGCTCCAGCACGCGTGCGGTGAGCCAGATGAAGTACCCGGCGCGCGAGAGCGGGGTCAGCGCCGGGGGCGTCGGGGGGAGTGGGGATGCTCCTGATTCGGCCATGTCTCAGACCGTAGGACGGAAAGCGGTCTCGGCAAGCGGTCCCGGCCCGGGCCCACTCGCAGGGGCGGGATACTGGAGTCATGCGGTTGACGGTCTTCTGGCAGCGGATGGCGGATCACTTCGGTGAGGCGTACGCCGACACTTTCGCGCGCGATCATGTGATGACGGAGCTCGGCGGACGGACCGTGCACCAGGCGCTGAACGCCGGCTGGGAGGCCAAGGACGTGTGGCGCGTGGTGTGCGCGACCATGAACGTTCCGTACGAAAACCGCTGACGGGCCACGAAGATCCGGGGCCGGGCACAGATTGTCGGTGGAGTGGGCGAGACTTGCCCCGTGGCCCCGACAGACGAGACCGCGCAGGTCGACCAGCAGACATCCCCCTTCGGCACGACGCCGCCCACTCCGCCCCCGGGCGGGGACGCCGCCGCGCAGGGCGCGCGCATGCCGCGCTGGCTGCCGCGCGCGATGGTGCTCGCGCTCACGTTCGTCGCCCTGTTCCAACTGGGCAGTTGGGCGTTCCACCAGCTCATCGGGCTGTTGATCAACATTCTGATCGCGTTCTTCCTGGCGCTCGCGATCGAGCCCGCGGTGAGCTGGATGGCCTCGTACGGCATGCGCCGGGGGTTGGCCACCTTCCTCGTCTTCTTCGGTCTGCTGATCGTGACGGCCGGATTCGTCACGCTGCTCGGCTCGATGCTCGCGGGTCAGATCATCAAGATGATCGAGGGCTTCCCCGAGTATCTGGACTCGGTGATCAACTGGATCAACTCGACCTTCCACACCCACGTGAGACGGGTGGACGTCCAGGACAGCCTGGTGCACTCCGACTGGCTGCGGAAATACGTGCAGAACAGCGCGACCGGTGTCCTGGACGTGTCCGCGCAGGTGCTGGGCGGTCTCTTCAAGCTGCTGACGATCGCGCTGTTCTCGTTCTACTTCGCGGCGGACGGGCCCCGGCTGCGGCGCGCGCTGTGCTCCGTGCTGCCGCCCGCGCGACAGGCCGAGGTGCTGCGCGCGTGGGAGATAGCCGTCGACAAGACGGGCGGCTATCTGTACTCGCGCGGTCTGATGGCGCTGATCTCCGGCGTCGCGCACTACATCCTGCTCCAGGCCCTCGGTGTGCCCTACGCGCCCGTGCTCGCCGTCTGGGTGGGTCTGGTCTCGCAGTTCATCCCCACCATCGGCACGTATCTCGCCGGTGCCCTGCCGATGCTGATCGCCTTCACCGTCGACCCCTGGTACGCGCTGTGGGTGCTGATCTTCGTCGTGGTCTACCAGCAGTTCGAGAACTACGTACTGCAGCCCAAGCTGACCGCCAAGACCGTGGACATCCACCCCGCGGTCGCCTTCGGCTCGGTCATCGTGGGCACCGCGCTCCTCGGGGCCGTCGGCGCCCTGATCGCCATCCCCGCGGTCGCCACCCTCCAGGCATTCCTGGGGGCCTATGTGAAGCGGTACGACGTCACGGACGACCCCCGGGTGCACGGCCAGCGGATCAGGAGGACGCCCTCCTTCTGGGTCCGTCTGCGGGGAGCGCTCGGCCGATGAGGTTCACCAGGTGAGGGTCGCCCACACCCCGGCGCCCAGGACCGCCGCCGCATAGCAGCCGACCGCCGCGTACATGACCCGGTGCCGTGTCCGGTCGCTCCATGGCGTGCGGGACAGCAGCCAGGCCAGCGCGGGCAGGACCAGCACGGCGTGCAGGCTCACTCCGTGCAGCGGCTTGAGCGGGGCCGTCGAGTGGTACGCCGCCTCCTGGTGGCCGGTGCGGGTGAGGACGACCCCGCGCGCGATCATCGCGGCGCCCGACGCCAGCGCGACGAGCAGGATCGCGAACCCGGAGCGCAGCGCGAGCGGCATCCCCAGGGGACCCGCGGGCCGGTTCCGGAAGGAGGCCACCGAGAACACGGTGAGCAGCACCACGAGAACCCCGCCGCCCGCCGCGAGCGTCATCGACACCGCTGTGTCGAAACCGGTCTCCATGTTGAGATGCGAGGGCACCCGGCGCCACGCCTGAAGAGTGATCCCGCCCACCTCCACGACACAGTCGGCGGCGAATACGACGAGCAGCGCCGAGCGCCGACGCGTTGCGATGCGTAGATACGACGTGACCCAGGTGAGTGCGATCAGCGTCAGCCCGAAGGAGAGCCCGAACGTGACGGGCTTGCGCCAGGAGACGGGCCCGTCCCAGGGGCCGCCGTCCACGGCGAAGACGACCAGATGCGCCAGCCCGGAGAGCACCAGCACCGCACCGGTCGCATGGCAGAGGCGCTCGGCGGGACGCACCCCCCGCCAGGCCCCGCGCCACACGGGGCGCGGCGGGGACGGTCGTGCCAGGGACGGTGGTGCCGGTGGGGCGACGGCGGTGGTCACGGCGGGAGCGGGTGTTTCGCTGCGGCTCTCCATGAGGTTCGAGCTTCGGCGGTCCGGGCCCCGAGGTCGTCGTACGGCCGAAGACTCCGGGGGTACGCCCTGTGGAGTAGGCGGGGACCCCGCCCGCTGTCGGTCCGCGAACGTAGGCTCGGAGGTGTCGCGTGATGCGCTTGACACCAAAATCGAACATCCATTCTTATGGAATCTCCGGCGGGGCTCTCGGCGGGGATTTCGGCAGGATTTTCACGGATATGTACCCGAGTTATCCACAGGCTGGACGGGCGTCGGGGCGCATTGTCAGTGGCAGGCGTTAGCGTCTGTGACGTGAAGCGATCGACTCAAGCAAACCGGGTGGAACCCATGGCAGGTACGGACCGCGAGAAGGCGCTCGACGCCGCGCTCGCACAGATTGAACGGCAATTCGGCAAGGGCGCGGTGATGCGCCTCGGCGAGCGGCCGAACGAGCCCATCGAGGTCATCCCCACCGGATCGACCGCGCTCGACGTGGCCCTCGGTGTCGGCGGCCTGCCGCGCGGCCGCGTGGTGGAGGTGTACGGACCGGAGTCCTCCGGTAAGACGACGCTGACGCTGCACGCGGTGGCGAACGCGCAGAAGGCCGGCGGCCAGGTGGCCTTCGTGGACGCCGAGCACGCCCTCGACCCCGAGTACGCGAAGAAGCTCGGTGTCGACATCGACAACCTGATCCTGTCCCAGCCGGACAACGGCGAGCAGGCGCTGGAAATCGTGGACATGCTCGTCCGCTCCGGCGCGCTCGACCTGATCGTCATCGACTCCGTCGCCGCCTTGGTGCCGCGCGCGGAGATCGAGGGCGAGATGGGCGACTCGCACGTGGGTCTGCAGGCCCGTCTGATGAGCCAGGCCCTGCGGAAGATCACCAGCGCGCTCAACCAGTCGAAGACCACCGCGATCTTCATCAACCAGCTGCGCGAGAAGATCGGCGTGATGTTCGGCTCCCCGGAGACCACCACGGGTGGCCGGGCGCTGAAGTTCTACGCCTCGGTGCGACTCGACATCCGCCGCATCGAGACGCTGAAGGACGGCACCGACGCGGTCGGCAACCGCACCCGCGTCAAGGTCGTCAAGAACAAGGTCGCGCCCCCCTTCAAGCAGGCCGAGTTCGACATCCTCTACGGGCACGGCATCAGCCGCGAGGGCGGCCTGATCGACATGGGCGTGGAGCACGGCTTCGTCCGCAAGGCCGGCGCCTGGTACACGTACGAGGGCGACCAGCTAGGCCAGGGCAAGGAGAACGCGCGCAACTTCCTGAAGGACAACCCCGACCTCGCCAACGAGATCGAGAAGAAGATCCTGGAGAAGCTGGGCGTCGGTGTGAGGCCGGCGGAGCCCACCGCCGAGCCGGGCGCGGACGCGGCGGTCACGACCGCTTCGGACGAGGCCGCGAAGACGGTGCCCGCTCCGGCGGCCAAGACCACCAAGTCCAAGGCCGCGGCGGCCAAGAGCTAGTCCATGACGCGACGAACCGACTGGGCCGAGTACGCCTACCCCGTCCCCCCGCGGGGGCAGGGGCACGGGGGGAACGGCGACTCGGCCGGAGACGGTGAAAGAGCACACGGCGGGGACGGGCCGTACGGGGACGAGACGTATGGCGCCTCCTCCACGTACTCCGGTGACACGTATGGCTCCGAGGGGTTCCACGGCGGGGATCCGTACGGCAGTGACGGTCCGGCGGGCGACGTTGACGGCGATGGACTGACGGGCGGTCACGGTTCTCCGGGCAGTGGATCGCGCCGTGGCGGGGGTCGGCGCGGCGACGGGGGGCCGCGTGGTGGACGAGGGCGTCGGAGGCGTGGCGGTTTTGGAGAGCCGTCCGATGACCCACAGGACGGAGGCACTCCTTCCTCGTCGAGGGCCGAGAAGGGGGAGCCCCCGGGGGACCCGGCTGAGCGGGCGCGGGCGATCTGTCTGCGCCTGCTCACCGGGACCCCGCGCACGCGGAAGCAGCTCGCGGACGCGCTGCGCAAGCGGGAGATTCCCGACGACGTCGCGGACGAGGTGCTGTCACGGTTCGAGGAGGTCGGGCTGATCAACGACAGCGCCTTCGCGGATGCCTGGGTGGAGTCCCGGCACCACGGCCGGGGTCTGGCCCGGCGGGCGCTCGCGCGGGAGCTGCGGACCAAAGGTGTGGACTCGACGCTGATCGACGAGGCCGTCGGGCAGCTCGACTCCGAGCAGGAGGAGGCGACGGCGCGCGAGCTCGTCGCGCGCAAGCTCCGTTCCACGCGCGGCCTCGACCGCGACAAGCGGTTGCGACGCCTTGCGGGCATGCTCGCCCGCAAGGGCTACGGCGAGGGGATGGCGCTGCGCGTGGTTCGCCAGGCGCTGGAGGAAGAGGGCGAGGACACGGAGGGGTTGGGGGACGAGGGGTTCTGACCGTTGGGATCGGTGGCGGTGCCGGGCCTGGGGCCTGGTACCTGGTAACTGGATTCAGAACCCGGCCCTGAACCAGACCCTGCCCCCCATCCAGGACTGTCCAACTCCCCTTCGTGGAGGTGGGGTTAACCCCCGGAGGGAGACGCCGGGTCGCCGCAATGCACAGGTGCCTGTGCACAGAGGACTGTGTACGCATGGCACAGGAACCCGGCGCGGAACCCTTGGCGGGGCGGGACGAGGAGACTTCGCGCGCCCCCACCGAGCTCTCCGACCTCGCGACACTGAAGGCCCTCGCACAGCCCCGTCGGCAGCGGATGCTTCAGCACCTCACCGTGCACGGCCCCGCCACCTCGGCGACGCTGGCCAGGGCGCTCGGGCTCAACACCGGAGCCACCAGCTACCACCTGCGCGAGCTCGCTCGGTACGGCTTCGTGGAGGAGGCCGACCAGCCGACGGAGGCGGGCGGACACGGCAGGGAGCGCTGGTGGCGTGCCGTCCCCGGTGACCGCCGATTCCCGCCGCGCAGTCGGCAGAGCCCCGAGATGCGCCTCGTCATGGACGAGCTGAACCACCACGCGTACGCCGCCGACCTCGAACTCTTCGAGCAGATGCAACTGCAGATGCCGACAGGGGCGGGAGCAGTGGCGGCGGCAGGGGTAGGGGGACTGGGGCGGACGCAGCGGGCGCACGGGGAGGCGGGCGCGGCCGATCCCTGGGTCGACGCCTTCCCCTACTCGCGCGGAAGCATCCGGCTGACGCTCCCCGAACTCCGCGCGTTCTTCGAGGAGTACATCGCGCTCCTCAACCGCTACAAGCGCCCCGAGGCCGACACCCCGCCCGGCGCCCGCACCGTGTTCACCCGGTTTCTCGCCTTCCCGGCCCCCGCCACCGCCCCCGACACCGGGCCCGAGAACCGTCCGGCACCCCACGACAGACCAGGGAGCGAACCCTCATGATGCTGCGTTACGCCCTGCGGACCGTCCGGGCCCGCAAAGGTGGCTTCCTCGGTGCGTTCTTCGCCCTGTTGTGCGCGGCCGCCCTCATCACCGCCTGCGGCACCCTCCTCGAGACCGGCCTGCGTGGCACGATCGCCACCGAACGGTATGCCGCGACCCCTGTCGTGGTCTCCGCCGACCAGAACGTCCACCAGACCACCGTCAAACACAAGAAGGGCAAGACCAAGGTCAAACACAAGGCCAAGCCGATCGCCGAACGGGCCTGGCTCCCGGACGACCTCGCCTCCGAGCTCCGGCAGGCTCCCGGTGTACGTGAGGTCATCCCCGAACTGACCTTCCTGGCCGAGCCCTTGCTACCGGGCGGGGCCGTCGACAAGAACCGGCCCGCCTACGGGCACGCCTGGGACTCCGCCGCGCTGACCCCCTACACCCTCACCACCGGCACCGCGCCCGAGGCCGACAGTGATCTCGTCATCGACCGCCATCTCGCCGAGCGCGCTCACCTCGAGCCCGGCGACCGGCTCACCGTGCAGTCGACGCAGAGCCCGCGGACCTACCGGGTGACCGGAATAGCCGCCCCCGCCCAGGAGGTGCGGCACCAGACCGCCCTCTTCTTCTCCACCGCCGAGGCCCGCCGCCTCGCCGCCCACCCCGGACAGGTCACCGCCTTCGGGGTGCTTCCCGTCAAGGGCACGGACACGGCCGCGCTCCAGCGGTCCGTCACCAAGGCGCTGCAAGGAAGCGGGACGGTGTCCGGAACCAAGGCGCCGCACGGTAGGACCGCGCAGGTCAGCGCCGGTGACGGCCGAGGGCCCGTGGAGTTCCTGGACGCGGCCGCCGCGCGTACGAAGCTGGTCAGCATGGGTGGTGCGATGGGTGGCACCTCACTGCTCGTGGCCGTCCTCGTGGTCGTCGGTACCTTCGTGCTCTCCGTGCAGCAGCGCCATCGCGAACTCGCCCTGCTGCGCGCCATCGCCGCCACCCCGGGTCAGATCCGGGCACTCCTCGGCCGTGAGGCACTGATCGTCGGAGCGGCCGCGGGTACCACCGGCGCGCTGGCGGGGCTGCCGCTGGGCAGCTGGCTGCACGGCCGGTTCGTGGCCATGGGGGCCGTGCCGGCGACGCTTCAGCTCACCGTCGGCGTCTTCCCGCCGTTCGCCGCGCTCGCCACGACACTGCTCGGTGCCTGGGCCGCCGCCCGTATCTCCTCGCGCCGGATCGCCCGGATCCGCCCTGCCGAGGCGCTCGCCGAAGCCAGGACCGAGCGCGCCCGCCCGGCATGGGGACGGATCCTCATGGGTCTCGCCCTGCTCGCCGGCGGTGCCGTCCTCGTCGCCGTGCTCAGTGTTCTGCGCACCGAACCCGCCTCGACACCCGTGACCTTCCTGGCCGTCGTGGTCCTCGCCTCCTCCGTCGCGCTGCTCGGTCCGCTGCTGGTCAGGGCGGCCGTAGCGGTACTCGGAGGCCCGCTCGCGCTGACCGGACCCAGTAGTCGCCTGGCGCGTGCCAACCTTCGTGGCCATGCCGCCCGGATGGCCTCCGTAGTCACTCCTCTCACCCTCCTCATCGGCATGACCTGCACGGTTCTCTTCGTCCAGCCGACCCTGGGAAACGCGGCCCGCGCCCAGGCCCGCGAGGGCATCCGCGCCGACTGGGTGGTGGCCGCCCAGGGCCCCGGCGTACCGGCCCAGGCCGCACGGCTCCTGCGCACGCACCACGACACCGTCACCGAAGTGGTCCGTACGACCGTCCGGGTGGGACTCGACAAGTACGCGGCGCAGGGCGTCACCCCCGGAGGTCTCACCCGCACCTGGGACCCGAACGTCACCGCCGGCTCCCTGAAGAAGCTCACCGAGGACACCGTCGCCGTCAGCGGACTCGCCGCCGACCAGCTCCACCTGCAGCCCGGAAGCCCTCTGAAACTCACGTTGGGTGACGGAACGCCCGTCACGCTCACCGTCGTGGCCGTCTACGCCAAGGGTCTCGGTTTCGGTGACCTCACCTTCGCCCATGACCTGGTCGCCCGCCATGTGGACAACCCACTCGCGACCTCCGTCCTTGTCGGCACCGCCCGCACACAGACACAACTCGCGACTACCCTCCGTGAGTTCCCGGGGGTCCACGTTCTCGCCCCGGCCGCCGCCGACTCGATCCAGGCCGCACGGCAGCAGGCGAACGCCGAGGTCAACTACCTCGCCATGGGACTCGTCCTGGCGTTCACCGCCATCGCCGTCGTCAACACGCTGGCCATGTCGGTCTCGGAGCGTGTCCGCGAGTTCGCGCTGCTCCGCCTCGCCGGGGCGACCCGGCGCCAGGTGCTGGGGATGCTGCGCACGGAGGCGCTTGCGGTCCTGCTGCTCGCCACCGCACTCGGCAGCGGGATCGCGCTCGCCGTCCTGACCGCGTTCAGCGTCGGCATGACGGGCCGGGCGGCTCCGGCGGTCCCGCCCCTGGCGTACGTCACCGTGGTGGCGATCGCCGGGCTGCTCGCGCTGGTCGCCACCGGGCTGCCGGGCCGGGTGGCGTTGCGGGTGCCCCCGGTCATGGTGGCCACGGGCAAAGAGTAAGAGGAGTGACGCAATGGAGTAAGGGGCGGTAGGCAATGGTGGGCGCCCCTTACACCAGGGGCGCCCACCATTGCCTACCGCAACCAAGTGCGTACCGCCGCACGGTGATCGGGAGCCGGGAGCTAGGCCGTCACCGGGAAGCCGGCCGCCTTCCACGCCTGGAAGCCGCCCACCAGGTCGGTCGCCCGGTGCAGCCCGAGCTGCTGGAGGGAGACGGCGGCGAGGCTGGACGCGTAGCCCTCGTTGCAGATCACCACGACTGGCAGATCGTGGCTCGTGGCCTCCGGGGCGCGGTGGCTGCCCTGGGGGTCGAGCCGCCACTCCAGTTCGTTGCGCTCGACGACGAGGGCGCCGGGGATCAGTCCGTCGCGCTCGCGCAGGGCGGCGTACCGGATGTCGACGAGGAGGGCTTCGCCGGCCTGCGCGGCGGAGTACGCCTCCTCGGCCTCCACCCGGTCGAGTCCCTCGCGGACCCGTTCCAGCAATGTGTCGATGCCCACCGGGCGGGGCGCGCTCACTGCCAGTCCTCCGGACGCTCGACGTGCTCCAGGCGCAGCACCTGGCCCGTACGGCTGTAGCGGCGGATGCCCGGCAGGGGTGGGTAGTACGCGTGGACGGAGATCGCGTGCTCCTCGGTGGACTCGTTGAGCACCTCGTGCACGTGGTGGCGGCCGAAGGAGCGGCCCTTGCCGGCCGGCAGCCGACGCTCGCGGTCGACGTCCTCGGAGAGCTCGAGAGTCTTCCAGCCGTCGGTGGGCAGGCGGGCGGCGAGCGAGTACTCCTTGAGCTCGCCCGCCGCGGCGACGAAGGCGCCGACCGAGTCGGCGTGGTCGTGCCAGCCGGTGCCGGTACCGGGGGGCCAGCCGATGAGCCAGGCCTCGCTGCCGCCGGGGCCCTCCAGCCGCACCCAGGTGCGGCCTTCGGGGTCGAGCGGGAGGGAAGCGATCAGTTCGGAGTCGGCGGCGGTGCGGCGCACGAAGTCGAGCAGGTCGGTTTGGGTAGGGGCCTGGACAGCCGCGGAGACAGAGGGTGACACAGACACGGGTACCGTCCTGGGCGTTCGCGTGGGGCGCGCGCTGGCAGACGAGAGGCGCGCGGGAAGGGATGCGAATTCAGCGGGACGGACGACACACGCAGCCCGCATAGCGGACGAGGTCCATATGGACCCTCCGCCACAGGCGCACACAGGTGTCGGTCACGATCCGGAGTAGACCATGGCGGTGTGGGCCGGTCAACTCACTGTCACTATGTGGACCATCGTTTGACCGAGGGTGGTGCGATGGCCGTGGCTCCCCCCCGGACGAGTTCGGCGACCTGACCTTGGTGGTCCGGGGCGGGCCGGACCACCGGGGTCGTCAGGTCGAGCTCGCCGCGGTCTCCGCCTCCGCCAGGGCGGGGCCGCCCAGGGTCGCCTCGGCCGCCGCGTACAGGTCGGCCGGGCGCACCCCGCTCAGCGCGGTGACCAGGTGGCCGTCGGGGCGCACCAGGAGCACGGTGTGGGCCGCCGCGCCGGGATAGCTCTCGGCGACCAGCAGCTCGGCGCGGTGCGGCAGCGCGGTCACGGCGGCCGCGAGCCGGGGCATGATCCCGGCCGTCACCCAGTGCTTGCGCGCCCACACGCCCGTACCCGGAGCGATCAGTACGACGAGCAGCGCCCCGCGCCCGAGCCGGTCCCGCAGCCGCACGAACGAGCCGTCCTCCGCGGTCACGCGTACGTCGACGACCGGCGCACCGGGCGCCGTGTCCACCGGAGTCTCCGACTCGGTGTGCGCGGGCGCGAGCGGTGAGTCGGCGTACGCCCCTGGCGCACCCATCGGACCGCGCCCCAGATGGCCGTCCGTGAGCAGCGTGTCGTGGCCACGGGCCGACCCGGGGACGTACGAGCGCAGGCCTCCGCCGCTTCGTAGCAGCGGCAGCGCCTGGTCGGCCGCGCGCAGCCGGGCGGCGACGACGGCCCGCCGCTCCGCCTGGTAACTGTCGAGCAGCGCCTCGTGCGGGCCGTGGTGCCAGGCGAGCGCCAGCTTCCAGGCGAGGTTGTCGGCGTCCCGCAGGCCCTCGTCCAGGCCCTGGGTGCCGAGCGCGCCGAGCAGGTGCGCGGCGTCCCCGGCGAGGAAGACCCGGCCGACGCGCCAGCGGCGGGCGAGGCGGTGGTGGACGGTGTGGACTCCGGTGTCGAGCAGCTCGTACGGGGGTGTGGAGCCGTCGTTCCAGCCCGCGAGCGTCTCGCGGATGCGTGCCACCAGCAGGTCGGGGGTGACCAGGTCCTTGCCGGGTGGCAGCAGCCAGTCCAGCCGCCACACGTCGTCGGCGAGGGGGCGCGCGGTCACCTCACCGCCCGAGGGGCCCGACGTCCGCCACGGTGGCATTCGGTGCAACAACGCCTGGCCGGGCCATGGGAGTTCGGCACGCAGCGCCGCCACGGCGTGCCGTTCGACGGCCGTACGCCCCGGGAAGCGGATGTCCTGGAGTTTGCGCACGGTAGAGCGCGGTCCGTCGCAGCCGACGACGTAACTGCCGCGCCACCACGTGCCGTTGGGGCCGCGGGTGTGCACGGTGACGCCCGAGGACTCCTGTTCGATCGAGTCGAGGCGGCTGCCCACGGCGACCTTGATCAGCCGCTCGTGGCCGATGGCCTCGCGCAGAGCGCCGGTCAGCGCGTGCTGGGCGAGGTGCAGCGGGGCGGTCGCGTGGGCGCCTTCGGAGTCCTGCGCGTCCGCGGTCTGGCCGAACCCGCTGCTTTTCGGGGTCTGCGCGCTCCCCTTCGGGTTCCGTGCACTCCCCTCTGAGCGCTGGGCGCCACTCCCCGAGCCGTGCGCGCCGCCCCCGAAGGCCTGCGCGCCGCTTCCCGAGCCGTGCGCTGCGCCCCCGAGACCTTGCAGGTCCGATTCGAAGTCCACTGGGTCCGTGCCGGATCCCCCGGCATCGAATCCGATCTCGCGCATCACCTGCTTGCGCCGCATCGACCGCCATCCGGCCCAACGGAATCCGGCATCGGCGAGGGGCAGGCCCGTCAGGCGTTCGACGAGCGCGGCCGTGTCCTCGCGCAGCACCACCGTCCGCGCGAGCCGTTGTTCGTCCTTGCCCGGCCCCTCGTCGAGGACCACGGAGGGGACCTCCTGGCGGGCCAGCGCAAGGGCCAGCGTGAGGCCCACGGGCCCCGCGCCGACGATGATCACCGGGTCCACGGCGCGCGGCCCCCTGCCCGGAGCGGTGTCCTGAGGAACGTTCGGGAACAGGCAGTTGGAACGGGGTGCACGATCACAGAACGTATGCAACCCATTGCCGGTGCTTGCGTCAAGTGACGGGGGCAGTGGTGATCACACCACTGCCCCCGTTGACGCCGACGCAGGGTGAGGATCCGTCAGATGGAGATGCCGCCGCCCGCGCCGGTCGACTCCGTGCCCCCGACCGCGGCCGGCGCGAGCACTACGCCCGTCGACTTCTTGCCGCGCCGCAGTCGTCCCTCGAGCCAGCTCGCGAAGCTCGTGAGGCTGAAGTTGAGCGCGATGTAGATCAGGGCCACCACGGTGAAGCTGGCGATGGTGTTCGCGCCGTAGTACGCGCTCATCGGACCGACGGAGGCGAGCAGCTCGGGGAAGGTCAGGACCGCGCCGCCGAGCGCGGTGTCCTTCACGATCACGACGAGCTGGCTGACGATCGCCGGGAGCATCGCGGTGACCGCCTGCGGCAGCAGGATGAACCGCATGACCTGGTTCTTGCGCAGACCGACGGCCATGGCCGCCTCGGACTGCCCCTTGGGCAGCGACAGGATGCCCGCGCGGACGATCTCCGCGAGGACCGAGGAGTTGTAGAGCACCAGTCCCGTGATGACCGCGTAGAGCGGACGGTCGTCCGAGCTGATGTTCGTGTACTCGGAGTACGCGGCGACGGCGAAGATCATGAGGACCAGTACCGGGATGGCGCGGAAGAACTCCACGATCGCGGCCGCGGGTATCCGGATCCAGGCGTGGTCGGAGAGCCGGGCGATGCCGAGGACGGCGCCGAGCGGCAGGGCGATGACCATGGAGAGGGCCGCGGCCTTCAGGGTGTTCTGCAGTCCCGGCCAGAGGTACGTGCTCCAGGCCTCCCCGTGGACGAAGGGCTTCCACTTCTCCCAGGCGAGCTGGTCCTTGTCGTTGAGGCTGGTGATCACCCACCACAACAGGGCCGCGAAGGCGACCAGGAACAGCGCCGAGTAGAGGATGTTGCGCCGCTTGGCACGGGGGCCCTGGGCGTCGTACAGGACGGACGTCATCGCTTCACCGCCACCTTCTTGCCCACCCAGCCGAGGAGGAGGCCGGTCGGCAGCGTCAGACACATGAACCCGAAGGCGAAGACGACGGAGATCGCGACGAGTTGGGCCTCGTTCTCGATCATCGACTTCATCAGGGTGGCCGCTTCGGCGACACCGATCGCGGCCGCCACCGTGGTGTTCTTCGTCAGGGCGATCAGCACGTTCGTCAGTGGACCGACGACCGAACGGAACGCCTGGGGAAGCACGACCAGAGTCAGGACCTGGGTGAAGTTCAGACCGATGGCGCGGGCCGCCTCCGCCTGCCCGACGGGCACGGTGTTGATGCCGGAGCGCAGCGCTTCACAGACGAAGGCCGAGGTGTACGCGATCAGACCGAGCACGGCCAGCCGGAAGTTGATCGTATCGAACTTGTCCGCGCCGAGACTGACCCCGAGGGTCTGGTTGAGGCCCAGTGAGGTGAACAGGATGATCACGGTCAGCGGGATGTTCCTCACGATGTTCACGTAGGCGGTGCCGAAGCCGCGCATGAGAGGCACCGGACCGACCCGCATGCCGGCCAGCAGGGTTCCCCATATGAGGGAGCCGACGGCTGAGAGGACGGTGAGTTTCACCGTCATCCAGAACGCTCCCAGCAGGTCGTAACCTTGAAGAAAGTCGAACACGATTCCCGCGCTTCCGCGTGTGGTGATGCCCGGGTGCGCCGCCCTCCGAGGGCGGCGCACCGGCGGGCCCGACATCAGCTGACGATGTTGCCGATCTTCGGAGCGGGCTCGTTCTTGTATTTCGCCGGACCGAAGTTCTTGTCCACGGCCTTCTGCCAGGAACCGTCGGAGACCATCGCCTCAAGAGCCGTGTTGATCTTGGCCTTGAGGTCGCTGCCCTTCTTGACGCCGATGCCGTAGTTCTCGTTGGTCATTTTGAAGCCGCCGAGCTTGAACTTGTCCTTGAAGGCGGCCTGTGAGGCGTAGCCGGCGAGGATCGAGTCGTCCGTCGTCAGAGCGTCGATCGCCTTGTTCTGCAGACCCGTCAGGCAGGCCGAGTACGTCGGGAGATTCTGGAGCTGGGCCTTGGGCGCCAGCTTGTCGTGCACGTTCTGCGCCGAGGTCGAACCGGTCACGGAACACAGCTTCTTGCTGTTGAGGTCCGAGGGCGACTTGATGGTGGTGTCGTCGGCCCGGATCAGCACGTCCTGGTGGGCGAGCAGGTAGGGGCCGGCGAAGTCGACCTTCTGCTGACGCTCGGGGGTGATCGAGTAGGAGGCGGCGATGAAGTCGACGTCACCGCGCGAGAGCGCGTTCTCGCGGTCGGCGCTCTTCGTTTCCTTCCACTCGATCTGGTCGGGCTTGTAGCCGAGCTTTCCGGCCACGTACGTGGCGACGTCGACGTCGAAGCCCGCGTAGCCCTGCGGGGTCTTCTGGCCGATGCCCGGCTGGTCGAACTTGATGCCGACGGTGATCTTGCCGCCGCCGCTGCTCGAGGAACCGCTGTCCTTCTTGTCGTCGGAGCCGCACGCCGTGGCGGTCACGGCGAGCGCGAGCACGACGGCCGAGGCGGCGGTGACCTTGCGGAGCTTCATGGTGAACATCCTTTGCGTGGTGAAGAGATGCGGTCAGATGCGAGTCGGATGCAGGTCTTCAGTAAGGGACCGCGGTTCGGTGACGAACATCGGTGATGAAGGCGCGCGGGCCGTCGGTGGTGGAGGTGCACGGGCCGTCAGGGACGAGGGCGCGTAGGCCGTCGGTGGTGGATGCGCGTAGGCCGTCAGTGGTGGAGGATCTTCGACAGGAAGTCCTTGGCGCGGTCGCTGCGGGGGTTGCTGAAGAACTGGTCCGGCACCGCCTCTTCGACGATGCGGCCGTCGGCCATGAAGACCACCCGGTTCGCAGCCGAACGGGCGAAGCCCATCTCATGGGTGACGACGATCATGGTCATGCCGTCGCGCGCGAGCTGCTGCATGACCTCCAGGACCTCGTTGATCATCTCGGGGTCGAGTGCCGAGGTCGGCTCGTCGAAGAGCATGACCTTGGGGTCCATCGCCAACGCCCGGGCGATCGCGACCCGTTGCTGCTGACCGCCTGACAACTGCGCGGGGTACTTGTCCGCCTGGGTGCCCACACCCACCCGGTCGAGCAGTCCGCGGGCCTTCTCCTCGGCCGCCTTCTTCTCGGCCTTGCGGACCTTGATCTGACCCAGCATCACGTTCTCGAGCACCGTCTTGTGCGCGAAGAGGTTGAAGGACTGGAAGACCATGCCCACGTCGGCCCGCAGCCGGGCCAGCGCCTTGCCCTCGTAGGGCAGCGGCTTGCCGTCGATCGTGATGTCGCCCGAATCGATCGTCTCCAGGCGGTTGATGGTGCGGCACAGGGTGGACTTTCCGGACCCGGAGGGCCCGATGACCACGACGACCTCGCCACGTGCGATCGTCAGGTCGATGTCCTGGAGTACGTGCAACGCGCCGAAGTGCTTGTTGACGCTCTTCAGGACGACCAGGTCCTCGGTCGCGGCCACGGCATCCTTGGCCACCGATACTTCGGTCATCGCTCTGGGGCTCCGTCCTCCTCGGTTTCGGTGGACAGTAGTGACCCCGTGCGACCAGCGTCATTACATCTGAGGGGAACTTGAGCATCACGATCCGGTAGCAATCGGACACGCGTCGTAGCAGCGGTTGCCCGGCCGCGTACCGGCTGGGTAACGGAAGCCCTCCGCGACCCGAAGCCTCTTGACGCCGTCGTGATGCATCGGCGTGACTTCGTTGGTGCACACGCGTGTGCGCCGCCATCCAACAGGATGAGACCGTACGACCGATGAACCGGAGGGGGCCGGAGTGAGACTGCTGCTCGTCGAGGACGACAACCACGTCGCGGCCGCCCTGTCCGCGGTGCTGGCACGGCACGGCTTCGACGTCACGCACGCCCGCAGCGGCGAGGAGGCCCTACGGGCGCTGGTCCCCGAGAGCGACGGCTTCGGCGTGGTCCTGCTCGACCTCGGCCTGCCCGACCAGGACGGCTACGAGGTCTGCGGTAAGATCCGCAAGCGCACCAGCACCCCGGTGATCATGGTCACCGCCCGCTCCGACGTACGGTCCCGGATCCACGGCCTCAACCTCGGCGCCGACGACTACGTGGTGAAGCCCTACGACACCGGGGAACTGCTCGCCCGTATCCACGCCGTCAGCCGGCGCACCGTCCACGACGACGCGGCGGCCACCAGCGACACCGCACTGCGGCTCGGGCCGGTCCGTATCGAACTGCCCACCCGCCAGGTCAGCGTGGACGGTTCGGTCGTCCAACTGACCCGCAAGGAGTTCGACCTGCTCGCGCTGCTCGCTCAGCGCCCCGGGGTGGTCTTCCGCCGGGAGCAGATCATCAGCGAGGTGTGGCGCACCAGTTGGGAGGGGACCGGGCGCACCCTGGAGGTGCATGTCGCGTCCCTGCGCTCCAAGCTGCGCATGCCCGCGCTGATCGAGACCGTGCGCGGCGTGGGGTATCGGCTCGTCGCTCCCGCGGCGTAGCGTGCACCGGTGCGCACCCGCCTCCTTCCGCTGCTCATCGCCCTGATGGCAGCCGTGCTGCTCGCGCTCGGCATCCCGCTCGCCGTGAGCGTAGCGGCCGCCCAACAACAGCGTGTGGTCGTCGACCGCATCGACGACACGGCACGCTTCGCCGCCCTCGCGCAGTTCGTCACCGAGCAGTCGGCCGGCGGCTCCGGGGTGGGTGCGACGGACGAGCGCGGGGAGACCCTGCGCAAGGAACTCGTCGCGTACCACGAGGTGTACGGCATCCGTGTCGGTGTCTTCTACCGCGACCGCGACCCCATGGCCAACGCACCCGAGAACTGGTACATACCCGAGAAGGGCGAGCGGCGCGACGCCTTCAACGAGGCGCTCGTGGGCCGCCGCAGCCACGACCCGGAGCAGGTCTGGCCCTGGCAGCGCGACCGGCTCGTCGTCGCGTCCCCGGTCATCCGGGACGGTGACGTCATCGCGGTCGTGGTCACCGACTCGCCCACCGGACAGATGCGTTCGAAGATCCTGTACGGCTGGGTGATCATCGGCGTGGGCGAGGTCGCCGCGATGCTCCTCGCCCTCGGCGCGGCGCTGCGGCTGACCGGCTGGGTGCTCTTGCCCGTAAGCGTCCTCGACGCCACCACCCACGACATCGCGACCGGGCGGCTGAAGTCGCGGGTCGCGGTCGCGGGCGGTCCGCCGGAACTCAGGCGCCTGGCCCGGTCGTTCAACGAGATGGCGGACAACGTCGAAGGCGTTCTGGAGCAGCAGCGCGCCTTCGTCGCCGACGCCTCGCACCAGTTGCGCAACCCGCTCTCGGCGCTGCTGCTGCGCATTGAACTGCTCGCGCTCGAACTGCCGGAGGACAATGAGGAGATCGCGTCGGTCCGCACCGAGGGCAAGCGCCTCGCCGAGGTCCTGGACGACCTGCTCGACCTGGCGCTCGCCGAGCACGCCGAGGCGGATCTGAGGCTGACCGACATCGGTGCGCTGGCGGCCGAACGCGTCGCGTCCTGGTCACCGCTGGCCGACAGCAAGGGCGTACGCCTGACCGGTATCTGTCCGGCCACCACCGCCTGGGCCGACCCGGTCACCCTGTCCAGCGCCCTGGACGCGGTGATCGACAACGCGCTGAAGTTCACGCCCGAGGGGGAGGACGTCGAGGTGGCGGTCGCGTCGAACGGCGAGGTCTCGACGGTGGTCGTCACCGACCGCGGTCCGGGCCTCGGCGACGAGGAACTGGCCCGCATTGGCGACCGCTTCTGGCGCAGCGCCGGGCACCAGAACATCAAGGGGTCGGGCCTCGGCCTGTCCATCTCGCGGGTGCTGCTCTCGGCGGGCGGCGGCTCCATCACGTACGCCCGTCACGAGCCGCACGGCCTCAGGGTGACGGTGACGGTACCGAGGTCGCGGCCCGAGTCGTGAGCGGGGCCGACAGGGCGGGGAGGTGTCGCCGAGTGTGGCGGTCGGGTGCGGTGGCCGGCGCTACGGCTTGACCGAGCGGTAGTAGCGCCGGGCGCCCTCGTGCAGCGGCAGCGGGTCCGTGTAGATGGCCGTGCGCAGGTCCACCAGCTGGGCCGCGTGCACCTGACCGCCGATGCGGTCGCGGCTGTCGATCACCGTACGGGTGAGCTCCTCGGTGAGCCGGGCGTCCGAGCTGTCCCGGGTGATCAGGAAGTTCGCCACCGCCAGTGTCTGCACGGACGAGCCGTGCTGGGCCTCGGGGTAGGCGTCGGCGGGCATCACCGCGGCCCGGTAGTAGCGGGAGGCGCCCCCCTGCTCGTGCAGCTTCGCGACGAGGTCGCCCGTGATCGGCACCAGCCTGATGGCGAAGTTCCTCGACAGCTGATCCACGGCGCTCGTCGGCAGGCCGCCCGACCAGAAGAACGCGTCGATCTTGTGCTGTCGGAGGAGGTCCGGCATGGTCCCGATGCCGTCCGGAAAGGGCTTGATGTCCTTCGTGGAGTCGAGCCCGGCCGCCTGCAGCACATGCTCCGCTATCAGTCTCACCCCGGAACCCTCCGGTCCCACGGCGACCTTCTTGCCCCGCAGGTCCGCCACCGACCGCACGGACGAGGAGCGCGGGACGACCAGGTGCACATAGTCGTCGTACAGCCGGGCGCAGCCGCGCAGTTGGCCCGATCCCGGCTTGTTCTCCAGGATGTACGTCTCCACCGCGTCGGCCGCCGCGATGGTGAAGTCGGCCTTGCCCGTGGCGACCAGGCGGACGTTCTCCTGCGAGCCGTCGCTGTTCTTCAGCTGGACGTCCAGGCGCGGCATGTCCTTGGCGAGCGCGGCCTGCAGGAGCGTGCCGTACTTCTGGTACACCCCGGTCGGGGTGCCCGTGCTGAACCTGATCCTGCCGCCCGGCGACTCCTCGCCCAGTGGCAGCAGCCACCACAACAGCAGCCCGAGCACCACGAACGCGGCGGCCGAGCCGAACAGCGCGCGGCGCCTGTCGATACGGGGGAGAGCCAGGAACATGCGCGCGATCCTGCCAGCCGGGGGCCGTGCTGACCAGGGCGGGGCCGACGGGGGCACGGCATCGGCTCGGTAAGGTCGGTGGATGCAGCTTTCGCCCGACTCCTCGACCCCTTCCGGCACTTCTCCCGTTTCCTCCCCCGCTTCTCTGGTCCGTGAGTTCCACCTCGCCTTCGGGCTCGACGCGCGCAGCACGCCGACGGAGGTCTCCCCGGCGCTCGCCGCCCACCGCGGTGAACTGCTCGCCGAGGAGGCCGCCGAAGTCGCCGAGGTCGCGGTCTCGGGCCCGTTGGACCGGCTGGCGCACGAACTGGCCGATGTCGTGTATGTGGCGTACGGCACCGCGCTCGTCCACGGCATCGACCTCGACGCGGTGATCGCCGAGATCCACCGCTCCAACATGACGAAGCTGGGCCCCGACGGCCGCGTCGCCCGCCGGGCCGACGGCAAGGTCCTCAAGGGGGAGCACTACCGGGCGCCGGATGTGTCGGAGGTGCTGCGGGGGCAGGGGTGGAGGGGCGCGGACGTGTGACGCCCGCCCTGCTCAGTCCGGTACGGCCGTCTGCTGTCGCGCCTCGCCCGCCCGTTCCGGTTCCGGCTCCGTTCCCGCTTCCGCTTCCGCCTCGGGCGGCCGCTCCGCGACGTCCCGGCGTTTCGGGGTGACGCCGAACCGACCGCCGAACCGCGTCATGAGCCGTTCGGCCAGCGGCTGGGTGTAGCGGCGGTGAGCGGGCCGAGTACGACCAGGATCAGTACGTACGCCGTGGCCAGCGGGCCGAGTGAGGGCTCGATGCCGGCCGTGACCGCGAGCCCGGCGATGACGATGGAGAACTCGCCGCGCGCGACCAGCGCACCGCCCGCCCGCCACCGGCCGCCCAGGGAGATACCGGCCCGCAAGCTGGTCGCCGAGGGCCATACGACGAAGGAGATCGCCGAACTGCTCTACATCAGTGCCAAGACCGTGGAGAGTCGCCGGGCGAACCTGCTGCAGAAGCTCGGCCTGCGCGACCGCCTCGAGCTCACCCGGTACGCGATCAGGGAGGGGCTCATCGAGCCGTGATCGGGGGCGGGCTCATGGAGTCGTGACCTGGGTCTGGCTCATGGAGTCGTCGTCCCGCCCAGTTCCAGTTCCAGTTCCAGGGCCGGTGTCCGGCGCTCCAGTTTCCGGGCCAGCCGCTCCTCCAGTCGTGCCCGGCACTGTGGCCATTCCTCGGCGATGACGGAGAAGATCGCTGAGTCGCGCAGCAGGCCGCTCTCGCCCGGTGTCCAGGACCTGGACCAGTTCCGCAGCACCCCTTCGTACCGTGCGCCCAGCGCTTCGATCGCGGCGCGCGAGCGGGCGTTGCGTGCGTCCGTCTTCAGATCGACGCGCGCCACGCCCCAGCTTTCGAAGGCGTGCCGGAACAGCAGGAGCTTGGCCTCGCTGTTCAGCCCCGTTCCCTGGGCCGAGGCCGCGAGCCAGGTGAAACCGACCTCGATCGCGGAGAGCCGGTCCTCCGCCAGCCATGAGCGCGGCTCCCAGTAGGCCGTGACGCCGACCGCCCGTCCCGAGGCCCGCTCCACCTGCGCGTACGGGGCGAGCGTCCCCGCCGCGGCACGGGCCAGCTGTGCCTCGATGTACGCGCCGGTCTCGGCCGCCCTGGGCACCCAGGTGAACCGATAGGTGCTTCGGTCCTCCTCCGCTGCCACGGCCAGGTCCGCCGCGTGGCGGTGGCCCAGGGGCTCCAGGCGCACGAGCGTGCCCTCGAGAACCGGTGCGTCGAGCGCCGCGAGCGTGAAACTCATCGATCGCCACTCCGTCCGTACGCCTGCTCGTCCGCGCTGAACCGTTCGTGCGCGCGCTCCGGGCGGAAGCGTTCCAGAGTGAGCGCGCCCTGTCGTGCGATTTTGGCGCCCGGCGGGTGTCCGGGCGCGCCGCCCACCCGCACCTGGGCATGGAGAGGGCCGACCCGTGCCCGGGTCGGCCCTCTCGTGGCTGCGCCGTCGGGTCACTTCACCATCACGGTGATGGTCGGCGAGACGACCTTGCCCGCCATGACCCGAATCTGCTCCTTGCCCTTGGTGTTGAGCTTGGTGGTCAGGGAGTAGCTGCTGCCGTTCTTGAGCGCGGTGCTGGACTTCAGAGCGGTCCACTTACCGTTGTGCAGGTGCAGCAGCACCACCTTGGTGCCGACCTTCACTCCCTTGGTGCGTCCGGTGAACGTCACCGACTGCCCGGCTTTCACCTGGCTCTTGTTCACCCTGGCAGTGATCGAGACGCCGGCCATGGGCGAGCGGCTGGCGCTGCCGGTCTTGGTCGGTTTGGCGGTGCCGGTCGTGTGCGGCTTCGCGCTGCCGGTCGTGCTCGGATTCGGTGCGGTGGCGCTCGGGGACGCGGCGAAGGCACCGACCGTCCCGGCCGACAGCAGAGTGACGGAGAGCGCGCCGGCGCCGATCGCCTTGGCACAGCGGCTGCGGAGTGTGGAATTCACGTGCGACTCCTGACGTGACGGATTCCCCCACAAACGAATCTCGCCCGTATGGGCGAAATGTTCGCTTTTGAGGTTATCCACGTCACTGTCGAGCCTGCGACCGGACAGACGCTCCAGCTCTGTGCGAAAAGCAGCGGAAAACCCTCACCATCCGACAAAACACCTGATGGCCGAGACTTGCGGAGGGTTACCAACTTGTTACCCAGCGTCCATCGCGGCTCGGCCCGGCCGCCCTTGTCAGGAGCGGGGGCGCATGTCCCCGCCGTACACCGTGCGGTAGTCCGGGACGGCGATGCGGCTCGCCGGGGACTCCCGGTGCACCTGGGCGAGAAAGCCGTCCAGGTCCATCGACGGGTCGCGGCGCGGGGGCTCGCCCAGCGGCTCCTCGAAGTTGTCCCAGTGGACGGGTACGACGACGTCGGGGCCGCCGAGGGCACGGAGCAGCCGGGACGCGTAGCGGTGGGTGGCGGTGCTGGAAGGGACGGCGACCATGGCGAGATCGGGGCGGAGTCCCTGGACCGCCCGCTCGGAGAAGTCGCTGGCCCCCATCAGGAACATCGACGGACCGCCGTTCCCGGCCGTCACCTGGAAGGCGAGCGTGTCGCCCTCCGGCAGGTCCGCGATGGTCCTCGGAAGCGCCGCGGGCGGGGTGGTGAGCGTGCCCGGGGCGAAGTAGGAGTACTTGTTGTTGCGGCTGTGCAGGCTCGCCGCGACCTCGACGGTGATGCCGCCGAAGTCCAGCACCTCGCCGCCCTTCACCACGGAGATCTGTCCCGGGTCGACGTCGAACGCGACCAGCAGGTGGTAGGTGGTCTCCGTGCCGACGACGCGGGCGCCGGTGGACTTGGCGATGTACGGCACGTCGGCGATGTGGTCCCAGTGGGAGTGGCTGACCAGGACGAGTTCGGGGGCTCCGATGTGTTCCCGTACCAGCTCGGGATCGGTGCTCAGCTCCGTGTCCGTGCGGAAGGCGCCGTCGAACAGACCGGTCTTGAATCGGGTGAGGTACGGGTCGAAGAGCACGGTCCGGTCGTCGACGTCGATGCGCCAGCCGGAGGTGCCCAGCCAGCGTAAGGACGCCGAAGCCGAAGCCGAAGCCGAAGCCGAAGCCGATGGCGACGCTGTCGTCGACGTCGATGCGGCGGCCGTGGCCGTCGCAGGGGGAAGGAGTGGGGCGGCCGCGCCGAGCGCGGCACCGCGCAGCAGGCCGCGTCGGCCGAGCATCGGGTCTCTCTGTGTGTCTGTGGTGTCGCTCATGTCGTCAGCAGATCAGGGGCCGACCGCCTGCGTCCAAGATCGAAACAGTGCCTTCGCGATATGCGAGCGCATATGAGACCTGGTCAGAGCCCCTCGTTCCGCAAGAAGTCGACGGCGATTCCGGCTGCGGCGCCGATCGCGGCGTCCACCGTCGGGCGGCCGGCGGTCAGTTCGCGGGTACGGGCGAAGACGGAGATCGCGTAGCACCCGCCGTCGGGATACCGGACCACTCCCGTCTCCATGTGCAGTCCCGGCAGGGTCCCGGTCTTGGCCGCGACCGTCACGTCGTCGGGGAATCCCGACACCAGCCGGTGCCGGAAAACCTGACGTCTCATCAAATCCCGTACCTGGGCGCAGGCTTCCGGAGAACCCGCTTTGTCACGCCAGATCAGGCGCAGCAGTTCGCTGGTCTCCCGGGGCGTGCTCGCGTTGGTGCGCAGGGGATCCAGTACGGCCATCCGTCTCTTGCGGTCGTCCGGCAAGGAGGGGTACCGGACGGCGAACTCCCGCTCGTCGCCCGCCCCGACCTCGGCGAGCATCGACTCGAGCACGTCACGAGGGCCGCCCACGATCCTGGTCCGGTCGAGCCCGAGCTCCTTGGCGAGCAGCCGTACGGTGTCCAGCCCGACCCGGTCCAGCAGCAGATCCGCCGCCGCGTTGTCACTGACCGACATCGCGAAGAAGGCCAGATCGCGCAACGACAGCTCGACGTCGTCCGCGCAGCCCGCCGTGCCCCAGCCGCCGAGCCGGTCGGCCGCCGTCACCCGTACCCGTTCCCGGGGATCGAGCTGCCCGGCCGCCACCTGTCGGGCGAACTCCAGGACCAGCAGCACCTTGAAGATCGAGGCGATCGCGACGGGTTCGTCCGCGCCGACGGCCACCTCCCGCACCTCACCCGGCGGCCGGGCGCCGACGGGGACCGCGTGCAGGAGGCCCTCGGCGCCCGCTCCCGCGAAAACCTCGCGGATCCGCTCCTCGACCACGTGTTCGCCCGCCCCCTCGCGTAAGGTCCCTGAACGTGGATCTCTTGCGCCACCTGCGTCTTTTCGTCACCGTAGCCGAGGAACTGCACTTCAGTCGGGCCGCCGACCGGCTGGGCATGGCTCAGCCGCCGCTCAGCCAGGCCGTACGCAGGCTGGAGAAGGAGCTCGGCGCCGAGCTGTTCGACCGCGCGCACCGCCGGATCCGGCTGACCGCCGCCGGGGTGGTGCTGCTGGACGAGGCCCGCGAACTCCTCGCCCGTGAGGAGCGGCTGCGGGTGCTGGCCCGGCGTGCCGGGGACGGCGGCCTGGGGACCCTGCGCGCGGGCGTGCCGCCCGACACCACGGCCGCCGTGCTGTCCGCGCTGCTCGCCGGATGTGCGGAGCGCTCTCCGGGGCTGTCCGTCGACCTGCGGGAGACCACCACGGAGGAGCAGGTGCGACTGCTCGCCTCCGGCGGACTCGACGTCGGGCTCGTCCACCAGCCCGTGGACGCCACCGGACTGCGGCTCGGTCCCGAGGTCTCGGTGGATCTGGGAGTCGTCCTGCCCCGCACCTCGCCGCTGGCCCGGCTGCCCGAGGTGGCGCTCGGCGAGCTGTCCGGCCACGATCTCGTGCTCTTTCCGCGGGCCCACGCCCCCGGTTGGTACGACCGGATTCTCGATGTCTGCCGCGGCGAGGGCTTCGTGCCCGGTCGTCTGCGGCATGCGTCCAACTCCGAGTTCCTGCTGGCCCTGGTGACGGCGGGGCACGGAATCGCCTTCGACCAGGGGCCGGTGGCTCGCAAGGAGCCCCGCGTGGCCTGGCGGCCCCTGTCGGGCCGTCCCCTCACCCAGCGACTGAGCGGCGCGTGGCCCGCGGACCATGCCGCCCACCCCGCCGCGCGCCCCTTCGCGGAACTCGCGGCCGAGGTACTGACCCGGGACCGCATCGCAGCCCTGAGCCGGGACGACCGGGGCCGCCCCGCGGCACCGGGGAGAGCGGACGGGGCTCACCCTGAGGACGAGTCAACCCGCCCGTGGTCGGTCGTGTACGCCGAGGGCGCGGTTCGCCGCGGATGACACCCCAAGGGGCCAACCACGGCGAACCGTCGCCGTATCCGTATCAGCCGATGATGCGGTGTGTGGTCCAGAACGAGGTCAGGTCCGTGGTCGTGGCGGCCTGGGCGGCAGCCTTGAACTCGGCCGTGGTCGAGACGCCGTACCAGTGTGAAGTGGCGTAGTCCTTCAGCAACTTGGCCATGGCGGTGTCACCGAGGACGCGCCGCAGATCGTGCAGGGCGCACTTGCCGTATCCGTACACGACGGTGGAGTACCGGGACGAGTGGGCGTCCCAGTAGGCCATCGAGTTGGTGATGTTCTCCGCGGTCGAGGCCCAGGAGACGCTGTTCCAGCAGTTCGTGCCGGTGCTGCCCAGGGCCAGGTCGGTGGCGTAGTCGGTGAACGCCTCGTCGAGCCAGGGGCTGTTGTACTCGTCGTCGCCGACGATCCCGTAGAACCACTGGTGGCCGATCTCGTGGGTGAGCGCCGTGGTGCTGACCAGGTCGAGGACGAAGCCGGGGTACTCCATGCCGCCGAACCAGAAGTTGTTGTCGATCACGGCGTCCAACTCGCCGTACGGATAGGAGCCGAAGCGTCCGGCGTGGGCGTCCACCGCGGTCTTCGCGGTGGTGAGCATGGACTGTGCGCTGGACGAACTGATGCCCGAGACCGAGTAGATGTTGATCGGGGTGCCCGCGGTCGACGTACCGGAGATCTTCGTGAACGGGCCCGCCGCCCAGGCGAAGTCACGGACCTTGGACGCGGTGGCCGTGGTCACCGTGCGTCCGCTGGTGCCGGGGGTGTCGACCGAGGTGCCGGTGGCCGGGACCAGCAGGGTGGTCGGGTGGTCGAGGGTGACCTTGAAGTCGGCGGCCAGGGAGTAGAACGACTCGCCGTTGTTGGTGTACGGGTCCAGGTGCCAGCCCGAACCGTCCTTGATCGCGAGGACCGGCAGCGCGTTGCCGATCATGCTGAACGCGCCGTCGTAGCCGAACCGGTCGGCGCCGCTGGGGACGGTGATCCCCAGGTCGAAGCCGATCGTGGTCGACTGGCCCTGCGCCAGCGGGGTCGGGAGGGCGATCTGGAGGGCGGTGCAGCCGACCGACAGGGCGCCCGCGGTGCCGCCGGTGACGTTGCTGACCGTGATCGGCATGGCGGAGCAGGTGCCGTGGTAGTTGTCCCACAGCCTCAGGTAGACCTCGCTGAGCGCGGTCGAGGAGGCGTTGGTGAAGGTGGCGCTCTCGTGGCCGGTCCAGACGGTGCCGCTCGAGTTGCTGCTCAGGCTGACGGTGTACGAGGGTGCGGCCGGCGTGCGCGTGGAGTCCGCCGGCGGGGTCGTGGCGCCGGAGGTGTCGAGGGCGATGTCGTCGAGGACGAAGCTCGTCTGGAGGCTGGAGTCCTCGGTCCCGGTGAAGGCGAGGCTCACGGTCTGGCCCGCGAACGCCGACACGTCGAACGACTTCTGTACGTAGCCGGTGGCCTTGTTGAGGTTCGAGTACGTCGCCAGTGTCGTACTGCCGATCTTCGCCGTCAGCTTGTCGTACGCGGTGGACGAGGTCGTCTCGGCGGTGTCGATGTGCAGCCAGAAGGTGAGGGTGGCACTGCTGCAGCCGGACGGGATCGCGACGCTCTGCGAGAGGGTGTCGGTGTGCGTACTGCCGACACCGTTCAGCCAGGCGAAGCTGGTGCCGCCGTGGGCGCTCTGCCCGGAACGGCTGGTGATCACCGTCGTCGACGACTGGGTCCAGGGCGAAGTCCCGCTCTCGAAACCACCGTTGGTGACCACCTGGGCCGGGGTGCAGTCGGCGGCCAGTGGTGCCGCGGGCGGCGCGGCTGCTGCCGGGGTGACGGGGAGCAGGGTGGCGGCCAACGCGATGACGCCGAGTGCGCCCGCGGCGAAGGCCTTGTGGGGGGTCGGTCTCACACGAAACTCCTTTGAGGCGGCCGGGATTGCGGCCTGCTCGGTGGCCGCCCTGACGGCTTGGGTGCGCCGGGGACGGCCGAGGGCTGCGCGCATCGCTCACGCGATCGCTGGGGTGAGATTTTTTGTCGCGTCTCCCTGGGGTCAGGGCGACGGCTGCGGGAAGCCTGGCAGATTTGACCAGAGCATGCCATCAGGGGCGGGTAAAAGTGTTCACCGAGGTTCACCGACGTACATCGACCTGAAGTGCTCGGACTCGGCGATCAGTGGTCCGGGAACGCGGCGTGCCGGCCGAGCTGCCGAGCGCAGGCGTCCCGGGCCGGGGCGGACAGCAGGTCGCCCGCACCGGCGAACAGCCGGTACAGGTACGGGCCGTACCGCTCGGCCAGTTCCTCGTTGTGGGCCAGTACGTCGAGTTCGTTGGCGACGGTGATCTGCAAGAACGCTCGCAGGTCCGCCTCGGCCGGAGTGTGCTCGCGGCCGGTGAAGCGATCACGGAAGACCACCGGCCGATCGCGCCCGAACCGGGGGTAGACGGCACCGCGGTCACAACTCGCGTACAGGTACACCAGCGCCTCGGCCCGGTCACCGATCGCCTCCGCCAGGGTCGCCCGCTCGGCGACCGGCAACAGGTACTGGTCGAAGCCGTCGGTCCCGTATGTGGCATGGCACAGCCCCGCCGCCTGGACCGCGGGGGAGTTGCCCCAGTCGGCCAGGAGCCGCCGGACACGGCCGAGGTGCGCCAGCAGGGTGCCGCCCGGATGCGGCATCTCGGCGGTTCCCCGCGCACGCAGGAAGGCTTCGGCACGCGACCACCGGGATGCGTCACAGTCGCCGGTCACTTCAGTCCTGTCCGTCGCGTCAGTCATGTCACGAGTTGTATGCGGGACATGACGCCGCGGACAAGCCCCTCCCGAAGCCTCGGCAGGCCACTGAGAGACTCCCACCATGGAGACGAGCACGGAGACGGACCGGATACGGCAGGGGCAGGGACAGGGACAGGGACAGGAGCTGCGGGGAACCGGGGCGGGGCCTTCCATGGAATGGGCGCTGCGGTCCGCGGAGCAGGCGGACGTCGAGGTGATCGCCGAGCTGCGGGCGACGGTGATGCGCCCGGACCTGGAGCGGTTGGGCCGGTTCGACGAGCACCGGGTCCGTCGGCGGCTGCGGGATTCCTTCTCCCCGGGGCACACGTCGGTCGTCATGGCCGACGGCGACTTCGCGGGCTGCGTCACGCTGAGGCCGGCCGAGGACGGGCTGTGGCTGGAGCATTTCTATCTCGCCCCCGGCTTGCACGGCCGGGGGCTCGGTTCGGCTGTCCTGCGCACCCTGCTGGACCGGGCCGACGCCGACGGCAAGCTCGTCCGTCTGAACGTCCTGCAGGGCAGCGCCGCCCGGCGGCTGTACGAGCGCCACGGGTTCACCGTGGAGGTTCAGGACCCGGTCGACGTCTTCATGGTGCGACGGCCGGGCGCGGGCGTCCTCGGCCCGTAAGACCCGTGAGACCCATGAGGCCTGTGAGACCCGTGGTGAGGCCGTGAGGGGTGAGGCCGTGAGGGGAGAGGCCGTTCCTAGGCCGCGTTGCGCCAGACCTTCACGTCCAAGGTGGCGTACGTCGTCCCGGACGACCCCCGGTACGTCACCAGCCCCACATGCCCCGTCCCGCTGATCACGCACATCTGCTGGCCGACGGTGAGGTCCTTGACCCAGACGTAACTCTTGTAGCCGGTCGCCGCCTTGCACGCGTCCACGCCGCCCTGCCGACCCACGGGCAGCAGGGCGAGGGAACTGCCGGAGTCGGTGCCGGGGGCGAGGACCGCGCCCGAGGAGTAGACGGCGTACGTCAGATCCTCGTCGGAGGTCCCGGTGTCCGCCTTGGACCGTACGGGAGTGTCCGCCAGGTACAGGTCGTGGCTCGCGGTCATCCGGATCTCGGAGTACGTCACCGGGACGGGGGCCGTCGGGGTCGCGGGCCTGCTGGACGCGGCGGTCGGGGGAGCCGAGGTCGCGGTCCGCGTGGGCGTCGGGGGGCCCGAAGGGCTGGGCGGCAGAGCGGACTTGGACGGCTTTGGCTTCTTCGAGGTCCGGGGGGACGGGGAGCCCGACGCCGACGGCGAGGCCTTGGCGGCCGTGGTCGACTGCGACGTGGCCACGTTCTGCGCCCGGCTGTCGTTCTTGTCGCCGTCCCCCGGAACGAGCAGCAGTGCGGCGGCCGCCCCGCCGGCGACGAGTACGACCGCGGCTGCCGACAGCACCCAGCCCCGGGCCTTGCGACCCTTGGCGTCCGTGCCCATCGAGGAGGTCTGTGCGGCGGCCGGCTCCTGCGACTGCGGCCAGGGGGGCGGAGCGTACGGACCCGGCGCGGCCCCCGGCCCCATCACGAAAGGCCCGGGCAGCGCGGCGTGGGGCGGTGCGGTGGGGGAGTAGGCCATCGGGGGGCCGAAAGCACCGGGACTGGTGGGACCGGTGGGACCGCCGGGTCCGAAGTCGCCGGAGCCCGCGGGTCCGAAAACCCCCGAAGCCCCGGAGGCCCCTGAAGCGTGAGCGCCCGAAGCCGCCTCCGCCCGGGCCCGGTCGGCGCCTTCGGCCCGAGCCGCGATACCCGCCGCCAGTTCGCCCGTCAGCCACGCCCCGGACGTGGACCGCGCTTCGGCACCGAGATCCGCCTGGATCGTCTGGACGGAGCGTATGACCTCCTCGACGGAAGGCCGCTCGGCGGCGGGCTTGCGCAGACACCGCGCCACCAACTCCCGTATCTCCAACGGCACACGGCTGAGATCGGGATCCTCGTGCACCACTCGGTAGAGCATCGCGTGGGGATCACCGTCCCCGAAGGCGCCGCCGCCCGTCGCTGCGAACACCGCGGTCTGCCCCAGCGCGAACACGTCGGCCGAGGGCATGGCATCCCCGCCGAGCACCTGCTCCGGCGCCATGTAGGCGACGGTTCCGAGGGCCGTGCCGCTCGTCGTCACCGACGTGGCGTCCGCGGCCCGCGCGACACCGAAGTCGATGACCCGCGGGCCGTCCGCGGCGAGCAGCACGTTCGAGGGCTTGAGGTCCCGGTGCACGATGCCCTCGCGGTGCACCGCCTGCAGGGCCTCCGCGACACCGGCGATCAGCCGCAGCACCGTGTCGACGGGCAGCGGCCCGTGATCGCGTACCGCGTCGGCGAGGGAGGGCCCCGGCACATAGGCGGTCGCACACCACGGCATCGATCCCGCAGTGTCGCTGTCCACGACCGGAGCCGTGTAGAGCCCGTGCACCCGGCTCGCCGCGGCCACCTCGGCCTGGAACCGCTTGCGGAACTCGGCGCTCTCGGCCAGCTCCGGCCGGATCACCTTGACCGCGACGGCCCGCCCGCCCGGCGTGTGCGAGAGATAGACCCGTCCCATGCCGCCGGACCCGAGCCGTGCCACCAGGCGGTAGCCGCCGACGACCTGCGGATCGCCGTCCTCCAGAGGCTGGAAACTTCCCGCATCGGGCCCACCGTCGCTCAACACGCCCCACTCCACCCCGAGATCTGCTCTGTGGTGTCCCATTGCATCACGGCCCCCGTCAGCCGCGTGAAGACGGCCGCCGACCTCATGGCCGGGCCCGGCACGCCCGGGGTGGACGCGATGCCATGGGGCCGACGTCACTGCCTGCCTGTTTCGGCCAACTGGCGCCGGACGGCCTCCAGTCGTTCCGCCAGCGGTGCGGCGACCCGGCGGAGTTCTTCCAGGTCGGTACGTGTGTCGAGCTGTTGGCTGAAGATCTGCGTCCGGCCTTGTTCCAGCAAGGTCGTCGCGTGCTCTGCCGTGCTGGCCCGCAGAGCGACGGCCACTGCCTCGGTGGCCACGGCGGCGGTGAGGGAGAGCCCGTGTTCCTGGTCGTGCCGGTGCAGATCGCGGGCCGTGACGTGGCCGAGGAGGCCGACCGCCAGCAAGTAGTGGTGCAGGGCCGTGGGCCAGTCGTCGGACTCGACCAGAGCGACAGCGGTCAGCCGACCAGGGTGTCCGGCGGGTCCGCGGCGCCGTCGACGAAGACGTGCACCCGGGCGACGCCACCGGCAGGCTGATCGCCCTCGCCTACCTCGGAGACGCCGAAACCGTGCTGCGCGGGCTCGACGGTGCACAAGCGCGCCTGCACACCGCGGCCCGGCGCGCCGTACTGACCTGGGCTGTCGACGGGCCGCTGACGGCGCCGGCCTACCGCGACCCGGAACGCGCACACGATGGGATCGCGGCTCTGCTGACGGAACGCCGCCACGACCGGCACGCCCGGTCGACACTGCTGACGGTGCTGTGGGAGCTGTCCCGGCGGACCGGCCGGCTCGCGTCGCTACGGCCTCACGGGCCGATGTGAGTGAACGGCGTCCATACGCTCAGCCGTTCGGTGTCACGCAGTCGGCTCAGGACCGTGTGCAAGCGGTAGGGGGAAAGCGCCGGTTCGAAGGCCACGTCCGGCGGGCCGTACACGGCCTCGGCGACTGCCGCCGCCGCGGTGTCGGAGACGGTCCACAGCGTACCGATGACGTGCCGGTAGCCGGTGTAGTGCAGGGCCGCGACGACCGTGATCGCCTCGTCGGCGAGACCGACGCCGCCGGTCGCGGTCTTGCAGGCCGCCAGAAAGGCGAACGCCCCCTGGTATTGGCGGGCACTGACCTCCTCGATGGTGAGCCTGCCGTCGGCGAGCCGCAGGCCGCCCCGCGACGGATCGTCAAGCAGTTGGTCACCGTGGCAGCTGAAGCGCACCCATCGGTGGCGCGACACCCTACCGCGTGGTCCGGCTCTTCGACATCTGGGACCTCAGCCTCGACACCCCCGAAGGCATCCGGCTGCGGGACGCCTTGACGGCCCTGGCCTCGGACCCCACGGATCGCGGCGTGCTCGTGGCGACGGCGGACGACATCGTGCACGGTCGCCGTCAGCGTTCCTATCTGGCACCGCACGCGGCTTACTTGATGGGGGAGAACCGCTTCCACGCCGATCTGCCGCCCCTGAATTCCTGAGCCCGGATGGCCGGCACGACAGGGCCTAGGGCAGGCGGTCGTCCTTGTGAGCGCGCATCGCGGATCGTCGCACCGCCGCGGTCCCGGCGACCACGATCACCACGATGAGCCGTCCCGGCGGCCAGGGCGGTGACGCCTGTCGCGGCGCCCCCGGCGCCGGTGCCCGCGAGTGAGCCGCCGGCCGATGAAGCGGTAGGCCGAGCCCCCGTGCCGAAACCGAAGATTAGGCATCCTTCCGGAGCGCCTACCCTTGAGGGATGACCAGCAGCAGCGACCGGAGTCAGGTAGTGGACGTTCAGGAACCCAAGACCTATGAGGTACGCACCTACGGGTGCCAGATGAACGTCCACGACTCCGAACGGCTCTCCGGGCTCCTCGAAGGCGCCGGTTATGTCCGCGCGCCCGAGGGGGCCGACGGTGACGCGGACGTCGTCGTCTTCAACACCTGCGCCGTGCGGGAGAACGCCGACAACAGGCTGTACGGCAACCTCGGCCGCCTCGCGCCCATGAAGACGAAGCGCCCCGGGATGCAGATCGCCGTCGGCGGCTGTCTGGCGCAGAAGGACCGCGACACCATCGTGAAGAGGGCGCCCTGGGTGGACGTCGTCTTCGGTACGCACAACATCGGCAAGCTGCCGGTCCTGCTGGAGCGCGCCCGCGTGCAGGAAGAGGCGCAGGTCGAGATCGCCGAGTCCCTGGAGGCGTTCCCGTCCACGCTGCCCACCCGCCGCGAGAGCGCGTACGCGGCCTGGGTCTCCATCTCTGTCGGCTGCAACAACACCTGCACCTTCTGCATCGTCCCGGCGCTGCGCGGCAAGGAGAAGGACCGCAGGACGGGCGACATCCTCGCCGAGATCGATGCGCTGGTCGGCGAGGGTGTCTCGGAGATCACGCTGCTCGGGCAGAACGTCAACGCGTACGGCAGCGACATCGGCGACCGAGAGGCGTTCAGCAAGCTGCTGCGGGCCTGCGGGCAGATCGAGGGCCTGGAGCGGGTCCGGTTCACCTCCCCGCACCCCCGTGACTTCACCGACGACGTCATCGCCGCCATGGCCGAGACGCCGAACGTGATGCCGCAGCTGCACATGCCGATGCAGTCCGGTTCGGACCCGATCCTCAAGGCCATGCGCCGGTCCTACCGCCAGGACCGCTACCTGGGGATCATCGAGAAGGTGCGCGCCGCCATTCCGCACGCCGCCATCACCACCGACATCATCGTGGGCTTCCCCGGCGAGACCGAGGAGGACTTCGAGCAGACGATGCACGCGGTGCGTCAGGCGCGCTTCGCACAGGCGTTCACGTTCCAGTACTCCAAGCGCCCCGGCACCCCGGCCGCCACCATGGAGAACCAGATCCCCAAGGAGGTCGTCCAGGCGCGTTACGAGCGTCTCGTCGCCCTCCAGGAGGAGATCTCCTGGGACGAGAACAAGAAGCAGGTCGGCCGCACCCTGGAGCTGATGGTCGCCGAGGGCGAGGGCCGCAAGGACGGCGCCACCCACCGCCTCTCCGGTCGTGCCCCCGACAACCGCCTGGTCCACTTCACCAAGCCCGACCAGGACGTACGCCCCGGTGACGTGGTCACCGTCGAGATCACGTACGCCGCTCCGCATCACCTGCTCGCCGAGGGCGCCGTCCTGGACGTGCGCCGCACGCGTGCGGGGGACGCCTGGGAGAAGCGCAACGCGGCCGAGGCGTCGAAGCCCGCCGGTGTGATGCTGGGGCTGCCCAGGATCGGTGCCCCGGAGCCGCTGCCAGTGGCCACCGGCAGCGGGTGCGGCTGCGACTGACCTCGGGCCGGGGAGGACCCTCGACCGGCCGCGCGGGGTTACGCTGCCGATCATGCTTGTAGCCGCCGCAGTCTGCCCCTGTCCGCCGCTGCTCGTCCCCCGGGTCGCCGCTGGTGCGGCACCGGAGCTGGCCGCCGCGCGCGCGGCCTGCACGGACGCCCTGGGCGTGCTCGCCGCCTCGCGCCCCGACCTGCTGGTCGTGGTCGCGCCCGCCGGACAGAGCGGGCGCGGGCCGTACCCGGAGGGTGCGCCGGGCTCGTTCCGCGGGTTCGGTGTGGACCTCGACGTACGCCTCGGGGAAGGCGCGTCGCTTCCCGGGGCGGCGGAGCGTCCGCTCCCGCCCTCGCTCGCCGTCGCCGCCTGGCTGCTGGAGCGCACGGACTGGTCGGACGCCCCCGTCGAAGGGCTTGGCGTGGGGGAAGCTCTCGAGGCCGAGCGGTGCGTCCAGGCCGGAGCGGGGATCGTCACGCGGGCCGACCGGGTGGCCCTGCTGGTGATGGGCGACGCCAGCGCGTGCCGCACGCTCAAGGCGCCCGGCTATCTCGACAAGCGCGCGGTGGGCTTCGACGCGGAGGTCGCGCGGGCGCTGGGAGCGGCGGACGTGGCGGCCCTGAAGGCGCTGGACGCCGAGCTGGCGTACGAACTGAAGGTTTCCGGGCGGGCCCCCTGGCAGGTCCTCGCCGGCGCGGCCGAGGGCGCGGACCTGGGCGGTGCCCTGCTGTACGAGGACGCGCCGTACGGGGTGGGGTACGTGGTGGCGGCCTGGTCCTAGGGCTCCGCCGAGAGCCGGGGCCGACGGTACCGAGCCCGGACACGGCGGACGGCCGGGAGCCCAGTGTGCTCCGCGGCCGTCCGCCGATGTGTGCCTGTGCGCACGGGTACGTGTACCGGTCATGCGACACCGGTCATGCGACACCGATCACGCGATACCTGTACTGCGATACCCGTACTGCGATACCGGATGTATGCCCTTCAGGGCGCCGGAGGCGGTGGGGGCACGTCCGGCGGCGGTGTGGCGCCGCCGGTCTCCTTGTGGTGGTGGTGGGCGAGTCGGTCCATGGCGCCCTTCGCCTTGCCCGTGCCCGTCTGGATCTTGTCGCTGTACTTGCCCTTGGTCTTTTCGTCGACCACCTTCGCGGCCTTGTCGAGACCGTGAGTGACCTTGTCCCCGTGCTGTTGCGCGAGGTCCGAGACCTTGTCCTTGGCGGGTGCCAGCTTGGCTTTCAAATTGTCCAGGAGACTCATGGTCCACCTTCCCTCGCGGGACAGTTACGTGCGGGCGTTTTCGCCGGCCTCGTTGTCGGCGGCCTTCTCGGCGGTCTGTTGCTGGGGGATCTCGACGTCATCCTTGGCGGTGGCCTCCGCGGGCTCGGTCGCCGCGGCCCCGCCTTCGCCCGCGGAGCCCCCCGGGCTCTCGGAGCCTTCGGGCTTCTCGGACGAACCCTTAGCCTCCTCCGTCACCTCCGCCTCGGTATCGGCCGTTCGCGTGTCGACCTGCACCGCGGCGGTTGACGCCTCCTCCAAGGCCTTCGACCTTCCAAGAAGTCGTGCAAAAACGCCCATATCCACTCCATACGTTACTCGTGAGGGCGAAATCCCGCGTCACCCGGTGCGTCCCATTGCGTCGCACGGGTCACCGGTTCTCGAAAACCGGCGGCTGGAACCTCGCAACTGGCAACGACCCCGAGCCCGTGGCGTCACGTAGCTCGTTCGAGGAGAGGCCCCGACGTTTGCAAGACTGGGGCGGTGAGTAGCGCACCCCCCGCCCCCCGGGTCATCGCCGTAGTAGGACCGACCGCCGCAGGAAAGTCCGATCTGGGCGTTTACCTCGCCCAACGGCTCGGCGGCGAGGTCGTCAACGCCGACTCCATGCAGCTGTACCGAGGGATGGACATCGGTACCGCCAAGCTGACGCCGCAGGAGCGCGGCGGGATTCCGCACCACCTCCTGGACATCTGGGATGTGACCGTCACGGCCAGCGTCGCCGAGTACCAGCGGCTCGCCCGTGCCCGTATCGACGCGCTGCTCGCCGAGGGCCGCTGGCCGATCCTGGTGGGCGGCTCCGGGCTGTATGTCCGCGGAGCCGTCGACAACCTGGAGTTCCCCGGCACCGACCCCGAGGTACGGGCCCGGCTGGAGGAGGAGCTCGCGCTGCGTGGCTCCGGAGCGCTGCACGCGCGTCTGGCCATGGCCGATCCGGAGGCCGCGCACGCGATCCTGCCCAGCAACGGCCGCCGTATCGTCCGCGCCCTCGAGGTCATCGAGATCACCGGAAAACCCTTCACCGCCAACCTCCCCGGCCACGACTCCGTCTACGACACCCTGCAGATCGGCGTCGACGTCATGCGCCCCGAGCTCGACGAGCGCATCGCGCGCCGCGTCGACCGCATGTGGGAGGCGGGGCTCGTCGACGAGGTGCGCACGCTGGAGGCGGAGGGTCTGCGCGAGGGGCGTACGGCATCGCGTGCGCTCGGGTACCAGCAGGTGCTCGCGGCGCTCGCCGGGGAGTGCACCGACGCCGAGGCGCGCGCCGAGACCGTACGCGCCACCAAACGCTTCGCCCGGCGTCAGGACTCCTGGTTCCGGCGCGATCCCCGGGTGCACTGGCTGAGCGGCGCCGCGGCGGATCTCACGGAACTCCCGCGGCTCGCGCTGGCGTTGGTCGAACGACCGGTCACAGCCTGATCACGTCATGGCATCGGGACGCCCCGGCCGCCGTCCGGGCCTCCGGCGTCGTGCCATCATCGAGCTTCGATCGACCAAGTGGAGTCCGAGTTGGGAGGGCGCGTGGTGATGGAGGCCGGCCCTCGCGACACCGCACAGGACGCGGAGCACGACACCGCGCCGGAGCAGCAGAAGCCGCAGCAGCCGCTGGAACGTCAGGACCTCGTCATCGATCGTCTGAGCACTGACGGAGACCGACTGAGCGACGACGGCGAGCGGCTGAACGGCGACGGTGAGCGACTGAGTTCCGACGGGGCCCCGCTGAGTTCCGACGGGCCCGACGAGCCTGTCGGCGGCGTGACCGCCGACGGACCGGAACCGGACGAGATGGTGCAGCCCGAGGTCGAGGTCGAACTGCGCCCGCAGCGTCGACTTCGGATCTGGCAGCTCGCGCCGATCGTGATCCTGGCCGCGACGGGCTCGCTGATGTTCGCCTTCCCGCTGGCCTTCGAGTTCGGTGACGGCGGTGCGGTGGTCGCCATGCTCGGCCTGCTGATCTGCTCGTGCGCCGCGGGCTGGGGCATGATGGCCGCCCGCCGGGTCGGCTACACCTGGCCGGGCCTTCCGCCGCGCGGCTCCGGCCGCCGCCTGGACTGGCGTGTCGTGCTCGCGTACGTCGTGGTGGTCGCGGCGGTGGCGGTGCTCGCCGTCGGGCGCGTCGCCCGCCTCCGCTGAGGCCCGCCCCGGCCGGGGCGCCAGCGGGACCGGGGTGTCGGACCGACCCCGTAGGATCGAGGGATGAGCACGCGGATCGCCTTCCTCAAGGGACACGGGACCGAGAACGACTTCGTGATCGTCCCGGACCCGGAGAACGCCATCGACCTGCCCCCGACCGCCGTGGCCGCCCTGTGCGACCGCCGCGCGGGCATCGGCGGCGACGGTCTGCTGCATGTCGTACGGTCCGCCGCGCACCCCGAGGCCCAGGAGATGGCGGCCGAGGCGGAGTGGTTCATGGACTACCGCAACGGCGACGGTTCGGTCGCGGAGATGTGCGGCAACGGAGTGCGGGTGTTCGCGCGCTACCTCCAGCGCGCCGGACATGTGACCGAGGGAGACATCGCGGTCGCCACCCGCGGGGGCGTGAAGAGCGTGCATCTCGCCAAGGACGGCGACGTCACCGTCGGCATGGGCAAGGCGGTCCTCCCCGAAGGGGACGTCACCGTGAGCGTCGGCGAGCACAGCTGGCCCGCGCGCAACGTCAACATGGGTAACCCGCACGCCGTCGCCTTCGTGGACGACCTCGCGCACGCCGGCAACCTCTACACGCCGCCGCCGTTCGCTCCGGCCACGGCATACCCGGACGGGGTGAACGTCGAATTCGTGGTCGACCGGGGGCCGCGTCACGTCGCCGTGCGCGTCCACGAGCGAGGCTCCGGGGAGACCCGCTCGTGCGGCACGGGCGCCTGCGCCGTGGCCGTCGCGGCGGCCCGCCGTGACGGCGCCGACCCGGCCGTGACGGGCACTCCGTCGACGTACACCGTCGACGTGCCCGGCGGCCGCCTGGTGATCACCGAGCACCCGGACGGCGAGATCGAGATGACCGGCCCCGCGGTGATCGTCGCCGAGGGCGAGCTCGACGCGGAGTGGCTGGACACCGTCCAGCTCTGAGCGGACGTCCCGGACGATGTCGTAACCCCCGTACCTTCCAAAACCTCGCGTCCGTAAACCCCCTGAACCTTCGCTCGAATGGGTGATCCGTTTCACGCTCGGCGAGAGGCGGTCAGCCGGGCGTGGTGGGCTCGGTAGCATCAAGCACCGGCCCGGACGGGGGAATCGACACCAACCCCTGTGCCGTGTACGCCCTGGGGCACCCCGTCCGCCGGTCTACGCAGCCGGAGGTGCCCATGAGTGCGGAGGCGACGAACCCCGCGACGCCAGCCCCTGCAACGCCCTCCCCCAAGCTCTCGGCTTCTCCCCCACTCTCGACTTCGCTCGAGCGGGGGGACCCCCATGAGCAGGGGGTATCCCCATCGCACCGCAAGAAGAGCCGTCCGCGGATCGATCTACGCCGCATCGGCCGTGCCGCGCTGCTCGGCACGACATCCCGCGACCGGCTGCCCGACGCGATCGGCCACGTGGCCGAGGCGCACCGCGCCCACCACCCCGACGCGAACCTGGAACCGCTGCGCCGGGCCTATGTGCTGGCGGAGTCCTCGCACCGCGGCCAGATGCGCAAGAGCGGTGAGCCGTACATCACCCATCCGCTCGCCGTGACCCTGATTCTCGCCGAACTCGGCGCGGAGACCACGACGTTGACCGCCTCCCTGCTCCACGACACCGTCGAGGACACGGAAGTGACGCTCGATCAGGTGCGCGAGGAGTTCGGCGACGAGGTCTGCTATCTCGTCGACGGCGTCACCAAGCTGGAAAAGGTGGACTACGGGGCGGCCGCCGAGCCCGAGACGTTCCGCAAGATGCTCGTCGCCACCGGCAACGACGTCCGTGTGATGTCGATCAAACTCGCCGACCGCCTGCACAACATGCGCACGCTCGGCGTCATGCGCCCCGAGAAACAGGAGCGCATCGCCAAGGTCACCAGAGACGTGCTGATCCCGCTCGCCGAACGGCTGGGTGTCCAGGCGCTCAAGACCGAGCTCGAGGACCTCGTCTTCGCGATCCTGCATCCCGAGGAGTACGAGCACACCCGGGAACTGATCGTCGACAACGCCTCGCGCGCGAGCGACCCGCTCGCCGAGATCGCCGAAGAGGTGCGCACGGTCCTGCGCGACGCCGGGATCCAGGCCGAAGTGCTCATCAGGCCACGGCACTTCGTCTCCGTGCACCGCGTGTCACGCAAACGCGGCCCCATGCGGGGCGCCGACTTCGGACGCCTCCTCGTGCTCGTGAACGAGGACGCCGACTGCTACGGGGTCCTCGGCGAACTGCACACCTGTCTCACTCCGGTCGTCTCGGAGTTCAAGGACTTCATCGCGGTCCCCAAGTTCAACCTGTACCAGTCGCTGCACACCGCCGTCGCGAGCGGCGACGGCGAGATCGCCGAAGTGCTCATCCGCACCCACCAGATGCACAAGGTCGCCGAGGCCGGGGTCATCGCACTCGGCAATCCCTACGCTCCGCCTATGGAGGAGCAGTCGGACGAGCAGTCCGAGGGCCGGTCGGACGGCGTCGGCGGACGCCTGGTGGACGGCGAGCGGGTGGACCCCACCCGCCCCGGCTGGCTCTCCCGGCTCCTCGACTGGCAGGAGGGCGCTCCGGACCCGGACACGTTCTGGTCGACGCTGCGCGAAGACCTCGCCCAGGACCGCGAGATCACCGTCTTCCGCGCCGACGGCGGCGCGTTGGGCCTTCCCGAGGGAGCCAGTTGTGTGGACGCCGCGTACGCCCAGTACGGCGAGGACGCGCACGCCTGCATCGGCGCCCGCGTCAACGGCCGCCTGGCGACGCTCAGTACGGTCCTGAAGGACGGCGACACCGTGCAGCTCCTCATGGGCCAGGACCCCGCCTCGGAGCCCTCCAGAGAGTGGCTGGAGCACGCGCACACGCCCGCCGCGCGGATCGCCATCCAACGCTGGCTGGCCGCGCACCCCTCGCCCGCCGACACACAGGACCCGGCGGTCCGGGAAGCCCCGGACACGACCGAGACCCCCGCCGCGGCCCCCAGGCCGCCCGTCGAGGCCCCCACGACCCGCCCCTCGGACGCATCCGCCGCCCGCCCCACCGGCACCCACGCCGCCCGCCCCGCCACCGCGAACGCCGTCGTCGACCAGCCCGGCGCCTCCGCACGTCTCGCGGGCTGCTGTACGCCCGTACCGCCCGACGAGGTGACCGGCTTCGCCGTACGCGGGGGAGTGGTGACCGTCCACCGCGTGGAGTGCGCCGGAGTGGCGCGCATGAAGAGCTCGGGGCGCGCGGAGGTGGAAGTGCGCTGGGGCGACACCGCCGAGTGCCGGGTCACGCTGGTCGCCGAGTCCTTCGGGCGCCCGCATCTGCTCGCCGACCTCACCGAAGCCATCGCCCTGGAGGGCGTCGCGATCGTCTCGGCGACCGTGGAACCCCCCAGCCAGCAGCGCGTACGCCACACCTACACGCTCCAACTCCCGGACGCGGCCCACCTTCCCGGGCTGATGCGCGCGATGCGGAACGTGCCGGGCGTGTACGACGTGAGCCGGGCGCAACACGCGGCGGCTGCCGCGCAGTAGCACCCGATCGGGTGGGCCCGGCGCGAGTCGTCACCGCGGGGCGGGTGCGCGCTGGTAGCGGTGGTCCATGCTGCTCACCCTCCGCACCAGGAACCGTCGTATCAAGGCGGCGTTCCTCGCCTCCGCCGTCTCGGTCTGTCTCGTCGCCGCGAGCGCCCCGTCCCCGGCCGCGCCGCTCGGCATCGGTGACCGCCTCTTCCCGTACCTGGGCAATCCCGGGTACGACGTCAAGTCGTACGACCTCTCCTTCGCCTACCCCGGCGTCAACGACAAGCCGCTGGCGGCCGTCACCACGATCGACGCCGTGACGTCCGAGCGGCTCGAGCGCGTCAATCTCGACTACGCGCACGGCACGGTGGGATCGGTCGAGGTGAACGGGGCGCCAGCGACGTTCACGAGCGCCGGTGAGGACCTGGTGGTGACGCCCAGGGATCCGGTGCCCGCGGGCGATTGGATGCGGATCACCGTGCGGCACGCGAGCGACCCGGTCACCACCGGGAACGGGGACGGCGGCTGGGTGCAGACGAAGGACGGCCTCGCCATGGCCAACCAGGCCGACGCCGGGCACCTGGTCTTCCCGTGCAACGACCACCCCTCGGACAAGGCGATGTTCACCATCCACGTCACCGCCCCCGACGGGTACACGGCCGTGGCCAACGGACTGCCCACCCGGGTGGACCGGGCCGGAAAGTCCACCACCTGGACGTACCGCACCTCACACCCCATGGCCACCGAACTCACCCAGGTGTCCATCGGCCGCTCCAGCGTGCTGCACCGCGACGGTCCGCACGGTCTGCCGGTCCGCGACGTGGTGCCCACCAAGGACCGCGAGCTCCTCGAACCGTGGCTCAAGAAGACGCCCGACCAGATCGCCTGGATGGAGAGCAAGGTCGGCCCGTACCCCTTCGAGACCTACGGGCTGCTGATGGCCGAGGCGCGGACCGGCTTCGAACTGGAGACACAGACGCTCTCTCTCTTCGAGAGAGAGCTCTTCACGGAGCCCGCGCTGCCGAAGTGGTACGTCGAGTCGATCATGGTGCACGAGCTGTCGCACCAGTGGTTCGGCGACAGTGTCAGCCCCCGCACCTGGTCCGACCTGTGGCTCAACGAGGGGCACGCGACCTGGTACGAGGCCCTGTACGCCGAGGAGAAGGCGGACAAGCCCATGGAGACCCGTATGAAGGCGGCCTACCGCGCCTCCGACACCTGGCGCGCCACCGGAGGGCCGCCCGGAGCGCCCAAGGAGCCCAAGCCGGGACAGAAGATCAGCATCTTCCGGCCCAGCGTCTACGACGGGGCCGCGCTCGCCCTGTACGCGCTGCGCCAGGAGATCGGACGCCCCGCCTTCGAGCGGCTGGAGCGCGCCTGGGTCGCCCTTCACCGGGATGGCACGGCCACGACCGCGGACTTCGAGCGGCTCGCGTCCACTCTCGCGAACCGCGACCTGAGCGGGTTCTTCCGGGCCTGGGTCTACGGCACGAAGACACCATCCATGCCCGGTCACCCGGACTGGAAGAGCGACGCCCCGAAGGCACGCAAGGGCGCCTGAGAACTCGCGTGACGAGACGGGCCGTGCCGTGCGAACATCGTCGGGTCGGCGGCGCGGCCCCGCGGAGGGTTGGCCCGGCGGAATCCGGGAATCTCCCGGTGGTCCCGGACGTTCTCGTATGTGACGGGTGGTGTCCGTCGCCGAACAGGTTCCACCAGTGACGCCATCGATACCGGCAGTGACGTATCGGTGTCCCCATCGACGTAAGGATCCAATGACCTCCTCTTCTTCCCCTTCCCAGGACGCGCAGAGCCTCGCGCAGAACTACCCCGAAGGTCTTCGGGCCGATGCCCTGATGGAAGAGGACGTCGCCTGGAGCCACGAGATCGACGGAGAGCGGGACGGCGACCAGTTCGACCGCTCCGAGCGCGCGGCCCTGCGCCGTGTGGCGGGCCTCTCCACCGAGCTCGAGGACGTCACCGAGGTCGAGTACCGACAGCTCCGTCTGGAGCGAGTCGTCCTCGTCGGTGTGTGGACCACGGGAACCATTCAGGACGCGGACAACTCCCTCGCCGAGCTGGCAGCTCTCGCGGAGACCGCGGGCGCGCTCGTGCTCGACGGCGTTGTCCAGCGCCGCGACAAGCCCGACGCGGCCACGTACATCGGATCCGGCAAGGCCAACGAGCTGCGGGACATCGTCCTGGAGACCGGCGCCGACACCGTGATCTGCGACGGTGAGCTGAGCCCCGGCCAGCTGATCCACCTGGAAGACGTCGTCAAGGTCAAGGTCATCGACCGTACGGCCCTGATCCTCGACATCTTCGCCCAGCACGCCAAGTCCCGAGAGGGCAAGGCGCAGGTCGCGCTCGCACAGATGCAGTACATGCTGCCGAGGCTGCGCGGCTGGGGTCAGTCGCTGTCCCGTCAGATGGGCGGCGGCAAGGGCGGCGGCCTCGCCACCCGTGGTCCCGGTGAGACCAAGATCGAGACAGACCGGCGCCGTATCCGCGAGAAGATGGCGAAGATGCGCCGGGAGATCGCGGACATGAAGACCGGCCGCGAGATCAAGCGCCAGGAGCGCCGCAGGAACAAGGTGCCCTCGGTCGCCATCGCCGGCTACACCAACGCGGGCAAGTCCTCCCTGCTCAACCGCCTCACCGGTGCGGGCGTACTGGTCGAGAACGCGCTGTTCGCGACCCTCGACCCGACCGTGCGCCGGGCCGAGACCCCGAGCGGACGGCTGTACACCCTGGCCGACACGGTCGGGTTCGTACGCCACCTGCCGCACCACCTCGTCGAGGCGTTCCGCTCCACGATGGAGGAGGTCGGCGACTCCGACCTGATCCTGCACGTCGTGGACGGCTCGCACCCGGCGCCGGAGGAGCAGCTGGCCGCCGTGCGCGAGGTCATCCGTGACGTCGGCGCGACCGACGTGCCCGAGATCGTGGTGATCAACAAGGCGGACGCGGCCGACCCACTGGTCCTCCAGCGGCTGATGCGGATCGAGAAGCGCTCCATCGCGGTCTCGGCCCGCACCGGGATGAACATCGACGAGCTGCTCGCGCTCATCGACAACGAGCTGCCCCGCCCCTCGGTCGAGATCGAGGCGCTCGTCCCGTACACGCACGGCAGGCTGGTCGCGCGCGCCCACTCCGAGGGCGAGGTGATCTCCGAGGAGCACACCCCGGAGGGCACCCTGCTCAAGGTGCGGGTGCACGAGGAACTGGCCGCGGACCTCGCGCCGTACGTCCCGGCGCCGGTCGCGCTCTAACCCCTCGCTTCCGCAGCGACGTACGAAGGCCCGCCCCCTCTCGCAGGGGGCGGGCCTTCGCCGTGGCAAGGTGAGAGCGGCGCGCGGGCTCACCGGCCTGCGGATCGTCGGCTCACTGGCTCGCGAACTTCTTGCTCACCGAGTCGTACACACCCTTGGCGACCGCACCCAGGTGCGGACCCGCCAGCCAGCCCGCGCTGACCGGACCGATCGAGGTGTTGGACACCAGGGCGGGCTTGCCGTCCGACCCGGTCGCCACCCAGCCGCCGCCGGACGAACCACCGGTCATGGTGCACCCGATGCGGTACATCGTCGGATCCGCCTTGGCGATCGACAACCGCCCCGGCCGGTCGGTGCACTGATACAGCTTCTGCCCGTCGAACGGAGCCGCCGCCGGGTACCCGGTCGCTGTGATGCTCGAGACCTGCGGCACGGCCGGAGCGTTGAAGTTCACCGGGAGTGCCGAACCGACGGTCTCCTCGAGGGACTTGCCGTTGCCGCCCTTCTCCGGCGTCACATGCAGGACCGCGAAGTCGTACGACGCGCCCTGGCCGCCGGTGGAACCGCCCTGCGCGATCCACTGGTCCGAGGTCTGCGCCCCGTCGCTCCACCAGACACCGTACGGAGCGACCTCCGTCCTGGCGGCGTTCTGCAGCTGGGCGGACGTCCTGCCGGCGTCGTTGTACGACGGCACGAAGGCGATGTTGCGGTACCAGCCGCCCTTCTTGCCGGCGTGGACGCAGTGGCCCGCGGTCCACACGAGGTTCGACTTGCCCGGGTGCGCCGGGTCCTCGACGACGGTCGCCGAGCAGACCATCGTGCCCTCGGGGGAGTCGAAGAACACCTTGCCCGCCTCGGGCACGCTGTCGTGGTAGGCGGCGCTCACGGCCTTCGCCGCCACGGGGGCCGGAGTGGCGTCGGTGATGCCCTGGTCACCGGAGAGGTCGTTCTCGTCGACGCCCTTGTTCTTGTCCGGGTCGTCGGCGCCGCGCATCCGGTCCGGGTCCCACAGCCCCTTGATGATCGGGTTGACGAAGTCGTTGGCCTCGCGCAGCCAGTCGTCCTTGTTCCAGTTCTTCCAGGCGCCGTTCTTCCACTTGTCGATGTCGATCCCGTGCTCTTTGAGCTTGTTCTTGATGTCGTCCGGGATCTTGATCTTGCCGTCGGCGCTCTGGGACGCCGACGCACCGGCCTGGCCGCTCGCGGTGCTGTCACCCGAGTCGCAGCCGGTGGCGGTGAGCGCCAGCGCCGCCGTCAGGCCGACGACGGCCAGTACGGGGGAGGTCTTGCGGCGCGTGTTCCTCCCTCGGCGGGCGGCGAAGGGTGGGCGTGTGGATCGCATGGTGTAACTCCCCCTGGACGTAAGAGAACCTGTCAGGATCCGTCGATCCGGAGTCCCCGGGTACGGGACGCAGGTGCGTCGTTCGGTGTCACTGAACGGCACCACACACTATGCGCTCGCTGTGGGGGACATCCCACGGAACGGCAACGGTTCCGTCACGGCAAGGATCTTCGGCTCACCCGCTTCCCCGAGCGCGTCGCGTCGTTGGTACGTACGGGGACCTGCCGTCTGTGCTCGGAGCCCCCCGCCAACTCGCCTCTGGACAGCGGGAGGACCTGAAGTCGTGGCCGTGACCGAGTCTGCGGTGGTACCGGTGGGGCGAGAGCCCGAGGAGACACGGGAGGGGGTGTCCGGGGCGGCACGAGGGAGGTTGCCCGGGACCTCCGAGGGGGCGCGGGAGAGGGTGCCCGGAGCGTCCGAGGGGGCGCGCGCGGCGCACGAGGGGATTCTGCGGCGCCAGTCGGCGCGCGAGTCGGCGGCCCGCACCTATGCGCGCGCTCTGCCGATCGTCCCCGTGCGGGCGCGGGGGCTGACCATCGAGGGCGCGGACGGCCGCCGTTACCTCGACTGCCTCTCCGGCGCGGGCACCCTGGCCCTGGGGCACAACCATCCGGTGGTCCTGGAAGCGATCAGAAAAGTTCTCGACTCCGGGGCACCGCTGCACGTCCTCGACCTGGCCACGCCCGTCAAGGACGCCTTCACCACTGAGCTGTTCCGCACGCTGCCCCCGGAGTTCGCCGCTCGGGCGCGGGTGCAGTTCTGCGGCCCCGCCGGGACGGACGCCGTCGAGGCCGCGTTCAAACTGGTGCGCGCGGCGACCGGACGCACCGGGATGCTCGCGTTCACCGGCGCGTATCACGGGATGACCGCGGGGGCGCTCGAAGCATCCGGGGGCGCGACCGAGGTACGGGTCGCGCGCCTGCCCTATCCCCAGGACTACCGCTGCCCGTTCGGCATCGGCGGTGAACGCGGAGCCGACCTCGCCGCGCGCTGGACTGAGTCCCTGCTCGACGACACCAAGTCCGGCGTACCGCGCCCCGCCGGGATGATCCTCGAACCTGTCCAGGGCGAGGGCGGGGTGATTCCCGCGCCCGACGACTGGATGCGCCGGATGCGCGAGATCACCGCGGCGCGCTCCATCCCCCTGATCGCGGACGAGGTCCAGACCGGCGTCGGGCGCACCGGTGCCTTCTGGGCCGTGGAACACAGCGGGATCACCCCGGACGTGATGGTCCTGTCCAAGGCCATCGGCGGCAGTCTGCCGCTGGCCGTCGTCGTCTACCGCGACGACCTCGACGTCTGGCAACCGGGCGCCCACGCGGGAACGTTCCGGGGCAACCAGCTGGCCATGGCCGCGGGCACGGCGACCCTCGCGTACGTGCGCGAGAACGGACTAGCCGAGCGCGCGGCGACCCTGGGCTCCCGCATGCTCACCCAACTCCGCGGACTCGCGGGTGAGTTTCCCTGCGTCGGTGACGTACGGGGCCGCGGGCTGATGATCGGCGTCGAGATGGTGGACCCCGAGACACCGTCCGACACCCCCACCGACGGCCCCCGGCCCGCCGCCCCCGAACTCGCCGCCGCCGTGCAGCGCGAGTGTCTTCGCCGCGGTCTGATCGTGGAGCTGGGCGGGCGCCGCGCCAGCGTGGTGCGACTCCTCCCACCCCTGACGATCAGCGACGAACAGGCGACGGCGGTGCTCGACCGACTGGCGGACGCGGTGGGGGTGGTGGCGCGTGCGGGGCTGGGCGGGACGGCCGGGAACGGTCGGGGTTCCGACTCCGGTGAGCACGCCGGATAGGGCCGGAAACCGCCGCGGGCGGGCCGTACGGAGCCCCGCCGCGACAGGTTTCAGCACCCCCGGACCAGCCCCCGCCGCGACCGGTTTCAGCACCCCCGGACCAGCCCCCGCCCCGACCGGTCCACCACGCCGGACCAGCCTCCCGCGCCGCGGCGGTGAGACGCGGACCTCACTCGGACCACCGCCACCTCGACCAGAACCACCGCCCTCACCCGGATCGACCAGGAACGCCCAAGGCCCCGCGCACGCCAGTACCGCCCCGGTTCGTCGCCGCACGAGCCTGAACGACCCCACGAGGAACTCTCTTGAACGCGACCCCCGCATCCGACGGCCGTCCCGACACCCACGAGCGAGCGGCCTGCGCCACACAGACCCCGCTCGTCGCGGGGGCCGACGCGGTCCCCCGGCAGAAGGGAGGGGCCCGGGAGACCGAGCGGCTGCGTGGCGCAACCGCCGACCTGCTGGAGCATCCCGCCGTCCACACCGCGGCCCAGGCGGCGGCGGTCGAGAACCTGCTGCGCTGCTGGGTACGGGAGAACAACCTGGCCGCCCCCACCGACGGCACCCTCCGCATCCCGCTCCCGGCCAGCGGCGTTTCCCTCCTGACGCCGGTCCACTACTGGTCCCCGACCGGCTGGCACCGCTTCGGCCTCCCGCACCTCGCCGACGCCCCCGACGGAGCGCCGCCCGCCGACGCCGTCACCGTGGCGGCGCTGCTCGCACGCCAGGCGGCGATGGGCCTCGGGACGACGAGCACGGCCGTGGTGACCTCGACGTCCGTTGCCGAGAGCGGCCCCGGCGGGGGTGCCGACCTGGTCGGCCGTGTCGCCGACTCGGTGCGGCGGACCGTCGTGTTCATCAACGACCGCAGGCAGCGGCCCGCCGACACCCCCGACCTCTTCCTCGCCGCCGAACAAGCACTTGTGCTGGGGCACCCGTGGCACCCCACCCCGAAGAGCCGGGAAGGGTTCTCCGAGGCCGAAGCACGGCTGTACTCACCCGAGTTGCGCGGCTCCTTTCCGCTGCACTGGATGGCGGTCGCCCCCTCGGTCCTGGCGGCCGAGTCGGCGTGGACGGAGCGCGGCCGGCCCGTCCCCGCGCAACTGCTCACCGCGCGGCTGGCCGGAGCCGGGCTGCCCCTGCCCGACGGTTACGCCGCCCTGCCGCTGCACCCCTGGCAGATGGCCGAGGTCCGGCACCGCCCCGAGACCGCGGCCCTGCTCGACGCCGGACTGCTCCGGGACCTCGGCCCGCACGGCTCCGCCTGGCACCCCACCTCCTCCGTCCGTACCCTCTACCGCTCCGGCGCCCCCGCGATGCTCAAGCTGTCGCTGGGCCTACGCATCACCAACTCCCGCCGGGAGAACCTCCGCAAGGAGCTCCACCGCGGGGTGGAGGTCCACCGTCTGCTGCGCGGCGGCCTGTCCAAGCAGTGGCAGTCAGCCCACCCGGGCTTCGACATCGTCCGCGATCCCGCGTGGCTCGCGGTCAACGCCCCGGACGGCACCCCACTGACCGGGCTCGACGTGATGATCCGCCACAACCCGTTCGGTCCGACGGACGACGCCGGCTGTGTCGCGGGACTCGTCTCCCCCCGGCCTCACGCCCAACCCGGCGCACGCGGCGGGTCCGAGGACCGCCCCGTCATGCGGTCCCGGCTCGCCGAGATCGTCACCCGCCTCGCCGGGCGCACGAGCAAGCCCCGTGGCGCCGTCGCCGCCGAGTGGTTCCTGCGCTACCTGGAGCAGGTCGTACGTCCCGTGCTCTGGCTGGACAGCGAGGCGGGGATCGCGCTGGAGGCACACCAGCAGAACACCCTGCTCGTACTGGACCCCGAGGGCTGGCCCGCGGGCGGCCGCTACCGGGACAACCAGGGCTACTACTTCCGAGAGTCCCGGCGCGCCGAACTGGACGCCCGCCTGCCCGGCATCGGTGAACTCAGCGACACCTTCGTCTCCGACGAGGTCACCGACGAACGCTTCGCCTACTACCTGGCGATCAACAACGTACTCGGCCTCATCGGCGCGTTCGGCTCCCAGCACCTCGCCGACGAACAACTGCTGCTCGCCGCCTTCCGACGCTTCCTCACCGAGGCGGCCTCCGGACCGGCCCGACTGCGTACACCCCTGCCGGCCCGCCTCCTCGACTCGCCCGTCCTGCGCTGCAAGGCCAACCTGCTGACCCGGCTGCACGGCCTCGACGAACTCGTCGGCCCGGTCGACACCCAGTCCGTCTATGTCGCCTTGGCCAACCCGCTCCATTCCTGAGGAAGCCGCCCTCGTCAACCCCCTCCACAACCCCCTCCATTTCCTGAGGAACATGCCCCACCCCGTCTCCTGAGAGGAGCGTCGCCGTGCCTCCCACCGATGCGAGCACCGACGCCGGTACCGCCCCCGTCACCGACCTCGGAGCCGACCCGGGCGCCGGTCCGGGCGCCGGTCCGGGCACGGACAACGAGGACACCCTCGATCTGCGCCTGCCCGACGAGCTCCTCGCGCTCTTCGGCTGCGAGGTCGAGTCGGCCGGGGGCGACGACCTGCTCGACCGCATCGGTGGCTGGGGCCCGATCGCCACTCCCGTGGGCGCCTTCCACCTGGTCCCCGTCCGTGTGGAGCGTGATCTCCCGCTCGTCACCCGCTGGATGAACGACCCCGCCGTCGCGGAGTTCTGGGAGCTGGCAGGACCGGAGTCGGTCGCCGAGGAGCATCTGTGCCGCCAACTCGACGGCGACGGCCGCAGTGTGCCCTGCCTCGGCGTGCTGGACGGCGCCCCGATGAGCTACTGGGAGATCTACCGCGCGGACCTCGATCTCCTGGCCCGGCACTATCCCGCCCGCCCGCACGACACCGGCCTTCACCTCCTCATCGGCGGTGTCGCCGACCGCGGGCGAGGCATCGGCTCCGCCCTGCTCCGAGCCGTCGCCGACCTCGTGCTGGACAAGCGCCCGTCCTGCGCCCGCGTCGTCGCGGAACCTGATCTCCGCAACACCCCCTCCGTCTCGGCCTTCTTGAGCGCGGGCTTCCGGTTCTCCGCCGAGGTCGATCTGCCCGGCAAGCGAGCAGCCCTCATGGTCCGGGACCGGAGCCTGCGCGACCTGTTGTAGCGCCCTGACCTTCACCGCACCGCTCGTCCCGATCCGGTTCCCTGTCGAGGAGTCCCCGTGCCGCATCCATCCGCCACCCCGGCCTCCAGAGCGCTGCCCGCCTTGTACGACCCGCCTGAGCTGCGCAAAGACCGATGGGACCAGGCAGGACGCCGACTGCTCGCGAAAATGATCGGTGAGTTCGCACACGAGGAGATCGTCCGACCGGAGCCGCAGCCGCAGCCACATCGGGAGTCGGTGTCGGAGTCGGATCTGGATCTGGAGGCTCAGCGGGGCGCGGAGGGAAAAGAGACCGTCCTCCGCAGCCGGCACAATCCGGCGACCGGCCTCGATTCCTCCGCCGAACCGGACACCGCGCACCCCTCACCAAACCCCGCCCCCGCCCACCAGAACCCCCCGCGCGAGGACGCCGGCCATGCCGACACCCTCCGCCCCTACACACTCCGCCTCGACGCCGGCGGCAGCCTCTCCTTCCGCGCCCGCCGTGCCTCGTACGACAGTTGGCGCGTCGACCCCGCCTCGCTCACCCTCACCGAGGAGGGCGAGGAGCCGTGTCCCTTCACCGACCCGCTGGGCTTCCTCACCCGGGCCCGCGATACGCTGGAGATCGACGGCGCGACGCTCGGCCACGTGGTCCGTGAGCTCAGCACGACGCTCGCCGCGGACACCCGCCTCGACCGCGACGCCCGTACGGCGGCCGAACTGGCCGACCTCGACTATGCCGAGCTGGAGGGCCACCAGACCGGCCACCCCTGGATCGTGCTGAACAAGGGCCGCCTCGGCTTCTCCGCGACGGACGCCGCCGACTGGGCACCGGAGGCCCGCAGGGCGACGCCGATTCCCTGGATCGCGGTGCACACCACGCTCGCCACCTACCGAGGCGTCCAGAGCCTCCACTCCGCCGAACAGCTCTACGCGCGCGAACTCGCCCCCGCCACGAGGGAGTCCTTCGACGGGGTACTACGCGCGCGTGGGCTCATCCCGGAGTCGTACCTCTATCTGCCCGTGCACCCCTGGCAGTGGGACGATGTCGTGCTGCCGCTGTTCGCGTCCTCCGTAGCCGCCGGGGCGATCGTGCCGCTGCCCTCCGACGGCGACCTGCGGCTGCCCCAGCAGTCGATCCGTACGTTCCTCAATGTCTCGCACCCGGACCGGCACACGGTGAAACTGCCGCTCTCCGTGCTCAACACCCTGGTCTGGCGCGGCCTGCCGACGGAACGCACCCTGGCGGCGCCCGCCGTCACCGCCTGGATGCACGCGTTAAGGGACGCCGACCCGTTCCTGCGGGACACCTGTGGGGTGATCCTGCTCGGCGAGGTCGCCTCGGTGACAGTGAACCACCCTGTGTACGACGCCCTCCCCGAAGTGCCCTATCAGTACAAGGAGTTGCTCGGCGCGATCTGGCGCGAGCCGGTCTCCCGCCATCTGACGCCCGGTGAACGCGCCCGTACCCTGGCGGCGCTTCTGCACACCGACCCGGACGGCCGCGCCTTCACGGCGGAGCTCGTCGCCCGCTCGGGCCTCGCCCCCAATGTCTGGCTGCGCCGTCTCTTCGCCGCGCTCCTGCCGCCGCTGCTGCACTTCCTCTACCGGTACGGCACGGTATTCAGCCCCCATGGAGAGAACGCGATCGTCGTCTTCGACGACCACGACGTCCCCGTCCGGCTCGCGGTGAAGGACTTCGTGGACGACGTCAACGTGAGCGCGGAGCCCCTGCCCGAGCACGCGTCCATGCCGGACGACGTACGGAACGTACTGCTGACCGAGCCGCCGGCCTTCCTGACCCAGTTCATCCACTCCGGACTCTTCGTGGGGGTCTTCCGCTACCTCGCACCGCTCTGTGAGGAACAACTGGGCGTTCCGGAGGCCGAGTTCTGGTCGCTCGTCCGGGCGCAGATCGTCCGTCACCAGGCGCGCTTCCCCGAGCTCAAGGAGCGCTACGAGATGTTCGACCTGCTCACTCCACGGATCGAGCGCCTGTGCCTCAACCGCAACCGACTGCATCTGGACGGCTACCGCGACAGGCCCGAGCGCCCGCACGCCGCGGTACACGGTACGGTCCCGAACCCCCTCCACCGGCCTTGATCATCCACCCGGTTCTCGTTCTCGTTCTTGTACTCGTACTCGTCTTGATCGCGTCCGTCGTCCGGGCCTTGATCGCCCGATTGTCAGTGGCGCCCCGTAGGCTGGCAACGCTATGACAGAGCCCTCACTCCCCGAACTCCTGCATGCCGCCGTCACCGCTGTCGGCGGTACGGAGCGCCCTGGCCAGGTGACCATGGCCGAAGCCGTCGCGGGTGCCATCGACGACAGCTCCCACCTGCTGGTCCAGGCGGGCACCGGCACCGGAAAGTCGCTCGGATACCTCGTGCCCGCGCTCGCCCACGGGGAGCGGGTCGTCGTGGCGACCGCCACGCTGGCGCTCCAGCGGCAGCTCGTAGAGCGTGATCTTCCGCGGACGGTCGACGCGCTGCACCCACTGCTGCGCCGCCGCCCGGAGTTCGCGATGCTCAAGGGCCGGTCGAACTATCTGTGTCTGCACCGGCTGCACGAGGGCGTGCCGCAGGATGAGGAGGACGGCCTCTTCGACCAGTTCGAGGCGGCCGCACCCACCAGCAAGCTGGGCCAGGACCTGCTGCGGCTGCGGGACTGGTCGGACGAGACCGAGACCGGAGACCGGGACGACCTCACACCTGGCGTCTCCGACCGCGCGTGGGCTCAGGTGTCCGTTTCGTCCCGCGAGTGCCTGGGTGCCAGTAAGTGCGCCTATGGAGCGGAGTGCTTCGCGGAGATGGCCCGCGAGCGGGCCAAGCTCGCCGAGGTCGTCGTCACCAACCACGCGCTGCTCGCGATCGACGCCATCGAGGGCGCGCCGGTCCTCCCGCAGCACGAGGTGCTGATCGTCGACGAGGCCCATGAGCTGGTCTCCCGGGTCACCGGTGTCGCCACCGGCGAGCTCACGCCCGGCCAGGTCAACCGCGCGGTGCGCCGCGCCGCGAAGCTCGTCAACGAGAAGGCGGCCGATCAGCTCCAGACCGCCGCCGAGGGCTTCGAGCGGCTGATGGAGCTCGCGCTTCCGGGCCGCCTTGAGGAGATCCCGGAGGATCTCGGATACGCGCTGATGGCACTGCGCGACGCCGCTCGTACGGTGATCTCGGCGATCGGCTCCACCCGCGACAAGTCCGTCCAGGACGAGGACTCCGTCCGCAAGCAGGCTCTCGCCTCGGTGGAGTCGGTGCACGATGTCGCGGAGCGGATCACCAACGGTTCCGAATGGGACGTCGTCTGGTACGAGCGCCATGACCGCTTCGGCGCCTCGCTCCGGGTCGCCCCCATGTCGGTCTCCGGCCTGCTCAGAGAGAAGCTCTTCGCGGACCGCTCCGTCGTCCTGACGTCCGCCACCCTGAAGCTCGGCGGCGACTTCAACGGAGTGGGGGCGTCGCTGGGACTCGCCCCGGAGGGCGCCGAGGGTGACGACTTCCCGCAGTGGAAGGGCGTCGACGTCGGCTCGCCCTTCGACTATCCCAAGCAGGGCATTCTGTACGTGGCCAAGCACCTGTCCCGCCCCGCGCGTGACGGCGACCGCGCGGACATGCTGGACGAGCTCACCGAGCTGATCCAGGCTGCGGGGGGTCGCACGCTGGGGCTGTTCTCCTCGATGCGGGCCGCTCAGCTCGCGGCGGAGGAGCTGCGCTCGCGCATCCCCGAGTACCCGATCCTGCTGCAGGGCGAGGAGACGCTCGGCGAGCTGATCAAGAACTTCGCGGCCGACCCCAAGACCTGCCTCTTCGGCACCCTTTCGCTCTGGCAGGGCGTCGATGTCCCAGGGCCCAGTTGCCAGCTGGTCGTCATGGACAAGATCCCCTTCCCGCGCCCCGACGACCCGCTGATGAGCGCCCGCCAGAAGGCCGTCGAGGACAACGGCGGCAATGGCTTCATGGCCGTCGCCGCGACCCACGCCGCGCTGTTGATGGCCCAGGGCGCCGGCCGCCTCGTGCGGGCCACGGGGGACCGGGGTGTGGTGGCCGTACTGGACCAGCGCTTGGCGACGGCGCGCTACGGCAGTTACCTCAAGGCCTCCCTGCCCGACTTCTGGTACACCACGGACCGAAACCAGGTACGCCGGTCCCTCACCGCGATCGACGCGGCGGCACGGAAGGCCGAGGAGACGGTGGGAGCGGGGGAGACGGAGGAGGCGTAGGTCTTCCCCGCGGAGGGCTGAGGGGCCCGCGCACTCGGCCCGAGGCGGGCCTGCCCGGGTGCCCCTACGGGCGGAGTCGCTCCGCCTCGGATGCCCCACCGGCCGAACAACACCACCCACACGGCCACACCCGGGCCCCGCGAAGACGCCCGCCCTGTGGGCGCCCCAGGTGTCGTGCGTGCTCTCAGACTCGGGATCTTCGCCCCGATCCCACCGTTGATCCCCCGCGCATGCGGTCCGGGGCCTGCGCATGTGGCCCAAGGCCCGCGTATGTCGCCCGGCGTCCGCGCATGTGATGCGGGGCCTGCGCATATCGCTCGGCGCCCGCGCCATATCCCTCGGGTCCTGTGGACGATCCTCCCGCCCCCTCGTCGAGCGAACCCCTTCAGGGGTGCGTACTCGTCGGGGCGCACCATCTCTGGACGCCGCGCATGCTGCCCCCCCGTCTGACCCCCGGAGGGCAACGCGCAGGGCCCCGGAACCGGCGCAGGTGGTCCCGGGGCCCGGTCTAGGGCGGGGCGGGGTGTCCCGCCCGGCGTGTGCTGTCACACGCGCCGCAGCACCGCCACCACCTTGCCCAGGATGGTCGCCTCGTCGCCGGGAATCGGCTGGTAGGCGGCGTTGTGCGGGAGGAGCCACACGTGGCCGTCCTCGCGCTTGAACCGCTTCACCGTGGCCTCGCCGTCGAGCATGGCGGCCACGATGTCTCCGTTCTCCGCGACCGGCTGACGGCGGACCGTCACCCAGTCCCCGTCGCAGATGGCGGCCTCGATCATCGAGTCACCGACGACCTTGAGGACGAACAGCTCGCCGTCGCCGACCAGCTGCCGGGGGAGGGGGAAGACGTCCTCCACCGACTCCTCGGCCAGGATCGGGCCACCGGCGGCGATACGGCCGACGAGCGGGACGTACGACGCGGCCGGCTTGCCCGCCGTGTCCGTGGGCTGTGCCGAGGACTGGTCGGAGCCCCGAACCTCGTACGCCCGCGGTCGGTGCGGGTCGCGGCGCAGGAAGCCCTTGCGCTCCAGTGCCATCAGCTGATGGGCGACAGAGGAGGTGCTGGAAAGGCCGACAGCCTGTCCGATCTCCCGCATCGACGGCGGGTACCCGCGCCGCTGCACGGAGTCCCTGATGACCTCGATCACCCGGCGTTGCCTGTCGGTGAGTCCCGAGCTGTCGGCGCGGATGCCTGGAGGTCGCCCTGGCAGGGAGCGCTTGGGCCCCTCAATATTCGTGGCTTCGTTCATCGCATGCACCGGCTCGAGTCGGCCCTGGGAGCGGTCCTGGGCAGTGATGGTGGCACTGTCTGCGGTGGTGGTCACGTCGGCCCCTCTCGATGGTCTCCCTGCTGGACAACGGTAGTTGCTTTCGAAAGGTTGCGCCAAACACACGTTCGAGTGAAAAATCGCGGATTGTCTGTCGTGATCATGTGTCTGGGTGTATGGCTCACGCTGCATCCGGCGGACAAAAGGGCTCATTGCTGTACTCTTCACCGCCGGGGCGCTGGCCGTGCCGACAGTTGCGGGCCGCGGCCCAGTCTGCCATCCGACGCCCCGCCGGCCGGGTACCGGCCCCCTTCGGCGCGCTGACCACGGTATCTCCGTGTGTCCGGGATCGGTATGTCCGTGCGGCACATGCCATCACGCGTGCGACACGCGCATCCTGGGCGAATTTTCGGTTCGATCCCCACATCTAGTGGTTGGATTGCTACAGCAGCCCAGAAGTTGTGGTCCCCCGGGTCTTCGAGCCTCCAGTCATCGCCTATGCTTGGGGCTGCTTCGAGGGGCCCGTGAGGTCTCACGAGGTCTATGAGTCGTGCTGTGAAGGAGGGTTGGAGCCATGCACTGCCCCTTCTGCAGGCACCCCGACAGCCGCGTCGTCGACAGTCGTACGACCGATGACGGCACGTCGATCCGCAGGCGCCGCCAGTGCCCCGACTGCTCCCGTCGTTTCACGACGGTGGAGACGTGTTCGCTGATGGTGGTCAAGCGGTCCGGCGTCACCGAACCGTTCAGTCGTACCAAGGTCATCAATGGCGTGCGCAAGGCGTGCCAGGGGCGGCCCGTCACCGAGGACGCGCTCGCCCAGCTCGGCCAGCGGGTCGAGGAGGCGGTGCGGGCCACCGGAAGCGCCGAGCTGACCACCCATGACGTGGGTCTGGCCATACTCGGCCCGTTGCAGGAGCTCGACCTTGTCGCCTATCTGCGGTTCGCGTCCGTGTACCGGGCGTTCGACTCGCTCGAGGACTTCGAGGCCGCCATCGTGGAACTCAGGGAAGAGACGGGGCGGCGCCCCGCCGCGGACGAGGAAGACGCGGGCGAGGCGGATGTGAACGTGGCAGCCGCGGACGCGCAGCGCCCGGAAAGTGATCGCGGGACCGGAGGGACTGTCCACGTCCCCGTGCCCGCCAACGCCGCCGACTGACGCAAGGGCCGACTCGCGTCGGCCCCCATCGGTGGCGACCAAAGACCTGTTGCGGGCGGCCGCGTGGCGGCGCGCGCAGCACCAGACACACACCGTGCCATGGGAAGAACGTGGCACTTCAGGGCGTTTTAGCCCGATACAGGGAGGCGGCATGACAGAGACGGCGAGCGGTCCGGCACGAGGTTCCCGCGCCAAGGGCACCAAGGCCACCAAGGGACTGCGCATCGAGCGCATCCACACCACCCCCGGCGTGCACCCGTACGACGAGGTGGAGTGGGAGCGCCGTGACGTCGTCATGACCAACTGGCGCGACGGCTCGGTCAATTTCGAGCAGCGTGGCGTCGAGTTCCCCGGCTTCTGGTCGGTGAACGCGGTCAACATCGTCACCAGCAAGTACTTCCGCGGTGCTGTGGGCACCCCGCAGCGTGAGGTGAGCCTCAGGCAGCTCATCGACCGCATCGTGAAGACGTACCGGAAGGCCGGCGAGGACTACAAGTACTTCGCCTCGCCCGCCGACGCCGAGATCTTCGAGCACGAGCTGGCGTACGCCCTCCTGCACCAGATCTTCAGCTTCAACAGCCCGGTCTGGTTCAACGTCGGGACGCCTCAGCCCCAGCAGGTCTCGGCCTGCTTCATCCTGTCCGTCGACGACTCCATGGAGTCGATCCTCGACTGGTACAAGGAAGAGGGCATGATCTTCAAGGGTGGCTCCGGCGCCGGCCTGAACCTCTCGCGTATCCGCTCCTCCAAGGAGCTCCTGTCCTCGGGCGGCAACGCCTCGGGTCCCGTCTCCTTCATGCGCGGTGCCGACGCCTCCGCGGGAACGATCAAGTCGGGCGGCGCCACGCGCCGCGCGGCCAAGATGGTCATCCTCGACGTCGACCACCCCGACATCGAGGACTTCATCGAGACCAAGGTCAAGGAGGAGGAGAAGATCCGCGCCCTCCGTGACGCGGGCTTCGACATGGACCTGGGCGGCGACGACATCACGTCCGTCCAGTACCAGAACGCCAACAACTCGGTCCGTGTGAACGACACGTTCATGAAGGCGGTCGAGGCGGGCGGCAAGTTCGGTCTCACCTCCCGTATGACCGGCGAGGTCATCGAGGAGGTCGAGGCGAAGGCGCTCTTCCGCAAGATGGCCGAGGCCGCCTGGGCCTGCGCCGACCCGGGCATCCAGTACGACGACACGATCAACCGCTGGCACACGTGCCCGGAGTCCGGCCGTATCAACGGCTCGAACCCCTGCAGCGAGTACATGCACCTGGACAACACGTCCTGCAACCTCGCCTCGCTGAACCTGATGAAGTTCCTCAAGGACGACGGCAAGGGCCACCAGTCCTTCGAGGTCGAGCGCTTCGCCAAGGTCGTCGAGCTGGTCATCACCGCGATGGACATCTCGATCTGCTTCGCGGACTTCCCGACCCAGAAGATCGGCGAGAACACCCGCGCCTTCCGTCAGCTGGGCATCGGCTACGCCAACCTGGGCGCCCTCCTGATGGCGACCGGACACGCGTACGACTCCGACGGCGGTCGCGCCCTCGCGGGTGCCATCACCTCCCTGATGACCGGCACCTCGTACAAGCGTTCCGCCGAGCTCGCCGCGGTCGTCGGCGCGTACGACGGCTACGCCCGCAACGCGCAGCCGCACCAGCGCGTCATGAAGCAGCACTCCGACGCCAACGCCGTGGCCGTCCGCATGGACGACCTGGACACGCCGATCTGGGCCGCCGCCACGGAGGCCTGGCAGGACGTGCTGCACCTCGGTGAGAAGAACGGCTTCCGCAACGCGCAGGCCTCGGTCATCGCCCCGACCGGCACCATCGGTCTCGCGATGTCCTGCGACACCACCGGCCTCGAGCCCGACCTCGCGCTGGTCAAGTTCAAGAAGCTGGTCGGCGGCGGTTCGATGCAGATCGTCAACGGCACCGTTCCGCAGGCCCTGCGCCGCCTGGGCTACCAGGAGGAGCAGATCGAGGCGATCGTCGCCCACATCGCCGAGAACGGCAATGTGATCGACGCCCCGAGCCTCAAGCACGAGCACTACGAGGTCTTCGACTGCGCCATGGGCGAGCGCTCCATCTCCGCGATGGGCCACGTCCGCATGATGGCCGCGATCCAGCCCTGGATCTCCGGTGCGCTCTCCAAGACGGTCAACCTGCCGGAGACGGCGACCGTCGAGGACGTCGAAGAGGTCTACTTCGAGGCGTGGAAGATGGGCGTCAAGGCGCTCGCGATCTACCGCGACAACTGCAAGGTCGGCCAGCCCCTCTCCGCCAAGACCAAGGAGAAGGAGAAGGTCGAGGTCACCGCCAAGGCCGAGGCGACCATCCGCGAGACGGTCGAGAAGGTCGTCGAGTACCGCCCGGTCCGCAAGCGCCTGCCCAAGGGGCGCCCCGGCATCACCACCTCCTTCACGGTGGGTGGCGCCGAGGGTTACATGACCGCCAACTCCTACCCGGACGATGGTCTCGGCGAGGTCTTCCTGAAGATGTCGAAGCAGGGCTCCACCCTCGCGGGCATGATGGACGCCTTCTCGATCGCGGTCTCCGTGGGTCTGCAGTACGGCGTGCCTCTGGAGACGTACGTCTCGAAGTTCACGAACATGCGCTTCGAGCCGGCCGGTATGACGGACGACCCGGACGTGCGGATGGCGCAGTCGATCGTCGACTACATCTTCCGTCGCCTGGCGCTGGACTTCCTGCCCTTCGAGACCCGCTCCGCGCTCGGCATCCACTCCGCCGAGGAGCGTCAGCGGCACCTGGAGACGGGCTCCTACGAGCCTTCCGACGATGTCGACATGGACGTCGAGGGCTTGGCCCAGTCCGCGCCCCGTGCGCAGGAGCTGAAGGCCGTCGCCACTCCGAAGATCGAGGTCGAGGCGGCGAAGCCCGCCCCGAGGCAGGCCCACACCAGTGCCGAACTGGTGGAGATGCAGCTGGGCATCCAGGCGGACGCCCCCCTGTGTTTCTCCTGCGGTACGAAGATGCAGCGGGCCGGCTCCTGCTACATCTGCGAGGGCTGCGGCTCGACCAGCGGTTGCAGCTGATCTGAAGCCCTGAAGGGCGGCACGACCACCGGTCGTGCCGCCCTTCGGCGTTTTCTCGCTCCTAGGGAGAAGGCTGTTTCAGGCGTCTCCTACGGAGCGGGTTGTTTCAGGCGTCGTGTCGCGTGCCCATGACACGCGGGAACGCCGCCGGGTCCGTGTCGTAGCCGTGGATCCCCGGATGGAAGGTCCACTCTCCGGAGGCGTCACGTACGAACTCGCCGACGGTCGCGGCCGTCGCCCCCAGGACGCCGCCGAAGTTGTCCTCGGCCAGCACGGTGTAGCCCTCCCGCATGCGCAGGCCCGGGTTGAGGACACCGACGAACGACTTGTGGCCGGAACGCTGCTGGATCAGCACGCCCACCACCACGCGCGTGTAGTTGCTGTTGAGCCGGTCGAGTTCCAGCGTCATGACCTCGTCCCAGCCGAAGCCCTTGCCGTCTTTGCTGTCCCGGTTGAGGTAGATGGTGCCGTCCGGGGAGCGGCTGTCGAAGTGCACCACGTAGGCGGGACTTCCGTACGGATCGGTGGCAACGTACGTCGCCGCGATGATGTCGAGGTCGGTCGCGGGCTCGCCGACGGGACTCGGGTCCCATTTCACCGCGAGCTCGACCTTGCGGATGCCCTTGTTGAGTCCGTTCATCGGATCTACCCCTCCCCGTTCCCCGTCTGCTTCCGGCCCCAACTGCTCCGCGGTCAAGGCCGGTTGTCCATCGTGCCACGCGCGCGGGGGCGCTCGCGCGGGTGCACTCTGCCGGAGCGTGACCGACGCCACGCTCCGTGGCCTTACGATGGCGCCGTGCTGGTCAAGTGGATTCGCTGCACCGTGGTGGACCGCCGCGGTTTCGAGCGGGGGCAGCGAAAGTGGGCGGGGCTGCTGGGTGAGCCGGGATTCCGGGGGCAGGGTGGCGGCTGGAGCCGGGGGCGGCCCGGGGTGGCGCACATCTTCGCCTTCTGGGAGAGCCGTGCCTTCTACGACTCCTTCATGGCCCGCTCGCACGACCGGCTGGCGGCCGCCCAGTCGGGCACCTTCAAGGACGTACAGGCCAAACTCTTCGATCACCGGTTCGATGTGAAGACCGGTTTCGAGCCGCGCTTCACGGAGGCCGACGTGTTGCGGGTGGCCCACTGCCGTATCCACGAGGAACGGGCCGAGCACTTCGCGCTGATGCAGGAGAAGGTCTGGAATCCCGCGATGGCGGGCTCGCCCGGCATGGTGCGGGGCCTGTTCGGAGAGGCGCCGGGCCATGAATTCCTGATCCTGTCCATGTGGCAGTCGGCCGCCGAGCACGGTAAATACCGGGCCGAGCGCGTGGAACGGCTCGCGCTGCGCGCCCAGACGGAGGCCGACGTCGCGGCCCTGGCCGGCGACATAGTGGCGCTGGAGCCCTCGTGGACGGTCTGACCGGAGGGTCGGCCGCGGGTGTGATCTGCGCGGAAGACGTGTGACCTACGCCGTATGCGGCCCCTAGGAGTGCTCGATCGGCCGTCAGCCGTTTTAGGGTCTTGGCATGGTTCGACCACGGCGTATCGTCCTTGTCCGGCACGGCGAGTCAGCGGGCAACGCCGATGACACCGTGTATGAACGCGAGCCCGACCACGCTCTGGCGCTCACCGAGAAGGGGTGGCAGCAGGCGGAGGAGACGGGAAAACGGTTGCGGGAGGTCTTCGGACGAGAGCGCGTAAGCGTTTACGTGTCGCCGTACCGCCGTACCCACGAGACGCTCCGCGCCTTCCACCTCGACCCCGAGCTCATACGGGTGCGCGAGGAACCGCGGCTGCGCGAGCAGGACTGGGGCAACTGGCAGGACCGTGACGACGTACGCCTCCAGAAGGCCTACCGGGACGCGTACGGGCACTTCTTCTACCGCTTCGCGCAGGGCGAGTCCGGCGCCGACGTGTACGACCGGGTCGGCGGCTTCCTGGAGAGCCTCTACCGGAGCTTCGAGGCCCCCGACCACCCGCCGAACGTGCTCCTGGTGACCCACGGTCTGGCCATGCGCCTGTTCTGCATGCGCTGGTTCCACTGGACGGTCGCGGAGTTCGAATCGCTGTCGAATCCCGGGAACGCCGAGATGCGGATGCTCGTCCTCGGCGACGACGGGAGGTACACGCTTGACCGTCCGTTCGAACGCTGGCGTGAACCCGAGTCGTACGGGGGCACAGGGATAGAGTGGCAGGGCGATGACCTCTGATTCCTCTCCTGACGGGCGCCTGGACCGCGCCCTGGCCAGCCTGCGTGGACTCGCGGTGGGGGACGCGCTGGGTTCGCAGTTCTTCATGCCCGTGAACTACCCGCTGCTCAAGCGACGCGAGCTGCCGTCCGGTCCCTGGCAGTGGACGGACGACACCGAAATGGCCTCCTCCGTAGTGGCTGTCCTGGCCCGGCACCGCCGCATCGACCAGGACGCGCTGGCCGGCTCCTTCGCCGATCACCACGACGTGGACCGGGGCTACGGCCCCGCGGTCAACCAGCTGCTCCGGCAGATCCAGGAGGGGGGCGACTGGCGGGAACTGGCGTCCGCCCTCTTCAAGGGGCAAGGTTCGTGGGGCAACGGCGCCGCGATGCGGATCGCCCCTCTGGGGGCCTGGTACGCGTATGACCCGGAGCAGGCGGTCCACCAGGCGGAGATCTCGGCCTACCCCACCCACCAGCACCGTGAGGCCGTCGTGGGCGCCATGGCCGTCGCCGCGGCCGCCGCGCTGGCGGCCGACCCGGCGGGCCCGCCGAGCGCCGAGGCGCTGCTCGACGGTGTCGTCGCGCTCGTCCCGCGCAGCGCCGTGGGCGCGGGTCTGCGGCGTGCCCGCGACATGCTCGACTACGGGGACACCGCGACGGTCGCCGCCGTACTGGGCTGTGGGCGGCGCACGACGGCGCACGACACGGTGCCGTTCGCGCTCTGGTCTGCGGCGCGGGCCCTCGGCGACTACGAAGAGGGCTTCTGGTCGACCGCCCAGGTGGGCGGCGACATGGACACGACCTGCGCCATCGTGGGCGGTGTGATCGCCGCGGGCGAGGCGGGGGCGCCGCCGGGGGAGTGGGTGGAGCGGACGGAGCGCCTGCCGGGCTGGGTGCGGGTGGGGGCGTAGGCCACCGGGCGGTCCGGTGGCGCCCCGGGAGTTCCCTTGTGGAGCGCCTGCCCCATGCGGGGGCGGGGCCGGGTCTTCGTGCTCTGTCGGCTTCGCAGGCCCGCGCAGGGCTCCGTATGTCGCGTGCGTATGGCTCGTGAAGTACGGGCAGGGCTCTCCGCAGTCGGCGACTCGTAGGGGTGTCGTGCCGTACGGGTCGGTTGTCGGCGCCGTACAGCGGCCGCGTGCTGGGCCGACTGTGATGCCGTATCCCGGCCTGACGGCCCGCCCCGCGGGGGCCGGCCCACGCGCAGGGATGCCGGCCCCCGCGCGTGGGCCGGCCCCTGGCAGGGGCGTAGGGGCCATCCCCCGGTGTCGTGCGCGTGCGCAGGGGCTGCCCCCGATGTCGTACGTCACACGACCTGCCCCTGGTGCCCGTGCGTCCGCAAGGGCCGCCTCGGTGCCGTGCAGCCGCCCGTAAGGCCCGGCCCCCCGTGTGTCGTCCCGCTGCGGATGGCCGGACCGAGGTTCTCGCCGTCTGTCCCCGGACCGGGGTCCGGGGACAGTAGCGCCCGCGTCAGCCCCCCGCGGGCCCCGCCGTGCCCGCCAGGGCCTCCAGGTCGCTCTTGCGGACCCGGATCACCAGTGCGGCGGTGGCCAGGGCCAGTACAGCCATCGCGACGGCCGGTATGAAGGCCGTCGAGATGCCGTGGGCGAGCACGTCGTGGCCCCACGGAGCGGGCAGCTGGCGGGTCTTGGCGAACTCCGCCTTCTGCTCGGGTGAGGCGTTCGCCAGGAACTTCGGCAGCTGCTTCTCCGCCTCGTTCCGGCTGGCCGTGCCGAAGACCGTGGTCAGGATGGACAGGCCGAGTGAACCGCCCACCTGCTGGGTGACGTTGAGGAGTCCGGACGCGGCGCCTGCTTCGTGCTGGGCGACGCCGGAGACCGCGGTCACGGTCAGGGTTACGAAGTTCAGGCCCATGCCGAAGGCGAAGAGCAGCATCGGGCCGAGTACCCCGCCGACGTATGTGCTGTCGGGGCTCATGAAGGTCAGCCAGCCGAGCCCGAGCGCGACGAGGCTGGAGCCGACGACCATGAACGGCTTGGGCCCGAGGACCGGCAGGAACCGCTGCGACAGCCCCGCCCCGATGCCGATCGCCGCCGTCACGGGGAGGAAGGCCAGACCGGCCTGGATCGGGCTGTACCCCAGCACGTTCTGCACGAACAGGACGATGAAGAAGAACATCCCGAACATCGCCGCGGCCAGACTGAGCATGATCACGTACGTGCCGGAGCGGTTGCGGTCGCCGAACATCCTCAGCGGGGTGATCGGTTCCTTCGCCCGGGTCTCGATGAACGCGAAGCCCAGCAACAGGATCACCGCCGCGGCGAAGGACCCGATCGTGAGGCTGTCGCGCCAGCCCTCCTCCGAGGCGCGGATGAACCCGTACACCAGGGAGGCCATACCGGCCGTCGACGTGAGCGCGCCCGCGATGTCGAAGCGTCCCGGATGGCGCTCGGACTCGTTGATGTACATCGGGGCGAGCACGGTGATCAGCACACCGATGGGCACGTTGACGAAGAGCACCCAGCGCCAGTCGAGCCACTCGGTGAGCATGCCGCCCGCAAGGAGCCCGATGGCGCCGCCGCCCGCGGAGACCGCGGCGAAGACGGCGAAGGCCCGGTTCCGTTCCGGGCCCTCGGGGAAGGTGGTGGTGATGAGTGCCAGCGCGGTGGGCGACGCTATCGCGCCACCCACGCCCTGGAGGGCTCGCGCGGCCAGCAACTGCCAGGGTTCCTGGGCGAGTCCACCGAGCAGCGAGGCGAGCGTGAACAGCATGATGCCGGTCATGAAGACCCGGCGCCGACCGAGGATGTCACCCGCACGGCCGCCGAGAAGGAGCAGGCCACCGAAGGTGAGGGTGTACGCGCTGATCACCCAGGTCAGGTCGGTCGTGCTGAATTCGAGCGCGTCTTGAATGTGCGGGAGGGCGATGTTCACAATCGTCGAGTCGAGTACCACCATGAGTTGGCAGGCCGCGATGACGGCGAGTGCGATGCCGGGATGCCCCTCCCGGCGGGCCGCTCCTGGTTTTGAGTCCTGGATCAACTGAGAGGTTGTCACTATGGGTCCCCCACAAGTGCGTTAGTGAACGCTCGCGTTCACTGTTGCGTCAACGGTAGTGAGTCCCCGACAGTGAACGCAAGCGTTCACTGAAGTCGCCGCCGGTTGTCGCCACTTGGCTGCTCGCTCTCCCCGAACTCCCCGCTCCCCCATGCACAACGGAGACACTCAGATGGTTACTTCGCATTGGACGGCCGCTCCCGCTCAAGCGGCCTCCCTGCGCCGACGCGGTGCCGTGCTCGAACGCGCGATCCTCGAGGCCGCGCTCGAGCAGCTCAGTACGGTCGGCTGGAACGGCCTCACGATGGAGGGCGTCGCCGCCCGGGCTCAGACCGGCAAGGCCGCGGTCTACCGCCGCTGGCCGTCCAAGGAGGACCTCGTGGCGGACGCGCTGAAGGCCGGGCTGCCGAGCCTGACGGTGGCGCCCGACCTCGGAAGCGTCCGGGAGGACCTGCTGGAACTGTGCCGACAGGTACGTGAGGCGATGTACTCGCAGTCCGGCTTCGCACTGCGCTCAGTACTTCACGAATGCGACGTGGCGCAGGCGGAACGCTTTCAGAGCCTGATCATCGGAGGTGTCGTCGAGCCGACCAAGCATCTGCTCCGAGACATCGTTCACCGCGGAATCGAGCGGGAAGAGGTCCGACCGGACGCCGCGAACTCCTACGTCTTCGATGCTATTCCGGCGATGATGATGTATCGCTCGAAGGTGTGCGCGAGCGAATGGGGTGAGCGGGACCTGGAGGAGATGATCGACCAGCTGATGGTCCCGCTGCTGCGGCGGACGGGGGACGGCCCACGGGCGGCCGGGGCCTGAATCCGGGGATCGTCGGGCCGCTGGTTCGTCGGTGGTTCGTCGCTGGTTCGTGGGTGGTCGGACGGCTGACGTGGGGACGGTCGGACGGTGGGTTCGAGGATGGGCGGATGGCTGGTTCGCGGGACGGGCGGATGGCTGGTTCGGGGGACGGCCGGGTGGCTGGTTCGGGGGACGGCCGGGTGGTTGGTTCGGCGGCGGGCGGGTGTCCGGTGAGTGGATCTTCGGTTGACTGATCCATGCCGGCTGCGGGGCGGTGGTCGCTCAGGGAAACCTGGGTGTCGCGAGGCGCTCCGGGCGGCGTAGGCTGAGGGCGCCATGCCGTACGAACCACCCACTCACACCGTCGAGCGCTCCCTCCGCGCCACGACCGGAGCGAAGATCATTGCCGGTGTCGACGAGGTGGGCCGTGGTGCGTGGGCCGGCCCGGTCACCGTCTGCGCCGCCGTCACGGGACTGCGCCGTCCGCCCGAAGGCCTCACCGACTCCAAACTCCTCACCGTCAAGCGCCGTACCGTGCTGGCCGTGGAGTTGGAGAAATGGGTGACGTCCTACGCCCTGGGGCATGCCTCTCCTGAGGAGATCGACGACCTGGGGATGACGGCCGCACTGCGCCTGGCCGCGGTGCGGGCTCTGGAGGCCTTGCCCGTCCGCCCCGACGCGGTCATCCTCGATGGGAAGCACGACTACCTCGGGTCGCCGTGGCGGGTTCGCACGGTGATCAAGGGTGACCAGTCCTGCGTGGCCGTCGCGGCGGCCTCGGTGATCGCCAAGGTTCAGCGCGACAAAATGATGGCCGAACTGGGTGTCGACCATGCAGACTTCGGTTTTGCGGCCAACGCCGGGTATCCCTCTCCGGTGCACAAGGCCGCACTGGAGGAACAGGGCCCCACTCCGTACCACCGGCTGTCATGGGCGTATCTTGATGCGCTGCCCCAGTGGCGGCACCTCAAGAAGGTCCGCAGTTGGGCGGACGGAAGCGGTCCGGAGATCGAAGGTCAGCTCGGCTTCGATTTCTGACGGTTCCGCTCGCACTCATGTGCCACCCGCCGACGCGAGTCGCACCGGTGTTTGATAAAAATCAGCTCATGCCTCTCATTCCCGAGGAGCCTCAGATTCACGAGAGTGCCCAGGGTCCCCGCGCTACTCCGGCCAGTGGCCGCACCGCGCCGACCCCCCGTCCCGTACCCGGTCCCCGTCCCGCGGCCCCGCCGCGTCCCGGACGTCCGGGACCTGTCCGGCCGACGCCGGCCCAACGCACCCCGCGCGAGCCGGTCGCGGCCACGCCGGGGTCGTCCGCCCCGGCGGCCGCGCCCGCTGCCGCCACCCCACAGGTCCAGCTGATCCCGGCCTCGGCCGAGGGTGCGCTGGACGCCGCCGAAGAAGCGGTCGACCTGCTGTTGGAGTCGGGCCGAGCCCCTGGTGAGGTGCTGGTGATCACCACCGGCGAACCGCACCCGTGGGCCGCGCACGAGCTCTCCTTCGGCGAAGCCGCCTACTGGGCGCAGCACGACGCGGGCGACGACGTCTTCTACGCCGACGCCTCCGTCGCGGGCCGGGCTGTTTCCCGTCCCGTGGTCGTGGTCGCCATCAATGGCGGTCCCGACGCTGCCGCCGCCACCGCCCTGCCCCTGGCCCTCGGCCGGGCCGGCGCCCTGCTGATCGTCTGCGGTGACCCGCAGCAGATCAACTTGGTGCTGGGCGCCGGGGTCTGAACGAATCCCGGACACCTGTCCGGGATTCGCTCGGGGTGATGCCTCAGGTGTGACGGTGGTGCCGCCGCGGCATCACCTGTACGGCGGTCGTTCTGGCGTGCTCGGAGCGTGCGTGGAGCGTTGCCCGGAGTGTGCGCGGGGTGTCTCGCGCGGGGTGTCTCTACGAGATGCGCCACCGTCGTACGTCCCGGTGGACCGTCCGTGTGCTCCGGAGACGCGCGTACGCCTCTGGAGCGGGCGCAAGCGCTACGGCGCTGCCCCGCCCCCCCGCCAGGTCGCGTGCGCCGTGGTGGCCGCCACGGCCCGGGCGGACGTGCCTGGGTCACAGGGGCGAGTACCCGTCGGGGCCCTTCAGAGGCCTTGAGGGCGGTCCGACGCCTGGGGCGGGCGCGAGGCTTTGCGGGCGGCCGGTTCAGCGGGCGGCCGCCCGGCGCAGCACCTCCGACGCGACGCCTCCGGTTCGCGGAAGCGGCGGCGGTGCCTCGGCCAGGGCGAAGGACTCCGGCGGGGAGTCCGTGTTCGGACGGCGTCCGCCACGGCCCTCGCCGAGTACCTGCCAGCCGTCGTGCGTCAGCGTGATGTACGCCCCGCAGCGCAGTCCGTGGAGGGTGCAGGCGTCCCGCAGCCCCCACATCCACGCCCCGTCCTCCTCGGTCCAACGCGCGTCGCCCTCACGGCAGTAGAGCAGCACGGCGGTGCGCACCGGGGTGCGACGCCGCAGGTCGTGCGGGATCACCCGGCGCAGCTGCGCGAGCAGGGCGTTGCGGAACATCCAGCCGTCGGCCGGAGCCGACCGCCGGGTGAACGAGGCGCTCGCCCGCAGCCGCTCGTCCGCGTCGAGGACGGCCACGACGGCGGTCGTGGGTCTCGGCCGGTGCCGTGCGTGCAACCCGCTGACGACCTCCCGGGGATTGCGCAGCAGCGGAATCCCCGCGGCGGCCCATTCGGCGGGTTCGAGCATGCGGGTCAGTGGGTTGGCGGAAGCGGCGGACAGATCGGCAGACGTCGACATGGATGCCGCCGAGGACGGAGCGAATCCGAAGGTCACGGTCCTCCCTTCGGCTACGCGCCCACACAGCGGGCGGGGTCGGACTTGGGGGAGCGCACGCCGCAGCAGAGCCCTACCGGATCACGGGCGAGCCGTGCGGGGAGCGGACCTCAATTCTTCCTGTCGAACTTGGTTGCGGCAACGAGCAATTGGGGCCACCGACCGTTTTCCGACTATACGTCGTGTATATCCCTGCCCACTGTTCTCGATGGCGACACATGGGCCACGGTTGTACGGCCAGGACCAGCGGTAACACCCCCCGCGCTCCGATCGTCGCAGCATGCGCGCGGCGACCGCGAGCATCCGTCCCGTCTCGATGGCGTCCTCCACGAGCAGCACGGGATCGCCTGCTTCCTTGAGGACGTCGGGGTTGTCGAGCCGCTCCGGGCCACCGAACTGGGGCGGCATTCGCATTCCGGGCGGGAATGGCGCCTTGACCTGCGTAAACGCGTTGATCGAGAGGGTTGTGGCCGGGCGCTCCATGCCGGCCATTCTCGATCGACGCATGGTCGGTGGACCGACTGCGAGTCGGGTGTCACGCTGGGTGAATTGGCCGAGTGTCAGTGCCATCGGGTTGCATGGGGGCATGGACAACCAGGAGCTCCGCACCGAAGCCGACGCCATCCTCGCTGAGCTCGTCGGTGACCCGGGGGGCTCGGCGCGGCTGCGGGAGGATCAGTGGCAGGCGGTCGCGGCTCTGGTGGAGGAGCGCCGGCGTGCGCTCGTGGTGCAGCGCACCGGCTGGGGCAAGTCGGCGGTGTACTTCGTCGCCACCGCGCTGCTGCGCCGGCGTGGCTCCGGCCCCACGGTGATCATCTCGCCGCTGCTGGCGCTGATGCGTAACCAGGTCGAGTCGGCGGCGCGCGCCGGGATCCAGGCCCGCACGATCAACTCGGCCAACCCGGAGGAATGGGACGCCATCCACGCGGAGGTCGAGCGTGGTGAGACCGACGTTCTCCTCGTAAGTCCGGAACGTCTCAATTCTGTAGATTTCCGCGAGCAGATGCTGCCCAAGCTCGCGGCCACGACCGGTCTGCTGGTGGTTGACGAGGCGCACTGTATTTCGGACTGGGGCCATGACTTCCGTCCGGACTACCGTCGGCTGCGGGCGATGCTGGCCGAGCTTGCCCCGGGTGTGCCGGTGCTGGCCACCACCGCGACCGCCAACGCGCGGGTGACGGCGGATGTGGCCGAGCAGTTGGGTACCGGCGTCGGGGAGGCCCTGGTGCTGCGCGGCCCGCTGGAGAGGGAGAGTCTGCGGCTGGGTGTGGTGCAGCTGCCCGATGCCGCGCATCGCCTGGCGTGGCTGGCCGAGCACCTGGACGAGTTGCCGGGCTCCGGGATCATCTACACGCTGACGGTGGCCGCGGCCGAGGAGGCGACCGCCTTCCTGCGGCAGCGCGGCTTCACGGTCGCGTCGTACACGGGCAAGACGGAGAACGCCGACCGGCTGCAGGCCGAGGTCGACCTGCAGGAGAACCGGGTCAAGGCGTTGGTCGCGACGTCGGCCCTCGGCATGGGCTTCGACAAACCGGACCTGGGTTTCGTGGTCCATCTCGGCTCGCCGTCCTCCCCGATCGCCTACTACCAGCAGGTGGGTCGTGCGGGGCGCGGCGTGGAGCACGCGGAGGTGCTGCTGCTGCCGGGCAAGGAGGACGAAGCGATCTGGCGCTATTTCGCCGATACCGCCTTCCCGCCCGAGGCGCAGGTCCGCCAGACTCTCTCGGCGCTCGCCGGTGCGGGACGGCCACTGTCCGTGCCGGCCCTGGAGGCGGTGGTGGAGCTGCGGCGTACCCGCCTGGAGACCATGCTCAAGGTGCTCGACGTGGACGGGGCGGTCAAGCGGGTGAAGGGCGGCTGGATCTCCACCGGAGAGCCGTGGGTCTACGACTCCGAGCGGTACGCCTGGGTCGCTCGACAGCGCGCGGCCGAGCAGCAGGCGATGCGCGATTACGTGAGCGCGTCCCAATGCCGGATGGAGTTCCTGCGCCGACAGTTGGACGACGAGGGGGCCATCCCGTGCGGCCGTTGCGACAACTGCGCGGGGGCATGGGTCGATTCCGCTGTCTCGTCGGAGGCGTTGACGGGTGCGGCGAAGGAACTGGACCGCCCGGGAGTGGAGGTCGAGCCGCGTCGGATGTGGCCGACGGGGATGCCCGCACTGGGCATTGACCTCAAGGGCCGCATCCCGGTCAAGGAGCAGTGCTCCACCGGGCGTGCCCTGGGGCGGCTCTCGGACATCGGCTGGGGCAACCGGCTGCGCCCGCTGCTGGCCGAGAACGCGCCTGATGGGCCGGTGCCCGACGATGTCCTGAAGGCCGCGGTGGCCGTCCTCGCCGACTGGGCGCGCTCTGCGGGAGGTTGGGCGACGAATGCCCCGGACGCCTCTGCCCGGCCGGTCGGAGTCGTCGCTGTGCCGTCCCTGGCTCGCCCGCAGCTGGTCGCCTCCCTCGCCCAGGGAATCGCGACCATCGGTCGCCTCCCCCTGCTGGGCACCCTGGCGTACACCGGGCCGAGCGGCGCGCACGCGGCACGCCGCAGCAACTCCGCCCAACGCCTCAGGGTGTTGTCCGGCACTTTCACCGTTCCTGAGGACCTGGCTGCCGCCCTGGCGCGCACTCCCGGCCCCGTCCTGCTCGTGGACGATCACACCGACTCCGGCTGGACCCTCGCGGTCGCTGCCCGCCTCCTCCGCCAGTCAGGCAGCGATCAGGTTCTCCCATTGGTCCTCGCCGCGGCAGGCTGAGCCTCTTCACTCCGTGAGTGCGACGCCTCTGAGTGTGATCGGACGCGTCGCCTTCGCCGTGGTGAGCACGCCCCGCCTCCGCCGGCAGGGCGCGAGCTCGCGGCTGACAGCATGAAGGCACGGCGAACGCCCGCGGATCAGGTCGGACGCCCCACGGTGCTCGCCCGCCCCTTCCCCGACGCGGCGGCGGCCCCGTACCTGACGTACCCGGCGGCGGACCGGCTCTCGCGTAGGTGCTCGACTGGACGGTCGCACGCTGAACGCCAGGGGCGAAGGCTTTATGCAACCCGATGGGGTGGCCATCGCGCGAACGAGGTCGCCGGGTTGTGGACAAGTCGTGTCGTGGCCATGCCCATGGTTATCCACAGGCCGAAGCGGAATTTCGAGATCCGCGGGATGGTCACGGCATGACGAATCACAGCGAAGCGGCCGGCACGTCCGGCGACAGTGACATCAGCGGGCGCGGTCGGCACGGGGAAGGCAGCGTGGGCCGTGCGCCGAGTGGGCGCGGGGGACGGGGTGAGCACGCAGGGCACGACCTGCCCGGGGAACACCAGGTGACCCTGCGTACACCGGCCGAACTGGCCGACGCGCTTCCGTACCTGCTCGGATACCGGCCCGAGGACAGCATCGTGCTGGTCGCCCTGCATGACGGGGAGAGGCGAGGTCGCTTCGGCGGGCGGGCTCGGCTCGGCATCCCCGCCCACGCGGACGACTGGCCGTCCGTGGCCGATCAGCTGGCGCAAGGACTGGTGAAGGGAAGCGAGCGCAGGGGGGCCCGGCCCGAGAGCATGGTCGCCTACCTCTGCCAGGAGCCGGGGCCCACAGAGTCGGGACGGGACGTCATGGAACGTCTGCGGCCCCTCGCGCAGTTGCTGCGCACGGCCTGCGGTCGCCTCGACGTCCCCGTCGTCGAAGCCCTGTGCATCTCCGACGGCCGTTTCTGGTCGTACTGCTGCCCCGGGCAGGGGTGCTGTTCGTCCGAGGGGCAGTCGATGGGACTGCCCGGTACGTCCGTCCTTGCCGCCGCAGCGACCTACGCCGGACTCCACGTGCGCGGATCGCTGCGGGAATTCACCGCTCGGTTCATTCCCTGGGAAGGCGCGGCCGGACGAGAGCAGCAGGCCGCGCTCGACACGGCGAGCATGGCCCTGGTTCCCAGGATCCTCGACGCCGAGGGCCGCGCTGAGGTGGCCGAGGAGACCCTCGGACTGGCCCGGCAGATCAGGAAGCGGTTCGCCGACGCCCCACCCGTGTCCGGTACACGCCCGGCCGACCTCCGCGACGACGGTCTCCTGGAACACGACGAGGCTGCCGACCTGATCCTCGGACTTCAGGACCGCACGACGCGTGACCGCGCCGCCGAGTGGATGGAGGGCGACGAGGCCGGCCCGGCCCTGCGCCTCTGGCGGGCACTGGCCCGCCGCTGCGTCGGCCCCTACGGCGAGCACGCGGCGGCACCCCTCACCCTCGCCGGGTGGGTCGCCTGGTCGACCGGTGACGAACTGGAGGCCCGCGAAGCCCTGGCCATGGCACTCGGCGCCGATCCCGACTACCTCTTCGCCCGCCTTCTGCACCAGGCGTGCAACGAGGGCCTCAACCCGGAGTCGATCCGCCGCTGTCTGCGCGCGGAGCGCACCGGCCGGACGGGAGCGGAAGCGGAACAGCCATCGGTTCCTGATAGCTCGGCGCCGCGCGATGCCGCCGAGCCGGAGGGCACCCCGAACCGTCGCCGTCGCAGGGCACGCACGGCGGGCATCGGGGGATCGCGCGGAAGTGGGCGTCACCCCGGGGCGGCTCGTCTCTCCCGGCGTCGACCCACCGATGAGGCCGCGCCCGGCGGGGAGGGACCGGGCCGCGCGCCCGAGGCGGCGAGCGAACGGGCACGGGTCCGCCGCAAGGGTGGTCGGCGGGTCGCGGGGGAGGAGACGTGAGCGTGCGAGGCGGGGCGGATCGACGAGGATCGGGTCGGGTGACACATGGCATGCCCTGGGCACCGGATGTCACTCCACTCGACGCGGCGCCACGCGCCCGCCCGCGCGGCATGGGCGGACGCCAGGCACGCGCGATCCCCAAGGCCGACCCCTCGGCACCCACCGAACAGGTACCAGCCGTCCGTGGCATGCCCTACCGACCGTCCCACCGCCATTCGGTCGGCATGCGCGGCCCAGGGCGTGACCCCGGACGGGGCCGTTCCGTTCGCCTGTGTGGCGGTACCCGTGGCCGGGCCGCGCCGCCGAACGCCCTCGCCCCTCCGGAGCCCCCAACCCGGCGCCGAGCGCGCCCCAGGCGCACTGACCGAGGAAGCCGCATGCCCCTGTCCATCCCGCCCTCCGATCCCGACGGCACCCTCCCGCCGGTGCGCGGGCCCGCGCAGTCCTTCCCGCGTCGCGCCGGTCCCCGGGCCCCGTTCGCAGGTGTCGAGAGCGCCTTGAGCCCCTTCGCGGGGCCGGCCGGTCCGGCGGCGCGTCAAGCGCCGCTTCCCGGGCCGCGCCGGACCACGGACCTGCCACCTGTGCACACCGCGCTGATCTGCGTCGCCCTGCCAGGACTGACGATCTCCACGGACCAGGGGCAGCTGACCGGCCGCGGGCTGGAGGGGGTCTACCGCGCGGGCCGCCGGATGCTGTCCCGCTGCCAGGTGCGGGTGGCGGGTCGCGAACCCCTCGCCGTACAGGCCCGGATGGTCACCGCCGACCGAGCCCACTTCGTGGGGACGGTGCGTTCCTCCGCCGACGGTGGCCCGGATCCGGACGTGGTCGTGGAACGGACGCGTGACGCGGACGGCACGGAGCTGATCACCCTGCGCAGTGCGTCCCCCCGTGCCCTGCGCCTGCCCGTGGAGGTCGCGCTGGGCACGGATCTCGCGGAGCTCGGCTCTGTCGCCTCGGGCCGAGCCGGGCCCGAACTGCCCGCCAGCGTCCACGACTCGGGCCTGCGATGGTCCTGTGCCACCGGGAGCTCGATCGTCACCGCCGACCCACATCCCGCCGACGCCCTGGCCTCCGCGGGACTGCTCCGCTGGGAGCTCGAACTGCCACCCGGCGGTACCCGAAGTGTGGAGCTGAGGGTACGACCGGGCGGTGCGGGACCGTCCAGATCCGTGGGCCGCGCCGCCACGAGCCCGCTCTCCCCCGCGCGGGCCACGGGCGACGACCCCAGGGTCCAGGCGCTCCTGAACACCTGCGTCGAGGATCTCCAGGCGCTGCTGCTGCGCGATGCCGCCCACCCGGCGGACACGCACCTCGCGGCCGGGGCGCCGTGGCGCTGTGGCCTGGCGCCGGCCGAGGCACTGGCCGCGGCCCGGATGACGCTGCCGCTCGGCACCCGGCTCGCCGCGGGCACGCTGCGGACCCTCGCCCGCACCCAAATCTCAGGCCCGGGAGCCCAGTCCGGGCTGATCCCGGGCCCGCGCCGAGACGCGGGCCCGCACCTGCCTCCGGGATGCACGGGTACCGAAGCGACCCTGCTGTTCCCCGTACTGCTCGCGGAGGCCCGGCGCTGGGGTCTTTCGGAGCAGGAGACCGAACAACTGCTGCCCGCGGCCGAGCGGTGCCTCGCATGGCTGCGGACCACCGTCGGCGACGGCACCTATCTGCCCGATCCGTACCCCGGCGGCCCGTTCCGCTGCGAGACGCAGGCCCATGCCCACCGGGCGGCGCTGCTGGGCGCCGAGCTGCTCGACGCGTACGGACGGCCGGGTGGCGAGGGACTACTGCAGTGGGCCCAGGAGCTGCGGACCGCGTTCCGCGGGGACTTCTGGGCCGAGGACCGGGGAGGCGGTAGACCGGCGGCCGCCCGAGCCCCGGACGGGCGCCTCGTACCGCACCTCGGCGCGAGCACCGTTCACCTCCTCGACACCGGACTGCTGGGTTTTGGTGCGTTGGCCCCCGGCCTGCTCGACAAGGTGCAGACCGAGCAGCTGGCGCGGCTGCTCGGCGGCCCGGCCATGGACTCGGGCTGGGGGCTGCGCAGCCTGGGTGCCAAGGAGGCGGCGTACAACCCCTTCGGCCACCGGGGCGGCGCCGTACGCGTCCACGAGACCGCGATCGCCGTCACCGGTCTGGTCGCCGCCGGCCACGAGAAGGAGGCGAGCGCTCTGCTACGGGGGCTGCTGGCAGCGGCCGAGACCTTCGGGTACCGGCTGCCCGAGATGTACGCGGGCGAGCGGCGTACGGAAGGCGGCGCCCCGCTCCCACATCCCGCCGCGTGTCGGCCGGCGGCCACGGCGGCGGCCGCCGGGGTGCTGCTCCTGACCTCCCTCGCGGGCATCCGCCCCGACGCCCCGGCCCGGACGGTGACGCTGCGTCCGGTCGGCAGCGCGCCGCTGGGCGAGATCGGACTGACGGGACTGCGGATCGCGGGGGCCCCCTTCTCCGTACGTGTCAGCAGGCTCGGTCTCGCCATGGTGGAGGAGGCGGCCGACGGGCTGCAGTTGGGAGTGTGACCTTGCGCGACGCGTCCTTGGACGGCGACCGGAAGCGGCCGGTGGGACCTGAACAGGACGTAAGTGGATCATCAGTGGAAGCGACTGACGAAGGGCGTGTTTATCGTCAGGCAGACGACTATGATCGCGGCATGCCCTACGACCCGTCGGCCTTTCCGCCTTTTGCCGTGACCGTGGACCTGGTCGTGCTGACCGTGCGTCGCCATGCGCTGTGTGCGCTGGCGGTACGGAGGGGTGAACAGCCTTTCCAGGGACGATGGGCACTCCCGGGCGGCTTCGTACGGCCCGACGAGGATTTGGCGCAGGCGGCTGCCCGCGAGCTCGTCGAGGAGACCGGGCTGCGCGCCCATGACCCGTCGGCCCCGGCGCAGGACAACGGCGCGCACCTGGAACAGCTGGCGACCTATGGCGACCCCAAGCGCGACCCGCGGATGAGGGTGGTCAGCGTCGCCCATCTCGCGCTGGCCCCCGATCTGCCGGCTCCCAGGGCCGGAGGCGACGCCAACAGCGCGCGCTGGGCGCCCGTGGAGGAGTTGCTGCAGCAGGGCGGTTACGGCCGCGACGGCGAGCAGGCGGCGCCCCTCGCCTTCGACCACGCCCAGATCCTCTCGGACGGGGTGGAACGCGCCCGCTCCAAGATCGAGTACTCGTCGTTGGCCACCGCCTTCTGCCCGACCGAGTTCACCGTCGGCGAGCTGCGCCGTGTGTACGAGGCCGTGTGGGGAGTGGCGCTCGACCCGCGCAACTTCCATCGCAAGGTGACGGGCACACCGGGCTTCCTCGTGCCCACGGGCGGCACGACGACGCGCCAGGGCGGGCGACCCGCACAGCTGTTCCGCGCCGGCGGTGCCACGCTGCTCAATCCGCCCATGCTGCGCCCCGAGGTCTGACGGGGGCGGGTCGACCCACGGGGCGCGTCGCCCCGGAAGAGGGGTGGGAGCCGACTCGAACAATCCGCAAGATGCCCGAAAAATCGTGAATGTCACGCTATCTTGCTGTGAGTGATCCAGGCCATCGGATTGACCAGCAACCCCCGCAAGGAGCTTCCCCCCGCCGTCGACGACGTGTCCTTCGAGGCGCGCTCGGGCCGCGTCACAGCGCTCCTCGGAGCCCCGGGCGCGGGCAAGACGACGGCGCTGAGGCTCATGCTCGAACTCCAGGGGGGCCGTGGAATCACCTACTTCAGCGGTCGTCCGCTGCACCGGATCGCGCATCCCTCGCGTGAGGTCGGTGTGCTCCTGGGACAGGTGCCGGGCCATCCCGCGCGTACGGTCCGCGGTCAGCTCGGCATGTTGTGCGCCGCCGTCGGTGTGCCGCTTCGGCGCGTCGACGAAGTGATCGAAGCCGTCGGCCTCGTGAGCCTGCGCGACGAACGTCTGGGCACCCTGTCGCACAGCATGGACCGCCGTCTCGGCCTGGCCTGTGCGCTGCTGTCCGATCCGCGCACCCTCGTCCTCGACGGTCCCGCCGACGGCCTCTCCCTCGGCGAAGGCCGCCGGTTGCACGGGATTCTGCGCGCGCACGCGGCCCACGGAGGCACGGTGTTGTTCAGCACGGACGACCCCAAGGAGGCCGCTCGGACGGCCGACCGGGTCATCACGCTGGACGGAGGCCGACTCGTCGCCGATCAGGAGGCCGCGGACTTCGCCCGCACCCGGCTCCGCCCCCGGGTCGCCGTCCGCAGTCCGCACGCCGTCCGCCTCGGCGCCCTGCTGGCCAAGGAGGCCCGTGCCGCACAGCGTTCCGTCGAGGTCGTGCGCGAGGAAGGCAACCGGCTCTCGGTGTACGGCAGCACCTGCGCCGACATCGGCGAGACAGCCTTCCGGCACGGCATCCTCGTACACCAACTCGCCGACGAGACAGGTGACATGGGGCCACAGGCGGCGCTCCTTGCCGAGGGCCTCGCTCCCGAGACCGTCGTCCCCATGACCTCCGCCCCCACAGTCGCCGCCTCCACGACTGACGCCTCCGCGGCCGACGAGTCGGCGACCGACGGGTCCGCGATCGACGAATCGGCGACCGACGAAACTGCCGGTGCCGTGCCCGCGACCGGTGCGCACGCGGCCGACGAGCCGGGCCCGGCCGGGTCGTGGACCGGCCCGGTCACTTCGCTGGGCGCGCGGGACGTGCCCCAGCTCCCGCCCCTCATCGCCGTACGCCAGGCGCCGAGCCCGCTGCGTCCGCTGCGCTACGAACTGCGGCGCGCCACCGGTGTGGGCACCGGCTACCTCACCGCGGTCCTCGTGCTGGTCGCCTCTGCCCTGCTGTCCGTACTCCTGGCCAGAATCGGTCACACACCCCAACCGCGGCTCCTGGCCGCCTGGCCGCGGGAATGCCCCCTGCCGCCCGCCGCGCTCGGGGCGGGACTGCTTGGGGCGCTCGCCTCCGGCGAGGAGTTCCGCCACCCCGCCCTGGCCGCGGACCGTGGCACTGTCCCCCGCCGCCTGGGACTGCTCGCCGCCAAACTCCTCGTCGCTTCCGTCACCGCGCTGGTGCTGGCCGTCCTCACGGTGGGCTGCGACCTAGAAATGCTCTATCTCGTCTACGGACGGGAGCTCGCGGTGATTCCCGCGGAGTGGCTGTCGCTGAGTGCGAGTTGGATCGGCCTCACGGTGGGCTGCGCCTGGGCGGGGGTGCTGGCAGCGGGCATCTTCCGGTCCACCACCGCCGGGCTCGCGGCTGTTCTCGCCGTTCCGATCGTGGTCGTACCGCTCGTACAAAAGACCTTGGCGGGACCGTCCGTGCGGACGGCGGCCGGGTTTCCCGATCGGCTGCGCGAGCTCTTGCTGATGCAGTGGCCGTTCGGGGGAGAGCGCTATCTCGCGGCCGGGGCGCGCCTTGTGGCCCAACCCGTGGGCGGTGCACTGACGTTGTCGCTGACCGCTCTGCTCTGCGCATATCTGCTCACGACCCTGCGCAGCAGGGTGCGATGACGACCGTCCTTAATCTTCCGGTTCCACCGTGCGCACAACTCCCCGGAGAACGCTCATTTCTTTCCGATAAGGCGTCAATTGCGACGCGGTGAGCGATCACCCTTTCGTGTGCTTTTCACCAAAGACCTCAAGGGAGTTGGAGACAGCGCCGACAAATGATCCGTGAGTACCCTTGCGCACACCATGATGACCGCCGCCCGCTCCTCAGACTCCGGCCTGGCCGGCCCGGGCGGACTCGACCGCTACCCCTACGCCGAGGGCCCTGGTGCCGAACGCGTCGGCGCCTCCGCGTGGGAGGGCGCGGACCAAGAACTCGGTCGCGTCGGCCGGCGCGCGGCGGGCAGCCGCGGACGCGGACTGCACGGCCAACTCGTTCAACAGCTGGGTCAGATGATCGTCTCCGGCGACCTGGGCGCGGACCGTCCGCTCGTCCCCGAGGAGATCGGGCAGCGGTTCGAGGTCTCCCGTACCGTCGTCCGTGAGTCGCTCCGCGTCCTGGAGGCGAAGGGGCTGGTCAGTGCCCGCCCCAACGTCGGCACGCGCGTGCGCCCCGTCAGTGACTGGAATCTCCTCGACCCGGACATCATCGAATGGCGGGCGTTCGGGCCGCAGCGCGACGACCAGCGGCGCGAGCTGAGCGAGCTGCGCTGGACGATCGAGCCGCTCGCCGCGCGTCTGGCCGCCGGGCATGGACGTGAGGAGGTCCAGCAGCGTCTCGGCGACATGGTCGAGATCATGGGCCATGCCATGGCGCAGGGTGACTCGCTCACCTTCTCGCGGGCTGACGCGGAGTTCCACTCGCTGCTCATCCAGGTCGCGGGCAATCGCATGCTGGAGCACCTTTCCGGGATCGTCTCGGCCGCGCTCCAGGTCTCCGGTGGCCCTGTTACCGGCTGCGACCGGCCGAACGAGACCTCCCTGACGCACCACGGCCGGATCGTCGACGCCCTGGCCGCGGCCGACGGCGCGGCCGCCGAGGCGGCCATGCGGCAGTTGCTCGCCGTGCACCCCGAGGTGGAGCGCGTGGTGCCCGCGCCGCGCGAGCACTGATCGCGCCCCGAGGGCGGCGCGGTCGGGGGGCGTGTGCCCTCTCGTGGCATCGCTTGGTCTGTGAACCATCTCCCGCCGAACCCCGTCGGATCCTTCCGGGGTCCGGCGGGATCCGGCGATGCGATGAAGGTGATCAAGCCATCGGTTGAGGTGATGAACCCATCGGTTTGAGGTGATGAGTCCATCGACTGACCTTATTTGACCGTGTCTGGCCGCTTTTGGGCGCTTACGGGGTGTGACTCGGGCCACGCAGATTGGGCGTAACGCTCTTCGGAACTGCGCGATGACCTAAGAGGTGACAGCCGAGGAGGGAATACGGACGCCGTTTACGGCGCTGTGCATCTTCCCGGCCCCCACCCGCGCCGTCGACCCATCCCCAGTCGGCGGTCGTCGGCTCCTGTCCGCAGTGGACGGGGCCGGAAGCCGTTTTCCAACGTTCCGAGAGGTTGTTCGTGTCGGCCAGCACATCCCGTACGCTCCCGCCGGAGATCGCCGAGTCCGTCTCTGTCATGGCGCTCATCGAGCGGGGAAAGGCTGAGGGGCAGATCGCCGGCGATGACGTGCGTCGGGCCTTCGAAGCTGACCAGATTCCGGCCACTCAGTGGAAGAACGTACTGCGCAGCCTCAACCAGATCCTCGAGGAAGAGGGTGTGACGCTGATGGTCAGTGCCGCGGAGCCCAAGCGCACCCGAAAGAGCGTCGCAGCGAAGAGTCCGGCCAAGCGCACCGCCACCAAGACGGTCGCGGCAAAGACGGTGACCACCAAGAAGGCCACCGCCGCCGCCCCGGCAGTGCCTATGGCCGACGACCCGGCTGAGGACGCGTCCGCCAGGAAGGTCGCTGCCAAGAAGACGGTCGCCAAGAAGGCCGTCGCGAAGAAGACGGTCGCCAAGAAGACGGCGGCCAAGAAGACCACCGCCAAGAAGGACGACGTCGAGCTGATCGACGACGAGGCGGTCGAGGAGACGCCGGGCAAGCCCGGTGCCGAGGAGCCCGCCGAGGACGGCGCCCAGGGCTTCGTGCTGTCCGACGAGGACGAGGACGACGCGCCCGCGCAGCAGGTCGCCGCGGCCGGCGCCACCGCCGACCCGGTCAAGGACTACCTCAAGCAGATCGGCAAGGTCCCCCTGCTCAACGCCGAGCAGGAGGTCGAGCTCGCCAAGCGCATCGAGGCGGGCCTCTTCGCCGAGGACAAGCTGGCCAACGCCGACAAGCTTGCCCCGAAGCTCAAGCGTGAGCTGGAGATCATCGCCGAGGACGGCCGCCGCGCCAAGAACCACCTCCTGGAGGCCAACCTCCGTCTGGTGGTCTCCCTGGCCAAGCGCTACACCGGCCGCGGCATGCTCTTCCTGGACCTCATCCAGGAGGGCAACCTCGGTCTGATCCGCGCGGTGGAGAAGTTCGACTACACCAAGGGCTACAAGTTCTCCACGTACGCCACCTGGTGGATCCGTCAGGCGATCACCCGCGCCATGGCCGACCAGGCCCGCACCATCCGTATCCCGGTGCACATGGTCGAGGTCATCAACAAGCTCGCGCGCGTGCAGCGCCAGATGCTCCAGGACCTGGGCCGCGAGCCCACCCCGGAGGAGCTGGCCAAGGAACTCGACATGACCCCGGAGAAGGTCATCGAGGTCCAGAAGTACGGCCGCGAGCCCATCTCGCTGCACACCCCGCTGGGCGAGGACGGTGACAGCGAGTTCGGTGACCTCATCGAAGACTCCGAGGCCGTCGTCCCGGCCGACGCGGTCAGCTTCACGCTCCTCCAGGAGCAGCTGCACTCCGTCCTCGACACCCTGTCCGAGCGCGAAGCGGGCGTCGTCTCCATGCGTTTCGGTCTCACCGACGGTCAGCCGAAGACCCTCGACGAGATCGGCAAGGTGTACGGCGTCACGCGTGAGCGGATCCGTCAGATCGAGTCCAAGACGATGTCGAAGCTGCGTCACCCGTCGCGCTCGCAGGTGCTGCGCGACTACCTCGACTAGGTCTCGGTCGTACCGTCACCGAGGGCCCGACTCCCGATGGGGAGCCGGGCCCTCGGCGCTTGCATGGCGTGCGCGTCGCCGCCTGCTGGATCACTCTGGGTGTTCCATAGCCGTCTCAGAGTGAGGAGCGCGCATGCGCCGCCCTTTCGCCCCAGTACTGGCCCTAGCGGCCGCCGCGGCCCTCATACCGCTGGCGTCCCCCGCCCCGGCCGCGACCGACGACATCATCATCGGGGGCCATCCGGTCGACATCGCTCAGAGTCCGTGGACGGTGGCACTGTCCAGTCGTGACCGGTTCGGGGGTACGCGAGCCGGGCAGTTCTGCGGCGGCGTGGTGATCGGCCCGTCGCGCGTACTGACCGCGGCCCACTGTCTGAGTCCGGTCGTGCTGGGTGCGCCGCCGCAGCAGATCCGCGACTTGAAGATCATCGCGGACCGTACCGACCTGCTGTCCGGCAAGGGCAAGGAGATCCTGGTCCGCGACACCTGGGTCAATCCGCAGTACGACGCCGTAGCGAACGCCGGGGATTTCGCCGTGCTCACCCTCGCCTCCCCGCTGCCCCAGAGTTCGGTCATCCGTATGGCCCCCTCGGGGGATCCCGCGTACACGCCCGGTACGACCGCCGAGATCTACGGTTGGGGCGATACGACCGGCACCGGCAATTACATGCTGAGTCTGCGGTCAGCGAGCGTGAAAGTGCTGCCCGACTCTGACTGCGAGCGGGCGTACCCGGGGAGCGAGGACGGAACGTATCGAGCGGCTTCCATGGTGTGCGCCGGGGAGGTCGCGGGAGGGCGGGATGCCTGCCAGGGGGACAGCGGTGGCCCGCTCGTCGCCCAGGGGCGGCTGATCGGCCTTGTGTCGTGGGGTAGCGGCTGCGGGCAGGCGGGAAGCCCCGGGGTCTACACGCGGGTCTCTGAGGTCGTCAGGAGGCTCGGCTCGAACCGCTGAGGGCACCCGGGCGGAAGCGTTACGGAACGCAGCGGACCGAGGGGCGCCGGGGAGTGGTGTGAACCGGTGGCGCGTGGGGGGTGCGCGCGGAGCGGCACGAGCCGACGGCGCGTGGACTTCCGCGCCAACGGTACGAACCGGTAGCGCATGGAACTGCACGGAGCGACGCGATTCGCAACCGCACGGGGCCGTGTGCATGCGTTCTGGACGGTGGTGCACCGCACCGCCGGAAAGCGTTACGCATACGGGCGGCCACCCCAAGTAGCAGGGGTGGCCGCCCGTACACCGGCCTGTGCCGGAGCTGGCTCGTCGTCGTTGACGCGAAGTGTCAGCGCTCTTCGTCGTTGGACGTTGCCGGGACCGACGTGAGTCGCTCGGTCTCGTCCTGTATCTCAGCGGCGATCTTCTTGAGTTCCGGCTCGAACTTACGCCCGTGGTGGGCGCAGAAGAGCAGCTCACCGCCGCTGAGGAGGACGACGCGCAGATATGCCTGGGCGCCGCAACGGTCGCAGCGGTCAGCGGCCGTCAGGGGGCTCGCGGGGGTCAGAACAGTAGTCACGTCGCCTCTTCTCTAGCTCGACGAGCTGTCGTACCAGGGTCAACATCCAACCAGGCCGAAAACGTTCCCGCTCGTGGCCTTTCCTCGAAAAATTCTTCCGGGGCGGCTGTCTGCTGCCGGGTGGCGGCGAATGGGCCGTATTACGTGTCTTTGTGTCTTACGGGTTCGCGCTGTCTGTCAGGGTCGGTCCTCCCCGGCTGGCTTGCCGGTTGTTCATGAGGACGTGCCCGGAGCCTAAATGGTTCATGCCTGGAAGGGAACGTGATATGTACTTCACTCAATCGAGGGATCGAACACTCATGCGAGCCTGGACTAGTCTGAGTTCATGCGAGGGTGGCGTTACAACGGCTCTACCAGGCCTCGGTACCCTCTGAGCGGCGACCGAAGCCGGCCCCTTACCCAAAAGGGTCCCATCTGAAATTCAGCGAGGAGCGAACCGCGTGACCGCCGACACGTCCGTGCCGTCCACAGCGTTGCTGACCGGAGCAGACCGGGACGGTTCCAACTACACCGCGCGGCACCTGCTCGTCCTCGAGGGGCTCGAGGCCGTGCGCAAGCGCCCCGGCATGTACATCGGCTCGACCGACAGCCGCGGTCTGATGCACTGCCTGTGGGAGATCATCGACAACTCCGTGGACGAGGCCCTCGGGGGCTACTGTGACCACATCGAGGTGATCCTGCACGACGACGCCTCGGTGGAGGTGCGGGACAACGGCCGCGGCATCCCGGTCGACGTGGAGCCCAAGACCGGCCTGTCCGGCGTCGAGGTCGTGATGACCAAGCTGCACGCCGGCGGCAAGTTCGGAGGCGGCTCGTACGCGGCCTCCGGCGGTCTGCACGGCGTGGGCGCCTCCGTGGTCAACGCGCTCTCCGCCCGTCTGGACGTCGAGGTGGACCGTGGTGGTCACACCCATGAGGTGAGCTTCCGGCGCGGCACCCCCGGAGCGTTCAAGGCGGACGGCCCCGACGCCGCCTTCGACGCGACGAGCGGGCTGCGCAAGCTGAAGCGGATCCCCAAGACCCGAACCGGAACGCGCGTGCGCTACTGGGCCGACCGCCAGATCTTCCTCAAGGACGCCAAGCTCTCCCTGGAGCACCTGCACCAGCGCGCCCGTCAGACGGCCTTCCTGGTGCCCGGCCTGACCATCGTCGTCCGTGACGAGTACGGGCTGGGCGAGGGCGGCAGCAAGGGCGAGGAGTCCTTCCGCTTCGACGGCGGCATCAGCGAGTTCTGTGAGTACCTGGCCGCCGACAAGCCCGTCTGTGACGTCCTGCGCTTTTCCGGGCAGGGCACCTTCAAGGAGACCGTCCCGGTGCTCGACGAGCACGGACAGATGACGCCCACCGAGGTCACCCGTGAGCTCGGTGTCGACGTGGCGCTGCGTTGGGGCACCGGCTACGACACGAACCTCAAGTCGTTCGTGAACATCATCGCCACGCCCAAGGGCGGCACCCACGTCGCCGGCTTCGAGCAGGCCGTCGCCAAGACGATGAACGAAGTACTGCGGGCCAAGAAGCTGCTGCGGGTCGCCGAGGACGACATCGTCAAGGACGACGCCCTGGAAGGCCTGACCGCCGTCGTCACCGTGCGCCTCGCGGAGCCGCAGTTCGAGGGCCAGACGAAGGAGGTCCTCGGCACCTCGGCGGCGCGCCGGATCGTGACGAACGTGGTCTCCAACGAACTCAAGGCGTTCCTGACCACCACGAAGCGGGACGCGGCCGCCCAGGCCCGGGTCGTGATGGAGAAGGCCGTCGCCGCCGCGCGTACGCGGATCGCGGCCCGCCAGCACAAGGACGCGCAGCGTCGGAAGACTGCCCTCGAGTCCTCCTCACTGCCCGCCAAGCTCGCGGACTGCCGCAGCGACGACGTCGAGCGCAGCGAGCTCTTCATCGTCGAGGGAGACTCCGCGCTCGGTACCGCCAAGCTGGCCCGGAACTCCGAGTTCCAAGCGCTGCTGCCGATCCGCGGCAAGATCCTCAACGTCCAGAAGGCGTCCGTCACGGACATGCTCAAGAACGCCGAGTGCGGCGCGATCATCCAGGTCATAGGGGCCGGGTCCGGGCGGACGTTCGAGATCGACGCGGCGCGGTACGGGAAGATCATCCTGCTCGTCGACGCCGACGTCGACGGCGCGCACATCCGGATTCTGCTGCTGACGCTGTTCCAGCGGTACATGCGGCCGATGGTCGAGGCGGGGCGGGTGTTCGCCGCGGTGCCGCCGCTGCACCGTATCGAGCTGAGCCAGCCCAAGAAGGGCCAGGACAAGTACGTCTACACGTACTCGGACCGTGAGCTGCGCGAGACGCTGCTGGAGCTGCAGCGCAAGAACGTGCGCTACAAGGACTCGATCCAGCGTTACAAGGGTCTCGGCGAGATGGATGCCGATCAGCTGGCCGAGACGACGATGGACCCGCGGTACCGGACGCTGCGGCGGATCAACATCTCCGACCTGGAGGCGTCCGAGCAGGTTTTTGATCTGCTGATGGGGAACGATGTGGCTCCTCGCAAGGAGTTCATCTCCAGCTCTGCGGCGACGCTGGATCGGTCGCGCATCGACGCGTAGGCGCTGCGCTGGCGGGTCGCCGGTGCCTGCGCCGGGTGCCGGCCGGTGGTGGGTGAGGACGAGGCCGTTCAGGCCGATGTGGGGGTCTGGGGGCGGCAGCCCCCAGTGGGGTCGAAGGGGCGGAGCCCCTGGGGATGGGACGGGTAGGGGCGGCGGGGGCGAGAAACGCGGTCGGTGGGGGAGCGGGCCGCGAGGGGGCTCCACCCGTGGGTGGAGGGGTGGGGTGGGTGCGGATCCACCCACGATCCACCCGGGCTCCGATCTGGTGGGCTGCCGATTTCCGTAGCGTCGAAGGCGTCGACAGCGCTCGCTGCCGGAACCCGCTCTTCCTCGCCCACGGAGGTCGTGATGTCCGGGCTTGTCAATGCCTTGGTGATCCTCGCCGTTGTTGTCCTGGTCGTCGCGCGCCAGTTCCGTACGCGCAGGATCACCACAGACAGGCGCTGGTGGATCGTGCCGGCCATCCTGGCCGTGATGGCCCTGCGGGAGCCCGGCCTGATCGACACCCACCATCGGGCCGAGGCGATGATGCTGCTGGGGGCAGAGCTGTTCATCGGGCTGGCCACCGGAGCCGCGTGGGGATGGACGACACGGATATGGGCGGAGCCAGACGGCTCGCTGTGGAGCAAGAGCACCAAGGCCAGCGCGGCCGTCTGGGGCCTGGGCATAGCCCTGCGGCTGGGACTGTTCGGCATCGGCATCCTGCTGGGCGTCCACCAGGACAGCTCCGCCCTGCTGCTCGCCCTGGCGGCCACTTTGCTGGTCCGCTCCGGGATCCTGGCCTGGCGCTCGCAGTCTCTGCCCCCGGCCGTCGCGCAGGCGACGGCGTACGGTGACGACGTGCCCCGGGGCTCATGGAAGGAGCGCGTGTGACGGAGAACGCCTGGAAGCGCTGGCCCTCCCGCGAGGCGCTGTCCCGAACGGGAGTGGCCAAGCCCAGGCGCGCGCTCGCCTGGGCCTCGCGCCTCTTCGCCCTGGGCCTGCTTCTGTGGACGACCTTCATGAGCAGCCATCTGGGTGCCTGGCGGATCGTGGCGGACGTCTTGGGGATTCTTGTCTGCGGGCTGGCGGCATGGGCCTTCTGGCGGACCACGCTCGAACACCGTCTGCTGCCCTCACTGGCGCTGCTCGCCCTGCTGCTCGCCATCGCGACGGTGGGAGTGGGCACGGGCTTCCGGGTGCCGGCCATCGTCCTGTGGTGCGGGTGTGCCATCAGCGCCCTGGAGAGGCTGCCTCTCGCGGCGGCACTGCCTGCCACCTCCGTCGCGCTGAGCGCGTTCGCGGCGGTGAACAACGACGTCTGGCTGACCACGGCGGCCACCGCCGTCGGGCTCGCCCTGGCCGGATACGTGCTGCGCCTCGATGCGGAGGCACGGGGCAGTGCCCAGCGGTTGCTCGCTCAGGAGCGGGCGGCTCGGGTGGCCGAGGCAGAGTCCGCGGCGCTCGCGGAGCGGGCCAGGATCGCGAGGGAGATCCATGACGTCCTGGCGCACAGTCTCTCGGCGCAGATGGTGCATCTGGAGGCGGCCCGGCTGCTGATCGAGCGGGGCGCCGAGCGGGAGCAGATCCTCGAACGGGTCGTGGCGGCACGTGGGATGGCCCGTGAGGGGCTCGCCGAGACCCGGCAGGCGCTCTCCGCCCTTCGGGGTGAGATGTCCCCGGTGGAGGACTTCCTGAGCGAGCTGGTCGCCACGGCGGACGGCGCCGACGTCACCGTGGAGGGTGAACGGAAGCCGCTGCGCGCCGAGGCCTCGCAGGCGGTGCGCAGGGTGGCGCAGGAAGCCCTGACGAACGTCCGCAAGCATGCGCCGGGCGCCAAGGTCCACATTCGGCTCGAGTACGGCGAGCAAGAAGTGACGCTGGATGTACGGGACTCGGGAGGGCCGCCGGGCGAACTCAGCGGCGCGGGGGCCGGGTACGGTCTGCTGGGCATGCGGGAGCGTGCCGAGCTGCTGGGCGGCTCGTTGGAGGCCGGGCCGGACAAGGAGGGGTTCGTGGTGACGCTGAGGGTGCCCGTATGACGGAGGAGGAGACCAGGAAGCCGGCTCGGGTCGTGGTGGCGGACGACCAGACCGTGGTGCGCGAAGGCATCGTGATGCTGCTGGGTCTGCTGCCGGGCATCGAGGTCGTGGGTGCGGCCGGGGACGGCTACGAGGCCGTGGCACTTGTGGCCGAGCTCGCCCCGGACGTCGTGCTGATGGACCTGCGCATGCCGCGATGTGGCGGCGTGGAGGCGACCCGGCGCATTCGCGCCGAGCATCCGGGGACACAGGTCGTCGTGCTCACCACGTACGCGGACGACGAATCGCTGTTTCCCGCGCTCAGAGCGGGGGCCCGCGGCTATCTCACCAAGGACGCGGGCGGCGACGAGATCGTGCGCGCGGTGGAGAGTGTGCTGTCCGGGGACGCGGGACTCTCGCCGAGCATCCAACGGCGACTGCTGGAGCGGCTGTCGGAGCCGGCGGCGGCTCCGGCGCCCGATGCGCTCGTGGAGCCGCCCGATGGGCTGACCACACGGGAGACCGAGGTGCTGCTGCTGATCGCCGAGGGCCTCACCAATCAGGAGATCGCCCGCAAGCTGCATGTCTCCACCGCGACAGTGAAGACCCACATCAACAACCTCTTCGCCAAGACGGGCCTCAAGGACCGTGCTCAGGCGGTGCGTTACGCCTTCGGAAAGGGTCTCGTACGGCCGCCGACAGGATGAGTCACCTGATGGGGTGAAGAGCGCGGAGAGAAGAGTCCGGGATCTTCCCGATCTGTCCATCCTTGGGCACGCGGCCGAAAAAGGGTCGCGGACAAGGAGAGTTCGGTGGAGAAGCACGACGGTCGCGATACCGGAGAGGCCCGGTTCGATGACCCTTGGTACGACGCGCTCGCCTCCGGCTGGGGTGAGTTGGACGGCACGGGCGCGCCGGCTCCCGCAGTGCCGTCCGCGCGCCTGGAGCGCGAAGGCCGCACGGGCGGGACGGCCGACGTCTATCTGGAGGTGCAGCGCAGCGCGGCCTTCCAGGAGGTGCGCAGCCGGTATCGGAGGTTCGTGGTGCCGGGCGTCGCGGTGTTCTTCACCTGGTACGTGGGCTATGTGGTGACCGCGACGACGGCGCCCGGGTTCATGGCCCGGCCCGTCGCCGGCGCGGTCAACGTGGCGATGGTGGCGGGGCTCGGGCAGTTCCTCACCACGTTTCTGTTCACGTGGGCGTACGCGCGGCATGCGCGGCTGCGCAGGGACCGGGCGGCGCTCGATCTGCGCTGGGACACCCAGGAGCTGACGAGGAGCGTCAGAGGTGGTGAGCGGTGACCGGCACCCATCAGACGCTGGCGCTGCTGCTGTTCAGCGCGTTCGTGGCGGTGACGCTGGGGATCACGACGTGGGTGAGTCGCAACCGGCACGGGTCGGCCGAGGAGTTCTATGCCGGCGGGCGGCTGTTCTCGCCCATGGAAAATGGTTTTGCCATCTCGGGCGACTACATGTCGGCGGCGTCCTTCCTGGGCGTCACGGGGCTCATCGCGCTCTACGGCTACGACGGGCTGCTGTATGTCGTCGGGTTTCTCGTCGCGTGGCTCGTCGTCCTGTTCCTCGTCGCCGAACTGGTGCGCAACTGCGGGCGGTTCACGCTCGCCGATGTTGTCGCGGCCCGGATGAGTGAGCGGCCGGTGCGGATCGCGGCGGGAACCTCTTCGGTGACCGTGTCCGTTCTGTATCTGGTGGCGCAGATGGTGGGGGCGGGCAGCCTGGTAGCGCTGCTGCTGGGAGGTTCGAGCGAGGCGGCGCGGAACTGGACGGTGATCGGCGTCGGCGCGCTCATGGTGATCTATGTGTCGCTGGGAGGGATGCGGGCCACCACGTGGATTCAGATCGTCAAAGCGGTCCTGTTGCTGAGCGGTTCCATTGTGTTGACCGTGCTTGTCTTCATGCGGTTCCACGGGGACGTCAATGAGTTGCTGCGTTCGGCGGCGGAGCGCAGCGGGCACGGTGACGCGTTTCTCGCACCCGGGTTGAAGTACGGCGGGGACTGGACGGCGCGCTTCGACTTCATCAGCCTGGGCCTCGCGCTGGTGCTCGGTACGGCCGGTCTGCCGCACATCCTGTCGCGTTTCTACACCGTGCCGACCGCGCGGGCCGCGCGGCGCTCGGTGGTCTGGTCGATCGGGCTCATCGGGGGCTTCTACCTGATGACGATCGTGCTGGGCTTCGGCGCGGCGGCGATCGTCGGTCCGGAGGCGGTGCGGGGGTCGAACGCGGCGGGCAACACGGCGGTTCCGTTGCTCGCGCTTGATCTGGGCGGCGGTGCGAACTCTGCGGGAGGAACGGTTCTCTTTGCCGTCGTCGCGGCCATCGCCTTCGCAACGATCCTCGCGGTCGTCGCCGGGATCACCCTGGCGTCCTCGGCGTCCGTGGCCCACGACCTCTACGCCTCGCTGCGCCGTCGGCATGCGAAGCCCCGCAGCGAGGTCACCGTGGCGCGCACCGCGGCGGTGGGTATCGGGGTGGTCGCGATCGCGCTCGGGCTGCTGGCCCGCGACCTCAATGTGGCCTTCCTGGTGGGCCTTGCCTTCGCGGTCGCCGCGTCCGCGAACCTCCCGGTGCTGTTGTACTCGCTGTTCTGGCGGAGTTTCACGACCCGCGGCGCCGTGTGGGCCGTATACGGAGGCCTGGTGCCTGCGCTGCTGCTCGTCCTGCTGTCGCCGGTGGTGTCGGGGAGTCCAGACTCGCTGTTCCCGGGTGTGGACTTCCAGTACTTCCCGCTGCAGAACCCCGGCCTGGTGTCGATTCCGCTCGGTTTCCTGTCGGGCTGGCTGGGCACGGTCACGTCGGCGGAGCCGCCGGACGAGGCCAAGCACGCGGAGACCGAGGTGCGGTCGCTGACGGGTGCCGGGGCGGTCTGAGGGCGCCCCCTGCGAGTGTCCGGGACGCCTCCAGCGGGCGGGGGCGCTTCCGGCGACGTACAGCCCGGCGACGCACGCCACGTGCCGGGTGGGTGTGACGGCTTTGGCGCGGGCTCAGGGTGCCACCCAGGCATAGCGGTGTTCCGGGCGGCCCGTGTCGCCGTACTTGAGCGAGAGGCGCAGCCGTCCCGCCTGCTCCAGGTGGCGCAGATAGCGCTGGGCGGTGGAGCGGCTGAGCCCGGTCTCGGCCGCGACCTCGTGGGCCGACAGCGGCTGGTCCGCGCGGTGAAGGACACCGCAGATCAGGTCCGTGGTGGGTTCCGAGTGGCCGCTGGGCAGTCCCGGCGACGACGGGACGGACGTGGTGCGCAGGGCGCTGAAGATCCGGTCGACCTGCTCCTGGCCCGCCACGCCGCGCCCGCCGACCCGGTCGACGGTGCGCCGCAGGGCCGCGTACGAGTCGAGCCGGGTGCGCAGCGCGGCGAAGGTGAACGGCTTGACCAGATAGTGCAGGGCACCCAGGCGCATCGCGGCCTGCACGGTCGTCACATCGCTGGCCGCGGTGATCATGATGACGTCGGTGCCGTGGCCGCGTTCGCGCATGCGGTGCACCAGTTCGAGGCCCGTCTGGTCGGGCAGATAGTGGTCGAGCAGGACCAGGTCGACGGGCGCGCGCTCTACGGCGGCCAGGGCCTGGGCAGCGCTGTGCGCGCGGGCGGCCACCCGGAATCCGGGAACCTTCCCCACGTACTTCGCGTTGATCTCAGCGACGCGGAAGTCGTCGTCCACGACCAGGACGTCAATCATCGGGCCTCTTTCTCTCAAGGCCTGGCGAGCGTTAAGCCCGTGTTTCGGCTCCGCTGTTGTAGCGCGAGCAAAATGAGCACAACAGACTCTTGCAAGCAGAAGAAGGCCTTGCGCCCAGAAGACTGATGCTGTGGCCCGCGCCACATCTACGGTCCCGGGCCATGAGCGCAGACACCAGCCCCGCCATTGAGCTGCGGGGCGCGAGCAAGATCTTCAAGACCCCGTCAGGGGGTCTGCACACGGCGGTCAGGGAGCTCGATCTGACCATCGGCCGTGGCGAGTTCGTGGCTGTCGTCGGCCCCACCGGCTGCGGGAAGTCCACGACTCTGACCCTGGTGAGCGGTCTGGAGGAGCCCACCGAGGGCGAGGTGCTGGTGGCCGGTGAGCCGGTCGCGGGCGTCGGCGACAAGGTCGGCTTCGTCTTCCAGCAGGACGCCACCTTCCCTTGGCGCACGGTCCTGTCCAACGTCATGGCGGGCCCGCGTTTTCGCGGTGTTCCGAAGGCGGAGGCCAAGCAGCGGGCCCGCGAATGGCTGGCCAGGGTCGGACTGTCGGCCTTCGAGGACCGCTACCCGCACCAGCTCTCCGGTGGTCAGCGCAAGCGCGTCGCCCTCGCCGCGACCTTCGTCAACGACCCCGAGATCCTGCTGATGGACGAGCCCTTCTCGGCGCTCGACGTGCAGACCAGGGCCCTGATGTCGGACGAGCTGCTGGAGCTGTGGGAGGGCACGGGCGCCTCGGTCGTCTTCGTCACCCACGACCTGGAGGAGTCCATCGCGCTCGCCGACAAGGTCGTCGTGATGACCGCGGGCCCCGCCACCGTGAAGCAGGTCTTCGACATCGATCTGCCGAGGCCGCGCAAGGTCGAATCGGTGCGCCTGGAGCCGCGGTTCATCGAGATCTACCGCGAGATCTGGGAGTCCCTCGGTGAAGAGGTCCGCATCACCCGAGAGAGGGGCGCCGCGAATGTCGCCTGACGTCATGCCCGAGGCCGTCGTCGCGGCGACCGTCACCGAGCCCGCCAAGCCGGGACGCGCCCACTCCCGTGCCCGTGCCGCCCGCAGACGCAGGGTGATCGTCGCCGCCGCCCGTGCGGTGCTGCTGATCGCCGTGCTCGGCCTCTGGGAGGTGTTCGCGCGCGCCAAGATCATCGACCCGTTCAACTTCTCCATGCCGTCGAAGATCTGGGACCAGGTCTACACCTGGGTGACCCATGGGACCGCGCTCGGCTCACTCGGCGAGCAGATCTGGTACACGCTCCACGAGGCGCTGCTCGGCTGGGTCATCGGGGTCGTGACCGGCGTGGTCTTCGGTATCGCGCTGGGACGCATCGCCTTCCTCGCCGATGTCCTTGGTCCATACATCAAGGTGCTCAACTCCATACCCAGGATCGTCCTCGCACCGATCTTCGTGATCTGGTTCGGGCTCGGGCCGGCCTCCAAGGTCGCCTCGGCCGTGGTCCTGGTCTTCTTCCCGGTCTTCTTCAACGCGTTCCAGGGTGCCCGCGAGGTCGACCGAAACCTCGTCGCCAACGCCCGGATCCTCGGGGCGAGCGACCGCCGGGTGACGCTTCAGGTCGTCATCCCCTCCGCCACCTCGTGGATCTTCACCAGCCTCCATGTCAGCTTCGGCTTCGCCCTCATCGGTGCGATCGTCGGTGAGTACATCGGCGCCACCAAGGGTATCGGCCTGCTCGTCGCCCAGTCCCAGGGCACCTTCAACGCGGCGGGTGTGTACGCCGCGATGGTCATCCTCGCCGTCGTCGCCCTGCTGGCCGAAGGGCTGCTCACCTTCGCCGAGCGCCGCATCTTCCGCTGGAAGCCGTCGGACTCCGAGAGCTGATCGGCAGACAACACCCCCCGGGGCGCTCGATTTCCTCTCAGGGCCCTCCAAGGTGCCCGACTTCCTCTCAACGCTTTCCAGGGTGCTCCCCTTTCCGCTCAACGCTCCCCAGGGCACCCCTTTTCCCGCACTGCCCTCTCACAAGGACGTGACCCATCATGCGTAAGACCGCCAGATACTCCGCGCTGGCAGCCGCCGGTCTGCTCGCCCTCTCCTCGCTCACCGCCTGCGCCAACGACGCGGCCTCCACCACCGCCGACTCCGGCAGCAACGGGGGCGGCGGCAAGGGGGAGCACGTCAAGATCATGGTCGGTGGCCTGGACAAGGTCATCTACATGCCGGCGATGCTCACGCAGCGGCTCGGCTACTTCAACGACGAGGGTTTGAATGTCGAACTCCTGAGTGAGCCGGCCGGTGTGCAGGCGGAGACCGCACTCGTGTCCGGACAGGTCCAGGGAGCCGTCGGCTTCTACGACCACACGCTCGACCTGCAGACCAAGGGCAAGGCCGTGGAGTCCGTCGTGCAGTTCTCGCACGCGCCCGGCGAGGTGGAGATCGTCTCCAAGAAGCGAGCGGACGATATCACCTCGCCCAAGGACTTCAAGGGCAAGAAGCTCGGCGTCACCGGGCTCGGTTCCTCCACCGACTTCCTCACCAAGTACCTCGCGGTCAAGAACGGTGTGAAGGTCAGCGAGTTCGCACCGGTCGCCGTCGGCGCGGGTCCGACCTTCGTCTCGGCACTCCAGAAGGGGGCGATCGACGGCGGCATGACGACGGACCCGACCGTCGCCACGGTCCTGCAGAAGGGCCTCGGCAAGGTGCTCATCGACATGCGTACGCCGAGTGGCTCGCAGGAGGCGCTCGGCGGACCGTATCCCTCGTCCAGCCTCTACATGCAGACGGACTGGGTGAACGGCCACAAGGAGACGGTCCAGAAGCTGGCCAACGCCTTCGTGAAGACCCTCAAGTGGATGTCCACGCACAGCGCCTCCGAGATCGCAGCCAAGATGCCCGCCGACTACTCCCAGGGCAACAAGACGCTCTACGCGACCGCCATCCAGAGCACGCTGCCGATGTTCACCAAGGACGGCGTGATGCCCGAGGACGGCCCCGAGACCGTCGAGAAGGTGCTCAAGGCGTTCAACCCCAACATCAAGAACGCCAAGGTGGACCTGAGCAAGACCTACACCACGGAGTTCGTGAAGAAGGCCGCCACCGGCTGAGGAAGAAGGCCGGCACCGGCGGAGTAAAGAAGGCCACCACTGGCCCCGGGGCGGGGCGCGCGAGGCCTCTTCCCCCGCCCCCCGTGGCCGCGCCTTCATCAGGATCCCCCTTTACGGCCGTGCCCTCAGGCGCGGGTCGCCCAGACGTAGCGATGCTCCGGGCGGCCCGCGTCGCCGTATCTGAGGGTCAGCCTGGCCCGTCCCGTGCGCTCCAGGAGCTTCAGATAGCGCTGGGCGGTCTGCCGGCTCAGTCCGGTCTCCTCGGCGATCTCCTGGGCCGACAGCGGCCCCTCGGCGGTCACCAGCGCCCGTCGGACGAGTTCCGCGGTCGTGGGGGAGTGCCCCTTGGGCAGGTTCGGCTCCGCACTCGCCGACAGGGCGCCGAAAATCCGGTCCACCTGGGCCTGCTCGGCCTCGCCGCCGCCGTCGAGCGTGCGGCGCAGAGCCGCGTACGCCTCGAGCTTGGCGCGCAGGCCCGCGAAGGCGAACGGCTTGACCAGGTACTGGAGGGCGCCCTGCCGCATGGCCGCCTGGACGGTCGAGATGTCGCGGGCCGCGGTCACCATGATGACGTCGGTCTGGTGCCCGCGCCGACGCATCTCCTGGACGACCGCGAGGCCCGTCTCGTCGGGCAGGTAGTGGTCCATCAGGACCAGGTCCAGGTGGGGCAGCGTCTCCATCCGGTGGAGCGCCTCGGCAGCGCTGTGCGCCTCGCCCGCGGCATGGAAGCCGGGCACCTTGTCGACGTACGCGGCGTTCACCCGCGCGACCCGGGTGTCGTCGTCCACGACCAGGACCTCGATCATCGCGACTCCTCCTCGGCGGGCGTGGTGGCGGTGGCATCGGTGGTGTTCCGGGAGAACGTGTCGGGCTGTCGTACGAGTTCCGGTGCGGGCCCGCGGACGGGTTCGCCCTCCGGGCCCGGCACACGGCGTTCGGCCGCCCCGAGGCCGGCGTCCGTGAGGGCCTCCGGCAGCACGACCGTGAACTCCGCGCCCCCTCCGTCGGCCTCCGCCACCTCCGCGCTGCCTCCTTGCCGCTCGGCGAGACGACGTACCAGGGAGAGACCGAGTCCGCGTTTACCGTGCGCCGGTGGCTTCTTGGTGGACCACCCGTCCGTGAAGATCAGCTCCCGCCGCTCCGCCGGAATTCCGGGCCCGGTGTCCCGTACGCGCAGCACGGCCGTTCGTCCCTTGGCGCGCAATTCGACCTCCACGCGCGCGTGCGGTGTGCCCGCGACGGCGTCGAGTGCGTTGTCGACCAGATTGCCCACGACGGTGACCAGCCCCCGAGGGTCGACCAGCCGGTCGGGCAGCCGGGTCCCGTCCGCGATCCAGAGAGCCACCCCGCGCTCGGCCGCCACCGTGGCCTTGCCGACCAGCAGGGCGGCCAGCAGCGGATCGTGGATCTTCTCGGTGACCTGTTCCGCGGTGACCCTGTGGTCGCCGACCACCTCGCCGACGAACTCCACGGCGTCGTCGTACATCTCCAGCTCGAGCAGCCCCAGGACCGTGTGCATCCGGTTGGCGTGCTCGTGGTCCTGTGCGCGCAGGGCGTCGATCAGACCGTGGGTCGAATCGAGCTCACGGCCCAGCTGTTCCAGCTCCGTGCGGTCACGGAGCGTGGCCACGGCGCCGCCGTCGTCCGTGGGCATGCGGTTGGCGACCAGGACGCGCTGGCCGCGCACGGTCAGCAGATCCGTGCCGGTGACCCGTCCGGCCAGTACGTCGGTCGTGCGGCCCGGCCCGAGCAGGTCGTCGAGCGGCTGCCCGATGGCCTCGGCGTCGAGCCCGAGCAGGCGCTGCGCCTCGTCGTTCAGGAGCCTCACGCGGCCGACGCGGTCCAGGGCGATGACCCCCTCCCGAATACCGTGCAGCATCGCCTCGCGTTCCGCGAGCAGCGCCGAGATGTCGGAGAAGGCCAGGTCACGGGTCTGCCGTTGGACTCGTCGGGAGAGCAGATACGCGGCGAACGCACCGACGGCCAGGGCTCCGCCCGCGTAGGCGAAGAGTCCGGGGATCGCGTGGATCAGCCGGGCGCGCACACTGTCGTACTCGATGCCCACCGAGACCGCGCCGATGATGCGCCCGTGGGCGTCGCGCAGGGGTACCTTGCCGCGGGCCGAGCGCCCCAGTGTGCCGCTGTCTATGTCCATGACGTCCCGGCCGGCCAGGGCCTGGCTGGGGTCGGTCGAGACGACCCCGCCGATCTGCGTGGTGTCCTTGTGTGACCAGCGCACCCAGTGTGTGTTCATCACCACGACGTACTCGGCCCCGCTGGCCTTGCGGATCCGCTCCGCGGCGACCTGTACGGGGCCGTTCACGGACGGTATGGACGTCTGCAGGTCTCTGGCGATCTGCGGCTGGGCGGCCGTTGTCTGCGCGATCGCGAGCGCCTGGCGCTTGGCCTGGTCGTCGAGCTGGGCGCTGAGCGGGGCGAGGAACAGCCCGGTCGCGAGGATGGCGACCCCGGCGGCTATCGCCACCTGCATCAGCAGCACCTGCGAGAACACCCGCCGCGGCAGACCGAGGCGCAGTCGTCGTGCGGGGGGAGTGGGGCTCATAGCCATGACGGTACGGGGGAGCGTGCGCCGGGCCGAAGGGAGTGTGGCGTGGATCTCTTGATCGGCGCGTGGGGAAGCCGAGGTCGGCGGGTACGGGACGGCCCGCGCAAGAGCTTTGGTCAGCAGGCCACGGGGATCGCCGCGCGGGGCATCTCCCGTACGGCCACCACGTCCATCCGGGCCGGGGAACCCAGCGCCGAGCCGCAGCTTTCCGGGCGGGGCGGCAATGAGGTGCCCTGCGCCACGATGACGCGCCACAGGCGCCCGTCGGTGTGGGCGACGGTCACGTCCCAGCGCGGCGCCGCGCCGTCCATGCGGACGATGCTGAGGGCTTCCGCGGCATGCTCCCCGGAGGCCCTGCGCACGGCCAGCTCAGCGGCCTGCCCGGGCCGCTCCCACGCGGAGTTGCCACGGCAGCCCTCCGTGACGACGCGGCCCTCCCGCACGTCCTGGAGGATCTCCTTGACGGCGTGGGCCTCGGCCCGCCCGTAGGCGTACCCGTACGGCAGGACGAGCAGCGTAGGCGAGAAGCGGTGACCGCCGAGGTGGGTGACCTCCCACGCGCCCGCCACTCCCGAGGCGGCGAGCTCCGCCGCGAGGGGCCGGCCCAGGAGGGCGCAGCAGCGGTCCCGCTTGCCGTTGGTGCAGACGAGCGCGAGCGGCTCGCCCGTGTGGTGCCGACCCTGGAGCGCCGCGTCGAAGGTGCGCGGGTCTCCCTCGCCGAGCGCGGTGAAGTCCAGGTCGAGCAACCGCTCAGGAGCGCGGGTCGTGGCGGCGTGCAGCCACACGTTGCCCGGGGTGGTGTGAGCCGCGAACACCTGGCGCTCCGCGGATGTACCGCAGTCGGCGTGCCGTCCGGGGCGGCGGATGAGCGCGATCCGCACTCCGGTGTCCCGGGCCGCGGCTTCGAGCGCGCGGCCGAGCTTCGGGTCCAGGTGGCTCGACGTGAGCGCCTTGGCACCCCAGGGGCCCGGCTGTTCGAGGAGCAGCCATGTCCTCGCGGTCGCCGCGGTCCCCGCGAGGGGCTCGTCGAGGTCCCGGGACGCGGTCGTGCACGTACTCACAGAGGTGAGCCTAACCTGACTTCGTCCGGGGTGACTTCCGGCGGTGCGTATGGGGCGCACTTTGGGCGCATTCGGAGCGCTGTGGAGCGCTAGGGGCTCACTTGGGGAGTGGCTGTGGCGGGCGCGCCCCTACGTAGTGGCCGCTCGGGCGCATGCGCAGCGGGCGTTCCTCGTACTCCTCCAGGGTGTGGGCGATCCATCCCGCCGTTCGGGCGACGGCGAAAACCGTCTCTCCCGCGGAGGCGGACATGCCAGAGGAGACCGTGAGCACGGCCAGCGCCAGGTCGACATTGGCGTGCAGGGGGGTGTGCCGGGCGGTGGTGGTCACGATGTCCTGGGCCGCCGCGAGGGCGGGCGCCGCGCCCGGCACCTTCTCCAGGAGGGCGAACAGGGCACGCGCGCGTGGGTCCTCGCCTGGGTAGAGCCGGTGGCCGAGCCCGGGGACACGGCGCCCGGCGCGCAGTTCGTCGGCGACCACGGGGGCCGCGGTGCCCTGGTCGAGGACGTCGAGGAGCAGCCGGTGGGCGAGGCCGCTGGCCGCGCCGTGCAGGGGGCCTTCGAGCACGCCGAGGCCCGCCGAGACGGCGGCGTACGGGTGTGCCCGTGCCGAGGCGGCGACCCGCACCGCGAGCGTCGAGGCGGCCAGGTCGTGGTCGACGAGCAGGCCGAGTGCCGTGTCCAGCACACGCAGTGACGCCTCGTCGGGAGTTCGGCCGGTGAGGCGCCCCCACAGCCGGTGGGCCAGTGGGCCCGCGTCGCGGTGGTCGTGGCGCAGGGGTGGGAGGGCGGCGACGAGGGTGGGGATGAGGGTGCGCGCGGTGCCGAGGACGGCGCTCTGCGAGAGGTCGAAGCGCAGCGGATCGGCGGCCGAGGCGGCGATCGCGGCGACCCGGAGCCGGTCGGTGGGTCCACTGTGCTCGGGCAGCGCGTCGACGGCGCGGCGGGCGGCGGTGACGGACGCCTCCGGGGCGGTGAACGTGACGCCCGGGCGCAGCTCTCCGGTCCACAGCCATTCGGCGATCTCTTCGTAGGAGTGACGCGCGGCCAGTTCGGTCGCGTCGACGCCTCGGTAGTAGTACCGGTCCTTGTCGATGAGGGTGATGCGGGTACGGACGGACAGCTCGCCGCCGGTGCTCGAACTCCCGCCGGAATCACGCTTGTTGCGCCGAGCCAGTGCCTCCACCTCCTTGGCGTCGAAGGTGCTGCCGCGGCCGCCGGGGTCGCGCCGGCTGGTGAGCTGGCCGCGACTCACATACGCGTACACGGTCTCGGGCTTCACACCGAGGAGCTCGGCGGTCTCCCTGGTGCTGAGCCGCCGACCTTCGTGGCCTCCACGGGCTCCATGGCCTTCGCGGCCTTCGTGCGTTGACCCTGCCGGTTCTTGATCCCTCATGGACGCCACCGTATCTGTGTATCGCCATATTGACGCAATCAATATTGACACGGATTGAGTCAAGCATGGATAGTCAAATCAAGTTCAGGGAGGAAATCATGCCGAACAACCGGGCCGTGACCGCACCGTCCATCACCCCTGTCGACGTACCGAGAGGACTCTCGGGCGTCGTAGTCACCGACACCGCGCTCGGTGACGTCAGGGGGCGGGAGGGCTTCTACCACTACCGTCAGTACTCGGCCGTCGAACTCGCTCAGACCCGCGGGTTCGAGGACGTCTGGCATCTGCTGGTCCACGGTGAACTGCCGGACGCGGCGCGCGGTGCGGCCTTCGCCGCACGCACCGCGGCGCTGCGTGGGCTGCCGGACGAGGTGCGCGCGGCGCTGCCCGCGATCGCCGCGGCGACGGGACCGTCCGGACCGCTCGCGGGACTGCGGACCGCGTTGTCACTGCTCGGTGCGTCGTTGGGCTTCCGGCCGGTGTACGACATCGACGTCGTCCGGCGGCGCGCGGACACGCTCGCGGCGTGCGCGGCCGTACCGACGTTGCTCACGGCGCTGTATCGCCTGGGGCAGGGCCTGGAACCGGTCGAACCGCGCGAGGATCTGCCGTACGCCGCGAACTACCTCTACATGCTGACGGGCTCGGAGCCGGACCCGGCGCGGGCCCGGGCGGTCGAGCAGTACTTGATATCAACCATTGATCATGGATTCAATGCGTCAACCTTCACCGCGCGGGTGATCACGTCGACGGGAGCGGACGTGGCCGCGTGTCTGGTGGGTGCGGTCGGGGCGCTGTCCGGGCCACTGCACGGCGGTGCGCCGAGCCGGGCCCTGGACACTCTTGACGCGATCGGCACCTCCGCCCGCATCGACCCCTGGATCCGCGAACGGGTCCTCGCGGGCGATCGCATCATGGGTTTCGGACACGCGGTCTACCGCACCGAGGACCCCCGCTCCCGAATGCTCCACGGCATCGCCCAGCAGTTCGGCGGCCCTCTGGTCGATTTCGCCGTCGAGGTCGAACACCAGGTGGAGGCGATCCTGGCCGAGCTGAAGCCCGGCCGCGAACTCCACACCAACGTGGAGTTCTACGCGGGTGTGGTCATGGAACTCTGTGGTCTCCCGCGGGAGATGTTCACCCCCACCTTCGCCGCGGGCCGCGTCGTCGGCTGGAGCGCCAACATCCTCGAGCAGGCGGAGGACCCGAAGATCATCCGTCCGGCGGCACGGTATGTGGGGAAGCCGGCACCGGCACCGGTTCCCGTCGCCTCTTGACGAGCCATCGGATAACTCATCCCGGGGCGGATCCGCGGCTTGGACTCACTGGCTTGCGGGAGTGCTCGGGGGCTCGAAGTAGTCGCGGGTGAGGAGAGGCGGACCTGTGGCGACAGCAGCCGTGTAAGCCTTCTCCGCGAGGTTGACGAATCGCCGCTGCCGACCATCACGGCCCTCGTTGAGGTAGGCATGCCACGACGGTCCGCTGTTGTGCCAATAGGCGCGGCCGATCTCGCCGCGGAAGTAGTCGCTGAGTATGGCGAGCATGGTGCGGTCGTCCATGAGCCCCAGCTTGTAGTCGCTGCTCCACATGCTGACGATCAAGTTGGCGACGAGGAGCTGTCGCCACCGTTCTTCCGTCATGCGTGTGTTGGGGGGCTCCCAGCACACTTGGTAGGCGGGATCGCTCAGGGTGAGAAGAACCAACTCCCGGTGTGCCGAACGATGGGCTTCCTCGTTTTGTATGTGGGTCTGCCGTGCCTGATAGACGAGGGAAAGTGCCACGCCGATCAGGGCTGCCGCGGAGACGAAGACGGAGACGGCGCCGTACGTCTGGCTGATGTTGCTCAGCAGCCCCCAGTCCAGATCTTTGGGGGCCAGGAAGTCCAACGCGAACGGGGTCGCCAGGATGAGGGCCACGACGGCAATACCGAGGCTGCCCCATTGGAGCCCGTACTGCCTGACGGCTCTGCGGTTGCTTGGCATCCGTCCCCCTGGTGCTGTGGAGCCTCACTGCGCGACGGAGCACCATCTTCGCGGGTCTTCATCATCGCGACAAGCAGGGATCCCGCTGGACAACGGCCTGTCACTATTGCAGTGGCAGACCGTTGTCCGAGCCAGGGGTCCGTCTCACTCACGCGGCCGGAATGTCGGCCTTCGCGCGGACGAGAGTTTCCCGGGTGATGATGACGATGCGCTCGTAGTCTGCACGCGCGGAGTCGGGCGGTAGTTCGCTCTCGAGATCGGCTGTGGCTTCCGTACCGATGACGGCGAAGTTTCCGTCGCTCAGTTCGAAGATGTCAGGGCAGGTTTGCCCAGTGGCGCAGTTGCGCTCCCGAGGGGAGTCTCCGAGTCGACGCACGATCTTCAACGGCGGGTCCTGGTTCAGTCGGGGGGATGGGCCGTGAGGGTGCGCTGGACGCGGCCAGGGCTGATGGCCTTGTTCTCGTGTCCAGCGGGGCGCTCATGAGTGGGCTGCCCTTGTGGGGACGCCGCCTTGCTCAGAGAAGTGCCGCGCTGGTCCATGTGCCTGTTCCGGAGCGGACTGCGGGCAGGCTACCCGGGTGTTAAGCCGGGTGTCCGCAAAGTGCGGCAGGTGCGGATCGCCTGGATGTATCAATTTATCGACAGGTGGTAGGTCATCCGTCACTTGGCCAGCCTGGTTCCCTCCGGCGATCTGGGCGGGCCCTCGCGGGGGGGGGTGCCTCTATGTCCTTCGTCAAGGCACCCCTGTCGGGTTTGGGATGGTTCGGTCTTGCTGGGGTCATGCGGCGAGCTCGACGTCCGCGGGCGTGCGGGATTCGTAGAAGGTGCCGTCGCGGAGCATGGCGAACAGGACGCTGATGCGTTGGCGGGCGAGGCGGAGGAGGGCCTGGGTGTGGGTTTTGCCGCGGGCTCGCTGGCGGTCGTAGTAGGTGCGGGAGGCGGGATCGGCGTTCATGCAGGCGAAGGCGGAGAGGAACATGGCGCGCTTGAGCTGGCGGTTTCCGCCTCGGGGTGCGTGTTCGCCGTGGATCGAGGTTCCCGACGACTTCGTGGTCGGGGCGAGTCCGGCGTAGGAGGCCAGGTGGGCGGCGCTCGGGAAGCTGGTGCCGTCGCCGACGGTGACGAGCAGGACTGCGGCGGTCCTGACGCCGACGCCAGGCATCGACGTCAGGACGGGGGAAGAGGGTGGGCCTCCAGCAGGGCGTTGATCTGGGCTTCCAGGGCCCGGCGCTGTTCGTGGACGGCGGCCAGGGAGTGGGCCAGGGACGGGATCACGATGTCGAGGGTGCCGGTCCCGGGCACGACCACGGTCTGCTCGTCGAGGGCGTCGAAGACCTCGTCGATCAGCCGCGCGGCCATGCGCGGGGCCTTGGGCCGGATGACCTCGACGAGTCTGCGGCGGCCGGCCTTGCGCAGTGCGGCGGGGGAACCGTAGCGCTCCAGCAGCCAGGTGACGGCCTGGTGGTCGAGGCGAGGGCCCAGGACGCGCTCCAGGCTGGGGTGGAACTGGGTGAGCAGGCCGCGTATCCGGTTGGACGTGCGGGTGGCCTCGGCCGCGAGGTCCTGGTCGAAGCCGACGAGGACCGTGAGTTCGGCGGTGATCGCGTCGGTGAGTTCCAGCGAGCGCAGGGTGTGCGGCATGGTGCGGGCCGCATCCGCGATGACCGCAGCGTCCTTCGCATCGGTCTTGGCCTCGCCCGGATACAGGTCGGCGATCCGCCGCATTGCGAGTCCGGGCAGGTAGGCAACCTTGCAGCCCGCGTCCCGGGCGACCGTGAGCGGGAGGGCTCCGATGGATGCGGGCTGGTCCACGATCACCAGTACGGTGCCGAACTTCGCGGCCAGTTTGTCGAACACGGCCCGCAGTTTCGGCTCGCTGTTGGGCAGCTGCTTGTCGAAGACCTTCTTGCCGGCCGGAGTCAGCCCGTGCCCGTGATGAGAGCTCTTTCCGACGTCCAGGCCGAGGAACACGCCCACGTCTTCGGTGTCGAACATCGCGCCCTTCCAGGAGAGTTGAACGTGCCGGCCTCGGCGGTGGTGTCGTACGCGCGCATCCACGTTATGCAGACCTGCCGCCCGCGAGCTGTCCGGCATTGCGCCGGACCGGGTGGTGGCCGGACCTCTCATCAGCGTCTCCGACGGCACCTCCCGGGCCCGGTGACACCACCCCCCAGGTCATGCCTTCGACAGGGGGACACAGTCATGCCGGGCCCGGAGGCCAGCGGCCCTCTTGCAGGACCGCGGAAAACATAACGGGGGGAATCGATACTTCGTGGTGCTTGGCATTTCCTGATGTCACCGAGCGGCTCTGATCGGCGGAGAGGAGGCGCACGGAGGGAAGTGCGGGTCGCGTTTCCCGGCGCCATGCCCAACGTGTGCCCCGCGAGCGCCGCTAACAATCGTTCACTTCGCGCGGATTCCTCCCGCTCGTATCCTTGGTCGGCAGTCATTCCCCGTACGAGCGCCGGTCTACGAGCCGTCCTCGCCCAAGAGCCGGTTCATGAGCCGGTGCACGCGTCGGTGTGAAAGAGGTCGCCCGTTGAGCCAGCCAAGCCCGCAGCAGGTCCCCACCGACCAGAGCACCCGTGACCAGGTCTCCATCGAGGTGACTTCCGCCACGCAGATCCCGGTCATCGTCCTCGCCGGCTTCCTCGGCTCAGGAAAGACCACCCTGCTCAACCACCTCCTGCACCGCGGCGGAGGCAGCCGTATCGGCGCCGTCGTCAACGACTTCGGGGCGATCGAGATCGACGCGATGGCCGTGGCCGGGGCGCTCGGCGACTCGACCGTCTCGCTGGGAAACGGATGCCTGTGCTGCGCAGTTGACGCGAGCGAGCTCGACGAGTATCTCGAGCGGCTGACCCGGCCCTCGGCCCGTATCGACGTCATCGTCATCGAGGCGAGCGGCCTCGCCGAGCCCCAGGAGCTCGTGCGGATGGTGCTGGCCAGTGAGCATCCCCGGATCGTCTACGGCGGGCTCGTCGAGGTGGTCGACGCGGCCGAGTTCGACGGTACGCGCGAGAAGCATCCTGAGATCGACCGGCATCTCGCCCTCGCCGACCTCGTCGTCGTCAACAAGATCGACCGCGCCGACGACGGCGAGCGCGTGCTGCGCACCGTACGGGAGCTCGTCGACCGGGCCGCCGTCGTGCCGGCCACCTACGGCCGGGTGGACCCCGAGTTCCTCTTCGACCGCAGGCCGAACGAGGAGCGTATCGGGCAGCTGTCCTTCGACGACCTCCACCGGCACGACGAGGGCGATCCCCACGGGCACCACGACCACCTGCACTCCGCCTACGAATCGCTGTCCTTCACCTCCGAAGTGCCGCTCGAGCCCCGGAAGTTGATGGACTTCCTCGACAGCAGGCCCGAAGGGCTCTACCGCATCAAGGGGTACGTCGACTTCGGCGCCCACGACCACCGCAACCGCTACTCCGTGCACGCCGTCGGGCGGTTCCTGCGCTTCTACCCGGAGCCCTGGGCCGCCTCCGACGTGCGGCTGACACAGCTCGTGCTCATCGGCTCGGGCATCGACGCGCCCGCCCTCGGCAAGGAACTGGAGGCGTGCGAAGAGGACGCCCCACACGCCGACGAACACAGCATGTGGGGCGTCCTCCGCTACGTTCAGGACAACCACGTTCAGGACGGCCAGGTTCAGGACGCCCACGTACAGGACGAGGAGCCCGACGGTCTCGAAGAGACCGGTTGATCTACACGGGGCCCGCCACCACCGACACCGTCTTCGCCAGGGACACGCCCGAGCCGTCGCGGCGCGGGTCGATCTCCGGCAGCTCGGCCGGTGTGCCGTTCTTCTGCGCGGCCCGCGCCGGAGCCGCGCCCGCCCAGGCCAGCGAGAGGCAGTCCTCGCCCTTGAGGAACCGCTGGCAGCGCACGCCACCTGTGGCGCGGCCCTTGCGCGGGTACTGGTCGAAGGGCGTCAGCTTGGCCGTGGTCTGGACGGAGTCGTCCAGGGTGCCGCGCGAGCCCGCCACCGTGAAGACCACCGCGTCCACCGCCGGGTCGACGACGGTGAAGGAGATCACCTTCGCGCCCTCGGTGAGCTTGATGCCCGCCATGCCACCCGCCGCCCGGCCCTGCGGGCGGACCTGCGAGGCCTGGTAGCGCAGCAGCTGGGCGTCGTCGGTGATGAAGACCAGGTCCTCCTCGCCGGTGCGCAGCTCGACCGCGCCGACGATCCTGTCCCCGTCCTTGAGGGTGATGACCTCCAACTCCTCCTTGTTCGAGGGGTAGTCGGGGACCACACGCTTCACGACACCCTGCTCGGTGCCGATCGCCAGGCCGGGCGAGGACTCGTCGAGCGTCGTGAGACAGACCACCGTCTCGTCCGGCTCCAGCGAGGACAGGAACTCCGGGATCGGCGCGCCTCCGGAGAGGTTGGGCGCCGACGCCGTCTCCGGCAGCTGCGGCAGGTCGATCACGTTCAGCCGGAGCAGGCGGCCCGAGGACGTGACCGCGCCGATCTCGCCGCGGGCCGTCGCCGACACCGCGGAGACGATCAGGTCGTGCTTGGTGCGCTTGGCGTCCTCGGCCTCCCCGAAGGGGGCGCCATTGGCCGTACGGGCCAGCAGGCCCGTCGAGGACAGCAGCACCCGGCACGGGTCGTCGGCCACCTGGAGAGAGACCGTCGCGGCGGGGGTGCCCGCGGACTCCAGGAGCACCGTGCGCCGGTCGGTGCCGAACTTCTTGGCGACCGCGGCCAGTTCCGCGGAGACCAGCTTGCGCAGCTCCGCGTCCGAGTCGAGGATGCCGGTCAGCTCGTCGATCTCTCCGTTGAGCCGGTCGCGCTCCGACTCCAGCTCGATGCGGTCGAACCTGGTCAGACGGCGCAGCGGCGTGTCCAGGATGTACTGCGTCTGGATCTCGGAGAGCGAGAAGTGCTCGATGAGGCGCTCCTTCGCCTGCGCCGAGTTGTCGCTGGAGCGGATGAGGCGGATGACCTCGTCGATGTCCAGGAGGGCGACGAGGAGGCCCTCGACCAGGTGGAGACGGTCGCGCTTCTTGCCGCGGCGGAACTCACTGCGGCGGCGCACGACGTTGAAACGGTGGTCGAGGTAGACCTCGAGGAGCTCCTTGAGGCCCAGGGTGAGCGGCTGGCCGTCCACCAGTGCCACGTTGTTGATGCCGAAGGACTCCTCCATCGGCGTCAGCTTGTAGAGCTGCTCCAGGACCGCCTCCGGCACGAAGCCGTTCTTGATCTCGATGACCAGTCGCAGTCCGTGCGAACGGTCGGTGAGGTCCTTCACATCGGCGATGCCCTGCAGTTTCTTGGCGTTGACCAGGTCCTTGATCTTGCTGATCACCTTCTCCGGACCGACGGTGAAGGGCAGCTCGGTGACGACCAGGCCCTTGCGGCGCGCCGTGACGTCCTCCACCGCCACCGTGGCACGGATCTTGAAGGTGCCGCGGCCCGACTCGTAGGCGTCCCTGATCCCGGTCAGGCCGACGATCCGGCCGCCCGTGGGCAGGTCGGGGCCCGGTACGTACTTCATCAGCGTGTCCAGGTCGGCGCCCGGATAGCGGATCAGGTGGCGGGCGGCCGCGATGACCTCGCCGAGGTTGTGCGGCGGCATGTTCGTCGCCATACCGACGGCGATCCCGGACGATCCGTTGACCAGCAGGTTCGGATACGCCGCCGGGAGGACGTCGGGCTCCTGCTCCTGGCCGTCGTAGTTCGGCGTGAAATCGACCGTGTCCTCGTCGATGGACTCGGTCATCAGTGACGTGGCGTCGGCCATCCGGCACTCGGTGTAACGCATGGCGGCCGGCGGGTCGTCATTGCCGAGCGAGCCGAAGTTGCCGTGGCCATCGACCAGCGGCAGGCGCATGGAGAAGGGCTGGGCCAGGCGCACCAGCGCGTCGTAGATCGACGCGTCGCCGTGCGGGTGGAGCTTACCCATGACCTCGCCGACGACGCGGGCGCACTTCACATACCCGCGGTCGGGGCGCAGCCCCATCTCGTTCATCTGGTACACGATGCGGCGGTGCACGGGCTTGAGGCCGTCACGGGCGTCCGGCAGGGCTCGCGAATAGATGACCGAGTACGCGTATTCGAGGAAGGAGCCCTGCATCTCGTCCACGACGTCGATGTCGAGGATCTTCTCCTCGTACGAGTCGTCGGGCGGCGGGGTCTTCGTGCTGCGGCGGGCCATCGCTGCTGCGGCTCCTTCACAGTCTCTGCCGGGGCATGAACGGGTTCTGACGCGCACCATTGTGGACCGCCGCACTGACAACGCCGACCGCGACCCGTCCATAGGGGCTTCCCGGAGCCCGGTTCCGATCGCTCACGGCGAACGGAAGTCCGGCCTCCCACCTCAGGAATTCTCGCTCTCGGCGTACGAGGTGCGGGAACTTCGCCACCTGTCGGCGCGCTTGCATACAGTGGCAGGACCGGCAGGAATTCTGCAGTTTCCGCGATCGAAGGGACGTACATGCCCATGGGTCACACGGCCACAGCTGAGGCAGGCTCCGGCGGCCTGACAGCGACCGAGCACCGCCTGGCCAACGGCCTGCGCGTGGTGCTCTCCGAGGACCATCTGACCCCGGTCGCGGCGGTGTGCCTCTGGTACGACGTCGGCTCACGGCACGAGGTCAAGGGCCGTACCGGCCTTGCTCACCTTTTCGAGCACTTGATGTTCCAGGGCTCGGGCCAGGTGAAGGGCAACGGCCACTTCGAACTGGTGCAGGGCGCGGGTGGCTCCCTCAACGGAACGACCAGTTTCGAGCGCACCAACTACTTCGAGACGATGCCCGCCCACCAGCTGGAGCTCGCGCTCTGGTTGGAGGCCGACCGCATGGGCTCGCTGCTGGCCGCGCTCGACGACGAGTCCATGGAGAACCAGCGGGACGTCGTCAAGAACGAGCGCCGCCAGCGCTACGACAACGTGCCCTACGGCACCGCTTTCGAGAAGCTGACCGCGCTCGCGTACCCCGAGGGCCACCCCTACCACCACACCCCGATCGGGTCCATGGCGGACCTGGACGCGGCGACCCTGGAGGACGCCCGCGCCTTCTTCCGCACCTACTACGCGCCGAACAACGCGGTGCTCTCCGTGGTCGGGGACATCGATCCGGAGCGGACGCTCGCCTGGGTCGAGAAGTACTTCGGCTCCATCCCCGGGCACGACGGCAAGCCCGCCCCGCGCGACGGCTCGCTGCCCGAGGTCATCGGCGAGCAGGTGCGCGAGGTCGTCGAGGAGGAGGTCCCGGCGCGCGCCCTGATGGCCGCCTACCGGCTCCCGGAGGACGGCACGCGCGCGGCCGACGCGGCCGACGTGGCGCTCACCATCATCGGTGGCGGCGAGTCGTCCCGGCTCTACAACCGGCTCGTACGCCGCGACCGTACCGCCGTCGCGGCCGGGTTCGGGGTGCTGCGGCTCGCCGGAGCGCCCTCCCTGGGCTGGCTGGACGTGAAGACGTCCGGTGACGTCGAGGTCCCGGTGATCGAGTCCGCCGTCGACGAGGAGCTCGCCCGGTTCGCCGAGGAGGGCCCCACGGACGAGGAAATGGAGCGCGCCCAGGCCCAGTTGGAGCGCGAGTGGCTGGACCGGCTGGGCACGGTCGCGGGCCGCGCCGACGAACTGTGCCGGTACGCGGTCCTGTTCGGCGACCCCCAGCTCGCCCTGACGGCCGTACAGCGCGTCCTGGACATCACGGCCCAGGAGGTCAAGGAGGTCGCCAAGTCCCGTCTGCGCCCCGACAACCGCGCGGTGCTCGTGTACGAGCCGATCGCTGCCGACACCACCGAAGAGGACGAGGAGGCGGCGAAGTGACCGAGCTCGCCACCATGGACTTCCACCCGCAGCCCCAGGCCGGCCGGCCCAAGCCCTGGGCCTTCCCGGCGCCCGAGCGCGGCACGCTGGACAACGGCCTGACCGTGCTGCGCTGCCACCGCCCCGGCCAGCAGGTCGTCGCCGTCGAGGTGCTGCTCGCCGCGCCGCTGGAGGCCGAGCCCGCAGGCCTCGACGGCGTCGCCACGATCATGGCGCGCGCCTTCTCCGAGGGCACCGACAAGCTCTCCGCCGAGGAGTTCGCCGCGGAGCTGGAGCGCTGCGGCGCCACTCTCGACGCGCACGCCGACCACCCCGGCGTACGGCTGTCGCTCGAAGTGCCCGTCTCGCGCCTGCCCAAGGCGCTCGGTCTGCTCGCCGACGCCCTGGCGGCACCGGCGTTCGCGGACAGCGAGGTCGAGCGACTGGTGCGCAACCGGCTCGACGAGATCCCGCACGAGACGGCCAACCCGGCCCGCCGCGCCGCCAAGGAGCTCTCCAAGGAGCTGTTCCCGGCGACCTCGCGCATGTCGCGCCCGCGCCAGGGCACCGAGGAAACCGTCCAGAAGATCGACTCGGCGGCCGTCCGCGCCTTCTACGACAAGCACGTGCGCCCCGCCACGGCCACCACCGTGATCGTCGGCGACCTGACCGGCGTGGACCTCGACGAGCTGCTCGCCGAGACGCTCGGCGACTGGACCGGCTCGTCCGGCGAGCCGCGCCCCGTGCCGTCGGTCACCGCCGACGACACCGGCCGCGTGATCATCGTGGACCGCCCCGGCGCGGTCCAGACGCAGCTGCTCATCGGCCGCGTCGGCGCCGACCGGCACGACCGTGTGTGGCCCGCCCAGGTGCTCGGCACGTACTGCCTCGGCGGCACCCTCACCTCGCGTCTGGACCGCGTCCTGCGCGAGGAGAAGGGCTACACCTACGGTGTGCGGGCGTTCGGCCAGGTCCTGCGGGCCGCTCCGGACGGAACCGGTATCGCGATGCTCGCCATCAGCGGTTCCGTGGACACCCCGAACACCGGCCCGGCGCTCGACGACCTCTGGAAGGTGCTGCGCACCCTCGCTGCCGAGGGGCTGACGGACGCCGAGCGCGACATCGCCGTGCAGAACCTGGTGGGGGTGGCGCCCCTCAAGTTCGAGACCGCGGCGGCCGTCGCGGGCACGCTCGCGGACCAGGTCGAGCAGTACCTGCCGGACGACTACCAGGCGACGCTGTACCAGCAGCTCGCCGCGACCGGCACCGTGGAGGCCACCGCGGCCGCCGTGAACGCGTTCCCGGTGGACCGTCTGGTGACCGTCCTCGTCGGTGACGCCGCGCAGATCCAGGAGCCCGTCAAGGCCCTCGGAATCGGTCAAGTGACCGTCGTGTCGGCGGAGTAGAGGCTCAACAGAGGCCGGCGGGAGGCCGGCCGGAAGCGGAGCCGCACGCGGAGCGGAAGAGCACGACTCCGTAGGGCCCGGGTGACTGAAGAGTCGCCCGGGCCCCTTTTTGCTCGGATTTTCGCCCGGACCTCATCCCCAAGATGTCCGTATTGGTAGGGAGGTTGCCCGTCTGCCCTGTGGCATGCACTACAAAAGCCGTGATCCGTTTGTTGATTGAAAGACGCCCCGTCTAGCGTCGGTCCGGCTGTTCGTCAGGCAGTGCGCCGCGCCCGCGGCACCGGACAGTCATCGCCGAGTCCCCGTACGGCGCGAGCCAGGGGAGCCGGGGACCCATACGCAGTCCCTGGGGTGAATCGGACGCCCTCCCTGGAGGGAGTCCGTAGGAGACCTTCCTGCTCCGAACCCGTCAGCTAACCCGGTAGGCGAGAGGGAAGGAAAGGATCAGCCCCTACATGGCGTTCACCTGTGGCCCCGGGAAACACCGCCGTCCGAGCCGCGTGAAGCGCTCCACCACGAACGCCGTCGGCGTCGCCGCGCTCACCACCACCGGTGTCATCGGAACCCTGGCCGCTCCGGCGCTCGCCGCGGACGCCTCCGTCGAGCAGACCGGGCTGACCCAGGCCGTCACCCTCGGGGACAAGGTCGCCGCGCAGATCGACGCTCAGGCCGCCGCCCAGCAGCGCGCCGCCGACGAGGCCGCCGCGCGCAAGAAGGCCGAGGAAGCCGCGCGGAAGAGGGCCGCCGAGGAGGCGAAGAAGGAGCGCGAGGCCAAGGAGCGTGCCGCCCGTGCCGCCGAGCGCAAGCGTCTCAACACCTTCGTCCTGCCGATCACCGGCTCGTACATCTCCACCGGCTACAAGACCGGTGGCAGCCTCTGGTCCTCCGGCAGTCACACCGGCGTCGACTTCCACGCCGCCTCCGGGACCTCGGTCCACGCGGTCGGCTCCGGCACGGTCGTCACGGCCGGCTGGGGCGGCGCCTACGGCAACCAGATCGTCCTGAAGATGCACGACGGCACCTACACGATGTACGGCCATCTGTCGTCCATCGGCGTCTTTGTGGGTCAGACGGTCACCCCGGGCCAGCAGATCGGCCTCTCCGGCTCCACCGGGAACACCACCGGGCCGCACCTCCACTTCGAGGCCCGCACGACGGCGGAGTACGGCTCCGACATGGACCCGGTCGCCTACCTCCGCTCGCACGGCGTGAACGTCTGACGCCCGTACACCCCGAACGTCCGACGACCGGCGTCAACACTTCCGAAGCCCCGGCTCCCCCGAGCCGGGGCTTCGTTGTTTCGAACGGCTGTCTGTCCAAAAAATATCCATGGATTCCGGCCCGCCATCGGAAATTCCGGCTCTCTGCAATAGAGTCACTGAACAAGCGTCAATCGACCGCGTTTCGCGGGGATTAAGGCGGAGGTCCGGTCATGCGCGTTCCCGCGCACTCGGTATGCACGGCGATTCGTGACGACATCGTCGCGGGTGTCTACGAGCGCGGCAGCCGGCTCACCGAGGAACTGCTCGCGCGTCGCTACGGCGTCTCGCGGGTCCCCGTGCGCGAGGCCCTGCGCACGCTGGAGGCCGAGGGCTTCGTCGTCACCCGTCGGCACGCGGGCGCGTGCGTCGCGGAGCCCACCGAGCAGGAGGCGGCGGACCTGCTGGAGATGCGCATGCTCCTGGAGCCGCTGGGCGCCGCCAGGGCCGCGCAGCGGCGCACCGAGGCTCACCTCAAGGTGCTTCGAGGCCTGGTCAGACTGGGCCAGGAGCGGGCCAGGAGGGGGAACAGCGAGGATCTGCGCTCGCTCGGCGGCTGGTTCCACGAGACCCTCGCGCAGGCCTCCGGAAGCCCCGCCCTGACCTCTACGCTGGCCCAGCTGCGGCACAAGATCGCCTGGATGTACGCGGTCGAGGCGCCGGCCAACCCGGCGGAGTCCTGGGCGGAGCACGGCGGGATCGTGGACGCGGTGGCGCGCGGCGACAGCGAGCGGGCGCGGGCCGTCACGGCGCTGCACACGGAGCGCGCGGCGGTCGCGCACCGGCTGCGTTTTCCCGGCGGGGGAGATCGTCCGGAGCGCGTGAGGACTTCGCAACATCCCGTAAACATGACGGGCGTGCGTCATTAACACCGGCACCGTATACAAAGAGAGGTAATTCGCGGGGGATTATTTTTGCTGCCCGCAATTAGGAAAAGCGAAGGGCCCGCCCGATGTTTTCAGGCGAGCCCTTCGAATGTGTACGGGGCGGGGTCTTTTGGTGCGAAGACCACTCCGGCCATCAATTCGGGAACCCCGTGTGGGGGCTCCTTCTCAGACGGTCTCGGGGAGCTCCTCGAGACCCTCCGCCACCAGCTTCGCCAGCCGGTCGAGCGCGGCGTCCGCACCCTCGGCGTCCGACGCGAGGACGATCTCCTCGCCGCCCTGGGCGCCGAGGCCGAGGACCGCCAGCATGGAGGCCGCGTTGACGGGGTTGCCCTCCGCCTTGGCGATCGTCACGGGGATACCGGAGGCCGTGGCCGCCCGGACGAAGATGGAGGCGGGACGGGCGTGGAGGCCCTCGGCCCAGCCGACGTTGACGCGGCGCTCAGCCATGTGATGCTGCCCTTCAGGTGTTCAGGGTTGTCTAGACCAGTGTTCCACAACGTGAAGCGAGTCCGGGGAAAGGTGTTGTTCCTCTCCCGGACTCCGGCGTCGGATCCCGGCCTGGATCCGACGTCGGTGCCCTCAGCCTGCCCCGCGCCGTTGTCGGACGCGAGCCGTACTCTGGGCCCCATGCAGACCTCGTCGGACCGGCACGAGTACCCCTCCCACTGGGAGGCCGACGTGGTGCTGCGCGACGGCGGCACCGCCCGCATCAGGCCCATCACCGTCGACGACGCCGAGCGGCTGGTGAGCTTCTACGAGCAGGTCTCGGACGAGTCGAAGTACTACCGCTTCTTCGCGCCCTACCCGCGCCTGTCCGCCAAGGATGTCCACCGCTTCACGCACCACGACTTTGTGGACAGGGTGGGACTCGCGGCCACGGTCGGCGGCGAGTTCATCGCCACCGTACGCTATGACCGTATTAATGCCGATGGTCGGGCCGCCTCCGCACCCGCCGACGAGGCCGAGGTCGCCTTTCTCGTGCAGGACGCCCACCAGGGCCGTGGCGTCGCCTCGGCCCTCTTGGAGCACATCGCGGCCGTCGCCAGGGAGCGGGACATCCGCCGGTTCGCCGCCGAGGTGCTACCCGCCAACACCAAGATGATCAAGGTGTTCACGGACGCCGGGTACCAGCAGAAGCGGCACTTCGAGGACGGCGTCGTCCGCCTGGAGTTCGACCTCGAACCCACCGACCGCTCGCTCGCCGTGCAGCGCGCGCGGGAGCAGCGCGCCGAGGCACGGTCCGTGCAGCGCCTGCTCGCGCCCGGCTCGGTCGCCGTCATCGGAGCGGGCCGTACGCCCGGCGGGGTGGGACGCAGCGTCCTCGACAACCTGCGCGCGGCCGGGTTCACCGGCCGCCTGTACGCCGTGAACAAGGCGCTCCAGGAGAAGGAGCTCGCCGGGGTCCCGGCCCACCGCTCCGTCCGTGACATCGCCGAGCCCGTCGACCTCGCGGTCGTCGCCGTGCCCGCGCCGTACGTCCCCGAGGTCGTCGCGGAGTGCGGCGAGCACGGGGTGCAGGGCATCGTGGTCGTCTCCGCCGGGTACGCCGAGAGTGGCCCCGCCGGACGCGAGCGCCAGCGCGCACTCGTCCGCCAGGCCCGTACGTACGGGATGCGCATCATCGGACCGAACGCCTTCGGGATCATCAACACCTCCCCCGAGGTGCGCCTCAACGCCTCGCTCGCGCCCGAGATGCCGCGCCCCGGGCGGATAGGCCTGTTCGCCCAGTCCGGCGCGATCGGGATCGCCCTGCTCTCCCGGCTGCACCGGCGCGGCGGCGGCGTCACCGGCGTGACCGGCGTGTCCACCTTCGTCTCCTCCGGGAACCGGGCGGACGTGTCCGGCAACGACGTACTCCAGTACTGGTACGACGACCCGGACACCGACGTCGCCCTGATGTACCTCGAATCCATCGGCAACCCGCGCAAGTTCACCCGCCTCGCCCGGCGGACGGCAGCGGCCAAGCCGCTGGTCGTGGTCCAGGGCGCGCGGCACGCCGCCGCTCCCCAGGGGCACGCCGTACGGGCCACACGGCTGCCGCACGCCACCGTGTCCGCGCTGCTGCGGCAGGCCGGGGTGATCCGGGTCGACACGATCACCGAGCTGGTCGACGCGGGGCTCCTGCTGGCCCGCCAGCCGCTCCCCGCGGGACCCCGGGTGGCGATCCTCGGCAACTCGGAGTCCCTCGGGCTGCTGACGTTCGACGCGTGCCTCGCCGAAGGACTGCGACCGCTGCCTCCCCTGGATCTGACCACGGCGGCTTCGGCGGACGACTTCCACAGGGCGCTGACGCACGCCCTCGCCGATGACCGGTGCGACATCGTGGTGGTGACCGCCATACCGGCGGTGGGGGAGACGTCGGCCCAGGACGCGGCCCTGGCAAAGGCCCTGCGGTCGGCCTCGGCCTCGGCCCCGGCGAAGCCGGTGCTCGTGGTGCACGTCGAGCTCGGTGGACTCGCGGAGGCCCTGTCCGCGGCGGCCAGCACCGCACCACAGACGGCGTCCACGGCACCCGGCGCAGGCCAGACACCCCGTCCCGCCGAACGCCCGGCCGCCGCGGTGAGCGACCCCTCGCAGGCGAGCCCCCGGCTCATCCCCGCCTACCCCGCCGCCGAGCGTGCCGTCCGCGCCCTCGCCGAGGCCGTGAAGTACGCCCAGTGGCGGCGTGAGGTGGCCGACCCCGGCAAGGTCCCCGAGTACGAGGACATCGACGAGAAGGGCGCCGCCGAGCAGATCGACGAGGTGCTCTCCCGGGGCTCCGGACTGACGCTCGCCCCCGAGGCCGCCTGTGTGCTGCTCGGGCGGTACGGCATCGACGTACACCAGGCGCGGCCCGCGCCGACACCCGACGAGGCCGCCGCGGCCGCGCGGACCCTCGGCTACCCGGTGGCACTCAAGACCACCGCCCCGCACCTGAGGCACCGTGCCGACCTGGGCGGCGTACGCCTGGACCTGACGGACGAGGCGCAACTGAGGAGGGCGTACGCGGAGTTGACCGACCTCTTCGGGACGCCGGAGGTGCTGCGCCCGGTCGTGCAGGGCATGGCGCCACGCGGGGTCGACACGGTCGTACGGGCCGTCATCGACCCGGCGGCCGGAGCGGTGCTCTCGTTCGGTCTCGCCGGAGCCGCGTCGGAGCTGCTCGGGGACACGGCACACCGGCTGGTTCCGGTCACCGACCGGGACGCGAGCTCACTGGTCCGGTCGATCCGGACGGCGCCGCTCCTGTTCGGCTGGCGGGGCTCGGCGCCGGTCGACACCGCGGCCCTGGAAGAGCTGATGCTGCGCGTCTCGCGGCTGGTCGACGACCATCCCGAGGTCGTCGCCGTCTCCCTGGAGCCCGTGGTGGTCGCCCCGCGCGGCCTGAGCGTGCTCGGCGCCACCGTGCGGCTGGCCCGCGCCCCCGTCCGCGACGACCTCGGCCCCCGCACGCTTCCCGTCGTCTGAGCCGTACCGGTCCCGTCGCCCGCGCCGTGCCGTCCCGCGCCGTGCCGTCCCGTGTCGTCCCGTGCCGGCCCGTCCTGCGAGCCGCACCGGCGCCCGCCGCCGTAGACGATTCGTTCTGATCCGTCCACGACAGACACCCGCGAGCGGTGCCTCGCAGTCAGTGGGCCACCGTAGGATGGACGTCATGGCCAAGACCAGTACGACGACCCAGGGGCTGCGAGCGGCGATCGAGCGCAGCGGCTACTACCCGGCCCTCGTGGCCGAGGCGGTGGAGGCCGCGATCGGCGGCGACACCATCCGGTCGTACCTGGTCCATCAGGAGACGACGTTCGACGCCAACGAGGTGCGCCGGCACGTGACCGTGCTCGTCCTCACCGGCAACCGCTTCATCGTGAGCCACACCGACGAGCAGAACGCGGACACGACCTCACCGACGCCCTACGCCACCACATCGACCGAGTCGGTGAAACTCGGCCGGATCTCGTCGGTCGTCGTCAGCCGCGTCGTCGCCAACCCGGAGTCGTACACGCCAGGCACACTGCCCCGCGAGGTCGTCCTGACCATCGGCTGGGGCGCGGTCTCCCGTATCGACCTGGAGCCCGCGGCGTGCGGCGACCCCAACTGCGAGGCGGACCACGGCTACACGGGCAACTCGACGGCGGACGACCTGAGCCTGCGCGTCAGCGAGGCCGGGGACGGTCCGGAGACGGTGCGCCAGGCTCTCGCCTTCGCGCAGTCCCTCTCCGAGGCGACCGCGGACGTCGCCCGCTGATGGCGCTGCCCACCTGGGACCACCCGGAACCGCTGGCCATTGATTCCGCGCCCGTCCCCGAGTACGGCGCGGGCTCGCTCGCCGATCTGCTGCCCACCCTCGCCGCCGGCATGGGCGTCCCCGGCATGAGCACCGCCATACCGGAGCTGACCGGGGCCGACCGGAACTGCGTCTTCCTGATCGACGGTCTCGGCTGGGAGCAGCTGAAGGCGCACCCGGACGAGGCCCCCTTCATGAGCTCCCTCCTCGGGAGCTCGCGCGGCGGCACCGGCCGCCCGCTCACCGCGGGCTACCCGGCGACCACCGCGACCTCCCTGGCCTCCGTCGGCACGGGCCTGCCGCCCGGTGCGCACGGTCTGCCCGGCTACACCGTGCGCAACCCGAGGACCGGCGAGCTGATGAACCAGCTGCGCTGGAGTCCCTGGACGGAACCCCGTGTCTGGCAGCCGTACCCCACCGTCTTCCAGCTCGCGGACGCGGCGGGTGTGCACACGGCCCAGGTCTCGTCCCCGACCTTCCAGAACACCCCGCTCACGAAGATCGCCCTGAGTGGCGGATCGTTCCACGGGCGGCTGTCGGGCGAGGAGCGCATGGATCTCGCGGCCGAACAACTGGCTGCCGGTGACCGCTCGTTGGTGTACACCTACTACGCCGAGGTGGACGGCAAGGGCCACCGCTTCGGCGTCGACTCGGACCCCTGGCGCGGCCAGCTGATGTACGTCGACCGCCTGGTCCAGCGCCTCGCGGAGCAACTGCCGCCGCGCGCGGCGCTGTACGTCACCGCCGACCACGGCATGATCGACATCCCCTTCGACGAGCAGCACCGCATCGACTTCGACGAGGACTGGGAGCTGCGCGCGGGAGTCGCCCTGCTGGGTGGCGAGGCCCGGGCCCGGCACGTGTACGCCGTCCCCGGTGCCGAGGCGGACGTCCTGACCTGCTGGCGCGAGGTGCTCGGCGAGCAGTTCTGGGTGGCTTCGCGTGACGAGGCGATCGCGGCGGGCTGGTTCGGGCCGCAGGTCGACGAACGGGTGTACGCCCGGATCGGAGACGTCGTGGCGGCAGCCTGCGACGACGTCCTGATCATCGCGTCCGAGCGGGAGCCGAAGGAGTCGGCGATGGTCGGCAACCACGGTTCGATGGTGCCGGCGGAGCAACATGTTCCGCTCCTGGAAGTGCGTACCTGACCCCTCTCCCTCCGCCTGCCTCCCTTCTTGCCGAAAGGTGCTCAACTCCCCATGCCCGAGCTGGTGTTCTTCTCCGGAACGATGGACTGCGGGAAGTCGACGCTGGCTCTCCAGATCGAGCACAACCGCTCGGCCCGGGGCCTGCAGGGCATGATCTTCACGCGCGACGACCGCGCGGGAGAGGGCAAGCTCTCCTCCCGCCTCGGCCTGGTCACGGACGCCGTGGAGGTCGCCGACGACCAGGACCTGTACGCCTACCTCGTCGACCACCTCTCCCAGGGCGGCCGGGCGGACTACGTGATCGCGGACGAGGCCCAGTTCCTGGCCCCCGGACAGATCGACCAACTGGCCCGGGTGGTCGACGACCTGGGTGTCGACGTCTTCGCCTTCGGTATCACCACCGACTTCCGCTCCAAGCTCTTCCCGGGCTCCCAGCGCCTCGTGGAGCTCGCCGACCGGGTCGAGGTCCTCCAGGTCGAGGCCCTGTGCTGGTGCGGCGCCCGCGCTACCCACAACGCCCGCACGATAGGGGGCGAAATGGTCGTCGAGGGCGCCCAGGTGGTCGTGGGCGACGTCAATCAGGCGGAGGACATCGGCTACGAGGTCCTGTGCCGCCGACACCACCGGCGCCGGATGACGGCGGCGACGGCCCGCGCGGGCGCCCTTTCGCCGGACGTACTGCCGATCGCCTCCGCCTGACCTCGGCGCACAGCGCGCATCACCGCTCGGTGCGGATCACCGAGAACACCGCGCCCTCCGGGTCCGCCACCGTGGCCACCCGTCCGTAGGGCGAGTCGTGGGCCGCCTTGAGGAGGTGTCCGCCGAGGTGGGTGGCCTCGGCGACGGCCTCGTCCACGTCCGCGACCTCGAAGTACGTCAGCCAGTGCGAGCCTCGGTCGCGGGGCAGCCCGTGGCCGACTCCGTGCATGCCGGCCACCGGGCGGCCGTCGATGTGCAGGGTCACGTAGTCGAAGTCGGCCGAGACGACCGCCTCCGGCTCGTGTCCGAAGACCCCCTGGTAGAACTTGACGACGCTCTCGGTGTCGCGGGTCAGCAACTCGATCCAGGCGGGCGTGCCGTGCACCCCGTGGAGCGCCGTGCCCAGATGGGCCGCCGCCTGCCAGACCCCGAAGACGGCGCCTGTGGGGTCCGAGGCGATCAGCAGCCGCCCGGCCTCTCCGGCGTCCAGGGGACCCACGCCCACGGTGCCGCCGCAGTGCCGTACCGACTCGGCGGTGTGGTTCACGTCCTCCGAGGCGAAATACGGCGTCCAGGCGACCGGCAGATGCCGGTCGGATGGCATCTGTCCGATCCCCGCCACCTCGTGGCCGTCGAGCAGGGCCCGCGCATAAGGGCCGAGCTGCCGCGGGCCCGGCTGGAACTCCCAGCCGAACAGCTCTCCGTAGAACTCCTGGGTCGTCGCCATTCCGTGCACCATCAGGCTCACCCAGCAGGGCACGCCGGGCGCGTGCCGAGCGTTCGTGGTGCCTTTCGGGCCGGCCGACTCCCGTGCCTCGGTCATCGTCACTCTCTTCTCGGCCCCTCGCGGTGGCCGTTCACCTTCCGCCTACCAACCGCGTACCGCAATCGCGCGCGTGCACGCCCCGTGCCGATGCTCGCACCACCCGTCACCCTGCGCGCCCCGACGGCGTCATCGTGTAGCGGTCCACCGCCGGAGAATGCCCGATGTGCCGTTTCCCATCCGTTTCCGCGCGATTGCCGGGGGGTGTCCATCGGCTGTACAGCATGTGCCCGATCCCGTACGCCGGGTGATCGGACCTGTCCGGCCGAGCAGAGTAGCCGGACCTGGACGCCGGGGCCACCCCGTAGGCGAGGATGGTGGCCATGAACGCCATCATCTCCGCATCCGAACTCGCGAGCGATCTGGTGGGACCGAACCCGCCGGTCGTGCTCGACATCCGCTGGCAGCTCTCCGTGGCCACGGCCGCCGGGGCCGCTCCCTTCGACGGCAGGGCCGCCTACGAGGCAGGGCACATCCCCGGCGCGGTCTTCGTCGACCTGGATGCCGAACTGGCCGGGGAGCCGGGGGAGGGCGGCCGCCATCCACTGCCCGACCTGGAGGTCTTCGGCGCCGCGATGCGGGCCGCCGGGGTGTCCACGGACCGGGATGTCGTCGTGTACGACGGTGGCGTGGGGTGGGCCGCCGCGCGGGCTTGGTGGCTGCTGGGCTGGACGGGTCATCCGGCGGTGCGCGTGCTTGACGGCGGGCTGGCCTCCTGGAGCGGGCCGGTGGCCTCGGAGGTTTCGAAGCCCGCCCCCGGAACCTTCGAGCCGGTACCGGGCGCCCGGCCGCTGCTGGACGCGGACGGGGCCGCCGCGCTCGCCCGTACGGGGCTGCTGCTGGACGCCCGGGCCGGTGAGCGCTATCGGGGCGAGGTCGAGCCGATCGACCCCGTCGGCGGGCACATCCCGGGCGCGGTCTCGGCGCCGACCGCGGAGAACGTCACGGAGACCGGCGAGTTCCGGCCATCGGACGAGCTCGCTGAGCGCTTCAAGTCCCTCGGCGTGACCGGCACTTCGGAGGTCGGCGTCTACTGCGGCTCGGGCGTCTCCGCCGCCCACGAGGTGCTGGCGCTCGCCGTCGCGGGCATCCCGGCAGCTCTGTACGTGGGTTCCTGGTCGGAGTGGTCGCGGGACGGCGGCCGTCCGGTCGCGGTGGGCCCCGACCCCCAGTAACGGCACGTCGCGGCTGGCCCCGACCCCGAGTAACGGCAAAGGGGCCCGCTCCAGCCTGGCGCGGGCCCCTTTGCCGTACAACCGACTAATCCTGCTTCTTCCGTCGTGTCCCGAAGACGATCTCGTCCCAGCTCGGGACCGCCGCTCTGCGGCCCGGGCGGACGCCGTCGGCCTCGGCCTGGCGGTCGGTCGCGCCGACGAGACGGTCGCGATGGCTGCCGACCGAGCGGGGCATGAGTACGTCCGCGTAGGCGGAACCGGCACCGGCCGAGGCCGCGGGGGCCGGGGGCTCCTCCGCCTCGGGCTCGGTGGGGGGCTCCTCCGTCGCCGGGAGTTCCGTGGTGGCGGGCCGCTCGGGCACCACCATGTCGCCCCGGAAGCTGGGCACCGCTTCCAGGAGGCTGGTGAGCGAGTCGCGGTCGCTCACGCTCTCCTCGACCGGCTCGGGGGAGGGCCCGGGCAGGCTCGGGCGCTCCATCTGCCGGTCCAGGGCACGGTCCAGCGGACGGTCGCGCGGCAGCCGTGCGATGCGCGGGACGAACGGGAAGCTCGGTTCGGGGGCCGCGAGATCGTCGGACTCGCCGATCAGCGAGCGCGCCTCGTCGTCGACGGCCTGGACGAGCCGCCGGGGCGGGTCGTACGTCCAGCTCGCCGAGTGCGGTTCGCCCGCGACCAGGTAGACCAGCAGCACTTCCCACGTGCCGTCGTCACGACGCCACGAGTCCCACTGGACGGTGTCCTTCTCGGCGCCCCGGATCAGCAGCCGCTCCTGGACGGCCTCGCCGAGCTGGGGTCCGGCGTTCTCACCGGGGCGGCGGACAGGAGTCTTTCGGGCCCGCTCGGCCATGAAGGCGCGCTCGGCGAGCACGGGGCCCTCGAAGCGACGCACCCGGTCGACGGGGATTCCCGCGAGCTGGGCGACTTCCTCCGCGGAGGCGCCGGCGCGTATCCGCGCCTGGATGTCTCGGGGGCGGAGATGGCTCTCCACCTCGATCTCGATCTGGCCGAGGCGGGGACGGTCACCGCGAACAGCGGCGCGCAGACGCTCGTCAATCGGAAGCGTGTACTCCGTGCTGTCCGCAGCCTTCAGCACCAGCCGTGTGCCGTCGTTAGAGACGGCCACGACACGCAGTTCGGGCATGGGGACCTCCCGGGTGGTGCCTGCCGACGTCACGTGCGTCGCTGCTTCCGCTAGTCGAGTGTGGCCTGCCCGGGTGCAGCCTGCCACAACCTTGCCGAGTTGCCCGGCGTGTCGGGCACGGGCCCGGGGTCGCCGTTATGGCACGGTTACCTATTCGCAACGCTAAGTGACGAACTCCATCACCCTGTGCAACGAGCCCCCTCCCGGCGGTCCTGTCAGGCCCCGGACACCCTGGCGGGAGTCCGGACCCAGGGCTCGCAACAGTACTCCATTCGGGCCACGTGCGTGGATCGGCGCGCCGCCCAACTTCTAGTGGGGGGTGGTAGTTGGCCGTCCGTTGCGCCGTATTCGTGACCTTGAAACGTGTCGTACTTCACGTAATCGCCGGAAACGGAACTAAAGGTTTCGCCTATTCGTCCCTTTCTCGTGCAAGCGGTCGAGAAGTACGGGAAAGGCAGGCAAGGTCCGGGGATGCGTGAGAAGTCGGCTGGTGGCGAGGAACCGAGGGCGAAGGAGGGGGAACAGAGGAAGAAGCGGGTGGACCTGAGCCTTCCGCAAGTGGCGGGCAGCGCCGTGGCCGCGGTGGTGGCGGCCAAACTCGCCTCCTACTTCGGGGTGTACGGGACGATCCTGGGCGCCGGAGTGGTCAGCGCGATCGCCACCTGTGGGGGCACCGTCTTCCAGCACTTCTTCAAGCGCACCGGCGAGCAGCTCCGCGATGTGACGGTCCAGACGAAGCCGAGGCCCCAGCAGACCCCGGTGACGGGGCAGTTCACCGAGGGCACCGTCTACCGCGCCAGGGTCAGGAGCTGGAAGCGGCCGCTGGTGGCCGCGGCGCTCGTCTTCGGCGTCACGATGGCGGGGATCACGACGTACGAGCTGGTGTCGGGGCAGAGCTTCAGCGGCGACGGCACGAGCACCACCGTCGGTGACGCCTTCAAGAGCGGCGGCTCCAGCTCCCACTCCAAGCCCGGTGCGACGCCGTCGAGCGGATCCTCGTCGAGGGAGCCGTCGGCCACCGACAGCACCCCCGGCACCGAAAGCGGTTCCGGCGCCGACGCCCCTCAGGGTGATGGCGGTGCCACGACCCCGGCGCCGACGCCGAGTTCCAGCGCCGCTTCGCAGGCGCCGGCCGACACCCCGGCGCCCACGGACGGTTCGTCTACGAGCCCAGCACCCGACGCAAGTAGTCGTTCCCGAAGCGCCGATCCGGGTCAAGCCGGTCCCTCAGTGCCGTGAACTCGCCGAAGCGCGGATACACCTTCGAGAAGTACTCCGCGTCGCGGGTGTGCACCTTGCCCCAGTGCGGGCGACCCTCGTGCGCCGTGAAGATCCGTTCGGCCACGGTGAAGTACGCCTGATAGGGCGTACCCCTGAACATGTGGACGGCGATGTAGGCGCTCTCCCGACCGGACCCCGTGGAGAGCGTGATGTCGTCCGCGGGGGCCGTACGCACCTCGACGGGGAAGCTGACCCGCAAGGACGAGCGGTCGACCATCTTCTTCAACTCGCGCAGCGTCTCGACGAGCGCCTCGCGCGGAACGGCGTACTCCATCTCCACGAAGCGCACCCGGCGCGGAGAAGTGAAGACCTTGTAGGGAATGTCGGTGTAGGTCCGCGCGGACAGCGCGCGGCTGGAGATCTTCGCGATCGTCGGGATGGTGGCGGGCACGGCGCGGCCGACCAGATTGGCCACCTGGAAGACCCCGTTGGAGAGGAACTCGTCCTCGATCCAACCACCGATCTGTCCGATGGGCCTCTCCGGGCCGGCGCTGCGGTTGTTGCGCTTGGTGTTGCAGTTGCCGGTGTGCGGGAACCAGTAGAACTCGAAGTGCTCGTTCTCCGTGAAGAGTTCGTCGAAGTCGGCGGTGACCTTGTCGAAGGTCATCGGCTCCTCGCGGGCCGTGAGCAGAAAAATGGGTTCTACGGAGAAGGTGATCGCGGTGACGATCCCCAGGGCGCCGATGCCGACGCGGGCGGCCGTGAAGACCTCGGGGTTCTCCTTCTCGGAGCAGGTGAGGAGCGAGCCGTCCGCGGTGATCAGCTCAAGGCCCTTGATCTGCGCGGCGATCGAGGCCGAGTCGCGGCCCGTGCCGTGCGTTCCGGTACTGGTCGCGCCCGAGACCGTCTGCTCCATGATGTCGCCCATATTCGTGAGCGACAGCCCCTCGCGCGCGAGAGCCACATTGAGACGCTTGAGCGGGGTGCCCGCCTCGACGGTGACGGTTCCGGCCTCGCGGTCGATGTTGCGGATGCCGGTCAACAGTTGAGGGCGGATCAACACGCCGTCGGTCGCGGCGGCGGCCGTGAAGGAGTGCCCGGTGCCGACGGCCTTGACCCTCAGGCCGTCGTCGGCCGCCTTGCGAACGGCCGCGGCGAGCTCCTCGACCGAAGCGGGGGCGACCTCCCGCACGGGACGGGCGGTGACGTTCCCCGCCCAGTTACGCCACGTGCCACTCTTCCCGCTCACTGTGGTGCTCATGGGTCCCCTCCCGCTGCGGAACCGGCCTGCTCAGCCGGCGATACCCGAGGAATCCGACCGCGACCGCGACGGCTCCGGACACCGCCGGAACCCCGTACCCGGCCTTCGCACCGGCGGCGTCGATCACCCAGCCGGCCACGGAGGAGCCGAGCGCGACCCCGACCGCGAGTCCGGTGCTCACCCAGGTCATGCCCTCGGTCAGTTTCGCGCGTGGTACGTGCTGTTCGATGAGGGACATCGTCGTGATCATCGTGGGAGCGATGGACAGGCCCGCAACGAACAGCGCCACGGCCAGAAACGGCAAGTTTCCGACCAGTAGCAGGGGGATCATACTCACGGCCATGGCGCATATGCCCAGCAGCCACCGACGTTCGGGCGCCCCGTTGAGGTGCAGCAGTCCGAACACGGCTCCCGCCACGCAGGAACCCGCCGCGTAGAGGGCCAGAACCACGCTCGCGGCACCCTTGTGGCCCTGCTCCTCCGCGAAGGCCACGGTGACCACGTCCACGGCCCCGAAGATCGCTCCCGTCGCCACGAACGTGGCCACGAGGACCTGGAGTCCGGCCGCGCGCAGTGCCGAGCCACTGGTGTGCTGCTCACGCGGATGTGGCACGGGCTCGGTCGCGTGCTGGGAGGTGAGCCAGAAGACGCCCGCGGCCAGGAAGCAGGCGGCGAGCAGCGGACCGGCCTCCGGGAACCACACCGTGGACAGGCCGATGGAGAAGATCGGCCCGAAGATGAAGCAGACCTCGTCCACCACGGACTCGAAGGAGTACGCGGTGTGCAACTGCGGGGTGCCCCCGTAGAGGGCCGCCCAGCGGGCCCGGACCATCGCGCCGATGCTCGGGACGCAGCCGATCCCCGCCGCGCAGAGGAACAGCACCCAGTCCGGCCACTCGAAGTGCGCGGCCAGCAGCAGCCCGGCGGCCGCGGTGAGCGCGAACAGGGTGACGGGGCGCAGCACCCGCCGCTGACCGTGCCGGTCCACCATCCGGGAGACCTGTGGGCCCATCACCGCGGCCGCCAGCGCCATGGTCGCCGACAGCGCGCCCGCGAGCCCGTACCGCCCGGTGAGCTGGGAGATCATCGTCACCACGCCGATGCCCATCATCGACAGCGGCATCCGGCCGAGGAAGCCCGCGGCGGAGAACCCCCTGGAGCCGGGGGCGGCGAACAGGGCGCGGTACGGGCTCGGCACGAGGGGTCTCCGGTGGGCTCGGCCCGACCGCACGGTCACCGCGTGCGGCCGGACTCCGGTAAGGCGTGAAGATGGCCAATACAGCTTACTGGTTAGGTGACCCTAACGCCTCGGTCGGGTCCTCCCCGATTCCGCTCGTCACGTGGCTGTTGTCCGGCTGTCAGCGACGGATGGCAGGATCGGACGCATGCCAGATGCGCTCGATGCCACCCCCTACGACGCCCTGCTCCTGCTCTCGTTCGGCGGCCCCGAAGGCCCGGACGACGTGGTTCCGTTCCTGGAGAACGTGACGCGGGGGAGGGGCATCCCCAAGGAACGGCTGAAGGAAGTGGGGCAGCACTACTTCCTGTTCGGCGGGGTCAGCCCGATCAACGCCCAAAACCGTGGCCTGCTCGACGCCCTCCGCAAGGACTTCGCCGACCACGGCCTGGACCTGCCCGTGTACTGGGGCAACCGCAACTGGGCGCCGTACCTCACCGACACCCTGCGTGAGATGGTCGCCGACGGCCGCCGCCGCGTCCTCGTCCTCGCCACGAGCGCGTACGCCTCGTACTCGGGCTGCCGGCAGTACCGCGAGGACCTCGCCGGCGCCCTGGCGACCCTGGAGGCCGAGGGCCTGGAGCTGCCGAAGATCGACAAGCTGCGGCACTACTTCAACCACCCCGGCTTCGTGGAGCCCATGATCGAGGGCGTCCTGAAGTCCCTCGCCGAGCTCCCCGAGGACGTACGGGCGGGCGCGCACCTCGCCTTCACCACGCACTCCATCCCCACCGCGGCCGCCGACACCTCCGGCCCGGCCGAGGACCACGGCGAGGGCGGTGCCTACGTCAAGCAGCACCTGGATGTGGCACGGCTGATCGCCGACGCCGTCCGCGAGGAGACCGGCATCGAGCATCCCTGGCAGCTTGTGTACCAGTCGCGTTCCGGAGCCCCGCACATCCCGTGGCTAGAGCCCGACATCTGCGACCACCTGGAGGAGCTGCACGGGGCCGGGGTCCCGGCCGTCGTGATGGCCCCCATCGGGTTCGTCTCGGACCACATGGAAGTTCTGTACGACCTCGACACGGAGGCGAAGGCCAAGGCGGAGGAGCTGGGACTGCCCGTGCGCCGCTCGGCCACCGTGGGCGCCGACCCCCGCTTCGCGGCGGCGATCCGCGACCTCGTCCTGGAGCGCGCCGCGACAGAGAACGGGCTGCGGGTGACACCCTGCGCCCTGGGCGCGCTCGGCGCGAGCCACGGCCTGTGCCCGGTGGGCTGCTGCCCGGCCCGTGCCCCGAAGCCCGCCGCCGCGGGCGCCGACAGCCCGTACGCCTGAGGAGCACCGTGATCGAGCCCCTGCACACCGAACTGCTCCAGCTGGCGCACGACGCGGCCCGCCGCGCCGGCGCGCTGCTGCGGGACGGCCGCCCGGCGGATCTCACGGTGGCCGCCACCAAGTCCAGCCCGATCGACGTCGTCACCGAGATGGACATCGCCGCCGAGAAGCTGATCACCGACCTGATCTCCCAGCACCGCCCCCATGACGGCTTCCTCGGCGAGGAGGGCGGCGCCAGCGAGGGCACCAGCGGCATCCGCTGGGTCGTGGACCCGCTCGACGGCACCGTGAACTACCTCTACGGGCTGCCGACCTGGGCGGTCTCCATCGCGGCCGAGCAGGACGGCGAGACCGTCGTCGGGGTCGTCGCGGCACCGATGCGCGGCGAGACCTACAGCGCCGTGCGCGGCCGGGGCGCCCGGGCCACCGGAGCGTGGGTCGGCGAGCGCCGGCTGGCCTGCCGTCCCTCGCCGCCACTGGACCAGGCCCTGGTCTCGACCGGCTTCAACTACGTGACCGAGGTCAAGGTCCACCAGGCCGAGGTCGCCCATCGGCTGATCCCACTGCTGCGCGACATCCGGCGCAGCGGTTCGGCGGCCGTCGACCTGTGCGACGTGGCCGCGGGCCGCCTCGACGGCTACTACGAGCGCGGCCTGCACCCCTGGGACCTCGCGGCGGGCGACCTGATCGCCCGTGAGGCGGGCGCCCTGACCGGTGGACGCCCCGGAGAGCGCCCTGCGGGCGATCTCGCGGTCGCGGCCTCCCCGGGCGTCTTCGAGCCCCTCCAGCGGCTTCTGGAGGAGTTCGGCGCCTGGCACGACTGAGGACTCCCGCCGTCCTCGGTCCGTACAGCGGCTACGTAATTCGGTACGCACAACTACGGAGCGGGGCCCCGGCACTGGATCGATGCCGGGGCCCCGCTCTTGTACGAACTGCTCAGACGCGCGACGCGCCGACCTCCACACCGTGCTCGGCGGCAAGGCGGCGCAGGTCCTCGAGTTCGGCCTGCTCGACCTCCGCGAGGAAGTCGTCGCCTGTTTCGCGAGCCCGCGTCAGGTCGGACTCGGTCGCCCTTATGCGCTGCAGAAGTCCTGCGGTGAATGCGTCCATGCTGCGCCCCCTCGTCCTGGGTCGTGGGTCGTTGGCACGGGGGTGTGCCGTTGGGAAGGGGCGATCACGTCTCCAGAGGGTGCCCAGCGCTGCCCGGGCTGGGCGGCGACGGTGCCGGACACCCACGTCCGCTCTGCGGAAGCGGTTGGACGTACCACAAGGTGGCTTGCCACATGCAGAGCGTGATCGCGGGGTGTAAAGCCGTCCTCCCCCGGCTCCCTTCAGTGGAAACCTCAACCCGACGAGAAAATCTGGCATTCCCGGGGGCCGGAACCGGCGTACTGGGCGCCTCTCACCCGTCTTACAGCCGGTTTATGGCCGAAAAGGGCAGGATGGAGGCCTTACCCGTGACAGACCCCCTGCCCGCGTGCGCCGAAGTGGCGCTACGCGGGTGGACAGAGGAAGGACAAGCGACGTGCGCGTACTCGTCGTCGAGGACGAGCAGCTGCTCGCCGATGCGGTGGCCACCGGACTGCGCCGGGAGGCCATGGCCGTCGACGTCGTGTACGACGGCGCGGCCGCCCTGGAGCGCATCGGCGTCAACGACTACGACGTGGTCGTCCTCGACCGCGACCTCCCGCTCGTGCACGGCGACGACGTCTGCCGCAAGATCGTCGAGCTCGGCATGCCCACGCGCGTGCTGATGCTCACCGCCTCCGGCGACGTCAGCGACCGTGTCGAGGGCCTGGAGATCGGCGCCGACGACTACCTCCCCAAGCCGTTCGCGTTCAGCGAGCTGACGGCACGCGTGCGTGCCCTCGGACGTCGTACGAGCGTGCCGCTGCCGCCCGTCCTGGAGCGTGCCGGGATCAAGCTCGACCCCAACCGCCGCGAGGTCTTCCGCGACGGCAAGGAGGTCCAGCTCGCGCCCAAGGAGTTCGCCGTCCTGGAGGTGCTGCTGCGCAGCGAGGGCGCCGTCGTCTCCGCCGAGCAGCTTCTGGAGAAGGCCTGGGACGAGAACACGGACCCCTTCACCAACGTCGTCCGGGTCACCGTCATGACCCTGCGCCGCAAGCTCGGGGAGCCACCGGTCATCGTCACCGTGCCCGGCTCCGGCTACCGGATCTGATCCCCGGTGGCCACGACTCCCGCGCCTCCCACGGCGCCTCCGAAGCCCACCTGGGACCCCAGAAGGGCGGAACCCCCGTTCCCCTGGCTGCGTCCGACCATTCGCATACGGCTCACACTGCTGTACGGCGGCATGTTCCTGATCGCCGGCATCATGCTGCTGTCGATCATCTATCTGCTCGCGGCGCAGGCGTTGAACGTGGGCAGTGACCTCCCCTTCAAGATCCTCTCGGGGCAGGTGGGAAGCAGCAGCTGCAACTTCCCGTCGAACCCGACGGCGAACGAGCTCAACAACGCGATGAACGCCTGCGTGAACCAGCAGCGTCAGCACGCCCTGGACGACCTGCTCAGCCGCTCCCTGCTCGCCCTGCTCGGCCTCGCGATCATCGCCTTCGCCTTTGGCTACGCGATGGCGGGCCGCGTCCTGTCGCCGCTCGGCCGGATCACCCGCACCGCGCGCGCGGTGGCGGGCTCGGACCTGTCCCGGCGGATCGAGCTGGACGGCCCGGACGACGAGCTGAAGGAGCTGGCGGACACCTTCGACGACATGCTGGAGCGGCTGCAGCGGGCCTTCACCGCCCAGCAGCGGTTCGTCGGCAACGCGTCGCACGAACTGCGCACCCCGCTCGCGATCAACCGCACGCTCCTCGAGGTGCACCTGTCCGACCCCGGAGCCCCGGTGGAGCTGCAGCAGCTCGGCAAGACGCTGCTCGCCACCAACGAGCGCAGTGAGCAGCTCGTCGAGGGCCTGCTGCTGCTCGCCCGCAGCGACAACCAGATCGTGGAGCGCAAGCCCGTGGACCTCGCCGAGGTCGCCACACAGGCCGTCGACCAGGTGCACGGCGAGGCCGCGGCGAAGGGCGTCAAGATCCGCGGGGAGCGCGCCGCGGCGGTCGTCCAGGGCAATGGCGTCCTGCTGGAGCGGATCGCCCTGAACCTCGTCCAGAACGCGGTGCGGTACAACGTGTCGGAGGACGGCTGGGTCGAGGTCACGACTCTGGTCCAGCACGGACACGCGGTACTGGTGGTCTCGAACACAGGTCCGGTGGTTCCCGCGTACGAGATCGACAATCTTTTTGAGCCTTTCCGGCGGCTGCGCACGGAGCGTACGGGCAGCGACAAGGGCGTGGGTCTCGGCCTGTCCATCGCCCGGTCGGTGGCCCGCGCACACGGTGGCCATATCGCGGCAGAGCCGCGCGAGGGGGGTGGGCTCGTGATGCGCGTCACCCTTCCTATCTGAGAGCATGTCGCGGACACGCGACGATGTTCGCTTTGCGCGGAAATTTCTGGTCGCCCATCCGGGAGGCTCGTGTGTGATCGATCACAAGGGCGAGTTTCTGGCCATCTACTCTCCGTGGCCACGCAGGCTGTCGTAAAGCCGGGAAAATCCGGGTTTTCGGGGGTCTAGATCACGGGAAGTACACGGTGGGACGCCTTTGAAGTGGGCCCTTCGGACCGTGTACGGTCCGCATCGCCATCCAAGCCGATCACTCATGAGGAGTCCGGTTGGGTGTCGATTGAGTAACAGACCTTGATGTGAGGCAAAATCTCCGCCTCAGGTCGGGCACAAGTCCGGCCTCTCACGCGTTACGTGCGCTGAGACACCGCAGACACCCAGAGGGGGAGAGCGACATGGCAACGGATTACGACACCCCACGCAAGACCGACGACGACGTCGACTCGGACAGCCTTGAAGAACTGAAGGCTCGCCGGAACGACAAGTCGACGTCGTCGGTCGACGTAGATGAGTTCGAGGCCGCAGAAGGCCTGGAGCTGCCCGGAGCCGACCTCTCGAACGAGGAGCTGGCTGTCCGGGTGCTGCCCAAGCAGCAGGACGAGTTCACTTGCATGAGCTGCTTCCTGGTGCACCACCGCAGCCAGCTGGCCCGCGAGAAGAACGGTCAGCCGATCTGCCGCGACTGCGACTGAGGCAGGGTCGGCCGTGACTGGCTCGACCCCTCCTTGGAAGCGCCGCTTCCCCTCACGGGCGGCGGACGAAGGGCCCTCAGACGGCCCTGAAGGCGTGCGTGACGACGAGCGGGGCTCTTCCCGACCAGGATCAGCCTCGCTCGAGCGGGCGCCCGCCACAGCGCCGACAGGCGCTTTTGCGCGGGCCGCAGAGGTGACGCCGGCCGGAGACCCCGGACCGGCCGACGATCCGGTGCCGGCGGACGCCTCTGTGCCCGCCACCGGCCGCCGTGCGGCCGACGTCCGGGACGGGGTCAGAAAGAGCGTTCAGAAAGGCGGCAGCAGGGCCAGGGCGGGCCTGTCCTACCTTGCCGACCGGATCATCGACATCGCGCCGCGCGTCCCCGTACGGGACCTCGCGACCCTCCGCAAGCAGTTCCCGGGACTCACCCCCGAACAGCTCGCGGACAAGCTCGTCGCGGGTGCGGCCAACGCGACGTCCACCGTGGGCGCCGGGATCGGTGCCGCAGCGATGCTGCCGGTGCCGCCCGCGATGCCGACCGAGCTCGCCGCCGAGATCACCGGGGTCGCCGCGATCGAGCTGAAGCTGATCGCCGAGCTCCACGAGGTCTACGGCCTGCGGCCGCCGGGCAATCTCAAACAGCGCAGTACCGGGTATCTGAACTCCTGGTCCTCCGAACGCGGGATCGACGTGACCAGACCGTCGACGATCAACGCCGCGCTGGGCGGCCAGATGAAGCGTGAGCTGCGCCAGCAGATCATGAAACGGATGGTCCGGGATCTGCCGAACCTGATGCCGTTCATGGTGGGCGCGGCGGTGGGGGCGGTCATGAACCGCCGGGACACCAAGCGCCTGGCGGCGCGTATCCGCAAGGACCTGCGCAAGTCCCAGGTGCCGTGGGACGCGCTGTTGGAACTGCCGCCCCTGGAGAAACCGACGGATCCACTGCGGATCGGGGAGATCCCCAAGGAACTGGGGCACTGAGCCCCGCCTGACCACCGGCCGCCCGCGGAGCGGAGACAGCGGCGGAGCGGCAGTACTCGGGTGCAGAGGCGCATGGGCCGTGGACTGGTGTGCGCGGGTGCGCAACCGTCACACGAAGGCGCGCCCCTGATTCCGAAGGCCCTACGCCGCGGCCCGAGCCGCCTCGAGCGCCGCGATGAGGCGCTCCGGCTCCCTGGTCGACAGGTACAGGTACGGCGTGGGGTCGGCCGGGTCGGTGACCTGGACGCGGAGGGCCGTGGGGATGTACGCCCGCAGGAGCATGAAGGCACGCGGGTCCGCCTTGAACGTGCGCCAGGCGCGCGCCTCCTCCTGGTCCAGGATCTCCGCGTCGCCCAGGGCCGTGACCGGGATCTTGGCCTCACCCGCGATCAGGGAGTCACCGACGACCCGGATGCGGATCGACCCGTACGCGCTCGCCACGACCGCTGAGACCGCCGTGCCGCCGACCAGCCCGCCCAGCAGCGGCAAGGTGCCGAAGGGGAGGAAGATCAGGGCCATCGCTATCCCGGTCAGGAAGCAGATCGCCCACCAGCTGCGGGGGGCGGTGAGGCGTTCTTCGTACGGGGAGGCGGAGAGCTGCATGAAGCCAAGCTTGGCACGGTGCGAAGACTTGGTGGACGCGCGGGTAAGGTCTGCGGCTGTGAGTCGTACTTCCGCAGCTCTGAAGCCTCCCGCCGACGCCGTCGCGCCGGTGCGGCATGCCGACGCGCCCGCCCCCGGCGAGCTCCTCGGCGCCCACTACGAACAGTGTTTCGGGTGTGGCGGGGAGCAGTCGCACGGGCTGCACCTGGAGGCACGCGCGGGGGAGGGCGTCACCGTCACGGCGGAGTTCACCGTACGGCCCGCCCACCAGGGCGCCCCGGGTCTCGCTCACGGCGGAGTGCTGGCCACCGCCCTCGACGAGACGCTCGGCTCGCTGAACTGGCTGCTGCGCACCACCGCGGTCACCGGCCGCCTGGAGACCGACTTCGCCCTGCCCGTCCCCGTGGGCACGGTGCTGTATCTGGAGGCCGAGGTCACGGCGGTGGCAGGCCGCAAGATCTACTCGACCGCCACCGGGCGGATCGGCGGCCCCGACGGGCCCGTCGCCGTTCGCGCCGACGCCGTCTTCGTCGAGGTCAAGGTCGACCACTTCATCGACAACGGCCGTCCGGAGGAGATCCGGGCCGCCATGAACGAACCGGACCAGATCCGCCGTGTCCGTGCCTTCGAGGTGAACCCGTGACCCGCGAGCCCCGTCAAGAACTCGCTGTGCTGATCCGCCGCGTCGACCCGGACGTACCGCTCCCCGAGTACGCGCAACCGGGTGACGCGGGAGCCGATCTGCGCACCACCGAGAGCCGTGAACTGAAGCCGGGTGAGCGCGCCGTACTGCCCACGGGTGTGTCCATCGCGCTGCCCGAGGGGTACGCGGCCTTCGTGCACCCGCGTTCCGGGCTGGCCGCCCGCTGCGGTGTCGCCCTCGTGAATGCCCCGGGGACGGTTGATGCCGGGTACCGTGGGGAGATCAAGGTGATCGTGGTGAATCTCGACCCGCATGAGTCGGTGCGGTTCGAGCGCTTCGACCGGATTGCTCAACTGGTCGTCCAGCAGGTCGAGAAGGTCCGCTTCCAGGAGGTCGCGGAACTTCCCGATTCGGCGCGGGCTGCCGGGGGCTTCGGGTCCACTGGCGGTCATGCCGCCGTGGGCGGCACAACGGGTGGGAATCGATACGCTTCGGTCGTATCCGACCGGGAAGGACAGTGACGTGTTCGGACGTCGCAAGAAGGGCAGTGCCGCCGAGGACGCGGCGGGCGAGGCCGAGCAGGTCGTCGACAGTGTCGACACTGAGGCGGACGAGGCGGAGCGCGAGCGCGTGAGGCTCGAGCCGGAGCCGCGACCCGACGGACCCTGGGACGACTCGGAGGTGCGGGACCCCGCCGAGGGGCGCGTGGACCTGGGCGGTCTCTTCGTCCCCGGAGTCGACGGGATGGAGCTGCGGGTCGAGGTCGCGGGTGACGCGATCGTGGCGGCCACCGTCGTCCTCAAGGACAGCGCCATCCAGCTGCAGGCCTTCGCCGCTCCCAAGCGCGAGGGCATCTGGGGCGAGGTGCGCGAGGAGATCGCCTCCGGCATCACGCAGCAGGGCGGTGTCATCGACGAGGTCGAGGGCCCGCTGGGCTGGGAGCTGCGGGCGCAGGTGCCGGTGCAGCTGCCGGACGGCACGGGTGGTTTCCAGGTCGTGCGGTTCGTCGGCGTGGACGGCCCCCGCTGGTTCCTGCGCGGAGTGATCTCCGGGCAGGGCGCCGTGCAGCCGCAGGCCGCGGGTCTGCTGGAGCAGATCTTCAGGGACACGGTCGTCGTACGCGGTGAGGGTCCGATGGCCCCGCGCGACCCGATCGTCCTGAAGCTGCCGAACGACGCGCAGATGGTGCCCGAGGGTGTCCAGCAGGAGGAGCAGAGCGGTTCCCGCTTCTCCGGAGGCATGGGACAGCTGCAGCGCGGACCGGAGATCACCGAGGTCCGCTAGGTCCTGTCGTCGCAGGGCAGACGGGGATTTGACGACAGGGCTCAGGACAGGCCTAGGACCTGTCTGTCGGACTTCGCGGGCAGAGCAGCCACAGGGCTTCAAAGGGCCGCACCCCTCGACGGGGGTGCGGCCCTTTCTTGTGCGCGATCCCTTGACGGGCGGTTGGTCTGTACCTATGGTCTCGGCCCAGCGCCTGAGTTCACGGAGGCGCTCATCGTTCACATACGAGAACGGATGGCCCCCCACCATGCGCCGTACCGCCCTCCTCGCCACCGTCACCGCCCTCGTCGCGGGCGCCCTCGTCTGGCCCGCCGCCCGACAGGCCGACGCCGCCCCCACCACCTTCGCGCACCCCGGAGTCACGGTCTCCAGGAGCCAGCTGGACTTCGCCCGCACCAAGGTCAACGCCGGGGCCCAGCCCTGGAAGGCCGCGTACGACCAGATGATGGCGAGCAAGTACGCCGACCTGAACCGCGTCCCGAAGCCCCGCGCGACAGTGGAGTGCGGCTCCTACTCCAACCCCAACTACGGCTGCACGGACGAGCGCGAGGACGCGATAGCCGCGTACACCGACGCCCTCGCCTGGTACATCACCCGCGACGACCGGTACGCGCAGAAGTCCATCGCCTTGATGGACGCCTGGTCGGCCGTGATCAAAGAGCACACCAACAGCAACGCGCCCCTGCAGACCGGCTGGGCCGGCTCCTCGTGGCCCAAGGCCGCCGAGCTCATCAAGTACACGTACACCGGCACCTGGGCCAACTCCGGCCGTTTCGCGACCATGCTGCGCACCGTCTACCTCCCCGAGGTCATCAACGGCTCCAACTCCAACGGGAACTGGGAACTGTCGATGATGGAGGCCGCCGTCGGCATCTCCGTCTTCCTTGAGGACCGGACGTCGTACGACAAGGCCATGGCGAAGTTCCGGACCCGCACGGCCGCGTACGTCTACCTCTCCTCCGACGGCGCGCTGCCCAAGACCGTGCCGAGCCAGAACCTCGACACCACCGCGAAGATCGTCAACTACTGGCAGGGGCAGTCCACCTTCGTCACCGGGCTCACTCAGGAGACCTGCCGCGACTTCACGCACACCGGGTACGGCATCTCGGCCATCTCGCACATCGCCGAGACCAGCCGGATCCAGGGCGAGGACCTGTACGGCACCGACGTCGGCGAGCGGCTGCGGCAGGCGCTCGGATTCCAGTCGAAGTACCAGCTGGGCGAGGCGGTACCGAGCTGGCTGTGCGGTGGCTCCCTCACCCTCGGGCTGGGGCCGGTGACCGAGACCGGCTACAACGCCCTGCACAACCGCTTGGGCATCGCCATGACCAACACCCAGAAGCTGACCGAGCAGAACCGGCCGTCCGGCAGCAACAACCTCTTCGTCGCCTGGGAGACTCTCACCGACGGGGACAATCCGAACTGACGCCCTGTCCGGCCGGGCGCCCTGGTGGCGACACCGGGGCGCCCGGCCGGCGGGGAAGGTATTCGCCCGGTGGACCGGGGAGGGACATGAGCCAGGTCGAGGTCGCCACAAAGACCATGGTGCGCGTCGAGAAGGTGCATCGCTGGTACGGCGGTGGAGCCGCCGTCGTACCCGCCCTGCGCGGCGTCTCCTTCGACGTGCCACGCGGCGAACTGGTCGCCCTCACGGGCCGCCCCGGGTCCGGCAGGACCACGCTCCTCAACCTCGTCGGCAGCCTCGACGAACCGGACGCGGGGCGGATCACCGTCGACGGGTTCGCGCTGGACGGGCTCGGCGAGGACGGCCTGCTGGAGCTGCGCAGGGACCGGATCGGCTTCGTCTTCCAGCCCCTTGGGCTCATCCCGCTGCTCACGGTCGCCGAGAACATCGGTGTGCCGCTGAGGCTGCGCGGGGTCGCCGGGCACGCGCGCGAGGAGCGGATCGCCCGGCTGCTCTCGCTCGTCGGGCTCACCGACCACGCGGCGTGCCGGCCCGGGGAGCTCACCGGCGGGCAGCAACAGCGTGTGGCGATCGCGCGCGCCCTCGCGGGCGAACCCGCGCTCCTCGTCGCCGACGAGTTCGCGGCCGGGCTCGACGCGGGGAGCGGCCGTGCCCTGATGGAGCTGCTGCACGTGATCGTCCGCAGCGAACAGGTGACGGCCCTGGTCTCCCCCTCCCGGGCCACCCCGCTCGACCTGGCCGATCGGGTCATCGAGCTGCGCGACGGAGGGATCGTCGAGCACTGAGTCGGGCGGCATCAGGGTTGCGTCAAAGACGGCCGCCGGCCGGCCTCCCACCCCATTTGTCGAGATTGTTGGCCGTAAGGTCGACGCTGCGTACACAGCGGTGACAGGAAGACAATGGGGCCATGGGACGCGGCAAGCTTCGGATCTACCTCGGTGCGGCACCGGGCGTCGGCAAGACGTACGCGATGCTCTCAGAGGCGCACCGCCGTATGGAGCGGGGTACCGACTGCGTCGTCGCCTTCGTGGAGCACCACAACCGGCCGCGCACCGAGGTGATGCTGCACGGCCTGGAGCAGGTTCCGCGCAAGCAGCTCGAGTACCGTGGCTCGGTCTTCAGCGAGATGGACGTGGATGCCGTCCTGCTCCGCGCCCCGGCCGTCGCTCTGGTGGACGAACTCGCCCACACCAATGTCCCCGGCTCACGCAACGCCAAGCGCTGGCAGGACGTGGAGGAGCTGCTCGCCGCCGGGATCGACGTCGTCTCCACCGTCAACATCCAGCACCTGGAGTCACTGGGCGACGTCGTCGAGTCGATCACGGGTGTACGGCAGCGCGAGACCGTCCCGGACGAGGTCGTGCGGCGGGCGGACCAGATCGAGCTGGTCGACATGTCGCCCCAGGCGCTGCGCCGCCGTATGGCGCACGGCAACATCTACAAGTCCGACAAGGTCGACGCGGCCCTGTCCAACTACTTCCGCCCCGGCAACCTCACCGCACTGCGTGAGCTCGCGCTGCTGTGGGTGGCCGACCGGGTCGACGAGTATCTGACCGAGTACCGCAGCGAGCACCGGGTCTCGAAGATCTGGGGCTCCCGTGAGCGGATCGTGGTCGGGCTGACCGGCGGTCCCGAGGGGCGCACACTGATCCGCCGGGCCGCCCGGCTCGCCGAGAAGGGCGCGGGCGGCGAGGTCATGGCCGTGTACATAGCCCGCAGCGACGGACTGACCTCCGCCTCGCCCAAGGAGCTCGCCGTCCAGCGCACCCTGGCCGAGGACCTGGGCGGCACCTTCCACCATGTCGTCGGGGACGACATACCGGTCGCGTTGCTCGACTTCGCGCGCGGGGTGAACGCCACCCAGATCGTGCTCGGCTCCTCGCGCCGCAAGACCTGGCAGTACGTCTTCGGGCCCGGCGTCGGCGCCACCGTCGCCCGGGAGTCGGGCCCCGATCTGGACGTCCACATCGTCACCCACGACGAGGTCGCCAAGGGGCGCGGGCTGCCCGTCGCCCGGGGCGCCCGGCTCGGCCGCTCCCGGATCATCTGGGGCTGGCTGATCGGAGTCGGCGGCCCGGTGGTGCTGGCCCTGCTGCTGAACACCATCCACCTCGGCCTCGCCAACGACATGCTGCTGTTCCTGACGGTGACGGTCGCGGCGGCGCTGCTCGGCGGACTCTTCCCGGCCCTCGCCTCGGCGGCCTTCGGCTCGCTGCTGCTGAACTACTACTACACGCCGCCGCTGCACCGGCTGACGATCGCCGACCCCAAGAACATCGTCGCCATCGCGATCTTCGTCGGGGTCGCCGTCTCCGTGGCCTCGGTCGTGGACCTCGCGGCCCGACGCACCCATCAGGCGGCCCGGCTGCGCGCCGAGTCGGAGATCCTCTCCTTCCTCGCGGGCAGCGTGCTGCGCGGCGAGACCAGCCTGGAGGCCCTGCTGGAACGGGTCCGGGAGACCTTCGGGATGGAGTCGGTCGCCCTGCTGGAGCGGGCCGGCGACGTCGACCCGTGGACGTGCGCGGGCAGCGTGGGCCCCCAGGCACCGACACGGCCCGAGGACGCGGACGTGGACATGCCGGTCGGCGACCACATGGCGCTCGCGCTGTCCGGACGCGTCCTGCCCGCCTCCGACCGCCGGGTGCTCGCCGCCTTCGCCGCCCAGGCCGCGGTCGTCCTGGACCGTCAGCGCCTCCAGCACGAGGCCGACCAGGCCAAGGAGCTGGCCGAGGGCAACCGCATCCGCACCGCGCTGCTGGCCGCCGTGAGCCATGACCTGCGGACCCCGCTGGCCGCGATCAAGGCCGCCGTGTCCTCGCTGCGGTCCGACGACGTGGCCTGGTCGGAGGAGGACCAGGCGGAGCTCCTGGAGGCGATCGAGGAGGGCGCCGACCGCCTCGACCACCTGGTGGGCAACCTGCTCGACATGTCCCGCCTGCAGACCGGTACGGTCACCCCACTGATCCGCGAGATCGACCTCGACGAGGTGGTCCCGATGGCGCTGGGCGGCGTACCCGAGGGCAGTACCGAGCTGGACATCCCCGAGACGCTGCCCATGGTCGCCGTCGACCCCGGCCTGCTGGAGCGCGCGGTCGCCAACCTCGTCGAGAACGCCGCCAAGTACAGCCCCGCCGACGAACCGGTCCTGGTGTCCGCGAGCGCCATGGCCGACCGGGTGGAGGTACGGGTGGTGGACCGCGGCCCCGGAGTCCCGGACGAGGCCAAGGACCGCATCTTCGCGCCCTTCCAGCGCTACGGCGACGCTCCCCGCGGCGCGGGCGTCGGCCTCGGCCTCGCGGTCGCCCGCGGCTTCGCCGAGGCGATGGGCGGCACACTGAACGCCGAGGACACGCCTGGCGGCGGACTCACCATGGTGCTCACGGTCCGGGCGGTGGACAACCGACGCGCCCTGGCCACGGCAACAGCAGAAAGGCAGGCTTCATGACCAGGGTGCTCGTGGTCGACGACGAGCCGCAGATCGTGCGTGCCCTCGTGATCAACCTGAAGGCACGCCATTACGAGGTCGACGCGGCCGCCGACGGCGCCGGTGCCCTCCAGCTCGCCGCCGCCCGCCATCCGGACGTCGTCGTCCTCGACCTCGGGCTGCCCGACATGGACGGCGTAGAGGTGATCAAGGGGCTGCGCGGCTGGACCCGGGTGCCGATCCTGGTGCTCTCCGCCCGGCACTCCTCGGACGAGAAGGTCGAGGCGCTCGACGCAGGTGCCGACGACTACGTCACCAAGCCCTTCGGCATGGACGAGCTGCTGGCCCGGCTGCGCGCCGCCGTGCGCCGCGCGGAGCCGACCGGGGGCGGCGAGGACGACGTCGTCGTCGACACCGAGGACTTCACGGTCGACCTGGCCGCCAAGAAGGTCAACAGGGCGGGGCGGGACGTACGGCTCACCCCCACGGAGTGGCACCTGCTGGAGGTGCTGGTGCGCAACACCGGCCGCCTGGTCAGTCAGAAGCAGCTGCTCCAGGAGGTGTGGGGACCGTCGTACGGCACCGAGACGAACTATCTGCGGGTCTACATGGCGCAGCTGCGCCGCAAGCTGGAGGTGGACCCCTCGCATCCTCGGCACTTCATCACGGAACCGGGGATGGGATATCGGTTCGAGAAGTAGTCCCTGCGGGAAGGGGTACAGGGCGGGCAGGGCCACAGGAACGGCACAGGCGCGCGGAGGAGCGCTGGTGAGCGCACGCGTTCATCCGACGTCAGCGCTCCCCGGTACGCTTTCGGTATGAGTGCTGTTCCTCGTTCCGAAAAGCCGGCGGGCCGGTTCCGGCGCATGATCGACCGGCTCTCCTCGTCCCAGGAGGACCTGGAGTCCGAGGAGCTGCGCGAGGACTCCGAGACCGCGGGGTGTACGCGTATCGGTGACTGCCACGACCGACAGATCGTCACGGTTACTGGTACCTTGCGCACGGTCACTCTGCGCCCACGGGCCGGAGTCCCGGCCCTCGAGGCCGAGCTGTTCGACGGTTCGGCCGCCCTGGACGTGGTCTGGCTCGGCAGACGCTCCATCGTGGGCATAGAGCCGGGACGCAAGTTGATCGCCTCGGGCCGGATCTCGATGAGCCGGGGCCGTAGGGTGCTGTTCAATCCGAAGTACGAACTCAGACCCCTTGGACGGGAGTAGCCGGTGACGTCGCTCGACAAGCCGACCGAAGACGCCCAGGACGCCCAGAACGCCCAGCAGGACGCGCGGGCGGTGACCGAGGCCGCACTCTTCGAGGCGTTCGGCGGCGTGCGGGGCATGGTCGAGACGGTGGTGCCCGGCCTGCTCTTCGTCACCATCTTCACGATCAACAAGAACCTGCACTGGTCGGCGATCGCCGCCCTCGGGGTGTCCCTGCTGCTGGTCGTGGTCCGCCTCGCGATGCGGGACACCGTCAAGCACGCCTTCAGCGGCGTCTTCGGCGTCGCCTTCGGCGTGGTCTTCGCGATGATGACGGGCAACGCCAAGGACTTCTATCTGCCGGGCATGCTCTACACGCTCGGCCTGGCCGTCGCCTACATCGTCACGACCCTCGCCGGCGTGCCTCTGATCGGTCTGATCCTCGGCCCGGTCTTCAAGGAGAACCTCTCCTGGCACACCCGCAACCCCGGCCGCAAGAAGGCGTACGCGAAGGCCAGCTGGGCCTGGGGCCTGATCCTGCTCGCCAAGTGCGCGATCCTCTTCCCGCTCTACTGGTGGGCCAACACCGCCCAGCTGGGCTGGGTCCTGATCGCGTTGAAGATCCCGCCCTTCCTGCTGGCCGTCTGGCTGACCTGGGTGTTCCTGGCCAAGGCCCCTGCGCCCATCGACGTGTTCGCCGAGATGGAGGCGGAGGAGCAGGCCGAGAAGGACCGCAAGGCCGCCCTCGCGAACGAGTCCGGTGACGAGGCCACGGCCGGCCGTCACCGCCGCGACGCGTAGCGGTTTCCCGTACGACGGCGGGGGCGCCCGGAGATCTCCGGGCGCCCCCGCCGTCGTATCGGAGCTGTCGGGGCCGACTGGCGACTAGTACTGCAACCGCATCTGGAGAATGTGGCCTCGGCGTTTATAGTGGGAGCGGCGGGCTCGGGCTTGGCTGCGTCGTCGGAAGCGTGACCAGTGCAGATGGTGCTCGTTGCTGTGACAGTGGCGCGTGACGACGACGTGGCCCATCAACCGGCGGATCTCCGGGACGCTGAGGGGTATGAGGTCTTGCTCGTCGTCGAGAGTGCCCCTTTGTGGCTTCTGCGGCGCGGACGGCGGTCAGGTAGGCAAGGGCGGCCATGGCCAGGGTGATGTGGCGGTACCAGGCCCGGTAGAGCCGCACCTGGTAGTGGTCCAGACCGCACTCTCCCTTCGCGGTCTGGAAGCACTCCTCGACCGCCCACCTCGCGGCAGCTACTTTGACCAGGTCTTTCAGTCGGGAGGCGACCGGGCCGTAGCAGACGTAGTAGGCGATCTCGCTCGGGTCGCTGACGCTGCGTCGGGCCAGCACCCAGTGCCCGAAGCCGTTTTCCCAGGACGGGCGGATCGCGACACGCGCCCAGTCGTAGATCCGCTCACCGTGCGCGCCGGCCCCGCCGGAGATTCGTTTCCACCGCTGGCGGGGCAGCGCGGCGACCAACTGGTCCACCCGCGTGTCCGCCCCGTGCGTGGTGATCACAGTGTCGTTGACCTTCGTAGCCAGCACGTGCGCGACCCGACGTTCCTCCAGCCACACTCGCAGGTGCTTGACCTGCCCGTATGCCTCGTCAGCGGTGACCCACGCGAACGGGACACCCGCGTCGATGGCGCGTTGCAGCATCCACTTGAAGTGCTCGTTCTTGGTCGCGAAGGGGACCTCGTCGTCGATCCCGGCCGCGCGGCAGCGGTCACGGTCATCCGTCCAGGAGACGGGGATGTAGAGCTCGCGGTCGATCAACGCCCGCCCCTGGCGGAGGCGTAGGCCAGGAATGTTCCGATCTGGCTGTTCTCCGTGCGGCCGGCTGTGCCGGTGTACTGCCGCTGGACGCCGGCGGACTTGGTGCCCTTCTTCAGGAAGCCGGTGTCGTCGCCGATCAGCACCGCGTCCTTGGCGCCGATGGTCTCCACGACGAAGTCCCGGACATCGTCGCGGACCGCGTTCTCGTCCCAGTCGGAGTGGTTGAGCAGGCGCTGGACGCCGTCGGGGCGCAACTGCCCGACCTGCTCCGACAGCGTCCACCCGTTCTTCTTCTCAAGCGGCGCGAGCAACCCGTTCAGGTAGTCCGACGCCCGCTCGCGGGGCTCCGACCTGCCGAAACGGTGGGCGAACCGGGCATGGAACCCGGCTATCCCCTCGGACCACGACTCGACCTGCTCAACCGTCAACGATTCATCGCACAGTCGGAACAACGAGCCAACCCAGCACCTGTCACGGCAGATGCGGTTGCAGTACTAGCTCGTCGCGTCGTCGCGGCGGACCGAGAGCAGGTCCTCGAGCTGCTCTTCGCGGGCCTGGGCGGCCACGAAGAGGAGTTCGTCGCCCGCCTCCAGGGAGTCCTCGTGGGAGGGGGTGAGGACGCGGGTGCCGCGGATGATCGTGACCAGGGAGGTGTCCTCGGGCCACTCCACGTCGCCGACCTGGGTGCCGGCCAGGGCCGACTCCGGCGGGAGGGTCAGCTCGACCAGGTTCGCGTCGCCGTGGCTGAAGCGCAGCAGCCGGACCAGGTCGCCGACGCTCACCGCCTCCTCGACCAGGGCCGACATCAGACGCGGGGTGGAGACCGCCACGTCCACGCCCCAGGCCTCGTTGAACAGCCACTCGTTCTTGGGGTTGTTCACGCGGGCGACGACGCGCGGGACGCCGTACTCGGTCTTCGCGAGCAACGAGACGACCAGGTTGACCTTGTCGTCACCGGTGGCCGCGATGACCACGTTGCAGCGCTGCAGCGCCGCCTCGTCCAGCGAGGTGATCTCGCAGGCGTCGGCGAGCAGCCACTCCGCCTGCGGGACGCGCTCGACCGAGATGGCGGTCGGCGCCTTGTCGATCAGCAGAATCTCGTGCCCGTTCTCCAGGAGCTCGCCCGCGATGGAGCGGCCGACGGCACCGGCACCGGCAATGGCGACCCTCATCAGTGACCGCTCTCCTCTTCGGGGCCCTCGGCGAACGACGCCTCGACCTTCTCAACGTCGTTCGTGCGCATCATCACGTGCACGAGGTCGCCCTCCTGCAGCACCGTCTGCGAGGAGGGCAGGATCGCCTCACCCAGCCGCGTGAGGAAAGCCACACGCACCCCGGTCTCGTCCTGGAGACGGCTGATCTTGTGGCCGACCCAGGCGGCGGAGGCGTGCACCTCGGCGAGCTGCACCCCGCCGGTGGGGTCGCGCCACAGCGGCTCGGCGCCCGAGGGGAGCAGCCGCCGCAGCATCTGGTCGGCCGTCCAGCGGACGGTGGCGACGGTCGGGATGCCCAGGCGCTGGTAGACCTCGGCGCGGCGCGGGTCGTAGATGCGCGCCGCGACGTTCTCGATGCCGAACATCTCGCGGGCCACCCGGGCGGCGATGATGTTCGAGTTGTCACCGCTGGAGACGGCGGCGAAGGCGCCGGCCTCCTCGATGCCCGCTTCGCGCAGGGTGTCCTGGTCGAAGCCGACTCCGGTGACACGACGGCCGCCGAAGCCGGAGCCCAGTCGTCGGAAGGCGGTGGGGTCGTGATCGATCACAGCGACCGTGTGCCCCTGTTGCTCCAGGGTCTGGGCGAGAGCGGAACCCACTCTTCCGCAGCCCATGATGACGATGTGCACGACCGTCCTTCCGGATGTGATTGGTTACGGCTCAGGCTGAACAGGGTCTCAGACCGCCGCCCAAGCTACACACGCGCGGTCGATCAGGGGCACCCCTGTGCACGTTCGCCTGCGCGTCTTCGACGATCAGCGGCGATTGAAGCTGCGCACACTGAGAAGAGTCAGGATTCCGAGTCCGACGAGTCCTGCCGTGGCACCGATGAGCTCAGCGGTCGCATGCATGGAACCTCCATAGTGGGGCAAACAGGGGCTTTGTCATATAGGCATGCGGAAGTACGTGGCTACGGAATCCGCAACGGGACCCCTTCCCGTTTTCACTCGGAGAGCAGATGTCGAGCGGCGGGTGGGCGACGTCCCGTTCGAACGCTTACGATCCTCTGCGTGTCCAAACTGACCGACGTGCCCAAACGGATCTTGATCGGGCGCGCACTGCGCAGTGATCGGCTCGGGGAAACCCTCCTGCCGAAGCGCATCGCACTCCCCGTCTTCGCGTCCGACCCGCTCTCCTCCGTGGCCTACGCACCCGGGGAAGTGCTTCTGGTCCTCTCCATCGCGGGCGTGTCGGCCTACCACTTCAGCCCCTGGATCGCGCTCGCGGTCGTCGTGCTGATGTTCACGGTGGTCGCTTCCTACCGGCAGAACGTGCACGCCTACCCCAGTGGTGGCGGCGACTACGAGGTGGCCAACACCAACCTCGGCCCCAAGGCCGGCCTCACCGTCGCCAGCGCGCTGCTCGTGGACTACGTCCTCACCGTCGCCGTGTCCATCGCCTCCGGCATCGAGAACCTCGGCTCCGCGATCCCCTTCGTCGTCGAGCACAAGGTGCTGTGCGCCGTCGTCGTCATCGTGCTGCTCACGTTGATGAACCTGCGCGGAGTGAAGGAGTCCGGAAAGCTCTTCGCGATTCCGACGTACGTCTTCGTCGCGGGCGTCTTCATCATGATCGCGTGGGGTGCCTTCCGCGGGCTCGTACTGAACGACACCATGCGCGCACCGACGTCCGACTACCACATCAAGGCCGAGCACCAGGGCCTCGCGGGCTTCGCGCTCGTCTTCCTGCTGCTGCGTGCCTTCTCCTCCGGCTGCGCGGCGCTCACCGGCGTCGAGGCCATCTCCAACGGCGTTCCCGCCTTCCGCAAGCCCAAGTCCAAGAACGCCGCGACCACACTCGCGGCGATGGGCCTGCTCGCCGTCACCATGTTCTGCGGCATCATCGCCCTGGCCATGACGACCAAGGTCCGGATGGCCGAGAACCCGGCCACCGACCTGATCCACAACGGCGTCCCGATCGGCTCCGGATACGTCCAGAACCCGGTGATCTCGCAGGTCGCCGAGGCGGTCTTCGGCAAGGGCAGCCTCCTGTTCATCGTGCTCGCCGCCGCGACCGCGCTGGTCCTGTTCCTCGCGGCGAACACCGCGTACAACGGCTTCCCGCTGCTCGGCTCGATCCTCGCCCAGGACCGCTATCTGCCGCGCCAGCTGCACACCCGCGGCGACCGCCTCGCCTTCTCCAACGGCATCGTGCTGCTCGCGGGCGCGGCCACGCTCCTGGTCGTCATCTACGGCGCCGACTCGACGCGGCTGATCCAGCTCTACATCGTCGGCGTCTTCGTGTCCTTCACGCTCAGCCAGACCGGCATGGTCCGGCACTGGAACCGCCACCTGCGCACCGAGAAGGACCCGGCCAAGCGCAGCCATATGATCCGCTCCCGCGCGATCAACGCCTTCGGCGCCTTCTTCACCGGTCTGGTGCTGGTCGTCGTCCTCGTCACCAAGTTCACCCACGGCGCCTGGGTGGCCCTGCTCGGCATGGTGATCTTCTACGCGACGATGAGCGCGATCCGTAAGCACTACGACCGCGTCGCCGAGGAGATCGCCGCTCCCGAGGGGCCCTCCGACGACAGCGTCCGCCCCTCCCGCGTCCACTCGGTGGTCCTGATCTCCAAGATCCACCGCCCGACCCTGCGCGCCCTCGCCTACGCCAAGCTGATGCGCTCCGACACCCTCGAAGCGCTCAGCGTCAACGTCGACCCGGCCGAGACCAAGGCGCTGCGCGAGGAGTGGGAGCGGCGCGGCATCGACGTACCGCTGAAGGTCCTCGACTCGCCGTACCGCGAGATCACGCGGCCGATCATCGAGTACGTCAAGGGCCTGCGCAAGGAGTCCCCGCGCGACGCGGTGTCCGTGATCATCCCCGAGTACGTGGTCGGCCACTGGTACGAGCACCTGCTGCACAACCAGAGCGCCCTGCGGCTCAAGGGGCGGCTGCTGTTCACGCCCGGTGTGATGGTGACCTCCGTGCCCTACCAGCTGGAGTCCTCCGAGGCCGCGAAGAACCGGGCCCGCAAGCGGCAGGACTGGAACGCGCCGGGTGCGGTGCGCCGGGGTCCGGCGGAGGAGCGTCCGAAGGAGACCTCGAACACCAAGGGCTGACGGTCTTGTGGTGAGCGGCCGGGCAACGTCCACGTAGACTGGTGGGCTGTTGTCCGGCCGCTCGTCGTTCCGCGACCCCTTCCTTCATCCCCTTTCGCATCTGGAGTCACCCCGCCATGCAGGCAGAACCGAAGAAATCGCTGGTGGGGGAGGAGTACGAGGTCGAGATCGGCCCCGTGGCCCATGGCGGGCACTGCATCGCCCGTACGAGCGAGGGCCAGGTCCTCTTCGTCCGGCACACTCTGCCCGGGGAGCGCGTCGTCGCGCGCGTCACGGAGGGCGAGGAGGGTGCGCGCTTCCTGCGCGCGGACGCGGTGACGATCCTCTCGGCCTCCAAGGACCGCGTCGAAGCCCCCTGCCCCTATGCCGGCCCAGGCCGCTGCGGCGGCTGCGACTGGCAGCACGCCAAGCCGGGCGCGCAGCGCCGCCTCAAGGGCGAGGTCATCGCCGAGCAGCTGCAGCGGCTCGCGGGCCTCACGCCCGAGGAGGCGGGCTGGGACGGCACGGTGATGCCCGCCGAGGGCGACAAGCTGCCCGCCGGCGAGGTCCCAGCCTGGCGCACGCGCGTCCAGTACGCCGTGGACCCCGACGGCAACGCCGGACTGCGCCGCCACCGCTCGCACGAGGTCGAGCCGATCGAGCACTGCATGATCGCGGCGCCGGGCGTCAGCGAACTCGGCATCGAGGAGCGCGACTGGTCCGGCATGGCCTCGGTCGACGCGATCGCCGCGACCGGTTCCCAGGACCGCATGGTCATCCTGGAGCCCCGCCCCGGCGCCCGCCTGCCCCTCGTGGAACTCGACAAGCCCGTCTCGGTGATGCGCGTCGAGGAGCACGACGGCGGCATCCACCGCGTCCACGGCCGCGCGTTCGTGCGCGAGCGGGCCGACGGCCGTACGTACCGTGTCGGCAGCGGCGGCTTCTGGCAGGTCCACCCGATGGCAGCCGACACCCTGGTCAAGGCCGTCATGCAGGGCCTGATGCCGCGCAAGGGCGAGATGGCGCTCGACCTGTACTGCGGCGTCGGCCTCTTCGCGGGCGCCCTCGCGGACCGACTGGGCGACAAGGGCGCGGTCCTCGGCATCGAGTCGGGCAAGCGCGCGGTCGAGGACGCCCGGCACAACCTCGCCGCCTTCGACCGGGTCCGCATCGAACAGGGCAAGGTCGAGTCGGTCCTCCCGCGCACCGGCATCACCGAGGTCGACCTGATCGTCCTCGACCCGCCCCGCGCCGGCGGCGGCAAGAAGACGGTCGAACACCTCACCTCCCTGAGCGCCCGCCGCATCGCGTACGTCGCCTGCGACCCGGCGGCGCTGGCCCGCGACCTCGGGTACTTCCGCGACGGCGGGTACAAGGTGCGGACGCTGCGGGCGTTCGATCTGTTTCCGATGACGCATCACGTGGAGTGCGTGGCGATTCTGGAGCCGGGGGCGAAGGGGATCTGACCTGCGGTTTTGCGGTTTGGGTGGGTTGCTCGACCTGTTTCCATCCGTGGAGCGGGTCGAGTGCCCGGCTTGACCCTTGAAGCCGCCTGAACTGCGAATTCATCAGGGAGTCGCTTGCGTCGGCGACGCCTTCAAGGTCTCGATCGGAGATTCTTGACGCTCGTATGACGCTCGAATCAGGAGTCTCAACCTCACGGGCCTCTCCGGCTCCTGCCCTGCGGACCGGGCCATCGGCCAGGGGGAAGCAATCCGGCAGGGTGTCCCGCTGCACCTTCCAGCCGTGCGAGCTGACATCCCGGCCTCAGGCTCGTTGCAGCTGAGAGCGCGGCCCGTCCAAGTCACAGAACGTGGCGCCGTAGTCCGAGGACCTGAGTGGCTAGTGTCACCTCGCCACCTAGATACCAGTCAGGTATCATCGCTGTATGGCGATGACACTCCGACTCCCCGATGACCTTGATGCAAAGCTTACCGAGCGTGCTCGTCGGGAACACCGCAGCAAGCAGGAACTTGCCATTGAGGCCATCCGTGACGCCCAGAATCGGGCCGAGCTGAAGGTCGATGACGTCCTGGCCGAGCTCATGGACAGCGATGCGGAAATCCTGGACTACCTGAAGTGACCGAAGTGCGCTACATCCAGATCGACGAGATTCTGGCCATCGCTCGCACGGTCAACGGTACCGAGCACAGCGTGCGTGACATGGGACTTTTGGTGTCAGCTATTGAGCGGCCCCGGACCAACGTGTTCGGAGCTGAGCTGTATCCCACGCTGCACGAGAAGGCGGCGGCACTGCTGCACTCCGTTGCCCGCAATCACGCGCTGATCGATGGCAACAAGCGCACCGCCTGGCTCGCCATGCGCGTCTTCCTGCGGCTCAATGGCGTCAGTGCCAGTACCCTTCCGCCGCCCGTCTCCATTGCCGGCCCGTTCGTCGAGGAAGTCGCGCAGGACAACGTCGATGTACCGGTCATTGCCAAGCGCCTGTCGGCCTGGTTCCCCGTTTCCTGACAATCGACGACGTGAGGGACGGGCGCCTGCGCCCGGGCCTCACTCACCCCGCTCAGGTCAGGCTGGAACCGGGGCGTAGGCGCAGACCGGGCACCGCGCAGCGGCAACTCCATGATCCCCGGGCGGCCCTGTGACGCGTACGGCGATTCCAGCAGACGTCGCCGGAACTTCTCCCGGTACGGCAAGAGGAGGCCCTCGGCCACCTCCCCCGAGAGATATTCCTTCGTGGAAGCGGGCGCTGTGCATTGGAGGGATCCGGCTCGGAGCGATCACACCGCCCTGCGGTGCGGGCCTTGCCGGGGCACGTCTCCACGCGGAAATGGCATCCGTTCTGGCCTGAGTGGGGAGGTGGCAACGACCCCGGCCAGGGGTGAGAGCCGGGGCCGTTGCGCGGGCTCCCGCCGATTCCGGTGCGGTCGGTCGCGGCGGGGGCGTCTCGGGGATGGGGATCAGACGAGGACGCGGAGCCCGGCCGGCAGGCCGAACTGGTCCCGGGACCATCCCTCGTAGATGCTGTCGGCGACGTTGCACAGGTGGTTCATCGCGGCGTGGACGTCGCGCCAGTAGCGCTGGAAGGGCTGGTCGCGGCGGAGCGAGCCGCCGCCGGCCCGGCGGAAGAGCTCGTCCACGGCGTCGGTGGCGCGGCGGGAGGCGCGGACCTGGTTGCGGCGGGCCTCGGCGCGGGCCTCGATGGTGACGGTCTTGCCAGCGAGGACGTCGTCGTACATGCGGTCCATGGTGGCCAGCAGGTGGGTGCGGCTGGCGTCCAGGTCGGCGGCGGCCTCGCCCAGGCTGGACAGCTGGTGCGGGTCCTCGGCGGCCCGGCTCCCGACGATGGTGACGCGCTGGCGGGTGTAGGCGAGGAAGGCGGCGAGCGCACCTTCGGCGATGCCGAGGGTGGAGGCGCTGATGGCGCTGGAGAACATCACGCCGAACGGCATCGCGTACAGGGGGTTTCCGGGCCGGTTGCGTTCGGCGAGAACGCCTTCGCTCACTTCGTGCGCGTCGAGGGCGCGGTGGTCGGGAACGAAGGCGTCCCGGACGATGATGTCCTTGCTGCCGGTGCCCGCGAGGCCGATCACGTCCCAGCTGTCCTGCTGGATCTCGTAGTCGGCGCGGGGCAGGACGAAGTGCCGCATGTCCGGCGGCATGGGGATGTTGCCGTCGTCGTCGGTGACGATGCCGCCCAGGACGGCCCAGTCACAGTGGTCGCTGCCCGAGGCGAAGGGCCAGCGTCCGGAGAACAGGTAACCGCCCTCGACCCTGCGGGCGCGGCCGTTGGGCGCGTAGGGGGAGGAGACCCAGGTGTCGGCGTTCTCCCCGTGCTCGCCCCACAGCTCCTGCTGGAGTTTCCGGTCGGCGAGGGCCAGCTCCCAGGGGTGGATGCCGACGACGCCGCCCACCCAGCCGGCGGCGGGGTTGCGGGCCGCGAGCGCCATCACGGTGCGGTAGAACTCGCCGGGTGTGGCCTCGTAGCCGCCGAACTCGCGGGGCTGCAGCAGACGGACGACTCCGGCGGAGCGCATCATCGCGGCGGTCTCGTCGGTGAGCCGGCCTGCTTCGTCGTCCTTGACGGCCTGCTGTTCGAACTGCGCGGCGAGCTTCTCGACGCGCTCGGTTACCTCGTGCATGAAAGTGAAACCTCGTCCTTGAGGGGCAAGTGGACCAGTGGACCAGTGGACCAGTGGGTCGGTGGTCAGTGCTGGTCGATGAAGTCGGCGACCAGGCGGTTGAACTCGGAAGCGTGCTCCAACTGCGCCCAGTGGCCGCAGCGGTTGAGGAGCACCAGGCGCGAGTCGCGAATCGTCGACACCAGGCGCAGTGAGTTCTCGAAGTGGACGACACGGTCGTCACGTCCGTGGATGAGCAGCGCGGGCGCGGAGATGGCCGCGATCTCGCTGTCGGTGGCGGAGGTGCCGACCTGATGTGTCCGCTGCAGGTACTCCAGGAAGTTCTTCAGGTGGTCGGGGCGGGCCTGCGCGGCCGCGGCCCGGGCACGGGCGAGTTCCTCACGGTCGGGGCCGCTGTGGAAGGTCATGACGTCGACCAGTTCGGCCATGGTGGCTTCTGTGGGCTCCGCGTAGCCGCGGACGAGGACCTTCAGTCCCTCGCTGGGGCCGTCGCCGGGGCCGAAGAGACAGGGACCGCCCTTCCCCGCGGGCGCGCCCATGGTGACGAGGTGCGAGACGCGGTCGGGGTGCAGGGCGGCCAGCCGCAGGGCGGTCATGCCGCCCATGGAGTTGCCCACGAAGGCGGCCTTCTCGATGCCGAGTTCGTCGAGGAACTGGATCGCGACGGCGGTGTGGTCCCGCTCCTCTCCTTCGACGGTGTCGGACCGGCCCCAGCCCGGCATGTCGACGGCAAGTACCCGGTAATGCTCCGCGAGCGCGGGAATGTTGGCGGAGAAGTTGCTCCAGCCGGTGGCGCCGGGACCGCTGCCGTGCAGGAAGATCACGGGGTGGCCCTTGCCTGCCTCGTTGTAGTGCAGCGTCCAGTCCTTGGTGGTGACGGTGCGGCTGGTGTTTTCCTCGGTGAGGACGACGGCTGTCACAGCCAGGCTCCTTCCAGGGGCAGGGACGAGAGGGCGGCGGTCGCGGTGGTGGAGGTTCCGTACCGGCCGCGGTGGAAGACGAGCGGGCGTTGCGCCTGTTCGCCGGGTCGCAGGGCGAGTCCCGTGACGTGGCCGACGACGAGGTCGTGGTCGCCGACGGGGTGGTCGTCGGCGAGTCGGCAGTCGGCCCAGGCGATGGCGTCAGTGAGGACCGGTGAGCCGGTCGGGCCCGGCACCCAGTCGACGGCGGCGAAGCGGTCGACGTCCCGGGACGCGAAGACGCGGCAGACGGCCTCGTGGTCTTCGCCGAGGATGTTGGCGCAGAAGGCTCCCGCGGTGCGGATGCGCGCCCAGGTCGAGGAGTTGCGGTCGGGGAAGAACCCGACCAGTGGCGGGTCGAGCGAGATGGAGGTGAAGGTGCCTACCGCCATGCCGATGGGACCTTCCGGGGTCATTGCGGTGATGACCGCGACACCGGTGGGGTAGTGCCCCAGGACTCTGCGGAAGGTGGCAGGGTCCTGGTGGTCGACGAGTGTCACCGCGGGCTCTTTCTGTCGTTCCTGTACGGCGGGCTGCACAGGGCGCTCACGCCTGCTGGACGCGGGTGATGAGGGCGGGCGGCAGTTGCTTGGACGCCTCGGGCTGGTGGTGCCCCCAGATGCTGAAGCGGTCGAAGGTGCGCGACTCCCAGGAGAGGTCGTCCACGGCGATGCCGCCCCAGCCGTCATCCGGGCGCTCGACGGGCTGGACATCGAGATCGTGGTCGCTGCCGACGCCGCGTCCCGCGAACAGCTCGGCGAACTCCCGGGCAACGTCCGGGTCCTCGACTCGCCGCCCCTGCACCTGGTGCTCGGCGACTGCGACGCCATCGTCCACCAGGGCGGCTCGGGCACCGTGTTCAACGCGATCCGCGCCGGCCTCGGCCAACTGGCCATCTCCCACATGGCCGACCAGGACAACATCTCCGCCGCGCTCGCCGAGTCGGGCGCCGGCATCCACCTGCAGGGAGAGCAGGCGGACGAGCAGGCAATCCGCGCCGCGGTGATCAGGCTGCTGGAGGACCCCGAGATCCGCACCGCGGCGGATCGGCTGCGCGCCGAGATGCTCTCCCAGCCGACCCCCGCCCACGTGGCCGCCGAACTCGCCGAGTTGGCCACCGCATCCACCCACCACTGAGGAAGAGGGATCGTGACACAGACCACCGTTTCCACCGATCGACGAGTTCACCCTGCTCAACATGGCCCAGGCGGTACGCCGCGCCGGAGTGCTGTGCGCCGGGCTCGACCTCGCCGTGTTCGACACGATGGCGGACGGCCCGGCCGAGGCCGAGACCGTCGCCGCACGGCTCGGCGTGCCCCCTCGGGGCGTACGCGTCCTGCTGCGGGCGCTCGCCGCCATCGAACTGCTCCACACGGACGGCGAACGGTTCTGGCTGGCTCCGGGCGTCGACCGCATCCTGGTCAAGTCGAGCCCCGGCTACTTCGGCGACACCCTTCGGCTCGCGGTCAGCCGCTACGAGTGGGAGGCCCTGGGCCACCTCTCCGACGCGGTCAAGCGCGGCGGGACCGTGCTGGACACCAACGCCGAGACCCCCGAGTACCCGTTCTGGGAGGACCTGGCCCGTAATCCCACCCCGCACACGCCCCTGATCGCCGACCTGCTGGCCGACACGCTGGCCCCGTGGACGGCGGGCCGCGAGCGCCTGGACATCCTGGACGTCGCCTGCGGGCACGGGCTGTACGGCTACACGGTGGCGCAGCGCAACCCACAGGCCCGGGTCCGCTCCGTGGACTGGGCCAACGTCCTGGAGCACTCCCGGGGCCACGCGGAGTGCCTGGGTGTGCTGGACCGGGTCGAGCTGACCTCCGGTGACATGTTCGAGCTGCCGCTGGGCGGCCCGTACGACCTGTCGCTGATCACCAACGTGCTGCACCACTTCTCCGCAGAGCGCGCCGGGGACATGCTGCGACGGCTGGCGGAGGCGACCCGGCCGGGCGGGCGGATCGGCATCGTCGCGGTCACTGCGGACGGCCGCGACCCGGCCTCCGATCCGGTGCCCCACCTGTTCGCCGCGTTGATGCTGGCCTGGACTCACGAGGGCGATTCGCATGCGCTGGAGACGTACCGGGACCTGCTGACCGCCAACGGCTTCGGGGAGCCGCAACTGCACCAGATGGACGGGGTGCCGCTGCGCCTTCTGATCGCCGAGCGGATCTGACCCGCTGCCCGATTCCCTCTCTCGACCGAAAGGCACGTGATGACGAACGCCACGTCGAACGCCCCCTCGCTGGCCGACGCCCGCGAGATCCTCCAGCTCAATGTCGCCTACACCCGGGCCCGAGTGCTGCACACCGCCCTGGAGCTGGACCTCTTCGAGTTCCTCGCCGAGGGCCCGCGTACCGAGGCGGAGATCCGCGAGCAGGGTCGGCTGCACTCCCACCTCGTGAGCGACTGGCTGGACGCGCTGGTCGGGCTCGGCCTGCTGACCTTCGACGGCGTCAGGTACGCCAACACCCCCCGCGCCGAGCACTTCCTGGTCTCGGGCCGCCCGCACTACATCGGCGGCGCCGTGCTCCAGCACGGCCGGGTCCACTACGAGTTGTGGAACCGCTTCGCCGACGCGCTACACGACGGCAAGGCCACTTCGGGGAAGAACATCACCGCGGGCGCGGTGGTGGAGGAGCATCCGGACCTGGACCGGGCCCGCCGGTTCCTCGACCACATGGACACCTTCAACCAGTTCGTGGCCGCGGAACTGAGCCAGGTCCTGGACTGGAGCCGGTGGGCCACGTTCGTGGACGTCGGCGGGGCCCGCGGCAACGTCGCGGCACAGTTGGTGCTGGACCACCCGAACCTGAAGGGCTCGGTCTTCGATGTGCCCGGCATCGAGCCGCTGTTCGACGAGCACATGGCGGCCCGCGGTACCGCGGGCCGGGTCGGCTTCGTGGGCGGCGACTTCTTCGGCGATCCCCTGCCCGCCGCCGACGTGATCCTCTTCGGCCACGTCCTGCACGACCACCCCGAGGAATCCCGCAAGAGGCTGCTGGCCCAGGCGTTCAGTGCCCTGCCCCCGGGGGGCACGCTGCTGGTCTACGACGCGATGCTCGACGACACCTCCGAGGCGGGGGCGTATCTGCAGAGCCTGGTGTGCTCCGTCATCCTCGACGGCGGCTCGGAGTACCGGGTGTGGGACATCTCGGCCTGGGCGGAGGTGGCCGGCTTCAAGGTGGAGCGGGTGATTCCCCTGGACACGATGACGCACGACCGGCTCCTGGTGGCCCGTAAGCCTGCCTGACCGCGGCAGTACGGCGGTCCCGCGAGCACACCGGGCCCGCCGTACCGTCTGCCCGACGACTCCGCACGGCCGGACGACCGATGCACGCCGTCCGCAGTACCGGGACCGACCGTACGGCCGGACCGAACCCGCACGAAGATGCGCCGCTGTCCCCGGTACCGGGACGGCGGCGCATCCGTCTTCTCCTGCGGCGTCCTGCTCAGCCGAACGCGGCTGTGAGCCCCGCCGCGACCTCGGCGGGCGCCGGCCGGTAGTCCTGCTCCGCGGCGACCTCGGCGGCCCGGACGCGCCAGGAAGGCTCGGTGAGCAGCGCCCGGCAGGCCGCGACGACCCGCTCCGCGTCGAGGTCGAGAGCGGGCAGGGCGATGCCCAGCCCCGACGCCTCGATGCGCTGCGCGTTGTCCGGGGCGTCGGCGATCGGCACGGTCAGCACGACCTGGGGCACCCCCGCGGCCATCGCGGCCATCGTCATGCCGGAGGCCCCGTAATGGACCAGGACGGCACAGCGCGGCACCACGTGGTCCAGCGGCTGCCAGCCCACGGACAGCACGCCGGGCGGCGCCGGCCGCAGCCCCTGCGCACCCGCCGGGTCGATGGCTACCACCACCTCCACGTCGAGCGCGGGCAGCGTGTGCATCAGCCGGGTGATCAGGGTCCGCATCCGGTCCGGCGCCAGTGACGGCAGCACGCTGCCGAAAGTGAGGCACACCAGGGGGCGGCGCCTGGGCTCGTCCAGCCAGCCGGGCAGCTCGGCGGGGCCGGTCACCGATATATAGCGCATGGGGTCGCCGAACGTGCCCGGGCGCTGGAGACTGGGCGAGCAGGTGTCGAGGACGCGGGCCGGCCGGGGGAGCCCGGTGAGCCCGAACGCGCCTAGCTCCGGCTCGAGTTCCTCCTCGGCGGCCAGCGCGAACTCGGGGCTGGGCCGGATGCCCCAGCCGTGCTCGATCCAGGGGATGCCCAGGCTCGCGGCTGCCAGCGGGCCCGCGAACTCCACGGGGTCGGTGACGACGAGGTCCGGGCCCCATCGGCGCATCAGCGCGATGGTCTCCGCCAGATGCCGGGCGCCCAGCCGCCCCCAGCCGCGACCGCTGCGCCACATCCGGTCCGCCTCGGCCGTGTGCGGCACCGGCCGGCCGGCCCGGTCCCGTGCCATCACCTCCCGCAGCTCCACGGGCGACAGCGACGCCACGGGCAGCCCGCGCTCGAGGACCCGCGGCGCGAAGCTCTCGTCCGTGGCCACCAGGACCTCGTGCCCCTCGGCCCGCAGCGCCCAGGACAGCGGAAGCAGGGGGTTGAGGTGACCGAGCAGAGGAATGGAACAGACCAGAACGCGCATATCAGACAATCGCCTTCATTGCGGCCCACCTTCGGATAGGAGAGAAGTCCCGGCGCCCGGCCGTCAGCCGCGCCGCCGCGCCCCGAACACTCCTGGAAGTGGGTCGCGCTGTCCTCGAGCGGTGCTGGAAGAAGCGGACACGGTCCGGGCTCATGCCAGCCTCTAGGGCCCCTGCCTAATTTCGGTGCGGTCTCCCGACGCCCAGGATCAGGGGCTTTCATGCGCATCTTGTTCGTGACGTCCGTCTCCAGTTCGCACCTCGCTCCCATGGTTCCGCTGGCCTGGGCCCTGCGGGCCGCCGGGCACGACGTGCGGGTGGCCTGCGACGCCGACACGGCGCCGGGCGCGCTGGCGCTCGGGCTGACCGTGGTGCGGGTGAGCGCGGACGGCGGGTTCGCCCGGCGGCACCGCGAGAGCGTGCGGGGAGTCCCCGGCGAGCCGTACTACCAGGAGCGGGGCGCGCTGCCCCGCATGTTCGCCGACAACGCCCTGGCCATGCTGGACGGGCTCGCGGCGCTCGTCGACCGCTGGCGGCCGCACGCGGTGGTGCACGAGCCGGTGGCCTTCGCCGCCGAGGCGGTCGCCGCGGCACGGGGCATCCCCACGCTGCGGCACCTGTGGGGGCCGGACCTTTTCGGTACGCCGCCCGGCGCCTGGCTGCGAGAGAGGGTGCGCGAGCTGGTGACGGCCGAGGTGCCGGGGAGTGTGTGGCCGTCGGCGCGGGAGTTCGTGATCGATCCATGTCCCGCTCCGATGCAGCGGCTGGGACCTGGCATCGGGGTTCCGGTCCGCTTCGTCCCAGTGGACAGGCCAGGGAGGGTGCCCACCTGGTTGTTCGATCCTCCCGAACGGCATCGGCTCTGTGTGACGTGGGGGACGTTCACCGACGGCGTGCCGGGCGGTCACCCGCTGATGCGGGCGGTGTGCGGGCTGCCGCGGCTCGGCATGGAGGTGGTGCTCGTCGCGCGCGCCGAGGACCTCGCAGGGCTGGGTGAACTCCCCGCCGGGGTGCGGGCGGTGACCGGCGTGCCGCTGCACGCCGTACTGCCCTCGTGCACGGCGGTCGCGCACCACGGCGGGGCCAACACGCTGCTGGGCGCTGTCGTGCGTGGACTGCCTCAGCTCGTCGTGAGCGACACCTTCGAACGGGCTCTGAATGGAGGCAGGTTGGCGGAAACCGGCGCCGGACTGCACCTGAACGCGCAGGAGGCGGATCCGGGCGCCGTCGATGCGGCGGTACGGCGGCTGGTCACCGACGACCGGCACGCGCGGGCCGCCGCGGCACTCCAGGACCGGGTCCTGACCCGCCCGTCCCCGGTCCAGGTCGCCGGTTCCTTCGAGGAGTTGGTCGTCCAGTGGTCCCTACCGGCTGCACCGATCACGAAAGGCGCATGATGCACAACGGCAATGCAGACGACGCCGCCCTGACGACGGATGTCGTGGTGGTGGGAGGAGGCCCGGTCGGCCTGATGCTGGCTGGGGAGCTGCGGGCCGGCGGGGTGGAGGCCCTGGTGCTCGAGAAGCTCGTCGAGCCCGCCGGACACGACCGGGCAGGGGCCCTGCACACCCGGACCGTGGAGATGCTGGACCTGCGCGGGCTGCTGGACCGCTTCCTCGAGGGGACGCAGGTCGCCAAGGGGCTGCCCTTCGCCGGGATCTTCAGCCAGGGCCTGAACTTCAGCCTGCTGGACACCCGGCACCCGTACACGGCCCTGGTGCCGCAGTCGCGCACCGAGGTCCTGCTGGCGGAGCACGCGCACCAGGCCGGCGCGGAGATCCGCCGCGGCCACGAGGTGACCGGACTGCGCCAGGACGCGGAGGGCGTGGAGGCGACGGTGGAGGGGCCGCGCGGCCCCTACCGGGTGCGGGCCCGCTACGTGGTCGGCTGCGACGGCGGGCGCAGCGCGGTGCGCCGGCTGGCCGGGATCGGCTTCCCCGGCACCGAGGCCACCGTCCGCGCGCTGATCGGCTACGTGGCCACTCCCGAGCGCGATGTGCCGCGCCGCTGGGAGCGCACCCCCGACGGCATTCTGGTTCTGGCCTTCCCGCCGGAGGGCGGCACGGGCCGGGCGGTCGTCATCGAGTACGGGCACGCCCCGGCGGCGGACGAGGGTCCGGTGACCCTGGAGGACCTCAACGCCGCGGTCGCGCGCGTGCGGGGCACGCCACTGAAGCTGACCGAACCGGTGACGTGGCTGTCCCGGTTCGGGGACGCCAGTCGGCAGGCGGAGCACTACCGCAGCGGGCGGGTGCTGCTCGCCGGTGACGCGGCGCACGTGCACTTCCCGATCGGCGGCCAGGGGCTGAACACCGGCCTGCAGGACGCGGTCAACCTGGGCTGGAAGCTGGCGGCCCGGGTCCGCGGGTGGGGTTCGGAGGAACTGCTCGACACCTACCACGGCGAGCGGCATCCGGTCGCCGAACGGGTCCTGCTCAACACGCGGGCGCAGCTCGCCCTGATGCGCCCGGACGAGCAGCACACCACTCCGCTGCGCGGCTTCATCGAGGAGTTGCTCGGCATCGACGAGGTCAACCGATACTTCGGCCGCATGATCACCGGCACCGACGTGCGCTATGCGACGTTCACCTCCGCTTCGCCGGGCCAGGCGCATCCGTGGACAGGGTGTTTCGCGGGCTGGCTGGTGCTGTCCGGTCGGCCGGAAGGGCCGGTGCCGGTGGCCGAACTGCTGCGCCCGGCCCGGCCGTTGCTGCTCGATCTGGCAGGGAGGGCCGATCTGCGGGAGGCGGCGCGGCCGTGGGCCGACCGGGTGTCCGTGGTCGCCGGGGAGGCGGCCGTGGAGCCGTCGGCGCAGGCGCTGCTGGTCCGTCCGGACGGCTATGTCGCCTGGGCGGGTTCGGCGGCCGACACGGCCGACGAACTGCGCGCGGGGCTGGCCCGCTGGTTCGGTCCACCGGCCGCCGAGGGCCGTCACCCAGCACCTTGATCCCGATATAGCCGAACCCATATATTCGGAACCGACTATCTGAGTCCGAGGAGGGTGTTATGGGATCTGGGGAACACGCCATCGAGGTGGTCGGTGCCCGCACGCACAACCTGGACGACCTGACGGTCTCCGTGCCCAAGGGGAGAATCGTCGCGTTCTCGGGGGTGAGCGGCAGCGGCAAGACCTCACTGCTGATCGACACCATCCACGCCGAGGCCCAGCTGCGGTATCTGGAGGGGATCAGCCCGTTCGTCCGCCAGTTCATCACCCCGCGCGACCGCCCGCAGGTGACCCGGATCGAGGGGCTGCCCCCCACGCTCGCTGTTGACCAGCGGGTCCCGGCGCGCAGCCCGCGCTCCACGATGGCCACGGTCACCGGCGTCAACGACTACCTCGGCCTGGCCTTCGCCCGACTGCCTCCGCTGGGCCGGGACTGGGACCCCGCGCTGGGCGCCGCACTGAAGCCCGCGCAGTTCAACCCGACCATGCCGGAGGGGTGCTGTCCGGAGTGCCGCGGGAGCGGCGGCCGGGCCCGGTCCGAGGAGGCGCTGCTGATCACCGAGCCCGGCCTGCCGCTGCCGGCCGGGGCCTCGCCGTGGTTCGCCATGGCGCGTACTCCCGAGCGGGCGACGATGGCGGCGCTGGCCCGCAGCTTCGGGACGGATCTCGACCGGCCCTGGCGGGAGCAGCCCGCGGACTTCCGGGAGGCGGTGCTGCACGGCACGGGCGAGGAAGCCGTGGAGATCGCCTACGAGACGACCATGAAGAAGAGCGGCACCGCGATCAGCGTCCGCGACAGCCGGCCCTGGCCGGGGGCGATCGCCGAGGTCGAACGACTGTACGCCGCCGCGGCCAACCCGGCCATGCGGGAGACGTACGAGCCCTTCGTCCGCAACGAGTCGTGCGCCGAGTGCGAGGGGACGGGCCTGGGCGCGGTCGCCCGTACCGTGCGGCTCGGCGGACGGCGCCTGCACGAACTGCTCGACCGTCCGGTCGAGGAGGTCCTCGACTGGGGTGAGGGCCTGGCCGCGACGCTCGGACCGGCCCAGCGGGAGGCGGCGCAGGCTGTCCTGCCCGCGGTGCAGGCGAGGCTTCGGCTGCTAGTTCGGCTCGGCGTCGGGCACGTCCAGCTCTCCCGGCCGGCGCCCACGCTCTCCGGTGGAGAACTGCAGCGGGCGCGGGTGGCGGCCCAGCTGTGCACGGAGCTGTCGGGGGTGGCGTTCGTCCTCGACGAGCCGTCCGCGGGGCTGCACCCGGCCGACAAGGCGCGGCTGGCCGAGCTCATCGAGGACCTGCGCGGCTCCGGGAACACCGTCCTCATGATCGAGCACGATCCCGAGCTGATCGGCCGGGCGGACTGGGTGATCGACGTCGGCCCGAGGGCCGGGCGCGGGGGCGGGCGGCTGGTGGCCCAGGGCACTCCGCAGGAGGTGGCGGCCTCTCCCGAATCGCTGACCGGCCGCTACCTGGCGCTGCAGGGCGGGCGGGTACGGCGCGCCCGGCGCCCGGTCCGCGACGACCGGATGCTGACGCTGACCGACGTCGCGGTGCGCACGGTGCGCGCCGACCGGATCGACATCCCGCTGGGAGCGCTGACCTGCCTCACGGGCGTGAGCGGCAGCGGCAAGAGCACCCTGCTCATCGAAGGGGTGGCCGGCGCGGTGCAGGCCCGTCTCGACGGTACGAGCGCGCCGGGTGTGGGCAAGGCGGCCTGGACCGGCCCGCTGCACTGGGCGACCGTGGTCGACCAGGAGCCCATCGGCCGGACCCCGCGCTCCAACCCGGCCACGTACACCAAGGCGTTCAACCTGATCCGCAACCTGTTCGCGGGCACCGACGCCGCCGCCCGCCGCGGGCTGACGGCGGCTTCCTTCTCCTTCAACTCGCCGGGCGGCCGCTGCGAACCGTGCACCGGGTACGGCGTGCGGCAGGTCGACATGAACTTCCTGCCCGACGTCTGGGTCACCTGCGACGTCTGCGACGGCAGGCGGTACGGGCCCGAGGTGCTCGCGGTGACCTACCGGGATCTGGCCATCGACGAGGTGCTGGACCTGACCGTCGACGAGGCCGCCGAGCGCCTCGACACCCCCGCGCTGCGTCCGGTGCTCACGGCGCTGCGGCAGACGGGGCTGGGCTATCTGCATCTGGGGCAGAGCGCCACCGTGCTGTCCGGCGGTGAGGCGCAACGGCTGAAGCTCGCTGCCGCGCTGACCAAGGGTTCGCGGCAGCCCGGACTCGTGGTACTGGACGAACCGGTCACGGGTCTGCATCCGGCGGACGTCCAGGTGCTGGTCGATGCGTTCGACGTGCTCATCGCCGCGGGCAATACGGTCGTCCTCGCCGAGCACGACCTGCATCTGGCCGCCGCCGCGGACTGGCTGGTCGACATGGGGCCGGGCAGCGGTGAGGCCGGCGGCAGGGTGCTGCACTGCGGCCGCCCGGACGCTCTCCGCCCGGACTCGGGCCCCACGGCCGAGTATCTGCGGGAGATCCTCCCCGGGGCGGCTGCACCGTGAGTATCAGTCGATACCGTATAGTCGGATCCGACTAAAGGAGATGACCTGTGACGGTGCGTAAACGGCCGGTGTCCAATCTGCTGGGACTCGCGGTCCTCGGACTGCTGCTGGAGCAGCCGATGCATCCCTACGAGATGGCCGCGACCTTGCGGGAGCGCGAGAAGGACGCCAGTTTCAAGGTCAAGACCGGTTCGCTCTACGACGTCGTCGAATCCCTGGTGCGGGCGGGCTGGATCGCGGAGCACAGCACCGAACGCGCCGGACGCCGGCCGGAGCGCACCGTGTACGCCCACACCGAGCTGGGCCGCAAGGAGTTCATGAGCTGGCTCGACGAACTCGTCCGCACCCCGGTGAAGGAGTACCCCAGCTTCCTCGCCGCGGTGAGCTACCTCGGCGCCCTGGGGCCCGAACGCGCCGTCCAGGCTCTCGGGGAACGCATCGCCCGCCTGGACGAGCAGATCGACGAGGCCCGCCAGGCGCAGGCCGACGTGCTGGGCCAGCACACGCCACGGCTGTTCGTGATCGAACTCGAATACGCCCTGACCATGGCCGAAGCCGAGCGGGACTGGGCCCGGCAGATCGTCGGCGAGATTCAGAACGGCACCCTCACCTGGCCCGAACTCATCACCAGGGAAGGCCGTCAGGTGTGGACCGACCACAACGAGACCGAAGGACAGCAGGCATGACCGCACCACCCGCAACGCACCAGCGGGCCGAACCGTATCCGCCAAGGAAGGCGTTACCCATGATCCAGGCCAAGGGGCTGGCCAAGACGTTCCACACCAAGCAGGGCTCGGTCCAGGCGGTGGCCGGAGTCGACTTCACCGTCAACGCGGGAGAAATCGTCGGCTTCCTCGGGCCCAACGGCGCCGGCAAGACGACCACCATGCGGATGCTGACCACCCTGCTCCCACCGAGCTCGGGCACGGCCGTCATCGCCGGCTGCGATCTGCTGCACGAGCCCGCGAAGGTCCGCACACACATCGGTTACGTCTCCCAGGCGGGCGGCGCCAAGCCCAGCTCCCCGGTCCGCCGGGACCTCGTCCTGCAGGGCCGCCTCTACGACATGTCCCGCCCCGAGGCCGAGGCCCGCGCCGACGAGGTGATCGCCCAGCTCGGTCTCGGGGACCTCGCGAGCCGCGTCATCCGGACGCTCTCGGGCGGCCAGCGACGCCGCGTCGACATGGCGCTGGGCCTGGTGCACGAGCCGAAGCTGCTCTTCCTCGACGAGCCCACCGCCAACCTCGACCCCGAGAGCCGCAACGGCGTCTGGGACCACATCCGCCGCCTGCGTGACGAGCAGGGCACCACCGTGTTCCTCACCACTCACTACCTCGACGAGGCCGACAACCTCTGCGACCGTGTCCTGATCATCGACAAGGGCCGCATCATCGCCGAGGACAGCCCGCGGAGCCTGAAGGCCGCCATCTCCCACGACACCATCGAGATCGAGGTCGACGGCGACGCCGCGCGCGCCACCGACCTGCTCGCCGCCCACTCCGACGTCCACGACGTGTCGGTGGACGGCGTCGTTCTGTCGGTCAGTTGCCGCGACGCCGAGCGCCTCCTCGCCGACCTGCTGCGCGTGCTCGAGTCCGCGCGCATCCGGGTGGAATCCCTGCGTGTGGTGAAGCCCACGCTCGACGACGTCTTCATGACCATGACCGACCGCCGTCCGCAGCGAGACGCGGACGCCGTCCACGCCTGAGGGGAGTTGTAGATGCACACGATCCGAGACGCGGCGATCGTCTTCCGCGACGAGGCCGCCGCTGTGGCACAGAAGAGGATGGGTCTGCTCATCGGCCTCGTCCAACCGTTCGTCTACATGGCCCTGTTCGGCCCCCTCCTGGTCAAAACGCTGCCGGAGAGCGGCGCGTCCGCCTGGCAGATCTACATCCCGGGCCTGCTCGTCCAACTGGGCTTGTTCGCCACCGGCTACGCGGGGTTCGGACTGATCCCCGATGTCCGTTCGGGCTATCTGGAACGACTGCGGGTGACCCCGGCGAGCCGACTCGGGCTACTGCTGGGACGGGTGATCTGGGACGTGCTGGCGCTGTTCGTCCAGTCGGTCGTCATCGTCCTCATCGCCATGCTCTTCGGGCTGCGTGCTCCGGTAGGGGGCGTGCTGGCGGCCATCGCCATGATGATGCTCGTGGGAATCAGCCTGGCCTTCCTCTCGTACTCGCTGGCGCTGAAGCTGACGTCGGAGTGGCTCTTCGCGCCCGTCCTCAACGGCATCGCCCTGCCTCTGATGCTGCTGTCCGGCATCCTCCTTCCCCTGACCCACGCTCCCGGCTGGCTGAAAGCGATCGGCTCCGCCAATCCCCTGCGCTACGCGGTGGACGCCATGCGCGGATTCTTCGCCGGCGAGTACGGCTCACACGCCGTCCTGACCGGCATGTGCGTGGTGGTCGGCCTGATGATCGTGTCGGCGGTGGCCGGCACCCGCATCTTCGCCAGGTACAACGCTTGAGCCTCTTACGCCTTCGCTGTCGTCACAGGCGTGGTGGGCAATCGGCGCGGTACTGCCACTCGATGACGTTCACGGCAGCCGGCGGACCCCCCTTCGGCTGCCGCAGCTGATCAAGCTCCTCCGCCAGCACCGGGAGGAGCGGAGTGGGAATGCATCGTGGCCGGTGCCGACTGGGCGGACAAGGGCACATTTTCGCCTCGCCGACCGGGGGGCCGCCGGTCCCGTTGCGGGCGTGCACGAAATGGGCCGGCGGCTGTCGCGCCCATCATCCGCCGGCTCATCGGGGAGTGGCAGGCCAGAGACGGTGTGTCCCGGAACGCCGGGACGCGCCGTCGGGCTCCTGCACTGCTCAGGCTCCTTGGAGGGCTTCGCTCGTGTGGGCCGACACTCCCCTGGTCTTGCCATGCGTCCTTGCCCTGGAAGCCGCCGTTCAAGCCCTCGCTGCCAGCCTTTGGCGAGATGCCCCGCTTCGGCGGGTTGGCCTGAGAGGGCACGGCAGGAGAACTCCCCCCTTATGACCAGCACCAAGCCCGCCGGATCCGGCCCGGCCCCCGGCCGAAGCGCCGCACTTTCAGCGCCGAGTACAAGCTGCGGATCGCGGCCGAGTACGACGCCGCGCCCAAGAATGAGAAAGGCGCGATCCTGCGCCGTGAGCGGCTGTACCACTCGCACGTGAAGGAACGGCGGGCCGCGCGGGATGCCGGGGCTTGTAGAAGCTGGTCGACAAGCACACCAGCCCGGCGAGGCCGAAGAAGTCTGCTGCCGAGGTGGAGAACGATAGATTGCGGCGCCACGTGGAGCGTCTGGAGAAGAAACTGGCCTGGAACAAGGCCGCGTTAGAGGTCATGGGAAAAGGTGTGCCACGAACGCGGAGGCTGCTTGTGGTAGTTGAGTAGCTGAACGCGGTGCTGCACGAGAGATGAAGGATTTTCGGCCCTTCGGAGTCGCCCTGCGGGGGGAGACTTCAAACCGCCACATGCTGCGGGAGCGGTGACGTGACCGTGGTGAGCGACTGTGGAAAAGGCGTCCGTGAGGCGTCAGGTGGGGATCAGGGAGACGGAGCGCAGTCCCCTTGTGGGGATCGCTGTTGACGCGTCGTTATTGATGAAATGGCATCAGAACCGGGTGTTACTTTTTGGCCCGGGATGAGTCTGGCGGAAACCCGTTTACTGGCCAGGTGGTGCCCGGCGTGGAGGTGACGTGAATCTGGTCTGCTGCTTTCGTGTGGAACGTGGGAAGACACACTTCGATGCCTCAACTCTGCGTTCTTTGCGCAGTGTTGTGAAAGGGAGCCTTCCAAGCGGACAACCCGTGAGGAACTGAGTACCGAAGCGAAGTGTGTTGGCGGACCGGTTCGTAGTAGTGGTGAACCTCCTGCTGGGCGCGGTGGGAGCGGAGCGAAGGGGCCGGATTGTCCGTGGTTCGTTTGTTCGGTCAACCAGGAGTTCCCTGGGAGGAGCTGCGTGGGCGAGCTGAAGTCACAGATCAAGTCGTTCGAGATCTCAAAGACGGAGGTCTGGGAGGCGTACCTGAAGGTCAAGGCCAATCAGGGTGCTCCGGGGGTGGATGGCTGCACGATCGAGGAGTTCGAGAAGGATCTGAAGGGGAACCTCTATAAGATCTGGAATCGGATGTCTTCGGGAAGCTACTTTCCCCCTCCGGTGAAAGGCGTGGAAATCCCGAAGGCGCATGGCGGAGGGGTTCGTTTGCTCGGTGTGCCCACGGTCGCGGACAGAATCGCCCAGACGGTGGTGGCCGCTCATCTGGAGAAGCGGGTGGAACCGGTGTTCCACCCGGACTCCTACGGCTACCGGCCGGGTAGGTCGGCTCTGAACGCGGTTGAGACATGCCGGCGGCGGTGCTGGAAGAAGAAGTGGGCCGTCGATCTCGATGTCTCCAAGTTCTTCGACAGCGTCCGCTGGGACCTCGTCATTAAGGCGGTGGAGACCCATACCGATGCCGCGTGGGTCGTGTTGTATGTGAAGCGGTGGCTTGCCGCTCCACTGCAACTTCCCGACGGCAGCTTGCAGCAGCGGGATCGCGGAACCCCACAGGGATCGGCGGTTTCGCCCGTGCTGGCGAATCTGTTCCTGCACTACGCATTCGACCTGTGGCTCTCCCGGAGTTTTCCGGATTTCCAGTTCGAGCGCTATGCGGATGATGCAGTCGTGCACTGCGATTCCGAGCGCCGGGCCCGTGCGGTCCTGAAGGCGATCGGGGACAGGATGGAAGAGGTCGGCTTGCAACTGCACCCGGCCAAGACCCGGATCGTGTACTGCGGAAGAGACGGGCGCCACGACGGTGTCGTGGCGACGTCGTTCACCTTCCTCGGTTTCACGTTCCAGCGTCGTCCAGCGCGAGACCGGAACGAAAAGATCTTCACTTCATTCCTTCCGGCGCCCAGCAAGGACGCCCTCAAGAAGATGAGCGCGGAGGTCCGCTCCTGGCGGCTCCACATGCACATCGGCTACACCCTCGGCGAATTCGCGCGATGGCTCAACCCCATCATCCGCGGCTGGATGCAGTACTACGGTGCCTTCTATCGCACCGAGTTGTATCCCCTCCTCAAGCGCATCAACTACTACCTGATGCGCTGGGTCCGCAAGAAATACCGACGGCTGAAGACCTTCAAGAAGTTCCACCGGCGATGGAAGCAGGTCACCACCGCGTACCCGCTCTTCTTCGCCCATTGGAAATGGGTCCACTCGATCTGGTGACCAGGACAATAGGAGCCCGGTGACGGGAGACTGTCACGCCGGGATCTGTGGGAGCCTGGGGGTGAAATTCCCCCGGGCCACCCGCAGGGCGGTTGCAAGTTCCGGGGTCGTGCGGCTGGTCGGGTTGTGACCGGTTGGGGCGCATAGCAGAGCAGGCACGGGCTTCGTGATCATTGTGGTGTCTAAGCCAGATGATCATGAGGTGGCCCGTGCCTGCTGCTGCATCCTCTCCCATCCCTGCCGTGCTGGTGAAACTGGGGCCGCTGGACACCGGCCGGATCGCCGACCTGCGCCCCTACTTCGACTCAGTGCCCGACCCGCGCGCACGGCGGGGCCGGTGGTACTCGCTGACAGCGGTCCTGCTGGTGTGTGCCTGCGCGGTCGTCTCGGGAGCGAGGAGCATCGACGAACTCGCCGAGTGGGGTCAGCGTGCCTCGAACGCACTGCTGACAGTGATCGGGATCCGCCGCCACCTGCTCAGATGGCGGCGCACTCCGTCGCCGGCCACGATCGGCCGTGTGCTGGGGGCTGTTGACGGTGACGCCCTGGACCGGGCGGTGGGCGCCTACCTGGCCGACCGGCACCGCGCCGCCACCGAGTCCGCCCAGGCGCCGTCACCCTCCGTGTCCGGCCGGCCGCGCGTGATCGCTGTCGACGGCAAAGCACTCAAGGGATCAGCCCGTCTCACCGCGACGCGCCGGCATCTGCTCTCCGCGGTCACCCACGGCACCGTCGTGACCCTCGCCCAGGTGGAGGTCGGCGCGAAGACGAACGAAACCACACACTTCCGTCCGCTGCTGGCACTCCTGGACCTGACCGGCACCGTCGTCACCTTCGACGCCCTGCACTCGGTCAAGGCGAACATCTCCTGGCTGGTCGAGACCAAGAAGGCCCACTACATCGCCGTGATCAAGACCAACCAGCCCACCGCCCACGCCCAACTCGCCGCCCTGCCATGGCAGTCCATCGCAGTCCAGCACACCGCCTCCGGGACCGGACACGGACGCCACGAGTCGCGCTCGATCAAGACCTGCGGGATCGCCGACGAACTCGGCGGAATCGCCTTTCCCCACGCCCGCCTCGCCATCCGCGTCCATCGCCGCCGCAAACAGACCGGCCGGCGTGAGACCCGTGAGAGTGTCTACGCCGTCACCAGCCTCGACGCCCACCAAGCCGGCCCCGCCGACCTGGCCGCCGCGATTCGCGGGCACTGGGGAGTGGAGAACTCCTCGCACCACATCAGGGATGTCACCTTCGCCGAGGACGCCTCCACCGTCCACGCCGGAACCGCACCACGGGCCATGGCGACCCTCCGCAACCTCGCCATCGGCGTGCTGAAAACCCTCGGAGCCGACAACATCGCCAAGACCACCCGGGCCATCCGCGACGATCCCCAACGAGCACTCCCCATCCTGGGCATCACCAACGATCCGGACACCTACGGAACTTGATCAAGCCCTGGGCCACCCGACCTTCCGCGCTCTTGGAAACGATCTCCGAGGGCGCGGACTGACGCGCGGCCGACCCGGTTGCGGACGATGCTTTTGCCGACGTGGGGCGCGCACTGGGCATCACTGCCGCATGCCGGTTGACTGGCCGCTCGCGGGCCACCCACTACCGCAGGCTGCGGCCCCCGGCGGAGGGAAAACCCAGCAGACCGCAAGTCCAGCCCTCGGCTCTGGCGGCCGAAGAGCCGGCCGCAGTACTGGAGTTGATGAACTGCGACGAGTATGCCGAACTTGCGCCCGCCCAGATCTGGGCCCGTGAGCTGGATGCCCGGCGGTACCACTGCTCCGTCTCCACGATGTACCGGATCCTGCGCGGGAAAGGCCAGTCCGGGGAGCGCCGAAGGCAGGCTACCCACCCCGCCAGGACGGTGCCCGAGCTGGTGGCCACCGTCCCGTCGCAGGTGTTCACCTGGGAGATCACCAAGGCGGCCGGACCTGACAGAGGGATCTGATATCACGCCTACGTCATCATCGACATCTTCAGCCACTACATGATCGCGGCGCGGTGGGCCGGTCCGAGGCGAGGTCGGAGTCACCTCCTACGAACCCGCGGTGCCAGCGTCCCCAGCTCTCGCGGCGACCACCGCCTCCAGCAGGCGCCAGCCGTCGACCTCAAACGCCCGCTGCTCTCCCGGCTGCCACCCGCGGGCCGACGCCACATCGAGCAGAGCCCGGACGGCGCCCCACTGCTGCCCTGCGGGGTGACGGGTTGGAGTGAAGCCCTTTCCTCGCTTGTGATCAGGGACGGCAGATCGTTCCGTTTGGCGGAGCGGGAGCCGCCGGAGATCTCCTCTACGGAGGGGGCCGTGGCTGAGGTGTGGATGTCGGCGGTGAGATGGCGTGTGCGGTGAGGGCAGCAAATCGAGCGTCAACATTTTTGACGTGGCGCCCACTCTGCACGTAATGCACATCGGCACCGTGTCTGATTTGTGGAGAGTGGGGCTCTGACCTGCATTTTCCTTCCACATGTTTTTGTTGCACATGTTTCCGATGACCTCGCACGTGGAGTGTGTGGCGATTCTTGAACCGGTCACGAAGGGCGCCTGACCTGCTGTTTTCCGGCTTCTGTCGATCCTGGTCAGAACGAGTCGACGTGTTTCCCGGAGTGCACGACGTGGACTGTACCGAAGGGCCGGGCAGTGCTGTTGACCTGCTGTCCACTGGGGCGCCGTGGGAATGACGGATGGGGTGCCCCGTCTGTGAGTGGACGAGAGCGAAGTCGCCGCGACGCTCTTTTGACGCTTGTTCTGATGAAGCGTCAGGACACGGACCCACCCTGCATGCCTCCGCCTGGAAGGCGGAGGCGCGCGGGAACGCGTTGGTGCGTTCGCCCGTCCGGCGGCCCTCGACCTCATCATGCTCGATCCACTCCCTGGGACTGCTTGCAGCGGGTTCTTGCCGCTGTGGTTGCTCAGTGGTCGGATCAGCTGAATTCGTCCATGGTCCAGGCGCTGACGTCGGTGATCGCAGCGCGGTACAACGGCCACGGACGGCGGCCTGAGGTGGGCGTGCCCGCCGGTGTCCCGGGCCGTGCACTCGCTCGTGTCTGAGGCGTGCCGCGTGATCGTTTCCTCTGGTGACGGGGTGTGTGGGCGTGTAGCGTCTGCGTCAGCTGTCGTGGTTCGGAAGTTCCCTTTGTCCACTCCTTTGGTGTGGGCGTTTTGCTGTGCTGTGCCGCAGGGACCAGGGCGATCACCTCCGCCTTCCACATGGAGTGGGAGACGTTCATCGACTGGAAGGCATGAGACATGGCTACGGGAACTGTGAAGTGGTTCAACGCGGAGAAGGGCTTCGGTTTCATCGCCCAGGACGGCGGCGGCCCGGATGTCTTCGCGCACTATTCCGCGATCAACTCCTCGGGCTTCCGTGAGCTTCAGGAGGGCCAGATCGTGACGTTCGACGTCACCCAGGGCCAGAAGGGCCCGCAGGCCGAGAACATCAACCTGGCCTGACCTTCCCCACCCCCCGCCCGCGCTCGGCGTGCACGGCTGTCCCATGCGGCCGTACCGCCCGCCCCGGACGACGGGCGCCTGGGCTTGTCCGGCGCGTCGGCGGGATCTGAGATGCACGGTTCAGGGCCGCGCAGCGGCTGGCTGTGCGGCCCTGAACCGTGTGGAGAGCGGCGTACCGCGAGGATGGGGCTGGCGCGGGGCAGCGTGCCACGCATCGAAGCTCATCGCCCCGCACGGCGGGGTGCCTCCGGTTGAGCTAGTTGGGGTGTGCGGTCAGCGGGGTGGGTGTTCCCTTCCAGGTGAAGCTGGCGCAAGGTGCTTTCTGTCTCGTGCCTGAGGTGTTCGGGAGAAGCCAGACGCTGCCACAGCGGGTCGGGGCGGCAGGGGACGGTGGCGCCGCGGGCGGCCCATTCCGCGGCGAGCTGTGTGTATACGGGTGTGCCCTGGTCCGGGGCTTCTGCTGGGGTCTGGCCACGGGCGTGCGCGGGGTGCCTTCGGCGCGTTTGTTCAGGAAGACGGGCGTCGGCTCTGCGTTTGCCGCTGCCTGCCTGTGTGCCCTGGCTGGAGGTCATCCAATGATCATCCGTCACGTTCGTCAAAACGATCCGTCTGCCCTCTTGGACACCGTTTCTGGTCCGCTGCGACGACCTCGGCCACCGTCCTCCCTCAGCGAGGTGCGACACCGTTGGGCTGCCCGGCCGCAAACCGGTTGGTCCATCTGGTCGTTGGGCGGTCTGGGATGAACTCCCACCCCGGCGAGTTTCCCCGAGCGCCCGCGGGGCGGGGCCCCGCGGACCTGGCACCTGACCCCGCTCCGCCCGCGCCGTCACGTCGAGCGGGATTGCGTGGAGCGGGAAGCTGCCGGGGCGGGGCCGTGAGCGGGCGGCTGGCCGGCACGTTCTGCCGCTGCGCTCCGTCTCTGTCAAGGCGCTTGCCGCCGGTGGTTCGCTTCCTGGAGGGCGCCCTTGTGTGTCTCCGCGGCTTCGAGGGGCCGGCCTGCGCGGGCGCCGAGGTCGGCCGCCAGCAGCCTGTTGAGGGCGCTGGGGTTGCTGCTTTCGGCGTACTCGAGCAGGTGCAGGAGGGCTGTGAGCTCGCCCTGGCGGAGGTACAGGTGGGTCAGGGGGTCGGAGGCGCGGGAGACCAGTGCCCGGCGCACGCGGTTTTCGTAGGCGCGTCTGTGCAGGTCGGCGAAGCGGATCTGGGGTTCCTCGAACAGGCAGGGCTGGGCGGGAAGGTAGGGGGCCAGGCTGTCCAGCAACATGGGGAAGTCCTGGCCCTCCTGAGGGTAGTACGGCTGTTCGCTGCTGCCGGCCCCGGCCGGGTCGAGACGGAAAGCATCGACGAAGGCCGCGACGAGCCGGGGCTCGGGAAGCAGGCCGGCCCCAGGCCACCGGACACCGGACAGGTACCGGTCCTCCTTGTCGGTGGTGTAGAGACACCAGCCGGACGTGCCCGCCCAGTGGAGCCCGCCGTCGCCCCCGCCATGCTGATCCGCGAATGCCTGCGTGAACGAGATGCCGGCCTCGACGTCGAGGTACTCGCCGTCCGTGTCGCGCCAGGGACCGCAACTCTGAATCCCGGTCACCGGCAGACCCGCTTCCAGGAGGCACTCGGCGACAGCAGCGGCATAGTGGCCCGCCCGCCTCGCGAGCTCAGCTGACATCTGGGGGCTCGGTTCGCTGGCCACGGAACTCTCTCTCCGCTGTCGGGATCGGACGGTGACGTCGCCGTAGGTCGTGCCGAGCCGGATTGGCGTCCGCCGCAGCGCGTGCGGCAGCCCGTACCGGCTCGCGTCCGCGGGGTACGGCGACCGGTGAGGGTACCGACCTGAACTCGGCGCGGCTGGCACTGCTCCCTGTGTTGCGCGTCGGCGGCGCCGGGGGAACTGCCGTGTTGTTCGAGCTCGATTACCTTCTCACGGGCCATGCGGAAATCTATGTTGGCCAGAGTAGACATTGGGTGGTGGCTTGGTTATGGTTTCTCTCGTAGCCAGGAAGACAGCAGAACCCGGCAGACACGAACTGCCAGGTAGCAGTACGTAGTTGCAGTGCGCAGGACGGTGCGGTGGTGGAGTTTCGAAGCCATATTTGTTGCAGGACGGCGACGGGACTGACGACCGGACCGGGTGGCCCGCAGTGATCAGGGGCCACCATCAGTAGGACCGCAGGTAATGCGGTGGCAGTACCGGTAAGTGCAGTACGCAGTACCCAGCAGTGGAGTCAGTGAGCGGTACCTCGGTGAAGGCGTCGGCTGCGGGCGCGCGCACCGGGAAGTTCGGCAGTGGGGTTCTAAGCCAGGGCAGTTGCAGGACGGGCGACGGGGCTGACTGCCGGAGAGTGGCGCTGTCACAGGCCACTGAGCAGTACGCAGTACCAGCAGTACGCAGTCCTCGTTCAGTAACGACGTGGTGCGCGGTAGCTGAAACCCCGGTCTGAGCATGCGAACGGCCGTGCGGGACGATCATGATTGTGACGTCAAGAGGGGCCCGCACGGCCTTGAGCCATCGTATCTGCACCGGGATCCCGCGCCGTCGCCTGGGCAAGCTGGTCGCGGAGTTGGCCGGGCCGTGGGTGGCCGGGCAGGAGTCCCAGCTGCGTGAACGCCGGGGCCATGACCGGCAGCGCGCCGCCGGAGCGGGTCCCGACCACCAACTCGTCTTCACCGACCGGGTCGTCGCCACCCTGGTCATCCTGCGCTTCCAGCTTCCGCATGCCGTCCTCGCCCTGTTCTACGAGGTGGACCGCTCCACGATCACCCGCGCGGTCCACGAGATCCGCCCCCTGCTCGCCGCCCGCGGCTTCGCCGTCCCTGGAAGTCCCGACCTGCGCCTTCGCACCCTGGCCGATGTCTTCGCCTACGCCGCCTCCCACGGAGTGGAACTGCGGATCGACGCCACCGAGGTCCGGGTCCGACGTCCACGGGCGAACAAGCCCGGACGCCGGGCATTCATCTCCGGGAAGATGCGGCAGAACACCAAGAAGGCCACCGTCGTCACCGACGAGAAGGGCCGGACCCTGTGGGCGGGTGCCTTCCGGCCCGGCCGCCAGCACGACCAGACCGCGCTGAAGACCGAGGGCATCTGCGACCTGTTCGAGAGGTTCCCCCAGGTCAAGGCCAAGGTCGACGCCGGCTACCGGGGACTGGCCAAGCAGTTCCCCGCCCAGGTCCAAGCGCCGCCGCTGAAGCCGAAGAAGGATGCCCCGCCCGAGGACCTGGCGGCCTGGGAGGAAGCGCGCAAGCAGCAGTCCTCCGAGCGGATCTGCGTCGAGCACGCCAACGCCGAGCACAAGCAGTGGCGGCCCCTGCAACGCTGGATCGGACGCCGCGAGTACTTCGACCAGACCTACCAGGCCATCGCCGGCCTGGTCTCCGACCGCGCGGCCATGCGGTAATCAACCACCAGCCAACCCGCCAGGCCAACACGGCCCGACCTCAATCGCGCACCCCGTCGTAAGTGATGACAAGAGGGAAAGAACGGAGGGGCCGAGCGCCATCAGGATCGCCCGGGCGTGAGTGTTGAGTCCGGGTACCGCAGGACATCGATAGTGAGGTGGTCTCCGGTCAAGCAACCGCGATCCCCGCATCCCCGACAGCATCTCGGTCGGTTCAGCGGAAACAGAAGGCCGGCGCAGTATCAGGGCCGGTAGATGGTGTAGTAGTTCCTTCGGGGCCCTGGCGGCAATAGCGCCAGGGCCCCTCCACGCGTTCCACAGAGAGGTGCAATGACCGCAGACGACTCGTACGGCCGGCTCGATGACGACGACTACCCCGCCTACACGATGGGCCGGGCCGCCGAGTTGCTCGGCACCACCCAGGGCTTCCTCCGCGCCATCGGCGAAGCCCGCCTCATCACCCCGCTGCGTTCCGCGGGCGGCCACCGCCGCTACTCCCGCTACCAGCTGCGCATCGCCGCCCGCGCCCGGGAACTCGTCGACCAGGGCACTCCGATTGAGGCCGCCTGCCGCATCGTCATCCTCGAAGACCAGCTCGAAGAAGCCCAGCGCATCAACGCCGCACACCGCCGCGCCGCCGAATCAGCAAACCCGACGGCCGCAGCCTGACGCGCTTTGGACCAGCAACTCCGTCTTCCGGTCCGGTACTCAGCTCGGCCTCGACGGCAGGCCGTTTCAACCCCTGATCGGCTGCGCTCTTGTGCTGGCTGGCGTCATCGGGGGAGGGAAGGCGCCGGGACAGGATGCCCCGGCGCTTTCACACGGTCGTCAGCTGCATGACGGCGCATTGGCCGGGCAGGCAACAGCAGCCCGATGGCGGGGCTCCGGTGATGACGTCAGCGGAGCCTCTTCCCGTTCCTACCGCGCCCTCAGTCATCACAGATGCCCTTGTGCGAACGGGTCACGGGGATGACCGTGGGCGCGATGCCTGGTCCTGTCCGAAGCTGTCAGGCGGCCTGGGTGAGTTCGGCGCGGCCGAACAGCAGGGCGTATCCGGAGGGGAGCTGGTTGAGGATGCGGTCCAGGAGGGCGGTTCCGACAAGGTGGCAGATGACGGCGAGGACGGCTCCGGTGTCCCAGCGGGCCACCGCGGGAGTGGTACCTGTGCGGGTGGCGAGGTCCTTGACGAAGCCCCAGCCGGTGAGCGGTTGAGGGTCGGGGATCTGGCTGGTGAAGGCGAGGGCGGCATCGGTCGGGAGGCAGGCGGCGAGGTCGACGCGTTCGTCGCCGGTGAGCTGGCGGCCCAGGGCCCTCAGCACGGCGCGTGTGACGTCCTCGGCGCGCTCCCAGGTGAAACACGAAGCGGCGCACAGTCCGTTACACGGTCGGCTGGAAGATCACGCCCGAGGACGAGTCGGCGATCGCGAGGCTTCCCGAAAGCGCCTGGGAGACCTCGCTGAAGCAGGACGGCGACCTCCAAACGGGCTACCAGGTCGCGGAGTTGACCTACCTGAACACCCGCGACGGCTGGCCGGAGGGCATGCGGCTGATCGTCCGCCGCGTGCGTTGAAGATCTTTCGGACGGCCGCACACGTCATAGCGTCCTGGCGGCCCTGGTAGCGGCTGACGACTCCGCTCCTTTTTTGGAACGTTGCACTGCGAGTGAGTCAATATCTGTGCTCTTGAGGTGAGAGTTTGACGGACCATGCCGTGAGGGTTTGACGGACGATGCAGTGAGAGTTTTTGCCGCAACGGGTGGAGTGGAATTACTCAACCGACGCGGGCCGTTGCGGCGTGCTACTGTCCATCTCAGTTGCAGTTGTGGTTCCCGAAACTTCAAGTGTTCCAACCCGGCTCCTGTCGGGTCGAGCGCTTTGTATTTCCGGTCATTTTCCGGCGGGGTAATCATCGCGGCGACACGGCGTCCGCACAGTGCGGACGCCGGTGTACTGCCCCAAAGGAGATATGACATGGCTGCTGGTACCGTGAAGTGGTTCAACGCGGAAAAGGGTTTCGGCTTCATCGAGCAGGACGGTGGCGGCGCTGACGTGTTCGCCCACTACTCGAACATCGCCGCCCAGGGCTTCCGTGAGCTGCTCGAAGGCCAGAAGGTGAACTTCGACATCGCGCAGGGCCAGAAGGGCCCGACGGCCGAGAACATCGTTCCGGCCTGACGCTGACGCACACTTTGTAGCTGGGGCCCGCATCCTTCGGGGTGCGGGCCCCAGCTGCAGCCATTTCCCGCGGCGATTTCACCCGCGGGACGGCTCGGAGGAATCCGCAGCCTCACCACACGCGGCTCCTCCTTCGGGGATGCAGGCGCATCCTGAAGAGCTGCACCGCAGTCGGCGCCCGGATTTCACGTCCCCACTGCGTCACCTATTTCAGTATCTCCGCCCGCGTGGATTCCCGTCGGCCGGATTTGCTTTGACATCGGTCCATACTTGTAATTCCGTGCTGCTCATCACTTGCGGGAATTCCTTGGTATGTGCCACATCGAGGAAGGTTCCGCATGAACCGCACACGTACGAACGACCGCTCCGCCCGCACCCGTAAGGGCGGTGCCGACGCAGGGAAGGGCGGCAGTCGCTTCGGCTCGCCGGCACCGCGCCGTTCCGGCGGCCCGGCCCGTTCTGGCGGTTACGGCCGTCGGCCCGCCGCGGTGCAGGGGGAGTTCGCGCTCCCCAAGACGATCACCCCCGCGTTGCCTGCCGTTGAGGGCTTTGCCGATCTCGGCATGCCCGAGCAACTGCTGGCCGAGCTCGGCAGGCAGGGCGTGAGCGCGCCGTTCCCGATCCAGGGCGCGACGCTGCCGAACTCCCTGGCGGGCCGTGACGTCCTGGGCCGCGGGCGCACCGGTTCCGGCAAGACCCTCGCCTTCGGCCTCGCCCTGCTCGCCCGTACTGCCGGACGGCGTGCTGAACCCGGCCAGCCGCTGGGGCTGATCCTCGTCCCGACGCGTGAGCTGGCGCAGCAGGTGACCGACGCGCTCACTCCGTACGCCCGCTCCGTCAGGCTGCGGCTGGCCACGGTGGTGGGTGGGATGTCGATCGGCAGGCAGGCCGGCGCGCTGCGAGGCGGAGCGGAGATCGTCGTCGCGACCCCTGGCCGGCTCAAGGACCTCATCGACCGTGGCGACTGCCGGCTGAACCAGGTGGGGATCACGGTGCTGGACGAGGCCGACCAGATGGCTGACATGGGTTTCATGCCGCAGGTCACCGCGCTGCTCGACCAGGTGCGTCCGGAGGGGCAGCGGATGCTGTTCTCCGCGACCTTGGACCGTAACGTCGACCTGCTGGTGCGCCGCTATCTGACCGACCCCGTCGTGCATTCGGTCGACCCGTCGGCGGGTGCGGTCACGACGATGGAGCACCACGTCCTGCACGTCCACGGCGCCGACAAGCACGCCGCCACGACCGAGATCGCCGCTCGCGACGGTCGGGTGATCATGTTCCTGGACACCAAGCACGCCGTCGACCGGCTGACCCAGGACCTGCTCAACAGCGGGGTACGGGCCGCCGCGCTCCACGGTGGCAAGTCGCAGCCGCAGCGCACCCGCACGCTGGCGCAGTTCAAGACGGGGCACGTCAGCGTGCTGGTAGCGACCAACGTCGCGGCGCGTGGCATCCATGTCGACAACCTCGACCTCGTCGTCAACGTCGACCCGCCGACCGACCACAAGGACTACCTCCACCGCGGCGGACGTACCGCCCGCGCCGGCGAGTCCGGCAGCGTCGTCACCCTCGTCACACCGAACCAGCGCCGCAATATGGTGCGCCTCATGTCGGACGCCGGGATCCGGCCGCAGACCACCCAGATCCGCTCGGGCGACGAGGCCCTGAGCCGGATCACCGGCGCCCAGGCCCCCTCCGGCATCCCGGTCGTCATCACCGCACCGGTCGTCGAACGCCCCAAGCGCAGCGCGTCCTCCCGAGGCCGGCGCCGCCCCGCTTCGGCAACCCGGCGCGCGCCCGTACGAAAGTCCGTCTTCGATGCGGCGGCCTAGACCTTCGTGTTCAGGAAGCTGACCCATCTCTGCAGGAGGCACCTTTTGACGCTGGTTCAGATGCAGCCCCGCCCGGCGAGCGCCAACCCCGTGCACAGGACGGTGGCTGAGGTCATGGACGCGGCCAGACCACAGGTCTGTGACGACATGAGCGTCGAGGTTGCGCTGTCCGTCATGGCAGCCGCCCGCACGGGCCGACTGGTCGTCTGCGACCAGGACGGCCAGTGCACCGGACTGGTCACCCAGAGCGAACTCACCGCCGTCCGCGACAGCTCCGCTTACACGGACCGCGTCCGTCTGCGCGACATCCTCGGCGACCACAGGTCGTTCACCTCACCCGTGATCACGATGGCCGAAGCCGAGCACGCGATGCGCTCCCGCCGGCTCGGTGCCCTGCCGGTGGTCGACGGGCAAGGCAGCGCCCTGGGCGTCCTCGCCCTCTCCCTCTGAACCGCCTCACCCTGGTCGGACCGTTCTCCCCTTCTCCCTGTGAGGCCACATGCGCTGCGTCATCGCCCGCTTCCCCTTCGAGCTCACCAAGAACGGCGTGCTGGAATCGATGAAGGGCATCAAGCCCGAACCGGTCGCCGGCGAATCCGTGATCATCGGCCGCCGCCACTACCCGGTCAAGCAGGTCGGCCAGGTCATCACCCGCCAGGACCGCCGTGACTTCAGCGCCGCCGAAGTCCTCCGGGCCATGACTCAGCTCGGCTTCACCTGCCGCACCCTCCCCGAGGCCGCACCCGTACGCATCCTCAGCTCGCTCCAGCAAGCTTCCGCGATGCTCGGTACTCCCGTGTCCGTCTGACCGACGGGACAGGCAACGAGCCGACGCCTGAACAGCAGTGTGGGCCCGACCGGCGCGAGCCGGTCGGGCCCACACTGCTTGCGACGGGGTTCCGTCGCAGTGGTCGCTCAGTGGTCGGAATAGCTGAAGTCGCCCATGGTCCAGGCGCTGACGTCGCCGATCGCCACACGGTACATCCCGCCTGTCTCCGGGATGCCGACCGTGCCCTGCAGGATCCGGGCGACATGGAAGTGCAGATGAGTGGGCGGCCCGTCCTTCTTCGCGGGGGTGTCGAAGACGGCGGAGAACTCTCCCAAGCGGGCGGAATCCGTCAGCACATCCGACACCCTCTGCCTCCACACTGCTTCGGGAGCCAGCCGACCGGTGATGACAGCACCACCGGTGACCACGGTCAGGGACATCTGGTTGCTCTGCACGGACTCCACCAGGGCGGCGACGTCAACGAGCAGCTCGTCAGGCTTCGACATGAGGCAGATTATATTTACTGGACATCCAGCTCTCTGAGCGATGGCGACAGCGGGCGCGAAGGGCGTTCACGGACTTGGCGCGGAAGGCCCAGATGGTGACCGGGGTGGCGCGTGCGAGGCGATCAATCAGGGTCAGTCGAAGCCGGCGCCGCGCCGTTCAGGTCAGGGGCGTGCCGGTGGCGGACGGTCCGGGGTTCATGGCCCGCTGGGCGGCTGCCGGTGTCGTCGGCCAGGTCCGGGCCGCGCTGACCCGGTGGATCCGCCGGGAGACGGACGAAGGACCAATGCGGTCGCCACGATAATCGACTCGCAGTCAGCCAAAGTGGCATCGAGCGTCGGGGAAAGGATCAGCGACCGCAAGCACATCTCGCGGTCGACATCCGCGGGGCCTGCCGCTGATAGTGATGGGCACCAAACTCGCTGTGGGTATCCCAGCTGGTCAGCATCGAAGAACGGGGCAGATCGTGAACGAGCAGGCCGGGAAGTGGAGCTTCCTCACCAGCCACGCCCGCGTGCTGATCGTCGTCCTCACGGCGGCGAGCGCTGAAGCCTCGGCCCGCTCCCTGGCGCACTGCGGGAGCTGTCAGTACCGCACACCACTGGTGCGTCTCTGTCAGCCGTGGGCCGTATGACAAACACCCCTCGTTACACGCTCGTCCAGGCGTCGAGGAAGGCTTTTCGTCCAGCGGGATCGTCTGACCTGTGGTCTGCGTGCAGAATGCGCCAGGCGGTGAGCTCGAGGTCTCGGAGCCACAGTTCTCCGATGACCCGTGTTTTGAGGTCGGGAAAGTGGTCGGACTCGGCGAGGGCTTGACCGATCACTTCCCCGGCTGCGACACGCTGGGGTGGGGTCATCTGATCGACGGCCGAGAGGATCTGTCGGGCCAGGGCGGTTCCTTCACCTGTCAGGGAACGCAGCACCAGAGCCTTGATGTTGGCGGGTAGCAGGTACGCGGTGCCGGACGACCTCCACAGCTCCGCCCAGAAGCGTTCTCCTGCCTTGGTGGGGGCAGGGAGTGCGGCCAGCAGCCCGAGGAGATGGCCGGTGGCCGCATAGCCGTCGGAGTGGGCGGCTGCGACGACTGCGATGCCGGCGACGCGCTCCACATCGAGATGGCCCGCTTCGAGATGCGGAGCCAGGCCCAATTGGTGTTCCACCTGGTGTGCGAGGGGGGCGGATACGTGGGGGCGGACCTCAGGAAGCATCGGCGATCCTTGTGCGTAGGCGGGCCCAATGCCCGTTCGGAAGTCCTGATCGTTCCCATGACCAGCCGATCTACTCGGCTTCGGCGGGCCCAATTGACGCCAGGATCAACGAGGTCGGAGTTCAAACGGTTGCGGAGCACACGCCGGCGACGTGGGCGTGGTGTTCGCGACCGGACTCCTAGAATGCCGTCGGGGTGTCGTCTTCTAGCATGACCCCGTGATCACCGGTGACGTTCAGGAGTCCGAGGGAGGACGAGAAGCTGTGTCCCGCGACGCCGCTGAAGCCGAATACTTTCACGCCGCCTCGGGTCGTGGAGAGGGTCGTGAAGACGGGCTGCCCGTCGGATCACAAGGTGACGAGGCAGGCGAGAACGCTCACCCGGTTGCCGCTCTGGTGGAGCGGGCAGCCGACCTGGCCGAACCGATCAAGCCGAGGTTGCGTGGCTGGCTCCATGCCGGAATGGTTCCCGCCGCACTGATCGCGGGCATCGTGCTCATCTGCCTGGCTCGCACTCCGCAGGCGGCGCTGGCCTGCGCCGTGTACTCGGTTACCGCCTGGCTGCTGTTCGCAACGAGCGCCATCTACCACCGCGGAACCTGGGGGCCGCTCGGTGAGGCTCTCCTGCGACGTCTCGACCACGCCAACATCTTCCTGATCATCGCCGGCACCTGCACCCCGCTGGCGGTGCTCCTGCTCCCGCCGGACCAGCGGTCCGTGCTGCTGTGGATCGTGTGGGCGGGCGCACTGGCCGGCATCGCGTTCCGGGTCTTTTGGGTCGGGGCTCCGCGCTGGCTGTACACCCCGTGTTACCTGGCTCTGGGGTGGGCACCGGTGCGGTACCTGCCCGACTTCCTGCACGCCGGCGGAGGGGCCGTACTCACCCTGATCGTGGTCGGCGGTCTCCTCTACAGTGCGGGCGCGGTCGTCTACGCCCTCAAGCGCCCCGACCCCTCACCCCGCTGGTTCGGCTTCCACGAGGTGTTCCACGCCCTGACCGTGGCAGCCTTCACCGCGCACTACATCGCCATCTCCCTGACCACCTACTGACCCCGCGACAGGTGTTGCGGCCCGCGCCGCTCATCTCCCACGCTCCCGCGCGCTGGACCGCGACGGTCTGGGCGGTCTCCGAGGCATCGCGCCACGCGTGAAGGTCGTCCGTCGTCCGGCCTGCAAGTTGGCTGTTCTCCAGGGTGTGACGCTCGGTAGGCAGGTAAGGAGGAAGGAGCGAGAGAGCGACGACAGCGGTCTTCAGCTGACCTGCGACGGAGGGGGCCCCGTGTTCGAGGCGCAAGACATCAGGGAATGGCGAGGCCACGACGTGGTCGACCACGAGCGGCACAAGATTGGCGTCCTGGAGGCGGTCTACGTCGACACGGCCACGGACCAGCCCGTGTTCGCGACGGTCACGGTCGGCCTGCCGACCCGGCACCGGCTGGTGTTCGTCCCCCTGGGCGACGCGACGGTCGGTCCCGGTTATCTGAAGGTCGCCTACGACAAGAAGCAGGTAAAGGAAGCGCCCTCGATCGGCACGGACGGCGAACTGCTCGCGGAGGACGAGAAGTCGGTCTTCGCGCACTACGAGCTCGCCTACCGAACGGGTGCGGGCGGCGAACGTCGCCTCGCCCGCCGCTGATGCCCCCAACAACGTCTCCCACCATGAGGTGACACCAATGGCTCTCTTCCTCCTGCTGGTCATTGTGGCCATCGTGCTCGGCATCATCGGTGTGGTGGCGAAGGGCCTGTTCTATCTGTTGTCATCGGCGTGTTGGTTCTGGTCGCCGACTTCGTCCTCATCGGCCTGCGCCTGGGCCGCCGCCGCAGGCATCTTCCCCGGTGACGCGGTCAGCCGGTCAAGCGCCCCCCCGGGTCGCCCGCCCGGGGACCGGACGTAGCGCGGTGTCGGAGCAGTCGTCGAGTCAGTGCCCAGGAGTGGTACGCCCCGTCCGAGACGGGGTTCGTGTGGTACGCATAATTCCGCGACCGTCAGCTCCCCTGCCGTCGGAGCAGTGCGTGACGGTCACGAGCGCCCGAGGCGCGCACCGCCGGGTGCACCAACTCGGCGAAGTGAGAAAGGCCGTCGGCCCTGACGCTCGTTTGACGCTCTGAGCGTCTGACAGACTGGAAGAACGACCCGCATAATGCTTCTGACCTGGTGTTTCTCCCGGATCGAATCGGGGCGACATCTTTTCGATGACGTCGCACGTGGAGTGCGTGGCGGTTTTGGAGCCGGTGTCAAAGGGGATCTGACCTGCAGTTTCTCGGGTTTTCTAAACGCGGCCGGTAGTGCTTGAGTTGTTTCCCGCACCGCATGACGTCAAGCGTGTCGTATCCGTCGCCGACGAACGTTTGACCTGGCGTTACGCCGGGTCTTTGCCGGGATGGTGGGGGAGTTCCGATTGCCGTCGCCACGGGTGACTGTCCGCCGTTTCGACGCTTGTTTGACGCTCGTTCTGACGAGCCGTCACTGTAGGTCTGACCGCTCCAGGACGAGCGCCGGCCGCCCGACGCTGTGTCGGCGCGGCTGCGGTTGCGTATGCCGACAGAAGTGGCTGAGCGGACGCGCAGGCCGGGCTTCCCAGCGGCAGCGGCGGACGCGAAGGTCCGCCCGCCGGGTGTCCGGTGGGCGCGGGGGGCAGGGGCACGCGGCGCGGGCAGCAGGTTCTACGCGTCCCGTGCGTGAAGCGGTACACCGAGCGCAAGCCGACGGCGTACGAGCACGCGTGGGAGATCCGGGATGCCCACGCGTACCACGAGTACGAGGACGCGGAGTGGTCGCGGCGGTTCCGTACGTTCCTGCACGGGCGGGCGTGGACGCACGCCGAGGGACCGGTGACGCTGTTCGACCAGTCGGTGGGCTGGTTGCGCCGTCACCGGGTGCTGCTGCCTGGGGTATCGGTGCTTGCCCGGAGGTGTCGGAGGCGCGGAAGGCTGCGGAGAAGCGGCTGCATGCCACGGTCGCGGGGCCGCGCGGCGGGCGGACCCGGCGTTGCCCGGCGACTTGGTGGCGACGCTGAAGACGCCGGAGGGCTCGCGGTTCTCGGAGCTGGAGCGGTTGCACCGGCCGCCGACGCGGATAACGGGCACCGCGTTCGCCCGCGCGCTGGAGCGCGCGGATGAGATCAGTGCGTATCGGCTCGCCGGCTGAAGCTGTCTCAGTTCCCACCTGACCGCATGGCGGCGCTGGCCCGGTACGACGGAAGGCCACGAGCTCCGCGAGGAGGACATCGCCCGGCTGTCCCCGCTCAAGCACGCGACCTGAAACTGCTCGACCGCTACAGCTTCACGCCTCGACCCCGGCCGCCGGTACCCTGCGCCCGCTGCGCGACCCGGACGCGCCGGAGCTGGACGAGAACGACGAGTCGGCCGCCGACCGACGGGGCGCGCCAGGGACTGCCTGGCCTGGGGCCTCGACGCCGACCGCCCACACAGCAGTGGTGTGGGCGGTCGGATCTCGGGCTGTCAGGCGGTGACCCTGCCGAAGAGGTGGTTGGCAGGAGCATCCGGGTCGTTGCCGTAGAAGAACTCGGTGAGAACCTGGTGGAATTCGGCGCGGTCCAGCCCACCGGAGCCGTCCCTGTCCAGAGCGGCGAAGACCGTGGCGCAGTCCTCGCCGGGCACACCGGCGACCGAGTCGAACATCTGCTGGAACTCGGCCTGGTCGATCTTGCCGTCTGCGTTGAGGTCGACGAGGTCGAAGAAGCAGTTGGTGACCGGCGCGATCTGCTGCGGATAGAGGGCGGGGTCGGTCAGGACGCTCCTGAAGCCTTCGGTCATCTCCCGCAGGTCGACCTTCCCGTCGCCGTCCTGGTCCATCGGGGCGATCACATTCGTCCAGAACCCGTCCATTCCCTCGATGAGTCGGCGGGCGGTCGCGGAGTCCGGCGCGGTGTCTCGGGCGGCGATGTAGCGCTCGCTCATCGCGCGGACGTCTTGCTGGGTGATGAACCCGTCGCCGTCGACGTCGGCGCCCCTGAACCACTGGCCGTACTTGAGGTCTTGAAGTGCAGTCACGACTGCGCACAGTATTCATCTGATTACGCAATTGCAAAACGGGGGGTGGAGCCTCTGGCAGCCGGGGCGGCCCGCTGCGCGCTTGACGACGGCGAACTCGAAGAACCTGCCCGAAGAGGCAGGCAGCTTGCGTGTCAGCGTTCGAGGTGTGGTGGTGTGAAGGCGAGCACATCCGGAAGGGGGCCGTCGTAGAGCTCGACATCGACGAGCGCACTGTGGGCGCTCGGTCCCTGGGACAGTCGCGAGCACCCTCGGTCGGCCGTGAGGGTGTTCGGATTGCCGTGGCGGTCCAAGGTGCCGCTCTGGCCTGGCTGGGCCGGGTCCCACCATGCTCCGGTGGACAGTTGGATGACGCCTGGCATGACATCGTCCGACAGGACTGCGCCCGCCAGGCAGCTGCCGCGGTCGTTGTGGACGCGTACGATCATGCCGTTCTCGATGCCACGGGACGCGGCGTCCAGCGGATTGATCGTCACGGGCTCACGGCCACGGATCTTCGACTTGAGGCTGTGGCCGCCGTTGTCGTACTGGCTGTGCAGACGTGAGGCGGGCTGATTCGAGATCAAGTGCAGCGGGAATCGGTCCGATAGGCCGGCACGGAGCCACTCCACTGGTTCGAACCACGCCGGATGCCCGGTGCAGTCGTCGTAGCCGAACGAGTTGACCTCCTCGGAGAAGATCTCGATCCGGCCCGACGGGGTCGTAAGGGGGAAACGCTGCGGATCTGCGCGGAGCGCCTCGAAGCTGCCGGGGAACGGGCCGCTCAGCGCCGGTAGCTCAGCCGTGGAGCTTCGCCAGAAGTCGTCGAAACTCGGCAAGGCCCCGTCGTCGCCGAGGTCGGCCCTCGTCTGCTCGTAGAGGTGCCGGACCCATTCGATCTCGGAGCGTGACTGCGTGAACTCGCACTCGTATCCGAGTCGGGAGGCCAGGGCGGTGAAGATGTGGTGGTCGGTGCGTGACTCGCCCGCCGGCTCACGGACTTTCGGCATCGCGACGAGGTGGGGGTCGGAGAATCCGGCGGCGAAGTCGTCGCGCTCCAGGCTGGTGGCGACGGGAAGGACGATGTCGGCGAACTTGGCCGTGGTGTTCCACCAGGCTTCGTGAACCACCACCGTGTCAGGGGTCTGCCAGGCGCGGGTCAAGCGGTGGAGATCTTGGTGGTGGTGGAACGGGTTCCCTCCGCACCAGTAGATCAGGCGGAGCTCGGGCAAGGTCAGGCGCTGGCCGTCGTAGTCGATGGTCTTGCCCGGATGCAGCAGGGTGTCGGCGATCCGTGCGACAGGGATGAAATCCGCGACAGGGTTGGGAACCCGGGGAATCGACGCCACGGAGGGCCGGCCGGGGGCGACGCCGGTCGCGTCCATCGTCGCGTAGCCCGCGCCCCAGCCGCAGCCTGGCCGCCCCATCGAGCCCGCCATGGCAGCCAGCACGACCGACATCCAGATCGGCTGTTCGCCGTGGTCCGCCCGTTGTATCGCGTAGTTGACCATGATGAGCGAACGTTGCGTGGACAGGCGGCGAGCCAGTTCGGTGATCGTGTCCCGGCTCATGCCCGTGATCCTCGCTGCCCAGGCGGCATCCTTGGCAACGCCGTCGAATTCGCCGGTCAAGTAGGAGGCGAAGCGGTCGAACCCGACGCAGCAACGGCGAAGGAAGTCCTCGTCGTGCCAGCCGTTGACCAGCATGGTGTGTGCGATGCCGAGCATCGCGGCGGTGTCGGTGTTGGGGATGACGGGCAGCCACTCGGCGTCGAGGAAGCTGGCGGTGTCGCTGCGGATGGGGCTGATGTTCACGAACCGCACCCCGGCAGCACGGCACTTTCGCTGAAGGTCCTGCGTCTGGTGTCTGGCCAGTCCGCCGGGGTTGATTTGGCTGTTCTTGAGGGCCAGCCCTCCGAACGCCACCACAAGCTCACAGTTGTCGGCGATGTCGTCCCACATCGGCATCCGGGACTGGTAACTCCACGGAGCTCCGCCGATCACATGGGGGAGGATGACCTCCAAAGCTGCGGTGCTGTACGTGTTGCGAGAGTCGGTGTATCCCCCGCCTAATGCCAGGAACCGGTGGAGTTGCGCCTGCGCGTTGTGGAACGCGCCTGCACTCGCCCAGCCGTAGGAGCCGCCGAACACGGCGCTGTCTCCGTGCTGTGAACGCACTCGGCGCAGTTCCTCGCTCACCAGGGTGATCGCGTCGTCCCAGCTCACCTCCACGAAGGCGTCCGCGCCCCTGGCCATGTCGTGGGCGCGCGGCAGGCCGTTCAGCCAGCCCTTGCGCACCGCGGGGCGCAGCACGCGGGCGCTGTCGTCGGCGGCTGTCACCATTCCGGGTCCGATAGGCGACGGCGCGGGGTCATCGCCCCTCGGCTCGATTCGCACCAGCCGACCGGAATCAACCACCGCGACAAAACTGCCCCAGTGCGTCGCAACCGACATGCGTCGTTCCACGATGCATCAACTCCGTCTCTGAAGTTCCCCGGCTCTAGTAGGGCTTTGTTACGTACCCTGGTTGATCGTTCCGAGGTAGTCTCGTGATGTCCTGTCAGGTGTGACACCTGAGGAGATGGACGAGATCCGCCCCCGCTTGGAGGCGTTCGCAGCCGAGATGCTCGGCACGGTGAAACGCCGGGACCAGCGGGCCAAGGGCGAGCTGTACGTGCGTGGGCTGATGCTGGACGGCAAGCGCAAGTCGATGCAGCCGATGGCCGAGCGTCTGGGCGTGGACCACCAGCAGCTGCAGCAGTTCATCTCCTCCTCCACCTGGGACTACGTCGAGGTGCGGCGCCGGGTCTCGCGGTGGGCAGCGGCGCACATCACCCCGGAGGCGTATGCGATCGACGACACGGGCTTCCCAAAGGACGGGTACGACTCCCCTGGGGTGGCCCGGATGTACTGCGGCGCCTTGGGCAAGCGCGGAAACTGCCAGATAGCGGTCAGTGTCAACTTGGTCAGCGACCACGCCTCAGCGGCCGTCAACTGGCGGCTGTTCATCCCCGACAGCTGGGACGACGCCGCATCCGGGGACGACCCGCTGCTGGCCGAGGCGATCCGCCGACGCCGCCAGCGGGCGGGCATCCCCGACCAGGTCCGCCACAAGGAGAAGTGGCGCCAGGCGCTGGAGATGCTCGACGAGGTCCGCGGCCAGTGGGAACTGCCCGGTCTGCCGGTGGTCGCCGATGCCGGTTACGGCGATGCCACCGGCTTCCGCCTGGGCCTGACCGAACGCGGTCTCGCCTACGCGGTCGCCGTCAAAGGAACCACCACCGCCTACCCCGGTGAGGCGTTGCCCGAGCGTCCGCCCTACAGCGGCCGCGGCCGCCCGCCCCGGCCCGCCTACCCGATGCCGCACAGCACCCTGCGTGACCTCGTCCTGGCCGCCGGGCGGGGCGCCGCCCGCACCGTCACCTGGCGCCAGGGCACCAAGAGCGGTCCGCGCAACCCACGGGCCGACATGCGCTCGCGCTTCGTGGCCATGCGCGTGCGCCCGGCCAACCGCGACATCCCCCGTGACCTGGACGGCAGTCTGCCCGAGTGCTGGCTGCTGGCCGAATGGCCACCCGGCGCCGCCGAGCCCACCGACTACTGGCTCTCCACCCTGCCCGCCGGCACCCCGCTACGCGAACTCGTCCGTATCGCCAAGATCCGCTGGCGGGTCGAGCACGACTACCGTGAGCTCAAGGACGGCCTCGGCCTGGACCACTTCGAAGGCCGCAGCTACCTCGGCTGGCACCGGCACGTGACCCTGGCCGCCCTCGCCCAGGCCTTCTGCACCATGCTCCGCCTCGACCCAAAAGTCCCTGCGCCGGCCTGACCCTCTACGCGGTTCTGCGCGCGTTACAGAAGATCCTGGCCACCTGGACCGGCGCCTGCTCGATATGCGGCCACCCCGCCCCCACACCCGAACCCCACCACAGGACCTAACAAAGCCCTACTAGGACAGCGGCCACTTATGTCACAGTGGCTCCACGTCAGTTGACGGGCCGCAGGACACAGACTCCCCCTGCGGCCCGCTGCCCAACCCTGCACGTGCACGACCCTTCCAACGGCCGCACAGAAGCGCCGTCCGCGTCGACTCGCCTCAGGGAGCATGTGTCGTCATGGGCTGGCAATACGTCCGGGACACCGGCGGCACGGTATCCATCCCGACCTCCCGAGATCTCCCCGTCGGCAGCTACCAGCTGTGGATTCAGACGAACGACGGCTACGTCCCCCTCGCCGGCCCCTACGACCTGAAGATCGTCTGACAGACCGCCGAAACCTGCGGCGACCGGCAGCCGCTCCCGCTGTGTTGCTCTCCTGGCTGCGGCGCGGGCGCACCTCGTCCTCAGCCGCGTTCACCCATCAGGCCACCGGCACGACCGGGGCGGTGACGCGGTCGGCGGCGCCTCCCTGGAGGCGGTCCAGGGAGGCGGCGATCCCCTCGTGGGGCACGCCGAGCGGCACCGCGCTGACCTCGGCCAGGCGGGTGTACTGCTCATCGGTCAGCTGGACGTCGAGTGCGCCGAGGTAGCTGTCGAGCTGGGAGAGACTGCGCGGGCCGATGATCGGGACGAGCGTGGCCACGGAGCGGGCGGCACGCTCGCGCACCCAGGCCACCGCCACCTGGGCGGGCGTCACGCCGGTCTCCTCGGCGATCGCCAGGACGGTGTCGACGACGGCGGTCTTCTGGCCGGTGCTCTCGGTGTGGATGACCATGCCCAGGTCGCTCAGGCGTCCCTCGGCGGAGCTGCGGTACTTGCCGGTGAGCAGTCCGCCGCCGAGCGGGGACCACAGGGCTGCGCCGAGCCCGAGGCTCTCGGCCATGGGCAGGAGCTCACGGTCGGCGGTGCCCTCGACGAGGCTGTACTCGTGCTGGATGCCCACGATCGGGACCCAGTTCTTCAGGTCCGCGAGGGTTACCGCCCAGGGTGCAGTCGTGAGCTTGAAGGCATCCCGTCTTACGGGGGCCCGTTTCTCTCCCCCAACGCATTCGTTGTCGCAGTGGATCACCGTCGTCGAGTGTGCTGGCTGGGGCTGTACTGGTGGAAGTCATTGATGTGCACCACTGCTACGGGAAACGGCGCGTGCTGCGGGGAGTCGATCTGCGACTGCCGGCAGGGGCGCTGACCGGCATTGTGGGAGAAAACGGTGCAGGCAAGTCCACCCTGCTGAAGATCCTGGCTGGGGAGCTTCGGCCGTCCGGCGGCCAGGTTCGACACGCCGGCCGGTTTGGATACTGCCCGCAGCAGGTGGTGCTCAACGACGCGCTGACCGTGCGCCAGCACCTCGCCTTCCTCCAGGCGGCGTTCCGGCTGGATGACCTGCGACACGCTCAGGAGGTGATGGAGGTGCTCGGCCTGGCCGAGTACGTCGATGAGCGGGCCGGGGTGCTCAGCGGCGGCACGCGGCAGAAGCTGAACCTCACTTTGGCGTTGATGCACGATCCGCAGGTGCTGCTGTTGGACGAGCCGTACCAAGGGTTCGACTGGGACACTTACCTGCGGTTTTGGCAACTGGCGGGCCGTCTGCGTGATCGGGGGCGTTCGGTCCTGGTGGTTTCCCATCTGGCCTACGACACCGAGCGTTTGGATGAGCTGTGGTGTTTGAGCGGCGGCCGGCTTCAGCCGCAGATGGCAGGTGTGGCATGAGGAATCAGATGATGCTGCTCACCACGGCCACGCGGTACGCGCTGGTGGAGCACGCCCGCAACCGCTTTGCCGTGGTGCTGATCGCCCTGTTCCTGCCCGTGTGGGTCCTGCTGGCGCACGCTGCGATCCCCGATACCCCGGCCCGTCTGCACCTGCGGGCCACCGGGGAGCTGCTGGCTCCTCGGGGTAACGAGATCACCGCGATCAGCGGCGCGCTCAACGCCGTCACTCTGATCACTGGTTTCCTCATGTTCGCCGCGACCTTCACCAGCAGCGGCTTCGACCGGCGTCTGGCCATGGCCGGCTATCCCCGCACACATCTGGTCGCGGCGAAGGTCGTGGCGCTCACCTTCGTCTGCGCCCTGATCGCCGCATACGCCACCGCGGTGACCTGCCTGACCTGGACACCCCGCCAGCCGGTGCTGCTGACCACGGCGTTCTTCTGCGCCGGGCTGACCTATGGCGTGCTGGGGGTCGGCTTCGGTGCGCTGCTGCGCCGCGAGGTCGAGGGCATGTTCGCCATCGTGATGACCAGCATCGTGGATCTTCTGCTGCAAAACCCGATCACGAGTTCTGGTGCGGGCAGCACGATCACCCGGTTCCTGCCGTCCTACGGCGCCATGCAGGCGGCCACCGCCGCAGGTTTCTCCTCCGTCTCGGTACCCCGGTACGTGCTCTGGCAGCTGGCCTGGTTCACCGCGGCGGCGCTGCTGGGCCTGCTCGCCTTCCACCGGCGTACCCGCACCACCCTGACGGTGACACCGCACGGGCCTGTGTCGGAGCAGTCCGCCCGGCATCAGCAGACCGTTGACCTGCTGTGACATGACGCGACTAGGCCGCAACCGGATGCCTGCCGGCATCGTTGGGCGCGATGTGACAGCCACGGATGAACGCACCTCCCAGGTCCAGCAGACCGCAGTGACGACGCCGGCGCGGCCCCTGGCGAAGTCGTCCCGGGCGGTGATCGGCAATGATCGGACGCTGCGGGCGGCGTACCGGCATTGCCGGCAGCTGACCAGGGAGCAAGACCGGGCCGAGTACGCGCTGATCCAACTGGTGCCCGCCGCACTGCGCCCCGCCTGCTGGGCCCTGTGGGCGGCAGCCAACGCCATCGACGACCTGGCCGACGACCGTACCGTCCCCCCGCCTGAGCGGGCCGCACGGGTCGAGCAGTGGATCACCGCGCTGGAGCGCGAGCTGATGACCGGGACCAGCACGGACCTGGTCCGCCACGCGCTGGTGGACACCGCGCAGCGCTGGCGCCTGGACCTGAGCGAACTGCACGATGCGATGTCCCTGGTCCAGGACGACGCCCATGGCCGGCGCTTCGCCGACTGGAGCGCCTGGCGCTCCTGGGGCCGCGGCAACCTGCTGCCCTGGTTCGACCGGGTCCGCGAACTCTTCGACAAGGCCGGCGTCCCCGTGGCACTGCGCCTGGACACCCAGGAGATCTACGAGGAGTTCCTTGACGGCTTCCGGCTCACCGACATCCTCACCGACCTGTCCGCCGACCTCGCCCAGGGCGATCTCCTCCTGCCCGACGACGCCCTCGACCGTTACCCGGAAGCCGCAGGCGACCTGGCAGACCTGCGCTGGAGCCCCGCTGTCAGCAGCTTGGTCACCCACCTGAGCGGTCTGGCCCGCCGGTGGGTGACCCAGCCCGCTCTCACCCGGGGCATGCATCCCGGACCCGCCACCGTCCTGAACACCATGGCCGACCTGCTCCGCGCCCAACTCGACGCCATCACCAACGCCGGTCCCGCCCTCCTGCGCACCCCGCCCCGCCCCAGCCTCCTCACCAGCGCCCGCATCCTCGCCCCCGCCCGAACCCGCGCCGCCCTGGCCTGGACCCTCACCCCCGTCACCGTGCCACCCCCGCACCGCCCAACCCGGCACGACGCCCTGCCCGCCGCGCGGGCAGCGCGAAACGGTACGTTCAGCGCACCACCTCCCCACCCCGCCGGCCACCCTCCCCCGCGAATCCCGGCCGAGCAGATGCCCGTCCACGTCGCCGTGATCATGGACGGCAACGGCCGCTGGGCCCAACAACGCGGCCTGCCCCGGCACGCCGGGCACCGAGCCGGAGCCGCCGCCATGCGCGAGACGGTCCACGGCGCACTCGAGATCGGCCTGCGCCACCTGACCCTGTACACCTTCTCCACCGAGAACTGGAAACGCGACGCCGAGGAAGTCGACGCGATCCTCGACGTCGTCCGCGGTGAGCTGACCGACAACCCCTTCCGTGATCTCGACGTCCACATGCGCTGGCACGGCCGCACCGGCAAGCTCCCCACCGACGTCGTAGACCTGCTCCGCCGACGCGAGCGCACCACCCGCGGCCGCACCAGCCTGACGCTGACCATGTGCATCAACTACGGCGGCCGCGACGAGATCACCCGCACCACCGCCGCGCTCGCCCACCACGTACACGACGGACAACTCGACCCCGACCACATCAGCGAAAGGGACTTCGCCCGCCACCTGCCCCACCCCGACATGCCGGATGTCGACCTGCTGTGGCGTACCGGGGGCGAACAACGCAGCTCCAACTTCCTGCCCTGGCACACCGCCTACGCCGAGCTGCACTTCACCCCCGACTTCTGGCCCGACATCGACCGACGCCACCTATGGCACGCGATCACCGAATACAGCCGCCGTCAACGCCGCCACGGCGCCGCTCCCACCCCATCGTCCACCACGACATCCGTCTCCTGATCGGAACTGAGTCGAACCCGGTCGCCGTCGTCGGGTCGGACAGCCGTGGCTTCGACGGCGGCAAGCTGATCAATGGGCGCAAGCGGCACGTCGTGGTCGACCCCCTCGGTCTGCTGCTGGGGGTGATGGTCACCGCCGCGGACACCGGAGACCGCGCCGCCGCCCAGGTCCTGCTTGAGCAGGTGGCCGATGCGCACCACCGGCTGACCCTTGTCTGGGCCGACGGCGGCTACACCGGCAGCCTCGTCGAGCACTGCCTGGCCGCGCTTGCGCTGGTCCTCGCGATCGTCAAGCGCAGCGACGACATGCGTGGCTTCGTGGTCCTGCCCAAGCGGTCCTACCTTGTTCGTGGGTTGGACGGGCCGTCGTAAGGTCCAGAGACCCAGAGACACCGGGGCGCCGCACCGTCAGTGCTGAGGCGATGTTCTACTGGTCGATAATCCTGCTCATGACCCGCCGCCTGGCCCGGCCGCACCCTGCGCGAGCATGAACCGGCCCGGCGTCGGCCCGGCCAGCCAGCCCCGCGCGACCAGGCGTTTCGCCTGCCGAACAGGCGTAGGGCCGTGACGCTCATTTGACGCTCCGGGGGCCCGGCGGCCCTCATTCGGGACCCCAAAGCATCTCTGACCTGCTGCTTTCCTGCCTGCGTCCAGGCCGACACCTTTCCGATGACGCATCACGTGGAGTGCGTGGCGGTCCTGGAGCCGGTGGCGAAGGCGCACTGACCTGCATCTTCTTGGGTCGGTGCGTCAGCTCGACGTGTTTCCGTCTATCCAACGGGTGAATCGTTGGATTTGCTGCCCGCATACCGTCTGACCTGCGGTATCAGGCAGGGGCGTCGACTGCTGCGTCAGCGGCAGCGGCGCAGTCCTTGGATTGCTGACGCTCAAACGACGCACGTTCTGACGCCCCATCGCACTCCCGGGCCGCGTATGCGTGCGTGACTGGGTCCGTTGATTCCGGGAGTCGTGCCGCGCCGTGGACGGGTGGCGCTTTAGCATTTCGAATGCCAAAATAGTTCCATGGGTGATGGCGATGACTTCCTCCCGGGAGACGGTCCGAGTAGCGGTATCTCCGTGTCGCTGACCGCCGGCACTCTGCAGGCGATCCGCGAGCGGGTGGGTAGGCGTGGTGTCTCCGCGTATCTCGAGCGGGCTGCGCAGCGCCAGATCGAGCGCGACAACCTGGACGAGCTCATCGCAGACTTCGAAAAGGCCCACGGTCCGGCAGATGCGGAGGCCGTGGCTGCCAAGCGGGCCAAGCTCACCGGCTCTGCGCCCGAGTCCGGGGCTGCTGCGTGAGTGGAGCCCTGGTTCTGGACAGTGAGGGTCTGGCCAAGGCCGTCCAGCGGGATCAAGAGGTTCACGAGTGGCTGACGGCAGCTCGTGACGCGGATCTGCCTGTGATCACCTCGGCCGCGGTACTGGTCGAGGTCATCCACCCGAGGATCAATGACGCCGCGCTGAAGTGGACCCTTTCCCGCCTCCGCGTCGAGCCGGTCACCCAGGCTGTCGCGCAGTCGGCGGCAGTCCTACTGCGGGGTGCCGGGCTGCACGGGCACGAGTACGCCATTGACGCCATGCTGTGTGCGACGGCGCTGGCGCAGCCAGGTCGGGTGACGATCCTGACCTCTGACGTAGTGGACGTCGAGATGCTTACGGTCGAGCACGCCCGGGTGGTGGCTGAGAAGGTTTAGCAGCACCTCGCGACCTCGCAGGAAAGAAGTACACGTGGGCGCTGAGGCGCCCACTCTCGTGCGGGGTACTGTTCTCTCGAGCCGCACCCCTGGGCCAGGATCACGTGCTTGAACTCGGAGGCCAGGAACTCCGCGTCGAAGTCGTAGATCCCCTCCTCCGCACACACCATGTGCCACAGGTTCAGCGCCGCCTCGTCGTCCAGCGGGCTGCCGAGGTCGTTGGTAAGACGGGTCTGCCTCAGCTGCGCTGCGGGAAGCACCCACTGAGCCTCTCCCACGGCCTACCCGGCCCAACTGACGAGCTATGGCAGCGGCGTGGGATGACCACGACCCGCCACCCAGTGTGCGTGAGCTGCGGCAGGGGCGGTTACTTCCCGCACTGGCTCCTGGAACGGCGCCGCCGGACCGCGCAGGGCCCTGATCGGTGTGGTGGCCACTGCTTGGCCGCTGAGTGTGTCCACCCGCAGGGGCGAGGAACTCGCGGAGTCCCTCGGCGTCACCCAGCCGCCGAAGTCCCAGGTCAGGACGCGTGCGCCCTGCCCGCGGGCGGACTGTGCGGCGCTGAAGCTGCGTTTTTGCCGCCGACCGCGATGACGTCCCCGGGCCCGGTCGTATACGTACACACTGCTGTCGTGGGAAAGGGCCGGTCCGGAGCGGGTGCTCCGGACCGGCCTCCTGGATCCGCGGCTGTGTCAGCCGATGGAGGGCACCGGCTCCAGGGCCGGTTCGGGCGTCACGGCCTTCGGCTTGGGCGCGGGCGTCACCGGGACGGGGACGTAGGGGATCTCGCCGCGCAGGACGGCCTTGGCGCGGTCCTCGTCGAGCTGGCCCTCCCATCGGGCGACGGCCAGGGTGGCGACGCCGTTGCCGACGAGGCTCGTGAGGGCGCGGGCCTCGGACATGAAGCGGTCGATGCCGAAGATCAGGGCGAGGGCGGCCACCGGGACGTGCGGGACGGCGCTGAGGGTGGCGGCGAGGGCGATGAATCCGGAGCCGGTGACGCCGGCCGCGCCCTTGGAGGTGAGCAGCATGATCGCGAGCATGGACAGCTGCTGGGTGAGGCTGAGGTCGATGCCGAGGGCCTGGGCGAGGAACACCGAGCCCATGGTCAGGTAGATCGCGGTGCCGTCGAGGTTGAAGGAGTAGCCGGCGGGCACTGTGATGCCGACGACCGGCTTCGAGGCGCCCACGTGCTGTAGCTTGGCCATCATGCGCGGCAGAACGGGCTCGGTGGACGAGGTTCCCAGGACGATCAGCAGCTCCTCCTTGATGTAGCGCAGGAAGGGGAGGATGCGCAGGCCGTTGAGGCGCATGACCGTGCCGAGGACGACCAGGACGAAGAAGAGCGCCGTGAGCCAGAACGAGCCGACGAGCAGGGCGAGATGGCTCAGTGTGTCCAGGCCGTAGTTGCCGATGGTGAAGGCCATCGAGCCGAATGCGCCGATCGGGGCGAGCCGCATGATCCAGCGGATCAGCGTGAAGAGCACCGTGGAGAACTTCTCGATACCGCGGGCGATGCTCAGGCCGGCCTCGCCGCTGGCGTGCAGGCCGAAGCCGAACAGCGCCGAGACGAGGAGCACCGGCAAGATGTCGTTGCCGGTGAAGGCGCTGACCAGCGTGGCCGGGATCATCGCCAGGACGAACTCGACGAAGCCCTCGTGCTCCGTCGCGGCCGGTGGCAGGCCCTTGGTGGAGAGCGACGCGACGTCGATGTGCAGTCCGCTGCCGGGCTTGACGATGTTGACGACGACGAGGCCGATCACCATGGCGACGGTGGTGAGGACCTCGAAGTAGATCAGCGCCTTGAGGCTGACCCGGCCGACCGCGCGCAGGTTGTCCATGGAGGCGATGCCGTGTACGACCGTGCAGAAGATGATCGGCGCGATCATCATCTTGACCAGTGCGATGAACCCGTCGCCCAGGGGTTTGAGCTCGGCGCCGAAGGTGGGCCACAGCCAGCCCACCACGGCGCCGGCCATGATGCCGATCAGGCACTGGATGTAGAGGTGGGAGAGCAGCCGGCGCAGGCGGCTCGGTGGAGCGGTGACGGTACCCGGGGCAGCGTCGTTGCGGCTCATGCGGGGCGTCCTTCCAGGACGGGAACGAGGAGTTCGGCTCGGGCGATGCGCCGGGCGGCGCGGTGCAGCAGCACCGTGGGGGACGCGCCGTCCGGTGCGGGGACGGCTTGGGCGGTGATCACGCCCGCGGGGGTGCCCAGGCGCAGCGTTCCGTCGGCGGTCTGCCGGGCGACACGGTGGGCAAGGGTGCCGGGGGTGGCGGCGGCGGTGGCCAGGGCGACGGCGGAGGTGAGGCCGATCGCCGGGTGGGGTGCGTGCATGGAGACCATCCGGACGGCCAGGTCGTACTCGTCCTGATTGACCAGAATGCCATGGGTGGTGCGGTACGAGGCGGGACGGGCGACGATGCCGACCTTCGGGACCGCGTGGCTGACCGGGTCGTTCTCCTTGGCCAGGCCCATCGCGAGGGCCGCCTGGCGGCGCAGCACGGTGAGCGCGGGGACGACGGCGGCGAACTGAGTGAGGGACTCGGTGCCGTCGAGGCCGAAAGCCTTGGCCTCGAAGAGCGCGGCGGGGGCGCCGGCGTCGACGAGGGTCGCCTCCACGGGACCTTCGGGGCCGGTCAGGGTGTCCACGGCGTGGCCGGTGGGCAGCGCCCGCCCGGTGGTGGAGCCCGCCGGGTCCTCGAAGCCGAGCAGGACCGGCACACCGGGCGCGGCCGTGCCGGGCACCAACGCCACGCCCTCGTCCGGGGCGATACCGCACGGGGTGGAGATGGTGCCGGTGAGGCGGGCCCTGGTGTTGACGTTGCGCATGCGGACGGTGGTGGTGTCCGCGGTGATCGGTACGAGGCCGTGGTGAACGGCGTAGAGGGCGACCGCGGTGGCGCAGTTACCGCAGTTGCTCGCCCACTCCACGCGTTCGTCACCGATGCCGACCTGGGCGAAGGCGTACTCGATGTCGACGTCCGCCTCGGCCGAGATCTGGACGACCGCGGCCTTCGACGTGGTGGAGGTGGCGCCGCCGACGCCGTCGATCTGGCGGGGGTCGGCGGCGTTGAAGGCGGCCAGCAGGACGGAGTCGACGTCCACGCCGGTCGCCGCCACGTCGTGGTGGGCGAAGATCCAGCACTTGCTGGTTCCTCCGCGGATCATCTCGCCCTGCAGACGCAACACAACAGACTCCCCATGAATGCGGACATAGAAGTGAAAATAGCCGGGAACTCCGGATCCGCCGGAGGCTTCTCTGCCCGGTGGTGGGATCCACGGTGAGTTACGTCGGCGTGAAGTACAATCTCCAAAATCTATAGAGGCATTAAGCTGGGGTTAAGTCTTGAGGTGAGGCAGTGCTCGACGTGCGGCGTATTCTGCTCTTCGCGGAGGTCGCCCGCCGCGGCTCGGTGACCGCGACCGCACGTGCCCTCAACTACACCCCGTCGGCGGTGTCGCAGCAGGTCAGCCGCCTAGAGGCGGAGGCGGGCCAGCCCCTTCTGGAGCGTCACGCGCGAGGGGTCACGCTGACCGACGCGGGGCGCGCCCTGGCCGACCGGGCGGCCCGGATCGAACGCGAACTGACGGCCGCGGAGAACGAGCTCGCCGACTTCGCCGGCCTGCGCGCGGGCACCCTGCGTATCGGCACCTTCCCCACCGTCGGCGCCTCACTGCTCCCCCGGGCCGTCATCGCCTTCCGGACGGCGCATCCCGACGTACGGCTCACGGTGCGCAGCGCCCGCATCGCCGGCCTGTGGTCGATGCTGGAGAACCGGGAGATCGAACTCTCCCTGATGTGGGACTACGACTGGAGCCGCATCGACCGCGAGGACGTCGTCGTCACGCCACTCCTCGACGACCCGCCAGCCCTCCTCGTCAGCGACCAGCACCCGTTCGCCGGGCGCGACTCGGCCACGCTCGCCGACCTCGCGGACGACCCGTGGATCACGCGAGCCGAGCACCACCCCGTGGCCGAGGCCCTCGACCGCAGTTGCCGCGCCGCCGGCTTCGAACCCCAGATCGCCTACGAGGCCCACGACTACCAGGAGGCCCAGGCCATGGTCGCCGCCGGCATCGGCGTCGCCCTCGCCCCCACTCTCGCCCTGGAAGGCATCCGCCCCGGCGTCAGCGTCCTGCCCTTGCTGCCGCCCGCTCCGGTGCGCCGCATCCTCCTGGTCCGCATGGCCGACCACGCACTCACCCCCGCCGCCAGCACCTTCACCGAACTCCTGCTCGACACCACCGCGGCCCGGCTCGAACCCACCCGCTGACAATGCGCTGACTCCCGGTGAAGGGTGTGTCAATTTAATTTAACGGCTGATCTTGGTTGTTGAAGCGGTCAGTGGTTGGTGGGAGTGAGGCGGCCTTCAAAGGCGATCTGGAAGGCGTTCAAGGGGGCCTTCCAGCGCATGGTCCACCTCTAGCGGCCCTTCCCTGTCGGGTCCATGCTCATCAGCGCCATGTAGACGCACTTGAGGGCGGCGGCTTCGGGTGCCGGGTTCTCGGTGGCGACATCAAGGTCCTGGCTGGGGCGGTTCACGCGCGCCCGCACGGCGTATCCACCGGTGAGGACCAGCGGATACGGGGCCCCGAGGGCGATCACATCCGCCAGGAACCGCGTGTGCAGATCCGGCATGTCCGTCACGCGGCTGCCCGGGTGCGGGAGGCGAGCTGGGGGAAGGCGTCTTCCCACACGGCGCGCACGGTGCGACCGACGAGAGTGCGCAGCACTGGCCACATCTGGAGGAGCAGGCCCCGGTTGAGGTAGCAAGGCAGATCGTCGTGCAGGCCCTCGTGCAGGACGGTGCGGTACAGGCCCATGCGCTGGCGAGGCTTGGCCATGTCGTACGAGGCCATCCCGGACCAGGCCATGTGCAGCGGCAGCTCCACGACCCCCTGAGTGGGGTCCTGCAACTCGTCCAGCGACTTCGGTAGGCGTCGCCGGAACTTCTCCCGGTACAGCGCGAGGTCCTCGGCGACCGCTCCCGAGAGGTCCCTCGGCGTGGGTGCGCGGCGCTTTGGGTTGGAGGGCTGGCTTTATTAGGGCGGCCGGAGAAGTGCTGCGGGTCACGATGTTGCGAGCTGACGTCCGGAGTGTGCGGAGGCGGATCCTGCCGGGTGAGCTGGTTGTCGCAGCCTGTTCTGCCCTGAGCGGGAGGGACGGACTGCGGCCGTGACGCTCGATTGACGCTCTGGGCGCCCGCACGCAAGGCCGTGAGACGAGAAAACGGCTGCGACCTGGGCATTTCCGTGACTCGCTCAGGCCGACATCTTCCCGATGACCTCGCATGTGGAGTGCGTGGCGGTTCTGGAGCCTGTTGGGAAGGGCGTCTGACCTGCGGTTTTGTCGCAGGCTGCGACTCGTTCGACCTGTTTCCCGGTGAGCATGATGTGGTCTGCGTCGGATATTTTTGAGAAGGCAGGCTGACCAGGTGTTTCAGTGCGTTGTGGCAAACCGGATCTCGTTCGAAGCCTGCGGCGCGGGTGATCGTTCGGACAGAGTTGCCGGTGTGGTCGCGGGCATGAAGAAACGGGCCCCTTGGTAGTGACGTGGTTGTTGAGGCCGGTCACGAGCAAGGAGACCCGTTGTCCGACCAGTTGACCATCTCTGCTGTACCCGCGTCCACCGCGGTCACCCCGGAGTGCGACTGCTACGCGCACAGGTTCGGTTCGATCGCTCCGGGACGGCGGGCAGGCTGCTATCCCAGTGACATGACGGACGCGGAGTGGGCCGAGGTCCGCGCGGCGATGCCGGTACCGGCCTGGCTCCTCAAGCAGGGCGGGCGTCCGGAGGCGTATTGCCACCGCGAGATGCTCGACGCTGTGCGCTACCTGGTCGACAACGGCGTGAAGTGGATGGCCCTGCCGGTCGACTTCCCGTACTGGCGGGCGGTTTACGACTTCTTCCGCCGCTGGCGGGCCTGCGACTACGTGCGTGAGCTGCACGAACGCCTGCGCTGCGTGGCGAGGGAACGCGCAGGCCGCAACACCGAGCCCAGCGCGGGAATCATCGACAGTCAGTCGGTGGACGCCTCCGAGACCGTCGGCGAGGACAGCCGCGGATACGACGGCGGGAAGTCACGTGACGGGCGCAAGCGTCACATCCTGACCGATACCGAGGGCCTGCTCCTGGAGGTCACCGTGACCACGGCCGACGTGCACGACTCCAAGGCCGCCCCCGCGCTGCTGGAGACGTTCATGGACCAGCCGGGCCGGCTGCTGAAGTTGGTGTGGGTCGACAGCGCCTACCAGGGTCCGGCACTGGCGAAGGCGTTTGCCCGCCACGGAGTGCGGATCGAGGTCGTGCGCCGCTCCGACGGCAGGCGCGGATTTGTCGTACTGGCCCGCAGGTGGGTGGTGGAGCGCACGCTGAGCTGGCTCTCCCGCTCACGCCGCCTCAACCGCGACCACGAACGCCGCCCCGACCACCACACCCAGATGGTGTGGTGGGCCGCTGTGATCAGGCTGTCGAGGCGCCTGGCCGGGGACGCTCCGCGCTGGCCGGAGAGGCGCCCCGGCCGACTGCTGCGGGCGCGGGCATGAACCGTCCGTCCCCCGCCCGCACCAGCCAGCCCCGCTTCTCCAGCACATAGGCACGGTGACGGATCTTCTCCACCTCGTTCTTGATCTCCGCCTCCCGGCCCACCGCCCGCGTCAGCTCCACTCCGTTCACCGGCCCCGACGCAGCCACCACCGCGGCGAACACCTCCCGGTACAAGCCCCTGAGCGCTTCCTCGCCCATGCCCGACCGCCACACCGGCGGCCGCTCGCCCTGCCCCGCGCCGGGGCCGCTCGATCCCACACCGGCAGCCGTCTCACCGCCAGACGACACGGAAACCGGCGTATCAACGTCGCTCTCCTCGGCCAGCACCGACACGAGCTCCTCACGCCCCACCCGGGCCCGCTCGACCCGCTCCCGCGCGGCATCCACCTCCGCCTGAGCCTGCTCCAGAACCTCCGTCCAAGACTCCAGATCCCGCCTCGCCCGCGCCTCACGCTGTTCCATCAACCCCAGCACCGACGGCATCGCACCCTCCTCGATCCACAACAAGCCGTCCGCTGCCTGCCCCTATCCCTCCGCAATCATGCTCCGCACACGGAATAGTCCCTGCTCATCGAACAGGGACTCCCTTTGCCACAACGCACTCACTCGGTTTGCGCGATGAACCCGGCTGCCGTGTCTGGGTCTATCATGATTTAGGTGTTTTTAGGCCCTTTGGCCTAGTGGTTTTTGGTTGGTCCGACTGGCTTATACCCGTCCGGCGGTAAGGCGGCCGTCGAAGAGCTGGTCGAACTCGTTCAATGCTGCCTTCCACTTGTTGTTCCAGCGTTTGCGTCCCCGGCCGGAGGGGTCGAGGGCGAGGGTGGCCAGGTAGATCCTCTTGAGTGCTGCCTGTTCGTTGGGGAAGTGTCCGCAGGCGGTGGCCGCGCGGCGGTAGCGGGCGTTGAGGGACTCGATGCTGTTGGTCGTGTAGACGACCTCGCGGATGGAGTCGGGGAAGGCCAGGAAGGGTACGAACTCGCTCCAGGCGCGCTGCCAGACGGTGGCGATCGAGCCGTATTTGTGGCCCCACTTGGCGTCGAACTCGTCGAGCCGCTCGCGGGCCTGGGCCTCGTTGACGGCGGTGTAGACGGGCTTGAGGTCGGCGGCGACCTCGGGCCAGTCCCGCCGGGAGGCGTAGCGCAGGCTCTGCCGGATCAGGTGAACGACGCAGCGCTGCACAACGGTTTGGGGCCACACGTTCGCGACCGCGTCCGGCAGAGCGGACAGCCCGTCACAGACGAGCATGAGGACGTCTCTGACCCCGCGATTACGCAGGTCGGTGAGGACTTGCTGCCAGAACTTGGCGCCCTCGCCACCGTCGCCGGCCCACAGGCCGAGGATATCGCGGTAGCCGTCGGCGGTGACCGCGATGGCCACGTAGATCGGCCTGTTGGCGACCTGCCCGTCCCTGATCTTGACGTGGATGGCGTCGACGAAGACGACCGGGTAGACCGCGTCGAGCGGGCGGGTGCGCCACTCGTTCATCGAGTCCAGGGCCTTGTCGGTGATCGTGGAGATCGTCTCCTTGGACGTCTTCATCCCGTACACCTCCTCAAGGTGCGCGACGATCTCCCCGGAGGTCATGCCGCGGGCGGTCAGCGAGAGCACCATCTCGTCCAGAGCACCGGTGCGACGGGCACCCTTGGGCAGGATGCGGGGCCGGAAAGTGCCCAGCCGGTCACGGGGGATCTGCAGCGTGATCGGCCCGACCTCACTCATCACCTTCTTCGTGCGATACCCGTTACGGCCGTTGCCGCCCGAACGCGAGCCCCGCCCGCCGCCGCGCTCGGCCTCGGCGGCCAGATGCTCATCCAGCTCGGCCTCCAGGGCGGCCTGCATCAGGTGCTGCGTGATCGCGGGCAGCAGACCGTCCTCACCGACCAGCCTCAGCCCACCACCGCGGACCCTGTCCTGGGCCAGCAGCGTCAGCGCGTCCAGCAGGTCCAGGCCCAGCCCGTCCACGGACTCCTGCGTTCTCCTCATGCCCGCACCGTCCGCGGCCGCCCCGTCAGTGGCAAGCGACACGCCGCCCACCGTCTCGAGAGAGTGAGTCTTCTGGATCGTCATCAGGTGTCCCTTCCGGTGAAGTTCCCACCTAATTCATGACACTCCCCCGTGTCTCGGCTTTGTGAGGCGGTCGGGAGGTTCTTCTGACGCTCATCTGACGTTAGCGCTGATGGCGCGTCAGGTTGGTAGAGCAGTGTCCGGTGAGTTACGTCCGCGGATCCGACGGATCGTTTCATCGTTGGGTACCGAGGTGTCGTCAGAGCGGCGCTGCCATTTCGTCTCGGCCGAGGACACGAAGGGGCCCCGCCGCTCCTGGTGGGTGCGGCGGGGCCCGGGTGGCGGTGGTGGGGTCAGTGCAGTGCGCCGACCTCGGTTGCTGAGAGCGTCCGTGGGTAGACGTGGAGGTCGGCCACGGAGCCGGGGAAGGCCAGGTAGGGGCTGCTGGCTGCTGCGCTGTTGACGCAGCCGCCGATGGTCAGGGGCATGGAGGAGTCGTACTGGGGGCTGAGGTTGGTGGCGGTTCCCATCAGGGTGCCGTTTTGGTAGAGGGCCATCGAGCCGGTGCCGGACTTTCCAGCGACGGGTGCGCGGTAGGCGGCGACGAGGTGGGTCCAGGTGCCGATGGGGCCGGTGTTGGGGTCTCCTTCTGCGGTGGGGAAGTCGGAGTTCTCGTCGTTGGTGGTGGTGGTCTGGAACATCCAGGCTTTGCTGGGCTTGTCGTAGGAGAGGTAGAACGCCTGGTGTTGGGTGGTGCCCTGGCAGACGGCGGTGGTGCCGAGGGCTGAGTTGATCTTCACCCAGGCTGAGACGGTGTAGTCGCTGAGTGTGTTCACCGCGCTCTGCTTGCTCTTGAGGAAGCCGGTGTTCCCGTCGAAGACGACGCTGCCGGCCATCCCGCTGGGTGCGTCGGTGCCGTAGGTGGCGCTGCCGGAAGCGGTGAACGGGTTGAGGGCGGCGGTGTCGGTCCCGCTGGTGGCGAGCTTCCATTCGTCCTCGGGCATCCCGTTGTCCCAGCCCATGGGAACGATCACGCTGTCTGCGCTGGCCTGGTCACTCGGCATGGCGTACGGGTAGGTGTGGACGTCTGCCACGGAGCCGGGGAAGGCGGCGTACGGCGTGGTCGCGTCGACGCTGTTGACGCAGCCGCCGATGGTCAAGGGCATGGACGAGTCGTACTGCGGAGTGACGTTGTTGGCCGTCCCCATCAGGCTGCCGTTCTGGTAGAGCGACATCACGCCCGTGCTGGAGTCGCCGTCGACCGGGGCCGTGTAGGTGACCAGCAGGTGCGCCCAGGTGCCTACGGCGGCGGTGTTGCTGTCTCCCTCTGCGGTGGGGAAGCCGGCGTCGGCGTCGTTGGTGGTCGTGGTCTGGAACATCCAGCCCTTGTTGCCGCTGTCGTAGCCGATGTAGAACGCCTGGTGCTGGCTGGTGCCCTGGCAGATGGCGGTGGCACCGACGTCCGAGTTGATCTTCACCCAGGCGGAGATGGTGTAGTCACTGGAGGTGTTGACGGCGGTGTGGTCGCTTTCCAGGAATCCGGTGCTGCCGTCGAAGGACGCCGCACCGGCGCCGGCGTTGACCGCGTCCGGGCCGTCGGAACTGAAGGTCGCGCCGCCGACTGTGGTGAGCGGGTTGTCTGCGTTGGTGTCGGTGCCGTCGGTGGCCAGTTCCCAGTCGTCCTCTGGGGTGTCGCTGCCGGTGGCGAGCGGGACGATCAGGTTCGGCTTGATGTCGACCACGGTTTTGGTGTCGTTGAGGTACTGGCCGGCGAGGTCGGTGTAGTAGGCGTTGGAGGGGTTGCCGCCTGAGAGGTCGGCTGCTTTCACGGTCGAGGAGGTGGCGTTGCCGTCCGTGGAGACCGCGGTGGCGAAGTCGATGACCTGGCTGGGGAGGTTGTTGAGCAGGTAGTTGTTGACCAGCTGACGTGCGGATTCCTGGGTTGCCGTGCCTGGGTGGGAGGCGGTGAAGGGCGGGATGGTGGCGAGGTAGACGGTGATGTTGGAGTACTGGGTGACCCCGGTCTGGCTGTCGTCGGTGTTGTACGAGCCCAGCTGGCTGTTGAGGGAGGCCAGTCCGTTCTCCACGTTGGTGGCGCAGGTGTTGGCGTCGCTGGTGCAGTTGAGCAGGTCGGCGGCGCCGGTGGCGACGAGGACGGTGCGCACGTTGCCCTGAGTCAGCACGTTGCGGTCCAGGGGATTGAGTGCGTTGGTCGGGGTGGTGTTGTTGGTGATCTGGGGCAGCAGGTTGTTGCTCAGGCTGGCGCTGTTGGTGCCTGCGTTGAGGATGCCGTAGTCCACGGAGTTGTCCCCGTTGGTGTCGCTGACCAGGGCGTTGGTGATGGCGTCGCTGAGGTGGTGCTGTCCGTCGCCGTTTGGGGAGTTCCCGTCGCCTTTTGCGGTATCACCGTTGACGCTCTGGTCGCCGTAGAGGACCAGCGAGCCGGTGGGGGCGGCGGTGGGGGTGGTGACGTCGATGCCGGCGAGATAGGGCAGACCGGTGTAGGTGGTCTGCGTGTAGTTGGTGGCGGCGGTGTCACCGGTGCGGTTGGCGGCATCGCTGGCCCAGACGGGGGTCTGGGCCACGGCGTGGCCGGGCATCGCGGACATCGAGCCGGGCACATGCAGGCTGACCAGGACGGTCGCCTGTTGCGTGACGGACAGGGTCACCGGGTTGCTCGTGACGTCGCCACCCGCCGGGATGGTGACGGAGTTGGAGGGGGAGGGAGAGGTGCCGAAGGTCAGCGGGGTCGGGGCTTTGTCCGCGGTGGCGCCTCCCGCGGTGGTGTCCTGCAGCGCGACGGAGGCCGCGTCGAAGGTCACCGGGGTGGTGCCCATGGCGTTGGACAGGTGGATGCGTACGCCGTTGCCGTCGTCGGTACCGACACTGACGTGCGCCGGGATGCGGAGCGTCTGCCCCCCGTTGATGACGGCAGTACTGCCGCTGGACAGCTGCACTTTGGCGGTGTCCTGGACCGAGGACCAGGTGCCGACCCAGTGCTGGGCGTCTGTTCCGCTGCCGGTGATGGTCATCGGCCGCAGGCCGAGCCCGAGGACGTGCAGGGAGGGCTGGCCTGCCTGGACGCCGTTGGTGAACAGCGGCAGAGAGATGCTGCTGATGACCGAGCCGGGGCATTGCAGCGGGACGCTGATGGCATAGATCTTCGGGCCGGAGGTCGGGCTGGTCTGGGTGTTGTTGTTGTGGTTCTCGTGGATCAGGCTGATGGAGGCTGCGGAGGCCGGGCCGGAGAGCCAGTCGGGCACGGTGTCCAGCTGGTAACTCTGATCGACTGGGTTGTTTAGGTCCACACAGTTGTTCTTGGCGTAGGTGATGGTGCCGCCGGTGCCTTTGGCGGCGCCGCCGGTGGCGAAGGCGAGGAAGACCAGGGCGTCGCCGGTGTTGACGACTCCGCTGCCCGGCAGGGTGATGGTCTGGCCGGAGGCCAGCATGTTGTCGTACGTGCCGGTGCCGAACTTCGGCAGTGTGACGGTGGCGCCGTCGACGGTGACCGTCTTGTTGCTCTGCCAGCCCGAGGTGCTCGTCAGGTCGGCGGAGTTGATGCTGTTGCCGGAGCCGTCGGCGTCGGCGGGGCTGGTTGTGGTGGTGAAGGTGCTGGTGGCGGTGTTGTTCAGGCAGCTGGTCGTGTCGTTGATCGCGCAGGTCAGTGCGGGACCGAGGCGCAGTACGTCGATGCCGGCCTGGTAGCCGGTGGAGCTGGGGTTCTTGCCGGTGAGGGTGAGGGTGAGGGTGTGGATGCCCTGTTTGAGGGTGAGCAGTTGCCCGCTTGTGTCCTTGGGGATGCCGAGGTTGAGGAACTGGGTGGTGGTGTAGGAGTTGTAGGCGTCGAAGCCGCTGATCAGGGTGGACTGGGTGCTCTGGCCCGCGTCCAGGACCAGGTGGTAGATGCCGTAGTCCTTGGCCTTGGTGAGGTTGGCTCCGAAGCTCCAGGGGCCGTCTTTGGGGATGTCGAAGCTGAAGGTGGCGCTGTCACCGCTGACGGCCTTTGAGGTGGTGCTTTTGTTGGCGAGCATGGCCTGGTAGCCGTCGGCGAAGTCGTAGCCACTGCCGGCGGCCTGGCTGATCAGCTGGCCGCCGGTGCTGGTGGTCGTGGCCTTGGGCACGGCGGTGGTGGTGCCGTCGGTGTTGGTCGCGGTCCAGCCGCTGATCATCTTGTCGCCGTAGGCGTACGTCGGGCTGCTGGTCCCGGCGTAGAAGACGTAGGCCGTCTGGGAGAGGGACGTCGAGCCGGCCTGGTCCACCGCCTTCGCGTACAGGGTGTGGGATCCCGTTACGCCCGGGGCGAAGGCGGGGGAGGCGCTGCCGTTGATGACCGAGGTCCCGGTGCCGGGACCGTTATCGGAGGTGGCGTAGTAGATGTTGGCCTTTGTGATTTTCGTGCTTGCTGTCAAGTGGATGACGCCGCTGCTGGTGTACACCGTGCTGGCGAGTGTGGCGTCCAGGGAGAACAGGTAGCCGGTGATGTTGTTGGTGTGGTTGTTGCCCAGGACGAAGGTGCCCTGGTCGCCGAAAGCGGCGCCGATCTGCTTGGCGGGGAACTGACTGGAGGTCACCGTGGGGGAGGGCGGGGCGCTGGTGTCCACGGTGAAGGTCTGGGTCTTGGTCCAGATGCCGGAGCCAGGGCCGACCCAGTACCCGGCGGCGTTCTGCGCGGTGGCCTTCCAGGTGTAGGTGCCGTCCGGCAGCTTCGGGGTGGTCCAGTCGCTGCCGTTGGTGTTGTACCGTGCGCGTTTTTTGGAGTCGAGGTTGGGGCCGAAGCCCTGGCCCACGAGGGTGCCTGAGGAGTTGTAGACGCTGTAGTCGATGCGCACCAGCTCGCTGCCGCCGGCCAGGTCGGGGTCGACCGCGCGGGCGGACAGCGTGGGGGTGTTGGTGGTGGTCATCGTCTTGCCCGAGCTGACGATGGACGGCTTGATGGCGGGGGTACCGGTGCCGTTCTTGAGCTTGGGCCGGTAGCTGTAGGTGACCGACAGGGTGGCGCCGCCACCGTAGGCGAGCTGCTTCCACTGGGAGGCGTCGTTCATGTCGGGCGACTGCACCATCAGCGTCATGCTGCTCCAGCTGCCGCCCGCAGCGCTCTGGGCCCGGGAGGTGACATCGAACTCCAGCGACGGCGGGCTGACCCAGGAGTTGGAACCATCCGTGACCGGGCAGGTGCCGGCCTCGTGGCTCTTCGGGTTGGTGCCGAGTGCGCCGGTGCGCCCCCCGGGCTCATGCCCCCAGTACAGGGAGGACGAGCTCCATCCGGCGGGGCGGTCGGTGCCGTAGACGGCGGCCGGGGTGTCGGAGCAGGAGGCGGCGGAGAGCTGCTTCACGTACAGCGAGGCGTGGCTGACCACGGCACCCTTAATGCCGCTGGTGTTGATCTGGTAGTAAGTGCGGGCGCGTTCACCGTTGCCGGGGGCGGTGTTGTCCCACCCCTCCCGGGCGTTGGTCCCTCCGCTGGTGGACGTCGAGTTGTAGACGTTCCACCCGTTGTCGGAGATCCGGGCCCAGTCCAGCTGGGAGGGCCTGCCGCTCCACTCAGGGTCCACATAGACCGGGTAGGTCGTGGTCTTGGCGGTGAGCAGGGACTTGTCCAGGCCGAGCAGCTGCTTTCCGTGCTTGAGAGTCACATGGACCCGGGCACGGTGCTTGCCGACCTTGGCCGCCGCGGTGTGCTCGGCCCGCGCGGCCGAGACGGTCGCGGTGCGGGCTCGGACAGTGCCACCAGCCTTCTGTCCGGTGCCGGTGCTGTCCCACATCAGCGCGGTGTCGCTGTGGAACACCGTCTTGCCGGTGCGCTTGTCGGTGGCCTGCGCGCCGCCGTTCGAGGTGGCGGCCAGCTTGAGGTTGGCCGAGGTGGTGTTCCACGCGAGGCTTTGCAGCCGCGGATCGGCTGCGGCCTTGGGGGTCTTGACCACCAGGATCGAGGAGTAGCCGGAGGCGTCCGCGGTCAGCTGGAGGTCGACCCCGGGCAGCACCTCCGGATAGGTGGCGGTGTCTTTGGAGATCACCGGTTTGGGAAGTGCGCCCGGCCAGGAGAAGCCCAGCTTGTCCGCGCCGTCGCGCATCGTGACCAGCGTGCTGGAGCCGCCGCCGGAGAAGGCTACGTGCGTGACGGCGGCTTTGGGTGCCCAGGTTCCGTCCGGCTGCCGCACCAGGGTGGTGTCGATCGGGACCCATTTCCCTTGCTGCTGCACACGCTGGGGCATCGAGGTATCGGTCCGGGTGAAGGTGCCGTCTGGGTTGGCCACCACCTGGGTCCCGGTGCCGGTGAGCTGGTCGATGGTCACCGGCTGGCCGGTCGCCTTCGCCTGCGCGGACGCCGACTCCGTGGGGTTGAGGCGCCTGGCGGCGGATTTGGGGCGGTTGCTCGGCGAGGTGGCCTGGTGTGAGGTGGCCGACGCGTCGGATGCGGCGTGGGCCGGTGCCGTGGCGGCCAGTGATCCGGCAGCCAGGGCGGCGACGACGGCGGTGGCGATCGGTCTCGACGTGGGGCGTCTGGACGCGCGCACGGTTTTGCGAGAAGCGGACATCGAGGTTGGGGTCCTTCGCAGGTTCATGCGGTTCCCCCCGTGGGCTCCGCGCCGCTGTGCATTCTGTGGGGCCTGTGCGTGCGGGGTCCATCGTCAAGGGATCGCCAAGTGCCCGGCTGTAGTTCGTTTTTGACGCATTGGTATCAACTTGCGTTCCAGTTTGGGTGATTCTTTTGTTCTTCCTGTGGAGATACTTTGCGTATTGGATCGACCTCAGGCCGTAGCGTGATCGTCCGCGGGGGGCTTGACCGATGTGTGCCTCCGTTTTGACGTGCACTCAAATCGCCGAAGTTGAGGGGAACTTGGGCGGTTCGGGGCTGGGAGGGGACGCACAGCATGGCGCGGATTTCGGAGTGGAGACGCGGTCGGGCGGCCTGGGCTGCCCGGAGGGTTCGTCGCAAGGCAGTGGTGATGGCCGGTGCCTTGGTAGTGGGCCTGCTGCCCGCCAGCGTGGCCACGGCGGCCTCTCCGGCCAAGCCGCACCTGGCGGCTTCCGCCGCTCCACACGACAAGCTGATCCCCTTCACTCGTGCCACACCCAAGCGAGGGCCCTCTCTCAAACCGTTTAAGCACTTCGACCCCATCGGGCACACGAAGCTCCCCGCGCCGGGTAGCGCCGTGGTGACCCTGCCCGACGCGGCTGCCTCCGCGAGCCTGAGCGCCAAGGCGACTCAGGTACAGGCCGGAAGCCTGCCCGTCCTGCTCGGTACTGGTCCGGGTTCGCAGCCCCGGTCAGCCGCCGTCACCCGGTCGCAGCGAGTGCGGGTGACGATGCTGGATCAGAAAGCCGCGCGCTCCGCCGGTGTCCACGGCGTGCTGTTCACGCTGCAGCGCACCAGCCCGGGGAGCGGGAAGGTCGCGCTACGGGTGGACGACTCCTCCTTCCGCTACGCCTTCGGCGGCGACTTCGCCTCCCGTCTCCACCTGGTCCAGCTGCCCGCCTGCGCGCTGACCACGCCGAAACTGACAAGGTGCCAGGCGCAGACTCCTGTGCACGCGGCCCCCGGTGCGCCGCTGTCCACCCAGGTCTCGGTGCCGGGCTCCCCCACTACCTCCGGCAGGGTGCTCTCTCCTCGCTCGGCAACGGCTGCGTCCGGTGCGATGGTCGTCATGGCGGCGACCGCAGGCACTTCCGGCTCATCCGGTGACTACTCGGCGACCAGTCTGTCGCCGGGCGGCTCCTGGTCGACCTCGGGGAACACCGGCGCGTTCACCTACACCTACCCGATCACGGTGCCGCCGGCGATCGGCGGAGCGGCACCGAATGTGGACCTGTCGTACAGCTCCGCCAGCCAGGACGCGCGCACTGAGGGCACGAACAACCAGTCCTCGTGGCTGGGTGACGGCTGGGCCTCGACGGAGAACTACGTCGAACGCACCTACAAGTCGTGCAGCGAAGACTCCTCGTCCGGCGCTCCGAAGGACGACGGCGACGAGTGCTGGGCGGGACAGATCCTGACCCTGTCGCTGAACGGCACCTCCACCGACATCGTCTACGACGACGCGACCAAGACCTTCCGTCCCGCCGACGACAACTCCACCACCAAGATCGAGGACCTGAGCAACGGCACGAACGGCACCAAGAACGGGGAGTACTTCAAGGTCACCGAGGGAGGTGTGCAGTACTTCTTCGGCCTCAACCGCCTGCCGGGCTGGTCCAGCGGCAAGGACGAGACGAAGTCCGTGTGGACCGTGCCGGTGTACCACGCGCACAGCGGCGTGTCCGACTGCCCGGACAGCACCGACTTCGCCTCCACTGCCTGCACGCTGGGCTACCGCTTCAACCTGGACTACGCCGTGGACCTGCACGGCAACGCCACCGCCTGGTACTACGCGCCGGAGACCGGCTACTACGGCGCGGACCTGAAGAACACCGCGGTGGCCTACACCCGCGGCGGCGCCCTGTCCCGCATCGACTACGGCATGACCTCATCGAGCATCTACTCGGGTACGGCGCCGGCGCAGATCGTGTTCGACGCCTCCGCCGAACGCTGCATCGCCGGCACGCCCTCCGGTAACACCTGCGCGGACAGCCAGTTCACGACCGCCAACGCCGCGTACTGGCCGGATGTGCCGATCGACCTCAACTGCACCAAGGACTCCACCACCTGCACCAACCACGGCCCGAGCTTCTGGTCGCGCAAGCGCCTGACGTCTATCACCACCCAGATCCAGACGGGCGGCGTGACCAAGCAGGTCGACAAGTACAGCTTCATCCAGTCCTTCCCCGACGGCGGCGACCACGCCCCCACTCTGTGGCTGGACTCCATCCAGCGCACCGGCCTGGACACCCTCGGAGGTGCATCGGGCAGCACCTCCACACCGGCGGTGAGTTTCGACCCGCCGCTGCAGCTGTCCAACCGGGTCGGAACGATCCCGCAGATGCCGCTGATGTACCACGACCGGATCCAGACGGTCACCAGCGAGACCGGCGCCCAGACCACCGTCACCTACGACCGGCCCAACTGCTCCAGCGCCCCGGCCAGTGATCCCAACGACCCGACGGACGCAGCCGCCCAGACATTCGCCTCGACCAACACGCTGTCCTGCTTCCCGGTGTACTGGACGCCTTACGGGCAGCCGGCGCCGATGATGGACTGGTTCTACAAGTACAAGGTCACCGCGGTCGTCACCGAGGACACGCACAACTCCTACCAGGACGGCACCGAGCCCAAGCTGGAAACGGACTACGCCTACAAGGGCAACCCCGGCTGGCACTACGACGACAACGAGGTCGTCAAGGCCAAGTACCGCACCTGGGGCCAGTTCCGGGGCTACCCGGAGGTGGACGTCACCACCGGTGACCCCAATGTGTTCCACAAAACAGACGGCGCCCAGGTCTACGACCAGAAGACCCTGAGCAAGACCTACTACTTCCTCGGCATGAACGGCGACACCCTGCCCGGCGGGAAGACCCGCTCGGTGCCAGCGCTGACCAGCCAGGACGGCGCGACCTCCGTCGCGGACGACAAGGCGCTGACCGGGCAGGTCTTCGAGACCGACACCTACAGCAGCGCCACCGGCAGCCTGAACACAGCCACCGTCACGGTTCCCACGATCATCGGGCCCACGGCATCCCGGTCCCGCAGCGGCCTGCCGGACCTCACAGCACGAATGGTCCGCACCGCCAAGAGCCTCAGCCGGCAGGCGGTCTCCTACGGCTGGCGCAAGACCGAGACCGACACCTTCTACAACACCACCCTGGGCAAGCCGACGACCGGCATGCCCGTGCAGGTCGACGACCGCGGCGAGACCGCAGACAGCGACAACGTCACCAATTGCACGTACAACCGCTACATCACCGGCAGCGTGGACACCCTCGTGCTGCCGGCCGAGACCATCGCCACCGACCAGGACTGTTCCGCAGCCGGAGCGACTCCCGGCGGCACGCTGATCTCCGACGTCCGCACCTCCTACGACAAGAACGCCTTCATCTACGACGGGGACGGCCAGCAGAACCCCGCGCTTCCCACGACAGGTGACGTCACCCTGGTCCAGAAGGCGTCCGCTGCCACCGGCGCCACCGCGACCGCGTTCGTCGACGAGGCGACGACCACCTACGACGGCTACGGCCGCAGCACACTGACCACACGCACGCCCCACTCCACCGCCCCCAACGGCACCAGCCTGTCGCAGAGCACCGCCACCGGCTACACGCCGGCCATAGGAGAACTCCCGACCAGCGTCGTCACCGCCACCCAGGTCACCCCCGGAGCCACCTGCACCACCGGCACGACCAGCTCCAAGGACTGCCACGTCGCCAGCAGCACCATAGACCCGGCCCGAGCCCTGCCTACCGCCACCACCGACGCGGCCGGCCTGCTCACCTCACTCACCTATGACGCGCTCGGCCGCCGCGCGGGGGTGTGGCTGCCCAACGAGAGCAAAGTCAACGGCGCACCGGCGAACACGACCTACACCTACAACCTGTCCCGGACAGGCCCCTCGGTCATCGCCACCAACACCCTGCTGGACAACGGCAGCTACGCGACCAGCGAAACGCTGTACGACGCCATGCTGCGCCCCCTGCAGACGCAGGTGACTGGGGAGAACTCGACCACCACGGTCAGCGACATCCAGTACGACTCGCACGGCTGGACCGTTGTCACCAACAACGCCTACAACCTCGCGGGCAACCCCAGCACCAGCCTGGACACCATCTCCCAGACGATCATCCCTGACGCCACCGTCACCGACCACGACGGACTCGGCCGCGCCGGCCTGGTCACCGAGCAGCACAACGGTTCCAAGACCTGGACCACGACCACCGCCTACACTGGAGACAAGACCACCGTCCTGCCCCCCAAGGGCGGCGTCGCCACCACCACGGTCGTCAACGCACGCGGCCAGAGCACCGAACTCGACCAGTACACGGCCGCCCCCGCCCTCTCCGGCACCGCGGCTACCGGGTTCACCGCCACCGGCGGCACCCCCTCACCCACCACCTACACCTACACCGCCGCAGGCCAGCAGCACCAGGTCACCGGACCCGACCATGCCGTGTGGACGTCCGACTACGATCTGCTCGGGCGCAAGAAGTCCCAGAACGACCCGGACGCGGGCAGCAGCGGCTACGGGTACGACGACGCCAGCAACCTCGTGTCCACCAAGGATGCCAAGCAGGTCGAACTCGACTACACCTACGACCTTCTGGGCCGCAAACTCACCGGCAGCGACAAGGCGAAGTCCAACTTCCAGTTCGCCTCCTGGCTGTACGACACGAAGCGCATCGGCTACCTGACCTCCTCGACCCGCTACGTCCAGGGCACCACCGGCGGCTATACCATCGCCGCCACCGGCTACACCGTCCTAGGCAAGCCGACCGGCACGCAGATCACCCTCCCGGCCTCCGAGACGCCGCTGCCGTCGACCTACACGACGAACTACACCTACACCATCAACAACCAGCTGCTCGCCACGCAAACAGACCCAAGTACCAAGGGGCTCAACAGCGAGCTCATCACCTATGGCCACGACGTGCTGGGCAACCCGACCACCACGGGCAGCAGCGCCTTCGTCTATGTCAGCTCGACTGTCTACACGCCCTTCGGCGCGCCCTCCCTGGTCACCCAGGGCGCCTCGACCAACCCGGCCACGACCACCTACGACTACGACGCCCAGACCCTCCGGCTGACCGACCGTGTGATCAAACGGACCCAGGCTCCCGGCCCGATAGTCGATGACACCAAATACGCCTACGACGCCTCCGGTAATCCGACCTCCATCACCGACCTGCAGTCGGAGACCGGTAACACCGTCACCGACCAGCAGTGCTACAGCTACGACGCCCTGGACCGGCTCACGGATGCCTGGACCGGCAATAACTGCACTGTCAACCCGCCCACGGCCGGCACACTCACCACAACGGCGGGCTCTTACTGGCAGTCGTTCAGCTACGACGCCATCGGCGACCGCCAGCAGAGCGTCGACCACGCCATCGGCAGCTCCGGCACCAACGTCACCACCACCTACGCCAACGGATGCACCGCCAACTGCAACTCCACCGGCGCCCAGCCCCACACCCTCACCGCCACCACCGGCGGCACCAACCCCACGGCCTTCGGCTACGACGAAGACGGCAACCTGCACACCCGCACCCCCACCACCGGACCCGGCCAGGGTCTGACCTGGGACGACGAAGGCCACCTGGCCCAGGTGGACACCAGTGGCTCCACCCCCACGACCACCAAGTACCTGTACGACGCCGACGGCAACCAGCTCATCCGCCGCGACCCCGGCCAGACCACCCTCTTCGCCGGCGACACCGAGATCGTCGTCAACACCAGCGTCACCCCCAACGTCCTCCTCGGCGCCGTCCGCACCTACACCCACGGCGGCGCCGGGACCCCCGTGGCCGTCCGCTCCAGCCTCGCGAACGGTGGAGTGAAGTACCTCTTCAACGACCCCAACGGCACCGCGACCCTCTCGATGGACACCACCACCCAGCAGGTCGCCCGCCAGCAGAACACTCCCTACGGCCAGCCACGACCCAGCGCCAACACCACCACCTGGCCCGACCCCACCCACTCCTACCTCGGCAAACCCCAGGACACCACCACCGGCTACACCGACGTCGGCGCCCGCAAGTACGACCCCACCCTGGGCCGCTTCATCAGCGCCGACCCCGTCTTCGACGCCACCAGCCCCCAGCAACTCGGCGGCTACACCTACGCCGGCGACAACCCCGTGGCCAACAGCGATCCCACCGGCCTGTGGCTCGACGACGGAACCGGCCACAACGAACCCCGCAGCGACGGGCCCTCCGGACCGGCCAGCCCCACCCCTGGAATCCCGGCAGGCGGAACCGGCCCCGGCGGCTGCTACTACACATGCGGCTCCGGCAGCACAACCAGCAACACGAGCGACACATCCGCGAACTCCAATGACTGCTGGCCGCTCTCTGCCTGCTCGAGTCCGTCCTACAGCCTCGACGTAGGGGACACCAGCAAATCCCCGAAGGTCACGCCTGTCGCGAAGAGGATCATAAAAGCCCTCAAGGAATACTGGAAATACCTAAACAAGGGAACCTGCACGGAGGATCAAAAGCGCCTACAGTTGGCATGTTCACCGATGGGTGGCAGCTTCCAGATAGGGCCGCTGGGAGAAGGAGGGGGAGCTCCCGAAGGCAAAATTAATGATGCGCAGAACATGTTGACCGATCTTCAGGCTGCTGCCGATGGCGGGAAAACGGCCGTGGTTGCTCGTCTCGATATCCCTGGGCGGGATCCCATATATGGGGTGAATGGACACGGGCAGGCGTATCCGCGTCCAGCCAGTGTGATGCCTCAATCGATGGGACACGCTGAATCCGATACCTTCATCCAGGCGGCGAACGCAGGAGTGAGCGGTGGCACTGCTGATCTCTACGTAGCAGGAAAAATCCCTTGTGGGTTCTGCCGATCCAGTCTAGGCGGATGGGCAAAGCACCTGGATCTCGATAAGTTGAACGTTTATGGCCCGAACGGATATGTGGGCCAGTATGTCAAGGGTGGGAGGTATCGCACGCTAGAGTGGGGCGACAATCCCCATTAGTGAAGGGAGCCGTGATGTTCGATGTAGCCGCACAGCTCGCGGTGTTGCCATCCAGTGCTGATGAGATGCTCAGATTGCTGCAGGGCGCGGTTCGGGCATGGCGAGGTGAGGCCGCAGGGTGGGCTGGCTGCACTCCAGAGGAACTCACTGCTGCGCAGGAGAGGCTTGGTGTGCAGATCCCAGGCCCTCTGGAGGGGTTCCTGTTCCTGTGCGGAGGCAGGGAAGAGCTGATGGGGTTCCAGGACCCGCTCTTGCCACCTGGCGGCATGAGGATCGAAGATGACGTACTCGTGATCCAAGAGGAGAATCAAAGGTGTGCGCTCTGGGGGGTTTCCGTTCAACGGCTAGGCGAGCCTGATCCGCCTGTTGTTTTCAAGGATCCGAATCGAGCAGGTGGCGATTGGCAGCCCTATCAAGACCGGCTTTCCGTGCATCTGCTCGAAGCCGTTCTCAATGAGCTTATGATCTCTTCGGAGAGCTGTATCTTCCGCGAAGCGAATGAGAATGCCATCGAGGAGCTCACTCATTCCCTAAATCCTGTTGGTATTCCTGAACATGTCTTTTGGGCCGAGCCGGAAGGGCCGGGGGTTAAATGGCTCGCTGGCGCTAAATTCCTGGTTCGTATTGACGGAAACTCGATTGTCTGGGCTTCAGCCCCATTGGGGGGCGAAGCGCGGGACGTCCTCAACATTGTTCCCGAGGGCTGGGATAGAGCTGATTCCTGAGTTTCTCGATGCACCGCAGCGGCCCCGTCGGATTCTCTTCCGGCGGGGCCGCTGTGGCGTGCTGAAGGTGTTTGACGGCAGTAGTTGACGGCAACGTGAGCGGACGGGTGCTGCACACAAACCGGCGGATGGCCGCCGTCGTCGGGCTCGGCGGCGGTTTCGGCGAGGCTGACGCGGAACTGATCGGCATAGTCAATAAGAGGCTTCAGAAGGCGGGCGTACTGTCAGGCAGGTCGACTTCAAGTCGCGCTAACGATGCCGAACAGAAATTTGCCGCCCTTATGCTACGGGACGGGATTAAGAAGGCGGATCTCCATATAAACAATCCCGAGGGGCCATGCAAGCAGAGGCTCGGGTGCGATGACGTACTGAGTATAATTCTGGGTAATAAGAGGCAGCTTACGGCACACTGGCCCGACGGAAATGGTGGCTGGGAATCGCAGCCTTATGGAGGCGCGCCTTGATGCATAACCGAGTGGAGGCTTATTATCGTAAGGAACACGCCGGAAATCGGTCCATAATCTGCAGTGCCGAGGATGTCGACGAGCTAATCGACTCTCTCCTAACGGCGCCGGCCTACCATAATATGGCGGAATTGCATTCTTTGGAGAGGATGCCCCTGCCTTCCGGGTTTCCCGACCATGAACTATTGGTGGGGGTTGATAACAATCTTCAAGCGGGCGTCCTGGAGTTCATGGATGCTGAGGGGAACGTGGTAACGCTAGGTTCGCCGGAGGGGCGGGGGGAGGTTTCCTATTTCATCGTGGGCAACGCGACTGAGTTTCCAGACCGCTCGGAAATCCCTATTGATCTTGTGCGTCAAGCGGTCAAGGAGTTCCTGGCTTCCGGAGGGAAGCGTCCCACGTGCGTTCGATGGCAAGTGCCGGAATTCTGGTGATTCGCTCAAGTGCTTCAGTGTTTACGGAAATTTTAAGCGGCGATTAAATGTCTAATGAGTGAGGTTTTCTCAGCGGTGATCACTTCCAGATTGTGTTGAGGACGAGGGCGGCGCGGGCGATGTCGCCGATCCGGCTCGGGCTAACCGTGACGTGCTGCAGAGCCCGCCATCGCTGCTTGAGCTCGGCGGCGGTGCGCTCACCGAGGGCCCGGACATGCCGTAGCAGCATGTTGAGCATGCGGGTGTCGGCATGAAGTGCCTGTTCGGACTTGCCCTTTGGGCGGCGAACCGGGATTCGGATGCCGATGCCGGCTCCGATGTAGCCCTTGTCGGCCAGGGTCGGCAGGCCATCGGCCGCAGCCTTGTAAAGGGCGGGCAGGACGTGGATGCGGGCGGCGGTGATGTCGGGGGTGGAACCGGGTTCGACGTCGGAGACCCACAGCGGGGTGCCGTCCGGGCCGGACAGGAACTGGATGTTCCCGCCGAACGCCTTGTGTTTCTGACTGACACGGCAGCTGTAGTTCGTGAGGCGTGAGGCATCGCCGCTGGCCAGCGTGGTGGGTGGGGTGCCTGCGGCAGGGGTACGGCCACCGGCATCGTGATCTTGTGTGACGAAGAATCAAGAAGCGGTGGCCGCGCAGGCCACGGTAGTACACGCCGGGTGGGACGGGTTGTTCGAGGGGTTGATGGGCCGGTTCGCGAGCTGCTTCCCGCGCCGGGAGACCCGGCTGACCTGCCGGAACATGGTCTCTGGGCTGCTGATGGTCAAGGAATCGGCGAACTGCTGGTCGTTGGCCGAGGCGATCGGCCACAGCGGTCCGCATGTCCTGCAGCACTTCTTGTCGAGGGCCCGCTTCGACACCGAGGCAGTCCGCCGGTCGGTCGCGGCCTGGACGGTGGAGCAACTCGGCGAGAGGGAGGTGATGTTGGTGGTGGACGAGACGGGCGATGAGAAGTCGTCCCTCGACGCGGTCGGCGCGGCCCGGCAGTACTCCGGGGCGCTGGGCGGGATCGGGCTGTGCCAGGTCGCGGTACACCTCTCCTACGTGAGTGCCGAGGGGCACGCGCTGGTCGACCGTCGGCTGTACCTGGGCGAGGCATGGGCGGCGGACGACGAGCGCCGTGAGCTGGTCGGGGTGCCCGACGAGAGGGTGTTCGCCACCAAGCCGCAACTGGCCGGCGACATGCTGGAGGACGCCCACGCCTCGGGGGTGCACACCGCGTGGGTGGCCGCCGACGAGGTCTACGGTGGACGGGAGTTGCGTGCGCGGATCCGTGCGCTGGGCTACGGCTACGCGATCGCGGTACCCACCAGCCACCGGGTCACCACCCCGGGCGCCGGGAAGAAGAAGGTCACCGCGCTGCTGGAGCGGGTGCCGAAGCGGGCCTGGATGCGGCTGAGGACCGGCCATGGCACCAAGGCCGAGCGGCTCTACGACTGGGCGATGATCGACGTGAACCCCGACGATGCGCCGCCCGGACAGGCCGCCGGGCACAGCCAGGTCCTGGTCCGACGCCACCGCCGCACCGGCACCCTTTCCTTCTACCGGACCTGGCACCCCGACCCGCAGCCGATATCGGTGCTGGTCAGCGCGGTCTGCCGCAGGTGGCGGGTCGAGGAGGACTTCCAGGGAGCCAAGGGCCTGGCCCACCTCGACACCGGCCAGGTCACCTGCTGGACGTCCTGGCACCGCTGGAGCCTCATGTCAATGATCGCCTACGCACTTCTGGCCGTCGGCGCCCTCCACGAGCGGCAACGCGCCCACCCCGCCAACTCCGACGACGAGTTGGCCATGGTGCCCGTCAGCCCGCGCGAACTCCTCGCGCTATTGCGGGTCTTCGCCCTGCCAAGGCCCCGCCAGGACACCGATCCGGCACACGCCCTGCGCTGGTCGAACTGGCGTCGCCGACACCAGCATCGCGCGACGGCCTGCCACCGCCGCTGGAACAACGTCACAGCAGTGGCCATCGCATGACAGGAACCTCACGAGTCACGAACTACAGCTGCCGTGACTGAACCACAGGTCGTTCCCGTTGTCCCGGACGCCGGCGAGGCGGTCGGACTCGATCAGCGTGCCGTCCAGGATCACGTGTGTCATGCCCTCGCGTCGGCAGCGAGCGAGGACTTCGTGCAGGTCGGGGGCCTGGTCGGAGAGGACGTCGATGCCTTCGTGCAGGTAGCGGTAGCCGGTGGCCTGGGAGACGCCCGCGTCGCGGGCCAGGCAGTGCACGCAGCCGCGCTCGCGGAACCAGCGCAGTACCAGCACCGCCTGCCGGAACGGCCCGAGCGCGCGAGAGCCCTTCGGTGTACCGATCCGCCGCCGGTGGGCGGACAGCAGCCGGGCGAGGAACTCGACGGCGTGGCGTGGGACGTCGAGCGTGGCAACATAGGTGACCAACGTGAAGCCTCTGGTTCAGCAGACATGATCTTGTGGTGAGACCTGTCCTACCAGGGGCTTCACGGCTGTCCATGGCCGGGGGCACCACGCGGCGAGGTCGGCTCAGAGCGCGATGAGACCCGCGGTCGTCGGCTGGAACCCGCAGGCGTCGAAGTAGAACGACCGCAGATCGTCCTCGAAGTCGACGTGCAGCCATTCGCATCCGCCTTCCCGGGCTTGCCGGGTGGCCTCCGCGATGAGTTCGGCTCCGGCCCCCGAGCGGCGGTAGCTCTCTGCGACCACGGTGTCCAGGACGAACGCGTGAACACCGCCGTCCCACACGACGTTGACAAAGCCGATGAGGTTGCCGTCATGCCGTGCACAGACCCAGCCGAGGCTGTGGCGTTGCACCCGGGTCAGCCAGTCGACTTCCAGGGCCTGATGGTTGAAACCCGCTGCATGCAGCGCATTGACGGCTGCGTTGTCGAAGTCTCCCCGCCACTCATACGTGATCGTCATAGCGCGAGCGTAGACCGCCGCCCTTGCCCGATCCTCCTCTGCAGGCGAGATCGGAGGTGCTCAACGCTGAGAAAACCTCACTGATGCGAATCAGAATTTCACGCCGCCGCGACGCCGACATGTCCACGCGGTCGCGGCGGCTGCCGTTGTACTCGGGCATGGTCATGGTCGTGGCCGCGCTGACAACCGCCTGTTCAACGCAGGGCGGTGGCGGGGAGGACGAAGGGTCATGCGCGATCGCTGCCATGTACGGGGGCCGCACCTATACGCAGGTGGCCAACGTCGACTTCACCGTAGGCAAAGCACTCGGCCCCGCCGAGTTCCCGCCCTGCGATGACACACCGGGCCACAACGACAATGCCGCAGGGCCCGAACCAACCACGGCCTATGCCGTCGACGGCTTGAATCCACGTATCGCCATCGCGATGGGGTACACCTCGGACGAGGTCATGCTCCTCGCCGTCCAACCCGGTGGCAGCCTGCCTCCGGAGGTCAAGACCCTGACACGAGGCTAGCGGCCATGAGGCGATCACCGCAGAACGTGGGCTGCGGTCAAGACAGTGCCTCCGGCGGAGGATCGGCCGACACCGGGGTGGAGAGGGCGCCGCTTCCGACTGCGAGTCCGTAGTGGCGTGCGCGGGGTGCTCCCATCCCGTCCACCATCGACCCAGGCAGAGCCGAGCAGATGCGGCCCCTGGCGTCCAGGTCGTTCGTACAGTAGCGCGCTCCACCTGGACGCCAGGAACCACGCCCGCTCCACGGTGTGTGGGTCGACGGCGGACGGGATGGGAGCTGGGGAGGTCTGGGGTTGCTGAGGGTGGGGAACGTACGGTGTGTCTGGCTGGTCAACCAAGTAGGAGTTGCCCGTGATTCCCACCGTCGACATGGACGTTGACCCTACGTTTCCTACGGACTTGGCCATGGGACTGCCCGACGAGGAGGACGTAGACGAAGAGGGCTATGGCTACTTCCGCGACGTCTGGACCATCGGGGAGGTGAGCCACGAGGAAGCCGTCAAGATGATCGATGAGGAGAAGCGCCTTGTCAGCCTCGTAGATCAGGCAAGCCAGACCCAGGCCGAGTTCGAGGCCATAGCCAAGGCTATTGAGGTGGGGAACTCGACTACCTGCCAGCCGGCTACGCTGCAAAGCACCCAGACAGCGAGCTTGTTCGACTCGTGAGTGAGAATGCCGAGGACGGATCGCCCCTTGACGCTCTCGAACTCGGGGTGGCAGGGCTGTCGTACGCTCTGACGTCGGTCGGGTGCTTCACCTCAGCGAGCTGCCGTAGCCACTACTCCGATCACTCCTGGTCAGACCGTCCAGTGGTCTTCTTCGCTGCTGAGCGCCCCACAGTCCATTGGCTCACTTCCCTGGTTCGCCAAAGTGGGTGCGGCTTCGCGAACGGCAGCGGGCGAGCGGACAGACTGATGATCGTCGAAGCCCCCTCGATTACCAACCTCATGGATCTGGCCAGCCGCATTGTTCAGCGGGTCGAGCGGCAGAGTCCTGTCAAGTCCCCCGTTGGTGTCTGACACCAACACCTGACACCAACAACCCCGTACACGAAGGTCAAGATCCTGTACCCGAGTGGGACGACACCGCCGTGAAGGCCGAGACCGCCGCGATCCTCGCCGAGACGGGAGCAGCCGCGCCCGATCCCGTTGGGGCATTTCCACTGGCATAAAAAAGGCGGTCCAGCCATATGCCGGACCGCAAAATTTCCATAAGAACTCTAGCCAGGTTCTACATAGCTCTGGGTGATCAGTCCAGAGCGTAGTGCGAATCAATCCTATAGGCGTACGATGCGTCTTACTTAAGCTTTAATCAGTCGGAAGAGGGGCATAGAACTTCATAAACTGTACCAGTGACACGCACCACGTCTAGCGAGCATAGGCCGCCAAGATCGTGAATTCGTTCCAACTCGACTAGGGTGCCGCTCAGTACCTTAATGAGAGTGAGCGCCAAAATCACGCCACTCACGGCGGTCCCAATCTTGAACCTTCGACGAATCGAACCACCCCTATTATTCGGGGCTGGCACACTCGCAGGTTCGCTATTCTCTCTTGAGTTTTCATCGCTGTGACTGCAATCGCGACCCAATCCTAGGAGTCGCCTAACAGCTTCTTTCATCTTCATTCTTTTCTCCCTTTTACAGTGTGCGGCGAATACCGCACAGGGAGGCTCACCCGCAGATGAACCCCCTGTGCGGCACTCGCCTTCCGTAGAAGGGAGCGGCGCGAGTTACCCAAGTTACCTAGGGGGGTATTTCGCTGCCTGAAAGGTTAGCGACCTTCGAGCCTCGTGGGAATCACCCGCAGGGGTGATCCCTGATCCTCCGAGAGGTGTAGGGGATGCGTAGAGGATGCTCATACACCGGGCATGGTCGAGGATCTCGCCCTAGGCACCCGCGACCTGTACCAGCAGTCTGCCTGAACCTGGATCCACCGGCTTGATGTCTGTGGACAGTTTCTCGGGGAACGAAGAAGTGCCTTGTGACCTGCGATGATGGGGTTTCTCTAGGACCACATCAGGCACGATCAGCAAGGCACTTCCGAGATGCAATCTTCCCATGCCGCAGCGGCGGTCTCATCCGCGTTCGACGACCCGAACCTAATCGCGTACGGCGGCCTGGAGCCGGTGGTGCGGTTGGCCGAGCGGTGCGGTCTGCCCGCACTGGTCGGGGAGTACATCCGTCTGCCGGCCTCGAAGGACGGCACCGGTGCCTTCCCCACAGCGAAAGTGATGTCGCTGGTGGGCGGCATGGTCGCGGGCGCCGACAGCATCGATGACATGCACCGGCTACGGCACGGCGCGATGGGCCGCCTGTTCTCCGGTGTGCGGGCCCCGTCCACGCTGGGGTCGTTTCTGCGTTCCTTCACGCACGGGCATGTGAAGCAATTGCACGCCGTGGCCCGCCGGTTCCTTCCCGAACTGGCCCGTCACGCCCCGCTGCTGCCCGGCGCGGACCAGGTCGCCTACGTGGACATCGATGACACCATCCGCCGCACCTACGGCTACGCCAAGCAGGGCACCGGTTACGGATACAGCAAGGTCAAGGGCCTGAACGCGCTGCTCGGCATCGTCTCCACACCCCTGGCCGCCCCGGTGATCGCCGCCACGAGGCTGCGCAAGGGACCATCGAACTCCGCGCGCGGGGCGGCAGCGTTCGTCGCCGAGACCATCCGCACCGCCCGCGCCTGCGGCGCGAATGGCCTGCTGGTGATGCGCGCGGACTCGGCGTTCTACGGCGCCGATGTCGTCAACTCCTGCCGGGCGCTGGGCGCGCGGTTCTCCATCACCGTGCGGATGAACGCTTCCGTCAAGGCCGCCATCGCCCGCATCGATGAGGACGCCTGGATGCCGATCAAGTACCCCAAGGCGGTCTGGGACGAGGAGGGCCAGTGCTGGATCTCCGACGCCGAGATAGCCGAGACCGGCTACACCGCCTTCACTTCCAAGCCGAAGAAGCAGCAGGTCACCGCCCGTCTGATCGTGCGCCGCGTCAAACGCCTGAACACTGGCACCGTCCCCGCCGGACAGGGCACGCTGTTTGACACCTGGCGCAACCACGCCGCGTTCACCGACTCCCCGCTCTCCTTGAACGATGCCGAGCGTGATCACCGACGGCACGCTGTCGTCGAGCAGGTGATCGCGGATGTCAAGAACAGCGCCTTCGCCCACGCACCCTCCGGGCATTTCCAGGCCAATGCCGCGTGGCTCGCCCAGGCCGCCCTGGCGCACAACCTGACCCGCGCCGCCGGCGCACTGGCCGGCACGTTCCATGCCAGAGCGACCACCGCCACCATCCGTGACCACCTGATCAACGTGCCCGCCCGCCTGGCCCGCTCCGCCCGCCGCCTCACCCTGCACCTGCCCGAACGCTGGCCCTGGAGCACGGACTTCACCCAGCTCTTCAGCATCGTGCACGCGCCACCAGCCCCCTGACACTCCCCGACCGACCTGCCCGAAAGGGCCCGAGAACTGCGGAAAAGTGGAAAGGCTGGGCAGACCAGCGGCCACCCCACGCCCGAATCCGCAACTCAGCCCCGACACGCCCTGCACGACCCCGAACCGATCACACCACAATCAAGCCGGTGGATCCGGGCTGAAGGGGCCGCAGGACTGCTCCGGATGTAGCCGGCCTGAGCTGGTAGGTGTATTGATCACGAGCGTTGTTGACGCGAACGGGTCTTAATCATGGCGAAGACCTCCGGTGTGGTGGAGCTGTCTAGGAACACACCGCACGGAGGTCTTGAAGGACGTCGGCGCCAACAAGCCGTACGACCTGCACCTGACGCGAGGGGACGAGAAGCTTCACGTGGAGGTGAAGGGCACGACGTCCGACGGTAGACAGATCATCCTGACGCGGCCGAAGCCGAATGGCAGCGCAATTACGCGCCGGACAACGCCCTTGTGATCGTCCACTCCATCGAGCTGGACCGCACCGTCGAACCTGCGACCGCGACCGGTGGAGTCCTCCACTGCACCTCGCCGTGGACTATCGAGGACGAGACCTTGACCGTCATCTTCTACATTCACCATTCACCGAACCGGACTGTGACGCGGCTGGCGAGCGTGCGAATCGCGCGGCATACGGTGGCTTCTTGACGCTGTCGATACAGCAGCGAAGTACAGCAACTACAGCAACCGCCAACACCCCGCACTGGGCCACCACGGCCGAAGTGCGACCGGGACAGCCACAAACGACCGATCTGCATAGAGCTACGGATCAGAAGGTGCCCGTGGCCCATCCGTGCAGTGGGTGTGAGATTTGAACCCGGGATGGCTCGCGCCACGACGGTTCTCAAGATTGCTCAGTGGACCTGTAAAACCGCCAGTAGGTGACGGTTCATTTCACGGACGGCTATGGGTGTTCGCGCTCGATCTTTGAAGCGCTCGAAGCGGGCCGCGGGCGTGGCGGCGGCCGAACTCCTCGAGCTCGGCGTTGGTCCAGCGTCGGGAGGCTGTGGACACGTCAATCAGGTCGCGGGCCGCTCCGCGGTCGGCCAGGGTGCGGACCTTGGTCCCGATTACGTCTTCCTCCGCGAGGGACCGGCCCGAACGGGCTCTGGGCGACCAGCCGCCAGAAGATCTTCTTGAGGATGTCGACCTCGCCTCCTGCCCGGGGGCCGGGTCGGACACGGTGAAGCGGACAGGCAGCGGGGCGGTCTCTAGCCCGCAGGGTTTCGACCGCAGCCCAGTCCCAGAAGGCCGTCTCTTCCTCTGCTTCGATCTGGACCAGCTGCCCGGTGTCGTCCCGGACGCGGACGGGTGTTCGGTGGCCGCCGCGGGCCGCGGGCCTGCGCGGTCCGCCAACCGCCAGCCGACACTGCCCGTCCTGCTCGCCTACGAGTCCGCGGATGACCACGACCGCCGTCGGCTCACCGAGATCTTCCGCGGCGTGAGCCTGCTGGACCACGCCGTGGACACGAAGCGCGCGACCGCTGTCCCCGTACGCGGCGGGCAGGAGGAACGCTGCTTGGTGTGGGTGGTACTGGAAGCCGTGGGCGTACAGCGTCATGCGGGCGTCCACCGGCACGCTCTCGTACGGTGCGCCGAGCGCTCCGTCGCTGTACAGGGTCAGGGTGAGGACCTGGTCGACCTGTGGCGGGGCGGGCCGGTGCGGGGGGTCGGGCTGGTTCGCCGCGTTGGTGAGCACCGTCTGCAGGGCCTGCCCGTAGCGGGGCAGCAGCCTCCGGGCGACTTGTGCCGCCGCCCGCGCGACGTCCTTGGGAACGGCGATGCCATTGGGTTCCTTGACCGCGACGAAGTGGTGGGGCTTGATGCGCGTGCCGTCGGGGGCGAGCGGGTCGACGACGAACTGGTGCGGGTAGAGAGGCCGGTCGGTCACGTACAGCCGCTGGTCGGCCGGCCCGTGGAGCACGGCGTCGTGGGTGAGGACGTACTGGCTAACGATGTACTCGACGTGGCCGGTGCCCCAGAGCTGCTCGGTGCGGGGGAACTGGTCCGCGTACTGCGCGTGGCGCTGATACTCACTGGTCCAGGTGCCGGGCAGGCGGTCGGCAAGGCCGACGGCGAAAGCGGCCAGGTCGGTGCGGGGTGAGGTCATGTGTTCCTGGAGGGAGGCGGTGGTCCGGCCTCAGCGCATGTGCCGCGGCTCTGCCGGCGGGAGGGCGCGCGAGGGAAGGGAGGGCGCACGAGCCGCGGTGGAGGGGAGCCGCGGTGCTGGCACGAGCGGGGTGAGTGCCCGCATCCGGTCCTTGGCCACGTGCAGCACCTCTCCGAGATTGCGGAGCTCGGCGGCGGCGTCGGCGAGGTCGTCGGGCAGGTCGAAGTCGTCGTCCTCCTCTGCCTCCTTGGCCTTCTCCCCAGCTGCTTCGAAGAACTCGCCGAGCCGTTCGAGCAGGCCGTTGATCGGATCCAGGATCTGGTGGAGCAGGGCAGCCACATCCGCGTGCGACTCGGCTCCGTTGAGCCGGTCGGTCAGGGCGAGGATTGCGTCGCCGTAGACGTGGTTGGAAGCGTGGTCTGCTGTGTCGGGGACACCCGGGGCCTGGGGCGGGTGGGGTGTCGACTGGGCTGGGTGCACCGGTGGGCCTTCGTGGGGCACGACGGGATGCGGTAGCAGCCCGAGCTGGGTGAGGCGATGGTCGATCGCCTCCATCAGGGGTTGGGCGCTGCCGCCGTGGCGGGCTTCGGGCCGCTGCGGAGCACCGGGGTTGCCGGAGGGAGCCGAGTCGTAGAGGACCTCCAACAGGGCCTGGTCATCGGGGTGCTCTCCGTATCGGGGGAGGTGCTGCCGTACTGCGGGTAGCCATGACACGCCAGATTGCTCGTGCCGAACCGACGTACGGCCGTGACGCTCATTTGACGCTCCGGGCGCCCGCTGGCCTCATTCGGGACCCGAAAGCCTCTCTGACCTGCTGCTTTACCGCCTGCGTCCAGGGCAACATGTTTCCGATGACTCATCATGTGGAGTGCGTGGCGATTCTGGAGCCGGTGAAGGCGGGCCCCGGACCTGAAGGTCCGGCGCAGCGGCCTCGGTCCGACCCCGTCGTTGTCAGTGGTGACCACTAGTTTGGAGTCACTGGAGAACGGCCGAACCGGCCGACCGGGCCTTTGGGGAGGGGTGTGCTGTGTCCGCTGCGCAGGCACGACAGTCGGGGAACACGACGTATCTGGAGCTGTCTCAGGAGAGCGGCGGTGCCCACAAGTTCTACGAGGTGACCGTCGTGGGGACCACCGTCTCCGTGCGGTACGGACGGATCGGCGTGGACGGGCAGCGCCAGACCTCCGCCTTTCCGACCGTCGAGAAGGCGAACGCGGCGGCGGCGAAGAAGATAGCCGAGAAGGTGCGCAAGGGGTATGCGCCCGCCGTTCAGGGGCAGCGCGCGGCCCGGGCGGTGACGCGCCGTCAGGTGACGTCCGCCCCGTCCACGGCGCGGGCGACGGCTCCGGTGTTGTGGCGGTTCCGTACGGGCGCCTCGGCGTTCGGCATTCATGTGGACGAGGACCGCTGCTGGGTCGGCAACCAGCACGGCAGCGTCTACAACCTGAGCCATGACGGTGAGGTGCTGGCGCACTACTCCCTGCCCGACGGTGTGAAGTGCCTGGTGGCGGACGACTTCTGGATCTACGCGGGCTGTGACGACGGCCGGGTGTACGACCTCTCCTCGAAGGTGCCGTTCGCGGCTTACGAGATAGCGGCCGAGGTGGACATCTTCTGGCTGGACATTCACGCGGGCGTGCTGAACGTCTCCGACCGCAACGGTGGTCTGACGGTCATCGACCATGAGGACGAGCTCCAGTGGTCGCGCAACTCGTCCGGGGACAACGCGTGGATGGTGCGGGCCGACGACCACGCCGTCTACCACGGGCACAGCCGCGGTGTGACGGCCTACGCGGCGGACGGCACCAGCCAGCTCTGGCACACCGCGACCAACGGCAATGTGCTCTTCGGATGGCAGGAGGAGAACGCGGTCTACGCCGGTACGGGGCGCCGGGTCGTCCAGCGGCTCGCCAAGTCCACCGGGCTGATCGAGGCCTCCTACGCGTGCGACGCCGCGGTGTACTCGTGTGCCACGTCCCCCGGTGGGCGATACGTCTTCGCGGGCGACTCCGCCTCCTCCGTCTACTGCTTCACCGCCGACGGCACCCGGCTGTGGAAGCTCGGCACGGGCGGCGGCTCGGCGCTGTCCATGCAGTACCACGACGAACGGCTGTACATCGTCTCGACGGACGGCTCGCTCGCCTGCATCGACGCGAGCGAGGCCGCGATCAACGCCGCCCAGTCGGGTACCGTCCCGGTCGCCGCGGACATCAAACTGGCGGCCGCCCTGCCGACGTACGCACCGCTGACCACCGCCGCCTCCGTCGCCACGGTCAGCGCCGTTCCCGCACCGGGGAGCGGGGTCGTCGTGGAGTGCACTCAGGAAGGAGGCCGAGTGCGTGTGCACGTGGTCTCCGAGGGCTATGAGCCGAGTTGGAACGTCCAGTTCCCGCGTGCGATACGCCAGCCCGGCGCCCGCTATGTGGTGGACGCGCTGCACTCCTCATCAGGTGGTTTCTACCGAGTGCGCGGAGAGATCAGACGTCTGGTGTGACGGGCTGTGCGGTCGTCGCGGTACTCGTCGGCCACGTTGTGCACGGTGTACTGGGTGAGCGAACTGCTGCCGTTGCCGGTGGCCTTGCACACCGTGCTGTCGACGGTCGGACGAGGGCGGCGCAGCGGTACGACCGGCATGTCGAACAGGACGGCCCACTGGGTGGCATGGTGACTGCCGTCGCGGTTCCGGTAGCCGTACCCTAGGTACTTGGTGCCGGCTCCGTTCCAAGTCGACATGATCGTCGACATGATCTATGCCCTCCTACGCCTGAGGACCTTGCCGATCAGATCGATGGCGACACCGGCGGCAGCGTGCGTTGCCCGATGCTCCGGCCGTGATTTTCCGGTCGCACAGCTGGTAGCTGTCGTGCGCCGGCGCGGTGCCGACCTAGCGGGTACTTGCCGGGGCCTTCAGGTGTAGATCCGTGCTGGACAGCGTCATCGGCGTGGCCGAGACGGCGCGCAGGCGGATGCGTACCCCGGCGTGGGGGAGGGGGAACTTGCCGGAGGGTGGCAGGAGCTCGTAGCTGGCCGAGGCGTGCCGGGCGAGTGTGGCGGGGCCGGACTTGATGGACCAGTAGCGGCCCATGCCCTGGCCCGTGGTCAGGGTGAAGTGCGGGGTGAGGGCCGCGTCGCCGAGGTTGGTGACGCGGACGGTGAGCGCGGTCACGGCTTTGGCGGTGGTGGTCCGGCTCTCGCCGACCAGTTGCATCTTCAGGGGCGGTGAGCCCGTCACCGCCAGGGCCGAAGCGACCAGGGCGGGGGTGATCAGCAGCACGCCCGTCGCGATGCGCGCCCGCTGCCGGTGCGGGCCGCGCAGGAAGGCGGGCCGGGGCTGCCACGCCGTGGTGAAGGCCGACGGCGGCGCGGTCACGGCGGCGGCCAGCCAGAGCGGCGTCATCATCAGGTAGTAGCCGTCCTGCGAACGCGTCGCCAGGAAGAACGCGCACCAGGGCAGGACCACCGCGGCCGGCCCCAGCCGCCGCACGAAGAGCACGAAGAGCCCGAGCAGCCCCGCGGCCAGCAGCATGCTCGCGTGCGAGTACCAGGACAGTCGGCCGCTGCCGTCGGTGAAGTACAGCGAGATGCCGACCAGGCCCTGGCCGTGCAGGTTCGCCTTCTGGGTGAGCGGGAGCGCGATCCCGGAGAGCCAGCTGCGCGGCTCGCTCACGATGAAGTACGCGTTGATCAGCAGCCAGGTCAGGGAGGCCACTCCCACGATCCGGCCCACGGCGGCCGCCGCCGCGCGCGCTCCGAGGTCGCCGCGGCGCAGGGCGTAGACCCCGGCCAGCAGGAACGGCGTGAGGAACCACGGCAGCTGCTGGGAGGCGCAGGCCGCGCCCAGGCACGCGGCCCGCGCCCAGTCGCTCCATCCGCCGTAGCCCATCCGGGGCCAGCCCACCACCACCGGGATGAGGAAGGCGCAGGCGACGATCGCCGGATAGCCGAGCCGGGCGTACGCGGGCAGCAGGCCGAGGCCGAGGCAGACCAGCGTGGCCGCGGACCGCCACTGCGTCGGCAGCATCCGCCACATCACGATCGTGGCCACGATCAGGGCGCCCGTGGCGGTCAGGACCGCGGGGGCCGCCCCGTGCCCCACCCACAGCAGCGGTGCGGTGAGCAGCAGGGGCAGCGGCGGATAGCCGTACGTGTAGTCGTAGCCGCCGGTCATCGTCGGGGTGAGGGCGACCCCGTGCTGCCCGAAGAGCCAGGGCCACGGCTGGTCGTAGACCTGGTGCCCGGCGACGAACTCACGGGCTGCCTGTGCGGTGAGGACGGACTCGTCACCGCCGCCGTGGTAGATGGCGAACCCGCACACCGCGAGCGTCACGGCCGTCACCAGGACCACGAGGTCGAGGCGGGCCAGCGAGCGGCTGCGGCGCACGGTCAGCGTGAGGACGCCCGTCACCAGGATCGAGGCGTAGCAGACCGAGATCACCGCCGCGACGGCGAGCCGGTGGCTCGCGGCCGCCGTCCACATCGGGCGTGTACCGATGAAGAGGCTGATGTCGGCGAGCAGGGTCAGGACGCGGTGCCACTGCGCGGGCGTCTCGTCGGGCGACGCCTTCGTGAGGGCCTTCTGGCCGGTGGTCGACGGCCTCATTTCTGCCAAGTACACGGGATTGGACGGTAATTCCCATAGATGAAGGGCGTGATGCCGGACGTGAAGAGTCCGGTATGAGGGCGGTAAGAAGTGTGCTTATGGTCGATGTGAGGGCGTGTCGTGCGGGAGTGTCTCATATATAGGTGTCTCGTGCTTTGACGGGTCATACGAGGGTGTCTCAGGCGTTGGAGAGGGACACCTCGGTGGACTTGATGAGCGCCACGACCGCCGATCCGGCCGCCAGGCCCAGTTCGGTGACCGCGTCCTTGGTGATCGCGGAGGTCAGCTCGGCGCCCGGGACCTCGACCTTGACACGGGCCATGGCCCCGCCCGTGGAGACCTCGGTCACCGTGCCGGGGAACTGGTTGCGGATGCTCACGCCGTCGACCGGGCCGGTGGCCAGGGACACCTCCGTCGACTTGACCAGGGCGCGGACCGTGGAGCCCGTGGTGAGGCCCAGGTCCTCGACCGCCTCCGCGGTGATGGCCGCGGTGAGGTCCTGGCCGCCGTCGAGACGGACCTTGACCGTCGCCATCACCTCGCCAGGGGTGACGGAGGTGACGGTTCCGGGGAGCTGGTTGCGGATGCTCAGGCTCATGGGTACGCCTCAATGTGCGGTCCGGTCCGGTGCGGTGCGAATAGTTGAGTTTCACCAATTATGAGCAACTTGTGGCTCTCATCGGGCTCATCACACCCCGTGTCTCAGTACACGTCCCGCACGTACCGCTTCTCCGCCGCCAGCTGTTTGACGTACGCGGCGGCCTCCGCCTCGCCCAGACCGCCGTGCGCGACGGCGATGTCCCGCAGCGCCCGGTCGACGTCCTTGGCCATCCGCGAGGCGTCCCCGCACACATAGAAGCGGGCGCCGTCCTGGAGCCAGTGCCACAGCTCGGGCCCGTGCTCACGCATCCGGTCCTGGACGTAGACCTTGGCGCGCTGGTCGCGCGAGAACGCCGTGTCGAGCCGGGTGAGCGTGCCGTCGTCGAGCAGCCCGGTCAGCTCGTCCTCGTAGTAGAAGTCGGTGGCGCGGTGCTGCTCGCCGAAGAACAGCCAGTTCGGCGCCCGGTGGCCGAGTGCCCTGCGCTCCTCCAGGAATCCCACGAACGGCGCGACTCCGGTACCGGGGCCCACCATCACCATGGGCGTCGTCGCGTCCGCCGGGGGCCTGAAGTGCGGCGACCGCTGCACGAAGACCGGCACCTCCGCGTCCGGCGCGGCGTCGGCGAGGAAGGGCGAACACACCCCGCCCCGCGCCCGGCCGCCCGGATTCTCGTACCGCACGACGGAGACGGTCAGCGAGACGAGGTACGGGTCGACGAGCGGACTCGACGAGATCGAGTACAGCCGGGGCTGCAACCGCTTGAACACCTCGGTCCACTCCTGCGCCGACGCCCGCACCGGATGCTCGGCCACCACGTCCACGGCCTGCCGCCCCCACGACCAGCGCGCCAGCTCGCCCTTATTGTCCGGACGCAGCAGCTTCCTCAACTCCCGCCCGTCACGCGTCCGTTCACTGACGAAGCGCAACAGGTCCGGAGTGATGCGGGTGATGTCGGCATGCCGAAGCAGGGCCTCACGGAAGGAGGTCTCGCCGACTCCTGTCATATCGACGGCTGTTGAGCCGTCGACCCCGACAATCTCCAGCCATTCGGCAACCAGCTCGGGCGAGTTGACGGGCCGTACGCCCAGCGCGTCCCCCGCCTCGTACGGCAGCGGGCTCTCGCTGTCGCGGGTGTCGAAGGTGAACCGGCGCACCTCCTTGCCGGCGCCGGGCAGGCTGAGCAGCCGGTTGCCGGTGAGCCGGGCGGTGGTGGCGGCCGGCGCGGGCCTGGCGGGCTTGGCGGCCCGGGGCACCTCGGGCGTCGTGGTGGTCTCCGGTGTCCTGGGTGTCTCGGTCCGTCCGCCGAGCGCGGTGAGGATCTGATCCAGCCAGGCACCCGCGGACGGTTCGTAGTCCGGCTCGCAGTCCGTACGGGGAGCCAGGCGTACGGCGCCCAACTCGTCAAGGCGTGCGTCCAGCCGACGTCCGTGCCCGCAGAAGTCGTCGTACGAGGAGTCGCCGAAAGCCAGCACGGCGTAGCGCACGCCGTCCAGCCGCGGGGCCTCCTGCGCGGACAGGGTGTCCCACAGGCCGGACCCGTTGTCGGGCGCGTCGCCGTCCCCGAAGGTGCTGGTGATGAAGAGCAGATCGGCGCTGCGGGCGAGCGCGCCGACGTCCGCCTCGTCCATGCCGACCAGCCGCGCCCGGTGCCCGGTGGCGGCGAGCCGGTCGGCGGTGGCCGTCGCGAACTCCTCCGCGTTCCCGGTCTGCGAGGCCCACAGCACCACCACCTCACGGCCCGCGGACTCCGGCGCCAGGGCCACCGGGGGCGCGGAGCGCGAGTACATCCCGGCGAGCACGCCGTTCACCCACAGGGCGTGCTCGGGGTCGAAGGGGGCGTCCGGGGGCAGGACGGGTACGCCCGGGAGCCCGGAGGGGAGCCCAGCGAGAAAGCCGCTGAGGTACTGCCGCTCGACGGAGGAGAGAACGGGCGGGGGAGCCGGCTCCAGGGCGAAGCCTCCGGATGCCGTGCCGAAGCCCGCGGGCGTCGTGCCGAAGCCTCCGGGCGTCGTTTCGACTCGGTCGGGCATCCTCGATCCGTCCGGTGTCTCCGGAAGAACCCTTCGGGCGGCAACGCGCGCCAGCGACACCGCGCACACCTTGAACTCCGGCTGGAACGACACCGGATCCACCGCGTCACTGGTCACCGCGTTGATGCTCAGGTACTCCCCGAACAGGTCGTTCCAGTGAAACGGCGCGAACACGCACCCCACCCGCACCCGGTCCGTCACCACCGCAGGCAACACGGCACGCCCCCGCCGGGAGGCGACCTCCACCGAGTCCCCCTCCGCCACTCCGAGGGCGGCCGCGTCCTGCGGATGCAGCTCCACGAACGGCCCGGGATTGAGCTTGTTGAGCTTCGCGACCTTCCCCGTCTTGGTCAGCGTGTGCCACTGGTGCTGCAGGCGCCCGGTGTTGAGGACGAACGGAAAGTCGTCGTCGGGCATCTCCGCGGGCGGCAGATGGGGCCGCGCGTGGAAGACGGCCCGCCCGCTCGCGGTGGGAAACGACAGCTCGCCGTCCCCCTCCCCGTCCACATACCGGATCGGATTGCGCGCGGGCCCGTCCTCCCGCGCGACCGGCCACTGCACGGGCCCGCCGCGCAGCCGCTCGTAGGAGGCGCCCCGCAGATCCCACCCGGTCTTCGGATTCCACGCCCCCTTGATCTCCTCGAAGATCTGCTCGGCACTGTCGTACGAGAACCCCTTCTCGTACCCCATGGCGCGGGCGACGGCCGCGATGATCCGCCAGTCCGCCCGTGCCTCCCCGGGCGGGTCGACGACGGGCCGTGCCAGGGTCAGCGTCCGCTCGCTGTTGACCAGGACGCCCTCGGCCTCCGTCCACAGCGCGCCGGGGAGCACGACATCGGCGTACGCGTTGGTCTCGGTCTCGGCGAAGACGTCCTGGGTGACGACGAACTCGGCGGCTTCCAGCCCCTCGATGACGGTCCGGCGATTGGCGACCGAGGCGACAGGGTTGGTGCAGATGATCCAGCAGGCCTTGATGTCCCCCTCGGCCATCTTCCGGAACATCTCGACGGTGCCCTGCCCCACCCCGTCCTTCCGGATGCTCCCGACCGGCAGTCCCCACAGCTCCTCGATGAACGAACGCTCCTCATCCACCAGCACCGACCGCTGCCCGGGCAGCCCGGGCCCCATGTACCCCATCTCGCGCCCGCCCATGGCGTTGGGCTGCCCGGTGAGGGAGAAGGGCCCGCTGCCCGGTCGGCAGATGGCGCCCGTGGCGAGATGCAGATTGACGAGCGCGTTGGTGTTCCAGGTGCCGTGCGTGGACTGGTTGAGCCCCATGGTCCAGCAGCTCGTCCACTCCCCGGCCTCGCCGATCAGCCGCGCCGCCGCCCGGATGTCGTCCTCCGGGATGCCGGTGATCTCGGCGACGGCCGCGGGCGGATAGTCGGCGAGGAACGCGGGCATCGCCTCCCAGCCCTCGGTGTGCCGGGCGATGAAGTCCGGGTCCGTGTACCCGCCTTCGTGCAGCAGGTGCAGCAGTCCGTTGAGCAGCGCGAGATCGGTCCCGGGCCTGATCTGCAGGAACAGATCGGCCTTCGCCGCCGTCGCGGTGCGCCGCGGATCCACGACGATCAGCTTGGCCCCCGCCTTCACACGCTCCATGAGCCGCAGGAAGAGGATCGGATGGCAGTCGGCCATATTGGACCCGATGACGAGGAACACGTCCGCGCGGTCGAGATCGTCGTAGGACCCCGGCGGTCCGTCGGCGCCGAGCGACAGTTTGTAGCCGGTGCCCGCGCTCGCCATGCACAGCCGTGAGTTCGACTCGATCTGGTTCGTCCCCACGAAGCCCTTGGCCAGCTTGTTGGCGAGATACTGCGCCTCGAGGGTCATCTGCCCGGAGACGTAGAAGGCGACGGCGTCCGGGCCGTGCTCGTCGATGATCGCGCGCAGGCGCCGGGCGGTCTCGGCGAGGGCCGCGTCGACGGGGACGGGCCGCGGCTCCTCGCCGCGGTCCTCCCGCACGAGCGCGGTGGTCAGCCGGCCGGGCGCGGCGAGCATGTCGGCCGTGGTCGCGCCCTTGGTGCACAGCCGGCCGGAGTTGGCGGGGTGCTCCTTGTCGCCGGACGCCTTCAGGACCGTACGCCGTCCGTCCGGTCCCCGGCCGATGTCGAGGACCATGCCGCAGCCCACACCGCAGTACGAGCAGACGGTCCGGATCTGCTCCGGGCGGGGGGTCGTGGTCATGCCGAAGACAGTACGAATTGCCCGTTACGCGGATGTCACATGGTCTGATCTTGGAGGGTTACGCCCGCTGCACAACCGGTCGGCGGGCGATGTGAGGGTGTCGCGGACCGTGTCGCTGTTGGGCCGAACGGGTGACCATGCGTAAGAATTGGCCGGTGCAGACAATGAGTGCGAGCCAGGACGGGGTGGGCCAGTGAACAGCCACGACGTCACCGACGAGCAGTGGGAAGGGCTCGCCCAGGTCGTTCCGCTGCGGGGCCGGGACGCCTGGCCCTCGGCGGTGAACCACCGGTCGATACCCGAGGCCGTGACCGAGGCGCGGCGACGCTTCGTGGTGCTGCGGGTCAATGTGTTCGCCGACGCCCGCGACGTCGCGGAGACGCTGATGTCGGGCATCCCGGTCCTGCTCGACCTGACCAGCGCGGAGACCGAGGTCGCCAAGCGGGTGCTGGACTTCAGCACGGGGGTCGTCTTCGGTCTGGCGAGCGGCATGCACCGGGTCGACCGGAACGTGTTCCTGCTGACACCGCGTGGCACCCAGGTGCAAGGGCTGATGAAGGGGGCGGGGGTGCCGGGGATCTGACCGGGGGCGGCCAGGACCGGGCCCCGCGCGCGGGCGCGCGCCGGTCGCCCGATCGTAGGAAGGTCAACAGGGCGTAACGGTTCGCCTGCGGTTCGTCCGGCGGGGGCCCCTTACCGTCCACATATGACCGTGTCATCTCTGGCGGCCCCCGCCCGGGCCGAGGCGTGCCCCGACCGGCCCGGCGCCACCGAGCTCAGGCTCGCCGCCTTCGCCGCACACCGGCGCGCCCGTTTCCCGCTCGGACCGCTCACCCTCTTCGCCGGCCCCAGCGGCAGCGGCAAGACCACTGCCCTGCGGGCGTACGAGGCGCTGGCGCGGCTCGGCGGCGGCGCCTCGCTGGGTGAGGTGTTCCCGGACCCGGTCGCCTGTGTGCCCGAGCGGGCCCTGCCCGACGCCCAGCGACGGCGCGGGTTCCGCATCGGCTGCACGGCCGACGGCCCCGAAGGACCCGTACGGCTCGATGTCGCCGTCCAGGCCGAGCCCGAACTGCGCATCGTCGGCGAGCGGTTGACCGCGGGCGGGCTGACCCTCCTGGAGACCGCGCTACGGGATCCGGGGCGCCGTGTGGTCCAGGCGGCCTGGTACACGGCGGGCTCGTCGGCGGTGACCCGGGGCCCGCTCCCCGACGACCGCCTCGGCACCGCGCTGCTGCCGCTGCGCGTCTCCGGCCGGACGGACGGCGAGCGCCGGGTCCTCGCCGCGGCCGAGCAGATGGTGGTCGCCCTGCGGGCCGTGTACGCCTGCGACCCGAGCCCCCGGCGGATGCGCGCCGCCGCCCCGCTCGGCGCGGGGCGGCTGCTCCGGGGCTGCGACAACCTCGCCGAGGTGCTGTGGCGCACCCGCTCGGAGTGCGGCCACCGCTACGCGCACCTGGTCACGGCGGTGCGGGCCGGCTGCGCGGGCCCCGTCGCGGACGTGCTGGCCGAGCCGCTCGGCGACGGCACCGTCCGCGCGCTCCTCGACCGCGGGGACGGCGTCCGTACGCATCTGGGGCTGCTCGGGGACGGCGAGTTGAGGTATCTGGCGCTGGCCCTGGTGCTGCTCACCGGGCCCGGGGTGCTGGAGGTCGACCCGGCGGGTGAGGTCCCGGCCGCGCTGCAGACGCTGACGGTGCTGGCCGACGGCCTCGACCGGGGGCTGGACGTGCGGCAGGCCGGAGAGTTGGTGCGGCTGGCGGCGCGGATGTGCGAGCGGGGGCACATCCGGCTGGTGGGTGCGGTGAGCGATGCCGTCCGGGTGTGCGAGGTGCCGGGGGTCGCGGTGGTAGACCTGACGCCGTGAGTGAAAGCGAACTGGACGTGGCGAAGTTGCAGCGCAGGCTGGCCGAGTTCGCGGCCGCGCGGAACTGGCAGCAGTACCACACGCCGAAGAACCTGGTCGCCGCGCTGAGCGTGGAGGCGTCCGAACTGGTCGAGATCTTCCAGTGGCTGACGCCCGAGGAGTCGGCGCGTGTCATGGATGACGCGGACACCGCGCACCGTGTCACGGACGAGGTGGCGGACGTGCTGGCGTATCTGCTGCAACTGTGCGAGGTACTCGGCATCGACGCGCTGGCGGCGCTCGACGCGAAGATCGACCGGAACGAGCGGAGGTTTCCGGTGGGGGAGGGGGCATAGCGGGAGGCGGGCGGCCGCGCGGTGGCGTCGTGGAGGTGCTGCGGTGGGGGCGCCGGGGAAGCGACGGGTCCGATTGCTTCGACTGTCACTCTCCGGAGTCGTTGAGTTGTCCACATTCAATTCTGTGTCCACAGATTTCGGTCTTCCTCTGGCTTTTCGTCTCGCGGGCTCTCACTCTGGGTAGTGGACAGGGGAGTTCGGGCGGACGTGCGATGAGCGCGTCGGGACAGACGGGGGCAGCGCATGGACGCGGTGCGGCTCATCGGGGCGAGCAGGCGTGCCCTCTCGGGGAGCGGGGAGACGGTCGAGGTGATCGCGGAGGCGTGGCAGGCGCAGGCTCTGGCCCAGGCCATAGGGAGTCGCTTCGCCGTCTCGGGACCGCCGGAGCTCCGGGGCGAGGCGCTCGGACTGACCGAGCTGGCGGGCCGGGGCTGCGGTGTGCTGAACGCGCCCCCGCTCGACGTGGCCGACCTGCGCGCCGCTCAGCTCACCGAGCTGGGTGATGCGCGGGAGTCCCTGCTGAGCCTCGGGGGTCTTCTCGGTGAGGTCGGTATCGCTCTCGTCGGTATCGCCTGCGCGGCGGACGATCAGGGGACCTACTGGCAGTGCATGGAGGCGATCGACGCGGCGGACGAGTCCCGGGACCGGGTTCTGGAGATGCTGAGACGGTTGGCGGCACGGGATCAGGGGGTGGTGGAGCGGGGGCGGGCGATGGGGTGACGGGGATGCGGGGCGGGTCCCGCCTCAGGGGGCGGGGGACTGCGCGCTCACCCCCCACCCACCCGCAGGCAACCAACACACCCCGGCGCCGGGCGGTCTGGCTCCGCCCGAGTCCAACGATCACCACCGACCGGGGGCACTCCCACGGACCCGCGCTGCATAGAGGTTGACGGATCCCACCCACCGGGGTCCGGGGAACGCGACCTCAGCCGAGCTGCGGCATGACCTCCGCGGCGATCAACTCCAGGTGATCCAGGTCATCGAGGTCCAGCATCTGCAGGTACATGCGCTGCGATCCGACGGCCTGATACTGGGCGATCCTCTCGACGACCTCCGCCGGGGAGCCCGCGAGCCCGTTCGCCTTGAGCTCGTCGACGTCCCGCCCGATGGCGTCCGCGCGCCGCTTCACCTCGCTGTCGTTCCTGCCGACACAGGCGACGAGCGCGTTCGAGTACACAAGGTCGTCCCCCTTGCGCCCGGCCCGCTCGGCCGCCGCCCGCACCCGCTGGAACTGCTGCTCCGTGTCCGCGAGGGAGGCGAAGGGAATGTTGAACTCGTCGGCGTACCGCGCCGTCAGCTCGGGCGTCCGCTTGGCACCGTGCCCGCCGATCAGGACCGGCACCTTCGGCTGCGCGGGCTTGGGAAGCGCGGGGGAGTCCTTGAGCTGGTAGTACTTCCCCTCGTAGGTGAACCGTTCACCGACGGGTGTCTCCCACAGGCCCGTGACGATGGCGAGTTGTTCCTCCAGCCGCCCGAACTTCTCCTTGGGGAACGGAATCCCGTACGCCTCGTGCTCGGCCTCGTACCAGCCGGAGCCCAGACCGAGTTCCACCCGCCCACCCGACATCTGGTCGACCTGCGCGACCTGGATGGCCAGGACGCCGGGGAGGCGGAAGGTACCGGCCGTCATGAGCGTGCCGAGGCGGATCCGGTTCGTCTCGCGGGCGAGACCGGCCAGCGTGATCCAGGCGTCGGTGGGCCCGGGGAGCCCGTCGACGGATCCCATGTGCAGGTAGTGGTCAGAACGGAAGAAGGCTCCGTAGTTGAGGTCTTCGGCGGCCTTGGCGACGCGGAGCAGCGTCTGGTAGGTCGCTCCTTGCTGCGGTTCTGTGAAGACTCGAAGATCCATGCATCCATCATGCACCGGTCACATCAGCCGACCTGGCTGGAACCGCTGCCCCACCCGAAACAGGCCGCTCTCCTGCCGGCACAGGACCTGGCCGCCCTCGCCAGGACCGGGGAGGGAAAATTCCCGGGTCGCCCGGGGGCGTTCGCTATACGTTGGGACGGGCGCGTCGACGACAGGCCGGGAGCAGTGATCCCCCGGCGCGCTTCCCATCGCTGTGGTTCACCGGCGCTCGGCGCGGGTGAGGAAACCACAGCTCAGAAGACGTTTCGAGGCAGACTCACAGTGTTCCTGACGATCAGTACCACCGGTAGCCCAGAGCGCCCCGCCACCGACCTCGGCTTCCTGCTGCACAAGCATCCCGAGAAGGCGCAGGCGTTCTCGACCTCCTACGGCACGGCGCACGTCCTCTACCCCGAGGCGTCCGTCGAGCGGTGCACGGCCGCGCTGTTGCTGGAGGTCGACGCGGTGGCGCTGGTCCGGCGTGGCAAGGGCAAGGGCCGCGGCGGCGCACCCGACGCCGCGCTCGCGCAGTACGTCAACGACCGCCCGTACGCCGCCTCGTCCCTGCTCGCCGTGGCGCTGAGCGCGGTGTTCTCCAGCGCGATGAAGGGCCAGTGTGCGGCGAAGCCGGACCTGCCCGCGCGGTCGCTGCCCCTGCGGATCGAGGTACCCGCGCTTCCCGCCAGGGGCGGCGCCGACCTCGTACGCAAGCTGTTCGAGCCGCTCGGGTGGACGGTGACGGTCGTGGCCGTGGCGCTGGACGCGGAGTTCCCCGAGTGGGGCGACTCCCGCTACGTACGCCTGGAACTGGAGGGAACCGGTCTGACGCTCGCCGAAGCCCTGCGCCACCTCTACGTCCTGCTTCCGGTGCTCGACGACGCCAAGCACTACTGGGTGTCGTCCGACGAGGTCGACAAGCTGCTGCGGGCGGGCGAGGGCTGGCTGCCGGACCACCCCGAGCAGAAGCTGATCGCCGACCGGTATCTCGCGCGCCGCTGGTCGCTGACGCGGGAGGCGATGCAGCGGCTGGAACTCGTCCGGCTTGCCGAGGCCGACGACACCGAGGTCGAGGAGATCGACAACGCGGTCGACGAGGAGGCGGACACGGAGGAGAAGCCGGTTCCGCTCGCCGTCCAGCGTCGGGACGCGATCCTCGCCGCGCTGCACGCGTCCGGCGCGGCCCGCGTCCTCGACCTCGGCTGCGGACAGGGGCAGTTGGTGCAGGCGCTGCTCAAGGACGTACGGTTCACCGAGATCGTCGGCGTCGATGTGTCGATACGCGCGCTGACCGTCGCCTCGCGTCGGCTCAAGCTGGACCGGATGGGCGAGCGGCAGGCCGCGCGCGTGCGGCTCCTGCAGGGCTCGCTCGCGTACACCGACAAGCGTCTCAAGGGGTACGACGCCGCCGTGCTCAGCGAGGTCGTCGAGCACCTCGACCTGCCCCGGCTGCCCGCCCTGGAGTACGCCGTCTTCGGCTCCGCCCGCCCCCGTACGGTCCTGGTGACGACGCCGAACGTCGAGTACAACGTCCGCTGGGAGACCCTCCCGGCCGGACACTCCCGCCACGGCGACCACCGCTTCGAATGGACTCGGGAGGAGTTTCGGACCTGGGCCCACCAGGTGGCCGGGCGGCACGGATACGACGTGGAGTTCACGCCCGTCGGGCCCGACGACCCGGAGGTCGGTCCGCCGACCCAGATGGCCGTCTTCACCCTCGCCGACACCACCGGCACCACTGCTACCACCGCCACCACCGGCACCCCGACCACCACGAAGGAGGAGAAGGCCGCATGACCGGCAACGACAGCACCAAGGGGCGTACCCTGCCCGTCACCGACCTCTCCCTTGTTGTCCTGATCGGCGCGTCCGGCTCCGGCAAGTCCACTTTCGCCCGTCGGCACTTCAAGCCGACCGAGGTCATCTCCAGCGACTTCTGCCGCGGTCTTGTCGCCGACGACGAGAACGACCAGAGCGCCAGCGGCGACGCCTTCGACGTCCTGCACTACATCGCGGGCAAGCGGCTCGCGGCCGGCCGGCGCACCGTCGTGGACGCCACCAACGTCCAGCAGGAGAGCCGCCGTCAGCTGATCGAACTCGCCAGAGAGTACGACGTGCTGCCCATCGCGATCGTGCTGGACGTGCCCGAGGAGGTGTGCGCCGAACGCAACGCCTCCCGTACCGACCGCGCCGACATGCCGCGCCGCGTCATCCAGCGCCACATCCGTGAACTCCGCCGTTCCCTGCGGCACTTGGAGCGCGAGGGATTTCGCAAGGTGCACGTCCTGCGGGGCGTGGCGGAGATCGAGAACGCCGAGGTGAGGACGGAGAAGCGGTTCAACGACCTGACCCACCTCACCGGACCCTTCGACATCATCGGTGACATCCACGGCTGCGCCTCGGAACTGGAGACCCTGCTCGGCAAGCTCGGCTACGCCGACGGCACACACCCCAAGGGCCGTACGGCCGTCTTCGTCGGCGACCTCGTCGACCGCGGCCCGGACACCCCGGGCGTGCTGCGCCGTGTGATGTCCATGGTCGCGTCCGGCGACGCGCTGTGCGTGCCGGGCAACCACGAGAACAAGCTCGGCCGTTACCTCAAGGGCCGTAAGGTCCAGCACTCCCACGGACTGGCCGAGACCATCGAGCAGCTGGACGGCGAGAGCGAGGAATTCAGCGCGCGGGTGCGGGAGTTCGTCGACGGACTGGTCAGTCACTACGTCCTGGACGGTGGGCGGCTCGTCGTCTGCCACGCCGGACTGCCCGAGAAGTACCACGGCCGCACGTCGGGCCGGGTGCGCTCGCACGCGCTGTACGGCGACACGACCGGGGAGACGGACGAGTTCGGCCTGCCGGTGCGCTACCCGTGGGCGGAGGACTACCGGGGCCGGGCGGCCGTTGTCTACGGGCACACCCCGGTCCCCACGGCCACCTGGCTGAACAACACGATCTGCCTCGACACCGGTGCCGTGTTCGGCGGCAAGCTCACCGCGCTGCGCTGGCCGGAGCGCGAGCTCGTCGACGTACCGGCCGAACGGGTCTGGTACGAGCCGGCGAAGCCGCTGGCCTCCGAGGCGCCCGGCGGCCACGAGGGCCGTCCGCTGGACCTCGCCGACGTGCACGGACGGCGGGCCGTCGAGACGCGGTACGGCGGGCGGGTGGCGGTGCGCGAGGAGAACGCGGCGGCGGCCCTCGAGGTCATGAGCCGGTTCGCGGTCGACCCGCGCCTGCTGCCCTACCTCCCGCCGACGATGGCGCCCACGGCCACTTCCCAGGTGGAGGGCTATCTGGAGCACCCGGCCGAGGCCTTCGCCCAGTACAAGGAGGACGGCGTCGCCCGCGTCGTGTGCGAGGAGAAGCACATGGGGTCGCGGGCGGTGGCGCTGGTCTGCCGGGACGCGGGGGTGGCGCGCGAGCGTTTCGGTGTGGCGGAGGGGCCCACGGGAGCGCTGTACACCCGTACCGGCCGGCCCTTCTTCGACGACTCCGCCGTCACCGAGGAGATCCTCGGGCGACTGCGGGAAGCCGTGACGGCGGCCGGTCTGTGGGAGGAACTGGGCACCGACTGGCTGCTGCTCGACGCCGAGCTGATGCCGTGGTCGCTCAAGGCGTCCGGGTTGCTGCGCAGCCAGTACGCGGCGGTCGGCGCCGCTTCCGGAGCCGCGTTCCCGGGGGCGCTGGCGGCGCTCGAAGGCGCCGCGGAGCGTGGGGTCGACGTCGCGGAACTGCTCGGCAGGCAGCGGGAGCGGGCCGCCGACGCGGCGGCGTTCACCGAGGCGTACCGGCGGTACTGCTGGACGACGGACGGGCTGGAGGGGGTGCGGCTCGCTCCCTTCCAGATACTCGCCGTGCAGGGCCGGGGCCTGGCCGCGGTGCCGCACGACGAGCAGCTCGCGCTCATCGACCGGCTGGTCGAGCACGACGGGAGCGGGCTGCTGCAGACGACTCGGCGGTTGTTCGTGGACACCGGGGACGCGGAGTCCGTGCGGGGCGGGGTGGACTGGTGGCTGGAGATGACCGGTCGTGGGGGCGAGGGCATGGTCGTCAAGCCGGTCGGGGCGGTGGTGCGGAGCGGGCAGGGGCGGCTGGTCCAGCCCGGCATCAAGTGCCGGGGCCGTGAGTATCTGCGGATCATCTACGGCCCGGAGTACACGCGCCCTGAAAACCTCGCCCGGCTGCGGGGGCGTTTCCTGAACCACAAGCGGTCGCTCGCGCTTCGGGAGTACGCGCTGGGGCTGGAGGCGTTGGACCGGTTGGCGGAGGGGGAGCCGCTGTGGCGGGTGCATGAGGCGGTGTTCGGGGTGCTGGCCTTGGAGTCCGAACCGGTGGACCCACGTCTGTAGCGTTCTTCGCCCCCGCCGCCCTTACCCGTCCCATCCCGAACCTGGGGGCTCCGCCCCCAGACCCCCCGGGGTGCGTTCATCGGCTGCGGGTGGTGGGGGCTGGTCGCGCAGTTCCCCGCGCCCCTAAAAGCCTGGGGTCGTCCGGCGTTTGAGGACGCGGCCGTTCAGCCCACCAGGCGCAACCTCACCCCCGCCACCCCCACCCGTACCGTCTGGCCCCACACCAGCTCCACCGCGTCCCCCTCCATCCCGTCCCCGAACGCGATGAGGCGGTCGGACTCGACCGTGAGGGAGAGGCGGGCGGAGGCGGTGAGGGAGCCGGCCACGAGGGAGGTACCGGTGGCCGGTGACGGCCAGGCCTCGCGGACGAACCAGAGGAGGCGTTCCTCGGCGGGCCCGGGCAGCGGGAGCTCCGCGCCCCGCTCCTGCCACACCGAGCGGAGCCACCCGCTGGCGCCCGTCCCGGTGCCGACCAGGACCCCGGAGGAGGCCTGGGACTCGACGGCACCCCCGTACTCGTCGAGCCCCAGCCGATAGCGGGCCGTCTGATGGCCCGCGGTTCCGAGATAGATCTCGTTGAGCGCGACGAGCCGTTGCGTGTCGTCCGCGACGGCCTCGACCATGGTCAGCTCGTCGGTCCGGCCCCCGTGCGCCGAGGCGAGCAGCGCGCCCGCGTCGCGCGGCCGGTGCCGCACGAGCACGCCCGGGTTCCGTCCGGGGTCGGTGTCGATCCCCACCACCGGCTGTCCCGTCAGGTACTTGGCCACGTTCGCCACCAGCCCGTCCTGCCCGACCACGACCACCACGTCCTCCGGGGCGAAGAGGAAGCGGTCCAGGTCGCCGCGCTCGACGCGCGCTTGACGCCACGTCAGCGGAACCGCCGACACCACCTCCGCCAGCGCCTCCCGCGCCCGCCGGTGCCGCTGCGCCACCTCCTCGATGTCCCGCCCCCGGGAGGAGAGGAAGAACGCCGCCTGCCCGTGCGTGCCGTGCCGGGCCACCAACTCCTCGTACTCCGTGGTGCGGTGGACGAGGACGACACGGGGCGCGAGACTCACTGCTCCGGCCCCCCGGAGGCCCCGTTGCCCAGCCGCGCGAGCAGGCCCGTCAGGACGTCCGGCGACACCGTGACGCTGTCGATGCGCGGCAGGTTCTCCGCGAGCCGCGTGCCCGTCAGGGCGTGCAGCGTGGCGACGTCCACGTCTTCGTGGACCCGCAGCCAGGCGGCCTGCGCCGCGGCCCGCGCCTCGCCGACCTCCCGTGCGGCGGCGGCCTCGGCCTTGGCGAGCTGTACCGTCCGGGTGCTCTCCGCCTCCGCGAGCCGCACGGTCCGCGCCGCCTCCGCCCCGGCCCGCACCGCGTCCGCCGCCGCGTGCTCCTCCGCCTCGCGCCGCGCGTTGGTGCCGCGCTGGTCGACCAACTGCTCCTCGCGCCGGGCGAGTTCGATCTGGCTGGCGAGCTCGTTCTCGGCGATCGCCCGCTCCCGCTCGACGGCGACGGCCCGGCGTTCGTACGTCGCCTTGTCCGCCTCCTGCTGGATCTGCTCGCGGGCGGGAGTGCGCAGGGCCCGCTCCACCTCGGGTTCCGGGCGCAGCGCGACGACCCGTACGGCCACCACCTCGATGCCCGTCGCGGGCAGCCGGGGTTCGGCGGCGAGCCCGCCCGCGATCCGCTCCCGTACCGACGCGACGCCGTCCACCAGGGCCGCCGCCAGCGACGTACGGGCCAGCACGTCCAGCGCGTGCTGCTGGGCCGTCTCGGTCAGCAGCGAACCCAGCTGTTCGAGGGGCGCGCCGCGCCAGGCTCCGGTGTCGGGGTCGATGGAGAAGTCGAGCCGCGCGGCCGCGATGCCCGGATCGACGATCCGGTAGGTGACGGTCGCCTGCACCGCGACGTCCTGGAAGTCGGACGTACGGGCATGGAAGGTCATCGCCAGCTCACGGTCGTCGACCGGGACTTCGGAGAGCGCGGCGGTCAGGGAGCGGTACCAGAAGCTGAGGCCGGGGCCGTCGTGCACCAGCCGGCCCGACCGGTGGTGGCGGACATGGGCGGTCGGCGCACCGCGCAGATGGCGCCAGCCGAGACGCCGGGTGATGTCGGCCATGGGTACCCCCTTGCCGCCGGGCGATCCCGGCGACCGCTGTGATGCGCTTTTGTCGTCGTAGTGACGATAATGAAGAGGCGCCCTTATCGTCAAGGGGACGAAATCAACTCGCCGGTCTCCCGTCGATCCGCGGGTGAACAGGCGTCCGGATGGTCAGGATGGAGGCATGGGATTCCACGTCGACTCCGAGGCCGGGCGGCTGCGCCGCGTCATCCTGCACAGACCCGACCTCGAGCTCAAGAGGCTCACCCCCAGCAACAAGGACGCCCTGCTCTTCGATGACGTGCTGTGGGTGCGCCGGGCCCGGGCGGAGCACGACGGATTCGCGGACGTGCTGCGTGATCGCGGGGTCACCGTCCATCTCTTCGGGGACCTGCTCGCCGAGGCCCTGGAGATCCCGGCGGCCAGATCGCTCGTCCTGGACCGCGTCTTCGACGAGAAGGAGTACGGTCCGCTCGCCACCGACCACCTCCGGGCCGCCTTCGAGACCCTGCCGGCCCCGGAACTGGCCGCCACGCTGATCGGCGGGATGACCAAACGGGAGTTCCTGGACGTACACCCGGAGCCGACCTCCGTGCGCTTCCATGTCATGGACCTCGACGACTTCCTCCTCGGCCCGCTCCCCAATCACCTCTTCACCCGGGACACCTCCGCGTGGATCTATGACGGGGTCTCCATCAACGCCATGCGCTGGCCCGCGCGGCAGCGGGAGACCGTTCACTTCGAGGCGATCTACCGGCACCATCCGCTCTTCCGTGACGAGGGCTTCAACCTCTGGTCGGAGGGGCAGGCGGACTATCCGTCCACCATCGAGGGCGGTGACGTGCTCGTCATCGGCAACGGCGCGGTGCTCATCGGCATGAGCGAGCGGACGACGCCGCAGGCCGTCGAGATGCTCGCGCACAAGCTGTTCGCCGCCGGGTCGGCCCGTACGATCGTGGCGCTCGACATGCCCAAGCGGCGGGCCCTCATGCACCTCGACACCGTGATGACGATGGTCGACGGCGACACCTTCACCCAGTACGCGGGGCTCGGCATGCTCCGCTCGTACACGATCGAACCGGGCTCGGGGGACAAGGAGCTGAAGGTCACCGACCATCCGCCGGAGCACATGCACCGGGCGATCGCGGCGGCGCTGGGGTTGAGCGAGATCCGGGTGCTGACCGCTACGCAGGACGTGCACGCGGCGGAGCGGGAGCAGTGGGACGACGGGTGCAACGTCCTCGCGGTGGAGCCCGGGGTCGTCGTCGCCTATGAGCGCAACGTGACCACCAATACGCATCTGCGGAAGCAGGGTATCGAGGTGATCGAGATTCCGGGGAGTGAGCTGGGGAGGGGGCGGGGTGGGCCTCGGTGTATGAGCTGTCCGGTGGAAAGGGCGGCGGTGGGGGTGTGATCTCGGGTGCGGGTGGGTGGGGGCTGATCGCGCCCACGCGGCGGAGCCGCACGATGTGACGGCCCCGCGCCCCTGAAGGCGCGCTGTCCCCGAGGTCCACAAAGAGGTCCCGTATAGAAATGTGGAGCATCGTATAGACTTCCACTCGCCCCTTTGTTCGTCCCCGTTCTCGCATCCCTGGAGCGCCCCCATGGCGACAGTCCCGACCGCCCTCTCCGGACGCCACTTCCTCAAGGAGCTGGACTTCACCGGGGAGGAGTTCCGCGGTCTGATCGAGCTGGCCGCCGAGCTCAAGGCGGCCAAGAAGGCCGGGACCGAGACGCAGTACCTGCGGGGCAGGAACATCGCGCTGATCTTCGAGAAGACCTCCACCCGCACGCGCTGCGCGTTCGAGGTCGCAGCCGCGGACCAGGGCGCCTCGACGACGTACCTGGACCCGTCCGGTTCGCAGATAGGTCACAAGGAGTCCGTGAAGGACACCGCGCGCGTCCTCGGCCGGATGTTCGACGCGATCGAGTACCGGGGCGACAGTCAGACCTCCGTCGAGGAGCTGGCCGCGTACGCCGGAGTGCCCGTCTACAACGGTCTGACCGACGATTGGCACCCCACCCAGATGCTCGCCGACGTGCTCACCATGACCGAGCACTGCGACAAGCCGCTCGGTGAGATCGCCTTCGCCTACCTGGGTGACGCCCGTTTCAACATGGGCAACTCCTACCTGGTCACCGGCGCGCTCCTCGGCATGGACGTCCGGATCGTCGCCCCGAAGGCCTACTGGCCGGCCGACGAGATCGTCGCCCAGGCCCGCAAGCTCGCCGAGAACAGCGGCGGGCGCGTCACCCTCACCGAGCACCTCGGCGAGGGCGTCCACGGCGCCGACTTCGTCGCCACCGACGTCTGGGTCTCGATGGGCGAGCCCAAGGAGGTGTGGGACGAGCGCATCGGCGCGCTGTCCCCGTACGCCGTGACCATGGACGTGCTGCGCGCCACCGGCAACCCGGACGTGAAGTTCCTGCACTGCCTGCCGGCCTTCCACGACCTGGGCACCAAGGTCGGCCGTGAGATCCACGAGACCCACGGCCGCGACTCGCTGGAGGTCACCGACGAGGTGTTCGAGTCGGCGCAGTCGGTCGTCTTCGACGAGGCCGAGAACCGGCTGCACACCATCAAGGCGATCATGGTCGCCACCCTGGGCCGAGCGGGAATCCCCCAGGTCCTGGCCTGACGGACGCCCGCGCAGGCCTTATCCTGACCGGCGGTCCGGAGCCACCCCTTCCGCGACCGCCGCGCGACCGACCCAGTCGCACCCCGCACCACCGGAAATGAGCACCACCCGCATGTCCGCTCCACGCGTCAAGTCCCCCCAGCTGCTGATGGCCGAATCAGGCGCCGACCACGAAGGCCATGGCCTCAAGCGCACCATGGGCCTCTTCCAACTCGTCTGCTTCGGCGTGGGCGCCATCGTCGGCACCGGAATCTTCGTCGGCCTCTCCGACTCGGTCGCGCAGGCCGGACCCGCCGTGGTCGTGTCGTTCATCCTCGCGGCGATCACCTGCGTCTTCACCGCGTTCTCCTTCGCCGAACTCGGCGGTGCGATCCCCGTCTCCGGATCCTCGTACTCCTTCGCCTACGCGGGGCTGGGCGAGGGCACGGCCTTCCTCGTCGGCTGGTGTCTGCTCCTGGAGTACGGCGTCTCCGTGTCGGCCGTGGCGGTCGGCTGGAGCCAGTACGTCAACGAACTGCTGCACAGCCTCATGGGTGTGCGGCTGCCCGCGGCGCTCTCGGCCGGTCCGTCCGACGGCGGGATCGTCAACCTCCCCGCGGTCATCGTGATCGCGCTGGCCTCGGTCCTGCTGATCCGCGGGGTGCGCGAGAGCGCCCGGGCGACCGCGGCCATGGCCGTGCTGAAGCTCGTCGTGCTCGTCGCGTTCTGCGCGATCGGGTTCAGTGCCTTCAAGCACGGCAACCTCACGCCGTTCTCCCCGGCCGGGCTCGGCGGCATCGGCACGGGCACCACGGCCGCCTTCTTCTCGTACATCGGCTTCGACGCGATCACCACCGCCGGCGAGGAGGCCAAGAATCCCCGCCGTGACATCCCGATCGCCATCCTGGTCTGCCTCGGTCTGGTCACCCTGCTGTACTGCGCGGTGGCCCTCGCGGCGATCGGCGCCGTCGGTGGCGACGCGGTCGGCGGGCGGCCCGCCGCGCTGTCGTATGTCGTCAACGTGGTCACCGGGTCCACGGTCGGCGCCGGGGTCGTCGCGTTCGGGGCGGTCGTCGCCATCGCCTCGGTGGTGCTCGCGGTGATGTACGGACAGACCCGCATCCTCATGTCCATGTCCCGCGACGGGCTCGTGCCGCGCGTCTTCGAGAAGATCTCGCCGAAGACCTCGACACCGGTCGCGGGAACCCTGATCGTCGCCATCGTCTTCGCCGTCCCGGCGGCCTTCGCCCCGCTCGACGCCGTCGTCAACCTGACGACGATCGGCACGCTCGCCACCATGGCCGCCGTCAATGTCGCGGTGATCGCGCTGCGGCGCCGGGAGCCGGGTCTCGCCAGGACGTTCCGGGTGCCGCTCTACCCCGTGGTACCGCTGCTCGGCGTCGGCTTCTGCCTGTATCTGATGTACGAGACGGGCTGGACGACCTGGATCCAGTTCGGGTGCTTCCTGGCGGCCGGATTCCTCGTGTACGTGCGCTACGGGCGCCGCAATTCGCGCCTGGCCCGATCGGCCACGGCGACGGCGGCTACACCGGACGCCGCTGAGCGGGCACCACAGGCAGTCTGAACCAGACCGCCTTGCCGGAGCCGGTGGGGCGGTGGCCGCAGGAGGAGCTGAGGGTGCGGATCAGGAGGAGGCCGCGCCCGTGCTCCTGCCAGGGGTCGGGCTCGCCGGGCGGCTCCGGGACCGTGAGGTTGCCGGGCGGCTTTGGGTCCGGATCGTGCACCTCGACCTGACAGCCGGTCGGCATCACCTCCACGACCAGCTCTATGGGGCCGTCTCCCGCGGTGTGCTCCACGGCGTTGGCGACCAGTTCCGCGGTGAGCAGTTCCGCGGTGTCGCTGTCGGCCGCGTGCTTCACCTCGGCCAGCGCGGTGCGGACCAGGGCGCGGGCGACCGGCACGGCCGCGGCGGTGTGCGGCAGCGCGATGCGCCAGGAGGCGGGGGTGTCGTGCAAGGTGGGTCCGTTCATGGAGCAGGCTGTCCTGCTTTCAGCTCTAGGAATGGTACGGCGCGACCGGACAGAGACATCCGGCGGGCGCTTTCCAGGACATTCGGTGGGCGCCCTCCCAGGACGTTCGGCTCGGCATGAGGCCCCGTACCCAGCTCAACCCCCCGCCTCCCGCGAGGTGCTCCCACCGCTACGGGGCTATCGAGAACCCGTGACTCGGTGACGGGACACGGTCACTTCACGACCGAGTTATTGCGCGGTCGTGACGACAGTCACAGACTGGTGATAACTTCATGGAGTAGCGACGACCGCTGTCCGGCGCCCCATGGCGCGGACCGCCGCCCCCGTCCGAGGAGGCCGCCCGTCATGAGTCCCTTCACCGGCTCCGCCGCCCGCACCCCCGACTGGCAGCACCTGAGGTGCGAGGTCGCCGACGGGGTCGCCACGGTCACCCTGGCCCGCCCCGAGAAACTCAACGCCCTCACCTTCGGCGCCTACGCCGACCTGCGTGACCTGCTCGCCGAGCTCTCCCGCGAGCGGTCGGTACGGGCTCTGGTGCTGGCGGGGGAGGGGCGCGGTTTCTGCTCCGGCGGCGACGTCGACGAGATCATCGGCGCGACCCTGTCCATGGACACCGCCCAGCTCCTGGACTTCAACCGGATGACCGGGCAGGTCGTGCGGGCCGTACGGGAGTGCCCGTTCCCGGTGATCGCGGCGGTGCACGGGATCGCGGCGGGCGCCGGAGCCGTCCTCGCCCTGGCCGCCGACTTCCGGGTGGCCGACCCGAGCGCCCGGTTCGCCTTCCTCTTCACCCGCGTCGGACTGTCCGGCGGCGACATGGGCGCCGCCTATCTGCTGCCCCGCGTCGTGGGGCTCGGTCACGCGACCCGGCTGCTGATGCTCGGCGAACCGGTGCGCGCGCCCGAGGCCGAGCGGATCGGCCTGATCAGCGAGCTGACCGACGAGGGCGGTGTCGACGCGGCTGCCCAGTCCCTGGCCCGCCGCCTGGCCGAGGGCCCGGCCCTCGCGTATGCCCAGACCAAGGCCCTGCTCACCGCCGAACTGGACATGCCCCTCGCCGCCTCCGTCGAACTCGACGCCTCGACCCAGGCCCTCCTGATGACCGGCGAGGACTACGCCGAGTTCCACGCGGCCTTCACGGAGAAGCGCGCGCCGAAGTGGCGGGGGCGATAGCCGTGCCGACGCGGCCGTGCGCGTCCGCGCGCGTCGCCGTCATCGGCGGCGGTCCCGGCGGGCTCTACGCCGCCGCGCTCCTCAAGCGCCTCGACCCGGACCGCGAGGTCACCGTTTGGGAGCGCAACGCCCCCGACGACACCTTCGGCTTCGGTGTCGTGCTCTCCGACGAGACGCTGGGCGGGATCGAGCACGCCGATCCGGTCGTGTACGCGGCGCTCCAGGACGAGTTCGTGCGCTGGGACGACATCGACATCGTGCACCGGGGCGTGCGCCACACCTCCGGGGGCCACGGCTTCGCGGCGCTCGGCCGACGCCGGCTCCTGGAGATCCTGCACGAGCGCTGCCGCTCGCTCGGCATAGAGCTGCGCTTCCGGGCCGAGGCCCCGCCGGTCGCCGAGCTGATGACGGCGTACGACCTGGTCGTCGCCGCGGACGGGGTGCACAGCCCGACCCGGGCGGCGTACGCGGAGGTGTTCGGACCGTCGGTCGAGGAGCACCGGTGCCGTTACATCTGGCTCGCCGCCGACTTCGCCTTCGACTCCTTCCGCTTCGAGATCGCCGAGACCGAGCACGGCGTGATGCAGCTGCACGGCTACCCCTTCGCGGCCGACGCCTCCACCGTCATCGTCGAGATGCGCGAAGAGGTGTGGCGGGCGGCCGGTTTCGCGGACCTCGACGAACAGGAGTCCGTCGAGCTCTGCGGCAAGATCTTCACGGACGCACTCGGCGGGCGGCAGCTGCGGTCCAACAAGTCGACGTGGACCACCTTCCGTACGGTGGTCAACGACCGCTGGTCCCACGGCAATCTGGTCCTCCTCGGCGACGCCGCGCACACCGCCCACTTCTCCATCGGCTCCGGCACCAAGCTCGCCGTCGAGGACGCGCTCGCGCTGGCCGCCTGTCTGGAGGAGCGGCCCACCCTCGCCGAGGCCCTCGCCGCCTACGAGGAGGAGCGGCGCCCGGTCGTCGCGTCCACCCAGCGGGCGGCGCGGGCCAGCCTGGAGTGGTTCGAGAACCTGGGGCTGTATCTCCACCAGCCCGCCCGCCAGTTCGCCTTCAACCTCCTCACCCGCAGCCGCCGCGTCACGCACGACAACCTGCGGCTGCGTGACGCGCACTTCACGGCGGCGGTCGAGCGCGAGTTCGGCTGCCCGCCCGGCACACCCCCGATGTTCACCCCGTTCCGGCTGCGCGGTCTGACCCTGCGCAACCGGGTCGTGGTCTCACCGATGGACATGTACTCGGCCGTGGACGGCGTCCCCGGTGACTTCCACCTGGTCCACCTGGGCGCACGGGCGCTCGGCGGCGCGGGCCTGGTGATGACCGAGATGGTGTGCGTGAGCGCCGAGGGCCGCATCACACCCGGCTGCGCGGGCCTCTACTCACACAGGCAGGCCGAGTCCTGGCGGCGGATCATCGGCTTCGTGCACGCCCAGGCACCCGGCGCCGCGATCGGCGTCCAGCTCGGCCACTCCGGCCGCAAGGGCTCCACGAAGCTGATGTGGGAGGGCATCGACGAGCCCCTGGAGGAGGGCAACTGGCCACTCGTGGCCGCCTCCCCGATCCCGTACGGACCGCGCAGCCAGACACCCCGCCAGCTGTACCGCGCCCAACTCACGGACATCCGTGAGCAGTTCGTGGCAGCCGCCTTGCGTGCCGCCCGCTGCGGCTTCGACCTCCTCGAACTGCACTGCGCCCACGGCTACCTGCTCTCCGGCTTCCTCTCGCCGCTCACCAACCGGCGCACCGACGCCTACGGCGGCTCGCTGGAACGCAGGCTGCGCTTCCCGCTGGAGGTCTTCGACGCCGTGCGGAGCGTGTGGCCGGAGGAGCGGCCCATGACCGTCCGTATCTCCGCGACCGACTGGGCCGAGGGCGGCAACACCGGGGACGAGGGCGTGGCGATCGCCCGGGCCTTCGCGGCGCACGGCGCCGACGCGGTCGATGTGTCGACGGGGCAGGTGGTCGCCGACGAACAGCCCGAGTACGGCCGCTCGTACCAGACCCCGTTCGCCGACCGGATCCGCCACGAGACCGGCCTCAACGTGATCGCCGTCGGCGCGATCTCCTCCTGGGACGACGTCAACTCCCTGATCCTGGCCGGGCGCGCGGACCTGTGCGCCCTCGCCCGGCCGCATCTCTACGACCCGCACTGGACGCTGCACGCGGCGGCCGAGCAGGGGTACGAGGGTCCGGGCGTCGCCTGGCCGAGGCCCTACCGTGCGGGCAGCCGCCGCCCGCAGACCGGACGCGTCGACGCCCCCAAGCCTCGCCTGTCACTGGGGACTTGAGGGCGGGCGGAGGGCGTTCCTGAGCGTCCTGGCGGTCGGGGCGTCCTAGGCGTCCGGGGCGGAGAGGTCGGCCATGCCCGCCGTCAGGGTCGAGCCGTCCGCCGGGTCGACGATGGGCTCCGCGGTCGATGTAGTCCTGTACGGAGGCGATGTGCAGTCGCAGTCCGTGCTTCTCGACCGTCTGGTCGCGGTATGCGAGGACTTCGGGGAAGTTGTGTCCGGTGTCGACGTGCAGCAGGGTGAAGGGGATCGCGGCGGGGGCGAAGGCCTTCAGGGCGAGGTGCAGCATGACGATGGAGTCCTTGCCGCCGGAGAAGAGGATCACCGGCCGTTCGAACTCGCCCGCGACCTCACGGAAGATGTGGACGGCCTCGGACTCCAACGCGTCCAAGTGCGACAGCGTGAAGGCCTGTTCGACGGTCGCGGAGGTCATACGAGCCCCCTCGCGGCGAGCACCGCGTGCACCGAGTCCGCGGACTCCTCCGGGGTCTGCAGATGCGTCTCCAGCGTGAGCGCCGGGTCGAGCGGCGGCTCGTAGGGGTCGTCGACGCCGGTGAGCCCGGTGAGCCGGCCCGCGGCCTGCCGGGCGTACAGCCCCTTCACATCGCGCTCGCTGCACACCTCGACCGGGGTGGCGACATGCACCTCGATGTACGGCGTCTCGCTCGCCTCGTGCCGCTCCCGTACGGCATCGCGGCTGTCGGCGTACGGCGCGATGACGGGCACCACGGCGAGGACGCCGTTGCGCGCGAGCACCTCGGCGACCAGGCCGATGCGCTGCACGTTGGTGTTGCGGTCCTCGCGCGAGAAGCCGAGACCCGCGGAGAGGAACCGGCGGACCTCGTCGCCGTCGAGGACCTCCACCCGGTGCCCCTCCGCCTTCAGACGGGTCCCCAGTATCCGGGCGATGGTCGTCTTGCCCGCGCTCGGCAGGCCCGTGAGCCAGACGGTGGCTCCCTGAGCCCTTGCCGTAGTGGTCATACGTGCGGTCCTCTTCCTGTCCTGGCGTGCGGCTCACGACGCTAGGTAAGAAACATGAGAAGAGGGACGGAAGAGGCTGAGGGTTCCCTAAGCGCCTCATGGTGTGTCTGAGGTCACACGGCGGCGGGTTCGGTGAAGCTCGCCCCCGTGTCCCGCAGCCGCTCGTGCAGCGCCCGGAACACGGCGGCCGAGCGGGCGCCCGGCCAGTCCTCGGGCAGCAGCGCGGCGGGCAGTCCCGGGTCGGCGTACGGGAGGTGGCGCCAGGTGTCCAGGGCGAGCAGATAGTCGCGGTACGCCTCCTCGGGCGGGGTGTCCGCGCGCCGCCGCCAGTCGTGCAGCACGGTCGCGTGCTGGTCGAGGAAGGCCTCGTGCTGTTTGGCGATCGCCGCCAGGTCCCACCAGCGCGCGACCGCGTCCGCCGTCGCCGCGAAACCCAGGTGCTCCCCGCGAAACAGCTCCACATAAGGGTCGAGCCGCAGCCGCGCCAGGGTGTGCCGGGTCTCCTCGTAGAGCCGCGCGGGGGCGAGCCACACGCCGGGGGCCGCCGTCCCGAAGCCGAGACCGGCGAGGCGTGAGCGCAGTACGTGCCGCTTCTGCCGCTCGGACTCCGGCACGGAGAAGACGGCGAGCACCCAGCCCTCGTCCTCGGGAGGCGCCGTCGCGTACACCCGCCGGTCGCCGTCCTCCAGCAGTTGGCGGGCGTCCGGCGACAGCGCGTAACCGGCGCCACCCGCCGCCGTACGGGCCGGTTCGAGCAGTCCGCGGCGCTTGAGCCGGGACACCGACGACCGTACGGAGGGCGCGTCGACGCCGACCGCGGCGAGGAGCCGGATCAACTCGGCCACCGGCACGGGACCGGGCATGAAACGGCCGTACGCGCCGTAGAACGTGACGATGAGAGACCGGGGGGCGTGCTGCTCTGACACGTTGATCACTCTAGTGCGCGAAGATCACTTAGGGCCGCCGCCGGTGGACAACTCGCCCTCCGGCGCGGCCGACGACGGGGTGTCCCCGCCCGACGGCGGGGCATCGGCACGCAGCCGGAAGCGCTGCAGCTTTCCCGTCGCCGTGCGGGGCAGCGCGTCCAGGAAGACGAACTCGCGGGGGCACTTGTACGGCGCCAGCTCGGACTTGAGGAAGGCGCGCAGTGCCTCGGCGTCCTTGTGTGCCCCCTCCCTGAGGACCGCGTACGCGACCGCCACCTGCCCGCGTGCGTCGTCGGGCCGCCCCACGACGGCCGTCTCGACCACGTCCGGGTGGCGCAGCAGGGCGTCCTCGACCTCGGGCCCGGCGATGTTGTACCCCGCCGAGACGATCATGTCGTCGGCGCGGGCGACATAGCGGAAGTAGCCGTCGGGGTCGCGCACATAGGTGTCGCCGGTGATGTTCCAGCCACCGCGCACGTACTCCCGCTGCCGGGGGTCGGCGAGATAGCGGCAGCCGACCGGGCCGCGCACCGCGAGCAGCCCGGGCTCGCCGTCCGGCACCGGCGCCCCCTCGGCGTCGACCACGCGCGCCTGCCACCCCGGTACCGGGACGCCCGTCGTCCCGGGGCGGATGTGCTCGTCCGCGGCGGAGATGAAGATGTGCAGCAGCTCGGTGGCGCCGATGCCGTTGATGATGCGCAGCCCGGTGCGGGTGTGCCAGGCCCGCCAGGTCGCGGCGGGCAGGTTCTCGCCCGCGGACACACAGCGCCGCAGCGAGGTCGTGTCGTACCCGTCCAGCTCCGCCAGCATGGCCCGGTAGGCGGTCGGGGCGGTGAACAGCACCGAGACGCGGTGCTCGGTGATCGCGGGCAACAACTGCGTGGGGCCCGCCTGTTCGAGCAGCAGGGAGCAGGCGCCGGCGCGCATCGGGAAGACGACGAGGCCGCCGAGCCCGAACGTGAAGCCCAGCGGGGGACTGCCGGTGAAGACGTCGTCCTCGTGCGGCCGCAGCACATGCTTCGAGAAGGTGTCCGCTATGGCCAGCACATCGCGGTGGAAGTGCACACAGCCCTTGGGACGGCCGGTGGTGCCGGAGGTGAACGCGATCAGCGCGACGTCGTCGGCGGCCGTGTCGACCGCGGTGAACGGCTCGTCCAGAGCGCCCGTGATGCGCAGCAGCAGGTCGTCGGGCGCGTCCCCGCCGTACGTCGTGATCCGCAGCCCCGGGATCTCCGCCTTCGCCAGATCGTCGACCGAGCGTACGTCGCACAGCGCGTGCGTGACGTGGGCGATCTTGCACATGGTGGTCAGCTCGTGCGGGCGCTGCTGCGCGAGCACGGTGACGGCGACCGCGCCCGCCTTCAGGACCGCCAGCCAGCACGCGGCGAGCCAGGGCGTGGTGGGCCCGCGCAGCAGCACCCGGTTGCCGGGCACGACGCCCAGCTCGGCGGTCAGGACGTGCGCGATCCGGTCCGTCCGGGCGAGCAGCTGCCCGTACGTCCACAGGTCGCCGGACGGCGTGCGGAAGGCGGGGCGGTGCGGACGCTTGTCCCCGAGGAGTTCGGCGGCGCAGTTCAGCCGATCGGGGTAGCGCAGCTCGGGCAGGTCGAAGGGGAGTCCGGGCCAGTGCTCGGGGGGCGGGAGATGGTCGCGGGCGAAGGTGTCGACGTGGGCCGAGGTCGTCGGCTCCAGGGTGTCGCCGTCCATGGAGGTTCGCCCCCTTGTCGTGGTGGGCTCGCGTCTCGCACAAGGAGCGTATCGTATTGGTGACGACAGTCAATGTCTCGCGATAGCCTGGGGTCCCGCAGTCCGACGGCGGAGAGGGAACCGGCAATGACCGCATTCTCACTCGATCCGGCACAGACCGCCTGGTGTGCCGAGCTGCGCGCGCTGGCCGCGGAGCGGTTGCGCCCGCTGGCGGAGAAGGGCGAGCCGGGCCGCGTCAACCGTCCCCTCGTAGCCGAGTTGGGCCGGCTGGGGCTGCTCGCCCGCCTGTTCACCTCGGGCGCGCTCGATCTGTGCCTGATGCGGGAGTCTTTGGCGCACGGTTGCACCGAGGCCGAGACGGCGCTCGCCCTGCAGGGCCTCGGCGCGCATCCGGTGCACGCGTACGGCGACCGGGCGCAGCGCGAGCGCTGGCTGCCCCGGGTCTCGGACGGCAGCGCGGTGGCCGCGTTCGCGCTCAGCGAGCCGGGCGCGGGCTCGGACGCGGCGGCGCTGGCGCTCCGCGCGGACCGGGACGCCCCCCGGGCGGCCGGTTCCTCACCGTCGGACCCCGGAGCCTCGCCCGACACCGGGTCCCGGACTCCGCCCGTCGCCGAGGCGCCGGACTCGCCCGACACCGGGTCCCGGACTCCGCCCGTCGCCGAGGCGCCGGACTCGCCCGTCGCCGAACGCGACGGCTCCGCTCGCTGGCGGCTCAGCGGGGAGAAGTGCTGGATCTCCAACGCCCCCGAGGCCGACTTCTACACCGTCTTCGCACGGACCACCCCGGGCGCCGGAGCCCGGGGCGTCACCGCCTTCCTGGTGCCCGCCGACCGGCCGGGCCTCACCGGCACCCCGCTCGACATGCTCTCCCCGCACCCCATCGGCGCCCTCGCCTTCGACGCCGTACCGGTGACGGCGGACGACGTGCTCGGCGAGCCCGACCGCGGTTTTAGGGTCGCGATGCACACCCTCAACCTCTTCCGCCCGAGCGTGGGCGCCTTCGCGGTCGGTATGGCGGGGGCGGCCCTCGCGGCGACGCTCACCCACACGGCCGGGCGGGAGGCGTTCGGCGGCAGGCTGAAGGACCTGCAGACGGTGGCCCACCAGGTCGCCGAGATGGCGCTGCGTACGGAGGCGGCCCGTCTGATGGTCTACGCGGCGGCGGCGGCGTACGACGAAGGGGCCCCGGACGTGCCCCGGCGCGCGGCGATGGCGAAGCTGCTGGCGACCGAGACGGCCCAGTACGTGGTCGACGCCGCGGTCCAACTGCACGGCGCCCGAGCCCTGTGCCGTGGTCATCTCCTCGAACACCTCTACCGGGAGGTCCGCGCGCCCCGTATCTACGAGGGCGCGAGCGAGGTCCAGCGGGCGGTCATCGCCAAGGAGCTGTACGCGTCGGTGGAGGCCCTGTGAGCGCCGCGAGCCTGGAGGTCGTGTGAGCACCGAGCGCGTCAACCCGCCCGAGCTCTCCCCGCCCACCGGCTTCTCGCACGCCGTCGTCGCCACCGGCACCCGCGTCGTGTTCCTGGCGGGCCAGACCGCGCTGGACACGGACGGGAAGGTGGTCGGCGCGACCCTCCCGGAGCAGTTCGAGAAGGCGCTGGCCAATCTGCTGACCGCGCTGCGGGCCGCGGGGGGAACCCCGGCCGACCTCGCGCGGGTCACGGTCTACGCCACGGACGTCGCCGACTATCGCGCCCGGGCCCCCGAACTCGGCCGCGTCTGGCGGCGGTTGGCGGGCCGCGACTATCCCGCGATGGCCGTGGTCGGGGCCGCCCGTCTCTGGGACGAACGGGCCCTGGTCGAACTGGACGGCTTCGCGGTGCTGCCGTAGGGAACGACGGTCAGGCGGCGACGGCCAGCCGCTCGGCGAACACCCGGTGCGGAGCGACCACGCTGCCGTCGGGGAGCAGTTCACCGCTGTCGTCGAAGACGATCGCGCCGTTGCACAGCAGGCTCCAGCCCTGCTCGGGGTGGGCCGACACGGTGTGCGGAGCGTGGGAGTCCGCGGACGGGCACAGAGCTTGGTGGGAACACATGGCGCACCTCCACGTCGGATGCGATGAGTGTCGACGGCGCTGTCGCCGTCTCGCATAGGTAAGACCATGCTCCCGTGGCGAACTCATCGGAACCGCCGGTCGAGAAGCGTGACAACACGCGGACAACTCTCGAACGTTCCCATGACGCGGGGACCGGATCCGCCACTGTCGGGACCGGCCACGGACCGGACTCGCCACCAAAGGGGTGACGATCACTGCCTTGGGCCCGCGCGCCCGGTACCTGTGGAGCCCCCCATGTTCCAGGAGGTACCTCATGTCCTTGCGCCAGGTCATCGGCGCGGCCACCGGCGCCGCGTTCCTGCTGCTGGCCGCCCCGTCCGCCGTCGCCGTGTCCGTCGGCGCCCTGTCGGCGCCGTCCGAGACGGTGACCGTCGACTCGACCGGTCACCTCGCGGCCGACGGAACCGTCACTCTCTCCGGCACCTACCGCTGTCTGAGCGGTACGGGGCCGGTGCTCGTCTCCTCGTCGGTCTCGCAGGACGACCCCCGGATCCGTTACGGCATCGGCGGCACCGCGGCGGTCTGCGACGGTGCGGAACACCGCTGGACCAACTCGGAGAAGCGCACATCCGACACCCTCGCACCGGGCGCCGCCCATGTGGAGGCCACCCTGATGGAACTGAGCCCCGCCCTGGGCGGTCTGCCGCTGCCGCTGTTCCACGCGGTGCAGCAGCAGGACATCACCCTCATGGAGGGCTGAACCGCCTCCGTGAAGGACGGAGGCGGCACACGGCCGAGAAGGACATGGCGGGGCCGCCGGACGACGCGCGGACGTCCCCTCCGGCGGGCCCGCCACCATTCCGGTGTCTCAGATGTCCGGGGAATCCTTCTTCAGCCACATGGAATGGTGTTCCCTCGCCCACTCGGGCGTGACGAACCCGGTGCGCATCCCGAGCCGTGCTTCCGGGTCTTGGTACGCCTTCCGCATGTGACCGATGAGGACGAAGCTGATTCCCCAGGCCAGGCAGTCGTGCACGAAGATCGCACTGGTGCGGGAGATCACCGGCAGCAGGCCGGTGAACCACATCAGCAGCCCGGTGAACAGCATCAGCACCACGGCCCCGGCGATCCAGCCCGCGTACAGCTTCTGGCCCGCGTTGAACTTGCCGGCCGGGCGGGCGGACGGTGAGGTCAGGCGCCTGCGAACCGCGTGCAGCCATTGGCGGTCGTAAGACGCGAAGCGGTTCAGCTTCCGCAGGTCCGCCCGGAACGCGGGAGAGAAGAGGCCGAGAGAAAAGGGCAGCGGCAGCAGGATGCCCGACCACTCGTGAACGGTGACCATCAGATGGCGCCGGCCGACCAGTTGGGCGAGCGGTCCCAGATACAGGCAGGCCGCGGTCGCCACGCACAGCAGCATCAGACAGCCGGTGGCACGGTGGACCAGCCGCTCGGCCCGGGTGAACCGGCGGATCTTTTCCGAGCGGTCAGACGGCGGAGCCATTGCCGTGCCTGTCCTCTCCGTCGAGCCAGCCGTCGATGTCATAGCCGCGCTCCTCCCAGTAGCCGGGAATGACCTTGTCGGTGACCGAGATGCCGGACAGCCACTTGGCCGATTTGTAGAAGTACATCGGGGCCGCGTACAGCCGGACGGGTCCACCGTGCTCGTGCGTGATCGGCTTGTCCTGCATGTTCAGGGCCACCATGACGTCGGAGCGGCGTGCCTGCTCCAGCGTGAGGTTCTCGCTGTAGGCGCCGTCGAAGCAGGTGAAACGTACGGCCTTGCCTTCGCCGCGCACCCCGGCGGCGTCGAGGATGTCCGCGAGCCGCACGCCCTCGAATGGCGTGTTCTCCACGCGCCAGCCGTCGGTGCACAGCACGTCGTGGACGACGCGGGTCTGCCGCATCGCGCGCAGCTCGGGCAGGGTGTAGGTCTTCGGCCGGTCGACCAGGCCGTCGACGCGCAGCTCGTAGTTGGTGTCGTCCTTGCGCGGCACCGAGCCGACGACGCTGTAGTAGCGGAAGCCGCCCGGGTTGGGCAGCAGTCCGGTGAGGCCGGTCGAGTCCACCTGTGAGGCGGCGCCGAGAAAGCCCTCCCAACCTCGCTGCAAGTAGGGCGCGGTGGCGAGTCCGGCGGCCCCCGCCGCGAGCGTGGCCAGCATGGCCCGCCGCCCTATGGGCGCTCCCTCCACCGGGTCTTTCCGCCGGTCGCTCATGTCCGTTCCCGTCCTGTCGTGGTGAAGAGTGCGCGGGCCCGCTCGGCGATGCCGTTCACGGTCGCGTGCGTGTTGCCTGCCTGGCACGATGGCCGACACGATCAAGCGTCACCTGTTGAGGTGGTGACGGTTGGGGTCACGATACTGGCACCGATGAGAGTCACCCGTCAAGAAGGTGATGTATTTCCGGAGTCTGAGGGGTGGTCGGCACCCTCCGGAGTCTCTCCCTGTGGACAGCGCTTCGGTCCTGCGGTACCGGCGGCTTACGGTGGCTCTTCTGCTGACCGACGACGCAGGCTCTCCGGCTGGAAGGTGACACACGGTGACGACCGTCGCATATCAGGGCGAACCCGGCTCCAATTCGGCGACGGCCACCCAGATCCTGTACCGGGGAAGCTCTGAGCTGCCCTGCACGAGCTTCGACCAGGCTCTGGACGCCGTGACGCTCGGCACCGCCGACCTGGCGGTGATCCCGGTGGACAACTCCGCGGCCGGACGGGTCGCGGACGTCCACCACCTGCTCCCGGAGTCGGGCCTGTTCGTCATCGCGGAGTATTTCCTCGCCATCCGCTTCGACCTCATGGGGGTCCCCGGAGCGTCGCCGGCCGAAGTGGAGTGCGTGCGCAGTCATGTGCACGCACTGAGCCAGTGCCGGAAGGTGCTGCGCGAGGGCGGCTGGCGCACGCTCGTCACGGACGACACGGCGGGGGCCGCCCGCGAGGTGGCGGAGCTCGGCGACCCCCGGCACGCGGCACTCGCCCCGCCCGCCGCGGCGCTGCGCTACGGCCTGGAGGTGCTGCGGGCGGGCGTCGAGGACGACCCGGACAACACCACGCGGTTCGTCGTCCTCTCCCGTGAGGCCTCCGTCCCGCCGGTCACCGACGAGCCGACGATGACGAGTCTGTTCTTCGCCGTACGGAACATCCCCAGCGCCCTCTACAAGGCACTCGGCGGCTTCGCGAGCAGCGCCGTGAACCTCACCAAGATCGAGAGCTACCAGATGGGCGCCGGTCTGAACGCGAGCTGCTTCTACGTCGAGATCGAGGGCCACCCCGACGAACCCCGCGTCGCGCTCGCCCTGCAGGAACTGCGCTTCTTCTCCTCCGAGGTGCGCGTCCTCGGCGTCTACCCGGCACACCCCCACCGTCTGCGGGAACGCGTCGGGTGAACACCGCCCCCGACGCGTGACCCGCGCTGCGGCGCGTGACGAAGGAGACCCGGTCTCCTTCGGGGGCGGTCAGCTCTTCGAGACGTGCTGGCGTGCCCGGTAGGCGGCTGCCTTGACCCGGTTCCCGCAGGTCCTCATCGCGCACCACTCGCGTCGGTGGCCGCGGGAGCGGTCGAGGTAGACCTGGGTGCACTCGGGACGACTGCACTCGCGCAGCAGCGCTTCCTCGTCACCCCCGAGGATCTCGACCGCCTCGCGCGCCAGGGACGCGAGTCCCTGGGAGGCGGAACCGGTACGGCTCGTGCCGTCGGGGCCGAGCTGGAGCTGCACGGCCAGGCCCGCGGCCTGCCGGTTCACCACCTCGACCGCCGCGGCGGGGAACTGTTCGCCCGTGAGGCGCGCCGCGATCAGTGCGTAGATCGACTCGCGGAGTTCCAGGGCGACTTCGAGGTCGGCCTCGTCGGCGCCAGGTGCCGTGTCGAGCATCTCGGACTCGACGAACCAGGCGTCGAGGAGCTCGGGCGAGGCGAGCTTCTCCATCGGCACCGCATTGCGTCGCGCGCGCAGGGTGCCGACGAAGTCGAGGGGAAGTGTCCCGCAGGGAAAAGCATGATTCACGTCACCATATTGACCGGTGACCTCCGAATGCGCAACGTCCTCCGCGCGACGATTCATCACCCGCTTGGCGGGTTACCCGGGCTCGCCGAGTAAGACCGTAACCGTCTTGACTGGTGACGCGGTTTGTGTGAATGTCATCGGGAACACGGACCGCAACGCCACGGCGAACGGTTGTTCGAGCGACTTCCCCCTGCGATATGCAGGCCGACGCATCAAGGGCACGGAGGGTTTCACATGATCAACAGGCGCACCTTCAGCAAGGCCATCGGTCTGGGCACGGGCGCGGCCGCCGTCTCACTGGCCGGTCTGCAGGGTGTTCCGACCGCCTCCGCCGCTCCGCAGAGGGGCGCCGGGGCGCCGACTCCGGTCGTGCCGACGGTCACTCCCGGCACGCATACCGGCTTCAGCTCGCTGAAGCAGGTCAAGGCGGGCGTGCTGAACGTCGGTTACGCCGAGCTCGGCCCGGCCCACGGTCCTGTGGTGATCTGCTTGCACGGCTGGCCCTACGACATCCACAGCTACGTGGACGTCGCCCCGCTGCTCGCGGCGCAGGGCTATCGCGTGATCGTCCCCTACCTCCGCGGTCACGGCACGACGCGATTCCTGTCCTCCCGGACGGTCCGCAACGCCCAGCAGTCGGCGGTCGCCCTCGACATCATCGCCCTCATGGACGCTCTCAAGATCCACAAGGCCGTCCTCGCCGGCTTCGACTGGGGCTCGCGCACCGCCGACATCATCGCCGCCCTCTGGCCCGAGCGCGTCAAGGCCCTGGTGTCCGTGAGCGGATACCTGATCACCAACCTCGAGGCGCAGAAGCAGCCGCTGCCCCCGAAGGCCGAGCACACCTGGTGGTACCAGTACTACTTCTCCACCGAGCGAGGCCGCCTCGCCATGGAGAACAAGACGGACCGGCACGACCTGTGCCGGCTCGTCTGGGACACCGTCTCCCCGACCTGGAACTTCGACGACGCCACCTTCGAGCGCACGGCCACGGCCTTCGAGAACCCCGACTACGCCGCCATCGTCATCCACAACTACCGCTGGCGCCTCAGCCTCGCCGACGGTGAACGCCGCTACGACCGCTACGAGAACCAGCTTGCCGCACGACCGGTCATCGAGGTGCCCACCATCACCCTCGACCCCGAGGTCGACCCCTTCACGGCCCCGGGCGACGGATCCTCGTACCGGGACAGGTTCACCGGCAAGTACGTGCACCGGACCCTGAAGGGCATCGGCCACAACCTGCCGCAGGAGGCGCCCACGGCGTTCGCCCAGGCGGTCGTCGACGCGGACCACCTCTGACGGGAGTCGAGGAGGAGGCCGGCCGCCTGTCAGGGCCGGCGGGTCGACGGTCTGCTTGTGGATTCCGCGTCCTGGTCCTGGTCCTGCGCGGTCGTGGCGGACCAGCCGGCGAGCAGCTTCAAACCGTCCTCGGCGGGGGTGTTGGGGGGCGCGCTGTAGACGACCACGCTCAGGCCGCTTTCGTCCGGCAGGCTCATGGTCTTCCTGGTCGAGCTCGAGGTCGCCGACGAGCGGATGGTTGAGGCGTTTGGTGCTCTCGCGGAAGACATGCACGTCGTGGGATCCCCACATCACGCACGAGCAGAGCGAGACGGTGACGGCGCAGCGCCCGGCGGATGTCGTGCGAGGGCTGTACGACGCGCTGGGCAGGGGCGACGTGCCGGGTGTCCTGGCCAGGCTCGCCTCCGAGGTGATCGTCGACGAGCCGAACCAACTTCCCTACGGGGGCGTGCACCAGGGCCGCGAGGCGTTCGTGCGGTCGGTCCTGGGCGCGATGATGGGCTACGCCGACGTCGCCAGCACCGCTGCCGAGGTGTTCGAGGGCCCGGCCGGCGTCATCGGCACACTCACCGGAGCGCTCACCGCCCACACCACCGGCGAGGAGTTTCCGCTGACCATGGTCGAGATCCACCAGGTCGAGGACGGCACCGTACGCAAGATCGACGTCTACACCAAGAACCCCCACGAGCTCGCCGAGTTCTACACCCGTGCCGAGGCGGGCACCCGCTGATCACGACACCTGGCGGCCACACGGCTGAAGACCCGGTGGGTGACCTGCTGCATCAACGCGGCCGGCTGCCGCGCCGCGGCGGCCAGAGACAGCCCCGGTCGCTCACCCGGATGGGGACGTCCGCCCCGGTGTCACACCAAGGAATGACCCTGTCGTCGGGGTCGCCCTCGCGCGCGGTCTCAGATGTCCCGGAACGTATCGATCTGCGCCCCGATGGAGTTGAGCCGTTCGGCCAGGTCCTCGTAGCCGCGGTTGATGACGTACACATTGCGCAGCACGGACGTGCCGTCCGCCGCCATCATCGCCAGCAGCACGACCACGGCGGGCCGCAGCGCGGGCGGGCACATCATCTCGGCGGCGCGCCAGCGTGTCGGGCCCTCGACCAGTACCCGGTGCGGATCGAGGAGTTGCAGCCGGCCGCCGAGGCGGTTCAGGTCGGTCAGGTAGATGGCCCGGTTGTCGTAGACCCAGTCGTGGATGAGGGTCTTGCCCTGCGCGGAGGCCGCGATGGCCGCGAAGAAGGGCACGTTGTCGATGTTCAGGCCCGGGAACGGCATCGGGTGGACCTTGTCGATCGGCGCCTCCAGCTTGGAGGGCCGCACGGTCAGGTCCACCAGTCGCGTACGGCCGTTGTCGGCGAAGTACTCCGGCGTGCGGTCGTGGTCGAGACCCATCTCCTCCAGTACCGCGAGCTCGATCTCCAGGAACTCGATCGGCACTCGGCGCACCGTCAGCTCCGACTCGGTGACCACCGCGGCGGCCAGCAGGCTCATCGCCTCGACCGGGTCCTCGGAGGGGGAGTAGTCCACGTCCACGTCGATGTTCGGCACACCGTGCACGGTGAGCGTGGTCGTGCCGATGCCCTCCACACGTACACCGAGCGCCTCCAGGAAGAAGCACAGGTCCTGGACCATGTAGTTGGAGGAGGCGTTGCGGATGACGGTCACGCCGTCGTGGCGGGCGGCGGCGAGCAGCGCGTTCTCGGTGACGGTGTCCCCGCGCTCGGTCAGCACGATGGGCCGGCCGGGGGAGACGGACCGGTCGATCTGGGCGTGGTAGAGCCCCTCGGTCGCGGCGATGTCGAGCCCGAACCGCCGCAGCGCGATCATGTGCGGTTCGATGGTCCTGGTACCGAGGTCACAACCGCCCGCGTACGGCAGCTTGAAGGTGTCCATACGGTGCAGCAGCGGGCCGAGGAACATGATGATGGACCGCGTCCGGCGGGCGGCCTCGGCGTCGATCGCCTCCATGTCCAGCTCGCTCGGGGGCACGATCTCGAGGTCGACCCCGTCGTTGATCCAGCGGGTGCGGACACCGATCGAACCGAGTACCTCCAGAAGGCGGTAGACCTCTTCGATCCGGGCCACCCGGCGCAGCACCGTGCGCCCCTTGTTCAGGAGTGTCGCGCACAGCAGTGCGACACACGCGTTCTTACTGGTCTTGACATCGATCGAGCCGGACAGACGACGTCCGCCGACCACGCGCAGATGCATCGGACCCGCGTAGCCCAGCGAGACGATTTCGCTGTCCAGGGCTTCACCGATTCGAGCGATCATCTCAAGGCTGATGTTTTGATTGCCGCGCTCGATGCGATTGACGGCGCTCTGACTTGTGCCGAGTGCCTCCGCGAGCTGCGACTGAGTCCAGCCCCGGTGCTGCCGGGCGTCACGGATGAGCTTGCCGATGCGTACGAGGTAGTCGTCTGCCATGGCGCGACCGTATATCTGATGTGAGATAAAGAGAAACGGAGCGCATCCGTCCGAGTAGTGGGCTTCAGCACACCCCGCACACAGGGGAGTTCGAGCCCGGCGCCACCGCGGCACGGCGACTTCGGTCAGCGCTCCCGCCGACGCGTCGTGCGCCGCCAGCCGAACGGGCCCGGCAGATCCATCGAGGTCGTACGCCGGCCGGTGCTGCTGCGGGTGTGGTGCGGGCCGTGGTGGCCGCCCGTGGTGATCGACCACGAGCGCCGGTTGATGTTCAGCCGCACCCCGGGAAGGATGCGGAAACTCTTGCGGCACGTGAGAGGCATGAGTGCTCCCCCTTACGGCAGTTCACGGCTGTTTGTGTCGGTTTACTACGCCGACTGTGGCGCGTCCCGTTCCCAGTACCCCGAAGTGGGCGATGGTTGCCTGGGCGGATTCAACCGGTCGTCGCAACACCTCGAGAATCCGGAGGTGCGCGATGGGACGAGGTAAGCAGCAGAAGGTGCCGGAGGCGCCTGCGGATGCGCGACGCCAGTGGGCCGCCGATCGGGCGATGCGACCGCCGATGCGTTCACCGGGTCGGCCGGAGCCGTCTCGTGCGGTGCAGCGGGACTTCTGGCGGCGGATCGCGTCGGGAGTGACGACGGCAGAGGCCGCGGCGGCTGTTGGCGTTTCATGGCCGGTCGGATCCCGGTGGTTCCGTCACGCTGGCGGCATGCCGCCCATCAGCCTGGACGAGCCCACCGGCCGCTACCTGTCGTTCGCCGAGCGCGAGGAGATCGCGCTGCTGCGCGCCCAGGAGATCGGCGTGCGCGAGATCGCCCGCAGGATCGGCCGCGACGCGGGCACGATCTCACGCGAGCTGCGCCGCAACGCGGCGACCCGCCGCGGCAAGCCGGTCTACCGGGCTCTGGTCGCGCAGTGGAAGGCGCAGCAGGCCACGAAGCGCCCGAAGACTGCGAAGCTCGCAGGCAACGACAGGTTGCGTGAGTACGTGCAGGATCGGCTCGCCGGCAGTGTCCGTCGTCCCGACGGCACGATCGTCACCGGTCCCAAGACGCCCGCGTGGAAGGGGCTGAACAAGCCGCATCGGCAGGACAGACGATGGGCGACGGCATGGAGCCCGGAGCAGATCTCCCACCGTCTCCATGCCGACTTCCCCGATGATGAGTCCATGCGCATCAGCCACGAAGCCATCTACCAGGCGCTGTTCATCGAGGGCCGTGGCGCGCTCAAGCGGGAGCTGGTCACATGTCTGCGTACCGGCCGGGCGCTGCGGACTCCCCGTGCACGGTCACAGAACAAGCCGCAGGGGCATGTCACCGCGGACGTCGTCCTCAGCGAACGCCCCGCCGAGGCTGGGGACCGCGCGGTCCCCGGCCACTGGGAAGGCGATTGTGCGACACGAAGTTGCACGAATTTGAGTGGACTGACCGATTGGAGAGGCAGTTGATGAAGCTGTAGGTGCAGTCACGGGTCCGTGTCCGTATGACCCGTCCCCACCCTTGACGTGCGATGCCGGTAACGGCGTGGTGCGAAGCTCAGGGGAAAGCCCAAGGACTTCCGTTCCATCCGGGAGTTACCGGCAAGGGGAAGACCGGACGGGTGAAGTACATGAACTCCCGATGATGCCTCGTGATCCCAAGCCCTGCCGATGGAATGTGTGAGTGGGGTGTATGGCTAGCCGTTGAGAAGCGGCAGGCGCTGGCCGGTAGAGGTCACTCCGGCCAGGTAGACACCGTCGCCTCGGGGTAAAGGGAGCACCCACCCCGGTCGTATCTCATTCGTGTGGAACGTGGAAACCCCGTTGGGGTCCGGGCCTTTTTTTGGCTTGGTCAGCCGACCGTAAGGAAGGCTCAACTCCCCAGCGGGAACAGGACGGCCCAAGAAGCCAATGCCGGAAGCCGAAAGGAATCGGGAACCCGGGGCGGACGATCGGACTCTCCGCCGGTCGCCCCGCACAACCGTCCGGATACGGGTGAACTGCCCGGACCCGAAAGGGTGCTGACGTGGGCCGGGTGAGCCTGTGGAGAATCACTGAACGACGACGACGGAACCGAGGGGCAAGTTGGACACAATGCAGATAGCGGACGAACCGGCCTCGGCCCTTCCGACTGCTTCTGTGCCGGTGAACGGACCCGAGGGCGAAGACTTGGACTGGGCGTCGATTGACTGGCGGCGGGTCGAGGAGGACGTACGGCGTCTGCGGCAGAGAATCTTCACGGCATCGCAGGCAGGGGACCTGAAGAAGGTCCGCAATTTGCAGAAGCTGATGCTCCGGTCCCGCTCGAACACGCTCCTGAGCGTGCGACGGGTCACGGAGATCAATGCTGGACGCGCGACGGCGGGAGTCGACGGAAAAGTCGTGTTGCTTTCCCAGTCCAAGGCCGCATTGGTCAAATGGGTCCAGCATCGCGCCCGACCGTGGATTCCCAAGCCCGTCAAGCGGGTGTTTATCCCCAAACCGGGGACCATGAAGAAGCGCGGACTCGGAATTCCCGTGATTGTTGACCGGTGTCTGCAAACTGTGGCATTGGGAGCATTGGAGCCCGAGTGGGAAGCGCGGTTCGAGCCGAAGTCGTACGGCTTTCGGCCCGGCCGCGGCTGTCACGACGCGATCGGGGCCATCTACTCCACGCTCAACGGGAAGAACCCGCAGCGTGCGTGGGTACTCGACGCAGACCTGACGGCGGCGTTCGACCGCATCGACCATGATCGGCTCATGGCCGCTCTCGGCACCTTCCCCGCCCGGGGACTGGTCCGTCAGTGGCTGAAGGCCGGGGTTGTGAATCGCGGTCGGTTCGCCCCGACCGAGGAGGGAACTCCGCAGGGTGGGGTGATCAGCCCGTTGCTCTTCAACGTGGCCCTGCACGGGATGGAGGAAGCCGCAGGGGTCCGCTATTACACCACCGGCAGAGATGTCGGGAGTGCACAGAGCGGCAGCCCCGTGCTGGTGCGGTACGCAGATGATTTTGTCGCGATGTGCACCAGTCGTGAACAGGCCGAACAGGTCAAGGAACGGCTGGCTGCATGGCTGACGCCCAGGGGACTCGCCTTCCACGAGGACAAGACACGAATCGTCCACGCGGAGAGCGGGTTCGACTTCCTGGGGTTCAACGTCCGCCGCTATCACGGCAAACTGCTGATCAAGCCGAGCAGAGCGGCTCAGAGACGGATCCGGGAACGGCTCAGCACCGAAATGGTGGCCCTGCGAGGGGCCAACGCCGGTGCGGTACTCAAGAAGATCAACCCGATCGTGCGGGGTTGGTCAGCCTATTACCGGACGGTGGTGTCCAGCGAGATCTTCACGGCGCTGGACAATCACATGTGGAAGCTCGCCTACAAGTGGGCCAAACACAGCCATCCGAACAAGCCGAAGCACTGGATATCCGACAAGTACTTCGGCCGGTTCAACAAGTCCAGGAACGACCGGTGGGTGTTCGGTGACCGCGACAGCGGCGCCTACCTGCTCAAGTTCTCCTGGACGAAGATAGTCCGGCACCAGTTAGTCAAGGGGAAGGCGTCCCCGGACGACCCTGCTCTGGAATCCTATTGGGCTCAGCGTCGCCGCAAAGGAACCCCTTTACCAGTCGATGCTATGACCGTGCGTCTACTACAGGCACAGCACGGCCGTTGCTCGATCTGCGGAGGGCTCCTGCTGCACGCCGACCACCCGCCGCAAAGCCCAGGAGAATGGGAAGCGTGGCGGGTTGTCATCCGGAAGGCGATCTCCAAGCAATACATCGCCTTCCGGAACTGGAGCACGCCGGACGGTCAACGACTCCGTCTCCTCCACACCCATTGTCAACGGCGGAATGGAGCCGCTGCGATGACGAGACCAGCACTTTTGCCTGCCAGCGAGCCTCCGGGACTTGCTTGAGCCGTGTGCGGTGAATAGCTGCTTGCACGGTTCTGAGGGGGCGGGGACGCAGTAATGCGTCCCCGCTACCCGACTGATCATCGGAACGGGCCGATCCGCAATCGGCACGCTCGTCGAGCGCAGCAGCCGCTCCACGCTCCTCGTGCACCTGCCTCGGCTCGAGGGCTGGGGCGAGATTCCGCCCGTGAAGAAACGGCACCTCACTCGGGGGCTATGGCGCGATCGCGATGAACGCGGCGCTCACGACATCAATGACGCGGCTGCCCGAGCAGCTACGCAAGACCCTCACCTGGGACCGTGGGAAGGAACTCTCCGGCCATGCCCAGTTCGCTCTCGACACCGGGACGAAGGTGTTCTTCGCCGATCCGCACTCGCCCTGGCAACGACCGACGAACGAGAACACGAACGGGCTGCTGCGTCAGTACTTCCCGAAGGGCACCGATCTCTCCCGGTGGTCGTCCACGGACCTCGAAGCCGTCGCCATGGCGATCAACAACCGGCCCCGCAAGATCCTCGGTTGGCGGACGCCGACCGAGGTCTTCGAAGAGCAGCTACGCTCGCTGCAACAGCCCGGTGTTGCAACGACCAATTGAACTCGCCCTGTGAACCCCCGGCGAGTTCAGCCTCGTTCGGCCGTCCCGCGCTCCATGAGCGTCTGGGTGCCGATGACCCCGAGGAGGGCGACCTGTTCGGCGTCCCGCGTTCCCGGCTCGGCCGTGTAGACCATGATGCGCAGGTCGCTGCCCGCGACGCTGAGCACGTCGCAGTCGAGCGTCAGGGGACCCAGCACCGGATGGTCGACCGTCTTGCGTGAGGATTCGTGGTGACCCACGGCCGCGGAGTCCCACAGCTCGGCGAACAGGTCGCTGTTCGCGCGCAACTCCTCGACCAGGCGCCGCAGCCGTTGGTCCGCCGGGTACCGGTGCGCGGTCGCACGCAGGTCGGCGACCATCGTGGCCTCGAACTCGCGCCGGGCCTCGGGGGTGTAGCGGACGTGGGTGCCCGGGCCCACGAGGTTGCGCCACACCCCGTTGCGCTCGTTGCCGCGCCACCCGGACGGGTCACCCATCAGGGCCGCGTACAGCGGGTTGGCCAGTAGCAGGTTCCACGCCGCGTCGAAGACCGCGACGGGCGTTGCGGTCAGCCGGTCCAGCATCCGGTGCACGCCGGGGGTGATGTGGGCGGGCACCGTGCCGCGTCCGGGCGGGGCCAGCCCGGCGAGATGGAAGAGGTGTTCGCGCTCGGCGCCGGACAGCCGCAACGCCCGGCCGAGAGCCTCGACGATCTGCTCCGACGGGTTGCTCGCCCGGCCCTGTTCGAGACGGGTGACATAGTCGACCGAGATCCCGGCCAGCAGCGCCAGCTCCTCGCGGCGCAGCCCGGCCGCGCGCCGGTGTCCGCCGACGGGGAGCCCGGCCGCCTCGGGGGAGACCCGGTCCCGCCAACGCCGAACCGTCCGCCCGAACTCCGTACTCGCCATGCCACCACTGTGCACCGGTTCGCCCGCCCGTGCCTGGTACTGGTGGTGCCAGGAAGACGCACTGTCCCGCCCGGGCTCGCGAAGCCGGCGAACTTGCTCTGGTGGGAACTGCTGATCGTGGCGATCGCGTCAGACGGTCATGACGACCTCCCGGAGCTTGCTGCGAACCGCGAACCCTGACGACCTCGACGCGATCACCGACCTGCACACTCGGGCGCGCACCGCGTACTACCGGGCAGGCGGATGGTCGGAGGCGGAGCTCACCTCTCCCGAGGCGCGTTCTCGTAGGCGGGAGGCGTGGATGGGCGCTGTCCAGGACGACGTCCGGACGGTGCTGTGCGCCGAGCGGGACGGCGAGATGGTGGGCATCCTGGCGATGGGCCCTCCGCTGGATGCTGACGTGGACGCCGCGGTCGTCGGCCAGCTGTACCAGATTCACGTCGATCCGAGTCGTTGGGGGCAGGGGATCGGCGGCCGGCTGCACGTGGCATTCGTGCAATTCCTTCGCGACGCGTCACTGGTCACGGGGGTGCTCGAAGCGTGGGAGCGCAACAACCGAGCCCAGGCCTTCTACGCCCGGCACGGCTGGAGGCCCGATGGGCACCATCGACCCGGTCCGGGCGGCGCGAACTACGTCAGGCTGCGTCTCGAGCGCACCGGATCACCGCAGGTCTGAGCCCGACCGGCCCCGAATCGCACCTCGGCCCCATGAGCAAGCGCCGGCGCGGTAGCGCGCGACCGCAGGGAGGGCGCGGGAGCGGTGCCTCGGGAAGACTGGGTCTGCCCCAGGTCCACCGAGACGGCACCACAGCATGCCGGGCATGACCGGTGGGCGCCCATGTACTAGAGTTATCTCGACATCGAGATATCTGCCGAGGCGCACCGCAGTCGCACGCCGTCATCGGGTCCGGCGGTAAGGGTTACCTAACTTATCCTTACCTTAGCGGATCGGCCAAGACGTCGTGGCGGCAGGATGCGGTGGGAACGCGCACATCAATGAAGGAGACTGTCGTGTCGGCGAACAGCTTCGACGCCCGCAGCACGCTGCAGGTGGGCGACGAGTCGTACGAGATCTTCCGGCTGGACAAGGTGGAAGGCTCGGCTCGCCTTCCGTACAGCCTGAAGGTGCTGCTGGAGAACCTGCTCCGTACCGAGGACGGCGCGAACATCACCGCCGACCACATCCGGTCCATCGGCAACTGGGACTCCCAGGCGCAGCCCAGCCAGGAGATCCAGTTCACGCCCGCCCGCGTGATCATGCAGGACTTCACCGGCGTGCCCTGTGTCGTCGACCTCGCCACCATGCGCGAGGCCGTCAAGGAGCTCGGCGGCGACCCGGCGAAGATCAACCCGCTGGCCCCGGCCGAGCTGGTCATCGACCACTCCGTCATCGCCGACAAGTTCGGCACGAACGACGCGTTCGCGCAGAACGTCGAGCTGGAGTACGGCCGCAACAAGGAGCGCTACCAGTTCCTGCGCTGGGGCCAGACCGCCTTCGACGAGTTCAAGGTCGTCCCGCCGGGCACCGGCATCGTCCACCAGGTGAACATCGAGCACCTGGCGCGCACGGTCATGGTCCGTAACGGTCAGGCGTACCCCGACACCCTCGTCGGCACCGACTCGCACACCACCATGGTCAACGGCCTCGGTGTGCTCGGCTGGGGCGTCGGCGGCATCGAGGCCGAGGCCGCGATGCTCGGCCAGCCGGTCTCCATGCTCATCCCGCGCGTCGTCGGCTTCAAGCTGACCGGTGAGCTCACCCCCGGCACCACCGCCACCGACCTCGTGCTCACGATCACCGAGATGCTCCGCAAGCACGGTGTCGTCGGCAAGTTCGTCGAGTTCTACGGTGAGGGCGTCGCCGCCACCTCCCTCGCGAACCGCGCCACCATCGGCAACATGTCGCCGGAGTTCGGCTCGACCGCCGCGATCTTCCCGATCGACGCAGAAACGATCAAGTACCTCAAGCTGACCGGCCGCAGCGAGCAGCAGCTCGCGCTCGTCGAGGCGTACGCCAAGGCGCAGGGCCTCTGGCTCGACCCGGCCGCCGAGCCCGACTTCTCCGAGAAGCTGGAGCTCGACCTCTCCACGGTCGTCCCCTCGATCGCCGGCCCGAAGCGCCCGCAGGACCGCATCGTCCTCGCGAACGCCGCGCAGCAGTTCGCGCGGGACGTGCGCAACTACGTGGAGGAGGACGACGAGGCGGGCAAGGAGTCCTTCCCGGCCTCCGACTCCCCGGCCACCACCAACGGCGTACCGACCCGTCTGACCACGGTCACCGCCCCCGACGGCTCGACGTACGAGATCGACCACGGTGCGGTGACGGTCGCGGCCATCACCTCCTGCACCAACACCTCGAACCCGTACGTCATGGTCGCCGCCGCGCTCGTCGCGAAGAAGGCCGTGGAGAAGGGCCTGACTCGCAAGCCGTGGGTCAAGACCACGCTCGCCCCGGGCTCCAAGGTCGTCACCGACTACTTCGACAAGGCGGGCCTGACCCCGTACCTCGACAAGGTCGGCTTCAACCTCGTCGGCTACGGCTGCACCACCTGCATCGGCAACTCCGGCCCGCTGCCGGAGGAGGTCTCCAAGGCGGTCAACGAGCACGACCTCGCCGTCACCTCGGTCCTCTCCGGCAACCGGAACTTCGAGGGCCGTATCAACCCCGACGTCAAGATGAACTACCTGGCCTCCCCGCCGCTGGTCGTCGCGTACGCCCTCGCGGGTTCCATGAAGGTGGACATCACCAAGGACGCGCTGGGCACCGACCAGGACGGCAAGCCGGTCTACCTGGCGGACATCTGGCCCTCCGAGGCCGAGGTCAACGACGTCGTGGCGAACGCCATCGGCGAGGACATGTTCAACAAGTCCTACAAGGACGTCTTCGCGGGCGACGCCCAGTGGCAGGCGCTGCCGATCCCGACCGGCAACACCTTCGAGTGGGACCCGCAGTCCACCTACGTCCGCAAGCCCCCGTACTTCGAGGGCATGGCGCACGAGCCGTCCCCGGTCACCGACATCGCCGGTGCCCGTGTGCTCGCCAAGCTGGGCGACTCGGTCACCACCGACCACATCTCCCCGGCCGGTGCCATCAAGGCCGACACCCCGGCCGGCAAGTACCTCACCGAGCACGGTGTGGAGCGTCGTGACTTCAACTCCTACGGCTCGCGCCGAGGCAACCACGAGGTCATGATCCGCGGCACGTTCGCCAACATCCGCCTGCGCAACCAGATCGCGCCGGGCACGGAGGGCGGCTACACCCGCGACTTCACCGTCGAGGGCGCGCCCGTCGCGTTCATCTACGACGCCTCGCGCAACTACATCGAGCAGGGCACCCCGCTGGTCATCCTGGCCGGCAAGGAGTACGGCTCCGGCTCGTCCCGCGACTGGGCCGCCAAGGGCACCGCGCTCCTCGGCGTCAAGGCCGTCATCGCCGAGTCGTACGAGCGCATCCACCGCTCGAACCTCATCGGCATGGGCGTCCTGCCGCTCCAGTTCCCGGAGGGCGCCACCGCCGAGACCCTCGGCCTCACCGGCGAGGAGACCTTCTCCTTCACCGGCGTCGAGGAGCTCAACAACGGCACCACCCCGCGCACGGTGAAGGTCACCACCGACACCGGCGTCGAGTTCGACGCGGTCGTCCGCATCGACACCCCCGGCGAGGCGGACTACTACCGCAACGGCGGCATCATGCAGTACGTGCTGCGCAACCTGATCCGCAAGTAGGGATCCGGTACGGCGGCCGGGCCGCGCTCCTCTTCGGAGGGGCGCGGCCCTTCGCATGCGACGGCACGTCCGCGCGCCTACACCCAGCCGCGCTGCGCCGCCCGCATCCCCAGCTGGAAGCGGCTCGCCGCGCCCAGCCGCTCCTGCAGATCGCTCACCCGGCGGCGCAGTGTCCGCAGGCTCACCCCCAGGTGACGGGCGACCGCCTCGTCCTTCATCCCGGCGGCCAGCAGCCGGGTCAACGTCCGCTCCCCCTCGGTGAGTTCACCGTCCGCGACCGGCTGGCCGAGCGGCGTCGCCTGCTGCCAGGCCAGCTCGAAGAGCCGCTGCAGGGCGTCGGTCACCGCCGAGTGCCGGATGAGCACCGCACAGTAGCCGCCCGCGTCCGCGGCGGTGAGCGGCAGCATCGCGGTATGCCCGTCGACCACCAGCAGCTTCACAGGCACAGTGGGCAACACCCGTGCCTGTTCGCCGAGTTCGACCATCCGTAACGCGTGCCACAGGACGTCCGGATCCTCCAGCGCGGTGGCCGCGTAGACCGCGCGGTAGGACACGCCGCGGCTCAGCACATCGGCCTGCAGGTCCAACTGCGGGGTGCGTGGGGCGAGATAGGGCGGGGAATCGAAGAGACACACCTCGTGTTCGGCGCGGGCGTACAACTCCTCCAGCCGCGCGGCGTTGGCGCCCTCGCCGTCCACCACCTCGACCAGCCGGGCGGGCCGTTCGCGCAGCAGCCCCGCGTCGTACGCCGTGGACATCTCCTGCGCAGTGGCGGCCAGCAGCTCGGACTCGGTCTCGCGGCGCCGGATCAGGGCACGGATCGCCACCCGCGGGTCGACGGCCCGCAGCCCGCCGACCGAGTCCGGAGGCTGCAGCAGACCCAGGGCCAGCAGCCGTTCGCAGGCGTCCCGGACCTGGGACCGGGAGCCGCCGGTCAGCAGAGCCCAGCCCGCCGTACCCGCGTCGGGCTGGTGCAGGACCGCCCGGTAGAGGCGTTCGTCGAAGGCGGAAACCCCCACCGCGGCCCAGGGGCTCGCGACAGGGGTTCGTCCGAGTGCCGGTTCATAAGCCGTGTTCGCCATGGCCCGGCACGGTAGAGGATCTTTGTTAAGCCTGTTGCACCACTGTGAGCAGTGGTCCTGACCCAGGCCTACTTCAGGCCATACGCCCGCAGCACGGTCTGGTCGACCTGGTTTCCGACGGCGTCGGAGGCCAGCACCCGCACCGACACGAACCGAGCGCCCTTCGGGTGCCTGATCTCCGCCTTGCCGTGCTTGACCCTCACCTCTTTCCAGGACGAGCCGTCGTCGTACGAGACCCAGGCCTTGAGAGCACTGGGCGTGACGCGCCCCTCCTGGTTCCGGACGGTGAGGGAGAGTTCCGAGGTCCGCCTGGCGCCGGCACGGTTGAGGAGGTCGAGTCCGTCCAGGTCATAACCGAGGGAGAGCACCGGCAGCGCGGTCTCCTTGTCCGTGTGTGCCGAGGCGAAGGTCCATTCGGTGTGGGTACTGGTGGAGTACGTCGCCCAGTCGGTCGTGTGCCGCGTGTCGAGCACGAAGCGGTACGCGCCCTTGGCGGCCGGGACGCCGAAGGCGCCGTAGCCGCCGAGTGTGGTGTCGCCGACCAGCTGCCCGTCCGCGTACAGCGTGCCCTTCGCGGTGTCCTGGACACCGTCCACCGACGCGTAGTGGCCCACCGCCTCGTCGCTCAACTCCGGTATCCGGAAGGTGAGTTTGTCCCCGGTGCGGGCGGACAGGCCGTACTGCCCACTGGCCGCCGGGCGGACGACCTGGCGCAGCCAGTCCTCGGCGGGCAGCTTGCCGGCCTCGGTGAAGGTCCGCACGGAATTCCACTGTGGCCTGTTCGCCTGCCAGTCCGGATAGACGGCGTGCCAGATGCGTGTGTCGGCGGAGACGTTGTAGTACTCGGTGCGCACCGTGCCGAGCTGCACCTCGTTGGCGGTCTCGATGTCGGCCGACTGCCGGGGACGGTACCTGTACACGGTGTCCTTGGCGATCTGACCGGCCCGGTTCCCGTGGTACCGGACCGTCTGCCGCACCGTGGTGGAGCTGTCCAGGGGATACGTCTGGTTCTGCGAGACGGCGCCGGTCTGCGGGAACATCACGGTGTAGACGTACGGGCTGACCGGAGTCCCGTCCAGCCTCAGTTTCACCGTCCTGCCGGTCCCCAGCAGACCGGCGAGCCCGGCGCCGTCCTCGCCGGTGGCGATCATCAGCGGGATCGTCGCGCTCTTCACGGAGGCGATCCAGTACCCGGGCGTCTTGCGGTACGCGATGACGTATGTGGCCCCTGCCTTGGTCGCGTTGGCCAGTGCCTCGTCCGGCGTGTCACCGGCGCCCAGCCCGACGACCGCCGCCTTGCCCCGGACGTCGAGCCCCGCGAAGTCGGCCGCGGTGCCGCCGCCCGCGTCCACAGCCCGCACCGTGTGGTCACCGCTGATCTTCATCGGGAAGCCGGTGGAGGTCTGCGCGTAGTCGAGGGGCAGTGCGTACTTCTCCGGGCTGGTGACGCGCGCCGTCAGTTCCTTGGCGTAGAGACGGAACTTGGACGAGAACTCGAAGGTGCCCTCCGTGACCTTCTCGGTCGGCGCGACATAGATGTGGTCGGTCCAAAAACCCTGGCTGTAGGTCAGTCCCCAGGCGCTGCCCGGACCTTCGCGGTGCCAGTTGGTGCTGAATCCCCGGAACTCGGAGTTCTCCTTGGTCTTCGGCTTGATCTCGACGGCCTTGCGGGCGTCGAGGACGACCTCGGTGTCCTTGTCGACCTTGATCTCCGGATCACCGACGACCGAGGTGTTCACCTCCAGCCCGCCCGCGTCCCGGCCCGGGATCCAGGCCGCCGTGGAGTACGTACCGGCCGGCACCTGGAAGGTCCAGCCGCTGCCGATGAACCCGTAGGTGTCCGGATAGGCGCCGTTCAGCTCCTGCAGCATGTAGATCGATGCCGAAGTGGACGGCTTGCCGTCGCGGCCCACCAGCGAGACCTTGAGGTCGTACGTCTTCGGCAGCTTCTCGAAGCCGACGCCCGTGGTGACCAGGACGCCGTCGGCGCTCGCCGTGATGTGGCCCGTGTACCGGCCCTGCGCCTGACCGGCCGGGTCGACCTTGACCGCGACGGTGGCGCTGCCCTTCGCCGGGACGGTCACGGTGTCCGCACCGAGAGCGGCCGCGGTGAGGGTCGAGGCGAGCTTCAACTCCACCGCGTTGTCCGTGGTGTTGGTGTAGGTGATGTCCTTGCTGTCGGCCTCGGTGCCGCCGTCCTCGAACTTGCCGAAGCTCAGCGTCGGCGTCGCGAAAACACCCTGGCCGACCGCCCGCACGGCGTCGACCCGGCCGTCGCCCTGCTGGTAGACATCGGCGTCCGGCTGTGTCTTGGCGGTGCTCGCCAGATCCGCCCTGATCTGTTCGCCGGTCCAGTCCGGATGCGCCTGCGCGACCAGTGCCGCCGCGCCCGCCACGTGCGGGGTCGCCATCGACGTACCGCTCGCGGTGGTGTACTCGTCGTCGACCGGCGTGCCCATGGTGGTGCCGGAGGCGCGGGCCGCGGTGATGTTCACGCCCGGGGCGGTGATCTCCGGCTTGACGGCCGAGTCGCCGAGCCGGGGACCGCGGCTCGAGAACGAGGCCAGCTTGTCGGACTTGTCCACCGCGCCCACGGTCAGCGCCGAGTCGGCGATACCCGGGGTGCCGACGGTCTGGTCGGAGGGGCCGGTGTTACCGGCCGCGATCACGAAGAGGGTGCCTGTGGACGCGGACAGTTCGTCCACGGTCTCGCTGAGTACGTCGGAGGGACCCGACGCCGTACCGCCCAGCGACATCGACACGATCTTCGCGCCGGAGTGTGCCGCCCAGTCCATGCCCGCGAGGATCCAGGAGTCCTGGCCGTAGCCGGTGTTGTCCAGCACCTTGCCGACGAGCAGCTCCGCGCCGGGCGCCACCCCCTTGTACCGGCCGTCCGAGGCCGCGCCCGAGCCGACGATCGTGGACGCCACATGGGTGCCGTGGCCGTGGCCGTCCTGCACCGTCTCGTCAGGCACGAAACTCCTGGACTCCGCGACCTTCCCGGCGAGGTCCGGATGCCCGGCGTCCACGCCCGTGTCCAGGACCGCCACCTTGACGCCCTTGCCGTCATAGCCCGACTTCCACACCTCGGGCGCGCCGATCTGCGGCACGCTCACGTCGAGCGACACCCGCACCTTGGCATCGAGCCAGATCTTGTCGATACCGTCGCCCAACCGCTTCGCGGCCTTGGGGGTGGGCTCGGTGCCGAGGGGCGGGGCGACATCCGCCCAGAAGGCGGTCGACTTCTTCGCGCTCAGCGCGGCGGCGTCGATCCCGGGCAGCGCGAGCGTCCGACGCGCGCCCTCGGGGGTCTCACCGCCCTTCGTGTACGTGGCGATCACCGGGGTGGCACCGGTCTTCGTGTCCGCGTACCCCTGCTCCACCAACTGGGTGACGTTGAACAGGGCCGGATCCAGACGACCCGCCTTCAGTAGGGGGATCGCGTCCGTCGGCAGGACGCTCACCTCGCCGTTGCGCTCGCTCGACAGGAAAGTGGCGGCCTCGCGGCCCTTGCCGCGCTGGACGTCGACGGCGTACTTCCCGTCCGGTCCGGCGGTGAGGGACACGGTGTCGCCGGTGATGAGGGTGACGGTCCGGGTGCTGCCCTGCGCCGTGCCCGGTGGGGCGTCGGGCGAGGGGGTCGGGGCCGCTGCCGAGGGGGCGACCGCACCCGCGAGCAGAGCGGCGGCGCCTGCCATGGCCCAGAGGGCGTGGAGTCTTCGCATCTGTGGGCTTTCCCTTCTCTTGAGAGACCTGGTGAGGTCTGGACCACTGTGCGGGCCGGGGGAGAAGAGGCTCAAGGGATTCCTGTGGCCGGGCCGTGCCAATGCCCCCTTCGGCCACGGGAGTTGGCGAATGGGGCGCCGCTCGGACGGCTGCGGCACCAGCAGTCGCGGGTCCGGCAGAGGCGTCCGTCGAAGGCGAAGACCCCCACCGCGAACCAGGGGCTCGCGGCAGGGGTCCATCGCGTCAGGCCTGTTGCACCGGTGTGAGCGGTGGTCTACTTCAGGCCATAGGCCCGCAGCACGGTCTGGTCGATCCGGTTTCCGGCACTGTCGGAGGCCAGCACCCGCAGCGACACGAACTCCGCTCCCTTCGGGTGCTTGATCTCCGCCCGGCCGTGGCGGACCTTCACCTCCTTCCAGGACGCGCCGTCGTCGTACGACACCCAGGCCTTCAGCGAACCGGCCTTGACGCTCCCCGCCTGGTCCCGGACGGAGAGTCCGAGCTTCGTCTTCTTGTTGGCCTCGGCGCGGTTGAGCAGATCGAGCCCGTGCAGGTCGTAGTCGACGGAGAGCAGGGGCAGCGCCGTCGCCGCGTCGGTGTGTGCCGAGGCGAAGGACCACTCCGTGTGTGTGCTGGTCGAGTACCGCGACCACTCCGCCCGGCGCTGGGCGTCGAGCACGAAGCGGTACGAGGTCTTCGCCGCCGGGACGCCGAAGGTGCCGTAGCCACCGAGCGCCGAGTCGCCGACCAGCTGCCCGTCCGCGTACAGCTTGCCCTTCGCCGTGTCCTGCGTACCGTCCACCTGCCCGTAGTGGCCGGTCATGGAGTCGTTCAACTCCGGTACGGACAAGGCGAGTGTGTCGCCGGTGCGGACGGAGGGGCCGTGCTCCTCGCTGCTCGCCGGGCGGACGACCTGGCGCAGCCAGTCCTCGGCGGGTTCCGTGCCCGCCTTGTCGAAGGTCCGCAGGGGACTCCACTGGCCCTGGTTCGCCCGCCAGTCGGGGTAGACGACGTGCCAGGTGCGGGTGTCGGGGTCGACGTTGTAGTACTCGGTGCGCGCCGTGCCGAGCCGCATGTACTCGCCGGTTTCGAAGCCGTAGATCTGCCAGGGACGGAACGAGTACGCGGTGTCGTAGCCCATCGTGCCGGCCTGGGACCCGTAGTAACGGGCCGTGTGCTTGACCGTGTTGGAGCCGTCGAGGCGGTACGTCTGGTTCGCGGAGATGGCGTCCTTCTGCGCGAACAGCGCGTTGTAGACGTACGGACTGACCGGCGTGCCGCCCAGCTTCAGCGTCACCTTCTTGCCGGTCTGCAGCAGGCTGGTGAGCTTGGCGCCCTCCTCGCCGGTGGCGATCATCAGCGGGACGGTGGTCGCGTGGTCCACGGCTTCGAGCCAGAAACCGGGGGTCTTGCGGTAGGTGATGAGGTAACTCACCCCGGCTGCCGTCGCGTTGGCCAGGGCGCTGTCCGACCGCTCGGTGGCGCCGAGCGCGACCACCGCGACCTTGCCCTTGACGTCGAGCCCCGCGAAGTCGGCCTCCGTGCCGCCGCCCGCGTCCACCGCCCGTACCGTGTGCTCTCCGCTGATCTTCGTCGGGAAGCCGTTGTACGTCTGCGAGTAGTACATCGACAGCGGCAGTTTCTCCGGGCCGACGACGCTCGACGTCAACTCCTTCGCGTACAGGCGGAACTTGGAGTAGAACTCAAAACTTCCCTGAGTGACCTTCTTGAGCGGCGCCACATAGACGTGTTTGTTCCACCAGCCCTGGCTGTAGGACATCCCGAAGGTGCTGCCTGGCCCCTCGCGGTGCCAGGAGGTGGTGAAGCCCTTGAACTCGGAGTCCTCCTTGGTCTTCGGCTTGATCTCCACCGCCTTGCGGGCGTCGAGAGTGATCTCGGTGTCCCCGTCGACCTTGATCTCGGGGTTGCCGACGACCGAGGTACCGACGGGCATGTCGCCCGCGTCGCGGTCGTAGATCCAGGAGACGATGGAGTACGTGCCGGCCGGGACCTGCCAGGTCGAATCGGCGGTCAGGTTTCCGAACTCATTGGGGATCGCGCCGTTCAGCTCCTGCAGGGCGTACCGCCCTATCCCGGAGATCGGCTGCCCGTCGCGGCCCACCAGGTGCACCTTCAGGTTGTACGTCTTCGGCGCCTTCTCGAAGCCGATGCCCGTGGTGACCAGGATGCCGTCGGCGCGCGCCGTGATGTCGCCCGAGTACCGGCCGTCCGTGTCCTTCGACGGGTCGATGGAGACCAGGACCGTGGCGGTGCCGTGCGCCGGTACCGTGACGGTGCCGGCGCCCGGGGTCGCCTCGGAGAGGGTCGATGCGAGCGTCAACTCCACAGCCTTGTCAGTGGTGTTGGTGTACGTGATGTCCTTGCTGTCGACCGCGGTGTCGCCGTCGGCGTACGTGCCGCAGCTCAGGGTCGAGGTGCCGAAGACGCCCTGCTCGACCGCCCGCACGGCGTCCACCCGGCCGTCGCCCTGCTGGAAGACATCCGCGTCCGGCTGCGTCTTGGCGGTACTGGCCAGGGACTCCTTGATCTGCTCGCCCGTCCAGTCCGGATGCGCCTGCGCCACCAGCGCCGCCGCGCCCGCCACGTGCGGGGTCGCCATCGACGTACCGCTCGCGGTGGTGTAGTAGTCGTCGACCGGCGTGCCCATGGTGGTGCCGGCGGCGCGGGCCGCGGTGATGTTCACGCCCGGCGCGGTGATCTCGGGCTTGACCGCCATGTCGCCGAGCCGGGGGCCGCGACTGGAGAAGGGGGCCAGTTTGTCAGACTTGTCCACCGCGCCCACGGTCAGCGCTGAGTCGGCGATACCCGGGGTGCCGACGGTCTGGTCGGAGGGGCCCGCGTTGCCGGCCGCGATGACGAAGAGGGTTCCGGTGGAGGCGGAGAGCCGGTCCACCGTCTCGCTCAGCGGATCCGAGGGGCCGGACGCCGTACCGCCCAGGGACATGGAGACGATCTTCGCACCGGAGTCGGCGGCCCATTCCATGCCGGCGATGATCCAGGATTCCTGGCCGTGTCCGGTGTCGTCGAGGACTTTGCCGATGGCGAGTTCCGCGCCGGGTGCGACGCCCTTGTAGCGGCCGCCGGAGGCTGCGCCGGAGCCGACGATGGTGGAGGCCACGTGTGTTCCGTGGCCGAATCCGTCTTGTATTCCTTCGTCGGGTACGAAGCTCTGGGACTCCGCGATCTTGCCGGCGAGGTCGGGGTGTCCGGTGTCGACGCCGGTGTCGAGGACGGCGATCTTGACGCCCTTGCCGTCGAAGCCGGCCTTCCACACGTCGGGGGCGCCGATCTGCGGGACGCTGACGTCGAGGGACGCCGAGACCTTGGCGTCCAGCCACAGCTTGTCGAGGCCGTCACCGAGCTGCCGGGCCGCCTTCGCGGTGGGCGGGGTGTCGGAGGCCGGGGCGATGTCCGCCCAGAACGTGGTCGCCGCGGTCGACTTCTTCGCGCTCAGCGCGGCGCCGCCGATACCGGGCAGGGCGCGCGTCCGGAGCGCGCCCTCGGGGGTCTCGGTGCCCTTGCGGTAGGTGGCGATCAGCGGGATGGCGCCGGTCTTCTCGTCGGCGTACCCCTGCTTCACCAGCTGGCTGACGTTGAAGAGGGCCGGGTCCAGGCGGCCGGCTTGGACGAGCGGGATCGCGTCGTCGGGGACGACGCTGACTTCGCCCTTCTGCTCGGTGGTCACGAAGTTGACGCCTTCGCGGCCCTTGCCGGGCCGGGCGTCGACGGCGCTCTTCCCGTCGGGGCCCGCGGTGAGGGACACGGTGTCCCCGGTGATGAGGGTGACGGTCCGGGTGCTGCCCTGCGCCGTGCCCGATGGGGCGTCCGGCGAGGGGGTCGGGGCCGCCGCCGAGGGCGCGACCGCACCCGCGAGCAGAGCGGCGGAGCCTGCTACGGCCCAGAGGGCGTGGAGTCTTCGCATCTGTGGGCTTTCCTCCCCTTGAGAGACCTGGTGAGGTCTGGACCACTGTGCGGGCCGGGGGAGAAGGGGCTCAAGGGATTCCTGTGGCCGGGCCGTGCCAATGCCCCCTTCGGTCACGGGGGTTGAGAACCGCCGGGTCCTCCCGCGAGGCCCTTCGCACGGCTGCGGCAAAGTCGGAACACAGGGTTCTCCCAGCGAACCGGGACAGGATCGTCATATGTCTGGCACCCGAAGCGAACGTCTCCGCGGCACACACGCCTCAAGCGAACGTGTCTCCGGCGACGGCGTCCGCGCCGACCGTGCCCGCGAGGCCCGCGTACGCGGCGACGGCGTCGGCGGCGACCACGTACACGACGAGCGTGTGCGCGGCGAGCGTGCACGCGATCGCGGCGACCGCGTTCGCGTGCTGATCGTCGACGACGAGCCCGCGCTCACCGAGCTGCTGTCCGTGGCTGTCACCGAGGCGGGCTGGCGGCCCTACCCGGTCGCCGACGGGCACAGCGCGCTGCGCGCCGCCCGCGGCTGCGCCCCGCACGCGGTCGTCCTCGACGGGATGCTGCCCGACCTCGACGGACTCCAGGTGCTGCGCAGGCTGCGCTACGAGAATCCGAGACTGCCCGTTCTCATGCTGACCGCGCGCGACGCGTTGGAGCACCGCATCGACGGCCTGTCCTCGGGCGCCGACGACTACGTGACCAAGCCCTTCTCCCTGGAGGAGGTCGTCCTGCGGCTGCGCGGACTGCTGCGCAGGGCCGGAGCCGAGCCGATCCGGACCGACGGCTCCGTCCTGGTGCTCGGCGATCTCGTTCTGACCGAGGAGACCCGCGAAGTGCGCCGCGACGGCACATTGGTCCAGCTCACCGCCAAGGAGTTCGACCTGCTCGACCTGCTGCTGAGCCACCCGCGACAGGTGCTGAGCAAGGCCCAGATCCTCGACCACGTGTGGAGCAGCTCCTTCGACGGCGGCGGCAATCTCGTCGAGGTCTACATCTCCAGTCTGCGCCGGAAGATCGACAAGGGGCGGGCGCCGGTGATCCACACCGTGCGTGGGGTGGGGTACGCGATCCGGCCGGTGGAGGACGGGAGATGAGCCTCCGCACCACCCCGCGCACCGGTTCCGCGCGCCCACGTTCCCCGCGCGGCCGGTCCCTGCGTACCCGCCTCCTCCTCTTCATCGGCGCCATCCTCGTCGCCGTCTGCGCCGCGATGGCCCTCACCACCGTCTTCGCCCAACGCTCCTACCTGCTCGGCAACCTGGACCAGCGCGTCACCGACGCCGCCGAGCGCAGCCAGGGCGGCCTCCAGCGCCGCAGCGGCGACGACACGGACCTGGGGTTCCTCAACGAACGGGGACAGGCCGTCGGCACGCTCGCCGCCCGGTTCGACGAGGACGGGGACATCCTCGCCGCCGAAGTCGTCACCCACGACGGCGGCCAGCAGACCCTCACCGCCGTCCAGCGCGCCGCCCTCGACGGCATCACCACCGACGGCTCCCTGCACACCCGCACCGTCCCGGGCCTCGGCAGCTACCGCGTGACCGCCCTCGGCGGCGACGGCGTCCCCGTGCTCACCGGGCTCCCCATGGGCGACGTACAGGACATGATCGGCCGGCTGGTCGCGGTCGAGGGCGTGGTGGCCGCCGTCGGCCTCACCGCCGCGGGCTGTGTCTGCGCGGTCGTCATACGGCGCCAACTGCGCCCTCTCGGACGGGTCGCCGCCACCGCCGTCGAGGTCTCCCGCTCCCCGCTGGGCCACGGCGAGGTCACCAGACTGACCCGGGTACCCGAACGCGACACCGACCCCGGCAGCGAGGCCGGCCAGGTCGGCGCCGCCCTCAACCGCATGATCGACCACGTGGAGTCCTCGCTCGCCGAACGCCAGCGTGGCGAGGAGGAGATGCGCCGCAGCGAGGAACGCATGCGCCGCTTCCTCGCCGACGCCAGCCATGAACTCCGTACGCCTCTCGCCTCCATCGCCGGATACGCGGAACTGATGAACCGCGGCACCGAGATGATCGAACCGACCCTCGCCTGGCGCCGGGTCTCCGCCGAGTCGGCCCGGATGACCGGCCTCGTCGAGGACCTGCTGCTGCTCGCCCGGCTCGACGAGGGCCGGCCGCTGCACGCGGCCGAGGTGGACCTCGCGGCACTGGTCGCCGAGGCGGTGTGGGACGCGCGGGCCGCCGGGGACACCCACAACTGGCAGCTGGCGCTGCTGCTGGACTCCTCGGCCCTGGTCGTCGGCGACGAGGCACGGCTGCACCAGGTGGTGGCCAACCTGTTGGCCAACGCCCGTGTGCACACACCCGTGGGCGCGACCGTGGTCGCCTCGGTGGAGGCCACGGAAGCGGCGTGCGTGATCCGTGTCCGCGACGACGGCCCCGGTATCCCCCAGCACTTGCTCCCGTCGGTCTTCGAACGCTTCACACGGGGCGATGTCTCGCGCGCCCGCGGCGGCCCCACGGAGAGCGGCTCCGGCCTCGGACTCGCCATCGTCGAGGCGGTCACCGTCGCCCACGGCGGTCGCATCCGCGTGGAGAGCGCCCCGGGCTGTACGGAGTTCACGCTCGAACTGCCCCCGGCCGAAGGCGCCAGGACCCCGGACCCGGTGTCCGCCCCGGCACCCGCGTCGGCCTGACCCTCGGCGCCTTCTTCCTCGCGCCTGTGTACCCACCATGAACGTCAACGGAATTGTTGACACTTTCTTCGGCGGCGGCATACGTTCACAGGCGTCGGATCGAGGTGCGCGCCATGCGCGGGTGACGTGACAGTGGTCCGCCCCGGTGCCGGGAAGGGAGCGGTTCGTTGTCCTCGAGCCGGACCCTTCCCCGTCGCACTTCAGCGAATCCTTGCGAGAAACCCCAGGTGTTTACGCCCGGGAGGAATCGCATCCCCGTGACTGCGGCGCGGAGCGCCGCAGTATCACTGTGTCTGCTCGGCCGCGGAGCGGCCGGGTGCCTTCTCCGGCGGAGCCGGGTGGTGCGAACGCATGGCCGGTCGGTTCGCTCAATGTGATGAACGGACCCGAACGTGTGGTGGTGTCTCGTACGGGTGCCTACGATCGGTGATCGTGAAGCTGGTCGTGCAGGTCAAGCTGGAGCCGACACCGAACCAGGCGGCGGCACTCGAGGCGACCCTGCACGCCTGTAACGAGGCCGCGACCTGGGTGAGTGAGGTCGCTTTCGAGCGTGGGGAGTTCAAGAACTTCGCCTTGCGCAAGCACACCTACGATGCTGTCAAATCCCGCTGGAATCTGGGTGCGCAGGCCGCGCAACATTCGATCAAGAAAGTGTGTGACGCCTACACCACGCTGAAGGCGAACCTGAGGGCCGGGAACCTCGGCAGGCCTGGCTCGCGCCGTTACCGCAAGGTCGCCGAGAAGCCGATCGCCTTCCGCCCTCAAGGCGCGCAGCCCTACTACTACACCCTCTACTTCACCGCCCGCTTCGACCGCGACTTCAAGTCGACCGGCACCTGGCAGGACGAGAAGCTGAGCCCGGGGTCCACGGAGGCGAGCGGCGGCACCGGCGGCTTCGCGAACGGCGGCCGTCCTGCCGCGGGCAAGGGCGCCGGCGGCTATGTGGAGTTCGAACCCGGTGCCGACGCCGTGAACGTCAAGGTCGGCATCTCGTACGTCAGCCAGGCGGGCGCCGCCGCCAACCTCGCGGCCGAGAACCCGCCGTCCCGCTCCTTCGCCTCGGTCCAGGACGCCGCCCACCGCGCCTGGCGCGACCAGCTCGGTGCGATCAGGGTCGGCGGCGGCAGCGACACCGACCGCACCACCTTCTACACCGCGCTCTACCACGCGCTCCTGCACCCGAACGTCATCAGTGACGCCGACCGCAGATACCGGGGCCCCGACGACAAGATCCATGTCGTCGGCCGCGGCCACCACGCCCAGTACGGCACCTTCTCCGGCTGGGACGTCTACCGTTCCCAGGTCCAGCTGCTGACCCTGCTCAGCCCGGACACCGGATCCGACATCGCGCAGTCGCTGCTCGAACTCGCCCGGCAGAACGGCGGCGTCTGGGACCGCTGGCTGCACGGGGCGAGCGGCACCCACGTCATGAACGGCGACCCGTCCCCGACCGCGCTCGCCGGCATCCGGGCCTTCGGCGGCACCGACTTCGACCTGCGCGGCGCGCTGGACTCACTGGTCAAGGCGGCGACCGTGCCGACCGAGGGCGACCTCTCCTCCTCGGGTAAGCCGGTCCTGTCCGTCGGGCAGCGGCCGTCGCTCGACAAGTACCTCGAGCAGCACTACATGCCGTCCGTGTCCAACGCCTGGGGCGGTGCCGCCGAGACCCTCGAGATGTCCGGCGCGGACTTCGCGCTCTCCCAACTCGCCACGGCGGCGGGGAAGAAGCAGACGGCCGCCGACTTCGCCGAGCGCTCCCAGTGGTGGCAGAACAACTTCAACATCGCGGCCGACCCGAGCGGTGGCTACATCGCGGGCCGGAAGGCGGACGGCAGCTGGGTCACCGGCTTCACCCCGGCGACCGGCAACGGATTCGTGGAGGGTACGGCCGCTCAGTACACCTGGATGGTGCAGCACAACCCGGCCGGGCTCTTCGCCGCGATGGGCGGCCGGGACAAGGCGCTCGACCGTCTCGACTTCCACGACTCCGACGGCAGCTGGGCCTTCACGGGCAGCGGCGGCGACAAGTCCGAGCTGGACAACGAGCCGTCGATCAACGTGCCCTACCTGTACGCCTACGCGGGCGCGCCCTACAAGACGCAGGAGACCGTCCGCGCCGCGATGACGGGGTTGTGGTCGACCCAGCCGGGTGGCATCCCCGGGAACGACGACCTCGGGGAGATGTCGTCCTGGTACGTCTTCTCGGCGCTCGGCATGTATCCGCAGGTCCCCTCCCGCGCCGAACTCATACTCGCCTCACCGTTGTTCACCCGGGTGGAGATCGACAGGCCCGGCGGCAACGACATCGAGATCCGTGCGACGGGCGCCGCCGCCGACGCCCCGTACGTCCAGTCCCTGAAGGTCAACGGCCGTACCAGCGACCGGCCTTGGCTGCCCGCCTCCTTCCTCCGCAACGGCGGCACGCTCGACTACACCCTCTCGGGTACCCCGAACCGCACCTGGGGCAGTGACCCGGCGGACGCCCCGCCGTCCTTCCGGGAGGGTGAGCAGCCGTATCAGATCGGGGTCGGCCCGACCGCGGCGACGCTCGCCCCCGGCGGCAACACGAAGCTCGACATCCGGGCTCTCGCGCTGAGCGGTGGCACGGGTCCCGAGGTCCGCTTCAAGGTGGACGCCCCGGCCGGAGTGACCGCGACCCCCGCCGAGGGCACCGTGACCGACGGCTCCCAGGAGATCACCCTGTCCGCCGGTGACACCGCCCGGCAGGGCTTCTACGACGTCAAGGTCACCGTGACGTCCGGCGCCACCTCATACGAGCAGCCGGTGGCCCTGACCGTCGCGGCGCCCGGCTCCCTCCTGGCCGCCTACAACAACACCGGTGTCTCCGACGACACCGGCGACCACGACGAGGCCGACTACGACGGCGGCGGCTGGAGCTACTCCCGTCAGGCCCTCGCAGCCGCCGGCCTGGCTCCCGGCACCCAGGGCACCGTGGACGGCCTCACGTACACCTGGCCCGACTCGCCCACCGGCCGCCCCGACAACGCATCGGCGACCACCCAGACGATCGAACTGGGCCGTCCAGCAGCCGAGTTGTCCTTCATCGGCAGTGCCGTCAACGGTAATCAGCAGACCCGCGCGACCGTCACCTACACCGACGGCAGCACGGACTCCGTCGACCTCTCCTTCACCGACTGGACCGTCGGCGGCGGAGGCGGCACCGTCCAGTACGGCAACGAGGTCGTCGCCAGGACCGCGTACCGGAATGTCGCGGGCGCCGACAAGGACCCGGTGGCCACGTACGTCTTCGCGACGAAGCCCTTCCAGGCCCCGTCCGGCAAGACCGTCAAGAGCGTCAAGCTGCCGGACAACGCCGACCTGCACGTGTTCACCCTCGCGGTGAGCTGAGACCCCGGCCGCACAGCAGAGCGGTCGCGGAGAGTGATCTCCGCGCCCGCCCCGTCCACGTGAGGGCGTCAGCCCAGCAGTTCCACCTCCGCGAGGGTCGCCTCGCTGTCGAGGACCAGGCGGTAGTGCGTGTACGAGCCAGGATGCGCGACCGAGAACACCCGGGTCTGCTTGTCCCAGGTGAAGGACTCCCCGGAGCGCTTGTCGAGGTCGGTCCACGTGGTGCCGTCGGAGGAGCCCTGCAGGACCCAGCCGCCCGGAGCCTTGGTGTGGTCCGAGGATGAGGTCAGGGTGTACTGAACTCCCTTGGCCGCGGCGGACGTCGGCAGGTCGACCGAGGTGACCGTGGCGTCCGTCGCCGAGGTGTTGTCGAAGAGCGCGCCGTCACCCTTGAGGACGTCCGCGCGGGGCGTGGGCACCTTGTCGTCCTGGGTGATCGACACGGGCGCCGCGTTCTTGCCCGTACCCCACGACGACGGCTTGGAGCCCATGTCGAACTCCAGCACGCCGCCACGGGAGAGGAGCGAGTGGGGGAGCGACGTCGACGTCCAGCGCTCGCCGTTGAACTTCACGCCCTGCACGTACACGTTCTTCGCGCTGTTCTTCGGGGCCTTGACGACCAGGTCCTTGCCGTTCTCCAGGTGCACGGTCGCCTTGGTGAACAGCGGGGAGCCGATGGCGTATTCGCCGCTGCCCATCACCAGCGGGTAGAAGCCGAGCGAGGAGAAGAGATACCAGGCGGACTGCTCGCCGTTGTCCTCGTCGCCGTGGTAGCCCTGCCCGATCTCGCTGCCGGTGTAGAGGCGGGAGAAGACCTCGCGGACGTTCTTCTGCGTCTTCCAGGGCTGGCCCGCCGCGTCGTACATGTAGTTCACGTGGTGGGCGACCTGGTTGGAGTGCCCGTACATGCCCATCCGTACGTCACGGGCCTCGGTCATCTCATGGATGACCCCGCCGTAGGAGCCCACGAAGTCCGGCGAGGCCGTCTCGGGGGTGGCGAAGTACGTGTCGAGCTTCTGGGCCAGCCCGCTCTGACCGCCGTACAGGTTGGCCAGGCCTCGCGAGTCCTGCGGCGCGGTGAAGGCGTACCCCCAGCCGTTCGTCTCGGTGTAGTCGTAGCCCCACACGCGCGGGTCGTACTTCGAGGAGTCGAGCCGCCAGTTGCCCTGCGCGTCGCGGCCCTGGAAGAACCCGGCCTTGGAGTCGAAGAGGTTCACATAGTCCTGGGCCCGGTTGAGGAAGTAGGCGGACTCCTCCTTGTAGCGCTTCTTGCCGGTCTTCTTGTAGAGGGCCTGGCCCATCTCGGCGATGCCGTAGTCGTTGACGTATCCCTCCATCGCCCACGACAGGCCCTCGCCGGTGGCGGTGCTGGTGTAGCCGAGGAAGGGGGAGGTCGACATGCCCTTGCGGCCCACGCCGGAGGCCGGCGGGACGACGGTCGCGTTCTTGAGGGCAGCGTCGTAGGCCGCCTCCGCGTCGAAGTCCACGCCCTTGACGTACGCGTCGGCGAACGCCACGTCCGAGGAGGTGCCGGTCATCAGGTCCGCGTAGCCGGGGGAGGACCAGCGCGAGGTCCAGCCGCCGTCCTTGTACTGCTGCACGAACCCGTCGACCATCTCGCCCGCCTGAGAGGGCGTCAGGAAGGAATACGCCGGCCAGGTCGTCCGATAGGTGTCCCAGAAGCCGTTGTTGACGTACACCTTGCCGTCGACGATCTTCGCCCCCGTGTGCGTGGGGGTGTCAGGACCGGGCATCGCGGAGAACGGCGAGGCGTACTGGTACTTCGAACCGACCTTCTCGAAGCCGGAGTTGGGGTACAGGTACAGCCGGTACATGCTGGAGTACAGCGTGGTCAGCTGGTCCGTTGTCGCGCCCTCGACCTCGACCTTGCCGAACAGCTTGTCCCACGTCTTGCGCGCCCGCTCCTTGACCGTCCCGAACGACGTGCCGTCGGGGATCTCCTGGCGCAGGTTGTCCTTGGCCTGGTCGACGCTGATGAGGGAGGTCGCCAGGCGCAGGGTGACCGTGTGGTCGGCGCCGGGCTTGAACTTCAGATACCCCTTGACGCCGGACGAGCCGCCGTCCGTCACCGGCGCGTCGAACACCCCGTACACGAAGAGCCGGGTCGCGCCCGTCGACAGCCCGGACTTGACGTCCGAGTACCCGGTGACGATCCCGTTGTCCTTGTCCAGCGTGAGCCCCGCCTGCTCGGTCACGTTGTCGAAGAGCACGCTCGCGTCCTCACCCGGATAGGTGAAGCGCAGGGCCGCCGCGTGGTCGGTGGGCGCCATCTCCGCCTTGAGACCGTTCTCGAAGGTCACCCCGTAGTAGTACGGGCGCGCGGTCTCGTTCTCGTGCCGGAAGGCGAGCTCGCGGGCGTTGCGGTCGGTGTCGGGGGTACCGGAGGCGGCCGAGGGCATCACCTGGAAGGTCTGCCGGTCACCCATCCAGGGGCTCGGCTCGTGGCTCGCGCTGAACGCCTGGATCGTCGGCAGATTGTCCGCGTTGTTCGCGCGCGCGTAGTCGTACAGCCAGCTCAGCGAGCCCGCGTTGGTCACCGGCGTCCAGAAGTTGAAGCCGTGGGGGAGGGCCGTCGCCGGGAAGTTGTTGCCGCGCGAGAAGCCGCCGCTGGAGTTGGTGCCGCGGGTCGTCAGCGCGTAGTCGGCCAGATGCGCCTTGGGCTTCTCGGGCGCCACGGTCTTCAGCGCCACGTCGTCCAGCCAGCCGCGGAACTTCGCCGGGCCCTTGGGGGAGTCGTAGGCGAGGAGAATCCGGTCGACGGTCTTGCCGGCCGCGACCGAACCGATCCGCGAGGCGACGTTGTTCCACTGGTTGACGTAGAGCACCTTGGCCGCGCCCTGGCCCTGCGGGGTCAGCGCGAACCCGTGCTGGTCGACCGCGTTCAGGTCACTCAGATAGGTGCCGTCCGTGAACGCCAGGTCCACCGACACGTTCGTGGCGTCGTAGTCCCGGTCGCCGTCCGCCATCGAGGGGAAGATCCGGTACGACAGCTCGGTGTCGCGCCCGACGCCCACGTTCACGTCGAAGACCTTGTTGTACGAGTAGGCCCGGCCGTCCCCCTTGTGCGTACCGGCGTAGCGCAGGGCCCGCTTGCCCGTGAAGCCCGCGCCCGCCTTCGCGGTGGGGGAGCCGCTCGGGCCCCGGTCCACCAGCGAGAGCATGTCCTTGGGGGTCGGGTCGTCGCTCTGGCCCGTCGAGAACTGCGCGTCGGCGAGCTGGAGGATGTCACCGCCGTTGTTCTTGGTGACGTCGAGCCGGAAGTGCTGGTACTCGACGGGGCTCGCGATGTCGTACGACTTCGTCTGGAACCGCTCGCCGAAGGACTCGCCGGAGCGGGTGTCCAGGGTCTTCCAGCCCTTGCCGTCCGTGGAGCCCTGGAGGGTCCAGTCCTGGGGGTCGCGCTCGTCGTGGTCGTTGGCCGACGTCAGCGCGTACGTGACCACCTTGACCGGGGTGTCGAAGTCGAACTCCGCCCAGCCGGTGGGCTCGAAGGTCAGCCACTTGGTGCTCGACTCGCCGTCGACGAGGTTCTCCTTCACCTCCCCCGCGCCGGTGTTCTCGCCGCTCGCGCGGACGTCCGTGACGTGGTCGGTGACATTGCCGGGGATGCCGGTGCTGTAGTCGCCGTCGACACCGGACGAGCGCTTTGCCCCGTCCGCTCCCGTGTCGACGGTATTGATCCAGGTGGGTGCCGGATCACCCGATTCGAACGAGGAGGCGAACTCGCGGTCGGCGGACGGCGCTTGGGCCGGAAGGGCAATCGCGGTGCCCTGTGAGGCCACGACCAGAGAAAGCGCTACCACCCCCATTATCGTTGAGGAACTCCAACTGAACCGAGCCGAAGAACTCCGTCTGCACCGAGCTCTGTGCTGCATGCGCGAGCACCCTCCCATTTCTTCGGCTCGCTCACCTCCGGGGTGCTGCGGCTGGTGTCGGGAGGGCGACCGCGCTCAACCCTTCGGGCCTCCGCGCGCTCGCAACTCCTGGCACGGGCGCGCCCTTGAGGCTCACTCACCTAGCCCTGGACAACGTTGTCAGATTTGCTGCGCAAGGACCAGTAGGGAGTCAAGTTGTCAGTGGTGTCAAGGGTGTTGGATGTGGCGTCCGGGATGAATATCGTGCGACGAGCTGCGCATTACTCCCATGGTGGGAGATTGGCACCCTGTTGATCTTCCCCCTGGGAAGTCGCGGACGCCCCATATTTCCGTGAGGTCTCAACTCGGAAAAGACCCGCGGGTAAACCCGCTTTCGATCTTGCTCCGTTGACGGGAAATGGACTATACCTGTCGGCGTCCGCCCAGCCGTTCGACGGCCGCGGACAGGCACGTCCCGGGGGAAATCGGACGTCGGCGGCCAGTGTGACGGGCAGGGATCGCCGCGTTGACCAACTGAACCCCTCACGCACGACCCCAGCTTGACCTAACCGCGGTGCCGGGGAGGATCCGGTTCACCGCCTGAGTCCTGGAGAAGGCGAGGACTTGAGCATGGGATCCACTTCCGCCGAGCACAGCAACACCGAGGGTGTCGGACGCCGTGACCTGATCAAGCGGTCCGCGGCGCTCGGCCTGATTTCCGTACCGACGATGAGCTTCTTGTCCGCTTGTGCGAGCAGCGACAGCGGTTCGGGCGACAAGGCCAAGGCCGGCAAGAAGACCACGAAGAACCCGCTGGGCGTCAACGAGACGGCCCCGCTCTCCGTCGTCATCTTCGACGGCGGATTCGGTACGAAGTACGCGACCGACGCCAACGCCCAATACAAGGCGGCGTACCCCAAGGTCAAGGTCAACTTCCATGCGACCCAGAAGATCCAGTCCGAACTGCAGCCCAAGTTCAACGGCGGCACCCCGCCGGACCTGATCGACAACTCAGGCGCCCAGCAGATGGACATGGGCGTGCTCGTCGGCAAGAAGCAGCTCACCGACCTGACCCCGCTCCTCGACGCGCCGTCCATCGACGACCCGTCGAAGAAGGTCCGCGACACGCTGCGCCCCGGCATCGTCGAGATGGGCCAGTTCGACGGTGCGCCGGTCTGGATCATGTACTACGCCTACACCGTCTACGGCGTCTGGTACTCGCAGACCGCCCTCGACAAGCTCGACGCGACGTACCCCGAGGACTGGGACGCGATGCTCGCGCTGTGCGAGAAGGCGAAGAAGAAGGGCATCGCCGGCTGGACGTACGCGGGCAAGTACCCGTACTACCTGCCGTTCTCGCTCTACCCCTTCATCGCCAAGATCGGTGGCCGCGAGGTTCTCGACAAGATCGACAACCTGGAGCCCAACGCCTGGAAGGACCCGGCCGTCAAGTCCGCCTTCGAGGCGTACTACGAGCTCTACAAGAAGGGCTACATCCTCAAGGGCACCCCGGGCATCGACCACATCCAGTCGCAGACCGCCTGGGCCAAGGGCAAGGCGCTCTTCATCCCGAACGGTTCCTGGGTGGAGAACGAGTCCGCGAGCGTGATCCCGAAGGACTTCAACCTGGCCGTCAGCGGCCCGACCGGCCTGGACAGCTCCGACAAGATGCCGTTCGGCACCATCTGGGCCTCTGGCGGCGAGCCGTTCATCGTGCCGGCCAAGGCGAGCAACGCCGAGGGCGGCATGGAGCAGCTGCGCATCATGCTCAGCGAGGCCTCCTCGAAGAACTTCACCAGCCAGGTGAAGTCGCTGACCGCCTTCAATGGAGGCACCGACGGGATCACCCTGACCCCGGGCCTCAAGTCCGGTGTCGCGGCCCTGGAGAAGGCCGGGACCAACGTGGTCAACCCGCGGCTGCAGGACTGGTACGTGAAGCTGCAGAAGGAGCAGATCGGTGTCGCCGGTCTCGGCGAGATGATGGCAGGGCGGCTGACCCCGGCCGAGGCCATCAAGAAGATCCAGGGCTACGCGGACGCGGCGGCCAAGGACCAGTCCATCAAGCACTACAAGCACCAGTAGCGGCGCGTGTCCACGCGTCGCCGGCGGCGGCATCCGCGAAACGATCGGGGTCGGTAACCATGCAACACGGCAAGTACCGGTTCATTGTGGGGTTCTTGGTGGCCCCCTTGGCGTTGTACGCGATCTTCGTGATCTGGCCCTTCGTCCAGGCCATCTACTACTCGTTCACGGACTGGACCGGTCTGAGCCCCGACTTCAAGATGGTCGGTTTCGCCAACTACACCAGAATGCTGGACGACGACATCTTCTGGAAGTCGTTGCAGCACAGTCTGCTGTTCGCGTTGCTGCTGCCGCTGGTGACGCTGGGCCTCGCGCTGTTCTTCGCGTTCATGCTCAATGTCGGTGGGCGGCGCCGGAAAGGCGCCGCCATCACCGGAGTGCGCGGTTCGGGTTTCTACAAAATCGCCTACTTCTTCCCGCAGGTGCTGTCGATCGCGATCGTCTCCCTGCTTTTTCAGTTCGCCTACAACCCCAACGACGGCGTCATCAACGGGACGTTGAAGGCCATCGGCCTCGGCAGTGTCCAGCCGGACTGGCTGGGCGACCCGAACCTCGCCCTGTGGTGTGTGATGGCGGTGCTGCTGTGGAGCACGGTGGGGTTCTTCGTCGTGCTGTTCTCGGCGGGCATGGCGTCGATTCCGAAGGACTTCTACGAGGCCGCGCTGCTCGACGGCGCGAGCCGCGCCACCACCTTCTTCAAGATCACCCTTCCGCTGCTCTGGGACACCGTGCAGTCGGGCTGGGTGTACATGGGGATCCTGGCGCTCGGCGCCGAGGCGTTCGCCGCCGTGCAGATCATGACCGTGGGTCCCGGCGGCCCCGACTACTCGACCACGGTCCTTCCGCTGTACGTGTACCAATCGGCGTTCCGTGACGCGAACGCCGCCTACGCCACCACGATCGGTGTCGCGCTCCTCATCGTCACGCTGCTGTTCGCGGCGATCGTGATGCGGCTGGGCCGGCGCGAGCGGCTGGAGTTCTAGATGAAGACCACTGACACCCCGCCGCCCGTGGAGCCGGTCGAGGACCGTCCTCAGCAGGTGACGAAGGAGAAGGCGCCGCCGGAGAAGGCGAAGAGCAGTGAGGGCGGCGTTCTCAACGCCTTCTCGCACGGCATTCTCGTCATCTGGGCGATCATGGTCGTGCTGCCCCTGCTGTGGGCGGTGATGACGTCTTTCAAGGACGACGACTCCATTTTCAGCTCGCCCTGGTCGCTGCCGGACAAACTGCACTTCGACAACTGGTCGCGCGCCTGGTCGCAGGCGCACATGAGCGACTACTTCGGCAATACGCTCATCGTGGTGGGCTTCTCGCTGGCCGGTACACTCGTGCTCGGCTCGATGGCGGCGTACGTCCTCGCCCGATTCGAGTTTCCGGGCAACCGTTTCATCTACTTCCTCTTCGTCGGAGGAATGAGTTTCCCGATCATGCTGGCCCTGGTGCCGTTGTTCTACGTGCTGAACAACATGCGTCTGCTGAACACGCTGCCGGGTCTGATCCTCGTCTACATCGCGTACTCGCTGCCGTTCACGGTCTTCTTCCTGACCTCGTTCTTCAGGACTCTGCCGACCTCGATCGCCGAGGCGGCGTTCGTCGACGGCGCCTCGCACACCCGGACGTTCTTCCAGATCATGCTGCCGATGGCCAAACCGGGCCTGATCAGCGTCGGGATCTTCAATTTCCTGGGCCAGTGGAACCAGTACATGCTCCCGACGGTGCTGAACACCGACCCCGACAAGAAGGTCCTCTCCCAGGGCCTTGTCGAGCTGGCGACCAGCCAGGGCTACAAGGGCGACTGGTCGGGCCTCTTCGCGGGCCTGGTGATGGCCATGCTCCCCGTGCTGGCCGCGTACATCATCTTCCAGCGACAGGTGGTCCAGGGGCTGACAGCGGGGGCTCTCAAGTAGGCCGAGTGAGGTCACGGCCCAATCCGCCGGACACCGGGAACTCCCCGGAATACGTAATCCTGAGTACGTGATCCCCTCCGAATGCGCGGAGGGGATCACGCGTACTCGGTCCCGCCATTCGGCTCCCTCTATTCGGTCCCGCCCGGTCGGTCCCGTATTACCCGTTCCCCCTGAACGGGTCCACCCGTCCGCAGGGATTCCGCGGGAGCCCATGCCCGGCCCATCGGCTCGCGAGGTCTTGATCTTGTACGGCCGGAACGGTGACAACTTGTAATCAGTCCGGGTGTGACCTGCGCCATAGAAGGATCTACGCCACGGTCTGTACCGCACACGTGTGCTCGTCCGCGTCGGATGCAGCTCAACCTCTTGACGGGAGGTAACCCAAACAGCTCAGCTTAGAGTTCACTAGTTGGACATAGGCGGGGCCACATTGTGGCGGCCTCGTACGCGGGAGGTCGTCGTGGAGACTCCGGGGTCGCAGTCGTCGCTGCACCGAGCCAATCTGGAGCGCGTCGTACGTGCGGTGCGCCTTGCCGGTTCGCTCACGCAGGCGGAGATCGCGAGGACGACGGGCCTGTCCGCCGCGACCGTTTCCAATATCGTCCGGGAGCTCAAGGACGGCGGAACGGTCGAGGTCACCCCCACTTCGGCGGGTGGCCGCAGGGCCCGCAGCGTGTCCCTGAGCGGTGACGCCGGCATCGTCATCGGTGTCGACTTCGGCCATACGCATCTGCGCGTCGCGGTAGGGAACCTCGCCCACCAGGTGCTGGCCGAGGAAGCCGAACCACTGGACGTGGACGCGAGCGCCGCGCAGGGCTTCGACCGGGCGGAAGAGCTGGTCAGCCGCCTGATCGCGGCGACCGGGGTGGACCGGTCCAAGATCGCGGGCGTGGGTCTCGGCGTGCCGGGCCCGATCGACGTGGAGTCGGGGACCCTGGGGTCCACCGCGATCCTGCCGGGCTGGACCGGCGCGAAGCCCGCCGAGGAGCTGCGGGGGCGGCTCGGCGTGCCCGTACACGTGGACAACGACGCCAACCTCGGCGCGCTCGGCGAGCTGGTCTGGGGCAGTGGGCGCGGAGTCAAGGACCTGGCGTACATCAAGGTCGCGAGTGGTGTCGGCGCCGGGCTGGTGATCGACGGCAAGATCTATCGCGGGCCCGGCGGCACAGCGGGCGAAATCGGGCATATCACTCTCGATGAATCCGGTCCCGTCTGTCGCTGTGGCAATCGGGGCTGCCTGGAGACCTTTACGGCGGCGCGCTATGTGCTGCCGCTCCTGCAGTCCAGTCATGGCACGGACCTGACCATGGAAGGCGTCGTCAGGCTGGCTCGGGACGGCGATCCGGGCTGCCGTCGGGTGGTCGCCGACGTCGGCCGTCACATCGGCAGCGGGGTCGCCAATCTGTGCAACCTGCTGAACCCGAGCCGGGTGGTTCTCGGCGGCGACCTCGCCGAGGCCGGGGAGCTCGTTCTCGGGCCCATCAGGGAGTCGGTCGGGCGGTACGCGATCCCCAGCGCCGCACGTCAACTCTCGGTGCTCCCAGGGGCACTTGGCGGTCGTGCGGAGGTGCTCGGGGCACTCGCCCTCGCGCTCAGCGAGATGGGCGATTCGACCCTTTTGGACGGCTCGCTGGCCGCGGTCACCCCTGCCTTCACTTAGAGAACGCATGGCACCGTTGCCATCTCGTTAAGTATTTACTTCTTGACGTCGCACGCGTGGCCGAGTTGACTTCCAGCCACCTCGGCCGCAACGACGCGGCCTCGTCAGGGAGGTTTCTGAAGTGAACACGCGTATGCGTCGTGCCGCGTTTGCCGTTGCCGCTGGTGCGATGGCCGTTTCGCTGGCCGCTTGTGGCAGTGCCAAGGAGTCCGGCGACAAGAGCGACAGCTCGAGCTCCGCCAAGAAGGGCGACGCGATCAAGGTCGGTCTGCTCCTTCCCGAGAACCAGACCGCGCGTTACGAGAAGTTCGACCGGCCCTTGATCGAGAAGAAGGTCAAGGAGCTCACGAACGGCAAGGGCACGCTCCAGTACGCCAACGCCAAGCAGGACGCCACCACGCAGGCGCAGCAGGTCGAGACGATGATCACCGACAAGGTGGACGTCCTGATCGTCGACGCTGTGGACTCCGCGGCCATCAAGAACTCGGTCCAGAAGGCCAAGGACGCCGGCATCCCCGTCGTCGCCTACGACCGTCTCGCGCAGGGCCCGATCAGCGGTTACACCTCGTTCGACAACACGACCGTCGGCAAGACCCAGGGCCAGGCGCTCCTCACCGCGCTCGGCTCCAAGGCCAAGTCCGGCAAGATCGTGATGATGAACGGGTCGTCCACCGACCCGAACGCCGCCCAGTTCAAGGCCGGTGCCCACTCCGTCCTCGACGGCAAGGTGAACATCGGCAAGGAGTACGACACCAAGGACTGGAAGCCGGAGAACGCCAACGCCAACATGGAGGGCGCCATCTCCGCCCTCGGCAAGAAGAACGTCATCGGCGTCTACTCCGCCAACGACGGCATGGCCGGCGGTATCATCACCGCCCTCAAGGCCGCCGGCATCTCCGTCCCGGTCACCGGCCAGGACGCCGAGCTCGCGGGTGTGCAGCGCATCATCGCCGGTGAGCAGTTCATGAGCGTCTACAAGCCGTACGCCCCCGAGGCCGACGCCGCCGCCGAGATGGCCGTCGCGCTCGCCCAGGGCAAGTCGCTCGACACCGTCGCCAAGGACAAGGTCGACAGCCCGACCGACAAGGCGATCCCCTCGGTCATCGTCGCGGTCGTCTCGCTGACCAAGGACAACATCAAGGACACCGTCCTCAAGGACGGCGTCTACACGGTGAGCGACATCTGCACGGGCGCCTACAAGGCCAAGTGCGACGCGCTCGGCATCAAGTAGTCCGAGCAGCTGAAGTAGCCGCCGCAAGTCTCTATCCACGTACGGGAATTCGTTCTTGAATTTCCGTACGGGACTTGCGTCATAGAAGCCCCTCCGGCGCCTCGCATCCATCAGCCCCGCAAAGCTAGGGCGGGGCGCCGGACGGAACACCCCCCTCCACAAACTTCTGCACAACCTCCCGCCGGGTCAGGCGGCGAAGGAGATGGTTCACGTGTCCGCTACGCCTGTTCTGGCGTTGCGCGGGGTCTCCAAGCGATTCGGTGCCGTCCAGGCGCTCACCGATGTAGAGCTTGAGGTCCACGCCGGTGAAGTGGTCGCCCTGGTGGGCGACAACGGCGCCGGAAAGTCCACGCTGGTGAAGACGATCGCCGGCGTGCACCCCATCGATGAGGGCGCGATCGAGTGGGACGGCAAGACCGTCCACATCAACAAGCCGCAAGACGCCCAGGGCCTCGGTATCGCGACCGTGTACCAGGACCTGTCGCTGTGCGACAACATCGACGTCGTCGGCAACCTCTACCTGGGCCGGGAGCTGAAGAAGCGCGGCATCCTGGACGAGGTCGAGATGGAGCGCCGCTCCCGCGAGCTGCTGGACACGCTGTCCATCCGGATCCCCAGCGTCCGCATCCCGATCGCCTCGCTCTCCGGCGGTCAGCGCCAGACCGTGGCGATCGCCCGTTCGATGCTCGGCGAGCCCAAGCTCGTCATCCTCGACGAGCCCACCGCGGCCCTCGGTGTCGAGCAGACCGCCCAGGTCCTCGACCTGGTCGAGCGGCTGCGTGAGCGCGGCCACGCGGTCATCCTCATCAGCCACAACATGGCGGACGTGAAGGCCGTGGCCGACAAGGTCGCCGTCCTGCGCCTGGGGCGCAACAACGGCATCTTCGAGGTCAAGTCGACCTCGCAGGAAGAGATCATCTCCGCCATCACGGGCGCCACGGAGAACGCCGTGACCCGTCGTGCGGCGCGCAGCAATGGGGAGGCTCAGAAGTGAGCATCGACAAGACCTCTGAGACCCCCGAGGACCACGTCGTGGAGAACCCCGAGGCGGCCGCCGCGGCGGTCACCGCGGTCGACCCCCGGCTCCTCGTCCGCGAGCAGGGTTTCGCGGGCTACGCCTCGGAGTTCAAGCGCAAGATGAAGGCCGGCGACCTGGGTTCGATCCCGGTCGTCCTCGGTCTGGTCATCATCTGGATCATCTTCCAGAGCCTGAACTCCAACTTCCTCACGGCGGGCAACCTGTCCGACATCTCCGTCGCCATGGTCGGCACGGGCATGATCGCCGTCGGTATCGTCTTCGTGCTGCTGCTCGGTGAGATCGACCTGTCGGTGGGTTCGGTCTCCGGTGTGGCGGGCGCCGCGTTCGCGGTGCTGAACGTCACGCACGGCATGAACGAGTGGCTGGCCTTCGTGCTGGCCATCCTCACGGGCACGGTCGCTGGCGCGATCCACGGTTTCGTGTTCGCTCGCATCGGTGTGCCGGCCTTCGCCGTCACCCTGGCCGGTCTGCTCTTCTGGAACGGCTTCATGCTCCGGATCCTGGGCGACAACGGCACCATCAACCTGGACAGCAACGGCCTCGTCGCCAAGCTGACCAGCTACTACTTCACCGATGTCGCCGCCGCCTACGCGCTCGCCATCGGCGTCACCGCCGTGTTCTTCCTCACCTCCTTCTACGGCAACAAGCGCCGCGAGGCCGCGGGTGTGCCGTCCCGGCCGCTGAGCGAGACCATCCTGCGCACCGCGCTGCTGGCGATCGTCTCCTTCGCCGTGGCGATCACCTACAACCAGTACAAGGGCCTGCCGTTGGCCGTGGTGATCTTCATCGCGGTGCTGCTGATCACGGACTTCGTGCTGCGCCGTACCGCGTACGGCCGGAAGATCTTCGCGCTCGGTGGCAGCGTCGAGGCCTCCCGGCGTGCCGGTATCAACGTGGAGATGGTCCGGATCTCGGTCTTCGCGATCTCCGGTACGTTCGCCGCCATCGGCGGTCTGTTCATCGCATCGAAGATCGCCTCCGCCAACCAGGGCGCGGGCGCCGGTGACCTCCTGATGAACGCGATCGCCGCCGCGGTCATCGGTGGTACGAGCCTCTTCGGTGGTCGTGGGCGTACGTGGAACGCGCTGCTGGGTGTGCTGGTGATCGTGTCCATCCAGTACGGTCTGGCGCTGCAGGGCATCGCGTCGCCGATCCAGTACATGATCACCGGTGGTGTGCTTCTCGCCACGGTCGTCATCGACGCCGTCACCCGCAAGACGCAGAAAACGGCCGGCCGCGCGTAGCGGAGCCGTCGGGGCGCTACTCAGGCCCCTTTGATCCTGTGCCCGGCGCCAATGGCGGTGCCGGGCACAGTCATGTCCGGGCGGAACATTAGACTCGACAGGCCCGGCAAAGCTCGAACAGCTCTACTGCAAGGAGGCACGGGTGCCGCTGCTGACCCGCATCAGGGGACCGCGCGATCTGGACCGGCTCAGCCTGGAGCAGCTGGACCAGCTGGCCGAGGAGATCAGGACCTTTCTCGTCGACGAGGTCTCCAAGACCGGCGGCCACCTCGGCCCGAATCTCGGTGTCGTGGAGCTCACCATCGCGCTCCACCGTGTCTTCGAGTCGCCCAAGGACAGGGTGCTGTGGGACACCGGCCACCAGTCCTACGTCCACAAGCTGCTCACCGGCCGTCAGGACTTCTCGAAGCTGAAGATGAAGGGCGGCCTGTCCGGTTACCCCTCGCGGGCCGAGTCCGAGCACGACGTGATCGAGAACTCGCACGCCTCCACGGTCCTCGGCTGGGCCGACGGCCTGGCGAAGGCCAACGAGGTGCTGGACAAGAGCGACCACGTGGTCGCCGTCATCGGTGACGGCGCTCTCACCGGCGGCATGGCCTGGGAGGCGCTCAACAACATCGCGGAGGCCAAGGACCGCCAGCTGGTCATCGTCGTCAACGACAACGAGCGTTCCTACGCCCCCACCATCGGCGGCCTCGCGAACCACCTGGCGACCCTGCGTACCACGGACGGCTACGAGCGCTTCCTCGCCCGGGGGAAGGACCTCCTGGAGCGCACTCCGGTCGTCGGCAAGCCGCTCTACGAGACCCTGCACGGCGCCAAGAAGGGCCTCAAGGACTTCATCGCCCCGCAGGGCATGTTCGAGGACCTGGGCCTGAAGTACGTCGGCCCGATCGACGGCCACGACATCGAGGCCCTGGAGTCGGCGCTCACCCGTGCCAAGCGCTTCGGCGGCCCGGTCATCGTGCACTGCCTCACCGAGAAGGGCCGCGGCTACCAGCCCGCCCTGCAGGACGAGACCGACCGTTTCCACTCCGTCGGAAAGATCCATCCGGACACGGGCCTGTCGATCGCCTCCTCCGGCGCCGACTGGACCTCCGTCTTCGGCGAGGAGATGATCAAGCTCGGCCAGGAGCGCAAGGACGTCGTGGCCATCACGGCCGCGATGCTCCAGCCGGTCGGCCTCGAGAAGTTCGCCAAGGCCTTCCCCAAACGGGTGTACGACGTCGGCATCGCGGAGCAGCACGGCGCCGTGTCGGCGGCGGGCCTGGCGACCGGCGGACTGCACCCCGTCTTCGCCGTCTACGCGACCTTCCTCAACCGCGCCTTCGACCAGGTCCTGATGGACGTGGCGCTGCACAAGTGCGGTGTGACCTTCGTGCTCGACCGTGCGGGCGTCACCGGGACCGACGGCGCCTCGCACAACGGCATGTGGGACATGTCGATCCTTCAGGTCGTGCCGGGCCTCAGGCTCGCCGCGCCGCGTGACGCCGACCAGGTCCGCGCCCAGCTGCGCGAGGCCGTCGACGTGACCGACGCGCCGACCGTGGTCCGCTTCTCCAAGGGCGCGGTCGGTCCGGCGGTGCCCGCGGTGGGCCGCATCGGCGGCATGGACGTGCTGCGCGAGCCGGGCACCGACGCGCCCGACGTGCTCCTCGTCTCCGTGGGCGCCCTCGCGCCGATGTGCCTGGAGATCGCCGTCCTCCTCGACCGGCAGGGCATCTCCACGACCGTCGTCGACCCGCGCTGGGTCAAGCCGGTCGACGAGGCCATGGCCCCGCTCGCCGAGCAGCACCGCGTGGTCGTCACCGTCGAGGACAACTCCCGGGTGGGCGGTGTCGGCTCGACGATCGCACAGGCCCTGCGCGACGCCGGCGTCGACGTCCCGCTGCGCGACTTCGGCATCCCGCCGCGCTTCCTCGACCACGCCACCCGCGCCGAGATCCTGACGGAGATCGGCCTGACCGCACCGGACATCGCCCGCCAGGTCACCGGTCTCGTCTCCAAGCTCGACGGCCGCTTCCCGGGGGCCGCCGCGCAGACGGTGGACTCGGTGGAGCCCGCGCGCGACTGACGTACCTCGATCGAACGCAGGTCCATTGGGCCGGTTCCGGCACCCCGCACGGGTGGCGAAACCGGCCCATTTGCGTGAACCCGACCGCCTCGGGGCATGCGCGGTACACGCCCCCTCGATCATGTCGAGGACGCCAAGCGTGGAGGTAGGCCCGTGAGCAGGACCCTCTTCAGGACGAAGAAGGTCGAGCAGTCGATCTTGGACACTGAGGAGCCGGAGCACGCACTCAAGAAGTCGCTGTCGGCTCTGGATCTCACCGTCTTCGGCGTCGGTGTCATCATCGGTACCGGCATCTTCGTCCTCACCGGCAAGGTCGCCAAGGAGAACGCGGGCCCCGCGGTCTCGCTGGCGTTCGTCGCCGCGGGTGTCGTCTGCGCCCTCGCGGCGCTGTGCTACGCGGAGTTCGCGTCCACGGTCCCGGTGGCGGGATCCGCGTACACCTTCGCGTACGCCTCGCTCGGTGAGCTGCCCGCCTGGATCATCGGCTGGGACCTGGTGCTGGAGTTCGCGCTCGGTACGGCGGTGGTGGCCGTCGGCTGGTCGGGGTACGTGCGCTCGCTCCTGGACAACGCGGGCTGGCATCTGCCGGACTATCTCAGCGGGCGGGAGGGGACCTCCGGATTCGGCTTCGACATCCTCGCCGCGGCGCTGGTGCTGGTGCTCACCGCCATCCTGGTCATCGGTGTGAAGCTCTCCGCCCGCGTCACCTCGGTCGTCGTCGCCATCAAGGTCACCGTCGTGATGATCGTGATCATCGCGGGTGCCTTCTTCATCGTGGGCGACAACTACGAGCCCTTCATCCCCAAGGCGCAGGCGCAGACGGCGGGCAGCAACCTCCAAGCCCCCCTCGTCCAGCTCATGTTCGGCTACACGCCCACCAACTTCGGCGTGATGGGCATCTTCACCGCCGCCTCCGTCGTCTTTTTCGCCTTCATCGGCTTCGACGTGGTGGCGACGGCCGCCGAGGAGACCAAGAACCCGCAGCGGGACATGCCGCGCGGCATCCTGGGCTCGCTCTTCATCTGCACCGCGCTCTACGTGGCCGTGTCGATCGTCGTCACGGGCATGCAGAGGTACGACCGGCTGTCCATCGACGCGCCGCTCGCCGACGCCTTCAAGGCGACCGGGCACCCCTGGTACGCGGGCGTCATCAGCTTCGGCGCCGCCGTCGGTCTGACCACGGTCTGCATGATCCTGCTGCTCGGCCAGACCCGGGTCTTCTTCGCGATGAGCCGCGACGGGCTGCTGCCGCGGTTCTTCTCCCGGGTCCACCCGAGGTTCCGCACCCCGCACCGGCCGACCATCCTGCTCGGCGTGATCATCGCGATCCTGGCGGGTTTCACCAGCCTCAGCGAACTGGCCGAACTGGTCAACATCGGCACGCTCTTCGCCTTCGTCGTCGTCGCGATCGGCGTCGTCATCCTCCGCCACACCCGCCCCGACCTGCCCCGCTCCTTCCGCACCCCGCTCGTCCCGTTCGTCCCGATCCTCTCCGTCCTCGCCTCGCTCTGGCTGATGCTCAATCTGCCCGCCGAGACCTGGCTGCGGTTCGCGGTCTGGATGGTGATCGGCTTCGTCGTCTACTTCCTGTACGGCCGCTCGCACAGCCGTCTCGAACGGCACGAGGAGGCGACCGGCACCCGCTGATGCCGCCGCCGCGCCCCAACGCCCGGTGATCGGCCCGTATTGATGCTCCGGCCCCGTATGTCCCGCTTCGGTGGAGACCGCGGGGCCCGATAGCGTGCACCGTATGCTCGCCGGGCTCCTGGAAACACCACGTTCCGTAGTCGCGTCACGGGTGTCGGGCCCCGGCTACTGGAGACGGCTGCTGCCCGTCCTCGGGGCGCTGGTCTGTCTCACCCGGGCTCCCTCCTTCGTAGGGCCGCTGTGGAACCCCGACGAGGGCTATCTCGCCGTACAGGCGCGGATACTGGCGGACGGGGGAGAGCTGTACGAGACCGTCGTGGACCGCAAGCCGCCGCTCGTGCCGTGGCTGTACGAGGCGGCGTTCGCGGTGTTCGGCTCCGGTTCGCTGACGTCGGTACGCGTCCTCGCGATCGTGGCCCAGCTGTCGACCGCCGTGCTGCTGGCCTCGCTGGCCCGGCGCCGCTGGGGCGATCGGGCCGGGCGCACGGCCGGGGTGCTGTACGTGCTGGTCTCGATCGGGCTCAACCCCGAGGACGCGCAGGCGGCGACCTTCGAGATCTTCATACTGCCCTGCACGACGGCCGCGATGTGGTGTGCCGACCGGCGTCGTTGGGACGCCGCGGGGGTCGCCGTGGCCTGCTCCCTCCTGACCAAGCAGACCGGCGGAGTGGTGCTCGTGCCGGTGCTCTGGATGCTGTGGCGACAGGCGACGGCATCCAGAAGAGCCCTGCTGCGGCTGGGAGTTGGCCTGGTCGTCCCGGTCCTCGGCGCGGCGCTGCTCACCTCCCCGGCGGGGTTCCTGTTCTGGACGGTCACCGGTTCGGGCTCCTACGCCTCCTTTACGGGCTCCGAACTACACGTCCTGTCACGGGGGTTGACCAACGCGGGGATCCTCGCGGCGGCCTGCGCGGGCCTGATCCCGCCGGTCCTGCGGGCGCTGCGCGTGGCCCGCACCGGCGCGGCCGAACTCTGGCTGTGGCTCGGCTCGTCGGCGGTGGCGGTCCTGGTCGGCTTCCACTTCTTCGGCCACTACTACCTGCAACTCATCCCGTCTGTCGCCCTGTTGGCGACGGCCGCGCTGCAGATCCTGCCCCGTGCACGCCTGGTGACCGCCGTCCTCGCCTCGGTCTGCTGCTGCACGCTGTTCCTGGCCTGGGGTCTGCTCGTGCCGCGCCCCGAACTCGGGCACGCCCAGCGCCTCGCCGCCGCCCTGGACCACCGTACGGATCCAGGGGACCGCGTCCTGGTCTGGGGCATACACCCGGAGACGTACTGGCTGGCGCACCGGACCCCCGCCAGCCGCTATCTGACCGCCGGGCTCCTCACCAACTACAGCGGCGGCCGCGACGGTCCCCAGGTCGGCGAGAAGTACGCCGTCGAGGGCACCTGGCCGGTGTTCCGCGCGGAACTGACGGCCCACCCCCCAGCCCTCGTCGTCGACGACTCCCGCGGCAAGCCGTACGCCCCCGACCGGGTCCGCTCGCTGCGCCGGCTGCTGGACGCGGGGTACGAGGAGGCGGGCACGGTGGACGGTGCGGTGCTGTACACCCGCACGGGGCCGCCGGACTGACCCCGGGGTCGCGCGCGGCCGGGCTCGCCCCGCTCGCTCACCCACTCCGGCCCACCGATCGCGCGCCCGCTCAGGACGGTCCCCGAACCGTCCGCGGGCCCGCCACCTCCGCGCCCGACCCGGTCACCCTGCGCCGCAGTTCACGGTCCGCCGTGACGACCAGTACGGGCCGGTCGCCCGCCTCGGCCACCACCTCGACGATGCGGTCGTCGCCGCTGCCGGGTGCCTCCACGATCCGTACACCGGGGACGGACTCCACACCCTTGGCCGCGCCCTCCACCACGAGGACCAGCTCCACCGGACCCTCGTGCCCGGGCAGTCCGTCCCGGGCGAGCCGGTCCCGCAGCCGTTCAGCGGCACCCCGGCGGTCGCGCCACCAGCCGTCGGGGACGGAGCCGACGACGTTGGCGGCGTCGATGATCACGAGCAGAGGCTGGTCGGTCATCCGGCCAGCGTCGCATGAATGGCCGTTTGGACATCCGTTTGAACGGCCATCACACGAGTTTCAGGAAACGTTCATCCTGTGATGGGGCTCGCGGCTCCCCTGCCGCCTCCGCGTGCGGGCACGCGGGAGGCCGAGCGGCCGCAACGGGGTCCAGCGCACCGTCCCGAGCGACGCGCTCAGCATCGAGGTCGGACTCGACCGGCTCTCCGGCTACCGGGATTCATTGGCAGTGCATCGGGTTTCAGCCCGGTGGAAGCGAATCTTGTCGTGGCGACGCGGAGCGTCGCGGATTCCTGTTCGGTGGAGCCGGACGTCCCGTGTTCACCACCCGTGGCGCGGAGCGCCGTGATGGCCGGTCCTGGCGGAGCCGAGTGATGCTCACACCGGCCGGTTTTGTTGCTCGATGTACTCCTTGACCACGGAGAGTGGGGCGCCGCCGACGGTTCCTGCGAAGTAGGAACCGGACCAGAGCTTGTTGGCCCGCCAGTAGTGCCGTACCAGGTCGGGGAACTCGTGGCGCAGGCGGCGGGAGGAGACGCCCTTGAGGGAGTTGACGAGCTTGGTGACGGCGACCTTGGGCGGGAAGTTCACCAGGAGGCGGACGTGGTTGTCCTCGCCGTTGAACTCCACCAGTTCGCACTCGAAGTCCGCGCACACCGACCGCATGATCTCCTCCATCCGCGTCAGATGAGCGTCCGTGAACACCTTGTGCCGGAACTTGGCACGAAGACCACGTGCACATGCATCACGAAAGCACAGTGGCGGCCAGTTCTGATCTTCTGCATCTCACCCATAACCCACGTATGTAGCGTTGCCGCCGTGCAGCTTCGGTACAGCTTCCGCCTGTACCCGGACACGGCCCAGCGCACCGCCCTGGCCCGGGCGTTCGGGTGCGCCCGCGTCGTGTTCAACGACGCGGTGCGCGCCCGTGAGGACGCCCGGAAGGCGGGCGCAGCTTTCCCGACGGCCGGTGAGCTGTCCAGGAAACTGATCACCGAGGCGAAGCGGACGGTGGAGCGGGCCTGGCTGGGAGAGGTTTCCGCCGTGGTGCTCCAGCAGGCTCTGCGCGACGCCGAGGCCGCTTACCGTAACTTCTTCGCCTCCCTCAAGGGGGCCCGTAAGGGCGTGAAGACCGGTGCGCCCCGGTTCAAGTCCCGCAAGGACAACCGTGAGTCGATCCGGTTCACCGCCAATGCCCGCTGGTCGATCACCGGTAGCGGGCGGCTGAACCTGCCGAAGATCGGTGCGGTGAAGGTGAAGTGGCCCAGGACCCTGCCCACCGCCCCCTCCTCCGTCACGGTGATCAAGGACGCGGCCGGACGGTACTTCGCGTCCTTCGTCATCGACACGGACCCGGCCGCCGACGCCCACCGGATGCCCGACAGCGACCAGATGGTCGGCATCGACCTGGGCCTGACGCATTTCGCGGTCCTTTCGGACGGCCGCGTGATCGACTCGCCGCGGTTCTTGCGCCGCGCCGAGAAGAAGCTGAAGAAGGCCCAGCGGGACCTGTCCCGTAAGCAGAAGGGATCGAAGAACCGGGAGAAGGCCCGCCTGAAGGTCGCCCGCGCCCACGCGCAAGTGGCCGACGCGCGCCGCGAGTTCCACCACCAGCTCTCCACGCAGCTGATCCGCGAGAATCAAGCGATCGGTGTGGAGGACTTGGCGGTCAAGGGGCTGGCGCGCACCAGGCTGGCCAAGAGCCTGCATGACGCGGGCTGGGCACAGTTCGTGGCCATGCTGGAGTACAAGGCGGTCAGGTACGGGCGCACCCTGGTGAAGATCGGCAGGTTCGATCCGACCTCCCAGACTTGTTCCGCCTGCGGCGTCAAGGACGGCCCCAAACCTCTCCACATCAGGGAGTGGACCTGCCCCGCGTGCGGCACGGTCCATGACCGGGACCACAATGCCGCGAAGAACGTGAAAACGGCCGCCGGACTGGCGGTCGCAGCCTGTGGAGCGCAGGTAGGACCAGGACTCGTCCTGGCACAGCGCGATGAAGCAGGAAGCCACGGATTCTCTCCCGAACCCCGTGCCGCGTAGCGGCACGGCAACGGACGAGAAGGCCAGAATCCTCGGGCTTCAGCCCGAGAAGCAAGTCAATTCCCCGTCGCCTCCGCTTTCGAGCACGGGGAACCCGAAGACCCGGACACGCATTCGTGAGCATTGGCAACCCCGAGGCATCCGCCGCGGTCGGGGTGTACCGCACCCTGGTCCCCACGGGCCTCAGACGCCGGATCGCGCGGCGCGTGCCGATGCGGCTGCGCATGGCGCTCAAGCAGCTGCTGCGCCGGCTCCAGTCTGTCACCCTGGGGGCCCGGTTCTTCCGCGGCCTGCGGGCCCGCCGCCGCTGGCCGCACCTGTTCGGCGAGGGCGAGCGGCTCGCGGTGCTCCCCGGCCAGGGCGCGCAGATCGCCCTCGTACGCCCCACGGTGTCGCCGCTCGGGCTGCGCGAGGCGAACCTCGAACTGGTGGCGACCCTGCTGGAGGAGGCGGGCGTCGACTACTTCGCGATCCGCGGGAACTCCGACTTCCGCTCCAGCCTGGCCGTCGCCGAAGCCGACCGCGACCGGGTCCGCCGGGCCCTGGACCGCTCCGCCGGCACCGGACCCGTCTACGTGAGCGCCTGCCACGGCGACAAGGCGACGGGCCGCACGGCACTGTGCGGCTCCCGGCGCGGCCGGCACGTCACCCACGCGTCGCGGGTGCTGCGCGTCGGCATGGTGTGGAGCGATCCGGCGGGCTCCCTGGTCCTCGGCCTGGAGTACGGCTGCGACATCGAGTTCTGGCAGCCGAGCGAAGGGCGCCTGGTGGCCCCCCGCCCCAACCGGATCACCGAGGACGTCGCCCTCGACGAGCCCCGGGTCACCATCCCGGTCAGCCGGCTCACGAGCTTCGCCGCCCTGCACACCCGCCGCACCCGCTCGGTGCGCACCATCCGGCCGTGCGCCGACGCGCTTCCCGAGGACGTCCGCTTCCCGATCGACGTCGTCTACACCTGAGTGGACGGCAACGACCCCGCCTGGCAGCACCGGCGCGCCGCGTTCGGACACGCCGGCTACCACACCGAGTCCGCGAACGCGGCCCGCTACATCAGCCGCGACGAACTGCGCGCCTACGCCAACCGCTTCTGGGGCTACAACCTCGACTCGGCGGCGGTCTCGGAGAAGGCCGAGTACCTCGCCACCTACGCGGGCCTCGACGCCCCGCAGTCCTGCCCCCACGGCACCTGCGAGCGCTGCGGGGACCGCCAGCTGGGGCCGAACCCCTTCCGCAGCACACACATGAGAAGCGCCGCCTACCGCTACTCGCCCACGACCGACTGGCTGCGCCTGGGCCCCGACGGCCGGCTGAACGCCTTCGGGGTGCTCGCCGGACGCCTCGCCTTCTGGACGGAGACCGCCCCCGCGAGCGGCGAGTGGAAGGGCCCCTTCGTCCTCGGCGACGGCTGGCTCGCCCCCACCCTCGCCGTCACCGGCGTACCCGGCGGCCCCGCCGAACTCGTCGGCCTGCGCCGCCAGTCGGTGGTCGGCAGCGGGGTCACCGTCGACGTCGTGCACACCGTGCAGGACCCCGACGGCAACGGCTTCAGCGGCTGGCGGACCCAGGAGAACCCGGACTGGTCCCACGGCGACGGCCGCCGCCAGCGCGAGGTGGGCGTGCCGTCCGCCGCCGTCGACGGCATGGGCCGACTCCACGTGTTCGTACGTGACTTCGCCCAGGGCATCAGCCTGCGCCGCCGTGACACCACGGGCGCCTGGACCCCCTGGGAGAACCTCGGCGGCTCCTTCGTCCAGGACGCGGGCACGGCACTGACCACCCAGCACGGCACGGTGGAGCTCTACGTCCCCGGCAAGAACACCGTATGGCGCTGGTACCAGCCCGAACCCGGCGGCCCCTTCACCCTCGACGACACCCTCAAGACCGGCCGCCCCGCGACCGGCGGCATCACCGCCGTCGACTCGGGCGCGGGCCGCACCTGCTTGTACTACCGGGAGGCCGGCACCCAGCAGGTCATGGCCTACCGTCAACACGCCGACGGCCGGTGGCCCGGATCCGGCGCCGGGCTCGGCGGCCACGGCGGTACGGGCGCCGTCGCCGCGCTGTGGGCACCCGAACGCGGCGCCCGGGAAGCCTTCCTGGCCCACCGGGGCAGCCGCGGCCGCCCCGTCGTGTCGCTGCCCGACCGTGACAAGGACATCTCCGGCACCCACTGGCGCGAGTCGGGCGACATGTTCGCCCACGCCCCCGCGATGGCACGCGACGCCGCGGGTGCCGTCGTCCTGGCGGTCATCGGCACCGACGGGCACCTGCACGTCCGCCGCCAGCTGTCACCGGCCGCGGGCAGCCCCTTGGGCCCCTGGCGATGACGGCCGGGCTCCGGATTAAAGTGAACCGGTGAACGGCGAATGGCTCAGACGCGGTCGTGACGGCAGGCTCAGTGCGTACCTGCTGTCGGGCACCGCCGTCCACTGCCGGGCGGAGCGCGGGCCCGGCGGCCCCTGGGACCCACCGCGCACCATCGGCGGCGCGCAGCGCCTGCACCCCGTCCTCGCCGTCGGCCAGGGCGCCGACGGCTACACCCATCTCGTCTCGTGGCGCCCCACGGTGCCCGGTGAGTCCGGGCTCGTCCACACCACGCACTTCCGGCCGCGGCTCGCCGCGCTCGACTGGCACCCGATCGGGCACCCCAACAAGACGGGTGACCGCACCGGTCCACCGGCCGTCGCCGTCGACGCCCAGGGGCGTGCCCACGTCTTCGTGCGGAACAAGGGCGGCGGGGTCAGCATGGTCGCCCAGAAGGAGAAGGGCGGCTGGGATCCCTGGCGCGACCTCAAGGGCAGTGACGTACGGGAGGATCTGGCGGCCGTGACGGGGGAGTCCGGGCTCGTCGAGCTGTACGCGGCACTGCCCGACGGGATCGCCCACTGGCGCCAGGAGGAGCCGGGCAAGCAGCCGGTGCTGCAGGAGTCCCTGGAGACATCGGTACGCCCCGGCACCCTCCGTGCCCTCGCCACCTCCCCCTCCGCCACCACCCTCTTCTTCACCGACGAGGCGGGTGACGTGTGCGCGTGGCGCCCGGGCACCAAGTCCGTCCCCGTGCTCGCGTCGGCCGGTCCCGGCCCCGTCTCGGCGATCCGCTGCGAACTCGACGGCTACGACTGCACGTTGCTCGCGCAGCGCTCGGCGAGCGGTCGGATCGTCTTCGCCGCGTATCCCACCGAGCAGGAGGCGGCGGGGGCGTGGTGGACCGAGTCGGGTCCCGGGCTTCCCGTCGGGGCCGAGGTGTCTCTCGCCGAGGACGAGGACGGGCGGGTGGTGGCGGCGACCCTGGCCCCGGGCAGCGAGGAGCTCCTCCTCACCCGACGCAAGGACGAACCGGGCTTGGCACTGGAGGCGTGGCGCCCGGTGTGACAGAAAGCCGGGGTGTGTTCTTCGGCTGCGGGCGGGTGTGGGCTGGTCGCGCAGTTCCCCGCGCCCCTGAAAGCGGGGCTCCGCCCCGCGTCTTCAGCCCGTCCGGCGTTTGAGGACGAGGCCGTTCAGGCCGATGCGGGGGCGAGGAAACGCCGGGTGCCCCGTACGCCACGTCGGCATACAGGGCACCCGTCAGACACAGCGGAGCGCTTACGCGGGGACGGAAGCCACCCCGACCTCCAGGAACCGCTTGCCGGTCACCCGCTCGGAGACGCCCTCACGGTCCAGGTACGGAGTGATCCCGCCCAGGTGGAAGGGCCAGCCCGCACCGGTGATCAGGCAGAGGTCGATGTCCTGGGCCTCGGCGACGACACCCTCGTCGAGCATCAGACGGATCTCCTGGGCGACCGCGTCCAGGACACGGGCGCGCACCTGCTCCTCCGTGAGGACCACGTCGCCCTGCTTCAGCAGCGCCGCGACCTCGGGGTCCAGCTCCGGCTTCCCGGAGTCGTACACGTAGAAGCCGCGCTTGCCCGCCTTGACGACGGCGGCGAGGTTCGGGGAGACCGTGAAGCGGTCCGGGAAGGCCCGGTTGAGGGTCTCCGAGACATGCAGACCGATCGCGGGGCCGACCAGCTCCAGCAGGACGAGGGGAGACATCGGCAGGCCCAGGGGCTCGACCGCCTTCTCCGCGACCTCGACCGGCGTGCCCTCGTCGATGACGTTCTGGATCTCGCCCATGAAGCGGGTGAGGATGCGGTTGACGACGAACGCCGGGGCGTCCTTCACCAGGACCGCGGTCTTCTTCAGCTTCTTGGCGACGGCGAACGCCGTGGCGAGCGAGGCGTCGTCCGTCTGCTCACCGCGCACGATCTCCAGCAGCGGCAGGATCGCGACCGGGTTGAAGAAGTGGAAGCCCACGACCCGCTCGGGGTTCTTCAGCTTCGACGCCATCTCCGTCACCGACAGCGAAGAGGTGTTCGTCGCGAGGATCGCGTGCGCCGGGGCGACCGCCTCGACCTCCGCGAACACCTGCTGCTTGACGCCGATCTCCTCGAAGACGGCCTCGATGATGAAGTCGGCGTCGGAGAAGCCCTCGGCCTTGTCCAGCACACCGGTCACCAGCGCCTTGAGGCGGTTGGCCTTGTCCTGGTTGATGCGGGACTTCGACAGCAGCTTGTCGATCTCGGCGTGGACATAGCCCACGCCCTTGTCGACGCGCTCCTGGTCGATGTCCGTCAGGACGACGGGCACTTCGAGGCGGCGCAGGAAGAGGAGGGCGAGCTGCGAGGCCATCAGGCCCGCGCCCACGACGCCCACCTTGGTGACCGGACGGGCCAGGCTCTTGTCCGGGGCGCCCGCCGGGCGCTTGCCGCGCTTCTGCACCAGGTTGAAGGCGTAGATGCCGGAACGCAGTTCGCCGCCCATGATCAGGTCGGCGAGGGCGATGTCCTCGGCGTCGTAGCCCTTCTGGAGGTCGCCGTCCTTGGCCGCCTCGATGATGTCGAGGGCGCGGTACGCGGCCGGAGCCGCCCCGTGCACCTTGCTGTCGGCGATGAACCGGCCCTTGGCGACGGCCTGGTCCCAGGCCTCCCCGCGGTCGATCTCGGGACGCTCGACCGTGATGTCGCCCTTGAGGACGGACGCGGTCCAGATCAGCGACTGCTCCAGGAAGTCGGCGCCCTCGAAGATGGCGTCGGCGATGCCGAGGTCGAAGACCTGCTTGCCCTTGAGCTGCTTGTTCTGGTTGAGCGAGTTCTCGATGATGACCGAGACGGCCTTGTCGGCGCCGATCAGGTTCGGGAGCAGCGTGCAGCCGCCCCAGCCCGGAACCAGGCCGAGGAAGACCTCGGGGAGGGAGAAGGCGGCGATCGCCTTCGAGACGGTCCGGTACGCGCAGTGCAGACCGACCTCGACGCCGCCGCCCATGGCCGCGCCGTTGTAGTACGCGAAGGTCGGCACCGCGATGCCCGCGAGGCGCTTGAAGACCTCGTGGCCGCCCTTGCCGATGGCGAGCGCGTCGTCGTGGTTCTTGAGGAGCTCGACGCCCTTCAGGTCCGCGCCGACCGCGAAGATGAACGGCTTGCCGGTGACGCCGACACCGACGATCTCGCCGGCCGCGGCCTCCTTCTCGACCTGGTCGATCGCGGCGCCCAGGTTCGCCAGCGAGGCCGGGCCGAAGGTGGTCGGCTTGGTGTGGTCGAAGCCGTTGTCCAGCGTGATGAGGGCGAAGCGCCCGGCGCCGAACGGCAGGTCGAGGTGACGTACGTTGGCCGACGTCACGACCTCGTCGGGGAACAGCTCGGCCGCACCCTTCAGGAGTTCAGCGGTGCTCACTTGTTGCCTCCGGCGTCCTTGTGGTGCGGGTTCTCCCAGATCACCGTGGCGCCCATGCCGAAGCCGACGCACATGGTGGTGAGGCCGTAACGGACCTCCGGCTGCTCCTCGAACTGGCGGGCCAGCTGCGTCATCAGACGCACGCCGGAGGAGGCGAGGGGGTGGCCGTAGGCGATCGCGCCGCCGTACTGGTTGACGCGCGCGTCGTCGTCGGCGATGCCGTAGTGCTCCAGGAAGGCCAGCACCTGGACGGCGAAGGCCTCGTTGATCTCGAAGAGGTTGATGTCCTCGATCGACAGGCCGGCCTGGGCGAGGGCCTTCTCGGTGGCCGGGATCGGGCCGTAGCCCATGACCTCCGGCTCGACGCCCGCGAAGGCGTACGAGACCAGGCGCATCTTGACCGGCAGGCCGTTCTCGCGGGCGAAGTCCTCGGAGGCGAGGATCGACGCGGTCGCACCGTCGTTCAGACCGGCGGCGTTACCGGCGGTGACCCGGCCGTGGACGCGGAACGGCGTCTTGAGCCCGGCCAGGTTCTCCAGCGTGGTGCCCGGGCGCATCGGCTCGTCGGCGGTGACCAGGCCCCAGCCGGTCTCACCGACCTCCGCGTTGGTGTTGCGCACCGAGATCGGCACCAGGTCCTGCTGGATCTTGCCGTTGGCGTACGCCTTGGCGGCCTTCTCCTGCGAGCGCACGGCGTACTCGTCGGCGCGCTGCTTGGTGATCGTGGGGTAGCGGTCGTGCAGGTTCTCGGCGGTCATGCCCATGAACAGGGCGGACTCGTCGACCAGCTTCTCGCTGACGAACCGCGGGTTGGGGTCCACGCCCTCGCCCATGGGGTGGCGGCCCATGTGCTCGACACCACCGGCGATGACGGCGTCGTACGCACCGAAGGCGATGGAGCCCGCGGTGGTGGTGACGGCGGTCAGCGCGCCCGCGCACATGCGGTCGATGGAGTAGCCGGGGACCGACTGGGGGAGACCGGCGAGGATGCCCGCCGTGCGGCCCAGCGTCAGACCCTGGTCACCGATCTGCGTGGTCGCGGCGATGGCAACCTCGTCGATCTTCTTCGGGTCGAGGCCCGGGTTGCGGCGCAGCAGCTCCCGGATGGCCTTCACGACGAGGTCGTCGGCGCGGGTCTCGTGGTAGATGCCCTTCGGGCCCGCCTTGCCGAACGGGGTGCGGACGCCGTCGACGAAGACGACGTCCCTGACGGTACGAGGCACGATGGCTCTCCTCCAGATGCGGGATGGCACTGCTGCGCGACGCACACGCCCTGAGCGCGCGCTCACCCCTCATGCTACTTGCGAGTAACCACCCTGCCCACCCCCGACGGCGGGAGCGGCGAACGTCACACGAAAGCCGTCCGAGGATCTTGGCGTGATCTCGACGTCGCTCTTTCGCTTCAAGGGCCCCGAAAGGGGCGCGGGGAACTGCGCGAGCAGCCCAGAACAACCCGCAGTCGCCGTACGACAGAACCACGTACGGCGACTAGGCCCCCTTCGCCGCCAGCGCCTCCACCAATGCCGGTGTGACCAACTCCACCTGCCACGCCCGCGCCCCGTACCCGGCAAGCGCGGCCGAGACCGACTCGGTGTCGGCGCCGACCGGCGGCTCCCAGCACACCCGCCGCACCGTGTCCGGGGTGATCAGATTCTCCTGCGGCATGTTGAGCTGCTCGGCCAGCGCCGACACGGCCGCGCGCGCCGCGGAGAGCCGGGCTGCGGCGGCCGGGTCCTTGTCGGCCCAGGCGCGTGGCGGGGGAGGTCCGGTGACGGGCTGCCCCGGCTGCGGCAGCTCGGCTTCCGGCAGCGCCTTCGCGCGATCCACGGCGGCCTGCCACTGCTCCAGCTGGCGCCGCCCCATCCGGTGCCCGAACCCGTTCAGCGCGGCCAGCGCGTGCACGTTGGCCGGAAGGGAGAGCGCGGCCTCCACGATGGCCGCGTCCCCCAGCACCTTGCCCGGCGAGATGTCCCGGCGCTGGGCGATCCGGTCCCGGGTCTCCCACAGGTCCTGTACGACGGCCATCTGCCGACGGCGGCGCACCTTGTGCATCCCGGACGTGCGACGCCAGGGGTCCTTGCGCGGCGGCGCGGGCTCGGCCTGCGCGATCGCGTCGAACTCCTGCCGGGCCCACTCCAGCTTGCCCTGCCGGTCGAGCTCCTTCTCCAGGGCGTCGCGCAGGTCGACGAGCAGTTCCACGTCGAGCGCGGCGTAGCGCAGCCACGGCTCCGGGAGCGGACGCGTGGACCAGTCGACCGCGGAGTGCCCCTTCTCCAGTACGAAGCCGAGCACGCTCTCGACCATCGCGCCCAGGCCCACTCGGGGGAACCCGGCCAGGCGGCCGGCCAGCTCGGTGTCGAAGAGCCGCGTCGGCACCATGCCTATCTCGCGCAGACACGGCAGGTCCTGGGTGGCGGCGTGCAGCACCCATTCGACGCCGGAGATGGCCTCGCCGAGCCCAGAGAGGTCGGGACAGGCGATGGGGTCGATCAGCGCCGTACCCGCGCCCTCACGGCGCAGCTGCACCAGATAGGCGCGCTGGCCGTATCGGTATCCGGACGCGCGTTCGGCGTCCACGGCCACGGGGCCGGAGCCGGCGGCGAAGGCCGCGATCACCTCGGCGAGCGAGGTCTCGTCGGCGACGACGGGCGGAATGCCCTCTCGGGGCTCAAGCAAAGGGGTCGGCGCCGATTCGACGTCGTCCGGAGGGCCGCCTCCGGTGGTTCGCAGTGAGCTGTCTTCTGCGGTCTCTTGGGCGTCGGTCACCTGTCAAGGGTATCCGTGTATGGACTACACCCGCCGACGGAACGTTCCGTCGGCGGGTGCAGGGGGGTCGTAAACCAGTCAGGTCGGTGAAAGATCCGGTCCGGTGGGGGGTGTGCCCCCGCTTCAGTGGATGATCCCCGTCCGCAGGGCGACCGCCACCATCCCGGCGCGGTCGCCCGTGCCGAGCTTGCGGGCGATGCGGGCGAGGTGGCTCTTGACGGTCAGCGCGGACAGGCCCATCGAGACGCCGATGGCTTTGTTCGACTGGCCCTCGGCGACGAGCCGGAGCACCTCGACCTCGCGGCCGGAGAGCTCGCGGTAGCCGCCCGGGTGGCTCGGGGCACCCGGGGGGCGGCGGTGCATACGGGCGGCGGCCGAGCCGATGGGCGCGACACCGGGTCGGGTGGGGAGCCCGACGTTCGTACGGGTGCCGGTGACGACATAGCCCTTGACGCCGCCCGCGAGGGCGTTGCGCACGGCGCCGATGTCGTCGGCCGCGGAGAGGGCGAGGCCGTTGGGCCAGCCCGCGGCTCGGGTCTCGGACAGCAGGGTGAGCCCGCTGCCGTCGGGCAGGTGGACGTCGGCGACACAGATGTCGCGCGGGTTGCCGATTCGGGGACGGGCCTCCGCGACGGACGACGCCTCGATGACGTCGCGTACTCCGAGCGCCCAGAGGTGGCGGGTGACGGTGGATCGGACCCGTGGGTCGGCCACGACCACCATGGCGGTCGGCTTGTTCGGGCGGTAGGCGACCAGGCTTGCGGGCTGCTCGAGGAGAACGGACACCAGGCCTCCTGGGGGTGCGGGACGGAACCGGCTGTGGGGATGGTGCCGGGGCGAACCGTGCTTTCAAGGTCACAGACGTCTTCGGCATCAAACCCGTCCGCCTTTAGAGAATGATCACGATTTGGTGAGTAACAATCCGTGCAATTCAGACACATGATCGATCGTCCGAAGATCGAACCGAGTCATTCCATGTCGCGACACGGCTGAAAGTGGCCGTATCGACAAAGCCTCGGCAAGGAACTCGGTAAAGGGCGCGGCGTTCCGCGCGATCGGAAAGGGCGCCCGTTCGACGTGACACGGGCGCCCCGGAGGACGGAGAAGACGGAATCCGGGTGTTCAGCGGGACTGCGGCCCCCGGCGCTGCGGGAGGGTCACCACCGAGGCGTCGCCCGGCCCCGCCGGGGGCAGGCCCGCGATCTGGCAGAGCAGATCGCACCAGGCGGCGAGGTGCGTGGCCGTGTCCGGTACGCCGCCCAGGCCCTCGCGAGGCGTCCAGGAGGCGCGGATCTCGATCTGCGACGCGGAGGGCCGCTCGGACAGCCCCCCGAAGTAGTGCGAGCTCGCCCGGGTGACGGTGCCGCTCGGTTCGCCGTACGACAGGCCGCGGGCCTGCAGCGCGCCGGTCAGCCACGACCAGGAGACGTCCGGGAGCAGCGGGTCGGCCGCCATCTCCGGCTCCAGCTCCGCACGGACCAGCGTCACCAGCCGGAAGGAGCCCTGCCAGGCGTCGTGACCCGCCGGGTCGTGCAGCAGGATGAGCCTGCCGTCCGCCAGGTCCTCGTCGTCGGCGACGACCGCGGCCTCCAGCGCATACGCGTACGGGGCCAGGCGCTGCGGTGGCCGCGTCGGGTCGATCTCGATCTCGGGCCGCAGCCGCGCGGCCCTCAGTGCGTCGACGGCAGCCCGGAAGGGCGGCGGACCCGTCTCCCTCGCATCACCGTCCCCCTCCTTGGCATCGTCCATTTCGCCAGCGCCGTCCGACAGTCGTCCCTGAGCCGCAGCCATGCGGGGAAGATTAAGGGGAACGGAGCCCGCGCGCAGGGAGAGACACCCGTGCGCCGGACCACTGTCCGGATCGCGGCCCGCGAAACGCGCAGACGGGAGGGGCCCGGTCCGGGCGCCGGAGCCCGGCACTCGTGGGGCTGTGGGGCGTGCGAGACTTTCCGTCGTGAGTGCCAATGACCGCCCCGCCACGGGCCAGCCGCCGACAGCCACGTACGAGTCCGCCTTCCTGAAGGCGTGCAGGCGCGAGCCCGTGCCGCACACGCCGGTGTGGTTCATGCGGCAGGCCGGTCGCTCGCTGCCCGAGTACCTCAAGGTGCGCGAGGGCATCGCCATGCTGGACTCCTGCATGCGGCCCGAGCTGGTCGCCGAGATCACGCTCCAGCCCGTACGCCGGCACAACGTGGACGCGGCGATCTACTTCAGCGACATCGTCGTCCCGCTGAAGGCCATCGGCATCGACCTCGACATCAAGCCGGGCGTCGGCCCGGTCGTCGCGAACCCGATCCGCACCCGCGCCGACCTGGCCCAGCTGCGCGATCTGACCCCTGAGGATGTTTGGTACGTCACCGAGGCGATCAAGCTCCTGACGGCCGAGCTCGGCGAGACCCCGCTCATCGGTTTCGCGGGCGCGCCTTTCACTCTCGCGAGTTACCTCGTGGAGGGCGGCCCGTCCAAGAACCACGAGCACACCAAGGCGCTCATGTACGGCGACCCGCAGCTGTGGGCCGACCTGCTCGACCGTCTCGCCGAGATCACCTCCGCCTTCCTGAAGGTGCAGATCGAGGCGGGCGCGAGCGCCGTCCAGCTCTTCGACTCCTGGGTCGGCGCCCTGGCACCCGCCGACTACCGGCGCTCGGTGATGCCCGCGTCCACCAAGGTCTTCGAGTCCGTGGCCGGATACGGCGTGCCGCGCATCCACTTCGGCGTCGGCACCGGCGAGCTGCTCGGCCTCATGGGCGAGGCGGGCGCGGACGTCGTCGGCGTCGACTGGCGCGTCCCGCTCGACGAGGCCGCACGCCGTGTCGGCCCCGGCAAGGCGCTCCAGGGCAACCTCGACCCCGCCGTCCTGTTCTCCACCACCGAGGCCGTCGAGACCAAGACCCGTGAGGTGCTGGACGCCGCCGCCGGTCTCGAGGGCCATGTCTTCAACCTCGGCCACGGCGTCCCGCCGAGCACCGACCCGGACGCGCTGACCCGCCTCGTGGAGTACGTCCACCAGCAGACCGCGCGCTGACCTCGTACGGGGGACGCCGCACGGCTCAGCACCGCATGCCTCCTCGCCGCACGCCTCACCAGCTGTGCCGCGCCTGTCTGCCGAACAGCAGGCTGCGCGGTTCCGGCGGTGGCGGGGTGCCCGGGCGCAGCGGCCAGGCCAGCAGCATCCCCACGAGGAAGCCGACCACGTGGGCCTCGTACGCCACGGTTCCGGCGGTGGAGACGCCGCCGCCGGACGAGTACACCGCCTGCAGCGCGAACCAGAAGCCCAGCACCAGCCACGCGGGCAGCCGCAGCGGCAGGAAGACCAGGAACGGGACGAGCACCCAGACCCTGGCCCTCGGATAGAGCACCAGATAGGCGCCGAGGACTCCGGCGATCGCTCCGGAGGCGCCGATCAGCGGGTCGGCCGAGTCGGCGTTGAGGTACGCGAAGCCGTACGCGGCCGCGTAACCGCACGCCACGTAGAACACCGCGAACCGCACATGTCCGAGGCGGTCTTCGATGTTGTTGCCGAAGATCAGCAGGAAGAGCATGTTGCCGAGCAGGTGCAGCCAGCTGCCGTGCAGGAACATCGCGGTGAGGACCGAGAGCGGCGGCGACTTGTCGTACGTCGGCGGGCCCACCAGACACCCGGGTCCCCCCGCCCCGACGCCGACCTCACCGGTCGGTACGAGGCGGGGCGCATGGTGGTGGATCAACTCCTGCGGTACCGCGGCGTAGTGCTCCAGGAACGCGTGCAGATGGCACAGTTGGGAGAGCCCGCTGTCACCCGCCACGGATCCGGCGAGGCCGGGCGTGTAGAGGAATACCAGGACATTGGCGGCGATCAGTGCATACGTCACATAGGGCGTGCGGCGCACCGGGTTCACGTCATGGACGGGGATGACCACGAGGAACTAGTGCCCGGGATACGCCGGGTGAATCCGTGAACGCCCCCGCCGCCGTGTCCGTATGTCTCCTCAACCGCCCGCGCCGCGACGAAGACGCGACGCGAGGAAGACGTGAGGACACAGGCGATGAACGACCGAGTTACTCCTCCGATGCATGCCCTGCCCGACGGCGAGGCGGAAATCGCCCTGGTGCTGCACCTCCCCTGGGAGGACGTCGCCGCGCTCGGCCAGGAGGCCGGACGGCTCGCGGCGCGGATGCAGCGGCCGGTGACCCTGGACGAGGCCGTCAGCCACCGGTTGCGCTCCGCGCGGCCGGCCGCCCATGCCAAGCCGCCCACCACGCAGCCCGCGGCCGTCACCGCCTCGGCGTCGGTGTCCTCGTTGCCGGCGCGGCCGCCGGCCGAGCAGGCGCGGCAGGCGATAGACCGCATCAACGGGAACGCGGGGCACGAGTCCGCGTAGGCGCGCGGCCTCGCCCCCCTTTGGGGCGCTCCACTTACACGGCGTTTCTGCGTACCGCCGTCACCGCCTTGCGTGCCGCCACCAGGATGGGGTCCCACACGGGTGAGAACGGGGGCGCGTATCCCAGGTCCAGGGATGTCATCTGTTCCACCGTCATGCCCGCGGTCAGCGCCACCGCGGCGATGTCGACCCGCTTCGCCGCGCCTTCCCCGCCGACGATCTGCACGCCGAGCAGCCGCCCCGTGCGGCGCTCGGCGAGCATCTTCACCGTCATGAGGTCCGCGTCCGGGTAGTAGCCCGCGCGGGCGGTCGACTCGATGGTGACGGTCTCGAACCGCAGGCCCGCCCGGTGCGCGTCCTTCTCGCGCAGCCCGGTGCGGGCGATCTCCAGGTCGCAGACCTTGCTCACGGCCGTGCCGACGACACCGGGGAAGGTCGCGTACCCGCCGCCCACGTTGGTGCCGATGACCTGCCCGTGCTTGTTGGCGTGCGTGCCCAGCGCGATGTGCCGTTCGCGTCCCGAGAGCAGGTCGAGCACCTCGACACAGTCGCCGCCGGCCCAGACGTTCTCCTGCCCGCGCACCCGCATCGCCAGGTCCGTGAGCAGCCCGCCGTGGTCGCCGAGGGGGAGTCCCGCGGCCCGTGCGAGCGTGGTCTCGGGGCGTACGCCGATGCCGAGCACGACCACGTCCGCCGGGTACTCGGCGTCCTCGGTGGCCACCGCGCGCACCCGACCGTCCTCCCCGGTGCGGAGCTCGGTGATCTCGGCGTCGTTGACCATGGTGATGCCCAGGTTCTCCATGGCCGTGTGGACCAGTCGGCCCATGTCGGGATCGAGCGTGGACATCGGCTCCTTGCCGCGGTTGACGACGGTCACCTCGTACCCGCGGTTGATGAGCGCCTCGGCCATCTCCACGCCGATGTAGCCCGCGCCGACGACCACCGCGCGCCGACCCTCGGTCGAGGCCAGTGTGTCCAGGAGGGCCTGGCCGTCGTCCAGGGTCTGCACGCCGTGCACACCCGGAGCGTCGACGCCCGGCAGGTCGGGGCGGATCGGGCGGGCGCCGGTCGCGATCACGAGTTTGTCGTACGAGGTCCACTCCTCGGCCCCGGTCTCGAGGTCGAGCGAGCGGACGCGACTGCCCGCCAGGTCGATTTCGGTGACCTCGGTGCGCATCCGCAGGTCGATCGCGCGCTCCCGGTGTTCCGCCGGGCTCCGCGCGATCAGCCGGTCCCGCTCGGGGACGTCGCCGCCCACCCAGTACGGGATGCCGCAGGCCGAGTAGGAGCTGAAGTGGCCGCGTTCGAACGCCACGATCTCCAGCTCGTCGGGCCCGCGCATCCGGCGTGCCTGTGACGCGGCGGACATGCCCGCCGCGTCACCCCCGATCACGACCAGTCGCTCCGTACGGCTCATGCTCATGCGAACACGCTACGGGGGCCCGGCATTTCAGTCCTCTTCGCCACCCTCTTCTCAGTCCTCTTCGCCACCCTCTTCGCGCACCGGCGGCGCCACCGGCAGCGACCCCGCGCTCGCGGGAGCCGTCTCGGCCGCGGGCCGGCGCGGCCGCCCCGTGCGGGCGAGGCGCAGCCACAGCGCCACGAGGAGCCCCGCGCTCAGCAGGAACGGGAGCACCGCGCCGAACGCCACCGCGATCCAGCGCAGCATCGTGACGAACGCGTCCCAGCCGCCCGTCAGCGCGTCCACGAAGCCCGTGGAGTCGGACTTCTTCCCGGCGTCCTTCAGCGGCGTCTCGGAGAGGGAGAGCGTGATGGTGGCCAGGCTGGTGCGGTCCTTCAGGGACGCCTGCTGGGCGAGCAGGGCGTCCAGGTCGGACTCGCGGGTGCTCAACTCCCCTTCCAGGGCGACCACATCGCTGAGCTTGGTGGCCCGGTCCATCAGCTCACGGACCCGCGCCACGCTGACGCGCTGCGACTTGACGCGGCTCTCCACGTCGACGACCTGGTCGGTGACGTCCTGCGCCTTGGCCGTCCGCTCGACGACCTTCCCGGTGCCCTCCAGGGAGGAGAGCACCGCGTCGTACCGGTCGGTGGGCACACGCAGTACGGCTCGGGTGCGCTCGCGGCCACCGCCGTCCCGGGTGGTCGTCTCGTTGCCGACGTAGCCGCCCGCGTCGACGGCCGCGGTGCGGGCCTCGTCCAGCGCCTTGGGCACGTCCTTGACCCGCAGGGTCAGCGAGGCGGTGCGGATGATGTGGCTGCCGGCCGGGACGGACGTGCCGGTGGCCTTGGACGGGGTGGTGGACTTGGCGCCGCCCGCGCCCGAGGCGGCGTCGGCCGCGGCGCCCGAGTGGGCGTTCCCGGCGCCCGGCGCGGCCGCCTTGTCGGCGGTGGAGTCGGAGCCACCGCCGGCGGCGCCACAGCCGGTCACCGCGAGGGCAGCGGCGAGGAGTATCCCGGCCAGGACCGGGCCGGTTCGAGCGGAACGTCGTGTGTACATGTGGGCGTACCCCCGTGGCTGGTGACTGCTGACCCTCCTTCGACGCCGGGACCGGGCGCGACGTTGGCGGGATCAGGTCCCGATGCGGTCACGGTCGGGACTCGCGCGGGACACCGCCGTACCCGACGACGGCACTGGGGCCCGGCGGGCCTGTCAGCGGGGTCTGAGAAGGTGGAGTCATGCGCGCACAGGACAGTCGTACGGGTACGGGACAGGTCGTCGTCATCGGGGGCGGGATCGCCGGTCTGGCCGCCGCCCACCGCCTGCTGGACCGCGGCGCGCGGGTGACCGTCCTGGAGGCGTCGGACCGCGTCGGCGGCAAGCTGCTGCCCGGCGAGATCGCGGGCGCACGGGTCGATCTCGGCGCCGAGTCGATGCTCGCCCGCCGCCCGGAAGCGGTCGCCCTCGCCCGCGAGGTGGGCCTCGCCGACCGCCTCCAGCCGCCCGCCACCGCGACCGCCTCCCTGTGGACGCGCGGCGCGCTGCGCCCCATGCCCAAGGGCCACGTCATGGGCGTGCCCGGCACCGCGGCCGCCCTCTCCGGCGTCCTCTCCGAGGAGGGCCTGGCCCGCATCGAGCGCGACGCCGACCTGCCCCGCACGGAGGTCGGCGACGACGTGGCGGTGGGGGAGTACGTGGCGGCACGCCTCGGCCGCGAGGTCGTCGACCGCCTGGTCGAGCCCCTCCTGGGCGGCGTCTACGCGGGCGACGCGTACCGCATCTCGATGCGCCTGGCCGTTCCCCAGCTCTTCGCCGCCGTCCGCACCCATGTCTCCCTGACCGAGGCGGTCCGCGAGATCCAGGCGAAGGCGGCCACGGCCCAGCAGACCGGGCCGGTGTTCATGGGCATCGAGGGCGGCGTGGGCCAACTTCCGCTCGCGGTCGCGCGGTCGGTGCGGGCGCGGGGCGGCGAGATCGTCACCGGCGCCCCGGTCACGGAGCTGCGCCGCACCGAGGACGGCGGCTGGCGAGTGGTGGCCGGGGGCCGCGTCCTGCACGCGGACGGGGTCGTCGTCGCGGTGCCCGCCGGCGCGGCCGCCGCCCTGCTGCGGGCCGAGACGCCCGCCGCGGCCACCGAGCTGGCCGGTGTGGAGTACGCCTCCATGGCGCTGGTGACACTCGCCTACCGGCGCGCCGACACCGCCCTCCCCGAAGGGAGCGGTTTCCTGGTGCCGCCGGTGGACGGCCACACCATCAAGGCATCCACCTTCGCCTCCCAGAAGTGGGGCTGGATCGCCGAGGAGAACCCCGACCTGCTCGTCCTGCGCACCTCCGTCGGGCGGTACGGCGAGACGGAGGTACTGGGCCGCGACGACGCCGACCTCGTGGACGTCTCCAGGAACGACCTGCGCGAGGCCACCGGCCTGGCCGCCGAGCCCGTGGCGACCCGGGTGACCCGGTGGGACGACGGCCTGCCGCAGTACCCCGTCGGTCACCACACGCGTGTGGCCCGCGTCCGTGAGCACGTGGCCAAGCTCCCGGGGCTCGCCGTCTGCGGCGCGGCGTACGACGGGGTCGGCATCCCCGCGTGCGTCGCGAGCGCGTACGCCGCCGTGGACCAGCTCGGCGGCGACCACGCGGGACTGGACGCGCTGAGGGCGAACCCGGTGCAGAGCCTGCACGGCGGAGCGGGAGAATAGCCTCATGAGTGACGACGCCCCCACCACCGGCCCCGCGAAGATCCCGAACATCGGCAAGAAGGCCAAGGACCTCAACGAGGTCATCCGCTACACCCTGTGGTCCGTCTTCAAGCTGAAGGACGTGCTGCCCGAGGACCGTGCCGGCTTCGCCGACGAGGTCCAGGAGCTCTTCGACCAGCTCGCAGCGAAGGACGTCACCGTCCGCGGCACCTACGACGTGTCGGGGCTGCGCGCCGACGCCGACCTGATGATCTGGTGGCACGCCGAGACCAGCGACCAGCTCCAGGAGGCGTACAACCTCTTCCGCCGCACCCGGCTGGGCCGCGCCCTGGAGCCGGTCTGGTCGAACATGGCACTGCACCGCCCCGCCGAGTTCAACCGCTCCCACATCCCGGCGTTCCTCGCCGATGAGACGCCCCGCAACTACATCAGCGTCTACCCGTTCGTGCGTTCCTACGACTGGTACCTGCTGCCCGACGAGGACCGCCGCCGCATGCTCGCCGACCACGGCAAGATGGCCCGCGGCTACCCGGACGTGCGCGCCAACACGGTCGCCTCGTTCTCCCTCGGCGACTACGAGTGGATGCTGGCCTTCGAGGCCGACGAGCTGTACCGCATCGTCGACCTCATGCGCCACCTGCGCGCCTCCGAGGCCCGCATGCACGTCCGCGAGGAGGTCCCGTTCTACACCGGCCGCCGTAAGTCCGTGGCCGAGCTGGTCGCCGGTCTCGCCTGATCAGGGGGCCTGACGGGTCGTCTTCGGGTCCTCCGGGTCCTCCGTGTCGTGCCGGGTGGTCTTGTCACCATCCGGCGCCGTCGGCTTCGGCTCCGCGTGCGGCGCGCACGCCGCGCGCCGCTTCGGGAGCCGGCCCTCCAGCAGATACGCGTCCAAGTAGCCGTTGACGCAACTGTTGGGCCCGCCCGCGATCCCGTGCGTCCCGGCCCCGTTCTCGGTCACCAGGACCGAGCCGGACAGCCGCCGCTGCAGCTCCACCGCTCCCTCGTACGGCGTCGCCGCGTCCCGCTCGGCCGCCAGGATCAGGACCGGCGCGAGCGCCCCGGGCAGCGTCCGCACATCGAGGGGCTTGTGCCGCGGCACCGGCCAGTACGCGCAGGGCAGGTTCATCCACACGTTGTCCCAGGTCTCGAACGGCGCCACGCGCGCGAGCCGCGTGTTGTCCCGGTCCCAGGTACGCCAGTCCGTGGGCCAGGCCGCGTCGTTGCACTCCACGGCCGTGTACACCGCGTTGCCGTTCTCGGCCTCGGCCGACGCCTCCGGATGCGGCCCGGCCTGCTGGATCAGCGGCTTCGGGTCGCCCTTCAGATAGGCGGACAGCGCCTGGGCACGCTGCGGCCAGTAGTCGTCGAAGTACCCCGCCTCCAGGAACGCGCCCTGCAACTGGCGCGGCCCCACCTTGCCGCCCGCGGGTGTCGCGGCGAGCCGCGCCCGCGCCCTCTCGTAGTTGTGCAGCACCGCCTCGGGCGTGGTGCCGAGCCCGTACTCCTTGTCGTGCTTGGCGATCCACGCGCGGAAGTCCGCCCAGCGGGCCTCGAACGCGGCCGACTGGTCGAGGTTGTTCCGGTACCAGATCTGTCGGGGATCGGGGTTCACCGCGGAGTCGAACACCATCCGGCGTACGTGCGAGGGGAAGAGCGTCGCGTACAGGGCGCCGAAGTACGTGCCGTACGAGGCCCCCATGAACGTCAGTTTCCGCTCGCCCAGCGCGGCGCGCAGCACGTCGAGGTCGCGGGCGTTGTTGAGCGAGGTGTAGTGCCGGATGTCCTGCCCGGAGCGCTTGAGACAGCCGCGCGCGTACGTCCGTGCCTCCGCGATGCGCTCCTTCTTGTACGTCTCCGAGGGGTACGTCGGCGACTGCGCGGGCCCCTTCAGGAAGTGTTTCGGGTCCTCGCAGGACAGCGGGGCCGAGCGGTCCACGCCGCGCGGGGCGTAGCCCACGAGGTCGTACGCGGCGGCGACGCGCTTCCACTCGGGAAGGAAGCCGATCAGCGGGAAGTACATGCCGGACGCGCCCGGGCCGCCCGGGTTGTAGACGAGGGAGCCCTGACGCGGCACCTTGTGCTTGGAGTTGCGCAGGTCCTTGCCGGTGGCGCCGGCGTGGCTGACGGTCAGTTTGATCTTCTTGCCGTCGGGGTGCGCGTAGTCCAGCGGCACGGTGACCGTGCCGCAGCGCATCTCGACCGGGAAGTCGTTCTTCTTGGGGCACGTGCCCCAGTGGATGCCGGCCGTCGCGGCGCGGGAGGCGGCGACGGTGGTGCCGCGCGCCTCGAGGGAGGCCGCGGGGTCCGGCCAGGCCGCCGCACCACCGGCGGGAGAGGCGACGAGGCCGCTCAGAAGCAAGGACCCGGTGGTTCCGTACAGGACGGCAGCTCTCATCGCGTATCCCTTCGGCGCACGGCAGCAACAAAAGGGATGTTTGGTTCGTCAGTTGATGAAGTAAAGCACCTGGTGCCGGTGTCGGCCCCAATGACCCCTATGCGCCCCCTCGGGCGCCGTCAGCGCTGCCGCTCGGGGCTGCGGTCGCGGTGCGCGAAGGCCGCGCGCAGCTCCGGCTCGCCGACCGCGCGGATGCCGCGTACGGCGACCGAGGTGAGATACGTGCGGTCGTCCCCGGCGGCGTCGGGGTGCCGGGCGAGGGTGCCGAGCAGCCGCTGCCCGGCCGGGGAGGCCCAGCGTGTGTACGGGTGGACCTCGATGCGGGCGACGGCGAGGCAGCTCAGTGTGAGGATGAGCGGGAGCGAGAACCACACGGCGATCGGTACGTCGTTCCCGCTCGCCCGGGCCTGAGAGGGCATCAGTACGGCGACGGCGCCGAGCGTGAGGACGGCCGCGGCGGCGGCCTGGACCTGACGGACGGCGCCCGCGACGGTGGTACGGGCGCCGTCGGGCACGGCGAGGCCCGCGGCGACGAGACGGTCGGCGAGGCGACGCACGGAGTCCGCGGTGGCCGCGCTCGCCCGTACGGGCGCTATCCGGGACTGCCCCTGCGGGCCTATGGCCCCTATCACCGAGCGTTCCATCTCGTCGCGACCGCGCCGGTCCACGACGGTCGCCCAGCCCGTGTGCGCGAGCAGCAGCCGGCGCTGACGGGCCATCGACACCATGGTCAGATCGGCGACCCGGGCGGGGCCGCCGGACAGGAACGCGGCCTCGTACAGCGTGAGGTGGTGCCAGCGCGTCGCGTCGGTGTCGACCGCCGCCGCGCGCACGGCGGCCAGGCACAGCCGAGTGCAGGAGATACCGGCCGCGGCCCAGGCCAGGAGCAGGAGAAGGACCCAGAACATGGCGTGTTTCTACGCGAAGAGTCCAGGCCGGCGCCACGGTCTGCCCCCGATATGGAGGGAGCGTTGTGGCTCTGTGACGTTCCGGTGTCCATCAAGGGGTGCCGCTCGGCTGGTCCTTGGCGCGGGATGCGGCCGGGGGTAGCGGATAGGACCCGGACGGGGTGACGGGGACGGGGCTGTCCGGGGACTGGACGGGACCCGGCGGGGCGGGGGAAGCCGTGAGCGGCGGCGGGCTCGCGGTCGCGGCGTCCTGCGCGAGGGCGTCGAAGTCCACGTACCCGGTGGCTTCGAGGACCTTGATGTGGTCGAGCACCGTGGTGTTCGCGTCGTCGGCGAGGTCCCGTACGAGGGAGTTGCGGGTGTTCGCGCGGACCTGGGCGACGACGGAGAAGACCTTGCCGTGGGCCCTGCGCAGGATGTTCGCGAACTTCCGGTCGTAGTCCGTGCCGTGGGCGGCGTCGAGCGTGGCCAGCCAGCCGCGCTGCTGGGGATTGGGCTGGTTCGGGAGCTCGAGTCCGAGCCGTGCGGCGACGTTCCGGACGCGCGCGTCGAGGAACGTGTGGCCCTCGACGAGGTGCGCGCCCGCCGTCTTCACGGCCTGGTTGGTGCCGCGCTCCTCGGCCTGCTGGCCGGCGGGCAGCTCCCAGAGCCCGGCGAGCCGGACCTTGGTGATGAACTCCCGGTCCAGTGCGGACAGCGGACCGAACTGGGTCGACACGGACTGGGCTTTCAGGGTGTCCAGGCCGGTGCCGGCGCGGTCCGCGTACGACCAGATAGGGAAGACCAGCGCGACGAGGGTCGCGGTGAGGGCCGCGATGATGAGTCCTGTCCCACTGACCAATCCGGTGCGGTTGATGGATCGCATGGTGCCTCCTGTTGCGGCACCGCACGCTAGTGCGCTACGGGTGCGGGTTGGCATATTAGTTCGGGCACTACGCCAACTGCCGTACGAGGAGGAAGGGTTAGCGGGTGGGGGGAAGGCGCCGAATGGGGTAGTTCGACCGGAGTCCAGACCGTCAGGAAACCGCGGAAACCGGACGTGGAATCCGGCGGGGCGGGCCCTGGTGTTAACCCCGGCACACTCTGCCGGGGTGAGGGACTACGGCGCGCGTAGGAGGGCGCGTCGGCGCCTGCCGGGCGGGCGGGATCAGCGGCGCAGCAGGACCCGTCGGGTCGCGCGGGCCAGCCGGGCCGTGGGCCGCTGCGACGGCGGAGTCGGGCCGGACCGCTCCAGCCACCACTCCCGCAACCGCCGCCGCGTCTCCGCGTCCTCGGGGTGCCCCGCGAGCAGCATGTACTCGGCGAAGTCCAACGCGTCGCGCCGGTACCCACCGCTCATCGGATGCCCTTGCGCATACGCGAGAAACGCCGACCGGTACGCGTCCTTGAGGATCTCCGGCAGCTCCGCCGCCACCTTCGCCACGACATCCGCCCGCTTGGCCGCGAGCGCCCGCGCCTGCACACCGAGCCGCCCCCGATCGAACCCCTCGGGCACGGGGGTGCCCGCGACGAGCGCGGACAACAGAGCGGCCTGCCCCAGAGCGAGCCGCTGCCGAGCATCCTGGGTCACGTCGGGCGCGCGGCTCCCGGCTGCCCCGGGGGTGCCGTTTGGAGTGGCGGCGGCCTCACCCGAGTCCGGGCGTGCCGGGGTGCGGGACGGCGTCGCGACCCGCGCCCGCGCCTTCGTCAGGGTGACCCTGATCGCTCCGAGCTCCCTCTCCAGCTCGCTCGGGTCCGGGAAGTTCTCGTCGCGTTCCAGGAGGACCCCCGGTGGGCTCACACGGGCGGCGAGGTCGGCCAGGATGTCGAGGACCGGCTGGGGGACGGGGTGGGCGTGGCTGTCGTGCCAGACGCCGTCCCGTTCGAAGCCGCCGGCGACGTGGACGTAGGCGATCGCCTCGACGGGGAGCTCGGCGAGGGCCTTCGAGGGATCCTCGGCCCGGTTGACGTGGTTCGTGTGGAGGTTGGCCACGTCGATGAGGAGGCGTACGCCGGTGCGGTCCACCAGGTCGTACAGGAACTGCCCCTCGGTCATCTCCTCCCCGGGCCAGGAGATCAGCGCGGCGATGTTCTCGACCGCGAGCGGGACGGGAAGGGCCTCCTGCGCGATACGGACGTTCTCGCACAGCACGTCGAGGGCGTCCCGGGTGCGGGGGACCGGCAGCAGGTGCCCGGCCTCCAGGAGCGGCGACGCGGTGAGCGCGCCCCCGGCCCGTACGAACGCGATGTGCTCCGTGACGAGCGGCGAGCCCAGCGCCTCGGCCCGCTCCGCGAGGGCGGTGAGACGGGACTCGTCGGGCCGGTCCGCGCCACCGAGGCCGAGCGAGACCCCGTGCGGTACCACCGTGACGCCCCGCGCGCGCAGCCGCAGCAGCGACTCGGGGATATGCCCGGGGCACAGGTTCTCCGCCACGGCCTCGACCCAGTCGATGCCGGGCATGCGCTCCACGGCCTCGGCGATCTCCGGCCGCCACCCGATTCCTGTTCCCAGCCGCCTCGGCTGTGTCATGTCGCCTCCTCCATCGCCGCTCGAACCCTGTCTGCTGTCTCCTGACGACGGACCCGTGTTCCGGCGTGACGGAGTCATGGCCCCGGGATCCAGGGCCGAACCCACCTCGGCGGACGTTCAGAGCAATATTTGAGGTTCCGCCGGGCTGCCCGAGCACCGGCCGCCGCACCGGCTATCGCAGCACGTTGTCCGGATCCGAGGGCTCCGGCCGGGCGGTGTTGACCTGGCCGGGCGGCGCGGGTGAGGGACTCGACGTGGCGACGACGCCGTCCCCGGGCTGCACCGGCGGTGCGGAGGGCGCCGTGACTCCGGCGGCCGGCGCCGGGGGACCGGTCGGGCTCGCGGTCGACAGGGCCGCCGTGTCGTTGGCGATGGCGTCGAAGTCGACGGCCCCGGTCTTCTCCAGGATGGTGATGTGGTCGAGCACGGTCTGGTTGGCGTCCGAGGCCAGCTGCCGGACCAGTGAGTTGCGGGTGGAGTTACGGACCGCGCCGATCGCCGGGAAGATCTTGCCGTGCGCGGCCCGCAGCAGGTTCACGAACTTCCGTTCGTATTCCGTGCCTGTCGCCGCGGTCATCTCCTGCAGCCAGCCCTGTTGCTGCGCGTTCGGCTGGTTCGGCAGTTCGACGTTGAGCTGGGCCGCGACGACCCGCACCCGTTTGTCGAGGTCGGTGTGGCCGACGATCAGGTGGTCCCCCGCCTCCTTGATCGCCTTGTTGGGGGCTCGCTCGATCGCCTGCTGTCCCGCCGGAAGTTCCCAGAGCCCGGCCAGCCGCACCCGAACGATCAGATCACGGTCGGAGGCGGACAGGGGCCCCCACTGTGTGTTCACCGTCCCTGCCGCGAGATTCGCCTGTCCAGTGCCCGCGCGGTCGGCGTACGACCACACCGGGAACGCGAGCGCGCCGACGGTGGCGGCGAGCGCCGCGATGACAAAGGCAGAACCATTGATACGCCGCAAAACGAGCCTCCCGGGGGAAACCAACTGGTCGTTGGAAACCTGTACTTGGCCAGCGACGTGAGGTACGTGCGGGGCGCCGGGAATGTTCAAGCGCGACTAAAGCGAATCCTCTGTTCTGGTCAAATCCGCTGCTCCCGAGCGTCGTCGGCCGGCAGCGGCCACTTCTTCGGCGTACGTCCGAGCAGCCGCAGTGCCTCGTCCAGAGGGGCCGCCCCCACGGGCACGTCGACCGGCGGCGCGAACGCGAACCCCGGCCCGCGACCGGCCGGGTCGTGCACGGGCCCCGGCCGGGCGTCGAACTCGGCGATGACCTCGTAGAAGAAGCAGCCGCCGGGGAAGACCCTGCCCTGGGAGTAGTCGAGCCAGAGTTCGCACAGCCGCCCCACCCGGGCAACACCGGCGCGGGTCTCGGACGCGGGCCGGATCACCTGCTCGACGTAGATGCGCGTGCGCGCCGCCTCCCGCACGGTGGCCAGTTGCAGTTCCTGCTTGGAGCCGAAGAGTGCGAAGACCCCGCTCTTGCTGAGCTGGAGCTCGGTGGCGAGACGGCCCACGGACAACGCCTCCAGCCCCTCGACCGAGGCGATGTCGACCGTGCGGCGGAGCACCAACTGCCGCGTACGGTTGCCGCGTTCGACCCTGCCGTCCAGCCGGGCCTCGGCCATCGCGCCTCCTCGGGTCCGTAGGTCACTCGGGGTCGGTCAGGAGCGCAGCGCGGGATGGTCGGCCACCACCGTGCACGACCCCGGCGCGATCTCCGTGAAGCCCGCGTCGCGCACCAACGGCAGCCCGGAGGTGGTCAGTCCACTCCAGCGTGCCGGGTCGGCGGTGCGGACGGCGAGGGGGAAACCGGCGTCGCGCCAGGCCGCCCGCTCGTCGTCCGACAGCTCCCACCAGGCCAGCTGCGCGCCGTGCCCGGCCTGCGCCATCGTCTTGCCGGCGGACATGTCGAGGTCGGGGTTGAGCCACAGCACCGGCGCGGTCGGGTCGGCGTCGACCGGGGGCTCCGGGTCGTCGAGATCGGTGCCCGAGACCTGGAGTTTGGCCAGGTCCTTCGGCCAGCCGTCCAGGGGGACCGGCGGGAAGACGCGCACCTCGGCGGACTTCCCGGTCACCGTGATGCCGGGCAGCGCATCGGCCCGCCGCCACTCGGCGCCGCGCGCCCGTCGTACGACCTTGCGAATCCGGGCGTCCTGCCAGTCCCGCACGGCCTGCGCCCACTCGCCGTCCCCGAGGGCCCGCTCATCGCTGAGGATCGTCAGCACGGCGCGGGCGGCGGTCTCCAGCGCGTCCGTACGCGCCGGGGGAGCGGCCTTCTCGATACGCACGACCAGCGGCAGCACGAACTGCGGAGCCTCGTCGCGCGCGGTGCGCTCGGATCGGAAGGGGCTGTCCTCGGCCGAGCCGGGTGTGTCGGGTCGGCCGGGTGCGTCGGCTACGGTCGGGTCGCTGCTCACGCCCTCCAGTGTGCCAGGCGGAAGATCGGTTCTTCGGCGGCGGTCGCCGTCACCCGGAACAGGCGGTCCGCTGTGCCTCCTGCCACTCGCAGACGGGACACAGCGTGATCCCCTTGTACGACTCCGGGTACTCGGTCGGCTTCCGGCACAGCACGCACTCGGCGAACGGCGGCCCGGCGTCGGTCGGGTCCGGTGCCGGGGCGGGGGCGGGGGCGGGGAGCGCCGGGGTGGCGCAGTAGTCGTCGCTCATGGGTCCCAGCGTAGGCCGGGACCGGAGCGCGCCTACGTGGTGCCGTGCCGCTCGCCCTGCGTCGCCGAGCCGATCATCTCGGAGACCTTCACGAAGCGGAAACCCTGCTTCCGAAGCTCGGGGACGATCGTCCGCAGGGCCTGTTCGGTCACCGGAGCCGCGCTGCGCGTGCAGTGCATGACGACGACGGAGCCGGGCTTCACGCCCTCCAGTACCTGACGGGCCACGGCGTCGGCGTCAGTGGCGAAGGCGTCCCCGCTGACGACGTCCCACTGCACGGCGGTCACGCCCACCGCGCTCAGCGTGCGCAGTGCCTGCTGGTCGTAGCACCCGCCGGGGAACCGGAAGTAGGGCATCGCGTGGGGCACGCCCGCCTTCTTGAAGGCGGTGTAGGCCTCCTCCACTTCGGCCCGCATCCGCTCCTGGGGCACGGTGGGCAGGCCGTAGCAGCTGTCGGTGAAGGCGTAGTGGCTGTACGAGTGATTGGCGACCTCGAAGAGCGGGTCCTGCCCGATGTCCTTGGCCTCCTTCGGGTACTCGTCGGCCCAGCGCCCCGTCATGAACACGGTCGCCGGCACCTTGAACGCGCGCAGTGTGGCGATCAGTTGGGGGTTGTCGAAGTGCTCCCCGGCCGCCGCGCGTGGCCCCTCGTTCGCGGTCATGTCCGCGTCGAAGGTCAGCGCGACGGTCTTGCCCGCCGTCCGCGGACCGTTGGTGAAGACGGGGGTGATACCGCTGGAGCCGGGGGCGAGCGTGGGGGGTCGCGAGGGTGGGGTGCTGGTACTGCCCGAGGCCGACGCGGGGTATCCCGGTCGGGCGGCGTGCGGGGTTCCCGGTGTCCCGCAGGCGGTGAGTGCGACCCCGAGTGCGCTGAGGGCGCAGGTCGCGGCGAATCGTCGTACTGGAATGATCATCACATGAAGATATATGGGCAAGTCTGACTATTCGCCCATTGTCTTCCTGTGCCCGGTGACGGTGGCACGGAAGTCACCCGGCTGGACCCGGCGAATACCGGACGGCCTTGTGCGTCGGTTCCCTTTCCCCTTGTCCGCTCCCCTTGTCCGCCTCCCTTGTCCGCGCGCAGGATCGAACCGTTCCTAGAGACTGAGCGGGAGTGAGTCCTGTTGCCAGGACTGTTGCTCAGCCGCGTGTCCCGAACGGTGTTGGGCACGCTGGTCGCCCGCTTTCGTGCCACTGCCGGGCGGCGCGCATCTGGTGCGTGGTCCGGGTAGGTGGGGGCGGGTTTCCTCACGCCGTCGGGTTTCCCGTCGGGCCTGGACACTCCGATGCCCCGCACGATCACTCTGGTCGTGCGGGGGCGGTGGTGTCCGTCGCCGGATCGGATGCCCGAGGGCGCGCCGTCCGATCGCCACGGCTGCCGCGTCGTGGCGGGTGGTGGTACGGGTGGGAGCGGTGAGGGGCTGCTGCCAGTGCTGGGCACCCCACCGGGAGGTGTAGGCCGGGTCCACCGCGACGATCGCGAGGTCCTGCTCGGCGGCCATGGACACCAGCCGGGCCTTCAGCCGGGCAGTGGGGAAGCGGGAGATGAGACGGCGGAAACGCTTGTTGCGGCCGTGCTTCTCCCTGGACGTGCCGTCGGTGAAGTCCAGGTCCTCGATGGCGATCGCGGCGGCCCCGCTGCGGCGGGTGTGGTGCAGCAGCCGGGTCAGGGCGTGGCGGATCTGGGCGTCCCGGTGCGCGGCGCCGCCCGTCAGGTCGTAGAAGAAGCGCCGGGGTTCGCCGACCGGGTTGCCGTGCACGTCGAGGTGCCAGGCGGCGAGGTGGTCGTCGTTCATGTCCACCGCGACCACGCCCTTGGCGAGGGCCGCCTGAAGCGGCAGGACCGGGACAGCGGCGCGCTGCCAGGACGCCGTCACATACCAGTGGCCCCGCAGCGGGTCGTGGTGGATGCGGTAGGCGACCGCCCGGTTCGCGGTGACCCGGTCCAGCCACTCCTGGCCCCGGTGCTTGAACGCCACGGTCGCGTTAAGGGCGTAGCGGCCGTGCGGGGCGTTGGCCAGATGGGCCAGGGCGGCCGGGAGGCGGAGGGAGATCCGTCCGCTGGTGGTGACGCGGATGGTCTCGTTGCCGCAGCGTTTGCCGGACTCGCCGTCGGCGGACAGGAACATCCGCGCTGCCCGCCACCGCTCCCGCCACCCCGGCTCCTCCAGCCCGGCCTCGCCGAGGTGGTGGCGCAGATGCGCGAGCCGTTTCCCGCCGCGCACCACGCGCACCAGGCCCGCCGACCAGTCCGCCTCCACCGCCGCCAGCCGGCCTTTCAACGCGTGCAGGCGGCGGAACTTGGCATGCCACTGGGACCGCGAGGCATACCCGCGCACCAGCCCCTCACGCCTGCTCGCCTTCGCGCCCAGCGGGCGGGCCAGCCGCGCCTGGATCTGTCCGATCTGCCCGCGCAGCCACGTCATCTCCGCCGCCTGGCCGCGCCGGGCCAGCGCCCACTGATCGTGCGTGGCCTTGGTGATACTCCCCGCCCACCGCGCGGACGAGCCACCGGTCAGCTCCCGCTTACGCGCCGCCCACCCGGCCGCGTCATGCGCCAGCCCCTGCCGGGAACGGACCGCGAGATCCCCCGCGGCCAGCGACCCCAGAAACACACCCACCTCACGCAGCACCGCCGCATCCGCCTCCGAGATCCGCAGCCGGTCCCGCACCGCCACCCCCGAAGGACCCGGCACCACGAACGACGGCCTCAGCTCCCGTAGCCCGCCCACCCCGTCACCCCCCCCGCGACGCCGAAATCCCGACGCCGTATCCAACGAGCACCACCCACAGAGGTCACCCATTCGACACAAGAACTTCCGTTCCCTCCCCAAAGAGCCCCCCCCCACGCACCATCACAGCCAGACCGCTGACACTCACTCCCGCTCACCAGAACGCACTCAAACCCCCTTCCGGCCGTGTGCCTCGATGGTGCGATGCGTGCCGGGTACCCGCGAGTCGTGCTCAGGCCTCTTCGAGGGTGACCAGGACGGCCGGTTCCGGACGGTTGTCGGGGTCGTGTTCGCGATGAGGCGCGGACCGTACGTGGCAATCGGGCGGGCGATCAGTCGGGGCTGGGGCGAGGGCCCGCGTCGGGGTTGTCGAGCGGGAACTCGTCGTCCTCGGCCTCGTCGCGCCTGAACTTGGCACCCTTGGGTTCGTCGAGCACGAACTCGTCGTCCCTGTGCCCGTCGCCCCTGTGCTCGTCGGGCCGTGGACGCGTCGGTATCTGTTCCACCGTCGGCGCCCCCGGCTGGGCCTGTGCCCGTTCCAGGAACCGCAGCAGTTCCACCGGGAAGGGCAGGACGAGGGTGGAGTTCTTCTCGGCGGCGACCGCCACCACGGTCTGCAGCAGGCGCAGTTGGAGTGCGGCGGGCTGTTCGGACATCACCCCGGCGGCCTCCGCCAGCTTCTTCGACGCCTGGAGCTCGGCGTCCGCGTTGATGATGCGGGCCCGCCGTTCACGGTCGGCCTCGGCCTGCCGGGCCATCGACCGTTTCATCGTCTCCGGCAGTGACACGTCCTTGATCTCGACCCGGTCGATCTGCACACCCCAGCCCATGGCCGGGCTGTCGATCATCAACTCCAGGCCCTGGTTGAGCTTCTCCCGGTTGGAGAGGAGATCGTCCAGGTCGCTCTTGCCGATGATCGAGCGCAGTGAGGTCTGCGCCATCTGCGAGACCGCGAAGCGGTAGTCCTCGACCTGGATGACCGCGTCGGCCGCGTCGACCACCTTGAAGTAGATGACCGCGTCGACCCGCACCGTGACGTTGTCCCGCGTGATGCCGTCCTGCGCGGGCACCGGCATCGTCACGATCTGCATGTTGACCTTACGCAGCCGGTCCACGCCCGGGATGATCATGGTGAACCCGGGCGGCCTGATGCCACCCCTGAGCCGCCCGAGCCGGAGCACCACGCCCCGCTCGTACTGTTTGACGACCCGGGCCGCCGCGACGATGTACACCACCCCGGCGGTACCGACCACCGCGGCCGTGGCCAACAGCTCATCGAGCATGACGACCCCCTTTCGAGCCGCCGCATACCACCACTAATTCCACGATATGCCTCACGCGGGCTCGCGGTCGAGGATCTCCGACCGCGAGCCCCCGGTGGTCAGGCGGTGGTCAGCAGGGGGTCACCTTCACCGGTTCCGTCCCCGCCTCACTGTGCCGCGCCGACCAGTTCTCCAGCGCGGTGCGGCAGGCGTGATCGAGGTGGTGCAGACCGGAGAGGTCCAGCTCGACCGGGCGGTCCTGGGGCAGCGCCTCGAGGCTGTCGAGGATCTTCGGCAGCCTCAGAAAGGTCGCGTTGCCCGACAGATACGCCTGGACGGGGCCCGCACCCTTGTCTATGACCTCCAGGCGGACGTGCGAGGCCTCCCACGCCGTCTTGACGACGGCCAGGGCGAGCCCGATGAGCACCCCCTCGAACATGCTGACGGCGACGATCGACACCGCCGTGACGACGAGGATCAGCGCCTCACCCCGATGCTCGCGCCACAACGAGGCGATCTCGCGCAGCGGGATCAGCTTCCAGCCCGCGTGCACCAGGATGCCGGCGAGGGCGGGCAGCGGGATGACACCGAGCGCGGCGGGCAGCAGCGCCGCGAACAGCAGCAGCCAGACGCCGTGCAGCACGCGGGACGCCTTCGTCCGCGCGCCCGCCTGGACGTTCGCCGCGCTGCGCACGATCACCGCGGTCATCGGCAGCGCGCCGAGCAGTCCGCAGACCGTGTTGCCCGCGCCCTGCGCCATCAGTTCCCTGTCGTACTCGGTCCGCGGGCCGTTGTGCAGCCGGTCCACGGCCGCCGCGCTGAACAGCGACTCGGCGGAGGCGATCAGGGTGAAGGCGAGCACGGTACCGAGCACGCCCACGCTCGCGAGCTCGCCGAAGGCATCCAGGCTCGGCAGCTGGATCGAGCCCACCAGCCCCCGCACCTCGACCTTGGCCACCGGCAGCCCGAACCCCGAGGCCACCAGCGTGGCCAGTACGACCGCGCCGAGCGCCCCCGGCACCGTACGCACCCGTCGCGGCAGCCGCCGCCACAGGACGAGCACGGCGATCGTGCCCGCCCCGAGTCCGACCGAGGCCAGCGCCTCGGTGCCGCGGGCCGCGTCGACGACGGCCTCCGGCAGCCCGGCGAGCTTGTCGAGTCCGGAGGCGGGCGCCTTGAGCCCGGCCATCGAGTAGAGCTGGCCCGCGATCAGCACGAGGCCGATCCCGGCGAGCATGCCCTCGACGACGGCCACCGAGATGGCCCGGAAGTAGCGCCCCAGCTTCAGGGCGCCCATGAGGAGTTGGAGCACACCCGTGGCGAGCACGACGACTCCGAGGACGGCGAGCCCGTACTCCCGCACGGCCTCGAAGACCAGCACGGTCAGTCCGGCCGCCGGGCCCGACACCTGCAGGCTGCTGCCGCGCATCAGGCCGGTGACGAGACCGCCCACGATGCCGGTGACCAGGCCGAGTTCGGCCGGGACGCCGGAGGCGACGGCGACACCCACGCACAACGGCAGGGCGACCAGGAACACGACGATCGAGGCGGCGAAGTCCTGCCGCAGGTGGGGGAGTTTGCTCATGAGGCTCGAAGTGTTCATGGCGCCGCTCACAGCGCTTCGAAGGTGTCGGTGTGCGCACGGTGTTCGCGCACGGCTCCGGTGTGGACCTCGTAGTACCAGCCGTGCAGACGCAGCCGGCCCGCCGTCAGGGCCCTTTCCACACAGGGGTATCCGCGGAGCCTGAGCAGTTGCGCGAGGACGTGGTTCTGTACCGCGTCGGCGACGGTGGGGTCGTCGTCCGGCGCGTGGGACGGGCGTTTTGCCTGTGCGAGCCAGTCGCGTACGGCGGGTACGGCCGTCAGGTCCTCGCCGCGCACCAGCGCGCCGACGGCGCCGCAGTGCGAGTGGCCGCAGACCACGATCTCGGACACGCCGAGCACGTCCACCGCGTACTCGACGGTGGCCGCCTCGGAGGTCGGCCGGCCGGGGACGTACGGCGGGACGATGTTGCCCGCGGTGCGCAGCTCGAAGAGCTCGCCCGGGCGGGCGCCGGTGATCAGGGCCGGAACGACCCGGGAGTCGGAGCAGGTGATGAACAGGACCTGCGGGGACTGGCCGTCGGCGAGCGAGGCGAAATCCTCGGGCCGCCGGCCGAAGGAGCGGGCATGGTCGATGAGGGGTTGCATGTCAGTTCCTCCTGGCGCGCCCTGAGGGCGCGTCGGCTTACAAGACGGAGCGTGGGGGGACGCGCTCCGCTCAGCAGCGGAAGACCTGAAGTGCGGCGGGGGAGTGGGCGGTCGAGGATCTCGACGTGCGCGGGTGCGCCGGGACGAGCGCGAGCGGCGGGTACGAGGCCGCGGGGTCGCTCGCCAGCAGGGCGCGCGCGGGCGTGTCGGGGACGAGATCCTCGTCGCGGGTCCGCTGACGGGCGCCCAGTGGGGGTGCCACCTTGTGCGGATGCTCCGCTTCGGCGCACGAGACGACTTCGCCCCTGTGCGCGGACGCGAACGCCTCGGTGGGGGCGAAGAGTTGCAGGCTGATCAGGACGGCGGCGAGGACCATGTACAGGGGTCGGGCCGTCGTACCTCGCACCATGCGCCCCCTCCCGGCGTCTCGTCCCCCATGTCAATACATATGTTAACGCGGCAAGTTGTTTGCAGGGTTAACTCGACGTTTCACAGTGAAGAGGGCCGAAAACGTCGTGGAGGGGCCGAAAACTATGCCTCGACGAGGCCCTTGGCGTCGCGGGCCAGCGCGGTGAGCCGGGAGATCGCGCGGAAGTACTTCTTCCGGTAGCCGCCGTTCAGCATCTCCTCGCTGAAGAGCTGGTCGAAGGGCATTCCGGAGGCGAGGACGGGCACCTCGCGGTCGTATAGCCGGTCGGCGAGCACCACGAGTCGCAGCGCTGTCGACTGGTCCGGCACCGGCTGGACGTCGGTGAGGCAGACGGCCTTCAGGTCGTCGGTCAGGGCGCCGTAGCGGCTGGGGTGCACGCGCGCGAGGTGGTCGAGCAGATGCGGGAAGTCGTCGAGGGAGGCCCCGGCGGTGGCGTACGCGGCCTTCGTGACCTGCTCGTCGGTGAACGGGGCCGGGGCCTCGGGCAGTCCGCGGTGGCGGTAGTCCTCGCCGTCGATGCGCAGCGGCCGGAAGTGCGCGGACAGCCCCTGGATCTCGCGCAGGAAGTCGGCGGCCGCGAACCGGCCCTCGCCGAGCTTGCCGGGCAGCGTGTTCGAGGTGGCCGCGAGCGCGACCCCCGCGTCGACCAGCTTGCCCAGCAGGGTGGAGACCAGGACGGTGTCGCCCGGGTCGTCGAGTTCGAACTCGTCGATGCACAGGAGGCGGTGCCCGGAGAGCGTCTGCACGGTCTTCTGGAAGCCGAGCGCGCCGACCAGGTTCGTCAGCTCCACGAAGGTGCCGAAGGCCTTGAGCGCGGGCTCGGCTGCGGTGGCGTGCCACAGGGAGGCGAGCAGGTGGGTCTTGCCGACGCCGTAGCCGCCGTCCAGGTAGACGCCGCGGGGGCCGGCCGGGGTCTTCGGTGCCTTGGCCTTGCCGAAGCCGAAGAAGCCCCGCTTGCCGCCGCCGAGGGCGTGTGCCCCGCCGAGACCGGCCGCGAAGCCGGCGAGGACCCGCACGGCCTCGGTCTGGCTCGGCTGGTTCGGGTCCGGAATGTACGTTTCGAAGCGCACCGAGTCGAAGCGCGGGGGCGGCACCATCTCGGCGACCAGCCGGTCCGCGGGGACGTGCGGCTCGCGGGCGCACAGGGACGAGGGGGCTGCTTCGGGTATCGGTTCGATCCCGGAAGCGGCGGTGGAGGACGACACGGTTACCCACTCTAAGGGCCGTGCCACACTGCACGACATGCGACGCCTGTTCCCTGTGACCTACGAAACAGCAGCCCAGGCCACCGCCGGGCGCCCCGATGGCCCTGGTGCGGCGGTGACGGACACGGCAGACCGTGAGTGGGAGCTGCTGGAGCTGGCGGAGGCGTACGCCTACCCCGAGGACCGCTCCGCCGGTGCCCGGGAGCCCTGGCTGCGCGCCAACATGGTCTCCACGCTCGACGGCGCGGCCCAGCACGACGGGAAGTCCCAGGGCATCTCCAGCGCCGCCGACATGCGGATCTTCGGAGTGCTGCGGGCTCTCGCGGACGTCGTGGTCGTCGGCGCGGAAACGGTACGCCAGGAGGGTTACCGCCCCGCACGCGCGCGTGCCGAGTTCGCGGCGCTGCGGGAGGCGGCGGGACAGGGCCCGGCGCCCGCGATCGCCGTCGTCACCGCGCGCCTCGACCTCGACTTCTCGTTGCCGCTGTTCACCTCGCCCCTGGTGCCCACGCTGGTCCTGACGGGCGCGGCGGCGGCCCCCGAGCGGGTGGCGGCGGCCGAGAAGGCGGGCGCCCGGGTGGTGATCGCCGGGGACGGCATGGGCGTGGACCCGGTACGGGCCGTACGTGCCCTCGCCGAGCGCGGCATGACCCGGCTGCTGACGGAGGGCGGCCCGAGGCTGCTGGGTCAGATGGCCGCGGCGGGTGTCCTCGACGAACTCTGTCTGACCCTTTCGCCGACACTCACGGCGGGCGACGCGCAGCGGATCGTCGGGGGGCCCTCGATGGCTGTTCCCCAGCGGTTCGAACTGGCGTCCCTCCTGGAGGAGGCCGGATTCCTCTTCGCCCGATACCGTCGCCCCTGACCGTCGGTCCCGGCCGTCGACCCCGGTGTCGACCCCGACACCGGTACCGGCAAGACTGACCCCGGTCCCGGCAAGACGGCGGAACAGATCGTTCCGATTATCTTCCGCCGGGCACACTAAAACTCGCAGTCCCCGTGCGATCACGGGGCAGGATGGTTTCCGCAGGGGGCCAGGGAGGCCCACGGAGGAGAAGGGCGCCTGTCGTGTTCACAAGCGTATTGATGATCGAGAAGGCCCTGACGTCCGCCGACGTGGAGTTCGTCACTACCTTGCACGGTGACGAGGTGGTCGCCTTCCATGTACTGCTCCAGCCGCGCGGCGACCAGGCCGACCGGCTGCTGCGGGCCATCGACGACGTCGCGCTCGGGGAGCTGGACGAGGCGGCCCATGAGCGTGAGACGCCGGAGGGCGCGGACGCGGCCGGTCAGGGGCAGCAGGCCCTCGATGTGTCGCTGGTGGCCCTGCACTCGGCCGGCAGCGAGGCCGAGGGGCGGCTCATCGAGGACCACCCGCTGGACGCGCTGAAGGCGCTGGTCGACGAGATCCACGCCGACGAGGTCATCGTGCTGACCGACCCGCACTACGTGGAGGAGTTCTTCCACCGCGACTGGGCCTCGCGGGCCCGCCACAAGGTCGGCGTGCCGGTGCTGAAGCTGTTCTCGCACAGCAAGGTGTAGGCGCCGCTGGACTTGGCCGTGGGGGTGTGGGGGTTCGGCGGTTCTCGCGACGCGGGCACGTTGTGGCTGGTCGCGGCCGCGCGGCGGAGCCGCGCATGTCACAGCCCCGCGCCCCTTACAGAGCGCCTGCCGCCGCACGCAATAGGCTGGGGGCGCGTGCTTTCGCTTGGGCGCGCTCATCGTCGTACCGGATCTTGGGAGATACACGCATGGCAGCCGGCCTTCCTACCGCCATGGACCGACCGCACTTCATCGGCATCGGCGGCGCCGGAATGTCGGGCATCGCCAAGATCCTGGCGCAGCGCGGGGCGAACGTGGCGGGCAGTGACGCGAAGGAGTCCGCCACCGCCGAGGCGCTGCGGGCGCTGGGCGCGACCGTGCACATCGGTCACGCGGCGGACCACCTGGCGTCCGACGCCACCTGCGTGGTCGTGTCCTCGGCGATCCACGCGGACAACCCGGAGCTGGCCCGCGCGGCCGAGCTCGGCATCCCCGTGGTCCACCGCTCGGACGCCCTCGCCCGGTTGATGGACGGCCTGCGTCCGATCGCGGTCGCGGGCACGCACGGCAAGACCACGACCACGTCGATGCTCGCGGTGTCCCTCTCGGAACTGGGGCTGAACCCCTCGTACGCGATCGGCGGCGACCTGGACGCCCCCGGCTCGAACGCCCTGCACGGCGACGGCGAGATCTTCGTCGCCGAGGCCGACGAATCGGACCGCAGCTTCCACAAGTACGCCCCCGAGGTCGCGATCGTCCTCAACGTCGAGCTCGACCACCACGCCAACTACGCCTCCATCGACGAGATCTACGAGTCCTTCGAGACCTTCGCGGGCAAGATCGTGCCGGGCGGCACGCTGGTGATCTCCGCGGACCACGAGGGCGCGCGCGAACTGACCCGCCGCCTGCCGGCGGACGTACGGGTGGTGACGTACGGCGACGCGCCGGACGCGGACGTACGGGTCCTGTCCGTGGTCCCCCAGGGCCTGAAGAGCGAGGTGACGGTGGTCCTCGACGGCACGGAGCTGACCTTCACCGTCTCCGTCCCCGGCCGCCACTACGCCCACAACGCGGTGGCCGCGCTGGCGGCGGGCGCGGCGCTGGGCGTGCCGGCCGCTGAGCTGGCCCCCGCGATCGCCGCCTACACGGGCGTGAAGCGGCGTCTGCAGCTGAAGGGCGAGGAGGCGGGCGTCCAGGTCGTCGACTCCTACGCGCACCACCCGACCGAGATGACGGCCGACCTGGAGGCCATGCGCGCCGGCGCCGACGGCCGCATCCTGGTGGTCTTCCAGCCCCACCTGTTCTCCCGCACCCAGGAGCTGTCCAAGGAGATGGGCGAGTCCCTGGCCCTGGCCGACGCCTCGATCGTGCTGGACATCTACCCGGCCCGCGAGGACCCGATCCCGGGCGTCACCAGCGAGCTGATCATCGAGGCGGCGCGGGCGGCGGGCGCGGACGTGACACCGGTGCACGACAAGGCGGAGGTGCCCTCGGTCGTCGCGGGAATGGCGAAGCCCGGTGATCTCGTTCTCACCATGGGCGCGGGAGACGTGACGGACCTCGGTCCCGAGATCCTGGCCCGCCTGTCGAAGTAGCCGTGACGTTTGTGAGGGGTTGAGCTCATGTCGTACGACATCGAAAAGCCGGACGAGCAGTGGCGCGCGGAGCTGACCCCTGCCGAGTACACCGTCCTGCGGAAGGCGGGCACCGAGCCCGCCTTCACGGGCGAGTACACCGACACCAAGACCAAGGGTGTCTACTCCTGTCGGGCCTGCGGTGCCGAACTCTTCACCTCGAACGAGAAGTTCGAGTCCCACTGTGGCTGGCCGTCCTTCTTCGATGCACGCAACTCGGATGCGGTGGAACTTGTGTCCGACCGTTCTCACGGGATGGTGCGGACCGAGGTTCGGTGTGCGCGGTGCGGGTCGCATCTTGGGCATGTCTTCGAGGGCGAGGGGTATCCGACGCCGACGGATCAGCGGTACTGCATCAACTCGATCTCCTTGCGACTGACGCCTGAGGAGAGCTGAGATACGGCAGCCCGTAATCGGGGCGGCTCATGCTGTACCCGGCGTACAGCCCGACTTGTCTGCCATTGGGGCCCTGACCAGGGGAAACGTCCCGGCCAGGGCCCCAATGCGTGCTAGGAGTGTTCCCGCCCGTACCTGCGGTTTCCCGGGAGTTCCCGCGTTGGAGTGGGCGGCCGCCAGGAAACGCGTCGGCAACGCGTCGGCGATCAGTACGCGGCGACCGGCCGGAGCGCCGCCACTTCCGTCCGCGCGTTGCGGTTCTCGTGTCTTGTCGACAACGGCCACTTGCTCTTTCAGGCGCCCGGGGCCCGTAGGTGTCCAGACCTTTCGGTCGAGGCACGTACGCGGAGTGGCGGTCGCGCGCCGAGAAAGGCGCCGTACTCCGCGCTCGTCAGCCGCCTCCGGACGGTGCACTGTGGAAGATGTGGGTTTGCGGCAGCGCTTTGTTGGTCTGAGGCAGCCGTGGCAATCGGGCCATGCGCTGCTCGTGATCCCGGTTGTGCTCATCGTGGTGATCACGGTGGTGGACATCCTGGTCCCGGCCGACGTACATCTCGGTCCGCTGCTGGTCATCGCGTCGGCGATCACCGCCTCGTTCGCCGGGCCCCTGCTGACCGGGGTGATCGGAGCCCTGGCCGTGGCGGCCCAGGCGTTCATCGGGTGGCACTTCGGCGTGCTGTTCTCCCGGAACGTGATGGTGCATGTCCTTGCCCTCGCGGTGCTCTCCTCACTGATCGTGTTCTTCTGCGTGGTCCGCACGCAGCACAGGCGCCAGCCGGCCCAGGTGCGGTCGGTCGCCGAGGCCGCTCAGCACGTGCCGCTGTGGCCGCTGCCGGACCGGCCCGGCCCACTTCAGGTGGCCTGCCTGTACCTGGTGGACAAGGACGAGGCCCAGATCGGCGGCGACCTGTACCCCGCACCCCCGCTGGGGATCGGCTTGGGCCCTGCCGACCACACCCTCGACCTGTCTTCCTTCGAAGCCGGGGACACCGCGAGCGAGCTGCGGAGTTGGAATCGGATGTGAAGCTCTTCGGTGGTCCCGCAGAGTCCGCCGCGCCGCTTGCGCCTGGCTCGGCCGCCGGTAAGAAGGGGCTGAAAACCGACGCCCTGGGGCTGTTCTCCTCTGTAGTCATCGGACTGGCTTCCGCCGCCCCGGCGTACAGCCTGGCGGCCACACTCGGCCTCATTGTGGCGGGGGTCGGGCTGCAGGCCCCGATCATCACGATGCTGGCCTTCATCCCCATGCTGCTGATCGCCTACGCCTACAAGGAGCTCAACACGAGCGACGCCGACTGCGGGACGGCCTTCACCTGGGCTACCCGCGCCTTCGGTCCGCGCACGGGCTGGATGGGCGGCTGGGGCATCATCGTCGCCGACGTCATCGTCATGGCGAACCTCGCAGAGATCGCCGGCATCTACGGCTTCCGGCTCCTGGGCTTCGACTCACTCGCGGACAGCAGGATGTGGACCACCGTCGCGGGCGTCATCTGGATCATCGTGACGACCGCGGTCTGCTACGTCGGCATCGAGGTCTCGGCCACCGTTCAGCGCTGGCTGCTGTGCACCGAGGTGGCGATGCTGGTCCTGTTTGCCGTCACGGCCCTGGTCAGGGTCTACGTCAGCCCGCCTCCGACCGCGATCCACGTCTCCGCTTCCTGGTTCAACCCCCTCCACGTAGACTCGGCCAGAGCACTGACCGCAGGCGTCCTCGCCGCCGTCTTCATCTACTGGGGCTGGGACACCGCTGTCACCGTCAACGAGGAGACCGCCGACAGTACGCGCACCCCCGGACGTGCGGCGGTCATCTCCACCGTGCTACTGCTGATCGTCTACGGCCTGGTCTCCACCTCGGCGCAAGCGTTCGCCGGAGTCGGCACCGAGGGCATCGGGCTGGGCAACACGAACAACTCCGGGGATGTGCTCTCGGGCCTGGGCAACGCCGTCTTCGGCAGCCAGGGCCCGGGCTGGGTCTTCAGCAAGCTGCTGATCTTCATGGTGCTGACCTCCGCGGTCGCCTCCACCCAGACCACGATCCTGCCCCTGGCCCGGACCGTCTTCTCCATGGCCGCGCACAAGGCCATCCCCTCCCGCCTCGCCCGGGTCCACCGCAGATTCCTCACCCCGACCTGGTCGACGGTCGGCGTGGGCCTGGTCTCCATCGGCTTCCTCATCCTGCTGACGACGATCAGCCGCAACGTCCTGGCCGACTCCATCGAATCGGTCGGCCTCGCGATCGCGTTCTACTACGGCCTCACCGGTTTCGCCTGCGTCTGGTACTACCGCAAGGTGCTCACCCGCAGTTCCCGGGACTTCCTGTTCAAGGGCCTGCTGCCGGGTCTGGGCGGGCTGTTGATGTTCTACTTCTTCTACTACGCCGCCTTCGTCGTCTATGCCGACCCCGACTACGGCGCCACCTCCATCGACCTGCCCTTCATCGGACGGACGGGCGGAGTGACCGTCGTGGGGCTCGGAGCCCTGCTGCTCGGCGTCGTGCTGATGGGGGTCAGTACGCGTGGTTACGCCGCTTCCCTCAGGCTCCAACGAAGCCTGCTGCCCCGTAGCCTGCCGCCGCAGACGGCTGTCGAGCCGACGAGCCGCTATGTGCCCGCCGACAGCCGGTCCGGGGTCGGCGGTGACTGGTTCGATCTCATTCCGTTGTCGGGTTCCCGTGTCGGCCTGGTCGTCGGCGAGGTGCTCGGCCACGGATTGCACGCTGCCGTCACCATGGGACGTCTCCGTACGAGCGTCCGCGTCCTCGCCCGGCTGGACTTTCCTCCGGACGAGCTCCTCGCGCACCTGGACGACGTGGTCGGGCAGAACGCCAAGGAACAAGCGAGTGTGCACGGCGGGGACAGCACCGGCTCCGAGGGCGCCGAGGCCCTCGGGGTGACCTGCCTGTACGTGGTGTACAACCCGGTGTCCGGGCTGTGCAGCATGGCGCGTGCGGGCCACTTGCCACCCGCCGTCGTGAGCCCGGACAACGGCGCCGTCACCTATCCGGAACTCCCGCCGGGCCCACCCCTGGGGCTGGGTGGCCCGCCCTTCCAGAGCGCAGAACTCCAGCTACCCGCGGGCAGCCTCATCGCCCTCTTCACCGACGGCCTTGTCCAAGCCCCCGACAACGACACCGACGTGGGGCTCGGCCTGCTCGCCGGCATTCTCGCCCAGCACCGGCTTCCCCTGGAGGAGCTCTGCGACCGTGCGGTGGCGACGTTGCTGCCCGGGCCCGTGGGCGATGACGCCGCCCTGCTCCTCGTACGCACGCAGATGCTCGATGAGCACCGGACGGCGGTGTGGGAGCTGGACGCCGACCCGGCAACGGTCCGCGACGCCCGTACGGCGACCACGGGCCAACTGGTCGAGTGGGGACTCGAAGACCTGTCGTTCACCACCGAACTGATCGTCAGCGAGCTGGTCACCAATGCCATCCGTCACGCAGCCGGACGGATCCATGTCCGGCTCATCCGCGACCAGAGCCTCATCTGCGAGGTCTCCGACACCGGGCACACCTCACCCCACCTTCGCCACGCCGCCAACGATGACGAGGGCGGCCGCGGCCTTTTCATCGTCGCCCAGATCACCGAGCAGTGGGGAACACGCTACACGCCCTCCGGCAAGACCATCTGGGCAGAGCAGGCCCTGTCGTGAACGTTTGTTCAGCTGTTCAGCAAACGGGGACCCAGCCAGTCGGAGCGGTCCTTCACGCCCGGCAGGGCGAAGAAGTAGCCGCCGCCGGGGGAGCGTGCATCAACGGGCCCAGCAGGCCGAGGAGTTTCTTGGTGTCGTTGATGTTGGCCTCGGTGGTGGCCAGCTAGGTTCCGCTGCCGTAGTCGGCGGCGCCGGTGAGTTCCTGGTGCAGGGTGTTTTCGAGGATCTCGTGGGTGCGCAGCGGGAGGTCGTTCGGGTCGAAGTCCTGGTGGCAGAAGTCCTCTTCGGCGCGGCGACGTCGTCAACCAGCTGCTGGGCATGCGAGGCAAGCGAGGCGGCGTCCGTCCGTTGATCTTCGCGTCGAAGTCGCCGAACGTGAAACGGTGTGCACTCCTCGGGGAACCCCCATCTGTCCGAGCGGGACAGGGTCGGCGTCCGGCCTTGGCCGCGTGTCCGGCAGCGGTCCGGTGTCGGCCTCATCCCCGGCGCCGCACCCGAGCGGCCCCCGGCATCGGTGCGGGCATCGGGAGCGCCTCGAGCACCAGCACCGCGAGGTCGTCGTCGACCGGCCCAGTGTCGAAGTCGTGCGCCACCTGTCGTACGCGTTCCGCGACGGCCTTGGCGCCCAGCCCCACGCAGCCCCGCAGCAGCTCGGACAGGCCGTCGTCATCGTCCAACTGCCGGTTCCCGTTGCGGCGTTCGGTCACGCCGTCGGTCACGCAGAGCAGCGTCTCGCCCGGCACGAGGTCGAAGGAGCTGGCGTGGAACCGGATGTCCTCGCCGACTCCGAGCAGCATCTGCGGGTCCGCTACGGGCGCCACCGAGCCGTCGACGGACAGCCGCAGCGGCAGGGGGTGCCCGGCGCTGGCGAGCGTACAGTGCGCGCCGCCCGCGACCGGGTCGGGCTCCAGCTCCCCGTAGAGCAGGCTCAGGAAGCGGGGCCGGGCCTGCTCGCCGCTGAGCGCCACGGCCTCAGCGCTCTCCTCCGCCATCGCGGCGTTCAGCCTGCCGAGCACCGATGCGACGCCGTGGCCCTCGCGTGCCAGCAGCCGCACCTGGTGCCGGGCCAGTCCGGTGACGGACATCGCCTCCGGGTCGTGGCCGCACACGTCGCCGAGCAGGAAGCCCCAGCGGCCGTCTCCCATCGGGAACAGGTCGTAGAAGTCGCCGCCGACGCTCTGGCCCTGGCCGTGCGGCTCGTAGACGATCGCCGTGTCGACGCCCGGGATGCTGGCGAGGGAGGCGGGCAGCTGCCTGCGCTGGAGCGCCCGGCTGATGTTGGTCTGCCGGGTGTACCGGCGGGCCGTGACCACCGCCTGGGCGACACGCCGCGCCACGTCCTCCGCGAGCCGCACGACACCGTCGGTCATCTGCAGCAGTCCCGCCCGGCCGAGCAGCAGCACGCCGTGGCAGCGGTTACCCGTGACCAGGGGGAAGGCGATCGCGGAGCCGCCCGCGCCGCCCGTGTCCGGGCCCTTTGGCCAGGGCCAGGGGATACCGGTCGTGCCGAGCCTGGCGGGCGGCGGGTCCTTCTCCAGCACGAGGCGTAGCGCCTCGATGCGCCGTTCGTCCGCGTGCCAGACGCAGGAGAGCCGCATCCCGCCGTTCTCAGTGGACAGCCACACGCCGCACCAGTCGGCGAGCCTGGGCACCAGCAGCTGCCCGGCCAGAGCGGCGACCATGTCCTGGTCGAGCTGGCCGGCGAGGAGCTCGCTGACCTCGGCGAGGAATGACGGCCCTCCGCGGTCGACCCACTCGGCGGTGCCGTCGCGGCGGTCGTGCGGCGGGGCGGTCGCGAGGATCTCTTCGACGTACGGCCCGCGGTGGGATGCCCCGTCGAAGGGGTCGCCGGCCGTCTCGGGCTCCTCGGCCGTGGTCTCCAGCCGGAACCACACGGTCTTCTGGGCGCGCCGGTACGTCACGCCCCACGATTCGGCCCGTGCGCCGACGACCTGGAGTCCACGGCCGTACCGCTCGCGCCATGCGTCCTTCCCGCCGCGCACCACGCGGGAGGGGTGGCGGTCCGCCACCTCGATGACGACCCCGACAGACTCGTCCACGTCGAGGGGGGACGAGGCGGGCGGGCCGTGCCCCGCCTCTAGGCGGCAGACGACCTCGATCGTGGTACCGGCGTGCACGACGGCGTTGGTGACGAGCTCGCTGACCAGCAGCACGGCGTCATCGACGAGCCGGCCGGTGATCTTCGGTGAGGCGGGAATCGCCGGGTCGGTCCATTCCGCGAGCACGGCGCGCACGAACGTGCGTGCCGCGGAGGCCGCGGAGCCGTCGGCGGGCAGGGTCGTCCGCGAGACGAACTCACGCGGATGAGAGGGCAACGACCCCACGGGCGACTCCATGACGTTTCCAGTGACGATAAACTCCAGCTATATGGCGTATTTTACGACAAAGCGCCCATGCGCTCCGATTACTGAGAGTGGGCTGCCATGACACTTGACTCGGCCCCGCCTCCCGCTTCCCCCGCCCCACACTCCCCGGAATCCGCCGACCGGCCGGGCTCCGCCCCGGACGGGCAGTGGGTGCGCACCGCCGAGCTGTGGCCGTTGCTCGGGGCGATGAATTCGTTGTGTGACGGCGATTTCACCGTACGTGTGGAGGGTGTGCATGAAGGCGTCCTGGCCGAGATGGCGGGGGTGCTCAACCAGATCGGCGCGCGGAACGCGCATCTGGCTGCGGAGCTCCAGCGGGTGCGACGCGAGGTCGTGCGGCAGGGCAGACTGGACGAGCGGATCGCAGCGAGCCCCGGGCAGGGGGCATGGGCGACCAGCGTGGACGCGACGAACCAGCTCTTGGAGGCGTTGGTGGCTCCGGTCGCGAACGCGACGCGGGTGCTGGACGCGGTCGCGGCCGGTGATCTGACGCAGCGGGTGGATCTGCGCGACGGCAACCGCCAACTCCGCGGTGACCTGCGGCGCCTGGGGCGCGTGGTGAACCGGATGGTCGACCAGCTGTCCCTGTTCACGGGCGAGGTGACCCGGGTCGCACGTGAGGTCGGGACCGAGGGGCGGCTCGGCGGACGGGCCAAGGTGCAGGGCCTGTCGGGCGACTGGCGTTACGTCACTGAGGCCGTCAATACCATGGCCGCGCGGTTGACGGCACAGGTGCGCGACATCGCGGTAGTGACGACGGCGGTGGCGCGCGGCGACCTGACCCAGCAGGTGACGGTCGAGGCGACCGGCGAGCTGCTGGAGCTGAAGCTCACCGTGAACACGATGGTGGACCAGCTTCGGGCGTTTGCGGACGAGGTCACGCGCGTCGCCCGCGAGGTCGGCACGGAAGGGCAACTGGGCGGACGTGCTCAGGTGCCTGGCGTCTCCGGGGTGTGGAAGGACCTCACCGACAACGTCAACTTCATGGCCTCGAACCTCACCTCGCAGGTCCGCAACATCGCCCAGGTGACCACCGCCGTCGCCAACGGCGATCTCAGCCAGAAGATCACCGTGGACGCAATGGGCGAGATCCTGCAGCTCAAGAGCACCGTGAACACCATGGTCGACCAGCTGTTGGCGTTTGCGGACGAGGTCACGCGCGTCGCCCGCGAGGTTGGCACCGAGGGACGGCTTGGCGGACGCGCGCAGGTCCGCGGCGTCTCCGGGGTGTGGAAGGACCTCACCGACAACGTCAACTTCATGGCTGACAACCTGACCTCCCAGGTCCGCAACATTGCCCAGGTCGCCACCGCCGTCGCACAGGGCGACCTCGGCAAGACGATCACGGTGGAGGCGAAGGGCGAGATCCTGGAGTTGAAATCGACGATCAACACGATGGTCGACCAGCTCTCGGCGTTCGCGGACGAGGTCACCCGCGTCGCCCGCGAGGTCGGCACCGAGGGGAACCTGGGCGGCCAGGCTCAGGTCCGCGGCGTCTCCGGGGTGTGGAAGGACCTCACCGACAACGTCAACTTCATGGCGCTGAACCTCACCTCGCAGGTCCGCAACATCGCCCAGGTGACCACGGCCGTTGCGAACGGCGACCTGTCGAAGAAGATCGATGTCGACGCCCGCGGCGAGATCCTGGAACTGAAGGACACCGTCAACACGATGGTCCAGCAACTGCGGGCGTTCGCGGACGAGGTCACGCGCGTGGCCCGCGAGGTTGGCACCGAGGGGCGGCTTGGCGGACGCGCGCAGGTCCGCGGCGTCTCCGGGGTGTGGAAGGACCTCACCGACAACGTCAACTTCATGGCCGACAACCTGACGTCGCAGGTGCGCAACATCGCCCAGGTCGCCACCTCCGTCGCGCAGGGCGATCTGTCGAAGAAGATCGACGTCGACGCGCGCGGCGAGATCCTGGAGCTGAAGACCACCATCAACACGATGGTCGACACGCTCTCCTCGTTCTCCTCCGAGGTCACCCGTGTCGCCCGCGAGGTCGGCAGCGAGGGGCAACTGGGCGGCCAGGCCCGCGTCGAGGGCGTCTACGGAACGTGGAAGCGGCTGACCACCAGCGTCAACGAACTCGCCTCGAACCTCACCACCCAGGTCCGCGCGATCGCCGAGGTCGCCAGCGCCGTCACCCAGGGAGACATGTCCCGCGCCATCTCGGTCGAGGCACAGGGCGAGGTCGCCGAGCTGAAGAACAACGTCAACCTCATGGTGGCCAACCTCCGCGAGACCACCCGCGCCAAGGACTGGCTGGAGTCCAACCTCGCCCGCATCGCCGGCCTCATGCAGGGCCACCGCGATCTCGTCGAGGTCGCCGACCTGATCCTGCGCGAGCTGACGCCCCTGGTGAACGCGCAGTTCGGGGCGTTCTTCCTGACCGAGGCGGCCGCCAGGCCGGGCGAGGGGCTTCAGTTCATCGCCGGCTACGGCACCGACGCGGCCAGCGGGAGCGGCCCGCTGCTCGACTCCGGGACGCCGGGCCGCGGGCTGATCACCCAGGCCGCCCTGGAGAAGAAGCGCATCCTCATCGCCGACGTCCCCGCGGACTACATCACCATCAACTCCGGGCTCGGCGCCTCACTCCCGGCAAACGTCGTCATCCTGCCGATCGTCTTCGAGGACCAGGTACTCGGAGTGATCGAGCTGGCCTCGTTCAGTAGATTCAGCGACGTACACCTCGCCTTCATCGACCAGTTCGTCACCACCATCGGCGTCTCCATCAACACCATCATCGCCAACTCCCGTACCGAGTCCCTGCTCTCGGAGTCCCAACGCCTCACCACCGAGCTGCGCAAGCGCTCGGATGAGCTCCAGCGGTCCAATGCCGCGCTGGAGGAGAAGGCCGCCCTGCTCGCCACCTCCTCGCAGTACAAGTCCGAGTTCCTGGCCAACATGTCGCACGAGCTGCGCACCCCGCTCAACTCGCTCCTGATCCTGGCGCAGCTGCTCGCCGACAACCCGGACGGCAGACTGTCCGACCAGGAGGTGCAGTTCGCGGCCACCATCCACCGTGCAGGCTCCGACCTGCTCCAGCTGATCAACGACATCCTCGACCTGTCGAAGATCGAGGCGGGCCGGATGGATGTGCGCCCGAAGGCCTTGCCGCTGGTCAAGCTGCTGGAATACGTGCAGGCCACGTTCCGCCCGCTGACCCTCGACAAAGGCCTGACCTTCGAGGTCACGGTCGGCGAGAACGTGCCGAGTGAGCTGCTCTCGGACGAGCAGCGCCTGCAGCAGATCCTGCGCAACCTGCTGTCCAACGCCGTGAAGTTCACCTCGTCCGGCGGCGTGGAACTGCGCGTCGAGCGCGTGCCGGGAACGAAGTTCGAGGACCGGGCCCTGCGGAACGCCGAGACCGTCATCGCGTTCTCGGTCAAGGACACCGGCATCGGCATCCCGCCCGAGAAGCTATCGGTGATCTTCGACGCGTTCCAACAGACCGACGGGACTACCAGCCGCAAGTACGGGGGCACCGGGCTCGGGCTGTCCATCAGCCGCGAGATCGCTGGGCTGCTCGGCGGCCGGATCGTCGCCGAGAGCGAACTGGGCGTCGGATCCCGCTTCACCCTCTACGTTCCGTCGCGCCACCCCGGCGTCCCCCCCGAGCCCGACCCGGTGGCGCCGCGGAACACGGGCTCCACCACCCCTGCTGCGCTCCTCGGAGAGGCCGGACCGTCGCCGTCCGCTGCCGACTACGCGCCGAGCGGCGTCTTCGGCAGCGCGGACAGTCTGATCGGCAGGGGAACTCCGGAGGCCGCCGACGGCCGAGACGACACCTGGCCGGAGACGACACGGCTCAAGGAGTGGTTGAGCGGGCGCCCCGGCCGCGTGCTGGCAGGGCGCCGCATCCTCATCGTCGACGACGACATCCGGAACGTCTTCGCGCTCACACATGTGCTGGGCCGCGTCGGCATCACCGTGAAGTACGCCGAGAACGGCCGCGAAGGCATCGAGGTCCTCGACCGGTCTCCCGACATGTCGCTGGTCCTGATGGACATCATGATGCCGGAAATGGACGGATGTGAGGCGATACGGGCCATCCGGCACACGCCCCGCCTCGCCGAACTGCCGATCATCGCGCTCACCGCCAAGGCCATGCCGGGCGACCGCGAGAAGGCGATCGACAGCGGCGCCTCCGACTACGTCCCCAAGCCCGTCGACGTGGACCGCTTGCTGACGGTCATCTGCGACCTGCTCGACCCGCAGGACGCCCTCCCGGCACCGGAGCCAACAACCGCGGAGGAACCACACACCGTCGAGAGAGACGAAAAAATCCCGCCGAGGCAGAAGCCATGAGCCTGACCCCGCCCGAGAAGGCCAACATCCTGATCGTCGACGACATGGAGGAGAACCTCGTAGCGCTGGAGGCCGTACTCGGCTCACTCGACCAGCAGCTGGTACGCGCCCACTCAGGAGAGGAGGCCCTCAAGGCGATGCTGCGCCAGGATTTCGCGGTCGTGCTGCTCGATGTCTTGATGCCCGGCATGGATGGCTTCGAGACCGCCGCCAGCATCAAGCGCCTGGACCAGACCAAGGACGTTCCCATCATCTTGCTGACCGGGACCGACGCCGACACGGACTACATCTACCGGGGATACGCGATCGGCGCCGCCGACTTCCTGACCAAACCCTTCGACCCGTGGCTGCTGCGCACCAAGGTCAACGTCTTCCTGGACCTGCACCGCAAGAACCGTCAGCTTGCCGCACAAGCGGAGCAGCTGCGGCGGCTGCTGGTCGGCGAGAGGACGCCAGCGGAATCGACGGGACCAGCGGAATCCCCAGAACCCGTGGAATCCACGGGAGATGCCCTGGACAAGCCGCGAGGAGGGATCACTGGCACCGGTGCGGCGGCGGACAGCGGCGAGCGGCTGGCGGAGATCACCGAGCGGCTCGCCCAGATCGAGCTGCAACTGCGCGACGCCGAAGGAACCGAGTCAGCCGAGCTCGCCAACCGCATCGCCGACCTGGAACGTGCCGTCAGCACCCTGCGGGTGAGCCGGGACACCTAACCTGCGTATGCGCGTACCTGCCGGGGCCTCGCCGCCGATCACGGTCCCGCCCCGGCCGTCGGCCGCCGCAGGCACGATGGCAGAGAGCGATGCCCTGGAGGAGCAGTTCGCCGGAGTGGACGCGCTGATTGCTCAGGCCGAGGCGGAGGCCCTGCAGTTGCCGGAAAAGCCGGCTGCAACGGCTGAGGAGGTGACGGAGCAGGAGCGCCGCGAGGTCGAGTCGGCCATCGGGCTCATCTATGGCGAGGACCGGCGGGGTGTCCGCCCGGGCATGCCGCGTGAGCACACGGGTTCCCGTCTACGGCACCGGCATGCTCATCGCCCTCGCTGACCGCAAAGCCAAGGCAGTGAGCCCGCACGAGGGGCTGCGGGCGGCCCCGCACCGGGCGGTGGTGCTCGGTCCGGTGCTGGCCCAGGTCTGGCGACCACGCCCTGCTCTGGTACACGTGCTTGCCGGCGTACTCAAAGGCTGCGCGGTTTCGCAGGCCCGCTCCTCGCAGCCGCCGATGCGGGAGACGAGGCCCGGCAGACCGGAGTGCATCGCCTGCGCGACGGGCCCTGACCTGGACGACTGGCGGCGCATCGGCACAGCGCTGGGGCAGGCGGCGCTGCTCTCGAAGGAACGGCCGGACGCAGTGGACGCCTGGGTGGCACTGGCTGCGGTCCGGCACAGCAGTGCAGTGATCTTCACCAGAGACCCGGACGACATCAATGCCTACCTCGCGGTGCTGAACCCGACGGACGTGCACGTCGTGACAGTCTGAGCCCGTGGGACGCGAGGTGCTGTTGTTACGGGACGGATCGTGTGGGGCTGTTGGGGTGCATGAGGCGCGGCTGGCCGTCCTTCTACGACCCGAAGGACTCCGACGCGGTCGAACTGATCGCGGACCGCTCGCACGGGATGGTCCGCACGGAGGTGCGGTGCGCTCGCTGCGGATCGCACCTCGGCCATGTGTTCGAGGGTGAGGGCTACCCGACCCCGACCGACCAGCGGTACTGCATCAACAGCATCTCGCTGCGGCTGGCTACCGACGAGGGCTGAGAGTTCGGCTTTCCGGGATCGGCCGGCCCGGCGCCCTCGGTGATTCCGAGGGCGCCGATCTCATGGCACAGGCCCCCCTGCGCCCTTACCCTCGAGGTCTTGTGTCCTTCCCGCAGGAGGGTTCATGCCACCTCACAGATCGCGCCGCCTTGCCGGGTTGGGGATCCTCAGGCTCTGGTTCCATGTGATGCCGGCACTCGCCGGGGAGAAGCGCCTGCCTGGATTTCTGGAGGGCGGGGAAACGCTGTGGGTGGTCGGCGGGAAGTGCTGCTGCGGAACGATGAGCAGTGAAGCACCGTTTCGACCCTGCGGGCACTCGAGGAACGACTGGGAGCAGATCAGCGAACGCGACCCGGACACCAGGGTCAAATGCTTCACCCGGGGCTGTTCCACGGTGGTGATGATCGAAAGCTATTCGACCCATCGACATTCCGCCGACTCGATCAGGTGTCGGCGCCACGGGGGGAGTGATGTGCTGTGAGTCAAATCAGTTCGCTGGGATTCACCGATGCCGACCTCACGCCACGGTTGAAATTCGTCAATATTCTGCCGTCGCTCGTCTTCATGGTCACCGTGGGTTCCCTTTGGCTCAGCGGAGCCCCGGAAAATCCGCCCGACTTTTCCGTCCTGATGAAAAGGGCGGGACATTACGGATGGCCCGGAGCGGTCCTGATCACGGCAGGTTCTCTCATCGTCGGCCTGTTGTTGCAGCCCCTGGAGCTGGCTTCCATCAGATTCCTGGAGGGTTACTGGAGGCCGTCCGGTCCCCTTGGCCGCCTGGGGGAATTCGGGCGGTGGGTCCAGGAGCGTCGCAAGACGCGCCTGACGTGGCTGCGTGATCACTTGAGTGACGGCCCGCACGCGGAGTTCGCCAAACATGTGCCCGGAGAACTGGCCCTGCTCCCGGACAAGCAGGAGGTCCTGCCCACAGCGCTGGGCAACCGTCTTCGTGCCGCCGAGGAGCGGGCGGGGCGGCCCTACTCGCTCGACGCGATCCTCACCTGGCCGCGACTGTACGCGCAGGGGGACGGGGGAGAGATTCCCGCCCGGTGTGACGGCGCGGTGTCCGGGAGGGGAAGGCGCACCAGCGGCTGGGCGACACGGCCGCGGCCCCCTTGTTGGGGCCCCAGGTGTGGTGGGGACCCCTTCGTCGGCGCGCTCAGAGGGGGCGCTGTACGGGGTACGACGCCTGGAAGGCCAGCCGCCGGTCGGCGCCCTCGCCGATGGATGCCAGCAGGTCGTCGAGGGCGAGAAACTCCTCCCAGGCCGTCCGACCGCTCGCCTCGGTCAGCCGCACGACGACCAGGTCCTCCAGTTCCGGGACGCGCTTGTTCTTCCAGATCTTGTCGGCCACGCTCACCAGCAGATCCTCGAACCCGACGTCAGGACCGGTCCACGTCGCGTGGGTCCCGGCGAAGCGGGCCAGTTCGGCGCTGATGCCCTGGGCGAGCAGCAGTTCGCGTCCGGCCTCTTCGTGCGCGGAGCCGGGGCCGGACAGTTCGGCGGGGTGCACCGCCTTTCCCACGTCGTGCGTGGCCGCCCCGAAGAGCACGGCGTCCCGGTCGAAGCGCGGTGCCGAGTGCCGTCGCGCCGTCCAGTCGACGAGTCGGTGGGCGACATCGTGCACGGCGCGCAGGTGGGCGGCGAGGCGTGGCGGGGCGTCGAGGTCGCGCAGGAGCCGAGCCACCTGATCCGGCAGCGGGCGCAAGGGCGGTTCCCCGGGGTCGGTCAGGGCCCGCAGCAGGAGATCGACGGTCACGGCGTCAGCGTACTGAGGGGCGTGTCGGCCTCTGCGGCTCTTTGTCCTTTATGGACAGGGCAGTTGGCGCTTCGGCCGTCGGAGGGGGGAGAGTGGGTGTGCGCTCGGAACGCATCCGCCATGGGGAGCCGGGCGCAACGGAAGAGGCGGACGAGACGGATGAGACACCGGAGGACCTTATGACGACTCTGCCCGATCGGCCGAACACCGCGCTGCTCGTCATCGACGTGCAGAACGGTGTGGTGGCCGGCGCGCACCGGCGCGACGAGGTGGTCGCCAACATCAACACCCTGGTCGGCAAGGCTCGCGCGCATGACGTGCCGGTGGTCTGGGTGCAGCACTCGGACGACCGGCTCGAGCGGGACAGCGAGAGCTGGCAGTACGTGCCGGAACTGGTCCGCCGCGACGCGGAACCCGTCGTCCACAAGAACTACGGCGACTCGTTCGAGGACACCGACCTCGAGGCGCTGCTCGCCGAGCGCGGGGTGGGCCGGCTCGTCGTCACGGGCGCCCAGACCGACGCGTGCATCCGCGCCACCCTGCACGGGGGCTTGGTACGCGGGTACGACGTGACGTTGGTCGGTGACGCACACACGACGGAGGATCTCAGCGCGTACGGCGCGCCGCCGCCGGAGCAGGTGATCGCGCACACCAACCTCTACTGGAAGTGGTCGAGCGCACCCGGGCGCCGCGGGGGCACCGTCGACACGGCGGACGTGTCCTACGCGGCGGTCGTCGAGGACTGAGCCGCCCCGACCGGCGGCCCCTGGCGGGTCACAGGGGCACCGGCGAACAGGCCTTTCCCCTACGTCAGTTGTGGCTGGACGAAGCGATCAACTCGTCGATCAGAGTCATCAGTACGTCCCGGCACGAGCCGCGCTCCCGGGCGTCGCAGAGCAGCACGGGAGTCCGTTTCGGCAGGGCCAGGGCGTCGCGGATCTCCTCGGGGGTGTACGGGTGCTGCCCGTGAAAGCCGTTGACGCCGACGACGAAGGGGATGGCGCGCCGCTCGAAGAAGTCGATGGCGGCGAAGCTGGACTCCGGCCTGCGGACGTCGATGAGGACCACGGCTCCCAGGGCGCCGATGGCGAGGTCGTTCCACATGAACCAGAAGCGCTGCTGGCCCGGGGTGCCGAAGAGGTACAGGACCAGTTCGGGACTGAGGGTGATCCGCCCGAAGTCCAGGGCCACGGTGGTGGCCCGCTTCTCCTCGATGCCGTCGAGGTCGTCGACGTTCAGACCGGCGGAGGTGAGGGGTTCTTCGGTGCGCAGCGGGACGATCTCGCTGACCGCCCCGACCATGGTCGTCTTGCCGACGCCGAACCCTCCGGCGATCAGGATCTTGACCGCGTCGGGAGCGGAGGGTGTGGCGGGTGCCGAAGTTCCGCGCACGGCGGGGTCAGAGCCGGCCAAGGCCGTCCCTCACTTTCTGCAGCAGGTCCAGGTCCGGGGTACGGGAGAGGAGACGAGGCGCTCGGACGGTGATGCGGCCCGTCTCCAGCAGATCGCAGAGCAGGATCACGACCACGCTCACCGGCAGGTCGAGTTCGGCGGCGAGTTCCGCCACCACGATCGGCTTGGCGCACAGCCGCAGGATCCGGGAGTGCTCGGGTTGCGGCCGGGTGGCGCCCTCGGGCGGCGGATCCACCGCGGTCACCGACGTGATGAGGGTGAAGTCGGCGCGGCTGGGCCGGGTGCGGCCTCCGGTCAGCGTGAACGGCCGTACCAGCCGGCCGGCCGCGTCGCCTTCGCTCACCTCACTCGCCGTTGTCGGCCGCGGCGGCGACGCCCGCGCGAGGTGCGGCCCTGAGGTGCTCGCCGATCTTCTTCACCAGCATGTTCATCTGGTACGCCACGACGCCGACGTCCGCGCCCTGGTTGGTGAGCACGGCGAGATGGGCGCCGGGGCCCGCGGCGGTGAGGATCAGATAGCTGTCGCGCATCTCGATCAGCGCCTGGCGCACCGGGCCGCCGCGGAAGTCCATGCTGACGCCCTTGCTGAGGCTCATCAGGCCGGACGCGGTCGCCGCCAGCCGCTCGGCGTCGTCGCGGACGAACGCCGTGGACTTGCTGACGACCAGTCCGTCCTCGGAGAGCACGACGGCGTGGTTCACATCGGCGACCCGTTCCACCAGTCCGGTGAGCAGCTGGTCGAGCTGGCTGTGTGTGGCGGTGCTGGGGCGTGTCATTTCTCTGTCCTTCACGAGCGGTCGGCGGGCGGAGTCCACGAGCGGTCTGCGGGCTGGGTCGGGGCCTGGTCGTCCCCGTGGTCGTACGACGGTTCCTCGCCCCCGTCGCCGTACGGCATCTCCTCGTCGTCACGGGCCCGGAGCGTCCCGCGCTGGAAGCCGGCGAGGGAGGAGGCGGCGCGCTCCGCGGTGAAGTCGTCGGCGTCGGCGGCGTCCTTGTCGTCGGCCTCGGAAGGCGCGGCCTCCTCCCGCAGCTCCGTGGCCAGGCTGGTCTGCGGCACTCGGCGCGGCAGCGGAACGAGTCCGTCGCAGCGGGCGGCACCGGGCGCGGGACGGGGCGCGGCGGAGTCGGCCGTGCGGGCCCGGGCGGCGGGGTGCGCCTCCTCCGTACGTTCATGGGTCTGCCGCTCCGCGGCCGCGGCCTCGTCGGAGCCCCTCGCGGCCACGACCGCGGCCGGTACCGCGGCGTCCCTGTCCGTGGCGGGGGAGTCGGGGCTCTCGCGGACCACGATGTCGTGCGGGATCAGCACGATCGCGGTGGTGCCGCCGTACGGCGAGGAGCGCAGGGTGACGGCGATGCCGTGCCGGGTGGCGAGCCGGGCGATCACGAACATGCCGAGCCGCAGGTCGTCGGCGAGCGCAACCACGTCGAACTGCGGGGCCACCGCCAACTGGGCGTTGAACGCGGCGTAGTCCTCCTCGGCCAGGCCGAGGCCCCGGTCCTCGATCTCGACGGCCAGGCCCTTGGCCACCATCGCGGCCCGCACCCCGACCGGGCTGGGCGCGGGGGAGTAGGCGGTCGCGTTGTCGATGAGCTCGGCCAGCAGATGGATGACGTCGGCCACCGCGGGCGGGCTCAGGTACACCTCGTCGTCGGTGTGCACCTCCACCCGCTGGTACTGGGCGACCTCACCGACGGCACTGTGCAGGATGTCGATCAGCGCGACCGGTTCGGTCCAGCTGCGCCGGGGCTGCTCGCCGCTGATGATGACGAGGTTCTCCTCGTAGCGGCGGAGCTGGCTCGCGGTGGAGTCGAGTTCGTACAGGCCCTTGAGGATCCCCGGGTCCTGGTGCTCGCGTTCCAGCGCGTCGAGCTTGCTGAGCTGCAGGTTGACCAGGTTCTGGCTCTGCCGGGCGATGCCCAGGATCACCTTCTGGAAGCCGCGTCTGGTGTCGGCGAGTTCCACCGCGGTGTGCACCGCCGTGCGCTGCGCGGTGTTGAACGCCTTGGCCACCTGCCCGAGTTCGTCCTCGCCGTAGTCCAGCGGAGGGGTGGCGGATTCCACGTCGACCTTCTCGCCCCGGTTCAGCCGGGCGACCACGTCGGGCAGCCGCTCCTCGGCCAGGCTGAGCGTGGCCATCCTGAGACCGCGCAGCCGCCGGGAGAGGGAGCGGGTGATGCGCCAGGACATCACGACGCACACCAGCAGGGCGACGAGTCCGCCGGCGCTCAGCGCGGCCGCCTTGATCAGCAGGCCGTGCGCCTTGTCGGCGCTGCGGTCGAGGAGTTGCGTGGTCTGCTGCTGGATCAGGTCCGTGTACTGGGCGGAGATTCTGGCGAACGCGGCGTTCCAGCGGGCCTGCGCGTGGGGCAGTTCGACCGTCCTGGCCACCTGGCCGTGCGCCGTCCGGGCCGCGATGACCTGGTCCTCGACGGTCTCCAGGGTCTTCCAGTCCTGGCCCTGGAGGACCCGTTCGACCTGGTCCTTCACCGTGCCGTGCAGCGAGTTGAGGACCTGGTTCTGGACGACCCAGCGGCGTACGTCGACCCGCTGGGCGAACTCCTGCCACGACTGCTGGTCGAGCTTGCCCGAGGGCCAGGCGAGGCCGAGCTGGGCGTCCTCCTGCGCGACCAGCTCCGCCGCGTTCCCCAGTGTGATCAGCGGCCCTGCCTGCGAAGTGAGGTCGCCGTCGTCGACCTGGGAGAGTTCCTGGAAGGCGTGGATCTGGTCGCCGATGATCGAGGTGTACTGGTCCAGGGCCTGCTGGGCGGTGATGTCGGTGGGGTGGTCCACCTGGCCCCGGTAGTACTCGAGGCTGCCCACCGAGGCGATGACCGAGTACATCCGGTCCCCGATCCGGGCGGGCGCGTTCCTGAAGTCCTCGGACCGGCGCACCAGCTTCGCGACCTCGGTGTCCGTGCGCATGCGCTGCTGGTCCAGGGCGGCCCGGGAACCGTGCGGCGAGGCCAGCCAGGCGGCCGACAGACTGCGTTCCCGCTGCAGCGCGAGCGTCGCCTCGGTGCCCATGGCGCCGGTCGACCGGCTCAGCCCCGTCTGTTCGCGCAGGCGCAGCCCCTCCGAGAAGATCTGCGTCGTCGTCACACCCCACATGGCGGCGAGAGTGACGCTGGGGACCAGCGCCAGCAGGATCAGGGAGAGACGTATGGAGCCGAGACGGCGCCGGGCACCGGTCCGTGGAGACATCGTCGTCCTAGAGCGATCAGCGAAGAGAGGAAGGGTTCTGACGAGGGCAAGAGGGGTGGTCCTGCCGAAGCACATGGGGTGCGCAGGATGCTATCCGTACAAGTGATCGTACGCACCGTGAGGGACGGAAAACCTTGGTGCCGCCTGTGCGGGCGGCGGCAGATCAGCGGGTCCCGTTCGCCGCGAACTTCGCGACCGAGGAGACGTTCTCCTTGGTGACGAACGCGGGTCCGGTGAGCACGGGAGCGGTCCCGCCGCCGCTGAAGTTGCCGTTGGAGTGGTAGAGCCAGAGCGAGTCCACGGCCAGATAGCCCTGGAGGTAGGGCTGCTGATCCACCGCGAACTGCACGTCCCCGCTCTGCACGGACTTCACCAGCCCGTTGTTGAGGTCGAAGCTGGCGACCTGGGCCTTGCTGCCCGCGGCCTTCACCGACTTCACCGCGGCGAGCGCGAACTGTGCGCCCAGCGTGACGACTTCGTCGACGCTCGGGTCCGCGCGCAGTTTGGCCGTGACGGCGGCGCCCACCGCGTCCATGTCGGTGCCGTTCACATAGAGCAGGTCGGTCTCGCCGCCGAACGTCTTCTTCACCCCGGCGCAGCGGGCCTCCAGCGCGATGTTGCCCTGTTCGTGGATGACACAGAGGGCGTGCTTGGCCTTGAGCTCGTCCAGTTTGTCGCCGGTGGCCCGGCCCGCGACGCTCTCGTCCTGGCCGAAGTACTCCAGCAGGCCCTCGGACTTCCAGGCGTCGATCCCGGAGTTGAGGCCGACCACGGGTATCCCCGCCGCCTTGGCCGCGCTGACCGCGCTCTGCATCGCCTCCGGCTTGGCCAGCGTCAGCGCGATGCCGTCCACCCGGTCGCGGATCGCGTCCCGTACCAGGCTCGCCTGGGCGGCGGCCTCGGAGTCGCTCGCGTACGTCAGGTCGATGTTGTCCTTGGCGGCCGCCGCCTGTGCGCCCTTGCGCACCAGTTCCCAGAACGCGTCTCCGCGGGCGCCGTGGGTGATCAGGGCGACCTTGATCCGGCCGGTGCCCGCCTTCCCCGCCGAGCCGTCGCTCGTTTCGTTCGATCCGCCGGAGGCGGAGCAGCCGGCCGCGAGCAGACAGCCCGCGGCGAGGATGGCGACGAGGGCGGCGCGGTGCGGGGATCCGGGGAAGTGGTGAGAAGTGGGGGACATGTTCATGGGTGCGGCACCTTGCTGTGCGGCCCAGCGGCGGGACGGGGAGGGTGAGAGCGGTGCGACGTCGGGACGTTGTGCACCGACTGTCGTACTTTCGTTGGGCCGGAGCCAACCGTGTGTCACACTCGGCCGTCAAGTGAGCGGGCATATGCCGGAGATGGCCTGCGGCGGTGCGTCGTCGTCGCATCGTCACTAGTTGGAGACGTGACGGGCGAGTTGGGCGGTATCGCACCTTCCGCATGGGGCGCGGATGTTCAATGATGGGGCGCGGACCCGCCGTTGGCGGGGTGTTGCGTTCACATGGGGGAGGACGAGATGACGCGTGAGGTTTCCGCTGCCCGTGCCATGCTGCGTACGGGAGTGACGGGCGCCGTAGTTGTCGGCCTGTCGGCCATGTCGCTGGTCGCCGGGACCGCGTACGCTACTCCTCCCGGCGCCGGTGTCACCGCGAAGCTGCTGTATCAGACCACCGTGGGGAACACGGACTACACCCTCCGCGAGATCACCGTCCCATCCGGCCAGAGCACCGGCTGGCACTACCACGACGGGCCCTTGTACGGCTTCGTGAAGCAGGGCACCCTGAGCCACTTCGACGCGGGCTGTGAGCCGGACGGCACCTACCCGGCCGGCCGTACGATCACCGAGCCCCCGGGCCCCGGTCATGTGCACATCGGCCGCAACGAGGGCTCGGTCCCCGTCGTCCTGGACGTGCTGTACGTCCTGCCCCACGGCTCGCCGTTCTCGGAGGACGCGCCCAACCCCGGCTGCGACTTCCAGTAGCGACCGCGAGGCCGCGTCACTCGAACGGCAGCGCCTGTTCGGCCCAGATCGTCTTTCCGGCGCTGGTGGTGCGGCTGCCCCAGCGGTCGGTGAGCTGGGCGACGAGGAGCAGCCCGCGGCCGCCCTCGTCGAAGGTGTGGGCCCGGCGCAGATGGGGAGAGGTGCTGCTGGCGTCGGAGACCTCGCAGATGAGGGCGCGGTCGCGGATGAGCCGGAGCTGGATGGGGGCGCCGCCGTAGCGGATGGCGTTGGTGACCAGTTCGCTGACGACGAGTTCGGTGACGAACGCGACCTCGTCGAGCCCCCAGCGGGTCAGCTGCTCGGTGGCGTACTGCCGGGCGGAGGCGACCTCCGCCGGATCGGCGGGCAGGTCCCACACCGCCACCTCGTCGCTGTCCAGAGTGCGGGTGCGGGCCAGCAGCAGGGCCACGTCGTCGGTGGGGTGCTGCGGGAGCAGCACCTGGAGCACGTTGTCGCAGGCGTCGTCCAGATTTCCGGCGGGGACCGTCAGCGCGCTGCACAGCACGGCCGTACCCGCGTCCGCGTCGAGGTGGCGGGCCGCGAAGAGACCGTCGGTGTAGAGGGCGAGGACGGAGCCTTCCGGCAGGTGCAGCTCGGTGGCCTCGAAGGGGAGGCCGCCCACGCCGAGCATCGGTCCCGCGCTCACCTCGACGACCTTCACGGTGCCGTCCGGGAACAGCACCGCGGGCGGCGGGTGCCCCGCGGCGGCGATCGCGCAGTGCCCGGACACCGGGTCGTACACCGCGTACAGACAGGTGGCGCCGATCTCCGCGCCCGTCGGGCTCTCGTCGTCCGCCAGATGTCCGACCAGGTCGTCGAGGTGGGTGAGCAGCTCGTCCGGGGGCAGGTCGACGTCGGCCAGAGTCCATACCGCCGTACGGAGCCGGCCCATGGTGACCGAGGCATGGATGCCGTGCCCGACGACATCGCCGACGACGAGCGCCACCCGCGTCCCGGACAGCGGGATCACATCGAACCAGTCGCCGCCGACGCCCGCCCGCGACAGCGCCGGAAGGTAGCGGGAGGCGAACTCGACCGCCGCCTGACCGGCCATGGCCTGGGGCAGCAGACTGCGCTGCAGGGCCAGCGCGGTCGTACGCTCCTTGCCGTACCGGCGGGCGTTGTCCACGCAGACGGCCGTGCGGCTGGCGAGCTCCTGGGCCAGCGACACGTCGTCGTGGTCGAATGCGTCCGGGCGCTCGGCGGTGAGCAGCCGTACGAAGACCGCCACCCCCATGGTCGTACCGCGCGCCACCAGCGGTACTGCCATCATGGAGAGGTTCTGGCGGCGCGGCTGGTATGGCGTGGCGGCCCGGGTGCCGTGCCGGGCGAGCCACCCGTCGACGTCCGGGTCACCGGTCCTGGTGAGCACCGCGTGCCCGGTGACCAGAGCGCGGATCGGCGGGGAGGAGGACGGGTAGACCTCCGCCGCGCCCAGATCGATCACCGTCCCCGGCGCGTCGGCGGCACGGGAGCGGTGCGCGACCCGGCGCAGCTCCACATCGGCGTCCACCGGGCCGCCGACTGGCTCCTCGCCCGCGACCACCGCGTCCAGCAGGTCCACGCTCACGAAGTCGGCCAGCTCGGGTACGGCCAGCTGGGCCAGCTCGCGGGCGGTGTGGATCACGTCCAGCGTCGTACCGATGTCGGCGGCGGCCTTGCTCAGCAGGGCGAGCCGCCGCCGGGCCCGGTACTGCTCGGTGTTCTCGAAGCCGGCCAGCGAGACGCCGAGCAGCTGCCCGGAGGGGGACCGCAGCGGCCACATCTCGATGTTCCACGCGTTCATGCGCAGTCCGGAGGGGGCCCGGGTCCAGCTCTCGTAGTGGACGGGGCGGCCGGTCTCGACGACCTTGCGCAGATGGTTGAAGAAGCCGCGGCTGTGTTCCGCGTTCTCGACGGTGTCCGGGAAGTAGCGGTGCAGGACCTCGGCCTCCTGGACGCCCATGACCCGGCAGGCGGTGTCGTTCATCCGCAGGTAGCGCTGTTCGGTGTCGAACACCGACATCGACACCGACGCCTGTTTGAACGCCAGCTCTCCCAGGCCGCGGCCCTGCTCGTCCGGCGCCGCGGTGATCACGTATCCGCTCGGCTCCCCGTGCTCGTCCTGGAGCGGGCACGCCCGCAGGGCCAGCTCGGTCCGCCGGCCGTCCCCGTGCCGTACGGCGACCACGCCGTTGCCGCCGCTCGTCAGCAGCGCCCGCCAGGCCTCGCCCGGGTCCCCGTCCAGCAGCTCCGACACCGGGCGGCCGGTGATCTCCGCCGCGGCGTACCCGGTCAGCAGACGCGCGCCCTCACTCCAGCCGGTGACGATTCCGTGCGCGTCGACCACCACCATGGCGTCACCGGCCGTGGTCGCCCGCCCCGTATCGCCCGGGATTTTCACCATATGTACAAGGATGGTGTGATCCGGCAGTCCCATCAACCCGGGAGTGGGCCGGAACAGGGCCGGGCAAGGGTCGCTCGCGTCCCCACCGGCCCGTGGGCAACGGACCGCGGCGGCCGGGGACCGGGGGCGCGGCCCCGGCCCAGGGGTGCCGAGAGCAACGGCGTCACGGTCGCCGCCCCCCGGAGCGCATCTCCCGCGGACTCACCCCGTACCGCTGCCGAAACGCCGTACTCAGCGCGCTCGCCGAGGAGAATCCCGAGGTGAAGGCGAGGTCGGTGATGGTCAGGTGCTCGCAGTCGGTGCACTGGAGGCGCTCACGGACCAGCCGCAGCCGCTCCTCGCGGATGAGGTCGCGCGGGGTGGTGCCGGCGCGCTGCAGGGCCAGCTGGATCTGGCGCAGGGACCAGCCGAGGGCGTGCGCCATGGACGTACCGGTGAGGCCGGGGTCGGCGGCGTGTTCACGGACGTAGCGGCGAACCATCGTCTCCACGTCGGTGAGTTGGCCCGCCCCGTCGGGGCGGTCGTCGCCGAGGACGAGCATGCACAGCAGCTCGACGACGCGGTCGGAGACGGCGTTGAAGTGGGGGTCGGTGAGGTGGTCGCGCTCCGCGTGCAGGTCGTTGATCATGGAGCTCACCACCCGGCCGAGGCCCCTGCTCAGGTCGAGCCCGGTGGCCAGCGGGGACTTGCGGTTCAGCGGGCCGTCCACCTCGCAGGCGGGGATGGTGAGGACGAACGCGTGCGTCGAGGCGTCCTGGAGACACTCGAAGGGCGCCCCGAAGCTGACGAGGGTGCCGGTGCCCGGTGTCAGCCGGGCCTCCTGGCCGTCCTGCCGCAGCACCATCTCCCCGCTGAGCGGCAGCAGTAATCGGTAGTCCTCGTCGGGGTCCTGGCGGACCTGGTGGGCGGTCCTGCTGTACGTGATCTCGTCCGACCAGAACTTGACGAGCTGATACCGCTCGGTGCGCTGGCGGACCGTCGCGCCACGGAAGTCGTCGGTGCGCGCGTACCGGTAGCCCATGGTGGACTGGTAGGACCCGACGTGCTCGCTCCAGAAGTCGGCCCGCTCGCGCGGATCCACCTCCGCGGTCGTCTGTGATTCCACGATGTAGCTTTCCGCGGGCAACGGCACTCTCAACTCCCGTGCAGCTAGCGGTAGTTACTCCTCGTCAGCCTAGTGCATACAGTCCGTGCGCCCCACGGCAACTTCCTTGCGCGCGAGGGCAAGCGCTTGCGCCGGCGGACGGCTACGGTCGTGCGACCCGTCAACTTGCATATGCCATTGAGGACTTCATGACCGAACGGATACCGGAGGCGGCGTTCTGGTGCCTGGCCGTCGGCCTGCTCGCCGTCACCGTGCTGCTGGTGCGCCAGCGCGGGATCACCGGACGGCAGCGCGGCCGGAGCGCCGAGCTCGCGGACGCGCTACGGGCCCGGGACGAGGAGCTGCGCCACCTGGTCGCGGTCCGTCTGCCCGCGCTCGAGAGCGCCCCGCACCAGCCCGCACCGGCGACGGGCCGGCCACATCCTCCGGCGGGTCGATTCTCCTCGGCGGCCGGGGGACACCTTGCTGCGGAGGGGCAGACCTTCCCTGAGGCCGGTCGGCATCTCGCCGCGACGGGGCAACCCGCCACCGCGTCCGCACCGGCCCTGCCCGCCGTCGGACTGCTCGACGCGCGGCTGGCCGACACCGACTTCGCGAAGTGCCTCGACGGCCTCCTGGAGCGCTTCTCCGACGCCGTGCGGCATGCGCAGGCCCGCGCCGACCAGTCCGCGAAAGCCGCCCTCAAGGCGTCGATGCGCTCGATCCAGGCCCTCGCCAACGAGCAGCAGGTGTCCATCTCGGAGATGCAGGACCGGCACGACCACCCCGACGTACTGTGCGACCTGCTCGAGATCGACCACACCAACGCCCAGTTCGGCCGGCGCGCCCAGGCCATCGCCGTCCTGTGCGGCTCCTGGCCCGGACGCCAACGGGCCACCTCCCCGTTGATCGAGGTCGTCCGCGGCGCGACCTCCCGCATCCGCGACTACCGGCGCATCCGCATCAACGGGCAGGCCGACATCGCCGTCGAGAGCCGGGCCGTCGAGCCGGTCGTCCTCGCGGTCGCCGAACTGCTGGACAACGCCGCGCGCCACTCACAGCCGAACACCACGGTCGAGGTCAGCGTGCAGGCGGTGCACAACGGCGCCGTCGTGGTCATCGACGACGCGGGCGTCGGCATGGACAGCCGCGGGTCCGAGCACGCCGGCGCGCTGCTGACCGGCCGCCGGGCGGTCGACGTCACCCGTCTCGACGACCCGCCCCAGTTCGGCTTCGCCGTCATCGGCGTCCTCGCCACCCGCTACGGATTCGACGTCTCCGTGGACACCCGCTCCCCGTACGGCGGCGTCCGCGCCGTGGTCTTCGTACCGGCCGCGCTGCTCACCCACGCCGACCCGGTCCAGCCGCCCTCGCCGCCCGTGGAACCGGCGCGCGCGCCCCGGCGTACGGCCCGGACGAGCGCGCTCGCGGAGGCGACGACGGCCGGCGGACTGCCCAAGCGGCGCCGCCGCGCGCCCGTACCCGCGCCGGCCGCCGAACAGCCCCCGGCCGCAGTGGCAGCCCCGGCCGAGGAGGGCGGGGGCCGTTCCGCGGAGGAGAACGCTCGGCGCATGGGCGCCTTCGCGCGCGGCACCCGCTCCGCGCGGGCCGAGCGGGACATCGCACCCCCCGCACACACCCGGGCCGTGTCCCCCGAGAAAACCGAACCCCCCTACGACGCCCGAACCCCCTACGACATCGAAGCCCCCCACGAATCCGAAGGGAACACACAGGGATGATCGCGCCCATGACCAACGAGCTGGGGTGGATGCTCGACGAGGTCCTGAAGGTGCCGGAGGCGCGGCACGCCATCCTGCTGTCCGCCGACGGCATGCTCCGGGCCCACTCCGCGGACATCCACCGCGATGACGCCGAGCGGCTGGCCGCGGGCCTGTCCGGGGTGCAGTCGATCAGCCGCAGCACGGCCGAGTTCTGCGGCAGCGCGACCGCGCCGTGGCGGCAGACCCTGATCGAGTTCGCGCACGGGTACGTCTTCCTCGTCGCCGCCGGCGAGGGCGCCCATCTCGCGGTGTCCACCAGCGAGAACGTGGACATGGAGGCGGTCACGTACCGCATGCACAAGTTGGTCGACCGGCTCGGCAAGGAGCTGACCAGCCCGGCCCGGCAGGACACCGGCAGCCCGGCATGACGCCCGGGCGCCGGCCGGGAGGGAGGCTGGTGCGGTCGTACGTCGTCACGGACGGCCGCGCCCACCCCTCCCGCAACACCCTCGACCTCGTCACCCTGCTGATCGCCGCCGACGACCTGCCGCTGATGGGGCTGAGCCCGGAGAAGCGCCGAATGATGGAGCTGTGCCGGCCCGGAGCGCTGTCGGTCGCCGAGGTGGCCGGTCATCTGGAACTCCCGGTCAGCGTCACCAAAATACTGATCGCCGACCTGATGGACAGCGGTCACCTCGCCACCCGGGCGCCGATACCGGCCGCTCGTCTCTCCGACGCCCGCATCCTCCAGGAGGTACTGGATGGGCTCCGCGCCCGACTCTGACGACGTCCACCTCGGCCCCGGTGTGCGGACCGCGGTCAAACTGCTGGTCGTGGGCCACTTCGCGGTCGGCAAGACCACGTTCGTCGGCGCGCTCTCCGAGATCCGGCCGCTGCGCACCGAGGAGGTGATGACCGAGGCCGGCGCCCACGTCGACGACCTCGCCGGTTCGAGAGAGAAGACGACCACCACCGTCGCCCTCGACTTCGGCCGCCTCACCCTCAGCGACGCCCTGGTGCTCTACCTCTTCGGCACGCCCGGGCAGCACCGCTTCACCGGACTCTGGAGGGACCTGACCAGCGGAGCGCTCGGCGCGCTGGTACTGGCGGACACCCGGCGGCTGTCCGAGTCCTTCGACGTCATGGGCGTACTGGAGGAGCTGGGTCTGCCGTACGCCGTCGCCCTCAACGACTTCGACGACGCCTGCGCGTCGCACGACCTGGACGAGGTCCGCGAGGCTCTCGACCTGCTGCCCTCGACCCCGCTCGTGCGCTGCGACGCCCGCGACCGGGTCTCGTCCACCGAGGCGCTGATCGCCCTCGTCGAGTACCTCATGACCCGCAGCGGCGAACTGGAGCCCGTGTGACCTCCGAACCACCACCGCCCGGACCGCCACCTGGGTGCCCGGCGCACGAGCCTCTGTACGGGCCCGCGTTCGCGGCCGACCCCGCCGCCGTCTACCGGCGGCTGCGCGCGGCCGGACCGACCGCGCCCGTCGAGCTCGCACCCGGTGTCAGAGCCACCCTCGTCACCTCCTACGACGCCGCCCTGCACGTCCTGCGCAGCCCGGAGACCTTCTCCAAGGACCCCCGCCGCTGGCGCGACCTCGCCGACGGAACCGTCCCGCCGGGCAGTCCGGTCGTGCCGATGATGATGTACCGGCCCAACGCCCTGTTCACCGACGGCGAGCAGCACGAGAGGCTGCGCGGCGCGATCACCGACGGCCTCGCGCTCGTCGATCCGAACACCCTGCGCGGCTATGTGGAGCGCAGCGCCGACACCCTCATCGACCGCTTCGCGCCGCTCGGCACGGCGGATCTGCTCGGTGAGTACGCGCAGGTCCTTCCGCTGCTGGTCTTCAACCACCTCTTCGGCTGCCCGGCCGAGTACGGGGTCCGGCTGGTCGAGGGCATGTCCGGGATCTTCGACGGGGTGGACGCGGAGAAGGCCGACGAACTGCTGACCAGCACCCTGCTCGACCTGGTCGCGCTGAAGCGGGGCAACCCCGGTCAGGACATGACGTCCTGGCTGATGGCGCACCCCGCGGGCCTCACCGACGAGGAGATGATCCACACCCTCGTGGTGCTGATGGGCGCCGGTACCGAGCCCCAGCAGAACCTGATCGCGAACAGTCTGCGGCTGCTGCTGTCCGACGACCGGTTCGCGGGCGATCTGTCCGGCGGCAGCCTCCCGGTGGAGGACGCCCTCGACGAGGTGTTGTGGACCGATCCACCGATCGCCAACTACGCCGTGCACTATCCGCTGCACGACGTCGTGTACGAGGGAGCGGTGCTGCGCGCGGGTGATCCGCTGGTCGTCAGTCTCGCCGCCGCCAACACCGACCCCGCGCTGACGGCCGATCAGCGGGCGGGCAACCGTGCCCACCTGGCCTGGAGCGCGGGCCCGCACAACTGCCCGGCGCGGGGCCCGGCCCGGCTGATCGCGGCGGCCGCGGTGGAAAAGCTCCTCGATCGCCTCCCGGACATCGAACTGGACGTAGCAGTAGGTGAGTTGGCCTGGCGGCCAGGCCCGTTCCACCGTGCGCTGGCCGCGCTGCCCGTACGCTTCCCGCCCACCGCGACGGTCCAGCGACCCGAGAGCGAGCGGCAGTCGTCCGCGAGCCCCCTCCCGGCTCTCGCGACCGAGCCCCCCGTCTCGGAGCCCGACCACCGGCCAAGCGGCTGGAACCGGCTCCTGTCCTGGTGGCACGGGGAGTGAGCGCCGGACCCTGACGGCCCCTAATGGTCCCTAACGGACCCTGACGGCCCTAACGGATCCGGGCGGGCAGGGTGCGGTGGCCGTGCGAGATGAAGGAGTCCACCGGCTCCAACTCAGATGAATCCACGGCTAGTTGGAGACCAGGGAAGCGGTCGAAGAGGGCGGGCAGGGCGACGCGGGCCTCCAGACGGCCCAGCGGGGCGCCGAGGCAGCGGTGTACGCCGTGTCCGAAGGCGAGGTGCTCCTTGTCGGCCCGGGTGATGTCGAAGAGGTCCGCGTCCTTGCCGTGGCGCTCGGGATCGCGTCCGGCGGCGGCGTACGCGGCGAGGATCGCCTCGCCCCGGCCGATCACCGTGCCGTCCGGGCCGCCCAGTTCGGCGAGGTCGAGGTCCTCGACGGCGTAGCGCAGCGGCAGGCTCGCGACGGGGGCCTCGGCCCGCAGGGTCTCCTCGATCACGTCGTCCCAGGTGGCACGTCCGGCGCGGAGGTGCGCGAGCTGCTCGGGGTGGGTGAGCAGGGCGTGCACGGCGTTGTCGATGAGGTTGACCGTGGTCTCGTGACCCGCGCTGACCATCAGGACCAGCGTGTCGAGCAGCTCCTGCTCGCTCAGCCGGCCGTCGCCCTCGTCGCGGGCCGCGATGAGGCCGGACGTCAGGTCGTCGCCGGGTGACCTCCGCTTCTCGGTGACCAGTTCACCCAGTACGGCGTACAGCCTGGCGTAGTTGCTCGTCACCTCCTCGGGCTGCGCGGAGGTGTGGAAGACGCTGTCCACCAGGTCCCTGAGGTCGGCCCGTCCGTCCTCGGGCAGGCCGAAGAGTTCGCTGATCACCTGGATGGGGATCGGATAGCAGAACTCCTCCCGCAGATCGACGACTCCCCCGTGTTCTCCGGCCTCGGCGATGCGGTCGAGGAGGCCGGTGGTGATCTCCTCGATACGGGGTTGCAGCGCGGCCGTGCGGCGGGCGGTGAACGTCGTGGAGACCAGGGTCCGCAGCCGCTTGTGGTCGCCGCCGTACGCGGTGAACATGTTTTGCACCGCGACCCAGGTGAACAGCGGCCACTCGGGGGAGATCTCCCCGTTGATCCAGGCGGGCCAGTGCCGGCGCGGGTCCTTGGACACCCGTGGGTCCACGAGCAGTCGTTTGAGCAGCTCGGGGCTGCTGACCGCCCAGGCCTCGACACCACCGGGGAGAGCGACGCGGGTCGCGGGCCCGCGCGCGCGGATGCGGGTGGCTTCCGCGTGGATGTCACGGCCCGTCGCGTCCATCACCAGGGGACTCGGGTTTCCCGTCAAGGGACTTGGGGTTCCCATCGGGAGCCTCCCTGGCGCTCGGACGTCGGTGTATGGCGCGTCCACGCTATGCGAGGGTGGCGTTCCCGAGAGAGTTCGTCCGGCGTCCACTGCGTGGGAGGGCAAATTCCCTGCGCGTACAGGCAAGTCGGAGGCCGGCCCGCGTCCTGGGGTCGTCCCTTCGCAGCTCCCGCCCCGGCCGCCCATTGCCCTGGGCTCGGCCGGGGCGGGACCCCTTCCCTACCCCTTCTCTACGCCTCGGTCGCCATCTGCTGTCGACGGCGTCTGCGCAGCAGACGCCGCTTGCGCGGCTCCTGGTGCGGAAGCCAGCCGAAGGCCAGGCAGCTGCCGGTCGCTCCGAGGAGGAGGCCGATGAAGAAGCCGCCGAGGTTGGAGGTCAGCCAGGTACCGAGGGAGAGGAGGATGCCGAGCAGTGAGTAGAACAGGCGCTGCGCCGGGTTGAAGAGGATCAGCAGACCGCACAGGATCATGATGGTCGGCAGTAGATAGCCCGCCATGCCCTGCATCCCGATGTGCATGACGACCTTCAGGGACGCCTTCTCGGTGAGGAGGATCTCCGCTCCGCCCAGGGTGAGCAGCAGACCGCCCCAGAAGGGGCGGTCCGCACGCCACTGCCGGAAACCGGACCGCAGATCCCGGACGGCCGGCATCAGCAGCCCGAGTCGCTGAAGCGGAGCTTGAGACCGGGGAGCTTGAACACCGCGGCCGTGGTGGCGTAGTTGGTCTGCCGCAGGTTCCCGATGTGGACGGTGTCGGCCTGCTGGCTGAAGACGCCCTTGTTCCCCTGGACCCCGGCCTTGTCGAGCGTGCTCGCGTCGTTGCCGATCTCGATGTTGTTGAAGGCCGCGTCGCCCGACAGCTCGGTCGAGTCGGTCGTCAGGTTGGTCGCCTGCACCTTGTCCGTGCCGCCGCCCGCGGTGATGACCAGGTTCGTACCGCCCAGGTCGACGCTCTGGCACAGCTTGGTGAGCGTCGCGTTCTTGATCGCGGAGGTGATGACGAGGACCTGGCCGCCGGTGTCGCCGGCGTTCGGGCTGCCGTCGGCCATGTTGTCGAGGTTGCCGAACTGCTCGAAGCCGGTGCCGTTGAGCTCGGTGGCCGTGACCGTGAACGGCATGCCGGAGATGGCGAATTGCACTCCCAGGGCACCCTGGGCGGTGAGGATCATCAGTCCTGCGGCGACCGCGGTGGCAGGCACCGCCATCACCGCGGCGCGGCGCAGGCGGACCCGCCCACGTCTGCCGGAACCGCTTTCGGGGTTCTCGGGGGTCGAATCGGTGGACGCCGTGGCGTCCGAGGACGAGGCCATGTTCTGCTCCCTGGACATAGTCATGCAGGTGGGGCTTCAACGGGCACGTTGTCCTGGCGCGGACAGCGGCTGCCGCGCACGCCTCCTCACGACTCCCGGCGGTCGCAAGGGCTTTCTCGTTACGCGGCAGTAACCAAGTGGAAGTTACCGGGGGTTACATTCGCGGGTCAAGAGACTTGTGGCAAAGGGATGTTGATTGTGTAACACCTGTGGAGGCCGGGCCGTCCTGACCTCGCACTTGAGGCCGTGATGACCTTCAACTTCCTTACTACGCCTTGACGTTGACCATTTATGGGGTCTACAACTCTGCCTTGTTTCCCATGGATCCGTGGCGCCGGATCCGATGCGCGGCACGTATGCCACCTCCTGGACCCCCCGCTCCTCGCGGGGTGGCCGTGGCACGTCTGAACGTGCGGTGCGCTCCAACGCTGAATCCACCTCCCCCCGCGGCACCGGCACGGCACTTTCCCCCCTGGGCCGTGTCCGGTCGCCCGGCTTCCGCTGCCGGTCCGTGACGTAAGGAGAAGGCGTCACGGACCGGCAGCGGTCCGCCGTGGCGGCATGTCCGCGGCGGCGCCGTACACACCCGCACGCCCGTCTGAGAAAGAGGCACCCCCATGCGCACTCGATCCCTGCTCGCCCTCCTCGGCACCGCCGCCGCGCTCTCGGTCTCCGCGATCGCCCCCGCATCGGCGGACGACACCCCGGTGCTCACCGCCGGCGGCGCCGCCGTCGCCACCGGTGACGTCCTCACCGCCTCACTGGCGAGCGGCACCGCCGCCACGCTCTACTCCAGCGCGACCGGCACGAGCGGTGTCTCCTGTGCCGCGTCCGCCTTCACCGCCTCCGTCACCGACAATCCGACGGCCCCCGGCACGGCCACCGAGTCGCTCAGCGCCCACACCTTCGGCAGTTGCACCAGCAATGTCATCGGCGTGCTCGGCGTCACCAGCGTCACGGTCAACAATCTTCCGTACACCACCGCGGTCGCCTCGGCCGGCACGGTCACCGTGACCCCGGCCGCGGGCTCCACCATCCAGACCACCGTCGTCCTGCGCACCCTGCTGGGCAGCATCAACTGCGTCTACCAGGCGCCCAGCCTGACCGGCACGTCGAGCAACACCGACAACAGCATCACCTTCACCAACCAGGCGTTCACGAAGTCCTCGGGCTCGTCGCTCTGCTTCGCCAGCGGCTACTTCACCGCGAAGTACGCACCCGTCAGCGACACCACCCAGTCGGGCAGCCCGGCGGTCACCGTCAACTGACGGAACCCGGACGACCGCTCACCGGCGGCGGCGCAGCGTGATGGCGACGCCGGCGGTGAGCAGCAACGCGGCCGCTCCCCCCGCCCCTGCGACGAGGGGGAGCGTGTTGCTGGAGCCGGACGAGGTGTCCGCGGCCGGCGTGAGATGGTCGGGCGCGGTCACCACGGTCGTCGCCGCGCTGCTCTCCGGGGCGGGCGACGGTGACCGGTCGGCGGGGGCGGTGGTCGTCCGCGGGCTCTGCGGAGCCTTCCGGGTGGCCGTGGCTGTCGCACGCGCCGGGGACGAGGTCGTCGGCGCGGCGGCCCCGCCGCCACCGCTCGCGCTCGGGAAGACCACGTCCGAGCACGAGTAGTACGTGTCCGTCGTGCTCGTGTTCTGCCAGATGGTGTACAGCATCTGCCGGCCTGTCCGGTCGGAGGGCAGCGTGGCCTTGATCCGGTAGGCACCGTTCACCAGCGCGGGATCGGTGGCCGTGGCGAACGGTTTCGTCGGCAGATCGGACCACTTGAGGGGCTTGGTCGGGTCGTACCCGGGCTTGGACAGATACAGCTTGAAGGTTCCCGTGTGCGGAATCGTCGAACTGTAGGAGAGCGTGAAGGTCGCGCCCGGCGTCATCCGCGTCGAGGGCCAGTCGGCGCGGGCCAGGTTCAGTCCCTTGTAGGCGGGCAGGCCCCCGCTGCACAGCTGCCCGTCCGGGATTAGCCGGCGGTCCCGGCCGGCCACACCGGCGACCCGGAGGTTGTCCCAGGCGGTGAAGGGTGCGCCGTTCGCCGCGATCGCCGCCTTGCAGGCCGCCGTAGCGGTGTTGCTGCCGCCTTCCGGCGAGCACGCCACCACTCGACTGACCGGATCCGTCGGTGCGCCGTGCGCCTGGGCCGGACCCGCGGCCCACGTCATGAGGAGCAGCGGGGCCGCCACGGCGACAGCGGCCGCGGTGGCGGTGCGGTGTGCGGTCATCCGGTGGGTCTCCTCGCGGGGGTGGGGGCGGCGGGTGCGGCCGTACGGCATCGCGCGCAGACGCGGCCGCACAGTGAAGTACGGGGACACGGGGCCCCGCGTTCAGATCCGCCGGCCGGGTGAAACCGGGCACTCTCGGCCAACTGGGCTCGCTCGAGGGTCGGTTACCGGCCAGATCGAGGGTTTCCCCTGTATCCGTATTACCTGGGCTTTGCCTATCGTTCGGGCACAGCCGACCCACAGGCAACCCCTGACCGGTCGCTCGCGACGTATGGCCGGCCACCGCGCCGCTTCTGGACTGCACCCCCCGCCGCTTCGACGACGAAGCGATTCGACCGCTGCTCCGCCGCGTCTCGCACCGCCCGGAGCCGGCCACGAAAGGCAAGCCCTTGCGTCCCGCCCCCTCACGAGAAGTCCGACGGAAGCTGATATCCGTCGCCGCGGTCTCCGCGGCCCTGCTGGCCGGAATGACCACCACGGTCGCGGCCCAGCCGTCCACCGCGACCTCCACCGGCAAGGTGGCGGTCACCCCGGTGGCACAGGCCACCGCGCAGGCCGTCGCCGCTCCCGCCGAGCGCCTCATCGTCGGATACAAGTCCGGCGCCGCCGAGGCCACCTCCAACTCCGCCGCCTCCGCCGACGCCGAGACCAAGGGCAAGGAAGCGGGCGAAGACCTCGACTTCGCACGCCGCCTCGGCACCGGCGCGGCCCTCGTCGACCTCGGAGACAGGCTCGGCACGAAGGACGTCGCCGACGTCATCGCGCGGTACCGGTCCGACCCGCAGGTCGCGTACGCCGTGCCGGACCGGCTGAACACGCCGCAGGCCGAGCCGAACGACACCGAGTACACCAAGCAGTGGGACCTGTACGAGGCCAAGGCGGGCATGAACGTCCCCGGGGCCTGGTCCACCTCCACCGGCAGCGGGGTGACGGTCGCCGTCATCGACACCGGTTACGTGGCGCACACCGACGTCGCCGCGAACGTCGTCGCCGGCTACGACTTCATCTCCGACACGGCGGTCTCCGTCGACGGCGACGGACGCGACAGCAACCCGGCCGACCCGGGCGACCACTACGCGGCGAACGAGTGCGGCTCCGGCATCCCGGCGAGTGACTCGTCCTGGCACGGCACGCACGTGGCGGGCACCATCGCGGCGGTCACCAACAACAACAAGGGCATCGCGGGTATCGCCTACGGTGCGAAGATCTCCCCGTTGCGCGTCCTCGGCAAGTGCGGCGGCTACGACTCCGACATCATCGACGCCATCACCTGGGCCTCCGGCGGCACCGTTTCCGGCGTTCCGGCCAACGCCAACGTCGCCAAGGTCATCAACATGAGCCTCGGCGGCAGCGGCGCCTGCACCTCGGCCACCCAGAGCGCCATCACCGCCGCGGTGAACCGGGGCACGACGGTCGTCGTCGCGGCGGGCAACGACAACGACAACGCCGCCGACTACTCCCCGGCGAGCTGCAACAACGTCATCACCGTCGCCGCGACCGGCCGCAGCGGCTCCCGGGCCTCCTACTCCAACTACGGCTCGATCGTCGACATCTCCGCCCCCGGCGGCGACATGAGCACGGCCACCGCCAACGGCATCTACTCCACGCTGAACTCCGGTACGAAGACCCCCTCCTCGGAGTCGTACGCGTACTACCAGGGCACGAGCATGGCCACCCCGCACATCGTGGGCCTGGTCGCGCTGATGAAGTCGGCGAACGCCTCGCTCACCCCGGCCCAGATCGAGACCGCCATCAAGAACAACGCCCGTGCCCTGCCCGGCACCTGCTCCGGCGGCTGCGGCGCGGGCCTCGCGGACGCGACGAAGACCGTGCAGGCCGTGAGCGGTACGACCACGGGCACGACCTTCTCCAACACCACCGCCCTCTCGATCCCGGACAACGGGGCGGCCGTCGAGTCCTCGATCGCCGTCAGCGGCCGCACCGGCAACGCGCCCTCCGCCCTCCAGGTCGGCGTCGACATCACCCACACCTACCGCGGTGACCTGGTGCTCGACCTGGTCGCCCCGGACGGCTCGACGTATCGCCTGAAGTCCTCCAGCACCTCGGACTCCGCGGACGACGTCAACACCACCTACACGGTCGACGCGTCCAGCGAGACCGCCAACGGCACATGGAAGCTCCGCGTCCAGGACGTGGCCGCCTCGGACACCGGCAAGCTCAACAGCTGGAAACTGACCCTCTGAGCGCGGCCCACGGGGGGAGGGGCGGCCCACGCGCGGCGTGGGCCGCCCCTTTCGGCTCAGCCGGTAGCGTGAGCCACATGTCTGAACCCGCCGACGCGCCCGTGATCCTCAGCGACGAGCCGGGCTCGTTCCCCTGGAGCGTGCTGGCCGAGCGGCATCCGGCCCTCATCCGGAAGGTGCGGGACGCCTTCCCGTACGGCCCCGAGCAGCACCGAGCGCTCGACGCCCTGCTGAAGAACGCCACCGAGGGAGTCGTCGAACCGCTCGGCGAGCGGGCGGCGGACCGTGAACAGTGGGAGCGGTGGGGCGCCACGGAGTACTTCGGCCGCTCCTGGTTCGATGTGCCCTTCCTCTGGTCCGAGAGCTACTTCTACCGCCAACTCCTCGAAGCCGTCGGCTACTTCACTCCCGGTGCCTGGAAGGGCATCGACCCCTTCCGCCCTTTCAAACTCGCGGAACTCGACACCCCGGAGGCGGACGAGGAACTCGCCGCGCTCGACCCGCTCACCGAGCGGCCGGTCGAGGAGCGCGAGGGGGCGCTGCTGCACGGCTCGCTGTGGGGCAACCGCGCGGACCTCGGGTTCCGCCTCGTGGCCGCAGCGGGGGAAACAACCGTGGATGCCCAACTGGTGGCCGACGAAGGCGAGGTGCTGCAGTCCCTGTTCGCCGGCGGCACCCTCTGCCTGGTGGCGGACAACTCGGGCCGGGAACTCATCCCCGATCTGCTCCTGATCGACCACCTGCTCCACCACCGCCGCGTCGGCCGCGCCCTCTTGCAGGTGAAGCCGTACCCGTACTACGTCTCCGACGCCACGACCGCCGACGTGATCGACGCCCTGCGCCACCTCACCAGCGCGAAGGGGGCGGCGGGCGAGTCCGGCCACCGGCTGTGGGCGGCCATGACCGACGGGCGCCTCACCGTCCGGGCCCACCCCTTCTCCTGCGCCCCGCTACCATACGCCGACATGCCCGACGACCTCCGCCGGGAGTTCGCCGAGGCCGACGTCACCCTCATGAAGGGCGACCTGAACTACCGCCGTCTGGTCGGCGACCGGCTCTACCCCGCCGACACGCCCTTCGCCGAGCCCACCGCGTACTTCCCGGGCCCGGTCGCCGCGCTGCGCACCCTCAAGTCCGATGTGATCGTGGGCCTGGACTCCCGTACGGAGGCCGCCCTCGACGCGGCCGAGGGCCGGCGCTGGCGTACGAGCGGCACGCATGCGCTGATCCAGGTGCGGGTCTGATGGTCAAGCGGCCTCCAGGGGCAGCGACTTGATCCCGTTGATGAAGTTCGAGACGAGGCGTCGGGCAGGCGCGGCCGTGCGCAGTACGGGCAGGGCCCGCAACACCTCCTCGTACAGCACACGCAGCTGAAGACGGGCGAAGTGGGCGCCGAGACAGACGTGCGGGCCGTCGCCGAAGGAGACATGGGGGTTGGGGGAGCGCGTCAGGTCGAGCCGGTCCGGATCGCTGAAGACCCGCTCGTCGTGGTTGGCCGAGGCGTGGAAGACGACCACCTTGTCGCCCGCGTGGATGCGCTGCCCGGCCAGCTCGGTGTCCAGGGTCGCCGTACGGCGGAAGCTGAGCACCGGCGGATGCAGTCGCAGCAACTCTTCCACCGCTGGGCCGAGTTCGCTGCTCCCGGCACGCAGGGTGGCGTAGGCGTCCGGGTGGCGAGCGAGTGTCAGGATTCCACCGGGCGCCGCGCTGCGCACCGTGTCGTTGCCCGCGACCGTGAGAAGGAAGAAGAACATCTCCAGTTCGGTGGCGGTCAGTTCGGGGTCGGCGGCGAGGGTGGTCATGACGTCGTCGCTCGGATGGTTCTTCTTGTAGAGGGCCAGTTGGTGCGCGTATGCGAACATGTCCCGCAGCATCGCCGGGGAGCGTGGATCGACCGGACGGCCGTGCGCGTCGAGCACGGGCTCGCCCGCCTCGTCGGGGTCCTGGTAGCCGATGACGCGCTGGGTCCAGCGCAGCAGCAGGCCCCGGTCGCGCTCCGGAACGCCGAGCAGGTCGGCGAGGTTGAGCAGGGCGTACTCGTCGGTGACGGTGGCGACGAGATCGAAGACGCCGTCGCCCGCGCGGGCCTGTGCCACCGCATTCCCGAGCAGGTCCCGGGCCCGGGCGCGGACGGCCGACGCGAAGTGCTCGACACGGCGAGGAGTGAAGGCGCGGCTGACCAGCCTCCGCAACCTGCCATGGTCCGGGGGATCCTGATTGAGCATCATGCGCCGGATGAAGGGCAGGTCGTCCGGGTCGGGATCGCGGATCTGGGTCGCTCCGAGACACGAGGAGTACGTCGCCGAGTCCTTCAGCACCCGGACCACGTCGGCGTGCCGGGTCACCGCCCAGAAGCCGGGCCCGGCCGGCCAGCCCAGCACCTCGGACTCGTCCTGCCAGGCCACGGGGTGGTGGTCGCGCAGGGTGCGGTAGGCGGCGTACGGGACCCCGTCGGCGTACCGCCGGGGATCGAAGACGTCGGGGACGGGCGGGGCACTCTCGCGTACGCTCACGCCGGCTCGTCCTCCCGCTCGCTCGCGCCCACCCCCTCGTCGCGGCCCGTATCCACGTCCACCTCCTCGCCGCTGCCCCGGCCCGCGTCCTGCGAGCGCAGGAAGGCCTCCACGACGCGGATCAGGTCCAGCGGGCTCTCGTCCATCGCGTAATGGCCTGCCCCGGGCAGCTCGAACAGCTCCGCGTCCGGGTACCAGCACATCCAGGTCTCCCGCATCAGACCGGCGGACAGCGCGGGATCCAGCGCCCCGGTCACCGCGAGCGCGGGCACCGTCGCGCCCTCGACCTCGGTGTGGAAGTCGTCGCCGGCCCAGGAGTCCAGATAGGCGCGGAACGCCTTGGCGTCGCTGAGCTCCAGCGAGCGCGCCACCATCCGGTCGAGCCACGCGGCGGGCAGCCGGCCGCCGGTCGTGAAGTCGATGATGGCCCGCCGGTTCCCGGGCTTGTGCGCGGCGTCCGAGAACAGCTCCCACTGGTCGGCGGGCAGCGGCAGCCCGGACGCGGGCACCGGTGAGATCCCGACGAGTCGGCGCAGCCGGTCCGGGGCGAGCGCCAGCAGGCGCTGGGCGACGGCGGCGCCCATCGAGTGGCCGACCACCGAGAACCGCTCCCAGCCGAGCCGGTCCGCCAGCTCGACCACGTCGGCGGCGGCCTCGGCGGTGGTGTACGCGCCGACCGCGTCCCTCGCCTCCCCGTAGCCGCGCAGATCGACCAGCGCGTACTGGAACGCGGCGCGGTCGAGATCCGGGACCACCGCCGCGTAGGCGGACCGGTCGGCGAACCAGCCGTGCACGGCGATCACCTTGTGGGCGCCGTCGCCGTGCACTTCATGGGGAAGGACGAAGGAGGTCATGCGACCACCGTGGCCCGACGGGCGCGGGTCGGCAAGAGCGCGTGTCGGAGCGCCCTCGGGGCCCGTGCCGTTGACAGGAAAAGGGGTAAATTCACGCGATGGTGTGATCATGTCCCACCCTGCGGATGTCCCCGGAGGGCCCTGGGTAGGGCCCGGCCATGACGCAGCCGTTCGAACTCCCGCACTTCTACATGCCGTATCCCGCGCGGTTGAACCCGCACCTCGACGAGGCGCGCGCCCACACGGTCGAATGGGCCCGCGGGATGGGCATGTTGGAGGGCTCCGGCATCTGGGACCAGTCCGACCTCGACGCGCACGACTACGGACTGCTCTGTGCGTACACCCACCCCGACTGCGACGGCCCGGCACTCTCCCTCATCACCGACTGGTACGTATGGGTCTTCTTCTTCGACGACCACTTCCTGGAGACCTTCAAACGCACCCAGGACCGCGACGGCGGCAAGGCCTACCTGGACCGGCTGCCCCTCTTCATGCCACTGGACCTCTCGACCCCCCTACCAGAGCCGGAGAACCCGGTCGAGGCGGGGCTCGCCGACCTCTGGGCGCGCACGGTGCCGGCGATGTCGGTGGACTGGCGGGCGCGGTTCGCGGTGTCCACGGAGCACCTGCTCAACGAGTCGATGTGGGAGCTCTCCAACATCAACGAGGGGCGGATCGCCAACCCCGTCGAGTACATCGAGATGCGCCGCAAGGTGGGCGGCGCCCCCTGGTCGGCGGGGCTCGTGGAGTACGCGACCGCAGAGGTGCCCGCCTCCGTCGCGAGGACGCGGCCGCTGCGGGTGCTGATGGAGACGTTCTCCGACGGGGTCCATCTGCGCAACGACCTGTTCTCCTACCAGCGCGAGGTCGAGGAGGAGGGCGAGCTCAGCAACGGCATCCTCGTCCTGGAGACCTTCTTCGACTGCACCACCCAGGAGGCCGCCGAGACCGTCAACGACATCCTCACCTCACGCCTGCACCAGTTCGAGCACACGGCCCTCACCGAAGTGCCCGCGATCGCCGCGGAGAAGGGGCTCACCCCGGACCAGGTCGCCGCCGTCGCCGCCTACACCCAGGGGCTTCAGGACTGGCAGTCGGGTGGCCACGAGTGGCATCTGCGCTCCAGCCGCTACATGAACGAGGGCGCGGTGGAGGGCAGCCGGCCCCCTGGCCTCGCCGGGTTCGGTACGTCCGCCGTCGACATCGGCGCCCTGCTCTCCGCGGCCGGGGCGGAGCGGCTGCGCCGCTACACCCATGTCCCGTACCAGAAGGTCGGCCCCTCCCTGCTCCCCGACTTCCACATGCCCTTCGCACTCGAACTCAGCCCCCACCTGGACGGCGCCCGCGACCGCCTCACCGGCTGGATGCACGAGCAGGGCATGCTCCAGGAGGGCGTCTGGGACGAGGACAAGCTGGCGGCGTACGACCTTCCGCTGTGCGCCGCGGGCATCCACCCGGACGCGACCGAGGAAGCCCTCGACCTCGGCTCGCAGTGGCTGGCCTGGGGGACGTACGGCGACGACTATTACCCGCTGGTCTTCGGGCACCGCCGCGACCTGGCGTCGGCCAAGCTGACCACCGACCGTCTCTCGGCCTGCATGCCCATCGACGGCGAGACGACCCCGGTTCCGGCCAACGCCATGGAGCACGGCCTCCTCGACCTGTGGCGGCGCACGACGGCGAAGATGACCCCGGACGAGCGGCGCAAGCTGCGCGGCGACGTGGACAAGATGACGGAGAGCTGGGTGTGGGAGCTGTCGAACCAGCTCCAGCACCGCATCCCCGACCCGATCGACTACCTGGAGATGCGCCGCGCCACCTTCGGCTCCGACCTCACCCTGAACCTCTGCCGCCTGGGCCACGGCCCCAAGGTCCCGCCCGAGGTCTATCTGAGCGGCCCCGTCCGGTCGTTGGAGAACGCCGCCATCGACTACGCGATGCTGATCAACGACGTCTTCTCGTACCAGAAGGAGATCGAGTACGAGGGCGAGGTCCACAACGCGATCCTCGTCGTGCAGAACTTCTTCGGCTGCGACTACCCGACCGGTCTCGGCATCATCCACGACCTGATGACCCAGCGGATGCGGCAGTTCCAGCACGTCGCCGCCAACGAACTGCCCGTCCTGTACGAGGACTTCAAGCTCCCGCAGGAGGTGCGCGGGATCATGGACGGCTATGTGGCGCAACTCGAGCACTGGCTGTCCGGAATCCTGAAGTGGCACCAGGACTGCCACCGTTACGGCGCCGAGGACCTGGCCCGCCGCGCCCACGGCTTCGTACCGGACCGGGCCCCCGCGGTGCCGTTGCCCGCGGCGGAGGTCGTACCGGCGTTCAGCCCGCGGCCGGAGGCCGAAGCCGCGCCGGAACCCACTCCGCGGACCGCGGAAGGCGCCACTGCGTCGTTCACCCTGCCCAAGGGGGTGGGAGCGGCCGCGGAGTTCGGCCTGCCGAGGGCGGAGGCGGTGCCTGTTCCGCATTGATGTCCCTACGGGTGTCGGCATCGGTGTCCGTAGGGGCGCCCGTACGGACGCCCGTACCGGGGTCCGCGCCGATGTCCGTCGCCCCGGCGAGGCTCCGCTCCACACTCGTCCTCGCCGGCCGTCCCGGAGAGCCCCACGAGGAGCTCTCCGGCGGCCTCGGCGACCGGTACCGCGTCGTCGGCCGAGCTCCCGGAGTGACGACACGGTCGTAACCGGCTCGCGCCCGCTTCGGCAAAAGGGCAGGATGCTGCCCGTAGCCCCTGGGAAAGCTCCGGACAAGCGGAGGCATGGATGACCGTCACGCCCGCGCCCTTCACCGCCGGTGACTACGAGGCCCGTATGCGGCGCGCGGCCGAGGCCGCCGCGGACGCGGGGCTCGACGGCGTCCTGATCGCCCCTGGGCCCGATCTGGTGTGGCTGACCGGCTACCGGCCCGGGGAGACCGAGCGGCTCACCCTGCTGGTGCTCAGGGCCGGACAGGACCCCGTGCTGGTCGTGCCGACCCTGGAGGCCCCGGACGCGGCAGCGGCGGCCCCCATGCTGACCCTGCGCGACTGGACCGACGGCAAGGACCCGTACGAGGCGGCCGCGCCCCTGGTCGGGAGCGACGGACGCTTCGGCGTCAGCGACAACGCCTGGGCCATGCATCTGCTCGGCCTCCAGCAGCGGCTGCCGGACACGCGGTACGTGGCCCTCACCGCGGCCCTGCCGATGCTGCGGGCGGTCAAGGACGCGGCGGAGGTGGAGCGGTTGGCGGAGGCCGGGGCGGCCGCGGACGCCGCGTACGAGGAGATCCGGAAAGTACCCTTCGCGGGGCGCAGGGAGGCCGAGGTCGCCGCGGACCTCGCCGACCTGCTGCGGCACTTCGGACACTCCCAGGTCGACTTCACCATCGTCGCCTCGGGCCCGAACGGGGCCAACCCGCACCACGAGGCCGGTCAACGTGTCATCGAGCGCGGTGACATGGTCGTCCTCGACTTCGGCGGCCTCAAGCACGGCTACGGCTCCGACACCTCCCGCACGGTCCACGTCGGCGAGCCGGACATCGAGGAGCGCCGGGTGCACGACGTCGTGCGCGCTGCCCAGGAGGCGGGCGTCGCCGCGGTCCGGCCGGGGGCCGCCTGCCAGGACGTCGACCGGGCGGCCCGCGCCGTCATCACCGAGGCGGGATACGGCGAGTACTTCATCCACCGCACCGGGCACGGCATCGGCGTCACCACCCACGAACCGCCCTACATGATCGAGGGCGAGGAGCTGCCCCTCGTGCCCGGGATGTGCTTCTCCGTGGAGCCCGGCATCTATCTGCCCGGCCGCTTCGGAGTGCGCATCGAGGACATTGTGACGGTGACCGAGGAGGGCGGATGGCGCCTCAACACCACGTCCCGAGAGATGGCGATCGTCGACTGACCGGCCACCAGAAGTACTCCCCAGGGCCTCCCGGCAGTCCAAGGCCCCCGACGGCAACGGCGCGACCATGACCCAGGTACCGACACCGACCGCGGACACCGTCCGCCGACTGGTGCGTTCGCTGCCGGCCGCCGGTGAGGCGGCGGGCGCGGGCCCCGACGTCCGGCCCGTCACCGAGGGCGGTGAGCACTTCACCTGGTGGGTCGGCACCCGCCATGTGCTGCGCCTCGCCCCGGACGGCGAGGCCGCCGTGCGCCGGCGCCGCGAGCTGCGGCTGCGTGACCTGGTTCGCCCGCTCGTCGGGGTCGCGGTGCCGACGAGCGTCGCGCACGGCGACTGGGCGGGCGGGCTGACCTACACCCTCGACACCCGGCTGCCCGGCCGCTCCGGCGAGGTGCAGCACGTCTCCGCGGTCGGGGAGGCGGACCTCGCCGGCCTGCTCACGGGGCTGCGCGAGGTGTCCGTACGGCAGGCCGAGGCGCTCGGGGTGCCACGGGCGGCGCCACGCTCCCTGGAGGAGCTGCGGACGGCCGTGGAAGCGGCCGCCGAGCGGCTCGCCGCCGCCGACGAGTTCGACCCCGGACGCCTCGCCCAGCTCACCCCGCCCGCCGCCGGCCAGCTCGCCGCGCAGACCGCGGCCGCCGTCCTCGTCCACCACGGCCTCAAGGGCGAACACCTGGTGGTGAGCGCCGACGGGCGGGTGCGCGGGGTCCTGGGCTGGACCGACGCGGTCCTCGGGGACCCCGCCGAGGACATCGCCGGGCTCGCGATCGCCGTCGGCGCCCCCGCCGCCGTACGCGCCGCCACCCTCGCCGGCTATGGCGCCCGCCCTTGTCTGCGCGGCCTGTGGCTGTCCCGGTGCGACACGGTGATCCGCCTCGCCGAGCGTCTGCGGGGCCGCGCCGAGGGCCCGCTCCCGCTGCTGCGGACCCAACTGGGCCGCGCCTGGGAGCCGATCCTCCTCGAACGGGTCACGGAACTGCCGGGCGACGACTGAGCCCGGCAGCGCGAAACCGTCCGGCGCTCACGTCTGCGTCAGCACCACACACGACTCGCCGGGCACGCTCAACAACCCGTCCGCGTCCGGCGCCTCGACCGGTTCCCACGCGGCCAGCACCCGCGCGTGGCGCAGGCCCAGCGGGATCGCGGCGGCCTCCTTGCCGAGGTTCACCGCCACCCGTACGTCTCCGCGCCGCAGGGCCAGCCAGCGGGCCTGGTCGTCGTAGGCGACCTTGACGGCGGCGAGGTCGGGGTCCGCGAGGTCGGGCTGGCGGTGGCGCAGGTCGATCAGCTCGCGGTACCAGGCCAGCACACGCGCGTGGAGAGTCTTTTCGGGCTCCGACCAGTCCAGGCAGGAACGGTCGCGGGTCGCCGGGTCCTGGGGATCGGGGATGTCCTCCTCGGCCCAGCCGTGCGCCGCGAACTCCCGGCGCCTGCCCCGCCGTACGGCCTCGGCGAGCTCGGGATCGGTGTGGTCGGTGAAGAACTGCCAAGGGGTGCCCGCCGCCCACTCCTCGCCCATGAACAGCATCGGGGTGAAGGGCCCGGTGAGCGTCAGCGCGGCCGCGCAGGCCAGCAGCCCGGGGGAGAGGGACGCCGACAGCCGGTCCCCCTGGGCGCGGTTGCCGATCTGGTCGTGGGTCTGGGAGTAGCCGAGAAGCCGGTGCGCCGAGACGCGCGTACGGTCCAGGGGGCGACCGTGGCGGCGACCCCGGAAGCTCGAGTACGTGCCGTCGTGGAAGAAACCGGACGTCAGCGTCTTCGCGAGCGTCGCGAACGGAGCCCGTGCGAAGTCCGCGTAGTAGCCCTGCTTCTCACCGGTCAGCGCGGTGTGCAGCGCGTGGTGGAAGTCGTCGTTCCACTGCGCGTGCAGCCCGAGACCGCCCTCCACGCGCGCGGTGACGAGCCGCGGGTCGTTCAGATCCGACTCCGCGATCAGGAACAGCGGCCGGCCCAGATCGTCGGCGAGAGCGTCCACGGCCGTCGACAGCTCCTCCAGGAAGTGCGTCGCGCGCGTGTCCCGCAACGCGTGCACCGCGTCCAGCCGCAGCCCGTCCAGCCGGTAGTCCCGCAGCCAGGCCAGCGCGCTGCCCACGAGATACGCGCGCACCTCGTCCGAACCCGGTGCGTCCAGGTTCACGGCCGAGCCCCAGGGCGTCTGATGGGTGTCCGTGAAGTACGGCCCGAACGCGGGCAGATAGTTGCCGGACGGGCCGAGGTGGTTGTGCACGACGTCGAGGACCACGCCCAGACCGAGGTCGTGCGCCCGGTCGACGAAACGCTTCAGCGCCTCCGGGCCGCCGTACGGCTCGTGCACGGCCCACAGACAGACACCCTCGTACCCCCAGCCGTGCCGCCCGGGGAACGGGCACAGCGGCATCAACTCGACGTGCGTGACGCCCAGTTCCGCGAGGTGTTCGAGCCGCTCGGCCGCCGCGTCCAGCGTTCCTTCAGGGGTGTACGTCCCCACGTGCAGCTCGTACAGGACCGCGCCCGGCAGCGGTCGCCCCGCCCACTCGGTGTGCCACGCGTACTGAGCCTGGTCGACCACCGCGCTCAGCCCGTCCGGGCCGTCCGGCTGCCGCCGTGAGCGGGGATCGGGCAGCACGGGGCCGTCGTCCACCGCGAACCCGTACCGCGTGCCGTCCTGCGCGTCCGCGTCGCCCGTCCACCATCCGGCGCGCTCCGGATCGCGCTCCAGCGCGCGCGTGGCGCCCGCGCAGTGGAGCGTCATCCGGTCGGCCTGCGGTGCCCACACCTCGAACCGCACAGACGGTTCCCCCTTGTCCGCTCTCCGTTGTCCGCTCTTCGTGACAGAGCGCGACGTGAGTGACGCAGCATGTCGTGACGTAGCACGTCCATGGTGCTTCACACGAGATCAATTCGCTTTCGAATCCACCCTTTTGCCGCATGTTTGCCACGTGATGGACGCGTGGAACCCACCTGTCGGCGGCAGCGGCCGTTTCCGGGTCTTCTGGACACCCCGCTCCTACTGACCGACAATCACCTCCGTGACGTCGTCTTTCGAGTTCCACACGTACCCCGCGCGGTTGTCCGACGCGGAGCGCGACCGGGCGCTGAAGGCGCTCAGTGACGGCGTCGCCCTCGGGCGCCTCTCGCACGACACGTTCGTCCGCCGGATGGAACTGGCGCTCGCCGCCCGCCGCTCCGACGAACTCGACGTGCTCATCGCCGACCTGCCCACCGAGGGGCGCTGGTCGAAACTGGTGTTCGGCACCGTCGAGGCGGTCTCCGGCTTCACCGTACGGCTGCGCAGAGCCTGGCAGGCCGAGCGGCTCCCCAAGCTGCTGCTGCCCCACCCGGGCAACAACTACCCGCTGCGGATCGGCCGCGACCCCGCGAGCGGACTGCGGCTCAACCACGAGACGGTCTCCCGCGTCCACGCCGAACTGAGCCGCCAGGGCGGCCTGTGGGTGCTGCGCGACCTCGGCTCGACCAACGGGACGACCGTCAACGGGCGGCGGGTGATCAGCGCCGCCGTCGTCAAGGAGGGCGACCAGATCAGCTTCGGACGCATGTCCTTCCGCCTCTCGTCCTCCTGAGCGACCGACCCGCACCCGCGTGAGCCTTGGCCCCGGTTTCACTCACCGATTTCCTCGAATTCCCTTACGGCCGACAGTGTTGACGTACCCCCACAGTCGTGACTGACTGTGCGTACACCATGCACAGCAGGTGAACCGACGGCACCACATTTGTGGAGGTGCGCCCTGCCGCCACTCCTCCGCTACCCGACCGTGGACGAGCTGGGCGCCCGTGCGGCCGCGCTCGTCGCCCGCCGGCCGGTCGACGCCCGACTGCGCCGCGTGGGCACGTCACGGGCGGGCACCCCGCTGTGGCTGCTGTCCGTCGGACACGGCGGACGCCAGGCCCTCGTCGTCGCCGGACCCCACGCCAACGAACCCGTGGGCGGCGCCACGGCCCTGCGCCTGGCCGAACGGGCACTCGCGGACCCCCGGCTCTGCGAGGGCGCCGACGCCACCTGGAACCTGCTGCTCTGCCTCGACCCCGACGGCGCCCGCCGCAACGAGGCCTGGCTGTCCGGGCCGTACGTCCTCGGCCACTACTTCCGGAACTTCTTTCGCCCCGGCTTCCTGGAACAGCCCGAGTGGCTGCCCGAGGGCGCGGCAGGCGCCACCCTCCCCGAGACCCGCGCCCTCCTCGACCTCCAGGACGAACTGCGGCCGGTCTTCCAGTGCTCCCTGCACGGTGTCGACGTCGGCGGCGCCTTCGTCGAGCTGACCCACGAGCTGCCCGGGCTCGCCCAACGCGTCGCCCACACCGCGGCCCGCCTCGGCATCCCGCGTGAACTCGGGCCCTACGACACCCTGTACTGGCCGAGGCTCGGCCCCGCTGTCTACCGCATCCCGCCGCCGCACCCCGGCGACCTGGCCGCCGCGATCACCGAGGCCGCCGTCGAGTCCACCTGGTTCCATCCGCACCGCTACGGCACCGTCACCGCCGTCGTCGAGGCCCCCATGTGGGGCGTGGCGGCCGTGGAGGACACCGGCCGGCCCGCCGACGCCGACGCCGTGCTGCGCTCCGTCAGCCACACGCTGCGCCACGACACACGGCTCCTGGAGGGCATCCTCGGGCGGATCCGCCCGAGCCTCGACACCTTCCCGGAAGCGGCCCGTCTCCTCCGGCCCGTGGACGACTATTTACTCGTCGGTCCCGGCCTCGCCGACTCCTGGGACCCCGACGTGCAGGACGCCGGGGAGCGCCGCCTGCCACCGCTCGACACCGCCCGCCTGACGGCCCTGCGCCTCGCCGGCCGCCGGGTCGCCCTGCGCACGGCCGGGCTGCTGCACCAGCTCGTGACCGGTTCCGGGCACGACCCGAGCGGGGCGCTGCCGGAGCTCGACCGGCTGATCGACGCGTGGTGCGCCGACTACCGCGACGGCTGCGGGGCGCGCTGGATCCCAGTCGCCCGCCAGGTCGAGTACCAGGCGCGGGTGGTGATCGCCGCGTTCGAACTCGCCGGGCGGTACGCGCCCGTGCGCTCCCATTCGAGTGAGACGGGGTGGGGTTCGCAGGCCGCGCTGCCGATGCACCGGGAATGACGAGAAAAACCCACGCGGTACGCAACGCTCTCCTCGCGACAGCCGCCCTGCTCACCCTGGGCGCGACCCCGGCCCAGGCGGCGCCCCAGGAGGCGTTCCCCGGCAACTGGCTCTACCTCACCCTCACCACCGGCGATGCCCACTCGAGCAGTATCCGCGGCACGCTCCTGCTCTGCGACCCGCCCCAGGGCCACTCCCACGCGGCGGAGGCCTGCGCCGAACTCGCCACCACCGGGGGCGACATCTCCCGGATCCCACCCAAACCAGACACCATCTGTTCCATGATCTACGGCCCGGTCACCGCCGTCGCGCGTGGGGAGTGGGAGGGGCGGCAGGTGACGTACTCGCACACGTTCTCGAACTCGTGTGTGATGGGGGCTGAGACGGGGGCGGTGTTCGCGTTGTCGGGCTGAGGTGACGTCGGATGACAAATGACGAAATCTGTCATCGGATATCCGTCATCTGATATCTGTCATCCGTTGCCTGGCATCTGGCATCTGGCATCTGGCATCTGGCATCTGGCATCTGGCATCTGCCTTCTGTCAGACGTCAGCGTCAGACGTCAGACCGCGCCGTCCCGCGCATGCCGCGCCGCCGCGACCACCGTGCGGGACTGGTGCTCGACCTGGTGCTCCAGGGGGACCCAGCGGGCCCGGAAGCGTACGGCGAAGGCGTCGCTCCAGGTGGCGACCAGGCGTTCGAGGTGCGGCGCCGCCCGGTCGTCGGCCTCCCGGAGGACCCGCAGCAGCATCGCGGCAGCCCGCAAAGGGAGGCGGCGCCCGAACGCGTCGACACTGCCGACGTAGGCCATCGTCGGGTCGGGAGGCGGCGTCCGCACCCAGTCGTCGGCCAGGCCCGGTACCAGCTCCAGCGCCCACTTCGCGGCACGCAGGAGCGGCCCGTCGGGACCGGGGAGCCTCGGCAGGACCTCCGCGAGCACCGTCTCCACCTGGAGCGCGTCGCGCAGCAGCCGGTGTGCCAGGCGCCGCATCGCCGCGTCCGGCGCGGGATGCGGCGCCGGGTCGTCCACGAGGTCGCTGGCCCACATCGGCACCTCGACGACCGCGGTCAGACCGCCGTACCGGTGGGTGTGGTACCAGGTGCTGTGCCGGGCGTCGTCGGGCATGCTCGGGTACGCGGCGTCCGAGCCAGGCGCCGGCATCACATGCACCCCGGGTCCGGAGGCGGGCCAGCCGGCGGCGTCCGACGCGCCCGTTTCCACGGGGATGTGCAGTTCCGCCGCGGACTTGGCGAAGGGTTCGGCGAGGCCCGGGATGTCCTTGGTCAGCTGTACCCAGCTGCCGCCGAGGTCGGTGCCGTGCAGGGTCACCTGAAGGTAGGGCCGCAGCTCGTCGATGACCCCGGTGAGGGCGCGGGTCTCCGGGGGCAGCCGGTCGGGCGGCAGGACGGAGGGCGACCACTCGGGCTGCTCGGGGCCGGCCGGACGGAAGAACCCGAGGTGGTAGTCGAACAGGGTGCGTGGCGTCGGCGTCACATGGAGGCTCGCGCCGTCCGGATCCGCGCAGAGCAGGAAGTGCCAAGAGGTGTCGGTCCGCAACTCCCTTTCGTGCAGTACACGTTCGGCCAGGGCCTGGAGCGTCGAGCCGCCGGTCGGCTCGTTCGCGTGGGCGCCCGCCACGACGAGGACCGCGCGTTCGGCGTGACCGATGGACAGCAGGTGAAGGGGTCTTCCCGCGCGTGAGACGCCGATCTGTCTGAGGACGCACAGCCCGGGACGGTGAGCCGCCAACGCCCGGGCGGACGATACGATTTCGGTCACACTGGGGTAGCGCAACTCCGGCAGGAGACTCACCCCCGACTTGTCCGCCCTGCGTCGCTTTCCGCAGTACTCCACGGTCTGGGGGAACTGTCAAGGAGAGGGCGGGGCGACACCCCGGGGCGCCGGGTGGCATTGATCTCCGGCAGGGCGGGTGGGCGGCGCTGAACGAGGCGTGCGCGACGCCGCTCGCGCCCCGTCCAAGGGTCTGGACCGACCTCGGGAGCCCCGGTGTCACCCGTACGGGCGTACGAGGACTGCGGTACGGGGGCCGCGATGGTCGGCTGGGGACAACCGCGTGCCGCCCACGGCGCGCAGACCCGACGTGGGAGGCCCACGGTGTTGTGTCCTCACGGCCTTCCCGTCGAAGGCGCGTCGCTCGCGCCCAACACTCCCGTCGCTACGGTCGCTCCGGTCACGTCCATCGCTCCGGTCGCGACCTCGACACGACCGCCCGTCGTGCGACGGCTGTCCGACCCCCCGAGCCTGCTCACCCCCGGCATCGAACGCGATCCGTACCCCCTGTACCGCACCCTGCGCGAGAAGTTCCCGCTCGTGTACGACCGGCCGTTCGACGCCTGGCTGGTCAGCCGGTACGCCGATGTGCGCGCCGCCCTCGCCGACCCCCGGCTCGTCGCCCCGCCGCCCGGACGCACCCTGGCCCATTTGGAGGGCGGCACGCACAGCGCGCACCGGGCGCTCGTCTCACCGGCGTTCCGCGGACACGCCCTGACCGCGCTGACCGCCGGGGTCGAACGGACGGCGTACGTCCTCGCCCGCCGTCTCGCCGGCCGCCAGGAGGCCGACCTCGTCGCCGAGTTCTGCCACTGGCTGCCCACGGCGGCGGCCGTCGCCGCACTCGGGCTGCCCTACGAGGACACCGCGCGGGTGCACGCCTGGTGCCGCACCGGCCTCGACCATCTCGGCGGGCGCCACGCAGAGCTCGACGCCTTCCTGCGCCCATACATCGCTCGCCGCCGCGCCGACCCGGGCGACGACCTGCTCTCCGCGCTGTGTACGGCGCGGGCGGACGGGCGCCCGCTGTCGGACGAGGCCGTGGCCGGGATCGCTGGGACGCTCCTCGGCGCGGGCGGCGAGGCGACCGCGCACGCGCTGGCGTCGTTCCTCGCCAACCTCCTCGACCACCCCGGCCAGCTGGCGCTGGTCCGCGCCCGCCCCGAGCTGACGGCCGGGGCCTGGGCCGAGTCGCTGCGCCGCGATCCCCCGCTGCACATCGTGCTGCGCCGGGCCGTCGAGCCGGTCGGCGCGGTACCCGTGGGCGCCACCGTGGCGTGCCTGCTGGGCGCCGCGGGACGCGACCCGGCCCGGTTCGCCGACCCGGACCGCTACGACGTCTTCCGCCCTGACCCCGGGCAGCTCGCGTACGGCTCCGGACGGCACTTCTGCCCCGGCGCGCTGCTCGCCCGGCTCACCGCGGAACACGGCCTGCACGCCCTGCTCGCTGCCCTCCCGGAGCTGCGCAGGTCCCCGGGTTTTCGGCCCGCCGCGGACGGCCTGCTCAGCCGCTCGCCCCGGAGCCTGCTGGTCCGCCCGCGCTGACCCGCTCCAGAAGGACCACCGGCAACCGCTCGAAAAGCTCCGCCACACGCGTGTGCCCGGTGAACTCCCGCTCCGGAGCGAGCACGTCCGCCCACCGCCCTTCCGGGAGGGCGAGCCGGGTGTCGCGCCAGCCGCCCGCCTGAGCCAGGCGCAGCGAGAGCCGCGTGACGGCGGAAATCACCTCCCCGGAGCGGACGAACGCCGTGCAGTGCGCGGCGCCCGGACCCTCCGCCGTCAGCGGTGTGTATGTCGCCGCGTCGCCGAAGACCTCGGGACGCCGCCCGCGCAGCCGCAGCGCCGCCGTCGTGAGCGCGGCCTTCGCCGACGCCTGCTCCAGGGGCACGAACGGCTCCCGGTTGTCCGGGTCGACCAGCGCCAGATACTCGCCCTCGGTGCCCTGGTAGACGTCGGGCACCCCGGGCATCGTCAGCTGGACCAGAGCGGCCCCCAGGACGTTCGCCCGGACGTGCGGGGCGAGCGAGGCCCGGAGGTCCGCCACGCGCCGCCCGGGCGGCCCGCAGGGGCCCGCCGCGACGAAGGCCGCCACCGAGTCCTCGTAGGCGGGGTTCCGCTCGGTCCAGGAGGTGTGCAGCCCGGCCTCCCGGACGTGCTTGAGCAGTGCCCCCCGGACGCGTTCCGCGTCGGCCGGGCCCAGCCCGAACACCGTCTGCCACGCGGCCCACGCCAGCTGGGGGTCGGGTACGCCCGTCGCCCCCTCGCGGGTCACCTCGGCCAGCACGTCCGCCCACCGCTCGGGGCACTGGCTGAGCACCGAGAGGGCGGCACGGACGTCGGCGCTGCGTTTGGTGTCGTGGGTCGACAGGGCGGTGCCGGTGGCGGGCCAGTCGCGCTGCACGCGCGCGCAGTAGGCGTGGAAGTCCTCCGGGGCCACGGCCGGAGCGCCCGGGTTCCCGCCCACCTCGTTGGCCGACAGCAGGGGCACATAGCGGTAGAACGCGGTGTCCTCCACGGACTTCGCCCGCAGCGCGGACGAGGTCTGCGCGAACCGGGCCCGAAACTCCGCGTGCTCGGGCCCGTCGCCCGCCCGCCCGAGCAGCAGGTCCCGTACGACGTCCACGGCGTGCGCCTCCTCCGGCACCGTGAAGACCGCCCGGGCTTCTTCGGCGGCCTCCTCGGTCACGACCAGGGAGGCGTCCGTGGACGGGTACGGCCGGTACACCTCGACGCGCACGAGGAGCTCGCGCAGTGCGGTGGCCAGGGCCCAGGGGGCGTGATCGCGCGGCTCCGGGTCGGGGGAGGCGGCGCACAACCGGCTCGCCACGCGCGTGAGGCGGTCGAACTCCGTGGCCAGCTCGTGCGTGATCACCTTGTACGCAGCCCGGCGCACCGTCGCCCCCCAGCGGCCGCCCCGATCGGCCTGGGGGGCCGCGAACCGCCGGTACTGGCCGAGGAGTTCCCCCGCGCCCGCCGGGTCCGTGAAGAGGCCGTCGACGTGCCGCAGGGCGTCGTAGCCCGTGGTGCCCGCGACGGGCCAGGCGGCGGGCAGCGGCTCGCCGTCCGCGAGGATCTTCTCGACCACCGTCCAGCGCCCGCCGGTCGCCTCGTGGAGGCGGCGCAGATAGGCGTCCGGGTCCGCCAGACCGTCCGGATGGTCGATGCGCAGCCCGTCGACCACACCCTCGTCCAGCAGCTCCAGGAGCTTCGCGTGGGTCGCCGTGAAGACCTCCGGGTCCTCGACACGCACCCCAATGAGCTCCGAAATGCTGAAGAAACGGCGGTAGTTGAGGTCGGTGCGGGCCAGCCGCCACCAGGCTGGGCGGTACCACTGCGCGTCGAGGAGTTCCGGCAGCGGCAGCCCCGCGGTGCCCTCGCGCAGCGGAAACACGTGGTCGTAGTAGCGCAGCACGTCGCCGTCCGCCTTCAGCCGGCCGATCTCCGCGCCGAGCCGGCCCCCGAGCACCGGCAGCAGCAGCCGGCCGCCCCCGGCGTCCCAGTCGATGTCGAACCAGCGGGCGTACGGCGATCCGGGGCCCTCGCGCAGCACCTCCCACAGGGCGTGGTTGTGGCGCGGGGCCATCGCCATGTGGTTCGGCACGATGTCCACGACCAGGCCGAGCCCGTGCTCCCGCGCCGTGCGGGCCAGGGAGCGCAGCCCCTCCTCGCCGCCGAGTTCGCCCCGTACGCGTGCGTGGTCCACCACGTCGTAGCCGTGCGTCGAACCCGGGACCGCCTCCAGGACGGGGGACAGGTGCAGATGGGAGACGCCGAGCGAGGCCAGGTACGGCACGGCAGCCTCGGCGGCCCCGAAGGGGAACTCCGGCTGCAGCTGCAGCCGGTAGGTGGCGGTGGGTGCGGCGGGTACCACCGGGGCCGGGATCTCCCGTTCGGGACGCTCAGGTGTCATGGCAACCTACGTACCCGCCTCGCCCTCTTTCGTGTCATCGGCGTACGCCTGAATGACCGGCTACGCGGGCCGTTGCAGCACGGTCAGGCTCCGGTCGAGCAGGGTCAGCCGGTCGCCGGCCTGGACCTTCGCGCCCGTGCCCGCCGTCACCCCCTCCGGGAGGGCCGTGTCGACGACCACCTGCCACTGTCGCCCGTGGTTGACCGGAACCACGAACTCCAGGGACTTGGGCGAGGCGTTGAACATCAGCAGGAAGGAGTCGTCGGCGATGCGCTCACCGCGCGGGCCCGGCTCGGAGATCGCGTTGCCGTTGAGGAAGACCGACAGCGCCTGCGCCTGCGTGGACCCCCAGTCGCGCTGGGTCATCTCGGTGCCCGCCGGGGTGAACCACGCGATGTCGGACAGCTCGTCGTGGGTGCCCTGGACGGGACGGCCGTGGAAGAAGCGGCGCCGCCGGAAGACCGGGTGGTCGCGGCGCAGCCACACCATCGCGCGGGTGAAGTCCAGCAGCTCGCCGCCGTCCTCGGGCCACGGCACCCAGGCCAGCTCGCTGTCCTGGCAGTAGGCGTTGTTGTTGCCGTTCTGGGTGCGCGCGAACTCGTCGCCGTGGCTGAGCATCGGCACGCCCTGGGAGAGCATCAGCGTGGCGATGAAGTTGCGCTTCTGACGGGCCCGCAGCGCGAGTACGGCCTCGTCGTCGGTGTCGCCCTCGGCGCCGCAGTTCCAGGACCGGTTGTGGCTCTCGCCGTCGCGGTTGTCCTCGCCGTTGGCCTGGTTGTGCTTGTTGTTGTACGAGACGAGGTCGTTGAGCGTGAATCCGTCGTGGCAGGTCACGAAGTTGATGGAGGCGAGCGGACGGCGGCCGTCGTCCTGGTAGAGGTCCGAGGAGCCGGTCAGCCGGGAGGCGAACTCCGCTAGCGTGCGCGGCTCGCCGCGCCACAGGTCTCGTACGGTGTCGCGGTACTTGCCGTTCCACTCGGTCCACAGCGGCGGGAAGTTGCCCACCTGGTAGCCGCCCTCGCCGACGTCCCAGGGCTCGGCGATCAGCTTCACCTGGGAGACCACGGGATCCTGCTGTACCAGGTCGAAGAACGACGACAGCCGGTCCACCTCGTGGAACTGGCGGGCCAGCGTGGCCGCGAGGTCGAAGCGGAATCCGTCGACGTGCATCTCGGTGACCCAGTAGCGCAGCGAGTCCATGATCAGCTGGAGCACGTGCGGGGAGCGCATGAGGAGCGAGTTGCCGGTCCCCGTGGTGTCCATGTAGTAGCGGGGGTCGTCCGCGAGGCGGTAGTACGAGGCGTTGTCGAGGCCCCGGAAGGACAGCGTCGGGCCGAGATGGTTGCCCTCGGCGGTGTGGTTGTAGACCACGTCCAGGATGACCTCGATCCCGGCCTCGTGCAGCGCCCGGACCGCCGATTTGAACTCCAGGACCTGCTGGCCGCGGTCGCCCCAGGACGCGTAGGTGTTGTGCGGGGCGAAGAAACCGATCGTGTTGTAGCCCCAGTAGTTGTTGAGGCCCATCTCCACCAGCCGGTGGTCGTTCACGAACTGGTGTACGGGCATCAGCTCCAGCGCCGTGACACCCAGCTCCGTGAGGTGTTCGATGATCGCCGGGTGGGCGAGCGCCGCATAGGTGCCGCGCAGTTCCTCGGGTAGCGCCGGATGCCGCATCGTCAGGCCCTTCACATGGGCCTCGTAGATCACCGTGTGGTGGTACTCGGTGCGCGGGCGCCGGTCGTCACCCCAGTCGAAGTACGGGTTGACCACGACCGAGGTCATGGTGTGCGGCGCCGAGTCCAGGTCGTTGCGCTTGTCGGGCGCCCCGAACGGATAGCCGTACACCTCCTCGCCCCACTCGACCGAGCCGCTGATCGCACGCGCGTACGGATCGAGCAGAAGCTTCGCGGAGTTGACGCGCTGTCCGCGCTCGGGCGCGTACCGCCCGTGCACCCGGAACCCGTACCGCTGTCCGGGCATGATCCCCGGCAGGTACGCGTGCCGAACGAACGCGTCGCTCTCGCGCAGTTCCACCGCCGTCTCCGAGCCGTCGTCCTGCAGCAGACACAGCTCGATCCGGTCGGCGGCCTCCGAGAAGACCGCGAAATTGGTACCGGCGCCGTCGTACGTGGCACCGAGTGGATACGCCTCTCCAGGCCAGACCTGCATGGATATGACTCTTCCAGTAGTGCCGCGCCCCTGAGGGCAACTCGGAGTCGAGTCTCCCCGAAAGTGAGGGAACCTCATATGACTTGTGTCCCTCTTACCCGCTGACCAGGCATACGTCGTATGCCGAACCAGTGGGGCTCAGATCACTCCTGGAGAAACAGAGGGAGTAGGGGGAAATGTGCGCAAGATAGTGCACCGCCATCTGGGAAAGGTGGTGGCGGGTGCGGCCGTCGCGGTGGCCGGGACGGCCGTGATGGTCGGGATCACCCTTCCGGGCTCGGCGGGTGCCGATGAGAGCTCGGGCGGCCTGCGCGGCGGCAGCCAGGCCGCACAGCAGGCGGGACAGGGACAGGGGCAGACGGCCGTCGAGCCCGGCGTCGTCGAGCGGGCCCCGGCCGAGGGTGACAAGGGCACCGGCCGTGACCCGCTGACCGACGACGAGACCAAGCGGGTCGAACAGATCGCGCTGAACCGGCAGTTGTTGACCTCCGGCGAGAACGTCGAGGGGCAGCGCGGCCCGCAGCGCATCGGTGTCGACCTCGCCGACCCGGAGGAGAACGAACTCGACGACCCGAACGCGCCGCGCCGCGCCGACGTCACGTTCTACGACTACAAAGACGACACGCTCGTCACCAAGACGGTCAACCTCGGCAGCGGGAAGGTCGAGCGGACGGACACCCAGCACGGTGTCCAGCCGCCCATCACTCGCGACGAGATGGTCGAGGCCGCGAAACTGCTGATCGCCGACCCGCTCGGCGCGGGCCTGCGGGCCGACTACAAGGACGCCACCGGCAAGGAACTCACCTCGCCCGACCAGCTGACGCTGAACAGCATGGTCTACCGGGCGACCTCGGGCGCCCAGCCGGCCCTCCTCGGGAAGTGCGGCGAGCACCGCTGCGTGAGGCTGTTCCCGAAGGTCAAGAACGGGTCCTGGATCGACGCCCGTGAACTGGTGATCGATCTGAGCGCCCGCAAGGTCGGCAAGCTCGGCTGAGCCGCGACCGACGCGCTCCGGGCGGCCGAGCCGCCTCCGTTCACTTTTCCAACTCACCTCCTTCTTCCGCATGCTCTGGCAAGGAGTCTCTTCGTCATGCGCGTGAACAGAATCAGTCGTGCCCGCAGCCGGACGGCGGTCGGTCTCTCGGTGGCCGCACTCGCCGTCGGCGCGACGACGGCCGCGGGTCCGGCCGTCGCCCAGCCCAAGGCCGCGCCCGCGGCGGCCCCCAGCTGCAGCACGGCGTACAAGATCGAGCAGAAACTCTCCACCGGCACCACCTGGCGCATGTGCTGGCACTACGAGAGCGAGGCCGGGCTCGTCCTGGAGAACATCTCGTACCAGCCCAAGGGCGAGGCCCAGCCGATCAAGGTCCTCACCAGCGCGAAGCTCGGCCAGATCCACGTCCCCTACGACGACGGCAAGGCCGAGTACGACGACCTCACGGGCGCCGGCTTCGGCCAGGGCCTGATGAAGATGGCGCCGGGCGAGTGTCCCGGCGGCACCATCAAGACCGTGAAGATCCCCAACTCCTGGGACCCGCAACACCCGAACGTCAACGGCCTGTGCACCACCACCCGTTCGCGCGGCCACGCCTACCGCATGGAGGCCGACACGGGCAACAAGGTCTTCCAGACCCAGGGCAAGGACCTACTGATCTACACCGTCAACAAGGTCGGCTGGTACGAGTACATCAGCGAGTGGCGCTTCCAGGACGACGGCACCATCAGCATGAACATCGGCGCCACCGGCAGCCTCTCGCCCGGCGACTACGACGCGGGCGACGGCCGCGGTTGGCCCATCGGCAAGGGCGCCAAGGCCTACGCCACCAGCCACAGCCACAACGTCTTCTGGCGGCTGGACTTCGGCCTCGACGGCTCCTCCAAGAACAAGGTCGAGCAGTACGACTCCGTGGTCAGCCCGCCCCGCAACGGCAACGAGGGCCCGACCAACAAGACCACCCTCACCAAGGTCACCAAGGAACTCGCGGGCGACGCCGCGAACATGCGCTGGTGGCGCGTCGTCAGCGACACGGGCAAGAACAAGGACAACCACGCCCGCAGTTACGAGATCGTCCCGGGCGCCACCACCAAGTACCTCGGCCGCCCCTTCACCAAGCACGACGTGTACTTCACCGAGTACAAGAAGTGCGAGCAGTTCGCCACCGACAACCTGCTCAACTGCGGCGCCGGAGCGGGCAAGTCCGTCGACAAGTACGTCAATGGACAGACGCTCACCCACCCCATCGTGTGGGTCAACGTGGGCTTCCACCACATAGCGCGCGACGAGGACCAGCAGCCCATGCCGGTCCACTGGCAGGGCTTTTCCATCGCCCCGCGCGACGTCACCGCTATGAATCCGCTCACTCCGCCGGAGCTCGCCGACCAGAACGGACATGTGGAAAACGGTAGTTGAGAAACGACCTGCCCATTGGGCTGCACCGCCCGCCGCTCCCGGAGTACCCTTCCTTGATCGTTGAGTGGGGCTGACCCACGGAAGAGCTCGGGGGAGCGGAAGGCGGTGCGCGGGTGGGCTCGGGAGGGCTGGAGTTGCCTCCTGGTGACGAGGGTCACGAGGGGAACTCCACAGATGTCCCACCCGGCGCGGTGTCCCTGGCGCGGCCGATGGAGATGGGATCCATTGGACCGGAACTGGACTGGGGCGCCGACGCCTGGCGTGAGGTGCGTACGCGCGCCCAGCGAGCCGGCCGTGCCTATATCTGGCTGAACCTGGTCGAACAGCGGCTGCGCGCGGTCGTGGCCGCTGTTCTGCGTCCCATCTACGAACCCGTCCACGGCGACGAGTGGGTGGTCGCCGCCGCCGGACCCGCCGGACAGGAGTGGGTGCAGCGTGCGGTCGCCGTGCGTGAGGTCAGCCGCCGCAAGGGCTACCTGCTCGACCCGGCCGACGACAACGTGCTGAGCTTCCTCACCCTGCCCCAGCTGCGCGAGCTGATGGTGCAGCACTGGCCGTGCTTCGAGCCCTACTTCGACGAGCGCCGGGACGTCGAACTCGCCCTGGACGAGCTGGAAGTCACCCGGAACGTGGTCTCCCGCAACCGGGCCCTGTCCGAGGCGGTCCTGGGACAGGCCGAGCGCGCCGCGGCGAAGCTCCTGGAGATCCTCGGCGCGGGCAGCGACGTGCCCTCCGCCCGCCGGCTGCCCGTCGACGCCGTCGAGGACCTGGTCGGCGACCGGTACGCGGACGTGGTCGGCGTGCACTCGGACCGGGTGCGGCTGCTGCGCCAGTTCCCCGCCGAGGACCTCTTCGGCGGCGCCCGCCGCCTCGACGCCATCGGTATCGGTCTGAACCTGCTGGTGCAGAACTTCTCCGGGCGGCGGCTCGTACGCCTGGCCGAGTCGGGCTGCCGGGTACGGCTGCTGTTCCTGAACCCCGCGTCCAGCGCGGTCAAGCGGCGCGAGCGCGAACTCGGCCTCAAACGGGGCGAGCTGAGTCGCGCCGTGGAGATGAACATCCTGCACATGCGGCGGGTGCGGGCCCGGCTGCGCGATCCCGGCGCGTTCGAGATCCAGGTGTACGACGAGACGCCGCGCTTCACGGCGTACCTCGTCGACGGGGACGGCTCGGACGGTATCGCGATCGTGCAGTCGTATCTGCGTCGCGCCCGCGGTATGGAGGCACCGGTGCTGGTGCTGCGCGGCGGCGGCCGGGTGGTCAAACCGGATGAGGTCGGCGAAGAGGGGCTCTTCCCGACGTACCGCGAGGAGTTCGAGGTGGCTTGGGCGGATTCGCGTCCGGTGTCCTGAAGTGTCGCTCCGGCCGGGGTCGTGATGTGGTGCCCGGCGCCGGGAAGCGGAACGCGGTCCTCGGACTGTCAGTGGCTCGTGCGATCGTGGAGACCACTGGGGGAAAGCACCACGAAGAAGGGGGGCCGCCCATGGGCTGGCACCGGGAGCTGCTGATCGGCTTCGACCTGGAGACGACCGGGACCGATCCGCGCGAGGCGCGCATCGTCACGGGCGCCGTGATCGAGGTCAAGGACGGAGAGCCGATAGGGCGCCGTGAGTGGCTGGCCGATCCGGGCGTGGAGATCCCGGCGGACGCGGTGGCGGTGCACGGGATTTCGAGCGAGCGGGCGGCCGCCGAAGGCAGGCCCGCCGACCAGGTCGCCGACGCGATCGCGGACGTCCTCACCGGGTACTGGAAGAGCGGCGTCCCGGTCGTGGCGTACAACGCGGCCTTCGACCTGACCCTGCTCTCCGCCGAACTGCGCAGGTACGGGCTGCCGTCGCTGCGCGAGCGCCTCGGCGGGACCGACCCCGCGCCGGTCGTTGACCCGTACACGATCGACCGCTCCGTCGACCGCTACCGCCGCGGCAAGCGCAACCTCGAAGCGGTCTGCACGGAGTACGGCGTGTCGCTGGACTCCGCGCACGACGCCTCGGCCGACGCCCTCGCCGCCGCCCGGCTCGCCCGTGCGATAGCCGACCGTCACCCGAAGGTCGCGGCCCTCGGCCCGGCGGAGCTGCACCGCCGCCAGATCGAGTGGTACGCCGAGTGGGCGGCCGACTTCCAGAGCTTCCTGCGCCGCAAGGGAGAGACGGACGCGGTGGTCGACGGGACATGGCCGATGCGGGACCTGGCGGACCAGAAGGTCTGACCGGGCCCGCACGGCCGGGGAAGCGCGGGAAGCGTCAGAACGGGTACCAGCGCACGGTCTCGTCCCCGTCCCGCAGCGACGCCACCCGCCGCTCGAACTCGGCCAGGGCCTTCGGGTTGCTCGGCGCGTGCTGGGCCACCCAGGCGCAGCTCGCGGTCTCGCGCGCGCCCCGGAGCACGGAGCAGCCCTCCCACGCGCGCACATCCCAGCCGTAGACCTCGGTGAAGGAGTCGTACGCCTCGGCGGGCAGCCCGTAGCGGTCGCGGGAGAGGGCCATGACCACCAGGTCGTGCTCGCGCAGATCGGCGGAGAAGGTCTCCAGGTCGACCAGGACCGGACCGTCGGGACCCACGTGCACATTGCGGGGCAGCGCGTCGCCGTGGATCGGGCCCGGCGGCAGATGCGGGGTGAGCGCGGCCGCGGCGTCCGCGAAGCCGTCACGCCGAGCCCGCAGATACGCCGCGTCCGCGGGGTCGATCGCCTCGCCCGCGAGCCGCAGCCAGCGCTCCACCCCGCCCAGCAGCTCGCGGGGCGGCAAGGAGAACGAGGGGGAGGGCAGTGCGTGCACCACCCGTAGCAGTTCGGCCAAATCCCGTGGCTCGGCGGGGCGTACGGGATCGGGCAGCCGGTGCCACACCGTCACCGGGTGACCGTCCACCAGGACCGGTTTGCTCTCGGCCGCCCGCACCGCGGGGACGCCCGACTCGGCGAGCCAGGCCGCGATGTCCAGTTCCCGCCGGGCGCGGTCGAGGAGTTCGGCGTCGCGTCCCACCTTGACCACCAGGTCACCGGCGGCGAACACCGCGTTCTCGCCCAGGGCGAGGAGCGTCGCGTCCGGCGCCGGCCCGGGCAGTACCTCCGCCGCGGCCAGTACGTCCCGCGCCCGTGCCTCGTCCATCCTTCGCCTCCGTGTCCTCGCGCCCAGCCCTCGTCCACGACTCTCGTGTACGGCCTACGGGTAAGGCGTCACGTTCCCGCCATCCGTCGGCCAGTGTCGCATTCACACAGGTCGGACCGTGTGCGAGGTGTCTTGACGGCCCACACGTCCCTCAAGACCATGACGGGGGCCGCCGAGGCGGCCAGACCGCCACGAGTCGCGCAAAGGAGCCGATTCCATGACGTGGGCGAGCGCGACCAGGCGGCCGTCGACCCGCACGCCCGGTGCGGGCGAGGGGCGGCGGCCCGTCGACCACGGGGCCTGGTTCCTGGTGCTGCCCGCGCTGATCCCGATCCTGGTCCTCAGTGTCGGACCGCTGCTCTACGGGATCACGCTGGCGTTCACCGACGCGCAGTCGGGCCGGACCGCGCCCACGCGGTGGATCGGGGCGCTCAACTTCCAGGACCTGCTGCACGACACCCTGTTCTGGGACTCGTTCCGGATCGGACTGCTTTGACATCCTCCCCCTTTTCAAAGAGGGGGATTCCAACCCGGGTGGGTTGAGGTTCACGGGCGCTCGAGCGGCCGGTGGCCGTTGTCACCCCTCCGGCACCGGCTGAGCGCCGAGGGCGGGGGATCCCGCCCTGTCCTGCCGCGACGTTGGATGCTGCGTTGGTGTCCGCGTTGCAGGTGAAGCCGCAGGAGGAACAGACGAACTCGGCTTGGCTCTTGCGCGAGTTCTTGTCGATCCATCCGCAGGCGCTGCACCGCAGAGAGGTGTACGGGGCGGGGACGTCCTCGACCCGGCCCGGTGCCTTGTGCCCGGTGCGCTGCCGCAGCAGGCCCCAGCCCTGGGCGAGGATGCCCCGGTTCAGTCCGGCCTTCTGCCGGACGCCTTGGCCGGGCTGCTCCATGGTTCCCTTCGCGGAGCGGGTCATGTTCTTGATGTTCAGCTTCTCGAACCGCACCAGATCATAGGTGCGGGCGAGCAGGGTGCTGGTTTTCTCGCACCAGTCCTTGCGGCGGTTCACCTCGCGGGCCTTGAGCTTCGCGGCCTTCGCGTACCCGGCTGCTTTGTGGTCGCTGCCCTTGGGTGCGCGGGCGGCGCGCCGCTGGTGTTTGCGGATCTGTGCCCGTTCCCGGACGGTGAGCTGCGGGCAGTTCAGTTTCCGCCCGTCGGAGAGAGCCGCGGTGATGGTCACGCCGCGGTCGATGCCGATGACCTCGCCCGTGCCGGGTGCGGGGACCGGCTCGGGGACGACGGCGAACGCGGCGTGCCACTGCCCGTTCTTCAGCGTGACGCGGAACGTCTTCGCGTCGGGCAGCCTCGCGCCCTTGCCCTGGGCGCTGAGGCGGAAGCGGACCCAGCCGCAGCCGGGCACCTTCACCTGAGCCCACCGCCGGTTCAGTTTCCGCACCACGACGGACCGGCCCATGACCTGCCTGCCGGTCTTCGCGTTCAGCTTCGCCGAGCCGTCCTCGTGATATTCGGGCACGCGGTCGGTGCCGATGACACGGAAGCCCTCATGCACGAACTTCTTGCGCCAGGTCGGCTCACCGAACCCGGACGTGAAGCGGGCGGCCTTGGCCTTCGCAAAGTCCTGGAGGGCCTGCTGCTGCACATCGGCGTTCCCGGCGGCCAGCCACTCGTTCTCCCGCCGGGCCTCGGTGAGTTGACGGCACTGCTCCGCGAAGCCGGGCGCGGACCTCCGGCCCGGCTTCCAGTGCGCGTGCTGCTCGACAGTGAGGTTCCACACGTACCTCGCGTGCGCACAGTGCAGCAGCATCTGCCGCTCCTGCCCACCCGTCGGGTACATCCGAAACCGTGCCATGCCGTGAACCTAGACCACACGTTCCCCAGCCGCGCACCTCATCGATCACCCTCACCCGTGCGAGTGACAACACCCGGCCGACCACCAGCCACCGGACCCAGGACCCTCGACTCCCTGTCACCACCACCTGTGCGCGGCCACCCCAGCAACCCGGGGGCTGGCGGCGACGAGGGGCGGTCGCAGCCGAGGCGGGCGGAAATACGCTGGACGAGACGTCTCGTCTCGCCTAAGGTCGCGGCATGACTACCCGCCCCGCCCACATCGCCATGTTCTCCATCGCAGCCCACGGGCACGTGAACCCGAGCATCGAGGTGATCCGCGAGCTCGTGGCGCGCGGTCACCGCGTGACGTACGCGATTCCGCCCGCCTTCGCCGAAAAGGTCGCCGAGACGGGGGCCGAGCCGAAGCTCTGGCACTCGACCCTGCCCACGGACGAGGACCCGGAGGCATGGGGGACCGAGCTGATCGACAACATCGAGCCGTTCCTGGCCGACGCGCTCCAGGCCGAGCCGCAGCTCGCGGCGGCCTACGCGGGTGACGAACCGGACCTCGTGCTGTACGACATCACCGCGTACCCGGCCCGGGTGCTCGCCCACCGCTGGGGCGTCCCGATCGTGCAGCTCTCCCCGAACCTCGTCGCGTGGGAGGGGTACGACGAGGAAGTCGGCAAGCCGCTGTTCGAGCCGCTCAAGCGGACCCCGCGCGGCAAGGCGTTCTACGGCACCTTCGCGCGCTGGATCGCGGAGAACGGCATGGACCTGAGCGTCGAGGACTTCATGGGCCGCCCCGACCGGTGCCTCGTCCTCATCCCCAGGGCCCTCCAGCCGAACGCCGACCGTGTCGACGAGAAGCGGTACACCTTCGTCGGCGCCTGCCAGGGCGACCGCGCAGCGCAGGGGGACTGGCGGCGGCCCGCCGACGCCGAGAAGGTACTGCTCGTGTCGCTGGGCTCCAGCTTCACCAAGCAGCCCACCTTCTACCGCGCGTGCGCCGAGGCCTTCGGCGGGCTGCCGGGCTGGCATGTCGTACTGCAGATCGGCCGCTTCGTCGACCCCGAGGAGCTGGGGGAGCTGCCCGGCAATGTGGAGGTCCACCCGTGGGTGCCCCAGCTCGCGATCCTCCGGCAGGCCGACGCGTTCGTCACGCACGCCGGTGCGGGCGGCAGCCAGGAAGGGCTGGCCACCGGCACCCCGATGGTCGCCGTACCGCAGGCCGCCGACCAGTTCGGCAACGCCGACATGCTCCAGGCGCTGGGCGTGGCACGCCATCTGACGATGGCACAGGCCACCGCCGAGACCCTGCGGGAGACGGTCCTGGCCCTGGTCGCGGATCCCGAGGTGGCGCGCCGCCTGGCGGTGATCCGGGAGGAGATGGCGGGAGAGGGCGGCACCCGGCGGGCGGCCGACCTCATCGAGGCCGAGCTGCCGGCGGGCACGTAGACAAGACGGGCGCGGTGGGCAGGGCCGGCCCGTAGGCAAGACCGGCACGTGGGCAAGACGGGCGCCCGGACAGGACGGGCGCCCGGACAAGACGGGCGCCCGGGCAAAGGGCCTGTTGGTTCCCTGGGGAACCAACAGGCCCTGTTGCCGACGCGGTTACGGGGTCACACCCCGGCCCGCTCGCCCTCCCGGGCCGGCGGGAGCACGGCCTCGGGCGACTCGTCGTGGGTGAGGTCCGGCAGCCGGTTCAGCCACTTCGGCAGATACCAGTTGCGCTCGCCGAGCAGCGCCATCACGGCCGGCAGCAGCACCCCTCGGATGATCGTCGCGTCGATGAGCACGGCGGCCGCGAGGCCCACACCCATCTGCTTCATGGACTGCATGGACAGCGTTCCGAAGATCGCGAAGACGGCGACCATGATGACGGCGGCGCTGGTGACGACACCGGCCGTCGTGACCACCCCGTGCCGGATCGCGTCCTTGGTGTCCCGGCCCCGCAGCCGCGCCTCACGGATCCGCGAGACCACGAAGACGTGGTAGTCCATCGAGAGTCCGAAGAGGATCACGAAGAGGAACAGCGGCAGCCAGGTGATGATGGCGCCCACACCCTCCGCGCCGACCAGCGAGGCGCCCCAGCCGTGCTGGAACACGGCGACCAGGATGCCGTAGGCCGCCGCGACCGACAGGAGGTTGAGCACGATCGAGGTGATCGCGATCGTCAGCGAGCGGAACGAGAGCAGCATCAGCAGGAAGGCGAAGACGACCACGAACGCGAAGACCGGGGCGACCGAGCCGAGCAACTGGTCGCTGAAGTCGTGCGATCCGGCGACCTGTCCGGTGATCGGGGCCTGGACGCCGTCGACCTTGCCGAGCGTGTCGGGCCGCACCTTGTCGCGCAGCAGCTGAAGGCTCTTCTCCGCCTTGTCCTGGTCGGAGCCGCCCACGAGGGGCACGTACACGAAGGCGACGTTCTGCGCCGCGTGCACCTTGATGTCGACCGGGCCGCGCGAGGCGCCCGAACTGATCGCCTCGGTACGGAAGTCGGCGAGCGCGGACTTCACGTCGGCGGCGTCGATGTCGTGTGCCTTGACGACCACCTCGGCCGGCTCCGACCCGCCGGGGAAGGCGTCGTTGACCCGGTTGTACGTCCCCACGATCGGCAGCGAGTTGCCGAACTCCTTGTCCAGCGTGAGCTGTTGCGTCTTCATGCCGAGGGCGGGAGCGGCGATGGCCAGCAGCGCCCCGGCCGCGACGACCAGCGAGACGGCGGGCTTGGCGAGCACGACCCGCAGCACCGCGCTCCAGAACCGGCTGCCCTCCTCGGCGGACCGGACGCGCTTGCCCCTGGCCCGCCGCTTGTCCGGGTGCAGGAACGGAAGGCGGCCCTTCTCGACCCGCTCACCGAGCAGTGAGAGCAGCGCGGGCAGCACGGTGACCGAGCCGACCATGGCGACCGCCACGACCATCAGCGAGGCCAGCCCCATCGCCTCGAACTCGGCGAGTCCGGTGAAGAGCATGCCGGCCATGGCCACGCACACCGTGACACCGGAGACGACGATGGCGCGGCCACTGGTGGCGGCGGCGATCCGCAGCGCGGCACCGGCGTCCCGGCCGGCCTCGCGCTCCTCGCGCTCACGGCGCAGATAGAACAGGCAGTAGTCGACGCCGACGGCCAGACCCACCAGGAGCATCACGGAGTTGGCGGTGTCACTCATCGGCTGGAGGTGGCTGACGATGCCCATCAGGCCCATCGTCGCCATGATCGCGGTGACTGCGAGCGCCACCGGGAGCAGCGCCGCCACCAGGGCGCCGAAGGCGATCAGCAGAATGCCGAGGGCCACCGGCACCGCGGAGTACTCGGCCTTCTTGAAGTCGTCGCCGAACGCGTCGGAGAAGGTCTTCTGCATGCTGGCGCCGCCGATCTCCTCGATCCGCAGCCCCGCGTGGTCCTTCTGGACGCCCTTGACGGCGTTCAGCACCGGCTCGACGCGGTCACCCGCGGTCTCCGCGTCGCCCCGCATGTCGAACTGCACGAGCGCGCTGCGCCCGTCTCTGGAGATCGTCTTCGTGTCGTACGGGGAGGTCACGTCCGTGACCTTGCCGGTCCCCTCGACGGCCTTGACGACGGCGGTGACGGCGGCGCGGAAGTCGGCGTCCGTGGCCTTGACGCTCGCGTCCTTCCCCTGGATCAGAACGCTCTCACTGGCCGGTTCCTCGATCCCGGCGTCCTCGATGATCTTCGCGGCGGTGTGCGTCTCGCCCTTGAGCTGGTCGCTCTCCTTGACGTCGACGCGGCCCGCCGCCGAGCCGATCCCCATCGCCAGGACGACGAACAGCACCCAGATCCCCACGGCGGCCCATCGGTGCCGGGCGCTCCAGCCGCCTGCCCGCGCGGCGATGCCCCGCACCCGTATGTCTCCGTTCCCCATGACGGGCCTGCCCCCTTGTGCACGGTGACAGCCCCCTGCCGTCACCTCTGCTTATGAAGGTAGGGGGCGGATAAGAGCGTCTCCTCGTGCTGCCCGGTGAACCCCACGACCTCCGGCTCCTCCCCGCGGACCCCGTCGCCTCCGCACTGGGGAGGACAGGGGCCCCTTACACCTATCCGGGCCTCTCGGGGATCCGGATCAGGGTGCGGCCGTCGATCGGGACCGGGGTGCGGGTGTTGGTCCGCCCGGGCCTGACGGCCGTCCTATGGTGTGCGGATGGCGACGACATACGCGGCACTGCTGCGCGGGATCAACGTGGGCGGCAACAAGAAGGTGCCGATGGCCGAGCTCCGCACGCTGATCGCGGAACTCGGCCACGGCGACGTACAGACGTATCTCCAGAGCGGCAACGCCGTCTTCTCCGCCGACCGCGGTGACGAGGACTCCCTGGCGGCCGAGTTGGCCGAGGCGATAGAGAAGCACTTCGGCTTCGGCGTCGGCGTACTGGTCCGCGACCACGCCTATCTGAGGGCCGTACGGGAGGCGTGCCCGTTCCCGGCCGCCGAACTGGAGGCCAAGCAGCTGCACGTCACCTACTTCTCCGGCCCCGTCGACCCCGAGCGCTTCGCCTCGGTCGACCCGGCCCTCTTCCTGCCGGAGGAGTTCCGCCTCGGGGACCGGGCGCTCTATCTGTACGCCCCCGACGGCCTCGGACGCTCCAAGCTCGCCGTGGCCCTGTCGAAGCCCCGGCTCCTCAAGGGCATCACCGCCACCGCCCGCAACTGGAACACGGTCGTCAAACTCGAGGAGCTGACCGGTGCCTGAGCACAACCCCGCCGTGGAGGCCGCCATCATGGGCGAACTGAGGCTGCTCGACGCGGAGGTCCGCCGCTCGCCGGAGCGGCTCGGAGCGCTGCTCCACCCCGACTTCTACGAGTTCGGCAGCTCCGGGCGGCTGTGGGACCGCGCCTCCGTCCTCGCCGAACTGACCGGCAAGGCCGTGCCCGGGTCGCGGCCCCTCACCGCCTCGCGGATGAAGGGCGTCCAGCTCGCACCGGACCTGGTCCACCTCACCTTCGACACGGAGGAGGACAACGGCCGCCGGGTGCACCGGAGTTCGCTATGGCGGCGGACGGAGGACGGCTGGCGCCTGTACTTCCACCAGGGCACACCGTTCAGGTCCGACCCACAGTGACCTTTCGTACGCCGCCATAGGTGGTGTACGAAACGATCTCGTCCGGGACCGTCAGCCTCGGGTCCCGGTACAGGCGGCGCAGCTCGTCCTCGCTGCCGGCCGCGGCGACGGAGTCGATCAGGGCGAGCTCCTCCGCGTCGAGCGCGGCGTCGTCGAGGATCTCCGGGCCCCAGGCGTCCCAGGGCAGTAGTTCGACGCCGTTGAGGGCGGCCAGGTCGCGCAGGACGTCGGCGCGGACGAACCACAGGCCGTGATACGACAGGCCCTCGATCCCGTTGAGGTCGAACACGCCGAACCTCCGGGGGTCGGCTCCTCCCTCGCGGCACGCCCGCCAGGCGTCGGTGGCCACCAGGAACTGGTCACGGGGCACGTCCATCGGGTCGAAGTCGATGTCGTACTCGTGGTGGACCTGTGGGTCGGCCAACCGCCAACTTCCGTCCGGCAGGCGGTACTCGGTGACCCAGTGGTCGGCGTAGTACGCGTCGAAGTACCGGGCGAAGCCACAACGGAGCCGGGCGGGCGTCCCCGTGGCCCGCAGGAGGGAGCAGTGCAGCAGCGCGAAGTCCCGGCACGTGCCCACGAACCGTTGCGCTGGCGCCCGCGGCTCGGTGAGCGGGGCGTCCCCGCGCTCCGCCAGGATCCGCAGCAGCTGCGCCGCGTACCGCGACTCCGCGTCCTCGTGCACCCGCTCCTCGGGGATCGCGTAGTCGAAGCGCCGTCCCTCGCCCCGATGGATGATCAGATCTCTGACGACACGGGCGAGTTGTTCCGGATCGCGGGGCAGTCCGCCCCTGTCCAGAGCGTGGCCGGGATCGCTGTACGGCGTCTGCTTCAGATACTGGTCCATGTCCGAGACCCTCGTCCTTGTCCCAGGGGCAAGGTCAACCCAGCGCTGCCATGTCCTCGGCGGTGAGCCGCACCGCGCCCGCGTCGAGGTTCTCCTCCAGATGAGCGAGGGATCCCGTGCCCGGGGTCGGGCACAGCACCGGGGAGCGGTGCAGCAGCCAGGCCAGGGCGATCTGCCCCGGTGTCGCCCCGTGCGCGGCGGCGATCCGGGCGCACTCCGGGTCGGCGATGAGGGAGCCGTTGCCCAGCGGGAACCAGGGCAGGAAGGCGATCCCGCGCGCCTCGCACAGCTTCAGCAGCGGCTCCGAGTCGCGGTCGAGCAGGTTGAAGCGGTTCTGGACCGAGGCGATTTCGGTCAACTCCCATGCCGATTCAAGCTGTTCGGCGGTGACGGTGTCGAGCCCGATGTGCCGGATCTTGCCCTCCGTACGCAACTCGTCGAGCGCGCCCAGCTGTTCGGCCGGCGGCACGGCAGGGTCGAGCCGGTGCAGCTGGTACAGGCCGATCGTGTCGAGCCGCAGCCGCCGCAGACTCGCCTCGCACATCGCCCGCAACCGCTCGGGCCGCCCGTCGACGTGCCAGGCACGGTCACTGGTGCGCACGACTCCGCCCTTGGTCGCGATCAACAGGTCCTCGTCGTAGGGATACAGGGCCTCGGCGACCAGCTCCTCGGCGATCGCGGGACCGTAGTTGTCGGCGGTGTCGACGAGCGTGACCCCGCGCTCGATGGCCCGCCGCAGCACGGCCACCGCGTCCCGGGCGTCCCCGCGCGACCCCCAGTAGCCGGGACCGGTCAACTGCGCGGTGCCGAAACCGAGCCGCCGCACCGGCAGCTCCCCACCGAGGACGAAGCTTTCCGAAACCATTTAATGGAGGGTACATACGACTGTGCGAGGCTCGTCTCCATGCGTTACATCATCATAGGAGCGGGAGCGGGAGCGGGAGCGGGAGCGGTCGGCGGGGCCATCGGCGGCCGGCTGGCCGAGGCGGGCCACGAGGTGGCGCTGGTCGCGCGGGGAGCGCACTACGAGGCGCTGCGCACGCGCGGACTGCGGCTCATGACCTCGGAGGGGACGCGCACACACCGGCTGCCCACGGTCGACGGGCCCGCGGCGCTCGGGGAACTGCGCGCCGACGACGTACTGGTCCTGGCGGTGAAGACTCAGGACAGCGAGGCGGCCCTGGAGGCATGGGGCCCGGCACCCGTGGCGGGCGGCGGCACAGCCGCCGAACGGCTGCCGCTGGTCTGCGCGCAGAACGGGGTGGAGAGCCCCCGGATCGCGCTGCGCCGCTTCCGCCGGGTGTACGGCGTCTGCGTCTGGCTGCCCGCGACCCTCGTCGAGCCGGGCACGGTGTCGGCGGCGGGCGCCCCGCTCACCGGAATCCTGCACCTGGGCCGCCATCCGCACGGCACGGACGAGACGGCCCGCCGCATCGCCGCCGACCTGGAGAAGGCCCACTTCGAGGCACCCGTCGTGCCGGACGTGGCCCGCTGGCAGTACGCCAAGCTGCTCGGCAATCTCGCGAACGCGATCGAGGCGGTCAGCGGCGTCCTGACCAGTGAGGAGGGCCTGGCGCTCTACGCGCGGGTGCGCGCGGAGGGCGAAGCGGTGCTGACCGCCGCCGATATCGCGTACACCGGCGAGGAGGAGCAGAGGAAGGCCCGCGACAACAAGATCCGGTTCGAGCCCTTCGACGGCTCCGCACGTGGCGGCGGCTCCTCCTGGCAGTCCCTCGACCGGGGCACCGGCACCATCGAGGCCGACTACCTCAACGGCGAGATCGTCCTCCTCGGCCGGCTGCACGGCGTACCGACCCCGCTCAACGAGCTGCTCCAGCGGCTCGCGAACACCTTCGCGCGTGAGCGCAGGGCGGCGGGATCGCTGCCGGTCGCGGAGCTCGTACGCCTGGCCGACGACGCTGTCGCGTTTGTTCAAGAGGAGCACGCGCCGCGTCCCTAGCGTGAAGGGCATGAGCAATCCGTACAAGAACGTGCACCCTTACATGGTGGAATGCGCCGCCGAGGCCGCCCGGGTGGCCGGCGGTGTCACGGCGGCGCGACTGGCGGAGCCCGGTCCCACGCACTGCCCGGACTGGGACCTGCGCACCCTGGTGAACCACTGGGTCCTCTACACCTCGCACGGCCTGGAGCACCGCGCGCTGCGCAGGCAACTCCCCGAGGAACTGACCGGCCGCGACTTCACCGCGGATCCCGGCTGGGCGCGGGCGTACGCCGAGCGGCTCGACCGCGCCGTGGCCGCCTGGGACGATCCCGAGGTGTGGGAGGGCGAAGTCGAGCTCGGGACGGCGAAGATGCCCGCCGCCGACATCGCCTCGATGATCGTCAAGGAGATGGCGGTGCACGGCTGGGACGTCGCGACGGCCACCGGCCAGGAGCTGCGGATCTCGGACGGCGCGGCCCGGTTCGTCCTGGACGTCGTCGACACGCACGCCGAGCTCTACCGTCAGTACGACGGCTTCGCCGACCCGGTACCGGTGTCCGACGACGCACCCGTCTTCGAGCGCGCCCTCGCCCACAGCGGCCGGAATCCGCACCTGGCCCACACCGTATTGGACCAGTGATTCAGAGCGGAATTGGGCCGTGTCACTGTGCCATTGACTGGCTAGCCTCGACGGTATGACGAACCCGAGGACGGACGACTCACCCACCCGCGTCGACTTCTACTTCGACCCGGCCTGCCCCTTCGCGTGGATCACCTCACGCTGGATGCTGGAGGTCGAGCGTGCCCGCCCGCTCGACCTCCGCTTCCGTGTGATGAGCCTCCACCTGCACAACCAGGGCAATGAACTCCCTGTCTGGTACAGGGAGTTGGTCGACAAGTCCGTGGGACCCGTACGGGTCGCGGTGGCTGCCGCCGAACAACACGGCGAGAAGGTGCTGCGCGACCTCTACACCGCCTTCGGCACCCGCATCCATGACCGAGGGGTCGAGGACTTCGACGCCGTGGTCGCCCACTCCCTCGCCGAACTGGGGCTCCCGGCCGAGTTGGCCGCAGCGGCCCACGACTCCGCGTACGACGAGGCGGTACGCCGCAGTCACGAGGCGGGCCGGGGGCCGGGCTCGGACGGCTATGTGGGGACCCCCACCCTCCACGTCGACGGAACGGTGTGGTTCGGCCCCGTCCTGCGGGCCGTTCCGCGGGGCGAGCGCGCGGCGGAACTCTTCGACAGCTTCCGTGTCCTCGCCGCCCACCCGGACTTCTTCGAGCTCAAGCGGACGAGGACGGGAGGACTGTCCTTCGACTGAACAGCGGTCTGGAATATGAACGCTGCTCGGATGAATCGGTGTCCAGTGGGAGGGAGTTGAGGCGTTCTCTGTCGCATTCATTGACGGTGACGCTTGATAGATCCTACCTTTCTCGGCGTTGGGTACAGGCTGATCCCACGGGAGGGGAACATGCCCATGCGCCGAAGAGCCGCCCTCATCACCCTGATCTCCACGGTCCTGGCCTTAGGAATTCCGGGCGCCGTGTCCTCCGCCCAGCCCGCGACCTCCGACCTCTACGTCTCACCGAGCGGGAACGACCACGCGAACGGCACCGCCCGCCACCCCGTACGCACCCTGGAACGCGCCCGCGACCTGGTGCGCGAACGGGTCACGGGGATGAAGGGCGATCTGACGGTCCACCTCGCGTCGGGCACGTACCGGCAGACCGCGCCCCTCACCCTCGACGTCCGGGACTCGGGCACCGGCGGCCACCAGGTGATCTGGCAGGGCACCGGGAACACCGTCATCAGCGGTGGCCGGCAGGTCGAGGGCTGGCGCCCGGTCGCCGGGAGGGCGGGCCTGTGGTCCGCGCCCGCACCCCAAAGCCTCACCGACACACGGCAGTTGTACGTCGACGGGGTGCGCGCCCAACGGGCCCGCGGGGCCGTGCCGGTGACCCTCGCCCAGACCGCCACCGGGTACACGGCGTCCTCCGACGCCCTCGCGCACTGGAAGCACCCCTCCGACGCCGAGTTCGTCTACACCAGCGGCGAGTCCCTGTGGAACGTCGAGCGCGACGGCCTGGGCCAGTGGACCGAGCCGCGCTGCCGCATCGCCGCCGTCGAGGGCACCACGATCACGATGGTCCAGCCGTGCTGGGACAACTCCAACAAGCGGGTCGAGTTCCCGGACATCCCCGGCCGCACGGTCAGCATGGTCGGGCCCGGCCACCTCACCAACGGCGGCAGGGCGACCTACGTCGAGAACGCCTACGAACTCCTGGACCAGCCCGGCGAGTGGTACCTCGACCGCGCCGCACACCGGGTCTACTACCTGCCCCGCAAGGGCGAGAACCTCGCGCGCGCCGACGTCGAGGCGGCACAGGCCGAGAAGCTGATCGACGGACGGGGCACCGCTGCCGCGCCCGTCCACGACCTCGCCTTCCGCGGCCTGCAGTTCAGCTACGCCACCTGGCTCACCCCCTCGGGGCCGGAGGGCTTCTCCGAGATCCAGGCGGGCTACACCATCACCGGCGAGAAGGGCTGGGCGACCCAGGGCCTGTGCCAGTACGTCGAGGGCGGCACCTGCCCCTTCGCTTCCTGGACCAAGATGCCGGGCAACGTCTCCTTCGCGTACGGGCAGCGCATCGCGTTCAGCGACGACGTCTTCGCCCATCTCGGCGCGTCCGGCCTCGACCTGGGCACCGGCTCGAAGGACTCCACGGTCAGCGGCAGCGTCTTCACCGACATCTCCGGCAACGGCCTGGAGATCGGCTCAGTGGACGGGCAAACCCCGGCCTCCGGGGTGCGGGTGACGGACAATCACCTCTACGGACTTCCCCGCGAGTACCACGGCGGCGTGGCGATCCTCAACGGCTGGACCCAGAGCACCACGATCGCCCACAACCAGATCGACCACGTCGGCTACAGCGCCGTCTCCCTCGGCTGGGGCGGCTGGCCCGACAAGATCGGCGACCCGGCGACCCCCAACCCCAGCCACGACAACACGGCCCGCGACAACCTGATCTTCGACTACATGCAGATGCTCGACGACGGCGGCGGCATCTACACCCAGGGCCTGACGGGCACCTCCCTGGCCGACGGCGAGAAGGTCACCGGCAACGTCATCCACGACCAGTGGGGCCTGGGCAAGAACGTCTACACCGACAACGGCTGCACCTACGAGACGGTCGAGGGCAACGTCCTCTACAACGCCTCGTACGCCAACGTCGCCTCCCGCCACACCGACTACCGCGACACCCTCGGCAACAATGACCCGACCCTCGTCAAGGACAACTGGTGGGAGGAGGGAACCTCCGACAGCGACAACAAGGGCCTGGTGACGACCGGCAACAAGATCATGACGGCCCCGTCCGACGTACCGTCGGAGATCCTCGACAACGCCGGGCTCGAGCCCGCCTACCGCGGACTGCTCAACCGCCGCGTCGGCGCCGTCTCCGCCCCGGAGGCACCCTCCCGTGTCGGTACGAGCACGGCGGGCGCCGACGCCCTGTACGTCACCTTCAACCCGAGCTTCGTGGACGGCGGCTCACCGGTGACGGGCTACACGGCGCGCGCGTACGACGCGACCGGGCATCAGGTGGGCGAACAGGCCATCGGCGCGGCCGAGTTCAAGCGCACGGCGGTCGTACGGATCGGTGGACTGCCCGCGCCGGGCGGCCCGCTCACGGTCACCGTCACCGCGAGCAACGCCCACGGCACCAGTGCTCCGTCGCTCGCCTCGCTCCCACTGGCCCCGACCGCCGTGACCGCGCCGCCGGACGCACCGACCGGCCCCAAGCTGCGTACGGCGTCCACCGCGGTCACCGTCGCCTGGACCCCGCCGACGGCCACCGGTGACGCCAAGGTCGTCGGCTACCGCGTCACCGTCTCCGACGGCCGCGCCCCGATCGACGTCACGGGGCGGGACGTCCTGGTCACCCAGCCCTCCGCGAAGGGCATGTTCCGGGTGATCGGAGGACTCAGGCCGGGCACCTCGTACACCGTCACGATTGCGACGGTGACGGCGGCGGGCACGGGACCGGCGGCCACCGTGACGGCCACCACCAAGTCGTGAGCGCTCAGGCGCCGAGCGCCGCCAGGACCGGGACGCGTGCCTCGTCGTACCGCTCCAGCAGGACCCGTACCACCTCCGGCGCCGGGCCCAGTACATCGGCCAGTACGTCCGCCTCGGCGGCTCCCCGGGCGATGCGGTCCGGGAGGAAGCCGGGCGCGAGGACGTAGGGCGCGACGGCGACACGATCGCAGCCGAGGGCGCGCAGTTCGCGTACGGCGTCCTCGGTGCGCGGAAGGGATGCGGAGGCGAACGCGGGCCGCACGGCGCACCAACCGGTGTGCCGCCACTCCCGCGCGATTTCTGCGATCACCGCGATCGCCTCCGGGTCGGTGGACCCCGCGGAGGCCAGCACGACCCCCGTCGAGGACTTGTCGGCGGGGGTCAGCCCCGCCTCGTACAGCCGGCGGTCGAGCGCCGACGTCAGCAGGGGGGAGGGGCCGAGCACCTCCGCCTGGCGGATGCGCAGGCACGCCGGGGCCTCCCGCAGGACCGCCGGGATGTCCGCCTTCGCGTGGAAGGCGCGGGTGAGGAGGAGGGGGAGGGCGACCACATCGCGTACGCCCTCCGCCGCCAGCGACTCCAGCACCCCCTGCACCGAGGGGATGTTGAAGTCGAGGAAGCCGGTCTCCACGCGCAGGCCGGGGCGCCGCGCCCGCACGCGCCGTACGAGGGCGTGCACCGTCGCGGCATGACGCGGATCGCGGCTGCCGTGGGCGATGACCAGGAGGACCGGCTGACTCGTCATGGCGTGGCTCAGCTCTTCACCAGGAGACCGCGGCTGCGCAACACCCACCGCTCCAGCGGGCTGAAGATCAGCAGGTCGATGGCGATACCGACGAACAGGATGAGGAAGATGGCGAGGAAGACCATCGACATGGAACTGGCGGTGCGGCCGTTCTCCAGCAGCTGACCGAGGCCGATGCCCAGGTCGGGGGAGGAGGCGATGATCTCCGCCGCCATCAGGGAGCGCCAGGAGAACGCCCAGCCCTGCTTCAGACCGGCCAGATAGCCGGGCAGCGCGGCCGGCATCACGATGTGCCAGGTCCCGCGCAGTCCCGTCGCGCCCATCGTGCGGCCCGCCCGCAGGAACAGCGGCGGCACCTGGTCCACACCCGACACCAGGCCGTTGGCGATGGAGGGGACGGCGCCGAGCAGGATCACCGCGAACATCATCGAGTTGTTCAGGCCCAGCCAGATGACGGCCGGCGGCACCCAGGCCACGGAGGGCAGGGACTGCAGGCCGGAGAGGATCGGGCCGATCGCGGCGCGGACGAACTTCACGCGGGCCACCAGCAGACCCAGCGGGGTGCCGATCACCAGGGCGAAGAGGAACCCGAGCAGACCGCGCGAGACGCTCGTCCAGATGTAGTCGAGCAGCGTGCCCTGCAGCCAGGCGTTCTTGACCTCGCCCCAGACGTCGGACGGGGAGGGCAGCTTGCTCGGGTCGGTGACGACCTTGAACGAGATCAGCGCCTGCCACACCACCAGCACCAGGGCGATGGCGACGAGCGGCGGCAGTATCTTCTCGACGAAGGTCTGGCGGAACGTCGGCCGGCCCGTGTGGCCGACCGTCTCCAGGGCGTCGAGGCCCGCTTCCAGGCCCGCCATGTCGCTGCCGGGGCTGTCCTTGACGGGCTGGTCGGCCGCGTCGGCCTTCGTCTCAGTGCTGGCCATGGCGGCGGATCTCCCCACGCAGTTGTTCGGTGATCTCGACGGACAGCTCGGCGACGGCCGCGTCCTCGATACGACGCGGCTGAGGGATGTCGACCCGCCACTCGTGGGCCACCCGGCCCGGGCGGGAGGACAGCAGGACGACACGCTCGGCCAGCCGCACCGCCTCACGCACGTTGTGGGTGACGAAGAGGACGGACAGCCGGGTCTCGCGCCAGATCCGGGTCAGTTCGTCGTGCAGGACGTCCCGTGTGATGGCGTCCAGCGCCGCGAACGGCTCGTCCATCAGCAGGATCTGGCTGTCCTGGGCGAGCGCGCGGGCCATCGCGACGCGCTGGCGCATACCGCCGGACAGCTCGTGCACCCGCTTCCCGTACGCGCCCTTCAGCCGGACGAGTTCGAGCAGCTCCTCCGCCCGGTCGCGGCGCTCGGACTTCGCGACGCCGCGCAGCCGAAGGGCGAGCTCGATGTTCTTGCCCGCGGTCAGCCACGGGAAGAGGGCGTGCTCCTGGAACATCAGGGCCGGACGCCCGTTGGTCGTGATGCTGCCCGCGGTCGGGGCGTCGAGGCCCGCGACCAGGTTGAGCAGCGTCGACTTCCCACACCCCGAGGCCCCCAGAAGGGTGACGAACTCGCCCGGCGCGACATCGAGGGTGATGTCGTCGAGGACGAGCTGGGGCCCCGCCGGTCCGGCGAAGGACTTCGAGACATGCTCGATCCGGGCGGCGTGCTCCACCACTTCGGCGCCGTCAGCGGCCTTGGCGAGGGTCGTGGCCATGGTCGTCACCTCCTGGGAACTCATCGGTGTGGGTCTTTACTTGACGCCGAGACCGGCGTCGTCGACCGTGCTCTCGCCCGCGGCCCCCAGGACCTTGTTCAGGAGCGTGAGGTCGTAGATCCCGTTCAGATCCGGCTTCTCCAGCAGGCCCGCCTTCACCGCGTGCGCCGCCTCCGTGTTGAGGGTGGAGGCCAGCGGGTCATTGGTGATCTGGATGGACTTCCAGGCCGGGTCGAGGACGTTCGCCGGGAGCTCCTTGCCGGAGTCGACCTTCAGCTGCGCGTTCGCCGCGGCCTTCGCCTGGTCGGAGTTGGCGTTGATCCACTTGTTGGTGTCGACCGAGCCCTTCAGCACGGCCTCGACGACCTTCGGGTGCTCCTTGAGGAACTTCTGCGACACGATGATGTTCGTGATCACGAACTTCTTGTCGGGCCACAGCGACGACTCGTCCAGCAGCACCTTGCCGCCCTCGGCGACCAGCTTGGACGCGGTCGGCTCCGGCACCCAGGCGCCGTCGACGGAGCCGGACTTGTAGGCGTCCGGGGTGATCTTGTTGTCCGTGCGGACGACCGAGACATCACCCTTGCCGCTCTGCGCGTCGACCTTCCAGCCCTGCTCGGCGATCCAGTTGAGGAACGCCACGTCCTGCGTGTTGCCGAGCTGCGGGGTCGCGATCTTCTTGCCCTTGACGTCCTTCAGGGACGTGATCTTCTTCGGGTTGACCACGAGCTTCACACCGCCGGACGCCGAACCGCCGATGATGCGCAGGCTCTTGCCCTGGGACTTGGTGAAGCCGTTGATCGCCGGCGAGGGGCCGATCCAGCCGATGTCGATGGAGCCCGAGTTCAGCGCCTCGATCTCGGAGGGGCCGGCGTTGAAGATGGAGTACTCCGCCTTCGTGCCGCCCAGCGCCTTCTGGAAGAGGCCTTCCTGGCGGCCGACCAGCGCGGTCGCGTGGGTCAGGTTGCCGAAGTAGCCGATCTTCACGGTGTCGAGGCCGTCGATCTTCGAGGATCCGGCGGCGACCTTCTCCTTGGAGGAGGAGTCGCTCTTCGACTCGGAGCCATAGCTGCAGGCGGCGAGCGCGAGCAGGGGGAGTGCGACGGCGGCGGCTATGCCACGGCGTACGAGGTTCGAGCGGATGGCAGGCACGGGAGGGGTTCCTCTCGTTGGCCCGGCGGTCACGTTTTCAGGTCGTGGCCGGGAGGTCGGCAGGTCTTCGTCGTCGCATCCGGGACGTCGGGTGGGGGGACGGGGCGCGCAGGCAGTGCGCGTACGTCAGTCCGCACATCGCGCCACTCCGCCCTGCCCGCTGCCGAGGGCGCCGCTGCCGACGCGGCCGCCCTCCTTGGCGAACGTGGAGTAGAAGTCGGTGGACGTCATGTCAGAAGTCCCACCCGTCCTCGTCGCCCTCGTCCTTGACCGGCTGCGGCGCGGCGAACGACTCGCCGACCATGCCCGCGGTCAGCGTGGTGCCGTCCGCGGGGTCGATCAGGATGAACGCGCCGGTGCGCCGGGAGTCGGCGTACGAGTCGAGCGGAAGCGGCTCGGCGGTACGGATCTTCACGCGGCCGATGTCGTTGGCGACCAGCTGACCCGGGTGCGGGTGCAGCGAGAGGTCGTCCAGCGTCAGCCGGGACGGGATGTCCTTGACGATCGCCTTCACCGTGCGGGTGCCGTGCTTGAGCAGCACGCGGTGGCCGACGGTGAGCGGCTGGTCGGCCACGTGGCAGACGGTCGCCTCGACGTCCTGCGTGGTTGGGGGCGCGTCCTTGCTCGGCACGATCAGGTCGCCGCGCGAGATGTCGATGTCGTCCTCCAGCAGGAGGGTCACCGACTGCGGGGTCCACGCCACGTCGACCGGCTTGCCCAGCAGGTCGATCCCGCTGACCTTCGTCGAGCGCCCGGAGGGCAGTACGGTCACGCTCTCGCCGACCCGGAAGGTACCAGCGGCGATCTGACCGGCGTATCCCCGGTAGTCGGGGTGCTCGGCGGTCTGCGGGCGGATGACGTACTGCACGGGCAGACGCGCGTGGCAGTGCCCCAGGTCGTGGCTGACCGGGACCGTCTCCAGGTGCTCCAGGACCGTCGGGCCGCCGTACCAGTCCATGTTCGCGGAGGCGTCCACCACGTTGTCACCGGCGAGTGCCGAGATCGGGATCGCGGTGATCTCGGGAACGCCCAGCTCGGAGGCGTACGCCGTGAACTCCTCGGCGATCGCCGCGAAGACGGACTCCTTGTACTCGACGAGGTCCATCTTGTTGACGGCGAGGACCACGTGCGGGACGCGCAGCAGCGCGGCGACGGCCGCGTGCCGGCGGGTCTGCTCGATGACCCCGTTGCGGGCGTCGACGAGGACGACGGCGAGGTCGGCGGTGGAGGCGCCGGTGACCATGTTCCGGGTGTACTGCACATGGCCGGGGGTGTCGGCGAGGATGAACCGGCGGCGCGCGGTCGCGAAGTAGCGGTAGGCGACGTCGATGGTGATGCCCTGTTCGCGCTCGGCGCGCAGGCCGTCGGTGAGGAGGGCGAGGTCGGGGGCGTCCTGGCCACGGCTCGCCGAGACCCGCTCCACGGCCTCCAGCTGGTCCGTCAGGACCGACTTGGAGTCGTGCAGCAGACGCCCGACCAGTGTGGACTTGCCGTCGTCGACGGAGCCCGCGGTCGCGAAGCGCAGGAGCGTGGTCGCCGACAACTGCTCGACCGACAGCGGCTCGGTGGGTTCGGTGGTGCTGGTCATGTCTAGAAGTACCCCTCGCGCTTGCGGTCTTCCATCGCGGCCTCGGACATCTTGTCGTCGGCGCGGGTGGCGCCCCGCTCGGTGAGCCGGGAGGCGGCGATCTCGGCGATCACGGCGTCCAGCGTGGTCGCGTCGGAGTCGACGGCGCCCGTACAGGACATGTCGCCGACGGTCCGGTAGCGGACGAGCCGCTTCTCGATCGTCTCGCCGTCCTTCGGGCCGCCCCACTCACCGGAGGTCAGCCACATGTTCGACCGCTGGAAGACCTCACGTTCGTGTGCGAAGTAGATGTCGGGCAGTTCGATGCCTTCGCGGGCGATGTACTGCCAGACGTCCAGTTCGGTCCAGTTGGAGAGGGGGAAGACGCGGACGTGTTCGCCGGGTGCGTGGCGGCCGTTGTAGAGCTGCCAGAGTTCGGGGCGCTGGCGGCGGGGGTCCCACTGGGAGAACTCGTCGCGCAGGGAGAAGACGCGTTCTTTGGCGCGGGCCTTCTCCTCGTCGCGGCGTCCGCCGCCGAAGACGGCGTCGAAGCGTTCGGCCTGGATCTTCTCGGTGAGGGGCAGGGTCTGCAGGGGGTTGCGGGTGCCGTCGGGGCGTTCGCGCAGGACTCCGCGGTCGATGTAGTCCTGTACGGAGGCGATGTGCAGTCGCAGTCCGTGCTTCTCGACCGTCTGGTCGCGGTATGCGAGGACTTCGGGGAAGTTGTGTCCGGTGTCGACGTGCAGCAGGGTGAAGGGGATCGCGGCGGGGGCGAAGGCCTTCAGGGCGAGGTGCAGCATGACGATGGAGTCCTTGCCGCCGGAGAAGAGGATCACCGGCCGTTCGAACTCGCCCGCGACCTCACGGAAGATGTGGACGGCCTCGGACTCCAACGCGTCCAAGTGCGACAGCGCGTACGGGCTGCTGTCCGTCTCCTCGGAGACACTGGCGACGGTCGTCATGCGAGACCCCTTTCGGTGAGCAGCGCATGGAGCGCGGCCGCGGACTCCTGCACGGACTGGGTGTGCGACTCGATGCGCAGATCGGGCGACGCGGGCTCCTCGTAGGGGTCGTCCACGCCGGTCAGCCCCGAGATCTCCCCCGCGGCCTGCTTGGCGTACAGCCCCTTCACATCGCGTACGGAGCAGACCTCGACCGGGGTCGCCACGTGCACCTCCAGGTAGGGGGTGCCGCCGCTCCGGTGACGCCCGCGGACCGCCTCACGGCTGTCGGCGTACGGCGCGATCACCGGGACGAGCGCCTTCACGCCGTTGCGGGCGAGCAGCTCGGCGAGGAAACCGATCCGCTGCACGTTCGTGTCGCGGTCCTCGCGCGAGAAGCCGAGGCCCGACGAGAGGAACTCGCGGATCTCGTCGCCGTCGAGCACCTCGACACGGTGGCCCTCGTCGCGCAGCCGGCCGGCCAGCTCGTACGCGATGGTGGTCTTGCCGGCACTCGGCAGACCCGTGAGCCAGACGGTGGCTCCGGTCGTCACTTGCTGCTCCTGGGAGATCTGGGTGGTCGTGGTCATCCGTGCAGCCCGCACTCGGTCTTGGCGCGTCCCGCCCAGCGTCCGGCGCGGGCGTCCTCGCCTTCCAGCACACGGCGGGTGCAGGGCGCGCAGCCGACGGAGGCGTAGCCGTCCATCAGCAGCGGGTTGGTGAGCACGCCGTGCTCGGCGACGTACGCGTCCACGTCGTCCTGGGACCAGCGGGCGATCGGCGAGATCTTCACCTTCCGCCGCTTCTCGTCCCAGCCGACGACCGGGGTGTTCGCCCGGGTCGGGGACTCGTCGCGGCGCAGTCCGGTCGCCCAGGCGTCGTACCTGGTCAGGCCCTCTTCCAGGGGCTTGACCTTGCGCAGGGCGCAGCACAGGTCGGGGTCGCGGTCGTGCAGCTTGGGCCCGTACTCGGCGTCCTGCTCGGCGACGGTCCGGCGCGGGGTGAGGGTGATGACGTTGACGTCCATCACGGCCTCGACCGCGTCCCGGGTGCCGATGGTCTCGGGGAAGTGGTAGCCGGTGTCGAGGAAGACGACGTCGACCCCGGGCTGGGCGCGGGAGGCGAGGTGGGCGACGACCGCGTCCTCCATGGAGGAGGTCACACAGAACGTCTTGCCGAAGGTCTGGACGGCCCACTGGAGGATCTCCAGAGCCGAGGCGTCCTCGAGGTCGCGCCCCGCCTGCTCGGCGAGCCGCTTCAGATCCTCGGCCTTACGGTCTTCCCGGTCTTCCCGATCTTTCTGAGTCGTCGTCATATCTCGTCCCCTCCAGCTTCGTTGCGCTGAACGCTCCCCTTTCGAGAGGCGTTCACCTGCGGAGCGCTACTGCCGGTGTCGAGAGGCCGACCGTGCTCAGCCCCTCCTTCGTCGGGGCCTCCGCGCGCTCGGTCTCTCGACACCGTCGCGCTCCTTCGGCTCACGCCTTGGGCGAGCAGCCCGAGGAACTTCAACTGGAAGGCTCGGTTGCACGCCGCGCATTCCCACGCGCCGTGGCCCTGCTCGCTCGGACGGAGGTCTTCGTCACCGCAGTAGGGGCAGTAGAAGGGAGCGGCCCGCTCACTCATGACAGCGACTCCTCGCTCGCACGGGCGGCCCACGTGGCGAAGCGCTCGTCGTCCTCGCGCTCCGCCTGGAAGCGCTTGAGGACCCGCTCGATGTAGTCGGGCAGTTCGTCCGAGGTGACCTTCAGGCCACGGACCTTGCGGCCGAAGCCGGCCTCCAGGCCGAGGGCGCCGCCCAGGTGCACCTGGAAGCCCTCGACCTGCTCGCCCTGGTCGTTGAGGACCAGCTGGCCCTTGAGGCCGATGTCCGCGACCTGGATACGGGCGCAGGCGTTCGGGCAGCCGTTGATGTTGATGGTGATGGGCTCGTCGAACTCGGGGATACGGCGCTCGAGTTCGTCGATCAGGGAAGCACCGCGCGCCTTGGTCTCGACGATCGCGAGCTTGCAGTACTCGATGCCCGTGCAGGCCATCGTGCCCCGCCGGAAGGTGGAGGGCTTGACGGTCAGGTCGAGGGCTTCGAGGCCCTCCACCAGCGAGTCGACCTGGTCCTCCGTCACATCGAGCACGATCATCTTCTGCTCGACGGTGGTGCGCAGCCGGCCCGAGCCGTGTGCCGCGGCCAGCTCGGCGATCTTCGTGAGGGTGGTGCCGTCCACGCGGCCGACGCGCGGCGCGAAGCCGACGTAGAAGTTGCCGTCCTGCTGGCGGTGCACACCGACGTGGTCGCGCCAGCGGGCGACCGGCTGGTCGGGGGCCGGGCCGTCGACCAGCTTCCGCTTGAGGTACTCGTCCTCCAGAATCTGGCGGAACTTCTCGACGCCCCAGTCGGCGACCAGGAACTTCAGACGGGCGCGGGTGCGCAGGCGCCGGTAGCCGTAGTCGCGGAAGATCGAGAGGACACCCACGTGGACGTCCGGGACCTCGTCGAGCGGGACCCAGGCGCCGAGGCGCTGGCCGATCTTCGGGTTGGTGGAGAGGCCGCCGCCGACCCAGAGGTCGAAGCCGGGGCCGTGCTCCGGGTGGTTCACGCCGACGAACGCGACGTCGTTGATCTCGTGGGCCACGTCGAGCAGCGGCGAGCCGGAGATCGCGGTCTTGAACTTGCGGGGCAGGTTCGAGAAGTCCTTGTTGCCGACGATCCGGCGGTGGATCTCGTCGATGGCCGGGGTGCCGTCGATGATCTCGTCCTCGGCGATGCCGGCGACGGGCGAGCCGAGGATGACGCGGGGCGTGTCACCGCAGGCCTCGGTCGTGGACAGTCCGACCGCTTCGAGCCGGTTCCAGATCTCGGGGACGTCCTCGATACGGATCCAGTGGTACTGCACGTTCTGCCGGTCGGTGAGGTCGGCGGTACCGCGCGCGAACTCCTGCGAGATCTCGCCGATGACGCGCAGCTGGTCGGTGGTCAGCCGACCGCCGTCGATACGGACGCGCAGCATGAAGTACTTGTCGTCCAGCTCCTCCGGCTCCAGGATCGCGGTCTTGCCGCCGTCGATCCCGGGCTTGCGCTGGGTGTACAGCCCCCACCAGCGCATCCGTCCACGAAGGTCGTTGGGGTCGATCGAGTCGAAGCCGCGCTTCGAGTAGATGGTCTCAATGCGTGTCCGCACATTGAGACCGTCGTCGTCCTTCTTGAACTGCTCGTTTCCGTTGAGCGGGGTGAAGTGACCCACGGCCCACTGACCCTCGCCGCGGTGACGACTCACCTTGCGGCGGGGCGCGGCGGCGGGATTCTGCGGGGTGGCGGCCATGGTTGATACGTCCTTCGGGACTGCGGGACAGGAAGGAGAGCGGCTCTCATCTGCGCATATGGGCGCATACGGAAGTACGCGCGCGTCATTGCGCAGAGGGAGGCAAAAGGGAGAATGTCGGCTGGGCCGGGGCTGTCAGCGCGCCGGACAGATGGCGCTGGACATGCGGCCGAGGTCGACGTGCCGCCGACTCACCAAGGCAATTCCAGTTCCAGACATGACGGAAGCGTGTCACGGGGATCTCGGACCAGTCCACCATCATCCATCATGTGGACACCCGTGTCCTGAATGGTGAGACGATGGTGTTGTCGGTCACACGGCTGGGCAGAAATGGAGATCCGGCCGCCCGGCGACCGTCCGATGACGGGCCGAGGGCCGGCCCGCGGCAGGTCAGACCGCTCGTGCGCCCGGCCAGGGCCCGGGTATGGCGACCTCCGGCTCCTCCTCCACCTTGGTGTCGAAGAGCTTGAAGCCGCGGCGCAGGTAGTTGTCCATCGCGTGCTCCCCGTCCTTGCTGCATGTATGCAGCCAGACACGCTTCGTCTCGGCCCGCCCGGGCCAGCGCTCGGCCAGGTCCCAGGCGCGTGCGACGCCGTACGAGAGCAGGTGCCCGCCGATGCGGCGGCCCCGGAAGGCGGGGATCAGCCCGAAGTACGCGACCTCCACGACGCCGTCGTCCTGCGGGTCCAGCTCGACATAGCCCGCGGGCGTCCCCCGGTCGTAGGCGACCCAGGTCTCCCCGCCAGGCCGCTCCAGGACCTCTCGCCACTGCGCGTACGTCCAGCTCAGCCGGTCGGTCCAGCGGATGTCTCCGCCTACGGAGGCGTACAGGAAGCGGCTGAACTCGGGGGAGGGGACTTCGGAGCGCACGATCCGGACGTCCCCGTCGGGCGCGATCGCGGGGAGCAGGTCGCTCGGTGCGGTCTGCTCCAGGGACCAGGTGGTCACAGTGACGTTGCTCATGAGGGCCAGGGAACCACGGGCTCCCGCCCCGCTCCAAAGCGGGGCCGGAGCCCCGGGGTGTGTTCTTCGGCTGCGGGTGGGTGGGGGCCGTTCGCGCAGTTCCCCGCGCCCCTGTGGCGGGGGCTTCGCCCCCGCATCCCCCGCCCGCCCGATTCGTTTGGCTGACGGCCGGTGGGGGCTGGTCGCGCAGTTCCCCGCGCCCCTAAGGGGCGCTGCGCGCATCTTCAGCCCGTCCGGCGTTTGAGGACGAGGCCGTTCAGGCCGATGCGGGGGTCTGGGGGCGGAGCCCCCAGGTAGGGATGGGACGGGTAGGGACGGGTAGGGGCGGCGGGGGCGGCGGGGGCGGCGGGGGCGGCGGGGGCGGAGAACCCCCGGGACTCTCCTAGCCCAGGGACTTGTCCACCGCCGTCAACGGGACCGCATACAGGACCCGCTCCGGCACCGTGTCGGGGTCCGCACCGGTGAGGGTCCACAGTTCGCCGGTGTCCTGCCAGTAGGACAGGGACGCGGTGTGCTGGCCCCAGCAGGCGTAGGACTGGTCCCCCGTGCACTGGACCGCCTCGGCACCGCTGCCGCTCTGACGCCACAGCGTGCCGTGCCGGCCGCCGCTGGCGGGGGCGTGGCCGACGTACCAGTCGGCCTTGCGCGCCCCGGCCGGCGTGTACGAGAGGACGCCCGAGAGCCCGGCGGCCTTGGTCGTGTAGGCCTCGCGCGCGTCGACACGCCCCAGGGAGTCGCCGCCGAGCAGCCCCGCCCGGCCGGCGGCGGTGCTGTACGAGTACCGCCAGATCCGGGTGCGCTCCGTGCCGTCGGCCGGCGCCGCCTCCGTGGCGACCAGGCTGTCCGGTGTCGAGGTGCGGTCCAGCGACAGGGATCCGAAACAGGGGTTCGCCCGGGCCTCGCCCGAGCCGCACGTGCCGCCCGCCGGGCTGTAGGAGCCGACGGCAGGCAGCACGTACTGGTAGCCGTCCGCGGAGTAGCCGCCGCGCACCTTGCCGACGGCTCCGCTGTTCACGCCTGCCTTGAGGAGGTGGTGCAGGTCGAAGACGAGCAGGGAGTCGTCCTGCCCCGCGCCGTTCTGCGCGGTGACGATCAGCTTGCCCTGGTACCAGACCATGCCGCTCATCCGCGAGCGGACCGCGCCGAAGTCCTTGCCCCCGTCGCGCGGGGCGACCAGCAGCACCCAGCGGTATCTGAGGGCCGCCGGGTCGGTGGCGTCGATGAAGGCGATCCGGGCCAGGCCCCGGTCCGTGGCTGAGGCCCCTGTGCCCTCGTCGTTGTGATTCCAGCCCGCCAGGATGACCCGCTGGTCGCCCCACTGGCCGTCGTCGTCGGCGTCACCGGAGGTGGTGACGGAGGCGGGCGCCCACTGCTGGGTCCCCGCGTCGTCCGCGGCCCAGCAGTAGGCGCGCGTGGCGACCGGTTCGAGCGGCAGCGCGGCCTGCTCGGTCCCGGAGCAGTCGGCCTCGTCGCGCATCGTGTGGTCGGCGCTCGCCAGCACGCCGGAGACCCCGACGTTCCCGCCCATGTTCCGGCTGAGCGTGGTGAGGGTGTCCGCGGCGACCAGGTTCTCGTGCAGCTGGAGCCTGCCGGTCTCGGAGGCCGAGGTGAGCGGGGTCAGTGCGCCCGGACTGTTGCTGCCGGTGGCCTGGGAGGTGCTGATCAGCGTGGCGGCCGCGGTGAGCGCGAGGGCGGTTCCGGCCAGTGTGGCGCGCAGCGCCTGTCCCCTTCGCCTACGACGGTGCCTGCCGCGGTGCTTCATGCGTCCTCCCGAGGAAGGCCAACTGCCCCTCATGATCAGAACGTTGACGGAGAGACGGGTGGGGTGGCCTGTGAGGGGATGCTACGTCAGAGAGCCACGTGCCTGGTCAAAGACCCCGGAAGACGGTCCCGAAATACGCTCCTTGCCTCTCGCAAGGGGCATATTCGGCCGGTCGGGTGACGCGTCCGGCTCCGGTGCGGTACAAGGGGCCCCGGGTTCGCGCGCCCTGCGTACCGCGGGCGCCGTCGAGTGGGGGAGCAGGTTCCGGAAGTCCTCCGGGAGGACCAACTCGACCTCCGCGTCCTCGCAGAAACGATACGGCCGGTGTTCCAGAAAAGCCCCGAGATACCGCCGTACGCGCGACATCTCGGCCCGCACCGTCACCGTACGGCCGGGATCGTCGAACAGGTCGTCGGCGAGCCCGGAGGCGCTGCGCCCGGCGGGGCGGACGGCCAGAAGGTAGAGCAACTCGGCATGCCGTGGGCTCAGTCCGTGACACCAGGAGCCCGCTTCGGACGAGACGGTCACCGAGGAGCGCCGCGGGTGCGCCAGGTCCAGGACGATGCGCGCGGCCCGCCTGGGCTCCGGCTCGTCGGCGGCCCGGACCAGCCAGCCGCCGGGCAGCGGCTCCACCACGCACAGCCCGAGGGCCGGCAGCCAACTCCGCCCGGGAGCGATCGCCTTGGGCAGCGCGAGCCGTCCGGTGTACGGCATTCCGGTGACCGCGGCCGTCCAGCCGTCCTGGTCCACGGCGAGGGCGCGCCCGCCGAGCCGGGCGAGCACCGGCGCCGCCACCGCGCGCAGACCCTCCAACGAAGCCAGGTGCCGCTCGCGCAGCCGCGCCTCGGCGAGCTTGGCCACCGAGCCGACCAGGGCGAGCGTCGCCGGGTGCAGGGTGTCCAGCGGCCCGCTCACGTCCACGACGCCGATCAGACTGCCGTCGCGCGGGTCGGTGATGGGAGCGCCGGTGCAGGTCCACGAGTGGTGGGTGCGCACGAAGTGCTCGGCGGAGAAGACCTGGACGGGGCGCCGGGCGACCAGCGGGGTGCCCACACCGTTCGTACCGACCACGCCCTCGCGCCAGTCCGCCCCGAGTTCGAAGCCGAACCCGTCGGCCTTGCGCAGTACGGACGCGCTGCCCTCCCGCCAGAGCACCCGGCCCTCCGCGTCCGCGATCACCATGATGTGGTGCGCGACGTCCGCGACCGAGAGCAGACCCTCGCGCAGCACCGGCAGGACATGCCGCAGCTGTGAGGTCTGGCGCCGCCGCTCGACCTCGTCGCGGACCAGCAGCCCGGCCCGGAAGTCGTGGTCGGGGTCGACTCCGCCGCGCAGCATGCGCTCCCAGGACTGCTCGATCACCGGGCGTGGCGCGAGGCGGCCGGGCTGCCCGGCGAGCGCGGCGTCGCGCACATCGCTCAGTACGCGGGCCGCCTGGGCGGCGTCCAGGGCGGCGAGCCGCGTCACGTCGATCGGCGAGTGCGCCACTGGATCCTCCCCATCCGCCCCGGACGGCCCCGCTCCTCGGCGGACAACCGATCGCTCGGCCCTTTTCGGCCATGGCGCCACGGGTCCCCCGGCCGGTACTGACAGCGGCTCTCATTGACCGTTGTTCTCATAGTGCCGCCCGGCGCCGACGGAGGGACACAGTCCGGCCACAGAAGCCTGAAAAGTTGCAACCCCCTGCAACCCTGGCGAACAGCCGTACGGGGTCGGAAACTTGAGCAACGCCGCCCGTGCGGCGTTCGCGCTCCTCACAACGGGGCCGGAGAGCGGGGGTGGTGCCGTGTCGGCGCAGCACCACCCCCGCGCCACCCGGTGTGGGGACCGGCTCAGGAAACCGGTCGGGCCCGTTCGACCACCGTGGCCAGATCCAGACTGTGCGGCAGGGTGCCGAAGGCCGAGCCCCAGTCGCCGCCCAGCCGTGAGGCACAGAACGCGTCGGCGACCTCCGGGGGCGCGTACTGAACGAGCAGCGACCCCTGCAGCACCAGCGCGACACGCTCCGCGAGCCTGCGCCCGCGGCCCTCGATACCGTCCAGGTCGGCGAGCTCGCCCAGCAGGTTCTTGATCGCGCCGTCCAGCCGGTGGTCGGCGCCACGGGCCCGGCCGACCTCCTTCAGGAACGCGTTCAGCGCCTGCGGCTCCCGCTGGATCGCCCGCAGCAGGTCGAGGGCCTGCACATTGCCCGCGCCCTCCCAGATGGAGTTGAGCGGCGACTCGCGCAGCAGCCGCGGCATGCCGGACTCCTCCACGTACCCGTTGCCGCCCAGACACTCCAGCGCCTCCACCGCCACCGGGGTGCAGCGCTTGGTCACCCAGTACTTCGCGGCCGGCACCGCGAGCCGCAGGAACGCCCGCTCGTCCTCGCCGCCGTCGTCGTACGCCGCCGCGAGGCGCATCGCCAGCGTCGTCGCCGCCTCCGACTCCAGCGCCAGGTCCGCCAGCACGTTGCGCATCAGCGGCTTGTCGATCAGCCTGCCGCCGAAGGCCTCCCGGTAGGTGCAGTGGTGCACGGCCTGCGCGACGGCCTGCCGCATGACGGCGGCGGCGCCGAGCACACAGTCCAGCCGGGTCACCGCGACCATCTCGATGATGGTGCGCACCCCGCGCCCCTCGTCCCCGACCCGGCGCGCCCAGGTCCCGTCGAACTCGACCTCGCTCGACGCGTTCGACTTGTTGCCGAGCTTGTCCTTGAGCCGCTGGATGCGGAACACGTTGCGGGTCCCGTCCTCCAGTACCCGCGGCACCAGGAAGCAGGTCAGCCCGCCCGGGGCCTGCGCCAGCACCAGGAACCCGTCCGACATCGGTGCCGAACAGAACCATTTGTGCCCGGTCAGCTCATACGTCCCGTCCTCGGCGAGCGGCCGTGCCTCGGTCCTGTTCGCCCGTACGTCACTGCCGCCCTGCTTCTCCGTCATGCCCATCCCGAAGAGCACACCGGCCTTCTGGGAGGCGGGCCGCAGCCCCTGGTCGTAGACGGTGGACGTGAGCAGCGGCTCCCAGAGGGCGGCGAGCTCCGGGTCGGTGCGCAGGGCGGGCACCGCCGCGTGGGTCATCGACAGCGGGCAGCCGTGGCCCGCCTCGGCCTGCGACCACACGACGAAGCCGGCCGCGCGCCTGAGGTGACCGCCGGGACGGCTCCAGGCCGCCGTCAGCCCGGCCGAGACGCCCTTGCCGAGCAGTCGGTGCCAGGCGGGATGGAACTCGACCTCGTCGACGCGGTTGCCGTAGCGGTCATGGGTGCGCAGCTTCGGCGGGTTCTCGTTGGCCAGCACCCCCCACTCCTGCACCTGCGCGGAGCCCGTCGTACGTCCGAGCAGGGACAGCTCCTCGCGCGCCTCGTCGAGAAGCCCTGGATCCAGATGCCGCTCGAGCGCCTCCGTGAGGGCGCGATCAGCGGCAAAGACGTCATATCCGACCAGGGGCGGAGCCTGGTTGGTCACGGTGTGGGTGCTGGCTGCCATACGGATACGGTAAGGACGTGCACCAGGCAAAAGAAACACCCGAACGGCCTTCCTCGGGCCGCTTCCACCGCGCTCGCGCGCTGTACAGGAACGTGTCGAAGCGCAGGACCGCCTGGCTGCTGCTCAAGGACACCGTCAACTCCTGCATGGAGTACCGGATCCTGGGGCTGGCGGCCGAGGCCGCCTTCTTCACGCTCCTGTCCGTGCCGCCCCTGCTGCTGAGCCTCATCGGACTGCTCGGCTACGTGGACGACTGGACCGGCGCGCACTCGATCGCGAGCCTGGAGTCCAACATTCTGGAGGCCTCCCGCACGGTTCTCACCGACAAGGGCGTCCACCAGATCGCCGAACCGATCCTTCACGACGTGATGAAGGGCGGCCGGCCGGACATCATCTCCATCGGCTTCCTCTTCGCCCTGTGGTCGGGCTCGCGTGCGGTGAACGTCTTCGTCGACACCATCACCGTGATGTACGGCCTCGACGGCACCCGGGGGATCGTGGCGACCCGCGTGATGTCGTTCCTGCTGTTCATCGTGGCGCTGCTGATCGGCTCGATCGCGCTGCCGCTGATGGTCGCGGGCCCGGACGCGGTGGTGCAGATCGTGCCGTGGTCGGCGACGCTCGTACAGGTCCTGTACTGGCCTGTCGTCATCGTGCTCTCGGTCGTCTTCCTGACCACGCTGTACCACGTGTCGGTGCCGGTCCGCTCACCCTGGGTCGAGGACGTGCCGGGCGCCCTGGTCGCCCTCGCCATGTGGGTCGTCGGCAGCTTCCTCCTCCGTATCTACCTGACCAGTACGGTCGAGGGCCCGACGATCTACGGCTCACTGGCCGCCCCCGTGGCCGTCCTCCTGTGGATCGGTGTGTCCGCGTTCGCCGTCCTCGTCGGCGCCGCGGTCAACGCCGCCATCGACCGGGTCTGGCCGGCCGCCGCCACGGCCGCGGCCCGCGCCGCGAACGAGCGCCTGCGCCAGGAGCAGGCCGCCGAGTACGTCGCCCGCGCCGCCGCCTCCCGCGCCGACGACCCCGACCCCGACGACCCGGACATGCCCTCCGAGTTCCCGGAACGCTGGTCCCGCTTCCTCCCCCCGGAGGACGTGACCTCCCGCCTGCGCACCCACGTGAAGAGCACCCACCACCCCCGCAAGCACAACGACGACGACCACCACGGCGCGCAGGAGTAGGACGACCGTCAGGGGCGCGGGGAACTGCGCGCCCAGCCCCCACCGACCGGCAGTCGAAGATCCTTCCCCAGGGGCCCCGGGAGCGCAGCTCTGGTCTCTTTCCCGGCTGCCGCCGCGCGCCGGAGCCCCCCATCAGCGGCCCTTCGGTGATGTTCTGTGCGAACCGTGCGGGCCGTGCGATCGTCCAGGACGCGCCCGAGCCCCCAGCGCCTCCTCGGCCGGCCGGGCCGGCTCCTGGCCCCGCGAGGACAGCAGCGCCGGCCGCCGAGCCCGACCACCTCCCATGCCAGGGCGCCGACCGCCTCGGCGGCGGCCGGGGAGCTGACGTCCGTGGGGTCAGCCCGCAGGGGCACCGGACGCGGGCGGCGTAGGCTGGCGTGCGTGTACGTGGAGCGGGCGTCCCGGTTGACGGGCGCCGTTGTGTGGTCCCGCGGAACGTCCGGGTCCACGGCGGGGGCCGTCCTCCCCGACGGCTGCGTGGACCTGCTTTGGCACGAGGGGCGACTGCTCGTCGCCGGGCCCGACACCCACGCGTACGTTCCCGAGGACGCGGCCGGACACTGGGCGGGCGTCCGCTTCTACCCCGGCACGGGGCCGACGTTCCTCGGCGTGCCCGCCCACGAGCTTCGCGACCTGCGCGTCGACCTGGCGGACCTGTGGCCCGCCTCGGAGGTACGACGCCTCACCGCGCGTGTCGCCGCGGCCGCCGACCCGGTGACCGCGCTGGAGCGGGTGGCACTGGACCGGGCGGCCGCTACCGATCCCCCCGATCCGCTGCTGCGGGAGGTCGTCACGGCCCTGGACGCGGGCCGGTCGATCGCGGCGACGGCCGGCCGACTCGGCCTGAGCGCACGCCAGTTGCACCGCCGCTCGCTGACCGCCTTCGGCTACGGCCCCAAGACCCTCGCCCGTGTCCTGCGCCTGCAACGGGCGCTCGCCCTCGCACGTACCGGGCTCCCCTTCGCGGAGACGGCGACCCGCGCCGGCTTCGCCGACCAGGCTCATCTGGCCCGGGACGTGAGGGAGCTGGCGGGCATGCCGCTGCGAGAACTACTCGGGCGCGGGTAGCGGCGCGAACAGGTCGACGCCATTGCCGTCCGGGTCGTGCACGACTGCGTACCGCATCCCCCAGAAGGCGTCCCACGGCTTGAGCTCGCCGTGGTACCCGACGCCGACCAGATCCTCGTAGGCGGAGTCGACCTCCGCCGGACTGTCACAGCCGAAGGCGAGCGACACCCGGCCGCCCCCGTCGGCCGGCGGTCGCCACCCCGAGTGGAAAGACCGGATCGTCTCCTCGGTGTCGACCGCCAGCCGGATCCCGCCGGGCAGTTCGGCCTCGACGTGCGGCTGGTCCTCGGAGCCCTCGGGGAAGACGAGCCCGAGGCGGCGGTAGAAAGCGAGGGTGGCGGCCATGTCGGTGACGACGAGGCCGATCACATCGAATCGTGGGGTCATGGCGTCACGGTAGACAAGGCCCTGGCGGCCGGTCTTGAAGGAATCGGACGTTGGTGCCTCTGAGCGGCAGCAGTCGACAGCGATCGATGGGCCGGATCGATACGTGAAGCCTGCATGCATCTATGAGGTGTGTGAGAAGCTCTCCGGCCGATCGCAACCGAGTACCGCAGCGACTCGCCCGCTACCGGGCGCACCGCAGAAGCTTGGGCGGTTCCCGATAGGGGTGCCCACACCTCTTCCGGGCGCACCGCTCTGGCTCCCATCCGGTTCCGGGTGGCCATCGCCGCCTGAGCCCACGGACGGCCCTCCCGCCGCACACAGACGCCCCGCCGGTACTCGCGCCCGGCGGGGCGTCTCTATGTCCAGGGAGAGCGACGGAGACCCCACGACGGGCCTACGCCGTGGCCGGGGGCGACTCCGGGGTGCCCACCAGCACCTCGTCACCCGCGCGGAATCGGTCGGTGCCGCCCTCCTCCCAGGCGACGACCACGAACAGGCCGCCCATCGTGCCGATGTCGGTCTTGGTGGTCTTCACTGTGCGCCACTGTCCCTCGTAGCCGATGTGGTCACCAGGCCCGAGGAGGGCAGCCACCTTGGTTGGCGTCGTCACGACTGCGCTTCAACGGGCCGGATGCGGGCGAGCGGAACGTCCCACTCGATCCCGCCACCTTGCGGCCGCACGTAGGCGGTTCGGCTGAGGAGCTTGCCCGACTCCTTGATGCCCTCCTCGATCACGCCGACGAGTTCGCCGGTCCGGTCGTGCATCGTGTCCTCGACGAGCGTCCCTGCCGGGTACGGCAGGTCGCCGTGGCTGAGCATCGTCGGTGGCTTCTCCGTCGTTCCCATCACTCTCGGCCCCCTCGCTGAAGCGCTTCGGCCAGGCGAGCGGCCACGTCGGCATGCACACGCCCCAGCTCAACGAGCTTCATCTGAGGGGATGCAGGGTGGACCCTCAGGGAGGGGAAGACGATCCCAACCTCGGTCAGTGCTGCTCTCAGGGACTCGGCAGCCGCGTACGGGTCGACGTCCAGTTTCTTCGTAGGCATGAACGGGACGCTAGGGAGGAGGAGTTAGGACGCGCGATGGTATTTTCTCGATTTTTCTCGTGCCCTCTCTTGCTTGGCCCGGTTTTTCTCACGAAGGTGGTGGAACCCCATGGCCCGGGGCGTGCAACCTGGTGATGCTGGGGTGATCGGCTTCCGGCGAAAGGACTCTGATCATGGCTCGACGACTGCGCTTCAACGGCACGGGCAGCGGTGAAGGTAGCTGCCCCGCAGTGCACGAGGATCTCGACACGGGCGAGGTCATCGTGCACGGGCCGCGTCTCACCGACCCTGACACCCTCGCCCAGCTTCAGCACATCGACGAGGACGAGATCCCGATCGTGATGCCGCGCAACACGCTGATCGACTTCGGGCCGAAGGACCGCGACACCGAACCCCGCATCTTCAACCCCGTGCAGTTCGACGGGCTGTTCGAGAACTTCCAGCACAGCGCGTGGCACCTGGAGATGCGCAAGCGCTACGCGGTCGACGAAGCGACCGACACCTACGCGCAGTTCGCCCGTGGCGAGGCTCCCACCTGGGATCTCGACACGCCATGGAGCCAAGGCATCCGCGCGAAGACCGATGATGGTGTCAGCGTCGGGCGGGTCCGGATCGTCGACAACCCGCCGACCGAAGGTCAGCTCTACCTGCTGGCGCACGCCGAGAAGAACGCAGCCCTGGGCGAGGACGTCCGCAACATGTGGCGCGAGGACGCGAAGCGCGTCAACCTGCCTGACGAGGACTTCTGGATCTTCGACTCACACATCGTCGCCGTGTGCATCTTCGACGATGATGACAACCTCACGGGTGCCGAGCTGATCACGGAACCGGCAGCCGTCAATCAGTACAACCGGCTGCGGGACGTCGCGCAGCACTACGGCGTTCCGTTCAAGCAGTTCGCGGCCGCGCTCGCCGCGAAGGAGGCGTAAAGCAGGTGTGTGCCGGTGAGCACGGACTATCAGCAGGCCCGCGAAGCACTCGGGGTGCGGCTCCGGGAACTTCGGCTAGCCGCCCCTGACGGTCGGCTCACCGGCACTGCCCTCGCCCGCAAACTCGACTGGCCCAACTCGAAGGTCTCCAAGCTGGAGTTGGGCAAGCAGACGGCCACCCCGGAAGACCTGGAACAGTGGGCAGCGGCGTGCGGTCAGCCCGCGTCGTACGAGGAACTGCGGGCCAGGCTTGCGGGGTTCGAGTCGCACATCCGCTCGTGGCGCAGGCAACTCGTCGGCGGACACAAGCCCGTGCAGGACGTCCACAACGAGGCGCAGGCCAATTCGAAGGTGCTGCGCGCTTGGGAGTCGTCATGGGTCATGGGCGTCCTCCAGACCCCCGACTACGCACGCGCCGTGCTCACCCGCTCCGCCGAACTGCACAGGTCTCCACGGGACATTGAGGAAGCCGTGCGGGCTCGCATGAGGCGTCAAGAGCTTCTGTACAGCGGCGGCAGGCGGTACCACGTCATCTTGTGGGAGCCGGTCTTGCGTTCGCTGGTCTGCCCGCCCTCGGTGCTCACCGCCCAACTCGACCGGCTCACGGGCGTTATCGGCATGGACACCGTGGAGCTTGGCATTGTGCCGCTCACCGCGTCCCTGAAGGTTCCGCCCGGCTTGGGGTTCTGGATCTACGACGACCGCCAAGTCGTCACCGAGGCGTGGCACGCTGAGATGTGGCTCGACGATGACGACAGCGTCGCCCTCTACCTGCGGACCTGGAAGACCCTCCGCGAGTCAGCCGTGTACGGCGCCGACGCCCACAACGTCATCAACGCGGCGCGACGCGCGCTGAACCCGCGTTGACCTACCGGGGGAGTTCCGGGTTCGGTGGGTTCACGCGATTGGTGACCGGCTCGAAGATGGCCGTCGCGCGCATCACCCTGACCAACTCGTCGTAGGCCTCGTCGGCCTTGGACGCGAGCTTCTCGACGTTCGGCCACCGCTTGGTCGTCTCGCGTACGGCCTCGGCGCGCTCCTTCTCCTCCTCGTGGCCTGGCCCGGTGCGCTTGTTCCACTTCTGCCAATCGACGAAATCCACCAGCCAGTCGCGCCAGGCTTCAAATGCTGTCCGGTGCGCGGCCTGAATCGCGGGTGACCCGTACAGCTCAAGGTTCGCCATGATCTTGGACACGTCGGCTTCATCGAAAACCGACTTCAGCGCGAGGAACACGTCGGTCTCTGGCCCCGGGTTGCGCATCACCTCGTTCCTCTTCAAGGCGACTACTCGCTCGTGCCTGAGGGACTCCTCAATGACCGCGACCTGACGTTCCCACAGCTTGTGCTTGCGCTCGCGCTTCAGGGTCGCCTTCTGAACCACCACGGCGATCAGCGCTGTTGAGAGTGACCCGAACCCCGCTCCGAGGAGCGTGGCCATCACGGGCGTGATTTCCATGGCCGAAGAGCATACGGCCTGGGACGGTATCTCCGGGGCCTCGTGCTGGCGGATACGGCCGGACGCCCCGGGTGGGTACGAGAGGCCGCCGGAGACCCCACGGGAGGCCGCCGCTGGGTATGTCCGCACCGCAGGCCGCGCCGGGGGAGGGCCGGGCGCCACATCGCGCGGCTCCGGCACTTCGGGCAGGATGAGGCCGCCGTGGTCGTGCCGCGCGAACTGCTCGTGAACTGGGGACCGAAGGAGATGGAGCGGGTGCCCGAACTGGTCGACCGGGAAACCTTCCGGCGGCTCTTCGAGACCTTCGAACACACCGCCTGGCGTCTGGAGACGCGACGCGGCTATGCGTCGGACCGGCAGGACCCCGACTATCAGGCGTTCCTGGCCACCGGATCCTCCACCTGGGATCCCAACGAACCCTGGTTCATCAACATCCGCCGCCAGACGGACGCCAGCAAGCAGGTCGGCCGCGTACGCATCGCCGACAACCCGCCCACCACGGAACAGCTGTTCTGCTCGACTACGCCCGGCACAACGCGGCCGTCGGCGAGGACATCCGCTACCTGTGGCGCCAGGATGCGGACCGGGCCGGTCTGCCCGCCGAGGACTTCTGGATCTTCGACTCGCGCCTCGTCGCCCTGCTGCACTTCGACGATGACGACAACCTGCTCAACATCGAACTGATCACGGAGCCCGCGGGGGTCGTGCGGTACTCCATCGTGCGCGACGCGGCCATGCACCACGCCGTGTCGTACGACCAGTTCGCCGCGCAGGTGGCCACGACCGAGTAGCGCGCGCGACCGGTGAGTACTGACTACCAGCGGGCACGAGCGGCGTTGGGGACGCGGCTCCGTGAACTCCGCTTCTCGTGCCCTGGCGGCCGGCTCACCGGTCGGCAACTCGCGCAGCGGCTCGGCTGGCCGGGCTCCAAGGTCAGCAAGCTGGAGACCGCCAAACAGACGGCAACCCCCGAGGACCTCCGGGCATGGGCTGAAGCGAACGAGCGGCCGGATTTGTATCCCGAACTCGCCGCCCGTCTCGCCGGATTCGAGTCCCAGATCAGGTCGTGGCGTCGCGCCCTGGCGAACGGCTTCAAGCCACTGCACGGGGGCTTGAGCAAGGAGATCGAGCGCACCTCGGAGTTATGGGTGTGGGAAGAGTCAGTAGTCGCCGGTCTGATGCAGACCCCCGAGTACGCACGCCACGTCATCCAGCGCTATTCGGAGCTGCTCGGCCCGGCCAACGACATCGAGGACGCCGTGCGCGCCCGGGTGCAGCGCCAGGAGTGGCTGTACCGGTCGGGTCGCAAGCTTCACGTGCTGATGTGGGAGGCCGCGTTGCGTTCACCTGGTGACCGGAGGGTGCCCCGCCTTCAGGCCGGGGAGGAATCCGGCTTCCCGTGTGGCGGGGCAGGAGGAGCCGGATCGCCGCCGGGCGATCCGGTGTCCGCCCGGGGAGCGGCGAGGGTGGCCTCCAGGAGGTGGAGGGTCTCGGAGTTGAGGGACTGCCGATCCGCAGTGGCCTGAGCGGTCACCCGTTCGGTCACCCGTTCGTGTAGGGCTGCCGGGATCCGGAGTGAGAAACGAACCATGACGCTACGTTGGCGGCATGAAGACGCCAAGTGAAGCCGACGAGGCCGGGCGTGCCCGGTACACGTACCGGCTGCGCGTGTCGTCCGCTGCCCGCACCGCCCTGGAAGCCGAGTGGAACCGGTGCCGGTGGGTGTGGAACGAGTGCGTCGCCAAGTCCAGGGCCGCGCACACCCGCAACCAGCACCGGCCCGAGGGCGAGGACAAGCAGACGTGCGGTCCGGCACAGCTCGACAAAATGCTGACCGAGGCCCGCACCCGCACTCCGTGGCTGCGAAAGGGCTCGTCGGTGCCGCAGCAGCAGATCATCCGGGATTTCGGGAAGTCCCGCGCCAAGGCGCAGAAGGACATCAAGGACCGGCTTGCGACGCGGCAGCGGGCCGGGATGCCCAAGTGGAAGAAGAAGCGCGACGCCGACCCGAGTCTGAACTACACCAAGCGCGGCTTCCGGCTGAAAGACGGTCTCCTGCACCTCGCGGGCAACATCGTGCTGACGGTCGTGTGGTCCCGCGACCTGCCCGCCGATCCCTCCTCGGCGCGGGTGTACCGGGACAGCGTCGGCCACTGGTACGCCTCGTTCGTCGTCCCTGCCGAGATCCAGCCGTTGCCCAGGACGGGTGCGGTGATCGGTGTCGACTGGGGCGTGAAGGAGACCGCCACCACCACGAGTGATGCCCATGACCTGCCCCATGCCGAGCACGGCCGTAAAGCCCAGGCGAAACTGTCGCGGTACGACCGGATGATGGCCCGCCGCAGACCCGCCAGGGGGCAGCCGGGCTCGAAGGGCTACCGCGAGGCGGGGAAGCTGCGCGCGAAGGCGTACAAGAAGGCCGTCCGGCAGCGGCGGGACACTGCCCGCAAGTGGGCCAAGAAGGTCGTCCGCGACCATGACGCGATCGCGGTGGAGGATTTCCGTCCGAAGTTCCTCGCCAAAACCTCGATGGCGCGCAAGGCGGCGGACGCCGCAATCGGCGCCACCAAGAAGGTCCTGATCGAGATGGGCCGCAAGCACGGGCGGGACGTCCGCCTTGTGCATCCCGCGCACACCACCATGGACTGCGCATCGTGCGGAGCGAGAACCAAGCACGCACTGCCGCTGTCGGAACGTACCTACACCTGCACCGCGTGCCAAGCCGTGTCCCCCAGGGACAAGAACTCAGCCCGCGTGATGCTCGTCCGGGCTGGTCTCAACCCGGCTGGTGCCGAAGGCGCAAGACCTCCCGGAGCGCTGCTCCGGGCGGCGGCCTGAGCCAGGAATCCCCCTCGCTCACGAGGGGGAGGATTCAATGATCTGCCCTCCCTCGGTACTCGGCGCACAGCTCGACCGGCTGACCGGCATGATCGGTATGGACACGGTCGAGTTGGGCATCATCCCGTTCACCGCCTCTGTGAAGATCGTGCCCGCCAACGGCTTCTGGGTCCTCGATGACCGCCTCGTTGTTGCGGAGGACTGGCACGCCGAACTGTGGCTGGACGACGCCGATAACGTCGCCCTGTACAAGAAGGTTTGGAAGACTCTCCGGGAGTCCGCGGTATACGGAGCCGACGCCCACAACGTCGTCAACGCGGCGCGGCGTGCGCTCAACCCGCGTTGAAGCGAGCTGACGCGCGTCCTGACCTCCCGCCTCGTTGGGGCTCACCCCACCGCGGAAATAGACTCGGTCCCATGACCACCCGCGTTCTCGTCTACACCCGTACCACCGCCTACCGGCACGACTCCATCCCGGACGCCGTCACCGCCGTACGGTCGCTGGGCGCGGCACACGGGTTCGCCGTCGACGCCACCGAGGACCCCGGCGCCTTCGAGACGCCCCTCGACCCGTACGCGGCGGTCGTCTTCCTCTCTACCAGCGGGGACGTGCTGACCCCGCGGGGGCGGACCCGGCTCGCGGCGTACGTCGAGGGCGGCGGAGGGTTCGTCGGAGTGCACGCCGCCGCCTGCACCGAGTACGACTGGCCGTACTACGGCGAACTGCTCGGCGCGCGCTTCGACCGGCATCCGGAGTACCAGCCGGGCAAGGCCCTCGTCGAGGACCACGGGCATCCGGCGACCGAACACCTCCCACCCGTCTGGGAGTTCACGGACGAGTGGTACGACTTCCGCGTCAGCCCGCGCGGTGCGGTCCGCGTTCTCGCCTCCGCCGACGAATCCTCCTACGAGGGCGGGGGCATGGGGCAGGACCATCCCCTCGTGTGGTGCCGGGAACAGGGCGCGGGCAGGGTCTTCTACACCGCGCTCGGGCACGCCTCCCAGGCGTACGAGGACCCCGGCTTCCGCGCGCACCTGCTCGGCGGCATCACGTGGGCAGCCGGTTTCTAGGCCCTCGGTACCGGGCCCGTACTCGCCCGTTCCACCAGACGCGTCGACAGTTCCGTACGTGTGCCCTCCGGCTGGTCGCCCGCCATCATGCGCACCAGCAGGCGCAGCGCCGTCGCCGCCATCTCGGAGAGCGGCTGGCGGACGGTGGTGAGGGCCGGGGTGGCCCAGCGGGACTCGGGAAGGTCGTCGAAGCCCACCACGCTGATGTCGTCCGGGACCCTCAACTTGCTTTCGGACAGGGCCTGGTAGGCCCCTAAGGCCATCTTGTCGGAGCAGACGAAGACGGCGGTGGGCGGTTCAGTCAGGTCGAGGAGTTCCCGCATGCGGCGATGGGCGCCGGTCTCGCTGAAGCCGCCGTGCCGGACGTACTCGGGGCGATGCCTGACCCCGGCCGAGGCGAGGGCCGAGCGGTAGCCGGCGATCCGGGCGTTGCCGCACATCCTGCGGCGGTGACCACCGATGACTGCTATGCGCTCGTGGCCGAGGGAGAGGAGGTGCTCCGTGGCCAGCACCCCGCCCTGCCAGTTGGCCGCGCCCACCGACACCACGCCGGGCGGTGGTTCGAGGACCGGGTCGATCATCACGAACGGGATGCGGTGCCGCTCGAGCCAGGCGTACTGGGACGGGGTGAGCTCGGCCAGGTTGAACAGCACGCCCGCCGAGCCGCGCGCGGTGAGCTTGTCCAGCCAGCCCCGCTCCGGGCGCCCGCCCCCGGTCCGGGTCAGGCCGGCCGAGACCACCGCCTCGAGGCCCGCGTCGTGCGCCGCGCCCTCCACCCCGTGCAGCACCGCCCCCGACCAGGAGCTCTCCAGCGAGTGCACCACGAGGTCGACCAGCCCCGGAGGCTTTGTCACCTCGAAGCGGGGTCTGCGGACGTAGCCGAGGCGGTCGAGGGCCTCGGTGACGCGGCGACGGGTCTCCGGGGCCACGTCCTCCCGGCCGTTGACGACCTTCGACGCTGTGGGCACCGACACCCCGGCCGCGCGGGCGACGACCGCCAGGGTGGGTCCGACCGCCGTGCTCACGCTCCCGGTAGGGGCCATCGAGAAACCGCCTCTCCGGCCCGCCCGAGGGCCGTCGAAAGTTTCGCGTCGCGCTGCTCACGCAAGGAGAACCGAGTGACGCATGGTAAGCGCTTCCTACAGTAAGCCCACCTTCGTACGGGCGTGAAGAGGCGGGTATTCGCAGGATCACGCTGGTCAAAACTTTCGAAACATCGAACGCCGACGGGAGGTCACCGGGGAGTGCAGGTGAGCCGGAAGCCGGTGAAGTCGGCGGTGAAGGCGGCGTCGACGAGGTCGTGGGCGCGGATACCGGCGAACGCGCCGGTGAAACGCAGCCGGGATCCGTAGTCGTCGGACAGGCGGCTGAAGTCGAGCGGCGGCCCGATCGGCGTGCGCTCCCCGTCTCGCAGGTACCAGAACTGCGCGTCGGCGCCGTCGACGGTCACGCCCAGGGTGACCGGAGCACCCGTGTCGATGTCGGCGACCGCGACCTGCCGGGCGCCCTCCTCGTCGCGTTCCAGCAGACTGAGCACCGTGCGGCCGGCGCCCTGCCACTGCTGGCCGCGCTGTGGCTCGCCCTCGGGTTCGGCCCAGGTCAGATCGAGCGTGAGATACGACGCGGTGTCGTACCACAGCAGCAGGCTCGCGGCCTGGGTGAAGGTGCGCGGCGCGGCCTCGACCGTGACCTCGGCCTCCGCGTGGTGCTCCGTGATCCGCTGGGCGAGCAGGCTCTGCGCCCATCGGGACTCCGGGCCCTGACGGCCGCGCAATCGGATCCAGCCGGGGCGGCCGCTGGTGTCGGCCCAGGAGGGATCCGGGTATGTGCGCAGGGTGCTCCACGGCCAGGACAGCGCGTCGGTCCCGGGCCCGGCAGCCGGGGGCCGCGGACCGGGGCGAGCGGGTACGTCGACCTCGACCGCCGGGTGCCGGCCGCCCTGGCGCAGCCGGGGCCAGCCGTCCGCGTCCCAGGTCACGGCCTGGATCGCGGTCTCGCGGCCGAGGGTGCAACGGGGTCCGTCCGGGGTCCGCAGCGGGCGGGCCGCCAGATGGCTCATGAACCACTCGCCGTCCGGCGTCTCGACCAGTTCCGCGTGCCCGGCCTTCTGCAACGGCGCTTCAGGGGCGTCCCGGGTCGTCAGCAGGGCCCGGCCGTCGAGCTCGTACGGGCCGGTGATGGTCCGGCTGCGCGCCACCCGCACGCCGTGCTCGAATCCCGTGCCGCCCTCCGCGAGCACGAGAAGGTACCAGCCGTCGCGCCGCAGCAACTTGGGGCCCTCGATGAGCCGTTCGTGCTGGAGCAGCAGGCGTGTGTCGCCGAGCGGGGCGAGGGTGTCGCGGTCGAGTTCGCTCAGCACGATCCCCGCGAAGCGCTCGCCGCCGGGACGGTGGTCGCTCTGCATGTTGAGCAGCCACAGCCGTCCCTCGTCGTGGAAGAGCGCGGGGTCGAAGCCATGGCTGCCGACACGGCGCGGGGCGGTCCACTCCCCGGCCACGTCGGTGGCGGTGGTGACGTAGGTGTCCAGGTCGAAGTAGGCGGTGCCCACCGAGCGCACGATCGAGTAGACGACCCAGAACCGCTCGCCGTCCCAGCTCAGCGACGGCGCCCAGATGCCGCCCGAGTCGGGAACCCCCGCCAGCGAGTTCCCCGGGACCGCGCCCCGCACATGTCCCGCGTACTCCCAGTGCGCCAGGTCGCGGGACCGGTGGAGGGGGATGGTGGGGAACCACTCGAACGAGCTGGTGGCCACGTAGTACCACTCGCCGGCCCGGATCAGCGAGGGGTCCGGGGCGAAGCCACGGATGACGGGGTTGCGCGCCACGGCCCGGGGCGCTGTCATTTGAGGGCTCCCAGGGTGACGCCGGTGCGCCAGTAGCGGCGCATCGCGACCATCATGATCGCCATCGGCACGATGGACAGCAGCGCGCCGGTCAGGACGAGGCTCGTCAGGTCGATGCCGGACTCCAGCCGTTTGCCGGTCCAGTTGTACAGGCCGATGTTGAGGGTCCAGTTCTTCTCGCCGCGCAGCACGGTCAGCGGGAGGAAGAACGCGTTCCAGGTGTTGACGAAGGCGAGCAGGAACACGGTGGCGCCGCCTGTCGTCATCATCCGCAGCACGATGCTGAAGAAGATCCGCAGCTCTCCGGCACCGTCGAGGCGGGCCGCCTCCAGGAGTTCGAAGGGGATCGTGGCCTCGGCATAGACCTTGGCCAGGTACACGCTGAACGGGTTGATCAGACAGGGGATGAGCATGGCCCACGGGGTGTCGACCAGCCCGATCTGCGAGAACAGCAGGTACAGGGGGAGGGTCAGCAGGGCGAGCGGGATCAGAAAGGATCCCACGACGCACGCGAACACCACGCCCCGCCCCGGGAACTCGAAGCGGGCCAGGCCGTATCCGGTGGCGAGGGCGATCAGGGTGCCGCCGAGGGAGCCGACTCCCGCGTACAGGAAGGAGTTGGCGGTCCAGCGCAGGAAGATGCCGTCCTCGTAGGTGAACAGCTGGTGCAGGTTGTCCCACAGGTGCAGGCCGGAGAACCACAGGCCGTTGCTCTGGTACAGCCCGGTCCGGTCCTTGGTGGCGGCGACGATCAGCCACCACACCGGGAAGAGGCTGTAGGCGCTGGCCAGGATCAGACCGACCAGGAGGAAGCGCTGGCCACCCCGCCCGCGGGAGGCGCCGTCGGGGCGGGTGAGCCGCCGGACGGGACGGGCGGGGGGCCGCTCGGTGGTGGGTTCGCTCCGGTGTTGCGTCAGCATCGTCAGTCGACCTCCTTCGAAGTGAACCGGTAGAAGAGGAAGGAGGCGACGCCGAGGATGAGGGCGAGCAGCACCGACAGGGCCGCGGCGTAGTGGTAGTTGCCGGCGTTGAACGCCTGGTTGTAGATGATCATGATCGGGGTGAAGCTGTCGTCGACCGTCTGCGGTGTGACGTTCCGGAACAGCGCGGGCTCGTTGAAGATCTGCAGCATCTGGATGATGGACAGCAGGCCGGTCAGCACCAGGGCTCCGCGCACGTACGGGATCTTGATGCTGCGCGCGATGCGCGCCTCGGAGGCGCCGTCGAGGCGCGCGGCCTCGAACAGGTCGCGGGGCACGCCCTGGAGCGCCGAGTAGATGATCACCATGTTGTAGCCGATGCCGTGCCAGGTGAGCAGGTTGCCGATGGACGGCCAGACCATCGAGGGCGCGAAGAAGTTCCAGTGGAACCCGAAGAGGTCGCCCAGCGATGTCAGCGGGCCCACAGTGGGGCTGTAGAGGTTGACCCACACGATGGCGGCGACCACACCGGGGATCATGTACGGGACCAGCAGCAGGATCCGGAACCTGCCCGCCGCCCGTGCGGTGAGCGCGTCCAGCAACAGGGCCAGCAGCAGGCTGAGGGCGAGCATCACCGGGATCTGGACGCAGGCGAACAGGAACACCCGCAGGACGGAGTTCATGAACGCCGAATCGGTCAGGCCGTGCCGGTAGTTGTCCAGGCCGACGAACTTCTGCGTCGTGCCACCGAGGCCGAGTCCGGACTGCTGTTCCAGGAACAGGGACTGGTAGACGGCGTAGCCGATCGGGACGAGGTACAGGAAGACGAAGCCGAGCTGGAAGGGCACCGTGAAGGCGGCACCCTTCCAGCGCTGGGAGCGGATCATGCGGGGAGCCTTTAGTTCTTGACGCTGATGCCGCGGGACTTGAGGTCGCCCACCGTCCACTCCTGCATGTGGGCCAGCAGGTCGGTGACCTTCTGGTCCTTGTTGACGACCTTGGCCCAGCCGCTCTGCATCTCCGTGAACATCGCGGTCCAGTCCGGGCCGAAGGTCCAGTCGCCGGTGACCGTGTTCAGGCTGTCCGTCACGACCTTCTTGCCCGGCTCGTAGTTGCCCCCGAGCAGCTTGTCGGAGATGGCCTCGCCGACGTACGAGTCGCCGTCGGCCAGCGCGGGCATGACGCCGTTGCCGGTGGCCGGGCTCGCCATGGTCTTGACCGCACCGGTGTCGGTGGACATCCACAGAGCCGCCCGGGCCGCCTGCTCCTGGTTCTCGCACTGCTTGGTGACCAGGGTCAGTCCGCCGCTCTGGTTGGTTCCGGCCGGGGTCTTGGCCGCCTCACCCTTGAAGGTCGGCCATGGGGACAGGGCCCACTTCCCGTTGGACTGCGTGAAGTTCTGGACCATGCCGGCCATCTGCCAGGTGGAGATCTGCCGGGTCGCCGTGCCGCCCTTGTCGTAGTTGCGCTGCACGGCCGCGTAGTCGGCGAAGGAGAGCTTGGAGTTCAGGTCGTTGTCGATGATCTCCTGGATCGTCCGCGCGGCCTTGAGGGAGCCCGCGTCCTGGAAGTTCACCTTCCACGCGTCGCCGTCGATGCCGTACCAGTGCGCCCCGGCCTGCATCGCGAGCACCTCGAGCGTGCTCGGGTCCTCACCGGCGTAGTTGGTGAGCTTGATTCCGTGCTTCTTCAGCACCTTCCCGGCGGCTATGAAGTCGTCCCAGGTCGCTGGCGCCTTCAGGCCGTACTTCTGGAAGATGTCGGTGCGGTAGATGGTGAAGGCGGGCGCCGAGCTGGTGGGAACGCCGTAGACCTTGCCCTGCACCTGGGCACCGGACCAGGCGCCGGTGTTGAACTTGTCCTTGTCGGCCTCGACGTACTTGGTGATGTCGGCGAGGGCGCCCTGCGAAACCCATGTGGTCACGTACTCCACGGTGTTCTGCACGAGACAGGGGGCGTTACCGGCCTTGACGGCGTTGGTCAGCTGCTTCTGCATGGTCAACTGGTCGGTGACCTTCGTGTACTTGAGCTTGATGTCCCTGTGGCTCGCGTTGAAGGCCTTGGCGACGGCTTCCTGGCCGTTGGCCCAGCCCCAGAAGGGGAGGGTGACCGGACCGGAGGAGGACGAGTCCTTGGAACCGGATCCACCGCACGCGGTGAGCAGGCCGGTCAGCGCGAGACCCGCGACGGCGGCGTGGACGACTCTTCTGCGGGGGCTGATGGAGTTCATCTGACCGTGATCCTTCGGGAGGTTGGCGTTCTCAGAACGAGAGGACGGAGGCTCCGTGTCGGCCGGGAAACGGCGGCCGGAAAACCGTCGGGTCGGCTCGCTTTGCGGGGTCGGGCCAAGCGGAAGCGGTAGTAAACGGTTGCTGTGGACCGTAGGCCGCGTAGGAAGCCCCTAGCAAGAGGTCTGCCGAAATTTGTTACGCCGGGTTGTCCGTGAGGTGATGCGTAGCGCCGCCGTGCGCCCCGACACGAGCAGGAAAGTGCGCAGGTCAGAGGCGCTTCGGTGATGGCCGCGCGGCCTTCTGCCCGCGCGGAGCACGCTCTTGACGAGCCGCGAAAACGTGGTGAAAACGCTTACGTAACGCGGCTGCAAAACACGCTAGGACCGCTGGGCGGGTGGCTGGACGGAGTGCCGTACGACGACATGCGTACCCAGCACCAAGTGCTCGCCGTCGCCGCCCTTGCGACGGCCGGCGCCGCCCTCTCGCCGGTCGGCCACCGCGCGCAGTGCGACGCGGCCCATCTCCTCGTACGGGACGTGCACGGTCGTCAGTTGCGGAGTGAGTTGCGAGGCCAGGGGGATGTCGTCGTAGCCGACGATCGAGACGTCCTCGGGCACTCTCCTCCCGGCCGTGCGAAGGGCCTGCATGGCACCGGCGGCGACCACGTCGGTCCCCGCGAGCACGGCCGTGAAGTCGAGCCCCCGCCGCAGACTTTCCTCGACGGCGTCGTACCCGTGCTCGTAGCTGTACGCACCGTGCAGCACCAGGTCCGGATCGAAGGGCACGCCGTACGCCTCGAAGGCCCGCCGCGCGCCCTTCAACCGTCCCTGTGCCGTGGTGAGTTCGGCTGGGCCCGGCAATACCAGGACGCGGCGATGGCCCGCGGACAGGAGGTGGCTGGCCATGGCGTAGGCGCCGCCCTCGTTGTCGTAGTCGACCGTCGTGGCCGGTACGTCGCCCTCCAGCGGCGGCCTGCCGACCAGCACGAGATGCGAGCCCGCCGCGTCGAGGGAGCGTGCGAACCGGGCCATTCTCAGCTGGTACTCGTCGAAGTCGTACGCCCCGCCGAGCAGGATCACCGCGGCGACGCCCTGCTGGCGCATGAGGTTCACCAGCGCGAGTTCCCGCTCCGGGTCGTCCCCCGTGGTGCCGACCAGCGAGAGCCAGCCCCGCAGCGAGGCGGCACCCTCGACTCCCTTGGCCACGTGCGCGAACGCGGCCCCCGTGATGTTGTTGATGAGGATGGCCACCGTCGGCGTGCCGCCGCCGGCGAGGGAGCGGGCGTGGGCGTTGGTGACGTAGTCCAGGTCCCGTACGACCTTCATCACGCGTCGGCGCAGTTCGCCCGAGACCGGGTAGTTGCCGGACAGGACGCGCGAGACGCTGGCGACCGAGACGCCCGCCTGCTCCGCCACGTCCCGGATGGTGGCCCGGCCGGCGTCGCTCGATGCCTTGCGCTGACTCACCGTAGCGGCTCCTTCGCCCTAGCGACTGCTTGACCGGACGTGCCGGGGGGGACGCCCCTGCCGGTGCCGAAACCGTATCCCATGGTTTCTTCGAGACAGGGCGGGTCGTCGGCGGTGCGGGACTCAGGCGACACGGGTCAGATCCGCGTGACGTACCTCATGGGTCGGCGGCAGGCCCTCCGCCAGGCGTTCCAGCTCCTCGACGACGATGCCGCCGAGGCGTGCCAGCTCGTTGCCGAGCGAGCCGGCGATGTGCGGGGTGAGGAAGACGTTGGGCAGGCCGTACAACGGGGATCCGGCGGGCAGCGGCTCGGGTTCGGTGACGTCCAGCACGGCACTCAACCGACCGGAGAGCAACTCGTCGGTGAGCGCGGCGGGGTCCACCAGGGCTCCGCGGGAGGTGTTGATCAGTACGCCGCCGTCCCTGATGAGCGCGAGGCGGTCGCGGTCGAGCATGCGGTGGGTCTCGGGGATGTCCGGGGCGTGCAGGCTGACGATGTCGCTGGTGCTCAACAGGTCCTCCAGGGACAGCGGTTCGGCCCCGAGCGCGGCCGCTTCCGTGGCGCCCACATAGGGGTCGTACAGCGAGACGGCGAGGTCGAACGGCCGTAGCAGTTCCAGCAGCCGGCGGCCCACGCGTGAGGCGCCGATGATCCCCACCCGCCGGCCGAGATTGCCCGTGCCGGCGGTCTCGGCGGGGGAGGGGTAGGCATGGGTGCCGCGGAAGCGCTCGCGGTGCGCGAAAGTGTCCTTTCCGCAGAGAAGGATCATGGCGAGGGTGTACTCCGCGACCGGTAGCGCGTTACTGGTCACCGCGCTGGCGACGGTCACTCCGCCCTGCCACAGGGCCTCGCCGACCAGCGACCGGACGGAGCCCGCGGCGTGCAGGACGGTGCGCAGCCGGGGTGCCGCGGCCAGGACCTCCGCGTCGAGGTGGGGGCAGCCCCACCCGGTGATCAGTACCTCGGCCCGGGACAACGCGTCCGCCACCGCCGGATCGGCGAAGTCCCGCACGACGAGCACGGGGTCGAGGTCGGCCGCCTGCTGGAGACGTGCCAGCAGTGGCGGAGGGAAGAGCAGAGGCAGGTGCACCGGATCCATGGCGAACACGGCCCTCGGCAGCTGGGCGCTGGGCATGACTCTCCTCAGGCGCTGGGGGAAACATTTTCAGAAAACGTCTTCTACCGTAGATCTGGCAGGAAGTGCGGGTCAATCGTGCGGCACGGAGAGCCGCGTGCGGAGGGCTGCGGAGCTGTCCGGCTGTATGCGCCCATGTCATGGCAGGGCGCAGCGGCACGTCGGGGAATCGCGCGGATTTGGCGTGGTCCTGCTTGTGCCGCTGGCGCGCTCCCTGACTCGGCTCTGGATCGTAAACGGTTACTTGGCAGGCGTGCAGGGGTACAGGGGCGCGGCTGCGGCTTCCGTCAGGCGGCCCTCCCTTTCGTTCCAGGCCCTGCGGTTGGGCGTGGCAGCGGGGGCGCTGAAACAACCGGTTTCTGACATGGTCGTCGAGAGAACCGTCAGCCTCCTCGTCGACCGTGGTGATCGGGCTGCGCCCCACCGGCTCGCCGGCTGTCGTCGAGACCGCGGTCCGGGAGACTCCCGCCCGAGGTGTCAACTGGGCTCCGTGCAGGCGCCCTTGTGTGAGCACCAGGGCGATGATCTGCCCTTTGCTCGACTGTCGGAGGCTGCGCGGCGCCCCTTCGGTCCGCCGGTTCATCTCGCTGAGACGGCCCATTGTTTTCGAAAGTTCGTCAAGACGCTTGACGCGGTTTCCGCACCGGAAGAAGCTCTGCCCCATCGCCCAACAACCGGTTGCCCAGCCAATCGGTCCGCGATCGCCAGGCCGATTCATGGTCGAAATGTCGAACCGATGGAGCAGGAGGTGGCGCGTTCGTGCGCCCACACACTGGTGCCCCGCTGAGCCGACGCCAATTTCTCACGCTTTCCGCGGCCGGTGCCGCGGCCGGTGCCGCGGCCGGTGCCGCGTCCGGTACGGCAGCGCTGAGTGGCTGCGCCCTGCAGGTGTCCAGCGGGGTCAGCGGTCCGGGTGAGACCGTCACGCTGATGGTCAAACCCGATGACATCTCCCCGGAACTCATCAGACAGGCCCAGAAGGACATCGGCATCAAGATCGTCACGGTGAGGTACGACCTCACCAAGCTGATCGGAATGATGACCAACGGCAACCCGCCCGACCTGGTGCGCGGTGTCGGCGCCGTGGACGCGCCGTACTTCGCGGCGCGGGACGTGGCCGAGGAGTTGGACCCCTACTTCGCCACGAGCGGCATTCTCCGGCTCGACGACCTGGACCCGGTCAACGACCTGTGGCGATACGACGGCAGGACCCAGGGCAGGGGCCCGCGCTACGGGATGGCGAAGGACTTCTCCCAGGACTCCATGTACTGGTACAACACCACGCTCTTCGACAAGGCAGGTGTCGACTACCCTCCCGAGGCGGAGCCGGTCACGTACGAGGAGTGGCTGGACAGCGCCGAGCGGCTCACTCGCCGCAGCAACGGCCAGACGATCGTCTTCGGCGGCAGCTACAACGGAGTGCTCACCCCCAATCTCCTGGCGAGCCTGACGGCGTCCGCCGGAGGAAGTCTCTTCAGCGACGACTTCTCTCGGGTCGACTTCACCACTCCCGAGGCCCGCAAGGCGCTGAGCTGGTACATCGACTACGTCCGGGCCAGGGTCGGCCCCAGCATCATCCAGCCCGACCCCAACGCCTGGGACGGTCCCACGTACCAGGCGAACCGGCTGGCCATGAGCAACTCGGGCTACTGGCTCGGCGGCCTGATCAACGCCGACAAGAAACTGGCGCCGGTGTCCCGCCTCGCCCCCGCCCCGATCTTCGAGGGCGGCCGCAGGATCAGCCCCTGCCAGGCAGGCACCGGCCTCTGGATGCCGCGAAAGGCACAGAACAAGGACGCTGCCTGGCGGGTCTTCGAGTGGTTCTTCGGCGAGGCGCCGGCCAGGGCGCGCGCCTCGAGCGGCTGGGGCATCCCCACCCTGAAGTCCCTGCGGTCGCTGATGCCGGCGCAGGAGGAGTACCAGAGGCGGGTGCTGAAGGTGCAGAACGCCGAGCTGAAGCACTTCTCGGCGATCGCCTTCACGCCCTACGCCACGGCGGATTCGCTCTACACCCTCTTCAACCAGATCGCCCCGGCCGCGATGCGGGGCCACATGTCCGTCGACACCTTGGCCGGCCGCCTGAACTCGGCCATGAACGAGCAGCTCAAGCGCGGTAAGGAGCAGGTGGGATGACGGTTGACCAGGTCTCCTCCGTCGCAGACCGGCCCGGCCCGACAGCACGCGTGGACCGCGGGCGTGCCGCGGAGCGGCCGCGGACCTCCATGACCGCGCGCAGGCACCGGGCGTTCTACCGGTTCACCGCGCCCTGGATCGTCGGGTTCCTGCTGCTGACCGTCGTCCCCATGGCGTACGCGCTGTGGCTGAGCGTCACCACGTTCGACGGCATCTCGCCCAACTGGCGCTACGTCGGCCTCGGCAACTACCGCGAGTTGTTCTCCGACTCGCAGACCTGGGACGCCCTGGGCCGCACGGGTCTGTTCGCGGTGACCTCGGTGCCGTTGTCGATCACCGCCGGGCTCGTGCTCGCCGTCCTGGTGAACCGGCCGATCAAGGCGCGCGGACTGTTCCGCACCCTGCTCTATCTGCCGGCCGTGGTGCCCCCGGTGGGCGTGGGCCTCGCCTTCAAGGCGCTCTTCGACCAGAACTCCGGTGCCGCCAACGGTGTCCTGACCCTCTTCGGAGTCGACGCCGTCGGCTGGCTCGCCGACCCCTACGCGCGGTACGTGCTCTTGATGAGCGTGCTCTGGGGCGCCGGAAACATCATGATCATCTCGCTGGCCGGGCTCCAGGACGTCCCCCGTGAACTCCACGAGGCGGCCCGCATCGACGGGGCGAGCGCCTGGCGGACGTTCCGCAGCATCACCGTGCCGTTGATCTCCCCGGTGCTCCTCTTCCAGACGGTGACCGGCGTGATCGCCTCGGTGCAGACCATCATGCCGCTGCTGCTGACGCCGGACGGCACCACGGCAGGGGTCACCGAGCTCCCGCAGTCCAACTACCTGTACATGATGCACGTGTTCGGGCAGTACTTCGCGCTCGGCCGCTACGGCTACGCCTCCGCACTCCTGTGGGTGCTCTTCGTCCTGATCCTCATCGTGACCGGACTCATCTTCAAGTTCACGTCCGGCGTGGTGTTCTACAACGTCGACCCGGAGGCGAAGAAGTGACCGCCACCAGTCCGCCCGTGAAGCCCCCGGCGTCCGCGCCCCGGGTGCGGGTACGCGTCAACCGTCTCGTCCTCTACACCGTCCTCGTCGCCCTCACCGGGCTGTTCCTCGGCCCCTTCGGCTGGCTGATCCTCACCGGACTGAAGAACCCGGCCGAACTGGCCGCCTCGCCCGTGCACTGGCTGCCCGACCACTTCCAGTGGCGCAACTTCGCGGACGCCTACAGCCTGATCGACTTCCTGGGCTACGCCCGCAACTCCCTGATCATCGCCATGCTCTACGCCACCCTGGTCACCCTGAGTTCGGCCTGGGTCGGCTTCGGATTCGCCCGCCTCGACGCGCCCGGCAAGAAGACGCTGTTCGGCATCCTGCTCGGCTCGATGATGCTGCCCCAGCTCATCACGCTCCTGCCGACCTACCTGATCTTCGCCAAGCTCGGCATGGTCGACACCTACTGGCCGTGGGTGCTGTGGGGCCTGTCCGCCGCGCCGTATCTCGTCTTCCTCTTCCGCCAGTTCTTCGCCGGTCTGCCCCGCGAACTGGAGGAGGCCGCGATCGTCGACGGCTGCGGCTACACGGCGATCTTCTGGCGGATCTTCCTTCCGCAGTCCTGGCCCGTGCTCTCCGCGAGCTTCGTGATCGCCTTCACCTGGTCCTGGGGAGACTACATCGCCCCTCAGCTGCTGCTGTCCACCGACCGGTCCACGCTCGCCGTCGCCGTCATGTCCACTTACGTCACGTCGGCCGGAACGCCGGTCGCCAACCTCCAGGCCGCGGCCTCCGTGATGTACGTCGTGCCCATCCTGCTGATCTTCCTCGTGGCCCAGCGCGGTTTCGTCGGCGGAATGTCGACCTCCGGCCTCAAGTGACCTTCCGTACCCGTTAGTTCACCCTCGCAAGGAGTCATACATGAACACGCCTCTGTCCCGTCGTACGGCCCTGCGGGCGGCCGGCGCCACCGTGCTCGCCGCCGGAGCGTCCGGCCTGACCGCCACGGCGGCCCAGGCGGACGACCTCAAGTCACGGCCCAAGCTGGTCACTTACCCACGCCCGGCCACCATGCCGACCAACACCAGCTTCAAGGTGCGGGTCCGTACCGCCTCCGACGGCGACTGGCAGACCCTCGACATCTACCGGCCACAGTTCGAGGAGATCAACGCCACCACCGGATCGGGCAAGGTCTACAGCTCGTCGATGGCGTACTTCGACTTCGACTGCTCGGTCGAGATCGAGGTCACCTACCTCAAGGGCGGCACCACCAAGGCCCGGGTGAGACCGGACGCGCTGGGCATCACGCCCGAACTCCTCGGTGACACCCTGCGGTTCACCCTCGACGAGCCGAAGGACGTCGTCGTCCAGATCAACGACGAGATATTCGACGCCCTGCACCTCATCACCAACCGCGTCGAGCACCACACCCCGTCCGCCGACGACCCGAACGTCATCTACTTCGGCCCCGGCGTCCACACCGTCACCGGCAACGTCCTCACCGTCCCCAGCGGCAAGACCGTCTACCTCGCGGGTGGCGCCGTCCTGACCGCGCAGGTCTACTTCAAGGACGTGGAGCGGTCCCGTCTCACCGGCCACGGAGTGCTGTACAACAACCCTGGCGGCGCCATCCTCTGCGAGGGCAGCAAGAACATTCGGGTCGAGGACGTCATCATCCTCAACCCGGCCGGCTACGCGGGCACGTTCGCGGAGAGCAGGAACGTCCACATCACCAAGGCGCGCGCGTTCAGTTCACGGGGCAACGGCGACGGGTTCGACGTCTTCTCCTCGACCGGGATCACCTTCGACGGCTGCTTCATGCGCAACTCCGACGACTGCATCGCCATCTACTGCCACCGCTGGGACTACTACGGCGACACCCGCGACATCACCGTCAAGAACTGCACCCTGTGGGCCGACGTCGCGCACCCGATCAACGTCGGCACGCACGGCAACTCCGACGCGCCCGAGACGATCGAGAACCTCGTCATCAAGAACATCGACATCCTCGACCACCGCGAACCCCAGATGAACTACCAGGGCTGCATCGCCCTCAACCCCGGCGACTCCAACCTGATCAAGAACGTCCGCATAGAGGACGTCCGGATCGAGGACTTCCGCTGGGGCCAGGTCATTTACATGAAGGTCATGTTCAACACGAAGTACAACACCTCGGTGGGCCGCGGTATCGACGGCGTCTACGTCAAGAACCTCAGCTACACGGGCACACACGCCAAACCGTCGCTCTTCCTCGGCTACGACGCCGAACACGCCATCAACAACGTCACGTTCGAGAACCTGGTGATCAACGGGGTCGTCGTCGCCGACTCGATGAAGAAGCCGAGCTGGTACTACACCACCGACGAGATCCAGTGGTTCTACAACGAGCACGTCACCAACCTGAAGTTCCTCACCACCGCCGAGGCCGAGGCGGCCGCCGCGTCATGACGAGCCCCGCACCTAGGCGCTCCGCCGGCTGGTTCGATCTGCGGCTCCGCCGCGGGGCGGGGAGGGGCTGTCGATCGGCTGCGGCGCCGTCGTGGCTGGTCGCGCCCCGCGACGGAGCCGCTGATGAATACAGCCACGCGCCCCTTCAGGGCGCTGCCGAGCCGCAGTCGACTACACCGGGTCCGCTTAGCCGCCGGGGCTTCCTCGGCGGCACCGCGGCCCTGCTGCTGGCGGTGGGCGCGAGCGGCCTGCTCGTGCCCGGCCGGGCGGCGGCGGCCCAGGACGACATCGAACCGGCCTTCACCCACCCCGGCCTGCTGCACACCGCCGACGACCTCGCCCGCATGAAAGCGGCGGTCGCCGCAGAGCAATCCCCGGTCTACGACGGCTACTTGGCGCTCGCGGGCCACGCCCGCTCCTCCGCGTCGTACACCGTGCAGAACACGGGTCAGATCACCACCTGGGGCCGCGGCCCCGCCAACTACCAGACCCAGGCCGTCGCCGACTCGGCCGCGGCCTACCAGAACGCCCTCATCTGGTCCGTCACCGGCAACGCCGCGCACGCCGACAAGGCCCGCGACATCCTCAACGCCTGGTCCGCCTCGCTCGCCGTCATCACCGGAGCCGACGGTCCGCTCGGCGCGGGCCTGCAGGCCTTCAAGTTCGTCAACGCGGCCGAACTGCTGCGCCACACCGGCTACGACGGCTGGAGTGACGCGGACATCGCGCGCTGTGAGGAGTCCTTCCTGCGCGTCTGGTATCCGGCGCTGTCCTGCTACACGCTCTACGCCAACGGCAACTGGGACCTGACTGCCCTTCAATCCCTGCTGGCCATAGGTGTGTTCTGCGAGGAGCCCACGCTCTTCCACGACGCTCTGCGCTTCGCCGCGGCCGGCGCGGGCAACGGCAGCGTCCCGCACCGCATCGTCACCGACGCCGGACAGGGCCAGGAGAGTGGCCGCGACCAGGGCCACGAACAACTCGCGGTCGGCCTGCTCGCGGACGCCGCCCAGGTCGCCTGGAACCAGGGCGTCGATCTGTGGGGGTACGACGACCACCGCATCCTCGCGAACTTCGAGTACGCAGCCCGCTACAACCTCGGCGGCGACGTCCCCTTCGTCCCCGACCTCGACCGCACCGGCAAGTACATCAAGAAGACCGTCTCGGCCACCGGGCGCGGCACCCTGCCACCGATCTACGAGATGGCGTACGCGCACTACGCCGGCGTCCGCGGCCTCGACGCCCCGTACACGAGAAGCGCGGTCTTCCGCGGCACCGGCGGCGCCCGCGTAGTCGAGGGCAGCAACGACGACATGCCCAGTTGGGGCACCTTCGCCTACGCCGGTGCGACAGCACCCTCGCCGACCGTACCGACGGCTCCGGCGGGCGTCACGGCGGTGGGCGAGGACATGACCGTCACCGTGACCTGGCTGCCGTCCGCGTGGGCCTCCTCCTACACGGTCCGGCGGGCCGTCTCCGTAGAGGTCCTGTACGAGGAGGTCGCGTCCGGGGTCGGGAAACCGACGTACACCGACAGCGACGTACACGCCGGCCGGACGTACTTCTACACGGTCTTCGCCTCCAACTCACGGGGCGACAGTGACAGTTCGACCTGGGCGGTGGCCACCGCCGGTCTCCCCGAACCCTGGTCGACCCGGGACGTCGGCAAGGTGCGGATCCCGGGCGCCGCGGTCTTCGACGGCGAACGGTTCTTGCTGGAGGCGTCCGGCACCGCCGACACCTACCGTCTGGCGCACCTCGCGCTGCACGGCGACGGCGCGGTCACCGCACGGATCGTGTGGCCGCTCAGCTCGCAGTACTCCAAGATCGGTGTCACCGTCCGCGCCTCGCTCGACGCGGACGCGGCGCACGCCGCCATGCTGATCCAGGGACTGCCGCTGCACACCTGGAGCGGCGTGTGGACCGTACGCCCACAGGCCGGGATGCCCGTCTCCGCCACCGGCAGCACGCCCGTGCCTGCCTCCCAGCAACAGGCGATCACCACCGGCGCGTCCTTCCCGATCTCCGACCTCGGCGAGCTGCCGGAGTCGGCCACACCGCTGGAAGCGCCGCACGTCGAGGGGGCGGGCGACGGCTACCGACTGCGGGCCCCGTACTGGGTTCGGGTGACCCGCAGGGGCCCCCGCTGTACCGGGGCCATCTCCGCGGACGGCATCCGGTGGACCGAAGTCGGCTCCACTGACGTCGAGCTGGGGCACACCGCCTACGCGGGCCTCGCCCTCACCTCGTGCCTCGGCGTCGACGAGGACTACGCCGAGACCGGCACCGGCGCCTTCGACAACGTCAGCGTCACCTCCCCGCACGGCGAAGTCTGGTCCGTGCCCCGCCCCCGTCGCACCGCGACCGACCTGCGGGCCGCCACCGGCGCCGACGCCGTCGAGCTGACCTGGACCGACCCGGACCCCGCGGCTCGGTACACGGTGCTGCGCTCCACACGCGACGCCGGACCGTACGAGACGCTCGCCTCCCGCGTCGGCCCGGTCGGCTTCGGCACCCGCCTCCGGTACGCGGACGCGACCGGGACGCCCGGAACGACGTATTACTACGCGGTCGCGAAGACCAACACCGGCGGCCGCGGTCCGCGTTCGGCGCGCACACCCGCCGCGATGCCGACCCCGGCCAAGCCCGAACTCACCTCCCCGAACACCGCGTTCGCCAACCAGGGCGTCGCCTTCCGGCATCTGCTGCGCGCCTCGCACGAGCCCGTACGGTTCACCGCGGACGGCCTGCCCGACGGGCTCCGCGTCGACCGGCGCACCGGCCTCGTCTCCGGAACTCCCACCCGGACAGGTGAGTTCACCATCACCACGACCGCGGGCAACGCGTCCGGGACCGCATCCGGCACCCTGACTCTCATGGTGGGCACGCCGCCACCCGCCCCGTGGACGTACGGCGACCTCGGCGACGTCGTCCTCGACGACCGGGACTTCGGAACCCTCGGCGTGGTGGCGATCCGCACCCCCGGCAGCACCGCGTACGACGGGGGAACCTTCTCGGTCCGCGGCGCGGGGGTCGACCTGAACGTCAACGGCCAAGGGATGACAGGCCAGTTCGTACGACGGCCCGTCACCGGCGACTGCGAGATCACCACCCGGCTTCTCTCGCGTACCGGCGCCAGTGCCGATCGCGTGGGGGTGCTCATGGCCAAGTCCCTGTCGCCGTTCGACCAGGCGGCCGGGGTGATCGTCACGGGCGGCACCACCGTACAGCTCATGCTCCGCACGACCGTGGCGGGTGCCTCCGCCTTCTCGGGCACCGCCGCGGTCACCCTCCCCGGCCTGCTGCGGCTGAAGCGCACCGGGACCGCCTTCAGCGCAGCCGTCTCCACCGACGGCGGCGCCACCTGGACCCCCCTCGCCGTGGGAGAGATCCCCGGCTTCGGTGACGCCCCCTACTACGTGGGTCTCGTGGTCTGCTCACGCAGCCCCCTGGTCCGCAGCACCACCGAGTTCGACGAGGTGAGCATCACCCCTCTCTAGATCCTCCACTGGATTGGAGCTGAACGCGATGAGCCGCACATCCCCCCACCAGCACCCCCACCCCGCGGAATTGAGTCGCCGTGGTCTCCTGAAGACCGCGGGCGGTGTCACCGCCGCCCTCGCCGTCGGCGCCGGTAGCGCCGCCCTGACCGCCGGCACCGCGGACGCCGCACCGGCGACCTTCACCCACCCCGGAATGCTGCACGCCTACGGGGAGCTCAACCGCGCCAAGGTACGGGTCGCCGCGGGCGACGACCCGTGGCTCTCCGGCTGGCAGCGCCTGACCGCCAACCGCCACTCGGCCGCCACCTGGACCCCCAACCCGCAAGCCACCATCATCCGCGGCGGCACCGGCGAGAACTACGGCATCCTCTACAACGACATCCACGCCGCCTACCAGAACGCCCTGCGCTGGAAGATCGCGGGAACCACCGCCAACGCCGACACCGCCGTCCGGATCCTCAACGCCTGGTCGGCCACGCTCACCACCGTCACCGGCAACGCCGACCGCTTCCTGGCCGCCGGGCTCTACGGCTACCAGTTCGCGAACGCCGCCGAACTCATGCGTGACTACGCCGGGTTCGACCTCGCCCGGTTCAAGACGATGATGCTCAACGTCTTCTACCCGCTCAACAACGACTTCCTCCTCAACCACAACACCGCCTGCATCACCAACTACTGGGCCAACTGGGATCTGTGCAACATGAACTCGATCCTGGCCATCGGCATCCTCTGCGACGACGCGGCCAAGTACGACCAGGCGGTGAACTACTTCAAGAACGGCGCGGGCAACGGCTCCCTCACCCACGCCATCCCGTTCGTCTACGACAGCCAGGGCCTCGCGCAGTACCAGGAGAGCGGCCGCGACCAGGGCCATACCATGTTGGGCATGGGCGAGCTCGGCGCCTTCTGCGAGATGACCTGGTCCCAGGGCGACGACCTGTACGGGTACGGCGACAACCGGTTCATGAAGTGCGCCCAGTACGTCGCCAAGTACAACCTCGGCCAGGACGTGCCCTACACGACGTACACCTGGGGCACGGGCCAGAGCTGTGCCCAGCAGTCGCAGACCGTGATCTCGTCCGCGAGCCGCGGCGAGATCCGGCCGGTCTGGGACATCCTGTACTACCACTACGCGCGCCGACGTGGGCTCTCCGTCCCGTACATCCAGGCCATGGCGGAGAGCGTGCGCCCCGAGGGCGGCGGCGGGGACTACGGCACGACCAGCGGGGGCTTCGACCAGCTCGGCTTCGGCACGTTGATGTACGCCAAGTAGGGACGTCCGCGGGCGCGTCGGTCAGGGATGTCCGGGGGAACAGCCGGAGGTGGTGTGATGTTCTGATGTAAGCCGTTCACGAAGGGCGAGGAGCTGGTGGTCGGATGGCGGTGGACGCGGCGCGGCAGACGGATCCGGTGGTCACCACCCCGTACGGAGCGGTGCGCGGCAGGTACGAGAACGGGATCGCTGTCTTCCGCGGCATCCCGTACGCGGCCCCGCCGTTCGGTCCCCGTCGCTTCCGGCCACCGGCGCCGCCCGCGCCCTGGGACGGGGTGCGCGACGCGCGCGCCTTCGGAGCGACACCGCCCAAACCGCGGTACTCCGAGGCGTTCGCCCGGCTCCTCTCCGACCCCGTCGTCCCCGGCGACGACTGTCTGAACCTGAACGTGTGGACACCGGAGCCCGGCCCCGGCGCCCGGCTCCCCGTCATGGTCTGGATCCACGGCGGAGCGCTGACCCGAGGCTCGTCGGCCGTGCCCGTCTACGACGGACGCGCCTTCGCCCGGGACGGGATCGTCCTCGTCTCGATCAACTACCGGCTGGGCGTGGAGGGTTATGGCCTCTTCCCGGACGCGCCGGCCAACCCGGGACTGCGCGACCAGCTGGCCGCCCTGGAGTGGGTGCACGCGTCGATCGCGCAGTTCGGCGGCGACCCGGACCGGGTAACCGTGTTCGGCGAGTCGGCCGGAGCCATCAGCATCGGGGCGCTGCTGGCCAGTCCGCGCGCCGCGGGACTGTTCCACCGGGCCGTGCTGCAGAGCGGGCCGCCCGAGGCGAGCGACCGCGACAAGGCGCGCCGGATGGTGCGCAGGATGGCCACCCGGCTGAAGATCCCGGCGACGGCGGAGGCGTTCGCCGCCGTGGACCGCGCCCTGCTCCTGCGCACCCAGGCCGACGTGAGCAGACTCAGCAGCCCGGTGCTCGGCGGCCCCGCCTTCGGCATCGTCGTCGACGGCGACCTCGTCCCGCGCGATCCGCTCCGGGCCCTCGTCGAGGGCGCCGCTCCCGACGTCGGCCTGCTCCTGGGCTGGACCAGCGAGGAGTACCGGCTGTGGCTGGTGCCCGGTGGTCTCCTGGAACGCGTCGAGCGGATCGGCCCGGTCGCCCTGGCCGCCGCCATGGCTCGCTGCCACTGCAGCCACGAGGTGCCCCGCGGCTACCGGGCGATCCACCCGGACGCGGGCACCGCCGACCTCGTCGGCCAGCTGGTCACCGACCACCTCCTGCGGGTCCCACTGCACCGGCTGGCCGATGCCCGCCCGCCGGGGACCCCTTCGTACGTCTACGAGTTCGCCTGGCCGTCGAACGTGCCGGACCTGGGCGCCTGCCACGCTCTGGAGCTCGGCTTCGTCTTCGACACCGCCGACGTGCCGGAGTCGGCGAAGCTCGCGGGCGAGGGCGCCCCGCAGGAACTAGCCGACGCGATGCACGCCGCCTGGGTGCGGTTCGCGGCCGAGGGCGACCCGGGCTGGCAGGCCTGGGACACCTCGCACCCGGTCCGTGTCTTCGGCGCCGGCGAACCGCACACCGTCCACGGGCCGCGCGACCGTGAACTCGCCCTGTGGGACGCGGAGCCGGCCGGGCCGCTCGGCGCTCCGGAATCCACACCCACAGCGCGCCTTCCTGCCGGTCCGCCCATGCGCGGCACGGCACCGCTGTCAGCCGTACGCCGTTTCCGTCGCCCCGGCGGAGCCCCCCGGCCGTGACGGGCGGATTCGGCTCCCTGGCCCTGCCACGGAGCCGCGTACCACCACGTGCGTCCCCAGGAGAAGGTGTTCGTCCGGGGTCTCCGGGGTGCGACCGAGGGCGGTGCGGACGGCCAGGCGGCCCAGTTCCTCGTACGGGACGTGGACCGTTGTCAGCGGGGGGTGGAGATCGCGGGCGAAGGGGATGTCGTCGTAGCCGACGAGGGATACGTCGGCCGGGACGCGTAGACCCGCCTCGTGCAGGGCGGTCAGGGCGCCGGAGGCGACCATGTCGGTGGAGGCCATCACCGCCGTGAAGTCCAGGCCCAGCTCCAGCGCCCGGCGTATCAGGCGGTGGCCTGAGTCGCGGGTGAAGTCGCCGGCCAGACGCAGCGCAGGGTCGGGTTCCAGACCGCGTGCCCGGTGAGCGGCGAGGTAACCGCGCTCGCGGCCCAGGGCCGTGGTGCTGTCCGGCTTGCCCCCGAGGAACAGGATCCGCTGGTGGCCCTGGGTGAGGACGTGCGAGCACAGGGCGTACGCGCCGCCCTCGTTGTCGTACTCGATGACCGTCACCGGCGTCCCGGCGTCCAGTGGCGGCCGCCCGCACAGGACGAGCCGAGACCCGGCCGACGCCAGGGAGTCGGCGATGCGTGCCATCCGCGCGCGGTACTCCGCGGTGTCCGTGGCGCCGCCGACCAGGATCACCGCGGCGGCCCGCTGGGCGCGCATCATCTCGATGAACTCCAGCTCGTGCTCGGCGTCGCCGTCCGTGCTGCACACCAGACACAGATGGCCGAGCCGGCTCGCCTCGCGCTCCACGCCGTGCGCCATGTGCGCGAACGACGGCCCGGTGATGTCGTCGAGGACGAACGCGAGTGTCGGTGTGCCGGCCCCCGCGATCGCCTTGGCGCGCGCGTCGGCCACATAGTCCAGCTCGCGAACCGCCCGCATCACCCGGGTACGCGTCGCCGTGCTCACCGGGTACTCGCCGCCGAGCACCCGCGACACCGTCGACGCGGACACTCCCGCGTGGGCCGCCACGTCCCGGATCGTGCGCCGGCTCCCGGCGTCCGTGGTGCTCTTCCTCGTCATGCCGGCCCCCCTTTTCTCCGCCCCCTGGGAAGTGCGGCAACATCGACGGCAACCGGTTCCCGGGCCGGAGGCTAGCAGGAGGAGCGGGACGTGACGAGAGACGGGGAACCCGGTCCGGCCGACGCCGTCGGCCGGCGTACCGGAGGGTCGCTCGCCGCCATCTCGGCAGGCTCCTCCGGGGGCCTACGCGGAAAGCTGCCCCACCGTCCGCGCGACCGATGCGATCGCCCCGGGACCGACCCGACAGCACCCCCCGATCAGCCGCGCCCCGCCCCGCCGCCAGCCGGTCACCTGCTCGGCCGTGAAGGTCGACAGCCCGTTCCAGGCCCGCGCCTCGGCGTCCCACACCTCGCCGCTGTTCGGGTACACCACCACCGGCTTCCCGGTCACCCGCGCCGCCGTCTCCACCGCGCCGTCCACATCCTGGGGGGCGCAGCAGTTCACGCCGACCGCGATGATCTCGTCCGCGTCGGCGGCCAGGGCGAAGGCCTCTTCCAGGGGCTGTCCGGCCCGCGTACGGTCCCCGGCGACGGTGTACGACAACCACGCCGGTACGCCCAGCCCGCGCACCGCCCGCAGCAGCGCCTCGGCCTCGCCGGTGTCGGGCACGGTCTCCAGGGCCAGTACGTCGGGCGCGGCGGCGGCCAGCACCTCCAGGCGAGGGCGGTGGAACCGCTCCAGCTCGGCGACGCTCAGCCCGTACCGCCCCCGGTACTCCGAACCGTCCGCGAGCATCGCCCCGTACGGGCCGACCGAGGCGGCCGTCCACAGCGGCCGGGTCACGCCCTTCGCGTGCGCGCGACGACTCGCCTCCCGGGCCAACTCCACGCTGAGGCTGAGCAGTTCGGCCGCCCGCCCGTGCGGGATGCCCCGCTTCGCGAAGCCCTCGAAGGTGGCCTGGTAGCTGGAGGTGATCGCCACGTCCGCGCCCGCCTCGAAGTAGGCGAGGTGCGCCTGAGTGATCGCCTCGGGCTGCTCGACGAGCAGCCGCGCCGACCACAGCTCGTCGCTCAGGTCGTGCCCGGCGGACCCGAGCTGGTTGGACATACCGCCGTCCAGGACGACCGTTCCGGCGGCGAGGGCGTCGGTGAGGGAGGGGGAGGAGGCGCTGCGGGAGGTCTTGCTGGTCATGTCACGACGCTAGTCGATGAGGACGGCCGTGCCGCGTCATGCCCACCTGCTGAACAGAACGAGAGCGCCCAGACCGCTGAGAGCCCCGCGTCTGCGGCATGATCCGCCGGACAGGTCCTAGCCTGGGGGCATGCGTGAAGTCGATCAACTCGGCACCGAGGATGGTGAGATCCTCCGCGCCGAAGTGCGGGAGATCTTAGGCGCCCCGGCGGACCGGGCCGTCCTCGAACCCCTCGTCCACAACCTCAAGAACGGCGTGACCGGTGGCGTGTGGCGGGTCACCGCCGATGACCGTTCGGTCGTCCTGAAGGTGCTCACCCAGGCCAAGGACGCCGACGGCGCCTGGGCCGCCTCCGACGACCCCAGGCACTGGAACTTCTGGCGCCGCGAGGCCCATGTGTACGAGTCCGGGCTCGCGCGGACCTGGCAGCCGTGGGGCATCAGGGCACCCCGGCTGCTCGCCTCCGTCGACCGCCCGGACGGCGACGTGGCGCTGTGGCTGGAGGACGTACCGGGGGAGTCCGGCAGGACGTGGTCGATCGCCCGCCATGCCGAGCACGCCCGGCGTCTGGGCGCCGCGCACGGAGCGACGCTCACGGACACTGCCGGCACCGGCACCGGCGTTGGCGTCACGGCGGGAGCCGATCGCGACTGGGACCGGCCCTGGCTTTCCCGTCGCTTCCTCCGCGACTACATCTGCGCGAAGACCGACGGCCAGGAGCTGCTCGACGACGACACGGCATGGCGGCATCCACTGGTGCGCGACCACTTCCCGGCCGGGGTGCGGGAGGCGACAGGACCGTTGTAGGCGAAGGTCAGGCGGGACCGGACGCCGCTCGCCATGTGCAGGTTGATGTAGACGGTGTCCTTCGTCCCCGGCATGAAGATCTTGTGGGTGGTGCCGTCGCCCCACTGGACGTCCGCACCTTCGATGTTGGTGCCTCGCTTGTTCAGCTGATGGGGGATGGAGCGCCAGTTGATGTCCGGGTCGCTCAACGACGGGTCGGTGTCGCCGCCCTGGTCGCTGTAGCTGTACTGGCCGGTGAGCACGACCTTGCTGCCGGGCCGCGAGTGGACGTTGACGTCGCTGCCGTACGCGCGCTGGTAGAAGTTCTGGCGCAGGGTGATCGTCTGGTAGAGGGGGGTGTCGATGATCCAGGAGCCCTGGTTGAGGATGGCACGGGTGCGGGGGAGCGCCACCGGGTACTCGGGGCGGCCCACCGCCATGCCGGTGCCGTTGTCGATCACTCCGGAGAAGGGGTGGGTGCCCGCCAGGTCGAGGGTGCCCCACATGTTGCGCGGCTGGGTGACCAGGCCCGAGCCGCTGATGGTGCCGATGTTGAAGGTGCGGGTCAGGGAGAGGCGCAGGGTGCCGTCGACGCGGACGTTGAGCTGGTTCAGCTGGTAGCCGGGCGTGTCGTAGGGGAAGTGGCCGATCAGGCCGGTGCCGCCGCCGGTGCCGTACTGGAGGGTGGCGCCCCGCTCGACGGTGATCGCGGGCGGGTCGGGGTTGCTCACGGTGGTGTAGGGGTGGTTGCCGCCTTGGGTCCGCACACTCTGTCGTTGCCGTGCCTTGGGCAGGGTGAAGTCGCTGTCCTTGGCGAGGATCAGCGTTCCGCCGCCGCGCACGGTGAGCGTGCCCTCGCCGTGGAAGGCGCCGTTGTATGTGGTCGTCCCGGCGGGCACGGTCACCACCGCGTCTCCGGACAGCGTCACGTCCCGCCCCGCGAGCACGTCGGCGGTGACATCGCGGGTGCCGGCGGCCGCCACCTGGGGGGTGGTGACCAGGAAGGCGACGGTCGCGAGGGCGCCCACGGCGGCTGCTGTCTTGTAGGTATGGCTGCGCACATCATCGGAGACGCGCACGGACGGCGGCGATAACAGAAATCTCGCGTCCATCTTTGTCACGCGCGACCCGTTGACCTTCCCGTAACACACCCTTACCTTTTCGGCGTTCGTAATGACAGATGCCGTACGAAATCTCGAACTCCCCCCGAGAGGCGTCAGATGAGACGTGTGTACGCAATCCTTGTCGCCCTGTGCTGTGCGTTCGCCGCGGCACTGGTGACCGCCGGACCGGCCCAGGCGGCGGCCCAGACCATCACCAACGGCACCCAGTTCAGCGACACCTCGGGCAACGTCGTGCACGCGCACGGCGGCGGGGTGATCAAGGTCGGCAGCTACTACTACTGGTTCGGCGAGGACCGCAACGCCGACAACACCTTCCGGTACGTGGACGCCTACCGCTCCACCGACCTGAAGAACTGGGAGTTCCGAAACCACGTACTGACCCAGTCCAGCGCCTCCGAGCTGGGCACCGCCTACATCGAGCGGCCGAAGGTCATCTACAACGCGTCCACCGGCAAGTTCGTCATGTGGATGCACAAGGAGAACGGCGTCGACTACAGCGAGGCGCGCGCCGCCGTCGCCGTCTCGGACACGGTCGACGGCGCCTACACCTACCAGGGCAGCTTCCAGCCCCTCGGCCAGTACATGTCCCGTGACATCACGACCTTCGTCGACACGGACGGCACCGGCTACATGGTGTCGGCGGCCCGTGAGAATTACGACCTGCAGATCTACAGGCTCACCGCCGACTACACGGGCATCGACGGCCTGGTCGCCAACCCGTGGGTGGGCGGCCACCGCGAGGCACCGGCGCTGTTCAAGCGCGACGGCGTCTACTTCATGCTGACGTCGGCAGCCACGGGCTGGAACGCCAACCAGCAGCAGTACGCCACCGCGACCAGCCTCGCCGGCCCCTGGACCGCGATGACCAACGTCGGCGACTCGACGACGTACAACTCGCAGACCGCGTATGTCCTCCCGGTCCAAGGGACCTCGGGCACCTCGTACCTCTACATGGGCGACCGCTGGGGCAACTCCTTCGGCGGCACGGTCAACGACTCCCGTTACGTCTGGCTGCCGTTGACCTTCCCCAGCTCGACGAGCATGAGCATGAGCTGGTCGCCCGAGGTCACCATCGACACGGCGGCCGGGACGATCACGGGGACGAGCGCCACCTACGAGACCCTGACCGCCCGGCACTCCGCCAAGTGCGCCGACGTGCCCGGCCAGTCCCTGCTGACGGGCGTCGCGCTCTCCCAGTACACCTGCAACGGTGGCAACAACCAGAAGTTCTGGTTCAAGTCCGTTGGCAGCGGCTACTACGAGCTGATGACCCGGCACAGCTCCCTGTGCCTGACCGAGAACGCCACCGGCGTCACCCAGGAGAACTGCGCCACCGCGACCACCCAGCAGTGGTCTGTCACCGCCTCCGGCGGCTACGTGCTCCTGAAGTCCCGTGCGAGCGGCGAATGCCTGGACGTGAACGGCGCGTCCACCGCCAACTCCGCCGCGCTGATCACGTACACCTGCAACGGAGGGACCAACCAGCAGTGGACGCGTGGAACATGACGTCAGGTCAGTAGATCGACGGCGTCGATGGAGGTGCCCGCGCTGAGGAAGGACGTCGACCCCGAGCCGCTCGCCACGTAGATCCTCAGCGTGTTGTACGCACTCGTGTCCGTCAGCCAGGCGGACGCGGGAACGCTGTAGGCGAATGTGTAGTTGTTGCCCCGGTACGAGCCCACGGTCAGCGACCGGGTGCTCGGCTGGGTGGGCGGCGAGGGGACGGCGGAGGTCCAGGTGTCGTTGACCACGATCTGCGGGCGGCCGTTCGCGTAGGCCGTGGTCACGCCGATGCGCAGGGTGTGCGCGGCGGCGGCCTGGGCGGCGGTCAGCTTGAAGTACACGACGATGCCGCTGTTGACGTCCTTCCACAGATAGCAGGGGAACGCCGAGGTCTCGGTGCCGCTGCCGACGACGACGTTGCCGGTCCAGGACGCGGCCCGTACGTCCGATGGATGCGCGTACGTCATCAGGTCCGCGTTCTTGAACCCGCTCGGTGTGCCGTCCCAGGCGCCGATGCGCCAGATCGCGCTCGCGTTGTCCGGGTCGTTCGAGGAGGGGATGGTGATCGTGTTGAGGGTGGTCGTCGCGCCCGCGGTCACCGTCACGGAGGTGGTGTACACGGCGAGTTCGCCCTTGAAGACGGTCAGGGTGTACGTGCCCGGCAGCACGCTCGCGATCGAGTAGTAGCCGTCCGATGCCCGTGCCGAACCCCAGTACTGAGCCGCGGAGTTGGCGAGCCCGACCGTGTAGGCGTACGCCGTGTTCCGCCCGGCGATGCCGACCCCGGCGACCTTGCCGCGGCCGCCGGCGGCCACGTACCCCGAGATGCCGAGCGAGTCGGCCCAGGAGGTGGTGAGATTCGCCGGGTAGAGCGACGAGGAGGGCGCGCCGCCGTCCGTGAAGGCGATGACGTACGGACCCTGGAGGCCGAAGCGCTCCGACTCCGTCTGGTTCTCGCCGTAGTACAGGATCTCGTACAGCCCGCCGCCGTCCGCGCTCTGGTGCCGCAGCAGAGAGCGGTAGAACGGGCCGCCGGAGGCCTTCTCGTGGTTGCTGCGCACGATCCACAGGCCGACGCTTCCGGTGGTCCAGCCGATGTAGTCGTAGTCGATGACCCGGCGCTTGGAGTAGTGCTTCGAGCGGGTCTGGCCGTCGGACTTCGCGAAGACGTCCGCGGACTCGATGGTGGTGGGCGCGTACGTGTAGGAGTCCGGCTCGTCGTTGAGGAACAGGCCCGCCTTGACACGCACGATGTACCGGGTGGCGCTGACCGACGTGTCGGCCTTGTTGGTCCACAGATAGACGTTGTTCTCGCCGCTGCGGGCCGCGTAGTAGTGCTTGAGCGTGCCGTACGCGACGGAGACGAGGATCGTCGAACCGGACTGTGCGATGGTCACGGTGGAGGTGCCGAGGCCGGACTCGACGTGCGAGTTCTTGCCGCCGTAGCCCTGGTACTCGGTGCCGCGGTAGACGAGCGAGGTCAGGTCGCCGTTGGTCTTGCTGACCTTGAAGACCAGGTTCGCGCCGGTGTCGATGACGTAGTTCGAGCCGTCGTCCGTGTAGCCGAAGCTCGCGGCGGCGGCCGTCGGGGTCAGGGCCGTCGCGCTCACGGCCGCCGCGGTCGCGCCGAGGACGAAGGTGCGGCGTCCGAGGGATCTGTCGGTGGATCCGGACATGGGGGTGCCTCCTTCGGAGGTGGGGGTGTGCGAGTGTCCGGAAGACTGACAGTTGAATCGATTTCGCGAAAGGGCTTTCGCCTCCTGGGAGTTGGCAATCATGTGAAAATGCGCCGAGCACTAGAAAGCGCTTGCGGAGAGCGGTACGGTCCAGCCGCCAGGTCATGCCGTCCCGTTGGAGGAGCCGCCATGAGACGTTTCACCCCTGCCCTGCTGGCGGCGCTGACCGCCGCCACCGCGCTGTCGGTCACGCCCGCGCAGGCGCAAGGAGGGTCCCGCCCCCTCGGCCTGGAGAACTGCACCGCGACCGCTTGCCACTTCGACGTCGCGCCCGGCACGTACGACGTGCGCGTACGGCTCGGCGGACAGGCGGCGGCGAGCACGAGCGTCAGCGGCGAGACGCGCCGGGCGCTGCTGCCCGAGACCGCCACGGCGGCCGGGAAGCCCGTTACTCGCAGCTTCACCGTGAACGTCCGCACCCCCGAGGGCGAGCCGACCGGCCCCGACGGCACCCCTGGCCTCGACCTGGCCCTCGGCGGCTCCGCGCCCGCGCTCGCCGACATCGAAGTCACCCCGGCCCGCCCCCACACCCGCCAGATCTTCCTGGTCGGCGACTCCACGGTCTGCGACCAGCCCGGCGACCCCTACACCGGCTGGGGCCAGCAGCTGCCCCAGTACCTCCGCAAGGGCGTCTCGGTCGCCAACTACGCGGACTCCGGGGAGAGTACGGTCACCTACCTCGAGAACCCCGCACTCTTCCCGACGGTCCAGCCGCTCATCCGGCGTCACGACCTGGTCCTCATCCAGCTCGCCCACAACGACAAGACGACGGACGAGCCGACGTACCGCGCGAACCTGGAGACCCTGGTCGCCGGGGTCCGCGCGCGAGGCGGCGACCCGGTGCTGGTCACCCCCATCGTCCGCCGCTGGTTCAACGCGGACGGCACCCTGAACAACGACACCGCCCTGCTGGTCAACGGCCTCGGCGTGGACCACCCGGTCGTCATCCGCTCGGTCGCCGCCGCCGAGCACGTGCCCCTCATCGACCTGACGGCCAGGACCAAGGCCCTCGTCGAGTCGCTCGGCGTCGAGGGCTCCAAGGCGATCTACCTCTACAACGAGAAGCGGGACAACACGCACACCTCCGTGCACGGGGCCACGGTCTACGCGGGCCTCGTCCGCGACGAACTCCTCGCCCAGCATCTGGTGCCCGGGCGCCAGGTAAGGGTGGGATGAGGCCCTGGGGCGTTCCGTCCGGAACCGGGGCGCCCCAGGTACCACCCGACCGAGCCGCCGAACCAGGAAGCGCCACTGATGCCCGACGAGGACCGCACCCTCAGCCCGTACACCGGCTACACCCGCGCCCACTGGGAGGCGGCGGCCGACTCCCTGCTCGCCGCGGTCGCCCCGTACGCGACCGAGAACGGCGCCCTCTACCACCTCCCCGGAGAGCACACCAGCTGGTCTGGCCGGCTCTCCGACGGCCTGGAGGGCTACGCCCGCACCCTGCTCCTGGCCGCCTTCCGCCGCGACGAGAAGGCCCTGGAGCGGTACGCCGACGGACTCGCCGCCGGTACGGCGGGCGTCTGGCCGCGCGTCGAGGACCGCGGCCAGCCCCTCGTGGAGGCCGCGTCGATCGCCCTCGCGCTGCGACTCACCCGGCCACTGCTGTGGGACCGCCTGGACGACGGAGTGCGGCAGCGGGCCGCGGCCTGGCTCGGCGACGCGTTGACCGCCGAACCCTGGGCCTGCAACTGGGAGTTGTTCCCGGTGACGGTCGGCGGCTTCCTGGCGGAGATCGGCCACGAGCCCGAGGCGTCGGCGGCCGCGATCGACCGGGGCCTGGAGCGGATCGAGGAGTGGTACGTCGGCGACGGCTGGTACTCCGACGGCCCCGGCCGCGCCTTCGACTACTACAACGGCTGGGCGATGCACCTGTACCCGGTGCTGCACGCATGGCTCGCGGACGACACCCGCCTTCTCGACCTGTACGGCGGCCGGCTGTCCCGCCATCTCCGCGACTACGCCCGGCTGTTCGGCGGCGACGGCGCCCCGATGCGCCAGGGCCGCTCCCTCACCTACCGCTTCGCGACGACCGCCCCGCTGTGGCTCGGCGCCCTCACCGGCCGTACGCCGCTGTCGCCGGGCGAGACCCGGCGCCTGGCGTCCGGCGCGCTGCGCCACTTCCTCGACCGGGGCGCGGTCGACGAGCGCGGCCTGCTCAGCCTCGGCTGGCACGGCCCCGACGAGACGGTCCTGCAGGGCTATTCGGGCCCGGCCTCCCCCTACTGGGCGAGCAAGGGCTTCGTCGGCCTGCTCCTCCCACCGGACCACGAGGTGTGGACGGCGCGGGAGGAGCCTGGCCCGACGGACCGCGCGGACGCCGTCACTCCCGTCGGGCCGCCCAACTGGCTGCTCCAGAGCACGACTTCGGACGGTCTGGTCCGACTTCACAACCACGGCAGCGAGGACGTCCGCTACGACCCCTACTACACGCGGCTCGCGTACTCGACCGCGACCGCGCCCTCGGTGTCGTACGACAACAGCGTGATCGTCGGTGACGATCCGAGCCGGACGGACATCGAACCGCTGGGCGCGGGGGACGGCTGGGTGGCGTCCCGGCACACGGCGGGTGGGGGAGCACGGGTCGTGAGCCTGGTCGTCGCGCGGGGAGCGGTGGAGGTGCGGGCCCACCTGGTGGCGGGAGCGGCAGCGGGAACGCCGGTGCGCGTCACGGGGTGGCCGGAAGCCGACGGCCTGCGCTCCGAACTCCTCCCCGTGCACGGTCTGTCGGACTCGACCGGTGTCATGGCAACCGGCGCCACCCTCTTCGTCGCCCTCGCCCGGCTCACCGGCGAGCCGGACCCCCTGCCCCTCACGGAGGCGGTGTCCGTGCGGGTGGAGGGGGAGTACGACGTCCGCGTGAGCTGGCCCTCGGGCCCCTCGACGTGCTTCGGGTTCAGGGCTTCAGACGGGCGACCTTCAGCGTCGTCGTGGTCGGTGAAGCCCCGCTGAGGGCGCTCGTGTAGGACGGGGTGACAGGGGCGTACGCCCACGTCAAGGTACCGTCCTTCAGCGCCGCCATGTCACCGGAGACGCGCGCCTGGACGACCTTGTCCGGCGTCTTGAAGGCGCCGTTCCAGTCGATCAGGCGCAGGTGGGTGCCGGTGAAGGTGCCGGTGCAGGTGCCGGCCGAGCACTTGGCGTTCTTCAGGGACTCCCAGGGTGGCGGCGGTGCGATGTGGTGGGTCTTGCGTTGGTCATACCGGGTGGTCGCCGCCGCGGGTCGAAAGGTTGCCGCAGGTCGAAAGGTTGCCCGCGCTTCTCGGTGCGCGGTGCGCGGTGCGTGGTGCGCGGTGCGCGGTGGGCGGATACGGTTCGGCGGGCGCCGAAGGATCGCGCGCTTAGCGTTGCGGGTACGAGCGACTCCCCTGGGAGGCCGACACGATGTGGGAGGCCGACATGACTTGGAAGGCCGACATGACCGCGACTTCCTTCGCCGCGCTCCACCACGCCGACGCGCCCCTCCTGCTGCCCAACGCCTGGGACCACGCCTCGGCCGCGTTCCTTGCCGCTCAGGGCTTCGCGGCGATCGGTACGACGAGCCTCGGTGTCGCCGCGGCGGCCGGACTGCCGGACGGGGCCGCGGCGACCCGGGATCTGACCGTGCGGCTCGCCCGGCAGCTCGGCGGCGCCCCGTACCTGCTGTCCGTCGATGCCGAGGACGGATACGGCCAAGACCCGGCCGAGGTCGCCGAGTTGGCGCGCGAACTGGCCGCCGCCGGAGCCGTCGGCATCAATCTGGAGGACGGCCTCGGCCCCGCCGACCTGCACGCGGCGAAGATCGCGGCGGTCAAGGCGGCCGTACCGGACCTCTTCGTCAACGCCCGCACCGACACCCACTGGCTCGGCGACGCTGCCGACGAGCGGGAGACCGTCCGCCGCCTCGACGCCTACCAACAGGCGGGCGCCGACGGTGTGTTCGTCCCCGGCCTGACCGACCCGGCCCGCATCACCGCCCTGCTCAAGACCCTCGACGTACCGCTGAACATCCTCTACTCACCCGCGGGCCCGTCCGTCGCCGCCCTGGCCGACCTCGGCGTGCGCAGGATCAGCCTGGGCTCGTACCTCTACCGGCGGGCACTGGGCGCGGCGCTGGACGCGATGGCGGACATCCGGTCCGGCCGCTCGCCGCGGGGCACCGCGCCGACGTACGACGAGGTGCAGGCACTCAGCGCACAGGACCGCACCTCCTAGGCCTGCTCCAGCTTCTTGACCTGCGCGGAGACCGGCGCCCGGGCGCCGCCCGGAGACGGTCGTCCGACTCGTGAGCCCGGGTGGTGGGGCTTAGGGTGGATCTGTACGAGGAGGCGTTGTCATGCCCCTCACCCGAGCGGCGAAAGAGGCCGCGGGCTGGTGACGGCCAAGGGCGGGGAGGGTGCCGTCACGTTCCTCGCGTCGCGTCGCACGCGATGTCGGGGAGCTGCCGACCGCCCCTGACGAAAGGGAATCCCGTGCGAACCAAGAGCAATCGAATACGTCGTGTCTGCGTTGCCGCGTGTGCGGCCCCTCTGCTGGTGCTCACCGGAGCGGCCGCCGCAGGCGCCGCGGCGACGGTCACCGTCCCCGCCGCCGTGCCGCGCGCCCTGCAGACCTCGCCCGGCGAGGTCCTGCAACTGGTCAACGCCGAACGCGAAAAGGCCAACTGCCCCGCCCTCCACGAGAACGCGCAGCTGACCCACGCCGCCAAGGTCTTCGCGGACGACGCCGCCAAGAACAACCTGACAGACCACACCGGCACCGACGGCTCCACGCCCCAGACGCGCATCAAGGAGGCCGGCTACAACGCGGGGCCGTCAGCGGAGAACATGTCCTGGGGAAAGCCCGACGCCAAGGCGGTCGTTGACGGCTGGATGGGCAGCGGGGGCCACAAGGGCAACATCGTCAACTGCTCGTACACGGACACCGGCGTTGCCGTCAGCGGAAAGTACACAGTGCAGCTCTTCGCAGCGCCTGGTTGATCCCTCCCTCTGCCCGGCGACTCAGAGCGCCTCGGTCAATCGGTCCGCGAAGGCGACCGGGTGCTGGAGGACACCGAGGTGACCGCCGGGGAACTCGACGAAGTCGCCGCCGCTGAGCTCGGCGAGCGAGGCGGCGGTGCGGAAGGGGAGTTGGCCCCGTGATTCGCTTCCGGCACCGAGCGTGAGCCGGGAGGACAGACCCTTCAGGGCGTCCAGATCCAGGGCGTGGGAGGTGAAGGGGCGCAGGACGTGTCCGAGGAAGATGTCCATCGGCGTGTTCTGAGTGTTCCGCGTGCTCTCACCCCCGTCGGCCACAGCGGACGCGGGACGCGGACCGGGCTCCCAACTCCGGCCCTCCAGACCGGCGCCGAGCCGGGCCGCTGCCGCCGCCACCCCCTCCGCACGGTAAATCTCATACACCTCCGTGATCATCGCGTGCTGCCGTGTCGCGTCCGGCAGCACGCCGATGCTCGGTGGCTCGTGCGCGACCACGCGCCGCAGCCGCTCCGGGTGGCGGGCCAGCAGGTCCAGGGCGACAATGCCGCCGGCACTGCTCCCGAAGACGTAGGCGGACTCGCCGTCCGGGAGGAGGGAGTCGAGCAGCTGGTGGGCGCGGTCGCTCCACACCTCCACCCGCTGGTCTTCGACCGGCCCGTCGAGCGGGCCGCGGGACAGCCCGAGCGGGTCGTACGTCACCACGGTGAACCGCTCGGAGAGGCGCGCGACGGCGCCGTCCAGCCCCATGGGGTGACCGGCCCCGCCGGGAATGACCAGCAGCAGGGGCCCGCTGCCCCGCATGTCGTAGTGTCCGGCGTAGTGCCCGTCAAGCATGGTCCTCATCCTTCCGCTCGCTCCGTGGCCAGTGCTCCAGGGCCGTGTGCAGGCCGTCGAGGGCCCGCTCCCACGAGGTCTGTACGTCCCTGGCGGCGTGAAAGCCGCCGATCGCCTCCAGGGCGCAGAAGCCGTGGAAGGTGCTGCGCAGCAGCCGCACGGCGTCGGTGAGGTCGGGCTCGGACAGGCCGTACGCGTGGAGCATGCCGTAGGTGATCTCGGCCGTACGCCGGAACGCGTCGGACGCGGCGCCGACGGCGGGGTCGATCGGCGTGTGCGTGGCGGCGTAGCGGCCGGGGTGCGCGAGCGCGTACGTCCGGTAGGCGCCCGCGAAGGCGACGAGGGCGTCCTTGCCGGCCCGCCCGGCGATCGCCGTGGCGATGCCGTCGATCATCTCGCCCGAGGCCAGCAGAGCGACCCGCGTACGCAGATCGTGCAGGTTCTTGACGTGCGAATACAGACTCGCGTCCTTCACCCCGAACCGGCGCGCCAACGCGGACAGGGTGACGTTCTCGAACCCGACCTCGTCGGCGAGATCGGCCGCGGCCTCGACGACACGGTCGGGAGTGAGCCCGGCACGGGCCATGGGGACCAACCACCTCGGGAGCAGTGCCTTGCCTGATTGCCCGACGGTCTCGCCGTCTGGCTGCCTAGTGGTCCTAGGCAGTGCCCTAATATACACAGGAACGTGGGGAGTGGGAGCTTGTAGTGGACTGGGGAGGACGTAGTGATGCTTGAGCAACAACTGCCCGAAGGGCTCGTCACGCCGGCGCTGGTCGTGGACGCCGACGTACTGGACCGGAACATCGCCCGCATGGCGGAGGCCGCCAGGACCGGCGGCTTCGCGCTCCGGCCGCACGCCAAGAGCCACAAGTGCGCGGAGATCGCGGTGCGCCAGCTCCGGGCGGGTGCGGGCGGGCTGTCGGTGGCGACCCTGAGCGAGGCGGAGGCGTTCGCGGCGGCGGGCGTGGACGACCTGTTCGTCGCGTATCCGCTCTGGCCGGACGAGGGCAGGGCGCGGCGCCTGCGCCGCCTGGCCGACGTGGTCGCGCTACGGGTCGGCGTCGACTCGGTGGAGGCGGCGCGTCGGCTGGGGGGCGCGGTGCGGGGGAGTGACCGCCCGGTGGAGGTCCTGGTCGAGGTGGACTGCGGCACGGCACGGACCGGAGTGCCGGCCGTGGACGCCGGGCGGGTGGCCCGGGCCGCGTCGGACGCCGGGCTCCACGTGCTCGGCGCGTTCGCCTTCCCCGGACACGGATACGGCCATGACCCCGACGCCCGGGAGCGGGCGGCCCGCGACGAGGAACGGGCCCTGGCCGAGGCGGCGGAGGCCCTGCGTGAACTGGGCATGGAACCCCAGGTGTTGAGCGGCGGCTCGACCCCCACGGCCGGCCGCTGGCGCCCCGGCCCGGTCAACGAACTCCGTCCCGGCGTCTACGTCTTCAACGACGCCCAGCAACTGGCCATGGGCTGCTGCGGTGTCGACGACCTGGCCCTCTCGGCGGCCTCGACGGTCATCAGCGTCCCCGCCCCGAACCGCTTCGTCCTGGACGCGGGCAGCAAGGTCCTCGGCGCGGACCGCTCCGCGTGGGTGACCGGCCACGGCTACCTCCCGCGGTACCCCGAGGCGACGATCACCGCCCTGTGGGAGCACCACGCGGTGGTCCACCTCCCGGAAGGCACCCCCGCCCCCCGCCTCGGCTCGGTACTCGCCGTCGTCCCCAACCACGTCTGCCAACCGGTCAACCTCGCGGAGGAACTGGTGATCGCCCGCCAGGGCGTGGAACTGGACCGCTGGAGGGTGGCGGCACGCGGGGCCAATACCTGAGTGATCGGCAACTGGCCGTCAAGCGGTCGTCATCCCTTGAGGAAGGTGGGCGGCTCAGTCGTGGCCGAGGGGCCCCGGCAGGCGTTGCGGACGCGGTTGGCGAATCGGTCTCCGTTCACCGCTCGGCCGACTGGCGGGCCGGAGGTGGTGAGGGGGTCGGGGAGGGAGCAGGGCGCGGGTCGGTAAGCGGTGGCAGGGACGTGGTGACGGGGGTCCCGTTCAGGATCGAGCCGCCCAGTTCGTGGGCGAGGAGGCGGTGGGTTCCGTGCCAGGTGGGGAGTGGGGTGCGGTCGCGGCGCAGGGCCGCGCGGTCGACGGCCTGCAGGGTGGCGTACAGGGCGAACGCGAGGACGAGGACGGACGCGATGAGGGCGTAGACGGGGGTGTAGGTGTGGTCGAACATCGAGCGGTGGGCGTCGACTTCTGAGGAGTTGACGCCGAAGAAGGCGAAGAGGAGCCCCAGGGTCGCGGTCACCGTGGTGACAAAGGTGACGGCGGCGACCGTACGGACGCGGCGCCGGTCGGCGGAGCGCTGCTCGGCCGACTGGATCGACGTCAGCTCGGCCGCCGCAGAGTTGGCGAGGCGGGACAGGCCCCTGCTGATCTTGGCGGCGCGCTCGGTCACCCCCATCGCCTCGTACAGGGCGGTGTGGTAAGCCGTCGGCCTGAGGGAGGGGATCAGCGTGGCCAGATCGGCGGGCGTCTCCACGCTGTAGCCCAGCTCGAGTTCGAGGTGGCCGAGCGCGTCCGTGATGTGTTCGAGCAGGGTGCGCCGTTCGTGGGGGCGGGCGCCGCCGTCCGAACGGTTGCGGAAGTGGCGGGTGTAGGAATCCGCGAGGACCTGGATCTCCCGCAGGCGGGCCGCGGAGGCGACGGCCTGCACGACCGAGAGGAACGCGGCGTTCTCCACGTAGTCCTGATGGCCCGTCAGGAGACTGGCATAGGGACCGAGTGCGCCGGTCGTGGTGGGGCGACGGTTCAGTTCGTCGGGCAGGCAGATGGAACTGTGTTCGGGGCGGGCGGGGAGATCGGCCCGGTAGATGACCCGCTGGACCGTGTCGGCCGACGGGACGTCCGCCGGGGTCGGGGAGGCGCGGAAGACGAGCTGGTGGCGCTCCTGGAGCAGCCCCGGTGTGGTGGCGCCGACCTTGGACGCCGCGAGCTGCTCCAGTCCGACGCCGTCGCACGCGAGGTCCGCGTAGTAGAGGTCTTCGAGGAGGGGGATGCAGGCGATCAGGGGAGCGTCGACATCCAGGGTGAGCGCGAGCAGGATCTGTCCGGAAGGCGCGGTCAGATACCAGAGCGTGGCGGTGGTGATGCTGGTTGCCTCGGCGGACGCGCTCCAGCGGTCGCAGATCACCGTGGTGGGATCGAGCCGCTCGCGGAGCAGGACGCGGGGTAACTGATCGGCGTGCTGCTCGTAGAAGGCGGCGAGCCGACCAAGTTTGAGCAGGCCGGACGGGCCGGCCGGGTGGCCGGGGCCGCCGTCTCCGTCCGCGGTGTCGCCCGGCGCGTACGTCCACGAGGTCGCGTACACCGTCGTCAGCCGGGTGCCGACGCGTGAGACGTACGGGGCGAAGGGCGCGTTCGACGCGGTCTCGGGCTCAGAGGGCGTGCCAGCGGGCGCCAAGGTCGCCCCTCCTCAACGACTCCATGCGCAGCGCGAACTCGGCTGCCTCGGACGGGGAATGAGTGACGTTCTGCATCAGCCAGGTGGTCATGCCGAGCTCCCGTACGGTGCGCAGGGTGCGATAGCCGGGGTGCTTGGTCACGTCGGCGCCGTAGATGTCGACGAAGGCGGCGTACTCGGCGGGCGGCAGCCCGAACCGGTCCACGGCCGTGGCCGTCGGCAGCAGGTCCCAGGCCCGCGGTCCCATGGCGACGGCCTCGTAGTCGATCAGCAGTACCCGCTCGCCGCGCCGCAGCAGATTGCCGCGGTGCGCGTCGCCGTGCACGAGTCCGTACGACGCCGGGTCCGCGGCGACGAGGGCGTGGAAGTCGTCCTCCGCGTCCCGGCAGGCGGAGGAGAGGAAGGCGACGTCGGCCTCCGCCACCCCCTCGGCCTTCTCCAACCTCGATCTCATCAACGGGAAGGGGTTGAGCGGCGGGACGGCGAAGTCCGGTTCCGGCAGCGCGTGCAGGGCACGCAGGAGTCGGGCCAGATCGGAGAGTTGTGGTGCGGGGAGGGCGGTGGGAGGCACGTACTCCCAGAAGGTGACCAACCGCCCCTCCGCCGCGATCGGCTGCGGAAGGTCGTCCCGGGGCGGGAGCGCCGGAAATCCCTGCGCCACGAGCCAGCGGGCGGTGGCCAGTTCCTTGTCCACCTTCGCGGTGAGCGTGTCGGAGCGGGCGATTCGGTAGACCAGTTCCCGTGCCGGGTCGGCGAAGAGCGCGTTCTCGCCGATCCTCAGCAGCTCAAGATCGCTGGGGGGGGGGTGCGCCGACTTCGCCGCAGGCAGCCTTCACTGCGGCCTCGGCCGTGGATTCGGTGAACGCACCGTACTGGGGCGGTTGTTGGGAAGGGCTCATGTCCGGTTCAGCCTTGTCAGGGGAGGTGTGGCTGTCAAGGGAGGCCAGCCGGAATACGCCGGAGACAGGCGACAGGCCAGCGAGGGGTGCTCCGTCCGGGTGAACGCGGCAGAGGCGGTTCACCGGGTGTCTTCCAGGTAGTGCCCCAGCTCAGCTGGTGCCGCTGGCTGCGTCGGCGGTGCGTAGGGCGGAAACCGTCAGCTCCTGAAGTCGCGTGCACGGATGCCCGAAGTGCTCTGCACTGGCGTGATGTGCTGAAGACGCGCGAGTCCGGTTGGGGTACACCCCAGCACCACACTTGCCGGATCGGCGAGAAGCGTCAGGCTGGAGCCCAAATCCGTCTTTCTTGACAGGTGCTTGATGGGTTCATTGAGTCCAGTCTGACGCTTCGGGGTGGGAGAGGGACGGGCTTGTGCGCGTCGGGTATGTCAGGGCCAGCAGCGTCGCGCCGAGCTGGTTCTCCTCGGCGCGGCAGCCGCCCAGGGCGCCTACGAGCTGGACACGATCGTCGCCGTGGGCGACCGCGACCGGGGGTCGTTCCCCCGTGCGGACGGTGCCGCCAGGTCCTTGTCGACCACTTCCCGGCCCTGAAGGTCATCGTCGGGGCAGGCGACCGCCTCCGGACCGCAGGTCGGTGATGGGCACCGGCAGCGTCGGCAACCCGTGTCGGGAATCAACGTCGGCAAACGGTGGCCCCGGAGCCGCTACCCGCCGGCTACTTATTCCCTGGTGCCCGAGGTAGGAGTCCAGGGCCCACTAGGTGTGGCCTGCTGCAGGAGTTTGATGCCCAGTTCGTCGGTACGGTCGGCTTGTCCGGTGAGGCGGTGGACCAGTACCCATCTGCCGTCCGGCACGGCACCGGCGAAAACGGAGGCGTCACCGGTGGCGCCGTTGTGCCAGAGCACGGTGCCGGCTCTCTGCCAGGACAAGGCGGGCTCCCCCAGTTTCTGTTCTACGAGGAGCTTGGTCACCAAGTGAGCGGTGGCCCGCGGGGTGGCCCAGAGCCCGCCGGCGGGCAGGATGGCGCCTGTCATGGTCCAGGGACGACGTGGGCGGCCGAACAGCCCGCGGCTGTGAAGGCATCTGTCTGGCGGCGGAGCGCTGGTTATCTCGGTGATGTCCAGAGGGGCAAGGACGTAGAGATCCAGAAGGTCTTGGTAGGACATACCTGCGGCGGAAGTCAGCGCGGCTCCGAGGATGGCGTATCCGAGGTTGGAGTATTCCTCGGTTTGGCCCGGGGCAGCGGTGGTGAGGGCGTCCAGTCTCTGGAGCACGGCATGCAGGGCGGCATCGTCGAAGGCGGCGTACGGGTCACGCCGTTTCACGTGCGGGGGGAGCCGTGGCAGGCCGGAGGTGTGCTGGGCAAGATGCCTCAAGGTGATGCCGGTTCCCCGCGGAACGGGCAGGAACTGCTCCAGTGGGGTGTCCAACTGGAGCACGCCCCGCGCAGCCAACTGGGCCAGCGCGGTTCCGGTGAGTGTCTTACTCAGAGACCCGATCTGGACGTATGCGTCGAGATCATGTCCATGCAGGGCTTGGGGGGCTTGGCTGCTGCTGAGGATGCAGGTGGGGATGGGGCGCATGGGAGGCTTTCAGTGGGAGGGACGGGGGAGAGCGCAGGCTGCTGTTCCGGCGGGCATCCGGTGCCGGTTGACGGCCACCCATCGGTAGATCTGGCGAGCAAGCAGGCTGATGACTGGAAGCCGCAGACAGAATGCCATCCCGCGGTAGCGACGGGCCGGCGAGGAGCCGAGGAAGCGAGCGAGAGCAGCAGCACCGCCGCCGCAGAGCGCCGTCCCTCCGTCGAGCAGGAGGACTTCCCTGTCCAAGCGCTGGAGGTGGCCGTATCAGAGGCTTGGGGAGGGACTGCCAGGGTGCGGTGAGCATCTGGGGTCGGGCGCGAACGCGGATTTGCTGAATGGCGGCCTGGCAGAAGGCACAGTCGCCGTCGAAGACCAGTAAGGGGCGCTGCACGGTGGCACCGTCCAGGGCAGTGTCGTCCACGAGGGAGGAATTCCTTTCGTTCATGAGGGGCGTGGCGGCGGAGGAATTCGGGGAGCGCGTTGTGGGGCGGCAGTTGAACGAACCGGTGCCTCGATCACCCGCAGATCCGTCACGTCGGACCAGGACCATTGCAGCGGGTCGGGCCCGACGACCTGTGGGCCTGCGGGCGAGAGAAGTACGCCATGTGCCGGCGGGACCGGAGGTGTACCCGGGTACGTCTCTCCCGACTGGATCCAGAAGAGACCGACCATGGTGCCAAGGTCCTGCGGGTGATGCTGGGGTGGCGTTGATTCCAATGTCAGCTCCTTGCTCTTGGCCGGCAGCCGGGAGGCGGCCGGTGCCGGAGCTCCCGAACTTAGGCGGGCTCTTGAGCGATGCTGTTCTGTTTGAGCCACGCATCAGGTGCGGGATGTGCGGTGCGGCGATTCCCGGGTAGTCCTGCTGGCCTCCTCAAGGGAGAGGTTCTTAGTTGCTAGCCTCTTGCTCTTGCATAAGTTGTGCAACAAGCTGGGCGGGTCGTTACCACTCGCCCTGAGTGCGGAGCCACGGGAGCCACGACATGCCCCAGTTGATACCGGACGCCGGACCTCGACGCGTCATCGCCGCCTCGAACTTCGTCTACACCGTCGGCAGTGGCCTCTACCTGACCGCCGGTGTCCTGTACTTCACCCAGGCGGTGCACCTCCCGGCAGCCCAGGTGGGCCTCGGACTCGGCATCGCCGGTTTCGTCTCGCTCGCCCTCGGCATCGCCGTCGGCCATCTCGCCGACACGCACGGAGCACGGGGCGTCTACGTGACCACCCTGGTCATCCAGGCGGCGGCGACGGCCGCCTTTATATCTGCGGACAGCTTCTGGCCGTTCGTTCTCGCGGTGTGCGTGGCCACCGGGGCGAAGGCGGCCGGGCTGGCCGCGCGCTCCCCGCTCATCAGACACTACGGAGGGAACCGCCCTCAGGAATTCCGCGCCTACCTCCGTGCCGTGACCAACGTCGGCATTTCCCTCGGCGCCCTGCTGGCGGGCTGGACGGTCCAGGTCGGCACCCTCACCGCCTACCAGCTCATGGTCATCGGCAACGCCGTCTTCTTCGCCACCTCCGCGGCCATCCTGGTCCTCCTGCCACCGGTCACCCCAGGGACCACCGCCGACGGCCCCCGCTGGACCGCGCTACGAGACCGCCCCTACCTCCTGCTCACCGCGCTCGACGGCATCATGGCCATCCAGTTCAAGGTGCTCACCGTGGCGCTCCCGCTCTGGCTGATCGAGGCCACCGCCGCGCCGCGCTGGCTCATCTCGGGCACCATGCTCATCAACACCGGCATCGTCATCGCACTCCAGGTACGAGCCGGCCGCACCGTTGATTCCCCCACGGCCGGCGGAGGCGCCTACCGGCGGGCGGGCGTGGCCTTCCTCGTCTCCTGCTCCCTGATCTCCCTGTCCGCGGGGACACCCGCGTGGGCCGCGACAGCGCTCCTCATGACAGCCGTCGTCGTCCACGCGGTCGGCGAGCTGTGGCATTCCGCCGCCGGGTTCGAGGTGTCCTTCGCCCTCGCTCCGGAGCACGCCACCGGCCAGTACCTCGGCGTGTTCGGCCTGGGCGCGGGCCTGGCCGAGGCGCTCGGGCCAGGCCTGCTCATCGCGCTCTGCATCACCTGGGGCCGCCCCGGGTGGTACGTCGTCGGAGCGCTGTTCGCTCTTACGGGCCTGGTGGCGCCGCTCATCGTCCGGCGGGCCGAGCGTCAGCGGCGCGCGGTGGATGCGGCGAAGTCGAGGAACTCCGTCCAAGTGGTGGGGGAGAGGGCAAGTTGAGGGCCGGAGGTGTTCTTGGAATCGCGGATGTGGATGGCGGTGGGGCAGGTGGCGACCTCGACGCAGTCGCCGGAGTCGTCGCCGCTGTACGTCGACTTGCGCCAGGAGAGGGCCACTTCGACGCAGTCGCCGGAGCTGTCGCCGCTGTAGGTGCTCTTGAACCAGGCCAGTTCCGTGGTGCTCATAGCGCTCCTCGCATCCGCTCCAGCAGGCTCCGGGAATCGTCAGGGGTGAGAGCCTGTGAACGCAGTTTCGCATAGCGCATGTGGAGCACACTGATCGTTTTCTGGTTGGCGATGAGCTGGCCGCTTTCCTGCCCCTCGCAGTAGCCGAGCCACTCGTTCTCCGGAGTCTCCAGCAGTTGCATAGGTCCATTCAGGCCGGCGTGGACGTGGCGCGTCAGTGGCATTAACTGCACTTCCACGTTGCGCAGTTCAGTGACCGCCAAGACGTGGTCGATCAGTTCGCGTGTTACTACCGAACCGCCGGTTCCCCGCTGGATGACGTACTCCTCGACGATGAAGCTGAACGCCGTGTTGGGCCGCTCGGTGAGCAGTTGCTGTCGGTCCGTGCGTGCGACGATCTGGGCTTCGATCTGGGCGTCCGTCAGCACGGGCACCCGCTCGTTGAAGAGAGTCCGTGCGTACCCCTCCGTCTGAAGCAGCCCCGGCACCAGCCGGTTCTCGAACGTATAGAGACTGATCGCCTGCTCCTCCAGCTCCGCCCACTCGCGGAACCAGGAAGCCAAACCCGGCTGCCGCGTGGCGTACTTCGCCGCCGCCCTCAGTACACCGAACGCATCCAATACCTCCTCCGCCCGCTCCACATACGCCCGCGGCGGCAACCGCCTCCCCTGTTCGATCGACGCCACCGTGGACGGCTGGTACCCCACCAGGGGAGCGAACTCCTCCTGCGTCAGCCCCGCCCGTTTGCGGCAGGCCTTGTGGACCAGGCCGAACGTCTTCAGACTGTCCGACGGTTCGGGCTCGTTCGTGGTGCTGTTGGTCATGCTGGGTATGGTCACGGACGGTGACTCGTACTGTCCACAGCGTGAACTCCTACAGAACGCGGCGTACGAGTGGCGTCGCTGGCAGACCCCCGTGATGCCCGGGACCGTTGAGGCATGCAAGGAGACACCCGGGCCCAAGAACCGGTCACCGTAAGTACGTTCACGCAGCTCTTCAGCAGCACCCCGCGAGGGGCCCGGCTCGCGCGGCGGCTGGTCGCCAACCGGATGGACGTGTGGGGATTCGCGTACGACAGCGAGGCGAGCGAAGACGTGAGCCTGGTCGTGGCGGAGCTGGCCGCGAACGCCGTACGGCACGGCAGCGTGCGCGGGCGCAGCTTCCGCGTACGGCTGGTGCTGCGCGACGGCGTCGTACGAGTGGAGGTGGCCGACGGGCGGACCGAGCGGCTGCCGGTGCCGCGGGAGCCGGACGGCGAAGGCGGGCGCGGACTGGTGCTCGTCGCGGCGCTGGCCGAGCGGTGGGGTGTGGAGCCGCGGATCGGGATGGCCTACAAGGTGGTGTGGGCGGAGCTACGGGTGGGCCAGGGTGGGTAGTTGAGGCGGGAGTGGCGAGTCGACTCGCCCCCATCGCCCGCAGATAACGCGCCCGCCGCCCCGCGTTCACCTTCCGCACCGAATCTCCTCGTGGCGCGCTCTCGCGCTCGCGGCGCACGACTCAGGAGGCAACCATGGGGCACGGGCACGGGCACACGCACGGAGACGGGCACGATCATCACCACCACGGCCACGATCACGGTCACGGCCACGAGAGTGAGTCGCTTCCCGCGGCGTTCGATGCCTCCGTGCCCGACGAGGCCCTGACCCCCGAGCAGCAGTCACGCCGTTCGCTGCTGCGCCGTGCGGGGCTGCTCGGCGCGGGACTCGCCGCCGGCGGCGTGCTCGCGCAGGGGGCGGCGGCGGCCGCACCGGCGTACGCCTCCGGTTCCACGAGCGGTCGGCGACGGGACGGGTTCCTCTGGCTGTCCGGTGACCACCACATCCACACCCAGTACAGCAGCGACGGCAAGTACCGTGTCGGCGACCAGGTCCGGCAGGGCGCCGCACACGGCCTGGACTGGATGGTCATCACCGACCACGGCAGCGAGACGCACGCCAAGATCGGTGTCGACAAGGTCAACCCGGACATCAAGGAGGCCCGGGAGAAGTACGAGGACACGCTCGTCTTCCAGGGACTGGAGTGGAACATCCCGGGCGCCGAGCACGGCACCGTCTTCGTTCACCCCGGCAACAACGAGGTCAGCGTCCTGAAGGCGTTCGAGACGTCCTACGACGGCGCGGTGAAGGGCGCCAGCGGGTCGTCGCCCGCCAACGAGGCGCTCGCCGTCGCCGGCCTCAACTTCCTCGCGGAGCAGGTGCAGCGGCGCAAGGTCAAGGACGCGCTGATGCTCGCCAACCACCCGGCCCGGCGCGGTGTCGACTCGCCGCACGAGATCCGCGGCTGGCGCGACGCGACCGGCTCGGGCCGTCAGATCGCCGTCGGTTTCGAGGGCGCGCCGGGCCACCAGGCGGCCGGCCTCGCCACGCCGCTCGGCATGGGGCGGGCCCGGGGCATCTACGACAACAACCCGAGTGCCGACTCCTTCGCCGGCTACCCGCTGGAGAGCTACCGCACCTGGGGCGGCTTCGACTGGATGACCGCCACGGTCGGCGGCCTGTGGGACAGCCTCCTCGCCGAGGGCAAGCCCTGGTGGATCACCGCCAACTCCGACTCCCACCAGGTGTACACGGACACCGCCGTCCGCGGCGGCCCGGACAGTGACTTCACCGCCAACGGCAAGCACACCGACCCGGTCTACGGCGGCAAGATCGACCTCACCCAGGGCGACTACTGGCCCGGCCAGTTCAGCCGTACCCACGTCGGCGCCGACGGCTTCTCGTATGCCGCCGTCATGGACGGCATACGCGCCGGGCGCGTGTGGGTCGACCACGGGCAGCTCATCAGCGGCCTCGACGCGCGGGTGGCGGGCGGCAGCCGCTGGGCGACCCTCGGTGGCGCGCTGCATGTCAAGAAGGGGCAGAAGGTCACGCTGACGGTGGACATCGCGCTCGCCGACGGCCCCAACTGGGCGGGCTTCGTACCGAAGTTGGCTCGCGTGGACGTCATCCAGGGCGATATCACGGGCGCCGTCGCGGACAAGGACACCTTCACCGCGCCGACCGCGAAGGTCGTCCAGTCGTACGAGGTGAACAAGTCCACGGGCGTGGTGCGTCTCTCGTACTGCCTCGGCGCGGTCGACCGCCCGGTGTACGTCCGGCTGCGTGGTACCGACGGCAACCGTTCCGCCACCGGACTGATGGGCGCGGCGGTTGACCCGGCGGGCCCGGCCGTGGACGTCGTCGGCGACGCGGACCCGTGGAAGGACCTGTGGTTCTACTCCAACCCGGTGTGGATCCTGCCGTCGTGACCGGACGGTACGTCGTCGGGGTGGACACCGGTCTGTCCGGAACCCTGCGGACAGCCGACCATCTCCTCCTCGACCTCGCCGCCGAACTCGGCCTGGACGAAGGGGTGGTGGGCTGCACACACCATGTGCGGGAGGGGCGGCGGCACACCGCGCTGTCCTTCTCCACCCCCTCGGAGCGGGTGGCCCGCGCGGCCTGGCGGTCGCTCACGGAACGGGAGTTCGGCGCCGCCCTCGGCGCCGAGCGGCACGGTCCGCAAGAGCTGGCGGCCGGTGCCGCGCACGCAGCCGCGGAGCACCTCGCGCGCACCGGGGGCCGTGTCGTCCGCTACGCCGGGGTCGACGCCCTCACCGGAACGGTGACCGTCGCCCGGCTGCTGGCCGTCTCCGCGGTGGAGCGGATCGTCGTCCTCGGGGCACCCGACGGTCCCGACCCGGACCAGCGGATCGTCACCCGTGATCACGTACGACCGGAGTGGCGCGAAGGGCGACTGGTCCTGGCCGCGATGCCGGCCGCGGGCGGGACGCTGGTCCCCTTCGAGGTACCGGATCCCACCCCGTGCTGCGCGGACCACTGACCCGAGGTTCCTGGCCAAGGCCAGAGCTGATCGGCCGGACAGGTCCTGGTCGAGGCCGCGGGGGTCGCGCATGGAAACCTGTGCGGCATGGAAACGTTCGCGGGCCGGCTCGACGGCGCCCGGGAGTGGTGGTCTGCCGCCATTGAGGAAGCGCAGGAAGGACGCTGGGTACGTAACGCCCTGGAACGGCAGGTGATGGCGGACATCCGGGCGGCCACCAACCCCCTGCACGGGGGACGGACGGCCCCGTTCACAGAGGACTCGTGGCACGTGCGTATCGGGCGGATCGCCAACTGGGCCGGAGTGCTCCGATTGGCCGCCACGGCAGGCGGGTGGAGACTCCAGCCCGTCATCGGGCACAGCCCCACGCATCCTGCGGGTATGGCCGAACTGCTGTCCGGCGTCTACGCGATCGGTGAGCAGGGCGAGATGTGGATGACGCGGCTTCGAGAGGGCGGGCCGCCACCAGAAGATGAGATCGCCAAGGCCGAGAGCTTCCTGACGGGGCCAGGATCCATCGAGGATCTCGAGTTGTTCTTGTACGACTGACAGCCACATGTGCGCAGGCGGCCTTGAGCGACCGCGAACGCTGGACCGGCAAGAGTGCCAGGGCTCCAGGCAGGCCGCTGGACCGAACTGCCGCCAGGTCTGGGCAGCATCGCTGGGCCGTCTCCGGGCTCCTGCCAAGTTGGCTTCGCCGACCGCTCTGTACAGTGCGCGGCGAGGGGGGCGACATGGTCGATCAGGACTGGGACGACGACACCGACTACCACCCAGCCGTGGGGCGGGCATGGTTCACGGTGGCGATCGCCTCTTGCTGCTCGCTGCTGGTTGTCAGCCTCGCTGCCGCGCTGTTTTCGGCGTGGGCGTCTTCATGGCTCTCGTGGAAGCACTCAGCGGGTAGCCGCTGCTGCGGTATCGCAGCGATCCCAGCCCGGCGTGCCGGTCCCGCTCCGGATCGCCCGTGTCGAATACGCTGCGAGGACGTCCAACCTGGCGTTCTCGACAACGCGTACGCACAAGGGAATGCGGCCCGGTCGCGGCTCTTCACGTCGGTCCGGATGGCGCGGCTGCCGGATGCGGAAGGGGTGTGGCATGAAGTCCCCAGGCGTGCACCTACGGGAGATCACCGACGCAAACCGGGAGGCCGTTCGTGCCCTCCGGGTCCGAGGTGACCAGAAGCAGTTCGTCGCCTCCGTGTCCAAGTCGCTCAAGGCCTGCGTTCCACAGTTGAGCGGGGTTCTCGGGGGTGTGGCAGGGCATCGGTGCAGGTCAGGCGGTTGCACCTAGCGCGAAAGGCCGAAAACGCCTAGTGGCACGATGTTGTCACCCCCATGCCTGTGACATGGAATGATGTGCGTATCGTCTAGCGGCATGTATGTGAAGACGACGTCCCGGCGGAACAAGGACGGGCAGACGGTCCGGTATCTGCAGCTGGCCCACAACGAGTGGGACCCGGCCGTGGGGCGTTCGCGTACGAAGGTGCTGCACTCCTTCGGCCGGGAGGACGAGCTCGACCGCGAGGCGGTGCGCCGACTGGTCGGCGCGCTCTCGAAGCTGCTGGACCCCGCGTCCGCGCTGGCCGCGACCGGCTCGGGAGACCTGTCACTGATCAGTTCCAGGCCGTGCGGCGGGGTGCACGCGCTGGACGGACTCTGGCACCGGCTCGGCCTCGACGGTGTCGTGCACCGCCAACTGGCCGGGCGGCGGCTGGATCCGCGCGTCGAACGGGTGCTGTTCGCGCTGGTCGCCAACCGGGCCCTGGCCGCCTCCAGCAAGCTCGCCGCGACCGAGTGGATCGCCGACGACGTCCACATAGACGGCCTGGAGGCGATCAGTGACGAAGCCTGCTACCGAGCCATGGATTACCTGCTGACCATCGAGCCGGCCCTGGCCAAGGAGACGTACTTCCAGGTCACCGACCTGCTCAACCTGGAGGTGGACCTGCTGTTCTTCGACACCAGCTCCACGTACTTCGAGACCGAGGACGCCGACGAACCTGTCGCCCGCGACGAACACGGCGAGCGCCTGGCCGCCGACGCGCCGGCCGAAGACGCGGTGCGACACGACGGGTTCCGCACCCACGGCAAGTCCAAGGACTCCCGCGACGATCTGCCCCAGGTCGTCATCGGCATGGCCGTCACCCGCGACGGGATCCCGGTGCGGGTGTGGTCCTGGCCCGGCAACACCGGTGACCAGGCCCTGATCCGGCAGGTCCGCGACGACCTGCGCGAGTGGACGCTGTCGAAGATCGTGTGGGTCGCCGACCGCGGCTTCACCTCCGCCGCCAACCGCCGGGCGCTGATGCGCGGAGGCGGCGGCTACATCATCGGCGAGAAACTCCGCACCGGATCACCCGAAGTACGCGCCGCCCTCTCGCGGCAGGGCCGCTATGCGTCCGTGCGCGACAACCTCCAGGTCAAGGAGGTCAACATCGGAACCGACGACCGGTTCGTGATCTGCTTCAACCCCGACCAGGCCACCCGCGACGCCGCGATCCGTCAGCGGATGGTCACCCAGCTCACCGAGGCGATCGAGGCCACGGACAAGCTGCCCAGGCCCGAACGCGACAAGCTGGCTGGGGTGTTGTCCACCAAGCCCGGTCTGAAACGGTTCTTGCGCACCACCCCGAGCGGGCTGCTGCGGGTGGACAAGAAGAAGATCGCCGCCGAGGCCAACCTCGACGGGAAGTACCTCCTGCGCTCCTCGGATCCGAAGCTGTCGGCCGAGGACATCGCCCTGGGTTACAAACAGCTCCTGGAAGTCGAGCGCGGCTGGCGCGACATGAAGCAAATTCTCGATCTCCGCCCCGTTTACCACCGCCGCGAGGACCGCATCCGCGCCCACGTCCTGCTCTGCTGGCTCGCCCTGCTGCTGATCCGCGTCGCCGAGACCTCCACCGGCCAGACCTGGAACCGCCTGCGCGCCGAACTCCAGCGCCTGCACGCGGTCACCTACACCGGCCCGGCCGGCACCTTCCGCCAGTCCACCGACCTCACCAAGCCCCAGCGCGACATCTTCACCGCCCTGAACGTCACCCCGCCCAAGAAGATCATCGATCTGACCGCAGGCCGCTGACCAGGCACTATCCCCCCGCCTAGTGACACGCCATCTCGGCGTGCTCACAGGCGTTTCCGCAGGTCAACCCACGTTTTCGTTCCCTAGTCGACACCGCTAACTGTGGAACTCAGGCAAGGAGGCGGCAAAGAAACCGGAGGCCAATCCCTGGTATCGCGCCGTGTACCGTGACGACGAGCCGGTCGGGTTCGTGATGCTGTCGTGGAAGCCGCCGGCCGGTCCTTTCGAAGGGCGGCACTTCATCTGGCGCCTCCTCGTCGACAAGCGGTACCAGCGGCGAGGGATCGGCCGAGAGGCGCTCACGCAGATCGCCGCCCTGGTCCGCGCGGACGGCGCCACCGAGCTGCTGACCAGCTACGAGCCCGGCGACGGCGAACCGTGGCCTTTCTACCAGGAGTTCGGGTTCGAGCCCACCGGGGAGATGGACGACGGCGAGATCGTTCTGCGGCTCACCTTCCCCGCTCGCTGAGCTCATACGGCTCTGCTGGCTCTTTGGCGTGCTCCCGCACCGCCGCGGGATCCCAGCCGCTGACCTCAATCCGGGCGGCGAAGACATGGGACCCCTCGGCCGTCCGCTCGGTTGACTCAGGCGTTGGGACGCTTGCCGTGATTGGCCTTCTTCTTCTTACGGCCGCGTCGCTTGTTTCCTCGCTTAGCCATGGTGCATATCTCCCAAATTGTGGACTTTCTACGCTTCGCCAGTCTAGATTCGACCCGGGGTGTCCGCATCCTGCGCTCTGCTGCGGAATGCCTGCGGGTGAACCACCGGGTGAGATGGGCCTGGTCGGCGAAGCCGGCCTCGGCGGCTGCCATCGATGGTGCCGTGCCTTCGGACAGAGTGCGCGCGGCGGCGGGTTGTTCTAGCGTCGAAGAGAGGAGGGGCAGTCCTGCCGAGCCGACGGGTCCGGGGGCCCGAGGCCACGGTCGTACACTGGGCGCGTCCGCTGCTCGGCGCTTTGAATCCGCGAATCCCCGACCAGCCCCGGAGAGCAGGTGCCTCCCATGCACACGGCGGCTCGTATCGCCGGTGTCCTCACCGGTTTGACCCTCACACTCGGCGGCGTGGCCATCGCCGCCCCCGCCGCCCACGCGGACATCCCGGCCTGCACGAACATGGTCAAACAAGCGGGCGTCGAAGTCTCGGACGCCATCAGAATGGCGTGCAACCAAGGTGTGCACGGTGACCTGCGGGGCTGTGTGAGCGCCCTGACCCAGGCCGGCACGCCGGGGGGCGCCGCGAACGGTGCCTGCCGAATGGCGGCCAACCCCCCGTGACGATAGCGCAGCGCCACCACTTCCGCGATCATCAGCACCAACAGTTCCATGCGTAGACCCATGAGACGCCGCAGCCGTACGAAGACCACGTCGCTCCAGTGCCCGGTCAACGTCGGTATGCCCCCCCGCGGCCAGCAGCCGAGCAAGTAGACGGGCGTGGTTCTGTTCCTCGGCGATGAAGAGCCGGACCGCCTGCGCGTAGTCGGTGTCGCCGGCCTGGTCCGCTTTGCCGACGAGGTTGGCGCCGTCACCGTCCTCGCCGATCTGGAAGCGCTGGATGCTGGCCCACACCGCCGGATGCAGCGTCGCGCTTTGTCCCCAGTCCGGATCACCCTGGGCGCGCCTGCGCTCGCGCTCGTCCTCGAACCGCCTTGTCCACTTGGCGAAGCCGCCCCTATGCACCCGGTCTCCCCCCTCCGGGACACAGCCACCGCGCCCCGGAGAGGGACGACGCAGGCGGACACCAAACCGTTCCACTGCTGCCAGGCACCCACAGTTCACGAATTCACATGCACGCACCGTGCGAGAGACCCGCCGGTCCCCTCGTGAACAGTCACTTCCCCAGTGCAGGTTGACATCAGCAGCTGACATCAACGTCAACACCGTTGCGTTAGCGCCGTGAGCGGCTGTTGAGGCCGTGGGCGAAGAATGCGACGGTGGTGTGGACGGTGTAGTTCTGGGCCTTCTGGGGGTGCTGTCCGGCGTTCGGGCCGTATTTGCTGGTGGGGTTCTTGCGGGTGCGGGCCTTCACTCGTTGCCGTCGGTGGGCGGGTAGGAGGTCGCTCAGGGCGGTGTGGCCGATCGTGACGACCAGGTCGATGAGGGTGCCGGGGAAGATTCCATGGCCGGCGGTGACGGTGTCGGTTGCGGCGGCCAGTAGGACGGTGAAACTGATCCGTTCCATGGGTATTTCCGGCCGTCCGGTCAGGGCGTCGTCGGCGGCGCGGATCAGAGCCTGGTAGGCGGTGAGCAGGGCGTAGACCTCCTGGTCGAGGCCATCGATGCTGCGGGAGCGCAGGATGCGGCCGTCGAGCATCGTGGCTTTGATCGAAAAATACGTGGTTTCCGCCTGCCACCTGCGGTGATAGAGATCAACGAGCTCGGCGGCCGGGAAACGGACGGGGTCCAGCAGATTGGTGATCAGCCGCCACTGCTCGGTGCGGACGGTGCCATCGGCCAGGGTGACGGTGAGGGTCGCCTCGATCACGCGCACCGGCAGCAGTACCCGCAGGACGCCGTAGCCGATGCGCGCGATGTAGGAGCCGTCGCCCAGGTGCTCGGCGGGGGTGGGGACGCGGCGGGCCCCGGAGCGCACCAGGAACCGCGCCCCGCTCTGATGGACGGCCTCAAGGAACTCGTTGCCGTCGAAGGCCGCGTCGGCCAGCAGGAGCATCGTCTTGTCCAGGGCGGTCAGAAGCCGCTTGGCATAGGGGAGTTCACCCTCGGACTCCGGTCCGAAGGCGGCGGCTATGAGCGCGCGGGTGCCGCACTCGACCAGGGCCAGCAGCCGCAGGAGCGGATAGCCGAACTCCAGACTCTCCCCGGCCCGCTTGGGGTAGCGCCAGGTGAGCGTCTCGTCGTCGGGGGTGTGCAGCAGGGTCCCGTCGACGGCCACCGTGCGCAGGCCCCGGTAGAAGGACCCGGCCTGCCCGGGGCGGGCGACGGGCCCGGCAAGCGTCTCGAACAGACGCCGCAGAGGCGCGGCCCCCACCCTGCGCCGTGCCCGCGTCAGCGAGGAAACCGCAGGACGCACCAGGGCAAGCGGGGTCAGGGCGGCGGTCAGCTTGGACCACACCGTGCGGTACGAGCGGTGCTCGAACAGCGCGAGAGCGAGGACGAAGTACACCACCACCCGCGAAGGCAGCAGCCGCAGGCGCTTCTCGCGCTGGCCGGTCTCCTCCAGCACCGCGTCCACCAGCGCGAAGTCCACGATCTGGGTCAACTCCCCCAGATGCCCCGGCGCGAACACACCCCGGGCTGTCTCGATCGTGGACGTGATGACAGAATTCTCCTGCAACGGGACCCCTGACCTTGATCGACTTTCTCGCCGATCGTTGATCTACCAGGTGGTCCCGTTGCGCTGTTCAGCAGGGCTTGACGTACAGCTCAGGGGCCAAACGCAACGGTGTTGACATCAACGTGGTCGGACAATCATGGATCTGGGTAGTCAGAGGTGGATCAGCAACCGCCCCGGAGCACGACTACGAGCAGCCCACGCGCTCCGTTGACCGAACTCCTGAAGCGGTGGCCAGCACGCCGTGGACTATCTGTGGACGGGCCCGGCCGCCCACCACCGTGCGAGGCTGTGACCAGTGACTTTGTCCGGGACCGAAGGGCCCTCCGGAGCCGTGTGCGCAGGTTCGAATCCTGCCGGGGCACCCTGTATGAGGTGCCCAAAGACCACGTCAGCAGCGGAAACGCTGAGACCGGGGTCTTCGCGTATGTGCGGGTGGATGCCGCCCGAAGCGGCCGTATGTCAGGGTCTGTGGACGAGGCGTGGACGGGATCTTGGCCCATCGCAGTAGGTCACTGACGGATTCCAGAGACGGCCGGCTCACGCGACCTCACCGCCCGCCGCGGCATGGTGCCGCGCTCGGCTGCTTAGATCATCGGCATGACGGACTGGTCTCGGCTCCACCACGCCTACGGCACGGCAGAAGACGTCCCCGGCCTGCTTGACGCAGTGGGTCCGGACGCGCAGGACTCCGGCTGGGACAAACTCTGGTCCCGGCTGTGCCATCAGGGCACCGTCTACTCGGCGAGTTATGCGGCCTTGCCCCCTCTGACCGAGATGGCGCGTCAGTGGTCAGCGGCGGACCGGCGGATGCCCCTGTACCTGGCCGGCTCCATTGTGGCCAGCACAGATCAGCCGTACGGCGATGAGGATCCCCAAGTGACCTACGCCTCCCAGATGTCCGACCTGGTGCAACTCACCGAGGAAGCCCTCCAGGACCCGGGACTCGCCGACGACCCCACGAATTACGTCGACTTGCTCGGCACGCTGCTGAGTTTCGAGGGCGTCGAGATCTGGGGCGAGCAGCTCGACGGGCTGAACGACGAGGAATACGAGGTGCCCTGCCCCTCGTGCAGTGCGGAGAACTTCATAGTCTTCGGCAAGTACGGCTTCTTCTCGACCACGGACAGCATGTACATGGAGCCTTCCACGACGGCGAGGCAGGTGCCGCTGCGACCTCAGGCCCCCGCAGCTTTGGACGGGCTGGCCGAAAGGCTCTACTCCCGCGCACTCGCAGACGATCATCCGAACATCGCGCACAAATTGACCTACGTCTTCGGTAACGCGCAGTGCGCCGAGTGTGATGCGGTCTTCGGCGTCGAGGAAGCCATCGTCGCCCGATGGGACTGATGAGACTCTGGCCACCAACCGTCACAAGCCGAACCGATCGGGGTCGTTCCGGGAACAACGAAGCCCCTGGAATTCGCCCCGGCCGCGTGGCTTACTCACGGAGAGCCGTTGGTAAGGAGCAAGTAGCAGACGCGGTCACGGTGGATGAATGTCGCGGTATCGGAGTCGCTGCCGTCGAAGTACGCCGGACGCGGAGGCTCTTCGCCGCTGTAGTAGCCGGTCGAGCGCAAGAAGTCGGGCTTGACTGAAGCGAACAACCATGCGGAACCGTCCTGGCCGAGCAGCTCGTGAACAAAATCGCGCACGAGCTGTTCGGCATCCGCCGACGAGCAGTGGTGCCCGTAGGGGCTGAAAGCCTCGCAGAGCATCCAGCGCAGCCGAGCGACGAAGCCCGCATAGCGGAGTGGGCTGGTCGTCGCGAGGAATCCCTCGCGGATGAGGGGGCGCTCGTTGGGGAGTCCACCGAAGTCTTCGTCTTCGGACAGGTTGTACCAGTCGCGATGTTGGTCGGCGGCGAGCATCATCTCCTCGAACAGCCCGCTGCGCAGGTAGGTGTGGAGGACATGCCGCTGGTTCTTCGCCGTGACTGACACGTCGGTAGCAACCTTGAGCAGCAGGGTGTTGCTGTTCATCGCCGAGTCCACGGCCGACAGGAACGCGTCGACGGCAGGACGGTCGAGATCGCCCGAGAGACCGGTGAATCTCACTGCATTCCCCTTGCCAGTTCCCCGATGACCACACCGGCCCTCCAGGCCGCGTGATCGAACCTGTCACCAAAACCTGCAGCAGACCCGTCCGTCAAATCGCCGACTACGAACGCCGGCTACGGCGCGAAGCTCACGCCCGGAACACGGCGGCGAGGCGAGCTGCACAGCAGCGCGGTACCGCAGCCCCACCGACTACCCCTGTCCGCCGCTCCGAAGCAACCGGAATGGCCGTTACTGACCGAACGAGTTAACGCTACGGATAAGGCACTCTCATGCCACAAGCGCTGGCAGGACACAGCAGCCATGAGTGTCCAACTGCGTGACAACGCAGACGAACCCCGGCGAACAAGCACGGACGCCTGCGGCCCATCAACACAGGTGAGAGGCGCTCCGGCCCAAGGCAGCGCCCCCGCCCAAGTTGCTTCGGGACGAAGAGGTCGTGGGTCCAAATCCCGCCCCCCCCGACTCGGAAAGCAGTAGGGCGGGGCCGGTTTCCCTCCAAGGGAGACCGGCCCTGATCGCGTTCCTGGGGCTCTGGGTGTCGCCTGGGCTCCACCCGGTCAGGGAAAGACACGACACCCCATCGCTGTCTGCCGAGCCTGTTGCTTACTTAGCCTTACATCAGTGGTCATATAATGCGCCGGTTACTGGCGGACCCCCGAAGGGCTACGGCGAAACCCCATGTCTTTGCCAGGCATACGGGCGGTGGTGACACCTCTCCCCAAACGCCTCGACTCCCTCACGAGCCTGCGTTTCTTCGCGGCCTTCGCGGTCTTCACCACCCACTTCACCGGGAGCGGCGGCAAGACCGGACTGGGACGGGCGCCGTTGATCTTCCCCTACGCGCAGTTCGGCGGAAACGGCGTCAGCCTCTTCTTCGTTCTTTCCGGCTTCCTGATGACCTGGGTCTTCAAACCGAACGAGCACCCAGGCGCCTTCTACTGGCGCCGCGTAGGCCGGATATGGCCCGCCCACCTGGTCGCCCTGCTGCTGGGCACCTACGCCTACTACACGGCGGCGCACCTCGCGATCAGCTGGCCCAGCCTGATCTCCTCCGCCTTCTTGGTGCAGACCTGGTCCCCGAACGTCACCCCGGCCCTCCCCGGGAACGAGGTCACCTGGACGCTCAGCGTCGAACTGCTCTTCTACGCCCTCTTCCCGCTGCTGGGCCGGATCGCGGTCAGGCTGCGCACCCGCTGGCTCGGGTCGGTCACGGCAGGCGGACTGGTGGGCATGTGGGCCGTCGACTGGTTCGCCACCACCCACTACTCGCCCGCCCACGCGGCCTGGGTGATGCGCCACCCTGTGGTCTACCTGCCGGAGTTCCTGCTCGGCATGACACTCGCGCTCGCGGTCAAACGCGGCTGGCGGCTGCCGCTGCACCCCTCGCTGCCGGTGGTGCTGCTGGCGGCCTACGTCTACTGCTACTACCAGGACCAGGCCCTGTTGCCGGCGGGAGCCGCCGCGCAGCTCGACTATCTGGTGCGGCCGGTGGTCGCGGTCCTGGCCGCACTGATCATCCTCGCCTTCGTCCAGCGCGAGGTCCGCGGACTGCGCGGCGTACTCAACGCCAAACCGATGGTCCAGCTCGGCCTGTGGTCGTACTGCTTCTACCTCCTGCACCACTCGATCAGCCGGCTGGCCATCTACCAGTGGGGCCGCATGCCCGACAACAACGGCACGCTGTTCGCACTGATCGGCATGGGCGTGGTCGTCATCGTGCTGTCCTGGGCGTTGTACTCCGCGGTGGAGGAGCCCGCGGAGAAGTGGTGGCGGCGACACACGCCGCGGCGGTGGCTGCGTCAGGGCCCGCCCGGCGGGCGAACAGTGGCAGTTCCGCCGCCTCACCGGCCAGAGACCGAACCGCGCGAGCCGGTCGCCAACTGACGAGACGCGGGTGAGCACGAAGGGCCCTAAGAACTCCTAGTTAAATGAGCGCATTTTCCTTGGAATGCCAGGCCACCAGTGAGGTATTGCCCCTGCATTCGATGGGCGCTGGCTGGCCCGGCTCGCCTCAGGAAGGGTGCAGGTCTGTGGATGCGATCGGGCACGCTCTGTCCATTGCCGGATCGATGACCTGGGAGGTCACCTGGGCGCTGATCCTCGGCTTCGCCCTGTCCGCCGTTGTACAGGCGGCCGCGCACGCTCGCCCTGTCCGCCGGGCTCGGAGCCGCCTCGTCCTCCTGCTCGTACGCGGCCGTGGCTCTCTCGCGCTCCCTCTTCCGCAAGGGCGCCGACTTCACCGCGGCCATGGCCTTCGAGATCGCCTCCACCAACATGGTCGTCGAACTCGGCATCATCATGGCCCTGTTGATGGGCTGGCAGTTCACCGCCGCCGAGTTCGTCGGCGGACCGATCGTGATCGTCGTACTTGCCGTACTGTTCCGCCTCTTCCTGCGCGAGCGGCTGCTGCAGAAGGCCCGCGAACAGGCCGCGCGCGGACTGGCCGGCTCCATGGCCGGCCGCGCGGCGATGGACATGTCGGTCCAGGGCGAGGGCAGCTTCGGCCACCGGCTGATCTCGCGGAACGGCTTCACGTCCGTGTCGCACATCTTCGTCATGGAGTGGGCCGCGGTCCTTCGCGACCTGGTGGCCGGTCTGCTGATCGCAGGCGCGATCGCCGCCCGGGTTCCGGACGACTTCTGGCACACCTTCTTCCTGGCGGACCACTCGCTCGCCGCCAAGAGTTCGCCTTCGGCGGCCCGGGCCTGATCCCCGATCAGGCAGATGCCAAGATCCCCGAGGAAGGGATCACCTGGAACTACACGACTTGGCGCAACATCGCGTTCCTGGTGCTGGCCGCGAGTCTGCTCGTACGGTTCTGGCGCACCGGCGGCCCAGCGATGCCGCGGACGATGGGCGGCTCACCCGATCACGCTGAACACGAGCGCGGCGGCGACCGTATGTACAACGGACACCGCACTGAACCGACGTCACGACTATCTGGGATGAGCCCGATGACGAGCCCGCAGCAGCACCCTCCGCGACCGCCTGTCGGGCGGTGGCGGACGCTGCTCGTGCTCGGACTGTTGGCAGGGCTGCTCGGCATGCACGCCCTGGCTCCCGGCGGTGGCCTCCACAAACACGAACGCGCCGAGCGGCAGCACACGACGGCGGCGGTCAGCGCCCCTCATGACTGCTCCGGAGACGGCCACTGCGGTGGAGGCCACCTCCAGCACGCCGACTCGACCTGCCTGTCAGGTGCAGTGACCGACGGGCCGGCATTGCCTGCCCTCGTTCCCGACCGGGTAGCCGTACCGGTACGTGCCGACACCGTGTGCTCGTACGCGGCTCCGGGCCCGGACGGCGCCCGCGCCCCACCGTCTCTGGCGGAACTCCAACTCCTGCGGATCTAGACACCGCGCGCGACCGCGCCCACTGCTCGGCGACGCGGTGCGCCTCGGCACATCCAGATCCCTTTCCCACAGCAGGAGTTCCCGTATGCGCAACACCCGTACCCTCACCCGCCGCGCCGCTCTCACGGCTACGGCTGTCACCGCCGCTCTCCTCCTCGCCGCCTGCGGCAACGACAGCGGCAGCGCGAGCAGCGGACACCAGGGCCACAGTTCCGCGTCCTCGTCCGCGGGCGCCAACGCCACCACCGCAGCGCACAACGCCCAGGACGTCTCCTTCACGCAGGGCATGATCCCGCACCACCAGCAGGCCCTGGAAATGGCGAAGCTCGCCGCCGACCGAGCCTCCTCCGCCGAGGTGAAGGACCTCGCCGCGCGCATCGAGAAGGCCCAGGACCCCGAGATCCAGACCATGAGCGGCTGGCTCAAGTCCTGGGGCAAGGACGTAACGAGGTCCGACAGCTCGATGGAGTCGATGCCCGGCATGGACCACTCAGCGCACTCCGACATGCCCGGAATGATGGACAGCAAGGACATGGCCAAACTGGAGAAGGCGTCCGGCGCGGACTTCGACACCATGTTCCTGACCATGATGATCGAGCACCACAAGGGCGCCATAGAGATGGCCGCCACCGAGAAGGACAAGGGCAAATACGGTCCCGCCACGTCCATGTCCGACGGCATCATCACCGCGCAGACCGCCGAGATCACCGAGATGAACAAGCTCCTCGGCAAGAACTGACACTCCCCGGGGAGGGTGCGGGCACCCGCACCCTCCCCACTGCACCGACGAGGCGAACATGGGCAATCAGAAGAACCCGGACGACAAGCCCGTGGCCGATGCCCAGCGCGCCCACTGGCAGGCGACCTACACCCAGCACCCGCAGATGTACGGCATGGAGCCATCCGAACCCGCACGTCATGCCGCCGAGGTCTTCCGTGCCGCCGGGGCGGGCACGGTGCTCGAACTCGGCGCGGGGCACGGCCGGGACGCCCTGTTCTTCGCCCGCAAGGGTTTCACCGTGCACGCCACCGACTTCAGTGCCACCGCCCTGGAGCAACTCACCGCAGTCGCCAGGGAATCCGGTCTCGCCGACCGGATCACGACCACCGTCCACGACGTACGCGACCCGCTGCCGCTGCCCGACGCCTCCGTGGACGCCGTGTTCGCCCACATGCTGTTGTGCATGGCCCTGTCCACGAAGGAGATCCGGGCCGCCATGGACGAGATCGCCCGGGTCCTACGCCCGGGCGGCCTCCTCGTCTACACCGTCCGCCACACCGGCGACGCCCATTACGGCCAAGGCGTCGACCACGGCGATCGCATCTACGAACACGGCGGCTTCGCCGTCCACTTCTTCGACGAGGCCCTCTTGAAGAGCCTCGCCCAGGGCTGGAAGATGCACCGCGTCGACGCCTTCGAGGAGGGCGAACTTCCGCGTCGGCTGTGGCGGATCACCCAGGCCAAGCGTTAGCCGCGACGCCGGTTCGGCAGTCACCTCAGTGCGCGTGCGGGCCGCCGGTCGTCTGCGGCTTGCTGTGCGGTACGAGGACGAGGGCGATCAGCATACTCGCCGCGGCGGTGATCGCGCTGAGGGTGAAGGCGCTGGTGAAACCGTCGGCCGCCCCGTGTTCGATGCCGGACGCGGCGACGGTGGACAGCACGGCGACGCCGATCGAACCGCCCACTTCGTGGAAGGTGTTGACGACCCCGGAAGCAAGTCCCGCCTCCTCCGGGGCGACCAGGGCGAGCGCGGTGGTGATGGCGGTGACGAAGACGACGCCGATGCCGAACGAGGCGATGACCAGGCCGGGCATCAGCCGCGTGTACACACTGCCGTCCGCGGGGAGCCAGACCAGCGGCATCGTTCCGGCCGCCGTGACCACCAGGCCGGCCACCGCGGTCGTACGGCTGCCGATCCGGCTGACCAGCTGCGATCCCAGGTGGGCGCCGATACCCGTGGCCACGGCGACCGGCAGGAAGACGAGACCGGTGGCGAGCGGGCTGTAGCCGCGCTGCTGCTGGAGGTAGACCGAGCCGAGGAAGAAGAACCCGATGAGCAGCGCGGTGGCCACGAGCATCAGGAACGCTCCGGCCAGCACCGGGCGCCGGGTGAACATGCGCAGGTCCATCAACGGAGCCCGGCTCACGCGCTCGACGGCGGCGAACGCCGCGTACAGGACGAGGGCGCCGACCAGCGGTAGGACGGCCGTCGTGCTGGCCCATCCCGCGTCACCCGCCCGTACCAGGCCGTAGATGAGTGAGGCGGTGCCTACGGTGACGAGCATGGCGCCGGGCAGGTCGAGCCGGGCGGGCTGCGGAAGGCGGCGCGGGAGCAGTGCGGGCAGGGCCGCCAGCGCGACGACGCCGACGGGGACGTTGACGAAGAACACCCACTGCCAGCCGGGCCCGTCGGTCAGGGCGCCGCCGAGCAGGACGCCTGCGGCCGATCCGGTGCCGCCGAGCGCCGCCCACACGCCAAGGGCCTTGTTCCGCTCGGCGCCGTGGAAGCTGGTGGTGACGATCGAGAGGGCCGACGGTGACAGCAAGGCGGCGCCGATGCCCTGCAGGACGCGTCCGCTCATCAGCGTGGGAGCGCCTGTGGCAAGGCCGGTGACGAGCGAGGCGGCCGTGAACAACGCCAGTCCGGCGAGCACGGTGCGGTGGGCGCCCAGTACGTCGGCCAGGCGGCCGCCGAGCAGCATCAGCCCGCCGAAGAACAGGGTGTAGGCGGTGATGACCCAGGTGAGGGCCTCGCGGCCGAGGTGGAGGTCGGCGGCCATGTCGGGCAGGGCGACGTTCACGACCGTGACGTCCAGGATGAGCATGAACTGGGCCACGCAAAGCAGCGCCAGCATCAGCCAGCGGCGGGGCGCGGGCGGCGCGGAGGCGTGCTCCGCATGGAGGGTGGAGCGGGCGTGGCTCATGACGACTCCTCGGTCCGGAGAGGCGGTGGGTGTACGCCGCGTGCCGGCGCGGTCAGGCCGGCAAGCGGGGCGAGCAAACGAGCGCTACGGCGACGCCCAGTGCGGTGTAGGCACGAGGCGGATCCCTCCCCCAGCAGCCTGGAGAACCCATGGCGAGGACACGCGGGCAGGCTCACGCCACGGCAAGCAGCTCTCTGCGGCCACTTGAACTGAACTGTACGGCTCAGTTCATATGAACTCAACCGTTCAGTTCAGGTGTCGGGTAGGCTGCCGTCATGAGCTCCACGAACGCCGCGGTCGCCAAGCAGCCACCCGCCGGGCCGCGCGCCGAGGCCAAGCGACGGGCCATCGTCGCGGCTGCCCGCGAGCTGTTCCTGCGTGAGGGCTTCGAGGCGAGCGTGGACGCGATCGCCACGGCGGCGGGCGTGTCCAAGGTGACCGTCTACAACCACTTCGGCAACAAGGAAGCCCTGTTCATCGGGGTCATCAAGGACTCACTCGACGCTCCGCTCGGGGGCGCGCTGGTCACCGCGATCGACGGCCTGGCTGACGCTGATGACCTGCGAGAAGCCCTCACCGCCGCGGCCCACGCCTGGGTCCGCGGCACGCGTACCAACCCTGACGTTCTCGCCCTGCGCAACGTCGTCAGCCGCGAACTGCACCGCTTCCCCGAACTCGGCGCCGCCTGGCAGCAGGCGGGACCGGAACGTCACCACCCCGCCGTGGCCGACGCGTTGCGACGCCTGGTGGACCAGGGTCGGCTCGACATCCCGGACATCGAGGTGGCCATCCTCCAGCTGTACTCGCTTCTGCTCTACCCGCACCTGGTGTTCAGCGCCTACGGCACGACCATCGACGACGACCTCACCGATCGCCTGATCGCCGGCGGCGTCGACATGTTCCTCGGCCACTACACGCCACGCCTCACCAAGCCGTAGTCGCCTGGCGCAGGCGGCGGCGCCGCCTTCTCACCTCGGCGACCGGCTGACGGGAAGGCCCTCAACTGCCACCGCTACTGGGACGAGCACGGACCGTATCGGGCAGTAGCTCAGAATCCGCAGGAGCGCGCTCCGCCACGGAGACCGTCCTCGTCGAGTGCTGTGCACCACCACCGTCGCGCATTGCCGCGTCGGCGGACGCCGTCGGCGCGGTCACACCCGGCGGCGCAGGACGGCCCAGCTGCCCCAGCCCGCCCGGGCCTCGACGGCGTGCCACTGTCCGGGCAGCGCGGCGGCGACGTCGTCGGCGGGCAAACACAGCGGCCCGTCCTCGCCGAGCTGGTTGATCCACAACAGCACGCCGTCGGGGCCCAGGACTCGAGCGGTCTCTGCGGGGAACAGGAGCATGTCGATCGCCGCGATGACCGCAACCTGGGCGTCGGCCACGGGCAGAGCACTGGCGTCGGCCCGCACTCGCAACGGTGAGCGGCCGACGGCCTGGCGGAGCATCTGTTCCGATAGATCCGCGCTGATCACCCGCTCGAAGGCGCTGTCGAGCAGCGTGGTGAACAGACCGGTGCCCGATCCGAGTTCCAGGCAGGCGAGCTGAACGCCGACGTGCGGGTGGAAGAAGTACGTGCCCAGGGCGTCATAGACGGGCACGCGGTGCTCGTCGGCCGGGAAAAGATCCTCGCCCAGTGGGTCATCGAGCTGCCCCACGAGCTCGCCGTCGTCAAGTCCGCGGCGGAGGCCGAAGGGCGTACGGCAGTCACCGTCGCGTGGAACGGTGAGGAGCGCGGTGTCCTCACCGTCGCCGACGCGATCAAGGAGACCAGTGCCGAAGCCGTGGCCGAACTTCGCCGGCTCGGGCTCAGGCCGGTTCTGCTGACCGGTGACAACCGGCTCGTCGCCGAGTCCGTGGCCAAGACCGCCGGTATCGACGAGGTGATCGCAGAGGTCCTCCCCGAGACAAGGCGAACGTGGTCACGCGGCTGCCGAGGGAAGGCCGTACGGTCGCCATGGTCGGGGACGGCGTCAACGACGCGGCGATCGAGGCGGGCGACCTCACCCTCGTGCGGGGGAGAGCATCCGGGCCCGATCGAAAGCGCGTTCACAGGTACCGCTCAGCATCACTGTGATGAGCAGCCGGCCGCCGTACACGGCCCGCGGCGCGAGGTGGACCACACGGACCGCGGCGCTCTGTCCTCACGGGGTCAGCCAGCCGCTGCTGTGGGTTACCGCTGGCTGGTGGCGATGTAGGTGCCGTGCCAGGTGTGGTACCAGACCTGGCCGGTGGAGGCATTGACCGACAGCATGCCGCTGATCTTCCCAGCCCGCATGGTGTGCAGTGTGTAGTAGCCGGGGTAGGGCTCCGGGTCGCCCGCGGTCAGTGTGTTGCCGTGGGCCCGGAGCCACTGCTGGGCGATGCTCCGGGCCTGCGTGGCCGAGATCCGGACCTGGCTTCGGCTGCCGTGGTGCATGCCGTAATCGGTGTTCCACATCATCGCCGGCCCGTACTCGATCTGCACGGCGCCGTCGGCGGGGTTGACCAGGACCTCGGTGGCCAGGTGGCCGCCGGAAATCTCCAGTTCGGCGTAGAAGTTCCGGGAGAACTGCATGACCTCGCCGACCCGCAGGCCGAGCCGGTCGGCGAACGCCGTCGCCCGCTGGCGGGCCTGGTCGAGGGTCTGTACCCGGGTGCCCGTACCAGGCAGCCACCAGTTGCCCATCATGCGGTTGCCCATCATGCCGGGCCCCCACGAGCCCCCGTCGCCGCCCATCATGCTGGAGCCCTCGTTGTCGCTCCACAGGTCCGGTCCCCACCCGCTGGTCGGGCCGGCCGGAGTGGAAGTGCCGTCAGGAGTGCTCGGTGTGCCGCTGCCCGGGGCGCTGGGGCTGGCCGAGACGGCGGGGGTACTGATGGCGCCCCCACCAACAAAGGCGCTGTCGTTCCCGCCGCAGCCACCGATGGCCACGGTGCCCGCCAGGGCCAGGGCCGCCACACCAGCGACATGTATAGGCCTGCGGATCATGCTCATCACCTCCGGGGCTGGCCCCCGTCGGTGGCCGCCGGACTGCGGCCGCCGGTGTCTCTACTGACCAGCCTCCCGCGGTCGGCCGGCCGACACCCGGGGCCATTCGGCCCGCACCCGCCGACGAACGGCTCACAAGCTCTGCCCCGGGGCTCTGGGCACCGGACCGGGCCCTGCGCTCCTGTTAACTACGGCGCAGGGACGAGCAGCTCAGCGTGATGCTCCGGGCAAGCTCGGCAATGCGGGCGATGGTCGCGGACCGCGGCACACGGGGGTATGCCGCCGTAGTCACCGGTGTTCCCGCAGCAGCGTCAGCCGGCGTTTGTACTCGTCCTCGTCGATCTCGCCGCGGGCGAAGCGCTCGGCGAGCAGTTCCTCGGCCGGCGTGCCTCCCCACCTGGGTTCACCGGAGGAGACGGGCGGGCCGCCGCCCTGCTGGCCGTGACGGCTGCCCGTGACGTAACGGACGAGCACGACGACACCGGCGATCACCAGCACCCAGAACAGCACCATGAAGATGGCCATGGCGGACCAGCCGCCCCAGCCCCAGCCGTCGTACCACATCATGCCGATCACCTTCTTCGGCCGGCGGGCAAACCGCCCTACCTCCAGAATGCGTCACCGGAGACCCCAAATCCGCAGCCCTGAGGCCACGCCACCGCGACTGTCGCCAAAAGCTGACGGTTTCGGCGATGTCGATCAGCGCAAGCGAATCTACGAAGCCGAACAGGCGATGGAGGAAGCGGCCGAGAAGGCAGGCGTCGGGGAGGTCGACGGGAACGAGTTCGGGGGAGGCGAAGCCGCCGTGTACGCCTATGGCCCCGATGCCGATGCTCTGTTCAAGGTCCTGGAGCCGACTCTGCGCAGTCTGCCGTTCCGGCCGGCGCACGTCATTCTCAGGCGGGGCAACAACGAAACACGTGTGGATCTGTAGGCCTGCCGAGTAACGCGAGACGTCGACGAACGCACCACAAGCGCACCAGACAGGGCCGGGACCAGCGGGGAACCACGGTGAAGGTCGGCCAGGCCCGACGTGGCCGAACCGCGGGCTTTTGCCCGGGTCGGCGCCCGAACCAGTCCCAAATGACCGCAGCTTCCCAAGCTGATGTCCGGGGGGCGGTACGGGCAAGGCGGCTTTGCCTCAGGAGCCGTCGGCTCGCCCACCGTCGGCGAACATGTCTCCAACCCGCTGCTCCGTGGCTTTGCGTGTGCCTCGCTGGATCCACAAGCAGTAGGCGGCGACGGCGGTACCTGCCAAAATGCTGACGGATGTCAGCACGATGTACAGCCACGCCCGCTCATGGCCCCAGGCGCCGGGCTCCAGTGTGTGAAGCGCCTGGCTGAGGCCGAGTCCTGCGCTCCCCGCGTACACCGCTACAGCCATGATGAGAATGCTCTTCACATGATGGCTGGAGCCAGCACCAACATTGATGCGGGACTGCCATGCGATGAGTGGGAGGCCGGCTCGCTTTTCGATCTCCTTCTCAAGACCGATCTTGTATCCGACCAGTGCTCGGGTCAGGTTGTTCAGGAACAGCGCGTAAACCGTGACGACGGAGACGCCCAGGGGCAGCCACATCAGCAGGTAGCCCTTGCCCCCTCCGATCGCGACGGTGGCCAGGAGCGCGATCACCGTGCTGCCCGCTGTGAGGATGCGGTCGCCCGAAGTTGTGAGCGCTGAGATGCGATTCCCTACGTCGCGGCATTCGTCGATCAACCAATTGACGATCTGCTCGTCAGAGAACTGCTGTGATGGCTCGGGGTCTCCGTGGCGTCCAGGCACCCCATCAGCGTCTCAGTAGTGAGAAGGCCGATCAATGGGCAGCCTGCCCTGAGTTCCGCTGACGCTTCTACCAACTCATCTGTCATGCAAGCAGATAGTGTTCCGCAGGCCCTATGGCTCTACGGCCACTGCCCGCATGGGACGAAACCCAACTCACCAAGATCCCCGACAAAACCCAGGGCAAGAGCCCCTGACGATCAAGCCCCCTACCGGCGGAGACCCGCGGGTAGGGGGCTTGTCGCTGTGGACGCCGATCGGCGGTCAGGCTGCCGGTATCGGCGATCCCGCGATGAGGAGGTTCCGTGATCTGGCGATCAGAAGGAGACGGTGACGCCAGCCTGGTGGTACTGGCCGACGGTGTCCAGGGCCTGGTCCTTGACCGCGCCGAGCTGACCCACGAGGTCCGAGCTGCTGATCGCCGTGGGGCCGGCGGCGATGCCGGCCTGCGGGCTCAGGCCGCCGGAGACGGTGTCGAGCTCGGCGTCAGAGATTTCAAGGGTCTGAACCTGGGGAGCGGAGTTCATGATGAAACTGCCCTTCGTATGGATGTTCCACAAGGGGGAGCGGCCAAGCTGGGATAGCTGGTAGGCCGCGACCGGGGGCGCGCGCCATCCGTTTCCGGACGTCTTGGCGCGATCCCGTCGGCGCGAAGGATCAAATCACGGAGGGTGCCCGGCATCCAGTCGGTCGCTGCTCCCAGCAAGGCAGTTGAAGCAGTCGGCAACTCATCCATGCACGCATGCACACGAATTGGGGGCGGTTTCTCTACATGTGGCCCCGCACAGGAAGCCGACAGCTATTGCCACGGCAGGCCCGACCAGGACAACTCCGTACCAACAGAACGCACTCGTGCCGCAGCTGCGAATTCGCTGTGCAGATTCAGTCACGTTTGCATCCGTGTCCCCTTCAGCACCTTGTCCACCGCGTTCCGCGGGCCGCCCACCGCCAGCCCCATCAGGTCCAACTCCTCCGTCGGCACGGGGCAGGGCAGGGCAGGACACGGGTACGGGTCAGTAGGCCGATGAGCGCGACATGGCTGTTCCTCACGAGGTGGGGGTGGTTCGCGCACCCGCTCCTCTAGGCTGGTCGACGACTGGATCGGGTGACGGGGGCCGACGCGGTGACGTACAGGGCGCGGCGAGGGAGAGAGCCCAGGCCTCCGGGGCGGGCCGCGGAAGCCACTGCTGACGAAGTGCTGCCGCAACCGCTGCGGCGGAACCGGGACTTCGGTGTCTTCTGGGTCGCGCAGACCCTGTCGGTCCTCGGGGACTCCTTCGCCCTGATCGCCCTGCCGCTGCTCGTGCTGCACGCGACCGGATCCGTCGCGCAGATGGGTCTGTTGACGGCCGTCGGCGGGGCGGCCTCGGTCGTGACCGGGGTCTTCGCCGGGGTCGTCGTCGACCGGGTGGACCGCAGGAAACTGCTCGTGACCTGCGACCTGGTCCGCATGGCGCTGTACGCGGTCATTCCGCTGGTCTGGGTCTTCGGACCGCGGATCTGGCTGCTCTATGTGGTTCTGCCACTGTGCGAGGCTGTCGGCATGCTGTTCTCCGTCGCCTACGTGACCGTCGTCCGCAACCTCGTCGGCGTGGAGCGGATCACGGAGGCCAACGGCAGGCTGAACGCGACCGCGGCGGCGGCAGGGGTGGTCGGCCCGGTGTGCGCGGGGCTGGTGGCGGCGTGGCTGGGCCCGGCCGCCGCCGTCGGCGTGGACGCGGCGAGCTTCGGGGTGTCGGCCGTCTGCGTCGGCTTCGTACGGTTCAAGGGCACCACACGCCCCGCACCGGGAACCGCGACCCGAGCGGGAGCGGTCCGGCGGCTGTGGACGGATCTGCTAGCCGGGGTGTCCTTCCTGGTCCGGCACCCGGTGCTGCGCGTGCTGACCGTCCTGCTGTCCTTCTTCAGCTTCCTGACGCTCGGCCTGAACGACCTGCTGATCTACCACCTCAAGCACGATCTCGGCCGCGACGACGCCGCGGTCGGCACCGTGTTCGCGGTCGGCGCGCTCGGCACGATCGCCGGGGCCCTCCTGGTGGCCCGGGTACGCCGACGCCTGGGCTTCGGCCCGACCTGGATCGGTTCGGTCGCGGTGTGCGGATGCGCGCTGGCGGGCCTGGGCTGGGCCCGCGGCCTGCCGGCCGTCGCGGCCCTGACCGCGGTCTTCCTGGGCTTCGGGAGCGTGGCGGGAACGTGCTCCATGTCGCTGCGGCAGGAGGTGACGCCGGAGCATCTGCTCGGGCGGGTCACCTCGGCGTTCTGGACCCTGCACTACGCGGCGGCCCCGGCCGGCGCGGCCGTCCTCACCTGGGCCGCGGGGCGCCACGGTACGGCGGTGGTGGGTGTGGTCGCGGGCGCCTGCTGCGTGCTCGTCGCCGTCCTGGCCCTGCTCACCCCGGTGCGCCGACCCCGTACGGACGGAGTCGGCGCCACCGGTCGTCAGCCGTTGACCCCGGAGTAGTGGCCGAGGCTCCAGCGCCACAGCAGTCGCGCGCCCAGATAGGCGAGCAGCCCCACCAGCGGTGAGGCCGCCGCCAGCCAGTACGGCACCCCCGAGTCGCCGCCGTGGCCGGTCAGCACGGCGGCCGGGAAGTAGGCGACGAAGGCCAGCGGCAGCCCGAAGGTGAGGAAGCCGCCGACCGCGCCCGGCAGCACGTTGAGCGGATAGCTGCCGAACGTGCCGAGCAGTTCCTCCAGCCACCGCCCCCAGTAGTCGGCGGCCGGGAAGCGCAGTGAGGCGCAGGCCACCACCGTGAACAGGGCCGCCTCCAGGAGCATGCCGCCCACGACACAGACGACGAGGTACGAGATCCGGGCCGCGTTCCAGTCCAGCTGGCTGCGGGTCAGCGCGCCCACCATCAGACCGGTCGCCACCGTCAGGTCGCCGATCGCGTTCGTGGGGAAGACGGAGAGCTGGAGTTGCCGGTGGACCGGCATCGGGCGGACCAGGTACGTGTCGATCACGCCCTCCTGGATGTGCCGGCCCAGTCCGTGCACCCGGCCGAGGAAGAGCACGAACAGACCGTGCGCCAGCATTCGTGTCGCCGCGATCAGCAGCACGTCCTCGCTCGCCCAGCCGCCCATCCCGGTGAACCGGGTCAGCAGCACCGTCGCGAACACGATCACCGACACCTGCCAGATCGCGCCGATCGCGATCATCAGCAGGAACTCGGAGCGGTACTCCAGCTGTGCGCGGAAGTTGAGACGCGTGATCCGCCACACGATCCGCAGGGATGTGAGTGATGTGCTGAGCTTGTCCGTCCTGATCAGCCTGTCCGTCCTGTCCGTCCTGTCCGTCCTGTCCGTCCTGTTCAGTCCGTCCGTCATGGTCAGCCTCCCTGCGAGATCACGCGCCGGGCGGCCCGGCGCCACAGCAGCCGGGTGAACAGGGCGAGCGCCACCACCCATGCTGCCTGCAGGGCGAGTTGGGGGCCCGCCTGCGACACCGGGATCCGGCCCACGTACAGCGAGAGCGGCACACTCAGGGTCGCCTGGAAAGGGAGGAAGCGGCTGAGCGTGATGAACCAGTCGGGGAAGAACCACAGGGGCGCGTACACCCCGGACAGCAGGTTCTGCGCGAAGACCAGGATCAGGATCGCGGCGCCGTTGCGGAGCGTCCAGAAGCACAGCTGGTCGATGACCAGCATCACGTAGTACAGGACCCACTGGCCGAGCAGCACACTCAGCCCGAACACCGCCGCCACGGCCGCCGACCCGGGCGGCTGGACGAAGCCGACGGCCAGACACACCGCGTATCCGGTCAACGCCCAGACGAATCCGTAGAGTTGCTCGCCCAGTGCCCGCAAGGCGTAGTAGCGCTGCGGGGACAGCGGGCGCAGGTACCAGTACACGATGGTGCCGAAGTGCATGTGCTGCTGGACGGTGTCCCGGCCCGAATACTGGTCCAACGCCCTGATCCGGGTGGCCAGTACGGCGAGGACGGCGTATGTGACGGCCTGGTCGCGGCTGAGGCCCGCGGTGGTGCCGCTCGTCGCGTACAGGCCGCGCCACAGCGATGCCACCAGCACGACCTGCACGACGAGGCGCAGCAGGGCGGCGGTCATCCGGGGCGGGGTGTGCAGCTCGCCGAGCGGGGTGACCCGGGCGGCCCGCCAGCCGCCGGGGACGGTCGCGCTCACGCGGCCTCCGCCTGGACGTACGCCGCGCGCATCACGTCCTCCAGGTCGGCCTCGTCGATCGCGAGGTCGGTCACCTCGTACCGCTCGACGACCTGCTTGAGCGCCTGGTGGACCGTCGGGGCGCCCGGCCCGTCCGGCCCGAACACCACCTGGGGGCCCTCGCGGCGCAGCACCGTGATGCCCGGGGGCGGGGCGATCACCGTCTGCGGATCGGCGAGAGTGGCCCGCACCTGCCAGGTCGAGCCGAACCTGCGCCTGATCTCGTCCAGGGTGCCGTCGAGGACGAGCCGGCCGTGGTTGATGAGGACGACCCGCTCGGCGAGCCGCTCGACCTCCGTCATGTCGTGCGTGGTGAGCAGCACGGTCCGGCCGCGCTCCTCCACCTGGTGCTTGAGGAAGCCGCGCACCTGCTCCTTGACCACCACGTCCATGCCGATGGTGGGTTCGTCGAGGAACACCACGGGCGGGTCGTGCAGCAGCGCCGCGGCGAGGTCGCAGCGCACCCGCTGGCCGAGGGAGAGATGGCGTACGCGGGTGTCCCAGAAGGTGGAGAGGGCGAGCAGTTCGTCGAACTCGCCCAGCCGGACGCGGTGTTCACGCTCCGGTACCCCGTAGATGTCCCGCAGGATCGCGAAGGACTCGCGCACCGGCAGGTCCCACCACAGCTGGGTGCGCTGCCCGAACACCGCGCCGATGTTGCGCGCGTTGCGCTCGCGCTCCTGGTACGGGACGACGCCCGCGACGCGCGCCTCGCCGGAGGTCGGGGTGAGGATGCCGGTGAGCATCTTGATGGTGGTGGACTTGCCGGCGCCGTTCGGGCCGAGCAGCGCGAGCAGTTCGCCGGGCGCCACCTCGAAGGTGACGTCGCAGACGGCCTCCTTCGCGACTCGTTCGGGCTTGACCAGGGACTTGAGCGCGCCCGCCAGACCGGGGCGGCGCACGGTGGTGTGAAAGGTCCGGGACAGTCCCCGGACGTGGATGCTGCCGCTCATGAGGACGCCTTCCGGGTCAGTGCGATCAGCCACACGGTGGCCACGAGCGAGGCCGCGGACAGGGCGGTCAGCAGCCAGGGGACGGCGTGGATCCCCGACGCCTCGATGCCCACGCCGAGCAGCGGGGGAGCCGCCACGCCACCGATCATCGAGGCCGCGATCACCCAGGCCCCGGCCCTCTTCGCCTGGGGGAGGGCCCGGTTGAGCCACGGCAGGCCGGTCGGGAAGACGGGCGCGATGAACAGGCCCACACCGGCGTACGCCACCGGGGCGGCCCCCGGTATCAGCGCCAGCAGCAGGCAGGCGGTCATTCCGGCCGCGCTGACCGCGAGGATGCGCTCGGGCGCGTACCGCAGGGTGAGCGGGACGACGAGGAAGCGGCCCGCGGTCATCATCAGCCAGTAGACGGAGGTGGCGGAGGCGGCGACCGTGGCGCTGTGGCCGACGGTCTCCAGGTGGGTGGGTTCCCAGCCGCCGACGCCCGCCTCGACGCCGACGTTCAGGATGTAGAGGAGCAGGAAGCCGACGAGGACGCGCGAGAGCAGGCCACCGGAGGTGGCGGGTGGCTCGGCCGGGGAGACGGGCGGCGCCTCGCTGCGGACGCCTCCCGTGCACAGGACGAGTGCTCCCGCGAGCATCGCGCACACCGCGAAGGCGTACGGGTAGTCGCCGGGGCCCAGCCACGCGACCAGCGCCGGGCCGAGGACCGCGCCGATGCCGAAGTGAGCGTTGAGGACGTTCAGCATGGCCGTCGAGCGGTCGCCGAAGCCGACCGCGAACAACTGGTTGAGGCCGTAGTCGATACCGCCGAAGCCGAGGCCGCCGAGGAAGGCGGCGGCGAGCGCGAGCGGCCAGTCGGGGGCGAGCGCGAAGCCCGCGCCGCCCGCCGCCATCAACGCGTAACTGGTCGTCAGTAGTGCCCGGTTGGAGATCCGGGAGTGGATCGTGTTGAAGGCGAGGACGCCCGCGACACCACCGGTGAAGTGCAGGCTCAGACCGAGGCCCGCCGCCGAGGGGGAGAGGCCGTACTCCGCACGCAGGCCCGGGACCGCCGGGCCGTAGAGCGCTTGCAGCATGCCGATGAGGACGAATCCGACACACGACGCGACCGCGGCCGGTCGGCTGAAAAGCTGCCGACCGGCCGCGGTGCTCGTGAGGGCGTCAGCCATGGATCTCCGAGAAGAGGAACGTGAATTCGGCGGGCGCGGGCCGCAGTTGGTACTGCGGAAGCGCGCCCGGACCGCACGACTGCGAGCCGATGCCCTGCTGCCCGTGGTCGAGATTGACCCAGACCGTGTCACCGGCCTTCAGATCGTTCAGGTGCTCGGCCTCGTCGAGTTGCTCCGACGTCCAGCGGCGCGCGGTGAACCAGAACTCCGGCTCGCCCTCGACGCGCAGCCCGCCGATCTCCACCCAGCGGACATCGGCCCGGGCGCCGTTCTCCTGCGGACGGACGTACGGCGTCTGGAGTGCGTCGATCGTCGATTCCCAACGCCCCACCATGGAGGCGGACTTGGTGTCCTGGTAGGCCTCGCCGGGACCGCCGCCGAACCACCTCGCACCGTCCGCCGAGCCCGGCAGGCCCAGCCGGATCCCGAGCCGGGGCAGCGGCAGCGTCCAGTCGCCCTCGGGTGCCATGGACACGGTCAGCCGCAGCCGCGTTCCGTCGGACGTCCACCGGTAGACCGTGCGCAGGGCCACCTCGCGGGCGGCGGGCGCCACCCGGGTTCGTACGGTCAGGGCGTCGTCGCCCAACTCCACCGACTCCAACCGGTGTTGCATCCGGTGCAGGCCCAGCTCGCGCCAGAGCGGGCCGTAGCGCAGGTCCGGCTGCCAGGGCGCCCCGTTGTCGTTGTCGGTCGGCGCACGCCACACGTCAAGACGCAGGCCCCCGACATCGATCCCGCCGATCGACCGCAGCGCACCCGTACGCGCGTCGAAGGCGGCCGGGCCCAGGGTGATCCGCCGCTCGCCGAGGACCGGACCGTCGCTCTGCGCAACGGCGGTGAAGGGCCGTGGCGAGAGCGGGAACTGCGCCCAGGCCACCAGGTGGTCCTTCGGCCCCCACGCGGTGTCGGCCGCGAGCGTCGCCCGTACCGTCCACTGGGTCTCCCCGCCCCGTGGGTCGGCCGACGGGTCCGGCAGCTTCACGTCCGCCGACGCGCCCGGGGCGAGCTCCGGCACCGACAGGACGCCCGACTCGACGGTCTCCCCGTCGACCTGGTACGACCACTCGAAGGCCAGCGCGGACAGATCGGCGAAGTCGTACGCGTTGGTGACCCGCACGGTTCCGTCCGCGCCGTCACCGACGATACGGACCGGCTCGAGCACCTTCTTGTACTCGATCAGGCCGGGGGACGGGGTCCGGTCCGGGAAGAGCAGCCCGTCGCAGACGAAGTTCCCGTCGTGCAGTTCCTCGCCGAAGTCGCCGCCGTACGCGAACCCGTACCGCTCGTCCTTGATGCCGTGGTCGATCCACTCCCAGATGAAGCCGCCCTGGATGCGGTCGTACGACTCGAACAGGTGCTGGTAGTCGGCGATCCCGCCGGGTCCGTTGCCCATGGCGTGTCCGTACTCGCAGAGGATGAACGGGAGTCCGCGACGCTTGTGGGTGCCGCCGTCCAGGCCGCGGCCTATCCTCTCGACCTCGGCGTGGTCGGCGTACATCCGTGAGTAGACGTCCGTGTCACGGCAGTCGATGTCACCCTCGTAGTGGATGAGCCGTGAGCCGTCCCGGCCGCGGATCCACTCGGCCATGGCGGTCAGTCCCCGGCCGGTGCCGGCCTCGTTGCCGAGGGACCAGATGACGACGGACGGGTGGTTCTTGTCGCGCTCGACCATGCGGGCCGCGCGGTCGAGCAGGGCCGGGGTCCAGCGGTCGTCGTCGACGGGGTTGTCGCGCCAGGCCTGCTCGGTGAAGCCGTGCGTCTCGAGGTCGCACTCGTCGACGACCCACAGGCCGTACTCGTCGCACAGGTCGAGGAAGGCGGGGTGCGGCGGGTAGTGCGAGGTGCGCACCGCGTTGATGTTGTGACGCTTCATGAGCAGCACGTCCTCGCGCATGGTCGCCAGGTCGAGGGCGCGGCCCCGTTCCGGGTGCCATTCGTGCCGGTTGACGCCCTTGAAGAGGAGGGGCGTGCCGTTGACCTTGATCAGGCCGTCCTCCAGGGCGACCGTGCGGAAGCCGACGCGCAGCGGGACGCGCTCGCCCTCGGTCGTGAGCACACCGTCGTACAGGTGGGGTGTCTCGGCCGTCCACGGCCGCACCGGGACGGTGACCGGCTCGCCGGTCGCGACATCGATGTCGAGGGCGGGCACGGTGACCCGGCCGTCGACGTCGGAGTCGACACGCAGGGTCCCGAGGCCTTCGACGTGGTCGTACGAGGCGTGCACGAAGAAGTCGAGGACGCCGCCCGCCGGGCGGTGCAGCAGGGTGACGTCACGGAAGATGCCCGGCAGCCACCACTGGTCCTGGTCCTCCAGGTACGAGCCCGCCGACCACTGGTGGACCCGGACCGCCAGCACATTGCCGCCGGGCTTCAGCAGATGGCCGACCGCGAACTCGTGCGGCAGCCGGGACCCCTTGAACTCCCCGATGTCCGTGCCGTTCAGCCAGACCCGGGCACAGGACTCGACCCCGTCGAAGCGCAGCACCGCCCCGCCGTCCGAGGGCCAGTCGGACGGCAGGTCGAAGGTGTGCAGATGATCGCCCGTCGGGTTCCCGGTCGGCACGTGCGGAGGGTCGACCGGGAACGGGTAGAGGTGGTTGGTGTAGATCGGTGAGCCGTGTCCCTGGAGGACCCAGTGGCCGGGGACGGACACCTCGGCCCAGTCCCCGGCGTCGTACCCCTCCGCCGCGAACGAGTCGTCCTCGGCGTCGGCGGTGGGGGACAGACGGAGGCGCCAACTGCCGTTCAGTGACAAGGTCTTGGTGTCCGAGGATGCGTACCAGGTCCGTGGTGGAAGCGACCCGGTGCCGGGTGAGACGTCCTCGACGTAGTCAGTGGCGGTAGTGGTGCGGAAAGACATCGGTCTCCTTGATCGGCCCGTGCCGCGGATCAGCCCTTGATGCCGGTCTGCGCGATCCCCTGGACCAGCCAGCGCTGGAGGAAGAGGAACACGAACACCAGGGGCAGGATGGAAATGGCGGTTGCCATGAAGATCAGGTGGTAGTTGACGGTCTGGTTGGTCATGTACGACGACAGCGCCACCTGCACCGTCCAGGCGCTGGGGTCCTGGCCGATGACCAGCGGCCACAGGAAGGAGTTCCAGCCGCTGATGAAGGTGATCGTGGCCATCGCCGCGAAGAAGTTCAGCGAGTTGGGTACGACGACCCGCCAGTACGCGCCCCAGTAGCTGAGCCCGTCCACCCGCGCCGCCTCCTCCAGTTCCTTGGGGAACCCCAGGAAGTACTGCCGGAACAGGAAGCAGGTGAAACCACTGAACAGGCCCGGAACGATGAGGCCTCGGTAGGTGTCGACCCAGCCGAGGGACGAGACGAGAACGAAGCTGGGCACGAAGGTGACCGCGGTCGGAACCATCAGGGTCGCGAGGACCAGGTAGAAGACCTTGTTGGCATGCCGGTAGGGGATGCGCGCCAGACCGTAGCCCCCCAGTGAGCAGACCAGCAGGGTGCCGACGGTCATCAGGACGGCGACGATCGCGGAGTTGACCAGGGACTGCCCGAAGTCGACCGTCACGTCGTGGAACGGCTCGGTGATGTTGCTCCACTGGATGTGGGAGGGGAACCACTTCCAGTTCTCGCCCGTGATCTCCGGGTCCGTCATCAGGGCGTTGCGGACGATCAGGTAGAAGGGGAGGAGGAACAGCAGGGCGGCGACGCCCACGGCGATGTACAGACCGGTGTTGCCGAGGACACTGCCGCGCTTGACGTGGCGTGGCTTGTCCAGCTGAGGCGTGGTGGTGGTCACTTGGACTCCTCACCCCTTCCGAAGCCCATGATCCGTCCCTGGAACAGCGTCACGACGCAGATCAGCAGGGTCAGGATGACCGCGCCCGCGCTGCCCTGGCCGTAGTCCTGGTTCACACCGAGAGCCGTCTTGTAGAGGACGGCGAGGGGCGGCTGGCCCCATGTGGCCTTGCCCATCAGGTTGTAGAACTCGTCGAAGGCCTGGTAGGCGGCGACGAGGAGCAGCAGGACCACCGCGGTCGAGGTGGCCCGCAGCTGGGGCAGCGTGATGTACCGGAAGGTCTGCCAGCCCGGCTTGGCGCCGTCGATCTCGGCGGCCTCGTACAGCTCCGCCGGGATGTTCTGCAGCGCCGCCAGGAACAGGATCATGTAGAAGCCGGACTGGATCCACAGGCGCAGCGTCACGATGACCAGCCAGTACCAGGGCGGGTTCGGGTTGGCCAGCCAGGCCGTGTTCTCCACTCCGAACCAGCCGAGAACGGTGTTAGCCAGGCCGAAGCGGACGCCGTTGAAGAGGGACATCTTCCAGATCAGCGCGGCGGCGACGTAGCTGCACGCGGTCGGCAGGAAGAAGACCGAACGGAAGAACGCCCGCATGAAGCGCAGCCGGTTCACCAGCAGCGCCAGGCCCAGTGAGAGCGCCCAGGTGGTCGGCACGATGAACGCGGCGAAGACCGTGAACGTCCCCAGGGAGCGGGTGAAGTTGGGGTCCGTCAGGATCGTCTTGTAGTTGTCGAAGCCGATGAAGTTGCTCGGCGTGACGGTGAATCGGGCGTCGTAGAAACTGAGCCAGATGCTCCAGACGATCGGGACGAAGACGAAGACGGCGAGTCCGAGGAGGAAGGGCCCGGTGAAGAGCCAGAAGTTCAGCGTGGCATTGGCCCGCAGGCCCCGCCGCGGCTTGGCCTTCGAGGGCTGGGCCGGGGTGGGGTGAGCGAGGTCGCGTGCGGTGGTGGTCGACATGTCGTGGTCCGCCCGCCGGCCTATCCGAACAGCTTCTTGAGCTCGCGGTTGACCTTCGTGTCGCACTGGTCGAGCGCTTTCTTCGGGTCCATGTTCTTGCGGACGGCGTTGGCCATGACGTCGTTGAACGCGGTGATCATCGCCTGGGTGAAGCCGATGTTGTCGAAGTGCCCGTACGTGTTGAAGAGCTTGACGGCCTCCGCGGCCTGCCCCGACTTGAGCTTGGTGGCCTGCGCGGCGATCGAGGCGCGCGGCGGGATGTGGAAGCCGTACGAGGTGGCCCAGTCCTCCTGGTCCTTCTTCTGGTCGATCCACAGCCACTTCACGTACTCCTTGGCCGCGTCGACGTTATTGCCCTTGGCGTTGACGAACATCGACCAGCCGCCGTTGTAGACGGACAGCCGGCCGCTCGATCCGACCTTCGGGAAGGGGAAGATGCCGAAGTCGTCGCCGAGCGCCTGCTGGATCGCGGGCATCGACCACATGCCGCCGAACTGGATGGCGCACAGGCCCTGGTTGATCGCGGACGGGTCCCAGAAGTCGGTCGGGGAGTCCAGCAGCAGGTGGCCGCTGTTGAACAGGGTGTGGAGCTTGGTGAGGCCCTCGATCACGCCGTCCGTGTGGTAGGCGATCTGGTTCTTGGCGTCGAGGGTTTCGGCGCCGGCGGAGAAGATCAGGTTGTTCTGGATCGCTGTCAGGTCGTTGCCGAGGAAGAGGCCCTTGACCTTGCTGGTGGTGAGTTTGGCACCGGCCTCGATCAGTTCGTCGAGCGTGGTCGGCACGGAGACGTTGGCCTTCTCCAGCATCGACTTGCGGTAGTAGAAGAACTGCGGGTCGTCGATCATCCGCACGCCGTAGATCTTGCCGTCGACCGTGTGCGACTTGATGTCGGCCGGGTTGAAGTCGTCCTTGACCGGGTCGATGATGTCGGTCAGGTCCGCGACCTGGCCGCTCTTGATCATCTGGATCTGCGGGTGGAACTCGAAGACGTCGGGTGCCTGCGCGGTGAGCAGAGCCGCGAAGAGCTTGGTCTCGAAGGTGTTGCTGGTGATCCACTGCGTGGTCACGTCGGCCTTGCTGTAGGCCTTCGCGTATCGCTTGATCGCCTGCTCGGTACCCGCCTCGCCGTAGGCGTGGAAGTACTGGACGAGGTTCTTGCCCGAACCGCTCCCGCCCCCGGAGCGGCCGTTGTTGCTTCCACAGGCGGCCAGCGGCCCCAGCGCGGCCAGCCCCGCGGCGGCCCGCAGGACGGAGCGACGGTCCCAGTTGCTGCTCATTGCCGACATGGTGACGTCCTTGTCTCTTGTACGGCTACGGCTCGAAATCGCTGTGCGGTGGCGGGACGCTAACCTTCCGTTAAGGCTTCGGCAAGGGGTTGGACGAAGTCTGTTCGAAGCGTTGTGAGCGGTTCGGTTGGCCGAACAGGGTTGTGGCCCAAGTGAGTTGGCGGACCGTCGATCCGGCGGCCCGCGGTCTTCTCCTAGAGGGCGGTGCGGCGTGGGACGGTCCTGCCGCCGGCGGGCTTCTGGCCCACCGAGTTCAGGGCGCCCTCCAGGGCGAAGGTCGCGGCGCCCAGGCAGACCGGGTCGGTGGGGATGGGGGAGAGGACGATCTCGGTGGCGGCCAGCGGCCGCCTCAGCGCGTGCCGGGCGACGGCCTCGCGGACCTCGCGCAGCAGCGGCTCGCCGAGCGTGGCGGCCACCCAGCTGCTGAGCACGACGACTTCGGGGTTGAGGAGATTGACCAGGTCCGCGATGCTCGCGCCGAGATAGCGGGCGGTGTCGCGGACGACCTGGAGCGCCACCGGGTCTCCGGCGGCGACCCCGCGGGACAGGGCGTCGATGGTGGCGGTCTGGTCGTCGGGGTGCAGCAGCGGGCTGTCCGGACTGGACTCCCGCAGATTCAGCATGATTCCGGGCGCCCCGACGTACGTCTCCACGCAGCCGTGGTTGCCGCAGTGGCACGGCCGCCCGTCAAGCACCAGCGTCGTATGGCCCCATTCGCCCGCGCTGTTGCTCACCCCCCGGTGCAGCCCGCCGCCGAGCGCGAGCCCGGCGCCGACCCCCGTGCCCAGATTGACGACGACGGCGTCCCCGCGTCCACGGGCCGCGCCGAACCACAGCTCGGCGACCGCGCAGGCGCGCAGCGGGTTGTCGAGGTAGAGGGGATAGGCGATGTGCTCGGCCAGCAGGTCGAGCAGCGGTACGTCGTGCCAGTCCCAGTTCGGCGCGTACTCGGAGATGCCGGTGTCGCGGTCCACCTGGCCCGGCACGCTGACCCCGACGCCCAGGACGCGCGCGCCCTCGATCCCGGCCTGCGCGACCACCGAGCCGACGGCCACGGCGACATGCCCGACGACCTGCTCCGGGCGGCTCTCGCCGGGGCGCATGTCCTCGGCGGCGCGGGCGAGCACGTTCAGCGCGAGGTCGAACAGCTCCACGCGGACGTATGTCTCCGCGATGTCCACGCCGATCAACGCGCCCCCCGATGCGTTGACGGCCACGAGTCCCCGGGGTCGGCCCCCCGCGGAGTCCTCGAACCCGACCTCGGTCAGCATCCCGAGGTCGAGCAGTTCACCGACGAGCGTGGCGACCGTGGCCAGGCTCAGCCCGGTGGCCGCGGCCAACTCCTGTCGTGAGGTGGGAGAGGCGGCGATGATCTGACGCAGCACCTCATAGCGGTTCGCGGTGCGGATGTCGCGCGATGTCCGCTTCGCCTGCTTTGCCACCTCGGTCCTCCGTACCGCACAGCGGGGCTCGGTCCCGGCGCGCCGCAAGGCTATGGCCTGGCGAGGACTTTCGACAAGGGGTTAGGAAAGGGGGTGAACAAAGTCCCGCACGAAGGTGTTGGTGAACTTGCCCGCCGGATCCATGCTTTCGGCCAGGGCCCTGAAGTCGTCCAGTCGTGGATAGCGCCCGCGCAGCACCTCTCCGGGCGTGGTGAACACCTTGCCCCAGTGCGGCCGGGGGTCGAACGGCTCCAGCGCCTCCTCGACCCGCCGCACCACCGGCAGGACGGCCGCCGTGTCCTCGACCCAGGTGAAGTGCAGGGCCACGGTGTCCCGGCCGTACGCGGGGCTCAGCCACTGCCGGTCGGCGGCGACGGTGCGCACCTCGCAGATCTGCAGCAGCGGCGCGATGTGCTCGCGGATCGCGTCGAGGGCGCCCAGCGCCGCGAGCGCGTGCGGGCGCGGCAGCAGGTACTCGGACTGCAGCTCGGCCCCGCTGCTCGGGGTGAACTCGGCCCGGAAGTGCGGCAGCCGCTCGTGCCACGGTCCGGGCACCCCGAACTGCTGGGTGCAGTTCTCGGCGGGCATGCCCGGCACAGGGTGCATCGCCTCGGTGGCGGGCGCGGCCCAGGGGAAGTCGGGCAGCGGCTGGTCGGTGCGGCGCTTGAGCCACACCTGCCGGAAGCCCGGACGTCCCCAGTCGGTGAAGAGACTCACGCTGTACGCCGTCGCCGCCACCGTCTCGAAGTCGAGCCCCGCCAGGGGGAGTTCGGTGAAGACGTGCTGACTCACCTCGAAGTCCGGCTCCAGGTCGAGGGTGAGGGCGGTGACGACACCGAGTGCGCCGAGGGAGGTCACGGCGCCGTCGAAGCGTTCCTCGTCGCGGCCGATCGTGACGGTCGAGCCGTCCGCCGTCAGGATCTCGACCTCGCGCACGGCGGAGGCGAGGGAGCCGTTCGTGACGCCCGAGCCGTGGGTGCCGGTCGCCACCGAGCCCGCCACGGAGATGTGCGGGAGGGAGGCCATGTTGTGCAGGGCGAACCCGTGCTCGTGGACCCGGCGGGCGAGTTCCGCGTACCGGACGCCGCCCGCGACCCGTACGGTACGGGCGGTCGAGTCGACGTCCACGGCCGGGGGCAGCGCGGTGAGCGAGACCAGTACGCCCTGGTCGCCGGGCTCGGCGATCTCGTTGAACGAGTGCCCGCTGCCGAGGACGCGGACGCGCGCGCTCTGCGCGACCAGTGCCGCGAGGGCGTCGGGCGTGTGCGGGCGGTGCAGTTCCTTGGCGGTGTACGTGATGTTGCCGGCCCAGTTGGTCAGGGTTTCTGCCATCCCTGTGGTCCTTCCCCGGGTAGTCGCCGTGCGCCGCCGTGCGGTGGCCACCGCTGGAAACTACCTCGGGGTCGGTCGGTACGGTGTTCCGGCCCCGGCCGCGCTCATCGTGTCGGTCCCGTTTACGGCCTCTGTCGCGCGGGCGATCAACAAGCTCAAGCAGTTCAGAGCCATGTACGGCGGCAAACACCTGCGCCTGCTCCGGCCCGACCACCTCGATCCGCACGCCTGGGTTCTTCACCGGCTCCGTGAGGTCGCGGCGCAGCGGCGTCCACGGCTCGTCGGCGTTCCAGCCGTCCTCGAACAGCAGATCTTGGACCAGCGCATCCACCGGCGCCTCGATGTTCGCCTGGTACGAGGTCGGGGTGTTCGAGCAGGAGTGCCGTCACCGCCTGGCCGCCGGACGTGGCTCTTCCCGTACGCGTCGCGCGGCGCGAGGGGACCCGGCACGGCCGGCGCGCAGGCAGGGGCATACCGTGAGGAGTCGAGCACGGAGACTTGAACGAGTCGGGAACAAGTCGGGAGCGAGGAGAACGGGATGGTCGGCAGCCGCACCGCGTTGGTCGAGGATCTGATGGAGCGGTTCCCGCACGTACCGCGGGAGGCTGTCTTCAAAGAGGACCTGCTCCGCGGAGGTGTGGCCTTCGACGAGTCGGCGCTCTCCGACAACGAGGACGGTGACGTCAAGCCGAAGTCGTACTTCATCTTCTCCTTCGACCACGGCACCCTGCCCGAGCTCGGCGAGGCCGCGCTGCGACGCCCGCCCGAGGAGATCATCCTCACGGGCGGGCCGTACGACCTGCGGCGCACGGTGGTGTCCGTACGCGTCAACCCCGCCTCGCCCTATCGCGTCGCCGCCGACGAAGAGGGGGTGCTCGGGCTCTACCTCGACGGGAAGCGCATCGCCGACGTCGGCGTGCCGCCGATGCCCGAGTACTACCGGCACACGCTCTCCAACGGGAAGTCCGTGATGGAGGTCGCCCCGACCATCCAGTGGGGCTACCTGATCTACCTCACCGTCTTCCGCGTCTGCCAGTACTTCGGCGCCAAGGAGGAGTGCCAGTACTGCGACATCAACCACAACTGGCGCCAGCACAAGGCGGCGGGGCGCCCGTACACCGGAGTGAAGGACGTCGAGGAGGTCCTCGAAGCCCTCGAGATCATCGACCGGTACGACACGGCGAAGGCCTCCACCGCGTACACCCTCACCGGCGGCGCGATCACCTCGAAGCTTCAGGGGCGCGACGAGGCCGACTTCTACGGGCACTACGCCAAGGCCATCGAGGAGCGCTTCCCGGGGCGGTGGATCGGCAAGGTCGTCGCGCAGGCGTTGCCGCGCGACGACGTGCAGCGGTTCAAGGACTACGGGGTGCAGATCTACCACCCCAACTACGAGGTGTGGGACCGGCGGCTCTTCGAGCTGTACTGCCCGGGCAAGGAGCGCTACGTCGGCAGGGACGAGTGGCACCGGCGCATCCTCGACTCGGCGGAGGTCTTCGGCGCGCGCAATGTGATCCCCAACTTCGTGGCGGGCGTGGAGATGGCCGAGCCGTTCGGCTTCACGACCGTCGACGAGGCCATCGCCTCCACCACCGAGGGCCTGCGCTTCTTCATGTCGCACGGCATCACGCCCCGCTTCACCACCTGGTGCCCGGAGCCCACGACGCCGCTCGGCAAGGCCAACCCCCAGGGCGCGCCGCTGGAGTACCACATCCGGCTGCTGGAGGCCTACCGCTCCACCATGGAGGACTTCGGCCTGTCCTCCCCGCCTGGATACGGGCCGCCCGGACCCGGCCACGCGGTCTTCTCGGTGAGCTCCTTCATGGACAGCCTCCCGGCGCGGGACCCCGCGGTGGCGGAAGCGGCCGGAACGAAGGCTCCGTAGGGCCGAAGAGTTCGCGGCGCCGGGGGCCGAAGGTTCAGAAAAAGTCGGCCGCGATGATACGTACCGGCCTCCCTTCCGTATCACCTTCCATGCGGCGGGAGGGAGGCTGCGCACGCTCGGACGAACGGGCGCCGCAACCGCTTGCCGTGATAATTGAATACCTCGCTTGTCAGTTGTGTGGAAAGCGTGAAAGGCTCGGGCCCCGTCGTTGTGACGGTGCTCAACTCCCTTGTACAGAGCGTGAGTTGACGGTCACGTTGTCAGACGTTTCTTGACGTTGCACCTGGAAGCAGTTGATGCAGGAGCCCCCCATGCCCGACCTGCCGACCCCCCAGAACGCCGCCGAGGCCGCACTGCTCTCGGAGTGCTGGGACGCGGTCCTGTCGTACGCCGATCTGTGTACGTCCGGTTCGGCCGCGGCCACACAGCTGGCGACCGAGGCGTTCACGCACGGCATCGGCGAGCTGCGCGCCGCAACCGCGGCATCGAAGAGTACCGGTACCGGACGCAGGGCGCTCAGGCTGCCCCGAATTCCGCTGCTGCTCGCCTCGGTCCGTTTCGTGGCCGCCACCTGGGAGGCGAACGGGCTCGGCCACCGGCTCGACCCCGACCTGCGCCTGTGGCTCCACTCGGACAAGGCCGCCCGCTACATCGGACCGCCGCTGCACCGCCCGCTCGCGCTGCGCGGCCTCAGGGACATGCAGGAGCCGGACGCCGTGCTGCTGTGGCTGGCCGAGGTCGAGTCGCTGCCGCTGCCCGCGGTGGCCCGTCGGCTCGGTCTCGACCCGGCGGCCGCGTCCATCGAACTCGCCCAGGTGCGGGCGCTGTTCCGGGACCGCTGCCACCGAAACCACCTCGACACCCCGATGGACGCCCACTGCCGCAGCTACGCGCGGCTCCTCGACGCGGTGACCCGCTCACCCACCGCCGAGACGCCTGACGACCTCTCCCAGCACATGGCGCGTTGCGTCGAGTGCGCGGAGGCCGCCGCCTGTCTGAGGCTGCACGGTGGCGGGCTGCCCGCGGCGCTCTCGAGCGGTGTGATCGGCTGGGGCGGCCTCGCGTATCTGGAACGGCGGCGCCGGGCCGCCGAGGCCGGCATGATCGGCGGTCGCACGGACGCGGCCGTGGACACGGGGCTGAACGAGGGCAAGCCGGTCCGGCCCCGGATCGGCCGGACCGGGATCCTGGTCGCGGCCGTCCTCGTGTCCGGGCTGGCGCTCACGGTCTCGCTGATGCCCTTCGGCGGCTCGAAGGCCGGTGGCGCGGCCGCCGCGCAGGACGAGTCGACGGACGGGCAGACCGTGGCGGACCCGGGCCCCTCCTTCCCCTCGGGGTCGGTTTCGGGATCGAAGCCGAAGTCGGGGTCGGGGTCGAAGTCGGGGTCGTCGGGCTCGCCCACGGTGGCGGACTCGACCTCACGGCCGGCGGGCAACTCCGATCAGGAGGCCCAGGGCAAGTCCTCGTCGCCCGCCAAGAAGCAGGGCGGGGTGACCGGCTCCACGAAGAGCGCCCCGCCCGACTGTCAGGTGAAGTACGAGATCGTCGGCCAGTGGCCGGACGGCTTCCAGGCCACGGTCACCGTCACCTCCACCAAGGCCCTCGCCACCTGGAGCCTCGGCTGGACCTTCAAGGACGGTCAGCACGTGAGTCAGATGTGGGACGGCACCTTCGTCCAGGACGACTCCCACGTCACGGCCACCGCCGCCGACTACAACAAGACGGTCGCCGCGAACGCCACCTTCACCTTCGGCTTCCTCGGCTCCTGGAGTGGCTCCAACTCGGCCGCGCGCGACTTCACCCTCAACAAGGCCAGTTGCGCGACCGTCGGCTGAGCCTTCGGCCGACCGGTGTGACGCTCGAAGACGCCGACACCGTCCCCTCACTCCGCCACCACCTCGCCACCACCCCTTTGGCGGCGGAAACCTGATTTTTCGCCAAGTCCGCCGCTCCGGCCGGTCCCCGCATCGTGGGGGCCGGCCGTTCGCGTACCGGTCCTGACCTCAAAGTCGTCGGTGGGGCGGGAGCCGGGACCGACGGTTCGGCCGCGGTCACGGCCGTGGGGGCGTCACGAGGGGCGGCCTCCCCCGGGCGACCCACCTGGCACTTCGGCACTTACCGGCCAGTACTGCCGATCTGGCGTAATTCGCTCGTCTCAATGCCTCGCTCTGTCACCATCAACGCCTCTGAAAAGTCAGGCGGCACGATTGCGGCGGGGGGCGTGGCCATGGGGCTGCTCGGCAATGAGCTGGCTTTCGCGCGCGCTCTGACCGCTCAGGAGCGCGAGAGCGTGATGGCTCTCGGCAGCCGGAAGAACTATGCGGCCGATGCCCATCTTCTGACGGAGGGCGACCGGTCCAGTCACGTCCTGATCGTCATTCAGGGCTGGGTGACCGTCTCCGTGGCGACGGACCGGGGTGCCACCCGGCTGATACTCGGTCTGCGCGGTCCCGGTGAACTGCTCGGCGAGATGGCGGCCCTGGACCCGCATCCCCGCAGCGCCACCGTACGCGCGCTGGGTCCGACCGAGGTCCAGGTCATATCCGGGGACGCCTTCCGCCGTTTCCTCGCCCTGCACCCCCGCGTCAGCGGTCTGGTGATACGCCAGCTCACCTTCCGGCTGCGCAGCGCCGACCAGGAGCGGTCCGCGCTCGCCTCGCTCACCGTGCTGCAACGGCTGGCCAGTCGGCTCACCGAACTGTCGAGAGCCGAGCCGTCCGGCCCCTACAACCCGGCTGCACCGGGCGCCACACACGCCGATGCCGGCATCGTCGTCCAACTGGCCCAGGACGAGCTGGCCGCCACCATCGGTGCGACCCGGGAAGCCGTCGCCAAGGCACTGAAGCTGCTGCGGACACAGCAGGTCGTGCGTACCGGCAACCGGATGGTGGAAATCCTCGACCCCGAACTGCTCGCCCTCCTCGCGGACGGCCATCAGGAGTAAACCCACGCCTTGTCGTGTGTAAACGGCTACAGACGGCCTTCGTCCCGGGCCCGACGCTGAGGGGGACGGCAAGTGGAGAGAACAAGGGGGCACGGGTGGACCACGGCGCGATGGATCTCACCGAAGCACGCTACGAGTTGGTGATCAGCGTCGACGCCCGGCGTTCCGGGGAGTACGACGACGTCGACAAGCAGCGCATGCGCGAGCGGATCTACCGGGTGCTGGAAACGGCTTTCACCCACGCCAAGGTGGCGCGGGACGCCGTACACATGGAGGACCGGGGCGACGGTGTGCTGCTGTCGGTGGCTGGCCGGATCGCGGTGACCCGGCTGCTCGGCCTGTGGATGATCGAGGTGCACGAGACGCTGCGGGACGAGAACCGCGGCCTGTGCGTCCCCCTGGGGCTTCGGGTGGGCATGCACGTCGGGCCTGTCCGGCACGACGTCCGGGGCATCAGCGGGCGCGCGGTGGACCTCGCCTGCCGACTGGCCGACGCTCCCCTCGCCCGGCGGCTGCTGGACGCCGAGCGGGCCGATCTCGTGCTGGTGACCTCCCAGTCGCTGTACGAGGACGTGGTCAGCAGCGGCGGCAAGTTCATCGAGCCCGCGCACTACTCCTCCGCCCGCCTGGAGCTCAAGGAGGGCGAGGTCACCGCCTGGTTCCACCTTCCCGGTCGGCCCGCTCCGGAGATCCCCGCCGCACCGGTACCTCCTGCCGCACCGGCCGGTGATCCGCCACCCACCGCGGACACGGCCGCCGGTCACGCCGATGACGTCGAGGAAGTCCAGGAAGTCCAGGAGTTCTCGGACTTCCAGGACGCCAAGGGTGACGACCCGGCCGACGCCCCCGGTGCCCGGTACACCGTCCACGGCGACATGTCGCAGCACCACGACAACGTCTACCAGCAGCCCGTGCACATCGGGCGGATCACCGGCGACGCCGGCCGACGGAAGGGCTGATCGCAGTGACCGACGATCAGCAGGCGGGCGGCGCCGCCGAGCCCGCACCCCAGAAGGGGGCCGAGGCCCGTTCGCCCGAGGCCGACGGGAGGGCCAGGAACGAACCGCCCCGTGCCGACGGGGACAAGGCCGACGGCGACGAGGTCGCCGCCGGGAACGACGCCCCGGAAGGGGGCGACGTCGAGCAGGACCAGATGGCGGAACACGAGCGCGCCGCGGGGCGGTTCAAGGAGCACACCCGCGACCCGCTCGCCGAGGAGCAGGGCGAGGACGGGACCACCGACCTCGCCGCCGCCTCGCGGGCCCGCCGCGCCACCCGGATGCTGTTCGACACCGGCCGGGACCTGAACAGCTTCGACCGCTCGTTCTTCCAGAGCGCCCACATCGGCGACATCCATCTGCGGATGGACGCCCGCCACTCCGGCGCGGGGATGCGCGGCGGCCCCGTGCCCGACGAGGAACTGCGCAGGCTCCGCCGCGTCCACGTGGAACCGCAGGGATACGTACAGCTGCGCAAGGCCCTCAACACGCGTCGGCTGCTGGTGCTCGGCGCCGCCCCCGGCACCGGACGCACCAGCACCGCGCTCTCGCTCCTTGACGAGGTCACCGGCCCCGCGGCGGACGCCACGGGCACGGAGCCCGTGGCCGGATCCCGGGTGCGCCGGGTCGATCCGGACGGCGGGGTACGGCAGTTGACGCGCTCCCTGGCCGGCGAGAGCGAGGAGGCACGGCGCGGCACCGGGTACCTGCTGGAACTCCCCCTCACCGGACCCGTCGCGCCGCCCCCGGACGAGATGGATCTGGACGGGCTCGCCGCGGCCCTGGCCGGGTGCGAGGCGTACGCGGTGGTCGTCGTCACGGTCGGGTCGGCGGCGAACCCGCTGCTGGCCGGCCGGTACGGCAGGCTCTGCCCGCCCGCGCCCACCCAGGAACTGCTCACCACCCGGTTACGGGAGCGGCTGGAGGAGCATGTCGCCGCCGCCCCGGACGGCGGTGTCCGGCTGGAGGACCTGCTCGCCGGGGCGGAGGAACTGGCGCTCCGCCAGGACGTCAAGGACGCGGTCGGGCTGAAGGATCTGCGCCCCGCCGAGGCCGAGTTGCTCGCCTCGCTGCTGGCCGGACACCAACTGGGGGAGGTCTCCCGGGACGAACTGCTGGCCGGTTGCCGGAGCCTCGCCGCCGACCAGGCCCAGGAGTGGTTCGCCGGAGTGGACCGGGCGCTGACGGCGCCTCCCGCCGAGCCGGAGGGCGGCGCGGGCCGGCCGGGTACGGCGGCCCTGTTCCACCCGGTGGCGTTCCGTATCGCCCTCGCCGTACTGGGCGGGGCCTCGCACAGCGCCGTGGCCGCCGCCGCCCATCTGCTGACCTGGGAGCTGTCCGTACAGTGCGATCCGGACCACACCCCGGCCCGCCCTCTGTTCTGCGACGACCCGGAAGCCGATCTCGCGCTCTCACGCGCCGAACTGACCGACGGCCGGATCGAGGTGGCCGGCACCGAGGTCCCGGCCCGGCTGATCTGGTACCGGGGTTCCGCGCTGCCCTCCGCGGTGCTGACCGAGATCTGGGACCGGCACTTCCCCGTCCGGGCGCCGATCGTGCGCTGGCTGCGGCTGCTCGCCGACGATCCGCGCCCCCAGGTGTGGATGCGCGCCGCGGTGGCCGCCGGGGAGCTGTGCGCACGGGACTTCGACCACGGATACGCGGAGCTGATCAGGCCGCTCGCCGAGGCGGCCACGCCCCGCCGGAGGATCTTCGCGGCCACCACGCTGGACCAGGCGGCCGGTCACGCGTCGCACCGCAAGGCGGTGCTCAAACTGGTCGACGACTGGAGCAGGTACGGGACGAAGTCGCTGCGCTGGACCGCGGCGATGGCACTGGGGTACGGGAACGCCGCGGACACGACGGACGACGCCCTGGACGCCCTGGCCCGGATCGGGGTCCGCGACGACGGGGAGCATCTGGCGGTCGCCTCGTTCAACGCCGTACGGCTGCTGGCGCTCCCGGACGGCGCCACGGTGCTGCGGCGGATGGCCGACTGGACCCACCACAAGCGCGAGGCGTACCAGGACCTCGGTCTGGTGACCACCGTCCGGCTCGCCCTCACCTCGGTGGACGAGGTGCTGCCCGACGAGCCCGACTCCCCGCTGGCGGACCGCCCCGACTGGCCGCTGCCGCTCGCCCTCGCCGTCATCCGTCCCGAACTCGTGCTCCCCACGGCCGACTTGATGTGGAGCGCACTGAGCACGGCGCGGTCGAAGGACGTGGCTCTGGACGCGCTGGAGTCCCTGCTGCGTTCGGGGGTGCGCAAGGACGGCACCGAAGGGACCCGGCCGGGGCTGGCGGCCCTGCTGCCCGCGCTGGTGACCAAGGAGAACGACCGACGGCGGCTGGACTGGCTGCTGCGCCGAATGATGAACGATCCGGAGAATCCGCTCCCCGACGCGCAGGCGCGCTCCCTGTGGTGGCTCGCCGTCCCGCCGAAGGAGAGGACGGGCGAGGAGGACAGCCATGGCTGAGGACCAGGACGCGAGGGCGAAGGCGAGGGAGCGGCTGAGGGCTCGGAAGGCGGCCGCGGGGCCCGCGGGCCCGTTCCTGCGGGAGTACACGCCGACCGGCGGGTTCCCGCAGGTGAGCGCCCAGAAGGCCTCGGTGCTGTTCTACCGCAACGGCGGCTACAGCGTGGTCACCGTCTCCGGTGTCCAGCACGTCGACAAGCGGGCGCTGGCGCGGCCGTACACCATCTGCGAGATCGCGCTCGGCACCTTTGTGACCACACTTCAGATGGAGCTGCCCGCCGCCGGCGGCACCACCTTCTTCAAGGCCGAGGTGGACATCCACTGGACCGTGACCGATCCCCATCTGGTCGCCACCGAGGTCGTCACCGATGTCGCCCAGCGGCTCACCGCCCCGGTGCTGGAGCGGCTGCGCGAGGTGTCGTCGGCCTACCGGGTGACCCAGGCCGAACAGGCCGACCGCGCCATCACCCTGGAGTGCGCCGGCGCGCGCTGGGCCGAGCTGGGCACCGAACTCGGCCTGCGGGTGCGGCTGTACGTCCGCCTGCGGGTGGACGACCGGACGATCGAGCACATGGACGGCATCCGGGACGCGCACGCCTCGGCGGAGGTGACCCGGGTGCATCAGGCCGGGTTCCGCAAGATGCTGCAGGGCGGTGAGCTGGAACAGCTCAGCTACATGCTGGCGGCCGAGCCGGAGGCGGCCAAGGACTTCCTGGAGAAGATCCGCCAGGAGGGGCGGCAGGACGAGAAGGAACGCGTCGACCGGCTCTTCGCCATGGTCGCCAGCGGTCAGATCCAGTCCAACGACGTGGAGACACAGGCCCTGAACCTCCTCAACCAGGGCCGCCACCCCCTGCAGGGGCCCATCGGCTCGCTGCCTGCCCGCCGCGAGACCCCGCAGCTGGCCCCGGCCGCCGACGAGCCATTCACTCCGGACTGGGTGGCGGACGAACCGCCCTCCCGGGCGGACCGGGGACCACGCGCGAGAGAGCCCTACCCGGGCGACCCCCAGGACGCCGAACCCGAACCGCCGCGCCGCCGCACACGCTCCCAGGACGACGGATGGTCCTGGGCGGAGGAGGACCGGTGACCGGCGACGGCCCGGCGCGCACCTCCTGCGACCCGGTCGGGCCCGTGCAGGACGGGGGTCCGCACGGGTCCGACCGGGGGGAGCGCATCGCCGAACGACTGCTGAGCACGGTCAGGGAGGACCTCGGCCGGGCCGACGCGAAGGCGGCCGTACTGCTCTCCGGAACGCTGGCGCTGCCCGCGTTCCTGATCGGGCGGCACGGCCCACTCGACTGGCGCGGGCTCGCCGACGTGACGCTGATCCTCGCCGGTGTGCTCTGGGTGGTCGCGGTGACCGCGCTGGTCGGGGCGCTCATGCCACGTACTCGCACGGTCCGCGGCCGGGACGGGGTGACGTTCTTCGGCGACCTGCTGGCTCCCCGCGATCTCGCGGGGCTGTCCGCCGGGGTCACCGAGGCCGGACGTGATCCCGCCGGATGGCTGCTCGTCCAGGCCGTGGACGTCAGCTCGATCCTGTCCGCCAAGTACCGGGCCATCCGCTGGGGAGTGGGCTCGCTCGCCCCTTCGACGGTGCTGGCCCTGGCCTGGAGTCTGACCGCCCGCTGACACGCGGCACACCACTCGACACACCGCACGCACTCGACGCAGAGACGAACCAAGAAGCTGGGGGACGGCCGTGGGAAGCATCACGGGAAGACGGCAGGCAGGAAGGGGGCGGGCGCGGCGCGCCGCGGGCCACGCGCTCGGCGGCATGGCGGTGCTGGTGTCCCTGCTGGCATCCGCCGGTCAGGATCAGGTGCCGGCGGCGGCTTCCGCACCCGCCTTCCCGGCGGTCAACTACTCCATCGCCGTGGACGAGTCCGCCAGCCTCGCACCCGAGGACATGAAGGCCGAGAAGGCCGCCGCCGCGCGGATCGCGCTGGGCGACGTCTCCTCGTCCTCCCACGCCACGGTCTTCGGGTTCGCCGCCGCCGAGTCCGACTCCCAGCGCGCGGTGGACCCGGTGTGCCCGCGGACCACGCTGGACGCCGCGGGCCGCGAGACCATCGGCGCCTGCGTCGGCAAGCTGCGCAGCCGCACGAAGAACGAGGGCACCGGCACCGACTTCCCGAGCGCGATACGCCAGGGAGTGCACGACCTCACCACCGGCACCGACCCGTCGGGGCCCCGCGTGCTGTTCCTCCTCACCGACGGGAAGCTGGACGTCCAGGACACCCCCAAGTACGGCGACCCCGCGCACCGCAAGGACGAGGGCGAACGCCAGCTGACGCAGGAGCTCGAGAACGCCGCCGCCCAGCACGTCCAGATCTGGCCGCTCGGCTTCGGGTCCGACTCCGACAAGGCGCAGCTCGAACGGATCGCGGCCGGCGGATACCAGAAGGGCTGCGTCGAACTGCCCTCCGCCCGCCCCACCGCGGGCAAGGTCTCCGGGGCGAAGGACGTCGGCCCCATGCTGGAGAAGATCTTCGCCGCCGCCCACTGCCTGCGCCACGAAGAGGGACCCAGCAAGCGGCCGCCGGCCACGGTGGAGATCGGCATCTCGCCGCTGGCGACCGTGGGCAGCATCGTCGTCGACAAGGGCGACCCCCAGGTGAAGATCACCTACCTCGACCCCAACGGCCATCAGGTCCCCACCACGGGGACGTACCGCAGGTCGAGCTTCGAGCTGGCGGGCGGCAGCGGCACCGTCGAGGCCCTGAAGATCGTCGACCCGGTGCCCGGCACCTGGCGCGTGAAGGCCGAGGCCCCGGAGGGCCACCGCTCCCGGCCCGTCGCCGTCAGCGTGCTGTGGCAGGGGGAGTTGCGCGGCGCCATCACCATGGACCCGCCGTCCCCGCAGGCCGGCGACAAGGTCACGGTGACCATGCGTCTGCAGACCCGCGAGGGCTACGAGATCAAGGACGCACGTGACTATGAGGGGCTGCGCGTCAGCAGTGAACTGACCGGCCACGGTTTCGACCCTGAGGCGCTGCGCCTCACCGACGACGGCCAGGGGTCCGACTCCAAGGCGAGCGACGGCTCCTTCACCGGTTCCGTCGAGATCCCCAAGAGCGCCGACGGCGCGCTGAAGGTGAGCGGCACGCTGACGGCCTCGGGGCTGAGCGCTGACACCCGCAGCGAGAGCGGCCAGATCGCGCCCGGAACACTGCCCGTCACCACCACGCTCGAACTGCCCACCGCGAACACCCACCCCGGCTCCACGGTCACCGGCACACTGGCCCTCCACAACACCAGCGACACCCCGCACACCCTGCGGCTGTCCGTCGCCGACCTCAAGGCCGGGCTGCTCACCGTCACCCCGGCCGAGATCCAGGTGAAGCCCGGCGAGTCCGGAACCCGGAAGGTCACGGTCGAAGTCGCCCCCCGCGACCTCTTCGGCGACCGCCTCGGTGACGGCGGGCTGCGACTCGGCGGCACCGTCACCGTCGTCGACACCACCGACCACGACCGGACGCTGATGCGCACCCCGCTCTCGGTGCGGGTCACACCCGAGCCCGGCATCTGGGCGAAGTACTGGTGGGCGTTCGTGTCCGCCGTCGCGCTGATCGCGCTGATCACCGCGGCGGTCCTCGCCTGGCTGCGCCAGCGCCGCGTCCGCAGGGACCCTTTCGGCCTGGTGCTGCGGCTGGTCTCCGCGGAGGGCGACGTCCTCGGCGAGCACCTCGCCGGACACGGACACAAGCAGTGGTACGAGTTCGCCGTCGTCGAACCCCACCGCAGCCCACGCATCGAGCGGCGCGCGCACGGCCCGTACGCCGTCCAGCGCAGCCCCGAGGGCGGGGCGGTCCTGCGCAAGCGCGGCGGCGGCCGGACCCCGCTGCCCGCCCGCGGCCAGGTCCAGTTGACCGAGACGCTGAGCCTCGCCCTCGGCGAGGACACCCGTGCCTCGAAGGTCCGCCGACCGCGGCCCTCCACCCGCACGACCGCGAGCTCCACCACCTCCGCGACCGGTACCGGGGAGAGCGGGAGCTCGTACGGGTCGTACCTGTGACGCCAGGGGCGGCCCGAGGTGCCACCGGGCCGCCCCCGCGCACCGCACCGCGGCGCGGCCGCCGTACCGCGCGCACTCCACGGACGTACCGAGCACGAACCGGCCGCCGCGACGGCCGCAAGCGGGGAGGAAACCCATGAAGATCTTCCAGCCGATGCTCTTCGTCGGCCTGGGCGGCACCGGTGGCCTGGTCGGCGCCGAACTCGAACGCAAACTCCGCGCCGAGCTGTGCGGACCGGACGGCGTCGCGCTCAGCCACCTGAGCGGACACGCCCCCTACCAGCTGCCCGACTGCCTCCAGTTCGTGTACGCGGACTACAGCGAGTCCGACCTTCAGCGGTTGCCCCAGTTCAACGTGGACCCCTCGCTGCGGGCCGCGTACGCCCGTACCTCCCGGGCCACCCACAACCTGCTGCCGAACTTCGACGCGTCACCGGAACTGACCAAGATGCTCCGGGCGAGCCTGCGCGACGAGGTCGCCGACTGGCTGCCGCCGCGCATCGACGAACCGAAGGTCACCCCGCTGCACAACGGCGCGGGCCAGCTGCCCACCGTCGGACGCGCCGCCCTCTTCGCCACGCTCCGGCACAGCCTCGCCCCCGTCCTCGAACCGCTGCTCCAGGCGATCGACGCCATCGCCAAGTCGGCCGGTGAACTGGCCGAGCTCGGCGGCGGCAAGGTCAACGGCTGCGATGTGTTCGTCGCCTTCTCGGTGGCCGGCGGCACCGGAGCGGGGATCTTCCTCGACTATCTGCACCTGATCAACCACGCCTTCCAGCTGCGCCGCTTCGACGGCGTGAAGATCTACCCGCTGGTCGTGATGCCGTCCTCGTTCTCCTCGGCGGGCGGCGGCGGACGGGAGGCGGAGCTCAACGCGGCCCGGGCGCTGGTCGATCTGTTCCGGCTGGTCGACGCGCAGAACGCGCCGAGCGAGGGAACGGAGATCGGCGACCTCGACCTCGACCTCGACTCCGGGCTCGGCATCCGCTACCCGGGCACGACACCGATCCGCCTGCGCACCGGCATCCTGCCCACGGCCTTCCTGTTCAGCCCGACCGCGGGCATCCGCCAGGACGACCTGCGCCGCTCCATCGTCTCCCTGGTGATGTCGCTGATCGGCACCGAACTGGGCGACAGCCGCCCCCGGGGCCGGGCGACGGCGACCGACGACGACTTCCAGACCTTCGCCGCGAGCTTCATCAACCGGGGTGTGCACCGCAGCGCCGTGTCCCCCACCGGCATCGGCCGACAGGGCGTCTCCACCAGCCTGGTCGCCTCCATGACAGCCCCCATGGACCAACTGGCCGACCTGGTGGCGGGCCGGCTGCTGCGGGAGGCGGTCACCGATCTCGTGGAGCGGCCGCGCGCCGTGCTGCGGGACGGCGCGGTGCCGCTGATCCGGCAGCTTTTCGCCGACTCCCACCTCGAAGAGCTGTGGGAACGCGCCCAGTTGGCCGTCCCGGAACCCGATCCGCTGCCGCGCGGCGGCAAGGCCATCGAGCAGGCGCTCGGCGAACGGATCACGGACATGCAGCGGCTGCTGTCCGACCTCCAGTCCATCGCCGACCGGCAGGCTGCCTCGATGGCCGACCGTTTCGCCCCGCGCCCCGCCATCGACAAACTCCTCCAGACCGTCGACCCCTTCCTCGCCGAACGTATCGTCAGAGGCGTCCCGGGCAGCGACGAACCGATCGCCCGGCTCGGCTTCCTCGGCATGCTCGACAGCCGCTCCCGCGCCCCCCAGCGCCCGCAGGGCGTGACCGATCAGCCGCCCAAGACCCCCAGGATCAAGGGCCGGCTGGCCGGCATGTCACCGGCCCGCTGGGGCGACGACGACGTGCAGGCGGCGCTCCAGGAACAGGACCGCTGGTACCAGTGGCGCAGCCGGACCGTGTGGCACGAGGCCTGGCGGGAACAGCAGCAGCAGTGGCAGCCCCCGGCCGGCACCGCCGGGGCCGACCTCGGACGCCTGGTCAACGCCTTCCGCAAACACTCCGACCAGGAACGCAAGGTCTCGGCGCAGAAGGGCCTCGAACTGTACGAGGACCGCACCGGAATCTCGTATCTGCTGCCGCCGCAGCGCACCCTCAACCACTTCTACGAGGACCTGGTCACCCGGCTGATCCGCCGGGAGGGAATGCGCGAGAACGACGACGAGGCCGCGCTCCTGCTCAGGATGATCGACGGGGACACCTGGCGCGAGGTCCACACACTCAGCCGCCGCAATCCGGACAACGCGGTCGCGGTCGTCAAGGCACAGCTGGAGGGCCGCATCACCCGACTGTTCGCGGAGAGCGGCGAACACCTGGAGGAACGCCCGCTGCTGCCCGCCATGGGGACCCTGCTGGCCGCCGCGGCGGGCGACGCGGACGCCGCCGACCAGGTCAGCAAGGAGGCGCTCGACCTGTTCGGCCGCAAGCTGACCGGGCTGCTGCCGGTGGGCTTCACGCCGGAGGGCACCGGACCGCTGCGGGTCCTGGTCACCCACCCGCGCGTGCAGGCCGTGGAGGAGGTGCAGGAGTACCTCGGCAAGGCGCTGCGGCTGCCGTCCGACGCCAAGAACTCCGTGGAGTACCGGGGAGTGGAGAGCGACTCCGTCACCGTGGTTCTCTTCCGCAGCGAGATGAGCCTCACCCAGGTGCCCGAAGCCCGCAAGGTGCTGCGCCAGTGGGCCAGGGCGAAGGACTCCGAGCAGGCCCAGGACGTGCTGCGCTGGCGGCAGCGGCTCGGCTACCGGGACAGCTGGATGGTGAGCAGCGAGGAGGACCGCCGCGTCATCCTGCACCGGCTGCTGTGCTGCATGTGGAACGGCCAGGTCGACGTCGTGGACGGCGAGTCGGCGTCGCCGGAACGGCTGCGGCTGCGGCTGTTCCCCGAGAAGGGCGCCCATGTGCCCGGCGTCCGGCTGCGGCTGGGGGACTTCCCCGGCGGGGTGTCGAGCTGGGCGGAGCTGCTGCGCAGTTACGAACGCTGGACCGTCCTCGACGACGAACGGACCGTGGAGGACTACTGCCGTGAACTGATGGGGGCTCAGCCGCTGGGTCTGGCCAGGAGCGCGAGCGAACCGCATCCGCTCTTCGTCGAACTCGTCGAGAAGACCGCCCCGCGTCAGCTGGAGCTGCTGGCCGACCGCCGGGAGCGGGGCGGCGAGCGGGTCGAGGGATGGGTGCGCCCGCTGTGGGAGTTCTGGGCGAAGACACTGCCGGCCGCGCTGGACACCGAGTTCGGGGACCAGCGCGCCGTCCAGCCGACCTTGCGCACGCTGCTGGAGCACGTACGCGGCGGAACTCCCGAGCCACGCGTCCGCAAGGAGTTCCCCGAACCCCGGCGTGCCGAGCCCGATGACGACGACTGGGGCACCGCACCGCGCACCTCCTTCGACAAGTACCCGAGCGGCACCGAGGAACGTCCGCGCCGCGCGTCCGTGGACGACTACGACAACGGGTACGACGGGTACGACGCCGGCCGCGGTGATCGGGGTGACCGCGTGGATCGGGGCCCCGGCGGCACCGACCGGCCCACGGTGCCCTGGGACGAGCCCGGTGACACCGGCCCGTACGGCGACGACGGCGAGCGCTCCCGCCGCAACCCCTGGGACGGTGACCCGGAGTGAAGACGTCCGAAGACCTCGGCACCGTCATCCAGCTCGACCTGCGCAGCGGCGCGGCGGAACTCGACACCGCCAAGGCCCTGCGGACCAGTGTCGCCCGGCAGTTGGGGCGGGCCGGGCTGCCCGAACCCGACGACCCGCTGTTCCTGGTGGTCGACACCCCGGCCGGGCTGACCGACCACCAGCGGCAGTACGAACTGCTCACCGCCTACCGGGCCGTGGGCGAGATCAGGATCCTGGTCCTGCTGGTGGGCAGCGCACCCGGTTCGTACGCCGGAGAGGACGAGGCCTTCCAGCCGGACCGGCGCCTGGTGCGCCCCGCGGTGCTGCGGGCCTCGGGCACCGCCCTGCTGTGGGCGGGCGATCTGCGCTCCGCGCGCACGGCGCTGGAACAGCCCGAGCCCGACGCCCCGGAGGCGCTCGCCGTCCTGGTGGACGTGCTGTCGGTCCCGGACGTGTACCTGAAGGTCCTCGACGGCCTCGGAGCGCTGCCCGACGCCGTCGCCGCGCCCGGGGTACGGCTGCTGGAGCAGGATCTGCCGCTGGAGGTGCGCGACCGGGCCTGGCGCGACGCGCTCCTCAGGTTCGCGGGCGAGGACACCGAACTCGCCCCCGACCTGCTGGCGACCGCCTCCTCCGGCGCCGACCTGCCGGAGCCGCTGCGGAGCCTGGTCGCGGGCCGGGGCGGTCGCGACCAACGGCACCGGGAGCCGGGCGGCATGGCGGACAGCACGTACCTCGCCTGCGCGCAGGCCCTCGACTACGCCGAGGACGCACTGGCCGCACTGCGGTCCCTGCCCGGGCTGTTGTGGGCCTCGCGCAGGCAGACGTTCGAGACGGACCTCGACCAGGCGCACCAGGCGCTCGGCGAGTACCGGGACCTCGTGGGCACGGCTCTGCGCGGCGGCGGCTCCGGCATGGCACCGTCGGCCGCCGAGGCGGCGGCCCGGCTCTCGGCCCTCGGACTGCGGGTGCCCTCGGCCGAGGGCATGGGGGAGCGGATCGGCGAGGGACTGCGCGAGTTCGCCGGAAAGCTGCTAGGACAGGGGCTCGCCCTGCGGTCCGTGGCCCAGCGCTTCACCGGGCTGGCCGGACGGGTGGAGCCCGTACCGGGTTCGGCACTGGTGCGCAAGCTCGCCGACCACTCCACCGAAGCGGTGTCCCGACGGCCGGCCATGGGCAGCGGCCCCGTGGCCACGGGGCGTGGCGCACTGCCCGCTGCGGCCCTGGCGGGACTGCTCGGCGCGCTGTGGCGGGGGCCTTTCGCGGCGCTGGCGATCGCCGTCCCGCTGGTCTTCCTCGCGGTGGCACTGCTCGGCGCGTCCCGGCTGCGGGGCGCGGGAGGTCCCGGCCCCTGGGGATGGGGCCCCCGGGCCGCGGCACTCGGCGGCGCCGCGGCCGGTGTGGCGGTGGCGTACGCGGTCGAGCCCCCGCTCTGGCTGAGCGCCGTCGGTCTCCTGGTGGGTCTCGGTGTCGCGGTGGAGACGGCACGCCGACTGTGGCGCACCGCGATCGACTCCTGGGCGGCCTTCCGCGCCACCACCGCGCTGCGCAAGGCCCTGGAGGGGTTGGACGCGCTGCTGGCCGAGGCGGTCCGTGAGCACTGGGCCGTCGAGGAGCGCCTGCACTGCGCCGACGCGGCCCGGTCCGTGGCCGGCATGCTGCGGGCGACGGCGGCCGCCGCGGCCGCCGAGGCGGTGCCCGAGCCCGAACGCCCCACGGTCACCGGCGCCTCCGGCACCGAGCCGCTGGACGCGGACGACTGGCTGACCAGCGCCTCGGTCCTGGAGACGGACACGTTCGCCGTGCCCGACGACGGGGACAGCGACTGGGCGAGCGCGTACGCCTGGCAGGACGGGGCCTCCTGGACCGAGCCCGTCGAGTCCGCGGAGGTCGGCGGCGCCGCCGACCCGTGGGCGGACCGCACCGCGGGGGTTCCGCGCTGGCTGGACCGCGAGAACGGGGAGGGCGGACCGGAGCTCGTCGCCGCCCTGGCCGGTGATCTGACGGACGCCGCCATGGTGGCGATGGAGCCCTACTGGGGTGCCGTCGAGCGTGGCCAGGCCGGCGCCCTCGCCGTCCGGCGCACCGAGGAACGGGTCCGCGACCTGCTCTCGACGGCCCGCCGCCACCTCCAGCACAACGGCGTACTGGCCCCGCCCCCGTTCGCCGCCGACCACCGCACCCGCGCGGGCTCGGCGAACCTGCTGGGCACCGACCCGCGCCGGGTGGCCGACCTGGTCGGCACGGAGGCGGACCGGCAGGCCGTGGTCCAGCTGTCCTCACCCGAACAGGGAACGGTGCTCAGCCGGGACCCGGCGGCCGCGGTGTGGATCAGGTTCGCACCGGAGGCCGTGCGCGACGAGGTCGAGAAGACCTGGCGGACCAGCGGCTGCGTACCGCCGGAGCAGACGCTGTGGACCTCGTCGGGACGGTACGCCGGGCTGGTCCGGCTCACCCCGCTGCGGATGGGCGTGGTGGACACCGTCCGCTCCCGCCAGAGCTCCCCGGCCGACGGCCTCGACCCGTACGACCACGAGGACGGCGACAGCTGGTGACCCGCACCCCGCATCCCCGCCCGGTGCACCCGTACGACCGAGAGGACGGCAACCGCTGGTGACCAGCACCTCGCACCCCCACCTGGCGGAGCCGGACGGTCCGCGGTGGAAGACGCTCGCGTTCGCCGTCCCCTCGGGCCGGCGCCGGGTCGCCCCCGTCCGCTTCGGCCCCGAGTCACGCCGCGATCCGCTGCTGCCCCAACTGATCCGCAACGGACTGCTCGACGACGAGGGGCACCAGTGCGTCCAGGTCCGCCTGAACGCCTCCGACGCGGCGAACCCGGCCGCGCGCGCCCTGCTCGACGCGGAGGCGGGCACCGCCCTGCAACTGCGCCGGGCGCTCGACGAAACGGAGTACGCGGCACTCTTCCCGAGGATCGTCGGCTACGAACTGGACGCGGCCGAGCCGTTCCTGCTGTACGCCGCGCCGCGCGGCGCCGCCATCGCGCGCACCCATGTGATGTCCGCGACCGACCAACGGGTCCTCACCCGTGACCTGATGCTCGCCCTGTGCCTGCTGGACAGCCAGGGTCTGGTGCTGCGCGGCATCTCGCCCGCCACCGTGCTCTGGGACGGCGCCTCGGTCCAGCTCTGGGGGCTGGAGGGAGCGGCCCGTACCGGACGGCCGAGGACCCGGTGGGGCCGGGCACCCTACTGCTCACCCGAACAACGCCGGGGCGAGGGGCTCGTCGACTCCCGGGACGCGGTGTGGAGCGCCGCCCAGGTGCTCTACCAGCTGGTGACCGGCCGGCCCGGCCCCGGCGACCGGGCACCCACCGACCTCGGCGAACACCGGGTGCTCGCGGAGACGTTACGGGGCGCCTTCGCCCCGCTGGCGGCCGACCGGCCGACCCCCGCCCAACTGCTCGACCTGCTGGCGCCGGGGGCCGCCCGGCGCGTCACGCTCACCGTGCCCGCCGACGACACGCGTGCGCACCGGGAGGCGTTCGAGCAGGCGCTGCACCTCAAACGGCAGGCACCCGTCGCCCACCAGGGGCCCGGGACACCGGCCGGGCGCAGCAGCGACGGCCAGGTGCTGTGCCCGTACTGCCTGGAGAACATCCAGCTCGACCTCGGCTCGCTCTTCGTCACCGACAGCAGGATGCAGTACAAGCCGCTGGACGTCTCGACGATCGGCAACGCCCTGCGCCGCCAGGACGTCATGCGCGGCGCCGTCCAGAAGTGCACCGCGGACCGGGACTTCCCCGAGCACTTCATCCCGGTGCCCTACCTCACCTACGGCCGTCCGCTGACCGTCGCGATGGTCGGCCAGTCGTCCACCGGCAAGAGCCATCTGCTGACCCAGATGATCGCGGAGATCACCGACGGCGGTCTGGAGCCGTTCGGCCTGAAATGGCAGTCCGTCAACCCGGAGCAGCACGCGCGGTTCGTACGGGAACGGGTGCAGCCGCTGCGCAACGGCAAGGTCCTCGACCACACCGGCGCCCTCGGCCTGGACGGCTTCGCCCGCTTCGTGGAGTCCCTCCTCATCACCGACGCCCACGGGCAGGTACGTCCGGTCGCCTTCTTCGACCTCGGCGGCGAGGACCTCGTACGGACCGACGCCGCGCTGCGCTTCCTGCTCGGGATCGACGCCCTGATCTTCGTCGTCGACCCCGCGCTCGCTCTTCCGCTGCCCCACTTGGACCACGCGAGGGAACGCTGGGGTGTCGAGGTGAACAGGGACGGCGACCTGGCCTTCGGCACCGTCCTGGACCGGCTGCCGAAGAACGGACCGTATCTGGACGTGGCCGCCGCGATGGTGCTCGGTAAGGCGGACCTCCTGCGGTTCCAGCCGCCCGTGGACCGGTGGCTCGGCCAGGCACCGGCCACCTCCCTCGACCCCGAACGGATGCGTGAGGAGAGCCGGGACGTGTACGGGCTGCTGCGCGGGCACGCGGGCCCGGCCTGGCTGCGCCCCTTCGACGCGATCCGCCGGTGCACCCTGCACGTCGCCTCGGCCACCGGTGGCCAGGAGGAGCAGGGCCGCTATCCGGCGGGGGCGGGTCCCCGGCGGGTGCTGGAGCCGCTGCTCGCGCTGCTGGCGCTGCACGGGATGGTCGACGTGCCGGGCGGCGCCGAGGCGTTCGCCGTGGGCGAGGCACCCGCGTTCGAAGCGGTGCCGTCGGGGAGGGCCGGACGAAGCGGGGGAGCGGTGGGAACGGTGAGGGAGACGAAGTGAGTGACTTCGGGGATCGGAGGAGTCCGGGCGCCCACGGGGAACAGGCCGGCGCGCACGGGCCGGGCGGTGGCGGCGCCGGGGGCTCGGTGCACCAGGTCGTCTTCCGGTGGGACGGCAACCAGGGCCGCCAGGGCACCGGCATGAAGGCCGTCGCCCACTCCTGCTCGGCCGAGCGTGCCGAGGAACTGGGCCGGGAGCTCGGCCCCTTGCTGTGGGTGTCCGGTACGTCACCCTCGCGGCCGAGCGTCGTACGCACCCTGTCCCGCGACGGTGCCGTCATGCTCGTCCAGCGCTGGCCCACCACCGACCGGGGCGGCCGGCCCAGCACGATCAGCCATGTCCTGATCGGTGACCCCGCGACCCTGAAGATCCGCCAGTGCCTCGGCCTCTCCTACGGCGGCTGGGGCAGCCGCGAGTCCGCGGAGAAGGCCTCCGGACGCCAGCGCGTGATCGAGTGCGCGCAGCTCGAGGCGCTGGCACGGAAGCGGCTCCAGGCCATGGTGGAGCTGCTGCCGACGGTCAAGCACGCGTTGATCCTGGTCGCCGCGGAGTGGCTGCGCGATCCGGCGCAGCGGGTGTCGCTGCTCGCGGAGGAGAAGGGGCAGCCCGGCTGGCCGGACCAGGACACCGTGCCGGTGGTGTATCTGGGGCTGTTCCTGCTCTTCGGGTCCTGGCTGGGCCACGAGTGGACGTTCGCCACCCACGACACGGTGGACACCCATCAACTGCGTCTGACGTGCGTCCCGCGCTGGGAGCCGGACGCGGGCGGGGCCGGTCCGCTGGCCCGGGTCATGGGCCGCAGGGTCACCCCCCGGTTCGAGCACAAGGCGGCGGCCCGACTGGTGGACCACCTCCTCGCGCACCCCGAGGCCGGCCCCGGTGTGCCCCAGCTGGTCAAGGAGCTCGGCGGCGGCGCGGAGCTGGAGTGGGCGCGGCGGCGCGTCCTGCTGAACGAGATCCTCAGCACCGACCGCCGACCCGGCCCGCGCGCCGACGCGCCCGCGCCGCGCTCCGCGGAGCCGGGCCCGGTCCGGGAAGGGGGCGAGGACCGGGAACGGGCCGAGGTGACGGCTCCGCCGCCCTCGAAGCCGTACGCGTATCCGGACCCGTATCTGGATCCGTATCCGGACTCCTACCCGGACCCGGATCCGGACCCGTACGCGGATCCGTATCCGGATTCTCATGTGGACCCGGCACCCGCGGGTCCCGCACCCGCGGGTCCTGGCTCGATGGCTCCTCCGCGGCCCCTCCATACGCCCGTCCACGGGGCGGTCGCACCCGTCGGCGGCCTTCCGCCGGACGCCGACGAGGTGTACGGACTCCACGAGGACCTCCGTGGCCATCAGCGCGGGGACCACATGCGACGCAGTCTGCTGGCGGCGCGACTGCGCGGCCTGCCCGACGAGTCGCTCCTCGGCGAGCTGCGCTCCGGCGATCTGCCGACGGAGTCGGTGGAACTCCTGCTGGACGAGCTGGGGAATGATCACCGCGTCCAGGGGCGCCGGCCGGAGATGCGGCACGAACTGTGCGCGGAGGTGCTCCACAACGGCCTGTACTTCACGCCGTACGGGCAGGCCCCGGAACCCGTTTCCCGGACGGCCATGGTCACCCGGGCGGCCGACCTCTTCACCTGGGCCGTCGCCCCGCTGGCCCGGGACGAACGCTATCTGCGCGATCTGCAGGAGCTGCTGCACCGCATGGCCCGGGACAGCCACCCCACCGGGGGCAACTGGCTCCGGCAGAGCATCGTCGCCCCGGCGGACGGCCGGGTCCCCGACCTGCCGCCGGTCCTGTGGCAGCAGATCCTGCGCGACGTGCTCAGCCGGAGCGAGCGAGCCCCCTCCGCCCCCCGGTCGCCCTACACCGTCCCAGCGCCCATGCCGACCCCGGAGCCCTCCGCCGGCCCGCCGAGACCCCCCACCCTCCTGGCCCGCCTCTCCGACCTGGCGAACAACCCCGGCTGCGTGATGGGAGCCGGCTTCGGCGTGATCGCCGTGCTCATCACCATCGTCCTGATCGCCTTGTGAACCCAGGCATGTCCAGGCTAAGGGCTGTCCCGTAATCCCCGGTGGATCAGCGCGCGGCGTCAGATGCGGTGCATCGCAAGGCGGAGGGTCGTCCTCATACTGGGCGTATTCGGGCGATCCGACAACGCGGCGAGGTGCCGTAGCTGTCGTCGTGCGCCCGCCGGGGATTACGGGACAGCCCTTAGGGAAACGCCACATCGTGCTCGCGTTCACACCCGTCGTGCTGGAGGTGCAGTCGACGGAGGTCCTGAAGGGCGGCGACGGGAAACGGGTGCTCGACCCACTGCGCCAGATAGCCGTCCTCACCGTGGAGCCGGAGCACTGATTGCGCGGCCTCCATGACGACGTGCCCGAGGAGGCCGCGGGTCTGTGTGGAGGTCCAGGAGGGTGTGCCTTCTCGGTCGGGCGCGTCGAGGCTCGTGGACATGTCGGGAAACCGGTAGATCGTGATGTCGACGTCCGAGCCCCTGCGGCGCAGGACCCACCTCACTTCGGCCGGTTCGAGGTCGAAGGAGAAGCGTTGGACGGCGAAGGTGCCGTAGAGACCCGCGACGCCATGGAGCAGGTCGGCCAGGGCATCGGTGCAGTAGCCGACGGTGTCCTGCCGCTCCGAAGAGCCGTCCGCGATGCGGCAGGTCGCCCAACCGGTGCCGCTCAGTTCCCAACCGAACCGGAGATCATTCGTCATCCCGCCCCTCGCGGTGATCGTCTCCGGAGACGGTACAGCGGAGAGATGCCACCGGTCGGGCTCGTGCCGCCGCCCTAGGCGGGTGGGCGCGTCCCCGGGCGATCACGGGTCACGGCTGGGCCGTGGCCGCTCGGGATCACCAGTGCTAGAAAGGTCACATGGCGAATCGTTTCGCCGCTTTTCGACGTCTTTCACTCAGGCCACTGGTCAGCAGGAGCCCGCGAAGTGTAGCCGGGCAGGTGTTCGTTCTTCAGGTGGCCCTGGTCGTGCTGCTCGTGGCCTGTGGTGTGTTGGCCCTCGCCCTGCAGTCGGAGCGGGACACCACCGCCGAGGCCAAGCGCCGCTCCGTGGCCACGGCGGAGACCTTCGCGCACTCTCCCGGGATCGTGGCGGCCCTGGAGAGCCCCGAACCGTCCAAGATTCTCCAGCCGCTCACCGAGGCGGCCCGCAAGGCCGCAGGCGTCGACTTCATCGTGGTCATGAACACCAAGGGCATCCGGTACACCCACCCCCTGCCGGGCCTGATCGGAAAACGGTTCGTGGGCACCATCGGGCCGTCGCTGGCGGGGAAGGTCTACATGGAAAGCGTCCACGGCCCGCTCGGCCAGGAGGTACAGGCCACCGTTCCCGTCAAGGACGCCGGGGGCAAGGTGGTGGGCCTGGTGTCGGCGGGGCTGAAGGTCAAGAACGTGACCAATCAGGTGTACCGGCAACTACCGATCATCCTGGGCGCCGGGGCCGGGGCGCTCGTGGTGGCCACCGGCGGGACGGCACTGATGAGCAGACGGCTGCGACGGCAGACCCACAGCCTGGCCCCGGACGAGATGACCCGCATGTACGACCACCATGACACGGTGCTGCACTCCGTGCGCGAAGGAGTGCTCATCATCGCCGGCGACGGGCGGCTGCTGCTGGCGAACGACGAGGCCAGACGGCTGCTGGATTTGCCGCCCGACGCCGAGGGACGACTGGTGTCGGAGCTGTCGAACCTCGACGCCGGGACGGTGGAGCTGCTCGTCTCCGGGCGTGAGGCCACCGACGAGGTGCACTTCTCCGGGGAGCGGCTGCTGGCCGTCAACCAGCGGCCCACGGGCCGCGACGGAGGCATCGAGGCAACGGTGGTGACGCTGCGCGACTCCACCGAGCTGCAGGCGGTCACCGGCAGGGCGGAGGTCGCACGGGAGCGGCTCAAGCTGCTGTACGACGCCGGACTCGGCGTCGGCACCACCCTGGACGTGCGGCGCACCGCCGACGAGCTGGCGCGGGTCGCCGTACCCCGCTTCGCCGACTTCGTCACCGTCGACCTGGCCGACGCCGTGCTGCACGGCGACGAGCCCGCCCCCACGGCGACCGGCATGCGACGCACCGCAGTGTTCGGCATCCGCAACGACCATCCGCTCTACGAAAAGGGCCGGCTGATCGACTTTCTGCCCTCCACGCCCCAGGCGCGCGGCTACGGCACCGGCCGTTCCGAACTGGTGACAGACCTGTCGACAGCCACGGGCTGGCACGCGCAGGACCCGGAGCGCACCAAGGCGATCATGGACTACGGCATCCACTCCCTCATCGCCGCGCCCATCCAGGCCCGCGGCGTCGTACTGGGCATGGCCAACTTCTGGCGCGACAAGCAGCACGAACCCTTCGACGAGGAGGAGCTGTCACTGGCGGAGGAACTGGTGGCCCGTGCCGCGGTCAGCATCGACAACGCCCGCCGCTACACCCGCGAGCACGCGCTGGCGGTCACCCTCCAGCGCAGCCTGCTGCCGCGGGCAATGCCCGAGCAGAGCGCCCTCGACGTCGGCTACCGCTACCTGCCCGCCCAGTCGGGCGTGAGCGGGGACTGGTTCGATGTGATTCCCCTGCCGGGCAGCCGGGTGGCGCTGGCCGTCGGCGACGTGGTCGGCCACGGGCTGCACGCCGCCGCCACGATGGGGCGGCTGCGGACCGCGGTGCACAACTTCGCCACCCTCGATCTGCCCCCCGACGAGCTGCTGAGCCATCTGGACGACCTGGTCGGCCGGATCGACCAGGACGAGCGGGACACGGATGGTGCCGCGGGCGTCGTGGGCGCCACCTGCCTGTACGCGATCTACGACCCCGTGACGCGCCGCTGCGTCATGGGACGTGCGGGGCACCTGGCGCCCGCGCTGGTCCACCCCGACGGAACCGTCACGTTCGTGGACGTGCCGACCGGGCCTCCCCTCGGCCTGGGCGGCCTGCCCTTCCAGACCGCCGAACTGGACATCGCGGAGGGCGCCCAGCTCGTCCTGTACACCGACGGCCTCATCGAGGACCGCAGACGCGACCTGGACGTGGGAATGGAGCTGCTGCGCGACGCGCTGGCGGGGCACCCCGACCGGTCGCCCGAGGAGAGCTGCCAGGCGGTACTGGACGAACTGCTGCCCGGGCGTCCCAAGGACGACGTCGCCCTGCTCATCGCCCGCACCCGGGGGCTGCCGTCCGACCGGATCGCCGACTGGGACGTGCCGCTCGACCCGGCCGCCGTGGCCGGGATGCGCGACACCGTGTCCCGGAAGCTCGACGAGTGGGGCCTGTCCGAGCTCGGCTTCAGCATGGAGCTCATCCTCAGCGAGCTCGTCACCAACGCGATCCGCTACGGTTCCGAGCCGATCCACGTACGGCTGATCCGCGACCGTACGCTCATCTGCGAGGTGTCCGACAGCAGCAGCACCTCACCGCATCTGCGCTACGCCGCGACCATGGACGAGGGAGGCCGGGGCCTGTTCCTGGTCTCGCAGATGGCCGAGCGCTGGGGCACCCGGTACACCCCCCAGGGCAAGGTGATCTGGGCCGAACAGGCCCTGCCACGAGTCACCGGCCGACCCGGCCCGGGAACGTAGCCGTCGGCTGAGTCTGCGACCCCGCGCCCCGCGTCATCCGGATGCCGTAACGCAAACCGCATCACCCATCTGGCCGACCTGGCGCGCCGTCGGCCACCCCGCCCGGAAGCCTAGGATCCGCCACTAGAGACAGGGACGTCGCCTACCCGTGTCTGACATCGGCGAGCCCACGTCGTGACCGGAGGAGACGGGATGCTGCACCGCGCCGGCAGGACCTCCTGGAAGCGCTTTGCCGCCGTTCTCGTCCCGAGTGTCATGGCCGCCGCGGCCCTCGGTATCGGCATGGCGCAAGGAGCGCTGGCCGCGTCGTTCCTCATCTCCGGCCAGAAGTTCCAGGTGGCCCTGGACACTCTGGACGTCCGTGGTCTGAGCATCTACGGCATGGTGGACGTGACCAGGAAGGGCGCCCTCGTACCGGTCGTGGTCACCGGCGCCAGCCGTGCGGAGATCAGCGGGCTGTGCCAGTCCGTGGTGGTCCCGATCCCGGTCCTGGGCCCGTACACACTGAGGGTCACCGGCGGCGAACGGCGCCGGGTCGAGGCGAAGAACTTGTTCCTCGACGCGACATCCCTGTCGAGCTCACAGGCGAATTTCGACGACCTCGACATCGGTGTGGCGGCGGGAGCGGTCAGCAAGGGCCCGATCAGTCGAGGGGACAGGAACTCCCGGTTCTTCGATCCCGACGGCTTTGCCCAGCAGGCGGATTCGGCCTCCCTGAGCGATGTGCACTTCACCACGGTCGCGGTCTCGGCCGCCACGTTCAACGTTCCGGACCTCGATGTGCGGCTCAGGCAAGGCCACCACGAGTGCTTCTGACCCATCGTTACGAAGCACGCACCCTTCGCCCCCGCTCGCCGCATACTCCCGCCCGCCGAACATCACGGAAAGCCCACGTGTTCTTCGAACTATTCGGCAGACGCCGGAACTTGCGTGCCGCCGCCACCGACGCCCGACGAGGATTCAGAACCTGGCGGAACGAACGGCCCTTCTGGGCAGGCCTTTTCACCTTCGCGGCGAGCTTGCCCATCATCTACTTTCCGTACGCGCACTTGAAGTTCGGCGCCATCCCCCTGGCGCTGTCGACCTCGGCCGGCGCGGGGTCGCTGATCATCGGGGTTCTGCTCGTGGCCCTGGCCATCTCCCTCTGGTTCCATCGGCAGGCGCGCGCATTCGCGGGGATCACGGTCATTCTGCTCGCCCTCATCTCGTTTCCCGTCGCCAATTTCGGGGGCCTCCTCATCGGATTGATCTCCGGCCTGATCGGCGGATCCCTGGCCTGTGCCTGGATTCCTCCGACGACCATTCCCGCGGGTGAGGACCATGGTGGCGAGTGACGACCTGACCGGTTGTGCGGCAGGCGGGCCGGAGTCCTGGCCCTGCCGTCCGAGCAGTGCGGTGAAGAGCCGCTTGACCGGCCAACTGCTGTGTCCTCTCGTCTGGGTGCCGGCAGTGGCCGCCCTGTCGTTGGCCCTGCAACACGCCACACCAGCGGCCTCGAAGACGCTGCTCGCCCCTGGCGGCATCCGCACGTCCAAGGCACCGGCAGGTGCCGGCACGCCGGTCGACCAACTGCCGGCCCGTCCGCCGAACGTCCCCTGGGTGCTGCGCGCCGACAGACTCGTACTCCGCGGCAGTACCTTCCGCGGTGTGGTCACCGTCCGGACCGCGGCCGGGTCCAAGCGGGTGCTGAAGTTCACCGCACGGTCGCTGGACTTCGGCGACCTCGACCTGACGGCGGGCCACGGCCGCGCGGCGGTGCGTCTGCGGGCCAAGCCCGCGACCACATCCACGGTCAAGGGCAAGGACGTGGTGACCCTGTACGCCCAGAAGCTGTCCGGCACGCTCGTCGGACTGGGCGACGCTCCGCTCCCGGCGGACCGCAGGGTCACCGTCACACCCGACGCGCTGCCCACGTGGCTCTCCCACCCCGCTGTTCCCACCCGCACCATCACCTTCGAGAACGTGACCGTTTCACAGGTCGCCCAGCTCAGCGGCGACATGTCCATCGTCGGGCCGGTCCTCAGCGTCGCGGCCGGGTGACCAGCGCGAATCCGCTGCCTTCGGACTGCGGCGGCGGCTTTCAGAGACCCCGCCCCATCTCGCATGCCCGGGACCCGCCCCATCTCCCACGCCCCGGACCGTATGCCCGACGAGATACTTCAAGATTTCCCGCTCAAATCCGCACTCGTGCCATGTAGTTGGACTGTCGCAATTTCGAGACCTTTGGAGGTATGTGACCATCCATCGACGGTGGGTAATCCTCGCTACCTCGGATCCGTGACCGGCGGGACACATGAACGACAACGGATACACGAGCCCGCCGGGATGGAGAGGCGGCGACGCCAACGCCGCCTATCTCGACAAGAACCTGAAGCACATCCCGGTGGAGACCTACCTCAACGACACGGTCCGCTGGCAGTTGCTGCTCCGGCTGATCGTCTCCGTCTTCCTCGCCTCGTTCCTGGCGTTCCTGCCGTTCTTCTTCTTCGGGCTCATCCTCCTTGCCGGAGGAAGTGCCAAGGGATTCGCCGCCATGATCGTGCTGGCGTACATCGCCTCGGGCATCGTCTGCTGGGTGTCTCTGCTCGGGATGCGCCTGGTCGAACCGATCGCCGAATGGCAGGTCCTGCTGGCGGACCGGAGCGGATCTCTCGACTCGGCGTACGTCTCCATCGCGGGTACGCTCGCACGTCGCTACATCCCCATCGGCCGCGCCGAACGAGTCATCGCCACCGGACTGGGCCGGGACCAGGTCCGCAGTCGCCTGGTGCTGACGGAGGGCAATTGCCAGGCCTACGTCTCGGTCTTCTCCTACGGTACGAGCCTCTACCTGGGGTGGCAGATGTGGCGCTCGCGCCGCGGGTACGCCCTGGTCGGCAGGTTCGTTGCGGACCTGATCGCGTCCATGCTGGGCCGCGTGAGTCCCGAGCGGATCATGATGCGCACCGAGGGCGTGCGGGCCATGCGGGAGGCGGTGCACGCGGCGTGCCGGGAGGGACTGGCCACGGCGGTGGACCAGGTCGTGGTGCCCATCACCTACGCCTTCCCGCAAGGACTACTGCCTCCGGTGCAGGCGGACTATACGAGGTCCGCGCCGACGCCGGGCTTCAACTCCACCGGCGCCTGGGGCCCGCCCGCGGGCGGCACGCAGGCGGGGGGTGCGCAACCTTGGACTTGAGGCGCCCCGGTTCGCCGGCTCGCTCCGCCACGTGCGGTACGAGCCGGCGGCCGGTCATGGAGGGCCCGGGAGGAAGTCGTGCGCGCAGGCCGGGAGTTCCGTGACCGGCCGCAATTCGCTTGACCTGGCCACGGGTCAACGCTGCACTGTGGCGGGACACCACGAGCCGTGGTGCCGGTATCCCGGGGAGGCAGCGGCAGTGATGGAGATCCGTCCTACGACCGACCAGGACCTTGACGTCTTCGTCGACACACTCCATGCCGCGTTCGGGCTCTTCCCGGACACCCCGGCCGAGGACGGCGGCGGGGTCTGGTGGGCGGCGTTCGAGATGGACCGCAACCTGCTCGCCGTCACGGCGGACGGACGGCCCGTCGGCACCGCCGGTGCGTACTCCTTCGAGCTCACCCTGCCCGGTGAGATCCTCACCCCGGTCAGCGGGGTGACCGCCGTCGGCGTCCTGCCCTCGCACCGACGCCAGGGCGTGCTCAGCGCGATGATGCGGCATCAGCTCGCGCAGCTGCGGGCCCGAGGGGAGTTCCTCTCCGTGCTGCTGGCTTCCGAGGCCCTGATCTACCGCAGGTTCGGCTACGGACCGGCGACCTATACACGGCGGCTGAAGATACCGCGCCACCAGGGCGCCCTCGCCGTCCCCCGGGCGTGCGGAACGGCCGACGCCCCGCAGACCGGCTCGGACACCGGCACCGTCGAGCTGCTACGGCGTGCCGACTGCGGCGAGATCATGGAAGAGGTCTACGACCGGTACCGCCGCGCACAGCCCGGCGCGCTGTCCCGGCCGCACCGCTGGTGGGCCTTGCGCGCGGGGCAGCCCCCGATCTCTCCGGCGCCGCGCCACGTCGCCGTCCACCGGGACGTCGACGGCGTCCCGGACGGGTACGCCGACTACTCGATCGGTGAGTCCCGGACCTTGACGGTCGACGAGACCATCGCCACCGGCGACTCCGCCCACACGGCCCTGGCCCGGTTCGTGCTGGGACACGACCTGGTCAATGAGGTCGTGTTCAAGCACGTCGCGCCCGACCACCCGCTGCGCTGGCAGCTCGCGGACTTCCGCGCCGCACAGGTGCACGACGACACCGACTGGCTCTGGGTGCGGCTGCTGGACGTCCCGCGTGCGCTGACCGCGCGCGGCTGGTTCATGGACGGCGAGCTCGTCCTCGACGTCGACGACCCGTTCCTCGGCGAGCACGGCCGTTACCTGCTGACCGTCCGGGACGGCAAGGCCGACTGCGTCCCGACGGACCGGGAGCCCGACCTGTCCCTGGACGTGAGCGACCTGGGCTCGGTCTACCTCGGCGGCACCGCACCGAGCACACTCGTACGTGCCGGACACATCCGGGCCCACCGCCCGGGTGCGGCCGCCCTCGCCGACGCCCTCTTCCGCGCCGAGCGCTCCCCGCACTGCCTGCACTGGTTCTGACCGGCGCCGCCACCGCGGCGCGTCACATCGTCGCGGTCGTCCCCTCCCCGGACGCGCTGCCCGCGAGCCACTGGTCCCATCCCAGGTTGAAGTCGGCGTAGCCGTTGTCGGCCGGGGCCTTGGCACGGGGCGAGCCGGTGATGGTGACGGGGTCGCCCTGCTTGACCTGGCCGTAGAACCACTTGGCGTCCGACATGGACAGGTGGACGCAGCCGTGCGAGCCGCGGGCGCTGCCGCTGCCCGGATTCGGGTCGCCGGTCGAGTAGTGCACGTACGTGCCGGACTGGGTCAGGTGGACGTCCCAGGGCAGCGTCAGGTCGTAGTAGTTGGGGCTGCCCTTTTCGCAGCTGATGCCAACGCTGCAGGAGGTCATGTGGACCTTCTCCTGCTTGTCGATGACGGCCATCGTGCCGTTCCACGTCGGATACTGGGCGCTGCCCGCGTTGATCGACAGGGTGCGCACCGCGCTGCCGTTTCGCGTCACCTTCATGGTGTGGCCGGTCACCGACACCTCTGCCCGCACGTCGTCACCGATCTTGAAGGTGTGCGTGTAGCTGTGCACGCCGTAGCGCCCGTTGCCGTTGCTGACACCGTTCATGTCGGCGTCGATCTTCACTGTCGTGCCGGAGGGCCAGTACGTCTTCGGGCGCCAGTCGGCGCGCTTGTCGCCGAACCAGTGCCAGGCGCCGGCCACCGGCTGCGAGGCGCTGACCTTCATGTGCTTCTCCACCGTGGCCCGTGCCTTGGCCGCCACCGGGTTGGTGAAGACCACCGAGATCGGCATGGCCACGCCGACCGTGGTTCCCGTCTGTGGGGTGATCGTGTCCAGCAGCATCGGCGGGCCCGCGGGCTTCGTCGGTGACGGAGAGGCGCTCGCACTCGGCTTTCCCGACGCCTTCGCGTCGTCCCCGCTCGCCTTGTCACTGTTGCCCCCGCCGCAGGCACTCGCGCCCACCAGCATCACACCTGTGAGGAGTGCGATCCCTATGCTGCCCTTGCGCCGTCCCACGACCTGCCCCGCTCTCTCGCCCCTCGGCCCTGATGGGCCCGACTCCCTGTCAGACAGCGACGGGGTGGCCCACAGTTGCACGCGTCGCGTAAAGCGTGTCTCAAGACTCGGTGCGCGGTAATTCGATGGCGACGCGGCCCGTGTGCCTCTAGGGTTGGTTGTGTTCGAGCGGCGACCAGGGGTTGCCGCGGGTGACTTGACTTGGCTTGGCTCGGGAGGTGTGACCGATGGCTGTCTTTGAGATGGGCGCTGCCCGCATCCGGAAGTTCATCAAGTCCACCTCCGTGGCCTCCGGCTGACCTCTCTTTTCCCGCGCCAGTGAGCGCGGCGCCGGGGCCACCCTTGTGAAGGGTCACCCCTTGTCTTTCTCTTCCTTTCGGCTTCCTCCTGCGCATCCTCTCGCCCTGTACGGCTGGGATGGGGAATGGGAGGCCGAGTTCGCCCCCTACGCGGCGCAGGGGCTCCTGCCCGGCCGTGTCGTACGTGTCGACCGCGGGCAGTGCGATGTCGTCACTCCGGCCGGCGTCATCCGTGCCGATACCGAGTTTGTCGTGCCCCGTGACCCGATGAAGGTCGTGTGTACGGGTGACTGGGTCGCCGTCGACCCCGAAGGTGACGATCCGCGGTATGTGAGGACGTTGCTGCCCCGGCGTACCGCCTTCGTGCGGTCGACCTCGTCGAAGCGTTCCGAGGGCCAGGTGCTGGCCACCAACATCGATTACATCGTCATCTGTGTGTCGCTCGCGCTTGAACTCGACCTCGGGCGGATCGAGCGGTTCCTCGCGCTCGCGATGTCCAGTTCGACCGGTGAGGCACTGCTGCACACGTCGGGACTCTCCTGGGAGTCCGGCGCGCAGCCCCTGGTCGTCCTCACCAAGGCCGACCTCGTGCCGGACGCGGCGACGCTCGGGCACCTCGTCCAGGACGTCGAGAGGGCGGCCCCCGGGGTGTCGGTGCTGCCGGTCAGTTCCAGCGCCGGGGAAGGCCTGGACGTACTCGCGGCGGTGTTGTCGGGTGGCACGTCCGTCCTCCTCGGGCAGTCCGGCGCGGGCAAGTCGACCCTCGCCAACGTCCTGGTCGGCGAGGACGTGATGGACGTACGGGCCGCGCGTGACGTGGACGGCAAGGGCCGCCACACCACGACGACCCGCAACCTTCTCGTTCTCCCCGGCGGGGGCGTTCTCATCGACACGCCCGGACTGCGCGGGGTCGGTCTCTGGGACGCCGAGACCGGCGTCGGGCAGGTCTTCTCCGAGATCGAGGAACTCGCCGCCGACTGTCGCTTCCACGACTGCGCGCACGTCGCGGAGCCCGGCTGCGCGGTTCTCGCCGCCGTCGACTCCGGTGCCCTTCCCGAACGCCGCCTCGACAGCTACCGCAAGCTGCTGCGGGAGAACCAGCGGATCGTCGCCAAGACGGATGCGCGGGCGCGGGCGGAGATCCGGCGGGAATGGAAGCGGAAGGGCGCGGAGGGGAGGGCGGCGATGGACGCCAAACGGGGTCGTTGGCACTGAGCCTGCGCGGAAACGGGGTCGTTGGCACTGAGCCTGCGCGGAAACGGGGTCGTTGGCACTGAGCCTGCGCGGAAACGGGGTCGTTGGCACAGAGCCTGCGCCGACGGGGTCCGGGGCTGCGCCCCGGGCCCCCGGGCGGGTTCTTCGGCTGCGGGTGGGTGGGGGCTGGTCGCGCAGTTCCTCGCGCCCCTGCACCGGGGCTGCGCCCCGGATCCCGGCTCGTCCGGTTTCGTTCGGGTTCAGTGTCGTGTCTGAAAGCCGCCAGTCGTGGGGTGCGCGGCGGCGCAGACTGGTAGGTGTGATTGACGCGGAGACCAGGTATGAGGCGGTGCGGAGCAGGGACGCCCGGTTTGACGGGGAGTTCTTCTTCGCGGTGGAGACGACCGGGATCTACTGCCGGCCCAGCTGCCCGGCGGTGACGCCGAAGCGGCAGAACGTGCGGTTCTACACGACGGCCGCCGCGGCGCAGAGCTCGGGCTTCCGGGCCTGCCGCAGATGCCGACCGGACGCCGTACCCGGCTCCGCGGAGTGGAATGTCCGGGCCGACGTCGTAGGACGCGCCATGCGACTCATCGGGGACGGCGTGGTCGACCGGGAGGGGGTCGGAGGGCTCGCCGTACGGCTCGGGTACAGCGCCCGCCAGGTGCAGCGGCAGCTCACCGCGGAGGTCGGCGCGGGCCCCGTCGCCCTCGCCCGCGCCCAGCGCGCCCACACCGCCCGCGTCCTGCTCCAGACCACCGGCCTGCCGATCACGGAGATCGCCTTCGCGGCCGGGTTCGCCAGCGTCCGGCAGTTCAACGACACGATCCGCGCGGTGTACGCCTCGACACCGAGCGAACTGCGCGCGGCCGCCGTACCGAGGGGCGCGACCGGAGCCCGGCGCGCCGTCACCCCCACCGCCGGGATCCCGCTGCGTCTCGCCCATCGAGGCCCGTACCGGTCCACCGCCGTCTTCGACCTGCTCGCCCGCGAGGCGGTCCCGGGGGTGGAGGACATCGGCGGCGCCCCCGGCCGCCGTACGTACCGCCGCACCCTGCGCCTCCCCTACGGCACCGGAATCGTCGCGGTGGACGAACGCTCGCGCGGCTGGCTCGACGCGCGGCTCCACCTCACCGACCTGCGCGACCTCACCACCGCCGTCCAACGCCTGCGCCGGCTGTTCGACCTCGACGCCGATCCGTACGCCGTCGACGAGCGGCTGGGCGCCGATCCCCGGCTGGCCCCGCTGGTCGCCGCGCGCCCCGGCCTGCGGTCACCCGGTGCCGCCGATCCGGACGAGCTCGCCGTGCGCGCGCTGGTGGGGCGGGCGGAGGCCGAGCGGCTGGTGCGGCGGTACGGGAAGGCGCTGGACGCCCCGAGCGGCACGCTCACCCATGTGTTCCCGGAGCCGGCGGTCCTCGCGGAGGCCGAGCCGGACGGTCCCCTCGGCACGCTCACCGCCGCCCTCGCCGACGGCACCCTGCGGCTGGACGCGGGCGCGGAGCGCGATGAGGCGCAGGAGGCGCTGCTGGCGTTGCCGGGACTGGACGGCCGCACCGCCGCCGTCATCCGTACGCGTGCCCTCGGCGACCCCGATGTGGCGCCCCCAGGGGTGGATGTGCCGGACGCGTGGCGCCCGTGGCGGTCGTACGCCGTTCAACACCTCATGGTGGCGGGGGAGTTGGAGTGAAGCCCCGGCGGTCATGGTCGGTGACCCTGCCGAACGCCGTCGGGGCTCCGGTCAGTCCTCCAGGCCCCAGCTGTGGATGCGCCGGGGATGGATACGGATCAGCTCCTGACTGAAGTGCGGCCCCAATTCGTGCGGGCCGGTGAGGAGTTCTGCCTCGCCGCGGATGTCGATGCCGCGCACCTTCCACGGCTGGTGGCTGACGATGTCGTCGACGACGAGCGCCACCTTCGGGTTCTTCCGCAGATTGCGCCACTTCTTCGTGGTGCCCATCGCGTAACCGCCGATCAGGATCGTCCCGTCGTCCTGCGGGAAGAAGCCGACGGGGTTCGCCTGCGGCTGCCCGTGGGCGTCGACGGTGGCCAGCCGTCCCAGCCGCTGTGTGGTGAGGTACGTGCGCTCCGCCTCGCTGAATCCGGTCATGGCAACAGCCAAACACGCCCGCGCACCGACCGCATCGGGTCCTGGTCCTAGGTCTCCTGTCCCGAGGTGGATGTCGAACGGGGGATGCCGAACGGCCGAAGCGGTCGCGATCTGCGGTCCTACGAATGATTGTTGCGGGTGAGTCGAGGCGGCCAACGGTGTGACCTTTCGTTGACCGGCCCAAGGGCAGGGAAGCGATCCCGCATGACCCGGATGACCCGCATGGCCCGCGTGATCAAGGCTCGTCATCTCTTCACCGCCCTGGTGACCGTTCTGGCGCTCGTCCCGCCGGCCGCGAGCGCCGATGCGGGGTCCACCTTCCTCACCGGCCACGGCCACGACGGCGGGGCCCAGTGGACAGGCACCTGGGAGACCGCCCCCTCCGGAACCGCCCCCGTCCTGCCCGGCGCCTCGATCCGCAACGTCGTGCACACCAGCGTCGGCGGCAGCGCCGCCCGTGTCCGCGTCTCCAACCGGCTCGGCACCGCACCCCTCCAACTCGACGGCGTCACGGTCGCGTTGCAGGAATGGGGCAGACCCACGAGCCCGAACGCCGCCCCGGGGTCGCTGCGCGTCGCCACGTTCGCCGGCCGCCGATCCGTGACGATCCCGGTGGGGCAGGACATGGTCAGTGACCCCGTCGACCTCCTGATCCCCGCCGACGCCAACCTCCTGGTCTCCGTCCACACTCCGGCCGACTCGGGCCTGGCGACCTACCACCGCTCCGCGTTCCAGGCCAACTTCCTTTCCCGGCAGGGGGACCGGACCGCCGACGAGCCCGGCACCGCGTACACCGTCACCCTCGGCAACTGGTACTACGTGACCGGTGTCGACGTACTCGACGCCCCCGCCGCGGGCAGCGTGGTCGCGTTCGGGGACTCCCTCACCGACGGCACCGGCTCGACGTCCAGCGCCAACCGCCGCTGGCCCGACCTGCTCGCCGCGCGTCTTCGCACGCTCCCCGCGCACCTTCGGCTCGGTGTCCTCAACGCGGGGATCTCCGGAAACCGCCTCCTGCTGGAGGCCGGCGGCGGCCCGAGCGCCCTGGCCCGCCTCGACGCCGACGCGCTCTCCCGCGCCGGGGTGCGCACGATGATCGTGCTGGAGGGCATCAACGACATCAAGGGCACGCCCGAGCAGAGGGATCCGCTCGCCATCGAGGACGTGTACCGCCGGATCGTGGCGCGCGCCCACGCCCGCGGGATCCGGGTCGTCGGCGCCACGATCACCCCGTACGGCGGATATGGCGCCTATACGGAGTCCCGCGAGGCGGTCCGGCTGACGGTCAACGCCTTCATTCGCAACGGCGCTCTCTTCGACGCGGTCGTGGACTTCGACGCCGTCGTCCGCGACCCTGCCGACCCGCACCGCATCCGCCCCGCCTACGACCCCGGCGACCACCTCCACTTCAACGACACGGGGATGCAGGCGCTGGCCGACGGCATCGACCTGGGCACGCTCCTCGGCTAGGGCCTGTCCGTCAGGATCCGCCGGACAGGCTCTAGGCGGGCAGACCCCACCGGGGAGCGTCCGCGTTCGGCCGTACCGGCGCGATGGTCAGGTCCGGGCGCTCGCCCCTCGCCGTGATCAGAACCGACTCGTCTTTGCGCAGGGCGACTTGGATCGTCCCGTCGCTGACGGCCCGGTACCACAGCGGCCGGCCCCGCCCGTCCCGTACGTCGATCGCGCCCGCGATGCCGTGCCGTACGACGCAGGGCGCGCCCGCCTCGCTGACCAGCCGCACCCAGCGGGTCACCCCGCCCCTGCGCACCGCGCTGAGCAGAAAGGCGCCCTGGGTGCGGAAATCGTGGACCGTCAGGTCCGCCCAGGCCGCGGGCAGGGCGGGGAAGACCCTGACGATGCCGCCCCAGGACTGGCAGACCATGTCGTGCAGGGACTGGGCGGCCGACAGCGGGGTCTCGATGACCGGGCCCGACTCCTTGTACATGGTGTTGGGCTGGATGAAGCGGGTCATGAGCTGGCCGAGGTACCTGAGGGCGTCCTCGCCCTTGCCGAGCAGTGCGGACATCGACGCGGCGCCCGTGAAGGTGTAGCCCTGAAGGGCGCCCTCGAAGCCCACCCAGTGCGCCAACGACTTCTCGATCAGGGCGAGTTCGTCGGGCGTGCGGCCGGTCAGCTCGTACAGCGGGTACACCGCGAGCAGATGCGAGTAGTGCCGGTGCGACTTCGCGAAGGGGATGTCCGCGCCGATCATGAAGCCGTTGGCGTCGGTCGGGTACGGCACCCGCTGGGCCAGCACCTCGCGCCAGCGCGGCGCCAACGCGTCCTTGATGCCGAGGAGTTCGGCCGACTCCAGCAGGGTGCGGCAGCCCCAGGTCAGCAGCATCAGGTCGTAGTTGCAGTCGCGCGAGTTGCCGCCGTACTCGGGGGAGAAGGTGGCGGGCAGGTGCAACTTGCCGTCCGTGCCCGGCTCCAGGAAGTGCAGGTAGTAGTTGATCGCCTTGCGCAGCAGGGGGAAGAGGACGTCTCGCAGGATCGACTCGTCCATGGTGTGGCGGTAGCTGAGCCAGACGTTGTGCAGGGCCCAGGTGAGGTTGCCGACCTCGGGAGTGGGCGGGTCCTGGCCGGGGATGCCGACGCCGTAACCGGTGAGGGTGCCCGCCGCGCCGTTGACGAGCTGCGGGTCCGTGGTGCGCGGGATGCCGAGCGAGTCGGCGCGGTAGCGGTCCGACACCTCCTTCGACAGGTTGCCCCGGAACTCGCTCAACGCCCTGGTCACGGCGTCGAGTTCGAGGTGGTTCGAGCCGTGGATCAGCCAGTACTCCAGCTGGACGTTCAGGTTCCACCAGGTGTTGGGCCAGGGTGTGGACTCCAGCCAGGGGCCGCTGGTCGCCATCACGGGCGCGTCCCGACGGGCCGCCGACGCCGTCTTGTAGAGCTGGATCCAGTAGAAGCGCTGGATCCGTGCGTCGGGGAGGGAGAGGAAGCTCTTGCGGTAGTAGGCGTGCCACCAGGCGCGATGGGTTCCCGCCAGCCGGTCGTACGGCAGTGCCGACGCCCCGCGTACGGTGGTGAGTGCCCGGCCGAGCGCCGTGGACTTCGGGTACGAGTGTGCGACATGCACGTACAGGCATCGTGTTCCGCCCCGCGTCCGCTCCCGCCACGCGGTCACGTGCTGTCCGCCCGACAGCAGGGGCTGTACGGCGGTGGAGACGCCGTCGTGTTCGGCGACCTCGGCGGGCGGGTTGCCCTGGTAGCCGTCCGGGAGGGGCTTGAAGTCGGCGCGCGGGCTGATCGCGTCCGCCGGGTGGAAGACCCAGCGGAAGTCGCGCTCGCCCTCGCTGGGCGTCACCTCGACGGCGAGGACCGAGCGGGAGTTGTGCACCAGGGCGCGGAGCGTGAGCGTGCCCTTGTCGGTGGTGAGCGTGCCGGTCAGCTCGGCGTCGCGCAGCCCGAGCCGCCAGTCCAGGCCCGTGATCGCGCCCACCGGCTCCAGCGTGAACCAGCCGATGGGCAGGCGGGCGAGGCCGAAGAGGGAGCCGAACTCGGGGCGGTGGTCCTGCACCTCCGAGTGCTGGACGTTGAAGCGCACCGCCTCGGTCTCCGCGCCCGGTTCGGCGTAGATACCGGAGCCGAGGAAGCCGTTGCCGAGGTACGGGCCCTCGTACCAGGTCTTCGGCATCCGCTGCCAGACGAGATCGGCGTCGTCGAGGACGGTGCGCCAGGGGTCGGAGTCGGAGGTGTCGGCGTGATCGGCCGCCCGGGCCTGGGCGGGCATGCCTCCGGCGAGCAGGGCGCCGCCGACGGCGGATCCGGTGGCGAGGACGGTTCGTCTGGACGGGCTGGGCATGCGGGTGCCTCCAGGCGGCTCGGGCGACTGCACTTCAGGCGATTCATCGGAGCTATCTCGCGATGCAACGTAGAGAATTGGACTTCAGCTCGTCAATATGAAGGGAGAGATCCGATGTGTTGGTTCGGTTGACGGTGCTCGTCCCGTTCCTTCGGGAACGCTCAGCCCCAGATCACCGCGGCCAGCCATCCGGCCGTGATCAGCAGGCAGGCGAACAGCTCCGTCAGCACGTTCCAGCCGCCCGAGCGCATGACCGCCCCCACCGCCGCCTTCGCCGGACCGTGTCCGCCCTGCCGCGGCCGCTCGTAGAGGTAGATCCCGGCGAGAAAGCCCGCGATCGCGCCGACCACCGGCAGCAGAAGGAAACCGAGCAGCGCCCCGCCCCCGGCGTACACGCGCATTCGGGGAGTGGCGCCGGCCTCCCGGAGCCGTCGGGGAGGCAGCGCCCAGCGGACCGCCTGGGCCAGCAGCAGGACCAGGGTCACGCCCACCAGGACGCCCCAGGTGAGGGCCCGTGGGTCGGACAGGGCCCACCACAGGACCGCGGCCCAGACGAGCCACGATCCCGGCACGCCGGGCACCAGTACTCCGCACAGGCCGAGCACGACCACCAGGCCGACCAGCAGGAGTTCCCACGCTCCCATCTGCCCAGGGTGACTGAGCGGGGGCGGAAGCGCAGGTCAGTCGCGGGCCACCCAGCCCTTCTCGTAGGAGTGCCAGCCCAGCTGGAGCCGGGTCGTGACACCCGTCAGCTCCATCAGCCGCTTCACCCGGCGCTGTACGGTCCTGAGGCCCAGGTCGAGCTGTTTGGCCACGCTGGCGTCGGTCAGCCCGGCCAGCAGCAGGGAGAGGATCTCCAGGTCGGTGACGTCGGGGCCGTCCGGCTCCTGCTCCATGACGCCCCGGCTGTCGAGCCGCAGCGGCAGCGCGTCCCGCCACACCGACTCGAACAGGCCCGACAGCAGCTCCAGCAGCCCGCTCGCGTGCACGACGAGAGCGGCGGGCTCCGCGGTGTGCGAGGTGAGCGGCACCATCGCGAGCGTCCGGTCGGCGATCACCAGCTTGGTCGGCACCTTGTCCACGACCCGCACCTGTTCGTCGCGGCTGAGCGCGGCGGACAGCTCCGTGAGGCCGGTGGGCTGGTCGAGGACGGCGCGCTCGAGCACCACGCGGTAGCCGACGCCCCGCTCCGCGGCGTTCTCCTCCGCGTCGTTGTCCGTCCCGGAGACCACCATCGGGTTCCCGGTGACCAACGCGCAGACCTCTGCGGTCGCGCCTAGCTGGAGCTGCAGGAACCGCTGGGTGACCGCCGCCGCGCCGATCACCACCTCGACCAGGTCGTGCACGGCGGGTTCGGTGGCCTGGGCGCGGTACTCCTCGGCGAGCAGGGCGGCCGCCAGTTCCGCCTTCTCCAGCTCGTGCCGCTGCTGGGTGAGCAGTGCGCCGAGGGCGACCCCGGGCGGCGCCGCGACCCAGCGTCCCGGGCGGCCCGAGGACTGGGCCGCGAGACCGTGCCGCTCCAGTCGGCGCAGGGCGCGCTCGGTGGCGTGCTCGCCGAGCGTGAGCCGCCGTGCGAGATCGGGCACGTCGGCGGCGCCCACGGACACCAGCGCCCGGTATGCCGACTCGTGCGTCTCGTCCAGACCTATCGCTCCCAGCATGCGGCGATGCCCTCCCCAAGTTCCATGCCGACCGCGGCCTGGCGGAAATCGGCCACGGCGCAAACCCGCCTCGGTACATCATCGCCGCGGCACCCGTAACTCTGCCAAGCTCACGCCATCGCGGCAGTGAACGCCGCCCGTAATGCCGGACTCGGGTCGGATCGACCTGCACGGACACGGGCGGAGTGATCTTGGGAGTGGCACCTTGGGGAGCGCGACAGCGCGCGTCACAGGGGAACCTCAGGGAAGGGGACCACACTCAGGACGCCGCCGGGCGGTTCTCCCGTGGGGGGTGGGATCGTCCGGCGGCTTGTGACCCGGCGTCCGACACTTCTTCAACCCTTCGCACTCATGCGGCCGTTCGACAGTCCACCCGACACGCCGTTCGACTATCAGTCCCGTGGCCGGTTTTTCCGGATGCCCCGTTTTCATCCGGCTCTCGCGGTGGACAATTAGGGGCATGAGCCAGCAGGGGGAGAGGCCCACCGGTCACGAGGACGACTGGTGGGGGCAGCTGTACGACGACTCCACCGGGGACACGGGGCCCACGCCCGTGGCCGATTCCCTCGACGACCGCTTCGCGTCGGCCGCGGGGACGGTGGGATCGGGGTCCGCGCCCCGGGCCGCGCCGGACGAACGCGAGATCCCGCCCGGGTCGGACGGGCCTCCCGCGGTGCCCGAGCAACGGGGCGGCGGCTTCTCCGGCCACCGGCCCGGCGCCACGCCGCGCGGCGACGCCCTGGGCCGGCGCCTCGCCCGCTGGGACCAGCCGGACCGTATGCCCCCGGCCGACCCACCGGACCGCACGCCACCGGCCGCCCCATCGGACCGCTTTCTCGACCCGATGTGGACCGGGGAGGACCTGGACCCCTCGGGGCGTGGGGAGGACTCCGGCCCGTCGCCGGCTGATGCGGAGCCCGGCCCTTGGTGGAGTGACAAGCCCCCGGGCCTCTCACCGAGTGGCGAGACCGCGGGCCCTGCCCGGAGCGACGAGGCTGCGCGGTCCTCGTGGAGCGAGGCGGATCCGGGTTCCGCGTGGAGCGACACGGAACCGGATTCCGCGTGGAGTGACGCGGCAGAGGGGCCCTCGCGGAGTGACGCGGGTATGGGCTTCGCTCGGGGTGGTGAGGGTCCGGGGTCGGCGCCGGGATCGTGGGAGCGCGGGAAGGGTCCCGGGGGGAGCCCCGACGCGGTGGGTGGCGGGTTCGGGCGGCAGCCCGCTCCGTGGGACCCTCCGCCCGCCGAACCGTCGGCCCCCGCGAGCTTCCCGCCGGGGCCGACGCCGCCCGGTTTCCATGCCGAGTCGCTCCGCGGCCGTACGCCCAAGGAGTCGCCCGACGCGGCGGTGTCGACGACGATGTCGGCCGACGTGCCCCCGCGGCCCAGCGTGGCGCCGCGCCCCACCGCGCCCCCGGACCCTGCCCCGCCCGGCGCAGCCGCCCCCGTGGACGCCGTCCCCGACCGTCCCGCCCCGCCGCCGCCCGAGCCGGTCCTCACCGTCCCTCACGAGCCACCCCCCGTCGACTACGTCGGATCGGGCCCGCCCACCTACGACGCCGAGCCCACCGCCCTCCCGCCCGCCGACCCGGACGACCTGGACGGCCTGGTCGCCGACACCGTCCTGGACGGGGCGCGCTACGGAACCAGCACGCTGCGCGCGGCCTCCGTGCGCGGCGACTCCGCGCGCTTCAGGGGCGAGCCCCGCCGCGACTCCCTGCTCACCGCCCGCTTCGGAGCGGGCGAGCACGCGCTGGTGCTGGTGGCGATGGCGACCGGCGCCCGGGCCACCCCCGGCGCGCACCGGGCGGCCGCCGAGGCGTGCCACTGGATCGGGCGGGCCGTGGGCCGCAGCCACGTACGGCTGGCCGAGGACATAAGGGCGGCTCGTCGCGGCGACCTGAAGTCGGGCCTGCACCGGCTCACCGACCGCAGCCTCGGCAAGCTGCGCGCGAGCGCCGCCGAACAGGGCATCGAGCCCGAGGAGTACACCGCCGGCCTGCGCTGCCTGCTGCTCGCCGCGGATCCCGAGTGCCGTACGCGCGTCTTCTTCGGAGTCGGGGCGGGCGGCCTGTTCCGGCTGCGGGACGGCGAGTGGCAGGACATCGAGCCGCGGGTCGCCGAGACCACCGGCGAGGCCGTGGTCGGCTTCGGATCGCTGCCGCACGAGACGCCCGAGGGCGACCGGCTCACCATGGACCTGGGCATCACGACACCCCCGAGCCCGTACGAGCCGGCCCCCGAACCGCCCCGCGAACCCTTCCGGTTCCGCGCCTCCGTCGCCCGACCGGGTGACACATTGCTGCTGTGTACCGGCGGCCTCGCGGAGCCCCTGCGCGGGGAGCCGCAGTTCTGCGAGCACCTGACGGAACGGTGGTCGGCGGGCGAGCCGCCCGGTCTCGCCGCGTTCCTCGCCGACACCCAGGTACGGGTCAAGGGGTACGCCGACGACCGGACCGTCGCGGCCGTTTGGGAGGCGTAACGGCGCACCGTGTGAATTCATGGACCCAAGGGACGAACCAAGGGACCCGCGGGATCCATGGATCACAAAGGGGTGCGTGCAGCATGGCCAAGCAGAACGTCGCCGAGCAGTTCGTCGACATCCTCGTCCGCGCGGGCGTCAAGCGCCTGTACGGCGTCGTCGGCGACAGTCTCAATCCGGTGGTGGACGCGATCCGGCGCAACGCGGCGATCGACTGGATCCACGTCCGGCACGAGGAGACGGCTGCCTTCGCCGCGGGCGCCGAGGCCCAGATCACCGGCAAGCTCGCCGCCTGCGCAGGCTCCTGCGGCCCGGGCAACCTCCACCTCATCAACGGTCTGTACGACGCGCACCGCTCCATGGCGCCGGTCCTCGCCCTCGCCTCGCACATCCCCTCCAGCGAGATCGGCCTCGGCTACTTCCAGGAGACCCACCCGGACCAGCTCTTCCGCGAGTGCAGTCACTACAACGAGATGATCTCCAACCCGAAGCAGATGCCGAGGCTGCTGCAGACCGCCATCCAGCACGCGGTGGGCCAGTCGGGCGTCAGCGTCGTCTCCCTCCCCGGTGACATCGCCTCCGAGCCCGCCCCGGACAAGGCTCTCGAGACCGCCCTCGTCACCTCCCGGCCCACCGTCCGCCCCGGCGACACCGAGATCGACAAGCTCGTCGCGCTGATCGACGAGGCCGACAAGATCACGCTCTTCTGCGGCAGCGGCACGGCGGGCGCGCACGCCGAGGTCATGGAGTTCGCGGAGAAGGTCAAGTCGCCGGTCGGACACGCGCTGCGGGGCAAGGAGTGGATCCAGTACGACAACCCGTACGACGTCGGGATGAGCGGTCTGCTCGGCTACGGCGCCGCCTACGAGGCCACCCACGAGTGCGACCTGCTGATCCTGCTCGGCACCGACTTCCCGTACAGCGCCTTCCTCCCGGACGACGTCAAGATCGCTCAGGTCGACGTCCGGCCCGAGCGCCTGGGGCGCCGCTCCAAGCTGGACCTGGCGGTGTGGGGGGATGTGAAGGAGACCCTGCGCTGCCTGACGCCCCGGGTGAAGCCCAAGGGGAACCGCCGCTTCCTCGACAAGATGCTGAAGAAGCACGCGGACACGCTCGAGGGTGTCATCAAGGCGTACACGCGCAAGGTCGAGAAGCACGTTCCGGTCCACCCCGAGTACGTGGCCTCCGTCCTCGACGAACTCGCCGACGAGGACGCGGTGTTCACGGTCGACACCGGGATGTGCAATGTGTGGGCGGCCCGCTACATCTCGCCCAACGGCCGTCGCCGGGTCATCGGTTCGTTCTCGCACGGTTCGATGGCGAACGCGCTGCCGATGGCGATCGGCGCCCAGTTCACCGACCGGGACCGGCAGGTCGTCTCGATGTCCGGAGACGGCGGATTCTCCATGCTGATGGGCGACTTCCTCACCCTCGTCCAGTACGACCTGCCCGTGAAGGTCGTCCTCTTCAACAACTCCTCCCTGAGCATGGTCGAGTTGGAGATGCTGGTCGCCGGGCTGCCGTCGTACGGGACCACGAACAAGAACCCCGACTTCGCGGCGGTCGCGCGGGCGTGCGGGGCGTACGGCGTGCGCGTCGAGAAGCCCAAGGAGCTCGCCGGCGCGCTGAAGGCCGCCTTCAAGCACAAGGGCCCGGCCCTCGTCGACATCGTCACCGACCCCAACGCGCTGTCCATCCCGCCGAAGATCAGCGCGGAGATGGTGACCGGGTTCGCCCTGTCGGCGTCGAAGATGGTCCTGGACGGGGGCGTCGGCCGGATGGTGCAGATGGCCCGCTCCAACCTGCGCAACGTGCCGCGTCCTTGACCGACTCCTCGTCGAGTACGGCCATAGCCGCAGCCGAGAGTCGGTAGACGGACCGAGCGCTCGCGGTCAGCACGTCGACCGGGAGGGGGAGGCGCCGGGTGGTGCGGGCCCGCCGGGTGCACCGTCGTTGTGCGCGGGGGCCGCACCGGCTCGCCTCCCCCTCGCGGACCTGGGGAAGGGGCGGCGCCCGGCCGTACCGTGCGCCTCAAGCAGGCGTTGAACAGGGCAGACAGGGCTTTCCACGGGACGGGGCACCGTCGCGCGAGCCGCCCCGGAGAGTCCTGGCGTGCGGGCTGCGTCGCCCCATGGGCCACCGTTGCGACGCGACGCCGTGCTTCCGCTCGGGAATGGCTGGTGGTTGACCATTCGAGATGACTGCCGCGTCGCCGATGGGGCATGGATTCCCGTGAACATGTTCGATCAGGAGGGGAACCCGACATCGGCATGCAGGCGGGGGTCATGAAGAGGCAGGTACGAGGGGGCGGTCCCGTGGCCATCGGGGCCTCCTCGGCACAGGCAGTGGAGGAAGAAGCGACCGACGACGCACGGGGCCAGCCGGCCGCCGCACAGCTCAGGCGGCGTCTGGCCAGGGCTGATCTGCGAGCGGTGCCAGAGGCCCGCAGAGCGCTGAGGGAACTCTTACGGCACTGGGGGAAACCGGAGAAGTCCGAGATAGCCGAGTTGCTGACCAGCGAACTCGTCACGAACGCCCTCATCCACACCGACCATGACGCGGTCTTGACGGCCACCGTCGGACCCCGCGGACTCCGCGTGGAGGTACGGGACTTCGTGGGACGCAGGCCCAGGCTGCGGGTACCGATCGCCGACGACGGTACGCACGGCAGAGGCCTCGTCCTCGTCCAGTCCCTCGCGGACGCCTGGGGGGTACGCCCCCACGGCGTGGGCAAGTCGGTGTGGTTCGAACTGGACGGCGGCGCGGTGTAGTCACCGCGCCGCCGTAATTCCTGTCCGGGGTCCGGCCGTTCAACGGCCGGACCACCCCGGTGTCTCAGCCGAACTGCTGCTCCAGGTCCTTGAGCTTGCGCTCCAGGGAGTCGAGCCGCGGCAGGGCCATCGTGTCGTCCTCCGCGGTGAGATCGACGGTGATCGGGTCACCACTCTTGCGGACGGGCTGAAGGGAGGGCCGTGAGCGTACGGGCAGCTCCGGCGCTATGGCAGGCTCCGCGGTGGCCTGCGCGGGAGCACGCTCCACGGTCGTCTCCAGCTGCTGCCGGCCACCACCACCGCCACCACGGCCGGGCAGGCCCCGGTGACCGCGGCTGAGCGCCTTGAGGTGCGCCCGCTCGACCCGCTCCTCGTTGCGCCGGCGCAGGCGGTTCTGCTCCTTCTGGCGCTTGTCCTCGCGGACCTCCTCCACCGCCTCGTCCAGCGTGCGGACGTTCTCCAGGAGCATCAGCGACCAGGCGCTGTAGGTCTCACGGGGCGCGCGCAGCCAGCGGACGATACGGATCTGCGGCAGCGGACGCGGGACCAGGCCCTGCTCACGCAGCGCGGCACGGCGGGTCTGCTTCAGCGCCCGGTCGAACAGCACGGCGGCCGACAGGGACATGCCCGCGAAGAACTGGGGAGCGCCCGAGTGGTCCACACCCCGGGGCGCGTGCACCCAGTTGAACCAGGCGGCGGCACCGGCGAAGGTCCATACGAGTATCCGGGAGCCGAGCGCCGCGTCACCGTGGCTGGCCTCGCGCACGGCGAGGACGGAGCAGAACATGGCCGCGCCGTCCAGACCGAACGGGACGAGGTACTCCCAGCCGTCGGTGAGTCCGAGGTTCTGCTGGCCGAAGCCGACGAGGCCGTGGAACGAGAGCGCCGCGGCGACCGCGGCGCAGCAGAACAGCAGCACATAGGAGGCCGTGCCGTAGACGGCTTCCTTACGCCTGCGACGCTCCTCGCTGCGCTCCCACGAGTCGTCGCTGTTGCTGCTCGCGTTCTCCCCGGACCGCTTGCTGCGCGCGAGCACCGCCACCGCCGCCAGCAGTCCCAGGAGCAAAACGGCGCCCGGAAGGAGCCAGTTCAGCGATATGTCGGTCAATCTCATCTGGGGTCCCTTGCATTGGGATAGGGCGTAACGCCCGCCATATTGGCCCACGCCCGTCGCCCCTCAGGGGGTTTCGGGGCAAGAGGCCGCCAAGGGAGTGCAAGGGGATGCGCAGGGCGACATTCTGCTCGAACTGCCGCGCGAGGGACGGGAGTTGAGTGCGAATAAGATTACCCGTACGGATGGTTCTACGGAAAGTTCCTGCGACAAGTGAGGAAGTTGTGAAGTGCCCGCCATCTGTCGGGCACCCGTCGGGGGTCTCAATCGGAGTTGATCTTAGAGCATCCGGGGGCCCGTCCGTACGGCGGGGGCGGCGCTCAATCCGTCGGAGCGGCCGTCAACTTGGCGATGCGGTCCGCGTCGCAGATGCGCGGGCAGTTGACGCAGGTGCCCTCGGGGCGAAGGGTGTAGAAGAAGCAGCAGCTCGCCCGGTCGCGGGTGGGCAGGGACTCCCCCTTCGGGCCGCTCAGTTCACGGAACGCGGCGGATCCCACGTACGGCCGGGTGGCCCCCGGTAGCAGCAGCTCCAGCTCGCGCAGCGCGCGCCGCTCCTCGCCGAGCAGCTCCGCGACGTACCAGAGGCTCTCGACGACCTCGTCGGTCGCCATGCCCCACAGGGCCCGGCCGCGGCGTCGCATGCGCGGGCCGAAGCCGCCGAGGACCGGCTCCAGGTGCTCGGCCGTCGCGGCCCGCACCTCGGCCCGCAGTGCCTCCTCGTCCGGGACGACCCGGGCGCCGGGCAGCCCGGCCGCCGGGTCGCCCGGCAGGCAGGCGAATTCCTCGACCCGGACCGCCATCAGGCCGAGCGTGCGCTGGAATGTGACGCGCTCCACAGAGAGGCGGGGCACCCGGCGCAGCAGGAACCACGGGACGGTGATCAGCAGGCAGGCCGGCCAGGCGTACCGGTGCAGTCCGAAGCTCGCCACCACGTCCGGGCGCGCCCGCTGTCCGTAGTCCCTGATGACCTGCGCCTCGTCCCAGGCGAGGAACGTGTCCAGGTCGGCCCCGCCCGCCGCGAGCCCGGCGGCGCCGACCCAGCCGTCGCCCTTCGGTGCCGCTTCCCCGTGATCCAGTTCCCGCACGCTCAGGTCCGGAAAGACCTCGGTCAGCCGGGTGTACGCGTCCGCGACGGCCGAGCGGGCGGGGTGGGCGTCGGTGAGGCCCAGGGCGCCTGTGGTCAGGGCGGGAGCGGACATACGGGAGCCTCCGCTTCACGGTCGTTGGCAGGTAAGGCTTACCTTACCCGGAATACTGGATGTTTGAACTGGGGCCATGTGCGCCTATGGTGCTTGACGGACGGGTGACAACCGCCGCAATGACCCCCAAGTACCACCAAGCCCGGAGGAGGACCCCGTGGAGCAGGCCGGTTCGCTGAGCGCGCGCGGTTCCACCGGGTCGGCGACCCCGGACATCCGTACGGCGTCCGTTCGGGTGCCCGCACGGTCGCGGGCGGCGGACATCGAGCGGGAGCCGGAGCGGGGCGTCGCCGCGGACGAGTCCCGGTCCGCCCCAGGGGCCCGCGGTGAGCACACCCACAGCGAGCCGGCCATGCCGCACCCCGGCGTGGAGAGCCCGCCCCCGCCCGCCGGGAGCGCGCGCCCCGGCGTGGAGAACGCGCGCCCCGTGATCCAGCGGGCCTCGGTGCGCGGGCAGATCCTCGACGCCCTGCGCACCGCCCTCGTCGCGGGCGAGCTCGCCCCTGGACAGGTGTACTCGGCTCCCGTGCTCGGCGAGCGCTTCGGGGTCTCCGCCACCCCTGTACGCGAGGCGATGCAACAGCTGGCCGTCGAGGGCGCCGTCGAGGTCGTACCGAACCGGGGCTTCAGGGTCGTCCGGCGCGGGACGCGCGAGCTGGCCGAACTCGCCGAGATCCGCGCCCTCATCGAAGTCCCGGTGCTGCTGCGCCTCGCCCGTACGGTGCCCGCCGCGCGCTGGGCCGAACTGCGTCCGCTCGCCGAGGCGACGACGCGCGCCGCGTCCGCGGGCTGCCGTGCCACCTATGCCGAGTGCGACCGCTCCTTCCACCACGCGATCCTCGCCCTCGCCGGCAACCACCAGCTCGTGCAGATAGCCGACGACCTGCACCGCCGCGCCCAGTGGCCCCTGGTCGGCGGTCCCGTCTCGCGCGGCCGCGCGGACCTCATGGCCGACGCCGCCGAGCACACCGCCCTCCTGGAAGCCCTGATCGCCCAGGACCTCGCGGTCGTCCAGTCCCTCGCGCGAGAGCACTTCGCCGGTAGCTAGGGCGTGTTTCGAAAGTCCCGTCTGGTCCGCGACGCCTGGCACGGCGCCTCGCCGCGTTGTCGGGATCGTCCGCGTACGCCCAGTACGCGGACGACCCTCCGCCTTGCGATGCACCGCACCAGACGCCGCGGACCCCGCCCTTCGGGCGGACGACGCTACTTTCGAAACACGCCCTAGTGCCGCGGCAGGCAACGTTCGCCCCGACGGGCGAACGTTGCCTGCCGCGGCACTAGAACCTGCCCGGTACGTCCCCTTCCTCCGACGGAGGTCACGGCTCCGTACGCGCAGGGCAACAGGACGCGCCGACGGGAACCCGAACGGCCCCGCACGCGTGCCCCTCGGTAGCAGCAGCGAACCGGGGGAGACCACGATGCCCGACCCGTCCTGGCAGGCGATGCAACAGGCACAGCAGGCCCAGCAGATCCACCAGAACCACGTACGCCACCACCGCGAGGCGCACGACATGGCCCGGGCCCATGCCCGTCACGTCGGCGCACCGCACACACACCGTCCCGTGCCGCACACCGGCGCCCGGGGCGGCGGGCTGCGCGGCGTCCTGGCCCTGATCGTCCTCGTCGGGGTCGTGGTCTACGTCGCCCACGACCCCGAACTCCGCACCACGGTGGAGCACTTCGCCCGCAACCTCTTGGCACACGTCCAGAGCAGCTGACTCCAGGGGCGCGACTGCCCCTCGAGCGGAGCGGTCACGCTGTTGCGGCAGGCGGGGTCAACTGCCGGGCCAACCAGGTGGGCACACCCCCGAGCAACCGGAACAACCGTCCCGCCTCCGCCCGCAACCGAGACGCCTCCGGCTCTACCTCGGCATCAGCGAGCGAGGCCAACGCCGGAGCCGTCCCCACCAGGTACCCCAACTCCTCCCGAATCCGCAGGGATTCACCGAACCCGTGCCGCGCCTCGGCCAACTCCCCGTCCCGCAGGGCGAGTCCGGCAAGGTGCCGCCAGGTGAAGGAGAGCAGGAGGGGGTCGCCCAGGGCGACAGCACCGGCGTGGGCACGCCGGTACGCGGCCCGCGCGGCCTGCGGCGACTGCGCAAGGTTCTCGGCGAGCAGCCCGCGCCGGAAGTCGAGCAGCGCCCGCCCCGGTGCCCCCGGGGCGATCAGCGCCGCGGCCCGTCCGAGCGCGGCCCGCGCCTCGTCCGCCCGGTCGCGCACCCCGAGCAGCGTGGCCGCGTACGCGAGCTGCCCGCGCTCACAGGCCGCCGCCCCGCGCTCGTCGTCGCTCTGGGCCACCGCCTCCGCCGTCCGCAGCGCGTCCTCGGCCTCGGGCCAGCCCTGCTCGGTGTACAGGCACCGCTCGACGAGGAGCGAGGCTCTCTGCAGCGCAGGACCCGCCGTCCCGGGCTGGAGCAGTGCGGCCGCGTCGACCCAGCAGGCGCGTGAGCGCAGCCGCCATACCGCGGTCTGGAGTGGATCGTTCCCTGCGTTCGTTCCGGAACCAGACATGGCGGAATGCGCCACGTTGCCCTCCCCGAGCACGCCATCGAGCTGTTGAGTGGTGGCATCTCAGCACGGATCACGGCACCCGGCCAAGAGGGTGGGTGAAGGATTTCACAAAGTCGTGGGACTGGTGCGTCACTTGCTGACACGCGCCGCACGGACCCATGACCTCAGCTCATGCGCAACGCCAGGAAGAAGTCGAGCTTGTCCTCGAGGCGGGAGAGGTCCCGGCCCGTCAACTGCTCGATGCGGCCCACCCGGTAGCGCAGTGTGTTGACGTGCAGGTGGAGCCGTGTGGCGCAGCGCGTCCAGGAGCCGTCGCACTCGAGGAACGCCTCCAGGGTAGGGATGAGTTCGGCGCGGTGGCGGCGGTCGTACTCCCGCAGGGGGTCCAGGAGCCGCGCGGTGAAGGCGCGGCGTACGTCGTCCGGGACGAAGGGCAGCAGGAGGACGTGCGAGGCCAGCTCCTGGTGTCCGGCCGCGCAGACGGGGCCGGGGCGGGCGGCGGCGACCCGGCGCGCGTGCCGGGCCTCCTCCAGGGCGCCGCGCAGCCCCTCGGCCGAGTGCACGGCGGCGCTGACGCCGAGCGTGAGCCGCCCGTCGTCGTTCAAGCCGGCCGACAGCGGGTCACGTACGGCCTCCAGGAGCGCGTCCGCGAGGACGCCCGACTCGGAGCCGTCGTGCTCCGAGGAAACCGCCGGAAGGGGTACGAGCGCGATCGCCTCCTCACCCGTATGGGCGGCGGCGATCCGATCGGAGTGCTCGGGGCCGCTGGTCAGCGGGTCGACGAGGATCTCCTCCAGGAGCGACTGGGCGACCGGCCCGCCCTCGATCCGGCCGTCGTCCCACTCGACGCGGGCCACCACCACCTGCCAGTGCGGTGCCGCGCCGAGCCCGGGCAGCAGCACCGGCGCGGCGACGCGCAGCCGGGCTGCGATCTCCGCGGGCGCGGCCCCCGTCTGCACCAGCTCGAGGACCTCCTGCGCGAGCCGGCGCCGTACCGTGCGCGCCGCGTCCCGCCGGTCCCGCTCGACCGCGATCAGCTGGGTGACGCCCTGGAGCAGGTCGAGCCGCTCCGCGGGCCACTCCGCGGCGTCCGCCTCGACCGCGAGCAGCCAGTCGGAGAGCACCGTCTCGCGCACATCGCGGGAGGCGCCCGCGGAGCGCCCGGAGGAGCGGATCGGGAAGAGGGAGTACGCCGTCGTGCCCACCATCACCCGGTGCGGCCCGCGCCGCCCGGTGCGGGCCGCCGCGAGGTGCTCGCCCGCCAGCTGCGCGGACACGTCGGCGGGCAGCGCGGCCCCCGCGAGCTTCGAACCGGCGATCGGGCGTCCGGTGGGGGAGAGCACCCAGGCCCGCAGGTCCAGGTCGGTGCCGAGCAGGTCGAGGACCACGTCGGGGCCGCCGCCCGCCGGGCCGGAGGTCATCATCCGTCGGTGCCGGTCCACCACGGCCGCCAGGTCCCCGGCGCGCTCGCCCGAGACCTGTCGTACGACATGCTCGGTGATCGTCGCGAACGCCACCGACTCGTGCACGGCGAACAGCGGCAGCCGGTGCCGGACGCAGGCCAGGACAAGGTCCTCGGGGACGTCGCCGAGCTCCGCCTCACCGGCGGCGAGGGCCGCGACCCCGGCGGCCGCGAGGATCCGTACGAAGGGCTCGGAGTCCGCGGCGCCGTGCCGCCAGGCGAGGCCGGTGAGGACCAGCTCGCCGCCGGAAAGATAGCGGCTGGGGTCCTTGAGGTCCGTGGTCATCACACCGCGTACGGTGCGGTCCAGCTCGTCCTCGCCGCCGAGCAGCCGCAGGCCCAGCGCGTCGGTGTCCAGCAGTGCGCGCAGCCGCATTCTCGTCGCCGCCGTTCTTGTCTCGAAATCTACGATGGGTCTGAAGGTGAGCAATGGGCGAGCGGGTCCGCGAGCCGTACTCCCTGGTCCCAGCGTGTGCTGGTTGTTTCTTCTCGTTTCCAGAGGAAAACGAGGAGGTTACTGATGACCTCCGTTCATACGAATCTACAAGATGAGCGCCCTGGCCAGCCAACTCCTTCATGGTTTCGGTGACTGACCCCGGTGGAGGACAGAGCTGTGTACTGACCTCACTCCACGTGAACACCTCATGAACGAGCCCGAGCCGCCGCACACGATCTGGCTTGATCAGAACGACCCACGATACGAAGAAGAGAGCCACTCATGGACTTCCTTCGCCCCGCCAGCTGGGAGGAGGCGCTCGCCGCGAAGGCCGAGCACCCCACCGCTGTGCCGATTGCGGGTGGCACCGATGTGATGGTCGAGATCAACTTCGATCACCGCAGGCCCGAGTACCTCCTCGATCTGAACCGCGTCGGCGAGCTGAGCGAGTGGGACGTCGGCGAGGAGAGCGTGCGCCTGGGCGCCTCCGTTCCGTACACCCGGATCATGGAGAACCTGCGCGGCGAACTCCCCGGCCTGGCCCTGGCCTCCCACACCGTGGCCTCCCCGCAGATCCGCAACCGTGGCGGCGTCGGCGGCAACCTCGGCACCGCCTCCCCGGCCGGTGACGCCCACCCCGCCCTCCTCGCGGCGGGCGCCGAGGTCGAGGCCGAGTCCGTACGGGGATCGCGGCTGATCCCCATCGACGCGTTCTACACCGGCGTGAAGCGCAACGCGCTCGCGCCCGACGAGCTGATCCGCGCCGTCCACATCAAGAAGGCCGACGGCCCTCAGCAGTACTCCAAGGTCGGCACCCGCAACGCGATGGTGATCGCGGTCTGCGCCTTCGGTCTGGCCCTGCACCCCGAGACGCGTACGGTCCGCACCGGCATCGGCTCGGCCGCGCCCACCCCGGTCCGCGCCAAGGTCGCCGAGGAGTTCCTGAACGCGGCGCTCGAGGAAGGCGGCTTCTGGGACAACGGCAAGATCATCACCCCGTCGGTGGCCAAGCAGTTCGCGGACCTCTGCTCCGCCGCCTGCAACCCGATCGACGACGTCCGGGGCACCGCGAGCTACCGCCGCCACGCGGTCGGCATCATGGCCCGCCGCACCCTGACCTGGACCTGGGAGTCGTACCGCGGCACCGCCGCCACCACGGAGGGAGTCGCGTAATGCGCGTCAATTTCACGGTCAACGGCCGTCCCCAGGAAGCCGACGACGTGTGGGAGGGCGAGTCCCTGCTGTACGTGCTGCGCGAGCGCCTGGGTCTGCCCGGCTCCAAGAACGCCTGCGAGCAGGGCGAGTGCGGTTCCTGCACGGTCCGCCTGGACGGCGTACCGGTGTGTTCGTGTCTGGTCGCGGCCGGTCAGGTCGAGGGCCGCGAGGTCGTCACGGTCGAGGGCCTCGCGGAGTTCGCCAAACAGCGCGCGGAGCACGGCGGTTGCGCCACCGGCTCCTGCGGCACCTCGCTGGACGAGGCCAGGCGCTGGGAGTCCAAGCCTCAGGACTCCCACACCGGCGAGGGCGGAGAACTCTCCCCCATCCAGCAGGCGTTCATCGACGCCGGCGCCGTCCAGTGCGGCTTCTGCACCCCGGGTCTGCTGGTCGCCGCCGACGAGATGCTGGAACGCAATCCGACGCCGACCGACGCGGACATCCGCGAGGCGCTCTCCGGCAACCTGTGCCGGTGCACCGGCTACGAGAAGATCATGGACGCGGTCCGCCTCGCGGCCGCCCGGCAGTCCGAGGCGGTCTGACCATGGGAACCACGGGTACACCCACCAACCTCACACAGGACTCCAAGACCAAGGGCGGCATCGGCGAATCGACACTCCGCCCGGACGGCATCCTCAAGGTCACCGGCGAGTTCGCGTACTCGTCCGACATGTGGCACGAGGACATGCTGTGGGGTCAGATCCTGCGCTCCACCGTCGCGCACGCCGAGATCGTGTCCATCGACACCGGTGAGGCCCTCGCGCAGCCCGGCGTCTACGCCGTCATGACGTACGACGACCTACCGACGGACGTGAAGAACTACGGTCTGGAGATCCAGGACACCCCGGTCCTCGCGCACGGCAAGGTCCGCCACCACGGTGAGCCGGTCGCGATCGTCGCCGCCGACCACCCGGAGACCGCGCGCCGCGCCGCCGCGAAGATCAAGGTCGAGTACCGCGAGCTGCCGGTCATCACGGACGAGGTGTCCGCGACCGCGCCGGACGCGGTCCTGGTCCACGAAGGCCGCACCGACCACCACATCGGCCACGTCCCGCACCCGAACATCGTGCACCGCCAGCCGATCGTCCGCGGTAACGCCGACGAGGCCGCCAAGAGGGCCGACTTCATCGTCAAGGGCGAGTACACCTTCGGCATGCAGGACCAGGCGTTCCTCGGCCCGGAGTCCGGTCTCGCCGTGCCCGCCGAGGACGGTGGCGTCGACCTCTACATCGCCACCCAGTGGCTGCACTCCGACCTGCGTCAGATCGCCCCGGTCCTCGGCCTGCCCGAGGACAAGGTCCGGATGACGCTCTCGGGTGTCGGCGGCGCGTTCGGCGGCCGTGAGGACCTGTCGATGCAGATCCACGCGTGCCTGCTCGCCCTGCGCACCGGCAAGCCCGTGAAGATCGTCTACAACCGCTTCGAGTCCTTCTTCGGGCACGTCCACCGCCACCCCGCGAAGCTCTACTACGAGCACGGAGCGACCAAGGACGGCAAGCTCACCCATCTGAAGGCGCGGATCGTGCTGGACGGCGGGGCCTACGCCTCCGCCTCCCCGGCGGTCGTCGGCAACGCCTCCTCACTGGGCGCGGGCCCGTACGTCGTCGACGACGTCGACATCGAGGCCATCGCCCTCTACACCAACAACCCACCCTGCGGCGCCATGCGCGGCTTCGGCGCGGTCCAGGCCTGCTTCGCCTACGAGGCCCAGATGGACAAGCTCGCCGACAAGGTGGGCATGGACCGGGTGGCCTTCCGTCAGCTCAACGCGATGGAGCAGGGGACCGTCATGCCGACCGGGCAGGTCGTCGACTCACCGGCCCCGGTCGCCGAACTCCTGCGCCGGGTCAAGGCGATGCCGCTGCCGCCGGAGCAGCAGTGGCTCACCGCCGGCGAGGCGGCCGACGTACGGCAGCTGCCGGGCGGCCTCTCCAACACCACGCACGGCGAGGGCGTCGTACGGGGCATCGGCTACGCGGTCGGCATCAAGAACGTCGGCTTCTCCGAAGGCTTCGACGACTACTCGACGGCCAAGGTCCGTATGGAGGTCGTCGGCGGCGAGCCGGTCGCCACCGTGCACACCGCGATGGCCGAGGTCGGCCAGGGCGGTGTCACCGTCCACGCGCAGATCGCCCGCACCGAGCTGGGCGTCGCCCAGGTGACCATCCAGCCGGCCGACACCCAGGTGGGCAGCGCCGGTTCGACGTCCGCGTCGCGGCAGACGTACGTCACCGGTGGCGCCGTCAAGAACTCCTGCGAGCTCGTCCGCGAGAAGGTCCTGGAGCTGGGCCGCCGCAAGTTCGGCACGTACCACCCCGCTTGGGCGACGGCGGAGCTGCTCCTGGAGAGCGGCAAGGTCGTCACCGACGGCGGCGAGGTCCTGGCCGACCTGGTGGACGTGCTCGGCGACGAGTCCGTCGAGATCGAGGCCGAGTGGCGGCACCGCCCGACCGAGGCCTTCGACCTGCGCACCGGACAGGGCTTCGGCCACGTCCAGTACACGTTCGCCGCGCACCGCGCGGTGGTCGAGGTCGACACCGAACTCGGGCTGGTCAAGGTCATCGAGCTGGCCTGCGCCCAGGACGTCGGCAAGGCGCTCAACCCGCAGTCCGTCGTCGGCCAGATCCAGGGTGGCACCACCCAGGGCCTGGGCATCGCGGTCATGGAGGAGATCATCGTCGACCCCAAGACCGCGAAGGTGAAGAACCCCTCCTTCACGGACTATCTGATCCCCACGATTCTCGACACGCCGACCATCCCGGTCGACGTGCTCGAACTCGCCGACGACCACGCCCCGTACGGGCTCCGTGGCGTCGGCGAGGCCCCGACCCTGTCGTCCACCCCGGCCGTCCTCGCGGCGATCCGGAACGCGACGGGTCTGGAGCTCGACAGGACGCCGGTACGTCCCGAGCACCTGACCGGCAAGTAACCCTCTGTTCGTCTCGGGCCGTCCCCCGGATCGTGCACCATCCCAAATCCCGCAGCGACCACCGTGGTCGCTGACGCGGGTGCCCCTGTGAACCTTGGGAGATGGCACCATGACCCAGCAGTCAATGGAGCCCAGGACCGTCGCCGATGACGCGGGTGCGGGTACCCGCGTCCCGGCCGGGCGGTCCTGGCTCGACCGTTACTTCCACATATCCCAGCGGGAATCCACGGTCGCGCGTGAAGTGCGCGGCGGCGTCACCACCTTCATGGCGATGGCGTACATCCTCCTGCTCAATCCCCTGATCCTGTCCGGCAAGGACGCGGCGGGTCACACGCTCGGCCAGAACGCGCTGATCACCGCGACCGCGTTCGCGGCGGCCTTCAGCACACTCCTGATGGGCTTCTTCGGCAAGGTGCCCCTGGCTCTCGCCGCGGGGCTCTCCGTCTCCGGAGTGCTCTCCTCGCAGGTCGCCCCCCAGATGACCTGGCCGCAGGCCATGGGCATGTGTGTGATCTACGGAGCGGTCATCATGCTGCTGGTCGTCACCGGCCTGCGCGAGATGATCATGAACGCGATCCCGCTGGCACTGAAGCACGCCATCACCATGGGCATCGGCCTGTTCGTCGCGCTGATCGGCTTCTACAAGGCCGGATTCGTGCACCAGGGGAAGTCCGCCCCGGTCACCCTCGGCCCGGCCGGTGAACTCGCCGGCTGGCCGGTCCTGCTCTTCGCCGCCACCCTGCTCGCCATCTTCATGCTCCAGGCGCGCGGCATTCCCGGCGCGATCCTGATCGGCATCGTCGGCGGCACCGTACTCGCCGTGGTCCTCAACGCCCTCGGCGTCATCGCCCCCGAGCAGTGGGCGAGCGGCGCCCCCGAACTGCACGGCGGCGCGGTCTCGATGCCGGACTTCTCACTCTTCGGCAAGGTCGAGTTCGGCGGCTGGGGCGATGTCGGCGTGATGACGGTCGGCATGATCGTCTTCACGCTCGTCCTCGCCGGGTTCTTCGACGCGATGGCCACCATCATCGGCGTCGGCACGGAGGCCGGACTCGCCGACGCGAAGGGCCGGATGCCGGGTCTGTCCAAGGCGCTGTTCATCGACGGCGCGGGCGGAGCGGTCGGCGGTGTCGCCGGCGCGTCGGGCCAGACGGTCTTCGTCGAGTCGGCGACGGGGGTCGGCGAGGGCGCCCGTACGGGCCTCTCCTCCGTAGTCACGGGCCTGTTCTTCGCGGCCTGCCTCTTCTTCACCCCGTTGACGGCGATCGTCCCCGGCGAGGTCGCGGCGGCGGCGCTGGTCGTCATCGGCGCCATGATGATGATGAACGCCCGCCATGTGGACTGGGCCGACCGCGCCACCGCGATCCCGGTCTTCCTGACCGTCGTCGTCATGCCGTTCACGTACTCCATCACCGCGGGCGTCGCGGCCGGAGTGCTGTCGTACGTCGCCATCAAGATCGCCCAGGGCAAGGCCCGGGAGATCGGGGCATTCATGTGGAGCCTGACGGCGATCTTCCTCGTCTTCTTCAACCTGAACCCGATCGAGAGCTGGATGGGCGTGCACTGACCCACCCCTTCCGGTCGACGACCCTCCACGCACCCCCTGTTAAGGAGACCGAGACATGCTGGACATCGCCGAAGAGCTGCACCGGTGGGTCGAGCAGCGACGCGACTTCGCCGTGGCCACCGTGGTGGCCGTCGGCGGCAGCGCGCCCCGCCGACCCGGCGCCGCACTCGCCGTCGACTCCGACGGCACGGCGATCGGCTCGGTCTCCGGCGGGTGCGTGGAGGGCGCGGTCTACGAACTGTGCCGGCAGGCGCTCCAGGACGGCGAGACCGTCCTGGAGCGCTTCGGATACAGCGACGAGGACGCCTTCGCCGTCGGTCTGACCTGCGGCGGCATCATCGACATCCTCGTCACTCCGGTCAGGGCGGGCGACCCCGACCGGCCGGTGCTCGGCTCCGCGCTGGCCGCCGCCGCGACGGGGGAGGCGGCGGCCCTCGCGCGGATCGTCGGCGGACCCGCCGAACTGCGAGGCCGCGCGCTGCTCGTCCGCCCCGACGGCTCGTACGAGGGTGGCTTCGGCGCCCATCCCGAGCTGGACCGCACGGTGGCCGGCGAGGCGGGCGCCTTCCTGGACGCGGGCCGCACCGGCACCCTGGAGATCGGAGAGCAGGGCTCCCGTTGCGGAGCACCGCTCACCGTTCTGGTCGAGTCGTCCGTGCCGCCGCCGCGCATGATCGTGTTCGGCGCGATCGACTTCGCGTCGGCGCTGGTCCGCATGGGCAAGTTCCTGGGATTTCACGTCACGGTGTGCGACGCCCGCCCGGTCTTCGCGACCGCCACCCGCTTCCCCGACGCCGACGAGATTGTCGTCGAGTGGCCCCACACGTACCTGGAGCGCACGGAGGTGGACGCCCGGACCGTCTTGTGCGTCCTCACCCACGACGCCAAGTTCGACGTACCGCTGCTGCGGCTCGCCCTGCGGCTTCCGGTCGCGTACGTCGGCGCGATGGGCTCCCGGCGCACGCACCTGGACCGCAACGACCGACTGCGCGAAGTCGGCATCACCGAGCTGGAGTTGGCGCGCCTCAGGTCCCCCATCGGCCTCGACCTGGGCGCCCGCACCCCGGAGGAGACCGCCCTGTCCATCGCCTCGGAGATCGTGGCCGACCGGCGCGGGGGAAGCGGGGTGTCACTCACCGGGGCGCACACACCGATCCACCACGACGCGACGTCGGCTGCGGCGCGGCGGATCGGGTCGGTGGCCTGAGCCGGGTCGGCGGAGCGGCGCGGGGCGGCTACTGGGGGGCCGAGCCGGGCAGTTCCTGGTCGCCGGAAGTGAGCGCTTCCAGGTCTCGGGCGAACTCCTCGCAGTCCAGCAGCGGCAGGTCCAGGACGTCGGCCGACGGGCCTGCCGGGCTGTCCGGGCCGAGCAGCGGCTGCTCGGTCCAGATGCACTTTCCGGTCGCCGTGTAGCGGGTGCCCCAGCGCCGGGAGAGCGCGGTGATGAGTTGGAGTCCGCGTCCGCCTTCGTCGGTCTCCGACGCCCGGCGGATGCGCGGCATGGTCAGACTCCCGTCGAAGACCTCGCAGACCAGCTCGGGGCCGCGCAGGAGGCGCAGCCGCACCGGTCCCTTCGCATGGCGCACGACGTTGCCGACCAGCTCGCTGACGAGGAGTTCCGTCGTGGGCGTCAGGTTGTCCAGGCCCCAGGTGTGGAGCTGCTCGCGGACGTGACAGCGGGCCTCCCCGGCCGCTCGCGGGTCCTCGGGGAGCGGCCAGGAAGCCATGTCGTCGTCGGTCAGCGCGTGGAGGCGGGCGACGAGGAGGGCCGCGTCGTCGGCGGTGGAGTCCTCGGCGGGCAGCAGTCCGGCGGTGACGGTGTCGCAGAGGCGCTCCAGGTCGGCGGCCACTTCGCCGGAACCCTCGTGCGCGGCCCGCAGCAGCCGGGCGAGTTCGGCCATGCCGTCGTCGATCTCGCGGGTGGCCGACTCGACCAGGCCGTCGGTGTACAGGACGAGGAGGCTCCCGTCCGGCACGGTCATCTCGAAGGTCTCGAAGGGCGGCTCCGCCGCGCCGAGCGGCGGATCGGGGGTGAGTTCGGGGAAGTGCACACTGCCGTCGGGATGGACCACCGCGGGCGGGGGGTGCCCGGCGCGGGCGACGGAGCAGATCTGGGTGGTGGAGTCGTAGAGCGCGTACAGGCAGGTGGCGTAGGACTCCTCGGCCATGCCGCCGACGATGTCGTTGAGGTGGCTCATGATCTCGTCGGGGGGAAGTTCGAGGTCGGCCAGGGTGTGCACGGCTGTGCGCAGCCGCCCCATGGTGGCCGCCTCGGGCAGCCCGTGGCCCATCACGTCTCCGACGACCAGGGCGACCTGACCGCCGGACAGGGGAATGATGTCGTACCAGTCGCCGCCGACGTCCATGCCCTGACCGGCGGGGAGGTAGCGGGCGGCAGCGGTGCACGCGGGCAGTTCGGGCAGGCCGCTGGGGAGCAGGCTGCGCTGGAGTTCCTGGGAACGGGTGTGCTCGGCGTCGTAGAGCCGGGCCCGCTCCAGGGCCTGCGCGACGAGGGCACTGATCGTGGCCAGCAGGGTGCGCTCCTCGTCGGTGAGACGGCGCGGCTGGTCGAAGGAGACCACACCCACCCCGAACGTGTGGCCGGACGCGGTCAGCGGCATGAACGCCCAAGCCTGCTTGCGCCCCTGGGTCGGCCGGGCGACAAGCTTGGGGTAGCGGGTCGTGTATTCGGCACGCGAGCGGAGGAACAGCGGTGTGCCGGACAGGATCGTGTCCCAGAACGGGTCGTGGACCACCCGCGGGACGCCGTTGATCGAGTCGAGGAAGGCGCGTGGATAGCCGACGGCCCCGACGTTGTACAGCCGGTCGCCCTCGATGATCTGCACCAGAAGACCGGAGGCGCCGAACGGTGGCAGCACGCGCCGCGCGACCGCCTCCACCACGTCCCGAGAGGTCGTCGCCTTGGCGAGGGAGGCGGTCAGCTCGGCGATCCGGGCGGCGCGCTCGGTGGCGGCGTGCTGGGCGGCGGCGCGTTCGGCCTCGTGTCGCCGCTTGTCGGTGACGTCGGTGAAGTAGAGGGTGAGGCCGTCGGGTCCCGGGACCAGCCGCAGGTGGAGGAGGCGCCCGGTGTTCGGGGCCTCCATGTCGAAGCCGGCGGGCTGCTGCGCGGCGGCGGCCTCCCGGCAGCGCTTCTCCAGGTCGGGGACCTGCTGGACGGAGGGAAGCTCCCACAGAACGCGGCCGAACACCTCCTCCTCGGAGGAGCCCAGCATGTGCTCCGCCGCCAGGTTCAGGAAGAGGATCCGCCAGTGGTCGTCCACGGCGAGGAAGCCGTCACTCATGTGGCGAAGAGCCCGGCTGAGCGCGTCGAGGGCGGAGCGGGACTCGTTGGTCTCCCATCCCATGCCGATCATTCGTACGGGTTCGCCTTGAGCGTCGTAGGTCGCCCGGGCGCGGGTCTGGGTCCATCCGTAGGTGCCGTCCTGGCGGCGCACCCGGTACTCGGCCTCGAACACCGTACGGTGCCGGAGGGCTCTGTCCGCCGCTCTCAGGGTCGGCGCCAGGTCGTCGGGGTGGACGATCCTCATCCAGTCCTCGATCCTGCCGGTGAAATCGGCCGGACTGGTGCGGTAGAGCTCCAGGGCGGCCTCGTCCCAGACCAGCTCGCCGGTCTGGACGTTCCAGTCCCACGAGCCGACCGGGACCTCCTTCAGAGCCTGCCGCAGCAGGCCACCGCTCAGTTCTTCCCGGAGGTGCCGAGCGGGCGGCGGTGCCTGGCGGATGCGCTCCTCGGTCCAGGCGATCACGGCCTGGAGGAAACCCCACTGCTCGACGGTCGGCTCCCCCTGGTCGCCCATCACCACGGTGAGCGCGCCGATACCGCGGGCACCGTAGAACACCGGCACCGACGCCAGCCCGGTCCCGGGCCATGAGACCGCGCCGGATCCGGCGGAGACGGGCTGTTCGCCGGATTCCGTCGGAGCCCACACGCCCCGGCCCTGGTGCAGGACCCGGGCCGGGGCCAGCGGGCCTTCCTGGTCGATGATCTCCCAGGGCCGGGTGAGGGCGGCGGGAAGACCGGCCGCCGACACCAGGCGCAGCGCGGACATGGGACCCCGTAGATGGATCATGCCCCCCAGGGCGCCAAGCTCCCCCACCGCGTGCTGGAGCGTCAGCCGGAAGACTTCACTCTCCACGACACCGGGTTCCACTGCGCTGAGCAGAGCCAGCCGTGCATTCATGATGCAAAGCCTACAATTATCCCGATTCATGCAATGGTGTGGGATCCGTCACGGGCACGGAGCGTCAGAGTCCCGGGCGGCGCGGCCGAGACCGGAGACGGGCCGTCGTCAGGCGGCCCCTGGGGAAGCCGGCCGCAGCAGGCCTTCCACCGCTCGTCCGAACATCCACCGTCCCGCCCACCCCAGTGGCCGGTCGAGGAACCGCGGCAGCCACCGTACGTTCAGATCCTCCTGCCAGAGCACCCGCGAGCCCCCGCCGGTCACCGGACGGACCTCGATCTCGGCCCACCCCGTGACGAACGTGCCCCGCTTGACCAGCCGGCACCTTCCCGCGCTCCCGTCCAGGGGCGGTCGCCAGATGACGACCTCCATGGGGTCGTCGAAGGCCACCGGACCCATCCCCGACCGGGCGACGAACACCGTGCCCTCGCCGGTCGGCGGCGGGGTGCGCACGGTGACCCGGGTCAGCGGGACGACGGCGGCGTGCCGGGGCCAGTCGGTGAGGCGACGCCAGCTCTCCTCGACGGGACAGGAGGACGCGTACTCCAGTTGGAAGAGGGCCACGGGCCGATCGTAGGCGGCCGACGCACGGAAGGGGCCGTGCCGGTACGTGGCGAGCCCGTCACTTACGTTCGACTTTGGAAGCGGCTCCCCGCAGGGCAACGTCTGATCCGGCGGCGACGGGCTCGACGTACCGGCACGGCCCCGACCCACCCACGGCCCCGCGGGTCAGTACGTCGTGTCCGTGTCCGTTTTCCGGCGGTGCCGCCCTACGTCGTAGAGCTGCCCGAAATATGGACCGTCGCCGCGAGCGCGTCCGAGGCCTCGGATTCCGCGGGCGCGGAGAGCGGCGCGGCGCAGGCCTCCCGGCGGACCACGGCGGCCTCGTCCCGGGTGCCCGGCGCGCGATGCCAACCGCGCCGCCCGACCGGCCGCCCGTCGATTTCGGCTCGGCCGCAGGGTAACTCCCGTTCATTCCAACGCTGTTGACATGCCGTCCGCCAGGCACCAGGCTATCCGGGGAGCGCTCCCCGTTTGCTTTGCGTCCCCCATGATCCAGCGGTCGTCCGAGGTGCCGGGGACCTCGACGGCCGACCGGTCCAGAGAGCAGGAGTTCACGTGCCGGACCAGCCCTACGTCATCGACCCCGCGGGCGCCGACCTCCACGGCGAGGCGGATCTGCTGCGCGGCCGCGGCGCCGCGGCCCTCATCGAACTGCCGGGCGGCATACGGGCCTGGGCGCCCACCCGGTACGAGACCCTCAGGCAACTCCTCGCCGACGACCGGGTGTCCAAGGATCCCAACCAGCACTGGCCCGCCTGGATCGAGGGCGAGTACCGCGAGAGCTGGATCACCCTGTGGGTCGGCGTCACCAACATGTTCACCGCGTACGGCGCCGACCACCGCAGGCTGCGCAAACTCGTCTCGCCCGCGTTCACCAAACGCCGCACGGACGCGCTCAAGCCCCGCATCGAGGAACTCGCCGCCACGCTGCTCGACCGGATGGCCGAGGCACCCGACGGGCGGGTCGACCTGCGGTCCGCCTACGCGCACCCGCTTCCGATGCAGGTGATCTGCGAGCTGTTCGGCCTGCCCGAGGACCGGCGCGCCGATATCGCACGCCTCATCGAGGCCAACATGGACACCACCATCACCCCCGAACAGGCCATGGCGACCTACCGGGAAGTCCATGAACTGCTCGCCGGACTGGTCGCCGCCAAGCGCGAGCGGCCGGGCGACGACCTGACCACCGCCCTGATCACGGCCCGGGACGAGGAGGGTTCGCAACTCGCCGAGAGCGAACTGATCGACACCCTCCTCCTCGTCATCGGCGCGGGCCACGAGACCACCGTCAACCTGATCGGCAACGCGGTGCACGCCCTGCTGACCCACCCCGAGCAGCTGCTCCGCGTACAGAACGGCGAGATCCCCTGGAGCGAGGTGATCGAGGAGACCCTCCGCTGGGCCCCCTCCATCGCCAACCTCCCGCTGCGGTACGCCGTCGAGGACATCAAGCTCCCCGACGGCACGCTGATCGCGCGGGGCGACGCGATCCTGGCGACGTACGCGGCGGCGGGCCGCGATCCCCTGCGGCACGGCGAGAGCGCGGGCCGCTTCGACCTGACCCGTGCGGACAAGGAGCACCTCGCCTTCGGCCACGGCGTCCATTACTGCATCGGCGCCCCGCTGGCCCGCCTGGAGGCGTCCCTCGCGCTCCCCGCGCTCTTCGCCCGCTTCCCGGGCCTGGGCCTCGACGACACACAGGGTCCGGCCCGCCTCGCCGAGTCCTTCATCGGCCACGGCTACCGGGTGCTGCCGGTGCGGCTGAGCTGACACGCGGACATCAGGGGCGGTAGACGGTACCGGGCTTCGCCTTCCCCGGCGCCAGCAGCTGCGGCACGGTCACGAACACGTACCCCCGCTCCTTGAGCGCGTCGATGATCCCGGGCACCGCGGGCACGGTGCCCGGGTAGAGGTCGTGCAGCAGGATGATCCCGTCCCGGGTCGACTGCTTCAGCACGCGCTCCTGTATGACCTTGGGGTCGTACGTCTTGTAGTCCTTGGCCGTCACGCTCCACAGGACCTCCGAGAGGCCGAGCTCGCGGCAGATCTTGTGCACGGTGTCGTCGGTCCGCCCCTGCGGCGGGCGCATGAGCGTCGGCCGCTTTCCGGTGAGCTTCTCTATCGCGTCGTCGGGCTTCTCCAACTCCTCGCGTATCTCCGCCGGCTTGATCTCCGTCAGGATCTTGTGGTCCCAGGTGTGACTGGCGACCTCGTGTCCCTCGGCGGCCATCCGCTTGACGAGCTCCGGATACTTCTCGATGTGCCGCTTGCCCAACAGGAAGAAGGTCGCCGGGACCTGCTTCTCCTTGAGCACGTCGAGGAGTTTGGCCGAGTTCTCGCTCGGCCCGGCGTCGAAGGTCAGCGCGATGCACTTGGCCTGGCGGCAGTCCACCGTTCCGAACTTCGCCGGGGTGCCGGCGGCGGCCTGCGCACGGGCGGCGGCCGGCGCGGTGGTGTGGAGGGTCGTGCACCCCGTCAACGGCAGGGCAAGCGAAACGGCCGCCAGAAAGGCGGCCGTCGAACGCAACCTGATCCCCGGTCTTCTCATCTTCATGGTCAGCGAAGGCATGCGGAGACTCTACATCTGGTGTATACACCGCATGTATAGGGGTCCCTGTGGCGTCCGGGTTCCGGAGAAACTCCCGGTCGGACGTCCAGTAGCGCCCTCGACCGGACGCGAAGTCCGCTCTCGAACGACACCCCCGCCGCCGTGGCCTCCCTCGCCCGTGTGTACAGGAGTGTCCGGGGTTGTGCGGTCTCCGCTCGTACGGGGCTTGTAGTGACATCCACACATTAAGTAGGGTCACTCCGTGTGCAAGCGCTTTCTGTAGGGGGAGGAGCCCCAGTGACACCCCGCAAGACCTTCCTCGCCGCCCTCGCGGACGCCGGCGTCCCCCTCGACACCGCGTTCGTCGAGTTGCTCACCGCGACCGCCGAGACCAGCGCCAAGGCCGTCCTCGACGGGTACGCCGCCGATCTCGTCGAACTCCGTGACGGCGGCGAGGCCCGCGCCGCCACCCGTTCGCTGCGCACGCTCGTCTCGGTGTACGTGCACGAGGGCTCGGCCTACCACCACTCCGTCGCGCTCCTCGGCCCCGCCGCCGAACTCGCCGACGCGCTCGCCGAGGAGCAGTACGACAACGGGCTGTGGGAGCACGGGGCGGACGGCAACCCGGCGGACACCGCCTTCTCGGTCGTCGACCTCAACCTGATTCATCACCTGCTCGACGAGGACGCCCACGAGCCGACCACCGGGCTGCGCGCGACGATCGAGCGGATCCTGCGCCTCGCGGGCCCCTCCCTCGCCACCGGGGGCGTGCACACCGCCAACCACCGATGGCTGGTCTGCGCGGCCCTCGCCCGCATCCACGCCCGCTGGCCCGACCCGGCCTACCCCGAGCGCATCGAGAGCTGGCTCGCCGAGGGCATCGACCAGCTGCCCGGCGGCGAGTACAGCGAACGCAGCCCCATCTACTCGGCAGCGGTGACCAATCCGGCGCTGCTCGTGCTGGCCCGCCACTACGGACGCACGGACCTCTACACGAACGTACGCGACAACCTGGCCGCCAACCTGTACGTCATCGAGCCCAACGGCGAGGTGGAGACGGTCCATTCACGCCGCCAGGACCAGACGAGGGTCCGGCATCTGCCCGAGTTCTGGCTCCAGTACCGGGAGATGGCGCTGCGCGACGGCGACGGACGGTTCGCGGCGGTGGCCGCGCTGCTCCAGGAGCGCGGCACCGGCCAGACCTTCGGCGAGACCCCGGCCGGCGAACGCCTCGCCCAGGTCCTGGACCAGCCGGAACTCGCCGCCCCGCTGCCCGAAGTGACCTCCCTGCCCGACGACTTCGAGCACCACGACGACAGCAGCCGCCTGGTCCGGGTGCGCCGCGGGACGCACACAGCGAGCATCTTCGGCGGTACCGACTTCCCGGAACTGCACGCCATCTCGTCCGGTCTGTCCACCAATCCGACCTTCTTCAAGATGCGCAAGGGCGCCGCGATCCTCGACTCGCTCCGGCTGGCCCCGCGGTTCTTCGCGCTCGGCCACTTCCGGTCGGAGGGACTGGAACGCACGGACGAGGGCTGGCGGCTGCACGCCGAGGTCCGTGGCGCCTTCCACCACCCGCTGCCGCCCGAGCACCGCCGCCCCGACGGCGCCTACGCCCTCAGCGACGACAGCCGCTTCTGGTCCGCGATGGACTTCCCGCACCGCCCGAAGGAGTACCGCACACTCCGCACCGAAGTCCTGGTCCGTGAGGTCGGCACCGGAGCCTGGGACATCTCCTTCGACCTCTCCGGCGAGGGCTGCGCGAGCCCGCTCGCCCTCGAACTCTGTTTCCGCCCCGGCGGCACCCTGACCGGGGACGGCCTCGAACCCGTCCCCGGCTCCCCGGACACCTTCCAACTCGTCACCGGCGAGGCCACCTACACAGTCGGCACCGACCACATCACCTTCGGCCCCGGCAACGGCAAGGGCGGCCGCCAGCCGGCGGTGGTCGACCCGGGCGAGCGCTACGCGTGGCTGAGCGGCTCCCTGACCCCGGACGGGGTGCGGGTACTGATCACGGGGCGCTCACCGCTGACGTACCGGTTGACGCTGCGCTGACGGGGTGCTCGGCCGGTTCGGCGGCCAGGAGTTGGGTGGCGGCCAGTTCGCGGTAGAGGTCGTCGTCGTCGACCAGGGAGCGGTGGGTGCCCACGGCGCGGACGTCGCCGTGTTCCAGGACCACGATCTGGTCGGCGTCGGTGACCGTGGACAGCCGGTGGGCGATCAGCAGGACCGTGCAGCGGCCCGCGGTGCGGGCGACGAGTTCGCCGAGGGCCTGTTCGTTGCGGGCGTCGAGCTGGGCCGTCGCCTCGTCGAGGAGGAGCACCTGGGGCCGGCGCAGCAGGGCGCGAGCGATGGCGAGGCGCTGGCGTTCGCCGCCGGACAGGGTGACTCCGCGCGGGCCCATGGGCGTGTCCAGGCTGTGGGGAAGGCGGGCGAGGAGGCCGTCGAGGCGGGTGACGGCCAGGGCTTCGGCCAGCTGCTCCCCGGTGGCCGAGGGCGCCGCGTACAGCAGGTTGTCGCGGAGGGTGCCGGCCATCACGGGGGAGTCCTGCTCGACATACGCGATCCGGCGCCGGACCTCGGCGCGCGGCAGGGCCGCGATGTCCTGGCCGCCGATCCTGATCGTGCCCGCGGTCGGCTCGTAGAAGCGCTGGAGAAGGGAGAAGAGGGTGGTCTTGCCCGCGCCCGACAGACCGACCAGCGCGGTCCGGGTGCCCCCGGGAACGGTGAAGCTCACGCCGCGCAGGGCCGGAGCGCGGCCGGGATAGGTGAACTCGACCCCGGTCAGTTCGACGGCCGGTGGTGCGGCGTGGGCGGGGGTGTGCGCGGGTTCGGCCGTGTCGATGTCGTCCTCGACCGGCAGCGCGCCCGCCTCCTGGATCCTGCCCACCGCGCCCAGCCCCTGCTGGAGTTGGGCCGCGCCGCCGACCAGCTGCGACACCGGGCTCGCCAGGAAGAAGACGTACAGGAGGAAGGCGATCAGTTCGGAGACCGACATCGAGTGGTGGGCGACGAAGGTGCCGCCCACGCCGAGCACCACCAGGAACGCGGTCTGGATGGCGGCGCCGCCGACCATGGTGACGAGGGCGCTGTAACGGGCGCCGACCAGCCCGGCGGCGTACGCCTCGTCGACCGCGTCCTCGGCGGTGCGCGTCTCGCGGCCCTCGGCGCCGTTGGCCTTGACCGTGCGGGCCGCGCCGAGGGTGCGGTCGAGGACGGCGCCGACCGCTCCGACGGACGCCTGGGAGCGGGCCACGGCGGCCTTGATGCGGGGCAGGACGACGGTGATCACGACACCGACCATCGTCAGCACCAGCAGCGTGACGCCGAGCAGACGCGCGTCGAGCGTCGCCATCATGAACAGTGCCCCGGCGAAGGTCAGGACGCCGTTGACCGTCATGATCAGGCCCTCGGTGGCGGCGCTCTTGAGCAGCGTGCTGTCGGAGGTGACGCGGGCTATCAGGTCGCCGGGGGCCCGCCGGTCCAGCTCGGCGACCCGCAGCCGGATCAGACGGTGCACGAGAGCACGCCGCACCTCTCGCACCACCCGCTCCGAAGTCCGTTGCTGGAGCCAGGCGTTGAGACCGGTGAGCAGGGCGCCCGCGACCAGGAACACGGCCAGCAGCGCGACCGGCGCGACCACGCTGCCGCCGCCGTCCAGCCGGTCCAGGATCGCCTGCGCGAACTTCGGCTGCACCAGCCCCGACACACTGGCCAGGAGAGTGAGCACGAGGGAGAGGAGCAGCACGCGCCAGTGGGGCCGGGCGTAGGCGACGAGAGCGACGAGCGAGCCGGTGGGCGGGTCCGGCGCGGCCGGTTCGGGTTCTGGTGCGGCGTCGGTCGGGTCGGGCCACGGCGACTCGGGCGCTGTCGCAACGTGGTCCTGGTCCTGGTCCTGGTCCTGGTCCTGGTCCTGGTCCGGGCCGGGACGAGGGCGGTCGGCTGTCGGCCGGTGCTCGGGCGTGCCGTTGTCGCTCATGCGTCGCCTCGTCCTCCCGTCACGTCCGAACCAGCCGCCAGCGCTTCGAGACGGGCGGCGGCGGAGGCGCTGCCGCCCGCGGCGCGGAAGGACTCCCCGACGGCCTCGGCCGCCTTCCGGTGGCCCTCGGCCGGGTCGAGGACCGTCTCGACCGCCGCGCGGATCCTGGCCGCGTCCGCGCGGCCGAACCGCAGCCGTACCCCTGCACCCGCGTCCACGACCTGCCCGGCGACGATGGGCTGATCGTCCCGGATCGGCGCCACGACGAGCGGGACACCGTGCCACAGCGCCTCGCACACGGTGTTGTGCCCGGCGTGACAGACGACCGCGTCGAGGCGTGGGAGGAGGGCGAGTTGGGGGACGTGGGGGCGCAGGAGGACGTTGTCGGGGACCGGCGCCTCGACCAGCCCGCCGGGATCCACGAGCACCGCCCGTACTAGGCCGACCAGTTCGCCCAGCCCCTCCGCGGCCGCGTTCAGAAAACGGGCCCCGGCGTCGTTGTTGGCCGTGCCGAGACTGACCAGGACGACGGGCAGAGGTGATGCGTCCAGCCAGTCCCAGGGGAAGTCGTCGCCACTCGCGGTGCGGGCGGCGACGGAGGGGCCCACCAGCCATACCCGGTCGGGCAGTTCGGCCGGACCGAGCAGCGCGCGGGTGGTGTACGCCAGGACGCCGTGCGGGGAGAAGCGGGGGTCCGCCGAGCCGAAACCGTCGCAGATCCGGTTCCGCAACCCCGCCAGCAGCCCGTCCAGCCACGCCGTGACCTTCGGCATACCGGCCAGCGGGTCGACCAGTTCGGCGGAGGTGGTGGCGGAGGTCACCCAGACGCGCCCGAGCGATTCGGCGACCAGCGCCCCCGCCACCGCCTGCTGGTCGCAGACGACGACATCGGGGTCGTACGTCTCGATCGCCGTCCGCACCCCGGGCGCCATCGCGTCCGCCAGTGGTACGAGGAAGCTCTCCCAGAGGAACTGGAACGCGGCCGGTCCCTTCAGACCGGCGGGCCGGGAGAGTCCGTCCTCGGGGAGGGCGCAGGGGAAGACGACGGCGTCGGATCCGACGAGGGCGTGGACGAGTTCAGGGTGGCCCGCCCACGCGATCTCGTACCCGCGCCCGGCGAGCGCCGCCGCGGTGCCCACGGCCGGGTTGACGTGCCCGACCAATGGCGGCACCACGAACAGGAACCTGCCCATCTAGAGCGCCTCCCGCAGGGTGTGCGCCTCCTGGCCGAGCAGCCAGTCGCGGACCAGGGCGTAGGTGTCCGTGGTGGCCTCCACCAGTACCGAGTGACCGCGGTCGGGCAGCACGACCGTACGGCAGTCGGCGAGCGAGGCCTCCAGCGTCCCGGTCTGGGCGGAGAGGTACGACGCGCCGCCGAAGATGGCGAAGACCGGGCAGCGGATCGCGGACAGGTCCTCGTCGATCAGAGCGCTGAGCGGGAGCTCCTGGGCGAGCGCGGTCTCGTCGAGCACCCGGCCCGCGGCCCGGAACGGCCGCTCGTTGTGCCGGCCGGGGTTCTCCCGCAGCCACTGGATGACTTCCTGGACTACCAGGCCGCCCCCCTCGCCGACCAGGCCCGCGGACATGGTCTCGGCCCAGGTCCGGGCGGGCGGCTCGGCCTCGATGGCGATGACACTGGCGACCCGCTCGGGGCGGGCGGCGGCCATGGCGTACGCGACGGCGCCGCCGAAGGAGTTGCCGACCAGGTGCACCGGGCGGTCGATCGCCAGCGCGTCGAGCAGTCCGTCGAGGTCGGCGACGAAGTCCTCCATCCGGTAACCGGTCGGCGGCCGGGAGGTCTTGCCGTGCCCGCGCAGGTCGTACATGACGACGTCCAGGCCCTCCTCGGCGAGGCGCGGCGCGAGGCTGAAGTAGTAGCTGGCGAGAGTGTCGATGAGCAGGCCGTGGATGAGGACCACGACGGGGCGCGGGGAGCCGCTGTCGTGACCCAGCCGCTGGACGTGTACGTCGATGCCGTTCACCCGCGTCGTCGCCATGGTCAGGCCACCTCCGCGACGGCCAGTGAGTCCACGACGTAGCCGACGAGATCGCCGACGGTGAGCGCGATGATCTCCTCCAGCCCGCGGTCGGCTATGAACGCGGCGAAGTTGACCCGCGCGCCGTAGAACTCGCGCAACTGGGCGGAGAGGGTGACGAGGTCGATGCTCTCCAGCTCCAGGTCGTCGTGGAAGGACGTGTCGAGGGTGATCTCGCAGTCGTCGAGCCCGTACTCCTCCAACACGGTGCGCAGGATGGCCGAGATGTCCGCGAGCGCGGTCGCCGCGTCGGGCGCCGAGGTCTGTGCTCTGTCCGACTGGCCCGCGGGGCGGTCGAGTTCAGTGGTCATCTTCGTTCTCCTGATCGTTGACTGCCGTCCAGGCCACGACGTACTCCTTGGCGGGCCCCGCGGACGGCCGGGGGGTGGTCAGCGCGCGGTGCCGCACGCGGTACTCCTCGCCCGCGGCACGGACGGTCAGCCTCTCGCCGTCGGCCGCGGTGATCTCGAACCGCTTCGGCTCGCCGCCCAGTCCGGTGCCGCGCGCCTTCGCGACGGCTTCCTTGGCAGCCCAGAAACGGGTGAACCAGAGCCGCTCGGGGGCTCCTCGCGGCTGGCGGACGAGTGAGGTGAGCAGCTCGCGTTCGGCGGTCGTGAGGGCCACGGCGAGGGTGCCCTCGGGCCGGTCGGTGACCTCCTCGATGTCGATGCCGCAGGGACCCTCGGTCCTGGCCATCGCCACGGCCGTCTCGCCGCGGTGGGCGAGGGAGACGTGCAGCGCGGGCAGGGTCCTGCCGTAGCCGCCGGTCACGAAGGGCCGGCCGGCCGGGTCGTTGCCGACCCTGACCTCGGCCGGGTAGACGGGGCCCGCCCCGGCGTCCCACAGCACGTTGCGTACGGCGTCCTTGGCGGCGATCCGGCCGAGCAGCCACTGCCGCCGGCCGCGCGGGGCGTGCGCCGCGTACCGTTCGCGTTCCTCGCCCGCCAGGATGTTGCGCATGATCAGCTCGCGGGTGGCCAGATCGGGCCACTCCTCGTGGACCAGCGCCCAGCCGCCGGGCTGCATCCGGGACAGCGTGTACCGCTCGGGCTCCCGGTCCACCTTGCGGATGCGCGGATTGCTGTCGAACCTGCGGTCCTGCCAGCCGCTGAACTCCGCCCACACCCGCCCGCGACGGACCAGCTGCATGTCCGCTTCGAGCGTGGCGTCGGTGACGGAGGTGATCCGGATCAGGCACTCCAGGCGCTCGCCGGGCGCGGGGTGCGGGCCGTGGAAGCGGATCTCCTTCATGCCGACCGGGAACACCGTCGTCCGCACCGGCTGCCGGGCCATGATCCAGTAGCCGAGGAGCTGTCCCACGTTGTCCAGCAGGGCGCCCGGCGCGGGCGGGGTGACGAGCACCCCGCGCACGTGCCGGTCGCCGACCGCGGTCAGTTCGCTCAGGCCCTGGAAGCGCGGGCCGTGGAACATCCAGCGGCGCGAGTACAGCTCCGCCGCGGTCAGCTCGGGCCTCTCCTCCAGCGTGGCGGGAAAGGTCCAGGGCGCGGGAGGCGTGAACCGGGTCTGATCCGGGGCGAGTTCGACGACGGCCCGGGCGTACGGGCCGAGCGAGGCGGTGACCCGGTCCGGGCCCTCGGGGACGATCCGTACGGGGATGTCGACGGCCGGAGTGGCGGTGATCCACTGGTGCAGCCGTACGTCGTGGACGGCCACCGCGCGCCGACCGGGCGCCGCCCGTTCGGCGAACTCCATGAGGTGGGCGATCACGGTGGTGCCCGGGACCACGGGCCAGCGGTCGGCGGGGTCGGCCTGGGCGGGCTGCCGGAAGAAGCAGTGGTCCAGGAGGTAGGGCATGGTGTCGACGGAGACGTGGAGGGCGGTTTCGAGGGGCTGGAGGGGGCGGGGCCCGGGTGTGGCGGGTGTGGAGGGCGCGGCCGTACGAGGGGCCGGCGCGCGGCCGTCGCGCGGGGCCCCGCGTCCGTGTCGCCCCGCCGCCACCACGTCCGAGGCGAACGCCGTCGCGTCCCGCAGCAGTGCCGACAACTCCGCTCCCAGCGGGCCCTGTTGGTCCAGGGCGCCCGCATCGTGCGGCCCGGTGTGCTGCGGCCGGGACAGCGCGGCGCTCACCCGGTCGCGGGTTTCCGCGTCCAGGGACACGTTCGCGCCGCCGAGGTCCAGCCGGACCGGCCGGCCCGGACGGCGTCCCGCACGGGCCGGCGCGGCGGCCCGTGCCCTGCCCAGCAGCGGGGCGAGGTCCGGCGTGGCCCCGTCCGCCCACAACGCGCTCGCCACACGGTGGAGTTGGGGAAGACCCGAGCGGTGCGGGGAGTGGGCGGGGACCACGAGGTGGTCCCGGCCGTGCAGGGTGTCGCCGATGAGCGAGCCGAGCTGTCCCGCGCCGAGCTGGACAAACGCGCGGAAGCCCGCCGCGTACATCGTCTCCACCAGGGGCCGGAAGCGGACCGGTTCCAACAGATGGCGGATGAACAGCTCACGGATCGCCGCCGGTTCGTCCGGGTAGGGGGCGACGGTCGTCGCGGACCACAGGGGCAGCGCGGCCGGGTGCAGGGTGTAGGCCTCGGCGGCCTTTCTGACCGGGCCGAGGTAGGGCTCCAGCATCGGGGTGTGGAAGCCGGAGCGGAACGGCAGGATCTGCGAGATCACCGCCCGGGCCCTGAACACCTCGACCAGCGCGGCGACGGCGGGCTCGGGGCCGCAGATCATCGACTGGTTGGGCGCGTTGTCGTGGGAGAGGACCACGTCCCCGCGGCCGTCCAGTTCGGTCAGTACCACCTCGGCGGGGGCGCCGATCGCGGCGAAGGCCAGCCCGGGGACGCTCAGCGCGTCGGGGTCGAATCCGGCGAGGAAGGCGTCGATCTCCTCCGGGGAGTGGATCCCGGCGGCGGCCATCGCGGTCCACTCGCCGAGGCTGTGTCCGGCGAGCGCGTCCGGGACGACGTCGAGCCGCCGCAGCGCGGTGTCGAGGAGCCGGCCGAGCTCGAAGACGCCGGTGCCCTGCCGGCCCACGTCACCCACGGTGGCGTCGGTGACGGCGCGCGACCAGGGCAGCCCGAAGTGCCGTGCGATGTCCCCGGAGTTGGGCGCGAACTCGGCCTCCAGGCCCGGGAAGACGAACGCGAGCCGGCCGCCGACGGGCCCCAGCAGCGGACGCGGCACGAACCACACGTCGCCCCGGCCCCGCCACCCCTTCCCCTTGGCGACCGCCTTGCGGGCCAGCGCCAGCCGCTTGGCCGTCGGCCCGACGACGGCGAGCCGCACCGGATCGGCGGCGGGGGCGCGTTCGTCGAGACCTGAGGCGAGGATCTCGGAGTCGGAGCGGTCAAGGAGCGCGGCCATCGCCTCGGGTGTCGGCGCGGTCAGCCGCAGCACCGGCTCCGGCTCGTACACCTCGGCCGGCCGCCGCGCGACCGTGACCTCTTCGAGTACCACGTGGGCGTTGATGCCGCCGAACCCGAAGGCGTTGACGGCGGCCCGGCGCACCGGCTGCCGGTCGTCGGTCCGCCAGGGGCGGGCGGCGCCGATGGGGGTGAAACGGGTGCGGGCGAGCGCCGGGTGCGGGTCGTCGCAGTGCAGGGTCGGCGGGAGCACCCCGTGGTGGACGGCGAGCGCGGCCTTGATCAGCCCGGCGACGCCCGCCGCGGGCATGGTGTGCCCGATCATCGACTTCACCGAGCCGATGACGGCGGCCGGCGCGTCCCCGGACGTGTCCGTCGGCGGCGGCCCGAACACCTCGGCGAGCGTGATGAGTTCGGTGCCGTCGCCCGCCGGGGTGGCGGTGCCGTGCGCCTCCAGGAGCCCGATCGACCCGGGGGCGGCCGGGTCGAGCCCGGCGGCCTCCCAGGCCTGGCGGACCGCGCGGACCTGGCCGTCGGAGTCGGGCGCCATCAGACTGGTCGTACGTCCGTCGGAGGCGACGCCGGTGCCGGTGATCGCGGCGTAGATCCGGTCGCCGTCCCGCTCGGCGTCGGCCAGCCGCTTGAGGACGACGACACCGGTGCCCTCACCGATCAGCACCCCGTCCGCGCCCCGGTCGAACGGCCGGATGCGCTCGCTCGGGGAGAGCGCGCCGAGTTGGCTGAACACACTCCAGAAGGTGATGTCGTGGCAGTGGTGCACCCCGCCCGCCAGCATCACGTCACAGCGCCCGCTGCCGAGTTCGCGCACGGCGTGGTCGACGGCGATGAGCGAGGAGGCACAGGCGGCGTCCACGGTGTAGGCGGGCCCGCGCAGGTCGAGCCGGCCGGCCAGCCGGGACGCGGCGAGGTTGGGCACAAGACCGATCGAGGACTCCGGTGCCTCGGGCCCGAGCCGGTCGGTGAACGCCTCGCGCACCGCCTCCAGTTGGTCGGCGCCGAGGTCCGGAAGCAGCTCGCCCAGGGTGCGCACGAGCTGGCTCGCGGTCCGTACCCGCTGGTTGAGCCGGACCAGGCCGGGGGTGAGATAGCCGCCCCGGCCGAGCACCACACCGACCCGGTGCCGGTCGGCGGGCAGCCGGCCCGGGCCGCCCGCGTCGGCCAGGGCGCCCGCGGCCACCCGCAGCGCGATCAGCTGGTCGGGCTCGGTGGCCGGGACCGCGGCGGGCATGATCCCGAACTCGGTGACGTCCACCTCGGCCAGTTCGTCCACGAAACCGCCGCGCCGGCAGTAGACCCGGTCGGCGCGGCGCTCGGCGCCGGGCGCGTAGTACTCGTCGGCGTCCCAGCGGCCAGGCGGCACCTCGGTGATGGCGTCGACGCCGGAGACCAGGTTGTGCCAGTACGTGGCGAGGTCGGGGGCGCCCGGGAAGAGCACCGACATGCCGACGATGGCGACCGGTTCGGCGCGGGCGCCGGTCATCCCGGTCACCAGCCCGACGCCGTGTAGACCACGGCGGTGTCGCCCTCGGGCCCCCAGGCCAGCTCGCGCAGCAGGCTCATGGTGCCCTCGTCGGGGTCGATGAGCTGGATGCCGCGGCCCGCGTAGTGCCGCATCAGCTCGGGGGTGACCATGCCGTGGTTGCCGTCTCCGGTCGGTGCCCATGGACCCCAGTGGACGGTCAGCCCTCGGCGGCCGGTACCGGAGTCTGCCCAGCGGGAGCCGAGGGTCTCCAGGGCGTCGTTGGCGGCGGCGTAGTCGGACTGGCCGCGGTTGCCGAGAGCGGCGGCGACACTGCCGAACAGCACGGCGAACCGGGGGCCTTCTCCGTCCGGCAACTCACCCAGCGCGTCCAGCAGTTCGCGCGCGCCGTCGACCTTCGTACGGAACACCCGGTCGTACGACCGGGGGCTCTTCTCCGCGATCAGCTTGTCCTCGATCACACCGGCCGCGTACACGACGCCGTCGAGTCGGCCGTGCTCGGCGTGGATCTCCTTCACGGCCCGGCGCACGGTGTCGCCGTCCAGCGCGTCCACGGTGCGGTAGCGCACCTCGGAGCCGAGCGCGACGAGTCCGCGCAGGGTGGCTCGCACCTCGCGTTCGGCCTGGATCCGGCCGATCGCCCGCTCGATCTCGGCGGGGACGCGCAACCCGCCCGCGATGAGCGCGGTCCGCAGTTCACCGGCGGTGCTCGCGGCGGCGAGGGCGGGGTCCTCCCCCTCCCCGTCCCCGGAGAGGGCGGTGCGGCCGAACAGTTCGATCCGGCAGCGGCTCGCGGCGGCCAGGGTCGCGGCGAACCGCGCGGTGATCCCCCGGGCGCCGCCCACCAGCAGGACGACCGAATCGGAGTCCAGGCCGAGCGCGGCGGCCTCGGCGGCCCCGTCCCCGGCCGGGCCCGCACCCGTACTGCCGAGCAGACCGAGCCCCTCCTCGGCCATGCGCAGTCCGCGCCGTGTGCCGGGGGAGCGCAGGACGACCGGCTCACGGTCGGGCGCGGTGAGCTCGGCGACCAGCTCCGCGGCGATGTCCTCGGGCGCGGTGCCGGGCGCGTGCTCGACGACCCGGGCGACCGTGTCGGGGTACTCCCGCGCGAGGGAGCGGAAGAAGCCGCGCAGACCGGCGGAGGCGCCCGCGGCCAGCACCCAGCGCGGGTTGCCCGCCAGCACCCGCTGATAGGCGGGGAAGACGTCCGGCAGCACGGGCGGGGCGTCCGTTGCGACGAGGTGGACGATCCCGTCGAACTCTCCGTCGGCCGGGGGCGCTTCGGCGGTCAGCGCGTGGGCGCCGTGCGCGGTGAGGCGTGCGGTCAGCGCCTCGGCCACCGGTCCGGAGCCGAGCAACAGGAAACTGCGGCCGATCAGCAGGTCGCTGGTGGGCGCCGGGCCGGCGGGGGCGAGGTCGAACTCCCGCATCACGAGGCGCCGGGGTGCCACGACGACGGGTTCGGGGCCGGCGGGGCCGGCCTCCGGTCTCTCCGGCTCGGCCACCTCGCCCCGGGCTCCCGCCACCAGCGCGGCGATGCTCGCGGCGGTACGCGCCTTGGCCAGCTCCTCCACGTCGGCGTCGCCCGTCGCGGTCAGCCCGAGCCGACCTGCCAATTCGCCCGCGATTTCGGCTCGTTTGATGGAGTCGACGCTGAGGTCGGCTTCGAGGTCGAGGTCGGGTTCGATCATGTCGACGGGGTAGCCGGTGCGCTCGCCGATCACGTCGAGGACGAGCGCGAGGACGGACTCGGCGGTCGGTGCGACGCTCACGGAGGCTCCGGCATCCGCACCGGCGGGAGCCGGGGTCGTTCCCGTTCCGCTCACCCGCTCGACCAGTGCCGTGATCGCGGCGGCGGTACGCGCCTTGGTCAGCTCTTCCACGTCGGCGTCGCCGGTCGCGGTCAGCCCGAGCCGACCTGCCAATTCGCCCGCGATTTCGGCTCGTTTGATGGAGTCGACGCTGAGGTCGGCTTCGAGGTCGAGGTCGGGTTCGATCATGTCGACGGGGTAGCCGGTGCGCTCGCCGATCACCTCGAGAACGACCGACAGCACCGACCCACCTGCCGGTACGGCCACTGCATCCGGCGCGGCGGCGGGCAGCGCGGTCACCGTGACCGGAGCGTCGGCGTACGTGACCGGGGCGGGGGCGGGGGCGGTGGGACGTACCCCCGGATCCGCTCCCAGATACCCCAGCATCACATCCCGCTGCGCCGCGATCATCTCCCGGCTCGTCCGCAGGAACTCGCTGATCAGGGCCTCGGATCCGGAGACCGCCGCCGGTCCGACGGGGCTGCTGTGGGTCACGAGGGCCTCCGGTACACGCTCGGCGGGGTGGAGTGCGGCGGCGGGGATCGCGCCGTCCGCCCTACGGATCAGATGGCCGTCGACCGTCCAGGCGGCGCGTCTGGGACGCGGGGCGCGGGCGTCGGCGGGGATCGCGTCCCGGCCCTGGAAGAGCCACGAGGTCCTGATGTCCACACCGGCGACGGCCAGTTGGGCGAGCGCGGCGAGGAACCCGACGAGACCCGTGCGCCCGGCACGTCGGCCGTCCTCCAGGGCGACCGTGCGGTGCGGCCGGTCCCCGAGGACCGTGCCCACCAGCCGGGTCAGCACCGAGCCGGGTCCGGCCTCGACGAAGACCCGGGCGCCGGCCTCGTACATCGCCTCGATCTGGTCGGCGAAGCGGACGGGTGAACCGATCTGGGCGGCGAGTTCGGCCCGGACCGCTTCGGGGTCCTGCGGGTATCGGGCGGCCGTACGGTTCGACCAGACAGGGAAGTCGGTCGACGTGAACGGAACTCCGGCGAGCACCTCGGCGAAGGTCTCGCCGGCCGCCGCGACCAGCGGGCTGTGGAACGCGCAGGCGACCGGGATGCGCTGTGCGCCGAGCCCCTGGGCGCGCAGTCGTTCCACGGCCGTGAGAACGTCCTCGGTGGGGCCCGAAATGACCGTCTGACGGGGCGAGTTGCGGTTTGCCGTCACCACCGAGCCGGCCAGACCCGCGGCCGTCAGGGCCGCCGCGACCTCCGGCTCGCCCGCGGAGACGGCGGCCATGGTGCCGGGATCGCCCTCGCCGGTGGCGCGCAGGATGGCGGCGGCCCGTTCACGACTGGTGCGCAGCAGGGCGTCGGGGGTGAGGGCGCCCGCCGCGGCCAGCGCGGCCAGTTCTCCGTAGCTGTGGCCCGCTGCCATCGCCGGGCGCACGCCGGCCCTGCTCAGGAGCTGGAACGCGGCGAGTCCGGTCAGACCGAGCGCGGGCTGCGCGACGGTCGTGTCGGTGATCCGTTCCTGCTGCTCCTTGCGGCCCGCCTCGTCGAAGGCGGTCGGCGGGAAGAGGACGTGGGCCGTCGTCTCGTCGAGTCGCAGGTGGCGCTGGAGTTCGGGGAAGGCGACGAAGAGTTCGGCGAACATTCCGGGCCGTTGGCTGCCCTGCCCGGGGAAGAGCAGCGCGATGCCGCCCGGCTCGCTGTCGCCCGTCCCGCTGTCGTCAGCGGTGAACAGACCCTCCTTCGGGGCGTGTTCACCGGAGACCGCCCGGCGCAGCAGCGCCGTCAGCTCCTCGGTCGACCCGGCGACGAGGGCGATCCAGGTCCGGGCGCTTCGGGCGCCCCGGGTGGCGGCGGCCTCGGACCGCCGGGACGCGGCGAGCGCGAAGTCCCTCAGCCGCCACGGTTCGTACGGTCCGGACTCCGCCTCCACGAGGGCGAGCAGCTCGGTGGCGGCCCGTACCGCCGCCGCCCGGTCCGCGCCCCGGAACGTGAAGAGCTCGGCGGGCCACTGCTGGGCCGAGGTGACCGGCGGTGGCCCGTCCTCGTAGGCCCGCAGGACGACGTGGAAGTTGGTGCCGCCGAAGCCGAAGGCGCTGACCCCGGCGGCCCGTTCGGCCGGGGCGGCGGACCAGGGGCGGGCCTCGGTGTGGAAGGCGAAGGGGCTGCTCTGCGCGTCCCACGCAGGGTTCGGCTGGGTGAGGTGCAGGGTCGGCGGCTTCACGCCGGTGTGCAGGGCGAGCGAGGTCTTGATCAGTCCGGCGAGTCCGGCCGCGCACTTGGTGTGCCCGATCTGCGACTTGACCGAGCCGAGCGCGCAGGCCCCGGGCGGCGCCCCGGCCTCCTCGAACACCCGGGTGAGGGAGCCGAGTTCGGTGCGGTCGCCGACGACGGTGCCGGTGCCGTGCGCCTCGACGAGCCCCACCTCGGCGGGCGAGACGCCCGCGTTGCGGTAGGCCCGGGTCAGCGCGTTGTACTGGCCTTCGGGCCGGGGCGCGGTCAGGCCGAGCGCCCGGCCGTCGCTGGCGCTGCCGACACCCTTGATCACCGAGTACACCCGGTCGCCGTCCCGCTCGGCGTCCGCGAGCCGCTTGAGGACCACACAGCCGACGCCCTCGCCGAGCGCGATGCCGTCGGCGGCGCTGTCGAAGGGAGCGGAGCGGCCCGAGGGCGAGAGGGCGTGCGCGGAGGCGAAGAGCAGGTAGTCGTTGATGCCGTTGTGCAGATCGGCCCCGCCGCACAGCACCAGGTCGCTGGTCCCGCTCACCAGCTCCTTGCATGCCACGTCGACGGCGGTGAGGGAGGAGGCACAGGCGGCGTCCACGGTGTAGTTGGCGCCGCCGAGGTCGAGGCGGTTGGCGATCCGGCCCGCGATGACGTTGGCCAGGACGCCCGGGAAGGAGTCCTCCGTGAGGTGGGGCAGCTGCTCGTCCAACGCGGGCGGCAGGCTGCCCAGGTAGGCGGGCAGGACGGAGCGCAGGGTCATCGCGTTGGAGAGGTCGCTGCCCGCCTCCGCGCCGAACACGACCGACGCGCGGGACCGGTCGAAGGACCGGCTGCCGTAGCCGGAGTCCTCCAGGGCGCGACGCGCCGCCTCCAGGGCCAGCAGCTGCACCGGCTCGATCGCGGGCAGCGAGGCGGGCGGAATGCCGTACCGCAGCGGCTCGAAGGGGATCTCGGGGAGGAAGCCGCCCCAGCGGGACGGGGTCTTCTCCCCGGCGCCCTCCAGATCGTGGTACAGCTCGGCGTCCCAGCGGGTCGCGGGCACCTCGGTGACGGCGTCCTCGCCCGCCAGCACGTTCGCCCAGAAGGTGGCGAGGTCAGGAGCGCCGGGGAACATGCAGGCCATGCCGACGATCGCGATGTCCAGCGGTTCGGGGGAGGGTTCGGCGGCGCCTTCCCCGATGCCGAGGGCCTCCCGGCGCGCCGCCAGGAAGCCGGCCGCGCCGGTGGTGACCGAGGCGTGCAGAGCGGCGACGGTGGTGACGGCGGAGCGCAGCACGGCGACCTCACCGGCCATGAACATGCCCTCGGCGAGCTGTCTGTCCTCGCCGACCGCGCTCAGCCTGCCGTCGACCCGCTCGATGCCCTTGCTGGCCAGCCGCAGCCGCCCCACGTTGAGCTGCTCCAGCTGCTCCCAGGCCTCGCGGCCGGGTGTCCCGCGGGCGGCGAGGTCCTCCTTGACGGCGGCGAACTCGTCGGTGAACGGGCTGTGCACACAGCGGGTGGCGTGTCCGGGCGCGGTCTCCAGGAGGTCGGTGCGCTCGGCGTCGATCACCTGACGCTGGAACAGGGGCAGCACCGCGCCCGCGCTCACGGCCTCCTCGGTGAACAGATACGCCGTGCCCATCAGCACGCCCACGGCGGCACCCCGGGCGGTCAGCGGCGCGGTGAGCGCGGTGACCATGGCGGCGGAGCGTTCGTCGTGCACCCCGCCCGCGAAGAACAGCCGGAGTTCGCCCGCGGTGCCGTTCTTCGCGCCCGCCAGGAAGTCGTCGAGCACGCCGAGCTGTGCCTCCCACAGCGGGAAGCTGCCCCGCGGTCCCACATGGCCGCCGCACTCGGCGCCCTCGAAGACGAACTTGCGCGCGCCCGCCTCCAGGAACTGCTTCAGCAGCCCCGGCGACGGCACGTGCAGGAAGGTGGAGATGCCCACCTCCTCCAGCGCGGCGGCCTGCGCGGGACGTCCGCCCGCGATGATCGCGTGGGACGGGCGGATCTCCCGTACGACCTCCAGCTGGGCGGCCTTGATCTCCTCGGCGGCGAAGCCGAGGACGCCGACGCCCCAGGGCGCGTCGCCGAGCGCGTCCTTGGTCCGCTCCAGGACGGCGCGGGTCTGGTCGGCGCCGGAGAGCGCGAGCGCGATGAAGGGCAGTCCGCCGTGGCCGCCGACCTCGGCGGCGAACGCGGCCTGGTCGCTCACCCGGGTCATCGGCCCCTGGGCGACGGGCAGTTCGCTCCCGAAGGGGCGGGTGCCCGTTCCGTCGCGGCCGAGACCGGGGCCCGCGCTCTTCGACGAGTCGAGACCGGGGCCCGCGCTTTTCAACGAGTCGAGGACGGCGTCCCGTACGCCCCGCACCGCCGCGTGGACGGTGCCCCAGCGCTCCTGGAAGCGGTCGGCGAGGAAGCCGTCCTGACCGATCTCGGGGGCCGGCGCGCCCTCTGGGGCACCCCTGCGCCGTAGGACGCGGCGGCCGTCCTCCACGGTGGTCTCGGACCCGTCGAGCCCGGCGAGCAGTGCCGGCGTCCCGGCGGGGAGTTCGGCCTCGGCCTCGGCGAGCAGGGCGAGCTGGGTGTCCAGGACGACACCGGCGCCGCCGCCCGCGACGACGGCCGCCGCGGTGTGCGGACCCGCGCCGCCGCAGGCCCAGACGGGCAGGTCCAACTCGTCTTCGGCGAGGAGCTGTTGGAGCAGTACGAAGGTGCTCAGTTCGCCCACGGGGCCGCCTGCCTCGTGGCCCCGGGCGACCAGTCCGTGCGCCCCGGCCGCGGCGGCCCGTAAGGCCTGTGCGCGGTCGGTCACCTCGACGAGTACGCGGTGGCTGGGGAAGTCGGCGGGCGTGCAGGAGGCGTCGGTGGTCAGCAGGACGGCGTGCACACAGGTGGGAAGGTCCCGCGCGGGAAAGGCATCGTTGTCGCGGAGCCGTACGCCGAAACCGGCGGCCGACCATTCCTCGGCCAGCGCGAGTTCCGCCGCCGCCCGGCGCCCACCCGCGGTGAGGTCGAGCACCCCGAGACCGCCCGCCCGTACGGCGGCCGCGGTGACCCGTGCCGAGGGGACGGCGAACGGGTTCAGGGCGATGACGATGTCCTCTACGGCAAACGGGCCGGAAGTATCGAAATTCGGCACAGGCACGCGAACGCTCCAAAATCGCACGAGGGTGATCATCGGTGGGGGAGAGCGGAGAGCGCTTGCGCTTCACAACGAGCCGACAGCCGATGCGAAGCACGCTCATGCTTATTGCGCATCCTCGTGAAAGTCAAACTCTCAAGGAGGCTGTCATTACCGGAAGTAACATGGTTGACACAGTCGCCTCGGAGCCCTGTGCGTGCCGACAACGGAGGCCTGGTTGCGGTGAGTTGACGGAGCTGGTCACTGTCGGTCGGCGCGTTCCGCGCCCCTGATTCGGCCTGCGGCAATGCTTGCTGACGTAGTGTCGAGCATGGGGTCCACTTCGATCTTGCGGAAACGAAATGTTTCCCTCGCTGTAAATTGAAACCTTTATTAGTTCCCCTCTTCATAATCAAAATTCATGATGGGCAAAAGGGTGTGATTCGGCACTTGGGTGCGAATAGTCGCGATTCGTACTCGCCAGTAAGTTGGCTGGTTTCAACAACACGGCCCGGCCGCGGGAGCGGCCGGGCCGTGGCTGGATCCGAAGGTGCCGGGGCGGATCACTCGGCATGGAACGTCGCGTCCGTCCTGGCGAGTCAGGCGGCCCAGCCGTTCGACGACCGCTGTCTGTCATGGCAGCACGACGCGCCGAGCCTGCCCGGTGGGAGCTGTCGTTTTCCTGTCGCTCAACTTTCAAGTGTTTATCGATGTGGATCAGAGACGTCGGCTGCTATGGCGTCGACGGCCACGTCACGCACTATGAGGAGGTGGAAAAAGTGCGCCTCCTGGTCGTGGACGACGACCCTCCCATCGCCGACCTCGTCGCGACGGTCGCCCGCTACGAGGGCTGGGAGGCGATCACCGCGTACTCCGGCGAGGACGCGCTGCGCCGGGCAGCCGAGTTCCGCCCCGACATCGTGGTGCTCGACCTGATGCTGCCCGGCCTCGACGGGTTCGCCGTCCTCGACCGGCTGCGGCAGTCCGGGACGATGGTGCCCGTGGTCTTCCTCACCGCCCGCGACGGCGTCGCGGACCGGGTCGCGGGCCTCACCCGCGGCGGCGACGACTACCTCGTCAAACCGTTCGCGGTCGAGGAGCTCATGGCGCGGCTGCGGACCGTGCTGCGGCGCGCCGCGGGCCCCGGCTTCCAGCGCTCCGTGCTCCAGGTCGCCGACCTGACGATGGACGAGGACACCCGGGAGGTGCGGCGCGCCGACCGGCTGCTCACGCTCACCCCGACCGAGTACGAGGTCCTGCGCTACCTCATGCGCAAGTCGCCCACCGTCCTCACGAAGGCCCAGATCCTCGACCACGTGTGGGAGTACGGCTTCGGAGGCCGCTCCAACGTGGTGGAACTCGTCGTCAGCCGGCTGCGCCGCAAGCTCGACGGCAGCGGCGAGTCCGACAGCGGCGAGTCGCTCATCCACACGGTGCGGGGCGTCGGATACGTGGTGCGACAGGTCGCCGAGTGAGCGGCCCCCAGGCCGGCGGAGCGCTTGCCCGCCTGCGGGGCGTCTACCGCCGGACACGCCTGGGCACCCGGCTGGCCCTCGGCATCGGCGTGCTGTCCCTCGTCGTGTTCGCCGTCGTCGGCACGGCCCTGACGACGTACATGAAGGACTACCTGGAACGTCAGCTCGGCGAGCAGATGAAGCTCGTCCAGGTCACCCAGTCCAAGGACGCCCAGGCACACGGCACCGTCCAGCGGCGGCCGTACTACGGCTGGTTCACCGCCGTGTACGACGTCAAGGGCCGTACGGCGGTCCTGCGCAAGCCCGCCGACGTCCCCGCCGACACCGCCGAACTCACCGCCACCGCCCAGGCGTTGCCGGACGGGGGGCGACGCGCACCTGCTGCGCACCGCGCACATCGAGGGCGAGGGCATGTACAAGCTGCGCGCCTGCGAGGTCGACCCGGGCGTCGTCCTCGTCACCGCGGCGCCCATGCAGGACATGCAGGCCACCGTGCGGCAGCTGATCACGGTCCAGGTCGTCACCTTCGCGCTCGCCCTGCTCGGGCTCGTCGTGCTCGGCCGGACCGTACTGCGGCGCGGGCTGAGACCGTTCAGCGACATGGCGCACACCGCCCGCGGCATCACCTCGCACAACCTCACCGGCTCGGCGCGGCTGGAGGTGCGGGCCGGGGGCGGGCGTGGCGGACCCGAGGTCGAGGAACTGCGCACCGCGTTCAACACCATGCTGGAGCACATCGACGACGCGCTCGCCGTCCGCACCGAGGCCGAACAGCGACTGCGCCGGTTCGTCGCGGACGCCTCGCACGAACTGCGTACGCCCCTGATGTCGGTACGCGGCTACGCGGACCTCTTCCAGTACGCCGCCGCCAACGAGCCCGAGGAACGCGAGAAGCACCTGGCCCGGCTGCGCGCCGAGGCCGCCAGGATGGGCGTACTCCTCGACGACCTGCTCCTCCTCGCCCGCCTGGACGCCGCCGAGGTGGAGACACCGCTGCGGCTGGAGGACGCGGACCTGGTGGAACTGGCGCGAGAGGCGGCGGACGCCTTCCGTGCCGGACGAGGGGAGCACGCGCTGTCCGTGACGGCCGGCCCCGACCCGGTGCGCCTGCGCCTGGACCCCCTGCGCATCCGACAGGTCCTCGACAACCTGCTCACCAACGCCGCCATGCACACCCCGGTGGGCACGAAGGTGTGCCTGGAGGTGTCGGCCACGCAGGCGGGGCAGCCGGGGCGCGTCGGCTCGTCCGGCACGGCGGTCGTGCGGGTCTGCGACTCCGGGCCCGGGATTCCGCCCGCCGACCAGGAGCGGGTCTTCGACCGTTTCTACCGCGTCGACAAGGCCCGTAGCCGCGACCGCGGCGGCAGTGGGCTGGGCCTCGCGGTCGCCCGCTCACTGGTCCGGGCCCACGGCGGCACCATCGAACTGAACAGCAGCCCCGGCTCCACGGCGTTCACGATCCGCCTCCCGCTCCCGCGTGCGCTCCCGTGACTACGGGGGAGTACGTCCGCACAGCCGCCGTCGGTTCGCTCAGCCGGTGCCTCAGCCGGTCGCGCGGACCGCGTCGCGGATCAGCTCTGCGACCACCCGCGGCTGGGACACCGCGACGGCGTGCGAGGCGCCCTCGACCTCCAGGATCGTCGCTCCCGCACGCTTTGCGCCGAAGCGCTCGACCTCGGGGTTGATCGCCTGGTCCGCGGCGGCGACCAGGGCCCAGGAGGGCTTGGTCTTCCACGCGGCGGCGCTCGCCGTCTCAGTGAACGCCCCGGCGGCGAGCGGACGCTGGGCGACCGCCAGCACCTTGGTGACGTCGGCGGGGACGTCCGCGGCGAAGACGGACGGGAATGCCTCGGGGAGGATGGTGACCTCGACGGCCGGGTCGCCGCCCTCGACGGGATACGTGGTCTGCTTCAGGCTGCTGCCCAGCGGCGAGTCGGGGAAGCGCCCCTGCAACTCGCCGAGGCTCTCGCCCTCCTCGAGGACGTACGCCGCGACGAAGACCAGCCCGACCACGTTCTCCGCGGTACCGGCGACGGTGATGATCGCGCCGCCGTAGGAGTGACCGACCAGCACGACGGGGCCGTCGATCTGCGCGGCCACCGAGGCGATGTACGCGGCGTCGGAGGCGAGAGAGCGCAGCGGGTTCGGCGGTGCGACGACGGGGATGCCGTGGTTCTGCAGTTCCGCGATGACGCCGGACCAGCTGGCGGCGTCGGCGAACGCGCCGTGCACGAGCAGGGCGGTGGGAGTGGTGTTCCCGGACATGACTGTTTCTCCTTGTCGGTCTTGTGGACCTGGTCAGCCCGCGTGCAGCGCGGTGTGCAGCGTACGGGTGGCCATCGTCAGGGCGGCCTCGGCGGCGTGGGTGCCGCGCAGGGCGTTGAGCATCACGAAGTCGTGGATGATGCCCTGGAAGCGCACGGCGGTGACGGGCACTTTGGCCTCGCGCAGCTTGCCCGCGTAGGCCTCGCCCTCGTCGCGCAGGACGTCGGCCTCGCCGGTGATGACCAGGGCCGGAGGCAGGCCGGTGAGCTGCTCGGTGGTGGCGCGCAGCGGGGAGGCGGTGATCTGGGCGCGCTCGGCCTCGTCGGTCGTGTACTGGTCCCAGAACCACTGCATGCCGTCGCGGCGCAGGAAGTAGCCGGTGGCGAACTGGTGGTAGGAGCCGGTGTCGAAGCTCGCGTCGGTGACCGGGTAGAACAGCACCTGCTGGAGCAGCGGGACATCGCCGCGCTCCTTGGCCATCAGGGTCAGCGCGGCGGTCATGTTGCCGCCGACGGAGTCGCCGGCCACCGCGAGGCGGGTGCCGTCCAGCCCCTTGGACGCACCCTGCCGCACGACCCACTGCGCGACGGTGTAGTTCTGCTCGATGGCGACCGGGTAGCGGGCCTCGGGCGAGAGGTCGTACTCGGGGAAGACCACGGCGGCCTCGGCGCCCACGGCCAGCTCGCGCACGAGGCGGTCATGGGTGTGGGCGTTGCCGAACACCCAGCCCGCGCCGTGGATGTAGAGGATCACCGGAAGGGTGCCCTCGATACCGGCGGGCTTTACGATCCGGGCGCGGACACTGCCCGTCGGACCGCCCGGGACGGTGATCCACTCCTCGTCGATGTCCGGCATCTCGATCTCGCCGGACTGCACCTCGTCGACGGCCTTGCGGCCCTCCGCCGGGGCGAGGTCGAACAGGTACGGCGGATTGGCGGTGGCTTCCGCGAAAGCGGCGGCCGCCGGTTCCAGTACAGGCTTGACCGGCTCTACGGCGTCGGACATGGGAATCTCCTGAAGCGTTGTTCCTGGGTACGCCGGGCAATGTTCCGGCCTCGCACCCACGCTAAAGACACGGTGCGGGTGTGAATGGTCCATCAGCGCACCGCCGTTGAACTCACAGCGCACGAAAGAGGCCTGGGGACCGTCCACCACCGAGTGACCACCGAACGCGAGCGGCCGTCTCAGCGGCGGTCGGCGGGCGTGCCGCGGCCGACGGTGTCCCGCCATTCGCTGGGCGACATGCCGTACGCGGCGCGGAAGACCCGGCTGAAGTGGCTGGCGCTCATGAACCCCCAGCGGTTGGCCACCGCCGCGATGGTCCGACCGCCCCGGACGCGGATCATCAGGTCCCGGCGGCACTCCTCGAGCCGACGCCGCTGGATCCACCGGCCGACCGTGGTGCCCTCGTCCTGGAAGAGCCGGTGCAGATAGCGCGCGGAGATGTGATGGGCCCCGGCGATCGTCTCGGGGGAGAGGTCCTCGTCGGTCAGGTGCAGGTCGATGAACTCCAGGATCCGGGCCATCATCGGTGTCCGGGCGGCGGGCGTGCCGGTCGCGTCCCGGCCCAGCCGCTCGGTGGCGAGGGTGGCCAGCACGTTCACGGCGTTCCAGGCGAGCAGCTCGCCGACCGGCGGCCGGGACGAGGAGGCCGTGTCCGCGAGTTCGGACAGGAACGGTGACAGCAGGCTGCCCAGCCGGGACATACGGGGAACCGACGTCCCCGCGAGCCGGCGCACGTCCGTCTCGCAGAGCCCGAGCGACTCGTACGGCACGAGGAACACCTTCGTACGGAAACACGCCGGGAAGTCGAGCGCCGCGGGTTCGTGCGCGTCGTAGAAGCAGATGTCTCCCGGCGTGAGGAAGACGTCCTCGGGCTGCCGCGGACTGTGCGCGCCGCTCCCCCCTCCTACGCCCGCCGCACCTCGTATGCCTACGAAGAGGTACTCGCCGCTGTCCCGGGCGACCAACCGGTGTGCCCGCCGGGCCGGTTGGGGCCGGCCCGCCCCGGGCAGCTCCGTGGGTGCCGCGCCCGAGACGACGATGTCGAGGCCCATGGGCATGCGACACCTACCGCTCTCACCCGTCTCCCCGCGGCCGGTCCCCATGGTGCTGAAACTGGACGTCATCCGCCGTTGCCTCCGAGCCCTGCCGAACTGTCGAGAGGAGCGGCGACGCCTCGCGGGCCGGTCGTCCACTCCGCTCGGAGAGTAGGTCGGGCGGAGTTCAAAAAGAGTGACGCGGGAGTGACAGGGGCTCCGTCACGGCGGCTTCAGCGGCCTCGGCGAGCTCGGTGGCGAACGCGCGTAGCAGGACGTGCACGGTGTAGCGGCCCGGAGCGTGTTCGCACACGAGATGGGCGTCGGCGAGGCGGTCGAGGATCGGCCCGGCCTCGCGGGGCGACAGACCGGTGAGGCCGGCGGCGGTGTCCGCGGTGATGTCGGGGCCGCGGTGCGGCGCCACGAGGCGCAGGAGCCGGGCGTCTGCGGACGCCAGCGACCGGTGGGAGGCGGCGAACGAGGCGCGGGCGTCGGCCGTCCCGCCGACGCCCGCGAAGGCGTCGAGGCTCCCGTGCGCGGCGCGGAGTTCGGCGGCGAGGGCGGCCAGCGGGAAGTCGGGGCGGCTGACGGCGCGCGCGGCCACGATGGCCAGGGCCAGCGGCAGTCGGCCGCAGCGCTCGATGATCTCCTCGGTCGCCTCGGGTTCGGCGGCCAACCGCTCGGGGCCGACGCGCAGGGCCAGCGCGGCGTGGGCGTCGGTGGTGGACGGCAGTTTCAGACACAGCGGCCGGGCCCCGGAGGCGATCAGACCGGGCAGCCGGTCACGGCTGGTGACCACGGCCAGACAGCCCGGGGCGGTGGGCAGCAGCGGGCGTACGTGGTCGGTGTCGGCCGCGTCGTCGAGCACGACGAGGACGCGTCGGTCCGTCAGCAGCTCGCGGTAGAGGTCCGTGAGCGCGGCCGTGTCGTGCGGGAGCTGCCGAGGCGGTGCTCCGAGCGCCACCACCAACCCACGCAGCGCCTCCACGGTTTTCGTCGCGGGTCTGGCGGCCGGGTCGTGGCCGCGCAGCTCGACGTAGAGCTGACCGTCCGGGAACCGAGGCGCGACCTGGTGGGCCCAGTGCACGGTCGACGCGGTCTTCCCGACGCCCGCCATTCCGCTGACCAGGATCGTTCCGGGCGCCCCGGAGGACGCCGCCGCCCCGGCGAGGGCGGTCAGCTTCCCGAGCTCCTCGCCCCGGCCGGCGAAGACCGTCAGGCCGGGCGGCAACTGGGCCGGCCGGGCGAGGAGCCTCACCGGTTCGGACAGTGGTGTCCTGACCGGTCGGTGCGCCGGGGGCGCGGACGCCCGCAGCTCCTGCCGGAGGACCCGGGTGTGGGCCTCGCTCAGCTCGACGCCCGGGGCGACCCGCAACTCCGCGGCCAGTCGGCGCCGTATCTCCTCGTACGTCGTCAGCGCCTCGGCCTGCAGTCCGCAGGCCGCCAGCACCATCACGAGCCGGGCGTGCAGGGGCTCGTCCAGGGGCTCCAGTTCGACGGCCCGGCGCAGGCTCGGCAGTACGAGGCTCGCCGTGCCGCACAGCAGAGCCGCGTCGGCCGCCATCCGTGTGGTGAGCACCAGTTCGTGTTCCACGGCGCGGAACAGGGCGTGCTCCCGGGCCGACGGGGGGAGCCCCATCGCCGCCGGCCCGCGCCACTCGCCGAGGGCCCCGACGAACTGCCGTACCGCCACCTCGGGCCGGCCGGTGGCGACGGCCCGCTTGCCCTGCCGGGTGAGCTCGCGGAACCGCAGCAGATCGATCTCGTCCGGCTCCGCGTCCAGGAGGTAGGCACCGGTGCGGCGCGGCAGACGACGGCCGGGTGCGCGGGGCGGCAGCCCCGGTTCGAGCAGCCGCCGCAGCGCACCGACATAACGGCGCACCACGTTCGGAGCGCTGACCGGCGGACGGCCCGCCCACAGCACATCGACGATCTCGCTCACCTGCACCGGCCGACCCGCCCGCACCATGAGCAGCCCCAGCAGGGCGCGCTGCTGCGGGAACCCCAGATCGAGGTCCCGCTCCGCCCGCCGGACCCGCAACGGGCCCAGCACCTCGAACCGCATCACGTCGTCGAACTCCCCCTTCCCACCCTTGACGCTACCGGGATTCAGGACCGCACCGCGGGGAGGTCTCGGCGGCCGGGCTCAGGCGCAGCCTCTGAGGAATTCGATGAGCGCCGCGTTCACCTCGTCCGGGCGTTCCTGCTGGGTCCAGTGCCCGCAGCCGGCCAGTTCGAGGGGCTTGCGCCACAGGTTGGGCATGAGGTCGGGGAGGCGTGCGATGAGCTCGGGTGTGCCGGGGAAGGCGGGGACGGCGTCGCGGTCGCCGTAGACGTACAGGGCGGGCGGGGTGACGACGGCGCCGTGCCACGGAGCGGTCAGTTCCCAGTTGCGGTCGAGGTTGCGGTACCAGTTGAGAGCGCCGGTGAAGCCCTTGGAGAAACTCTCCGTGAGCGCGTCGAGATCGTCCTCGGTGAACCACTCCGGCAGTACCTCGGGGTCCGGCATGGCCGCGAGCCAGCCCCGCTCGGGGTCGACCAGCGGCTGCTTGCGCTCGCGGGCGACCGGAGCGTCGCCGGAGGCCGAATAGAAGAACTTCCGCAACGCGGTGCGGGTGTCCTTGGCGAACTCGGCGTCGGCGACACCGGGGCGGTTGAAGTAGTTCCAGTAGAAGCGGCCTTGGTACCTCTTCTCCATGGCGGCCAGCGGAGGCTCCGTCCCCCGGAACGGGGGCGGCACGCTCAGACCGGCCACCCCGAGCACCATGTCCGGTCGCAGCAGCGCGGTGTGCCAGGCGACCGGCGCGCCCCAGTCGTGCCCGACGACGTACGCCTTCTCCTCGCCCAGGGCCTGGATCAGTCCGACGACGTCGCCGACCAGGTGGAGGATGGTGTACGCGTCGACGTCGTCGGGACGGTCGCTGCGCCCGTATCCACGCTGGTCGGGGGCGACCACTCGGAAGCCCGCGTCGGCGAGAGGGCCGAACTGGCGGTGCCAGGAGTGCCATGACTCGGGGAAGCCGTGCAGGAGCACGACCAGGGGGCCATCGCCTTGCTCGGCGATGTGCAGCCGAACGCCGTTCACGTCAACCATGCGATGCTGAACCATGCGTACGAGCGTACGTGCCGTGATCTTCGGGCGGCGGCGCCGACACCGGGCCTGACGGGCACGCAACGGCCCTTCCCACGGTCTGAACGTCGCGGCAGCCGCTATCGGCACAGCCCCAGCACTACCCGGCCGACCCCAGCCGTGCGGTGAGCGCGTACCGGCCCACTACGCGAATCCGCCGTTGCTGAAAAGGAGTTGGCCGTTGATCCACTGACCCTCCGGTGAGCAGAGGAAGTCGACGAGGTGGGCGGTGTCCTGCGGGGTGCCGAGACGGTCGAGGGGCGTCTGGCGGAGCATGTGTGCGCGCCCTTCGTCCGTCATCCATCCGGTGTCCACCGGCCCTGGGTTGATGACGTTGGCCGTGACACGGAGGTGGGCGAACTCGTGCGTGGCGGCCAGGGTGATGCGGTCCAGAGCGCCCTTGCTCGCGCCGTAGGGGAGGTTGCCGACGGTGTGGTCGCTGGTGAGGCCGATGATCCGGCCGCTGCCGGGGGCGGCGGTGAACCGTCGGCCGTACTCGCGGATCAGCAGCCAGGTGGCGCGGGCGTTGACCGCGAAGTGCCGGTCGAAGCTTTCGACGGTGGTGTCGAGCAGCCCGGAGTCGACCGACTCGCAGTGACACATCACCAAGGCCGTCACGGGACCCAGGCCGCGTTCGACCTCGTCGAAGACACGGGCCGGAGCGTCCGGGTCGGCAAGGTCCGCCTCGACGGCCGTGGTGGCGGCACCCTGCTCGGCGAGGAGGTCGGTGATGGCTGAGGCCGCACCGGGCTCGGGGCCCCAGGGCATGCGCTCGTCGTAGGGAGTCCAGTAGGTGAAGGCGACGTTCCAGCCGGACGCCGCCAGCCGACGCGCGATGCCCGCACCGATGCCGACGGTGCGTCCCACCCCGGTGATCAGGGCGAGCGGGCGGGCAGTCGGGGCGCCGGTGCTCGTCATCATGGTGCGAGATCGTTCATGACGGGCACCGGATCGGCAACCGCCTTTTCCCGGGGGCAGGTCAGGAAGCCGGTGGCGGCGGGGATCCCGTACCACTCGTGCCCGGTGGACATAGGGCCGCTCGTGCGGTGCGGGTCGGCGACCCGGAATGCGATGAGGTTCCGCGGGACGGGCCGTCATCATTGAGCCATGGGGACTGTGACAGCGTTGTACCGGTATCCGGTGAAGTCGATGCTGGGCGAGGCCGTGATCGCCGTGGCGGTCACGGAGGGCGGGCTGTCCGGGGACCGGGTGTACGCCGTGCTCGACGAGGCGGGCGCGGTGGGCAGCGCCAAACACCCTCGAAAGTGGGGGGCGTTGCTGCGCTGCCGGAGCCGACTGGATGAATCCGGCGTGGTCCGGGTCGTGCTGCCGGACGGCAGTGCCGTGTCGGTGGAAGACCCCGACCTGGATCTGCGGCTGTCCAAGTTGCTGGGCCGCCAGGTGTTCGTCTCGGCCGCCGTACCGGAGCACGGCAGGCTGGAGCGCGCCGTGCCCGCATACGAAGGCGGTGTCCCGGAGGTTGTGCGGGAGTCGGCAGCCGTCGACGACACCGGGGAGAGCATCACGACGGGCAGCGTCGCACCCGGGACGTTCTTCGATTTCGGCCAGGTCCACCTCGTCACCACGGCGGCCCTGGCCCGGATGCGAACCGTGTACCCCGCCGGGGACTTCGACGCGCGCCGCTTCAGGCCGAACCTGGTCGTGGACACCCATGGAGCGCCGGGTTTCCCTGAGGACGCCTGGCTGGGGTCACGGTTGCGCGTGGGGGAGGCGCTGTTCCGGGTCGTGGTGCCCACGCCTCGCTGCGTGACACCCACGCTCGGCCATGACGAACTGCCGCCGGACCCCGGCATCATGCGTGCCGTTGCCCGTGACCACCGCATACCGGTGTTCGACCTGGGTCGGCTTTCGTGCCTCGGCGTGTACCTGGACGTTCTTGAAGCGGGGACGGTCCGAGTGGGCGACTCGGTCACGTCCCAGGAGGCCTCGTGACCACGTGCGGAACAGGTGAGTCCCTCAGTGGGGGTGAGCTGTCTGTGAGGGGTTCGGTGTCGCTGGTCGCAACGAGACGTTGAGCGGCAGATCTCGGTGGAAGACGGCCATGGCCCGGCCGGGGCCGTTGTAGTCGTCGACGATCTTCGTATCGAAGCCGAGGCTGCGATGGAAGGCGATCGAGCCGGTGTTCTCGATCGACGTGATCGCCTTCAACCGCCGTGCACCGTGACGTTCCGCCGCTTCAGCGAACGCCGTATACAGACGACGCCCGAGACCGGTGCCACGGGCGTCGTCCCGCGTGGCGATCAGATGTACGTACCCGGTGCCGTCCGGGGTGACGAACCCGAAGACGTACCCACGGATTCCGTCCTCGGCTCGGGCGACCAAGCAGGTGGAACCGAACTCCTGCACCAGTGCCAGAAGGTGCAGTGACCGAAGGTCGCGTTCGCCCCAGTAACGGGGGTGATCAGTCAGGACCTGGTGGAAGTCGGCCACCTCGGCCGATGCGATGTGTATCCCCATGATGACGATCATGGCAGGCGCTCCGGTCATCGCGGTGGGGCCACATCGGTGAGGTCGCACCCTGCCGTCGTCGTCCATGCGGCCGAGCGCCGCGCGCCCGGATTCGGTGAATGGCACCAGCTTTGTTCGCCGGTGTCCGGCTCATGAGGCACAACCGCGGCGACGTGGCCGCCTTCGAACGCGCGGTCGTCCAACTGCCCGAGGTGGTTCACGTCCATCACGTCACCGGCAACTACGACTACCTGCTTCAGGTCGAGGTCGCCGACCTGCCCGCCTACGAGGACTTCCACGCCAACCGGCTGGCCGACCTTCCCGGCGTCGCCACGGTGAGCAGCTACGTCACCATGAAGACGCTCTCCACCCACACCCCGTGAGTGCCGGGTCCTCATCCGGCCGACAGTGCGCGCTCTGAGGCATGACGTGGCCACGGCACAAACGATCCACTCAGGTACCCGCGGCAGTGGCGACCACCGCGTCGGCCGCGGCGAGTGCGTCGGCGACCAGGTCGGCCGTGTCCTCCGTGCCGGCGGCCAGCCGGACCAGGCCCGGCGGAACCGAGGCGGCGATCTGGTCCTCGTCGAGCATTCCCCGCCACATGGATGCGGGGTGCACGGCCAGGGATTCCACTCCGCCGAGGCTGGCCGACCGGCGGGCGTAGCGCAGCCGGCCGAGGAACGCGTCGGCCGCCTCGAAGCCGCCGGTGAACTCGATGCCGAGCACCCCGCCGAACCCGCTCATCTGGCTTGCCGCCAGCTTGTTCATCCTGGCGCTGCACGTCATCGGCTGGTTCACCCTCGTGGCGATCGTGGCCCCCGAGCACTACAGCCTGGGCAGCAAGACCTTCGGCATCGGCATCGGCATCACCGCCTACACCCTGGGTATGCGGCACGCCTTCGACGCGGACCACATCGCCGCCATCGACAACACGACACGGAAGCTGATGAACGAGGGGCAGCGGCCGCTGTCGGTCGGCTTCTGGTTCTCGCTCGGCCACTCCAGCATCGTCTTCGCGCTCGCCTTCCTGCTCTCCCTCGGCGTGAAGGCGCTGGCCGGACCGGTCGAGAACGACGACTCCACGCTGCACAGCGTCACCGGCTGGATCGGCACGACCGTCTCCGGGACATTCCTCTACATCATCGCGATCACCAACCTGATGATCATGGCGGGGATCTGGAAGGTCTTCCGGCAGATGCGCTCCGGCCACTTCGACGAGGCCGCGCTGGAGGAGCAGCTCAACAAACGCGGGTTCATGAACCGCATCCTCGGCCGGCTGATGAAGTCGATCACCAAGCCGTGGCAGATGTACCCGCTGGGCCTGCTCTTCGGCCTCGGTTTCGACACGGCCACCGAGATCGCCCTGCTGGTGCTCGCCGGCTCCGGCGCGGCGTCCGGACTGCCCTGGTACGCGATCCTGTGCCTGCCCGTGCTGTTCGCCGCGGGCATGTCGCTGCTCGACACGATCGACGGCTCGTTCATGAACTTCGCGTACGGCTGGGCCTTCTCCAAGCCCGTCCGCAAGGTCTACTACAACCTCACCATCACCGGCCTGTCGGTCGCCGTCGCCCTCATCATCGGCACCGTCGAACTCCTCGGCCTGATCGCCGAGAAGGCCGACCTGCACGGCGCCTTCTGGGACTGGGTCTCCGGCCTGGACCTCAACGTCATCGGCTATGTCATCGTCGGCCTGTTCTTCGCCACCTGGGCCGTCGCCCTGCTGGTGTGGAAGGTCGGCCGGATCGAGGAGAAGTGGACGGCGGGACTGGCCCAGCCCGGCGAACAGGGAGCCGAGTAGATCTCGGGTCGACGCGGCGCCACCTCCCAGGTCGGGGGCGGCGCCGCTTACTTTTGCAATGCTCGGGTGGCCGAGTCCTCGACGACGGGCGCCGGGATGACAGGGCTGACCGTTTCCCCTCGTCGGCCACGCTGACGGGCGGCCCGCGGCTGCGTACCGTTGCAGAAGGCGCCGTTCGCGGGACCGACGGGGGAGACGCTTGTGTCCACAACTGAGGAGCCCTGGGACGAGTTGGCGGGGGACAGCGGCCCGGTGCCGCACGCGGTCGCCGCGTCTCCGGGCCCCCGCCGGGGCGATGCGCAGCCCGCGCCGGCCGCGCCGGCCGAAAGTGCCCCGCTGTCGACGCTGCCCTCCTCCGTCGAGACCCCCTCCGCGGCGGTACTCCTACTCCTTGGGGTCGCCGTGCTGGTGTGCACGTCCCTACTCCTGGCCGTGGCGATCGCCGCGTCCGCCTTCCGCTACGCCTGGGGGCACGACTCCGGGACCGTCGGCCTCAACGTGTTCGCCTACGGGGAGGTGTTCGGCGTGGCCACGCTGCTCTATGCGGGGTTCGTCCTGCTCGCCGGCCTCGGCAGGAACAGGGCCGGGGTGACCGCTGCCGACGGGGTGATGGGCTGCTCCTTCCTGCTGCTGATCCCGGTGGCCGTGATCGGCTTGGGCTTTCCACGGCTGCTGGGGCCGGTGGCCGAGTGGGGCGAGGCGTTGGCCCGCTGGGCCTTGTGACCACCGCACGCGGTCGCCGCCGCGAACATGCGCCACCTGGGCAGCCGCGGCTCGGCGACGGTGCGGACGGGATCACTGCCTCAGGCGGGTTCCGGGCCGGTAGGCAGGTCTGGAAGGATCTCACGGTGACCGGCACCGATGACGCCACCCGACAGACGCTTCTCCGCCGCGGCTTCGTCCTGGAGTACGTCACGCTCGGCTGGAACGTGATCGGCATGGTGGTGCTCGCCGTCGCCGCGGTCTCGGCAAGGTCCGTTGCGCTGGCCGGGTTCGGCCTGGATTCTCTGATCGAGATCGGCGCCTCCACCGTGGTGATCTGGGAGCTGTCCGGTACCGGCGAGGAACGCCGACGCCGTGCCCTGAAGCTGATCGGTGTCGGCTTCGCGCTCCTGGCGGTGTACCTGCTCGTACAGTCCACCGGGGTGCTGGCCGCGGGCCTGCGGCCACACCACTCGCCCCTGGGCATCGGCTGGACCGCGGTGACCGCCGCGGTGATGTTCACCCTCGCCGCCGGTAAGACCCGCACCGGCACCGCGCTGGACAACCCGGTGCTGAAGACCGAGGGCCGGGTCACCCTGATCGACGGTCTGCTGGCCGCCGCCGTGCTGCTCGGCCTGCTGCTCAACTCACTGGCCGGCCTGTGGTGGGCCGATCCGGCCGCCGGGTACGTGCTGGTCTACTACGCGCTGCGCGAGGTCAAGGAACTCCTCTTCGGCGTGCACTGACGGCCCGGACCGAACATCAGCACAGTTCGGCTACGCCGCCCGACGGGCTCATGTGCGGCCCTCCTCCGGCCTCGGTAAGCGCGTCCAGCGTGCGGTGGACCGTGGCCGGATGGGCGGCGTTCCGGCCCGAGCCAGTTGCGCGCAGGCTTCCGCGGGGGAGAGGCGCGAGCAACAACGGAGCGGCGGGTGAAATGTCCGTGATCTGATCGGCCTTGCTCACCCCACAGCGAAAGCCCATCCGTGCCGCCTGGCTGATCACCTCTGCCAGCAGGGCGGACTTGCCGATGCCTGGCGGGCCCTGGAAGAACAGAACCCCGCCTTGGTCGGTTCGTACCGTGCGCCGCAGCAGCTTGAGACCTGACGTGATCTCCGCCGTCCGGCCCCGCAACACGACCTTCGTCATCCGAACCTCCGCACAATTGGACCGCGTGGCCCCGGCCGACGGCAGCTTGTCCCGATTATGCGAGCATCCTAGAGACAGCCTGAAGCGTGTGGCGCAAGGCCGTGATCAGGCAACCCGAAGCGCGCCGCAACAGCCCCGGTCACGCCGCAACAGCCCCGGCGAGGCCGTCCGCGGTGAGCGGCTCCTTCAGCACCCAGCGGTGCCCGAGGTGGGCTCTGGCCACGCTCCTGAGCCGCTGCGGCGCCACCGCACAGGCGACCCCGCTGAAAGCAATTTCTTCGCGTTAAGCTGAGTGTCATGAGTCCCCGAGCCTCCGTGCGCCCCGGCGGGCGCAGTGCGCGCGTCCAGCAGTCCGTCCATCAGGCCGTACGGGACCTGGAGGCCGAACGCGGCCGCGACGCTCTGACCGTTCCCCTGATCGCGACCCGGGCCGGGGTCACTCCTTCCACGATCTACCGGCGCTGGGGCGATCTGCGTGAGCTGCTGTCCGACGTGGCGGTGGAGCGGCTGCGCCCGGACGCGGCCCCTGCCGATCAGGGCAGCCTGCGCGCCGATCTGGAGGCGTGGGTCGAGCAGTTCGCGGAGGAGATGTCCGCGCCGACGGGGCGCACCTACATCCGCGATGCCCTCCTGGGCGATCCCGAGCAGGGCAATGCCGCCCGCTGCTCCGACTACGCCGCCGAGCAGCTCACTGCCATCAGTGTGCGGGCCGCCGGCCGCGGAGAGGCGGTGCCCGGGGTGGAGGCGCTGCTGGACGCCGTCGTCGCTCCGTTGATGTATCGCATCCTGTTCCGTCCCTCGGACATGTCGGCCGCATATACGCACGGCCTGGTCGCCGCGGCACTCGATCGGCGCTGAGGGGGCCGGAGTCGCGCCCGGGAGCGCAACGTCAGCGCATCCAAAAGCTAAGGGTTTGCGTTAGATGGAGGGCGGGTCTAGCCTCACTTAAAGCTAAGCACTTGCCTTAAGTCGGAAGACCTCATGCCCAGTGCCACAGCCCTACCGTCCCGTCCCCGTCCCCGCCACCTGCCTCGCCTCAGCCGCAGCGGCGCCTTCGCACTGCACACCTCCGTGCTGGTCGGCCTGCTGGCCGCATCCAGCGCTCCGACCCCGCTCTACGCCGAGTACCAGGCGCAGTGGCACTTCTCCCCGCCCTGACGGTCACCGTCGTCTTCAGTGCCTACGCGCTCGCGCTGCTCACCGAGGCCGCGTCCATGGCCGTCTTCACCACCGCGCAGGGGGTGACGGAGCTGATCGCCGCCCGGGTCGTACAGGGGCTGGCCACCGGTGTGGCCACCGGTGCCGCGGGCCTGCTGCTGCCCCCGGAGGCAGCCTGGCTGCGTCCCGACTTCGCCGACGTCGGCACGCTCCTACTGGCCAGCCACACCTTCGCCGTGGAAACCGGCGGACTGCGCATCCTCGTCGACACCGGGATCGGTAACGGCAAGACGCGCGCCAACCCGGCCTGGAACGGCCTCGGCACCGACTACCTGCAGCGCCTGACCGACGCCGGATTCCCACCCGATTCCGTGGACCTCGTCATCACCACCCACCTCCACACCGACCACGTCGGCTGGAACACCCATCTCGTCGACGGAAACTGGCAGCCGACCTTCCCTCACGCCCGCTACCTCACCAGCCGCACCGAATGGGGCCACTGGGCCAGGGCCGAGATGGACGAGGCGCGTCGCCAGATGTTCCGCGACTCCGTCGACCCCGTCCGCGACAGCGGACAGTACGACCCCGTGGACGTTCCCGACCAAGGACACGAGGTGGCCGACGGGATCCGGCTCGTCCCGGCCCCGGGTCACACCCCCGGGCAGGTCGCCGTGGAATTGCGCGGCACCGACCGCGCGGCCCTGATCACCGGCGACAGCATCCACCGCCCGGTACAGCTGTCCCACCCCCACCTCACCAGCTGCGTCGACACCGACGCACAACAGGCGGTGCGCACCCGAGCCCGCCTCCTGGAGCAACTGGCCGACACAGACAGCCTGCTGCTCGGCACGCACTTCCCCGATCCGACCGCCGGCACAGTTCGAAGCGACGGCGGACGCTTCCGGCTGTACCAAGAGCCAGGCACCGAGACCGAAGGGACCTACTAGTCCTGGGAAGACCAGCCCTCAGGGGACGGCAGGGCAGGAGAAGGTGAACCCGCACGCATTGCCGCTCGACGACTTCGCAGCCGAGGTCGTGGACTCGCTCTCACAGGACCCCACCCCTGACGAGATCCTGGTCGAGCGGGTTCTCGTGCACCGCTGGGCTGAGCGCGACGGCACGTACGACGACCTCGTCGCACAGCGTTCCCAGGCCCTGGCCATGCTCCCCGGCCGCCAAGGCTGACACACCCGTTCACCTGGCCTTGTGCACGAGTTTTGGTATTGGTCCGGTGGCGTTGGAATCGCCTGGCTGCCTCCAGGCGGATCGGGGCACCGGCGCCGGCCACCGGTTGGCTTCCAGCGCGAGCAGGAGGCCGCGCTGGGCAGCCGCACCGGCATCATGCCGGCCTCTCGGCGTCGCTGCTCCCTGCGCTCGTCAGAATCGCGCTCACGACGACATCGAAGAGGTGATCGGCACGTGGCGCGGACGCGGGTTGATCGTTGAGCCATGCGAGCGCCCCGGCCAGCGCGTACAGGTCGGTGCCGTCGATGTCGGTTCGCGCCGTGCCTTCGGCCTGGGCGCGGGCGAGGAGCCGCGTGCCGGGCGCGCGCATGGTGACGCACGAAGAGTGAAGTGCGGACTGCGTGTCCTCGATGGCGGCCATCATCAACGCCACAACGCCGCGATAGTTGTGCGCGCATCCGATGAAGTCGCGCAGCCACGAGACCAGCGCGTCATCGGGCGAGCTCGACGGGAAGGTGACGGAGCAGCGTCGCGAGCCCTACGTCGGACTCTGCGTGCGATGTCGCGCATCGACGCATCGGCGCCTTGCTCGGTGATGACGGCGCCCGCGACTGCGAGCAGGTGGTCGCGATTCTTCCTGGCGTCGGCCCGCATCCGCCCGCCCCTCCCGGCTATCCGGATCGGCGATCCACTTGACTATCCGGATCGATGGTCCATATATTCGGATCAGTGGTCCGGGTATGCGGATCACTGATCCGAATAAGCCTATCCCGCGGCGCGGGCAGGAGGAAACGATGACGACACACACGATGAGGGCGATCCGGCTGCATGAGCACGGCGGCCCTGAGGTGCTGCGTTACGACGAGGTGCCGATTCCCGTGCCGGGGCCGGGTGAGGTGCTGGTCCGCGTGCACGCGGTCGGCATCAATCCTCCGGACTGGTACCTGCGCGACGGGCTGAGCAACCTACCTCCGGAGGTGAGGCCGAAGTTCGACCTGCCGGTGATTCCGGGGACGGATGTGTCGGGCGTCGTCGAGGCCGTCGCTGCGGACGTGGAGGGCTTCTCCGTCGGTGACGAAGTCTTCGGTCTCCTGCGCTTCCCCAGCTTCGACGGCCAGGCGTATGCCGAGTACGTGGCCGCGCCCGCGTCGGACCTCGCACGCAAGCCGGCCGGCATCGATCACGTGCACGCAGCCGGGGCGCCCATGTCCCTGCTGACGGCGTGGCAGTTCCTGATCGAGCTCGGACACGATCACCCCTCGCCCTTCCAGGCGGCGCAGCATCGCCCGGTGGCACTCGACGCCGACACGACGGTGCTCGTCAACGGCGCCGCGGGCGGCGTGGGGCACTTCGCACTGCAGCTGGCGAAGTGGAAGGGCGCACGGGTCATCGCGGTGGCATCGGGTGCGCATGAACCGTTCCTGCGCGAGCTCGGCGCCGACGAGTTCATCGACTACACCAAGAGTCGTCCCGAGGAACTCGTCAACGACGTCGACCTCGTTCTCGACGCCGTCGGTGGCCGCGACAGCAGCCGCTTCCTGCGCACGCTCAGGCGCGGCGGCGCCCTGTTCCCGGTGTTCTTCGGCGAGTTCGACGACGCGGAGACCGCGAAGCTGGGCGTCACGGTCTCGGGCACCCAGGTCCGCTCGCACGGCGCGCAGCTCGCCGAAGTGGGTCACCTGCTCGAAGCGGGCACGGTCCGTGTCGCGATCGACAGCACGTTTCCGCTCGCGGATGCCCGGGCGGCGCACGAACGCGCCGCCCGAGGGCACATCCAGGGCAAGATCGTGCTCACGGTCGCTCAGTAACGAACGAGCCGTTTCGCAGGCGCGTCAGGCGGTCGTCCTCGGTCCGCCGCGGGAGATCACCGAGACGGTCGCATTCCTGATGCCTGACGACGCCGCGGGCTCCGCCCTCACAGCGCACGCCGGGTGGTCGCTTGCGCTGACCGCGCCCCATCTTCCACCCGACAACCGAGCACGAGAGAGGCATGACATGACGACAACTGCGGCTATCGGCTGGGGAAGCAACCACCTCGACGCGACGCCTGCGGGAGAGGTGAATCTCGACCCCGCAGGACAGCTCGCCGTCCGGCAGACGCTGGCACGCTACGCCTTCGCCCTGGACCACGGAGACCTGGTGGCGCTGGAGGGCGTCCTGACCGAGGACACCACCTGGACGGCCACAGTCGCCGACGAGACGGAGATCGGCCCGTTCGTCGGGCGCGCCGCGGTTCTCGACTTCGTACGGGGTGCGACGGAAGCGCAGACCGATCAGCGAAGGCACAACCTGACCAACATCGTCTTCCGCCGTGCGGACGCCGACACGGCAGTGGTGTGGGCCTACCTGACGCTGACGTCGAACGCGGGCGGGAACCCGACCGTGGTGACGACGGGCTTCTACACGTTCACGCTGCAGCACGCCGAAAGCGAGTGGCGTATCGCGGACCTGCTCATCGGTCTGGACAGCGAAGGCTCATGAAACCGTTCGATGATGTGGTTGATCGCGAGATCGTTGGAGAGGGTTGTCCGACAGTGCCTAGGGTCGGTTCAACGTCACCCGGAGCGTCGTCACTCCATCGGGGTGTGGGCCAGATCGCCACACCATCCGCGCCTCGCGGAAGAGTTCCGCTTCGTCGCTGCGCCCTCATCTGCTACCGCCGCTACACCAACTGAGCCGATCTTTAATTGGTTTGTCGCAGGCCGGCTCGGTCGGATAGGAAGCTTGCATGCTAAAGGGCAGCAAGGTCGGGCTGAGGGCCCGGCACGAGGACGACATCCCGGTCCTGCGGGCCGAGCTCTACGACGACGTGGTCAACGGCTCGCGGGCCGAAGGCCGGCCGTGGCGGCCGATCACGCCAGGTTCGAAGGACTCGCGGCTCGTAGTGGACGACAAGGAGCAGGGGCTCGTCCCGTTCTCCGTGGTGGAGCTGGAAGGCGGCACGCTGGTCGGCACCGCGACGCTGTGGGGCATCGACAATCACAACCGGTCCGCGCACATCGGGTTGGGGCTGCTGCCGTCCTCGCGCGGCAAGGGCTACGGCACCGACGTGGTCGCGGTGCTGTGTCACTACGGTTTCGTCGTGCGCGGCCTGCAGCGGCTGCAGATCGAGACGTTGTCGGACAACGCCGCGATGCTGCGTTCCGCCGAGCGCAACGGGTTCGTCCGCGAGGGTGTGCTGCGCTCCTCGGCCTGGGTGTTGGGCGAGTTCCTGGACGAGGTGCTGCTCGGGCTCCTCGTCCAGGACTGGAAGCCGGACTCGAAGGGTTAGTGCCGCGACAGGCAAGGGCGGGTCGCCACGTGGGAAAGGGTGCAGGAGACCCTTGCCGCCGTGGGCCACTCCGACGACGTCTTCGCATACGCACGTGATGGCGAAGACGTCGTCTGGACGCGGTACTACGACGGGGCTCAGCACCACGGAGACACGGCACATTCCCCATACGACCTCGCACGCGGGTCTGGTCAGACTCGAACACGGCGTCAGCCGTCGTCAGCCCTCGATCGCCATCCGAACACCAAGAAGGACCAGCACGGTGCCGGAGACCCGCTCGAGGCGCCGGCGTACCTCGGCTCGGGAGATGATCTTCTTCATTCGACCGACGAACCATACATACAGTCCGTAGTAGCCGACCTCGAAGACGGCCCAGACGGCCGCCAGGCCGATCATGGTGGGCAGATGAGGGGCGCCTGCGGGCACGAACTGTGGCAGGAAGGACATCGCGAACACTGCGGCCTTGGGGTTCGCGAGGTTCAGCAGCAGGCCCGAGCGGTACGAAGCCCAGCCCGAGCGCACTGCCTGTGCATCCTGGCTCTCCTCTTGTCCATGCCCGCCACGGGCGTCCAGCAGCGTCTTGATCCCGAAGGCGACCAGAGTCACGGCACCGGCGATCCGCATGGTGTCGTACGCCAACTGGGAGGCCGCGAGCAGTGCGGTGAGCCCGAGTGCGGCAACGGAACCCCAAATGAAGACGCCAGTCTCGTTGCCCAGCACAGTGAGGAAACCGGCACGCCGGCTGCGCAGGGACTGCCGGATGATCAGCATCGTGCTCGGTCCGGGCGAGGCCGCGATCAGGGTGCAGGCGCCGAGAAAGGCGAGGAGGGTGCTCAGCATGCGCCCCATCGTGGAGTCCCACCGCCGAACGTGTCCATAGGCCCCCGCCTGGGCGGACACGGGCCTGCCGCCGACCCGCAGGAAGAGGTCCTCAAGTTCTGCCGCCCACAGCCCAGTTCCAAGATCCCCGATCACACTCGGACCCTGGAACAGCGAACCGCTGCTGCTGGAGTACTAGGAGCAGCCGGGTACGGAGCTGGGGTTACCACAGTTGTTGGGCTGGTTAAGGGCGACGGGACTGACGATCCGCGTCACCGTGCCGCTGGCCTTGAAGATGCCGCCACCGTCTGCACCCGTTCCCAGCGCCCGGTTATTGGTTACCAGGCTATGGGTGAGAGCCACCGTGCCGGAGCCCGTATTGAAGATGCCGCCACCGCGGGAGTTCGTGCCGTTGGTCGTGTTGTCGGCGACCAGGGTGTCGGTGAGCTTCACCGTGCCGGAAGTATTGAAGATGCCGCCGCCCTGCGCATTGGAACCGGTGGTGGTGTTGCCAATGACCTCGCTTCTCTTCAGCGTCATGGTTCCGGCTTGCGCGATGCCGCCGCCCTGCGCATTGGTACCGGTGACGTCGTTGTCGGTGAGTCGGGTGCGGGTCAGCGTCACCGTCGTGCCGACGGCGGCGGCGATCCCGCCAGCCAGGATGGTTGCGTGGTTGCCGGTGATCCTGCTTCTGTCGACGGTCGCCGTGCCGGAACCTCCGAATGGGCTGACGAACACGGCCCCGCCGGCACTCGCCCTGTTGTTGTGGAGCGTGCTCCTGTTGACGCTCACCGCGCCATTGTCATTGTCGATGGCCCCACCGTAGGTGTCGGCGGTGTTGGTGGTGAGGCTGGTGTCGTTCAGCGTCAGTGCGGGACCGGTGCCACTGAGCCAGATGGCACCGCCCCGGCCGTTGCCAAGGCTGTTGGACGCGTGACCGTTGCTGAGGGTCAGGTTGTTGAGAGTGAGGTTTCCATTGGTGCCGTCGATTTCGAAGAAGCGGAAATTGGCCGCGGTTGCGGCTCGGGTGATGGTGTCGCCGCGTCCGTTGATCGTCACCTTATTCTTGATGACCGGCAGTCCGTTGTCGTCGTTGGGCGGTGCGGCGTCGGTGAGGGTGTAGGTGCAGCGGGGCCTGAGGTTGACCGTGCCGCCCACCGTGGCGACAGCGCCGATCGCGGCTTGCAGATCGCTCTCACTGCAGCTGGTCACGTTCACAATCAGCGCCTGGCTGGTGGCAAGACTGGTTTTGCTTGCCTCGGCGGGGGGAGTGCCGACCACTGGGTTGGTAGGCGCCGTAGCCGACTGCGACACGCCGAGTAGGTCCGGACCCGGTGTGGCAGCGTGTGCGGTGGCGGGCGACGTGACGACGCCAAAAGCGGCGAGGGTGAGTCCCATGGGAATGGGGGCGAGATGAGAGATGCTCAGACGCATCGGGGCTCCTTCTGGCGTATCGCGAGTGTCGTTCCCGTAAGTGGTACCGGAACACCGACAGAAATGATTCATGTCGGATCAATCGGCGGGAGGGCAACACGCCCAGCTACTATGACAATTCAACCGAGAGAACCTCGCCTGAATAGCCGTCAGTGACACACCGCACGCGCACTCACGGCGGCAGCCAGTTCCATTCCGACACCATTCGATGACGGTGCACTCGGAAGTGCTGAGCGTGATTCGCCGGGGTAACGATGCGTCAACCGTAACCAAAGTCCAACACAACCTGGATTCCAGAAGGCGGTTCGCGTGACGAGCGCCGCCGTCGGCTCTACTTGGCCAGCGAGGCCATGGCAATCGGCCACAGTGGCAGCGCCGCGACCATCGGGCGTCTGTTGCGCGGCCCGGGTTTCAGCCTGCTGGGCACCGTCAAGACCACCGAAGGCGCCAGCCATCCTGACCGCGCTGCCCAGTTCGCCCACCTGAACGCCACGGCCGCCGCCTTCCTCGACGACGAGCAGTCGGCGCCGGTCACCTCCTGCCCGAGCCCGCCGGCATCGGGCCGCCCCTGCTGCACCGCCTACCGCTAAGCGACAGCGCGTGACCCCATGGCCCCACTACAGTGGAGGGGCGTCCCTGCGGGCGCCCCTTGCACTTCTGCACCCCAGAGGCACCGCTCCCGCCGGGCCCGGTTGGGTTCCGTGTCGAAGGGGTCCTGTCGGCCGTCGCTCCGTACGCCAGGGGTGCGGGTGAAGAATCCGCGGGCTTGCGAGGACCAGCTGAGCAGGGACAGCGCGTGCTGCGGACGGCCGCCAGCAGCCGTCCATCGGCGTACGGGTGGTTCAGCCGTGCCGTGTCGGGCTTCGCGAGGCTGAACTGGTAGCTGGCCACGGATGTGTGGCCGAGCTCGGCCACACATCCGCCAGTGTCGACAGGCGGTCGGCGGCCCAGTTCGAGACGCCGATCCGGCGTGCGTGTCCGGCCTCCACGAGCCTCACCAGGGTGTCCGCGAGTTCCGCGACGGGCCGGGCGGGGTCGTCGCGTGTGCCGGTGGCGGCGTGGGAAGGCGGGCCTGGGTACTGCCTGGGGAGGCCGGGAAGAAGGGAGAAAACAACCATGCCGTACGCGGAGGTCAACGGTGCCCGCCTCTACTTCGAGGACAGTGGTGGTGAGGGCCCGGTCGTGGTCTTCAGCCACGGCAACCTCATGGACCGTGACATGTGGGTGCATCAGAGCCAGGTCCTGGCCGGGGACTTTCGGGTCGTCGTGTGGGACGAGCGGCTGCACGGCCGGACCGAGGACGACGGTAAGACCTACACCTACTGGGACTCGGCCGCCGACTTGATCGGGCTGCTGGATCACCTGGGCGTGCGGCAGGCGACGCTGGTGGGGCATTCGCAGGGTGGCTTTCTGTCGATGCGGGCCGCTTTGCTGGCGCCTGAGAGGGTCAAGGCCCTGGCGCTGATCGACACGACGTCGGTCGCCTGGCCGCTCGAGGCGCTGGCGCAGATGCGTGGTGTGTCGGAGGGATTCCGCGGCGCGGGTCCGGAGGCAGTGGCCCCGGTATTGCTGGGGATGCTGCTGGGACCGCCCGCAATCCACGATCAGTGGTTGGCGAAGTGGAGGGCACAGCCGCGTGAGCGGCTCGCCGACGCGGTGCAGGTGCTGATGGGGGTGGATGACATCACCGGCTGGCTCGATGAGATCACGGTGCCGGCCTTGGTCGTCCATGGCGACGCGGACCAGCCGATCCCGTACCCGTTGGGCCAGGCACTGGCCGAGAAGATCCCCGGTGCCCAGGAGTTGGTCACCGTGACCGGGGCCGGACACACGCCGAACCTCACTCATCCCGACCGCGTCAACCCGGCGTTGGCCGGCTTCCTTCGCCGGTATGCCTGACGGTCCCACACCCCCATGCGTGGAACCTGCGGCGGCGGTCAGTGCGGCGCCGCTGTCCTCTGCCCGCGGAGCATCCTGGCGGACATTCAAACGCGGGTCTCATCACCCGCCATTTCAACTGTTCAACAATCCGCACGACATCCCATTCTGAGAGGAACGATTAGTGGCGGACCATTGAGCGTTGTTCAACCTGAATTCGCTGGTCGTGGGGCTGGCGTGGGCAGGGGCTGAGATGCTCGTGCCGGTCGTGGGCGTGATCGGTAGCAGGTGATCATCCGGCACATTCCCGGTTCGCCGGAATCGCGATGCCCGGTCTGGAGTGCCTCGTAGGCTCCGAGGAGAGCCGGGGCCGTTGGCGGCGGGGTTCGGTCAGCTGCTTTCCCGGTAGTTCATGAACCAGTGAGTGTCGAAATAGCGGGTCATCGTGAACGGGTGGTTCGGATCAGTGAGTATGCGGCAGACGAACTCCGCGGCCTGGCAGTCGAAGAGGTCGTCCTCGCCGTCGAAGGACCGGACCACGACGGGCCAGCGGTCGGGGTCCTCACTGTCGGCCTTCCAGCAGTACAGGTCCTCGTGCTCAGTGCCCGCCCAGATGAGCAGACCGTCCTCCCTGAGACGCGTCCACGGCTCCTGGTTCAGGTCCAGGTATCCGTCGAAGGCGCCCTCGCCGAACGTCTCGACCATGCGCTTGTAGTCGCTCGGCAGCTCGCTGCCCAGACGCGACTCCACCTCCGCCCAGTCCACGTCCGGCCGCTGGGAGGGCTGTGTCCATCCGGTGATCCGTCTGAGCCGCTCCATCCAGTCGACGTCCTCGTCCGGAGCGACCGCCAAGGGTTCTGGCACCTCCCTGTGAGCGACCACCAACATCGGCCGCTCGGCCCCCTCGTCGTCCCGCGCCGTACCCGTGCCGACCCACTGATCCGCGTACGCCCACGCCCTTATCTTCACGGCCCGGTCCTCGAAGGGGACGAGAAGAGCCGCGCCCCTGGACTCGTCGACCGTCGGATCGGTGAAGCCGTCGAGGACAAGGGTGCGCGCGGCGCCGTACCTGCCGTCGAGCAGGTCGGCCAGGTCCTGCGGGTCCAGGTCGCTGGGCAGGTACATGTAGCTGTCTCCCGGGCCGAGTTGGGCCAGCAGGTCGTTGACGGTCGCTTGCGTGAGCTCCATGGCGGACAGTGAAGCGCACCGCACCGACAATAGGCATCGTCCAACCTAAAGCTGAAGGTCACGGGGCTGGAGTGGGCCGAGGCTGGGGTGCTCGCGCCAGCCGCGACGCCTTAACTTCGCGGCATTGGGTGATCGCCCGTCCTCGTTCAACCTCGGCATTCGTCAGCACGAGGAGGGCCCGCAGGAGCGTGGCCGCGTGGCGGGCGTTCGTGCGGATTTTGGTGAGGATTAGTTCTTCAGGTCGGCGAAGCCGTGCTCGTTGGCCGCGCGCTCGCGGCTGATCAGCTTGTTCGCTTCCTTCTGAGCGGTGCTGAGGGGATGGCCGCGGGTAGCTTTGCGGCCGGTGATGATCACTGGGTCGTCGGGATCATCGTCCAGGCCGGTGAAGCCGAGATCCGTCAGCGCCCCGTGGCCGACTCCCCGCAGCTTGGCTGATCTTGTTGTGCCGGGCGGTGGTCACCTCGCTTGAGCGGCCCGGCCTTGCCGCCGAGATCCACACCAGGTTGTCGCGCTCGTCGGTCAGGCCGGGAAACAGCAGGCCATGGGGCTTGTGCTTCCCGCTGAGTTCGGCCGGTTGGCATCCCCGATTCGCCTGCGAGTACGGACGAGAGTGCCGTCGAGCAACACAACGACGCCACGTTGCCGCCCCCCGAGTGTGCCATGCGCCTGTACCCGCGAACAGCACCCCATGGCCGGGTGCGCCCGGTCCTGCGCCGACCGTGCTGGTCTACCGCACCCAACCGCCCCACCCACGCAGAGATGGATCCTCGTGAGTGCCATTAGCATCGGTCAGGCCGTCGTCCTCGGAGTCGTCGAGGGAGTGACCGAGTTCCTCCCCGTCTCCTCCACCGACCACCTCAAGATCACCGAAGGGCTGATGAACATCCCGGTCGACGACACCTCCGTCGTCGGCTTCACCGCGGTCATCCAGGTCGGCGCGATCGCCGCCGTCCTCGTGTACTTCTTCAAGGACATCGTCCGGATCGTCTCCGCCTGGGGGCGTGGACTGCGCAACCGGGAGGAACGCCAGAACCACGACTACAAGTTCGCCTGGTGGGTCATCTACGCGACCATCCCGATCGTCGCCGTGGGCCTGGCCGCCAAGCCGCTCATCGAGGGATCCCTCGCCTCCCTGTGGGTGGTCGCCGGATCGCTGATCGCAGGCAGCGGCCTCATGTGGGCGGCCGACCAGATGGGCCGCCACAAGCGAGGCGAGGACGACACCACCCTCAAGGACGCCATGTCGGTGGGCAGTTCACAGATCCTCGCCCTGCTCTTCCCCGGCTTCTCCCGCTCCGGCGCCACCATGTCCACCGCCCTCACCGCGACCTCGACCGGGTGGCCGCCACCCGGCTCTCCTTCTTCCTCGGCATCCCGGCCCTGACCGGCGCGGGCCTGTACGAACTCAAGGACGCCGTCGGTGCCGGGGTCGGCGCCGTGCCGCTCGCGGTGGGCACGGCCGTGTCCTTCGTGGTCGCTTACGCTTCCATCGCCTGGCTGCTGAAGTTCGTCGCCGGGCACTCTTTCAACGCCTTCGTCATCTACCGGATCATCATCGGCACGCTGCTCCTCGCGCTGCTCGCCACTGGAGCACTCACCGCCTGACCAATCCGTGACTGGATGTAACGACTGATACATTCCTCCGTGTGACTATCGATTGGGCCGCTGTGCGCTGGGTGGTGCTGCTGGTGCGGCTGCCCAGCGGTCCCTCCCGCCACCGCGTCGCGGTCTGGCGGGAGCTGCGCCGGATCGGCGCGCTCTCCCTGGGCCAGGGCACCTGGACCGTCCCCGACGTACCGGTGTTCGCCGACGGCCTGGCGCGCGCGGTCGAGCTTGCCGACCGGGCCGGCGGGGAGGTCGTGACCCTCGATGCCTCTGGCCGCACGCCCGCCGATTCCGCACACCTCCGGTCGCTGTTCGCCGCTGCACGCCAGGAGGACTGGGCGGAGTTCCTCGCCGACTGCGGCAAGTTCGAAGAGGAGCTGGCCAAGGAGATACGGATCGCCAAGTTCACGCTTGCCGAGTTGGAGGAAGAGGAACACTCCTTGGAGCGGCTGCGGCGCTGGCATCGCGATCTGACCGCCCGGGACGTGTTCGGCACGGCGGACGCGGCCGAGGCCACCGAGCGCCTCAAGCAGTGCACGGCCGCCTGTGAGGACTACGCGGAGCGGGTCTTCCGTGCCCTGCACGAGGCACCGGAGCAAAGCGGATGACCCAGGCTCCGGAGGTGCGGACCGCGCCCGCCCGGCAGATGTGGCCGCTGTACGCCGCCGGATTCACCACCGCCTTCGGCGCCCACGGCATCGCCGCCAACCTCGGGGGCTTCTCCGACGACGCGGTCACCTCGCTGATGGTGCTGGGTGGCTTGCTCGCCCTGTACGACGGGGCCGAGGTGCTGCTCAAGCCTGTCTTCGGCACCCTCGCCGACCGCGTCGGCGCGCGCCCGGTGCTGCTGGGAGGGCTCGTCGCGTTCGCCGCCGCCTCCGCCGTGTACGCGGTGGCGGACAGCCCCGGCTGGCTGTGGGCGGCGCGCCTGGGCCAGGGCGCCGCCGCCTCCGCCTTCTCGCCCTCGGCGTCCGCGCTGGTCGCCCGCCTCAACCCGGCGGCCAAGCACGGCCGGGCCTTCGGCAGTTACGGCTTCTACAAGTCCATCGGCTACACCCTCGGCCCGCTGCTCGGCGGGGTGCTGGTGTGGGCCGGGGGTCTACGGCTGATGTTCACGGTGCTGGTGGTGCTCGGCGCGGCGGTCGCGGTGTGGGCCGCGCTCGCCGTCCCCGTCGTACCTCCGCTGCCCAAGGCCCGGCAGACGGTCCTCGACCTGGCCCGGAGGCTGACCCATCCCGCCTTCCTCCGCCCGACGGCGGCACTGGCCGCCGCGACCGCCGCTCTGTCGGTCGGCGTGGGCTTCCTGCCCGTCTCCGGCCGGGCGGCCGGACTGGGCACGGTCACCACCGGGGCCGCGGTGTCGGTGCTCGCCGCCTGCGCCGCGATCGTCCAGCCCCGCGCCGGTCGGGCCCTGGACGGCGGCCGCCTCACCGCGCGCGGCGGCATCACCGTGGGGCTGCTGATCACCGCCGCGGGTCTGGCCTGCGCGATGCTGCCGGGCCTGCTCGGCGTGCTGTCCGGCGCGGCCCTGATCGGCGTCGGAACCGGCCTGATCACCCCCCTCGGCTTCGCCGCCCTGGCCGCCTCCACTCCCACCGAACGGCTCGGCCAGACCATGGGCGCCGCCGAACTCGGCCGCGAACTCGGCGACGCGGGCGGCCCGCTCCTGGTCGCCGCCGTCGCCACGCTCACCACCCTCACCCTCGGCTACGCGGCACTCGCCGTCCTGCTCGCGATCGGCCCGGCACTCGGCCTCGCACGCCGCGCCTCTCGATGCCGCTGACCGGCTCTCAGCAGGGGATGTCGAGCGTGACCGTGGCCCCGTGAGGGGTGTTCTCGGCGTGGGCTGTGCCGTTGTGCGACGCGGCGACCGCGGCCACGAGGGCCAGGCCCAGTCCCGTACCGGGCGTGGTGCGGCTGGCCTCGGCCCGGCTGAAGCGGTCGAAGGCGTGCGGGAGGAAGTCCGGTGGGAAGCCGGGGCCCTGGTCGGTGACGGACAGGCGCAGGCGGCCGTCGTGGGTCTCGGCCTGCAGTCGGATCGCGCCGCTGCCGTGGCGCAGGGCGTTGTCCAGGAGGGTGCCGATGGCCGGTTCGAGCCAGCGCGGGTCGACGTGGACGGTGGCGCGGTCGTGTTCGACGGTGAGGGTGCGTCCGTCGCGTTCGGCGGCTGTCCGGTACGGGGCGCAGGCATCGTCGAGGAGGTGGCCGAGGCCGGTCTCAGTGCGCTGGATGCCTTCGCCGCTGCCGAGCTGTTCGAGGTCGAGGAGGGCGTTGGCCAGGGTGATCAGGCGGCGCACCTCGGTGTCGACGGAGCGCAGCGTGTCGGTGAGTTCCTCGGCGGTGCGCGGCCGGTGCAGCGCGACGTCGAGTTCGGCGCGCATCAGGGTGAGCGGGGTGCGCAGTTCGTGGCTGGCGTCCGCGATGAACTGGTGCTCGCGGGCGGCGGAGGCTGCCAGCCGGTCGAGCATGCGGTTGAGGGTGTGGCCGAGCCGGGTGATCTCGTCGTCGCGGTCGGTGGGTACTTCGAGGCGCAGGTCCTGGGCGCCGTCCGCGCTGTTGGCGAGGGTGGCGGCGCCGCTGCGGTAGCGCTCGACGGGGCGCAGGGCGGCGCGGGCGGTGCGGTAGCCGACGTACGAGGCCGCCAGCAACGTCAGCCCGGAGGCGAGGGCCAGTTGGGCGAGGAGCTCGCGCAGTGCCTCGTCGCGGTGGCCACGTTGGACGGCGGCGACCACGATGCGGGTCTGTCCGTCGGAGGTGACGCGCTCGGCTCGCAGCCGCAGGGTGCCGTCGGTGATGGGCAGCAGAGCCCCGATGTCGCGCCGGACGGTGGCGCCGCGTGCGACGGCTTCGCGTTCGGCGGGCGTGAGGAGCAGCTGATCACGGACGGTGTCGCTGGAGCGCAGCACCCGGCCGTCAGAGGCAAGGACCTGGTGGAGACTCCCGTCGGGACCGGTCGGCAGGCCCGCACCGGTGCCGACGGCCCGGTCCAGACTCTGCTGGTACGTGGCCAGGTCCTCGTCGAGCTGTCCGTCCAGGGCGGCTTCGACCCGCCAGTAGACCAGGCCCGCGGCCCCGGCCAGGACGAGGGACATGGCGAGGGCGACGGCCAGCATCAGGCGGGCGGCGACGGGCAGGCGCTGGAATCGTGCGGGCAGGCGCCCGGACCGTGTCACGGAGCGGTCTCCAGGCGGTAGCCCCGGCCGCGCAGCGTCGTGATGGTGGTGCGGTCGAAGGCCCGGTCGACCTTGGCGCGCAGCTTGGAGACGTGGACGTCTATGGCGTTGCTGCGCAGGTCTGTCTCGCCGTCCCAGACCTCGTTGAGGAGCTGCAGCCGCGAGACCACCCGGCCCGCGTTCTCCATCAGTACGTGCAGCACGGCGAACTCCCGCCGAGACAGGTCGAGTTCGCAGCCGCCCCGCCAGGCCCGCTGCTGCTCGGGGTCGAGGACGAGGTCGCCGATCCGGAGGCGGCCCGCGGGGTCGGCGCGGCGGCGTGAGATCGCGCGCAGGCGGGCGAGCAGCTCCTCCATCGCGAAGGGCTTGACGACGTAGTCGTCGGCGCCGGCGTCGAGCCCGGCGACCCGCTCGCTCACGGCGCCGCGCGCGGTGAGCAGGATCACGGGGACGTCGACGCCCTCACCGCGCAGGGTGCGGCACACCTCGACGCCGTCCATGCGGGGGAGCATGACATCGAGGACGACGGCGTCGAGGCGGGGATCGCGGGCGGCGGCGAGGCCGGAGGGCCCGTCGTATCGGCCTTCGGCCGTATGGCCGGACTCGCTGAGGTAGCGGACGACCAGATCGGTCAGGCGGGTCTCGTCGTCGACGACCAGGTAGTGCATGACGGTCAGGCTAACCGGGCGCGAGACCGCCCTGACGCCGGGCATCGAGAAGCCTTCATGGTCTGTTCATGCGCCATCCCTAGCGTCCTTCGTGTCGCGGTGCTTCGCGGACCGGGGCAGGTCCGCCGCTTGGCGCGCCGCCGGGAAGGAACTGCCATGCACGCGCTGGATACGGTGATATCGGTGCTCGCCGCCAAGGGGATCACGAACCAGATCGCCCCCATGGACCTGATCACGCGAGGCGGGCTCGACGTCATAGCCCTGCTGATCCTGGTCGGCTGGCTCTACCGGCGCCGCCGCAGCGCACCGGAGATGCCGCTCGTCCTGACCGCGCTGAACATCGGCCTGTTCGCCGCGATGGGCGTGATCAGCGCGGGCAAGTTCCCGACCGGGGTCGGCTTCGGCCTGTTCGGCATCCTCTCCCTGGTCCGGCTGCGCAGCGCGGCGTTCACCCTGCGGGACGTCGCCTACACCTTCGCCGCGCTGGTCATCGCCCTGTGCACCGGGCTGCCGCAGCGCGCGGGCTGGCTCGTCATCGTGCTGAACGCCCTCGTGCTCGTGGCGGTCCTGGTGGTCGACGACCCGCGCACGTACAACCCGACCCGGGTGGTGAAGCTCACCCTCGACCGGACCTACCCCGACCAGGCCGACATCCTGTGGGACGTCGCGGCCCGGTTCGGCCAGGTGCCCCTGTCCGTGGACGTCGACGAGGTCGACTACGTACGCGAGACGACCCGGGTCTCGGCCCACTACCCGGCCGAGCCGGGCGAGCCCGCGACCGTCACGGAGATCTCCGCCGTCACGGAGGTCGACGTCCCCGCGGCACGGGACGCCGGGAGGACGCTGTGATATCCGCCGCCTCCTTCGCCACCGCACTCGGTCTCTCCCAGTTGCCCGGCGCGACGCTCGCCGAGGTCGACGCGGCCGCCGCCCTCCAGCACCGCACCGACCGCAAGTACCTCGTCCCCCTCGACCGCACCCGCCGGTTCGTCGAGCAACTCGCCGACAGCCACCAGGTCCTGGACCTCGACGGACGCCGTACGACCAGCTACCACAGCACCTACTTCGACACCCCGCGGCTCGGCGCCTGGCGCGCCCACGTCCAGCGGCGCCGCCGCCGCTGGAAGGTGCGCACCCGGCTGTACGCGGAGGACGCACTGTGTCGGGTCGAGGTCAAGACCAAGGACGGCCGCGGCGCCACGGTCAAGCAAGCGCTGACGGTCCCGGCAGCGGCGTACGGCCAACTGGACGCGCAGGCGGCCGAGTTCGTGGACAAGGTACTCGCGGGCGCCGCGATCCCCGTCTGCGCCGCGGAGCTGTCTCCCGCCGCGGAGATCCGCTACGTCCGTGCCGCCCTCGCCGACCTGCAGCACGGTACTCGCGTCACGCTCGACGGTGTCCTCACCTGCCACCAGGGCGACGGCGACCGCACGGTCGCGCTCGACCCCGGCCATGTCCTCGTGGAGACCAAGGGAGGCGTCGGCCCCGCTCCCGCCGACCGGCTGCTCCTGCGCCTCGGCGCCCGGCCGGTGTCCCTCAGTAAGTACATCGTCGGGCAGGCGCTGCTGACCCCCGGCCTTCCCGACAACGACGTACGCCGTCTTGCCCGCAGCCACTTCCTGACCGGCCCGCATACGGCGCCGGCCAAGCTCCTCGAAAGGGACCACGCCGCATGAGCGCTCTGCGCAGCATCAAGTGGCCGTACGCCGTCATCGCGATCCTCGCCGTCGCGGCCGCCTCCTTCGGCCTGCTGCGGCCGCAGCTGACCACGGCCTCGGCCTCCGCCAAGAAGAATCCCGGTGCGACGGAGCGCATCAAGGAGAACCCGCCGCCCACGCTCTTCACCGACGCGGCGATCACCCCGCTCGGCACCCAGGTCACCGCCCAGCACAAGAAGGCCGACGACCTCTTCGCCCGGTGGAAGGCACAGCACGGGACCACACGCGACGACAAGGCGTTCGCCGCCTGGGCCGCCCGGCAGATCCCCGCACCGCCGTCCGCCAAGGCCCGCACCGCCGAACTGCACCAGGTCCAACAGCTCGCCAAGACCCGTACTGCCCGCGGGAAGAAGGCCGCCACCTGGCTGGAGCTCTACGGCAAGAAGGACATCTGGAAGCTCTACCAGCACGACCAGCGCGAACTGATCCCCGCCGCCCAGGGCACGGCGGAGAAGGCCCAGCTCAAGTCCGCCCTGAAGGTGGCCAAGACCATCAGCGACCAGCTCGCCGCCCGTGACAAGCAGCCCGCCCCGTTCGTCCTCGACCCGACCCTGCGCCCGGACAAGCACATCAAGGCAGGCGCCAAGGGCCCGTACTCCTACCCCTCCCGGCACGCCGCCCGGGCCGCTGCCGCGGTCACCGTGCTCAGCTCCCTCGCGCCGCATCGCGCCGCGGACTACCGGTGGATGCAGGACGAAGTCGTCTACTCCCGCGTCTACATGGCCGGCCACGTACCGAGCGACATCCTCGCGGGCACCCTGCTCGGCGACCTCATCGGCGACTACGAGATCGCGGTCAGCGGGAGCTGACTCCACTTGCCCCCTTCGGGGGACAGGGCAAGCGGAGGGCCCGCGGCGCCCGTATTCCCCTCGCACCCACCCGGCCTGCATCGCCGGGTGGGTCACCAGAGGGTGGTGGCCCCGCCCGTGATCAGCCCGAGTGCGGCGCAGATACCGAGTGCCTTGCTGGTGTCCCAGCTGTGGGCGGGACGGCGTGACAAGGGGGCGGGGGAGGAGGAACGCGAAGGCTCGGGATAGCCGGAGTCTGTCCGGCTGACGGTGTTTTTTCGGTTCTACGAGCGGACTTCATCAGATGAATGCGGCCGAGGGGAAAGGGCTTACGGGCGCGAGTGCGCCCGTCGAGGCGGCTCCGCGTGGGACCGACCGGCCTATTGGGGAGCGTCGGTACCGGTGTTCGGCCTGATCGTCCCCAGGACTCGGCTGCGCAGAGGTTCGGTCGTGAGTGAGTCGGCAAACTGCCAGGTGTAGTTGGTGACTTCCTCCTCCTGCAGTTCGACGGCGGTGTTCCCGGTGCGGAAGAGGAACCGGAAGTCGAAGTGCTGGTGCGCATCCTCGCCCTTGACAGGGTTGGCGGGGATCGGGTGGGCGTCGATGTGCAAGGGGATGCCACTGTCGAACCGGACCTGGTCGGCGGCGATGCCCGTCGCCTCGGCGAGCTCGCGCAGCGCGGCGTCCAGGAGAGAGGTGTCGGAGTCCTCGACGTGGCCGCCGGGGAAGAGCCAGGTGCCGAGGGCCTTGTGTTCGATCTGGAGGATTGGGCCGTCGGGACGGAGCAGGATCGCGCCGGCGGTGGCGTGGCCGCGGTACTTCTTGCGGGAGACGATCGAGTCGGCGGCCTCGTCGAGCACCTCGGTGAGTACCGCCAGCTGGTCCTTCTCGTCGGGACGCTGGGTGAGGTAGGCGTCGAGGGTGTCGCGTACGTGCTGTGTTGTGATGGGCATGGTGCTCCTCACCGGTTGAAATAGTTGAGCCACGTCGCGGCGATCGTGCTCCGGTCGGTGGCGTCGGCCTCGTGCATACCGGGGTCGAGGTCTCCTTGGGTGAGCATGCGGATTCCGGCGAGTATCTCGGCCTGCACGAGGTGGATGAACGGGCCCACGCTGGCGCCGTGGAGGAAGTTGACTGCGTTGCCGTCGTTGAGCAAGTAGAAGTAGTGGCCGGTGGTTCGGTAGCGGGTGACGTGGTCACCTGTGGGTGTGCCGGTGTAGATGTCGGGCAGGCCGTCGAGGTCGAGTTCCTCCTCGCTGCTGGTGACCGTGGCGACGTATGCCCCGTTGCGCAGGGCCGAGAAGTCCTCACCGCGGAGGGACACGGCCCCGGTGGCGCACAGGACCAGGCCGGCGCCCATGAGCGCCGCCTCGCGATCGCGGGCGACCGTGAACCCCTGCGACAGCGCCTGTGCCCGGCGAACCGGGTCGATGTCGTACACGGTGACGCGTACGGCTTTGGCGTGCAGCAGGCGGGCGATGCTGGAGCCGAGTTTGCCGAAGCCGATCACGAGGGCGTGGCGGCCGTTGAGGATGTCGCCCTGGTCGCGCATGAGGGCCTCGGTGGAGAACACCACCGACTGGCCGACGAGGAAGTCTTCGGGGTCCTTGAGCGGGGAACGAGCCACGGAGACAACCGGGCAGGGCAACTTGTCGTGCTCGGCGTAGCGCTTGTGGCCGTTCTCGGTGTCTTCGACCACGCCCAGGATGCGGCCGGAGAACCGGTCGTACAGGGTGTCCAGGGCTGGTGCGAAGTAGCCGCCGACGTCCAGCAGCGGGAGTGTCTTGTTCTTTGTGTAAGCCCTGGTACTGACGCTTCTTCTGTGTCGTGTGCTGTTGCTACTGATTCTCAAGGACGCGGTCGCCGTAGAAGCCGGCGAGGGTGTTGATGGCCTCCTTCCAGTTGCGGGTGCGGCCGGTGACGTTGGGGCGGTTGGGCTGTCGGTCGCGGATGACGAGGTAGAGCACCTTCAGAGCGGAGTCCTCGTCGGGGAAGTGCCCACGTCGGCGGGTGGCCTGGCGGAAGCGGGCGTTGAGGCTCTCGATCATGTTCGTCGTATAGACGATCTTGCGGATCTCGGGCGGGAAGCGGAGGAACATCACGAAGTGTTCCCAGTTGCGGCGCCACACTCCGATCAAGGCCGGGTAGCGGGTGCCCCATTCGGCCTCGAACTCCGAGAAACGGGCCTCTGCCGCGTCCGCGTTGGCGGCGGTATAGACGTGGCGGAGTTCCTTGGCGATCTGCGCCCAGTACTTGGTGGAGGCGTACTTCAGGCTGGCGCGGACCATGTGGACCACGCACAGCTGCACATCCGCCTGCGGCCAGGTGTTCTGGATCGACTCCGGCAGTCCCTTCAGCCCGTCACAGCAGGCGATCAACACGTCCTCCACCCCGCGGTTGCGGAGTTCGGTCAGCCAGGTCATCCAGGTCTTGGCGCCCTCGCCGCCCTTGCCGACCCACATCCCCAGCACGTCCCGCTCGCCCTCGAGATTGATGCCCACTGCGACGTAGACCGGACGATTGGCGACGGCTCCGTCCCTGACCTTCACGACGATGGCATCGATCATGACGACGGCGTAGACACGATCCAGCGGCCGGTTGCGCCAGGCTTCCAACTCCGAGCTGACCTGGTGCGTGGCCCGGGAGATCAGGTCGCGGGAGACCTCCACGTCGTAGATCTCCGACAGATGGGCCTGGATCTCCCCAGTCGTCAAGCCCTTGGCATACAGCGACAGGATCGCCGCGTCGAAGCCCTGCACCCGGCGGGAGTGCTTGGGCACGATGGCCGGTGCGAAGCTGCCGGCCCGGTCCCGCGGTACCTGAAGATCCACCGGCCCGACGTCGGTCAGGACCGTCTTCTTCGAGGTGCCGTTACGGGAGTTACCCGACCCGACGCCGGCCGAATCGCCCTTCTCATAGCCGAGATGCTCACTCATCTCAGCCTCCAGAGCCCCCTCCAGGACCAGCTTCACCAGCCCCTTCAGCAGCCCGTTCTCCCCGACCAGATTCACGCCTTCGGCGCGGGCCCGGGCCACCAACTGCCCGGCCAACTCCCGGTCCAGCTCCGCCAGTCTCGCCAACTCAGCCCCCGTACGTACGATGTTCGAGTCCTCGCGGGGGTGCTCGCTCTTGGTCCCCATGGTGATCCTTCCCGGCAGAGGTCCCACCTCATGCCATCTAGGTCACACCGGGGCATACACAATCTTTAGGACAGTCCCCCTCAAGGGGTTGCGGTGGAAAGCTCCAGCAGTGAGCGTTTTCAGCGTGGCCACTGATCGGGTGACGCCGGTTAGGTCGAGGTGAGGGCCGCAACGCACAAAGCCCCCGTGCCGTTGAGAGAGGTGTTCGACGTCTCAACCCACCGACACAGGAGCCCTGTTGGTTCCCCATCCTGCCGCACTCGACCTGCCCCACGCCCTGGTCGAGTGGGTCACCATGCTCATCGTCACCCGCGAGGGTGACCGACGGTGCAAACTCCCGCCGCACCAGCGTGCGCTCGTCGCTCTGGTGTACCTGCGCCGCCACGACACCCTCGCCCGGATCGCGGCCGGGTTCGGGATTCCGTCGGCACCGTCCACGCGTACGTCACCAGCGTGACCGACCTGCTCGCCGAACGAGCCCCTGGCCTACTCAAGACGCTGCGCGAGCACGATCCGGACTTCGTCCTCCTGGACGGCACTCTCGCTGAGTGCGACCGCGTCGGTGACAGCCGGGCCGACTACTCGGCCAAGCACCGCCGGCACGGCGTGAACGTTCAGGTCCTCACCGATCCGGCCGGCGAGCTGCTGTGGATCTCGCCCGCCCTGCCGCGTCGCACCCACGATCTGACGGCAGCCCGCACCCATCGCATCATCCGGATCTGCGAACGCCAGGGTGTCCCTGTCCTCGCCGACCGTGCCTACACCGGCGCCGGCCCCTGGGTCACCACCGGACTCAAACGGCCACCGGGCGGCGAGCTCACCCTCACCCAGCGCACCGTCAACCCGGCCCTGGCCGCAGCCCGGGCACCGGTCGAACGCGGCATGGCACGGCTGAAGTCCTGGCAGATCTTCCGCAGATCCCGCATCAGCCCGAACCGCATGACCGTCATCGCCAAAGCCGTCCTCACCCTGGAGAGGCAACGCTGAAAACGCTCAGTCAATGAGGAGGTCGATCCGGCCGCCGTTCCCAATCCGGCCCAGGTGCTTCGGCTGCTCGAGGCCGTTGCTCGCCAGCGGGGGCGGGGCCCTCATCTTGAAGCATTCTTCGGTTGCATGTACTTCGCGACTATGCGGCCAGCTGAGGTCATCCACCTCCGGATCGAGCAATGCCACTTGCCAGAGACGGGATGGGGATGCTGAACCGAGCAATGCTCAATACCTGTGGATCACTCCTGACGGAAGGAGGCGTACCTTCCCGATGGATCGATCGATAGGTCATCGAGCAAGGCCGACGTTGCCGCGTCGGTCGGGAAGGCACGCCGGTGCTTACCGTAGTCAACGAGGACGGAACCACGCCAAGCGGCAGTTCGCTGTTGGATGAGGTTGTTCGGGAAGGGGCACGGCGGATGCTGGCCGCCGCACTGGAGGCCGAAGTCAACGCCTAAATAGCCGAGTTGACTGATGAGCGCGACGCCAGGGGGCGCCGCCTGGTGGTCCGCAACGGCTATCACCAACCCCGGCAGGTCACCACCGCTGCGGGCGTGGTCGAGGTGAAGGCGCCGCGGGTGAACGACAAGCGCGTCGATGAACAGACCGGCGAGCGCAGGCGGTTCTCGTCCGCGATCCTGCCGCCGTGGTGCCGCAAGTCGCCGAAGATCAGCGAGGTGCTGTCCCTGCTCTACTTGCACGGCCTGTCCTCCGGCGACTTCGTGCCCGCCCTGAAGCAGTTCCTCGGCTCCTCCGCCGGGCTGTCGGCGGCGACGGTTACCCGGCTGACGACGCAGTGGCAGTCCGACCACGCCGCCTTCATGGACCGCGACCTGTCGGAGGTCGACTACGTCTACGTGTGGGCCGACGGCATCCACCTCAACGTCCGTCTGGAGGAGGCCAAGGCGTGCGTCCTGGTGCTCATCGGGGTTCGCGCCGACGGCTCCAAGGAGCTCGTCGCCCTCAAGGACGGCTACCGAGAATCCGGCGAGTCGTGGGCTGACCTGCTGCGGGACTGCGCCCGCCGGGGCATGCGCGCCCCGGTCCTCGCGGTCGGCGACGGCGCCCTGGGCTTCTGGAAGGCCCTGGCGGAGGTGTTCCCCGAAACCTGCGAGCAGAGGTGCTGGGTTCACAAAACGGCCAACGTCCTCGACTCCATGCCGAAGTCCGCGCAGCCGGGCGCGAAGAAGGCGATCCAGGACATCTACAACGCGGAGGACCACGACCACGCCGAGGTGGCGATCAAGACATTCGCCAAGCTCTACGGCGCGAAGTTCCCCAAGGCGGTCAAGAAGATCACCGACGACCAGGTGCAACTGCTGGCGTTCTATGGCTTCCCGGCCGAGCACTGGATCCATCTGCGGACCACGAACCCCATTGAGTCGACCTTCTCCACCGTCCGGCTGCGGACCAAGGTCACCCGTGGCGCTGGCTCCCGCACCGCCGCCCTGGCCATGGTCTTCAAGCTCGTCGAGTCCGCCCAGCAACGGTGGCGGGCCGTGAACGCACCCCACCTCGTCGCCCTCGTCCGCGCCGGAGCCCGCTTCGAACGCGGCCAGCTCGTCGAACGCCCCGAGGCGGTCGCGGCGTGAACCCCATCGCGGCCCAGGCCATCAGCACCGGGCGGCTGGACCTGCTGCCGCTGCACGTCGAGCACGCCGAGGAGATGGCTTCCGTGCTGTCCGACCCGGCCCTGCACACCTTCATCGGCGGCACCCCGGACACCCCGCAAGCCCTGCGTTCGCGCTACCAGCGCATGACGGCAGGCTCTCCCGATCCGGCCGTGTCCTGGCTGAACTGGGTGATCCGGCTCCGCGACGAGTCCTGCCTGACGGGCACAGTCCAGGCAACGGTCAGCCCCTCCGGCCACGGCCCCATCGCCGAGATCGCCTGGGTGGTGGGGACCCCGTGGCAGGGAAGGGGCATCGCCACCGAAGCAGCCCAAGGGCTCGTCGACTGGCTCAGCCGGCAGCCGGTGCACACCGTAATCGCCCACATCCACCCCGAGCATCGCGCATCCGCTGCCGTCGCCACTGCCGCCGGGCTCACACCGACCGACGAATGGCACGAAGGCGAGATCCGATGGCACCGGAGCATCAGCCGATAACTTCACCGATCCACAGGTCTTGACTATTACTCTCGACCGTGCCCGTCCCGGCTCAAAGCACCACCTGATTGTCGACCGCAACGGTACCCCGCTGGCCGTCACGCTCACCGGCGGCAACCGACACGACGTCACCCAGCTCCTGCCGCTGGTGGATGCGGTCCCATTGATCCGGGGCCTGCGAGGGCGGCCGCGCCGTCGGCCCCGGCGACTGTACGCCGACCGGGGCTACGACTTCGACAAGTACCGCCGTCAGCTGTGGAAGCGCGGCATCAAGCCGCTGATCGCCCGACGCGGCATTGCTCACGGCTCCGGACTCGGCAAGGTGCGCTGGGTCGTGGAGCGCGCGTTGGCCTGGCTGCACCAGTTCAAGCGCCTGCGCATCCGCTACGAGCACCGGGCAGACCTTCACCAGGGGCTCCTCGAACTCGCCTGCTCGATCATCTGCCTGCGGCGGCTCTCGCGATCATTCTGAAACGATCAGTTAGGCGCCTGAGGTGTCTATGTGGTCAGAGCACTAGCTAGACCAGTCGCTCCACCACCATCGCCATTCCCTGTCCGCCGCCGACGCACATGGTTTCCACGCCCAGCTGCTTGTCGCTCGTCCGCAGGTTGTTGATCAGGGTCGCGGTGATGCGCGCGCCGGTCATTCCGAACGGGTGGCCGAGAGCGATCGCCCCGCCGGAGACGTTCAAGCGATCCTCATCGATGCCCAGCTCGCGCGCCGAGCCCAGGACCTGCACGGCGAACGCCTCGTTGATTTCGAAGAGGTCGATGTCGGTTATGGACAGTCCCGCGTGCTTCAGCGCGTTCCTGGTCGCTTCGATGGGGCCGAGACCCATGATCTCGGGCGACAGCGCTGAGACACCCGTCGATACGATGCGCGCGAGCGGCGTCAGCCCCAGTTGGTCCGCCTTGGTGTCGGACATGATCACAAGCGCCGCCGCGCCGTCGTTGAGGGGGCACGCGTTGCCCGCGGTGACGGTGCCGTCGGGACGGAACACCGGAGCGAGCTTGCTGACGGCTTCGTACGTCGTGCCGGCCCGGGGGCTGTCGTCCTGGGCCACCACGGTCCCGTCCGGCAGGGTGACCGGTGCGATCTCGCGGGCGAAGAATCCGTTCTTGAGGGCCTCTTCGGCGCGGTTCTGACTGAGGACCGCCCAACGGTCCTGTTCCTCACGGCTTATACCGGTGAACTGGGCGACGTTCTCCGCGGTCTGCCCCATGGCGATGTAGGCATCCGGCAGGTCTCCGCCGTCCCGGGGATCCGACCACGTGCGCCCTCCGGCGGCCAGCTCCGCCGTCCGGGCCTGGGCATCGGCGAAGACAGGGTTCTGAGTATCGGGAAGCGAGTCGGAGTTCCCCTTGGTGAACCGGGACATCGCCTCGACACCGGCCGAGATGAAAGCGTGCCCTTCGCCGGCCTTGATCGCGTGGAAGGCCATGCGAGTCGTCTGCAGCGAGGACGCGCAGTATCGCGTGAGGGTCGTCCCCGGCAGCGTGTCATAGCCCAGTTGGACTGCCACGTTGCGGGCCATGTTGAAGCCCTGCTCGCCGCCGGGAAGGCCGCATCCGAGAATGAGATCGTCGATGCCGGCAGGATCGAGCGCCGGCACCTTGTCCAGTGCGGCTCGAACCATCTGCGCCACCAGATCGTCCGCGCGCATGTCGACGAGTGAACCCTTTCGAGCTCGTCCTATGGGTGAGCGAGCGGTGGCAACTATGACGGCCTCAGGCATTGCGTATGTCCCTTGTCTGTGAAGTGGTCGGGGGATTTCGGGGTCGGCTTCGTGGGTCTTCGAATTTAGTGGGGGTGTGCCTCCCGTCGGCTTCGCCGGGTGGTTGCGCAGCGTGAGCGGAGGCGTTGGTTCGCTCGGTTGCGGAAGCCGAAGGCGTTACGCGCTTCGAGCTTGATGAGGCGGTTGTTGCCCTCCGAGGCGGCGTTGGTGATCCCGGTGGTCAGGTAGGTCTCGATGCCGTCCCACCACTGCTCGATGGTCTCGGCGAGGGTGACGAGTTCGGGCAGGTGAGCGTGGTCGGCGACGTGGGCGAAGAAGCGGTGGCGGGCGGTGGAGATCGCGGAGTGGTCGGGGGTGACGTGCCTGCGGGTGACGGTCAGGCCCAGGAGGTCGCGCAGGAGTTCCTTGCCCTGCCAGGCCGCATAGATCTGTCGGCCGTAGGTCCCCATGTACTCCAACTCGGTCTTGAGGAGCTCGCGTTGTTCGTCGGTGAGGTCTTCCTTGTTGCGGCGCAGGAGCTTGCGGACGCTGTAGATGCTGTCGCCCTTGCGGGCCCGGCGGCCGTGCTGTTTCCAGGTGAGGCGTCGGCGCAGGTCGGCGAGGTGGCGCTGGGCGAGTTGCACGATGTGGAAGCAGTCCACGACCACCGCCGCGTGCGGCAGGGCACGGTGGACGGCGGCGCGGAAGGTGGAGCACAGGTCGATGGCGACGTAGCGGACCTGCTCGCGCCAGGCGGCGGGCCGGGCCGTCAGCCAGTCGGCGACGGAGGCGGAGTTGCGGCCCTCGACCTGGCCGAACAGGCCGCGCCCGCCGATCGCGTCGACGAAGCCGATGTGCCAGGCGTCCGCGACCAGCTCCCACTTCTCCGTGTCCGGGTTCTGCTCCCACACCGGCTTACCCCGCCGGGTCTCGTCGATCCCGATCGCCTCGGTCACCGGCGGCTCCTCGGGCAGGACCTTCGCGGCGTAGTCCTCGAAGCAGTGCTGCACGATCGGCCAGGACAGGCCCAGATCCCGGCCGGCCTGCACCACCGATCGCCCGCCGTCACACACCGCGGCCCCGGCCGCCCGCCGAAGCGCCCCGGTCGTACGCATCCGCGCGGGTACCTGGCCTATGGACTCGGTGAACGAGCGGCGGTCGCAGTCGAGTTCGGTGCAGTGCCAGCGTGCCTTGCGCCACCGGATACTCACCGGGCGCCCGCCGCAGGACAGGTGTCTGGGGGCGGTGGTGCGGTAGTCCTTCAGCCGGGTGGAGAAAACCCCGCACGAGGGGCAGGCCCTCGCGGACTCCTCGTTCGTCACGACGTATACCGTCGATCCGCCTGCCTTGTCGTCCTTGACCTGCGTCACACTCACCCCCTCCAGCCCAAGCAGTCGCGTCGCAGCCTCGTTGGTCCCGGTATCGTCGATGCTCAAGCCCGTGGGTTCTTCATGATCGGTTGCCTAGACAACAACCATGATCACGAAGACCCGCGGGCTCCTTGCGTCCAGGCCACCCACACCCCAGGCCCATCACGCTCGGTGACTGAACGTCAGGCCGTCACCGCCGCACCCCCACTAAATTCGAAGACCCGGCTTCGTGCGGTCAGGTCTGTCAAGGACGAGGGGGCCTGAGGTCGGCGAACCAGCGCAGAGCCGCCACATCGTCAACGGATCCCGGGTCGACGACATCGTTGAGCGCCGCACCCTGGAGCAACCGCTTGATGGGGATCTCCAGCTTTTTTCCGGTCCGTGTGTGCGGAATGGAAGGCACCTCGATGATCTCGTCGGGCAGGGCTCGAGCGGATACCTCTTCGCGGATTTCCTTGCGAATCCGGTCGCGGAGATCCTCGTTGAGGCCGACGCCCGTGCTCAGGACGACGAAGAGAGGCATCCAGTACGAGCCGTCCGCATACTCGGCGCCGACAACCAGTGCTTCACTGACTTCGGGCAGACGCTCAACTGCCTGGTAGATGTCCGCGCTTCCCATACGCACGCCGTTACGGTTGAGCGTCGAATCCGATCTTCCGTGAACAACGAGCGACTGCCGGTCAGTCAGGGTGATGAAATCGCCATGTCGCCACACCTCCGGGAAAAATGACAGATAAGATTCCCGGTAACGGGACTTGTCATCGTCGTTCCAGAGGTGAAGGGGCATGGAAGGCATCGGCTTGGTGATCACCATCTCGCCGACCTGGCCGATTACGGGTGCCCCGCCGTTGTCCCAGGCTTCCAACGCCGCGCCGAGCGATATCACCGGGATCTCTCCGGCGTGGACCGGCTCGACCGGCACCGCGCCGGCGAACGCGCTGACAACATCCGTGCCGCCTGTCACGGACACCACCTGCACCTGCTGACCGAACTCACCGGCGACCCACCGGTAGGAGTGAGCGGGCAGGACAGAACCCGTGGATCCGAGAACGGCCAGTGCGGAGAGGTCGTGTCGCGCACCGGGCGAGATACCCGCGGTCTCGGTGGCGTTGAGATATGCGGGACTGGTTCCCAGGGCTGTCACCTTGAGCCGCGCGGCCAGTTCCCACAAGGCGTCAGCGTGCGGGAAGGAGGGGCTTCCGTCGTAGCACACGATGGTGGCGCCCGTGAGAAGGCCCGCTATCTGGAAGTTCCAGACCATCCAGCTGGGGGATGTGTACCAGAAGTAGACGTCGTCAGGTCCGAGGTTCAGGTGGAACGACATCTGCTTGAGGTGTTCGAGCACGACGCCGCCGTGGCCATGCACGAGACCCTTCGGCTTGCCGGTGGTTCCGGAAGAGAACAGGACCCACAGAGGATGCTCGAACGGAACCGCTACGGGCACCGGTTCGGCGTCTCCGGCGGAGACCTCGGCCCAGGACAGGGAATCGGGGACGGGGGCGTGTCCCAGCCGCGAGATCATGATGGTGTGCCGCACGGACGGAATGGCCGAGCGAATCTTCTCGGTCGCATCGCGGCGGTCGTGCGCCTTGCCGCCGTAGCGGTATCCGTCGGCCGCGAAGAGGACCACGGGCTCCAGCTGGCCCAGTCGGTCGACAGCGGCCGAAGGAGAATAGTCCTGGCCACACGACGACCACGTCGCGCCGATCGAGGCGCTGGCCAGGAACGCGACGATCGCCTCGCTGACGTTCGGAACATAGCCCGCCACCCGGTCGCCCTGGCTAACCCCGAGACGGTGCAGGGTCTGCGCCACCGCCCCGACCTGCCTGCGCAACTCCCGCCAGGTCAGGTGCTGAATGGCCGGGCCGCCCGGCTCGGCCACGTCGATGATCGCGATTCCGTCCTGATCGGCATGGCGCAGGACTTGGTCGACGTAGTTCAGCTCAGCATCGGGAAACCAGTGGAAGTCCGGCATCGGACCGCCGGTGAGAACCGTCTCGGTATCGCCCTGGAGCCGTACGTCGAAGAACTCGGCCATCGCCCGCCAGAAACCCTCGATGTCGGCCACGGACCACGCGTGCAGGCTGTGGTAATCGCTGACCTGGAGATTTTTCCGGGCCTGCACCCAGAGGCGGAACGCTTCGATGTTCGCCGACTCGACGACAACTCGCCGGGGTGTCCACACCACTTCCCCCGAGCCGGCGACGGACGCGGCTCCGTCCAGGTGCTCGTCACCACTTCTCATATGTGTCCTCCGGACAGCTGCGCGCGACGGCAGTACGCCGCGGGGCGCGTCACAGGTCGACCGTCACAGCCGCGATGGGGCAGACCCGAGCCGCGGTCCTGACCGTGGCTTCGAGTTCCGCGGGGATCGAGGTGACAAGTGTTCGGGCCAGTCCCTCCTCGTCCACTTCGAACACCTGCGGCGCTACGTCCTGACACATTCCGTGTCCTTCGCAGCGTTCGCGATCGACCGATATCTTCATGGGGAACAGCCGCCTTCCGTTTCTCACTCTTGCGGGACGCTCGCGCGCGGTTACGCCGTGTGCGCGATTTCGAGAGGGTGAAGTCGCACCGGCAATGCCGCGAAAGCATGGATCAAGTTGTTGACAGACCGGGTCGGCTCTGACAGCAGCTCGATGTGGTCAACGCGACGGATCAGAGCGCGGAGCATCGACTGGATTTCGAGCCGGGCAAGTCCCTGTCCCGCACAGCCGTGCAGACCGTGGCCGAAACCGACGTGCTCGGCGGCATTGTGGCGGCGGACGTCGAAGCTTTCGGCGTCGTCCCCCCAGAAGCCTTCATCCCTGTTCGCGGAGGCGAAGAAAACTATGATCCGCGTGCCGGCCGGGAGCAGATGTCCCTCGATGGTCGCATCAGCCGCCAGGACGCGGGAAAACGCGCGAACGGGTGACTCCAGACGCACGACCTCCATGACGGCGTTCGGTACGAGCTGGGGATCCTCCTGGACCGCGCGCCACTGGTCCGGATGCCGGCTGAAGAGCCACACCATGCTGCCGATCGCGCTGATGGTCGTGTCCAACGACGGTGCGAGGTAGTCGACGACCATGGAGATGGCCTGACGGGTGGAGATCTTCTCCTCGTCCAGTGCGTCGAGCATCTCCGCGGCTGCGCTTCCGGGGAGGACGGTGCGTTCCGCGACCACCGTCGAAGCGAACTCGAAGAGTTCCTGCACCTTCGGCATGGCCTGCTCCGCCCTGGCGTTCAGCGGGCCCTGGGCATCGAAGGCGGCAGCGGCCCACTGCAGCATGTTGTCCCGTTTGTCCTCCGGCCACCCCACGAGGTCGGGCACGATGGACACAGGCAGCGCTCGCGCCAGATCGGTGACCGCATCGATGCCGCTCTTGTCGGTCAGACTCTCGACGAGTTCGTTCGCGCGGGTCTGGATGGCGTCGGCCATGGGCTTGAGCGCATGCGGGCGCAGCCGCTGGTTGAGAATCCGGCGCTGCGCGTCGTGGGCCTCGCCGTCGCTGTGCAGGGTCGTGCCCTTGGCTATCTCATTCACGAGGGGATTGAGTGCCACGCCTTCGCCGGAGAGGTACAGGTCGTGATCGGCGAGTGCCCGGCGTACTCCCTCGTAGCGCGTCAGTGCGTACATGTCGTGGGCTTCGAGCCGGATGAGTGGCCCCAGCCGCCGCATGGCGCGCAGGTGAGGTGCCATGTTCACGAGGGCGTCGGCAGTGAAGATGTCGTGAGGGTAAGAGGGCAGAGTCGCCATGGATGGTCTCCGTTGACTATCGGCGGGGAAGCGGGAGGACTGCCGTGGTGGGGGCTGCCGGCGGGGAAGGTGGCTGCAGAATCTCGGCCGCGCCTGCGACCGACTTCGTCAAGGTCGTCCACCTGCCATGACGCGTGGAGCGGTTGGTGGATCCGATGGCGACGTGGCCGAGCCGTCGAGGCCTCACCCCGTCTCTCAGGACTCCAGGCGCCCGAGTAATCCCTCTGGGCGCATGCCCGAGGAGGTTGTACGCGACCGGAAGCGGTGAGGTTCGCGTCAGCTGCTGGGTGACCATGGTGCTCACCCGGTTCGACGGCCGCGAGCATCCCCTCGGGGCACGCGACTTCGAGTCCGAGCGCATCGACATGGCGGGCTGTGCGGCTGGGATCATCCGGGCAGTCGGCGTGGGCAGGGAGTTGCATGGGGCTCCGGGCTGGACCAGGAATCAGGCGCAACCGGCATCCGCCCTCGGCTGTATTCAGCCACCCGTCCGAGGTGTCGATGAGGCCGAACCCCTCGTGGCGGGCCCGAGGGGCAGTCGCATCCGGGACGCCGATCGTGAATGCGTCGAGTCGGTGCAGTGGCATGTCAGCTCCTCAGGACGGCGCAAGCCGTCTTCGACGCCACAAGGGGTGGCTGCGGAGTCGATCGTGGTCCGGATGCGCCGGCCATGGGATTTCGCTCGCCACTTCACCTCTGGCTCGCCGCCCACGGATGTCCGTGCCGTGGCCGTCTGACCGGCGTGGGCAGGCTAGCTCCAGAATATTGGAAGAAGCAAGAGATAATCGAAATTATGTCAGATTCGCGACTTGGCTGGACTGCCCGGACGAGGACAGCGGCGCGCACGCCGGGTCCGACGGGTAAAGCGGGGGACGGCGACGGGGGGACTGCCCGGCTGCGCCCGCAGGTGACCATGGGGGGTGGATCGTTCTGCTGAGCTGTCCCGAGTCCCGTAGGCCCCGGTGATCTTGTTCTCGGGCGGACTGTGGGCTCGCTCCTGGCTTCGCCGGAAGTGGCGTGCGCACCCGGAGGGCGGTACGTGGTCGAGGGCGGAGTGCGGGCCTTCGTCGTACCGGGTGACCCACTGGAAGATCACCCGCTCGACCTGGACGACGCCGTCCAGAGCCCGACCGAATCTGGCACCCGGCCCTGGGGCAGGACGGATTCCTGCGCGGCTCAGCCGAGGTCGCCGAGCTGACCGGCATGGTCGACCTGGCCGGATTTCCTGACGGCACCCGCCTCATCGTGAGAAGTGAGCGCCCGCATCCCCGCGCCCAGCTCTCCCTGTTCGACCTTGACGAGGGCATGCGCCACCAGGTCTTCCTCACCGACACTCCCATCGCGGGCGGCGGCGGATCCATCCAGCACCTTGAGGTCCGCCACCGCGCGCACGCCCGCGTCGAGAACCGCATCCGGTGCGGCAAAGCCACCGGTTTCGACCGCTTTTCCCTCCCGGCTCTTCCAGGTCGACGCGGCCTGGTTGGAGCTGTCACTGACCGCAATCGACCTGCTCGCCTGGACCCGCGCCCTGCTGCTGAACGGCGAACTGGCCACCGCAGAGCCGAAGAAGCTCCGCTACCGGCTGGTGCACGCAGCCGCCCGCATCACCCGTGGAGGCGCCACCTCCACCCGCGGATCGCCGCCACCTGGCCCTGGCGTCATGAGCTGGCGAACGCTTTCGCCTGCCTCGCGGCCCTGCCTAGTACTGCAACCGCATCTGCCGTGACAGGTGCTGGGTTGGCTCGTTGTTCCGACTGTGCGATGAATCGTTGACGGTTGAGCAGGTCGAGTCGTGGTCCGAGGGGATAGCCGGGTTCCATGCCCGGTTCGCCCACCGTTTCGGCAGGTCGGAGCCCCGCGAGCGGGCGTCGGACTACCTGAACGGGTTGCTCGCGCCGCTTGAGAAGAAGAACGGGTGGACGCTGTCGGAGCAGGTCGGGCAGTTGCGCCCCGACGGCGTCCAGCGCCTGCTCAACCACTCCGACTGGGACGAGAACGCGGTCCGCGACGATGTCCGGGACTTCGTCGTGGAGACCATCGGCGCCAAGGACGCGGTGCTGATCGGCGACGACACCGGCTTCCTGAAGAAGGGCACCAAGTCCGCCGGCGTCCAGCGGCAGTACACCGGCACAGCCGGCCGCACGGAGAACAGCCAGATCGGAACATTCCTGGCCTACGCCTCCGCCAGGGGGCGGGCGTTGATCGACCGCGAGCTCTACATCCCCGTCTCCTGGACGGATGACCGTGACCGCTGCCGCGCGGCCGGGATCGACGACGAGGTCCCCTTCGCGACCAAGAACGAGCACTTCAAGTGGATGCTGCAACGCGCCATCGACGCGGGTGTCCCGTTCGCGTGGGTCACCGCTGACGAGGCATACGGGCAGGTCAAGCACCTGCGAGTGTGGCTGGAGGAACGTCGGGTCGCGCACGTGCTGGCCACGAAGGTCAACGACACTGTGATCACCACGCACGGGGCGGACACGCGGGTGGACCAGTTGGTCGCCGCGCTGCCCCGCCAGCGGTGGAAACGAATCTCCGGCGGGGCCGGCGCGCACGGTGAGCGGATCTACGACTGGGCGCGTGTCGCGATCCGCCCGTCCTGGGAAAACGGCTTCGGGCACTGGGTGCTGGCCCGACGCAGCGTCAGCGACCCGAGCGAGATCGCCTACTACGTCTGCTACGGCCCGGTCGCCTCCCGACTGAAAGACCTGGTCAAAGTAGCTGCCGCGAGGTGGGCGGTCGAGGAGTGCTTCCAGACCGCACTCTCCCTTCGCGGTCTGGACCACTACCAGGTGCGGCTCTACCGGGCCTGGTACCGCCACATCACCCTGGCCATGGCCGCCCTTGCCTACCTGACCGCCGTCCGCGCCGCAGAAGCCACAAAGGGGCACTCTCGACGACGAGCAAGACCTCATACCCCTCAGCGTCCCGGAGATCCGCCGGTTGATGGGCCACGTCGTCGTCACGCGCCACTGTCACAGCAACGAGCACCATCTGCACTGGTCACGCTTCCGACGACGCAGCCAAGCCCGAGCCCGCCGCTCCCACTATAAACGCCGAGGCCACATTCTCCAGATGCGGTTGCAGTACTAGGCCGGCCACCTGACCAATAGCGCTGCCTCTGTCCACCCACAACCCGAGGGACCCGGAGCACCCCGACCCGAGCGCCGGGCCCCCGGCATACCCACCCACCGAAAGCCACGGCCCACCACAGTCAGCCCAGCTCGGCCAACCCAACTGAAACGGGGAGGCTGGGGCTTCTGGCTTTGCTGGTCGGTCGGTCCGCGCACGCACGGGCTCGCCACTGCGCCTCCAGTGGCCGGACCGGACGTCATCGCACCTGGGTTGGGACCGAGTCCGCTGCGCGGGCTCTGGAAAGGTTTGCCCCGCACGGCCGGACCGCGCGCCGCGGCCCTGGGGCGCGTTTCGGTCAGATGAAGCGCCGTCCCCCTTGAGTTGGCGGCAGCGTAAGTAGGATCATCGCAGAGATGCTCGACAGGGATTCAGAATATCGATAATGTGGCCGTTCGCTTGATCCCTTGTACGTCACCCGTCGCTGGTTCGGCACGGGGGAGACGCGTCGCGCCCTCGATCGACAGGCTCACGCAGGGCGAGCCGTGCTCGCATAATCGCACGCAAAGGAGCGTTCGGAATGCGCATCGGATTTATCGGAGCAGGCAGGCTGACCGAGATCATGTCACGGCACCTTCTCAAGGCCGGACATGAAGTCGTCATCAGTAATTCAAGGGGCCCTGAAACGCTCACGGACTTCGCGGCCAAGCTCGGCCCGGGTGCCAAGCCCGGCACCAAGGCAGACGCCGTGAAGAGTGACATCGTCATCCTCGCTGTCAACTGGGTCGACGCGGAGAAGGCGTTGGAGGGAATCGAGTGGGACGGCCAGATCCTGATCGACGCCACCAACGCTCACGCAGGCTATCCGGTCGACATCAGTCTGGAAGGAGTCATCAAGTCGCGTGCGGTGCTCGCCCAGACCGGACAGACCTCCAGCGAGCTGGTTGCCGACTGGGCTCCTGGAGCCCGGTTGGTCAAGTCCATCAGCAATGTCCCGATGGAATGGATCACCGACTTCAGTGACGACAAGCCCCGAACCGTTCTGTTCGCCTCCGGTGACGACGTGGAGGCCAAGCGCGTCGTCATCGACCTGCTGAACGGGCTGGGGTTCGCCGCGATCGATCTCGGATCGCTCGCGACCGGCGGAGCGCTGCACGAGGTCGGGGCGCCACTGTCCGGACTTGAGTTTCACTTCGTCAGGCGGATGAGGCCCGAGGCGCGTTGAGCCGGGCGAAAGGTCTCTGAGCAGACAGGTGGGGGCCGCTGGCACACGGTACCGGCGCGACGCCGGCCGTTGTGTCCCGCGGCCCGGGCTCTGTACACGCATCGGGCGTCCCCCCATGGAAACGCGGTGCGGCAAAGAACGGCTGGAGTCAAAATGTCATCCCGGATTCCGCAGCATATCGTCATCGTAGGCGCCTCATTGGCTGGAATATCCGCCGCACAGTCTCTTCGCACCCACGGTTACACTGGGAAAGTCACGGTGATCGGCGACGAGATCCATCAGCCGTACGACAGGCCACCCCTCTCCAAGGACTTTCTGCTCGGCACCATGGAAGAGGCCGATCTGTCGCTGATCCCGAGTACAGAAGAGGGCGAGGACATCGAATGGCGGCTCGGGACACCGGCCGTCGGCCTGGATGCCGACGATCGGCCGAAGATCCACCTGGGTGACGGACGAGCTGTGGTGGCCGATGTCGCGATCCTGGCGACAGGGGCGCGGGCTCGAGCGCTTCCCGTCCGGAGCGACCTCCGTGGAGTGTTCACTCTTCGCGGTCTGAGCGACGCCGTGGCACTCAGGCACGCCCTGGCCATGGCCAAGAAGGTCGTGGTCGTCGGCGCCGGCTTCATCGGTGCGGAAGTCGCGTCGAGCGCGGTGCGCCTCGGCCTTGAGGTGACCGTCGTCGAGGCGACCCGGTCACCGCTGGCGAATGTGCTCGGCACGGAACTGGGTGCCCTCTGCGCGGCTCAGCATCACCGGAACGGGGTGCGGCTCATGGCCGGTGTGACGGTTGAGGAGCTGATCGGGGACGACTGCGTCGAAGGCGTCATCATGTCCGACGACACCTTCCTGCCGGCGGACGTGGTGGTGGTGGGGGTCGGCGCCACGCCCAACGTGGAATGGGCAGTCGGCAGCGGGCTGTCCGTCGACAACGGCTTCCTGACTGACGCGTCGTTTCGAACGAACAGGGACAACGTGTACGCCGTGGGCGACTGTGCCCGCGTCTACGACGAGATCAGCGGGGCGCACGTGCGCCACGAACACTGGAGCAGTGCCGCCGGCCAGGGAAACGCCGTGGCGAGGGTCGTCCTCGGCCTTCCCCCGCTGCGGAGGCCGGCACCGTACTTCTGGTCCCATCAATACGGTCACATGCTCCAGTACGCGGGCCGTCACCACGACGCCGACCACTTCGAGATCGTCGAAGGAGACCCCGCGGCAGGAAAGTTCGTCGCTTGCTTCAGCGATACCGCAGGGAAGCTGAAGGCCGTCTTTGCCATGGACAGCTCCAAGGTCTTCGCAGGCTACCGTCGCACGCTTGGGTGATCCGGGCCGCCACGGTGGCATCGGCAGTGGTGTGCCCCGCACGCACTGCCTGTCCGGAGCCCTGACCGGGTTCCGCGTCACTTCCGTTCGTGCGCCGCGGCCGGGCGGACGTGCCGTCGGGCCACTGTCCACGCTGGAGGCCCGAACCTGGTCGGCGCGTCGACCACGCCCGTGTCCTCGCCGGTGCCGGCGAGGAGCGCGTCGGACTGCGACGTCTTCTCACCGAAGCGGTGAACGCGGACCCCGGTCGACCTGTAGGAGCACCGTTGTGACCGCATGACCGGGGACGCCGGCAGCCGCAAGTGTCACGCGTGGCTCTGAAGGCATCCCCGAACATGTCGCAGACGTCCTCCAGGGTGCTTGTCACTCCGGCGACGACCGATCACTCAGCAACCGTGATCGGCGGTCGAACCGCGATCCCGGCGGCCGACGGGCCGCAGTGCCGTGAGGAGACCATCCGCCAGGCGCACGGTGGACGGTGAAGTGGTGCCCGTCGCCGCGGTCCCCGCGACGGCCCGGACGACGGCACGGACCTGGGCGCTGGGAAAGGTCTCCGTGTATGCCTCGCAGCTGTCGGTCGCGTACGCGTACGCGTGTGCCAGTGCCAGTGCCTCGCCGAGCGCCTGCGCGTGCGACTCCGCGAAGGCGCGTGCGTTGGCGCCGCTGCTGAGGCGTGCGTATTCGTGGGCGTAGGCGTCGGCCTCCGTAGCGGAGAAGCCGTTGGCCAGTGCGAAGTCGCGGGCGGCCGTATGGGACTGGGCGTACGCGCTCGCCCGGTCGTAGGCCGCGTCGTGCAGGCGCAGGAGGACGGGGGTGAGCGCGGTTAGCCAGGCGTCCTGGCCCGTTGGTGTGCCCCGCGCCGCCGAAGTGTGCAGGTCGGCCAGAGCGGTGACCGCGGCGGTGTCCCGCGCGTGGCTCGTGCGGGCCGGCAACGGGAGGACCGTGCCGGCCTGCCAGCGGTGTACGGCGTACAGGCCCCGCGTGGGCGATTGTCCGGTGAGGAGTGTGTGCAGCCGGGCCGCCCAGTCGTCCGCGACATCGGCCGGCAACAGGTCGTGAAGAGCGGCGGCGAGGTGCCATGCCCATGCGGGCAGGGACGCCCCGGTCACGGTGACCAGGTGTGGCGGTTCGGCGGCTTGGGCGCGTAGCGCGGCACGGAACGCGGTACGGCCGGCGGTCATGGTCACAGGGCACCTTCGCTTTCGTCGGGGACTTGGTCAGCCCTGCAGACGGCTGCCTTCGATGGCGACGCGGCGCCCTTCACGGGTGTGCGGGAAGTAGTCCCATACCGCGTCTTGCTGCACGCTGCGGTTGTCCCGGAACACCAGCGTGCGTTCCTGTCAGCGGACCCGGCAGTGCAGCAGCGGGGTGCGGGCGATGTGCGCGTACAGCATCTCCAACCGCGCGTCGCTCTCGGCGCGCGACAGCTGGGTGATGTGCGAGGTGTAGGGGCCGTTGACGAACAGCAGCCTGCGGCCGTTCTGCGGATGGCGGACGACGACCGGGTGCTCGGTGCGCGGCACGTCGTACTCGGGCGGCGGGGTCTGCCCGGCCGCGGTCCAGGGCAGGGCGCCGTCGTGGAGCGCGGTCAGGCCGTCCAGGAAGCCGCGCAGGGTGGGAGAGAGAGCACGTCGTAGGCGAGGTGCATGTTGCAACAGGGTGTCGCCGCCGCTGCCGCCCTCGGGGATCCTCGTGACGTACAGCACCGAGCCGAGGGACGGCTCGGGGTCGGCGGTGCCGTCGGAGTGCCAGCCGTTGCCCGCGACGGCCTTGGAGTCCTTGCCCGCCCTGATCTCCAGGACATGCGGGCCTGACCCCTGGGGCGCGAGGGCGACGGGATGCAGCTCGCCGAAGGCACCCGCGAAACGCTTGTGTTGCTCGGGGGTGATGTCCTGGTCACGGAAGACCAGCACAGGGTGGGTGCGGAAGGCGTGCTTCGCTCCTTCTTCTGCTGAGGCGTCAGCTCCCGGGAGAGATCGAGGCCGCTGACCTCGGCGCCCGGCACCGGGGTGATCGGGGTGACGGAGAGGGTGTCACAGGGCTCGGCGGTGCGGGTGGTGAGCCGCTCCACAGCTTGCAGGGTGTAGCCCTCCATGAGGGACCTCCATGGTGACGCCGGTGGTGTGGGGGCCGGGAAGGGGGGCGCGGGGGCCCGCGGACCGGGGTGGTCACACGCCTCGGTCGAGGAGTTCGGCCACGACGAGGCGGCCGAAGGCGTCGTTGCCGTGGATCGTGTCCTCTTTCTGGCAGAAGGCGGGTCGCTGATGTCCCGAGCCGTCGGTGACCCGGGCTCGCAGGTCGACCGTCTCCACGCCGCTGCGCCGATGACCTCCTGGGCGGCGAAGAAGACGTCAGGGTCGGACATGCCGGGGACGCGTTGCGGCGGCAACGGGGCCAGCACCCGTAGCCCGAGGGCGGCCGTGTGGTCGTAGAAGGCCAGCGCGCCGCGCACGCCGGCCAGGACCAGGCCGGCGAACAGGCCGCTGCGCAGGAACCCGCCGGGGACGGTGCCGTTCCGGTCGCGGTGGATGTCCCAGTTCTGTCGAGTGGCTGTCGTGTGCGCGCTGAGCCCGAACGTGCACACGAGCGGCACCTTGAGCCTGTGGGGCCCGGTCGTCTCCAGCGCGCCCAGGAACTCCTCGAACAGCCGCTGCGCGTGCACGTCCCGGAAAGCGACCGAACCGCCGTCGACATCGGAGAACGGTCCGAGGAAGTCGCGCCCCGAGCCGACCGGGCCGCCCACGAAGGGCAGACCGGCGTCCCGGGCGGCCCGCCCGATACATCCGGCGTGGGAGTCACCGAGCAGGAGGAACCGGGGTGCGGGGGTTGTAGTAGTCGAGCACGGCGTCGTCACACCATTGGTCCTCTCCGCCGGTGACGGGGGTGGTCGGGTCCGGCGCGGGCTGCGCCGGATCGGGGTCGCCCTCAAGAGCCCGGAAGAAGTGCCGCATGACGAAAGCCACCCCGTCGGGGCTCACGGTGCGGAGATTGGGTTCGTAGAACGTCGCCCGGTAGGGGAAGCCGGTGACGATCTCGTACGAGGGGAAGTAGTCGACCCAGTCGCTCTCGTCCGCGAGCTGGCCCGCCGCCGCGCGCAGCACCGACTTGGAGTGGGTGGTAGCGGTCAAGGCGTGGCGGCCGGTGGCGGTCGCCGTCAGCGGGACCGATGAAACCGTGAGGACCGTGCGCAGCCGGGAGTCGACACCGCGTGCCAGGGCCAGGACGGCCGTCAGGTCGTCAAGGACCCGGGCCACCGTGTGCTGGTGCAGGACGTGCCGGGACGGCTCGAAGGTGCCATGGACAGTGCCTGGGCACATCGGCAGCACGGTGCCTGTCCCGGTGTCGTGCCACGCCTCGGTCAGGCCGAGAGTGAAGACGAGGACGTCGGCCCTGACGAGGGCGGTGCGGATGGCGGCCAGGGTGATATCGCGGGACGCCAGCAGGTGTTCCCGGGAGGCGAAACCGTCCGGTTCCACCGAGGGACGATAGGGATCGTGGAAGGCTCCTCCGTCCTCCCACACCTCCTCGGGAGGTTTCTCCTCGTCGAGCGCCCAGGCGACCCACTGGCGCAGCGCCGCCGCGGTGTAGATGTTGCCGGTGCGGAAGGAGAAGCGGCGGTAGCCGCGGGCCGACTGTTGCGCCCGGGTCAGGCCGGGCGGCGGGAGTTCGGCGTCGTACCAGTGCATGCCCTCGTTCAGCAGAGCGCGTCCGATGTGGGCGGCGAAGCAGGACCCGGCGGTGACGACAGGGGCGTCGGCGCCGATGGCGAACTTCGGTGTCCACAGGTCGGTGATGTCGAGTGGGTCGGGTTCGGCGACGGCGGTGCGCCAGAAGGACCGTGCGGGCAGGCGGGTCTAGGGGTGGGACACGGCGGCCTCCTCATTTCCGTCTGGTGGGGTGGGGCAGGCCGGCGCGCGGGACGGCCGAAGCCGCGGCGAGGGCGGCGGCGATCGCCTGTACACGGGGAGGCGCGAAGAGCCCGTAGTGGTCGACGTCGGTGCCGTAACGGCGTTTCACTCTTCGAGCAACTCCAGCGGGGTGAGCGAGTCGGGCCGCCATCGAGGAGCAGTAGAGGGCCTAGTCCGGGCCATGGTCGGCGATGAGCCGTTCGACGAGCGGCGCACCACGCAGTTTGTTCGCCGTGGTACGCCGGGCGGCGGCGGAGTCGCGGCGGGCGAGGAGTCCGCCGGCGGCCGTGCCGACGGCATGCACGACGCCGGCCAGCCCCGCGAGGTGCGGCGACCTTGAAGAAGCTGTCGCTCACACCGATGTCCGGGTGGAGCAGTATCCGCTGCCGGATCCGGTACAGGGTGTGCTCGAGTGGTCGCGTGGGCCGGCGGTGTTGACCTGGGTGGTGGTGCGCTCGTGCACGAGCCGCAGCAGTTCCGCCCGGTCGGCCTTGCCGCCGCGGTTGAGGGGAGGGTCTCCAGGCTGACGACGACGGCGGGGATCATGTACTCGGGCAGTCGGCGGGCGAGCGCGGCGCGCAGGTCGTCGCCGGTCTCCGAGGTACTCGCCCTGCCGACCGGGCCCTGTGGACTGACAGTCGCTGGCTCGGGTTGTCGACAGAGACCGCATGCGGATGAGACGGACCTGCTTTTCCGAGGCGGCCTTTGCACTCCTTTCGCATCCGAGTCCCTTCGGTCTCTGGCGGCGGCATCCTCCCGCGTCGGGTGTGTGAAGTGATCGGACCGGCAGAAGAGACGAGGACGATTCCCGCGCCCCGTGAAAATGAGAGCCGCGACGGTGCGGTCACTGACGGCCCCGGTTCGTCGAGCGCCGTCGCACGCTGGTGTGCCGCCCAGGGCCGGCCGGTCCATCCTCTGGCCTCCGGGCGGAAAACCCCCGTCCGGAACTGCCTCTCCTGCGCAGGCGATCGCCATGAATCCTGACCACGCTCGGCATCCCTGTCGCCGCATGGTGTGGCATCATGCTCGCGGACCTGGCACTGCGCCGCCGCGACTACGACGAAGGGGCCCTTTACCGCCCTGGGGGTCGCTACGGCGATGTCCCCCTTGCACCCCTCCTGCTCACCCTCTGCGCCACCGCGGTCGGCTGGGGCCTGGTCACCAACACGGCCGCGAGCTGGCTGGAGTGGCAGGGCTACCTGCTCGCCCCCGTCGGTCTCGGCGGCAAGTCCGGCTCCTGGGCATACGCCAACCTAGGGGTTCTGGCTGCCCTCGCGCTCGGCTTTCTCGGCACACTCGCCCTGGCCCGTAGACGCGTGCGCCAGCAGGAGGAGCAAGCTCCGAGCACGGCCGTCGACGACAACGAAGCGGTGCTCAGCATATGACCGACGGCACTGGCCTGCTCGCCGTCATCGACATGCAGCGCGTCTTCGCCGACCCCGCCAGCCCGTGGTTCACCCCGCGTTTCGAGGAGGCGGCGGCAGGCGTACGACGGCTGCTGCCGTCCTTCGGCGAACACGTCACGTTCACCCGCTTCCTGGCCCCCGACAAGCCCGTTGGAGCCTGGGGCGCCTACTACGAACAGTGGCCCTTCGCGCTCCAGCCACCCCACGCGCCCCTGTGGCGGTTGACGGAAGAGTTCGAGGTCGAAGCGAGGCACTTGGCGGACGCCACGACCTTCGGGAAGTGGACTCCGGAACTCGCCGAGCGCGTCGCCCCGTACGACCGTCTGGTCCTGGCGGGGGTCAGCACCGACTGCTGCGTCCTGTCGACGGCCCTGGCCGCCGCCGACGCCGGAGTGGAGGTGCTGGTGGTGTCCGACGCCTGCGCGGGCGTGGACGACGCCTCGCACGCCAAGGCGCTGTACGTCATGGACCTCTACCGCCCGCTGATCCGGGTGGTCACTCTCGCCGAGGTGCTGGAAGGGCGGCCGTGAACGAGGTCCTCCTCAAGTACCATCGGATCACCGAGGCGCTCGCCAAGGAGATCCGCAGTGGCACCCGCCCGGTGGGCGAACGACTTCCCGGCGAGCACGCCCTCGCCGAGCGCTTCGGCGTCAGCCGTACGACGGTCCGCTCGGCGCTCGCTGAACTGAACGAGGCCGGACTGATCGCCACCCGCGCCGGCGAGGGCTCCTACGTCCTCTTCGACGGCCGTCCGCTCGACGGCCGCCTCGGCTGGGCCCACGCCCTCGCCGACCAGGGCATCGACACCCGCGTGCGGACCCTCGCCGTCACGGAGGAGCACGACGAACGGCTCGCTGCCCGACTCGGCCTGTCGGAAGCGTTGTTCGTGTGTGTCGAGCGGACCCGTGAGCTGCTCGCGGACGGGGCCGTGGTCTCCTACGAGCGGAGCTTTCTGCCTCCAGTCCCGGGTGTGCGTGAGCTGCTGTCCAGGGCACCGGCGGACGGAGAGTCGCTCACCGACATCATGCTGCGTGCCGGGCTGCGCTCTGACCACGGTGAGCAGCGGCTGGCTGGGCGGCGGATAGACGTTCGGGAGGCGGAGCTGTTGCGCAGACGGCAGGGTGACTGGTTCCTCGACACCCGGCTTACCAGTCGGGCGGCAGACGGCTCGCTCGTCGAGCACGTCGTCAGCCTCCTCGACCCCGACCATTTCCAAGTGGCCCTCGAATTCGGCTGATCGGCCGAACACTCGATGACTCGGTGCACGGATTCGCCTCGGTGACGTCCTCGGTGTGCCGTCCAGCTGCGGAGACCGGTTTGCGTCACCTCATCGGCGCTTCTGACGTCATGCTCCCTTGAGAGTAGGGACTCACCGCGGCAAGGTTGCCTTCCGTGAGGGCTTGCGAGGGCAGATCGTCTGGTGCGGCCGTCGTGTTGATCTCCTTCGAGCCTTCGACATCTCGAAGACCAGCCGGTGGCCGTGCCTGTGTCCGGGCACGGCCACCGACGCCGGGGCGAATGCCCGGATCGTGTGGGAGCCGGCACACCACCTCTTCGGTCGCGACACCGCGTGACTTCGCTACGCGTCCTTCGCTGGGTGGTGGGCGGGACTCGTCCTGGCCGTCGCCGAGATTCCGTGCCCCAGCCTGCTGCTCTCACGCCGCCGCCAGCGTGTCCGCCAGCCGGCGCCGGGCCGCACGCGCCGCCGGCAGTGCCGCGAGACCGGCCGCGCCCAGAGAGGTGGCCGCCCCGAAGAGCACCAGGAGCAGCACCGGCGGGTCCTGGGCGATGCCCGCCCCGATACCACTCGACCTGCCCTGCGTGTCGATCAGCCAGCGGGCGGCAGGAGTACCGAGCGCCGCGGCGGCGGCGAAGGCAGCCAGGGCGGTACAGCCCATGGCCGTCATGGTCACCGCGGTGATCTGGCGGGGGGACATGCCGATGGCTCTCCAGGCCAGCAGGTCGCGCTCGCCCTCTCGGACGGTGCCGCCGATCGCCGTCAGCACCTCGACGAGTCCGATCAGGGCCAGTACGAGGATGAGGCCCGCCACGACCCCGCGCAGCGGGGACAGCTCGTCGGCCGGGTTGGCCGCGGCACGTACGTCCAGCCGGTCCTGTCCGGCTGCGGTCAGCCGGCGTGCGACGGTGCTCGGGTCGGCGCCGGGTCGCAGACGGAGCTGGTAGAGGGTCGGGGTGAGACGCGGGTCGTTGTCGCGAAGAGTGTCGAGCGAGGTGGAGATGACGCGGCCCGCGTTCTCCGGTTCGATGACGCGGCCCACGATGTGCAGGATCTGGGGCTGGTCGCCGACCGTCATGCGGACCCAGTCGCCCACGTGCACGTTCAGCAGGTCGAGGAGACCCTGACCGGCGACGGCTTCGTCGCTCTCGCGCGCCGCGCGTCCTTCGGCGACGGTGTAGGGGTAGGGGGAGCGGCTGCTGCCCAGGCCTCGCAGGGCGATCGTGGTCGTCTGGCCCGGCACGAGTGCGGCCACTTCGACGCCCGGATACGCGGACACGACTTGCGGGTCGCGTTCCAGCAGGGCGCGCAGGTCCTGGTCGCCCGGTCCCCCGTGGGCGCGGACGGTCAGAGCGGCCGGTACACCGATCCGCTCGGGGTCCCTGTGAAGGCGGTCGAGGGTCGTCCAGGCGCTCATCGCCACGACGATCAGCAGCAACGGCAGCGTGAGGCGGGCGACGGTGGCGAGGGAGCGCGCCGGGCGGGTGAGGGTGCCGTGCAGGCCCAGCACCAAGGGGGCGGGCACTCTGATCTCCAGGGCTCGCCGCATCAGTGCCGGGAGTCGCTTTCCCGACGCAATTCGTTCCGCCCGCGGTTCGTGTGCCTCGTGTGCGCCGGCCGGCCGGCCCCTGGGCACCGGGGGGACGCGTCCGGCGCGCCAGGCCGCCAGCCCCGTTGTCGCGGCGATGAACAGCACGGCCCCCGCCGGGACGGCGAACTGGGTCAGCGTGTGACCGGGCAGCACCTGCCACAGGCGGACGGCGTCTCCCAGCCGGCCCGGGACTCGGCCGCCCAGTGCGTCCGTCACCGTGACCGCCCCGACGGCGCCGAGGAGGGCGTACGCGATGTGCTGCGAGAGGAAGACGCGGACGAGCTGGCTGGGGGTGAATCCGATGGCCTTCAGGACGGATATGTCGCGCAGGTGGCCGCGGATCCGGGTGGCGATCGCCCCGTGCACGGCGAACCCGGCGGCTATGAGCGCGCCGAAGCCGAACAGACCCAGCACCTGGCCCAGGAGACGGTTGTCGCCCTGGGCCTCTGCGCGTGCCTGCTGCCAGGTGGAGACCTCGCCGATGGCACCGGCGCCCAGGGCGGTGACGGCCCGCTGGACGGCGTAGTCCGTCTCGGCGGGGTCTACCAGACGCAGCCCGATGATCTGGCCTGTGGGATGGCGCAGGGCGGCGGGCAGGACCCAGACGAGACCGGGCTGTTCCCCCGGGCGGTAGCGGGCTTCGGCGGTGTCGGCGACGCCTACGACCGTGACCTTTCCGGTGCCGTCCGGCAGGGAGAGGGTGTCCCCGGGGCCGGCGAGCAGGGCGCGGGCGAGGCGGCTCTCCAGGACCACACCCTCGGGTGTTCTCGGGTCCAGCCAATGGCCGGCGGTGAGGAGGGGGCGGCCCACGGAGGGGGCTGACGGCGTGGCTCGCAGTTCCACGCTGGCACGGGTTCCGGGTGCGGTGAGGGTGGTCGCAGCGGTGGCGTAGGGGCCGGCGACGGCTTCGATCCCGTCCACGGTCGTGAGCTTCCCGAGGTCGGTGGAGGTGCCGGTGTGGATCCACACGTGGGCGCCGTGTGTCTGGGAGAAGACGCGCTGCCAGGGGTTGGTGGCATAGCCGAACAGCGCGCCGGCCAGCAGCAGCGATATGACGATGCCGGCGGTGGCGAGCACGAGGAAGAGTGCCTCGCCGCGGTGGGTGCGCAGGTCGGAGTGTGCCCAGCGCAAAGTGGCGCGCATGAGAGCCAGCCCTTTCGGGTGTCGTCGTACGACCGCGGGTCAGTCCTTGAGCCTCAGCACTCCGGACGCCCCCGGCCGTCGGGATGGGGTGGTGTCGAGTTCCGCGTCGTCGGCGATCCGGCCGTCGAAGAAGCTGATCACCCTGTCCGCGGCGCTCGCCAGCCGGGCGTCATGGGTGACCAGGACGATCGTCTGTCCCCGGTGGTGGAACCGGGACAGCAAGCGCATCACCTCGCGGGTGCCCTTGCTGTCCAGGCTGCCGGCCGGTTCGTCGGCCAGCAGCAGCGGCGGATGGTTGACCAGGGCCCGCGCCAGGGCGACTCGCTGCTGTTCGCCGCCGGACAGTTCGCCCGGCATGCTGCGTTCCTTGCCTGTCAGGCCCAACTCGGCCATGAGGGCTTCGCGTTCGGTCCGTGCACGCTTGGGTGACACACCGGCGAGGAGAGCCGGCAGTTCCACGTTGTCGGCGACCGACAGGCTGGAGACGAGGTTGAAGAACTGGAAGACGATGCCGATCCGTCTGCGGCGCTCCACCGCCCAGCGGGACTCCCGCCACGTGTCCGTGCATTCGCCGTCCAGCCAGATACTGCCGCTGTCGGGCCGCTGCAGGCCGCCGAGCAGGTGCAGCAGAGTGGACTTGCCCGCCCCTGAGGGGCCGGTGATCGCCACGAACTCGCCCTGCCGGACACACAGGTCGACGCCGCGGACGGCGTGCGTCGGCCCACTCTCGCCAAAGTGCGTCCTGACCAGGCCCGCGGCGCGTACTACGGAAGCGGGGCCATCGCTCACTCCAGCTCCTCCAGCTCTTCCTGGCACCGTTCCAGCCAGTCGAGGTCCGCCTGGAGGTGCAGCATCGCGCCCTCGATCAGGAGGTGCGCGATTCGGTTGTCCCGGTCTTCCGCGGCAGCCAGCTTCGACAGGTCGCGCATGGAATTGAGGTACTGGCGCCGCTGTTTGTTGATCAGGGCGATCTGGTCGGCGATGCCGGTCCGCGGGGTGAGGGCCAGCTTCATGAAGAAGTCGTCCCGCACCCGCGGCTCGTCCTCGGGCCGTTCGAACCAGGCGCGCAGCTCTTCCTGCCCGGACGCGGTCAGGCGGTAGACCTTCTTGTTGGGCCGGCTGGACTGTTCGATGTCCTCGCCCTCGATGAGTCCCTGCTTCTCGAGGCGCCCGAGGGTCACGTAGATCTGGCCGACGTTCGGCTGAGGGTACGCGGAGCCCAGCAGTTGCTCAAGGCCCTGCTTGAGCTCGTAGCCGTGGGCAGGTCCCCGCGCCAGGAGCGCCAGGAGGGGCAGGCGCACTACTGTGGTCCTCCTGTCCTCATAATGGGTCCCTGGCCCTAGTATCGCCCATAGTTAACGGGTATACATGGCCGAGCCGTGTGACGATTCCGGTGGTCACCGGTGTACAGGGAGGGACCTATGCGGTGGATGCGAGCCGCCGGTAGGCGCCTCCTCATCCTGGGGATCGTACTGACCGGGTGTGTCTCGTCGGCTGGGCCGGTCGGCGGAGACGAAGGCCGGGGGCCGCTGACGCTGGCCACCGCCGGAGACCTTACCGGGTATCTGGACACGGTACTCGGGGGGTGGAACCGCACGCACCCGGGAGAGAGGGTGACGCTGGTCGAGTTGCCCGACTCCGCTGACGAGACGCATGCGCAGATGGTCACGGACCTGCGTGGGGGAGACCGCAGTCGGTTCGACGTCCTCAACATCGATGTCACCTGGACCGCGGAGTTCGCGGCCGCGGGCTGGATAAGCCCGCTCGATCGCAGTCGCTTCCCGCTCAAGTCCTTCCTGCGGCCGGTCGTGGACACCGCGACCTATGACGGACGCCTGTACGCGGTCCCGTACGTCACCAACGCCGGACTGCTGCTCTATCGCAAGGACGTCCTCGACAAGGAGGGCGTCCCGCCACCGCGGACCTGGGCCGAGCTGGAACAGGACGCGAAGACCATCGCGCCGAAGTACGGACTGGCGGGCTACGCCGGCCAGTTCCTTCCCTACGAGGGCCTTACCGTGAACGCCGCCGAGGCGGTCTACTCGGCGGGTGGCACCATCCTCGGGGACGAGGGCGACCGGGTCACCGTGAACTCCTCGGCGGCGCGGGAGGGGATCGACTTCCTTGTGCGGGGTGTTCGGGAGGGCTGGATTCCGAAGGCGGCCCTGTCGTACAAGGAAGAGGAGTCCAAGCAGGCGTTCCAGGAAGGCCGGCTGCTCTTCCTGCGCAACTGGTCCTACGCGTACGCCGTCGCGTCGGCCCCCGGCTCCCCGGTCGCTGGGAAGATCGGGGCCGTCCGGCTGCCGGGCCCTGACGGGCAGGGCACCAGCGTGCTCGGCGGCTCTGACCTGGCGGTCAACACACATGCCCGGCATCCCGATTCGGCTGCTCGCCTCATCGCGTACCTGACCAGCGAGGCGGTTCAGCGGCAGGTGCTCACACGCGGCGCGCTGCCCCCCGTGCGGGCGGCTCTGTACGAGGATCCGGACCTCGTGAAGAGGTTTCCCTACCTGCCCACGCTGCGCTCCAGCGTCCTCTCCGCCGCTCCGCGGCCGAAGAGCCCGCGCTACGACCAGGTCAGTCTGGTGGTACAGGCGGTGGTGCATGACGCGATGACCGGACACGAGACGTCCGAGGCCGCGGTCAGGCGGCTGGCCCGGGAACTCGACGCGATCTCATCGCGATAAATACCTGTTAGGTAGGCGTCCGAGATCCGCGGTGGCCTGTATTGGGCGATTTGTCCCTGTTTGGGTCGCGAATTTCCCGCTGTCCATGCAATTTTCGTTGACACGTTCCGGACACGAGTGCTTAACATGCATGCATAACCACTGAGCACCAGAGACAGGCAATGGGTTGAACATGCACCGTTGGTGGCGCGACGCTGTCATCTACCAGGTGTACGTCCGCAGCTTCCTCGACAGCACCGGAGACGGCATCGGCGATCTCGCCGGAGTCAAGGCCGGACTGCCGTACCTGAAGAAGCTGGGCGTCGACGGGATCTGGCTGAGTCCCTTCTATCCCTCGCCGCAGCACGACCACGGTTACGACGTGGCCGCCTACTGCGACGTCGACCCGACCTTCGGCGACCTCGCCGAATTCGACCAGCTGACGGCGGCGGCCCGCCGGCTCGGCATCCGTGTCCTCCTCGACATCGTGCCCAACCACTGCTCTTCCGAGCACCCGTGGTTCAAGGCGGCACTCACCGCGGAGCGCGGCAGCGCGGCCCGCGCCCGCTTCCACTTCGCCGACGGCCGTGGCCCGGACGGCGCCGAACCTCCCAACAACTGGCATGCCATGTTCGGAGGCCCCGCCTGGACCAGGATCACCGAGCCGGACGGTCGCCCCGGCCAGTGGTACCTGCACATGTTCACGCCCGAGCAGCCCGACTGGAACTGGCGCAATCCCGAGATCGGCACCGAGTTCGACCGCGTCCTCCGCTTCTGGCTGGACCGGGGCGTCGACGGCTTCCGTATCGACGTCGCCGCCGGCCTCTACAAGCACCCCGAGCTGCCCGACTCCCCGGACCCCGAGGCCGACGCCCGCACCCGTGACTCCGTCAACCCCCTCGCCTGGAACCAGCCCGAGGTGCACGACGTCTGGCGGCGCTGGCGGGCGATCTGCGAGGAGTACGCGGCCCGCGACGGCTGCGAACGCCTCCTCGTCGGCGAGGTCTCCGTCCCCACCGCCCGCGAACACGCCCGGTACGTCCGCCCCGACGAACTCCACCAGGCGTTCTTCTTCGACCTTCTGAGCGCCCCCTGGGAGGCGGACGCCTTTCGCAAGGTCATCACCGACGCCATGCAGGACATCGCCGGCACCGGCTCCACGGTCACCTGGGTCCTCAACAACCACGACCAGGTCCGCACCGTCACCCGCTACGGCGAGGCCGCTCCCGAGGGCAGCGGCCTCGGCCCCGCCCGGGCCCGCGCCGCCGCGCTGCTGATGCTGGCGCTGCCCGGAGCCGCGTACATCTACCAGGGCGAGGAACTGGGCCTGCCCGAGGTCGTGGACCTGCCCGACGACGTCCTCACCGACCCGATCTTCCGCCGCACCGGTAACCGTGCCCGCATCCGCGACGGGTGCCGCGTGCCACTGCCCTGGTCCGGACAGGCATCTCCGTTCGGCTTCACCTCCGGAGCCGAGGGCACCAAGCCGTGGCTGCCGCAGCCGGAGTACTTCGCCGAGTACGCCACCGACCGCGCCCTCGCCGACACCCGCTCCTTCTGGCACCTGTACCGCGACGGCCTTCAACTGCGCTCATCACTCGACCAGTTGGGTGAGGGATCGCTGTCCTGGCTGGACACCCCGCCGGGCGTGCTGGGCTTCGTCCGCGGCGACGGCCTCGTCTGCGCCGTCAACTTCGGCACAGCTCCCACCCCCGCGCCCGTCTCCGACACCCCGCTGCTCTCCAGCGGCCCCTGCCCGGCCGGGGTGCTCCCCGGCTCGACGGCCGCCTGGTGGATCAACAACCTCTGATTTTTTCGCAGTCAACAGCATTCGAAGGGACATCAACGATGATGCGACGACGTACCACCCTGATCACGAGCTGCACCGCCCTCACCCTCGCTCTCGGCGCGACCGCCTGCGGCGGCAGCGGCCCCGCCACCGCGGGCGGCGGCGACAAGGCACTCAGCGGCCAGACGGTCACCGTGGCCGGGGTCTGGTCCGGCTCCGAGCAGAAGAACTTCCAGAAGGTGCTGGACGCGTTCAGCGCGAAGACCGGGGCCAAGACGCAGTTCGTGTCCACCGGCGACAACGTCTCCACCGTCATCGGCAGCAAGATCGAGGGCGGCAACGCACCGGACGTCGTCATGGTCCCGCAGGTCGGCGTGCTCCAGCAGTTCGCCAAGCAGGGCTGGCTCACCCCACTGTCGGCCACCACCGAGAAGTCCGTCGACGCCGGCTACGCACCCGTCTGGAAGAACTACGGCAGCGTCGGCGGCACCTTCTACGGCCTCTACTTCAAGGCCGCCCACAAGTCGACGGTCTGGTACAGCCCCGACGCGTTCAGCCAGGCCGGCGTCACGCCGCCCACCTCGTACGACGACGTGCTCAAGGTCGGGCACACGATCTCCGACTCCGGCCTCGCGGCCTTCTCGGTCGGCGGCCAGGACGGCTGGACCCTGACCGACTGGTTCGAGAACATCTACCTCTCCCAGGCCGGCCCCGAGAAGTACGACGCCCTCGCCGCCCACAAGCTGAAGTGGACCGACCCCTCGGTCATCCAGGCGCTCACCACCCTCGGCAAGCTGTTCAAGGACAAGGAACTCGTTGCCGGCGGCCAGAAGGAGGCCCTCAACACCGACTTCCCGAGTTCGGTGGAGAAGGTGTTCGGGCCCAAGCCCGACGCGGCCATGGTCTACGAGGGCGACTTCGTCGCCGGCGTGGCCCACGACCAGTTCGGCAAGACCATCGGCAAGGAAGCCGACTTCTTCCCCTTCCCCGCCGTCGGCGGCGGCAAGGCCCCGGTCGTCAGCGGCGGCGACGCCGCGGTGGTCCTCAAGGACGGCAAGAACAGCAAGGCCGGTATGAAGCTCCTGGAGTACCTCGCCACCCCCGAGGCGTCGGCCGTGTGGGCGAAGGCGGGCGGCTACCTGTCCCCGAACAAGAACCTTCCCCTCGACTCCTACAGCGACGACGTCACCCGCGCCACCGCCCGATCCCTCGTCGAAGCGGGCGACTCCGTCCGCTTCGACATGTCCGACCAGGCCCCCGCCGCATTCGGCGGCACCAAGGGCGCGGGGGAGTGGAAGCTGCTGCAGGACTTCCTGCGCGACCCCTCCGACCCCAAGGGCACCGCGGCCAAGCTGGAAGCGGCCGCGGCCAAGGCCTACAAGGGCTGACGCGTCATGACATCCACCCTGGTCAAGGAGACGGTGAGCCCGCCGTCCGCCGGACCCGCCGAAAGGGCCCGCCGTTCCCGGCGGCGGGCCCGGGCCGTCGCCCTGCTCTTCGTCCTCCCGGCGCTGCTCCTGCTGGGCGCCCTCGTCGTCTACCCCGTGCTGTTCTCCGTCGGCCGCAGCTTCTTCGACGCCTCCGGCGACCGCTTCGTCGGCGCCGACAACTACACCGAGATGTTCCGCGACCCGGCCACCCTCAAGGCCGTACGCAACACGGCGATCTGGGTCGTCGTCGCGCCGACCCTGCTGACCGGCCTCGGCCTGGTCCTGGCCGTCCTGGTGGAGAAGGTCCGCTGGGCGACCGCCTTCAAACTGCTGCTGTTCATGCCGATGGCCGTGTCCTTCCTCGCCGCGGGCATCGTCTTCCGCCTCGCCTACGACGAGGACCCCGCCAAGGGCGTCCTCAACGCGGCCGTCGTCAGCGTCCACGACGCGTTCAAGTCCACCTCCGAGTACCCGACGGCACGGGCCCGCGACGGCCACGGCCTCACCGCGGACCGGGACGGCTCGTACCGCACGGACCGGCCGGTGTCACCAGGCACCGCCGTGGACCTCGGCATGGTGGGCGTCGCCCCCGGCGACGTCCCCGGCGACGCGCGCCCGGCGTACGCGGCCGCACAGCGTCCCGCGGCGGCCGACGAGGTCAGCGGAGTCGTCTACCTGGACTTCACCCCCGGCGGGGGAGGGGAACAGGGCAAGGTCGACCGCGCGGAGAACGGACTGCCGAGGATGCGCGTCGAGGCGGTCGCCGCGGACGGCACCACCGCCGGTACGGCGACCACGGCCGCCGACGGCTCCTACCGCTTCACTGGCCTGAAGGCGGCGGCCACCTACACCGTGCGCCTCCCCGCCTCCAACTTCGCCCAGCCCTACCAGGGCGTCTCCTGGCTCGGCCCGGCCCTCGTCACCCCGGCCATCATCGGCGCCTACCTGTGGATCTGGACCGGCTTCGCCATGGTCCTGATCGGAGCCGGTCTCGCGGCCCTGCCGCGCGACGCCCTGGAGGCCGCGCGGATGGACGGCGCCAACGAGTGGCAGATCTTCCGGCGCATCACGGTCCCGCTGCTGGCACCCGTCCTGACCGTGGTCTTCGTGACGCTGGTCATCAACGTGATGAAGGTCTTCGACCTCGTCTACATCATCGCGCCCGGACCGGTGCAGGAGGACGCGACCGTGCTGGCCACGCAGATGTGGCTGGTGTCGTTCGGCGGCGGCAACAACCAGGGCCTGGGCAGCGCGCTCGGCGTCCTCCTCCTCCTGCTGGTCGTCCCGGCGATGGCCTTCAACGTCCGCCGCTTCCGAAGGAGTCAGCGATGAACGCGATCCGCCGCGGCCTCGGCAACGGCCTGGTGCAGGCCTTCCTGGTGGTGATCGGCCTGGTGTGGCTCACCCCGCTGGCCGGCCTGCTCCTGTCGTCCCTGCGGTCGGCGCAGGACACGGCGAAGGGCGGCTGGTGGACGGTGTTCTCCAGCCCCGGGCAGCTGTCCCTCGACAACTACACGGCACTGCTGAAGAACTCCGGCATGACGCAGTCGCTGTGGAACACGGTGCTGATCTCGGTGCCGGCGACGTTCCTGGTCGTGGTCATCGCGGCCCTGGCCGGCTACGCCTTCGCCTGGCTCGACTTCCCCGGCCGGGACGGCATCTTCCTGGTGGTGGTCGCCCTCCTGGTCGTCCCGGTCCAGATCGGCCTCCTGCCGGTCGCCAAGCTCTTCGGACAGCTGGGCCTGTTCGGCACGATCCCCGGCGTGGTGCTGTTCCATGTGGCTTACGGCCTGCCCTTCGCTGTGTTCCTGCTGCGGAACTACTTCGCCGAGATGCCGAAGGAGATGCTGGAGGCGGCCCGCATGGACGGCGGCAGCGAGTGGCGGATCTTCGTCCAGCTGGTACTCCCCGTGGGCCGGCCGGCCATCGCCAGCCTCGCCATCTTCCAGTTCCTGTGGGTGTGGAACGACATGCTGGTGGCCCTGCTGTTCGCGGACAGTTCCTCGCAGCCGCTGACCGTGCAGCTCCAGTCCCAGATCCGCCAGTTCGGCAGCAACATCGACGTTCTCGCACCAGGCGCGTTCGTGTCCCTGGTGGTACCGGTGGTGGTGTTCTTCGCCTTCCAGAAGCATTTCGTGCAGGGGGTCATGGCGGGGTCGGTCAAGTAGGCCACCCCACGAGATACGGGCGCGACAGTCAGCGTGACTGGCGCGTCTGCTTCTGCCCCGCGAGTGCTCCACCCGAACCGCGGCTCGACGACCACCGCCGCGGCTCGCCGGAGCCCACGGCCTTCACCTTCCCCGGGTACACCGCTCGCGGCCAGGTGGAAGGCCGTCGCGAGGACACGGGCTCTCTCAGCGACACCCCGCGTCCTCGCGCGCCGGCGCCTGACCGCGTGCGCCGTGACGGTCCGCCGGGCAGAACGACAAGAGCCGTACAGGGGGCGGCTTTTCCACACGGTGTGGTGAGAGCCGAGGGGGAGATCCCCCTCGGCTGCTCGGCAAGGCAGCGGAATCCGCGGGTCCGCGGCGGCGGCCCGGCCGAACCGGGGATTCGGCTCGCCTCAGCAGGGCACCTCCGGGCCGCTGCCTCCGCGGAGACCGTCAAGGGCCCCGGACCACTCACCGGGCGGCGCGGTCGACTCCCGCACCACCAGTTCCGGCGGGGCGATCACCGGCGCGCTGTCGGCGCCGCTCTCGCCGAGCCGGGCGAGGAGGTCGAGGGCGGCGGCCCGGCCCAGCCCGGTCAGATCCTGGCGGATCGTCGTCAGACGGGGATGCAGCAGTGTGCCGATGGGCAGGTCGTCGTGTCCGATGACCGACAGGTCCCTCGGCACGTCGAAGCCGAGCCGCTGCGCCGCGGACATCCCCGCCAGAGCCATCATGTCGTTGGCGAAGACGATGGCCGTCGGCGTCGGCTCGGAGCGCAGGATCTGCTCGACCGAGGCACCCGTGGTCCGGCCGGCGAAGTCCGAGGCGAGCAGATGGCTCGGGGACAGCTCGTGCCGGGCGAGCGCCGACACGAAGACCTGCCGCCGGTACCCGGTGTGCACCCGGTCCTCGGGGCCGCTGATGTAGGCGATGCGCCGGTGCCCGAGGGCCACCAGGTGGTCGGCGGCGGCGATCATGCCCTGGTCCTGGTGCTCGGCCTTCACGGTGCTGATCGCGTCGTCCGTCCACGGCGTGCCCACCAGCACGGCGGGCAGGCCCAGTTCCCGCAGCAGCGCGAAGCGGTTGTCGCCGATCCGGCTCTCGGTGAGGATGACGCCGTCCACCCGCCGGTCGTCGGACAGCCGCCGGTAGGCGCGCTCCTCCGCGCTCGGCTGCTCGCCGACGATGTGCATGAGCAGGCCGTAGTCGCGCGGAGCCAGTTCGCTCTCGATGCCGGCGATCAGCAGCGTGAAGTGCGGGTCGGCGTTGAGAACGTCCGGTGAACGCTTGGAGATCATGCCGATGGCCCGGGTCTTCGCGCCCCGCAGTGAGGCCGCGGCGGCGGAGGGCGCCCAGTTCAGCCGGTCGACGGCCCGCAGTACCCGATCCTGGGTGGCCGGCGGAAACGACCCCTTGCCGTTGACGATCTTGGAGACGGCCGACACCGACACTCCGGCGAGGGCGGCCACATCCGCGATCGTCGCGCGGTCGCTCTTGCCTCGGGCCACGTCTCCTCGTTCTCGGCGGGGTACCGCCGCCGGGTCCCGCCACGTTCTCGCGCTGCCGCTCACACCTTGACGGCGCCGCCCATCAGGGCGCCTTCCATCCGCCGTTGCAGCACGCCGTAGACGATGTAGACCGGAAGGAGCGTCACCACGGTACCAGCCGACAGCACGCCGAAATCGGTGGAAAGCGTGGAGCGCAGGGTGGGCACGGCCACCTGGATCGTGCGCTGCGCCTGGTCGGGGCCGATGATCACCAGCGAGTACAGGTACTCGTTCCAGTACGCCAGGAAGCTCAGGATGAGCACCGTGACGATGCCGGGGACCACCATCGGCAGGTAGATGCGCAGCAGGACGGTCCAGTTGCCCGCGCCGTCCATCCGGGCGGCCTCCTCCACCTCGTCGGGCACCGTCCGCATGAACTGCGTCAGCAGCACCACGGCCAGGGGCAGCGAGGTCGCGGGGAGGAACAGCACGATGAAGGTGCGGGTGTGGAACAGGCCGAGCTGCGCCGCCAGCAGGAAGGTCGGCACCAGCGCGGCGAAGGCGGGTATGAGGAACCCCAGCGCGAAGACGCGCTCGATGACCACCGCCGCGCGTCCGCGGGCCCGCGCCAGCGCGTAGGCGGCGGGCACCGCGAGCAGCAGCACGACGACGAGTGCACCGAGCGTGACGATCAGTGAGTTGGCGATGGCCAGGTCGAGGCGCGCGTCGTGCACGGAGGTGGAGAACTTCCCGAACGACAGCCGGGAGGGCAGGCCGAGGGGGTCGGAGAAGATCTCGTCGTTGTCCTTGAACGAGGAGACCAGCAGGTAGTACAGGGGCAGCAGCAAGGCGAGCGCGTAGGCCCAGGCACCCGCGTGGCTGAGCACGCGACCGGGGGTGAGGCGGCGCCGGCGGGGCCGCGGGTGGCGAACAGGAGTCATGACCGGTGTCCTTGAAGCCGAGGGGTCGGGGCGGGTCGGGTCAGTGGGCGGGGCGGAAGACACGGCGGATGAGGAGCATGCCGGCAAGGCCCACGAGGAAGAGGAGTACTCCGGCGGCCTGGCTGTAGCCGAGGTCGGACTGCACGAACGCCTTCTGGTAGACGAGGAAGGACAGGTTCGTGGAGCTGTTGCCCGGACCGCCCTGGGTGAGCAGCAGGACGTTCTGCGCCGAGGTGAACAGGGTCCACAGGAACTGGAGCATCACGGTGACGCCCACGAAGTCGCGCACCATCGGGTAGGCGATGCCCCACATGCGCCGCCAGTGGCCCGCGCCGTCGATCTCCGCCGCCTCGTACACCGAGTCGGGCAGGGCGTCGAGCCGGGCCGCGTACAGGGTGGCGGTGTAGCCGATGCCGCTCCAGACGTCGATGGCGATGACGCAGCCGAAGGCGGTGGAGCTGTCCGCGATCCAGGCGTGCTGGAGCCCCTCCAGCCCGACGCTTCCGAGCAGCTTGTTGATCATGCCGTTGGGTGCGAACATCCCCCAGAAGATCATGGCCTTCGCGGAGGCGGAGATCAGTGCCGGCGTGAAGATCACGACCTTCAGGAACCGGTACCCGCGCGGCTTGGTGGAGAGGAAGTAGCCGAGCATGAAGGCGCCCACGATCATCACCGGCAAGGCGATCGCGAGTTGCACGGCGCTGTTGCGCGCCGCGTCCCAGAACAACTCGTCGCCCAGCACCGCGCGGTAGTTGCCGAGCCCGGCGAAGCCGACCCGGGCGAGCATGCCCGGCCAGTCAAGGACGGAGATGACGAAGATCGCGCCGATCGGGCCGACCATGAACACGCCGTACCAGAGCAGCGCGGGCACGGCCATCACCGTGGTGCGCGGCGACCGGCTGGAGGAGCGGCGTGGGCGGGGCGGTGCCTCCACCGGCCGGGACATCGTTGTCGTGGCCATCTCGGGTCTCCCGGGTCAGCTGCGGTAGGCGGTGTCGAGGGCCTCGCACATCGTGGTGGTGCTCGTGTGCGGGGTGTAGGCGACGGACGTCGCCCGGTTCAGCGGGGCGGAGACGGCGGCGGGCACATACGCGTCCGGCATCACCACCTCGCTGACGTCCGGACCGTGCGACACCACGACCGAGCGGCTGACCAGCGGCAGCTTGGACGAGGGGCGCTGGTCACGCAGGTTCATCACATAGCCGGAGTCGTCGATGAACTGCTGCACCACGTCTTTGCGGTACAGGAAGGAGATGAACTTCCGGCTCACCGACAGCTTCTCGGTGCCGTTCGGGGTGAGCCAGATGCCGGTGGAGGTGAGCCCGTTGTAGAGCGAGGGCCGCGGGTAGGCGCCGTCGGCGGGCACCGGGAAGCCGGTCACCTCCGTGGCGGCCTCCACCTTCGCCGGCACGGCCGCGATGGTGGAGGAGATGGCGGGCATCATCGCCGCGCGCTGCTCGAAGTAGTCGGCGTTCATCTGGTCCGCGCCCAGGCCCTGGGCGCCCTTGACGAACAGCCCGGCGTCGCGCAGGCCGGCGAACAGCTTCAGCCCCTTCATCGCCTCGGGCTCGTCGCAGTACCCGCCCTTCGCGAACACCCTGCGGGCCGCCCCGGGGCTGAGGTAGCCCTGCATGACCTGCATCAGGAACTTCTGCCCCGACCAGTCGTTCCCGCCGATCGTGAGCGGGGCGATGCCGTGGGCGCGCAGGGCGCGGACGGCGCTCAGCAGTGCGTCCGTGGTGCGCGGCACGTCGGCGACACCGGCCTTGCGCAGCAGGTCCTTGTTGACCAGCAGCGGCCAGGTGAACCCCATCCACGGGAAGGCCCGCAGCCGCCCCTTCTCGTCCGTCCACGCCTTCAGCGCGGCCGGCTGGACCCGGCCGGTCAGGTGCCACTCGCGCAGGTAGCGGCCGACCGGGGGAGTGGCGCCGAGGTCGGTCCAGGAGAGCGACTTGTCGTAGAGGTTGATCAGGAGGACGTCGGCTTCCTTGTGCGCCAGACGGGACGTCTCGAAGGAGTTGAAGATGTCGTCGCCGCTGAACACGTTCTTGATGTGCAGGCCGGGGTTCTCCCGCTCGAACTGCCGTACCACGCGGGCGTAGACGGCGCCCCCCTGGGTGCCCGCGGAGAACCGGCTGTGCACCACGAGGGTGTCGGGGTCGTCGGTGCGCGGATCCAGGGGACCCACGCACGAGGTGGCCAGGACTGCGGCCACGGCCAGGGCCCCGGCGCTCAGCCAGCGTTTCATCGAGGGCTCCCGTACTCGCAGGGACGCGTCGGTAGCCGACGCCGGACAGGAAAACGATTGACCTGTGCTGGTGGCGGACCTTAACAGTGCTGTCACCCACTAGCAATGTCTCGACATCCGTCCAGTCAATCGATATACCAGTCGCCATCACCGAGTTCGACGACAGGACTTCCATGCATCGCAACGCGGCAAAGCTCGGCACACCGGACCGCCCCACGATCTGGGTCGGCGTCAACTACTGGTCCCGCACCGGCGGGCCCCTGATGTGGCGCTCCTACGACGGCACGGTCGTCGACGAGGAGCTGCGCGTCCTCGCCGCCCACGGCATCACCCTCACCCGCAGCTTTCTGTACTGGCCCGACTTCATGCCCGAGCCCGACCGCCTCGACCCGGTCATGCTGGGCCGCTTCGACGACTTCCTCGACCGGCACGCCCGGGCCGGCATGACCAGCATCCCGACCTTCCTCGTCGGCCACATGTCCGGCCAGAACTGGGACCCCGCCTGGCGCGAGGACCGCGACGTCATCGCCGACGACTGGTTCGTGGACCGCCAGGCCTGGTACGTCCGCGAGTGCGCCCGGCGCTGGAAGGACCACCCGGCCGTCGCCGGCTGGCTGCTGTCCAACGAGATCCCCATCTACGCCGACTGGCGCTCGCGCGGCATCGGCACCCTGGACCACCGCCGGGTCACCGCCTGGGCGAAGACCCTCATCGGCGCGGTGCGCGAGGCCGGCGCCGAGCAGCCCGTGTCCATCGGCGACGGCGCCTGGGGAGTGGAGATGACCGGCGCCGACAACGGCTTCCGGCTGCGCGACCTCGAAGAGCTGGTCGACTTCCAGGGGCCGCACGTCTACCGCATGGACGACGACCAGGTCCGGCAGCACCTGGGCGCCGCTTTCACCTGCGAACTCGTCGGCACCGGCGGCAAGCCCGTGGTCATGGAGGAGTTCGGCGTCTCCTCCGACTACACCTCCGAGGAGCACGCCGCGCACTACTACCGGCAGACCCTGCACCACACCCTGCTGGCCGGCGCCACCGGCTGGATCCCCTGGAACAACACCGACTACGACGCCCTCGCCGACCAGGAGCCCTACAGCCACCACCCGTTCGAGATGCACTTCGGGCTCACCGACGACACCGGCGCCCCGAAGAAACAGCTCCTGGAGGTCCGCGACTTCGCCCGGACCCTCGGCGAGGTGGACTTCGCCCGCCTGACCCGCCCCGACACCCGGGTCAGCCTCGTCGTCTCCTCCTACCTGGAGAAGCTCTACCCTTTCACCCAGCCGGAGGACACCGCCGCGGTGCTGTCCGCGACCCGGCAGGCCTACGTCGCCGCCCGCGAGGCGGACCTGCCGATCGGCGTGGCCCGCGAGGCCGACGGCCTGCCCGAGGACAGTGCCCTCTACCTGGTGCCCAGCACCAAGCAGCTGACCGCGCCGACGTGGCGGGCGCTGCGGGCGGCCGCCGAACGCGGCGCCACGGTCTACGCCTCCTGGTTCGCCGGCACCCACATCGTGCAGCGCGGCGCCTGGTGGCCGAAGCTCGACGAGACCTTCGGGGTCGCCAAGCAGCTCCGCTACGGCCTGACCGACCGCATCACCGACGACACCCTGCACCTGACCTTCGTGCAGGACTTCGGTGACCTCCCCGCCGGCACCCGCCTGGCCTTCGCGGTCGCCGGCACCGAGCACTCCCGCACCTTCCTCCCGGTGGAGCCGCGCGGCGCCGAGGTCGTCGCCACCGACGCCCACGGCCGCCCCGCCCTGCTGAGCCACCGCGTCGGCGCGGGCCGCCTCGTGCTCGCCACCTACCCCCTGGAGCACATGGCGGCCGTCACCCCCGACGTGAACCCCGAGCCGACCTGGCGCCTGTACGCGGCCCTCGCCGCCGAGGCCGGGGCGCGCCCCGAGGTGTCCGTACCGGACGGCCGGGTGGTGACCGGCGAGATGGAGCACGCTGACGGGCACCGCGTCGTGTGGTTCCTCAGCCAGCACCCCGAGCACCTGACCGTCACTCCCCGGGTGAACGCCGGAGTGCTCAGGGACCTCGACGGCAAGGAGATCACCAGCGTGGACCTGCCGCCCTTCGGCGTGTTCGTGGCCCGACGGAACCCGTGAGCCCCGTACCCCTGACCGACGGGAGGACGCCATGAAGATCACCGCCGCCGATGTCGTCGTCACCAGCCCCGGCCGCAACTTCGTCACCCTGCGCATCACCACCGAGGACGGACTCACCGGCCTCGGCGACGCCACCCTCAACGGCCGGGAACTCGCCGTCGAGGCCTACCTGCGCGAACACGTCGCACCGCTGCTGATCGGACGGGACGCGCACGCGATCGAGGACACCTGGCAGTACCTGTACCGGGGCGCCTACTGGCGGCGCGGCCCGGTCACGATGGCGGCGATCGCGGCCGTGGACATCGCCCTGTGGGACATCAAGGGCAAGGCCGCCGGTCTGCCCGTACACCAGCTGCTCGGCGGACCCTGCCGCGCCGGCGCCCTGGCCTACGGACACGCCTCCGGCCGGGACATCCCAGAACTGCTCGACTCGGTCCGCGAACACCTGGCGGCCGGTTTCCGCGCGGTGCGCGTCCAGAGCGGCATCCCCGGCCTCGACTCCGTCTACGGCGTCGCCGCCTCCGCCGCCGGTGAAGGGGAGCGCTACGACTACGAGCCGGCCCGCCGCGCCGGCCGCAACCGGGCCCGGCCCACCGAGGAGACCTGGGACACCCGCGCCTACCTGCGCCACATGCCCACGGTCTTCGAGGCCGTACGGCACACCTTCGGGCCCGAGCTGCCGCTGCTGCACGACGGCCACCACCGCATGACGCCCATCCAGGCGGCCCGGCTCGGCAAGGATCTCGAACCCTACGACCTGTTCTGGCTGGAGGACGCCACCCCGGCCGAGGACCAGGGTGCCCTGCGGCTGATCCGAGAGCACACCACCACCCCGCTGGCCATCGGGGAGGTCTTCAACTCCGTCCATGACTACACCACGCTGCTCCAGGAGCGGCTGATCGACTACGTCCGCTCCGCGGTGACCCACACCGGCGGCATCACGGCGGTGCGCAAACTGCTCGACATGGCCGCGGTGTTCGGCATCAGGTCCGGCATGCACGGCCCCACCGACATCTCGCCGGTGGGCATGGCGGCCGCCCTCCACCTCGACCTGGCCATGCACAACTTCGGCATCCAGGAGTACATGCGGCACGCGCCCGAGACACTGGAGGTCTTCCGCACCTCCTACCGCTTCACCGACGGCCTGCTGCACCCGGGCGAGGCCCCCGGTCTCGGCGTCGAGTTGGACGACGCGGCGGCGGCGCGCTTCCCCTACCGGCGCGCCTACCTGCCGGTGAACCGTCTGGCGGACGGGACGGTGCACGACTGGTGAGACGGGCCCCAGGCCCGCGTGCCCAGCCGCGCGGCGGGGGTGCGGTTCAGCCGCGCGGCACCAGGCTGGGCACCCGCGCGGTGTGCGGAACAGCCTCCCGGCGCACCATGACGTCGAACGGTGTTCCGGTGACGTCCGCGGCGAAGGAGAACACGTCGTGCTGCATCGCCGGCAGCGTGGGCCGGGTCACCCGGCGGAGCTGGGAGTCGTCCCAGGCGAGAAGCGACAGGTCCCGCGGCACGGACAGGCCGAACTCCGAGGCGACGCCCAGCGCCGTGACGGCCGTCAGGTCGTTGTCGAGGACAGCCGGCGGACGCCCGGTGGCAACGGGAGTGCCGGCCCCGCGCGCCGTGGCTCGGGGCCGTCCGAGCGGCGTGCTCCGACGGCCCCGAGGGAACGGTCCGGCTGTCAGGCGGGGAGGTGCCAGACTTGCCAGGCGTTGGTGTTGCGGTCCCAGATCTGGAGACGGTTGGCGTTGGCGGTGCTGCCGCCGGGGGCGTCGAGGTAGCGACCGGACTGGGGATTCCTGAGATGGCCGTCGGACTCGGCGGTCCACTGCTGGGCGCCGGAGCCGTTGCAGTCCCACAGTTGGAGCTTGGTGCCGTTGGCGGTGCCCTGGCCGGTCACGTCCAGGCACTTGCCCAGCGCCCGCAGGGTCCCGTCCGTGCCCACCGTCCACTTCTGCGCGGCAGTGCCGTTGCAGTCGTAGAGCTGCACCGCCGTGCCGTTGGCGGTGACCGAGCCGGCGACGTCCACGCACTTGCCGCCCACCCCGGTGACCGGTCCGGTACGGCCCGTCGGCGGCGTCGTGGGGCCGCCCCCGCCGGGGAGGGTGACCTGGCCCTGGTTCAGGACCCGCGCGCTGTTGAAGGCGGTCTGGAGCCCGGAGGCGGAGTTGGCGGAGGTCAGGTAGTCGGCCCAGATCATGAACCAGGCCCAGCGCGGCTGCGCGGCGAGCTGGGACGGGGTGGGGACGGTGCCGACCTCGGCCAGCGAGATGGGCTTGCCGTGGGAGACGTCGACCAGGGCCTGGTACCAGTCGCTCGTCGGGTAGCCCTTGTTCCACGGGTCGAGGCTCGCGACGTCGACGTAGTCGTCACCCGGGTAGAAGCCGGACACGCCCGCGGAGCCGTTGTTGGCGTCGGTGTCCTTGACGTTCCAGACCCAGACGATGTTGTTCAGGCCCCGCGACGTCAGATAGTCGTGGGTGATCCGGAACAGCCGGGCGCTGCCGTTGGCGCCTGAGCGGCCGCCCCACCAGGCCCAGCCCTCGTTCATTTCGTGCAGCGGCCGGAAGAGCACCGGGATCCCGGCGTCCTTGAGCTGCTGGAGGTAGGGCACCGCTCCCTCCAGCTTGTTCTTGTAGGCGGTGTTGAGCGGCGTCCCGTCGGTGATCAGCTGCTGCCACTCGGCGTCCGACAGCCGGCTGCCGTCAATGCCTCCGTCGAACTCGCAGCTCGACACGTCCGGGCGGCACATGTGCCAGGTGAGGCTCACCAGAGAGCCGTTGTCCCATTCGGTCTCCGCCTGGTCGACCAGGGTCTGCCGGTCGGCCACGTCGTCCGCGCGGAAGCCCAGTTCGCCGCCCCACAGGCCCGGCCACTTGCCGGTGAGGGAGTGCGCCTGGGCGGTGTACTGCGACGGGTTGCTGAGCGGCTCCTTGTTGTGGACGCCGCTGACCACGTGGTTGCCGCTGATCTGCCGCAGGTAGTCGACCACCGCCTGGGGCGTGGACGGGCCGGCCGCGGCGGACGGCGCGGGGGCGACGGCGGCCCGGGAGGGAGGGGCGGCCAGCCAGCCGGCGGCTGCCAGGGGGAGGACCGTGAGTGCGACCAGGTGCTTGCGCGTGAAGATCTTCGACCTCAAGGGGAAGACCCCTCTCGTGGGGGGCGCATGACATCGATGTCGTGAGCGGTGAGTGGGGGATCGACGCCTGGAAGTTAGAGCGATGTTCAGGACATGTCAAGAGAGACGGTGCTTCGCATGGAACGTCAGGGGGACTTCTTCCAGCGGCACCCCTGGCGTGGCCGCCCGGGCCGTGCCGCTCGAAGGCTCTGCCCGAGGGCCCGCGCCCCCATGTCCTGCGCCGGGAAGCCGCGACTGCTTGGCGGCGGGTCCCCGGCGCAGGAACGAGAGTGCTTCCGTGCGGTTCCCACTCGGCGTGCACGGTGACGCCGGCCGGGACGGATCAGGTCATTCCCGGCGCGGGGTGTGCGGTCTTCGCGGGCTCGCTGTTGCCCTCTGTCCCGGTGCGGCGCACGACGTCGGCGCGGTCCGGGGTCGAGCCGGCGAAGCTACCGGCTTCTACTTCGCGTTTCCCGGAGCCTCGTCGTCACACCCCGCTGCCACGCCCGGCTTGTCGGGGTTCGCGGTCTTCAGGCCGCCGGGAACGCTGATGACAGAGGACCCCGTGACGCTCCCCTGAGGGACGGCCGGAGCCTCGTCGGCACACCCCGCAGCGACGCCCGGCTTGTCGGGGTTCGCGGTCTTCAGGCCGCCGGGAACGCTGATGACAGAGGACCCCGTGACCTTCGCCGGAGCGTGGGCGGGGACGGGGCTGGCGGACGCGGAGGTGAGGCCGATCGTGGCCGCGGCCGCGATGGAGGCCAGGCCGGTGGCCGCGTAGATCATGACCTTGTTTCGCATGGGATTCTCTTTTCCGGAGTGTCGGTTGTGCTGACGGGGAAAACTGTGGCCCACCGTTGCTGAAGGCAAGCTGAAGTCACCTGAAGTCTTCTTCAGGTGACGTCCGGGATACTGCGGCGCATGCGGTTGCTGGTGGTGGAGGACGAGAGGCGTCTCGCGGTGTCGCTGGCCCTGGGCCTGCGGGCCGAGGGCTTCGCCGTCGATGTGTCGTACGACGGCCGCGAAGGCCTGCACCTGGCGGGGGAGGGCTCGTACGACCTGGTCGTCCTGGATGTCAACCTGCCGGGGATGAACGGCTACCACGTGTGCGCCGCCCTGCGTGCGGCGGGCAACAACGTGCCGATCATGATGCTCACGGCCAAGGACGGTGAGTACGACGAGGCCGAGGGGCTGGACACCGGGGCGGACGACTACCTGACCAAGCCGTTCTCCTATGTGGTGCTGCTCGCGCGGATCAGGGCTCTCCTGCGGCGCCGGGGACGCGAGGCGGCTCCGGTGGTCCGGGTCGGCGAACTGGCCGTGGACCGGGGAGCGCGGCGGGTGCTGCGCGCCGGGGAGCCGGTCGCCGTCACGGCCAAGGAGTTCGCCCTGCTGGAATACCTCCTGCTGAGGGTCGGCGAGGTGGTCTCGAAGCGCGAACTCATCGACCACGTGTGGGATATGGCCTACGACGGCGCCCCGAACATCGTCGAGGTATATGTGAGCGCGTTACGCCGGAAGCTGGGGGCTGAAGTGATCGAGACCGTGCGCGGGGCCGGATACCGGCTGGCGGCCGGTGCGTAGCGCGCTGTGGTCCGTGCCGGTGCGCGCCGCGGTGGCAGCGACCGCTGTGGTGGCGACGGCCCTGGCGGTCGCCTGCCTGGCCCTGCTGTGGGTGCTGCGCGCCGACCTGCGCGAGACGGCCACCTCGCAGGCCACCACCGACGCGCGGCAGCTCGCCGCGGTGATCGCGGCGGGGCGTCCCCGGACGACGTCGTCCGGGGACAGCCGGTGGGGGTGGTGGTCGTGGACCTGCGGGGCCGGGTGCTCGCCCGCAACGCGGACGCGACGGCCGGATCCGCGCCGCTCGTCGTGGACGTGCCCGCCGCCGCAACGGCGTCGCCCACGAACAGCGCAGCCGCCGGCGCCGGTTACGAGCTTGCGCCCGACGCCGCCCGACCGCGAGCCACCGTGCTGGCCTTGGGTCCTGAGGCCGCCAAGGCGCCCACCAAGGTGAACGGCACACCCGCCATGGTGTACGAGGCCGTCTCGGGCATCACCGAGCGCAGCGCGCTCGCCGCGGCACTCGAGGCGATGCTGATCGGCGGCGCGCTGCTCCTGGCGGTGGTGGCGGCGGTGACCTGGCGGGTCACCGAGCGGGCGCTGCGGCCCGTGGAGCGCATCCGCCACGAACTGTCGGCCATCATGAGCAGTTCCGATCTCTCGCGGCGCGTCCCGGAACCGGCTGCGCGGGACGCGATCGGCCACCTGGCACGGACCACCAACCAGACCCTCGCCGCGCTGGAGACGTCCCTGGAACAGCAGCACCGGTTCGTCGCCGACGCCTCCCACGAACTGCGCAACCCCATCGCCTCGCTGCGCACCCAGCTCGAAGTCGGCGCCGCGCACCCTGTGCTGCTGGACCTTTCCGGCGCGGTCAAGGACGTGGCACGGCTTCAGCAACTGGCCACCGACCTGCTGCTGCTGGCCCGCCTGGACGCCGGTGAGCGTCCGCCGGCCCAGGCCCGGGTGGATCTGGGGGAACTGGCCCGTAAGCAGGTGGCCCTGGCCCGTCCGACGGGCGACGGCGGCCGGGTGCCGGTGCGTACCGGCCCGCTGGCCGATGCCGAAGTCACCGGTTCTGAGCGGCAACTGGCCCGCATACTGGCGAACCTGATCGCCAATGCCCAGCGGCACGCCGCGACCGAGGTGGTCGTGTCCGTACGGGCCACCGGTGACGGCAGGGCGGTACTGGAGGTCGCCGACGACGGCGACGGCGTGCCCGAGGACCAGCGCGAGCGGATCTTCGAGCGGTTCGTACGGCTCGACGACGCCCGCAGCCGCGACGACGGCGGAACCGGCCTCGGCCTGGCCATCGCCCGGGACCTGGCCCGGCAGCACGGTGGCACGCTCACCGTAACCGCCCGCCGGGGCCGCGGCGCCGTGTTCACCCTTGAACTGCCGCTCGGGCCCGGTCGGATCGGCTCGATCCGCTAGGGGCACAGATCCGACGAGGGCTGCTGTTGGTCAGGCCGCGACAGCGTGCGGCGGCTGACCGGCCGGCGTCCGCGGGATCGGCCACCGCGCGACGGGAGGATCGCGGTTGAGGGAACCCATCAGGTCACCACGCCACCCCTCCACCAGCACCGTGCGGTACAAGCTGACGCGCGAGCGCGGTGGGGCGAGGTGCTGACCGGGCGACGGCAGAGGCACCTCGACCGTCCCACTGGCCGGTCCGGCAAGCTCATCCGGCGTTGCAGGCCGACGACCCGCCGGACCGCGGCGGTCGAGTGTTCCCCTACCTCTGTTCGCCGGCCGGCGACGCCCCGGAACGTGGCCCGTCCTGGGGTCAGCGGTACTGCAGGCGGGCCTGGTGGGGAATTCGGCCGAAGTCGCCGCGGTGAAAGTCGCGGAAGGCCTGCTCGATCTCGGCCCTGCTGTTCATGACGAAGGGCCCACCCATCACGACGGACTGGCCGATCGGTTCTCCGCTGTAGACCATGACCACGCTGTGTTCGCCCCCGTCACCCGTTTCCAGCCTGATCGTCGAGGCGGGCGCGTGGGGGAGGGGATCGGACCAAGCGGTCTGCCCGGCACGGACGGATCGTCCGGCGATGGTCACCGTACCGGACAGCACATGGAGGAACGCGCGGTCGCGGCCCGGAAGCAGATGGTCCAGACGCCGGTTCGGCTCCAGCGTGATCACCGCGCCGGAGATCGGCCAGTTGTTCAGTGCGGGTCCTCGGACACCGCCGGCCTCGCCCGAGACGAGGTCGACGCGGGTGCCCTCCCCCTCGATGACGGGCCGTCGAGCGGCGAGCACGTCCTGGTAGCGGGTGTCGACCATTTTCATCTCGCCCGGCAGGTTCACCCACAGCTGCAGGGTGTGTGCCCGTTCGTTGCGAAACGCGAGTTCGCGGTGGATGATTCCGCGCCCCGCGGTCATCCACTGCACGTCGCCCGCGCTGAGGGCACCGACATGGCCCGCGTTGTCGCCGTGTTCCAGGACACCGTCGACGACGAGCGTCACGGTCTCCACGCCCCGGTGCGGGTGCCACTCGAAGCCGGGCGAGGAGAACCAGTCCTCGCTCAGCAGGAGGAACGGGTCGGTGAGGTCCGGCCGTGTCGGCGCGAAGACCACGTATCTGTCGTCGACCTGTGTGTCCGGCCCGGAGTGTGTCTTCTCCTCGATCCGGGCGATGCTCCGTACCACGGCGTCCTGCAGCGCGTCCATGATGGGTTCCTTTCCGTCCGACCCATCGAATTGATGCGTCACCCGACGGTACGCAGAACAAGTTTAAGGGTCAACCAACGGTCCGAAAGGAGACATGGGACAGGCAGGACGGGGAAGCCGTGGGGCCGGCCTCGCCGTACGGACCCCGCACCGGGTGGTCGGCTCAGGAGTCGGCGGCCCCTACCAGGGCGTGATAGAGGCGCTGCAGCTGATCGAGCATGTCGATGTCCCGGTCCAGCAGCCACCGCGCCTGGAGTCCGTCCACGGCGGCGAGGAGCACACTGGCCTTCCACGCGTTCCCCGGCGACGTGGGCTCGGTCCCTGTTGCCCCGGCGAGGACCCGCTGCAGGCCCCCCTGCATACGGGCCGTGCGCTCGACGAAGAACGAATGCGCCGCGTGGTCCGGGTCGACGGCGGCCGCCGCCATGTCGACGAACAACCGAACCAGGCCGGGTGTCCTGATGTTGTGGGTGATGACCTGGCTTGCCGTCTCCAGGAAATCCTCCGGAGCACTCCCGGCGAGGGCCCCGGCCGCGTCTCTGGCCGCCAGGACCGCGACCAGCAACTCGTCGCGGCTGCCGAAGTAGTGCGTCAGCCCCTTCTCGCTGAGGCCGACCCGGTCCGCGATCTGTCTCAGTGAGGGAATCCGGCGGTCGCTCTCGCCATACGCGTCGAGCGCCGCGTCCAGGATCTGCCGACGCCTGGCGACTCCCTTGGCGTACGGGCCCCTGGCGGCGTTGGCGTTCATACCGGGAACCTACCCGAACGCCGTGCGCGTACCGCGGGCAGCCGTGGTCCCCGGCTTCGCCAGGGGTGGGGCTGTCAGGCCATGACCGTGGGCCCCGTGCCCGAATGCCGTCTTGAGCGCGGCTCGAGGTCCGGTGCGGCCCCCCGGTACCCGGATGAATGCCATGGTGAAGAAGAACGCGAGGCGGGTGCCCCTCGGGCGGCGCGGGGTCCCGCGGCAGACCGAGGCCGTCGTGCGTCGTGCCGGCGGCCCCCGTACGCCGACCGGGGGAACCTGTCGGCGACGCGACAGCCGGGAACGCCGCTTCGGCCGGCTGGGGGATTTCGCTCCACCGCCACCCGCTACGAGAAGGCCGCTCCGCCCGGGAAGTGGTGGCGGAGGTCACACGGTCTGATTCCAGGTGCCGTGTGCCTTATGTGGGAACCAACACCAGATCACTAACTAGTTTATGTGTGAACCAAGCGCTACCATTGAACCCATGAGTAGTCCTCGGTGGCTGGACGCGCGTGAACAGCGGGCCTGGCGCGGCTGGATGACGATGCAGGTCGGGCTGGCCCAGTACATCGAGCGGCGGTTGCGCACGCAGTGCGGGATCTCAGTCGCCGACTACCATGTGCTGGTACATCTGTCAGAGGCGCCGGACGGGCGACTCAGGGCATGGGTGCTCGGCAAAGCCATGCGGTGGGAGAAGAGCCGCCTCTCCCAGCACCTGACCCGTATGGAAACGCGCGACCTGGTGAACCGAGAACGCTGTCCGACAGACCAGCGCGGTGCCGTCGCGGTCATCACCGATCAGGGGCGCGAGCTGGTCGACACAGCCGCACGGCTCCACGTCGCCGATGTCCGCGACGCGCTCATCGACCAGCTCACCCTGGCGCAGTTGGACACGCTGTGTGAAATCGGTGACCTGGTGCTGCGACGGCTGGCGGAGACCCCGCCGAGCCCGTGAGGCCACTCATCCGCAGACGGGACCGTTGGGGCTGCCTGTGTCGGCCCGGCTCGGCCGTGTCCGGTCAGCGGCCGCGCCGTCCGCTTCGCCGTGGCCCGCGCAACCGCCGGTGCGGTAGACGATGTCGTTGCCATCAAGCCGCACGGCATCGGGTGGACCGCTTCCGCTCGGCCGTCCGGACGCTTCCGCTCGGCCGCCGCCGGGACCGCGGCCCGCGCGCCCGTAGCCCCCTGGGGGCGCCCAGGCGGCTCTCGGAGGGCCGCCGGTGACGCCGGCGGCCGGGATACCTTGATCTCCGAGTCCGCCGCCAAGGCCGAGGGGCTCGCCGAAGGCAGCCGGCTGCCACGAAGGGGCCGACCTGAGGGCGAACATGGCGGAGAGTCGTACGGCCCCACCACGATCACGGGACCGGCCGCCGCAGCGCGTCGCGCAGGGTGTGGGCGGCGTCGAGGAGCGCCGTGTGGGCGGCAGGGCTCAACGCTGCGAAGGCGGCGTAGGCGTGCGGCAGGGAAGGAAACGCGCGAGCGACGAGCGGGACCCGTTCAGCACGCAGCAGCCCGGCGAGTTCGTCCGCTTCGTCACGCAAGGGGTCGAAGCCGGCGATGGACAGATAGGTGGGCGGCAGGCGGCCCAGATCCCCGCGCCGTACGAGGGCGGGGCCAGGCGAGGCGGCGTCGTACCCGTCAGGCAGGTAGTGCTGTTCGAATTCGTTGATCGCTTCGGCCGTGAGCCCCATTCCCTCGGCGAAGAGGGCGCGTGAGCCTCCGGTACGGCCGATGTCGGCGACGGGGTAGAGAGCCAGGGCGAAATCGGGCCCCGGCCGGCCGTACGTGGCGATGGCGGTCTCCAGAGCGAGGTTGCCTCCGGCGGAGTCGCCGCCGACGGCGATTCCCTCCTCGGCGCCCAGCCCCAGCCGGACCCGGTTCTCGAGGACGTGACCATAGGCGGTGACCGCGTCGTCGAGCCCGGCGGGGTAGGGGTGCTCCGGAGCGAGCCGGTAGCCGACGGAAAGGACCCGGACGCCGGCGTGATGGGCGAGCAGGCGGCACAGAGGGTCGGCGGAGGCGAGGCTTCCGGTGGTGAAGCCGCCGCCGTGCAGGAACACCAGGAGCCCGTGGGCGGCCGGCGGTCGGTACAGACGCGCGGGCAGCACCCGGCCGTCGGGGGCGGGAATGTCCATGGCCCCGGTGGTGACGGACGTCGTTTCCGGGGCGAGCAGCAAGGGGGCCGCGTCGTCGGTGAGTTCGCGGCGGACGGCCAGCGGCGTGCTGGTGCCCCATGCCCGGCCGCGCGCCAGCAGGCGCCCGCCGAACTGGAAGTCGAGATCGAGGCTGTGCTCTCCGCAACGGCGGGGCGGACCGGCCAGGGCTCGCTTGAGGGGGCGGGGTAGGGCGAAGAGGGAGCGCAGTACGGCGCGGGCGACGGTGGGCTGGGACGCCATCCACGGACCCTTCGTGGTTGCTCGGTCGGGCACGGTAGCTCATCGGGGCGGACTGCTGACCTCGGGGGGTCAGCTCCCTTCACCGGCACGGGCGTCGACCGCCTCGGGAAGGCGTCCTGACCGGGCCACGGCTCCCAGCCATGCCAGGGAAGGCTTCGGGGTGCGCACGAAGGTGGAGCGGTCGACCGCGACAAGGCCGAAGGTCGGTTCCCAACTGCCCCACTCGTAGTTGTCCAGCAGGCTCCAGTGGAAATAGCCGCGCACGTCGATCCCGTCGTCCATCGCCTTGAGCAGGGAGGCCAGGGCGGTGTGCGTGTAGTGGATGCGGCGTGTGTCGTCGCCGGTGGCCACCCCGTTCTCGGTGATGATGACGGGGACCGCGCCGACGGCCGACGCGGCCTGCCGGACGGCACCGCCCAGGGCGGCGGGGTAGTACTCCCAGCCGGTCAGGGTGCGTTCCGCCGACGCGTCCGGGCTTCGCCGCACCGCCTGACCGGCTTCGGTCCCCAGGCGGACACGGGTGTACGTCTGCACCCCGATCCAGTCGTCGCCGCGGGCCGTTTCGAGGAACACCGTCTGGCGGCGCCGGACATACTCGGCTGCTTCCTGCTCCGCACCGCTTTCGACCTGGAAGTCCTGGACGGCCACGGACCAGCCGACCTGCAGACCGGAGTGGGCCTCGTTGAGGATCCTCCGCGCTCCGTGGTGGGCTTCGATGAGCGCCGCGGCGCAGTCCGGGTCCGGCTCCGGTATCCCGTCGTTCAGTGCTTCCGGGCCCCGCTCGGCGATCACGGGGAACACGGCCACCACGTTCGGCTCATTGATGGTGCACACATGTCTCACGCCCTGCAGAATGTCGACGACGTAACGGACGTAGCGGGTGAAGCGGTCCACCGCGCCGGGGGCGTTCCAGCCTCCGCGAGCGCTGAACCAGAGCGGGTTGCTGAAATGGTGGAGGGTGACCATGGGGCGCAGGCCTCGTCGCAGAGCTCCCTCGACAAGCCGCCGGTAGTGGTGCAGCGCGGCCGGGGAGAACGTTCCCTCGGTGGGCTCGATCCGGGCCCACTCGATGCTGAAGCGGTAGTCGGTCAACCCGGCCTGGACCATGAGGTCCATGTCCTCGTCCCAGCGGTGGTAGCTGTCGACGGCGTCCCCGCTCGGCTCCTGGCAGAAGGTGTCGGGCTTGTGCTCCAGATACCACCAGTCGCTGGCGACGTTGCCGCCCTCGGTCTGGTGCGCGGAGGTCGAGGCTCCCCACAGGAAGTCTTGGGGGAAACGGTTCACGGCATATCTCCTCGGTTCGTGTTGTCGACTGGTGTGCCCATGGCCCGAAGCGCGTTACCGGACCCTTCGGATCAGCAGGATCAGGACGGCCCCCACGGCGGCGGCCAGCCCCCCGCACAGGAACAGGCCCGGATACCCGACGAGGGTGACGAGCAGTCCGGCGGCGCCGGGAGCGAGTATCTGGGGCAGAGCGTTGGCGGCGTTGAGGAACGCGAGGTCCTTCGCCCCCTCACTGCCTTCGGGGAGCACTTCCACCATCAGCGCCTGGTCCACTGCGGTGTAGGTGCCGAACGCCACGCCGGCGGCGAGGAAGAACAGCAGGTAGGCCCAGGCCTCGGGGGCAGCCGCCGGGGCCGACACGGCGAGCAGCACCAGGAGCGACGCGCCGGCCACGAACGGCTTGCGCCGCACACGCCGGTCCGACCACGGCCCGGTGGTCCCCGCGGCCACGGCGGCGGACGTCACGAACACCAGGATGGCCGCCGACATGAGTCCGCCTGCTGCCTTGGTGGTCAGACCCAGGTAGTCGGTGACCAGGTAGAGGTTGTACGCCAAGACCATCTGAAAGGAGAATATGAACAAGAAGCGTCCGCCGAAGGCCAGCCAGAAGTCTCCGTCCGACGGCGGCCGCAGTGAGCGCAGGAGTTCTCGTCCGCTCACCGGCAGGCGAGGCCGGTCGAGCGACGAACGTCCGGGGACGAGCAGGGCGACGAGGACGGCGCACAGCACGAAAATCCACGGGAGTACCGCCAGCCCGAGCTCGGGCGTGGTCAGGAAGGCCGCGGCGGCGAACGTGCCTGCGGACTGCCCGAGGAGATAGCCGAGCCCGGCCACGCCGGACGCGCTTCCGAGCTGCTTCGAGGCGAGCCGGTCCGGCATGAGGGCGAACAGCGCCCCGACACTGGCGCTCTCGCCCATCTTGTACAGGGCGAACAGGGTGATGATCCACAGCTTGCTGTGGGACACGCCGATGAGCGCCATGGCGCAGGCGGCGAGTACGGCGCCGCCCAGAATCCAGGGCTTTCGCCGTCCGAACCGGCTGCGGGTCCGGTCCGACAGGGCCCCGGTCACGATCATGGTGGCACTGGCGCACACCCCTCCCGCGGTCGACATCGCGCCGAAGAAGACGATCTTGTTCGCAGGATCGATCCTCTCCGCCAAGGCCTGAAGCAGCGTAGCGGCAGCCGCACTTGGGGCGGCCCATCCCAGATGCCCGAGGAGGAGCGCCGGCGCGTACCTGCCCAGGCGCGCGACGCCGTCCCGAGCGGATCCCGGACACCTCGACGGCGGGAGGCCGGCCGGGGTCGGGCCGGAACCGGGTTCTTCCGCCTGGCTCCCGCTCACGGCGACTCCTCACTCGCAGGTAGGCCCGCACGCCCGGTCCCGGTCCGGAGGGCGTCTCGCAGGAGCACGATAACCAAAAACCCGGTGGCGCGCGGTTTTTAAGGGAAGGTGGATTTTCTCGTATCGGTCAAGGACCTGATCCCGCGTCTGCCGGGACCGCGGAACGTGTACGCCACGCCCCTGGGGGCGAGCGAGGAAGCCCGAGTTTGTGAGGAACCGGCGGTGGGCGGTGGACTTCAGTGCGACGGTTCGTAGGTTGATACCTGCCCCTCACGACCCCGAGCGGGCGGACGCCGTTGCCGGGCTTCTCGTCAAGCCGGGCCCACAGGAGATCGGAGCGATCTGGCCGGAACGTCGTCGGCGGTTCCCTCGCACGCCGCTGAGCTCGGCCTCGATCAGCTCCTGCAGCATGCGCTCGGCGACGTCGCGCACGAGCTCGATCCCGTCCGCCGTGCGTGGTGACTCCAGCAGGCGTTGTAGGTCAGACTGGGACAAGGCCATCGGGCACCACCAGGGTTGAACTGGCCTTTCACCAGGGAGATTTGCACGGTGGCCTGCCCTGTGCGCAGGGAGCGGAGACCGTCACCGGGTGCACGCCCCGGGCACCCGCCCGCGCACACCCGCACGGTGATCGCCTACACCATCACGCGGGACGCCATCGGTGGCAGCGGTCCTCGCGCCGCCGGGCACGGGTCTGTGCTCGAAGAAGATCAGGATCGCGGCGAGGGCTCAACCATTCGTCGGCACCGCTGAGTTCGGCTCCCTTGACGCCCCTGCTCCGTCCGCCGTAGGTCGCACTGTCGTGCCCGGAAAAGGAGGCTGAAAGAACGCGCTCAGCATGCCTGTGCGTACGACCTCGAAGCCCTCGTCCCGTCGCCAGCCGGTGAGGGCGCGCCTCAGTTGCCGGACAGCTCGGCGACAGGCGTCCGGGTCGGCCGTGGCAGCCTCGTCCGGGCCGAGTTCCCGGAGAAAGACGGCGTTGCGCGCCCCCGCATCCACGGCCAGCGGCGCGAAGCGAACCCCGGGAGGGAACATCACCACATCTGGGTCACCGGCCTCCAGGAGTGCCGTGCGGCGCCCGCCGGACGAGAGGATGACGAGATCCGTGTTGCCCGACTGTCCCGGCCATCCGGTCATGGTGCCGGCGAACCAGTTTGACGCCGTGACCGTGCCGCCTGCCTTGTACCGGGCCAGGTCGCTTTGGTCGAGCTCGGTACGCAGGGCCACGGGGCCGGTGTAGGCGGGAAGTCTGTGCAGCCCCGACGCCAGCAGTCGGCCGAGTTCCTGAGCCGCGGTGTTGCCGGCGCCGGCCTTGGAAAGAAGGATGGGAAGGTCCCCGTCCCGCAGAAGGTGCAGACGCAGCACTGCCAGTTCCACGACCGGGTCCCCGGATGACTGATCGCCACGCAGGGCCGGGTGCCGGCGCACCAACTCCGCGGCGAAGGCGATGCAGGAGTCGTATTGTTCGCCGCAAAGAGCCCTGAGGTGTTCGGAGACGGTGCGGGGGGCGGTTCGCGCGGTTTCCGGCCGGGACGGCTCGTGCCCCTCGGAGCTCGCCTGTGCCGTGGCGATACCCGTTCGATCGGGCGCGTCCAGGACGGTGGGTCGGATGTCACCGAACGGTTCGGGCTCGTTTCGGCGTGCCGCCGAGTGGATACCGGTCACCTGGAGAGGGACCGTGTTGTCGGCGGCCACCCGGCGCGCGATGTCCTGGGCAAGTTCCCGCAACGACGGAGCGGTCTGGGGGTCCCCGCTGTCGTACAGGACCATCTCGTTCGCCTCGTCCATCGGCAGGGAATGCGGCTCGGCGTCCACGGGCTCGACGGCGTTGCGTACCCACAGACCACAGCTCAGCACCTCCACCACGGCGTCGGGCCCGTGCCGGTAGACGCCGGGACGGATCAGGGGCAGGGTGTCGACCGGCCACCGGTGATTCGTCACTACCGGGTAAGTGGGTCCGCCATCCTGCGACGGCGGGAAATGGGCGACCTCTCGGGCCATCAGTGTCCGGCCCAACGTCCCGTCGGGGCGCACTACGACGACGGGTTCCTCGGTGGGGATGTGTGCCGTGGAACTGACGGGCAGCCCGGTGTACGACCGCACTGTCGCTCCCACCGCGGCGGCCAACGCCTCTCCGAAGGTGGTTCCGGCCGGCAGGACGACCGGGCCGAAACAGCTGAACCGGGTATGGGGCCGCAGGTGTTCTGGCAGCCCTGTCCAGAATCGGGCGACGTCCGCGAGGGGAACGGCTAGCGAGCCGGGGGCGCCGACGACCACGGTGAGTGCCTCCGGTCTGCTTCGCAGACGCGTCATCAGAAACGAGCGGTGCGTGCGGAGGGAGTCCGATGCCTCGCTCGGACGTAGCCACAGGCCGGCTGCGAGGGGTTCGGCGTGTGTCCACTCCGATATGTGGGCAGGCAGATCGCCGAGATCGCTTTCCCAGACGGGGTGAGGAAAACGCCATCCCATCCACCGGGTTTCACCGGTCGGGGCGTAGCGGGTCCATCCCGAGCCTCTGTCCGGACTGACGAACAGGGCACCCTCGGCGGTAGGCCATGGACGACCGTCCGCGGTCACCATGTCCCGTCCTGTCCGTGCGGCCAGCCACTGCGCGGCCCGCGCGCTGCCTCCGGCAGGCGTCCGGCCGAACAGCAGCCGCAGCCCGGTCTGCCCGGACGGCAGAGCACGTGCCACGGCGTCCAGGAGGTCCGGGGAGTCCTCCTCGGGAATGTCGATCACCACCACGGTGAACTCGGCGTCCCGAGCCAGGCCGGCGGCGTACATCCAGGACCGGTGATCCAGCGCGCCGACCGGATGAACGAGCCAGGCTTCACCGGCGCGCCGGGCCACCATGCGGGGTGTCCCCGGCGATCTCCGGGAGCGTGACGGCGGTGCTGTCACTGATGCGTCGGTCGCTTCTCGTGTTCCGTGGGCATGCTTCGGTGCAGCCGTGACCGCGGTACGCTCCTCCCCCGAGCGCTGGCTCAATGGCCGGTGCCCGTCTGCCAGAGCACGGTGCTGCCGAGCCGGATCTGCACGTTGCCGTTGTAGGTGATCGCCAGGACCGCTCCCGGATTCCCGCTGGTGTACGACGACCAGTGGACTTTGTGCTGCGCGTCATAGACGGCGAGGAGGCCGTCGTTCTGGAACACCGTTTGGAGGTCGGAGCCGGAGGTGTGCGTCGCCCAGCGTGTCACGTTTCGCTCATCGGTCACGACCAGGTCGCCGGAGGAGGTCATCGTCAAAGTGGCCTTGCCGTACTCAATGGACTGGCCCGGCTGGATGACCGCGGTGGCTTGGATGACATAGGGGTCCGCCGTGGAGGTCGGTGTCGAGCTGGGCGTCGGCGTCTTCGCGGGGTGTGGCTGCGCGGTGGCGGACGGGGCGTGCGTCACCCCGGGTGCGTGGGCCGGCGTACTTGTCACGCTGGGCTGCGCGGAGGCGCTCGCGCCGCGGGACTGCGAGGGCTGGGCGCCGGTGCGGGACGGGCTGGCCGAGAGCGAACGAATCACGGAAAGGTCCGCACCGGTCGGCGTCCCGGTCACCTGGTAGGGATCGGCGCTTCGTGCCACCACCGCATTGCCTGGTCCGTCATGGTCCGTCCGGCTGGATATCAAAGTGGCTGCTACGACGATTCCGGCGCACGCGGCGGTCGTCAGGGCGGCTGCTCGTACCCGGCCGCGTCTGCGGGACCTCTTCTCCGCCGAGGCGTCGCCGCCTTCCGCTCCGAGGAGCACGAAGTCGCTTTCCGGCTCCGCGGCCTGGCGGGGGAATTGGAGCATGCTGGTGGAGCCGTCGGCGAAGGATGTGTCGACGGGCACCGGGTCGTGTGGCTCAGTGGGCCGGTCGGCTGAGGGCGTGCCCTGTTCGGCCGACGGGTGCCGCGCGGAAGAGGAGTCGCCCGTCCCCCCGACCTCGTCGACCCAGGGCAGTGCCTCTCCCCACAGGGTCGGCTCGCCGTTGGTGTGCTGATTGGCCAGGGAGCTTTCCGCGCCAACTGCCGGCTGGTGTACCTCGTCCGGCCCCGGTGCCTGGTTGACACTCATGTATCTCACTTCATCATCGCGGTCCGCTAGCCAAGGTGTCAGCGGATGTGCATGGCACGCCTGAAACGCACATGTACCTGAAACGCTTCGCTCTCACGTCCTCACGACCGCTCTGCGCGGAGACCGAAGCAGAACAGCGGGGTGAAGTTCAGTGGATGAGAGACGACAGCACGTGCGAGCGCAGGCGCACGCTAACACACGAGCTGACGGCATGAAATACCCGAAAAAAGGGCGCGCGTGAGCGTGAATTGCGCGGGGCCGTCATGCTCGGCATCGGTTGCCCGACCCGTGTTCCCCAGGTGGGCCGCTTACCCGGGCAGCAGGACCACTGCCGGCGAGTCCCGTCGGCAACGAGAGCCTTCGACGTCTTGGAGGCCTGCGTCTTCAGCCGGTCCCACGCCACGATCGGCGCCGTCAGCTTGACCCTGTCGGGGATCTTGGAGTTCTGCGGTGCGGCAGCATGGTCAACCGGCATGATCGGGTAGCTGCTATGACGGACGCACCGGTCGAAACCTGTTGTCCCTCTGCCCGCTTTCCGGTGAGCAGGCCCCGCCTCTGACTGTGCGGGTCGCGCGGGCGGGCAACCGGGGCGGCACGACGGCGATATGGGTGCGCGCGACCGGCTGGATGGGCCGGGGTGCGAGGAGGACTTCGCCGTCGGTGCACGGGTCCGGCTGGAACGGCTCGTGGAAGGGGCCGGGCTGGTCGAGGGCAAGCCGGGCAGGTTCATGCTGTCCGCGCTGGAGCAGCGCGCCGGTGTCCACTCTCAGGGCTCAACCCCTCTGGCCTCTCTCGTCGTCAGGCTGCGCGGGGCGCGCTGCTCTTGGCCGTGGACCCCTCGGGGGTACTCCTCTGGAGCACCATCTGTGCGCGGTTGACGAGTTAACCATCCCCCATCTACGGTATAGGTAACATGTTAACCATAGGGGGTTGTGCCGTGTCATGTGTCGACGCCGTCATCGGCACGTCGATGCTCGCTACCTCTCTGGGTGCGGGCACTCGCAAGGGTCTCCGGAGTGATGCCCTCGTCAGCCGGACTGGGGATCAGGGTCTCCCGGACGAGGCGCCTTTGCCGGCTCCGGCCGCTCTGGGGCTCGTCCCCGCCGGGGCCGTCGCCGCCTGGCGGCTTGGGATCGTTTTAGCACCAGAACGAATCGGTTCGGCGGTGTAAGTCTGCCGTTGTGAGCCACGCCGTCGGCCGACTCCCACGCTCTCTTGGGGTCCGGCGTCCTGCCTGGCGCGTGTGTCCGCGTGACCGGCTCACATCCGGCCGCGCCGTGCGGGTCGTGCTCGGATGACGGACACGGCCGCTCGGGCCATCATGGCCGAGAAGGTCGCCCGGCCCGGGGCGTTGGTGCGAACCCTCCCAGCGGGGGCCCAGCTCGCTCCCCGCTGCGCACTGGAGTGTCGGCGGCCAGCCCACGAGCCGGTACGGCGCGGACGAGATCCGGTCCGCACATCGACCCATCTCATCGACACCAGATGTGTTGTGCTGACGACGGAGATCGGGGCGCCCCCAAGGCCTGCCGTCGCGCCATACCCACCATTCCATGAAGTTTCCGGCCGCGCGCCGTGAATATGTCATCGATCCCCGTGTTGGATCCTCAAGGAGCAAGGCGTGTTCAACCGGATCCGAAGGCTGCGCCGAACGGCGGCAGCCATGGCCGTGTCGCTGGTGGCAGGATGCGGAGTCCTGTCCCATGGAAGTGCCCCGATCGTCGTCGGCACCACAAGTTCCCCGAGCACGTTGGACCCAGCTGAGTCCTGGGACAGTTCCTGGGAGCTGTTCCGCAATGTGTACCAGACACTGTTGAGTTACCCCGACGGCGCGGGGGATCCCGTGCCCGATGCCGCTAAGAGCTGCGGATTCACCGACAAGTCAGACCTGATTTACCGCTGCACCCTGCGCACCGGACTCACCTTCTCAAACGGCGACGAGCTCGACGCCAACGCCGTGAAGTACTCCATCGACCGAATAGTGCGGATCAACGCGTCCAGCGGTCCGGCGGGTCTGCTCGGGAACCTGGACCGGGTCGCCACCACCGGCGACCGCGAGGTCGCCTTCCACCTCAAGAGCCCCGACGCCACCTTTCCGTTCATCCTCACGACTCCGGCCATGTCGATCGTCGACCCTGCCGACTACCCCGCCACAGCCATCCGCGAAGACGGTCACATCACCGGTTCCGGGCCGTACACCCTGCGGTCCTACGAAACAGGTGAGAAGGCCGTACTCGTCGGCAACGAGCACTACCAGGGTGCGGCCGAGCGGAAGAACGACTCGGTGACCATTCGCTACTTCCACAGTTCCGCCGACCTCGCCGACGCTCTGAAGAGCCGGAAGATCGACGTCACCTACCTGGGTCTTGCCGCCTCCGACGTCATCGCCCTCCAGAGTGGGCGCTTCGGCGACGATGTCTCGGTCAGGGAGAACGCCGGCGTCGACATCAACTACCTGGTCTTCAACCCGTCGGATCGGTGGTCCGGGCAGCTTGCCGTCCGCAAGGCCGTGGCCCAGGTGGTCGACCGGGCCGCAATCGCCCACAACGTATACGCGGGCACGGTCGAACCGCTCTATTCCATGGTCCCCGCCGGACTGACCGGGCACACCCCGTCCTACTTCGACGAGTTCGGTGGCCCCAGCGCCGCCAAAGCCCGCAAGATCCTCACCGCCGCGGGTATCAGCGAACGCGTCCCGCTGACCTTCTGGTACACCACCGACCGGTACGGCTCGGAAACCGCGCTCGAGTTCCGCGAGCTCAAGCGCCAGCTCGAAGCCTCGGGACTCTTCACGGTGACGCTCAAAGGCCGTCCCTGGAAGACGTTCGTGGACGGCTACGAGAAGGGCGAGTATCCGGTGTTCGGGCGTGGCTGGTTTCCCGACTTCCCCGACGCCGACAACTACATCAGTCCCTTCGTGGGCGCCCAGAACGCCCTTGGGGTCCCGTACAAGTCGCCGCGGATCACCGGCAAACTGCTGCCGGAGTCGCGGCGTGAGAGCAATCGCACCTATGCGGTCCCACAGTTCAGGGAGGCCCAGCAGATCCTCGCGGGTGACGCCCGGCTGATACCGCTGTGGCAGGGAAAGCAGCACCTTGCGGCCTATAAAGACATCGTGGGTCTACAACGAGCGCTGGACCCGTCGTCGATCATGATGATGTGGGAGCTCGCCCATGGTGGCTGAACCCTTGCCACAGGCCACGTATTCACACGCGAAGCCAAGCTTGGCGTTGGTCGTTCGCAGTCGAACAGGATCTCGAACTTGCCGACGGTTGCGGCTGAGAACCTGACCCTCTGCTCCGTCACAGAGGCACTCGACCAGTATGAAAGTCGTGGCGATGGTCTGCTCCAGTGGGATGTCCCGTGCGATGCGTTTGTCGAACTGTCATGATTCCGGTCGGAGTTCTATGCGTGCCTGACCCAGTGGACCCGACGCCCTGTTCGAGCTGAGTGATGCCTTGCTCTGCGCGGACGGCTCGAGGACGCTGGTCGGTTTGCCTGAGACAGCCGGGCAAGGCCGTGGCGCGGGAGATACCCGTTCTCGGCCGTCACATGAGCGGCAGGGCGACCTGCGTAGACATGTTCGACCAGCAGCCGCCTGCGATGAGTAGTCAGTCAGGAGTGGCGGAAGGCCCGGAAGACCTCCGTGCGATGAAGACTCAAGACCCCCACCGCACCGGAGGTTTTCGCCGTGGCCAAGTCCGGCGGTGTCGACAATGCTCGTGATCAATGCAGCCGATACGGCCCGTGAACGCCTGGGAAGCAGCTCAACCTGCAGGCCTACTGATAAAGCCTGTCGGACCAAACGAGAGCTGAGTGGTCGATGTAGCCCCAGAGATTCGGGCGCGCCGGCCGAAGTGATGTCCTGGACCACAGGGGGAGGAAACCGAAAAGATGGCCGACGGAGGGAAAGAATCCAGCCAAGGCTACCAACTCGTAGCGCACGGTGAGTTGGATTGTTCGCGCGGCTTCTCCCGCTACGCACGCGGCATGCACGCCTGTCCGGCCGCTTCACTCCGTGCCCGAAAATTGCTCCGAACTTTCCTTGCCTTCAGGTCATCTAACAGAACAGTGACTCAAACACCTTGCATAACAGGTATCCGTTCACTGTCCCTCGCGCCCCCCCGCGCGGAATACCAGCCGTGGTGAGGAAGAAGACATGAGTGCTACGCACGTGGCGGTGTACTCCGAGGACCCGCTCACCCGGGCGGGTCTGATCTCCAACATCGAACGCTCGCCGCAACTGGCGCTGACCACGATGAGGGAGTCCACCACCGCCGTAGTGGCGGTGGGGAGCGCCGACAGTTTCGCGATGAGCCTCCTGCGCAGTCTGTCCACGCCGGCGAACACACGGTTCGTGCTGGTGGTGGAAGGCGGTTGGCACGTCGAACCGTCCGTCGCCGCCGAACACGGTGTACGCGCCGTGCTGTGGCGCGCCGAGATCAGCCCCGCGGTTCTGCTCCAGGCGGTGCAGGCGGTCGCAGCGGGCCACGCATGGCTTCCACCGGTGATCCAGAGGGAGTTGCTGGAGCAGATAGAATACGTCCAGCGGGTGGTACTGCACCCCCGAGGTCTGAGCGCCTCCGGACTGACCTCCCGGGAGATCGACGTGCTGCGCCTGGTCTCGGAAGGCCTGGACCTGTCCGAGATAGCGGTCAAGATGAGCTACTCCGAACGAACGATCAAGAAGATTCTCTCCGCCGTACTGCGCCGCCTCGGCCTGCGCAACCGCGTACACGCGGTCTCGTACGCCATTCGCGCCGGCATCATCTGATCCGCTCGTGTCAGCGACCGCGAAGGCCCCGGGGAACAGACAGGCATATGCGGGTCCTTCCCGGTCCTCCGCGAGCCATGACAGGTCCCGGCATCCGTCGCCAGACGTAGCGTACGCACCGCGGCGGAGGGCCTTCCAGCTTTCGGCAAACGCGACGAGAGAAGTGCGCCGGGACCTACGCGCCCTCGAGCCGCCGTCCCGCCCCTGATTTCCCTAACAGACGAGGACTCTCGTGAACATTGACACCGCCAGCGGGTCAGCAGTCGACGGCGGCCCCGAGACCGGTCCAGGGACACACACGCCCGACGACCCCGTCGACCAGTCCGTGTACGCCACCGAGCAGCAGTCGGACGAGGGGGAACCAGGGGGGTTTCGGCGTTCTTTCGCGCCGCCTCCCCAACCGACCGAGGAGCTTCGCCAGGCCGCCGCCCTCGCTCCCGATCATTGGCTGGGCATGGTCGACCCCGCCTGGCAGGGTGATGGGCCGCCCCCCGCATGGGCGTTGATCGGCCGGTGGCGGTCCGGGCCGACCGGAAAGATCGAAGAGTGGCAGGACAACAGCGACTACCGCCCTTCTCCGGAAGCACTCGGCTGGCCGGAGCCGACCGACGACGTGGACGCCGCGGTACAGCTCGCGAGTACGGGCTACGGCTCCGCCGACGACGTTCCCCGGACCCTCGCCGGGGCCGAGGTCGCGGTCCTGATCAGTCACGACGGCATTCCGCTGACCGCCACCGCGCCGGACGGCACGCCGGTACTGCCGGTCTACACCTCCCTGACACACGTTCAGGCGGCCGGGCGACTGGCCTACGATCTGGTGACGGTGGCGGACCTGGTCGAGAGACTGCCCGAGGAACATCTGCTCTACCTGAACCCGACCGGCGCGGTGAGCATGCTGGTCGAGACCGAGCCACTTCTTGAGGCACTCGCCGCCTTGGAACAGGCGGCGGCGGAACCGGAGACATCGCAGGAGAACACGGCCGCGGACGCACCGGACGGGGCCGGCGTACCTGTGGGCGCCTCGGCCGACTCACCTGATGACACTTCGGGGCAGGCAACGGCCGAAGACCCGGACCACGCTCCGCGGACGACTCATCGCGGGACCACGGGAGCCCCCGAAACGGCTGATGCCCCCGAAGCGGACCCCCTCCACCCCATCCCGGGCATGGAGCCCGAGTCCCACGTCACGAGATGAGCGAGTAAGGGGCGGGAGCACCCCCGACCTGAACCGAACCCGAACCGCGGCCACGCCCCACACAAGGTTTCCACCCGGCCGCGGGCTACTGGGCGTAGAGCCGGGGCGAGCCGAGCGAGGCTGGGAGCAGTGCACGGGATATGCCGCTTGTGGCCCCCGGCAGCACAGGTTCCCTGCAGAAACGGAGGCGCCTCTCCGGCCTCCATGAGGCCGGAGAGCGGTTCCGGACGGCAAGCTACGGTCCGCGGAGATCGGCCTCCCTATGTGAGCCTTCTCGCGCACCACTGCCTTCGCTATGTGAGGAACACGATGACGGAAAGCAGCGCGAGTGCCATCACGGCGGTGGTACGGGCTCTGGGGCCGCAGGTGGACGCGGAGCGCCTGAGACGCCACGTGCGGATCCTTGCAGGGGAACCGCACAGCCGGCGGCGGTCACCCGAGGCGATGGGGCGCGCGGAGGCGTATGTGGACGGAGAACTGCGCGCGTCCGGCTGGCAGGTCGATCGACGGCCGTTCGACGTACGGTGGCAGCTCGGCTCCACAGACCGGCACGGCAACCGTGCTCTCCCCCTCAAACTCCGTCTGCACCCGAGGCTGAGGGGCGCCAATCTCATCGCCGATCTTCCTGGATCCAGGACCGAGGAGCGCCCGACGGTGGTGATCGGGGCACATCTGGACACGGTCGACGGCAGTCCTGGGGCCGACGACAACTCCTCCGGGGTGGCCGCGATTCTCGAAATCGCGCGGCTGTTGGGACGCTTGTCCACCCCTCCGGCAGTCACGCTGGCCTTGTTCGACATGGAGGAACTCGGCCTGATCGGATCCCGGGTCGTGGCCAGGGAGCTGAGCAGGGCCCGGCCCATCGCGGGCATGATATGCCTCGAGTCGGTCGGCGTCTTCTCGGCCAAGCCTGGCAGCCAGCGGCTTCCGCCGGGATTCTCGCGGGCCTTCCCTGACGCGGCCAGAGCCGTCCGCGCCATGGAATATCGGGGCGACTTCACACTCGTGGTGCACCGCCGGGCTTCTGACGCGGCAGCCGAACTGTGGCGGCGGACCGCTGCGGAGGCCTCGCCGGCACTCCCGGGCATCACGCTGCGCGACCCTCGCCCGGACGGAGTGGCGGGCGTCCTTCTCGGCCTGGCGGTACCGCCGTTGAACCATCTGGGCCGCAGCGACCATGCGTCCTTCTGGAACCGCCGCATCCCCGCACTGATGCTGACCGGGACCGCGAACTTCCTTAACCCTCACTATCATCGGCCCACCGACACGCCTGAGACGCTCGACTACCCACGACTGGCATCGGTCACCCTGGCCACGGCGGTCACCGCGCTGCATTGGCCCCGCTCCCGTTGACGCCGCGTCTCACACGGACCCGGCGACAACCGAGCCGGAGGACAACGGGTTCGTAGCCGAGTACCGCACGCTGCGCCGCCGTGGTGCCTTCGTCGAAGTCACGCAAGACGAGCATGAGGGCACCCTCATGCCGCTCACCACGCGGCTGAGGCCGCCGGTGGAACGCGGAGCAGAAAGAGATACGGCCGCTCCTCTTTCGAACCCTTGACGTCCCCGGGCCGACCACTACCTCAGTTCTTCCTCAGCTCCCACTCACCTGAAGAACAGATCCTGCGGGCCCCCGACGGCCCACTGGCTGTCAGGCGGCGCGGGAATCAATATTCGCGCTGCAGATTCCCGTCAATCCGAGCGGGCGTACAAGACTTCGGAAGGCGTTATGCAAACTCTTTGCTCCTCGACCACTCCTGTCAACCGCGCCGAGGTGGTCGCCTGGCTACCGCCCGACCCCGCGATCGTCGGTCATGCCCGCTCGCTCACAGCCGCGGTACTGACCGGATGGGGTCTGAGCGAGCTGGTGTACACCACCAAGCTGATCGTCAGTGAACTCGTCACCAACGCGGTTCTGCACGCTCCCCTTTCCGGGGCCCGGTTCCGCCTGGCGGTCGGTAACAGCACCCTTCGCTGCGTCGTCTCCGACGACGGCAGAGGCATTCCGCGCGTCGTCCAGACGCAACCTGACGAGGTCCACGGCCGTGGCTTGCTCCTGGTATCCGAACTAGCCGACCGGTGGGGCGTCCGGGCCACCGAAAACGGTAAAGCGGTCTGGGCCATGCAGCGCATCCCCGTACGCGGTGGACCGTCGCGCTCTGCGGGGGAGTGTACATCTGACGGCGGGTCCGACGATCACGAGAAAGACCTCAAGTGACGGATACATCAGTGGGGTTGGGGATCACGAAGCCGGTCGGGAGTGCCCTGCTGGGCCGGCCTGCACCCGTGTCGGGCGAGCAACTGATCGCGATGCTGGTGGGGCGTGGCCGGTCGTAGGGGCTGCGGCTGACCGGGCCGGGCGGCCGGCTGCATCGGAGATCGCCGAGTGGCCCTCGGCACACCCGTCCCGGCGACGTGATCATGGCGGCCCCGGGGACATCGGGGAGTGATCACGGACCCTCGGCCAGCCAGGACCTGATGGCCCTGCGTGCTTGATGCAGACGGGACTTGACAGTACCGAGCGGAATTCCGAGCCGCTCCGCGACCTCCGCGTAATCCAGTTGGCAGAAGTCGCGGTACACCACAGGATCCACGAGGTGGGGGTGTTCCCGCTCGAGACGGTCCAGTGCCTCCAGCAGATCGACGCGCGAACCGGCGATCACGCTGGTCGTCCGGGGGTCCGCGTGTAGCAGCTCGTCCATCGTCAAAGGCTCTTCGGCCCCGCGCCGCTTCAACTCACGGTACTTCTGGCGAACGCAGTTGACCACCACCGGGTGCAGCCAGGTGGTGAAGCGGCTGCGCCCCTGAAACGAGGTGATGTTCCGGGCTACCTGAAGCAGCACTTCCTGCGCTGCTTCCTCCGCGTCCTCGCGGCACGGAAGAAATCTGCCGCAACGCCTGATGACCTCCGGACCGATCAAGTGGAGCAGAGCTTCCAGGTCCTGCCTGTCACCTGCGGCGGCCCGCACAGCGAGCCGTTCGATCTCCTCCGCGCGCTGCACAGATGCCTCCATTGGTGTATGGTTTATGTGTTAACTGTAGCGCGGATAACGCTCTCGTACCTGATGCAGACGCCACTCGGCCTCCGCCGCTCGTCCATGACGCCCCGCCGTCACCAGGCCTGGCACCAGGAGCAGCCCTGTCCGTTCGCTTCGCCCTCGGTTCCGTGCGCGTGGGCTCAGGCAACCCGCCGGTCTGCCGAGGCGGCGGCCCGCGGAAGATGGCAGCCCTGCGTGAGTCCTCGCGCCCGGTGACCCGTCGCCGCAACTCGTTCCCGAGCGCGTGCCACCACGCCCGCGGCCCTGAGGAGCGTTTCGCCCTGCCCTTCTGCCCCCTTCGGGCTGGGTGCCCCTGTCGGCAAGCCGATCGGCTTGATCGGTTCCGCTGGTCGTCAGTACCGCGGTGCCTGAGCTCATGAGGCCGCTGCGGCTGTGCGCGATGTGTGCTCGCGGACATCTCCTTCTCCCTCCCGAACTCCCCGCCGCGGTTCGCCGCAGCGCATTCCTGACGGCCTTTTATTCTCTTCCGGGTTCACAAGGTTCTCCGCGTTCACAGGCTTCGGCTGCACACCTCGGTCACGAAGGTAGGTACACCTCATGAGCACTATCAGCATCATCGGGCTGGGGAACATGGCCCATGTCCTCGGCGCCCGCGCGGTCGCCAGTGGCCATAGCGTCCAGGTGATCGGCCGTGACGCGGCCAAGGCCGCCGCTCTGGCCGACGAACTCGGCGACAACGCCACGGCCGGAACGCTCACCGATCCCCCTTCCGGTGACATCGTCGTCCTCGCGGTGCCCTACGCCGGCGCGGCGTCCGTCGTCGCTCACTACGGAACCGCGTTGACCGGCAAGGCCGTCGTCGACATCACCAATCCCTTCGATCTCGCCACCTTCACCGACCTCGTCACCCCTGCCGACAGCTCGGCGGCCCAGGAGATCGCCAGGACTGCCGCCCCGGGCGTGCACGTCGTCAAGGCGTTCAACACGCTCTTCTCCGGGGTCCTGGCCGCCGGGGAAGCCGGAGGCCGACCGCTCGACGTCTTCATCGCGGGCGACGACGCCGGAGCCAAGGCGTCGGTGGCGTCGTTCATCGAGAGCCTCGGCCTGCGCCCGCTGGACACCGGCGACCTGAAGATGGCGCACTGGCTGGAGGGCGCCGGCCTGCTGATCCTAGGGCAGGCCAGCAGGGCCAAGGACTTCTCCCTCAGTATCAAGATCGTCGGCTGAGTGCCGGCGACAGGCCGCTCTCGCGGAAGATCACCTATGGTGGCAGGAGCGTCGATGAGGAACACGCGCCGCGTCACTCATCTCGTCGCGGGGCCACCCGCGCCCCGCGGTTCCGAAGCGCGGCGGCCGCCACGATCCTTCGTTGCCGGTCGGCGCGGACCCGGCGCGCCACGTGCCGCGCGAGTACCACGAGTCCGTGCGGACGCCGCGTAGCAGCGGCAGGAACAGCCAAGCACCGGCTCCGGCCACTCTTTCAGGACTCCGGCAAGGACAGCGGAGTCCTGCGGACGGCAGGGCAGGCCGTCGGAGATCCACTGCCTGTGCGCGCGAACGATGTGCCGTAGTCCGGAAAGTGAGCAGATGTCAACGAAAGCCGCGTCGGCGATTCCGAAGCAGACGACATCACCCCCTCCTGACCCCGCCTCGCGGTACACACGAGGCGGCGGGCTGACCCGTGAGGAGCGGCTGTCCCGCCAACAGCTCCGCATGGAAGCGGCCGGGTGGTTCGACCGAGGAGAGAAGAGCTCGGTGATCGCTACGGAGTTCGGCGTTCACGTCCGGTCCGTGGAGAAGTGGCGACGGGACTGGCGGGGCGGCGGAGCCAAGGCGCTGCATGCACAAGGCAACCGAGCAGCGAGGCGTCTGAGCGATGCCGAGTTCGCCGCCCTGGAGGCGGCTCTGGTCGACGGCCCGATGCCGCAGGGCTGGCCGGACCGGAGGTGGACCCTGTCCCGGATAGCAGCTGTGATCGAGCGTATGTTCCAGGTGAGCTACACGATCCAGGGCGTACGCAAGCTCCTCCTCCGCCATGGATACTCCCACCATCTCGGCGGCCGGCAAGCGGCTGAGCCGTGCCATGGAGCCGTCACCGGATGGGTCAAGGACACCTGGCCACCGGCGCGCACAGCAGCGGCCGACGGAGAGCGCGCCGAGGCCGAGGCCTGAGCGGAACGGACACGTCTGCTTGAACCGTACGCCACGCGCGCGCTGCTTGGTCACTCTGAGTGGTCAACCGGGTGCGGCGCCGGGTTCGGCGGCGGGTTCGGCGGCGCATCCCCTGACCGCCGGCACATCCGGGAGATATCTTTGTCTTGTATGCCGCCTGACCATCCACGGTAGGTGAACCATGAGCCTGGACGACGGTGCCGGTACCGAAGCCCCGCCGGTTGACACCGAACCGCCGACAGTGAGGCCCAGTACTGCCGCGGTCGGCGTGAACGGTCCGGGCGGCTATGAGCTGCTGCGGCTCGGCCTGGAGCAGGCGGTGGCCGTGCTCGGCGGGCTGGGCAGCATGCTGCATCTGGGCGTCCTGGGGAGCGGCTCTCTCTACCTGGTGGCGAGCAGCGGGCTGCCCGGCGCACTGGTGCGGGAGTGGGCGGAGATAGGCCGCGGGGAGCAGGTCCCGGCCGCCCGCGCGGTGCGGGAGAGCACCGCGGTGTGGATGCCCGCCGATGCGCCGGGGGATGCTGGAGTCGTGCCGGGGCGGCCTTGCCGCGGGACTGGAATACTGTCGGTCCCGCTGACCGCCCCCGGGGGGCCGCAGGGCGCGGTGTCCGTTGTCACCTCCGCGCCGGGTGAACCGGGGATCGAGGCGCAGCGACTGCTTGGCGCCGTCACCGAGTGGGCCACCGACTGGCTGCGACGGTGCACGGCGGTGCCGGGCGCGGCCGACACCGGGTGGTACGGATACGGTGAGTCGCTGACCGGCCCGGAGGTGATGGTCCCCTGGGGCTGGGACTTCACCGACGGCGTGGTATTGGGGGACCGGTCCGCGCTGGGGATCCTCGGCCTGGATCAGGGCACCTTCGACGGTCGGATCGGCACCTGGCGGCGCCTGGTTCACCCGTGGGACCTGCCGCCGCTGCTGGCTCGTATGGACGAGGCGATCCGGGCCCGCTCGGCGTACAGCCTGGAGTACCGGCAGCGGGGACAGGACGGGAGCTTCCGCCGACTGGAGGCATGCGGGTATGCCCTTACCCAGCCGGACGGCACATCCGTCCGGCTGATCGGCACGCTGAGGGACATCACGGGCACCGGTCTCGCCCCGTCCTCGGTCAGCCGGGCCCTGCTGAACATGAGCGACGGACTCCTGGCCGTCGACAGAGGGTGGCGGATCACCTTCGCCAACCCGGCGGCCGAACGCCTGCTCGACCCGTCAGGCCCCTTGCCCGGCCGCCTGCTGTGGGAGGCGGTCCCCGACCTGCTCGATTCCCGCGTGGACACCTGCCGCCGGGCACTCGACGACGGCCGACCGGTCGCCTTCGATCTGCGGAGGCCCACGGACGGGCGGTGGCTGCACGTGCGGCTGGTTCCCGTGCCCGAAGGCCTGACCCTCTCCTTCACCGACGTCACCCGCGTCCGACGCCTGGAGGACCAGCAGGACGCGGAGCGCACCGCCCGGATTGCGGAGTTGACCCGCGCCCTGGCGTCGGCGGTCACCGGACGGGACGTCGTCGACGTCGTCGACGCATACATGCTGCCGCTGTTCGGCGCGGACGGAGTCGGCGTCTGGGTTCAGGAAAACGAGCGCATCTTCGCGGTGGGCACGTCCGGGTACCCGGCGGAGTTCGTCAGGCGGATCGAGGGAATCCGCGTCGAGGACACTCCACCGGTCGCCCAGGCCTTGATCGACTGTGTCCCCAACTTCATCCCCTCGGCGGAGGAGTTCATCCGCCGCTATCCCGCGATGGCCGACACCCCGGCCGCGGACGGCAAGAAGGCGTGGGCGATGCTGCCCCTGGTCGCCTCCGGGCGCTCCGTCGGATGCTGCACCCTCTCCTACAAGCGGCCGCACGCCTTCACGCAGGAGGAACGCACCCTGCTGACCGCGCTGAGCGGACTCGTGGCCCATGCCCTGGAACGCGCCCGGCTGTACGATGCCGAGCACGGCAGGGCCCAGGAACTGCAGCGCGGCCTGCTGCCCCGCACACTGCCCTCGTTGGCCGCCGTCACGGCGGCGGCCCGCTACCTGCCCGCCGGCGAAGGCATGGAGGTCGGCGGCGACTGGTACGACGTCATCCCGCTCTCCGCGGACCGCGTCGCTCTGGTCATCGGGGATGTGATGGGCCATGGCCTGTCCGAGGCCGTCACCATGGGCCGTCTGCGGACCGCCGTCCGCACGCTGGCCGACCTCGAACTGCCACCGGAAGAGATGTTCATCCATCTCAACGAACGGGTCAACGGCCTTGGCGACGACTTCTACGCCACCTGCCTGTACGCCGTGTTCGATCCGACCAGCGGGCTCTGTTCCCTCACCACGGCAGGCCACCCGCCACCGGCGGTCGTCCATCCCGACGGCACCGCCTACTTCCCCGACCTCCCGCTCAACCCGCCACTCGGCGCCGCGACCCCGCCCTTCGACACGACTGTGATCCAGCTGCCGGAAGACAGCCTGCTGGTCCTCTACACCGACGGCCTGGTGGAGTCCCCGGACCGCGCGCTGGACCAGGGCATGGGCCACCTCGCCCAGACCCTTCGCACCGTGTACCGAAACGGCGCCACCGACCCCGAAAGTCTGTGCGACGCTCTCGTCGCCGCCTTGCTGCCTGATCCGCAGCGCGCCCTCGACGACACCGCGCTGCTGGTCGCCCGCACCCATGCGTCGGCCCCGGCGGACCTGGCCTGCTGGTCGCTCCCGACGGATCCCAAAGCCGCGGGCCAGGCCCGCCACCACATACACGACCAGCTCGACGCCTGGGACCTGCAGGAGCTGGCGATGCCGACCGAACTCATCGTCAGCGAGCTCGTCGGCAATGTCGTGCGGCATGCCAAGGGGCCGGTCATGCTGCGTCTGCTGCGCAGCCGGACGCTGATCTGCGAGCTCGCCGACGGCAGCGCCACCATGCCCCGTATCCGCCGGGCCTCGGACATGGACGAGGGAGGACGGGGACTCCAGCTGATCGCCGCGCTCACCGACCGCTGGGGAGCCCGCTACACCCCGTCCGGCAAATGCATCTGGACCGAGCAGTCCCTGCCCGTCGCTCACTAGCACCGCCCGACGGCGACGACAGACCGTCGCTTCCGGACCCCTTGCGGACGCTGCCGGTGGCCGGGCAGTGGCGCTGGACGACGGACACCCGCGCCCCGATTCATGGTCTCCTGCGGAAGACCCGCGTGCGGGCCCGTTGGGGTACGTCCTCGGGGGCGGAAAGGCACGCTGCCCCAGGAACGGTGGGCTGACGGCGGGCGGAGCGATTCAGTTGGGGATGAGCTCCGGGATGGGGGCGAACGCTGAATCGTCACGGGCCCGCTTCGCCGTGGCTCGTGGTTGCCGAGGCGTTGACGGAAAGGGCGGTCGGTGATGAGCGAGACGGTCAGGAATGACGCTGAGGCGATGGCCCGGGTGGGGTCGGCCCTGGGTGAGCTGGGTGAGCGGTGGAAGGATCTCGCGGACCGGCTCCAGGCGCGGACGCGGGAGCTGGGCTCGGGGGATGTTTTCGGTGATGGTGAGGAGGGCCGGCAGTTGAGGGAGAGTTTCCTGCCGGCTCAGCAGGGGCTGGTGGAGGCAATACAGGGTCTGGGTCCGCTGGGGGCGGGTTCGGCGGACGCGGCGCACGGCACGGCGGGTGTGTTCCAGCAGGTGGATGAGACGACCGGAAAGATCGCCGCCGATCTCAGAGACAGCTGACCGTGGACACCATCGAGTTGCCGGGGGCGTTGGCCGCGCTGGCGCCGGTCGTGATCGGTGACCGGTGACCGGTGGCCGAAGGTCAAGGAGGGGCTCCTGTGGGAGCTGGGGCAGCTGGATCAGGAGGCGGCCCGGCTGCTGGCTGAGATCCTTGAGGCGTTGCGGCGTGTGATTCCTGGTGCGGCTGCCAGTGCGACCGGTCCGGCCGGTGAGGCGATGACGGATCTGCTGGACCGGCTGTCGTCCGTGATACCGGATCTGGTGGAGACGGCGACCGCGCTGGGGGATTCGGCGAAGTCGACCGCGGCGGAGATCCAGTACGGCAAGTTGATGATCATCGCGGTGATGATCTGGCTGGCGGCGTTGCTGCCGTGGTCGTGGGTGCCGGGTGTTTCGGCGTTGATCGAGGCGGTGGAGGCCGCGGCGGCGGTGGTGGCCAGGACGCTGCTGGGCCGGATTCTGCGTTCGGTGGCCGCGCGTGCGTCGTTCTCGCGTGCGTTGCAGGCGGCGGGTGCGGCTTCCGCGAGCCGGATCGCGCAGTTGCTGGAGCGGCTGGGTGTGGAGAAGGGTGTGGCGCGTTCGGCGGGTGAGCTGGGCGGCAGGATGGTCAACGGCGCGCTGGCGGGTACGGCTTTCAACGTGGGTCTGGACGTGGGGATCCAGGCGGGTCAGATGGCGGCGGGGGTGCGGCGGTCGTGGAACACGCAGAGTACGGCGTTCGGCGCGTTGACGGGTGTGGCCGGTGGCATGCTGGGCGCGGGTCTGATCCATGGGGTGCAGTCCGCGGTGGCCAGGCTGGGGGAGAAGTTCGGGGCGCGCAGGGCTGACGCGGAGGGGCTCGCGGGCGCGGAGCGGGTCCACCGCGTGGCCGAGATCCGGCAGGAGATGACGAGCTGGGTGACGCCGCCGGCGGTTACGCGGCCGGCGTGGAAGGCGGAGAGTTTCGCGGAGTGGAAGAGTGCCGCGGGGCTGAGGTCGCTGCCGGCCAGGGCCGCGGTGGGCGGGGCGGCGGGGCTGGGTGCCACGGTCCTGGGCAATGTCGTGTCGGGGTATGGCAGCAGTCTGCCGTTCGGGTTCATCTCCGGTGCCGTCGGTGTCATGGCGGAACGGCCCCACATCCACGTTCCCCACAGGGTGCGTTTCTTCTTGAGGGACGAGAAACACCTGGTCAACGCGTTGGCCCTCCGGAAACCGCGTCACGGTAGATCGTGTCGTTCTTCCCGGAACGACCACGTCCGTACTGGTCACCGACGAGGTCCCTCCAGAAGAAACGCACCCCCCCGCCGTCCCGCCCCGCCGCTTCAAGAGCCTGCTCTGCACCGCCCCCGATCAGCTGAAGGACAAAGACCGCGAGCTCCTCACGGCCCTGACCGGGTCCTGCCCCGAGATGACCGCTCTGAGCGGCCACATCCGCACCTTCGCAAACCTCCTCAAACCCGCCGCGGACAACAGCCGTCGCCTCCACGAGTGGATCTCCCACGTCCGCGAAGACGACCTCCCCCACCTGCACGCCTTCACCCGCGGCCTGGAACGCGACCACGACGCCGTCGCCAACGGGCTCACCCTCCCGTTCCACAACGGCGGGACCGAAGGCGTCAACAACAAAACGAAACTGATCAAGCGCCAGATGTACGGCCGGGCCGGCTTCCGCCTCCTCCGCCACCGCATCCTGCTCAACTGATCCATCCAGGCAAGCGATCAACAGCTACGAAAATCTTGGCAGAGCCAACTTCAGGACAGTCCCAACGGCCGTTCAGGGCCAGGCCGGGGCCTGTTTGGGGTACTTCCTGGGGGGTGGAAGGGCAGGCTGTGTCCGGGATGGTGGGCCGGTGGCGGCCGGAGCGGTTGAGTTGGGGATGTGCTCCGGGGTGGGGGGCGAACGCTGTGTCGTCGCAGGTCTGCTTCGCCGTGGCTCGTGGTGGTGGCCGGGGTGTTGACGGAGAGGGTGGTTGGTGGTGGGGGAGACGGTCAGGAATGACGCTGAGGGGATGGCCCGGGTGGGGGCGGCTCTGGGTGAGCTGGGTGAGCAGTGGGGGGAGCTCGCGGGCCGGCTCCGGGCGCGGACGCGGGAGCTGGGCGATGGGGATGTGTTTGGTGATGGTGAGGAGGGGCGGCAGTTGAGGGAGAGTTTTCTGCCGGCTCAGCAGGGGCTGGTGGAGGCAATACAGGGTCTGGGTCCGCTGGGTGTGGGTTCGGCGGACGCGGCGCACGGTACGGCGGGTGTGTTCCAGCAGGTGGATGAGACGACCGGGAAGATCGCCGCTGATCTCAGGGAGAGCTGAGCGTGGACACCATCGAGGTGCCGGGGGCGTTGGCCGGGCTGGCGAAGATCGTGGTGGGTAGTGAGTGGCCGAAGGTCAAGGAGGGGCTCCTGTGGGAGCTGGGGCAGCTGGACCAGGAGGCGGCCCGGCTGCTGGGTGAGATCCTTGAGGCGTTGCGGCGTGTGATTCCTGGTGCGGCTGCCAGTGCGACCGGTCCGGCCGGTGATGCGATGACGGATCTGCTGGACCGGTTGTCGGCTGTGATACCGGATCTGGTGGAGACGGCGAACGCGCTGGGGGATTCGGCGAAGTCGACCGCGGCGGAGATCCAGTACGGCAAGTTGATGATCATCGGGGTGATGATCTGGCTGGCGGCGGAGCTGGCGGCGTTGCTGCCGTGGTCGTGGGTGCCGGGTGTTGCGGCGTTGATCGAGGCGGTGGAGGCCGCGGCGGCGGTGGTGGCCAGGACGCTGCTGGGCCGGATTTTGCGTTCGGTGGCCGCGCGTGCGTCGTTCTCGCGTGCGTTGCAGGCGGCGGGTGCGGCTTCCGCGAGCCGGATCGCGCAGTTGCTGGAGCGGCTGGGTGTGGACAAGGGTGTGGCGCGTTCGGCGGGTGAGCTGGGCGGCAGGATGGTCAACGGCGCGCTGGCGGGTACGGCTTTCAACGTGGGTCTGGACGTGGGGATCCAGGCGGGTCAGATGGCGGCGGGGACGCGGCAGTCGTGGAACACGCAGGCCACGGCGTTCGGCGCGTTGACGGGTGTGGCCGGTGGCGTGCTGGGCGCGGGTCTGATCCATGGGGTGCAGTCCGCGGTGGGCAGGCTGGGGGAGAAGTTCGGGGCGCGCAGGGCTGACGCGGAGGGCCTCAAGGGCCCGGAGCGGGTCATTCGTGTGGCCGAGGTCCGGGCGGAGATGACGAGCTGGGTGACGCCGCCGGCGGTGACGCGGCCGGCGTGGAAGACGGAGAACTTCACGGAGTGGAAGAGTGCCGCGGGGCTGAGGTCGCTGCCCGCCAGGGCCGCGGTGGGCGGGGCGGCGGGGCTGGGTGCCACGGTCATCGGTAACGCGGCCTCGGGTTATGGCGGTGGTCTGGGACTGGGTTTCATCTCGGGAGCGGTCGGTGTCATGGCCGAACGCCCCCACATCCACGTTCCCCACATCGACCTCCCCCATGGTGAGGGCGGTGGCGGGTTTACGGACCAGGACTTCAAGACCGGCGACACGAAGGAGAAGCCGGAGGCGGCGGGAGCCGGGTCGACGGTCCCGGGAACGGGGGCGGGGTCGGCTGGAACGGGAACGACGGGGTCGGCTGGAACGGGAGCGGCGGGGTCGACGGGAACGGGGTCGACGGGAACGGGCCAGGCTGGAACGGGGTCGGGGGTTTCGTCCGGCGCGTCACGGTTCGCGTCGTCCGGTGTACCCGTGAATGCCGATGTCCCCTCCGGCCTGGCCGGCCAGGCCGGGCCGCCGCAGGCGCAGGCGGGGCCGGTGGCGGCGGGCGGGACGGGTCCGGTCGCCGCTCCCGGGACCGGGGCTGGGACCGGGGCTGGGGCCGGGGCTGGGGCCGGGGATGTCACGGCGTCCGGGCAGGTTCGGGCTGAATCGGGACTGCCGCGAGCCGGGACGTCCGCGACCGGGCCGGTCGCGGCGGGTGGCGCGGCCGTGCCCGGTGGACTGCCCGGTTTCCACACCGTGCTGCGCAGCGAACATCCCGGGACGGAGCCCGCCGCTGTCGCTCCTGGTACCGCGCCTGGTGCCGGTAGTACCCCTGCCGGTGTCTCTGCCGGTGCCGGTACCCCTGCCGGTGTCTCGGGCGCCGGTGCTGCTGGTGTTGTTCCGGCTGCGGTGCGGACCGCGGCGGGTGTGGGGTCCTCTGGTGCGGTCATTGGGACCGAGGGCGGGGGTGCGGGCGGGGCGGCGGTGTCCGGCGGGGTCCGTGCCGCGGGGGCCGGCGTCGCGGGGGCCGGCGTCGGGGGTGTTTCCGGCGCTGATCCGAAGAGTGCCGGCGGGGTGTCCACCGTGGCGGCCGGGGCGGGCGGGACCGTGGAGGGCCGGCCACAGCCGTCGGCTGCCGGTGCCCCTGTTTCCTCCGGTGCCTCTGGTGCCTCTGTTTCTTCTGGTGTCCTTGCTGCCGGGCGTGGCTCGGACGGGCCGTCGGTGACGGGTGGTGTTCCCGGGCGGGAGGGTGCTGCCGCGTCTGCACCGGCCGGCGGGTCGGACCGGGCCGGCGGGGTGTCCTCGTCCGGTGGGGTGTCCTCGTCCGGTGGCACGGTTCGCAGCGGGCCGGGTGAGGGTGCCGGTGTGGGCGGGCAGGCCGTCGTGGGGCCGGAGCGGGCGGCCGACGCGAGTCCTGGCCCGGCCCGGAGTCCGGAGGTGTCCGTCGGGCGGACCCCGGCCGGTGACGGCTCCGTAGACGGTGCCGGGCGGGCCGGTGACGGCTCCGTAGGCGGTGCCGGGCGGGCCGGTGACGGCTCCGTAGGCGGTGCCGGGCGGTCTGAGGAAGGAGGGGCCGGTGGTGGTGCTGTTCCGGAGGATCGCCGGTCGCGGGGTGCGGCCGGGTCCCGTACCGTCCCTGACGGGGTACGTGGTCCGTCTGTGGATGAGCTGGTGGATCGTCTGGTCCGGGCACGGGACGGGGGAACGCCCCTGACCGCCGTCCCGCACCGGGACACCGACCGGACCGCGGGGGAACCAAACCCTGCCCGACAGCGCGGTGGGCCTTCTGGAGTGACTGGTTCCGGTGTGCGCGGCATCTCGCGTGACGGCAGGCTCGCGGCTGCGGGGTCCAGGCCCTTCCCTGCCGGTCCCCCGCAGGCTCCTACGGCGCCGTCGCCGGGGGAGCGGCGGCTCAGCACCGCCGGGCCGGAACGTCCACGGCCCGTCGGCACTGGCGGACGCGAGGCGAGCACGTCCGCGAGCGGCGGCGGATCCTTCTTCTTCTCCCGCGATCGCGGCACCAGCGCTTCCCTGACGCCGGCAGCCTCCCAGCCCCCCGCTCCCGCCACCCGTCCCGCTTCGGCCCTGGGCGGGGGCCGTCCCGCTTCGGCCCTGGGCGGGGCCCGCCCCGCTTCGGCCGCCTCTTCCTCTGCGGGCAGGTCACCCGGAGAGCCGATGCGTCTGACGGGTGGCAGCGGTGACCGTCCGTCGCTGCGTGGTGTCGCGGACCGGTTCCAGGCGCGTATCTCCGGTACGGGCCGTCCGGCGGCCGGGCCTTCCGGTGGCCGGGACACCGGCACCCCGGTGCCGCAGCGGCGTCCCGCCTTTCCTGAGGACTATCGGGGTTTCGGTGATGACCGTGGTGTGCCTGGTGAGGGCGTGGGCTCTTTGGCGGGGGGAAGTGGCCACCCAGTCTCCGGGGGGCGGCGGTCGGCCAACCCGGCTCCGGACCCGGGTGGTGTGACACCGGTGACAGGGTCTGAAGGTCGGCCGGGCGTGGGCGGGATATCGGCGCGGTTCTTTCGTATGCCCTCGCTTGCGCCGAGGGCGCGCGGGCCGGTCCCGCCGGAACCCAGCCGGAGGGGGTCCGTACGCGCGTCGGATTTGCTGGCTGCGCATGGTGTGAACTCTGGAGCTATGTCAGCTCCGACACCAATCTCGGAGGCATCCGGGGCTGCGGGACCCGGGCGTGTCAATTCCGACAAAGGTGGGCGTCTGGGTGACGGTAGCCGTTCGTGGTCGGGGAGGCGGGTGCCGAGTCCCTCACCGGGGAGGCTGGGTACGGGGCCCACCGAGGCCGATAGCTACCAGGGAATCACTCCTACCGGTCGTCGGGTCTCACTGAGGGGCCAAAGCTCCGCCTCCCTGACGGGGGCTACGGGCTATCCGGCTGCGTCGTCCGGTGGCGTGGCCACGGGCAGCGGCGAGACTGGTCGCCGATCTTCACTCATTCTTAGGGCTGCAGACTCCCTGGCGAGAGCGGTAGGTTCACGACGTCCCTCGTCGGCGGCCGGCCACCCGGTCGCTGCGTGGGGCGTTGTGCCTCCAGGCAGCACGCCAGCCACCCGGCCTCTGCCGAGTAGAGGCAGTGCGGTACCGAACCATGGGAATACCAGCATGCCGACCGGTCTGCGGCGGGCGCCTTCGCCTAGTAGGGACGGTTTCGTCAGAGGGGGAACCGGTATACCAGGAGGAGGGCGCGGGCCGGACCGGACGTTCAACAGTAGTTTTCCCGTTTCCGCTGGCGGTGCTACTGGTTCCGTCGGCGTCAGCCCGAGCATGGGACGTGTATACGCGCAGCCAATCTCGCGTCCGCGCGTGGCATCAGGTACAGGTGTGCGCGTAGCGGGCGACGCTGAGCTTTCGGCCGCGCGCGGTTCGCTCAGCGAACTTCGCTTGGTCGACAAGCACTACCGTACCGACCAGCCGAATGCTGTCGTTGGCCGGCCCACAGTCCGTGCTGGGGGTGGTTTGCCGATCACGAAGCCGAAACACGAAGAGTTGGGGCTGATCGAGCGCTGGATGCGGGATGTCTTCGGCAGTGATGTAGAGGGCTGGCCCGACTATGGCCGACTGCGTAGAGGCACGCTCGCCATAGACCGTATGCGAAGGGCTGAACAAGGAATCCAGCATCGGTTTTCGACAGCCCTAATAGACATTCTACTAAAAGACCAAGAGGGCGACAATTCATTCGCCCTGACTTCCCCTGAAAGCCGAAAGGCCGCACTTTTTCGATTGACTGACCGCGCACACCTCCACGTAGCGGAGCACCCTAATTCGACGTTGGGCGAGTTCCGCGATTGGCTCCTATTGCGGCGCGAGCGGTTCCTTGCAGTACCTGCGCGCGGTCCGAGAATGCAAGGCGGAGAGAATCTTGCGGAGGGCACCGAGGCTGCCGTGACCGATGCGCAACCCCCCGACGGCGGGGCCGTACGGGAGTATCCTCGTATAGTTCCAGAAGGCGCGTCCGCCCTCAGTGGCCGAGACCGTCGGCGTGACGACTTCATTGACTGGAACAAGCTTGTGGATCAGGATGGTGTCTCATCTCGCCCTCCGGTGCGGATTTTCACTCGGCGACAGGACGCCCATAACTGGGGGAAGCTGCACACCCCGAGCGTTGCACACTTGGATATGCAGGCGCGCGAGGCCATTAGCTCGTACATCAATTACGGGGGGCAAAGGTTCAGGCTTCCTTTCAAGCCCGGATACGGCGACATCAACCAATCACTCCGAGGGCTGCTCGAGAAGTGGCTGAATGAAACTCATTACACGGAAATCAGTCCGAAAAAAATATACGATGTCTATGTTTCCGAGGAAAATGAATCCGCTCCGCCGGCAGAGCAATTCGCCGTGCGGAAAGAACAGATGTCCGGCGAAGAGTACCTGAGGAGGGTCTTGGAAAGCACGGATGAAAATATCGCCGCGCTTGACCGTGCATTCTCCCGACCAGGAAAAACCGGATTGGAGCCAGCGTACACTCGCGAACCCATTGTGGTAACACGAAATGTCCATGGGGGGTTCACGCCCGAAGAAATTCCGAAACTGCCGGGGCGAGTGCTTCGGGAAGCCGGATTCATGTCCACCACCCTCGATCCAATCACAAGCTTTCACGGGAGATTCCGTCTGCATTTATTTCTCCCCAAGGGTACGACTGCTCTTTACATCTCGGACAAAGAATCAGAACTTCTCCTTCCGCGCGACACGCTGTGGCAGGTTCTCCACGTCGAGTTCGACGGTGACTGGCGGTGGAACATTTTCGGCAGGGTTTTATTGTAAACATTCAGAAGGTTGCGGGCGGGCTCGTTGCCTGACGATGTGACAGGTTGTGGGTAGGTGCGGCAGGATCTGTGGTCATGTCGTCGGGGTTGGAGTCTGCGTCGCGGGAGGATCTCCTCGCGATGATCGGACTGCTCCAGCGGCAGAACGCATGGGCGGTGACAGCGCTCGTCTGGTCGAGTTCCGGCCGTCGCCGACCGCAGCCGGCTGGCAGAGCTGGCTGCGGGGATCGGGATGCGGTGGCCCGGAGCCGAACCACCCAGCGACCACTGGCGCGAGGACACCCTCATGGGGTTGGTGCGGTTCCTGCGTCACGTCTTCACCGCGGCGGTGGAGGACCGGGCGGACTACCAGTTCCTGCTGGAGGGCGCCTGGGCCCTCGAACGCATGCGGCTCAACGATCCCACGCAGCGTGAACAGCTGCTCAGCTGTGTTGAGCCGGTCCCACACCAGCACGATCGGCGCCTTGACGAGTTGGCCTCATGTATTCAGCTGAACCCTTGAGCTGACGCCCCGACAGCAGAAGGGTGCCTCTCACCTGCGATGATCTGGATTGTCGAGATCAAAACCGTCGCAGAGAAGAGGCACCCAACGGGTGAAGAGTACCGAATGGGATCACCGGCTTGCCGTGCGGGCCGACGGCAAGAACCTGATCGGCCACGCGGGCGTGGTGCTGCTGCGGAAGGTCGCCGACCGCGTCGGCCTGGCCGCCGCGCTGAGTGCGGCGTTGCCGAAGGGCACCGGGCCGGGCTGGCGGGACCGGGGCATGGCGCTGGTCCAGCTGGCCTGTGCGATCGTGCTCGGCGCGACGAACGTCCTGGAGGCCGAGCAACTCCCGTACCACTGGCGTGCGGTGTTCCCGCGCCCGGTTTCGGACAGCACCCTGCGCCGCGCCCTGGCCGCGATCGACGCCCCGGTCGCGGCCAGGGTGGAACGCGCCCGTGCCGCGATACGCCGCGTGGTGTGGACGCTGCTCGCCCTGCGGCCCGGCGGTTTCCCCTGGATCTCGGTGTGCGGCCGGGAGCTGACCGGCTGGTACGTCCTGGACCTGGATGCGACCATCGTGACCTGCACCAGCCGCAAGGAAGGCGCGGCGGGCACCTTCAAGGGGACCTTCGGTCACATGCCGCTGGGGGCGTGGGTGGCCAACACCCGTGAGTGCGTCGCCATGCTGCTGCGGCCCGGCAACGCGCCACCGAACGATGTCGCCGACCACAAGAGCGTCCTGGCCTCGGCGTTTCGGCAGCTCCCGCTCCCGCTGTGGTCGAAGCTGCTGGTGCGGATCGACGGCGCGGCCTTCAGCCACGAGGTCCTGGACCATCTCCAGAGTCTGACCACCAGCCGGCGCCGGGTGCGCTGGGTGACCGGCTGGGCCATCAACGCCACGGACGAGCGGGCCATCGCGCTGCTGCCCGAGAACGTGTGGACGGCCGCACTGCGGCAGGACGGCCAACTCCACGAGATCAAGGGACCCGATGGGGAATGGGTGTCCTACCAGGTCGCCGAGCTGACCGGGGTCCGTGACCTGACCGGCTGGCCGGCCGGGATGCGGCTGATCGCGCGCCGGGTCAAGCCCTCGCGGCGGGATACGAAGAAGCTGACCGCGTTCGAGAAGCGCACCGGCTGCCGCTACCAGATCGTCGCCACGAACATCCCCGCCCACCAGGGGCTTTCCGGGGTGCCCGGCTCCGGGCAGGTGTGGTTCGTCGACGCCCTCTACCGTGATCACGCCGAGGTCGAGGACCGCGTCAAAGCGATCAAGCGGGTCGGCCTCGGGCTGCTGCCCTCGAAGTCCTGGCAGATGAACGCCGCCTGGCTGCCGGCCGCCACGATCGCCGCCGACCTCGACGCATGGACCCGGCTTCTCCTCCTGCACGACGAACCCGAACGGGTGCGTTTCTTCTTGAGGGACGAGAAACACCTGGTCAACGCGTTGGTCCTCCGGAAACCGCGTCACGGTAGATCGTGTCGTTCTTCCCGGAACGACCACGTCCGTACTGGTCACCGACGAGGTCCCTCCAGAAGAAACGCACCCAGAAACGCACCCAGCCGAGAAGGAGCGCTTGGCCGGTGATGCCGAACAGGCCGAGCGCGCTCCTACCGACGGAGCCGAGCTGATCGCTCGACTGCAGTCCGCGACTATCTGGAAGCTCACCGTCCCTGATCCGGGCCCGCAGACCCGGGGGCGGTGGCGGGCGGCCTTCTACGACGCGCTCCATCACGATCACGTGCCAGGCGAGCTCAAGCTGCGCTGGACCGGACGGCAGCGTGGCGACTGCGTCTTCACGTTGGTCGACGAGGAAGCCGAGAGAGCTGCGCAACCGCCGCCGGTACCGACCATCGACGTCCCCGACGTGCTGGGCCGTCCCCATCAGCTCGTCCGTGCCACGTGCAAGGCCCTCGGCAGGTCCAAGACCGTAGTCGACACCCGCGGGACGCCCGAGGTCATCCCTCTGCACGTGTCGCGGGAGCGGGCCGACCGTGCCCTGCGGATCATGCACGCGCTCCTTACCGAGGCGGAAAGCCGCGGCTACCAGGTGGAGACCCGGACCGATCTCCATCGCGGCCAAGCCGAACACCAGATGGTCATCGTCATCCGCGGACACGCGCTCCCGCTCGCGATCACAGAGCAGACGACCAAGGTGCCACACGAGCCGACCAGGGTGCGTTTCTTCTTGAGGGACGAGAAACACCTGGTCAACGCGTTGGCCCTCCGGAAACCGCGTCACGGTAGATCGTGTCGTTCTTCCCGGAACGACCACGTCCGTACTGGTCACCGACGAGGTCCCTCCAGAAGAAACGCACCCTTCCCCACATCGACATCCTTCATGGTGAGGGCGGTGGCGGGTTTACGGACCAGGACTTCAAGACCGGCGACACGAAGGAGAACCCGGAGGCGCCGGGAGCCGGGTTGACGGTCCCGGGAACGGGGGCGGGGTCGACCGGAACGGGAACGACGGGGTCGACGGGAACGGGCCAGGCTGGAACGGGATCGGGCCAGGCTGGAACGGGGTCGGCGGGAACGGGGTCGGCTGCTGGAACGGGAACGGCGGGGTCGGCGGGAGCGGGCCCGGCCGGCGCGGGGTCGGCTGGAACGGGGTCGGCGGCACCGGGGGCGGCGGCACCGGGGTCGGCTGCAACGGGCCTGGCGGGAACGGGGGCGGCTGGAACGGGCTTGGCTGGAACGGGGGCGGCGGCACCGGGGTCGGCTGCAACGGGCCTGGCGGGAACGGGGGCGGCTGGAACGGGCTTGGCTGGAACGGGGGCGGCGGCACCGGGGTCGACGGGAACGGGGTCGACGGGAGCGGGGTCGGCTGGAGCGGGAGCGGCGGGGTCGGCTGGCACGTCACGGTTCGCGTCGTCCGGTGTATCCGTGAATGCCGATGTCTCCTCCGGCCTGGCAGGCCTGGCCGGGCCGCCGCAGGCGCAGGCGCAGGTGGGGCCGGTGGCGGCGGGCGGGACGGGTCCGGTCGCCGCTGCGGGAGCCGGGGCCGGGGCCGGGGCCGGGGCTGGGGCTGGGGCCGGGGCCGGGGATGTCACGGCGTCCGGGCAGGTTCGGGCTGAATCGGAACTGCCGCGAGCCGGGACGTCCGCGACCGGGCCGGTCGCGGCGGGTAGCGCGGCCGTGCCCGGTGGACTGCCCGGTTTCCACACGGTGCTGCGCAGCGATCATCCCGGGACGGAGCCTGCCGCTCCCGCTCCTGTCCCCGCTGTCGCTCCTGGTACCGCGCCTGGTGCCGGCAGCACCCCTGCCGGTGCCGGTACCTCTGCCGGTGTTTCGGGCGCCGGTGCTGCTGGTGTGGGGTCCTCTGGTGCGGATGCTGGGACCGACGGCGCGGGTGCGGGCGGGGTCCGTGCCGCGGGGGCCGGCGTCGGGGGTGTTTCCGGCGCTGATCCGAAGAGTGCCGGCGGGGTGTCCACCGTGGCGGCCGGGGCGGGCGGGACCGCGGGGGACCGGCCACAGCCGTCGGCTGCCGGTGCCCCGGTTTCCTCCGGTGCCTCCAGTGCCTCCGGTGCCTCCGGTGTCCTCGCTGCCGGGCGTGGCTCGGACGGGCCGTCGGTGACGGGTGGTGTTCCCGGGCGGGAGGGTGCTGCCGCGTCTGTGACGCCGGCAGCCTCCCGTCCCCCCGCTCCCACCACCGGTCCCGCTTCGGCCCTGGGCGGGGGCCGTCCTGCTTCGGCCGCCTCTTCCTCTGCGGGCAGGTCACCCGGAGAGACGATGCGTCTGAGGGGTGGCAGCAGTGGCTGGACCGGTGGCGGGTCCCTGCGCCGTGTCATGGACCGGCTGCTCTCCCAGTCGGGGCACTCGGCGGCAGGGTCTTCCGGTTCTGCGGTTGGTTCCGGGGGCGATTCGGCCCGAGAGGTTGATGGTGCCGGTCCGTTGCGTCTGCGTGGGGGGTCGGGCAGGCGTGCGGGGGGTTTCTTTTCTTCGCTGTCCGGGCCGTCCGGGCCGTTCGGGTCGTCGGGGGGTGGCGGTGACGGGCGGAGTGGTGCTGGAGGTGTCGGGGGGAGTGGGCGTCGTTCTTCATTGGGTGTGCGGGATTCGTCTGCTGGTGCTGGTGCCGTCGTGGGGCGGGCAGAGTCTTCGAGGTCTGGTCTGTCGGGCCCGGGCCCGGGGCGTGACGTGGTCGGCCGGCGTTCTGGTCTGGTCGGGACGGCCGCCGCTGTGGGCGGGCTTCGGCGTTCGGCGACACCTGGCGCCACGGAACGCCCGGCCTTTCCTGGCGGTACCGGTGGTCCGGACCGACTTCGCGGTTCTGTTTCTCGTTCCTCCTATGCCGCACCGGTGGTGGGCGGCGCGGTGGCGCCGGTTGTGCGGGCGCCCTCGGCCGGGCCGTCTGGGCTGTCTGCCGCCGTTCCGGGGCGGGGTGTCGGGCCCGTCGGCGTCTCACCGGGCACGGCCGCTGGGGCGCGGGCACCCATCGACCTCACCGGCGCGTTCGGGACCGAGCAGCGCGATCAGGCGCGGGGCATCCTGGACGGACTGCTGAGGAAGAGCGCCGATGCGGGTGTCCAGGTGGGCCTTGAGCAGGTGACGGGCTGGGTGCTTCACCTCGACCCCCGCACGCGTCCGGGTGAGGTCGAGTACGAGAGGCTGTTGCGGCTGGTCGAGGACGCGCGCCGCTCCGGTGTGTCCGAGGCGGCGTTGGCTTCTTTTGCCGCGTTGAGCTGGTACTACCTGGCGCGTTCCGGGCTGCTGGGACGGCAGTCGGAGATCCCTGGGCCGCCGGGTCGGCCGGGCGGGCTGGCCCAGGGGCGTAACTGGACGTCTAGCTCCATCACTGGCTTCGACCTCTCCACCGTGCTCACCCCCAGACGTGGGGATCCCCTGACGCCGAGCTCCGACGAGTTTGTTGCTGCGCCGTGGAGTCGTGAGAGCCATGACCCGTATGTGGTGCTGGCCGAGGTCGAGCACGGTCGTGTGGTGCTGCGCAACCCGGCCGTCCCGGGCGACCGGCTGTATCTGACGTATCATCATTTCGCTGGTCTGCTGGCTAAAGACCCCCTGCTGGTCGGGAGGCTACCCGACGAGGTTGCCGTGCTGGCGGGATCGCACATGGGTGCGGGGGGTCAGGACCTGGCGCGCACGGTCGCCGCGGTGACCCGCCGTCATGTCTTTGCGAGTACCGGCGAGGTCCGGCTGCTCACCGGCGCCGGCAGGGTAGCGCGCCTTGGCCCGTACGTGGGTGACCGCAGCCGGCAGGCGCCCGGGATGTTCGTACGCATCCCGTACCCGGGGCCGCCTCCCTCGCGGGACACCCCGCAATCCTTTGCCCAGCCCGGGCGGCAGGCAGCGAACGTCCCCAGGGCCGGCGCTGCCCCGGCTCCGCGGCGTGCGGTGACTCCGGTGGTGGCTCCGCGGCGTGCGGTGACTCCGACTCCGGTGGTGGCTTCGCGGCGTGCGGTGACTCCGACTCCGGTGGTGGCTTCGCGGCGTGCGGTGACTCCGACTCCGGTGGTGGCTCCGCGGCGTGCGGTGACTCCGGTGGTGGCTCCGCGGCGTGCGGTGACTCCGGTGGTGGCTCCGCGGCGTGCGGTGACTCCGGTGGTGGCTCCGCGGCGTGCGGTGACTCCGGTGGTGGCTCCGCGGCGTGCGGTGACTCCGGGTGGAGGAAGGCCGACCTTTCTGGGGGGCGGCCGGACCGAGACTTCGATGGGGCCGGTACCGTCGTCTTCGCGGGACCCGTTCCCCCCCTCCCGGCCGCGAGATGTCCGGGGTATGGCCACGGCGCATGCGGACCGATTGACGCAGAACCTCGCCGCCGGTCGGCCCCCGTGGGGTATGGCCACCCTCAAGAACAGCTTGACGCGGACAGCTCTGCTGATGGAAGAGGGCGACGTCGGGGTGGTCGAACGTGCATGGGACCGTCTGATCGATTTGATCGAACAGGCGATCCTGTCTCGTGATTTCGAGGCCCTCGCGAATTCCGACACGCTGCGCGCATACAAACTGAAGCTCATTCGAGCTGATCTTTACTCGAAGGAGCCGGTTCTTCGAACCGGCGGCGTCTCCGCGCGATGGTGGAGCAGGAGCCCTCTTCAAAAGGCGCCGTTGGACGCTGGGAGAGTACTCGTTCCGAATTGGCCCAAGGCCGTGGCCAGAGATGTGTTGTGGTATGACCCCGGCAAAGATGTCCTTTCCCCTGCGCTGTGGCGAGGAGACAGGGTCTACCTGGTGGCCGCCGACCACGACGTTGCCCTCGGGCGGGTCTCGTTGCGTGCTTCCGGCCACGACTACTGGCTGACCAGGGAGGAATTCGGCGACGTGGTGGCGGGGGATCCCCTGCTGGCATCGGCGGATACCGTGGTGCTGGCGGGACATCACACTGCCACCGACTTCCTGGCTGATCAGATAGCTGCTCGCACGGGGCGCACGGTCTACGGCTTCACCGGTTCGCTCTCTCAGAAAGTCCGTGACGGCCGCACCTTCCTCGCGCCCATCCAGAGGATTCGGACCTCTCTTATGGCCGGCACATGGGCACGATACAAGCCTGGGCATCAGACGGAGCAGGGCATCCGACGAGCAGCGCAGAGGCTCGGCAGCTACGTGATGGAGCCACTCACCGACGACAGTGGTGAGGTCTTCGGCTATGCCAGCGAGGAGGATATATGGAACGATCAAAACCATGAACGTTTGATAGCTGGTCTGCGGGACGTGTGGATCAAGTCCGGGGGTGGCGCGCGGTTCGAATTTTCGGGTCGGGTGCCATGGGACCCGGTGAACAGTTATTTCATCTCTATGCACGGCTCAGGCAGGCGAGGAGTTGTTGCCGTTCACCAGAAAAGCGGCCGCGACATCCTCATGAATGGAACGGATCTGGCCCGTGACGTGCTTCTGCACTTGCCGGGTTTGACCTCGGTTCGGGCGAACCAACTGGTGCTCGTGGTCTGCCACGCCGGAGAGGCGGCGGGCACTCCGCCCGATCCGCTGCGTAACGTGGCTCCGGCGCAGGGGGTAATTAACGTGCTGAAGGACCACTTCGC